>BEIQ01000001.1 GCA_002898275.1 bacterium HR40
GTCGTGGGTTCAAATCCCACCCCCGCAACCCACCACCACCCCAAACCTCACTCCCCCGACCCAAGCGCAACGCAAACCGCCCCCGCTACCTCGAGGGTGGTGGCCCGACCGCCGAGATCGGGTGTGAGGATTCCCGCCGCGCACACCGCTTCGATCGCCCGCAGCAGTCGCGAAGCCGCCGCATTCTCGCCCAGATGCTCGAGCATGAGGGCGGCACTCCACAGGGCACCGACGGGATTGGCCACACCCTTGCCGGCGATGTCGAAGGCGGAGCCGTGGATGGGCTCGAACATCGAAGGGGCGCGCCGGTCGGGGTCGAGATTGGCGGTGGGCGCGATACCCAGGCTACCCGCGAGCGCCGCCGCGAGATCGGAGAGGATATCGGCGTGCAGGTTGGTGGCCACCACCGTGTCGATGCGGCGCGGCTCCCGCACCATGCGCGCCGCCATGGCATCGACCAATACGCGCTCGACGGTCACCTCCGGAAACTCGCGCGCCACTTCGGCCGCCACTTCGTCCCACAGGACGAGCCCGTAACGCTGGGCGTTGGATTTCGTCACCACGGTGAGATGCCGGCGGGGCCGCGAGCGGGCCACGGCGAAGGCAAAGCGCATGATGCGGGTGACCCCGGCCCGGGTGAAGACCGCCACCTCGCTCGCCACCTCGTGCGGCCGTCCACGGTGCGAGCGGCCGCCGTGCCCGGCATATTCCCCTTCCGAGTTCTCGCGCACGATCACCCAGTCGAGATCGTCCGGTGCGAGCCCCGCGAGCGGGGAACGTATGCCCGGCAAAAGCCGCACCGGACGAAGGTTGGCCCATTGGTCGAGCCCCTGGCAGATGGCCAGCCGCAACCCCCAGAGGGTGACGTGATCGGGGATGTCCGGTGCCCCGACGGCGCCGAAATAGATGGCGTCGAAGCGTCGCAGCTGCTCCACACCGTCTTCCGGCATCATCGCCCCGGTGCGCCGGAAATGCTCGGAGCCCCAGTCGAAAGAGGTGAACTCGAGGCGAAACCCCCCATCGAGCGCCGCGAGCGCCTCGAGCACTTGCATGCCCGCGGCGATCACCTCGGGACCGATGCCATCGCCGGGTATCACGGCGATCCGATGAATCCGCATGCGACCGATCCTCCCCCTTTCGTCACGCGAGCGCCGAGCTTCGGCCCGTCGCCTCGCCGCCCCAGTGCTGGCACGGCATGGCGTTGCGGAAAAGGGAGCAGGCGGCCCGGGGTGGGGTGCGGCAAGCGGGATGTGGCGCGCTGACAGCAGGGCGGGCGGACCCTATATGGCAGCCGTCACCGACCGTCTTTTGGGCGAACATCCTCGATGCTTCCGGACCTGCGCAACATTGCCATCATTGCCCATGTCGATCATGGCAAGACGACGTTGGTCGACCGTCTGCTGCAGCAGTCCGGGACATTCCGCGACAATCAGCAGATCGTCGAGCGAGCGCTCGATTCCAACGCCATCGAGCGGGAGCGCGGCATCACCATCCTCGCCAAATGCACCAGTCTCCTCTGGCGGGGCGTGCGCATCAACATCGTCGACACGCCGGGCCATGCCGATTTCGGCGGCGAGGTGGAACGCATCCTCAGCATGGTCGACGGCTGCCTGCTGCTCGTCGACGCCGCCGAAGGGCCGATGCCGCAGACCAAGTTCGTGCTCGGCAAGGCACTCGCCCGCGGGCTCCGACCGATCGTGGTGGTCAACAAGGTCGACCGACCCGACCAGCGCGCCCAGGCGGTCGTGGACGAGGTGTTCGATCTCTTCGCCGCTCTGGGTGCTGACGAGCGGCAGCTCGACTTCCCGTGGCTCTTCGCCTCCGCCAAGGAGGGCTGGGCGGTGCGCACCCTGGACGACGAACGGCTGGACATGACTCCGCTGTTCGAGACCATCCTCGCCCACGTCCCGCCGCCCGGCGTCGCACGCGAAGGGCCATTTCGGCTGCTCGCCACCATTCTCGAATACGACCCCTATCTCGGTCGTCTCCTCACCGGCCGGATCGAGTCGGGCAGTCTCGAGCCGAATGCGGTGCTGCACGCCCTCGATGCCGACGGCCGGGAGATCGAGCGCGCGCGTGTGACCAAAATTCTCGCCTTTCGTGGCCTCGAGCGGCGGCCGCTCGAGCGGGCGGAGGCCGGCGACATCGTCACCCTCGCCGGTTTCGCCCAGGCGACGGTGGCCCACACCCTCTGCGATCCGGAGGTGGCCGAGCCGCTGCCTGCGATTCCCGTGGATCCGCCGACGGTGGCGGTGACCTTCTCCGTCAACGACAGTCCGTTCGCAGGACAGGACGGCGACAAGGTGACCTCGCGCCAGCTGCGCGCCCGGCTGTTGCGCGAAGCCGAAGGCAATGTCGCCATCCGGGTGCGGGAATCGGACGACGGCGACAGCTTCGAGGTGGCGGGTCGGGGCGAACTGCAACTCGCCGTGCTCATCGAGACCATGCGGCGCGAAGGCTACGAGATGTCGATCTCGCGCCCGCGCGTGCTCACCCGCGAGGATCCCGAGACCGGGGCGCTGCTCGAGCCGGTCGAGGAAGTGGTGATCGATCTCGACGAGGAGCATGCGGGGATCGTGGTCGAGAAACTCACCTCGCGGCGCGGCGAACTCCTCGACATGCGGCCGACCGGTCCCGGTCGGCTGCGGTTGGTGCTGCGCGCCCCCTCGCGCGCGCTCATTGGCTATCATGCGGAATTCTTGACCGACACCCGCGGCTCGGGGGCGATGAACCGCACCTTTGCCGGTTGGGAGCCGTGGAAGGGGCCGATCCGCGGCCGTCACACCGGTGTGCTGGTGTCCTCCGAGGAGGGCGAAGCCGTCGCCTACGCCCTCTGGAACCTGGAGGAGCGCGGCTTTCTTTTCATCGGGCCGGGCGAGAGGGTCTACTCGGGAATGATCATCGGCGAGCACGCCCGGGGCCAGGATCTCGAGGTCAATCCCCTCAAGGGCAAGAAGCTCACCAACATCCGCGCTGCCGGCAAGGACGAGAATGTCATCCTGACGCCGCCGGTGCGCATGACCCTCGAGCGGGCCCTCGCCTGGATCGCCGAAGACGAGCTCGTGGAAGTGACGCCCAAGCACATCCGATTGCGGAAGCGGGAACTCGATCCCAATCTCCGCCGCAAGGCCATGCGCCGCAGTGCGCGCGAGACCGTGTGAGGGCGAGAACGTCGCGCGAGAGGGTAGCCCGGTGTACATCCCCGCACCGTTCTGCGATGACGACCGTGAACGCCTTTTCTCCTTCCTGCGCGCTTCCGGTCTCGCCTTGTTCGTCACCGCCACGGCCGCGGGTCCCTTCGCCACGCCGCTGCCGCTGCTGTTCGACGAGCGCGAGGGCGAGTGGGGGACACTCTACGGCCATCTCGCACGGGCCAATCCGCACTGGCGACACCCGCCCATCGGCCACGGTCTTGCCATCTTTTCCGGGCCCGACGCCTATGTGAGCCCGAGCTGGTATCCGAGTAAACGCGAGGGCGGTCGCGTCGTGCCGACCTGGAATTACGTCACCGTCCACGCCTCGGGACCGGTGGAGTTCTTCGACGATCCGGCACGCCTTCTCGAGGTGGTCGAGCGCCTCACGGCTCGTCACGAACGAGGCCAGCCCCACCCCTGGAAGGTCGAGGATGCTCCAGCCGAATTCCTGCGCGCGCAACTGCGGGCCATCGTCGGGCTGCGGATGCCGGTGGCGAAGCTCGAGGGCAAGCGAAAACTCAGTCAAAACCGCCCCGCTGCCGACCGTGCGGCGGTAGCGGCTGCGCTCGCGGCGAGCGATCGGGAGGCGGACCGTCAGGTGGCGGCTCTCATACCGCGGTGAACCCGACACTCGGCGCGGTACTCGGCTGGTCGCGACAACCACCGCGAGCGAGCGCCCCGTGCCGCGCGAGGACGGGCATGGGTTTCGGTCACAGCCAAGGACAGGGGTCGCGAGGCCACCCTCTCAGGGAGCGAAGGGACCGACATCTTCCCGACGCAAGCGAACCGGCGCGTAGGCTGGCAGATCCGAGGTCTCGCGCACGATGGTTCCTTCCTGCAGTTCGAGCGCGATCTTCCCCTCGTGGGCTTCGATCACATTGTCCTTCGCCGGCCAAGTGTGGCGAGCCCAGGCCTTGCCCACCACGACGGGACCGACGTTGCGGGCGACCCGCACCCGGACGGCTCGGCCGCTCCGATTGTCGAGGAGGTCGGCCTCGCGATTGCCAGCCATGAGGTAAAGGCCGTCGGAATTGACGAAGACGTTCCCAGCGATGAGATGGTCGGAGTCCCGGACCGACACGTATTTCCAATTCTCGAACCAGTTCGCGATCACTTCGCTCTGCCGTCCATTGCGGAGCTCGAGAAACGAATCTCCGGAAAGAAACGTATTGTACCGGAAAAACGTCCTGCTGCCTTTGGTACCGACGGCGGCGCCCTTGCCCTGATTCATGTTCTCGAACAAATTGTACTCGATGACGGCAAAGGTGGGAATGTCGGCGTAGAAACCCGTGGTCGTCGCCACGAGGGCCGTGTTGAAGCCGGAATCGTAGTCGCTCGGATCGGGTTTGGCAGAGAAATCGTGGATCCAATTGTGATCGATCCGGGCGTGCGGATGCGACCCGTCGGCCTTGGTCTCGATGACGACCGCGCGCCGGACCGTGCCCCGCGGCTCCGACCCATCGAACGGGCGGACCGTGATGTCACAGTGATCGAGACGGCCGCGCGCGCCGCCCTTGGCGAAGGAGATCACGGCTTGGAGCGTGCTGTCGCTGGCCCGGCAGCGCGTCACACGATTGTCCGAGCCGGCGATGCGGATCCCGCTGTCAGGGCCGTGGAACCAAAGGCCGTAGAGGATGCCGTGCGAGCCTTTGAGGGTGAAGGTCCCGGAGAACCGGGCTTGGAGCAGATGGCGCGCCGCGACCACGATGGGCGCCTCGGCGCTGGCCGTTTGGGAGAGGACGAAATCGCCTGGATAGTCGCCGTCTTCGACGAGGACCAGATCTCCCGGCCGTGCCGCTGCCAAGGCTTCGGCGAGCGCGGTGGGGTGCGAAACCGCAACGGTGCGGCGAGGTGCGGGAATGGACTCGTCCAGGACGGCCGCCGCCAAGCGCACGACCGGTGGCCTGTCGGGCAGCGACGGTGCGAGGAACGAAAAGCTCAGGGGCGCTCCGGACGCGTCCGGAAGGCGGGGCGGCGCGAAGGCATTGCCGCGCGAGATCGGCTCTCCTGCCGGCAACGGTGGGATCTCCCTGTGCGGGTCTCGTTCCCGCGACGGGGCGGACAGCGGCTGTGCCCGTGGAACAGCGGGCGGATCCCAGACTTGCCCGCGGTCGGCAAGCGCCGATGGCGGTTGCGCGAGGGCGACCGCCATCATCGCCAGCACGGCGAAGCCCGCGCTGCGACGCGAACGGCAAGATCCTTTCGACATATCCGATCGACCCTTCGGACCCGTTTCCGGCTTGTGCCCAAGCTCGCCTCGCGGTCAAGCGCGATCGCTGTCGGCAGCACATCGGCCTGCGAAGGCGGTGCCGACGTGGCATGTGGTGGCGGCAGTTGCAGTCGCCCCGTCAGCGGCCGAGGAGCGCGGCGGCGCAGGCATCGAGGATGGCATCGGCGTCGATACGCTGCAGGCGGTAGAGATCGGGGATATCGCCCGACTGGCCGAAGCGCTCGACCCCGAGCGGGTGCACCTGTTGGCCGCGTACCGCGCCAAGCCAGGCCAATGTCGACGGCGGCCCATCCATCACGGTGACGAGCCGCGCCTTGGGCGCCAGAGGCGCGAGCAGGCGGGTGGCCGGGCTCGTGGCGCGTCCGTGCTTCCAGTCGGCGAACAGGCGGTCGGGCGAGGTGACGAGGAGGAGGCCAGCACCCGGCACGTCCTCGCGGAGGAGGGCGAGCGCTTGTTGCGCCTCCGCGACCGGGGCGCCGCAGCACACGATCGCCAGCTCCGCTCCTTCGGCCGGCGGCTCGAGCCAATAGCCGCCTTCGAGGATGGCGCGCTCGAGCGGTCCGGTCATGTCCCGCTGGGGTTGCCGCAGCGGTCGCGTCGATAGCCGCAGATAGACGGAGCTCCCCGCTTCCGCCTGGATATGGGCGAAGGCGAAGCGAAGGATGACCGCGAGCTCGTCGGCGAAGGCCGGCTCGAAATAGAGCAGGTTGGGCAGCCCCATGCCGATGAGCGGGGTGACGATCGACTGGTGGGCGCCGCCCTCGGGGGCCAGGGTGATGCCGGAAGGGGTGGCGACCAGGATGAAGCGGGCGTTCTGGTAGAGGGCATAGGTGAGGGCATCGAGACCCCGCGCCACGAACGGATCGTAGACCGTGCCGAGGGGCAGCAGCCGCGCCCCGAACAGCTCGTGGGCGAGACCGAGGGAGGCCAGGGCCAAAAAGAGGTTGTGCTCGGCGATCCCGAGCTCGAGATGCTGGCCCTGCCGGCTTTCGCGCCAGCGCGTCGGCGAGCTCACGTTTTCGCTGCGGAAGACGTCCTCGTGTTCCTTGCGGTTGAACACGTCGCGTCGGCTCACCCAGGCCGCGAGGCCCGTCGAGACCGTGACGTCGGGGGAAGTGGTGACGATGTGGTGGGCGAGCGGCAGGTTGCTCTTGGCGAGCTCGCCCATGAGCCGGCCAAAGGCTTCTTGGGTCGAAGTCTCCGCGCTCCTGAGGCCGGAGGGGAGGATGGCTGGCACCTCGATCTGCGGTGCCACATGACGTTCGATTCGCCGGCGGTAGGGGACGGTGGCGAGAAACGCCTCGAGAGCGGCGGGATCGATGGAAAGCCCTGCCGTCTTCGACCACTCCTCGCCCACGGGAATGCGGTTCTTGCGCCGGAAGTCCTCCATCTGGGCCGGCGTCATCAGGCCGGCGTGATTGTCCTTGTGGCCGGCGAAGGGCAGGCCCCAGCCCTTGACCGTGTAGGCGATGAAGCAATGCGGCAGGTCGCTGTCGACAGCGTGAAAGGCCTCGAGCATGGCCTCGAGGTCGTGGCCGCCGAGATTGGTCATCAGGGCCGCGAGCGCCTCGTCGTCGTGGGAGTCGAGGATCCGTCGGATCGCCGGATTGAGGCCGAGATCGCTCTCGAGGTGCGCCCGCCACGCGGCGCCCCCCTTGAAGGTGAGGGCGGCATAGAGGTCGTTCGGGCAGCCGTCGATCCATTCCCGCAACGCCTCGCCGCCAGGCTCGGCGAATGCCGCCTGCAGCTTCTTGCCGTATTTGACGGTGACGACTCGCCAGCCGACCGTTTCGAAGAAGCTCTGGATCTTCTCGAACAGCCGCTCCGGCACCACGCGGTCCAGGCTCTGCCGATTGTAGTCGATCACCCACCAGAGATTGCGGACATCGTATTTCCAGCCCTCGAGCAGAGCCTCGTAGACATTGCCCTCGTCGAGTTCGGCATCTCCGACGATCGCGATCATGCGGCCTTGCGGATCGCTCTCGGGCACGAGACCCCGCATCCGCACCATGTCCTGGGTGAGCGAGGCAAAGAGGGTCATGGCCGCGCCCAGACCCACCGATCCGGTGGAAAAGTCGACACCGCAGACGTCCTTGGTGCGCGACGGATAGGCTTGCGCCCCGCCCAACGCTCGGAAGTTGATCAGCTGTGCGAGGGGCTCGCGATCGAGCAGATACATGGCGGCATGATAGATGGGCGCAGCGTGCGGTTTGACGGCGATGCGGTCGCCTGGACGCAAGACATCGAAGAAGAGGGCGGTGACGATGGTGGCCACCGAGGCGCAGGAGGCCTGATGGCCGCCGACCTTGAGGTGATCGCGCGACGGGCGGATGTGGTTGGCGTGGTGCACCGTCCAACAGGCCAGCCACAGGAGCTTGCGCTCGATCTCGCGCAGGACGGCGAGTCTGGCGGGATCGACGCCAGCGGCTGGCCGCACCAGGGTGTCAGGGGTGCGCGGCATGCTCGGAGCTCCGGGGCGCTTTCTCGTGGTAGTCTAGGTAGCGCGCCCCCGTCCTCCAAGGTCGGCCGCTCTCGGCTGCGCCCCCATCGTCGCCACGGGAGCCTTCAGGCCGCGGCCGCCGCGGGAGGGGGTATCGCTCCGGTCATGATGGCAACGGCATCCGCCATGCTGCACTCCTGCGGCCGCACCACGGCGATGCGGCGGCCGAGGCGATGGATGTGGATCCGGTCGGCGATCTCGAACACCTGCGGCATGTTGTGGCTGATCAGCACGACCGGCAGACCCCGCCGCTTGACGTCCAGGACGAGGTCGAGCACGCGCCGCGACTCCTTGACTCCGAGAGCCGCTGTCGGCTCGTCCATGACGATGACCTTGCTACCGAAAGCGGCGGCGCGGGCGATCGCCACTCCCTGACGCTGACCGCCCGAGAGCGTCTCGACCGCCTGGTCGATGTTCTGGATCGTCGTCAAGCCGAGGCTGTCGAGGGCCTCCCGCGCCAGCCGCCGCATGCGTGGGTAGTCGAGCTTGCGCAGCCAGCGGCCGAGCCATCCCTCGACCACCAGTTCGCGGCCGAGGAACAGGTTGTCGACCACTCCGAGGGCGGGCGAGAGGGCGAGACTCTGGTAGACGGTCTCGATGCCGGCGGCGCGCGCCTCGAGGGGCGAGCGGAAGTGGACCGGCCTGCCCTCGAGACGGATCTCGCCCTCGTCGGCGGTTTCCGCGCCGGTCAGGATCTTGATGAGGGTCGACTTGCCTGCCCCATTGTCGCCGATCACGGCGAGGATCTCGCCGCGATAGAGGTCGAAATCGGCGCCATCGAGGGCGACCACCCGCCCGTAGCGCTTCACGAGACCACGCGCCTCGAGGATCGGCTCGGCAGCGCTCATGACGACACCTTGCGGATCCACTGATCGAGGGCGACGGCGACGACGATGAGCACGCCTACGGCGAATTCCTGCCACAGCGCGTCGAGGCCGGCGAGCGCCAGGCCGTTGCGGAACACGCCGACGATGAGCGCACCGACCAAGGTCCCGACGATGGCCCCCCGCCCGCCGAACAGGCTGGTGCCGCCGATGACGACGGCGGTGATGCTGTCGAGATTGGCGGTGCCACCCGCCTGGGGGCTCACCGAGCCGATGCGCCCGATCAGCGCCCAACCGGCGATCGCGCACACGAGCCCGCTCAGAGCGTAGACGGCGACGAGCGTGCGGCCGACGCGAATACCCGATAACCGGGCTGCTTCCGGATCGTCGCCGACGGCATAGACGTGGCGGCCGAAGGGCGTGTGGGCGAGAATGTACCAGAACACGACGAAGAGGACGAGCATCAGCAGCGAGCCCGCGGTGAGGCGCGCTCCCAAAAGGTCGAAGGCGATCCCGGCGAACTGGAGGAAGGGCGCATGCGCCTCGAGGTCCTGGGCGCGAATCGTCTCGCTTTGCGAATACCACAGATTGAGGGCGAAGTAGACGTTCCAGGTGCCGAGGGTCACGATGAAGGGCGGCAAACGCAGCGCGGTGACGAGCAGACCATTGATCGTCCCGCACACCGTGCCGACCCCCAGCCCGGCGCCGAAGGCGAGAGCGACGGGAAGGCCGAGGTCGACCGCCAACCGGCCCATCACCACCGAGGACAGCACCATGATGGCACCGACCGAGAGATCGATGCCGGCGGTGAGCACGACGAGCGTCTGCGCGATCCCGAGAATGGCGATGATGGTGACCTGCTGCAGGACCAACGAGAGGTTGAAGGGATGGAAGAACCGATCCCCGACGAGCAGACCGAAAGCGAGGACCGCGAGCGCGAGGACGATCGCCGGCACCGCTGGGGGATGGGCATGGAGGAATGGCTGCAACCGGCCGAGCAGGCGGCGCGCGCTGTCCTCCGAGGCGGTCGACAGCCGCTCGCCCGCGACCGCCGACCGCTCGTTTCCGGCGGAGTCGTACGCGACGGTACGCTCGCTTCGGTCCATGACCTCCCCGGCCCCCACGCGCCGCCATTCACCGAAGGCTGGCGATGGCTGTCAACCCCAGCAGAGCTCGAGCCCCTTTCGGGAATCGATGGAGGTCGAGCCGGGTACGGGTCGGTCGGTGACGAGCTCGACGCCCGTGTCGAAGAAATCGAGGCCCGGCGTCGGCTTGGGCTTCTCGCCGGAGTCGATGAAGCGCTTGACGGCCTCCACTCCGAGTGCCGCCATGCGCAAGGGGAATTGCATGGACGTGGCACCGATGATGCCGTCGCGGACCCCGCGCACGCCCGGACAGCCGCCATCGATGGAGACGATCAGCACGTCCTTTTCGCGACCCGCTGCCTTGAGGGTTTCGTAGGCACCAAAGGCGGCCGGCTCGTTGATGGTGTAGACGAGATTGATGGCGGGGTCGCGCTGGAGGAGGTTCTCCATCGCCTTGCGGCCCCCCTCCTCGGCACCGTCGGTGACGTCATGGCCGACGATCCGCGGATCCTTCTCGTCCCCCCAGCGCTTCGGATCCGCGACGTCGATGCCAAAGCCGGTGAGGAAACCCTGATCGCGCAACACGTCGACCGTCACTTGCCGGGTGTTGAGGTCGAGCATGGCAATGCGCGCCTGGGTCGCTCGCTCGCCCAGGGTCAGCCGCGCCCATTTGCCGATGAGTTCACCGGCCTTGAAATTGTCGGTGGCGAAGGTCGCATCGGCGGCATCGATGGGATCGAGCGGCGTGTCGAGGGCGATCACCAGAATTCCGGCCTCGCGCGCCTTGCGGATGGTCGGGACGATGGCGCGAGTGTCGCTCGGGGTGATGAGTATCCCTTTGGCGCCGGCAGCGATCAGACTTTCGATCGCCTCGACTTGGCTCTGGTTGTCGCCGTCGTAGCGCCCGGCGAAGCTCCTGAGCTCGAGGCCAAGCTCGGCCGCCTTCGCCTCGGCACCCTCGCGCATCTTCACGAAGAAGGGGTTGGTGTTGGTCTTGGTGATGAGACCGACGATGGGCTTTTCAGCGGCCATGCCGGTGCCGGTGCAGAGGGCAGCGGCAGCACCGGCCGCCACCAAGGCGGCAAACAGGCGACGTCGCATGAGCGGATCCTCCCTGTCCAGCGGGTGAAGGGGTTCGCCCCCTTGGCGGGAAGCAAACACCGGGTGCGTCGGCTGTCAATATTTAAGTCACGCAGATTTAAAAATTGCCCCACCCCGGTCGCCAGCGTTAC
This sequence comes from bacterium HR40, assembly GCA_002898275.1. Taxonomy (GTDB): domain Bacteria; phylum Pseudomonadota; class Alphaproteobacteria; order Geminicoccales; family Geminicoccaceae; genus HRBIN40. The sequence continues at coordinate 11,066 of BEIQ01000001.1, forward strand.
AGTGCCGTCGCCTCCACCGGAGGACAGGCCATGCCCTCCGAGACCGTCACCTTCGTCGGTTCCCAATCGCGCGACCAGCGTGGCACCAATGCGACACGGGTGCGCGCCTGGAACGAGCGCCTCGTGCTCGGCACCATCCGCCGTCTGGGACCGCTGCCCAAGGCCGAGCTGGCTCGCCTCACCGGTCTTTCGGCTCAGACGGTGTCGGTCATCGTGCGCGCCCTCGAGGCGGACGGCCTGCTCGTCCGCCAGGCGCGGCTGCGGGGACGGGTCGGCCAGCCGTCGGTGCCCTTCGCCCTCGCCCCCGACGGAGCGTTCGCCCTCGGCTTCAAGATCGGCCGGCGCAGCGCCGATCTCGTGCTCCTCGACTTCGTCGGCAACGTCCGCGCTACTCGCCGCTTCGCTTACGCCTTTCCGCGCTGGCCGGTACTGCGCGACTTCGCCGTGGAAGGACTGCTCGCGCTGGCTGCCGAACTGCCGGAGCCCTGGCAGCCGCGCATCGTCGGCCTCGGGGTCGCTATGCCCTACGAGATGTGGAACTGGCCGCAAGAGACGGGCGCGCCGGCAGCCGAGCTCGCCCACTGGCGGGAGGTGGACGTGGCCGCCGATCTCTCGGCCCGCTTGCCCTGGCCGATCCAGCTCTGCAATGACGCCACCGCCGCCTGCGGCGCCGAGCTCGTCTTCGGTGGCAGCGGGCGCTTCCGCGATAGCGTTTACTTTCACATCGGCGCCTTCATCGGCGGCGGTGTGGTGCTCGGCGGCAGCCTCTACCTCGGGACCCGCAACAACGCCGGGGCGCTCGGTTCCATGCCAGTGCCGCTGGCGACAGGCGGCGCCCGCCAGCTCATCCAGCGCGCCTCCCTCTATCTGCTCGAGCGCGCCTGTCGGGATGCCGGCCTCGATCCGTCCCGCATCTGGCTCTCCCCCGAGCATTGGGACGAGGAGCTGTCGCTCGTCGACAGCTGGATGGAGGAGGCGGCGGATGCCCTCGCTTATGCCATCGCCGCCGCCTGCGCCGTCATCGACTTCGAGGCGGCGATCATCGACGGAGCGCTGCCGCCAGGCCTGCGCCGCCGCCTCGTCGAGCGCGTCCGCGACCGCTTCGCCCGCATCGACCGCCAAGGGCTGAGCGCGGTGGCGATCGAGGAGGGACGGATCGGCGCTTTCGCTCGGGCCATCGGCGGGGCCACCTTGCCCCTCCTCGCGAACTTCGCGCTCGACCGCGAGATCCTGATGGCGGAAAGCCGCAGCTGAGAACGAGCCTGGCCGCCCCGCCGAGGTCGGTCAGTAGGAGGACAGCCGGCGCCGTCGGCTTGCCTACGACGCCGGGATGCGCGATGTGAGGACCGGAGGTCCATGGCCCCCGGACCCGCCGCGGGGCTTTCCCGCAGCTTCTGGAAGCGCCGATGTCGGATCCGTTTCCCTCTCCCGCGATCCGTGCCGAACCCCCCTATCTCGTCGGGCTCAATCCCGAGCAGCGGCTCGCCGTGCTGGCCGACGATGGACCGCTCTTGGTGCTCGCCGGCGCCGGCACCGGCAAGACGCGGGTGCTCACCACCCGCCTCGCCCATCTGCTCGTCACCCGCCGCGTGCGGCCCTCCGAGGTGCTCGCGGTCACCTTCACGAACAAGGCGGCCCGCGAAATGATCGAGCGGGTGGAGCGGCTCGTGGGGTACAGCTGCGAGGGGATGTGGCTGGGTACCTTCCACGCCATCGGTGTCCGGCTGCTCAGGAGGCATGCCGAGCTGGTCGGGCTTCGGCCCGACTTCACCATCCTCGATACCGACGACCAGCTGCGCCTGTGCCGACAGGTGGTGCAGGCAGCCGAGCTCGACGAGCGACGCTTCGCGCCGCGCGTGCTGCTCGCGCTGATCGAACGCTGGAAGGACCGCGGCTGGCGACCGGAGGAGGTGCCGCCCGCCGAGGTGCCAGACTTCGCCCTGGGGCGTGCGGTCGAGCTCTACAAGGCCTACCAGGAGCGCCTGCTCGCCCTCAATGCCTGCGACTTCGGCGACCTCCTCCTGCACGGGCTCTCGATCCTCGGTCGTCACTCGGATCTGCTCGAGAGCTACGCCAGCCGCTTCCGAGCGATCCTCGTCGACGAATATCAGGATACCAACGTCGCTCAGTATTTATGGCTGAGACTGCTGGCTCAGAAGCATAGGAACATCACATGCGTCGGTGACGACGACCAGTCGATTTACAGCTGGCGAGGAGCGGAGGTCGGAAATATCTTGCGATTCGAGCAGGATTTTCCGGGTGCTCGGGTGATTCGCCTAGAGCGCAATTATCGCTCGACTGGCCATATCCTCGCTGCTGCCTCCGGGCTCATCGCCAAAAACCGCGCCCGCCACGCCAAGCGGCTGTGGACCGAGGGCGAGATGGGCGAGCCCGTGCGTATCGCCGGCCTTTGGGACGATGCCGAAGAGGCGCGCTTCATCGGCGAGGAGATCGAGGCCTGGCAACGCGCCGGCGGCAGCCTCAGGGAGGTCGCGGTCCTGGTGCGCGCCGGTTTCCAGACCCGCGCCTTCGAGGAACGCTTCATCCAGATGGGGCTTCCCTATCGGGTGGTAGGCGGCCCGCGCTTCTACGAGCGACAGGAGGTACGGGATGCCATCGCCTATCTGCGCTTGATCCACCAGCCCGACGACGATCTCGCTTTCGAGCGCATCGTCAATCTGCCGCGCCGCGGCATCGGCGAATCGACCTTGCGCGCGCTGCGCACCGCGGCTCGGGCGAGCGGACAGTCGCTGTTCCGCGTCGCCCAGGCCATGGTCACGACCGACGAGTGGCCGGCTCGGATCCGCAATGCGCTCGCGCAGTTCCTCGCGGATGTCGGGCGGTGGCGGGGGATGTCGAGCGAGCGCGATCCGCGCGCCTTGCTCGAGACGGTGCTGGAGGAATCGGGCTATGTCGACATGTGGCGCAGCGACCGCTCGGCGGACGCTCCCGGTCGGCTCGAAAACCTCAAGGAGCTGGTGCAGGCGGTGGCCGAATTCGACACCGTCGGCGCCTTCCTCGATCATATCTCGCTCGTCATGGACAATGCCTCCGACCCTGCCGTCGACATGGTCGCCATCATGACGCTGCACGGCGCCAAGGGGCTGGAATTCGACAATGTCTTCCTCGCCGGTTGGGAGGAGGGGTTGTTCCCGAGCCAGCGGGCGATCGACGAGGGCGGCGAGAAGGCGCTCGAGGAGGAACGGCGCCTGGCCTATGTCGGCATGACCCGGGCTCGGCGCCGGCTCACCATCACCTTCGCCGCCAACCGGCGGATCTACCAACAATGGTCGAGCTCCGTTCCCTCGCGTTTTCTCGACGAGATGCCGGCCGAGCATGTCCAGCACCTCCACCGCAATCCGGCGACCCGTCCGGATTTCGATCCGTTGTTCGACGATGCCCCCTTCGCCCCGCGGGTGGCGCGCTTCCGCTCGCGCCGGGCGGAGCTCGGCAAGGTGCTCGAGGGCAAGGCCGAGCTGCTCGTGACCCGACCCACGCCCGGCAGCCGCCACTTTCGGGTCGGCGACCGCGTCTTCCACGAGCGCTTCGGCTACGGGCGGATCGAAGCGATCGACGGCAACAAACTGGAGATCGCCTTCGATCGCGTCGGGCACAAGAAGGTGGTGGACAGTTTCGTCCAGCCGGCGTGACAGCGTCCCGCACGAGGGGAGAGGCCATGGCGGGAAGGAGCGCCATTTGGCGGGTGGGCTTCGTGGTCGACCGATTGCCTCCGCCGACCGTGGTGCAGGCCCTCGAGGAGCGGGCGGAGGCGGTGTCGGTGTTCGCTCACGAGGTCAACGACGAGCTCGAGCCCCTATCCTGGCGCATCGACCTGTTCTTCACCGAGATGCCCGATGCCGGGGCGCTGCGCCGCGAGCTCGACGCTCTTCTCCAGGCCCAGGGCGTTGCGCTCGGCGAGCTGCCGACCACGCTCGTGCTGGAAGAGGAATGGGTCCGCCAAGCCACGGCCCAGCGCGGCCCCCTCCGGGTCGGCCGTTACTTCGTCCACGGAGCGGTCGATCGCGGCAGGATCCCGCCCGATGTCATCGCCCTCGAGATCGAGGCCGGGCTCGCCTTCGGCTCCGGCGAGCACGAGAGCACTCGAGGCTGTTTGCTCGCCCTCGATTGGCTCGCCCGCCGCCGGCGGCCGAGACGCGTGCTGGACGTCGGCACCGGCTCGGGCATCCTCGCCATCGCTGCGGCAAAGACGTGGCCCTGCCGAGCGGTGGCCGTCGATATCGACCGCATCGCGGTGGCGGTAGCGGCGGAAAACGCCAGCCTCAACGGGGTGGCAACGCGCGTCTCCGTGGTTTTCGGCGACGGCTGCCGCAGTCTCCTCGTCCGTCGGGCAGGGCCCTACGACCTCGTGCTCGCCAACATCCTCGCCGATCCCCTGATCGCCATGGCGCCGGAGCTGCGCGATGGCCTGCGTCCAGGGGGCCATGCCGTGCTCTCCGGACTCCTCGACCGGCAGGCCCCGCGCGTGATCCGCGCCTTTCTCGCCCGCGGTTTCCATCCGGTGCGGCACATCGAGCTCGGCCGTTGGAGCACGCTCGTCCTCCGTCGAGGGGCACGCCACGAGCGGTCCGCTCGCGGCGTCGGTCGATCGACGTCGCCTGCGGATTGAGGTGCGTGTCATCGGCCGCACACGCCTCTCTTCTCGCTTCGGCTATGGCCGGAGAGTGAAAGGGACCATAAAGGCGGCATCGGGATAGACCATCTGGCGAACGGAGGGCCGAGGATGCGCGGGTCGACCACGGCGCTCGCGGGTGCGGCGATATGGCTCTCGGCACAGCGAGCCGCAGCCCTCGAAGTGACGGTCGGCTATCAGCTGATCTACGCCCCTTGGGCGATGGCGATCGTCCGCGGCACCTTCGAGAAGGAGACCGGCGCCAGCCTCCGCTGGGTCAAGTTCGACAGCGGTGCCAAGGCGATCCAAGCCTTGGCTTCGGGCGAGGTGGATATCGCGGTCGCCGGCTCGAGTGCGATTGCGGTCGCGACGAGCCGCGGCGTCGACATCCAGCTGTTCATGCTGGAGGCCGATATCGCCAGCGCCGAGGCTCTCGTCGTGCGCAACCGTTCCGGTATCGATCGCCGCGAGCCACTCACTCTCGTCGGCAAAAGGATCGGCGTGCCGTTCGTGTCGACGGCGCATTTCCACATGCTCGTCGCCCTCGGCATGTGGGGCCTGCGCCCGGACCAGGTGACGCTCCTCAACATGCAGCCGAACCAGATCGCCACCGCATGGGAGCGCGGTGCCATCGATGCCGGGTTCGTCTGGGATCCGACCCTCGGGCGTCTCAAGGCGAACGGCACGGTGATGATCACCTCCGGCGAGATCGCCCAGAGGACCGGCCATGCCACCTTCGACGGTGTCGTCGTCCGCCGCAGCTTCGCCGAGGCCCATCCGGAGTTCGTGGCGGCGTTCGTCGATATCGTCGATCGCGCCAACGAGGACTATCGCCGCCATCCCGCGGCCTGGACGCCCGATTCCGAACCGGTCCAGGCGGTCGTGAACCTGGTGGGTGGCGATCCGGCAGACGTTCCGGCAACCCTCGCCCTCTACCGCTTCCCGACCCTCGAGGAACTCGCATCGCCGCAATGGTTCGGCGGCGGCAAGGAAGCCCGTGCGCTCCATCTGCTCGCTGCCACCGCCCGGTTCCTCGAGGAGCAGGGCAAGCTCGAGGACATCAAGCCCGATTACAGCCCCTTCGTCACGTCACGCTACGTCGAGATGGTCCTGGCGAGACGCAAGGGGTGAACGTCGGCGCCGTCGTCTCGAGGCCATTCCTCGCCCCGACCCTGGCAGAAGCGGTGCTCGCCCGTCGCATCCCGACCGAGGTCAGGCTCGTCGGCGCGAGATCTCGCCGCTAGCCCGCACACAGCGGAATGGCCGCCGCGGGCGTAGGCGGGTGCCACTGCTCTTTCGCCCTCCGAGCCGACATTCTCGGTGTCCGCGTCTTCCGAGGACACGACCGAGTTCGCCGCGGCGCCATCCGCCGCGAACCCGTGCCGGCAGAGCTCGAGCGTCCGGCCGGGGCCGTTCCTCGCACCCCCATGTTCGTCGCCCGAAAAACCAAAAAGCGATGGGAGACATGGCCGAGGCGATGGATGGCTGCCGCCGCCCGATGGAGCCGTTGGCGAGACGGGATCGGCAGGTTCGGAGAGAGGCTCGGGGGGTGCCTTGAGTCGGCGCTCGCCGGCACGATATCGCGAATCGCGAGGGGACGGGCGAACCGTCCGCATCGCGCGGTCTTGGTCCTCTTGGATGCGAGAGTTGAGTGAGGTCCGGCATCTCAGGATCGCCGAAGGCGAAGCCGGCTGGCGCTTCGACCGCTGGCTGCGGGCGCATTTTCCGGGTCTACCCCATGGCAGGCTGATGAAGCTCCTGCGCACCGGCCAGTTCCGCCTCGATGGTCGGAGGGTCGAGCCGGCCACCCGCATCTCCGCCGGTCAGATCGTCCGGGTTCCGCCGCTCGGGCCGTTCACCGGCGAAACCGAAGCTCGGCGAGCTTCGCCGGTTTCCGAGCGCGATGCACGATTGCTGCGCCGTCTCGTCGTCTATGAGGACGACGATCTGCTCGTACTCGACAAACCAGCGGGCCTGGCCGTCCAGGGCGGAACGGGGACCCGCCGTCATCTCGACGGCATGCTCGACGCCCTGGCCCGCGACGGAGAGCGCCCTCGTCTCGTGCATCGGCTCGATCGGGACACGGCCGGTCTGCTCGTGTTGGCGCGCAGCGCACGGGCAGCCAAGGAGCTCATGCACGCTTTCCAGCAACACCGGGTTCGCAAACTCTATTGGGCGATCGTCCTCGGCCGACCGGAGCGCGAGGAAGGGGTCATCGATCTTCCCCTCGGCAAAGCCGGTCCGCGCGGCGAAGAGCGAATGACCCCGCACGCACCGGATGCCAGGCGGGCACGTACACGCTTCCGGACCATCGCGCGGGCGGGGAGGGCTGCCAGCTGGCTCGGCCTCCTGCCGCTCACCGGTCGGACCCACCAGCTGCGAGCCCACTGTGCCGCGATCGGCTGCCCGATCATGGGCGACTTCAAATACGGCGGGAAGGAGCAGCCGCGCGATGCTCCGGAAGGGCTGATGCTGCAAGCGATCGAGCTCGAACTGCCGCATCCTCGGGGAGGAACGCTGGCAATCCGCGCCGAGCCGGCGAAGCACATTCGGCAGGGTTTGGCGTTTTTCGGCCTCGCTCCCGAACCGCTCTATGGGTCGCGCCTCGCCGATTGGCCCTCGGAGGCCCAATAGAGCGCGGCAGGATTGGCTGGGGGACCTGGATTCGAACCAGGACTGCTCGGTCCAGAGCCGAGAGTTCTACCGTTAAACTATCCCCCAAAAAGGGCCGTGGCTTCCGCCGCAAGGGATAGGGATCCCGGTTCGGCAAGTCAAGGCGGGCGGCCTTTTTCGACTGCCGTGGCAGCCGCGACGAAGGGAGGGGCAGGGGCGGGAAATGACGCGGGCCTCCGTCGGTGACGACGGAGGCCCGTCGGGCGCCGGGGGAGGCGCTGCGCCCGATCCTTTCGCCCTGGCTACGGCCGTCGCCCGTCGTCGGAGAAACCGGACCCGAAGGCGACCTCTCTGCGGAGCGTCGCCGCCACTTCCTTCTCCTCCGCGGCCACGTCAATGGCCCGTGCTGCGTCGGCCCGGGCGAATTCTTCGAGCTCCGCGCTCAGCTCCTCGAGCTCGCGGCCACCCGCCATCATGGTGAGGAGCTGTTCGCGGGTGATTTCGTCCTTGCCGAATGTGCCGAGAGTCCGGCCGCGATTCAAGACGGTGAAGACGTTTCCGACCGCCCAGGCGTGGTGGACATTGTGGGTGATGAAGATCACCCCGAGGTTGCGGGCGCGCGCCTGGGCGATATAGCGCAGCACGACGGAGGCCTGTTTGACGCCCAGCGCCGAGGTCGGCTCGTCGAGGATCAGCACCCGGGCGCCGAAATAGACCGCGCGGGCGATTGCGACACATTGCCGCTCGCCGCCTGACAGCGTGCCCACCGCCTGAGCGGGGTCGCGCACGTCGATGCCGATGCGCGCTAGCTCCTCGCGGGCAATCGCGTTCGCCCGGCGCATGTCGAGGCGCGCCAGCAGTCCGCGACCGCGCGTCACGACATGTTCGCGGCCCATGAAGAAATTGCGGGCGATGCTCATCAACGGGATCATCGCCAGGTCCTGGTAGACGGTAGCGATCCCGCGATCGAGAGCGTCCCGCGGGCTGTGGAAAACGACCTCTTGTCCGTCGAGCAGGATGCGGCCGGCGCTCGGCCGATGGACACCGGAAAGGATCTTGATGAGGGTGGACTTGCCGGCCCCGTTATCGCCGAGCAGGCAGTGGACTTCGCCCGGAAAAACCCTCATCGACACGCCGGAGAGAGCGACCACCGTGCCGAAGCGCTTGGAGAGGTTCTCGACCTCGACGAGCGGCGGGCGCGAGCGCATCATCGGCCCTCCGTGGCCTTGCGACGCACGTAATTGTTGAAGAGGACGGCGACCAGCAGCATCACCCCGAGGAACACCTTGAACCAGTCGGTGTTCACGCCGGTATAGAAGATGCCCATCTGCACCGTGCCGAAGATGAGCGCTCCGAACGTGGCGCCGATCGCCGATCCGTAGCCTCCGGTCAACAGGCAGCCGCCGATCACGGCAGCGATGATCGCCTCGAATTCCTTGAGCTGGCCGCGCAGGACATCGGCAGAACCGACCGATAAGGTCTGGACCAGGGCAAAAATCGTGGCACAAACGGCGGTGAACATGAAGAGGCCGGTTTTCACCTTGGCGACCGGGACGCCGAGGTTGCGCGCTGCGGCCGGGTCGCCGCCGCAGGCGAAGATCCAGTTGCCGATGCGCGTGCGCAGCAAGACCCAGGTGGCGAGTGCGGTGAGCAGGAGCCACCAGAGGATCGATACCGGGATGCCGCTCGCCAGCGGCAGGCCGTCGGGCCGAGTGGCGATCCAGCCCATCTCGCCGAGCCACTGCATGATCCCGGTACCCACTTCGCCGGCAAAAAGCGGTGCCAGCCAGTCGCCCTCGAGCTGGGCGCGCAGGCCGGGGATTTGGGTGCGGCCGGTGAGTGCCCGGGTGATGCCAAGGGTCAGACCGCGCAGGACGAAGAGGCCGCCCAGAGTGACGACGAAGGACGGCAGTCCGGTGCGGCTGACGATCATGCCATTCACCCAGCCGACCAGCAGGGCCACGGTGAAGGCGAGGAGGATGCACAGCCACAGCGGCCAGCCCCATTCCACTGCTGGCAGGGCGACGACGATGCCGGCAAAGCCGATCATCGAGCCCACCGACAAATCGAACTCGCCGCCGATCATGAGCAAGGCCGCCCCCACGGCGACGATTCCGAGTTGCGCCGAGACCTCGAGGAAACTCAGGATGCCGGCCGCTGAGAACATGCCGGTGCCGCGGGCGACCACGGCGAAGAACAGCAGGACGAGCAGATAGCCCGCGACCGCGCCCAGCTCCGGGCGCCCGAACAGCCGTCGCACCACTCCCGACGGGCGCAGCCTTTCGTCTCTTTCTGCGATGGTCGAGCTCGCCATGGTCGGCTCCCCCCGGCGGCGCGCTCCTCGCTGCGGACGGCACCGGCCGCGGCGGCCGGTGCCCCGTCCTCCAGTCAGCGGATCCCTTGCTTCGACAGCTCGATCACCTGCACCGCGTTCTCCCGAGTGACGAACCCCGGGCCGGTCATCACCACCCCCGCCGGCATCAGCCCGTAGCGGGCGTTGAGGGCGAGAAAGACGACCGGCAGATAGCCTTGGAGATACTGTTGCTGGTCGATGGCGAACAGCATCTTACCGTCGGCGAGAGCTTCGAGCACCACCGGCGAGAGATCGAAGGTGGCGAGCTGAACCTTGCCGAGAAGACCGAGCTCCTCCAGCGCCCCGAGAGCCGGCTCGGCGGCGGTCGGGCCGAGCGTGAGCACCCCTTGGGTGTCGGGCGAGTTCGCGAAGTGCGCCTTGATCGCGTTGGCGATCTCGGTCGGATCCATGCTGACCGCGAGCACGGTCACCTGCGCACCGAGACCGTCGGCGAAGCCCTTGCAGCGCAGGTCGAGCGCGACGTTGCCCACCTCCTGGTTGACGCACACCGCCTTGACGACCCCGGCTTCCCTCATGCGCTTGCCTCCGCCGAGGCCGGCCTCGTACTCGGTCTGGCCGACGTGCACCCGAATGCCCAAACTGTCGAAGACGTCCGAGCCGGAGTTGAGCGAGACCACCGGAATCCCCGCCGCTACCGCTTTTTTGATCGCTGGCCCGAGGGCGTCGGCGTCAGGCAGCGACACCGCGAGGCCGTCGGGCTTCGAGGCGACCGCGGCATCGATGAGTTGGGCCATGCGCACCATGTCGAACGTCTCGGGTGCGCGGTACTCGACCGTGACTCCCATGTCCTTCTGAGCCGCATCGACCCCGTTTTTCACGACCGACCAGAACGGGTCGGCCGCTTGGCCATGGGTGACGACCACGATTCTCGCATCCCGAGCGGCTTCGGCTTCGGCTGCGGCGAGCCCGAACGCGACGGCGGCCGCTGCCGCCAGAACGGAAAGCCTTCGCATGCTCTTCCCTCCCTCGATCACGGTCCGCGGCGCGGAAATACCGACCCCCGCGACCTTGCAGCGTGGAACCGTATTTCCAATGTCGCGTCAACCTGAAACAGACGTTGCAACGACCCTTCGCGGAGATCGCCCGTGTCGCGGATCGTGACTTCGGTTCCAGAGAGCTTGGAAGATCTCGCCCGGCGCCTCAGCGCCCAGCAGCCGAAGCTCAGTCGCAAGCTGCGGCAGATCGGCGACTATGTGCTGCGTCGTCCCGAGCAGGTGGCGCTCGAGACCATCTCGACGGGCGCCCGGAGTGCCGGTGTGGCGCCCTCGGCAGTGGTCCGCTTCGCCCAGGCCATGGGTTTTGCCGGCTTCAGGGAGATGCAGCGGCTGTTCCGCGAGCGCCTCGTCGACCGCTTGCCCTCCTCCGCCGAGCCCACCCGCGACCGCGCCGACCAGGCGAGGGGATCCGCGCTCGCTGCCTTCATCGCGGCCGCCTCGGCGGGGCTCGCTCGGCTCGCGCACACGATCGGCGAGGCCGATCTCGAGCGCGCGGTCGAACTCCTGCGGGCTGCCGAAGTCCTCCATCTCCTCGGGTCGCGCCGGAGTTTTCCGATCGCCGCCTATCTCGCTTATGGGTTTGCCCACCTGGGGTTGCGAACGCGGCTCCTCGACGGTGCGGGCGGCATGCTCGCGCTGCAGGTGACCGCTATGGGCAGCCGCGATCTGCTCATCGCCACGAGCTTCCGCCCCTATGCTCCAGAGACCGTTGACGCGGCGGCCCGGGCGGCGGCGCTGGGCGTGCCGATCCTCGCCATCACCGACGTCCCCTCGAGCCCCATCGCCGCCCTGGCCACCCTCGCACTCTTCGTCGAGGAGGCGGAAGTGCGAGGGGTGCGCGGCCTCGCCGTCGCAGCCACGCTGGCTTCGGCCCTGATGCTGGCAACCGAACGGCAGCTCGCGAGGGCGAACGAGCCAGGGGTTCGGAACGGCTGTTCCGCATCCTGATCCACGCCGGACGGTCCGTTCGCGATCCTCGGCGGGACGGCAAACTCGCAAGGCCACCATGACGAGCGGATGGGACATCGGGTCGTGGAGGAGCGCAGCTTCGCGACGGATGGGTGGCCTTTCCTCGACATCGCCACCGGCTGTGTCCCCCTCGGGCTGCGACCCGCCCTCGTGGTCCCGGATGGGCAGCGAGCCGACGAGTCGCTGTTTGCGCGAGTGACGAGGCGCGTCAGGGCGTCGATGTGGGAGGGACGACCGTCGATCGTGAGTCCGTCGGGAGGCTCGACGACTGCCGAGCGGCGACCGAAGCGGCCAGCCGTCACCTCCGACCGGTGGCCGCCTTCGCGGCCGCGGTGCTCGGGGCGGGAGCGATCGCGGTCGCAACGGGCTTTTGTCGACGACCGGGAGCCGGAGTGAGGGAAGCTCGTCGACCGGTGACAGCCGAGACAGCCGGTTGGCGCGATCGCGGCTTCGAGCTCGGGCGCCTTGCCGACACCCTCGCGGTCATGGCCGAAGCGTGGCAGCGCGAGACCCGCCGTGTGCGGGTCAGCGACCGCGGCGAGTTCCACCCGTGGCCATTCTCCGGTCGGCGCGCCGTCGACCTTCCGTCATCGGGCGATCGGCGGACTGTCTCCCGAGGCGGAGGCCGCCCACCGCCTGCTCGTGGTCGAGACGATCGCTCCAGGCGGCCACCGATGTACCGACTCGACGCACCGCCACGACAGCGACCGGCTACCGCGGGAGTAGCGACTTGCGGGCGTCCACGATCACCGCATCCGACCACCGCAGTAGCCGGTTTTCCAGCGCGTCGACACCGGTGAGCGCAGCCTCGATCGGGCGAGGGTGGTCGGAGACAGGGAGGGCGTGCGGGTCGGGCACGGCGGCCCTCCTGGGCCGCGACGCACGGCTCGATCTCGGCCCATCCCGACGCCCTCGCCGAGCCGAAGCCGATCTCGCGCTCTTCGCTCGAACCTGATCGAGGTTGGGGTGTCGGCGAGCTGCGACCTCCGACGCCTCAGGTCGGCTCGGGATCGCCCGGGCGGATGTGCAAATGGCAACAACCGATCTGGCCAGGCTTCCAGGTCTCGGCCGAGAACCGAAATCCCGCGGCCTCGAACGTGCCATCGTCGATCCGCCCGGCGATTCGGCAGAGTGTCTCGATGCGCGCCGGCGGCAGGCCGGCTTCGAGCCACGCCTCTTTGAGCGGGCAGCGGCGCATGGTGACGTCGAGGCCGGAAGCCTCGCAGCGTTCCACCACGGGGTCGAACAACCGCCCCTGGTCGGGTATGGACTCGAGGAAGGCGCGACACAGTCCCTCGAGATTGGCCGGTGCGAAGGGACGGAACCGTGTTCCGATCTCGCGACCGCGGCGATAGATCGCCTCTTTGAGGAGATCTTCCGCCAGCGCCTCGCCGAAGCGTTCGGCGAGGACATCGAAGACATGGGCGTAGATCATCGCCCGGTTGCGGTGCGCCGCCTCGAGTTCGGCGCGGAGCCGCGCGATCTCGCCATCCACCACGATGCCTTCCTCCCTCAAGCGCCGAATTCTCGTTCCGCCTGCCGGCGGTGGGCGAGGAGTGCGACGAGCCGCTGATCTCGCCAGCGGGCACGTGCCGCTAGGGCCTCGGCTGGGAGTTGCCGACGCCGCTCGGCCTCGATGCGGGCAACGAGCGCCTCGTCCCACGCCGCCGTCTGCGGTCCTCCGGCCCACATCCGGGCATAAGCCGGACCATAGCGGGCACAATAGTCGCGTACACCTCCAGGGGCATTGAGGTCGATGGTCTCGAAGGGGCCCATGAAGGCCCAGCGCAGGCCGAGCCCGTCTCGCACCACGCGGTCGCAGTCCTCGACCGTGATGTAGCCCTCGGCGACGAGAGCGAAGGCTTCGCGCAGCAGCGCTCCTTGAAGCCGGTTCAACACAAAGCCTTCGATCTCCCGCCGCAGCTCCACCGGCACCATGCCACAGGCTTGCAGGATCTCGCGGGCACGGGCGAGGGTGTCGCTTTCGGTCCAGGGCGCCGGCACCAGTTCCACGAGCGGGACGAGATGAGGCGGGTTGACGGGATGGGCAACGAGACAGCGGGCGCGGCCGGCGAGCGGCTCGGTGAAGCACGAGGCGGGTATGGCGGAAGAGGAGCTCGCAAGCACGGCCTTTTCCGGAGCGAGGCGATCGAGCTCGGCGAACAGCTCGCACTTGACCTCGAGCCGCTCCGGCGCGTTCTCCTGCACGAGCTCGGCCTCTGCCACCGCCGCCCCGAGATCCGCCGTGGCCTCGATGCGTGCGAGCACCGCCTCCGGCTCCTCGGCGAGCAGACCGCACCCATGGAGCTCGGCCAGTGCCGCCGCGGCAAAGCCTCGTGCCCGCTCGAGCTGTTCCGGATCCGGATCCTGCAACCGCACCCGGAACCCTCCACGGGCAAAGGTCACGGCCCAGGCGCGGCCGATCAACCCGGCTCCGATCACGGCGATCGTGCGCATGCCACTTCCCCTCGTTCGGCCGAGGCACCCCTAGCCCGCGGCCGGACCTGGCTCCAGAGGGATCTGCCGGTCGGCAGCGCGGTGGTCGTCGCCGCGGCGCACACCGGGGAGCGCGAGAGCCCCTCGAGCATGTGGTGAACGACCGTCAACCATGGCACCATGCGCCCGGTCCGGGTGGATGCCTGCCGTGCATCGCGAGGCCGGCGAGCCAGGGGTCGAGATCCTGTTGCCCGACGGGCGGACGGTCCTCTTCGAACGCCGGAAGGGGGATCCGCTCCGCCCCTACCGCCCACCCGCCACTGCCCCCCAGGAGCGCCGTCGCCGGCCGCGACGGGAGGGGCGAGAGGTGCGCGGCCAGCACCTCGATCTCTTCGCCTGAGAGTGGGCGAAAGGCGCTCCGGCGCCATGCCACCGCCCTCAGCTCGTGCCGTGGCCCTGCGCGCGCTGGCGCGCTTCTTCGGCGAGCCGGCGCAGCATGGCGCGGAGCTCCTCGCTGTCGCGCACCGGTTCGGGAAAGGCGAGGCGCGCACGTTCGCCCGCCTTCGCCAGATCCAGCCCCTCGGGGTCGAGGCCGATGGCCCGCCACGCCCCGGGGGCGCGACCGAGGAGCGCGGTGGCCAACCCCTCGAGGGTCGCGGCATGGTCGGCCTGGAGATGGGCGAGCGCTTCCGCCTCGCGGGAGGCCAGCGGTCGCCACAGGGCTTCCGGCAGCCGTACCTCGGCAGCGGGGATCCAGGCGATGCGGCCGAAGCCCGCGACCAGATGGACGCGCTCGAGCTCCATTCGCCACAGCTCGAAGTCGCCGAATGCGCGGTACTGGACGGCATCGGGGTGGAAACGGAGGTAGCGATCGAGAAGGGCTGGATCGTCGCAGCGAACCATTCGACCGCAGAGGGTGGCCCGTTCGCCGGCAAGCGGTAGGGCCATGGTGTCGGTGGCGTCGACGAGCAGCGCTGCGCGTGCATCGGCGAAAAGATTGCGCGTGTGTTCGGCGAGCCGCGAGAGATAGAGGAGCGGCGAGGCATCGGGAGCGGTGGCGAGGGCGACGAGCGAGACGTAGGGAGCGCCCGAGTCCGCTGCGAGGGTGCCGAGGGCGGCGCGAAAGCGCGTGCGCAAAAGACGGCGGACGGTGGCGGCAGTCGACGGTTCGGTCATGGCGAGAGGTCCTCAAGAGACGACGCAAACCGCTGGCCCGCGCTCGAGGCGCCCGGTTTTCCGGTGTTCGACGGTGCGCGGGTGACCGGTTGCTATCTTCGCGCAGCACCGCCATTTCTGCGCCAGCGACACACGGTCCCGCCCGCCGCGGGGCCAGTCAAGCGGACAACGGAGTCTTCCATGGACAAGCCTCTCATGCCGAAGGCGACGGCGGTCTGGCTCGTCGAGAATACGAGCCTCACCTTCGAGCAGATCGCCGAGTTTTGCGGCCTCCACCCGCTCGAGGTGAAGGCGATCGCCGACGGTGAGGTGGCAGCCGGCATTCGCGGTCTCGACCCGGTCGCCGCGGGGATCCTGACGCGCGAGGAGATCGAACGCTGCCAAAAGGACCCCAAGGCGCGACTGCAGATGGCCAAGAGCATTGCCGACGAGGTGCGGGTGAAGCCGCCGCGCCGCAAAGAGCCGCGCTATACGCCGCTGGCCAAGCGGCAGGACCGTCCGGACGCGATCGCCTGGCTGCTGCGTCATCATCCCGAACTCTCCGACCAGCAGATCTGCCGTCTGCTCGGCACCACCAAGGCGACGGTGCAGGCGGTGCGCGACCGCACCCACTGGAAAAGCGCCGAGATCCGCCCGCGCGATCCGGTGATCCTCGGGTTGTGTACCCAGACCGAACTGGAAGAGGCGGTGGCCAAGGCGCGTGCCGAGCGGGCGGCGGCAGGGGTCGCCGGACAGCCGGAGGCGCCAACGGTCGCCATCGACGAGCGGGTCTGAGGCCGGGATCCGCCGGCACGCCCCGGCTGCTGCGGAAAGCCCCGGATCCTGCTGCCCGAGCACGCGTCAGCCTGCCGGGGCGAGGCGGTCCGGGGTCCGGCCCTCCGCCTGGCGGGCGAGGAGGACAGCGGAGAGCCGCTGCCTGAGGGGTCTCGGCAGCTGATTGAACAAGCTGCGGGCATGCCGCAGATGAGCGAGACGGTGGCTCGAGAGGGCCCGCTTGATGGCGTGGTGGAGCAGGCTGTCGGGACCGAGTTCGCTTTGAACCGCGGGGGAGAGCTGCTCGAGGAACAACCGGAGACCGGTGCTCTCCCCCGGATAACGTTCCTCCTCCATGTCTCCTTCCGCTGCGATCCGTGACAGCATGTTAGCGGATCGGAGACAGCGGACAAGCACTGCCGCCTGGCTTCGCGCCCCCTATGTTCCGGCGGTCGGGAGGCAGGTCTCCACGATCGCCACCCAATAGCCTGCCCCGTAGGGGATCGACTCGTCGTCGAAGTCGTAGAGTGGGCTGTGGAGGATGCGGCCTTCCGCGGCGCTGCCGGTGCCCAACCAGACGTAGGCGCCAGGACGTTCCTGCAACATGAAGGCGAAATCCTCGGCTCCCATGCAGGGCGGGAGATCGCGGCGCACGGCCTGTTCGCCGACCACCATGGCCGCGGCCTGCGCGGCGCGTTCGGCCTCCGCTCGGTCGTTGACGGTGGGTGGATAGCCGAGGCGGTAATCGACCTCCGCCTCGAGGTCGAAGGCCGCGGCGAGCTGGTGCGCCATCTGCCGGATGCGGTCCTCGAGGCGCTGCCGCACCGCTTCCTCGAGGGCGCGCACGGTGCCGGTCAGCTTGGCTCGGTCCGGTACCACATTGTAGGCCTCGCCGGCGTGAATGGAGCCCACTGTGACCACCGCCGAAGCGAGCGGATCGGTCTCGCGCGCCACCAACACCTGCAGGGCCTGCACCAGCGCGGCCGCCGCGGTCACCGGGTCGCGGCCGACGTGGGGCATCGCTCCGTGGCAGCCGCGGCCGCACAGCACGATGTCGAACCGGTCGGCGGCAGCCATCACCGGCCCCGCATGCACGGCGAAAGTCCCGCGCGGCAGCCACGGCCAATTGTGGAGCCCGAACACGCGCTCGATGGGAAACCGCGCAAAGAGCCCGTCTTCGATCATCCGCTTGGCACCTGCCGCACCCTCTTCGGCGGGCTGGAAGATGAAACAGACGGTGCCGGCGAAGTGGCGCGTCTCGGCAAGCAGGCGGGCGGCACCCAGCAGCATGGTGACGTGCCCGTCATGGCCGCACGCGTGCATGCGGCCCGGAACCTGCGAGGCCCAGGGTACACCCGAGGCCTCGACGATGGGCAGCGCATCCATGTCGGCGCGCAGGCCGATGCAAGGGCCGGGTCGACGCCCGTGCAGCACACCCACGACACCGGTCCCGCCGATATGCGTGTGCACCTCGTCGAGACCGAAGGCACGCAGTTTCTCGGCGACGAACTCGGCCGTCCGCCGTTCCTCGAAGGCGAGCTCGGGAAAACGATGCAGCTCGCGCCGCCAAGCGACGAGCTCGTCGTGGAACTCGGCGATGCGGTTGGGGACGGGCACCTCGGGTCCTCCGGGCTCGACCACTCGCCACTGCTTAGGGCAATCCCGAACGATGTCCAAGGGGTACGCCGGCCTGGGGTGCAGGCAATGGTCGCAGGCTGCGGATATTGCGATGCAGCAGGCTTCCATCTAGTTTGCGGCGCACAGTTTCCCGAAAGCGTCAGCTTGCGAGGATCCGCCCATGCGGCAGCCCGAACGGCGCCCCGCCAACCCCTGCTTCGGCTCCGGACCCACGGCCAAACGGCCCGGCTGGTCGCCGTCGGTGCTCGACGGTGCGCTGGTCGGCCGTTCGCACCGCTCCGCCCCGGCGCGGGCGCGCTTGCTCGAGGTGATCGAACGCCACCGGCGGCTGCTCGGCATTCCCGCCGACTATCGCATCGGCATCATGCCGGGGTCCGACACGGGTGCCTTCGAGGCAGCGATGTGGTCGCTGCTCGGAGCGCGCGGTGTCGATGTCCTGGTCTTCGAGAGCTTCGGAGCCGGCTGGCTCGCCGACATCCGCGACGAGCTCGGCCTCGAGGATGTGCGTGCGCTCGCCGCACCCTATGGCGAGCTTCCGGATCTCTCGCAGGTCGACTTCGACCGCGACCTCGTCTTCACCTGGAACGGAACCACTTCAGGGGTCGTCGTTCCGGACGGCGAGTGGATCGCCCCCGATCGCCGCGGCCTCGTGCTGTGCGATGCCACCTCGGCGGTCTTCGCCGTGTCGCTGCCGTGGGACAAGCTCGACGTCGTCACCTGGTCGTGGCAGAAAGTGCTCGGTGGCGAGGCGCAGCATGGCATGTTGGTACTGAGCCCGCGTGCCATCGAACGACTCGCGAGTTATAGCCCGAAAAGGCCGATCCCGAAGCTCTTCCGCTTTGCCAAGAAGGGGCGTCCGATCGAGGGTATCTTTCGCGGCGATACCATCAACACGCCCTCCATGCTGGCGGTCGAGGATGTGCTCGACGCCCTCGGCTGGGTCGAGACCATCGGCGGTCTGTCCGGGACCATCGCGCGCAGCCGGGCCAATCTCGACACGGTGAGCCGCTGGGTGGAGCGCACGCCGTGGATCGACTTCCTCGCCCGGCGCCCGGAGATCCGCTCGTCCACCTCGATCTGTCTCAGCCTCGTCGATCCCCGCGTCGCGGCCCTGCCCGAGGCCGCGCAGCGGGAGTTCGCGAGGCGCATGGCGGCGCGCCTCGACCGGCTCAACGTCGCTCACGACATCGAGGCCTATCGCGAGGCGCCGCCCGGGCTGCGCTTGTGGGGTGGGGCGACCGTGCAGAGGGACGACCTCGAGGCGTTGTTGCCTTGGCTCGAGTGGGCCTTTGCCGAGACGGTGGAGCACATCGCGGAGCTCGCGGCATGACCGGAAGAGGGGCACGGGGAGAGGAGATGCCGAGGGTATTGATCGCCGATCGGCTCAGCCCGGCGGCTGTCGAGGTGTTCGAGCGGCGCGGCGTGATGGTGGAGGAGCGGACCGGGCTGGACGAAGACGAACTGGTGCGCCTGATCGGCGGCTACGACGGACTCGCGGTGCGCTCGGCCACCCGGGTGACCCGACGCATCCTCGAGGCCGGCCGGCCGCGCCTGAAGGTGGTGGGGCGGGCCGGTATCGGGGTCGACAATATCGACCTCGACGCCGCCACCGAACTCGGCGTGGTGGTCATGAACACACCTTTTGGCAATGCCGTGACCACCGCCGAGCATACCATTGCCCTCATGCTGGCGCTGGCCCGGCGCATCCCCGCAGCCGACCGCTCGACCCGCGCCGGCCGCTGGGAGAAGTCGAAATTCACCGGGATCGAGCTCGCCGGCAAAACCCTCGGCCTCATCGGCTGCGGCAACATCGGCTCGATCGTGGCGGACCGGGCCCACGGCCTCAAGATGAGAGTGATCGCCTACGACCCGTTCCTCGCCGAGGAACGGGCGCGAGCGCTTGGCGTCGAGCGCGTCGGCTTCGACGAGCTCCTCGAGCGCGCCGACATCATCTCGCTGCACACCCCGCTCACCGAACAGACGCGCAACATCCTCTCGCGCGAGGCGCTGGCACGCACGCGCCGCGGCGTGCGCATCGTCAACTGTGCCCGCGGCGGTCTGGTCGACGAGCAGGCGCTCTACGAACTCATCGTCGCCGGCCACGTCGCCGGTGCGGCGCTCGACGTCTTCGAGCACGAGCCGGCGCGTCAATCGCCGCTCTTTGCCCTGGACGAGGTGGTGGTGACCCCGCATCTCGGCGCATCGACGACCGAGGCGCAGGAGAAGGTCGCGCTGCAGATCGCCGAGCAAATGGCGGATTATCTGCTCGACGGAGCGATCGTCAACGCCCTCAACATGCCCTCGGTCAGCGCCGAGGAAGCACCGCGTCTGCGCCCCTATTTCCGCTTGGCCGAGCAGCTCGGCTCGTTCGCGGGCCAGCTCACCGAGACCGGCATCCGCGCGGTCTCCATCCTCTACGGCGGCGAGGCCGCTGGCCTCAACACACGGCCGCTCACCCAGCTCGTGCTCGCCGCCTTG
The DNA here is from genome assembly GCA_002898275.1 of bacterium HR40. Lineage (GTDB taxonomy): Bacteria > Pseudomonadota > Alphaproteobacteria > Geminicoccales > Geminicoccaceae > HRBIN40. The sequence goes on from BEIQ01000001.1 coordinate 31,128, forward strand.
CTGCGGCCCCAGCTCGAGAGCGTCAACATGGTCAATGCTCCGGCAGTGGCGCGCGCCCGCGGCATCGAGGTCACCACTATGGAACGCGAGAGCATTCCCGGCTATCGCACCCTCGTCACCGTCGAAGTCGTCACCGAACGCGGTCCGCGCGAAGTCTCCGGTACCCTGTTCCAGGGGGCCGAGCCGCGCGTCGTATCGATCCGCGGCATTCCCATGGAGGCGCGGTTGGGCCCGCACATGCTTTACGTGCGCAATCGCGACCGGCCCGGACTCATCGGTCGCTTGGGCACGCTGCTCGGTGACGCCGCGATCAACATCGCGAGTTTCCATCTCGGCCGCGAGCGGCCAGGCGGCGAGGCCATCGCTCTCATCGAGGTGGATCAGCCGGTGGGCGAGGATCTGCTCCAGGTCGTACGCCGACTGCCCGACGTGTTGCAGGCGAAGGCGTTGCGTTTCTCCTGAGGTTCGGCCACAGACCGCCGCGACCTCACGGGAACGCATGGATGCGACGGAGAACCCTTCTCGGATCGCTTGCCGCTGCCGGCACTCTGCCGCTTTTGCCGCGCCTCGTGCCGGCAGCGGAGGGATTTTCGTTCGAGCAGGTGGTGGAGCGGGCGCGTCTTCTCGCCGCTGCACCTTATCGGGAGCGGGGCGACGAGCGGCCGCCGCAGCTCGCCGCGCTCTCCTGGGACGCCTACCAGCGCATCCGTTTCCGCCCGGACCACGCCCTGTGGGCGGACCTCGATGTTCCTTTCCGTATCCAATATGCCCACCTCGGCATTTTCTTTAAGAAATCCGTGCGCCTCCACGAGGTGGTGGGGGGGAGCGAGCGGCTCATCGACTACGAGCCCGCTCTGTTCGATTACGGCGGCACCCGCTTCGACCCGCCGCTGCCGCACGAGCTGGGATTCGCCGGCTTTCGCATCCACCACCATACGGATTTCGAGCCGGACGTCGCGGTCTTCCAGGGCGCGTCCTATTTCCGCGCTGTCGATTCCCGCAATCAATACGGCATGTCGGCGCGCGGGCTCGCCATCGACACCGGTCTCGATCGGCCGGAGGAATTCCCGGACTTCACCGACTTCTGGCTGGTGCGGCCAGGTCCCTCGGACACGACACTGCGGGTGTTCGCTCTGCTCGATGGGCCGAGCGTGACGGGCGCCTATCGTTTCGATATCGCCCCGGGCGACACCACCCTCTTCGATGTCGAAGCGGTCCTGTTTTTCCGCCGCTCCGTGGAACGCCTCGGTATCGCCCCGCTCACCGCCATGTACCAATGCGGCGAAAACGACCGCCGCGTATGCGATGACTGGCGGCCGGAGATCCACGATACCGACGGTCTCGCGATCGTCACCGGCCGCGGCGAGCGGCTGTGGCGGCCGGTCGGCAATCCGACGCGGGTGCGGGTGACCACCTATCTCGACGACAGTCCGCGCCTATTCGCGCTCGAGCAGCGCGACCGCGACTTCGGCCACTATCTCGACGACGGCGCTCGCTACCATCTGCGGCCCTCGGTGTGGGTGGAGCCCCTCGACGCCTGGGGCCCGGGTCGGGTGATGTTGGTGGAATTGCCCACTCCCGACGAGACCTTCGACAATATCGTCGCCTTCTGGAATCCGGAGAGACCGCCCGCCGCCGGTGCAGAAATGCGCCTGCGCTACCGCCTGCATTGGGGGGAACAAGCACCTCTGCCCTCGCCCCTCGCGCGGGTGATCGGTACCCGCACCGGGCGCGGCGGGGTGGTCGGTCACCCCGAGCCGCCGCGAACGCGCAAGTTCGTCGTCGATTTCGCCGGCGGCAAGCTGCCGCTGCTGGCCGCCGAACGGAAGCCCGAGATCGAGATCGAGACCTCGCACGGCTATACCACCGCACCCGTCCTCGATGCCTCGCCCTCGGGGCCGAAGGCGGGCATCTGGCGGTTGCGCGGCAGCGACGTTTTCCGTGTGGCCTTCGACCTCCACTGGCAGGACCCCAAGCCCGTGGACATGCGCCTGAGATTGCGGCTCGGCCACGAGGTGCTGAGCGAGACTTGGGTCTATCTCTTCGATCCGCCTGGCAGCTGAGGGACGGGCGGATCCCTGCCTGTCGAGGCGTCGCTTGGCCGTGGCGTCGCCCTCGTCTAGAAGCCACCGCAAAGGGATCGGGGAAACCGGGAATGCCCACAGCGGAGGAACTCGTCCGGCGGATTCGGGAGGAAGGCTTCCGGATCGTCGATTTCCGTTTCACCGATTTGGCCGGGCGCTTGCGGCACACCGCAGTCGATGCCGAGAGCGTCGATCCCTTCACCCTCGAGCATGGGCTGTTCATCGACGGATCCTCGGTGCCCGGCTGGCGGGACGTGTCGGAATCCGACCTTCTGCTGCGTCCGGATCTGGCGACCGCCTTTGCCGACCCCTTCACCGCTCAGCCGACGCTCGTCTTCCTCTGCGATGCCTCCGATCCGACGAGCGAGACGGGCTACGAACGCGACCCGCGCAGCGTCGCGCGCCGCGCTTGCGAACACCTCGTAGCACGCGGCATCGCCGAGCTCGCGCGGGTGGCACCGGAGATCGATTTCTTCGTGTTCGACGATGTGCGCATCGAGATCGACGCGACCCGCTGCGGGGTGCAGCTGCAGGCGAGCGAGACCCGAACCGCTGCCGCCCAGAGCTATCTCGGTGGCAATCCCGGGCACCGGCCAGCCCCAGGGGCGGCCTATCTCGCCATGCCGCCGGCCGATCATCTCGCCGACATGCGCGCCGAGATGGCGAACATCCTCCGCCAGCTCGGCTTCTCGCGCATCCTCCACCGGCACGGCCGGGCGACCTCGCAATGCGAGCTGGGCTTCGAGGCGAGGCCGCTGCTCGAGGCCGCCGACCGCAGCCAGATCGCCAAGTACGTCGCCTGCCAGGTTGCCGCCTCCTACGGCAAATCGGCGACCTTCCTGCCCAAGCCGCTGCTCGACGAGCCGGGGTCGGCGCTGCGGGTCAACCTCTCGCTGTGGCGCGGCGACACCAATCTCTTTGCCGGCGGTGGCTATGCGGATCTGAGCCGGACTTGCCTGCACTTCATTGCCGGCGTGCTGGCCCACGTCCCCGCCCTCAACGCCTTCACCAATCCCACGACCAACAGCTACAAGCGGCTGCGGCCGCATTCGGACGAGCCGGTGTTGGCAACCTACGCCGCCTTCAACCGTTCGGCGGCGATCCGCATTCCCTTCGCCGCCAGCGGCCGGTTCAAACGCATCGAGGTGCGCTTTCCCGACCCGAGTGCCAACCCCTATCTCGCCTTCGCCGCCATCCTCATGGCTGGGCTCGATGGCATCGCGCGGAAACTGGAACCAGGCGACGCCATGGACCGCAACCTCTACGATTTGCGTCCGGAGGAGATCGGCGATTTGCCGCGCGCGGCCGGCAGTCTCGAGGAGGCGCTGGCGGCGCTCGAGGCGGACCATGGCTTCCTGCTCGAGGGCGAGGTATTCCCGGCCTCTCTGATCGAGGGTTATCTCGAGGTGAAACGGCGGGAGATCGAGCTCGTGGAGCGCACCCCGCATCCGGTCGAGTTCCAATTGTACTACGGCCATTGATCCCGTTGCCTGGGGCTGCGCCCGCACCGCTCCGGCTGGCACCGGGCTCCGTCCGCTTCCTGCTGCTGCTCGCCGGGCTCATGACGGTGGGTGCGGCGAGCACCGACATCAACCTGCCGGCGGTCGCGACCATCGCCCGGAGCTTCGCCGCACCCTTGCCCGAGGCCCAGCTCACGGTGAGCGTTTTTTTCCTCGGCTTCGGCCTCGGCCAGCTGTTCGCCGGTCCGCTGTCCGACCGCTTCGGCAGGCGACCGGTCATTCTCGCCGGTCTCGCCCTCTATCTGCTCGCCACCATCGGCTGCATCCTCGCCACCAGCCTCGGCAGTCTGCTGGTCTGGCGGGCGGTCCAAGGGACGGTCGCGGCCTTCGCGCCGGTCCTGGCACGCGCGGTGGTGCGCGACCTGTTCGAGGGCCCGCGGATGGCGCGGGTTCTGTCCTTTGCCACCGCCGTCTTCATCCTCGCCCCCATTCTCGCCCCGTCGGTCGGCGCCCTGCTCCTCGAGATGGGAGGCTGGCGGTGGATCTTCGCCCTTCTCGCCGTCTATGGTGCGCTCTTGTGGCTGGCAGGCTGGCGCTGGCTGCCCGAAACCCTGAGGGCGCCCGACCCGATGGCGCTCAGGCCGCGGCGCTTCGTGGAGGCCTGGCAGGCGGTCTTGGGCGATCCGCGCTCGTGCCGCTATGCCGCCGTATCGGTCGCGAACTTCGTCGTGCTGGTCGTCTATCTGACCAACAGTCCGGCCGTGTTCATGGACCAGTACGGCCTCAGTAGCCGCGCATTTGCCGGGGTGTTCGCCCTCGTCGCCCTCGCTTCGGCGGCGGGCAATCTGGTCAATGCCCGCCTCGTCCGGCGGATCCCGCTCGAGCGGCTGGTCGCATGGGCCTGCGCGGGTGGTTTCGCAGCTTCGGCGATAGCGATCCCGATCGTGCTGGGCGATCCGGTCCGGCTGCCGCTTCTGATCGTCCTGCTCGCCCTCGGCTTCTTCTGTTTCAGTACGGTGATGGCGAATGCCACCGCCCTCGCCCTCCAACCGCACGGTGCGATGGCGGGAGCGGCGAGCTCGGTGATCGGTGTTTTGCAAACCGTCGTCCCGGCTGTGGTGGCGAGTCTCGTGGCGCTCCTGCCCATCGACCGCGCCGTCCTCACCGCCGGGGCGATGGCGGCGGCCTTCCTCGCAGCGGTAATGCTCGCGCGTCGGCCGCCCAGGGCAAGTCGATCCCACCCCTCTTGAAAGTCGCGAGCGGCATACCTTCATCAAGGGTGCGGTCGCCGCCCGGGGCCGCAGCCGACGGCACGGATATCGCTCGCGGGAGGATAACTGTGACCGAGCTCGATCTGACACCGCTGCTGCGTTCGACCATCGGCTTCGACCATCTGTCGAAGCTTCTGGATACTGCCCTCAAATGGGACGAGGGAGCATCGTATCCGCCGTATAACATCGAGAAACTCGGCGAGAACCGCTACCGGATCGTGATGGCGGTGGCGGGCTTCGGCCCCGAGGATCTCGAGGTGGTGGCGGAGCCCAATCTGGTCACGATCCGTGGCCGGCGCCGGGAGCCGGAAGGGGTGACCTACCTGCACCGCGGGATCGCCGCCCGCGCTTTCGAGCGCCGGTTCCAGCTCGCCGATTATGTGCGGGTGAGCGACGCGCGGCTCGAGAACGGGCTGCTTGTGATCGAGCTCGTGCGGGAGATCCCCGAAGCCCTGAAGCCGCGCCGGATCGAGATCCGGGGCGCGAGGGGGGAGCGGGTGATCGAACACCGTGGCGATCCCGAAGCGGGCTCGTCCGCGGTCGCGGGATCGTCGCGGGCGCCGTGACCGGGCGGCCACCGGGACGGCACCGTGGACCGACAAGGATCGGGTAACGGATCGTCCAGTCGGAGGAAGGAGGTCGAGCCATGTTCGGAGTGCGCAGCCTCGTTCCCTATACCGAGACTCTGGTTCCGGCCAACCGTGACATCTTCGAGCCGTTCTTGAGCTTCCGCCGCGAGATGGACCGGATCTTCGACGAGTTCTTCCGCAGCTCCGGTCTGTCGCTGACGGCGGGCGAGGCGTGGATGCCGGCACCGCAGCTCGATCTGGTCGAGACCGACGAGGAGTACCGGGTGATCGTCGAACTGCCCGGCGTCGACCCTAGCGACGTGACGGTCGAGGTGCGCGGTGACCTGCTCGTCGTCCGCGGCGAGAAGAAGGCCGAGCAGGAGGAAAAAGCGGAGAACCGCTATGTGGTGGAGCGTCGCTTCGGGCGCTTCGAGCGGTGCATCCGCCTGCCGGCAGCGGTCGATCTCGAGAAGGCCGAAGCGACCTACGACAAGGGCGTGCTGACGATCCGGCTGCCGAAGCCGGCAGAGGCGCGCAAGCCGGTTCGCAAGATCGAGATCAAGGCGGCGGCGTGAGGCCGACCGTCGATCTGCCGCGAGCCTGGGTCTGTGCCGCGCTCGCGGCAGCCCCCTGGTTGTTCTGGGCCTGTCCGCCCTGTTTCGTGTTGGCGCTGCTCTCGCCACCGGCGGGAAGGGCAGGGGAACCGGAGACGTAGGGGCACGGTGGAACGGACCCGCTCCGTTCCGCCGGATTTTTTTCTTGACCGCTCGGAGGGTCGGGGCATTGCCAGTCGCTGCGCCAGCTCGCTGCCTGGCGCGGCTCGCAGAAGGAGGTTGCGCGATGCGGGGCCATCGATCGGTTCGCCTTCGGTTTTCGGGGTTGCTTTTGATCGTCGCCCTGACCGCTGCCTTTCCCGCCCGCGCCCAGCTCGGTCTTTTCGATGAGCGGCGCGGGGTGCTGACCCTGGCACCGGTGCTCGAGAAGGCGCGGCGCGGCGTCGTCAACATCGCGGTGCGTTCGCACCGCCCCGGCATCACCAACCCGCTCTTCGCCGATCCTTTCTTCCGGCGGTTTTTCGGCCTTCCCGACGAGCCGCCGCAGCGCGAGGTGTTGAGTGCCGGGTCCGGGGTCATCGTCGATGGGCGCCGCGGCCTCGTGCTCACCAACCATCATGTGGTCGAGAACGCCGACGAGATCCGTGTCACCCTCGAGGACAGACGGAGCTTCACCGCGGAGCTCGTGGGCAGCGATCCGGCCACCGATATCGCCCTTCTCCGCATTCCCTCGGACAATCTGACCGAAGTCCCGTTCGGCAACTCCGACGAACTGCAGGTCGGGGACGTCGTGATCGCCATCGGCAATCCCTTCGGCCTCGGTCAGACCGTGACCTCCGGGATCGTCAGCGCCCTCGGCAGAAGCGGGCTCGCGGCGCAGAAATACGAGGAGTTCATCCAGACCGACGCTCCCATCAACCCCGGCAATTCGGGTGGCGCGCTCATCGATACGCGCGGCCGGCTCGTCGGCATCAACACCGCCATCGTCTCTCCTGCCGGCGGCAATGTCGGCATCGGGTTCGCGGTCCCCGTCAACATGGCGCGCGCGGTCATGGAGCAGCTCGTCCGCTACGGCGAGGTGCGGCGCGGCCGCATCGGTGTGGCGATCCAGGACCTCACTCCCGATCTCGCCGAGGCCATGGGAATCCCCGGGCGGCGCGGCGCGGTGGTGAGTCAGGTGGAACCGGGTTCGCCTGCGGAGCGGGCCGGTCTGCGCCCCGGTGACGTGGTCGTCGCCGTCGACGGCGAGGCCGTGCGCAGCTCTACCGAACTGCGCAACCGCATCGGGCTCGTCGAGCGCGGCAGCCGCATCGATCTCACCATCCTGCGCGATGGGCGCGAGCAACACCTGCGGGTGGAGGTCGCGGCGCCGGAGGAGGCGGGCATCGTGCCGGGCGATCGGGTCCCCCAGCTCGCCGGTGCGCGTTTTACCGAAATCCCGGCAGGCCATCCGGCGCATGGGCGGATCGAGGGTGTGTTGGTCGCCGAGGTGGCGGAGGGCAGCCCGGCGTGGCTGTTCGGACTGAGGCCGGGCGATATCGTCACCGCCGTAAACCGCCGCCCGGTTCGCTCGCTCGCCGAGTTCGAGCAGGTGCTCGCGGCACAGGGACGGGTCTTCGCCCTCAATGTCCAGCGCGGCAACGTGCAGCTCTTCCTGCTGTTGCGCTGAGCGAGCGGCGGCGGCTTGCCGGCGACGACCCACCGCCTCATCTCCCCTCTGGCCCCGGAGCCCGCTTTGGGGGAGAGGAGATGAGGGTTCTCGTGGTCGGGAGTGGCGGGCGCGAGCACGCGCTGGTGTGGGCGCTTGCCGCCTCGCCGCTGGTCGACGAGGTGATCTGCGCGCCGGGCAACGCCGGCATCGCCGCGGAAGCCGAATGCCTGCCGGTGGCGGCGGAGGATGTGGAGGGTCTCGTGCGGCTCGCCCGCGAGCGGCACGTGGATCTCGTGGTGGTGGGCCCGGAAGGGCCACTCGTGGCGGGGCTCGTCGACCGGCTCGAAGCGGCGGGTGTGCGCGCTTTCGGGCCCACGGCCGCAGCCGCTCGGCTCGAGGGCTCGAAGGCCTTCGCCAAGGCCTTCTGCGCGCGCTATGGCATTCCCACGGCGCGCGGGGGGATCTTCGACCGCAGCCAGCGGGCGGAAGCGCACGCCTTCGTCGAGGCCGAGGGCGCACCGATCGTGGTCAAAGCCGACGGTCTCGCCGCCGGCAAGGGGGTGGTGGTCGCGCAGACCGTTGCGGAGGCCCATGCCGCCATCGACGAGGCGTTCGGCGGGCGCTTTGGCGAGGCCGGTCACACGCTCGTGATCGAGGAATGTCTGACGGGCGAAGAAGCGAGCCTCTTTGCCCTCTGTGACGGCACCCACGCGCTCGAGCTCGGCACTGCGCGCGACTACAAGCGTGCGTTCGATGGCGACCGCGGTCCCAACACCGGCGGCATGGGCGCCGTATCGCCCGCCCCCGGTTTCGATGACGCCGCGCGGGCGCGCGCCTGGCAGGAGATCGTGCTGCCGGCGCTTGCCGGCATGCGTGCCGAGGGCGCGCCCTTCCGCGGGATCCTCTATGCCGGGCTCATGCTCACCCGCGACGGGCCCAAGCTTCTCGAGTTCAACGTCCGCTTCGGCGACCCGGAAGCGCAAGCGATCCTGCCCCGGCTCATGACCGATTTCGGCCAGCTGGTGCTCGGAGCGACGGAAGGGGCACTGGCCCACATGGACGTGCGTTTCTGGCCCAAGCATGCCGTCACCGTGGTGATGGCCAGTCGCGGCTATCCGGGAGAGCACGCGAAGGATACCGAGATCCGCGGTCTCGACGGCCTGCTGGGAGAAGCGGAGGTGGTGGTGTTCCACGCCGGTACCCGTCGGGTCGACAGTCGGATCGTCGCCCATGGCGGACGGGTGCTGGACATCACCGGACTGGGCGCGACCCTTGCCGAGGCGCGCGCCCGCGCCTATGCTGCGATCGCGCGGATCGACTGGCCGGAAGGCTTCTACCGGCGCGACATCGGGAGGGTCGCCGGGGTATCGGAGATCGCCTGAGCGCCGTCGGCCGCGAGTTCGTCGTGCACCGTCGGATGTCCGTCATTCCCGCACCGCTTCGTTCCCCGACCGTCTGCAGGTGAGGTTCGCGCCCATGCCACCGATGTCGAACGAGTTGCCGATCGAACGCCTGTGGCCGAGGCAGGCGGGTGTGGCCGAGGGTCTGCGCCAGCTCGTGCTGGTGTTCGTGGGAAGCTTGCTGCTGTGGGCTTCGGCCAAGGTCCAGGTGCCGTTTTGGCCAGTGCCGATGACCTTGCAGACCGGCATGCTCTATTTGATCGGCGTGGCTTACGGCCCGCGCCTCGGATTGCTCACCGCGCTCGCCTATCTCGCGGAAGGAGCGGCAGGGCTTCCGGTCTTCGCCGGGACTCCGGAGCGCGGGATCGGCTTGGCGTACATGATGGGTCCCACCGGAGGCTATCTCCTGTCCTTCCCGATCTTGACCTGGATGGCGGGCATCGCGGCGCAGCGCGGACTGCGGTGGCCGGGCATGGCGGCCACCCTGGCGGTCGCCACCGTCGTCAACTACACCCTCGGTGTCAGCTGGCTTGCCACTTTCCTCGGCTTCGCCAAGGCGGTGGAAGTCGGTCTGCTGCCGTTCCTGTTGGGAGACCTTCTGAAGGCGGCGCTCGTCGTGGCTCTCTGGGAACTCGGGCTCGGCCGGAGCCGGCCCGCGGGCGGATGAGTCGGATCCGGCCCGCCGACCGCCACAGCATCCGGGAAGCGGCGGCGATCCTCGCCGAGGGCGGGGTCGTGGCCTTCCCGACGGAGACGGTTTACGGTCTGGGCGCGGTCGTCACCCTCGACCGGGCGATAGCCCGGGTGTTCGCGGTGAAGGGCCGGCCCGCCCGCAATCCCCTGATCGCCCATGTCGCAGAGGTGGCTGCGGCGCGCCCCATCGTGCAGTTCGACGAACGGGCGGAGCGGCTGGCGGCGGCTTTCTGGCCGGGGCCGCTCACCCTCGTCCTCCCGCTCAAGGTCGGAAGCATCGTCTCGCCGCTCGTCACAGCGGGGCTGCCGACCCTCGCCGTGCGTCTGCCGGCCCACCCGGTGGCCCGAGAGCTGCTCGGCACGCTCGGCCTCCCGGTGGCAGCGCCGAGTGCCAACCGCTCCGGTCGGCCGAGCCCGACCCAGGCCCAACATGTGCTGGCCGATCTCGGCGACGCCATCGATCTCGTGCTCGATGGTGGAGCGTGTCCGCTCGGGGTCGAGAGCACGGTGATCGACCTGAGCGAGCCGGGCCGCGCCGTGCTGCTGCGCCCCGGTGGCGTGCCCCGGCGGGCGGTCGAGGAGGTGATCGGACCGCTCGCCGAGCGCCGGCTGGAGGAACCGGTGCGCTCGCCGGGGTTGCTCGGCCGCCACTACGCACCCTCGAAGCCCCTGCGGCTCGAGGCGCGCGAGGTAGCGCCCGACGAGGCGCTCCTCGCGTTCGGGCCGGTCGTGCCGAAAGGGGCCCGGCGCACCCTCAATCTCAGTCCAAAGGGCGATCTCGCCGAGGCGGCGGCGCATCTGTTCGCTATGCTCCGCGAGCTCGATCGCGACGACGTGCGGGCCATCGCGGTGATGCCGATCCCCTCGACGGGCCTCGGCGAGGCGATCAACGACCGGCTGCGACGCGCCGCCCTTCCCCCCGAGCCCGCAGCCTCCTAGCCCTCGTCGGAACCGAGCGCCTCGAGATCGAGGAGGATCGGGCGATAGCCGAGGGCCTCGAGAAAGCGCAGCAAGTCGCCGCTCGCGATGGTGGTCGTCGCGCGATTGTCGGCCGGATGGAAGTTGACCTCGTCGAAGGAAAAGAGCTTGTCCTCGAGCAGCGGCTGTACCTGCCGTCGCTCGTCGTTGACGAGGGCGAAGGGGGAGACTGCTCCCGGTATCACCCCGAGGACTTCGGCCACACGCTCGGGTTTGGCAAAGGACATACGCGGCGCGCCCAACCGACGGGCGACGGCATTGATGCGGATCCGGCGGTCGGCCAGGCAAGAGAGGAGCCACAAGCCACCCTTGCGATCCTCGAGCAGGAGGTTCTTCGTATGGGCTCCGGGCAGGTGGCCGGTCACGGCCTCCGCTTCCTCGACCGTGAAGACCGGTGCGTGTTCGAGGGTGCGGTGGAGGATGCCGAGCTCGTCCAAGAGGGCGAAGACGCGGTTGCGGGCGGCGAGCAAAGGGGGCGGTCCGGGCTTGCTGGAGCCGCGCGCAGCCCTAGACGGCCGATCGCGCGATGGCAAGCGAAGACGGTGTGGGCGCGCGATTCAGGCGGGTTCGGCGAGATCGTGCAGGCCGCCCATGAGCAGTCCGATTCGTTCGATGTCGGCCTCGCGGGTGGCGAGCGGAGCGGAGAGGCGGCCGCGATGGAGGAGGGCGAGGCGGTCGGTGATCGCCAGCAACTCGTCGAGGTCCTGGGAAATGACGACGATCGCCGTCCCCCGATCGGCGAGCTGGAGCAGCGCCGCATGGATGGCGGCGGCGGCTGCCGCATCGACTCCCCAAGTGGGCTGGGCTACCACCAACACGAGGGGGTCCTGTAGGAGTTCGCGACCGACGACGAACTTCTGCAGATTGCCCCCGGAGAGGCTCGAGCTGGCGGCATCGGGTCCCGAACAGCGAACCGCGAAGCGGTCGATGATGGCGCGCGCAAAGGCGCGGGTGCGCCGCCAGCGAATGATGCCGCAACGTTGGAGCGCGCGCCGCTGCCAGCCGGTGAGCAAGGCGTTCTCGCAAAGCGAGAAGCTGCCGACCGCGGCATGGCCCAGCCGCTCCTCGGGCAGGGTACAGAGCCCGAGCCGTCGCCGCGCTGCCGGCCCGAGCCCTCCGATCGGTCGCTCGCCGAGACAGATGGCCGCATCCCCTACCGTACGCTCGCCTGCGAGAGCCTCGAACAACTCTTTTTGGCCGTTGCCGGCGACCCCCCCGATGCCGAAGATCTCGCCGCGCCCGACGGTGAACGAGATGTCGCGCAGCGGGGTGCCGAAGGCCTCCGTCGGCTCCAGCGACAGGCTGTCGACTTCCAAGAGGGGCGCGTGCCTCGCCGGCGTGCCGCTTCGCCGCGGATTCGGCAGCTCGCGGCCGACCATGAGCCGGGCGAGCTCTCGCGCACCGGTCCGGCGCGGGTCGCAGCTCGCGACCACCCTGCCACCCCGCAGGATGGTGGCCCGATCGCAGAGCTCGGTGACCTCGGCCAGCCGGTGGCTGATGTAGAGGATCGACCGGCCTTCCGCGGCGAGCCGCCGCAGGGTCGAAAACAACCGCTCGATCTCCTGCGGCGTGAGCACCGAGGTGGGCTCGTCGAGCATCAGCAATTTCGGATCCTGCAACAGGGCGCGGACGATCTCGACCCGCTGCCGCTCGCCGGCCGAGAGCGTGTGCACGGCGCGTTCCGGCTCGAGAGGAAGGCCGTAGCGCTGGCCCATCTCCCGGATGCGGGCGGCGAGCTCCTGGCGGGTCCAGCGTCCTTCGAGGCCAAGAGCCACGTTCTCGACAACGGAGAGGGCCTCGAACAGGGTGAAGTGCTGGAAAACCATGCCGATGCCGAGCCGGCGCGCGGTGTGGGGGCTGTCCACCACGATCGGCTGGCCCTCGAAGCGGATCTCGCCGGCATCGGGCTGGAGCACGCCATAGACGATGCGCACGAGGGTGGATTTGCCGGCACCGTTCTCGCCCAGAAGCGCATGGATCTCGCCAGCGCGCACTTCGAGATCCACGGCATCGTTGGCCAGAACCGCCCCAAAGCGCTTGGTGACACCGCGAAGCTCGAGGCGCACCGGGGCTGCCGCTGCCGGCGGTGCCCCCGCCGCGTTGCCGGAGATCGCTCGCGGTTCGGCCACTCGCTGTGTTCCCAGAAGGCTTCTGTGGTCGCGCTAGGGGCGCGGCGTCACTATATGGAAGGGGGCCGCGGCCTTCCAGCCGCCCCGCCGAGGGAAGTCGGGAGTGGGACGGTTCGTTCGCTGGTTCGAAGAGCTCGGCATCGACGACGTGCCGGAGGTCGGCGGCAAAAACGCGAGTCTCGGGGAACTCTTGCGCGAGCTCTCGGGAGCGGGCGTGCGGGTCCCTGGCGGATTCGCGGTCACCGCCGAGGCCTATCGGGAAACGCTGTCGCGCGCTGGCGCGTGGGAACGGCTGCGCGCCGAGCTCGATCGCCTCGATCCCCGCGACGTCGCAGCTCTGCGGCGCGCCGGTCGCCACTGCCGCGACATCGTCTACAGCGCTGGTCTGCCCGAAGAGGTGCGGGCAGAGATCCTCGCCGCCTATAGCGAACTCCGTCATCGCTACGGCCCATCCCTGTCCCTCGCCGTGCGCTCTTCGGCCACCGCCGAGGATCTGCCGGCAGCGAGCTTCGCCGGCCAGCAGGAGACCTATCTCGCGGTGCACGGCGAGGAGGCCCTCCTCGAAGCCATCCGCCGCTGCTTCGCCTCGCTCTTCACCGATCGGGCCATTTCCTACCGCGCGGATCGAGCTTTCGATCACTTCGCCGTCGCCATTTCGGTTGGTGTGCAGAAAATGGTGCGGGCCGATCTCGCCAGCGCCGGCGTCGCCTTCACGGTGGATACGGAAAGCGGGCACCCCGACTTCGTGCTGGTGACCGGAGCCTTCGGATTGGGGGAACCGGTGGTGCAGGGAGCGGTGGACGTCGACGAATGGTATGTCCACAAGCCTACCTTCGAGCAGGGTTTCCGGGCGGTGGTGCGACGGCGGCTCGGTGCGAAGAAAATCAAAATGGTGCTCGCCGAAGGTCGCTTCGGCCACAACCTGGTCACCCGACCCACCGCGCGCCGCGAGCGCGAGGGCTTTTGCCTGAGCGATGCGGAGGTGCTCGAGCTCGCGGGGATGGCGATGGCGATCGAGCGGCACTACAGCCGGCGCTATGGCCGCTTCACGCCGATGGACATCGAGTGGGCCAAGGATGGCCTCGACGACCGGCTGTATATCGTCCAGGCACGGCCCGAGACCGTGGTGGCCCAGCGCCGCCCCGAACAGCTCGAACGCTACCGGCTCGAGGCTCCGGGGCGGGTGCTGGTGAGCGGCCGGGCGGTCGGCGAGCGGATCGCTTTCGGTCGGGTGCGCGTGGTGCGCTCCACGGAGGAGCTGACGCGTTTCCAGCCGGGGGAGGTGCTCGTCGCCGATACCACGACCCCGGATTGGGAACCGGTGATGAAACGGGCGGCAGCGATCGTCACCGACCGCGGCGGCCGCACGTGTCACGCCGCGATCGTTGCCCGCGAGCTCGGCATTCCGGCAGTGGTAGGAGCGGAGGGAGCCACCGAAATCCTCTCCTCCGGGGCCGAAGTCACGGTCTCCTGCGCCGAAGGCGAAACCGGCAAGGTCTACGAGGGACGGCTGCCGTTTCGGGTCGAGCGGATCGATCTCGGCACATTGCCCCGACCGCAAACGCGAATCCTGGTCAATCTCGGTAACCCCGAGCTCGCCCTGCGTACGGCCCTGCTCCCGGTCGACGGGGTCGGGCTCGCCCGGATCGAATTCATCCTCGCCGAAGGGGTGCGGGTCCATCCGATGGCACTCCTGCACCCGGAACGCGTCGCCGACGTGGCCGAACAGAAAGCCATCGCGCGGCTCCTCGGGGGGCACCCCGATCCGCGCGCATGGTTCGTGGAACGGCTCGCGGAAGGGGTGGCGACCATCGCCGCAGCATTTTGGCCGCGACCGGTGATCGTCCGTCTCTCCGACTTCAAGTCCAACGAATATGCGCGGCTGCTCGGCGGGCGTTGGTTCGAGCCGGTCGAGGAAAACCCCATGCTCGGCCTTCGAGGTGCGGCCCGCTACGTCCACGAGGCCTATCGCCCGGCGTTCGCGCTCGAATGTGCGGCGATGAAGCGGGTGCGTGGCGCGATGGGACTGCGCAACGTCCGCCTCATGATCCCCTTCTGCCGTCGACCCGACGAGGCCGATCGCGTGCTCGCGGCCATGGCCGAGGAAGGGTTGCGGCGGGGCGAGGAGGGCCTCGAGATCTACATGATGAGCGAGATCCCGAGCAACGTGCTCTTGATCGACGATTTCGCTCGTCGCTTCGACGGCTTTTCCATCGGCTCCAACGATCTGACCCAGCTGGTGCTCGGTGTCGACCGCGACAACCCGCTGATCGCCGGCTCCTTCGACGAGCGGGATCCGGCGGTACGGGAAATGCTCCGGCAGGCGGTTCTCGGCGCGAAGCGCCATGGCAAGCCGGTCGGCATCTGCGGCCAGGCCCCTTCGGACTGGCCGGAGATCGCCGCGTTTTTGGTGGAACTCGGCATCGACAGTCTGAGCCTGGTGCCGGATGCGGTGTTGCGTACCCTCGAGGAGGTCCTGGCGGTGGAGCGACGGCTCGGCCGCCAACCGCGAAGGCAGCCAGAGTGACGAGCATCGTGACCCTCACCGTCAATCCGGCGATCGACTACAGCGCCGAAACCGATCAAGTCGTGCCGGCGCTCGAGATACGCACCCGGCGCGAGCGCTTCGATCCGGGAGGGGGCGGCATCAACGTCGCCCGGGTCGTCCATGCGCTCGGCGGCCGCGTTCGTGCCATCTACGCTATTGGCGGTCTCACCGGACCGGTCTTCGAGGGGCTTTTCGCCCGCACCGGAGTGCCGAGCCGCGTCGTGACCATCGCGGGCGACACCCGGATCGCGCATACCGTGCGCGAGCTTTCCACCGGCCACGAGTTCCGCTTCACTCCCGAAGGCCCGACCCTGTCCCTCGCCGAATGCGAGGCCCTCTTCCAAGCGGTCGTCGCAGAGCCAGGAGACTGGCTCGTCTTGTCGGGAAGCCTCGCTCCGGGGGTGCCGGCCGAGTTCTACGCGCGGATCATTCACGCTGTGCGCCCACGCGGCACGCGCGTGGCGCTCGATACCTCGGGGGCTGCCCTCTACCATGCCCTCGAGGCCGGAGTCGATCTCGTCAAGCCCAACAAGCGCGAGCTCGAGCATCTCCTGGGTCGGCGAGCCCCGACACCGGCAGAAGAGGAGGCGCTCGCGCGGGAACTCGCGGCTTCGGGGCGCGCCGGCATCGTCGCGCTCAGCCTCGGGCGCCGGGGCGCGGTGTTGGCCAGCGGGAACCTCCTGTGGCGGGTCGCAGCCCCCGAGGTGCCGACGGCGAGCACGATCGGTGCGGGCGACAGTTTCGTCGGCGCTATGGTGCTCAAACTGGCCCGTGGCGAGCCGGTCGAAAAGGCCTTTCTGTTCGGCATGGCCGCGGGAGCGGCGGCGGCCATCACTCCCGGCACCGAACTGTGCCGCCCAGCCGACGTCGAGTGGCTCTATGGCGAACTGCTGCAGCGCGCCGGTGCGCCATCCGCGGGATCGGCTTGACCGCTTGCGACCCACCAATATCTTGCGCGGCGCTCGAGGCGAACGGTTGCAGGCGCGCGGAGACAGGCCATGGCCAAACCTACCACCCAGCTCATCAAGCTCGTGAGCAGCGCGGGTACCGGCTACTTCTACGTGACCAAGAAGAACGCCCGCAAGACCACCGACAAGCTCACTCTGCGCAAATACGACCCGAAGATCCGCAAGCACGTCGAGTTCCGCGAAGCCAAGATCAAGTGAGGTCGCCCCGGCGGCGAGACGCCCGGGGCTCGCCAGTGGCGATCCGCCGACGAGGCGGATCGCGGCTTTTCGGGGGTGCCTCGCATCTAGCGCAAATGGCGAGAGCGTGCTAAGGACGTTCGCGTTATAGTCGCGAACTGTGCGTCTGTTGTCGCGCTGGAGGTCTGCCGAGATGTCCCCCGGACGCTGGTTCGTCCCTCTCATGCTCGGACTCCCGCTCGCGGCGACCCCCGTCGCGGCCGAAACACCCGCGGTGCGGTCGCTCGCCGGGGAACCGCTGCCTCTCGTCCTCCGCGACGGGCGGATCGCGCATATCGGCGTCTGGGCGATACCTTTCGCGAACGGCTCGGCACAGCCGGAGGCTGGGGTCGCCGACGAGCTCGAACGGCTCGCTGCCACGCTCGCCACCGACTGCTTTCTCACCGCTCAGGTCGTCGGTCATGTCGCTCCGGGGGCCGGGCGCGACGGCGACACCCTCATGGCACACCGGCTCGCCCGCGCTCGGGCCGACCAGGTGCAGGCGGTGTTGGTCCGCCACGGTCTTTCCCACAATGCCGTGGCGAGCGTGTGGGACTGGCAATTCTCGACCCCCGAGAGCCGAGTGACCCTGTGGGTCTTCGCGTTGGTTCCAGGCGAGGATTGCGAGGGAGTTCCGCTCTCCGCCGGGCAGACCGGACCGGCAGAAACCCCGTCGGCATTGCTGTCTTCGCAAACGGTCGAGGGAACGCCGCAGGCGGCTCGTCCTGGCGGCGAGCCCGCGGAAAGCGAGCCGATAGTGGGGACTCGGGGGCGAGCCGCCGCGACTGGACAGCCGACACCTCCACTCCCACCGACGCCGCCTGCCGCCTCGACCGAGCCTCGGCTGGCGATGGCGCCTTCCGCCGACGGGAGGCGCGAGTCGGCGACCGCAGCGGGTGCGGAGGTGGCGGACGCGACCGCCCGCGATGGGGCCACGGCCGCGGGCCAGGTTCTGGCGGCGCAACCGCCAGGATCCTCGATTGCGGAGGCGAGCCCGGCGCCGGCAGCAGCCCGCGACACCGTGAGCGCGCCGGCAGCGAGCGATCGCGAGGGCGCGCAGGAGGCGGTGGTCGCGGTGGAGTTCGCCGTCAATAGCAGTTTCCTGCCGCAGGGGGCAGCGGGCGAGCTCGAGCGGTTTTTACAGGAGCTCGGAGACGGGCGTTTTTCCGTCCGACTGGAAGCCGCCCTCGCCGTTCACGATGTCCGCAATGCGCGGTCGACCGAGGAGGCGCGGCGGTACGGCCAATGGCTCGCCGAGCGGCGCGCCCAGCGGTTGCGGGAGTGGCTCGAGCGCCGCGCGGGAGGGCGGATCGTCCGCATCGAGCAGGTGCTGGTCGAGGACGACCCGTCGCGGCGCGTGGTGATCCGCGCCCGACGCGTTCCCTGAACGCCGACCGCTTCGCGAGCGAGCGGCAGGGCCACCCGGCGCAAACGGGTGGCCCCGCCCTTGGCCTATTCGATCCGGTGGACGGTCGAGGCCTGCGGCCCGAAGGGGCTTTCGTTCTCGGCGACGTGCACCCGCACGCGAGTCCCGATCTCGAGGCCATCGAAGCCGTTGTTCACGACGGCGTTGCGATGGAAATAGATCTCCTGGCCGTCGTCGAGCTCGATGAAACCATAACCTTGATCACGAAAGAGCCTCACCACACGACCCTGCGGCGGTTCCTCGTGACGCTTCACCTCGCCGCGTTGCTTGGCCTTGAACTCCTTGAGCTCGCGCTCGGCGGCGTCGAACGCCTCGCGCAACGCGAACTTGAAGTCCTCTCGAGCTGGATCGTCTCTTTGGTTATGATTGATCACGATCTCTTTGCCTGGAACGTGAATGAATAGACGGATTCTGTACGTATTACCTTTTTGGTGACGATTGCTTTCCTTGTCGATCACGACGCGAATGCTATGGATGCGGTCGTAAACTTTCTCGAGCTCGGCGATCTTCTCGCGCACCCGCGCCTCGATGAAGTCCGAATGGGGAACATCGTGAAACCGGATCTCGACGGGTGTTGCCATGCGTTCTTCCTCTCCTGTGTCGCTCTTCCTGTCGCGCAACCGACCTCATCCCTTGACGACGATCAGGGGAGCGAGGCGGGCGACACGCCGCGCGAGCCCGGCCGCTTCCGCGGCCTCGACCACTGCGTCGACGTCCTTGTAGGCAGCGGGGGCCTCCTCCGCCACTCCGCGCATGCTGTGACTGCGCACCAGCACACCGCGACTCCTGAGTTCTTCGACGATCTGCTCGCCCCGCCAGCGTCGGGTCGCTTCGTGCCGGCTCACCGCCCGTCCGGCGCCGTGCACGGCGGAGGCAAAGGCGCGCTCGCCGTCCGCTCGCGTCCCGGCGAGCACCCAAGATCCCGTGCCCATACTGCCGCCGATGAGCACCGGCTGGCCCCAGGCTCGCAGGTCGGCGGGCAGGTCAGGATGGCCGGGTGGAAAGGCACGCGTGGCACCCTTGCGATGGACGTAGAGCTCGCGCACGCGACCCCCGATCTCGTGCCGTTCGACTTTGCAGGTGTTGTGCGAGACGTCGAACATGAGGGGCAGCCGGCAGCCGGGGAAGAAGCGCGAGAATACCGCGCGTGCCAGATGGCCGATGATCTGGCGGTTGGCGAGCGCGCAGTTGGCGCCGGCGCGCATGGCGCCGAGATAGCGCTGGCCAGTGCGCGAGCGGATCGGAGCGCAGGCGAGCTCGCGGTCGGGCAGCTCGATCCCGTGCGCCCTGGCCTCGAGCAGCATCTCGCGCAGATAGTCGGTGCCGATTTGGTGGCCGAGACCGCGCGAGCCGCAGTGAATGGTCACCACCACCTCGTCCAAGCCGAGGCCGAAGGCGCGGGCCGTTCGCGGATCGCGAATCTCGGCGACATACTGGACCTCGAGATAGTGGTTGCCCGAGCCGAGGGTTCCCATCTCGGCGCGCTGGCGTTCCTTGGCACGCCGCGACACCGCATCCGGGTCGGCACCGGCGATGCAGCCGGCTTCCTCGATGCGGGCGAGATCCTCGACGTGGCCGAAGCCTTGGGAGACGGCCCAGGCCGCCCCGCCCGCGAGCATCGCGTCGAGCTCGCGGTCGGCGAGGCGGATTTTGCCGTGGCGCCCGAGCCCGGCCGGCACGGTCTCGTAGAGGGCGTCGGCGAGCTCCTCGAGGACGGGCAGGACCTGCGCCCGCGGCAGCCCGCTCAGCATCGTGCGCACGCCGCAGGAGATGTCGAAGCCCACGCCGCCCGCCGAGATCACGCCGCCCGCTTCAGCGTCGAAGGCGGCGACTCCGCCAATGGGAAAACCATAGCCCCAGTGCGCATCGGGCATGGCGTAGGCAGCCTCGACGATGCCGGGAAGGCAAGCGACATTGCAGAGCTGCTCTGCCACCTTGTCGTCCATCTCGCGCACCAGCGCCTCCGTGGCGTAGATCACGCCCGGTACGCGCATGCGACTGTGCGCAGGAATCTGCCAAGTGGTCGCGTCGATCCGGATGAAACGCGATGGATCCATGGCTTGTCCGGCGATCCCGCAGGTTCAGACGTCCACCACGCATTCGGCGACCCAGCGTCCGTTCGGTTCCCTCCGGACCGCAAGGGCGGTGTAGGTCGCCCCTTTGATCTCCACCGCCGGACGGTGACGTGCCCGATCGACCGGCTCGCCCCAGGCGGTGGCCACGAGCTCACCGTCCTGGATGGTCACGCGGAAACGCGAGAACAGCATGTCGAGGGTGGCCATGGCGTAGATCACCTCGTTGAGCCACTCGACGAGCAGCAGCTCGTCATCGGGGGCCGAACAGCGGATGGCGACCGGTTCGCGCGGCTCCACCGTCGCGGGATCGGTGATCACCGCGGTGAGCGCCAAGGCCGCTTGCTCGAACGCCGCTGCCTTGGTGGGCCCGAAACCCCGCACGCCGACATCGGCGCCGTGCGGGAAATGTTCATAGCCGGCCCGCGCCGGCGGTGCGCTTGCCACCTCTTCCCCCTCGCCTGGCGACCGGCCATCTGCCGAGCCCATCGGCAGCGCTGATGTGGGGAGTCCGTGGGTCGATCGCTACCCCTCCATCACCCCCGTGACGGTGAACCCACCGTCCACCCCGATGACGTGACCGGTGGTGAAACTGCATGCCTCGGAGGCGAGCCAGACCGCGGCAGCACCCACCTCGAGCGGATCGCCGAAGCGCGGCAGACTCATGCGGCAGGTGAAGGCGGGCGACGGCGCGGCTTCGCGGGTGCGTTCGGTGCGCATCGGCCCCGGGGCGATGCAGTTCACGAGAATGCCGTAGGGGGCGAGCTCGATCGCCATGGTTTGGGTGAGGTTGACGATGGCGGCTTTGCTCGCGCCGTAAGCGGCACGGCCGCGTCCGCCGAAGAGGCCAGAGTTCGAGGAAATGTTGATGATGCGGCCGCCGCGCCCCTGAGCCACCATGGCACGTGCCGCCGCCTGGCCACAAACGAAATAGCCCGTGAGATTGAGGCGGATCAGCTCCTCGAAGAAGGAGAGCGACATCTCGAGGAAGGGCTGCCGATCGGTACGGCCGGCGTTGTTGACGAAGATGTCGAGACTGCCGAAGCGTTCCCGGCAAAAGGCGACCGCCGCCTCGGCTTGCTGCGGCTCGCGCACGTCCATGGCGAACGGCTCGACCGCGAGCCCCTGCCGACCGAGTGCCGAGGCGCAAGCGGCGGCGGCGTCACCGTCGATGTCGGCGATCACCACCTTGGCTCCCGCCTCCGCCAAGCGCTGCACGATCCCGCGCCCGACACCGCGGGCACCGCCCGTCACGATCGCGGCC
Organism: bacterium HR40; assembly: GCA_002898275.1. Lineage (GTDB taxonomy): Bacteria > Pseudomonadota > Alphaproteobacteria > Geminicoccales > Geminicoccaceae > HRBIN40. Next base: position 52,411 of record BEIQ01000001.1, read on the forward strand.
TTACCCGCAAGCACTGTCATCCTTTCCTTCTCCCCACGATCGACATGCCGCGACGTTGGCGATATAGGTGAAAGCTTCCCCGAGGGAGAGCGGAGGAGGTGGGCGAGGGCCCGAGGGTGCCGGTCATCGTCTCGCTCGTCGTCCTCATGCTCGAACTGCTGTTCCCGCAGATCCGATCCGGCTGCGAGTCTCGCTCGCTGGCGGTCATGCCGGCCCGCTCGAAAGCCGCACCGCTCGAAGGACCCCAGGGCGCCCTCCGGGCGACGGGGATGCCGACCCCTGCCGTCCCCGGTGGACCCCTGGACCCCCAGGTGCCGATCGCTGTCGGGACGGCCGTCATCGACGCGCCCCCGGGCTAGCTAGGGCGAGGGAGCCGAGCGTTCGGTTTCAGGCGTGTCGGCGGCCCAGCCAGCCGGAAAGGCCACCCCCGTACCGCCGAGACCGCAGTAACCCTGCGGGTCACGCGCGAGATACTGTTGATGATCGGCTTCGGCGTACCAGAATGGCCCGGCCGGGGCGATCTGGGTCGTGATCGGCCCGAAGCCGTGGCGGGCGAGCGCCTCGCCATAGATCCGACGCGCTCGCTCGGCGAGCTCCGCCTGGGCCACCGTGGTGGTGAAGATGGCACTGCGGTACTGGGTACCGATGTCGTTGCCCTGGCGCATCCCCTGGGTCGGATCGTGGCCGGTAAAGAAGACTTCGAGCAGGCGGGCAAAGGGGATCGCCTGCGGATCGAAGACCACGAGCACCACCTCGGCGTGGCCGGTGCGACCGGTACAGACTTCCGCATAAGTGGGGTAGGGCGTATACCCGCCGCTATAGCCGACCGCTGTCACCCACACCCCCGGCTGCTGCCAGAACCGGCGCTCGGCCCCCCAGAAACAACCCATGCCGAAGAGCACTTGCTCGAAGCCTGCGGGAAAGGGGGGCACGAGGGAACGGCCGCTGACCCGATGGGCAGTGGCGAGGGGGAAGGCGTAGGCGTCGCGACCGGGGAGCGCCTCCTCGGGCTGCGGCAACGCGAGCGACTTTCGCGACCAGAGGCTCATCCGTCGTCTCCCAGCCCGTCGATTCCGAGCTCTTTGGGAAAACTCACCGCGAAGCCCAAGCGGATGTCTCGTTCCTCGCCGGGAGCGAAAAGGTCGCGCCACAGGAGGACGCCGCGGCGTCCCGCGACGTCGCGCGCACTCGGCGGGGTGGTCTCCGCAGTGAGATCCACGGTGATGCGCTCGTCCTGCGGCACCGGCAGCCGGTCCAGGACTTCGATCACCATGGACCGGTCGTGGCCGTTGCGGATGCGCGTCACATAGTGCCGTTCCACCCGGCGGTAAGCGCCAAAGACGCCCTCCTCCGAGCGCAAGCTGGTATCGAGCCGGCGCTCCACGGCCACTGCCGGATCCCGACCGAAGCCGAGCCGCAGCTCGCTGCCTGGCACGAGGCCGGGCAAATGGGCGCGCCCGGCCGGCAAACCATCGCGATAGAGCGCGAGTTCGCCGGGAAAAAGCGGCACCTCGCCCCTGTAGGTCAGACGGGCCGTGACATAGGCGCCAGAGTCCAGGGCCGGGACGCTGCGGACCGCGAGCTCGGCGGGCAGCTGGTCGATGGCGAGGGTCACCGTGCGCTCGCGGCCATCGGCCGGCAAATCGAGCGGCTGCGGCAGGCGGTAGCGAACCGCGAACGGCATGGTCTCCGGGATCGCGGAGGCCGCCATCCCGGCGAGCTTGGCCTCGCTCTGGATGCGCGGCCCCACCGGCACGGTCGGCAGCCTCTCGACCAGGTCGACGAACCACGGCTCCGGCTCCGGCGGCGCTGCGGGCTCGAGGGTCGGCCCGCTCGCCAGCACCACCTCGACCCCCGTCCAGTCCTCGCCGGTGCGCTGATGCAGGACCGCCCGCCGGTGCAGCTCGACGATTCCCTCGCCGCTTGTCAAATGGGCCTCGTAGAGCGTGCGGAAGCCGGCGTCGGGGTGACCGTAGAGGATTTCGACCGCCGCTCGTCCAGGCTCACGCACCGCGAGCTCGAACTCCACGACCCCTTCGGCCCGCGCGCCGGTCGCGACCGCGGCGAGCTCGCGCCGCTTGGCCTCGAGCTCCGCCTCGAGCCGACGCAGCTCCCGCTCGTTGTCCCGGATGTTGGTGAAGATCTCGAGGGCGCCCGTGCCGAGGGTTTCCCAGGCCTTGCGCCAGTCCTCGGGTCGAGCCTCGCCGAGAACGAGCTCCCGCGCGCCGCGCTCTCCCTGGCCGCGTGCCAACTGCCGCAGCATCTCGAGTTGCAGGCGTGCCGCCTCGATCCGATCGCGGCGGAGGCCCGCTTCCGCCTCGAGGACGGCGATCTCCTCGGTAAGTTGGCGTTCGCGCTCGTGCACCGGCGAGGCCCGGACGCGGGTCGAGACGTCGACCCCGAGGACCGCTCCGGCGGTCGCGGGCAGCAGCCGCACTTCGAGGCTGGCGGGATCCAGTTTCTCGGGCAGATCCGTGACCCGCACCCGCATCACGCCGGCTTCCAGCCCGATCTCGGCCCGCCGCAACAGGCGCGCGCCGTCCGGATAGAGCTCGACGCTGACGAGCCGCGCCGCGGTCTCGACGACAGCGGCGGCAGCCGGCTGCCAGAGGGCGGAGAGGGCCGCGGCGAGGACAAGGGCAGGGCCGAACATCGAGCCTCCGGGAAGGGCGCCGGTGCGCTTCCCCGAGGCTTATAGGCCGGTAGCGGCGGAGCTCCAAGGGCAATGGCGGACAGGCGGCCGAGTGGCCGCCTGCCCGCCAGTCCCATCCGGTCGCCGTTCAGACGTCGTAGTAAAGCACGAACTCGTAGGGATGCGGCCGCAGCCGGATCGGGTCGACCTCCGCCGAACGCTTATAGTCGATGTAAGACTCGATGAATTCGGCGGTGAAGACATCGCCCTCGAGCAAGAAGTCGTGATCCGCCTCGAGTGCGGCGATGGCTTCTTGCAGCGATCCCGGTACCTTCTTGATGGCGGCAGCTTCCTCCGGAGGGAGGTCATAGATATTCTTGTCGACCGGCTCGCCCGGATCGATCCGGTTGCGAATGCCATCGAGGCCCGCCATCAGCATGGCGGAGAAGGCGATATAGGGATTGCACGACGGATCCGGGCAGCGGAACTCCACGCGCTTGGCCTTCGGGCTATCGGAGTACATGGGGATCCGACAGGCGGCGGAGCGGTTGCGCATGGACCAGGCGAGGTTCACTGGCGCTTCATAGCCCGGCACCAGCCGGCGGTAGGAGTTGGTGGTCGGCGCCGCGAAGGCGAGGAGGGCGGGGGCGTGCCGCAGGAGGCCGCCGATATACCAGCGAGCGATCTGGGACAGGCCGGCGTAGCCCGCTGGATCGGCGAACAGCGGCCGATCCCCGTTCCACACCGACTGGTGGACGTGCATACCCGAGCCATTGTCGCCGAAGAGCGGTTTCGGCATGAAAGTGGCAGTCAGGCCATGGCGCCGAGCCACGTTCTTCACCACGTACTTGTACTTCATGAGGTGGTCGGCCATGCGCAGCAGCGTGTCGAAGCGCATATCGATCTCGCACTGGCCGGCAGTCGCCACCTCGTGGTGGTGGCACTCGACCTCGATGCCGATCTTTTGCATGGTGAGGGCCATCTCGCTGCGCAGATCCTGCAGCGTGTCGCTCGGCGGAACCGGAAAGTAGCCCTCTTTCGGCCGGATCTTGTAGCCGAGGTTCGGTCCCTCGTCGGTCATCGAGTTCCAATGACCCTCGACGGAGTCGATTTCGTAGGAGCCATAGTTGGTGGACTGGCCGAAGCGGACGTCGTTGAAGACGAAGAACTCGGCCTCGGGGCCGAAAAATGCCCGGTCGCCGATGCCGCTCGACTTGAGATACTGCTCGGCCCGCTTGGCGATGCCGCGTGGATCCCGGCTGTAGAATTCCTTCGTCACCGGATCCATCACGTCGCAGATCAGCACGAGCGTTTTGTGCTCGAAGAAGGGATCGATGAAGGCCGTCGAACAATCCGGCACGAGCAGCATGTCGGATTCGTGGATCTGCTTGAAACCGCGAATCGACGAACCGTCGAACCCCAGGCCCTCGACGAGGCTCTTTTCGTCGATGGCGCGCGCTGGGAACGAAGTGTGTTGCCAGGTGCCCGGTACGTCGGCAAACCGCAGGTCGACGATCTCGATGCCTTCGTCGCGGATGACCTTCATCACATCCGCTGGTGTGCTGCAGCCTAGAGTCATGGTTCTGCTTTTTCCTTTCGTTGCTGAGTGGTCGTCGTGAAATTCGCCGGGTCTGCCCCCGTTAGAGGGCGTCCGGACCGCGTTCGCCGGTGCGGATGCGGATCGCCTCCTCGACCGGCAGCACGAAGATCTTGCCGTCCCCGATGCGATCGGTGCGCGCCGCCCGCTGAATCGCCTCGACGGCCTTCTCGACGAGCCCGTCGTCGACCACCACCTCGATCTTCACTTTGGGCAGGAAGTCGATGACATACTCCGCCCCGCGATAGAGCTCGGTGTGGCCCTTCTGGCGGCCGAAGCCCTTGACTTCGGTCACCGTCATGCCGGCGAGCCCCACTTCCTGCAGGGCCTCCTTGACGTCGTCGAGCTTGAACGGCTTGATGATCGCTTCGATCTTCTTCATGGTCCGGCGCTCTCCGTGACGCGGCGCACGCGGCGCCTCGCGCCGCCTGTCCATCCTGTCCAGAAGCACGAGCTGTGCCAGAGGCAGGAACGCACTATGCGAATGAGCAGTTTTTCAGATCTTCGTCACGGTCCTGGCTAAAAAATGGGCGGACTGCCTAGGAATTAGTCAGCTGCCGCCAGGGCGCGAACAAAGGCCCGCAAGGCCTGTCCGCGATGGCTGATGGCGTCCTTTTCTGCCGAGCTCATCTCGGCGAAGGTCCGGCTTTCGCCCTGCGGCACGAAGATCGGATCGTAGCCAAAGCCGGCTTCGCCCCGCGGCGGAAAGACGATCTCGCCGTCGATCCGCCCCTCGAAGAGCGCTGTTTCGCCCTCCGGCAGGGCGAGGGCGAGCACGCAGACGAAGGCCGCGCGCCGGTCGGCTGCGGCGAAGGAGCCGAAGCGCGCGACGAGCTCGTCGTGGATTCTCCGGAAGGCTGCGGCATAGTCGCGCTCCGGGCCGGCCCAGCGCGCCGAGTGGATGCCGGGAGCCCCGTCCAGGCCTGCCACGACGAGGCCGGAATCGTCGGCGAGGGCCGGCATCCCGCTCGCGGTGGCGGCAGCCCGGGCCTTGATGAGGGCATTTTCCGCGAAGCTGGCACCCGTTTCCTCGGGTTCGGCGAGTCCCAGATCGGTCGCCGCCATCACCTCTACCGCGAAGGGCGCGAGAAGGCGCGCGAGCTCCTCGAGCTTACCGGGGTTGCGGGTGGCGATCACCATCCTCCCGCGGTGCAGCGGGGAAAGCCTCATGGCAGAGCCTTGCGCAGCGCGTCACGCTGCTTCGCGATCAATTCGGCTGTGCCTTTTGCGGCGAGCTCGCGCATGGCTGCGAACTGCACCGCGCTGATGGGGAGATGCTCGGCCGTCACTTGGATTTCGACGATGCCGCCGGAGGCTGAAAAGACGAAATTCCCGTCCGCTTCGGCGCTGCTGTCCTCGCTATAATCCGGATCGAGTACGGGTTCCCCGGCGACAATGGCACAGGACACCGCCGCCACTTCCTCGCGCAGCGGCAGCCGTGGCAGCTCCCCGGCGCGAACGAGGCGGTCGAGGGCCTGGTAGAGCGCCACGTAACCGCCGGTGATGCTGGCACAGCGCGTACCGCCATCGGCCTCGAGCACGTCGCAGTCGACGGTGATCTGGCGTTCCCCCAGGGCATCGAGCAGGGTGACGGCACGCAGGGAGCGGCCGATGAGCCGCTGGATCTCGTGGGTGCGGCCCGAGGGTGCACCGCGGCCGACTTCGCGCGGCGTTCGGGTCTGGGTCGCGCGCGGCAGCATACTGTACTCGGCGGTGATCCAGCCCCTTCCGCTGTTGCGCAAGAAGGGCGGTACCTTGTCCTCGATGGTGGCGGTGCACAATACCCGGGTGTAGCCGAAGGCGATCAGACAGGAGCCTTCGGCGTAGCGGTTCACGCCGACCTCGATCCGCACTTCGCGCAGCTGGTCCGCCGCTCGCCCAGAGGGTCTCGCCATCTGTGATCCTTGCCGATGCCGCCCCGGCAGTTAGTCCAACCCGCGGGCTTGCGCCAGCGCTCCCGCCATCGATCGGGGCTCCCTCGCCTCTTCTGCGATCGGGCGCGCCGCACGGGTCGGATCCCTCACCACTTCCAAAAGCGCGGGTGGAGCAGCACGAGAACGGTGAAGAACTCGAGCCGGCCGAGCAACATGGCGAAAATCAGGATCCATTTGGCGGTGTCGCTGAGGGGCCGGTAGTTGCCGGCCGGCCCGACGATATCGCCGAGACCGGGACCGACGTTGGCCAGCGCCGTCGCCGCTGCCGAAAGGGCGGTGAGCACGTCGAGCCCGCACAGGCCGAGCAGGATCGCGAACACGCCCCAGGACAGAGCGAAGACGAAGACAAAGCCAGCGACCGCACGCACCACCTCGGCCTCGACCAGGCGCCCGTCGTAGACCAGCGGGATGATGCGCCGCGGGCTCGCGAGGCGCGCCAGGTGGTGGAGGAGCGAGCGCGACAGAATCTCGAAGCGGAAGATCTTGATGCCGCCTGCGGTCGATCCGGTGCAGCCGCCGACCACCGTGAGGATCAGGAAGAAGGGGAGGAGGTTGGCGCTCCAGGCGGACCAGTCTTCTGCCACGAAGCCGGTCGTGGTGACGATCGAGGTGACGGCAAAGGCGGCGGCCCGCAAGGCGCTGAGGGGCTCGCGCCCGCGCTCGAGCACGAGCCACAGGGCGAGAAAGGCCGTGGCCGCTGCCACCATGAAGAGAAACCAGCGCACCTGGCTGTCGCGCACCAGGAGCCCGGGGCGACCGACGGTGAGCGCGACGTAGCGCGAATAGGGCAGGCACGCGGCCAGCATGCCGAAGATCAGCACCACTTCGACGGCCGGCTCGCGGAAGGCGCCGATGGATGCGTCGCGGGTCGAGAAGCCGCCGGTGGCAACGGCGGCGAAGGCATGGCTCAGGGAATCGAAGAAGGACAGGCCGCAGAGCATGAGCCCGGTCGTGAGCAGCGCCGTGAGCACGATATAGATGAACAGGAGACGGGCGACGAAGCCGGCCGTGGTCGGTAGCACCTTCTCGGCGCGATCGGAGCTCTCGCTGCGGAACAGCTGCATGCCGCCGATCCTGAGGAATGGCAGCAGCACGAGAGCCATCACCACGATCCCGATGCCGCCGATCCAGTGCAGCAACGCGCGCCACAGGAGAAAGCCTGGAGGAGCCTGGTCGAGCCCCACCACCACCGTGGCACCCGTCGTCGTGAGGCCCGAGACCGTCTCGAAGATGGCGTCGGTCAAGCTCAACCGGTAGCTGCCGAATTGCAGGGGCAGGCTGCCGACCACCGAGATCACCACCCAGCTCGCGACCGTGAGCAGGAAGGCGGCCCGCAGCGGCAGCTCGTGCCGACGGCCACGGGCCGCAAGCAAAAGCGAACCGCCAAGAAAAAGCGAGATCGCGGCCGAGGCGGCGAAGGCCTGCCAGTCGGCACTGCCGACGGCAAAGTCGAGCCCGAGGGGGACGAGCATGGCGAGCGCGAAAACGACGAGCTGCCAGCCTAGGGCGTAGACGACCGTTCCAAGGCCCTGCATGCGCTGACCCCGCATGGCGATCGAATCCTCCCAAGCGCCCGCCGGGCGTGTCCTATCCGGCGCCGTGGTAGACGTGCAGCAAAGGTGCGGCGAGAGCTGGTGGCGGCGGTGCACGGCTGCACCTCCGCCAGTCCCCGCGAGACCGCTGGCGGTGGCGCGGGGCCGGAGCTATGGAACAGTTCGGAGCGAGGGCTGGTCTGGGAGGGGAAGCGTGGAAACGGGCACGATCGTGCGGGCGACAGTGGAAAGCCCGCTCGGGACACTGCGGGTGTTGGTCGCCCGTGGGGTGCTTCGCGCGTTGCTGTTTCCGGAAGAGGACGAAGCCACCGTGTGCAGGCATCTCGGCCTTCCCTTCCCCGTCTCGCGCGAGGAGGCGGACCCGGCCGGCATCCCTTCGCGGCTTCGCGCCTATTTCGCCGGCGAGCTGCATGCGCTCGACGAGATTGCGGTCGAGCCCGGTGGCTCTCCGTTCAGCCGCGCCGTCCGCCTCGCATTGCGCCGCATTCCGCCGGGCGAGACGCGCAGCTACGGTGCGCTTGCCGTGGCCATCGGCAGACCCCGGGCGGTCCGCGCGGTGGGGCGTGCCAATGCCACCAACCCGGTGCCCATCGTTCTCCCCTGCCATCGGGTGATCGCCAGCGACGGCAGGCTCGGTGGCTATGGTGGACGACCCGAGCGCAAGGCCTGGCTCCTGCGTCACGAAGGAGCGCATGTTTGCGTCTGATCCGTCAGGACTCGCCGACCGAAAGCCCGGCGGAGCGGGCGATGTCGGATGCGCACAGTTCGACCAGCACTGGTCGCCGATAGGCGAGGGCCTGGCGCACCGTTTCCGCCACTCCGTCGAGCCGCCGCACCCTCGTGGCCTCCGCCCCCATCGCCCGGGCGAGGGCGGGAAAGTCGGGATTGAAGGGGGCGGTGGCGAACGGGCGCAGCGCACGGCGATGCATGTCGTCGCGGATCTGGGCGAGGCCGCCGTTGTTCCATAGCAACAGCACGAGCGGCAGGACGTGCTCCACCGCGGTGGCGAGCTCCGCGAGCGAGTACTGGAAGCCGAAATCGCCGACCAGTACCACGGCCGGTTCGCGCATCCCGGTGAAGGCGGCGCCGATAGCGGCCGGAAGGGCCCAGCCGAGGGTCCCGAAGCCCACGGGATGCAACCAGCGCCGTGGCCGTTCGCAGGCGAAGGCCATGTGACCCGTGTAGGCGATCTGGGTCATGTCGGCGAAAACCACCGCATCCTCCGGCAGCGCCCGGCGGATTTCCGCGAGCACGGCTCGGTGCAGCTCTGCCGGACCGCCGGCTTCGGCGATCGCCCGCGCGCGTACCGCCGCGGGCTCCACGTCAGGGGCCGGTCGATGTTCCGCAAGTCGTGGCAGCAGCGCCTCGACGAAGGCGCGCGAGTCAGCGAGCACCGCGAGATCGACGGGCAGGCGCGGATCGGCGAGCCGGTCAGGATCGATGTCGACGCGGATCGCGCGCCCTGCGACCTTCGGGAGATCGCGCCAGAGGTCGGTTTCGGCGAGCTCGCTGCCCACCACCAAAAGGCGGTCGCAGCGAGCGAGGATCTCGCGCGTGCTCTCGGCCGGAAGAGTCGCACCCAAGGAAAGGGGATGGCTCTCGGGCACGAGACCCTTGGCAGCGACGGTGGTCACCACCGGGCAGCCGAGCCGCTCCACCAGATCGAGCGCGAGCCGCCCGAGACGGAGCGCTCCGCCGCCCAGGATGGTGGCCGGTCGGCGAGCAGCCGCGAGCAAGCGAGCAGCCGCCTCGACTTGGCCGGGATCGGGATGCGGCGGCAGCGGCAGGGAAACGGGACGCCACCGCTCCCATACGGGCTGGACGAGCACGTCCACCGGCACCTCGATCACCGCTGGCCGCGGTCGCGCCGCGACAAAGCCAGCGAATGCCCGGGCGACGAGTTCGGGCAGGACCTCCGGCACGAGCGCGGTCTCGGCGAAGCCCGCGAGCGCGCGGCAGAGCTCGCGCTGGCGTGGGATCTCGTGCAGCCGCCCGCGGCCCAAGCCGAGATCGGCGCGCTCCACCACGGTCGCGATCACCAACATCGGGAGGGAGTCCGAGTTCGCCTGGCCGAGGGCGGTGGCGATGTTGGTGACCCCGGGACCGGTGATGACGAAGCAGGCGGCCGGGCGACCGGAAACCCGGGCGTAGCCGTCGGCCATGAAGCCGGCCGCTTGTTCGTGGCGCGGCAGCACGTGCCTGGGGGTGCCGTCCTGCAGACCCCGGTAGAGGGCGAGGTTGTGCACGCCTGGAATGCCGAACACCGTATCGATGCCATAGGCTTGCAGCAGTTCGACGAGAGCTTCGGCTGCGGTGCGTTGGCCTGCCACGGAGGTTCTCCCCTAGCGTCGGTCGGACCTGCCGAAGTGACGTTCGATGCGCGCTTGCGCCAATTCGAAGACGAACGACAGGAACCAATAAATGAGTGCCGCGGCGATCAGCATTTCGAAGTGCCGGAACTCCGCCCGACCCTGGGTTCGGGCGAGGAACATGAGCTCCCACACTCCGAGAATGGAGACGAGGGAACTGTCCTTGAGCATGGCGATGAACTGGTTGCCGATGGGCGGGATCACCACCCGGATCGCCTGCGGTAGCACGATCTTGCGGAGGATGAGACGGCGCGTGAGACCGAGCGCCTCGCCAGCCTCCCATTGGCCGCGGGGGATGCTCTCGATGCCGGCGCGGAAGATTTCGGCCATATAGGCGCCGTAGCAGAGGGAAAGGGCGATCACTCCCGAGGGCACGGGCGCGAGGGTGAGGCCGAGCTGGGGCAGACCGAGATAGATGATGTAGACTTGGAGCAGCAGCGGCGTGCCGCGGAAAAAGGACGTGTAGAAGGTGGCGAGCCCGAAGGCGGTGGGGTTGCCCGAGAGCCGGCCGAGGGCGGCGACGAGGGCGATCAGCGAGGCGACGGCGATGGAGATCGAGGAAACATAGAGGGTCGTCGTGGCACCGATGCCGACGAGGATCGGTAGCCGCGCCCAGAGGAACCCGAAATCGAGTTCGAAGGACAAGAAGAAGGCGGCGAAGAGGAGCAGCAGCTCGCCCCAGACGATACCGATCTGCAAGCGCCGCGGCAGCCGGGCGAGGAAGAGCGAGTTGAGGACGAGCGCGACCGCGAGCGGAAGGGCGAGCAGCAAGCGCGCGAGCCAGCTGCCCACCCACGCCTGGTCGAGACCGAATAGGGCGAGCAGGGCTTCAGCGAGCGGCCCGGTGCCCGAGACGAGCGAAGCCCCGAGCCCGGTGAGGAGAAGGACGGCCACCGCGCGGCGGATGGCGTCGCGTCGCAGGATTCCGGAAAACCCACCCGCAGCCCGCGCCCGTACCGGCACCGCCCGGCTCACGACACCTCATGGCACCCTGGTGAGATCGACCCCGTACCATTTGAGGGACAGCTTGGAGAGCGTCCCCTCTTCGCGGAGAGCCTCGACGATGCGGGCGATCTCGGCGGCGAACTCAGGGTCGCCCTTGTCGATGGCAACCGCGAGCGGCTCGTAGAAGACCGGGTCGCCCACGATGCGCATCGGATAACCTGCCTTGATCGCCTCGCGGATGGTCGGCAGTGCCGAGATTCCGGCATCGAGCCGGGTGCCGCAGCCGAGACGGAGGTCGTCGAAGACGTTGGTGTCCGTCTCGTAGGTCCGGATTTCGCCCGGGGTCACGCGATAGGTAAACGGCGGCACACCTTCGGCATCGATCTTGAGATCGTGCCGCAGGTAGAACTCGTAGGTGCACGCCCCGCAGGTGCCGATCACCTTACCATCGAGTTCCTCCAGGTTCTGGTAAGGGCAGCTCTCGTGCACCGCGAAGGCAGCGGGCGTGTAGTAATAGATCGCGGGAAAATCGAGCACCTCTGCCCGCTCGCGGGTCGGGGTCATGGAGCCGACCGAGATGTCCCAGCGGTCTCCCCAACGGCCGGAGGTGATGATTTCCCAGGCGGGAGTGACGAACTCGACTCTGACGCCGAGGCGGTTCGCGATTTCGCTCGCCACGTCGATGTCGAAACCCTCGAAGCTGCCGTCCGGCTTCTGCATCGATTGGGGCGGATAGGCCGGGTCGGTCGCCACTCTGAGCACGCCTCGCTGTTTGACACGGTCGAGCACAGGCCCCGCCAGAGCGGGCTGCGTGGCGGCCACGGCGACGGTGGCGGCGATGGCGACGAGCCAGACCTTCATGACTTCCCTCCTCGGCAGCGGTGATTCCCGTTTATCCGAACGCTCTGCCGTTGCGGCCCCGGAAAGCGGCGGGCAGTGTAGGAACCGTTGGCGCCGGGCACAAGCGCGTGCCGCCGAGACCATCCGGCAACTCCTCCCTTCGGGAGACGCGAGACATGATCGACACGGCAGGGGTCCACGTCCATCCCGCGCATGGCACGGTGATCGCCTGCGAAACCGGCAAGAGCCGCTTCGCCCTCGAGATCCTGGCCGGCCGGCACCGGCTTTCGGCCGACGAACCGCGGGAAGCCGGCGGCGAGGACAGTGGAGCGTCGCCCTACGAGCTGCTCGCAGCGGCCCTTGCCAGCTGTACCGTCATGACGCTGCGGCTATACGCGGAACGCCAGAACTGGGCGATCGGACGCATCAGCGTGGCGGTCCGGCACGAAAGGATCCATGCCCGCGACTGTGCCGATTGCGCGGCGGGCGAGGCCCGCATCGACCGCTTCGAGCGAAGGATCGCCATCGAAGGCGAGCTTTCCGAAGACCAGCGCCAGCGGTTGCTGGAGATCGCGGAGCGCTGTCCGGTCCATCGCACGCTGACAGGCCGGGTCCGGATCGACACCCGGCTCGTGGGCGGTTGAGCCTCCTCACTCGCCCACCTGCAACAGCAACCCATGGCGGCGCGCCGAAGCGAAGAGGGCGAGAAAGGTCGCGGCCGCGATCCCCATCCAGGCGGCATCGAGGGCGTAGGCCGAGAGCAGCGCGCTCCCGTCGAACCGTCCTTCGAGCAGCAGGGCCCGCATGCCCTCGAACACATGGACGGAGGGAAGGATCGTGGCCAGCTGCTGCAGCCACGGCGGCAGCACCTCGAGCGGATAGTAAACCGCACTCACGGGCTGGATCAGAAAGACGAGCGCCCAGGCGAGATTCTCCGCCGCCAGCCCGAGGCGCAACACCAGTCCGCAGACGATGAGTCCGAGCGCCCAGCCGAACAGCAGATTGCCGCCAAAGAACAGCACGAGCAGCGGTCCCAAGACTTCGGTGACATCGAAGCCGTGGATGGGTACGGCGAGCAGGGCTGCACCGCCGACCCCGATCGAAGTGCGCACGAGGCTCATGGCGAAGAGAGCGGCGACGAGCTCGTAGGGGCGCAGGGGGCTGATGAAGAGATGGCCGAGATTGCGCGCCCACAGCTCCTCGAGCAGGCTCGTCGAGACTCCGAGCTGGCTGCGAAAAAAGGTGTCCCAGAGCAACACCGCCGAGAGGAAGAGTCCGCTCGCCTCGGCGAAGGGCGAGTCCCGCCGGGCGAGCCAGAGGGCGATGAAACCCCACAAGACCACCTGTACGGTCGGCCAATAAACGATCTCGAGCACCCGCGGCCAGGAACTCGTCATCAAGTAGAAATGGCGCAGGAACATGGCAGCGATGCGGCCAAACGAAGCCGCAGGGCCGCGAGCGGGGACGTCACGCACCGGTGTTCTCCCAGCCGCGAGCCACGGCGAGGAACACTTCCTCGAGATTGCGGCGGCCAAAGCGACGGATCAGGGCTTGCGGGCTGCCGCGTTCCACCAGTCGGCCACCGTGGACGAGCAGCACCTCGTCGCACAGACGCTCCACTTCCTGCATATTGTGCGACGCCATGAGAATCGTCTTGTCGCCTCTGCGGGCATAGCGCTCGAGATAGCCCCGTAGCTGATCGGCGGTGTCGGGATCGAGGGAGGCCGTGGGCTCGTCGAGGATCAACAGGTCGGGCTGGTTGACCAGGGCTTTGGCCAGAGCCAAGCGAGTCTTCTGTCCCGCCGACAGCCGGTTGGTCGGCCGATCGAGGAGATCGGCGAGGAGGAGATCGTGGGCGAGTTCGGCCAGTCGTCGGTGTCGGTCGGGAACGCCATAGAGGCGCGCATAGACCTCGAGGTTCTGGCGAACCGTGAGCCGCCCCGGCAGATCGACATAAGGGCTCGAGAAGTTGAGGCGATGCAGGACGCGATAGCGGTGCTCGGGTACGCGCTCGCCAAACACCCGGATCTCGCCCTCGGTCGGTTCGAGCAGACCCAAGATCATGGCGATGGTGGTGGTCTTGCCGGCGCCGTTCGCCCCGAGCAAGGCCACCGTGCGCCCGACCTCGACCGCGAAGTCGAGGTGGCGGACTGCCCAGTTGGCCCCGTAGCGCTTGCCGAGACCACGCACCCGGATCGCGTCCATGTCAGGGCAAAAGTCCCTGTTCGTGATACCAGCGCTCGGCACCGGGATGGAGGGGAATGCTCACCCCATCGAGCGCGTCCTCGGCCGAGATGTCCCGTGCCCTCGGATGGCCGCCGCGCAGCAGCTGGCGCGAGACGGGGTGGAAGAGGGCGCTGGTGATGGCGTAGACGAGATCGCTCTCGAGCCTTTCGTGTACCAAAAACAGGGCGCTCACGCCGATGGTCTCGATGGCGGGCTGGCCCGGATAGGTGGCAAAGGGGATCAGGTCGTAGGTGAAAAAGGGCCATCTGCGGATGAGTGCCGCAGCTTCCCGGCCGCGCAGCGGCAGCAGCCGCGCGTCGGCTCCGCGTATCGCCTCGTTCACCGGCGAAGCGGGATAGCCGGCGACCAGGAAAAAGGCGTCGATCTCGGCTCGGCTCATGCGCTGGACCGCGTCGTCGGCACCGACGAAAAAGGGCTCGATATCGCGTTCCGACAGCCCATAGGCAGCGAGCACCAGCCGGGCGTCGACGAGGGTACCGGAACCCCGCTCGCCGACAGCCACCCGATGACGCCGCAGATCCCGTACGGCTTGGATTCCGCTCTCTCGGCGCACCACGAGATGCAGGCTCTCGAGGAACAGCCGGCAGATCGCTCGCAACTCGCGCGCCGGCTGTCTGCCGGCGAACGGACCTTCGCGGTGGAACGCCCAGAAGGCCACATCGGCCTGAACGAAACCCCCCTCGAGTTCACCGGCCAGCATGGCCTCGATGTTGGCCACCGAACCGTTCGAGGACTGGACCACAGCCAGCAATCCCGGCACGCCGCAGTTGCCGCCGCGCTCGCACGCGCGTGCGCCCGGCGGCTGGCCGATCGCGGCTGCCACCAACAACCCGACGGGATAATAGGTGCCGGTCACCGCTCCGGTGCCGATGCGAAAGAGGCGAGTCTGCTGGCCCGCGGCCGGCCAGGACCGTGTACCCGCCGCCGCGAGCAGGAGCGGCAGAGCGAGCAGACGACGGCGGGACAGGCGCGGCCCGCTGGCCATCGCCAGCCTATTCGGCGCGCACCGCACGCCCCTCGATTCGCCGTACCACCGTCCCATCCTCGATCCGCTCGAACACGAGCCGCAGGCCGTCGCCATCCGGCGCCCGCAGATAGCTCTGCAGCTCGAAGCGGCCATCGTCGAGCACCACGAAACTGTGCACCCACAGACCTTTTTCGTCGAGGAGTGCCCAGCGCAGAGGCTGTCCCTGCGTGACCGGTACCTCCTCCCGTTCGCGGAACGGGTCGTAGGCGGGAGCTTCGACGAAATGTTCTCCCATCGGCACAAAGGCGAGGGCGAGCGCTCGCCGGCGGCCCCCCGGGACATCGCGCCGGCCGTCGACGAGGGTCACGTTCACCCACTCGATCGCGAAGCCGGAGTGGCGGAACGGGCGGATCACGACGTCCATCTCCCGCTCCTCGATCGCTCGTCCCGAGCCGTCGAGAACCCGGGCGTAGCCCGTCCATGCGCCAAAGAATCGGGAAAGCTCGAGGGCGGTAGCCGGCGCGCCGCAAAGTCCGACTGCCGAGAGGGTGAACAACAGGCGAAGGCACCTCACCGCACGATCGCCGCGGTCGGACGCAGCCGCTCGTCGCGACGGAGCAGCGGCTCTCCGTGGCGGGTCTCGATGGTCCGCACGGCCAGTCCTCCCGCCTCCGGCTCGAGCTCCAGGCGCAGGATGGAGAACTTGCCCGTGGGTTGGATTTCCAGGTGGTAGACGACGGTACGCCCATCCTGCGTGCGTGCCCAGTCGACGGGCTCGCGGTAGGCGGCGCGATGGCCTCGCCGGCCAGCGAACCAATCGAGGATGCCGGGCGCCTTCTCCGCCACGAAGACGCCAGACGAGGCAGTCGGGAAGAAGCTCCCCGCCCATCGCCGGCCGTCGGCGAGCACGATGTCGAAGCGAAAGCCCGAGGCTGCGGGCGCGAGGTCGAGGGTGCGCACGAAGCCGTCTCCGCTCGCCGCCACCCAGCGGCCGGCCAGTCGCTCCACGATATCGGCCGCCCGGGCGGGGTCGGCGGCCAACAACCCGGCGAGGGCCAATGGGAAGGCGACCCACGGTGATCGGGTCGGCGAACCGCTGTGGACGGAAACGAACGGCACGGGTTATTCCGCTTCGCGAACGAGACCGAATCGGCGCGCCACCGGAGAGTGGCGGCAAAGGGAGATCGGAACCATGCTGATCGGAGTGCCGAAGGAAATCAAGACTCACGAGTACCGGGTCGGTCTCGTGCCATCGAGCGTCCGCGAGCTCGTGCACCACGGTCACCGCGTGCTGGTGGAGACCGGGGCCGGAAACGGGATCGGCTGTGCGGATGCCGACTACGAGCGGGCCGGAGCCGAGATCGTGCCCGACGCCGCGACGGTCTTCGCCCGGGCGGAGATGATCGTGAAGGTGAAGGAGCCGCAGCCACAAGAGGTGGAGATGCTGCGGGAAGGGCAGGTGCTTTTCACCTATCTCCACCTCGCCGCGGACCGTAGGCTGACGGAAGGCCTCATGCAGAGCGGCTGTGTGGCCATCGCCTACGAGACGGTGACCGACGCTCGCGGTCGTCTCCCGCTCCTCGCGCCGATGAGCGAAGTGGCAGGTCGCATGAGCATCCAGGTGGGTGCCCACTATCTCGAGAAGATGAACGGCGGCGCCGGTATCCTGCTGGGCGGCGTGCCCGGGGTGCAAGCGGGACGGGTGGTCGTCATCGGCGGCGGCGTGGCTGGCACCAATGCCATCCGCGTGGCGATGGGCATGGAGGCGCAGGTCTACGTGCTCGATCGCTCGCTTTCCCGCCTGTACGAGCTCGATCTGCAGTTCGGCGCGATGCTCAACACCATCTACGCTACCGTCGACGCCATCGAGACCCATGTGGTGATGGCGGACCTTCTGATCGGCGCAGTGCTCGTGCCCGGACACGCTGCACCCAAACTCATCAGCCGCGAGATGATCCGCGCCATGCGCCCGGGTTCCGTGTTCGTCGACATTTCCATCGACCAGGGCGGCTGTAGCGAGACGTCCCGACCAACGACCCACGCCGACCCGGTCTACGTGGAGGAAGGCGTCATCCATTATTGTGTCACCAACATGCCCGGAGCGGTTCCGCGCACCTCGACCTTCGCCCTCAACAATGCCACCCTGCCGTTCGTGCTGGCGCTCGCAACGAAGGGCTGGAAACAGGCCCTGCGCGACGATCCGCATCTCGCGGATGGCCTCAATGTCTGCCATGGCCGGCTGGTCTACCAGGCGATCGCCGACGACCTCGGTCTTCCCTACACGCCGCGCGCGGCTGTGCTCGGGGCCTGACGGCGCGCGGCCAGTACCGCGTCGGCGGTGTGCACGGCGACCGCCGCCCAGACCAGGGCAAAGGTGAGGAGACGCGGCACCGGCAGGGGCTCGCCGAACAGCCACACCGCCTCGAGGAACACCGCGCTCGGTGGCAGATAGAGGAGAATGCCGACGGTGACATAGGGCAACCGCCGAGCGCCGAGGTGGAAGAGCCAGAGCGGGGCCACCGTGACGGCACCGGAAAGCAGGACCAGCACGAGCCCGAGGGTGCCGCCATGGGCGAAGGCCAGCCCTGCCGTCGCCGCCTCCCGTGCGAGCCAGAGGAGAGCGAAGGGTAGGGCCACCAGACACTCGACGAAAAGACCGGTCAGCGGTGGCACCTCGAGATGCTTGCGCAGGGCCCCATAGAGGCTAAAGGCGCAGGCGAGCACGAGGGCGAGGACCGAGATCGTCTGTGTCCGCCACAGCTCGAAAGCGACCGCCACGACCGCGAGGGCGAGGGCGACACGTTGCGCCGGGCGCAGGGGCTCGCGCAGGGCGAGCACGCCGACCGCTACGGCGGTGAGCGGCGAGAGGAAATAGCCGAGGCTGGCTTCCTGCACCCGGTCGGATGTGACCGCCCACACATAGGCGATCCAGGCGGCGAGGAGCAGGGCGCTGGACAGGACGAGGCCCAGGAGATCGCGGGGCCGACGGAAGAGGCGCAGGAGCGGGGCGATGCCCTCGGCGAGCGGCGCCCACACGGCGAGGAGCAGCGTCGACCACAGGATCCGATGGGCGGTGATCTCCCCCACCGGCACGAAGGCGACGAGACGAAAGTAGAAAGGGTAGAGCGACCACAAGAGGAGCGCCGAAACGAGTGCCAAAACGCCGCCAGTGGGCCGCGCGGCAGCCCCGCCGGCTCCTCGCCCCGGGGCCATCTCGGGGCCCCGGCTCAGGTGGCGACCGGTGTGTCGGCGCGCCCGCCCCACTCGACCCAGGAGCCGTCATAGAGGGCGGCATCGGTCACCCCGATGCGGGCCAGCGCAAGGTTGAGCACGGCGGCCGACACCCCCGAGCCGCAGGAGGTGACAACGGGACGCGCGAGGTCGACGCCCGCCTCGGTGAACCGCTTGTGGATCTCGGCCGCGGAAGCGAAGGTGCCGTCCGGGTGGACCAGCTGCAGATAGTGGAGATTGAGGCTGCCAGGAATGTGGCCCCTCTTGAGGCCGGGACGGGGTTCCGGCTCGCTACCGCGAAAACGCCCGGGCGAGCGGGCATCGACGATTTGCTCGCGCCGGCTCGTGAGATTGGCGCGAATCTGGTCGAGCTCTCGCACCAGCAGATCGTGGCGGCGTGGCGTGAAGTGCCGTTCCCGCGGCCGCGGCTCGGCATCCGTCACCGGTCGACCCTCGGCCAGCCATTTGCCGAGTCCGCCGTCCAGCACATAGACTTCGGGATGGCCGAAAACGCGGAACAACCACCACACCCGCGCGCTCGCGCAATAGTTGTTGGCGTCGTAGAGCACGATCCGCACCCCGTCGCCGAGACCGAGCCGCCGCACGCGGCTCGCGAAGCGGACGGCATCCGGCAGCGGGTGGGGATGACCGTCGCGCGGCGGGCAAATCTCGTCGAGGTCGAAGAACACCGCGCCGGGGACGTGCCGCGTCCGATATTCGGCGCGCGCATCGCGGCCGACCGTGGGCAGGAACCAGGTGGCGTCGGCCACTCGGATGTCGGGATCGTCGAGATGGCGGGCGAGCCACTCGGTCGAAACCAGGGGATCGGTGTTCGAGCTTGCCATGGCGCTCCCCGTACCGGCAGTCTTCAGTCGAGCCAGGGCGGTGTCGGCAGTCCTCTCTCGCGCAAGAACGCCGGGTTGTACAGCTTGCTCTGGTAGCGCTGGCCATAGTCGCAGAGCACGGTGACGATGGTGTGGCCCGGCCCCAGCATCTCCGCCACTCGGATCGCCCCCGTGAGGTTGATGGCGGAGCTGCCGCCGAGCACGAGGCCTTCCTCGACCACGAGACGAAAGAGATGCGGCAGCGCTTCCTCGTCGCGGATCTGCACCGCATCGTCGATCGGCGCACCCTCGAGATTCTTGGTGATGCGGCTCTGTCCGATGCCCTCGGTGATCGACGACCCCTCGGCGCGCAGTTCGCCGTGCTTGAACCAGTTGTAGAGCGCCGCGCCCATCGGATCGGCCAGCACGATCTTCACCTCGGGCTTGCGCTCCTTGAGGAACATCCCGACCCCGGCGAGGGTGCCGCCAGTGCCGACCGCGCAAGTGAAGGCGTCGATGCGGCCACCTGTCTGCTCCCAGATCTCGCGTCCGGTGGTCCGGTAGTGGCCCTCGCGATTGGCGACGTTGTCGAACTGGTTCGCCCAGATGACTCCGTTCGGTTCTGTCTTCGCTCTCTCCTCGGCGAGCCGGCGGGAATAGTGCACATAGTTGTTGGGGTCGCGATAGGGCACTGCCGGCACCAGAACGAGCTCCGCCCCGAGCAGACGGATCATGTCTTTCTTTTCTTGGCTCTGGTTCTCCGGCATGACAATGACGGTGCGATAGCCCTTGACATTGCCGACGAGAGCGAGACCGATCCCGGTGTTGCCCGCGGTGCCCTCGACGATCACGCCACCCGGTCGGAGAAGCCCCTTCTTCTCCGCGTCCTCGATGATGGCGAGCGCTGCCCGGTCCTTGATGCTGCCGCCAGGATTGAGGAATTCGCACTTGCCGTAGATTTCGCAGCCGGTCATCTCCGAAGCCCGGCGGAGCCTGAGAAGAGGCGTATTGCCGATGAGCTCGACGACGCTGCGGGCAATGGACATGCGAGGACTGTCCGTTCTGCGGTTGGACGTGTTCGCGGGCCGATTTAGGCCCTGCCCGAAGGGGTGGCAAGCTTCGCCCCATCGAGGCTGGCCGCACCCGGCAGGGATCCCATTGCCGACCGCGCGGCGGCGCAACGGACCGCTCGGGCGCTGTCGGCCGTCGCGGGCTCGAGCCGGCATCTCGCGCGACACCGCCTCGCAGCGAGGGGCGGGGGAACGGCCGCTTCTCCCGGATCGGGACGGGGAGGTGCTGGCGCGCGCACCGGTGGGAGGACTCCCCTTTCCTTCGACCGAGACGGTCCGTCGATCCACCACATGATCGAGAACGCACGCGCCATCGTTACGCAGGACGCGCGACACCCTGGCAGGAGCCCTCGGCCTGCGGCAGCGGCGCGATCCGCGCGACTCGCACGGGCCGCCTGCGCGCCGGCAGCCGAGGCTCCGGCATGGACGCTCGGTAGCGAGTGCAGCTCGTCGCCGGAGGATGGGGAGACTCGATCCCTGGCAGCGGAGGCGGTCCGGAGCTCGAGGGCTCACTCCGTCGGCGCGGAAGTCTCTTGGCATCGCGGGCGAGAAGCCGGAAGGGAGAGGGGAACGGCGACGGTGCGACGGCCATGGGCGAGCTGGGAAAGCAGCCGCCGGCGGAGAGCGGCGCGATGGGGGAAGCGGACAAGCCGGGCCTTCAGGAGGAGGTGCTGGCCTTTCTTTGTGCGAGCCTGCCCGCTCCCATCGAGCGTGTGGACACGCATGCGGCCGTGGTGCTGCTCGCCGGAGATCGTGCGTTCAAGCTCAAGCGGGCCGTCCGGTACAGCTTTCTCGATTTCTCGACGCTCGAGCGGAGACGCCGGGCACTCGAGCGGGAACTGGAGCTCAACCGCCGTACCGCGCCCGATCTCTATCTCGGGATCCTTCCCGTGGTCCGATGTCGAGATGGCTCGCTCGCGCTCGGCGGTGCGGGTGAACCCGTCGAGTTCCTTCTCGAAATGCGGCGTTTCCCGAGCGAGGCGCGGCTCGACCGCGTGGCCGCGCGGGGTGGCCTGACCGCGGAACTCCTCGACCAGCTGGCGGACGCCATCGTGCGCTTCCACCGGCAGGCCGAGGTACACACGGAAGCAGGTGGGGTGGAGGGGATGCGGGCGGTGATCGCCGGCAATGCCACCGACCTGCGAGCGCTTGCCGGCACGGTGCTGGAAGCGGAAGCGGTCGAGGAGCTGATTGCCGAGACTGGCCGAACGCTCGCGCGGCTTTCGGGCGTGCTCGAATGCCGCCGCCTGGCGGGATGCGTGCGTCAGTGCCATGGCGATCTGCACCTCGAGAACATCGTGCTCCTCGACGGCCGACCGGTGCCGTTCGACTGCATCGAGTTCGACGACACCCTCGCCCGCATCGACGTCCTCTACGACCTCGCTTTCCTGCTCATGGACCTGCTGCGGCGGGGGCATGCCGAGGCGGCTTGGCGCCTGCTGCAGACCTGGCACGAAAAGGTCGGGGAGGACGTCGGTCTGGCCACCCTGCCCTTCTTCCTCTCGGTGCGCGCAGCCATACGGGCCAAGGTCGAAGGGCTCGCCTGCCGACTCGCCGAGGAACCGGATCGGGTGGCGGGACACCGGGCAGCGGCGGGAGCCTATCTCGATCTCGCCCGTAAGCTCCTCGAGCCGGCACCGCCGCGACTCGTGGTAGTCGGCGGGCTATCGGGGACCGGCAAATCCTCGGTCGCCCGGAGCCTCGCCCCCAAGCTCCTGCCGGAGCCGGGCGCTCTCGTGTTGCGCAGCGACGTGCTGCGCAAGCGCCTCTTCGGTCGATGCCCGCAGGAGCGTCTGCCGGAGATCGCCTACCGGGCCGAGATCTCGCAGCGGGTGTTCGCTGCCCTTGCTCGTCGCGCCCGTCGGCTCCTGATGGCCGGCCGCAGTGTCGTTTGCGATGCCGTCTATGGCGAGCCCTGGCAGCGGCAACAGATCGAAGCCGTCGCCCGCGACCTCGGGGTATCCTTCGCCGCCTTTTGGCTCGAAGCCCCGGTCGAGGTGCTCGAACGGCGCGTCGCGAGCCGCGCCGGCGATGCCTCGGATGCCGATATCGCGGTCCTGCGTCGCCAGCTCGACCATCTCGATACCGAGGCGGTCGCCTGGCCCCGGATCGATGCCGCGCGCCCTGTCTTCGAGGTGGTTGCCGATGTCGCGAGCCGCCTAGGGCTCTGACGGATCGGCGGGTTCTCCGTCGCTGTCCGGCCCGCTCGTCGCGGCGAGCTCGGCGAGGAGGGCTGGGATCCGCCGCTCCAGCTCGTCCGCCACCCGTTCGAAGGCGGCGCGCATTTCGGTCTCCCCGCCAGCTACCGCTGCCGGGTCGGGTAGGCTCCAGTGGACACGATGACAGGCACCGGGGAACGCCGGGCAGGACTCGGCTGCAGCGGCATCGCATACCGTCACCACGAGGTCGAAGGCGGGTGCCTCCGGCCCGGTGAAGACATCCCAGCTCTTCGATGCGAGCCCCTCGGTCGGCACGCCGCGCTCCCGCAAGATGGCGAGGGCCAAAGGATGGACCTCACCCCGCGGCTGGCTGCCGGCAGAATGGACGACCACGCGGTCGCCGCCGCGCGCTCGGCAGATCGCTTCGGCGAGGATGCTGCGGGCCGAATTCCCAGTGCAGAGAAAGAGGATGCGCACGGGTGCGGGCACGAGAGCGATCTCCCTCTCTACGCGCCGGATGGCGGTGCGAGACTCGTCGCACCTCTCCCGAGGCGTTCTAGCGGGTGGTGAGCTTGATCTCGATGCGTCGGTTGCGGCGGTACGCTTCCTCGGTGTCTCCGGGATCCAACGGCTGGAACTCGGCGAAGCCGCGCGCGGCCACCCGCTGCGGCGGAATGCCCTGCGAAATCAAGAAATTCGCGACGGCGATAGCGCGCGCCGTCGACAGTTCCCAGTTCGACGGAAAGCGTGGCGTATTGATCGGCCGCCGGTCGGTGTGGCCGTCGACCTGCAGCACCCAGGGCAGTTCCTCGGGGATGCCGGTCATGATCTCGCGGAAGGCCGTGGCGAACTGCGCGAGCTGCCTGCGACCTTCCGGGTTGATCTCGGCTTCCCCGGTGGCGAACAGCACCTCGGCCTGGAACACGAAGCGATCGCCCACCACCCGCACGTCCGGCCGGTCGCCCAGGAGCTGCCGCAGCTTTCCGAAGAAGTCGCTGCGATAGCGCGACAGTTCCTCGACTTTGCTCGCCAGAGCGAGGTTGAGGCGGGTGCCGAGATCGGCGATGACTGCCGCCTGCCGATCGATCTCCGCTTGCCGCGCATCGAGGGCCTCGCTCACCACCCGGAGCTGATCGCTGAGCGTCGCGATTTGCTCGGAGAGCGAGCGGATACGCTCGGCCGAGCGGCCGCTTTCGGCCACCGCCGCATCGCGCTCGCTCTGGAGCTGCTGGACGAGCGCCGCGAGCTCCGCGAGCTTTTGCTCGCGTTCTCGGATCCGATCCTCGAGGGTCCGGCGAAGGCGTTCGAGGTCGGCCTCGAGTTGCTGGCTCCGCCGGACCATCTGCTCGCGCTGCTCGCGCGTTTCGGTCAACGCCTGCTCCAGCATCTGGCGCTCGCCGGAAAGCTGCAAAAGCTTGCGGTCGAGTTCGTCGCGCGCGGACTCGCTCTCGGCGAGCCGGGCAGCGACCCGCTCGCGCTCGGCCATGGCCGATTGCAGGTCGGCGGCGGCACGGGCGAGGCTGCGGCGGAGCTCTTCGGCCCCGCTCCGTTCGCTCTCCAGCGCTCGGGCGAGGGTCGCGACCTCGGCTCGCAACCGCTCCACCACGACGTCGCGGCTCTGCAGCATGCGACCGAGGAAGAACTGGGCGAGTACGAACACGACGAGCAGGAAGATGAAGACGAGGAGCAGCGTCGACAGGGCGTCGACGAAGCCGGGCCAGATGTCGACGCGCTCGCGCAGTGAGCGGTTGCGGGCCACGGCTCACTCGGCCATCAATTGCGGTTCGCCGGCGGCGACCGCGATGGTGCGGGCAATGATGCGGAGCTCGTTGCGCAGCTCCCGCGTCATCTCCTCGCGCCCGCGCACGGTTTCCTCGAGCAGTCGCTGCAGCTGCACGTCGAGACTGCGCAGATGGTTGCGCGTCGCCTCGTCCACAGCCGGCACCGCTGCCCGACTCCGTTCGGCGAGCTGCTGAGCGAGACTGTGCTGGGCTTCCGCCAGCCGGGTCAAGACCTCCTGGTCCCGCCGCATGCGGTCATCGAGCCCGGCCAGGGCGCGGGCGATGTGGCCAATGTGGGTGGCGAGCTGTTCGCGCGCCGCGTCATCGCGCTCGAGGTTGCGCTGCAGGCGATCGAGGTTCTCGGCGGTCTGCTCGAGCAACGCCTGCACATAGGCGGGAACCGGTTCGGAGGCGGCGAGGCGCCGCCGCCCCTCCGGGCTCGCGGTCGGACCCTCGTCGCGCGCGAGTCCGGTGAGCCACTCTTCGACGTCGTTGTAGAAGGCGTTCTGCGCCTGGGTTGCCTGGAGGTCGGCGAAACCGAGAACGAGCGAGCCCGCGAGCCCGAACAGCGACGAGCTGAAGGACGTGCCCATGCCGGAGAGGGGTGCGGTCAGCCCGGCCTTGAGTTCGGCGAACACGTCGGCGAGCTCGGAGGAGGTGACTTCGAGCCCGGCGATCACCCCGGCGATCGCTTGGATGGTCTCGATCAGGCCCCAGAACGTGCCGAGCAGGCCGAGAAAGATCAAGAGCCCTGTTTGGTAGCGCGCGATGTCGCGGCTCTCGTCGAGCCGGGAGCTCAGACTGTCGAGCATGTGGCGGACGCCGAGAGTGCCGAATTCCACCCCCGCTCTCGGCCCGCGCGTGGCGAGAGCATGGGCCACCGGACCGAGGAGCCGTGGCGGTTCCTCGCCCGGCACCGGACCGCGTCCCTGCCGCACCTCCTCGAGCCAGGCAATCTCGCGCTTGAGCATCAGGATGCGGCGGAAGCCGTGGACCAGGCCCACCAACAGCACCCCGAGGATCAGCCCGTTGAGCGCCGGATTGTACAGAAAGGCCCGCCAGATGGTCGCGTAGAGAGCAGCGACGACGGCAAGCGCGACGATCAGGAACACGATCAGGCGATTGAGAAAACGCTGGGGGTTGGTCATGGACGCTGGTGACCTCGGCGACGACTGCGGCGCGGCAAACGTGCGTGGCAGCGCTTATGATAATGTTCGACGGCCGAGGATTCGAGGGCGACGCTTGCCCTCGCACGCCGGTTTTGCCATTGCAGGTGCGTGTCGCGCCCGGGGAGATGGAAGAATGGCCACGCTCGGCATCGATCCCGACAAGGTGTGCCAGATCATCGTCGAGGCGCGGGCCCTCAATGCCCGCGAGGACGTGCTCGAGGACGAGGAGGAAGGCTCCAACCCGATCGACGACGAGATGTTGGAGGTGCTCGAGGAGCCCGAGGGGGAGGACGCCGTCTACGAGGAGCTCAAACAGTTCATCGAGGCCCTCAACGAGGAGGAGCAGATCGAACTGGTGGCCCTGGCCTGGCTCGGCCGCGGCAGCTTCTCCATCGAAGAATGGGAGGATGCCAAGGCGGAGGCTCAGCGCGCCCACAATGACCGCACCGCCGACTATCTCCTCGGCATGCCCATGCTCGCCGACTATCTCGCCGAAGGGCTCGCCGCCTTCGGCATCAGCTGCGAGGATTGAACCCCGGCCGGGACCGCGCCGCGCTCGTCTCCCAGGGCGAGGCTCCGCTCCGACCAGTTCGCTGCGGCGAGGGCCGGCGGCAGGGGGCCGCCGGTCGCCCAGTCCAAAAGCTCCACCGTGTGGCAGACCGGGAGCCGGGTCAGTCGGCCGATCTGCACGAGGCAGCCGATGTTGCCGGAAGCCACCACATCGGCGGCCACCGCTTCGATGTTCGCGACTTTGCGTTCGGCGAGGCGACGGGCGATCTGCGGCTGCAGGATGTTGTAGGTGCCGGCGGAACCGCAACAGAGATGGGCTTCAGCCGGCTCGCGCACCATAAAGCCAGCCGCCGCTAGCAGCTGTTTGGGCAGGGTGGTGATGCGCTGGCCGTGCTGCAAGGAGCAGGCGGCATGATAGGCCACGGTCAGGCCGCTTTCCCGCACCGGCTGCGGCAGACCGAGGTCGCGCACGATCTCGCTCACGTCGCGGGCGAGCCGGGCGATGGTCGCGGCCTTCTCGCGCAACTTGGGGTCGTCCCGGAACATGAAGCCATAATCGCGGACCGTGGTGCCGCATCCCGAGGCGTTGACGATCACGGCATCGAGCGGCTCGCGCTGGTGCTCGCGCCAAAAGGCTTCGATCGCGGCGGCAGCGGCGCGCTTCGCCGCCCCCTCCTTGCCCATGTGGTGGGTGAGGGCACCGCAGCAACCCGCATCTGCGGGTACCACGACCTCGGCGCCGAGACGCTGGAGCAGCCGGATGGTGGCGTCGTTGATGCTCGGGGCGATCACGCGTTGCACGCATCCCGCGAGCAGCGCCACCCGCGCCCGCCTCGCGCCCTCGGGGCGATGGACAGCCAGTCGGCGACTCGCGGAAGGAGCCGGTCGCGTCTCGGGGGCGAGCTCCAGCATGGCGGCGAGCCGCCCGGGAAAAAGGTCGGCAACCGGTCGAGCCAGGCGGGCCGCCGAAAGCGCGAGCCGGAAGAGCCACGGCCGCGGCAGCACGGTAGCGAGGAGGGTGCGCAGCAAACGCTCCGGCAACGGCCGGCGGTGATGGAGTTCGATCCACGCCCGCGCATGATCCACGAGGTGCATATAGTGCACGCCCGAGGGACAGGTGGTCATGCAGGAAAGGCAGGACAGGCAGCGGTCGATGTGCTTCACGGTGGCTGGCGACGGCGGACCACCGCTCTCCAGCATCTCCTTGATCAAATAGATGCGGCCGCGCGGGCTATCGAGCTCGTCGCCGAGCAGGACGTAGGTGGGGCAAGTGGCGGTGCAGAAGCCGCAGTGCACGCAGCTGCGCAAGATGCGGTCGCTCTCCCGCACATCGGGATCGCGCAGCTGCTCGGGGCGGAATCGGGTCTGCATCCTATCCTCACAGGCCGGCGACCATGCGCCCGCGATTGAGAATGCGCAGCGGATCGAAGCTCAGCTTGATCCGCTCGCCCAGTCTCTGCAGTGCCGGCGGCTGCGGCTCGAACACCTCGATGCGTTCGCGGATCTCGCGCGGCGCCCGCACGAGGGTGGCATGGCCATCGCGACCGGCGAGCGCTCGCCTGAGCTCGGCCGCGCGAAAGGCATAGGCCGCAGGTGGCGCGAGCCAGACGAGACCGCCAGCCCAGTCGAGCAACCATTCCGCCCCGAGATCGCGATACCAAGGGATGAGCTCGGCACCCGCGGTGGGCGGGAGCGACAACCGCCAGAGGGCGCGCCCGCGCGAGAGCAGCGCCACGTCCCGGATTTCTCGCCACAGCCGCTGCGACTGTTCGGGATCGAGGCGGTGGGCTTCGATATCCGGCTGCACCAGCGCTCCTTGGAGTCGCGACAGACGGTAGTCGGTCGACGCCGGCGGTCCCTCGACGCGGATCGCCGCGACCGGTCGCCCGGCCCGGCGCACCGCCGGCACCTGCGACCGTCCGGCGGCGAGGGCGGGAAGGAGCGCTGCCCCCGAGGGCTCGAAGGGGGTGCCGGTCGCCCGACGCAGCAGTCCGGCGAGGGTCCGCTCGTCGCTTCCGCAGAGCAGCAGTGTACCCTCCGCCGCTGCCGCCGGCAGCACTTTGAAGGTGATCTCGGTGAGGACCGCGAGGGTGCCGAACGAACCGCAGAGCAGCTTGGGCAGATCGTAGCCGGTGACGTTCTTCATGACCCGGCCGCCTGCCTTCATCTCCTCGGCGAACCCGGTCACGCAGCGCACACCGAGGATATGGTCGCGTGCAGCCCCCGCCTGCAGGCGGCGCGGTCCCGAGAGGTTGCAGGCGAAAACGCCGCCGATCGTCTGTCGGCCGGCTTCGCCGCCCAAGAGCGGACCATAGTCTGGTGGTTCGAAGGCGAGCTGCTGCCGGTGTTCCGCCAGCACGGCCTCGATCTCGGTAAGGGGCGTGCCGGCCAATGCCGACATCACCAGCTCTTCCGGCTCGTAGAGGGTGATGCCGCGCAGCTCGGCCGTCGACACCGCCGCCTCCGCCTCGACCGGACGGCCGTAGTCCCGCTTGCTGCCCCCACCGAGAATCTCGAGCGGGCGGCGGGCAGCGACCGCCTCCGCCACGATCTCGCGCAACTCCGCGGCCGATGCGGGAAAAAGGGTGTGCACGGGTCAAAAGCGCGGCAGGTGGGCAAAGCGCAGCTCGCCCCGATGCACGTGCACGCGCCCGAGCTCGGCACAGCGGTGCAATGTCGGGAACACCTTGCCCGGATTGAGGATCTGTTGGGGGTCGAAGGCGCACTTCAGGCGCTGCTGCTGAGCGAGCTCGGATTCCGTGAACATCACGGGCATGAGATCTCGCTTTTCGATCCCGACCCCATGCTCACCGGTGAGCACTCCTCCCACTTCCACGCACAGCCGGAGGATATCGGCGCCGAACGCCTCCGCCTTTTCGAGTTCCCCCGGCACGTTGGCATCGTAGAGAATGAGCGGATGGAGATTGCCGTCGCCGGCATGGAAGACGTTGGCCACCCGCAGCCCGTAGGTTTGGCTCATTTCGCGCATGCGCGCGAGCACCTCGGCGAGGCGCCGGCGCGGGATGGTGCCGTCCATGCAGTAATAGTCGGGCGAGATGCGGCCGACCGCCGGAAAGGCGTTCTTGCGCCCGGCCCAGAAACGCAGCCGCTCCTCTTCGCTTTCGCTCGCCCGCACCAGGAAGGCACCGTGCTGGCGGGCGATGGCCGCAACCACGCCGATCGAATCCTCGACCTCGGCGGCGGGACCATCGAGCTCGCAGATGAGCAGGGCCTCCGCCTCGCGCGGATAGCCTGCGGCGCAGAAATCCTCGGCGGCGAGGATCGCCGGCCGGTCCATCATCTCGAGGCCGGCCGGGATGATGCCGTTGGCGATGATGGAGGCGACACAGTCTCCGGCCGCTTCCACCGAGGCAAACGCCATGAGCACCGCCCGCGCCGTCTCGGGCTTCGGCAAGATGCGCACGACGACCTCGGTGACCACACCGAGCAGCCCTTCCGAACCCGTGACCACACCCAAGAGATCGTAGCCCCCGGCATCGAGATGCTTGCCGCCGAGGCGGACGATCTCGCCATCCGGCAACACGAGTTCGACCCCGAGCACATTGTTCGTGGTCAGACCGTATTTGAGACAGTGCACCCCGCCCGAGTTCTCGGCGACGTTGCCGCCGATGGTGCAGGCGATCTGCGAGGAGGGGTCGGGGGCATAGTAGAAGCCGAGGTGCTCGACCGCCCGGGTGATCGCCAGGTTGGTCACCCCGGGCTGGCAGGTGACGGTCCGGTTGTCGACGTCGATCTCGAGGATGCGGTTGAACTTGCTCATCCCGAGTACGATGCCGTCGGCGACCGGGAGAGCTCCGCCGGAGAGGGAGGTGCCGGCGCCTCGGGGCACCACCTTGACACCCTCGGCGTTGCAGAATCGCAGCACGGCCGCCACCTGCTCTCGGGTCTCTGGCAGGACCACCGCGAGCGGCCGATTGCGATAGGCGGTGAGCCCGTCGCACTCGTAGGCGGCGAGCTCGGAAGGATCGTCGATCACTCCCTCGCCCGGGACGATCCGCCGCAGTTCGGCGACAATGCGCGTTCGCGCCGCGAGGATTCGCTCGTCCGGTTCGGGCAACCGCATGCCCATACCTCCCGCTCACGCTCCCAATCTAGCGCGGCGGCCGTGCCGGACGAGGCAGGCTCAACGCTCGGGGACCATCGTCTGACCCGCCAGGAACTCGAGCGCTCGCACCAGCGCCGAATGGTCCCAGCCAGCACCGCCGTGGGCGCGGCAGGCATTGAACAGCTGTTGCGTGGAGGCGGTGTTGGGTAGCGACAGGCCGAGCTGACGCGCCCCCTCGAGGGCGAGGTTGAGATCCTTTTGGTGCAGCTCGATGCGGAATCCTGGCTCGAAGCTGCGCCGGATCATGCGCTCGCCGTGTACCTCGAGGATCCGCGAGCCGGCAAAGCCGCCCATGAGCGCCTGCCGGACCTTCGCCGGATCGGCGCCGGCACGGGCGGCGAACAGCAAGCCCTCGGCCACCGCCTCGATGGTGAGCGCGACGATGATCTGGTTGGCCACTTTGGCGGTCTGGCCATC
This sequence comes from bacterium HR40, assembly GCA_002898275.1. GTDB lineage: Bacteria > Pseudomonadota > Alphaproteobacteria > Geminicoccales > Geminicoccaceae > HRBIN40. The sequence continues at coordinate 82,782 of BEIQ01000001.1, forward strand.
GCCGTTGGGGCCGACGAGGGTGATGTTCTTGCCCATGAGTTCGAAGAGGGGCTTGGCCCGTGCGAAGGCTTCCTCGCTGCCGCCTACCATGATGGTCAAGGTGGCGTTCTTCGCTCCCACCTCGCCACCCGACACCGGCGCATCGAGGTAATCGCAACCGAGGGCGTTGATGCGCCGGGCGAACTCCTTGGTGGCGATCGGGCTGATGGAGCTCATATCGATGACGAGCTTTCCCGGACTGAGCCCGGCCGCGACCCCGTCGGGCCCGAAGAGCACCTTTTCGACATCGGGTGTGTCCGGCACCATGGTGATCACCGCCTCGGCCCGTTCGGCGACCTCCTGCGGCGTGCGGTGCGGGATGCCGCCGAGATCCACCAGTTCCTGCGGCACGCCGCTGCGACTCATGAGGTGCACCTCGTGGCCACCGCGAATGAGATGGCTCGCCATGGGCCGTCCCATGATCCCGAGTCCGATGAAACCGACCTTCATTCCATACCTCCCCCAAAAGCTCGCATCGCGGCGCGTGTTGTGCGCCGGCCGCGCCCTTCCGGCAAGCCCAGCGCGAAGCCGCTGGGTTGCCGTCGATCCTCAGGCCGCCTCCGCGACAGTCACCCCCTCGTCGAACTCGACGATACGGTCGATCTCTGGCCCCATGGCCATGTCGGTGACCCGCTCGGTGATCACCTCGACGAGCACCGGCAGTTGTCGCCGTGCCGCCTCCTCGCGGGCCCAGCGCAGGGCCGGCTCGATCTCCTCCGGACGGGTCACCCGCCGGGCCACGCCACCGAACCCCTCGAATATCCGGACGTGGTCGACTCCGTAGGCGCCGAGTTCCGGTGCGTGCACATTCTCGAAGGACAGTTGCACCTCGAAGTCCATTCCGTAGGGCTTCTCGCCCTGCCGGATGAGCCCGAGATAAGCGTTATTGAGCAGGACCGTCACGAAGGGGATGCGGTATTGGGCGGCTACGGCCACTTCTTCGGCGAGGAACTGGAAGGAGTAATCGCCAGCGATCGCTACCACCTCCCGCGTCGGATCGGACAGTTTGGCGCCGATGGCGGCTGGCACCTCCCAGCCGAGCGGGCCGGCCTGGCCACAGACGAGATACTGCCGCGGCCAATGCATGCGCTGGAACTGGCCGGACGCGATCTGGTAGAGGCCGATGGCGGTGACGAAGCGGGCGTCGCGGCCGAACACCCGATCGATTTCGCGGAACACCCGCTGCGGCTTGATCGGTACGTCGGGGAAGTCGGTTCGCCGCGACAGGGTGCGCTTGCGCTGCTCGACGGTGCGAAGCCAGGCCCCGCGATCGGGTAGCCGACCCGCTTTTGCCTCTTCTTCGGCAAGAGCTACGAGCGCCGAAAGCGCCTCGCGCGCATCGGCGACGATCCCGAGATCGGGAGCGAAGACGCGGCCGATCTGCGTCGGCTCGATGTCGATGTGCACGAAGCGCCGGCCGCGCGTATAGACGGGAATACTGCCGGTGTGGCGGTTGGCGAAACGGTTGCCGATGCCGAGCACGAAGTCGGCATCGAGGAAGTTGGCATTGCCATAGCGGTGTTGGGTTTGCAGCCCGACCATGCCGGCCATGAGCGGATGGTCGTCGTCGATAGCCCCCCAACCCATCAAGGTCGGCACCACCGGTGTGGCGGTGAGTTCGGCGAAGCGCACGAGCAGATCGGCGGCATCGGCGAGGATCACGCCGCCGCCGGCAACGATGAGCGGGCGCTCGGCCGCGCGCAGCATCGCGAAGGCCTGCTCTATGGCGCGGGGGTGCGGCATCGGCCGATGGACGGCGAGGGGTGCGTCGCACTCCGGATCGTAGCTGATGGTCGCCTGCTGCACATCGATCGGCAGGTCGATGTGCACGGGTCCCGGTCGGCCGGAGCGCATCACCCGAAAGGCCTCGCGGAAGACCCCCGGGATCTGGCCCGGTTCGAGCACGCACACCGACCATTTGGTGACCGGGCGAGTGATGGCGGCGACGTCCACCGCTTGGAAATACTCGCGGTGGAGTTCGGCGCGCGGGGCTTGGCCGGTGATGCAGAGGATGGGGATGCTGTCCGCCATCGCCGAATAGAGGCCCGTGACCATGTTGGTGCCGGCTGGCCCCGAGGTCCCGACGCATACGCCGATCGCCCCCGAGCGGGCCCGGCTGTAGCCCTCGGCGGCATGGGTACCACCCTCCTCGTGGCGGACCAGGATGTGACGGATGCGGCTTTGGCGCAGCGCGGCGTAGAAGGGCAGGATGTTGGCGCCGGGAACGCCGAAGACGTGGGTGACCCCCTCGCTCTCGAGGATGTGCACGGCAGCCTGCATGGTGCTCATTCGCGGCATGGCCCACCTCCGGGATTCTGGAGCGAAGGCGAGATGGGACGGTGACCGGCCAGGGCGAGCGAATTTCGATAACATTTCCCGGATCGTGGAAAGACATGCGCGCGGCCGCGTCGATGCAATGCATCGAGCACCGTCTAGGCTCGGAAAGGCCGATCAGGATGCGGGAGGGCGGCCGCCATAGGCAGCGGTCAGGCTCGCTGCCGCCTCGCGCACGAGATTGCCGAGGGCGGGGATTCGCGCGTCCGGGATCCTCACCGTCGGCCCCGAGATGGACAGGCCGGCAAACGGGGTGCCGTGTTCGTCGAAGACGGCTGCCGCCACACAGCGCAGACCCAGCGCGTACTCCTCGTCGTCGATGGCATAGCCGCGCTCGCGGATGCGGGCGAGTTCGGCGCGCAGGGCGCGCGGGCTCGTGAGGGTGCGGGTGGTCATCGCCGGTAGACCGTGACGCTGCAAGACGGCCGTCAGGGCCTCGTCGGGCAGCCAGGCCAGCACGGCCTTGCCGAGAGCGGAACAGTGCATCTTCACTCGGCCGCCGCGGCGGGCGATCGCCCGCATCATCTCCCGGCTCTCGATTTGCGCGAGATAGACCGCCTCGCCCTCGTCCTCGATCGCGAGATTGCACGTCTCCCCCGTTTCCAGCACGAGCCGGCGCATGATCGGGCGGGCGAGCAGAGCCAGATCGCGGCTGCGGGCGAAGGCGCTGCCGACGGTGAATGCCTCGACTCCGACCTGCCAGACCCCTGTCGTCGTCTCGAAACGCACGAAGCGCTGCGCTTCGAGGGTGACCAGCAACCGGTGGGTAGTGGCGAGCGGCAGACCCGAGAGTTCCGCCAGCTCGCTCAGGGTGAGGCCGTCACCAGTGCCGGCCAGGGTCCGCAGCAGCGACAGGGCCCGCACCACCGAGCGTACCGTCCCCGTCTCTCGGCGCGTCGCCGCTTTGGCATCCCCTTGCCGACGCCGCAATGCCGTCTTCGCCATGGACCGTCTATCTCCGTCCCGGGCGCGTTCGCCGCCGTCCCCTCGTCGCGCTTCTCCCTAGGCGCGCTGGCAGCGCGGTGTCATGCGCTAGCCAACCCGTGGCAGGACCCGCGGGTACGCCCCGCCCAGCGGCAGATGCGGCAGAGGGCGGCGGCGTCACCGGCCGCCGGCCGCGATCGCCACCAGGGCCTCGGGGCGGCAGATGGTGATTCGCCGTTGGTCCAGGCGGAGGATGCCGCGGCCGCGCCAGTCCGACAGATGCCGGTTCACGTTCTCCCGGCTGAGACCGACGATGGAGCCGAGCTCGCGCTGGGAAAGGGGCAGCTCGATCCGAATCCCCTCCGCGCAGTTCTGACCGTAGATGCGCGACAGGCGGAGCAGCGCCCGTGCGAGCAGGGTCGCCATGTCCACGGTGAGATGGTCCTCGAGCATTTCCGTGGTATAGCGCAGGCGCGCGCACAACATCCCCATGATCCTGAGAGCGATGTCGGGATGCCGCTCGACGAAGCTGAGCACGTCGCGGCGGCGCAGGACGAAGAGCTCGGTCGCCTCCACGGCGGTGGCGTCGGCGCTCCGCGGTTTGCCGTCGAGGAGCGCGATCTCTCCGAAGCTTTGGCAAGGGCCCACATAGTTGAGCACCGCCTCCCTGCCGTCCGTCGACAGGGTGCCGATCTTGACCCGCCCGGAAACGACGACCATCAGGCTGTCGCCGGGATCACCCTTTTGGAAGATCGTGCGACCGGCCTCGTAGTGCAGGGTTTGGCCGCACAGAGCGAGCTTGTCGATTTCCTCCTCCTCGAGCGCGCCGAAGACGTCGCTGTCCATGAGGGCGTCCCGAATCACCCGCTCGCGACGCACCACCGGCTCGGCATCGTGCATGCGATTCCCTCCCCTGTCCGGCCTTCCCTTCGCCCTCGTTTTCCCTCAGGGTACGAGAACCGCAGCACCGTGCAACTGTCCGCATCGGAGGGCGGCGAGTGCCCGATTCGCCTGGTCGAGGGGCATGGCGGTGGTGGTGGTGCGCACCGGCAGGCGCAGGGCCCGCTCGAGGAACTCCTCGCCGTCGCGACGGGTGAGATTGGCGACCGAGCGCACCGTCCGTTCCTCCCACAGCAGGCGGTAGGGAAAGGCAGGGATGTCGCTCATGTGGATACCGCCACACACGACGATGCCACCCTTCTCGACCGTTTCCAAGGCGCGCGGCACGAGGGCGCCGACCGGTGCGAAGAGGATAGCCGCATCGAGCCTCTCGGGCGGCCGTTCGTCGGATCCTCCCGCCCACGCGCAGCCGAGGGAGCGGGCGAACGCCTGTCCAGCGATGTCGCCAGGTCGGGTGAAGGCGAAGACCTTCCGTCCCTCGGCGATGGCGAGCTGGGCGAGGATGTGGGCGGCGGCGCCAAAACCATAGATGCCGAGCCGTTCGCCGTCGCCGGCGAGACGGTATGCCCGCCAGCCGATGAGCCCGGCACAGAGGAGCGGGGCGCTGGCCACCGGATCGATGTCCTCCGGCAGGCGGAAGGTGTAGCGGGCATCGGCCACCGCGTACTCGGCAAAACCACCGTCCCGCGTGTAGCCGGTAAAGAGGGGTTCGTCGCAGAGGTTCTCGTGGCCGCTCCGGCAGAACCGGCAGCGGCCGCAGGTGCGGCCGAGCCACGGGATGCCGACCCGCGTACCGAGCGCCAAATCCACGACCCCCGGACCCACCGCCTCGACCCGTCCGACGATCTCGTGGCCAGGCACGACAGGGAGCTTCGGCTGTGGCAGTTCCCCATCGACCAGATGGAGGTCGGTGCGGCACACCCCGCAGGCTTCGATCCGCACCAGCACCTCGTCCCGTCCCGGCCGCGGCACGGGCAGCTCGCGCATGACGAGAGGAGTTTGTGGTCGCTCGAGGACCATAGCCCGCATCTCATCCTCCCCTGTCTGGACCGGACCCGGCTGCGAGGCTGACGGTGGTCCCGATGGCGGTCAACGCTGGCAACGGGGACAGAAAAAGGTGGACCGTCCCGACTGGACGATCCGCCGGATGGCGGTGCCGCAGCCGGGGCAGGGCTCGCCCTCGCGGTCGTAGACCCGAAAGCCGTTCTGGAAACTGCCGAGCGTGCCATCGATACCGACATAGTCGCGCAAGCTCGAACCCCCCGCTTCGATGGCCCGCAGCAGCACCCGCGGGAGCGCGGCGGCGAGCCGGGCGATCCGGCGCGGGCCGAGCGTGGCACTCTCGCGTCGCGGGTCGATGCCGGCGTCGAACAGGGCCTCGCAGGCATAGATATTGCCGATCCCGGCCACCAGCTTCTGGTCGAGGAGGGCCATCTTGATCGGGCTCCGGCGTCCGGCCAGGCACGCCGCCAGCACCCTCGGCGTGAAGCCGGGGTCGAGGGGTTCGGGGCCGAGGCCGCGCAGCCGCGGATGATCGGCGAGCGAGGCGGTCGGCCACAGATCGAGCAGGCCGAAGCGACGCGGATCGACGAAGCGCAAGATCCGACCGCCCTCGAAGCTGAACGTCAGATGTTCGTGGACGCCACAGGGCGGCGCATCGAGCAGGAGCCTTCCCGACATCCCGAGATGGAAAAGGAGCGTGTCGCCGCCCTCGAGGTCGACGAGGGCGTATTTCGCGCGTCGCCGGAAGCCGAGCCAACGGCGGCCGCGGATGCGCGATGGGAGATCGGGCGGAAGCGCTCGACGGAGGTCGCTCCGCCGCACGGTGACTTCCGTCAGCCTGAGTCCGCCAAGTCGGGCGCGGAGCGCCCGCACGATGGTCTCGACCTCGGGGAGTTCGGGCACGAACGCTCTCCACCTGCCAGCCTCGCTTGCCGCTCGCCCGTGCGCCCCCTAGAACCCCAACCGGGCGGACGGGCCGCCCGGGTGTTGTCCATGAGCGACTACGACCCCGCAAGGGGACGCACGCAACCTGCGCCTCTCGTCGTCGAACGCCTCGCCTCCTCCTTTGGCGACGAGCCGGTGGACCCGGCCGAAAAAGCCCGCCGTGTCGCCGAGGTGTTCCGGCGGGTCGCCAACCGCTACGACCTCATGAACGATCTCATGAGCCTTGGCGTGCACCGCCTGTGGAAGGAGGCGATGCTCGACTGGCTCTATCCGCGCCCGGGACTCAGGCTCTTGGATCTTGCCGGAGGCACGGGGGATATCGCCTTCCGCCTGCTCGAGCGGTTGCAGGGCCAGGCGGAGGTGGTGCTGTGCGACATCAACCCCGAGATGCTCGCGGTCGGACGCGACCGCGCCCTCGATGGCGGTTGGCTGGCGGAGGTGCAGTGGGTGTGCGGGGATGCCGAGCAGCTGCCGTTCCCCGACCGCAGTTTCGAGGCGGTGACCATCGCCTTTGGCATCCGCAACGTCACCCGCATCGACCGTGCGCTCGCCGAGATCTACCGGGTGCTGGTGCCGGGCGGTCGTTTCCTCTGCCTCGAATTCTCGCGCTTGACCGCACCCTTCTTCGAGCCCCTCTACGATGCCTGGTCGTTCACGGTGGTGCCGCTGCTCGGCCGTGTCGTCGCCGGAGACGAGGCGAGCTACCGTTATTTGGTCGAGAGCATTCGGCGATTCCCCGATCAGGTCACCTTCGCCCGGCTGATCGAACAGGCGGGTTTCTCCCAGGTGAGGTGGCGCAATCTCTCGACCGGGATCGCCGCCTTGCATTCCGCCTGGCGCCTGTGAACGCTGGCCATGCTGCGCGCCCTTCGCCACGGCTCGAGGCTAGCGCGCGCGGCCCGCATCCTCGCCCGCCACAACGCCCTCTTTCCGCTCCAGGTGCTGCCGCAGACACAGCCTCTCTTGCGCTTCCTCGACCGTTTCCAGGACAAGACGGCTCCGGGCCGGCCGGGCGAGCGGCTCGCCGCGGCTCTGCAGGAACTCGGTCCGAGCTTTATCAAGTTCGGCCAGTCCCTCTCGACCCGCGCCGATCTGCTCGGCGAGGCGGTGGCCCGCGACCTGTCGCTGCTGCAGGACCGGCTGCCACCCTTTCCCGCTCATGAAGCGCGCGCGACCGTCGAGGCGGAGCTCGAGGCACCCATCGGCGATCTGTTCGCCCGCTTCGAGGATGTGCCGGTAGCGGCGGCGTCCATCGCCCAGGTCCATCGGGCGCGCACTCCCGACGGCCGCGACGTCGCGGTCAAGGTGCTCCGCCCGGGGATCGAGAAGGCGATGGAAGAGGATATCGACTTCTTCCTGTGGCTCGCCCACACCGCCGAGTGGCTCCACCCGCCGCTGCGCCGCTTCAAACCGGTCGAGGCGGTGCAGATCTTCGCCGCCACCGCCCGGCGTGAAATGGATCTCCGGCTGGAGGCGGCCGCTGCTGCGGAGTTCGCCGAGAACAACGCCGATCAGGAGGGCTTCCGGGTACCGGCGGTGGACTGGCAGCGTACGGCGCGCCGGGTGGTGACCTTCGAATGGGTCGAAGGGTTGCCCCTCGACGAGCGCGATCGGCTGCTCGCCGCCGGCTTCGACCCCGATGCGATTCTCGAAACGGCCACTCGGGTGTTCTTCAACCAGGTGTTTCGCGACGGTTTCTTTCATGCCGACATGCACCCCGGCAACATGCTGCTCGATGCCGAAGGGCGGATCGTTGCCCTCGACTTCGGCATCATGGGGCGCCTCGATCTCGACACGCGGATCCAACTCGCCCGCATGCTCATGGGTTTCCTCTCGGGCGACTATGCGACGGTGGCGGATGTCTTCTACGAGGCTGGCTTTCTTCCCGATCCCCAGGCCCGACCGACCTTCGTCCAGGCCTGCCGGGCGATCGGCGAGCCCATTCGCGGCCAGCCGCTCTCGCGCATTTCCTTCGCCCGCTTGCTCGGTCAGCTGCTGTCGGTGGCCCAGGAATTCGAGATGGAGACCCAACCGCAGTTGCTGCTCTTGCAAAAGACCATGGTGATGGCGGAGGGTGTCGGTCGCGCCCTCAATCCCGACGTCAATATGTGGACGCTCGCCCAGCCTCTCGTCGAACGATGGGTGCGCGAGAACATGGGACCGGAAGCGGAGCTCAAACGCGCGCTTGCCGAGGGCGGGGAAGCGCTGCGGCGGCTGCCGGCGCTCATCAACCGCGGCGAGAAACTCCTGCAGGCGCTTCCGCTCGCCAGCGCCCCGCAGCCAGCGGGCGGAGCCAGCGCGGTGCCCGCCTGGCTGTGGTGGGTCCTAGGTCTCGCTGTCGGTCTTGCCCTCCACTGAGGCAAGTCCATCTAGCTCCAGTGAAATGCCGTGCGCCCGTTCGGCGCCCCGGAGGACAGGCGTGATGCCCGGCAGGCGCATCCTGCTCGTCGTTGGCGGCGGAATCGCCGCCTATAAATGCCTCGAGCTCATCCGCCGCGGTCGCGAGCGCGGCCTGACGTTCCGCTGCGTGACCACGCGGGCAGCCGAACAGTTCGTGACGCCGCTCGCCCTCGAAAGCCTCTCGGGACATCGGGTGTGGCGCGACCTCTTCGCCTTGGGCGAGGAGGCGGAGATGGGTCACATTCGCCTTTCGCGCGACGCCGACCTGGTGGTGGTGGCGCCGGCCACCGCCGATCTCCTCGCCAAGATGGCCAACGGCCACGCCGACGACCTCGCCTCGACCTTGCTCTTGGCCACCGACAAGCCGGTACTCGCGGCTCCGGCCATGAACCCGCGGATGTGGGAACACCCGGCCACACGGCGCAATGTCGCCCAGCTGCGGACCGACGGTGTGGCCTTCGTCGGTCCGGAGCCTGGAGAGCTGGCCTGCGGCGAGCAGGGGTTCGGCCGTATGGCCGAGCCCCAGGCCATTCTCGAGGCCATCGAAGCCCTGCTCGCACCGCGAGCCAAACCGCTCGCCGGGGTGCGGGCGTTGGTGACGAGCGGTCCCACCCACGAACCGATCGACCCGGTGCGCTATCTCGCGAACCGCTCCTCCGGCCGGCAGGGGCATGCCATCGCCGCCGCGCTCGCGGAGGCCGGTGCCGAGGTCGAGCTGGTGACCGGGCCGGTGGCGCTCGCCGATCCGCCGGGGGTGCGCACCGAGCACGTCGAGACCGCACGCGAGATGCTCGAGCGCTGTTTGGACGCCCTTCCCGTCGACGTCGCGGTATGCGCCGCGGCGGTATGCGACTGGCGGCCGGCGCGCACCGCCGCGAGCAAACTCAAGAAGGAGGAAGGCTGCCCGCCGCCGGTCTTGGAACTCGAGGAAAATCCCGACATCTTGCGCACCCTCGCCACCCATCCCCGAAGCCGGCCTCGGCTGGTCATCGGGTTCGCCGCGGAAACGGGGGATGTGCTGGCGATGGCGCGGAGCAAACTCGCCCGCAAGAACTGCGACTGGATCCTCGCCAACGACGTGAGTCCCGGCAGCGGGGTGTTCGGCGGCGAGCGCAACCGCATCCTGTGGCTGCGCCGCGACGGCACGATCGAGGCGTGGCCGGAGCTCGACAAGCTTGAAGTCGGGCGGCGCCTCGCAAAGTTGATAGCCGAAGAGTTGGGAGGTGCGCGCGCGTGAGCGAGCCCGTGGTCGCCGTCGAGCGACTGCCGCACGCCCTCGACCTGCCTTTGCCCGCCTATGCGACGGCCGGTGCTGCCGGCATGGACCTGTTGGCCGCGGTTTCCGACGGGCGGCCGGTCACCCTGCGGCCGGGCGAGCGGACGCTCGTGCCCACCGGCATCCGGCTCGCCATTCCCGACGGCTTCGAAGGGCAGGTGAGACCGCGGTCCGGGTTAGCGCTGCGACACGGGGTAACGCTGCTCAATGCGCCCGGGACCATCGACAGCGACTATCGCGGCGAGGTCGGCGTCGTACTCGTGAACTTGGGCGCGGCTCCGTTCGTCGTGCACCGGGGCATGCGCATCGCTCAACTGGTGGTCGCTCCCGTGAGCCGGGTCCGGCTCGTCGAGCGGCCGATCCTCCCGGACGAGACCCGGCGAGCCGAAGGCGGCTTCGGTTCCACCGGCACCGGGGTACGTTCCGGCACGGACAACGGCGGATTTCCCGCCAGCGAGGACAGGGAATGCTGAAACCCCCGAAGAAGATGGCGCTTGCGGTCGAGGCGGTGGTCGACATCGCTTTCCACGGCGCTGCCAACCCGGTGCAGAGCCAGGACATTGCCCGGCGGCTGGGACTGCCGCGCCGCTATCTCGAACAGGTCATGCAGCAGCTCGTGCGGGCGGGCATCCTGCGCGGCGTGCGCGGTCCGCGCGGCGGCTACCGGCTCGCGCGCGAGCGGCGGCGGATCACCGTGGGCGAGATCCTGCGGGTGCTCGCCGGACAGGAGGAGGAAGGCGGCGCACCACCGGCCTCGGGCTCGGCGCTCGGGCGCGAGGTGATGGCACCCCTGTGGCAATCGATCGAGAGCGAGGCCATGCACCGGCTGGACGCCATCACCATCGAGGATCTGTGCGTCGAGGCCGAGCGCAAGGGTCTGGAGAGCGAGAGTCGCGCCCACGTCGACTTCGTCATCTGACCTCCGTCGTCGGGTTGGCATCGTCCTTGCATCCATCCGTGCGGATGCCGGCTGCAGCCGGTCTTCTACGGGTGGGAGCCGATGACGGACAAAAACGCGAAGCTTGCCCTTTGGCTCGGGATCGTCGCGGGGCTCGCGAGCGCACCAGGCGCATGGGCGCAGGAAACGGCCCAGCCGACGCTGGATACCGGTGATACCGCCTGGATGCTGACCTCGACCGCACTCGTCCTCATGATGACCGTCCCCGGTGTGGCGCTCTTCTACGGCGGGATGGTCCGCAAGAAGAACGTGCTCTCGGTCCTCATGCAGGTCTTCGCGACCTGTTGCGTCGCCACCATCGTCTGGATGGTCATCGGCTACAGCCTCGCCTTTTCCGAGGGCAATGCCTATTTCGGCGGGCTTTCCAAGGCCATGCTCGCCGGGCTCGGGAAGGATGTGCTCTCCGGGACCATTCCGGAGACGGTGTTCATGACGTTCCAGATGACCTTCGCCATCATCACCCCGGCCCTGATCGTCGGGGCCTTTGTCGAGCGCATGCATTTCGGCGCGACCCTGCTGTTCATGACCCTGTGGTCGATCTTCGTCTACGCTCCTGTTGCGCACTGGGTGTGGGGCGGCGGCTTCCTCGCCAATGCCGGCGTCCTCGACTTCGCCGGCGGTACTGTGGTGCATCTCAACGCCGGCATCGCCGGCCTCGTGGTGGCCCTCATGCTCGGCAAGCGGCACGGCTACGGCAGCGAGCCCATGCCACCGCACAATCTCACCTTCACCCTCATCGGCGCCGCGCTTTTGTGGGTCGGATGGTTCGGCTTCAATGCCGGCTCGGCTGTGGCGGCCAACGGCCTTGCGGGCATGGCCATGGCCGTCACGCAGATCGCCACCGCCGCGGCGGCCCTCTCCTGGATGGCAGCGGAATGGGTATTCCGGGGCAAGCCGAGCCTCCTCGGCATCGCCTCGGGCGCCGTCGCTGGCTTGGTCGCGATCACCCCCGCCTCGGGCTTCGTGCTGCCGGGTGGGGCGCTGGCGATTGGGCTCGTCGCCGGCGTCGTCTGCTGGTGGAGTGCGAGCTGGCTCAAAATCAAGCTCGGCTACGACGACAGTCTCGACGTCTTCGGCGTGCACGGAGTAGGCGGCTTTCTCGGCGCCTTGCTCACCGGCGTCTTCGCCGCCGAGTCGGTGGGTGGCAAGCCCGGGTTGCTCGAGGGTCATCCCGAGCAGGTCCTGACCCAACTGTGGGGGACCGTTGCCACCATCGTCTGGTGCGCCATCGCGACCGCCGCGATCCTCAAGCTCGTCGACCTCCTGGTTGGCCTCCGGGTGCCGCGCGAGATCGAGATCGAGGGCCTGGATCTCGGCCTCCACGGCGAAGCCGTGCACTGAGTCGTGCTGCGGCCTGTCGGGGAGCGTCTACGGACGCTCCCCTTTTTTTTCACAGCGGTTCGCCACGCATGGTGCGCGGCAGCTCGCCGAGAAGCCCCATGGCGTGGCGCATGAAGAGGCGCTTGAGGGGCGGCAGCTGTTCCACGACCAACAGGCCGAAGTTGCGGACGAGCCCCAGCCACCACTGTTCGTTGGCGAACAGGCGGTTGATGCCATCGGTGACCGCGACCAGCACGAGACTGTCGAACCGCCGCCACGACTCGTAGGTGGCGAGCGCGAGCGGGTCGCCGGGATCGAGCCCGAGCCGCAGCCGGTCGACCAGCGTCTCGGCGAGGGCGGCCACGTCGCGCAGGGCGAGGTTCCAGCCCTGGCCGGCGATGGGGTGAATGCCTCGTGCCGTGTCGCCGACCAAGACCACCCGGTGGTCGGTGTAGCGTTCCGCCATCACCAGGACGAGGGGATAATGCCAGCGCGGGCCCTCGAGCGCGATCTCGCCCAGATGATCGCCGAAGCGCTCGGCTACCTCGGCGAGGAATGCGGCATCCTCGAGGAGGCACACCGCCTCCGCCCGCTGCTGCTCGAGCGCCCACACGATCGACGAACGGTGGCCCTGCATGGGCAGGAGCGCGAACGGCCCGTCCGGGAAAAAGCGTTCGATGGCGAGGCCGCGATGCGGCTTCTCGTGGGCCAGGGTACAAACGATGGCAGTCTGTCGGTAGGGGAAGCGGCGGGCCGGGATGCCGAGACGCTCGCGAGTGGCCGACAGTCTGCCCTCGCAGACGGCCAAAAGCGCCCCCCGCAGCCGCTCGCCGCCTGCGAGGGTCACGGTTGCCGCAGTGGCCTCCCGCTCGATCGCGAGCACCTGCGCCCGCGACTGTAGCCGTACCGTCGGCAACCGGGTCACCCGTTCGAAGAGCGCGCGACGGATCGCGCGGTTCTCGACGATCCAGCCGAGCGGTTTCCCGTCGATCTCCCGGCCCTCGTAGCAAACCCGAACGGGACTTCCTGCCTCGTGCACCACGATGTCGCGGATCGGCTCGGCGGCGCCGGCCATGTCGCGCCAGGCGCCGATCGCATCGAGGAAGAGCTGGGGGCCACGGGCGATCGCCGTGACCCGGCCATCGTAAGGGGCAGAAAGCAACTCCTGCCAATCTTCCTGCTCGAGGACGGCCACCTCGACTCCGGCGCTGCCAAGGGCGGCGGCCAGCGACAGCCCGGTGAGTCCGCCTCCCAGCACGATCACATCGGCGGATGTGCTCCTCACGCTTCTGCCTCTTTCGTGTGCAACTGCCTATGATTCAGGCAATCCAGCCGTCGCGCTTGCGACGGCTGGTCGTCAGCGGCCGCGCCGGACACGATATTTGTTGATGTAATGCTTGGTCAAAAGGCGGCGCCGCTGAGCCGCGAGCCGTTCCTCCGGGACCGGGGACGGTGGCCGCATCGGCTTTGCCGGGCTTGGCGGCGCCGAGGGCACGGTCGGCATCCTGCCTTCGCTCGTCCGCTTTCGTCGCCCGCTCATCGGTTGGTGAGCCAGAAGAGGATGCTGAGGACCAGGCTCAGCACGATGCTGACGAGGATCGAGGTGGCGATCGGGATGTAGATCTGTACCCCGTCGCGCTCGATCAGCACGTCACCGGGAAGCCGGCCGAGGCCGAGCTTACCGAGAAAGGACCACAGCACGCCGGCGAGGATCAGGAGGATGCCGAGAAGGATCAGGAACTTCGACATAGGCGCTCGCTCCCGCCGTGCTTCCCAGACCCTGTCCCACACATAGGCACGCTTCCGCCGCCCTGCAAACCGCGATCCCCGGCGCTAGGCGCGCGCTCGCGACCGGACCGCGACCAGCGCCAGTGCGACCCCAGCGACGAGCGCGCACGACGCTGCGAGCCATCCACCCGAGAGGACTGCCGTTTCGAAGAGGAGCAGGCGCGCTGCCGCCGCCGAAACGGTTGCGGCGGCGAGCCACCTCGCGGCTGGCCATGGCCGTCGCATGGCGAGGCCCTGACAAGCGAGGGCAAAAAGGAGCCAGGCCGCGAGCGCGGCGAAGCGCTCCGCCATCGACGCCGGTGCGACGATCACGGCCCCCCGGAACAGCTGGCGGATGGCGAGGTCGAGGAAGGCGAGGGCGAACAGCAGGGCGCTTCCTCCCGCTGCGGTGCGCGCCCAGCCTCCGGGGAACTGGCGGGCCAGCCGGAAGAGGAGGAGCGCTGGAACCAGGAAGGCCGGAAGGAGAGCGTTCACGAGCGGCAGTATGCCGACGTCGATGGCCGTCTCGGTGGGTGCGGCATCGCCGCAGAAAAGCCGCCAGGCTTGGCGCGCGGCGAAAAACGCCGGTACGAGCGTGGCCCCGTAAACGAGCCGCGCAGCCGGAAGCCACCGCCGCAGCCCGCAGAGCAGTTCGAGCGAGAGCAGCCCGGCCGATAGCGCTATGGCCGCTTCCAACATCGGATGGGTCGATGGCCTCGGGCCCAGGCCATTGACGACCAGGACCGCGCAGGCCGTGGCCAGCACGAGCGCGAGGTCGCGAGCCCTCGCCAGGAGGAGGCGGAGCGCCGATGCCTCGTCGACGAGGCGCTGGCCCATGTCGAGGAGGAGGGCGGGGAAGAGATAGGCCGGCAGGATAGCGGCGAGGGTGATCGGCTCGCCCTCCGCCAAAGCGTAGCGGACGAGCTGCAGCGCGAGCGGCCCCGAGAGCGCGACCAGCACGCCGGAAGCGACGGGCATGGCCGTGCGATCCGCGAGCAGGGCGACTGCGGCGCAGATTGCCGCCCACGCCGCGTGCAGCCACGGCGGCGCGAGGACGAGGACGGGGAGGAGGAGCGGCTCGGGCACCGCCAAGGGGCTCAAGGGACCGACGCTCCATCGCCGGCCGCTCGACAGCGAGCGCCGCCCCCGTATAGTCGGAGGCAGGCCCCGGCGCCGCTTTGCAGGCGGGCGGCCGGCCAGCATAGGGGGAGAGCCATGCGGTATTTGCACACCATGGTGCGGATCAGCGACATCGACCAGTCGCTGGACTTCTACTGCAACAAGCTCGGACTGCGCGAGGTGCGGCGGATGGAGAACGAGAAGGGCCGCTATACCCTCATCTTCCTCGCCGCTCCCGAGGACTTCGAGAGTGCGCGCGAGCGGCGCGCGCCCATGCTCGAGCTCACCTATAACTGGGATCCCGAGGTCTACACCGGCGGGCGCAACTTCGGTCACCTCGCCTACGAGGTGGACGACATCTACGCCCTCTGCCAGCGGCTCATGGATGCCGGGGTCACGATCAACCGGCCGCCGCGCGACGGCCGAATGGCGTTCATCCGCTCGCCCGACGGGATTTCCATCGAGCTTCTGCAGAAGGGGGATCCCCTGCCGGTGCGCGAACCCTGGGCATCGATGCCGAACGTCGGCACCTGGTGACGGCGCAACCGTGTCCGGGCCGGCTGTAGCCGGCCCTCTCCGGGATCAGAGGCCGGTAGCCAGCGGCCGGATGGCGAGGTGGCTCTCGACGGCCTTCACACCCTCGACGTTTTCCGCTGCGACCCGCAGCGCGTCGGCTTCGGATTGGCTCGACACGATGCCCCAAAGGTGCACCACCCCCTCGGTGACCACGATGTTGACGAAGGGGTGATAGTCGAGTCCGGCCTTCTCGAGCTCGCGGATGAGCCGCTCGCGCAGCACTCGGTCGTCGGCCGAGACCGTCTCCGGTTGGCGTGCCGCGAGGGCTCGCAGCAGATCGGCCCGACTGACGATGCCGACCACCTTGCCCTGATGGACCACCGGCACCCGCTTGATGTGCCGCTCCTCGAGCAGCCGTGCGATGGTCCCGACGGGGGTGTCGGGAGCGACCGTCACCACCTCCCGGGTCATGATGTCCGAGGCCCTCCGGCCATGCGCCCGGACGTAGCCTTGGGCTCGCTCCTCCGGAGTGGCGAGGAGGTCGAGCCACCAGGAGCGGCGCCGGCCGTCATCCTCCTCTTCCAGTCGGCGCACCAAGTCGCCCTCGCTGACGATGCCGAGCAGATGGCCTTCGGCATCGACCACCGGTACGCCGCTGATGCGTTTGTCGACGAGCAGCCGGGCGATCTCGTGGACCGGAGTGTCGGGCGATACCGTGATCACACCCGTGGTCATCACGTCACATGCCTGCATGGACCTCCCCCTTTTCGCACCTTCGAACCCGAAATTCTCGTCAGCTGCGGTGGCGATGACCCGGGTATGGAGCGGGCGATGGGAGTCGAACCCACGACATCCAGCTTGGGAAGCTGGCGTTCTACCGCTGAACTACGCCCGCGCGAACGTCATGGATAGTCGATGCGCTGCCCTCGTCAAGTCCGCTCGACGGTCTCCCGACCCTGTGGAAAAAGGGCGGTCGAGCCGACGGCGCCGTCGCGACCCGCCGAGAGACGGACCGAGCGGCGTCCACGCGCATCGCTGGTCCCCCGTCCATGCACCGGATCATCCGCACGAACATCCACAGAACGCACGAGAACGCTTGCGAAACCTTCGCCTGTCCGCGGCGGGCCTTTCTGGCCCGGTCCCTGGCCCTCGGCGGCCTCGCTGCGACCCCGCACGGCCCGCTGGCGACCAGCGGTCCGCCCACCGGCACCTTCGCGTGGCTCGTCCTCGAAGCGGAAACCGGACGGGAGCTCGCCCAGGAAAAGGCCGATACCCCGCTTGCACCGGCCTCTTGCCTCAAGTTGCTGACCGCCGTGTTCGCTCTCGCCGTGCTCGGACCCGAGCATCGCTTCCGCACTCGTCTGCTCGCCACGGGTGCCCTGCGGGACGACGCTCTTGCGGGCGATCTCGTGCTGCGCGGGGAAGGCGATCCGCTCCTCGACCTCGACCATCTCCTCGCGCTCGCCCTCGCCCTGAAGCGTGCCGGCGTGCGCCGGATCCTGGGCCGGTTTTTCGTCGACGAGAGCGCCTTTCCCGTCGTCCCCCGGCTTTCCTCCGAGGAACCCGAATGGGCGCCTTGGAACGCTGGCGTCGGTCCCCTCGGCGTGGCCTTCGATCGCGTGTCGCTGGGCGAGGGCGAAGGTGGTCCGTTCAGCATCCCGCCGCTCGTCGCCCGGCTCCAGCGGGTCCCGGTTTCGCGGACGGGAGCAGAGGGCATCCGAGCGGTGCGGAGCGCCGATGGCACCCTAAAGGCGTGGCTTTTGGCCGACGATCGGCCGTTGCCAGAGGCGTTGCCGGTCGAGGATCCGGGTTTGCACGCGGCGCGCCTTTTTGCCCGCTTCGCTGCCGGCTGCGGGATCGTACTTCCCGAGCCGCAGTCGGGTGCGCCATCCGCGCCGGCACGGGAGATCGCGGTCCACACCGGGCTTCCTCTGCGCGATGGTGTGCGCGCAATGCTGCACCACTCCAACAACCAGGTCGCCGAGCGCCTCGGCCTGGCCGCCGCAGCGGCTCTTCTCGGTCAGGCGCCGCGCGGGCGTCGGCACTCGGCCGCGGTCATGGCCGAATATCTCGCCCAGAGGATCGCCGATTTCCCCGCACGAGGGCTGAACGTCGCCGATCATTGCGGGCTCTCGCGCGACAATCGTCTCACCGCCCGCGCTCTCGCGGCCGTGCTGCGGGAGGGACTGCGGCGCTTCGAGCTCCCGGCTCTGCTGCCGCTTGCCGGCTGGTCCGGTACCCTCGCGCGCCGCTTCCGCGCGCCCGATCGGGCTCTCGGACTCGCCGCCAAGACCGGCAGCCTCGACTATGCGAGTGCGCTCGCGGGGTATCTCGTGGTGCCCGGAAGGGCGCTGCGGATCGTCGCGATGCTGGCCGACGATGCCGCGGCGCGCGCCGCCTTCCGCAGCCGCCAGCGCGCCGGCGAGCCCGACCGGCGAGCGGCCCAGCTATGGCTACGGCTTGCCCGGGCGCGCGAGGAGGAGACCATCGCCCGCCTGCTCGCTGGCTCTTAGCGGGCGAGCAGGCGGCCGCGGGAGCGGGGGGATCAGTCGATGCGGACGACCTCGACCTCGAAGGTCAAGTCCATGCCGGCGAGGGGATGGTTGGCATCGAGCACCACTTCCTCGTCGGTGACCTCGACCACCGTCAACAGGACGCGATTGCCGGCCCGATCCCGCGCTTCGAGTCGCGCGCCCGGATCGAGCTCGACCTGCGGTGGCACCTCGCTGCGGGCGATGCGATGCACGAGCTCGGGACGGTGCGGCCCATAGGCCTCTTCGGCGGGAACGGTGAAGGTGCGGATCTCGCCCTCCTCCATGCCCTCGATCGCCCGTTCGAAGCCCGGGATCACCTGACCAGCGCCGAGGGTGAACGCGATGGGTTCGCGCCCCTCGGAGGTGTCGAATACGGTGCCGTCGTCGAGCCTGCCCGTGTAGTGCACGGTGACCCGGTCGCCTTGTCTCGCTGCCATGGAGCGTCCTTTCGTCGGAGAGGTGACACCGGAAGAGCGCACCGATGGCCGCCAGGCCCGGTCGACACGCCTTCCGCCCCGCATCGTCCTCGGTGACGAGCGGCGGAAGGCGACGGCGTTCGGACCGGAAACAATGCGGAAGCCGGATACCCTTACGGTACCCGGCTTCCGCTGTCAACGGTCCGCTGGAGGCAGCCTGGCGGAACGATCGGACCGTCGAAAAATCGCTCAATGCGGTTCGGCAACGACAAAGCCGCTGCCATCGCTGGCGAGCTCGAAGCGCCCTTCCGCCGTCGCCCGCGCCCAGGCAGCGGTGACGGCGAAACCGCCGAAGGGATAGTAGTGGAGAGCGTGGATGCGCCGCCCCTCTTCCTGGGCGACCGCAGCCGCGATCTCGACGATCAGCCGGTCCGGGGTGGCGTGCCCGAGCATTTGCAGCATGCGGCCGCCGTGCTTTTGCAAAAACCCCAGCGAGGCCCGCACGCCGCACATCTTGGCATATTTGAGCAGGCTGGCGATCGACGCCGGACCGGCGACCCCGACCCGCACCGGAAGGTCGACACCGATCCCTTTTAGCTCGCGTTCCCAGGCGAGGATACGCTCGGCGTCGAAGCCGAACTGGGTCACGATCTCGAGGGGAATGCCCGTGCGCTTCGACCAGTCGTTCTTGCAGGCGAGGGCACGCGCCAGCTCGTCCGGGGGAATGTCCGGGCTGCCCTCGGGATGCCCGGCCACGTACAATCGTTCGTAGCCCAAGGTCTCGAAGAGACCCGTTTGCAGGAGGTCCATCGAGCTCGTGAACGGCCCGGCCGGCTGGGCGCTGCCGCCGGCGATCACCAGGGCCTCGCGCGCCCCGGCGGCGAAACTGCCGCGCACGAGGTGCTCGAAGGTCGCCCGTGCCCGGAGGTTGCGCGCGGCGACATGGGGGACCGGACGCATGCCCGCCGCCGCGAGGCGGTGGATCGTGGCGATCACCGCATCGACCGTCTCGCCCGGCACGAAGGTCACGAACACCCGCGTGGCGCGCGGCAGCAGCGCCGCGAAGTCCTCGACCTTGGCCGCCTGCTTCGGCGTGATCTCGATCGAGAACCGACGGGCGAGGGCGAGGACGGCCTCGCGCAGCTGCTCGCCGTCGAACGGCTGGGCGGGCTGAAAGCGCTGGAAGGCGAAGCCCATGGACGGTCCCCATGGCATCCCGTGGACGCCTCTCATATGATGGACCGGCCTGCCCGCTGCCACCTGCCGCGGCGACAGCTACTTGTGCCGGGGCGACACCGGGGCGGGATGCGATTCCGCTTCGGCATTCCCCCCGACCAGGGGCGATGGGCGGGCTCGCCGGAGGATATCGAGCTTTCTCCATGCGACACGACCGGCGGATCACCGCTGCGGTCGTCGGAGGCGGAGGCATGGCCGAGCGCGATTACCCCACCCGCCCCTATGTCGGGGTCGGCGTCGTGGTCTGGCGCGGCGAGCGAGTCTTGCTGATCCGCCGCGGCCATCCACCGCGCGCTGGCAGTTGGTCGCTGCCAGGGGGAATCCAGGAACTGGGCGAGACGGTGCGAGACGCCGCCCGGCGCGAGGTGCGGGAAGAAACCGGCCTCGAGCTGGGCGAACTCGTCCTCGTCGATGTCGTCGATTCGCTCGAGCGCGACGCGTTCGGAGAGGTGGTCCGCCACTATACCCTCGTCGACTTCACCGCCGAGGCAGCCGCGGGCGAGGCCCGCCCCGGCGGCGATGCCGCCGCGATTGGCTGGTTTCTGCCGCAGGATCTCGACCATCTGCCACTGTGGTCGGAGACCCGGCGGATCGTCGCCGCCGCCCGACGGCTGAGAGAACAGCGTTAGTCGACCGCCTGGCGCTCGCCTTCCGCGGCTTCCGCACTGGCGAGGGCGCGGGCGAGGTTGCAGAGCGCCTCTTGGTGACGGCGGTTGGCGATGTTGGCGAAATGACGGGCGAGTTCGAGCAGCAGCCGCTGCTGCGGCATCAGGCGGCGTTCGCTGACGCGCCCCTGGGTGCCGTCGTCCAGCCCCTCGAAGAAGTAGTTGACGTCGACGCCGAGCGCCTTGGCGATATGGTAGAGCCGACCGGCCGAAATGCGGTTGACTCCGGTCTCGTACTTATGTGCCTGCTGGTAGGTCACCCCGATGAGGTCTGCCATCTGCTGCTGGGTCAGACCGAGGGTGATCCGGCGCTGCCGGATCCGCAGGCTCACGTGCATGTCGACGTCGTGTGCGCGTGTCCGCCCCTCCGTCAATGGCTCGTCGAACTTCCTTGCCGGCTCGCTCATCCGCCCCTCTCCTCCGATCGATCGCATTCCCGTGACATCCCGTCGGTACGGATCACCACCCTAGCTGGGCCCGGACTGCATTTACTAAAATACCCAGGAATTTTTAAACTTCCAGACGAGACGCGAAATTCCCATCAACCATAAGAGAATGGCCCGAACCGACTGCCGGTGGCCTCAAGCGGCGAACGCCTGTCGGTGCAGGAATCCCACGACCGGCCGCACCGACCGGACCTCGACCGCCTGGAGCGGCGGTGCATTCCAGGCCACCAGATCGTATCGTCCGGTGCTGGCGGATGGGAACAGCCGCCGCAGCACCACCCGTCCATCGGCCAGTTCGGCCAGCGCCTCCCGTCCGAAGAGCTCTTCGTGCACCGCCTGCGGCGCCGCCTCGACGACCGCGAATCCCCCAGGCCTGTGGACCGGTGCCATACTGTCGTCCTCGATCGCCACCAACATCAGCGCCTCGTGCCGCAGCCCGAGCAGCGCGACCTCATGGTGCCCGGTACGCAGCACACCGGCCGGCCCGAGACTGCCCAGCTGCGGCAGATGGCCGCGCTGCGGACTGCGTCCGAAGAGCAGGTATTCCGGGCTCGTGCCTAGCACCGCTGCCAGCCGCTCGAGCACCGGGCGGGCAGGCAGGAACTCGTCGCGCTCATAGGGGCCGATGACGCTGTGGTGGCGGCCGATGGCCCGGGCGAGCTGCACTTGGCTCAGGCCGCGGGCGCGGCGAAGGGCACGCAGACGGGCACCGAAGGTCGCGAGTTCGAGCGCCTGCACCGCTTCACCCAACGGTAGGGCTATGAGACCAACTCGATACTAACTCTGGTTCAACGCGATGTCGAGATCGAGGCCGGGTGGAGCCACGTGCGGTGGCATTTCTTCGGCGGCTCCAGCTCGCATACCCCGATACGCAGATACCCGCCCGACTGCCAGTGCGGCAGCATGTCGCGTGCATGGGGCGACAGCGGACTGCCCGACTGACCACCGGCAATCACCCAGAGACTGCGCGGCGGACGGTCGAGGGCGACGAGCATCCGTAGACCTGCCGCGAACCGAACCTCGAAGGGCCTGTCCTCCATCCAGGCGGCGACATTGACGGTCGTCCGATCGCCCGGCACGGCAGCGCGGAGCGCGAACAGGCCCGAGAGTCCCGGCACCTCGCCCAACACCGGATCGGCGAGCCGCGCCTGGTGCAGCTCGCCCCAAGACAGCTCCTCGACCGGTCGTCCCGTCCGCTGCTCGAGTGCCGCCACCGCCCGGGCGAAGGCGAGGGCGAGTCGGCTCGCGCAGTCTTCGAGTTCCGCGGTCCGCCGGTCGTCGCACCATATCGGTCGGCTCCTCAGGATGCGCAGGAGCAGGCGGGGCTGGTGGCGCCAGGCGTCGAACAGCGGACCGAGTTCATCGGCGTAGAGAGTGGCCGCGACCTCCCGCGACCAGGCGGCGAAGAGCGCTGGCTCGAAGCGGTCGGTGCGCATCTCCCGGTCCCAGAGGAGAAGGGCTTCCCGCAGTCGCTCCAGCCGAGGGTCGGAAAACGCAACGCTCCCTAAATGGGGGAGGAGGACGTCGGCGAGGTTCGAACGGATGTCGTTCTGGATGCGAGCGTGGGTGACAAGATCGGCCTTTCCAGCGGCGGTCAAAAGCGCCGTGATCCGACGTGCCCGCAGATCGTCGGGGAACAGTCGAGCGATGCGATCGCCGGCCGGGCCAGCCAGTGGCCGGTTGTTGGCGTTGACCGAAAAGCCCGCCGGCGGATCCTCGATCGCCGGCAGGTCGGCCGGGTCGAGAACATCGTTCCAGGCCGCGGAAGGGTCCGTGGCCGCTGTCGGCAGCAGGCCGTCGCGACCGTGGCGTCGCGGAATGCGACCGAGCACGCGAAAGCCGATGTGACCCGAGACCGATGCCCAAGTGAGATTGTGCGCCGGTGCAACGAACGAGCGCGCGGCCTGCACCAAATCCTCGCCGCTGCGGGCATGCGGCAGCCGCAGACCGAAGGCGAGGGTGGTATCGTCGGTGGCGAGGGCCGTCCAAGCGAGGGCAAAGCCGCGGTCACTGTCGGCACTCCCGGGTGCGAGGTCCGAGACGAGTGGCCCGAAGCGAGTCTCGCGCACCCGCAACCACTCGGTTTGGCCTCCGCGCACGAGGATCCGCTCCACCCGCACGACCAGTGGTTCGCGGCCGTTCGCGGTGACATAGGAGGCGCCATCGGGCGTCACCTCGATGCCGATCACATCTTGCGTGTCGGCGTGGGTGGTGGTGAGGCCCCAGGCGAGATCGCGATTGTGGCCGACCACCACCGCGGGGAGCCCGGGAAGGGTGCCTCCGCTGACCGCGAAGGCCGGCGTCTCGATGCGGGCGAGATACCAAGCCACGGGCCACTCGAGCGGCAGATGGGGGTCGTTGGCGAGGAGGGGCGAACCGGTGACGGTGCGACTGCCGGAGACGGCCCAGGCGTTCGAGGCACCGCGCCCGGGCTGCGGCAATCGGGCGAGGAGCGCAGCCGAGCGCTCGGCTACTCCGTCGAGGAAGGCGCGGCGCTCGTCGGAAATGGTGGCGAGTTCGTCCGCCGCAGCTTCGGGAAAGAGGTCGGCGAACAGCTCGGGCCCGAGGCGGGCGAGGAGCTGCGCGCGCTGCATCTCGGCGCGCCACTCGTCCTCGAGGTCGAAGGCGAAGAGCTTTTGGATGGCGATGGGGTCGCTGGCCTGCCAGTGCTCTGGCCGGACATCGAGCAGCAGGAAGGGAAGGGGACGCAAGGGGCGCAGGTCGATGGCGGCATTGATGCCGGCGACATAGGCTGCGAGCCGATCGCGATCCTCCGGCGTCCACGCGGCGAGCGACCGCTCGGCCCGCCAGGCGAGGCCGAGGGTGCGCAGGAGGCGGTCCGAGGGCAGGGCCTCGGGCCCGAGGATCTCGGCGAGCCGTCCCCGCGCGGCCCGGCGTCGGAGTTCCATCTGCCAGAGGCGGTCACGGGCGTGCACGAACCCGAGGGCGAACCAGGCATCCCTGTCGTTCGCGGCCCGAATGGTGGGGATACCATGGCCATCCCAGAGGATCTCGACCGGAGCGAGCAGACCTTCGAGCTCGAGGGTCCGGCCGAGGGGAGCGATCTCCAACAGCAGGAGCAGGGCGAGGGCGCCCATCACCGTCGAGCCGAGCCAGGCGAGAAGGCGGAATGGCAAAAGAAGGGCAGCGCGGATCACGGCAGCAGCTGCCCTCGGCGCGACTCCGCCGCACCCACCCCGGGCGAGGAGGGGACGCGGGTGCGAGAGCCGAACCGTTCCGTCGTCCCCGCATGCGCGGCCGCCGCGCCAATGGCGAGACAATGCCCTGCCGGCACGCCGAGTTCGACCCGAAGGGGCGGGAAGAACGCCGGATCGATCCGGGCTATTCCGAGGTGGCCGGAGAGGGGGAGCCGCCGGAGGCGGTCGAGCAAGGCGGAGGCGAGCAGGCTGCGGGGCCGCGCGAGGTTCCGGGCGGCCCGATTGCCGAGGGCGACGGGCGGAACGCCGCTCCACGCGAGGACATGGAAGAGAGCCACCGTGCGCGGACCGGGCCTGCTCGACATCTCCGTCCAGCGATCGCACGAGGCACCGATTGTCGCCTCGCCGACGGGCTGGCGCATGACAGGCCCGGCCACTGCCGCGGCTATCCGCTTGCCGGCATCCCTATCGGCATTCCTTTCGGAGGGAGGAATGCGGTCCAGGGCCCCTCTCGAGTGCGTCGCGTCGCCGCGAAAGACCTCGCGGGAGGGATCGCGCCGGTTCCGGGCGATCCGCACCCCGCCGAGAGCGCGGACGAGGATTCTAGGCGGACTCATGCCCGCTCCCCGCTTCCCTCCATGGCGACCCGCCCGTCTTCGCCGACCACCCGGGCGAGGATGCGTCCGTCACCCCCGTGACCCGCTTCGACGGTCAGCGGGCGATCGGCGAAGAGCGGGGAGCGCGCCCGGAAGCGGAAGCGGGTGAGCTCGCCGCCCGCGAGTTCGGCGGCGAGCAGGCACATGAGGGTGGCAAGGAGCGGCCCATGCACCACGAGACCGGGATAACCCTCG
Organism: bacterium HR40; assembly: GCA_002898275.1. Classification (GTDB taxonomy): domain Bacteria; phylum Pseudomonadota; class Alphaproteobacteria; order Geminicoccales; family Geminicoccaceae; genus HRBIN40. Next base: position 107,588 of record BEIQ01000001.1, read on the forward strand.
ACCCCGGTGGCGTAGGCATGATCGTAATGGATGCGGTGGCCGTTCCACGTCAGGGCGGAGTAGCGAAAGAGCAGCACCGGATCGGGATGGAAGCGGCGGGCGAGGGCCGGGGCGAAGGCCAGCTCGGGCGAGCTCGCCGCCGGCGAGAGCGGGCGCGTCTCGCGATAGACGAGATCGCGTTCCTCGACGAGGAGCGGACCGAGGGAGTCCTCGAACCGCTCCTCGACGGTGACGAAAACGAGCCGACCGCTGCGTCCCTCTTTGGCGACGATGTCGCGGATGGTGATGCGCTTGCGCAGCCGTTCGCCGAGCCGCAGAGGGCGAACGCAGGTGAGCCGACCACCCGCCCACATCCGGCGGCTCAGGGGCAGGGGCGGGAGATGGAGCCCGAGCCGGGGATGGCCATCGGCTCCGGTATCGCGCGCGCACACCGGTTCATGGCCGTAGAGCCAGTGCCAGGAAAGCGGCAGCGGGTCTCCCGGCGCGAACGCGCGCTCGAGATCGAGGGCCGCCGCAAGCGCATTGGCCGGAAACGGGTCGAGGTGGAGGTCGAGTTCCCGCGACCGTCCGATCCAGGCCTGCGCGACGCGATCGAGGTCCTCCATCCCTCCCTCCGCCGGTCAGCGCAGAGCCTGGTCGAGATCGGCGACCAGATCGTCGAGATCCTCGAGGCCGACCGAAAGCCGTAGGAGATCCTCGGAAATACCGAGGGCTTCGCGCTCCGCCGGCGCCATCTTGGAATGGGTGGTGCTCGCCGGATGGGTCGCGAGGCTCCGCACATCGCCCAGATTGTTGGAGATGCGGACGATCCGCAGCCGGTCGAGCACTTCGAAGGCACGCCGCCGACCGCCGCCGACGCGGAAGGCGAGGATGGGTCCACCCGCCCGCATCTGGCGCATGGCGAGCGCGTGAGCGGGATGGCTCTCGAGACCCGGATAGAGGACTTCGGCGACTCCCGGATGGCTGGCGAGAAAGCGGGCGAGGGCGAGGGCGCTTCGGCTTTCCGCTTCCACCCGCAAGGCCAGGGTCTCGAGCCCCTTGAGGAGCAACCACGCGTTGAAGGGCGACAGCGACGGGCCGGTATGGCGCAGCCAGGGTACGAGGATGTCGCGCTTCACCTTTTCGCTCGACAGGATCACCCCGCCCAGACAGCGGCCCTGACCGTCGATGTGCTTGGTCGCCGAATAGACGACGATATCGGCGCCCAAGGCCAAGGGCTTCTGCAGGACCGGAGTGGCGACGACATTGTCCACCACCACGATCGCCCCGGCGGCATGGGCGAGCTCGGCCACCGCCGCGATGTCGATGATCTCGAGGGTCGGATTGCCCGGTGTCTCGAACAGCACGATTCGCGCGGGACGGGCGAGCGCTCGCTCCCAGGCAGCGAGGTCGGTGCCGTCGACGAGCTCGACGGCGATCCCGAAGCGCGGCAGGAACTGGTCGAGGACGATTCGCGTCGAGCCGAAGAGCAGGCGGCTCGCCACCACGCGGTCGCCGACCTGGAGATGCGCCATGAGGGTGCCGAAAATGGCGGCCATGCCGGAGGCCGTGGCGCAGGCGGCCTCCGCCCCTTCGAGCAGTGCCATGCGCTCCTCGAACATCTGGCTCGTCGGATTGCCGAGCCGCGAGTAGGTGAAACCTTCCTCGCGTTCGGCGAACCGCGCCTCGGCGACCTCGGCCCGTTCGTAGACGAACCCCGAAGTGAGGAAGATGGCTTCGCTGGTCTCGCCAAAGGGCGTGCGGCGACTGCCGCCGTGCACGAGAAGCGTCGAAAGCCCGCGCGCTCCGTCCATAGACCGCTCCGAAAAACGACGCCCCGGCCGCGGGCCGGGGCGCTCGCTCCCGGCCTTTTAGCGGTTTCTTTAACGTGGTCCGCAAGCCGGCCGGCCCAAATCCCCACGTGGAACCAGCAGCTAGGGGAGCACGGGGGCGCGGTCAAGCCTGCGGGGCGACCGGATGGCCCTTGACCCCGCCGTCCGCCGGCAGACCTTGCCGAGCGAACCTGCGAGAAAAGCCGATTCCATGGTCTCCCGCAAGCCCGTCCCGTCGCCCGGCCGCCGCAGCCCGGACCGCCTGTCGCCTCGCTTCGAGCTCGAAGCCGTGCTCGCGAGTGTGGTGGGCGTGCGTGCGCGCATTCCCGAGGACGCCACCACCGCCGCCACCCTCGGTACCGAACGCTCGGGGAGCGGGGTGTGCATCCACGAACGCGGACTCGTGCTCACCGTGAGCTATCTGATCTGCGAAGCGGAAGAGATCTGGCTGCGCACCGCCGACGGACGGGTGGTCCCCGGCCATGTGCTGGCCTGCGATTTCGAATCCGGTCTCGGATTGATCCAGGCCCACGGCGAGCTCGGCTGCGCGCCGAGCGAGTTCGGCTCGGCGGCAAGGCTGCGCGTAGGGGCGCGAGTGTGGCTCGCCGCTGCTGGGGGACGCGAAGCGGCCCTTTCCGGCGTCCTCGTGGCGCGCCGCGAATTCGCTGGCTACTGGGAGTACTGGCTCGAAGAGGCGCTGTTCGTCGCCCCGGCCCATCCTCACTGGGGCGGGGCGGGATTGTTCGACGAGGACGGCCACCTCGTGGGCATGGGCTTGCTGTTCGTGGAGACCGGGGAAGCGGCGCGGCCGGACCGTATGACGATGGCCGTACCGGTCGACTTGCTGCCGCCTATCCTCGACGATCTGGTCTACCGCGGTCGTCGCCGCACGCCGCCGGTCCCCTGGCTCGGGCTGCATGTGGCGGAGACGGCAAACGGACTCGTGATCGCTGCCGTTCTCCCCGGTAGTCCCGCCGAGCGCGCCGGCCTCGAGGTCGGTGACCGGATCTTCGAGGTCGCGGGTGTGCCCGTCGCCGAGCTTGGCGACTTCCTGCGGCAGGTGCGGGCCCTCGGGCCCGCCGGCACGGCGGTCCCGCTGCGCATTTTGCGCGACGACGCCCGCCTCACCGTCGAGGCGATCTCGGCCGATCGCAACGACTTCCTGCGTCGCCCCGACCTTCATTGAAGGGGGACGTGCGAAAACACCGGCGGGGCCGCGGGACGGCCCCGCCGACGATGGCTGGCGTCGGGGCTACTTGAGGGTGATCTCGACCCGCCGGTTCTGCGGCTCCCGCACGCCGTCGGCCGTGGGCACCCGAGGTCTGCGCTCGCCGTACCACTCGAGCTGCATCGCCTCCATGGGGACACCTTTTTCGGCGAGATAGCCGGCGACGGCACGCGCCCGGCGCTCCGACAGGCGCTCGTTGTACGGCTCGGGACCGGAGCGGTCGGCATGACCCGCGAGAATGAGACGCGCCGCCTTGCCCTTGCCGTATTCGGCCGCCACCTGGTCGAGGACTTCGGCCGCTACCGGCGAGATGTCGGCGCGATCCCAGGCGAAGAACACGACGTAGACGTTCTGGATGCCGGCCGCGAGCTGCTGGTCGACCTCCTGCATCGCCTGCTCGAACTCGGCCTTGCAGGCGGCCGCCCCTTCGGCATCGCGCTCCTCCTCCTGCTCCAGCCAGCAGTCGAAGGCGGTCTGGGCCCGGGCCGAAGGCAGCGGTGCGATGCGGCGGGCATCCTGTTCGAAGGCCGCCATGAGCCGCGCCCGCGCGGCCGAGAGTTCGCCCACCCGCTCTTCGGGCAACTTGCGTAGCTCGAGGGCATCGGGCTGGACGAAGATTCCCTTGGCCGAGGCGACCGCCTTGCGGGCGAAATGGATGGCGTCGCGGTAGTCGGTGACGGCATATTCGGCGTCGGCGAGCGGCAGATATCCCGCCCTCAGACCCTGCACGAACGCCGGACCGTTCGGCTGCATGCCGCGCACTGCCTCGAGATCGTGCATATAGAGATCGACATCGTCCATGGCGTCGGGATTGATCGTCTGCAGCCCGGCGCAGCCGGCGAGAAACCCGCACAGCGCTCCCGCTGCTAGAAGTCTGACGCCCTTGCGCATCGCAAATCCCTTCGCGTGCACGATGTTGCAGCTCGAGGCGATCGAGGAAGCCGTCGCCGCGGCGAGCCCGAGGCAACCAGCCTGCGCTCCGGCGCGCATAACAGGGCAAAGGGCGGCTGCGATCAAGCCGTTTCTAGCGGGTCGCGCGGCTCGATCCGCCACTGTTGCCGGCTTCCAACGACCCCCGCGAGCCGCACTCGAGGCCCAATCACCGACCAGGGATCAGCGGCCGGTGACCGTGTAAGCGTCCGCCAGCACGTCGAAGTAGCGAGCGATCCGTTCCACCTCTTCCCGCAGCGCCTGCAGCCGGGCCGCATCCCCTCCCTTCCGCTCCAGCTCTTCGGCCAACATCGCCGCCGTCACCGCGCCAATGTTGCGGCTCGCACCCTTGAGGGCATGTGCCGGTTCCCTCACCTCGTTGCCCGAGGCGAGGGCGTTCTCGATGCGCTCGAGATATTGGCGCGCGGTCGCGACATAGAGGGTGCCGATCTCCACCATCAGTTGCAGGTCCTCGCCTGTCGCGGCCTGCAGTCTCGCCAGATCGACTGGCGGACGATCGCGCATATCGGCAGGTAGCGGCCGCTGGCCGGATTCCCGCTCGGCCGCAGGTGCGAAACGCGGCTTCATGGTGAGCTCCCGGATCACCCCCAGCCAGCGTCCGATCGACAGCGGCTTGGCGAGATAGCCCTGGAGACCGGCCTCCTCGCAGGCGCGCCGCACCGCCGCCTCGTCCCAAGCGTCCCCGAAGACCACGATCGGCACTTGCCGCAGAGGCCTCAGCTCGCGGCGCAGCCGTTTGGCGAACTCGAGACCGCTGCCGCCCGGTAGCTGCAGGGCGACAAAGATCAAGTCGTAACGGTTGGCGGCCAGCATGGCGCGAGTGTCATCGACGTCGAGGGTGCAATCGACCCGGTAGCGCAGGCGATTGAGGACGAGCTCCATGAGATTGCGGCTCAGAGCCGGATCGCCGACGATCAGCAGACGCTTCGCGAGCTGGGCGGACACGGTGCACTGCCCCCGGGCAGGTCGTCTCCCACGACGGCCGTTCTTACCTTCTTGATGAACGGTTTCAAGAAAATTTCAACCACAAGGCGGATTCGCCGAGCCGGCGGCGCAGGCCACCGCCAATCGCGCCGCCAGTCGAGCATTGGCCGTCGCCAAAGCGATATTGAGACGCACCGTTCGCCCAGCGGTTGCGCGGGCGAGGAAGGCCAGCAGGAACGGCGTTTCCTCCGCCCCTGCCACCTCCGACCGACGTGCCTCGGCGAGGGCGGCCTCGAGCAGTCGGGCGAATTCGTCGGCCTCGAGCGCGAGGTCGGCGGGGGGTGGCTGGGTCACCACGAGGCTCGTGGGCTCGCCGAGGGCGAGATGGGCCCGCCACAGGCGAACGAACCCGGCCTCGTCGGCAACCGCCGGAATGCGCAGGCCGGTGCGGGCGACATAGAAGCCCGGCAGATCCGTCGTGCCGAAGCCGACGACCGTCACTCCCAGGCTCTCGAGCATCTCGAGGGTGCGCGCGAGGTCGAGGATCGCCTTCGGGCCCGAGCACACGACGGTCACCGGCGAGCGGGCGAGCTCGAAGAGATCGGCCGAGACATCGAGGCTCAGTTCGCCGCCCCGGTGGACGCCGCCGATGCCGCCGGTGGCGGCGAAGCGGATCCCGCAGCGGCGGGCGACATGGATGGTCGCGGCGACGGTTGTGCCGCCGATCGCTCCGTCGGCCACCGCTCGGGCGAGATCGCGCGTCGACGTCTTGCGGGGGTGGGCGGCCGTCGCCAGGCGCTCGAGCTCGGACTCTCTCAGGCCCACCCGCACCTGGCCATCGAGCACGGCGATCGTCGCCGGCACGGCACCGGCGTCCCGCACCGCCCGTTCGAGGGCGAGGGCCGTCTCGAGATTGGCAGGGCGCGGCAAGCCGTGGGTCGTGATCGCCGTCTCGAGGGCGACGACCGGATGACCACGGGCCAGGGCCGCCTCGACCTCGGCCGCGAGGACGACCACCTCGGGGGTCATCCGACCAGCCCGGCAGCCTCGGCGCTCGCCAGGGCGGCGTCGAGATCGGCGAGGAGATCCGCCGGATCCTCGATACCGACCGAGAGCCGGAGGAGATCGTCGGGCACCGGGCTGTCCGGCCCCTCGACCGGCTTGCGATGCTCGATCAGGCTCTCGACCCCACCGAGCGAGGTCGCCTGCTTGAAGATGCGGGTCGCGGCTGCGACCGCGGCGGCTGCCGGCCCGCCGCCTCGCACTCGGATCGACAGCATGCCACCGAAACGCCCCTGCATCTGGCATGCTGCCACCCTGTGGCCCGGATGGTCGGCGAGACCCGGGTAGAGCACCGCGACCACTCTCGGGTCGCCAGCGAGATGGCGGGCGATGGTCATGGCGCTCGCGCAGGCACGTTCGAAGCGGAGGGCGAGGGTGCGCATGCCGCGCAGCAGAAGCCAGGCTTCGAAAGGTCCCAGCACCGCCCCGCGATCGTGGCGGAGGGCGCGCAGGCGGTCGAAGACCTCATCGGCGCATGCCGTCACCACGCCGCCGGCGACCAGGTCGCTGTGGCCGTTGAGGTACTTGCTCGCCGAGTGCACCACGAGATCGGCGCCGAGCGAAAGGGGACGGGTGGCAAGGGGAGTGGCGGCTGTCGAATCGACCGCGACCCGTGCTCCCGCCGCATGGGCGAGGCGCACTGCCGCGGCGATATCGGTGATCGTCCACAGCGGGTTGGCTGGAGTCTCGATCCACACCAGCGCCGTCGCCAGCCGGTCGAGGGCTGCGGCGAGCGCTCCGACATCGGACATATCGACGAAGCCGACCCGCAGGCGGCCCGAAGCATGCTGGTCGCGCAGCCAGCGGCGCAGGTTCCAGTACATGACTTCCGGCGCGAGCACTCCGGCGCCGGCCGGCAAAGCCTCGAAGACCGCGGTCGCCGCCGCCATACCGGAAGAAAACAGGAGCGCCTTCGAACCGCCCTCCAAGGTGGCGAGCAGGTCTTCCGCGATCGCCGCTACGGGATTGTCGTCCCGGAGATAGACGAGGCCACTTCCGCTGCGCCGCTCGAAGGTGGAGCTCGCCACGAGCGGCGGCACGAGCGCTCCGGTCGCCGGATCGACGTATCCGCCCGCTTGGGCGAGCAGGGTCGCGGCGTGAACGGTCCCGTCCGCGCTCATCCCCGCTCCACCCGCACCGGCGCGCCGTCCGTCACTCCCGAAAGCGAGCGCACATCGCCGATCGCCCGTCCCCAGATGTTGCAACGGCTGGCGAGCCGGCATTCGCCGGCGCGCGAGATCGGCGTCGGGCCGAAGGCGATAGCGATGGCGTCGCCCTCCGGCCAAAAGGCGAGCTCTCCAGGGGCGACGATCTCGCGGGCATCGGGCTCGCGGGGCTGGCTCACCGGGGTCGTGAAATAGACCTCCTCCCCCCAGGTGTTGGCGACCGACTGAAACGGTGCGGCCTGCCAAAGGGCCTCGGCGGTGGGCGTGTCGAAGAGCTCGGCCTCGAGCGTGACACCGCCGATCTCCATACGCAGCCGACGCAAGGTCATCGCTCGCCTCCTTCCTGCGGGCCGGCCGCCGGCAGCGGGCCGACCTCGAGCTCGACGGTCTCCTCGGTGCCGCGAACCGTCCCGTCGCGCCACGCTCGCCTGAGGGCGAGGAAACCTGCCTCGCTTCCCCCGCCGCGCGCCAGCAGCTCGCGCACCCGCTCGGATCCGCCCGCATCGACCGCCACACAGCGGACGACGACCACTCCCGGGGGCGGGGCAGCGACCGGTCGCGCCTCGCGCCCGGCAAACAGGCGTTCGACTCGGCCAGCTCGCAGGCGCCGAGGCTCGCTGCCGGGGCGCGGCACGAGCGGCTCGACCATTCCTTCCTGCTCGCCGAAGCAATGGAGGATCGCCTCGAAGTTGGCAACTATCCGCAAGTCGATGGGCTCGCCGTAGCCATACCGCAGGTCCGGGCGGTTCGGCGCGTAGAGGAAGAGGTCGGGCGCCACCTCGGACATCAGCTGACGCTCGAGCGCGGCCGCCAGCTCCTCGCGGCAGCCGGCCCGGGCGAGTCTCTCGAGCCCAGCCTGTTCCGAGCAGCCAGCCGCCGACGCCGGCGCTGCGCCGCGCGTCGCCCCGGTGCGCAGGCCCGCGGGTGCGGGGGCGAACAGCTGGCGCACGAGGGCTCCGAGACGCTCCCACTGCCGCGGGCCAGCCGCTCGCGAAGCCGCAGCAGCGCCGGCCTCGCCGCGGGTCAGAAGACGTCCGTCCTCGCCCATCAAGGTCACCGAGGCGCCTGCCTCGACGGTAAGGCGGGCCGGGTCCTCGACCAGCGTGCCGGGAGGTATGCCGGGCGAGCTCGAGGCGATCACCAGCCAGCCCGAGAGGGCTTGTGCGCCGACGGGAAACCGGAACATGCTGAAGGCGAACCGTCGGCGCATGCGGGACTCGCTGACTTCGCGGGCGCCGGCAGAGAAGCCGGTTGTCGGCGACATGCCGGAACATCCTGCCGCGCTGGTGCGCTGGCTCGGCATGGCTGCCATCCTGGGCGTGGCAACGGGGGTCGCAGCCCTCGTCGACCTGTTCACGCCACTGCGCGCGCTCGAGAACGTGCTCGATGACCTTCGCCTAGTGTACCTCGACCGGCCGCGCTCGCAACATCCGTTTGTCGCCATGGTGGTCATCGACGAGCGCTCCCTCGCCGCTCGGTCGTGCCGCAGTCCGATCGACCGCGACCTGCTTGCCGACCTCGTGGCGGAGATCGCCAAACGCCAGCCGCTCGCCATCGGCCTCGACGTGCTGTTCGACCGCCCGGGCGAGCCGACGGCGGATGCGCGGCTGCGCGATCGGCTCGCCACCCTTGCTCCACCCGCGGTCCTCGCGGCGCCCGCCGTCCCCCCTGCCGACCCGGAACGGGCTGCCTTCCTCGCTTCCATGCTGGCGGTAGGGGAGATGGCCGATGCCTCGCTGCTGCTCGAGCCGGTCGACGGCTTCGTGCGGGCGGTGCCGCTGCGCGATGACGCGGGCCGGCTCGGATTCGCGGCAGCGCTGGCGGCACGGGCAGGGGTCGTGCTCCCCGAAGAGCGGGAGCTTCGCATTCGCTGGCGGCTCGGACCCGACCCGCGGACTCCGCCGTTTCGCGTCTACCCGGCGTTCGCGCTGCCATGGCTCCCGGCCGATTGGCTCGCCAACCGGATCGTACTCGTCGGCGCCATTCTCGAGGACAGTGACCGGTGGCCGACGCTGCTGTCCCGTCTGCCAGGGGCGCCGTCGCTGACCGGGCTCGAAATCCACGCCCAGGCTCTCGCCCAGCTCCTGGACGGAGAGTCGCACCCCAGGGCTGCGCCGCTGCTCTCCGCTCTCGTCGTTTTGATGGCGGCAGCGAGCGGCCTGTGGCTCGCCGCGCGCACCCACCGACCTCGCACCCTTGCGTTCTCGCTCCCGCTCGTCGGCTGCGCTTGGCTGGCGGTCGGGCTCGCCGGCCAACCCCTGGGTCTCGGTCTCTTGCCGGTAGCGCCGACCCTATTGGCCCTCGCCATCGCCACCGGGTCGGGCATCGCCGTCTACCGGCGCGCCGAGTGGCGGCAACGCCGTCAGCTCGAGCGGGCGTTCGCCCACTATCTCGCCCCGGCGGTCGTGCGCCGGATCGCCGCCCGTCCCGACCGGCTCGAGCGCGCGGCGGAGCGTTCGGAGCTCACGGTGCTGTTCTCCGATCTCGAGGGGTTCACTCCGCTCAGCGAACAGCTCCCGCCCGAGCAGGTGGCGGAACTGCTCGCCGGCTATTTCGACGGCCTCGTCGAGACGGTGTTCGCACACGAAGGGACCGTCGACAAAATCGTCGGCGACGGCATGCATGTGCTCTTCGGTGCGCCCGAGCCTCAACCCGACGACGCTGCTCGCGCCGTTCGTTGCGCTCTGGCCATGCTCGACGTCGCGGCGGGCCACCGGGCACTCTGGATGCGACGCGGCGTCGCCCTCGGCCGCACCCGCATCGGTATCGCCCGCGGGCCAGTGCTCGTCGGTCATTTCGGTGCGAGCCACCGCTTCGACTACACGGCCCATGGCGACGTGGTGAACACCGCCGCCCGTCTCGAGCAGGCCAACAAGCTCCTGGGCACCGTTGCGCTGGTCAGCGAAAGCGTCGTCCTCCGCTGTCCGGAGCTCGTCTTCCGGCCGGTCGGGGTGCTGCAGTTGCGGGGCAAGCGCGAACCCGTGCGCGCCTTCGAGCCGCTCGCCAGCAGGCCGGAATGGCTCGCGGACTGGGAGCGCGCCTTTGCCGCGACTGCCGAGGGGCAGGAGGATGCCCTCGCCCTCTTCCAGGAGCTGCTGCCGCGGCTGCCCGAGGATCCCGTGTTGCGTTTCGTCCTCGACCGTCTGACGCGCGGGCAAAGGGGCGAGCGGTTCGACCTGGCCTGAGCCGCCGGCGGTCAGCGGACCGTCTCGAGCTCGCCGAAGCGCACCGGCATCACCGACCGAGAGCGTGCGTGCCCGTCGCGCGTCTTCTCGACCACGGTGAGGCGCTGGTCGTCGGGGGTGCCGGCAGGTAGCACGAGCCGGCCGCCCGGGGCCAGCTGAGCGAACAGGGCTTCTGGGACCCTCGGAGCTCCGGCGGTCACCAGGATGCGGTCGAAGGGGGCGTGTTCGGGCCAGCCCTGAGCACCGTCACCGACTCGGATCGCGATATTGTGGTAGCCGAGGAGCGAGAGGCGGGTGCTCGCTTCTTCTGCCAGCTCCTCGATGATCTCGACCGTCCACACGCGCTCCACGAGCTGGGCGAGCACGGCGGCGTGGTAGCCGAGCCCGGTTCCCACCTCGAGCACCTTGTGGGTCGGCTGGAGCTCCAAAAGGTCGGTCATCACGGCGACGATGAACGGCTGCGAGATCGTCTTGTCGAAGCCGATGGGCAGCGGCGAGTTGTTATAGGCGAACGGCCGCAACACCTCGGGCACGAATTCGTGCCGTGGCACGCGCAGCATCGCCTCCAGCACCCGCGGGTCGATCCTGTCCTTGCCGAGCTCTTCGCCCGACAGTTCGGCGTAGATCTCGATCACCTCCACCATATGGCGGCGGAGGATGGCGAAGTGCCGTTCCTGCATCTGCATGCCGCCAGATCCTCCCGTGCCGGCGCCGGCGCGCCGATGATGATCCAACATAGGGCGAAACCGCCGCCGGCCGCAACGCGCGAGACTCTCCGAGACTGGCGCGCGCCGCAGGGGCTGCTATAGGACGACGCCATCGCTGGGGGATGAGAGGTGGCACGCGATCTCGAGGGTGTCCTCGTCGTCTCGTTGGAACAGGCGGTGGCAGCGCCGCTGGCTTCGCGCCTGCTCGCCGATGCCGGCGCGCGCGTGATCAAGATCGAGCGCCCCGAAGGCGACTTTGCCCGCCGCTACGACGACTATGTGGCGGGCGAGAGCGCCAATTTCGTGTGGCTCAACCGCGGCAAGCAGTCGATCGTGCTCGACCTCCGCGAGCAGGAGGATCGCGATCTCCTGCTGCGCATGCTCGCCCGTGCCGATGTCTTCATCCAGAACCTCGCGCCGGGAGCGACCGAGCGCCTCGGTCTCGGCTCCAAGAGCTTGCGCGAACGGTTCCCGCAGCTCGTCACCTGCGACATCTCGGGTTACGGCAGCGACGGACCGCTGCGCGACATGAAGGCCTACGATCTTCTGGTGCAGGCCGAGAGTGGATTGGCTTGGGTCACCGGGATCGAGGACTGCCCGACCCGAGTCGGGGTCTCGGTGTGCGACATCGGAGCCGGAATGGAGGCCTACGCGGCGATCCTTCGCGCCCTGCTCGCCCGGGTGCGCACGGGCCGTGGCCAGGGGATCGAAGTCTCGCTGTTCCATACCATCGGCGAGTGGATGAACATCCCCTACCTGTGCTATCGGTACGGCGGGCTCGTCCCGCCGCGACTCGGCCTGCATCACCCCTTCATCGCGCCCTATGGCCTCTATCGTTGTGCAGATGGCGAAGGCCTTCTCGTCGCCGTTCAGAACGACCGCGAATGGCGCCGTTTCTGCAGCGACATCGTGGGCGATTCGGCGCTCGCCGAGGATCCGCGCTTCGCCACCAACACCGCGCGGGTCCGACATCGGCGCGAGCTCGACGCCATTCTCGAACCCGTCTTCGCACGCCTTCCCCGCGCCGACATGGCCGTTCGGCTGCAAGCCGCGGGCATCGCCTGGAGCCGGCTGTCGACTCTCGCCGATCTCCTGGTCCACCCGCAGCTGCGAACCATCCCGGTGCGCCTGGAGTGCGGCGAGACCATCGAGATGCTGGCGCCAGGAGCGCGGTTCTCCGATACCGGCGAGTCGTCGGTCGGGCAGATCCCGCGGCTCGACGAGCACGGGGCCGTCATCCGTGCCGAATTCGCGGCTGCGGAAAAAGAGTCGGGAGGCGGAAGATGAGGCTCGTGAACAAGCGGGCGATCGTGACCGGCGGCGCCTCCGGCTTCGGCCGTGGCATCGCCGAGCGCTTCGCAAGGGAGGGGCGCTGGTGGCCGTTCTCGACATCCAGGAGACCGCCGCCCGCGAGTTCGCCCGCGCCATCGGCGGCCACGCCTTTGCCTGCGATGTCGCCTCCTTCGTCTCCGTGCAGGAGGCCGTACGGCGGGCGGTGGACGCCCTGGGCGGCCTCGACATTCTCGTCAACAATGCCGGAACGAGCCACCGGAATCGCCCGATGCTCGAGGTCGGGGAGGAGGAATTCGACCGGGTGTTCGCCGTCAATGTCAAATCGATCTTCAACACCGCTCACGCCTGCATCCCGGTGATGCGGCGCGGCGGTGGCGGGGTCATCCTCAACATCGGCTCGACCGCCGGCGTCCGTCCGCGACCGGGACTCGTCTGGTACAATGCGAGCAAGGGTGCCGTGAACACGCTGACCAAGGCGATGGCGGTGGAGCTCGCCAAGGATCGCATCCGGGTCTGCGGCATCGCGCCGGTCGCCGGCGAGACGCCGCTCCTTGCCACCTTTCTCGGCGAGGACACGCCGGAGCGGCGAGCTGCCTTCGTCGCCACGATTCCCTGGGGACGGCTGAGCCGCCCGGACGACATCGCCGCTGCCGCCGTCTACCTCGTCTCGGACGAAGCGGAGATGGTGACGGGAGCCGTGCTGGAGGTGGACGGTGGACGCTGCATCTGAATTCGCGATCGCCCCTCTGTTCCAGACCGGTCCCGATCCAACCCCCTATCGCCGACTGGCCCTCGACGGCGTGCGAGTGGAGCGGTGGAACGATCGGCGATTCACCGTGGTTCCGGCGGAGGTGCTGAGCGCCCTGGCCGAAGAGGCCTTCTTCGACCTCCAGCATCTCTTCCGCAGCTCCCACCTCGCGCAGCTAGCGGACATCCTGCGCGACCCGGAGGCGTCCGCGAGCGATCGTTTCGTCGCCCTGGAGCTCCTCAAAAACGCGGTCATCGCAGCGGCGCGCGAGTTCCCGAGCTGCCAGGACACCGGTACGGCGATCGTGATCGCCAAGAAGGGGCAATTCGTTCTCACCGAGGGTGACGACGCTGCCGCGCTCTCGGCGGGCATCGCCCGCGCCTACCGGCGCTACAATCTGCGTTTCAGCCAACTCGCGCCCCTCTCGATGTACGAGGAACGGAACACGGGCACCAATCTGCCCGCTCAGATCGACATCGAGGCGACCCCCGGCGACGGCTACGCCTTCCTGTTCATGGCCAAAGGCGGAGGGTCGGCGAACAAGACCTTTCTCTTCCAAGAAACGCCGCGGCTCCTCCATCCCGAGCGTTTGCGCGCCTTTCTCGAGGAGAAGGTGGCGAAGATCGGCACCACCGCCTGTCCGCCCTATCATCTGGCGATCGTGGTCGGCGGGCTCTCGGCGGAACAGACCCTGAAGACGGTGAAGCTGGCGAGTTGCCGCGATCTCGACGGGCTGCCGACGACAGGAGACGGGAGCGGCCGTGCCTTCCGCGATCCGGTCCTCGAGCAGGAGGTGCTGCGGCTCGCCCGCGAGCTGGGTATCGGCGCCCAGTTCGGCGGCAAGTACTTCTGCCACGACGTGCGGGTGATCCGACTGCCGCGCCACGGCGCCTCGTTGCCCATCGGCATCGGTGTTTCCTGCTCCGCCGACCGTCAGATCCGGGCGAAGATCACGGCCGAGGGTGTGTTCCTCGAGCAGCTCGAGACCGATCCGGCAAAATACCTGCCCGAGGTGGCGGTGGACATCGGCGAGGCGACGCCGATCGATCTCGATCGACCGATGGACGAGATCCGGGCAGCTCTGTCGAGGCTGCCGGTGGGCGCTCCGGTCTCGTTGTCGGGCCCGATGATCGTCGCGCGCGATCTCGTTCACCGGGCGATCGCCGAGCGGCTCGCCCGGGGCGGAAAGATGCCGGAATATTTCATCCATCACCCGATCTACTATGCCGGTCCGGCCAAGACCCCAGCCGGCCGTGCCTCTGGCTCCTTCGGCCCGACGACCGCGGCACGCATGGATCCCTATGTCGTCGAGTTCCAGAAGCTGGGCGGCTCTCTCGTGACTCTCGCCAAGGGCAACCGCACTCGCCAGGTAGTGGAGAGCTGCCGACGTCATGGCGGCTTTTATCTCGCCACCATCGGCGGAGCGGCCGCGCGCGTCGGGCGCGACATGATCCGCAAGGTCGAAGTGATCGATTTCCCCGAGTTCGGGATGGAGGCGGTGTGGCGGATCGAGGTCGAGGACATGCCGGCGTTCTTGGTCATCGATGACAAGGGTCATGACTTCTGGACGACGAAAGTGAGACTCCGGGTGCCCATGAGCGCCGACTGACGGCAATGTGGCGCAGGCGGAACCCGGTGTCGGCGGCTCGGGCTTTTGGACGATTGCGGGGATGTCGCGAGCGAGCATGAGTACCGACGGCTACGGTGAGGACACCCATCGGATCGCCCGCACCCTGATCGAGGCGCTGCCCTATATGCGGCGCTACAGTGGGGCGACCTTCGTCGTCAAATACGGCGGTCACGCCATGGGCGAGGAGCAGCTCGCTCGCGACTTTGCCCGCGACATCGTGCTGCTCAAGCAGGTCGGCATCAATCCGGTGGTGGTGCATGGCGGCGGGCCACAGATCAAGGCGATGCTCGATCGGCTGCAGATCGAGAGCCGCTTTGTCGATGGCCTCAGGGTCACCGATGCCGCCACCGTGGAAGTGGTCGAGATGGTTCTCGCCGGTCGCATCAACAAGGAAATCGTCTCCGCCATCCAGGCAGCCGGTGGCAAGGCGGTCGGCATCTGCGGCAAGGATGCTCGTCTCATCCGCGCGCGCCGCGTCCGCCGCACCCGCAGGATCGCCGATTCCGCCATCGAGGAGGTGGTCGATCTCGGCTTCGTCGGCGAACCCGAGGAGATCGACCCGAGCATCCTCGAAGTGCTCTCGGGCAGCGAGATCATCCCGGTGATCGCTCCGATTGGCGCCGGACCCGACGGCGAAACCTACAACATCAACGCCGACACAGCGGCGGGGGCGATCGCGGCGGCGGTCCGCGCCCGCCGGCTGTTGATGCTCACCGACGTCCCGGGGGTGCTCGATCGCGACGGCAAGCTGGTGCCCTGGCTCAGCGTCCATCAAGCGCGAGCAATGATCGCCGACGGCACGATCCGCGGCGGCATGATCCCCAAAGTCGAGACCTGCCTCGCCGCAGTCGAGCACGGCGTCAATGCCGCGACGATCCTCGACGGGCGGGTGCCCCACGCGGTGCTCCTGGAAGTCTTCACCGAACACGGCATCGGCACGCAAATCCGCCGCGACCCGCCAGTCGCGGCCTGAGCCCGGCCCGCTTCAGGGACCGCGGAAACCGTCGACGATCGCCTGCGACCCCTCCGCTCCCATCCCTCGCCGCTGCAGCCAGGCGATGAGGAAGAGCGAAGGCAGGGCGAACAGGCTCGAGGTGACGAAGAAGGCAGGCCAGCCGAGGGCCTCGACGAAAAAGCCCGAGGAAGGGACGAGTACGAACTTGCCGAAGAGCTGCATGAACGAGGTGAGGAGAGCGTACTGCACCGCCGTGTAGTGCGCGTTGCAGAGCGACGACAAATAGGCGACGAAGACCGTGGTCCCCAGCCCACCCGAGAGATTCTCGACGAGGATGACGAGATGGAAGAGGGCGAGCCGCCACAGGTCCGCGCCCATTTCCTGGTCCGCCGCCGGAGGGTGGGGGCTCCAGGCGAGGAGGAGGAAGGCGAGGTTGGATGCCGCCATCGCCACCACCCCGAGGGCGAGGGAGCGTATCAGCCCGAGCCGATAGACGACCGCCCCGCCGAGGAGTCCGCCGAGAAGCGTCATCCATAGGCCGAAGGTCTTGCCGACCCAGGCGATCTGGGCCTTCGAGAATCCCATGTCGATGTAGAAGGGATTGGCCATGAGGGTCAGCATGGCATCGCTCGCCTTGTAGAGCGAGATCAATGCGAGGATGGCCCCGGCCACGGCAACCCCGTGGCGATGGAAGAAATCGTGGAAGGGCTCGACCACGGCCTGCCGCACCCAGAGATGCACCCGTGCCACGCGGTGGGGGGAAAGCGGTCCGAAGATCGCAGCCATGCTGCGGTCGAAATGCACCAGGCCGTAGAGGAACACGGCGAAAGCGAAGCGCAGCCAGAAGCTCACCGCGACCAGCCAGAGCGGGCTCGAGAACAGGGAAGGGTCGAGGCTACCGCCAGCCAGCCGCGCCAGGCTGTCGGCGAGGAGGTGAGCGGCGCGCAAAACGAGCCAGGCGTAGCTCTCCGCGAGATACGGTCCCTCGGCGAGGAAGGCCCAAAGCGGGACCTGAAGGATGGCCAGAAGGAGGGACGACAGTGCCCAGTCGAGGAGAAGGCGCGGAGCTCGCGCACTGCGGGCGAGAAGGGCGCGTCCGGCGCCGATGCCGAGGACGGCGAGTCCGACCTCGGCGGCGACGAGGAGGATGTCGAGGCCACCGGTGAGCGGGCTGTGCAATCCGAAGGCGAGGGCGAAGAGGAGCGAAACGGGCTCGAGCAACAGAAGGCCGAGGAGGGCGAACCTCGGCATGATGCCGAAGGGGCACGCCCGCCCATCCCCGATCCCCGAATCCCTGCCGACGGCTTCGTCCGCTCGGCGCATCCTCTCCGACCGAGCCCCGACCGTGGGTGACGCCTCCGGTTCGGGGACGAGCAGGACGGTCCCGATGCCGACGAAGACGAGGAGCGCCATCGCCGTATAGGCCGTGGACCAACCGGCAGCCTCGGCGAGCAACAGTGCCCCGGCGGTCGCCACCCACATGCCGATGCGGTAGCCGAGCACCACCACACCGGCACCGGCGCCGAGCTTAGCCTCGGGCAGGATCTCGATGCGGAAGGCATCGACGACGATGTCCTGGCTGGCGGAGAAAAAGGCGACGAGCAGGGCGCATACCGCCGTCCGATAGAGATCGCTCGCCGGGTCGCTCTGACCGAGCGCCCAGATGGAGACGAGAAGGGCGAGTTGGGAAGCGAGCAGCCAGCCCCGTCTGCGGCCGAGAAGCGTGGTGAAGGGAGGAAGCGGCATCCGATCGACGAGCGGCGCCCAGGCGAATTTGAAGGTGTAGGGTGCGAAGACATACGCGAAGAGGCCGATCGAAGCCTTCGACACCCCTTCCTCGGCGAGCCAGGTGGCGAGCGTGGTCGCGACCAGCATGATGGGCAGGCCGCTGGAGAAGCCGAGGGCGAAAATCGCGAGGACGCGGGGATCGGTATAGACCCGCCAGGCCTCGAGCCAGCGGCCGGAGGGACTCACCATGGGGGCGGAGCCGGCCTTGCCGGCGGCAGCAGGGTTGCCGTGGGGTGGCCGGCTGTCACTGTCAGAAGAAGCGTTCCTGGACGGTGATCACGTCGCCCGGCGCGATGCGGGTATTGCCGGTGACCGCCACGGGTGTCGCGTTGGCGCCGCCGCGTTGCAGGAGGAAAACGTCCTGCTTCGCGCGGTAGGTGAAGCCGCCGGCCAGCGCCACCGCATTGAGCACCGTCATGCCGTTCTCGTATTCGTAAGCGCCCGGCTTGTTGACTTCGCCCAGGATGTAGAACGGCCGGTAGGTGAGGATTTCGACGCTCACCTTGGGTTCGACGAGATAGCCATCGCCGTAGCGCTGCTCGAGATGCTGCTCGAGCTCGCGAGCCGTGAAACCGTTGGCACGCACCTCGCCGATCAGGGGCATGGAGAAGCTGCCGGTGCCATCGAGGGCGAACTCGCCCGAAAGATCCTCGTGGCGGAAGACGATGACACGGATCTTGTCGCCCGGACCCAGGCGGTAGACGACCTCCGGGAGTTCCACCGGAGCATTCGGCGCGGCAAGCTGGCTCGGGTCGACCGGCACTTGCGACGTGCCGCCGCAGCCAGCGAGCGCCATCACCGTCAACGCGACCGCCCACACACCCCGCAAGAATCGTCGCATGCCTTCGTCTTCCGCTGTCCGACAAGCGGGCGTTCGTTCCTTTCGCCCATCGACCGCCTCTCTTTCCTAGTAGGAAAGCGAGGCGCGCGAAACAAGGTCGTTTCGCGCGCCCGGGCAGTCTGGCGCGCCGCCCTCAGAGCCGGCCGGTCACTCCCACTCGGACGATGTGCCGCGTGTAATCGGCGTTGGCGATGTCCGAGTCCCGTGTGGCGAAACTATAGGTGGCGTCCACCGCGACGTTCCGGTTGAGCAGCCAGCTGACACCACCGCCGACCGCGAAGGTATTGTCGGAGCGGTCGGTACCCTCGAAATCGTCGCGCGTGAAGCCGAGGTTGGCGTCGAGGAGAAGATTGCGCAACAGCTCGTGCGTGACGTCGATGGTGAAGCTCTTCTGGAAGTTGCCCGAGGCACCCGCCACCGTGGTTTCCTTGACGTCGAGCTCGACGCTACCGACGACGCTCGTGAGCGGCGTCGGGTTCCAGGTGAGTTGACCGACCGCGTTCACGCCTTGAGCAGTATCCAAGGCGGGATCGTCATAGTCCTGCCGAGTGTAACCGATCGCCACCTCGCCAAAGAGGAGGCCGGTGATGTCGACCTCGGCACCGGCGCGCAGGGCGAAGCCGTCGGAATCGCGGTCCACACCGCCGTCATCGGGAGTGGTGTCGTAACGGACGATGCGATACTCGCCTTCGCCGAAGAGCCGGATCCTGGGCGAGATGGCATAGCCGCCGCGCAGCCGCGCACTATAGCGGTTGCGGTCGCGGTCGTCGTTATTGATGCCGCCCGGATCGTCGAGGAAGTCCGAGCGCAGGACGCGGCCGTCGACCTGCAGGAACAGCCGGTTGAACTCGTGCCGGTAGCCGAGATTGGCGCTCGTCGTGTAGAATTTGGTGACGTCGTCCGCACCGCCCTGATCGGGGCTCGCGCGATCCTCGTGGTCGCGGGCGAAGGACAGGCCAGCGCGGATCGCGTTGGCGCGGGTGATGTCGATGCGGCTCTGAGCGCCGAGGTCGAAGTCGAAGTAGTTGTTGTCGTCGAACTCCTCGTAGAAGGCGGCCTGCCCGCCGGCGGTCAGGCTCAGGGCGTGGCGCGACCACAGCGACTGGACGTTGACGCGCGGACTGACGAGCAGGCCGAGATCGTCCTCCTCGTCGTTCTCGCTGGCAAAGACGTTGCTGTCGTACTCGCTGCCCACCGTCAGGCTCGGGTAGATCATGAACATGCCGGCGCGGATGCCGAGCGGATCGTACTCGGGACGAGCCCGCTCCCGCACCGTGACGTTGGGCTTGGGCGGCTCTTGGGCGAAGGCTTCGCAGGACAGTGCGGCCAGACAAGTCGATACCAGCAGCGTCGCTGTCAGCTGGAGGAATTTCACCTTGCCCTCTCCCTATCCAGTTCCGTCACACCCTCTCGTGCAGGGCGCTGCTCGGTGTGCGATCGCGCCGCCGCAGACTACCGACACCCACGTCTCATCCCGAAACGGAAATCGGTCGAACCACGGTCGTGGACACCGACTCGACCGGAGGACCCGCCGGAACCTTCTCTAGCCGAAAAGGCGATAGCGGCGACACGCGACGCCCGCAACCTATTATGGCGGCTTGCGGGCTCTGCCGCTATATGGAAAACTCGCGTACGCCGCGGTGTCGCCAAAGCGCAACACCCGGTCCGCGGGGCCCCCCACGGTTCGGAGAATCCCTGCTGTTCCGCCGTCTCGTCACGCGCTCCAAGCCGCTCGTGCCTGCCGAGCCGCGCTCGCCCGCCGCGCGGCCGGCGGTGCCGGACGGTGTGCGCATCTATGCGGTCGGGGATCTCCACGGCCGTCGCGATCTTCTCGAGGAGATCGAGGAACGTATCGCCGAGGACCTGGCGGCGAGCCCGCGCGTGGTGCGACCGTTTCTCGTCTATCTCGGAGACTTCGTCGATCGCGGCATGGACAGCCGAGGCGTGCTCGAGCGACTGGTGGTCAATCCCCTGTTCGAGGGCGTGCCGCGCGTCCTGCTGCTCGGCAACCACGATCTCTGGATGCGCGAGTTCCTGCGCGGTCAGCCGATCGGAGCGAGCTGGCTGCAATTCGGCGGCGACGCTACCTTGGCGAGCTACGGCGTGCGGCTCGACTTCACCCTGCCCGAGCCGCAGCGCCTCGCCCTGGCCCGCGATGGTCTGGCCGAGCGTCTGCCGGATACGCACCGTCGGCTGCTCGCCGCTCTCGAGCTCGCCTGGTCGTGTGGCGATTATTTCTTCTGCCACGCCGGCATACGCCCCGGGTTACCACTCGACCGCCAGAGTCCCGAGGACCTGTTGTGGATTCGCGAGCCCTTTTTGAGCTGGCGTGGCAACGCCGGTAAGGTCGTGGTGCACGGCCATACCGTGAGCGAGGACCCGGTGGTGCGGCCCAACCGCATCGGTATCGACACCGGTGCCTATCTCACCGGGCGCCTCACCTGCCTCGTTCTGGAGGGCACGGACGTGCGGTTTCTCGCCACGGGCGAGCCCGCGACGGGGCCGGCCGGCACCCTGTGATCCGCCCCTCGCACCGCCGTCACGGGCGGCGCATCGGCCCGGCACCTGGCCAATGGCGCGGATGAGCCCGGACATATTGGGCCGGGTAGGCGATCTCTACCCCGAGATCGCGCGCAGCATGCCAGGCCCAGTGCGGATCGTCGAGAAAACCGCGGGCGAGCGCAACGAGATCGGCTCGACCATCGGCGACGATCCCCTCCGCCTGCTGCGGGCCGGTGATGAGGCCGACAGCGCAGACGGGCACGCCCGTCCGACGCCGGATCTCCTCGGCGAACGGCACCTGAAAGCCAGGGGCGAGGGGCACCCTTTGGGTGGGATGGAGGCCGCCCGAGGAAACGTCCACGAAATCGACGCCGCGCTCGGCGAGCAGCCGGACGAGGGCCACCGTATCCTCGACCGTCCAGCCCCCCTCGACCCAGTCGGTGGCCGAAACGCGCACGCCGAGGGGCCGGTCTCCGGGCCAGACCGCGCGCACCCGCTCGAACACCGCGAGGGGGAAGCGCACGCGGTTGGCGAAGCTGCCACCCCAAGCATCCTCGCGCCGATTCGAAAGGGGCGAGAGGAACTGGTGCAGCAAATAGCCGTGAGCCATGTGCAGCTCCAGCAGATCGAAACCGAGCCGGGCCGCCCGGGCCGCCGCTCGGGCGTAGGCGTCGAGGAGCGAGAACAGATCTTCCTCGCGGGCGGCCCGCGGTGCCGGCCAGCCGTCATCGAAGGGGACGGGCGAGGGAGCGAGCGTGGTCCACGCCCCCTCCGCCCTGGTGAGCGGGCCCCCGCCGTCGAGCGGTCGGTGGGCCGACCCCTTGCGACCGGCATGCCCGAGCTGAATGCCGAGGCGAGCTGTGCCGTGCCGCCGGCAGAAGTCGAGCACCGGGACCATCGCCTGGGCACAGTCCTCGTCCCACAGCCCGAGGCAGTGGCGGGTAATGCGCCCTTCCGCCGTGACAGCCGTGGCCTCCACCATCAACAAGGCCGCGCCGCCCATCGCGAGCGCGCCGTAGTGCACGAGATGCCACGCGGTCGCCCGGCCGTCTTCGGCGGCGTACTGGCACATCGGCGAGACGACAATCCGATTGGCGAGTTCGAGGCCGCGCAGCCGCAGCGGCGTGAACAACGCACGCATCACCTGTTCTCCGAGGGCGAAGACGAACGCAGCAACAAAAGGCCGGAGGCAGCGACGAGCCCCGCACCGACGAGGGTCCAGAGATCCGGCCAGTCCCCGAAGACCAGCCAGCCGAAGGCCACGGCCCACGCCATTTGGGTGTAGATCATGGGCGAGACCAGCGACGCTGGCGCCAGGGCGAAGGCGCGGATCATCGCGAGGTGACTCGAGAGCCCGAGCACGCCCATGAGCGCCATGAGCAGGATCTGCCTCCCATCCGGGATCTGCCAGACCGCAGGCAGGAGCGGCAGCAGCACGGCCGTACCGATCCAGGCCGAGTGGAACATGGTGGTCAGGGCAGGATCGAAACGCCCGAGCACTCGTGTCGCCAGCTGATAGAGCGCAAAGCACAGCGCCATGACGAGCGGGGCGAGGGCGGCGAGACTGAACATCTCGCTTCCTGGCCGCAGCACCACGAGGACGCCGAAAAACCCGCCGAGTGCCGCGGCCCAGCGCCAGGAATCGACGCGCTCGCCGAGAAGCGGGCCAGCGAGGAGCGCGACGATGAGCGGCGACGCGAAGCCGACGGCATAGGTCTCGGCCATCGGCAAGAGCGACAGCGACAGGAACATCGACCCGGTGGCGAGCACCATCGCCAGTCCGCGGGCGATCTGGAGGGACAGCCGACGACTGGCGACGATGGTGCGCTGGCGCAACCGCACGAGGAGCCACAGGGCCAGCAGATTGAAGGCGTAGCGGGCCCAGGTCACCTCGATCAGGGGGAGGTCCCGCAACAAGAGCTTGCCGATGCCGTCCATGAGGGTGAGGAGGCCCGCTCCTAGAGCCATGAGGGCCATCCCGACGAACGGCCGCTCCGACGCCGCGATCGCCGCGTCGGCGCCGCCTGCGCGCTCTGCCACCCGCCTCTCCCGGGTTCAGAAGTTCACCCGGTCTCCGCCCTTCAGTCCGAGCATGGCGCGGGCCTCCTCCGGTGTCGCCAATTCGAGGCCGAGGCCCTCGATGATCTGGCGGACCTTGCGGACCTGCTCGGCATTGCTGGTCGCCAGGCGACCCGGCCCGCTCCACAGGCTATCCTCGAGACCGACGCGCACATGGCCTCCCATCGCCACCGCCATCGCCGCGATGGGCATCTGATTGCGGCCGGCGCCCAGCACCGACCAGCGGTAGGCGTCGCCGAACAGCCGGTCGGCGGTGCGCTTCATGTGCAGGACATCCTCGGGATGGGTGCCGATGCCGCCGAGGATCCCGAACACCGACTGGATGAAGAGCGGCGGCTCCACCAACCTGCGGTCGAGCATGTGGGCGAGATTGTAGAGGTGCCCGATGTCGTAGCACTCGAACTCGAAGCGGGTGCCGTTGCCGCGGCAGGTATCGAGGATCTTCTCGATGTCGGCGAACGTGTTGCGGAACACCATGTCGCGGGTGGCCTCGAGGTGTCGGCGTTCCCAGTCGAAACGGAAATCGCGGTAGCGCTCGAGCATGGGATAGAGGCCGAAATTCATCGACCCCATGTTGAGCGAGGCCAGTTCCGGGGCGAACACCTTGGCCGGTCGCAAACGCTCCTCGACGGTCATGCCGGGCGCGCCACCCGTCGTGATGTTGATCACCACCTTCGAGCGTTGCCGGATGAGCGGCAGGAAACGGGCGAAGGCCTCGGGGGACTGGTCCGGCCGTCCGGTCTCGGGATCGCGAGCATGCAGATGCACGATCGCCGCCCCGGCTTCCGCCGCTGCCACCGCCTCGTCGGCGATCTGCTGGGGGGTGACGGGGAGATGCGGCGACATGCTCGGCGTGTGGATCGAACCGGTGATCGCGCACGTCACGATCACCTTGCGTGCCTGGGCCATGGTCACTCCTCATCCATATGCGCGTAACGGCGAAGGGCGGCGACGTCGTGCACCATCACCACGGCCCCGCGCGTCTCCACTCCGACCTCGCGGAGCTTGGCGAGACTGCGCGAGAGGGTCTCGGGCTGCATGCCGAGGCGGGCGGCGATGAGGGTTTTGTCGAGGGGAAGGCGGATCGTGCAGCTGCCAGCGCGCACTCCGCACAGGCGGCAGAGGAAAAGGGCGAGACGCTCGCTCGTGGAACGGGTCGACAGCTGCTCGATCTGCTGGACGAAGCCGTGTAGCCGGCGGGCTAGCGAGGCCACGAGATTGAAGCAGAGATCCGGATCCTCGCGCAGTCGGCCGAGGAGGCTCTCGGCTGGAACGACGAGCAGGCGCGCGTCCTCGACTGCGGTCGCAGTCACGGGATAATGGCCCATTTGGAACACCGCCGCCTCGGCGATGCTTTCGCCGGGGCCGAAGATGTGGATCGTCACCTCCTGCCCTTCTTGAGTGGTTCGCGCGAGCCGGACCCAGCCCTCCAGCACGACGAACATACGGTCCGCGGGATCGCCTTGGACGAAGAGGAGCGAGCCGCGCGGCCAGCGCCGCACGCCGGCGTGGGCGCACAGTCGTTCGAGCTGACGCTCGGACAGACCGTGGAACAGCGCGACCCGGCGCATGAGCGCGAAGTCCCGCGCATCGAGCCCGAGCCTGCGCGCGAACTCCGGCAGCCCTTCCGTACCGACCACTGGCGAACCGGCCGCTGCCACCAACTCGCGTTCCCCCCGACTGCCGGCGGCAATTTCCGACATTTCCCGCCAGCTGGGAAGGGCCGGACGCGTCGCCTAACCCCGAAGCCGTCGGACTAACCGACGAGCGGCGGCACCTGGCTGCAAACGGTGCCGCTTGGCATCGACCAAGCTCCAGTCAGGGCCGAGAGGGGCGAGCGTATGGGCACCGTCCGGCAAGGAGGCTGGCGGCACCACCCGGACGATCGGTGTCTGACCAAAACCCGTGCCATCGAGCCGGTCGATCCGGCAGAGGGTGATCGCCGCTCCATAGCCGCTCGCGCAATCCTGGGCCGGCCGGAACAGACCGCCACGCGCCCAAAAGAGCGGACCTGCGGGACGCGCGGCGCGCAGGTCGCAGACCACCGGATTGCCGGGATGCGGTCGCCACGGGCCGAACGGCTTGGGGGCGGAGAAGAGGTGGAGCTTGGTGACATCCTCGTCGCGTCGGTCCGTGGCGAAGAGCCAGAACATCCCGTCGGTGGCGAACAGCACCGGATCGACCGCGGGAAAGTCCGCGAGCAACAGTTCGGCGGGCTCGAAGCGGTCGGGAAAGCGTCGACAGCGCAGGAGCAGCGTGTGGCCCCCGGCCGAGTGTTCGGGCAGCATCCAGAGGTCGTTGCCGTAAAAAAAGACGAAGGGCCAGCTCAAATGTCCGACAACGCCGGTCTCGACCGGAAACTCGGCCACCGGGCGACCGGTGTCGTCGAGCTGGATGACCGCGAGGCCGGCGCTATCGGTACCTGGCGGGCAATCCTCGCAGAATACGAACCGGCCCGCGGTCGTAGCGATCCCGAACGGATCGGCGCGGAATCCGCCACCCGGCCGCGGCGGCAGCCAGCAGGCATCGGCCAGGGTCGGGGAGGCGAGAAAGCTGGAAGGCGGTCGTTTGAGGATACCGATCTGCCACTCCTCCTGGGTGGCCTCGACCGAGAGATGGTGGAGGAGCTGGCGTGCGGCAGCGAGAAGGTCGGCAAGCCCCCTAGCGCCATCGGCAGGCGGCAAGGAGGGCAGTGTGCGAAGGGGCGGTACCGGCCTCCCCTCCTCGAGGACCCGCGCGGGCCAGGTCGCGACCGCCGGCCAGACGCGACGCAGCGTGTATCCAGGACCGAGGGGATGGGCCTTGAACGCACCCTCGCGCAGCACCGCGATGGGATCCTCGGGCCCGGGTCCCATTTCGACCAAGCGCACCACGAGAAAGCGGCGGCCGGCTCGGTGTGCCTCGCGCGGCGACTCGCCGGGTTCGCCGTAGACCCAGGTCCAGACCGGCAAAGCCAGGGCGCGCGCCGCCTCGACGATCGAAGCGTCGGGGGCGAGCGCGATCGCGAGCTCGGGCCCCGGCCCGAGTTCCCGCGGGTGGTCGAGGATCGTGACCTCGGCGAGCGGACGGAGGGCGTCGGCGACCCGCTCGATTGCGGTTGCGTCCGCGCCGCTGCCGAGCAGAGCGATGCGCCGCGGGGTGTCGGTCATCGGTCGCGAGCCGCCACCTCGAGGGTCTCGCCGAGGAGCTCGCCGCAGATGGCGAGCAGTCGCTCTGCCGAATGCCGCCAATCCAGGGCTTCCGCTCGGATCCGGCCGCGTTCGCCCATCTCCCGGGCGCGCTCGGGATCGGCCAACAGCGTACCGAGGGCATCGGCGAGGGCACGGTCGTCGCCCGCCGGCACGAGCAAACCGGTTTCGCCATGGATGACGCACTCCGGGAGACCACCGCGCGCGCTCGCGACCACCGGGCGCCCCGCTGCCATGGCTTCGGCCGCCGGCAGGCCGAAGGGTTCCTCGATGACCGAAGGCACCGCGACGAGCCCGGCCCGGACCAGCAGCTCGGGGATGGCATCGTGACCGACCGGCGGCCGGATGGCGAGACGCGATCGGGCGTCAGGTGGCAGCAACCGGGCGAGATCCGCCACGTAGGCGCGGCCGGGAACGAGGACCTGGTGGACGAGCCGGTCGACGGGATTGCGTCCCCAGAAGGCGAGGGCCTCGCGCATCGGCGGGTCGGAAGCGAGAAGGCGGACATAACTCCAGGGGAAGAAACCCGCGCGGCCGACGAAGAGCAGCCGTGCGGCGGGAAACCGAGCGCAGATACGGGCGAAGGCGCGCACCAGCACGTGATGACCCTTCTCGGGCGAGATGCGCCCGAGCTGGAGGACGGTCGCGGGCTCGGCGGGAGAGGTGGGGGTTTGCGAAAAGCGTCGCGGATCGATGCCGTTGGGGACGACCGCGATGCGCGAGACGAGCTCGGGGAAACTCCGCCGCAGGCGGGTGCCGAGGAACTCGGAGACGGCGAGGATGCGGTCGGCGAGGGCGAGAGCGGGACCGAGGCAGGATGGCGGCACCAGGGTTGCCAGGGGATCGTGGAGATGGAGCAGGAAGCGGGCCTGCGGCAGAGCCTCGCGCACCACCGGCAGGGCCTGGGGATAGGCATGGAGATGCACGAGGTCCGGGGCATACCGCAACAAGGCCGAGGCCACCTCCCGCCAGTAGCCGATGTGATAGTCTGCGGCGGCGAGGCGCGGCGGATGCGAAGGCCACCAGAGTTCGAGGAGCTGGAGCAGGTCCTCGCGCCGCCGGTCGGGCAGGGCTACCGGGACGATCGGAATGCCGGCCGGCGAGCGCTCGGGAAGCGGTCCGCTCGCGGGTGCGAGGAGGAGGACTTCGGCGCGTTCCGCCAGGCGTTCGGCGAGAGCGGTGGCGACAATGGCCACCGAGGTCGAAGGCACGCCACGCGCATCGAGCCGATCGCGCGGCTGCAGCACGACCGCGAGGCGAGGGCGACGGTGGCCGGAGCCGATCATGCGCGCAGCCGTCGGTCGTCTCGAGCCCTTGGCCGCGGCGGGACGTTCGCGCTAGGCTGCGAACGCGCCGGGAGCCCGGAGGGTCGCCGACGTCGAGAGGGAGAGCGAGGCATGCCGAAGTTCGCGGCCAATCTCAGCATGATGTTCCACGAAGTGGGCTTTCTCGAGCGCTTCGGACGCGCCGCCGCCTGCGGCTTCCGGGGCGTCGAGTTCCTCTTTCCCTACGCCTTCGACGCCGCCGCGATCCGCGTCAAGCTCGAAGACTCGGGCCTCGAGCAGGTGCTTTTCAACTTGCCGCCGGGCAATTGGGATGCCGGCGAGCGGGGGATCGCCGCGCTGCCAGGCCGCGAGGAGGAGTTCGCGCGCACTGTCGAGCAGGCACTGGAATACGCGGAAGAACTCGACTGCCGGCTTCTGCATGTGATGGCCGGTGTGGTGCCGTCCGATGCCGATCGCGCGTCCTGCGAGGAGGTCTATGTGCGCAATCTCGCCCTCGCCGCCGATCGGGCGGCGGCTTCCGGGCGCACCGTTCTGATCGAGCCCATCAACACTCGCGACATCCCAGGCTATTTCCTCAACTATCAGCGCGACGCGCGACGGATCATCGAGCGAGTGGGCGCCGACAACCTCCGACTCCAGCTCGACCTCTACCACTGCCAGATCATGGAGGGCGATCTGTCGATGCACATCCGCGAATATCTGCCCTTCATCGGCCACATCCAGATCGCCGGCGTGCCGGGGCGGCACGAGCCCGACATCGGCGAGATCAACTACGCGTGGCTGTTCGATCTGTTGGACGAGCTCGGCTATACCGGTTGGGTTGGCTGCGAGTATCGGCCGGCGCACGAGACAGAGGCAGGACTCGGCTGGTTCGCGCGCTGGCGGTCCGCCGACAATGGCTGAGGAGTCCGCCCGGTCATGGCCGGAAGTCCGAACGGGCGCGGAAGCTCGTGCTCGTGGCGGGCCAGTCGGGACGGTAGCGGCTGCGGGGTACCGTGCCCAGGCGCACCGGCTGGAGGGCGATGCAGCCGGCGACCGCGTCGAGACCGTCGTCGCGACAGCCGCCTCCCGGGCGCCAATCGCGCATTTCGACGAGGAACGGCCCGGAGAGTACCCGACGGTGGACGTGCAGGCGACGGGCCGCGAGCAGCGGGTCGAACGCCTCGAGGATGCGGCGATCCTTGGGTCGAGTGTTCGCCTGCTCGACGACCGCCACGCCAAGACCGCGGGCAGCGAGCTCGCGTCGCAGCAGTGCCGGGAGAAAACGGCCGATACCGTTGGTCTCGACGGTAATGGAGGGCAGGAAATGGGCGGCGGCGAAGGCCGCTACCTCGCGGCACATGACCGTGGCCTCATCTTCCTCCGGAGTGCGGGTGCGGGAATCGAGATAGCGCACGTCGTGCAGCCAAAGGTGCCCGTCGCCGTCGGCGAACACACAGGCGACGACGCTGGAATCGCCCTGCTCGGGGCGACCGAAGGCAGGATCCCAATAGCAGCTCGCCGCTACCATCGGTCGACCGCCGAGCAGCAGCTGACTGCGACCATTCGCCTCCCGCAGTTCGATCTCTGCCTCGTACGGCAAAAGCAGACTCGGATCGAGGCGCGTGGCGGTCGGTGGCAACGGTTCCAACATCATCTGGCTGCGGAAGGCGAGGGGCCCGACCTCGGCGGCGATGCGGTCCACCTCTTCGCGTGGAAAGCGTTCCGGCCATCGGCTCTCGCCGGTTTCGTCGAGGATCGGTAGGACGAGCCGCTCGTAGCCGTCGAGGAAGGGACGCTCCTCGCCGTACTCGCGTCTCGCTTCGGCGGCGTAGATGCTGTGATAGTGGTGCGGAGTGCCGACGTAGAGCAGCGTGCCGCCAGGGCAGAGGACGAAGGAGAGCTCGCGCAGGCGGGCCCTGAGTTCGCGCCGCGCGGTCTCGCTCTCGCAGGTGTTGGGGACCTCGACGTCATCGCAGACGATGAAGTCGGCGCGGGCACCGGTGATGTTGGCGCCGAGACCGCGGGCGAGCAGGGAAGGATCGCGCCAGCTGGCGGTGCGCTCGACGGTGAAACGGTCGGCCGCCCATTCCACCGGCCGTTTGGGCCGGATCGCCTCGGCGGCTGGATGGGTCTCGATGATGCGTCGGACGTTGCGGGTCATGCGCTCGGCGAGCTCTTGCTCGGCCGACACCACGAGGATGCGCAGGTCCGGTCGCCGGGTCAGCAGGAAGGCACAATAGAGGCCGACGAGCGTCGACTTGCCGGCATTGCGGAACACCATGAGCAGCAATCGCCGGCGCCGCGTCCGCCGGCAGTCGTCGAGCCACATGGCGATCTGGCGGTGCAGGGTCGGTGTGGCGAGACCCTGGACCAGATTCCACTGCTCGAGAAAGGCGCGGAAGCTCTTTGGCCTGAGGTCGCGTGGCCTTCTCCCGGTCACCGCGGCTGGACGCGGCAAAAGCGGCCGCAGTGTGTCGTCCCTCTCCGGGTCCACGGCGCGCGCTCCTATTCGAGGAGGTCGCGCCGCCAGCCGGTCAGTCCCCGCAGCCCGCTGCGGCCGAGGCCGGCGAGACGATCGGCGGTTTCGAGGAGATTGCGCTCGCGGGCACGGGCCATGCGGGTACGGAGCGCCTCGAGCCCGGCGGCGAAGGCGGCGCTGTCGAGCCGCTGCTGTTCGTCCGCCTCCCGTTCCAGGCCGCGCAGGATGGCATCGAAGGAGGCTCCGCTGGCCACCCCCGCGGCGCCCGCGCGCGCCCGGGCACGCGCCAGTCGTTCGCGCAACAGTTCCTCGCTGCGTCGCTGCTGCTCGGCGAAGCGCGCCACGAGTTCCCGCCGCCGTGCCCGCTCCTCGCCCGCGAGGCGAGAGGCGGAGCGTCGCCGCGCGGTCTCCTGCAGGGCCAGATTGAGCCCGAGGGTCGCGAGATTTCCCAGTCCACCCATCAGCTGTTCACCCTCGTTTCGGTGGTTGCGGCAAGAAGCGTGAAGGGAACCGGCAATTCCTGTTGGATCCGCCAGGCGGGAGCCTCGGCGCCGCGGCGCCAGCCGAGCGCCCGCAACTCCAGGTCGCCCGTAAAGGGCAGCGCCGGAAGCGGTACCGATCGCAGGCCGAGTCCGACGTCGGCGAAGAGCGCCTCGGTGGCGTGCAGGCGAAAGGATACGCGCACCGGGCGGTAGAGCGCATCGGGTGCGAGGCTCCCGCCGGCGGGCGAGGTCTCCGGCTCGACGAGGTGCGTATAGGGCAGGCCCACGAGCAGTTCCGACGCCGGCTCGGGAAGCACGATGCTGGGTGCCGCGAGCTCGAAGAAACCGAGGAAACGGCCATCGGCAAAGACACCGACCCGACTGCCCACATAGGCGTCGAGACCGCTCCACAGGGTCGCGGGTTCGGTCGCAACCAGGCGTCGGCAGCCGTCGAGTCGCAGGCTGTCATCCCAGAACTCGATCTGGGTGCGGTTGCCGCGAGCGACCAGCAGCCAGGTGCCGCCCACCCCGTGCTCGACGGCGAGTACGCGTCCCGCTGTCTCCTGGCGTGCCCAGGCGACGATGTTGGCGTTGCGGTCGAGGGTGCAGCTGGCGAGACGGCCGTCGCCGCGCAAGAGAAGGAGCTGCCGGCGGGATCCGTCGAAGACGAGGTCGACAGGGTCGTCCACGAGGTGGCGGGCAAGCAACGCGATATCGGCTGCCTGCCAGGCCTGCTCGCTGTCGATATAGACGAACTCCCGGACCTCGCGTCCCGAGGCGGCGACGAACAACATCGCTCCGTCCACCTCGGCGATCCTGGGCGAGCGCGCGGTAGGCGAGCCATTGCGTGTCTGGAGTTCGACGGCGACGCTCGTTGGCGTGACGGGTTCGCCGCGCACCACCCATTCGCCCCGATCGGTGAAGACCGCGAGCCGGCGGCCAGGCCAGAGTCGGCGGATGGTATGAGCGACCTCGGCGGTAAGCCGAAAGGCGATGGCCTCGTCGTCCAAACCGCTGCCGACATCGAAGTCGAAGAAGCGGCCGCTCCTCGACATCCAGAGATGATCGGGAGCGTCGCGCGAACCGCCGATCACCAGTCGGTTCTGGAACGTGGCTACCGCGCGCGGCCAGCCCCGCGCCGGGGAGAAGGCGAGCTCGGCGAAATCGCGTGTCGGACCGCCGTTGGGCTGGGCCTCGCGCAGGACCGCCTGCACTCGTGTGGCGCTGTTCACGCCCACCACCAGCGCGTGACCGTCCCGGATGCGCAGCCACTGCCCGAGATGGGCGGCCGCGAACAGCGGCTCGCTGACCAGGAGCTCGACCGCGCTGCCGGCGGGCACCGTCCCCGTCGGCGGCGAGCCAGCGAGCAGAATCTGGAGCTCGGCCGCAGGCTGAAACTTGAGCCACGGCCCGCGCGGCGGACTGGTGGCGTCGGCCGGATCGACCGGCTCGAGCCGCCAGGGTGCGAACTGCCAGCTGCCGAAGGCGTCGCGCCAGAGGAGGCGGGGCTCGACATCGGGATGGCAGAAAAGCAACCGATCGCCCACGACCGTCCAGGAGAGATCCCGGAGTACCGACTCGCTCCACATGGGGTCGATGGCGAAACTGGCGGTAGGCGTGGGCCCCACCGGGTCGAGGAAGAGATCGAGGCGCGAGGGGCCGATCGCGAGGAGGACGCGCGCGGCTGCCCCATCGAAAGCGACGAGGCGACGCGCCCCCGGTACCTCGGCCACGGCGCGCAGGCCCGGACGACGGACGACCCCGCCCGTCGGCAGCGGCAGCACGTTGACGAGCTGGCGCGCCCCTTCTGCCCGCGCTCGCAGGTCGATGCGACCGGAAAGCAGCGGATCGAGTTCGCCGGCCGCAAAGCTCGTCTGGATACGGAGGACTCGGGTCATCGGCCGCGCACCTCGATGAGGGTGAAGTCCTCGACCCGCATCGGCGTCGCCTGTTGGCTGTCGAGCAAGCGAGCGAGGCGGATCTCTTCGACGGCGAGCCGCTGCAGGCTCTCCGCGCGGGCGGTGTTCTCCGTGAGCGGCAGGGCGAATTCGGCGGCGAGCTTGGCGACCAGCGCGGCGACGAAGGGAGCGGAGAACTGGTTCTCCGGGACGCGTCGCTGGTAGGTGAGGGTCACCTCCGGCGCATCGGTCAGAAGGCGGTTGCCGCGGATGCGAAAGACGAGGCCGCGCCCCCGGTTCCCCGCTCCCGCCGAGATGCTGCGCAGCATGTCGGGCGGCAGGAAAAAGGCGCAGGCGAAGTCGCCGGGTTCGGCGGCGGTATCGCGGACGAGGCGCGCCTGGGCGACCGTGAACGACCAGGGATAGGAGGCGAGCAGGGCGTCGCGCACGGTCGGGTAGAGCTCCCGTGCGACCTGGGCCTCCACCGTCGGCTCGTCGAGGGACGCGATCGGACGCGCGCCGAGCTTGACGAGCGCCTTCGCGCAGATGTCGACATCGGTGTACATGCCGGTTCTTCCGTGGCGCGGCGCCGGCCGGCGACCGGAAGCTGGGCCCGGTCGCCGGCCAGGGCCGGAATGCGGCCTAGTCGGTGTTCACCGAACCGAAGACGGTGATATTGCTGACGTCCACGACCCCACCGCTGTTGGCGACGACGACCATCACCCCGCTTTGCGGTGCGGTGCCGAGGCCAGCGTTGACGAGGATGAAATCCCCTTCGCGCAGCATGCGCGAGGCGTCGTTGAAGTAGCCGCTGTTGTCGACCTCGGCTGCCGTGTCCTCGGTGCGATAGTGCCAGAGGGTGAAGCCGTTGGCGTAGCAGAGAGCGCTCAGATTGCGGGCATCGTAGGCCATGGTCACGCCTCCAGGCAGAGCATCTTGACGACACCGGTCGGGTCGATGAGCACGGCGCCCTGCGACATCATGTTGGACACGAAGTGGGCGGCGCGGTCGCCGTGCCAGGTGATGTCGGTGACCACCTCTTGACCGATGGCGTGGCCGACGGCGCTCCGGTGGTACCAGAAGCAAGTGCGCACGCCGCTCGCGAGCGGGAGGCCGGAGTGCGGAATCCACAGCGTGCCGAGCCAGTACTTGGCCTGGCTGCCGCGCCAGGGCAGCGCATCGTCGCCCACGAACTCGGCGTTGGCGAACTCCGGCAAGCTCAAGAGTTCCGACCACTGTTTCCAACCGATGACGGCAAACCGCTGGCCGTCGTCGGGAACATCGTTCTCGCCGAGAATCTCGAAGGCCTCGAGCACCTTCTCCTTGGTGAGACCGGTGGTCGGAGACCCGGCCGTGAGGGTGGCCGAGGAGAGGGCCTCGATGATGAGCTCGTCGGTCTTGCGGCCGAGAGCATAGGCACCGGCATGAGCGAGCACCTGGCGCTCGTCGATGTTGGTCTTGAGTTCGTCGAGCCGGTCCACCCACTCGCCGGCGTAATAGTCGACGAGATGGGCCTCGACCGCCGAGAACTCGACGTTCATCACCGGCACCATGCCGTGGCGGGCCTTGGTGGTGGCCGTGCCCTTGCCGACCCGTTGGAAGACCGTGGAGCTGCCGCGCACGCCGTTCTTCACGCGCACGGTGTGCCGCAGCTTCGAACCCTGGCGCTGATAGGCCTCGTGCACTTCGCGCTCGAACTGCTTCACGAAGGCCTGATCGATCGTGATGGACATGACGGGAGATCACTCCGTTTCTCTGAGGTGGCGACCAAGGGAACCGGGTTGTCCCGTGGGGGCCCGGAGGTGGAGCACGGACCGCAGCGCGGTTGCCCGTGCCCCGGCGCCTCACGTGCCGTAGAGCTGCGCAAAGCCCCGGGTCACGCGGGCGACGAACTCGGGATCGCGATCGCGCCAGTAGCGGGGATCGCGCATCATCTCCTGGAGCGTTTTCTCGGAAAGCGGCAGCGGCTCGGCCTCGCCGCCCGCGAGCTCCGGCTCTTCCGAGCGCATCATGGCATAGAGAGCCCGCACGCCGCGAGCGGTGGAGGCGAGGGTGCGATAGGTTTCGGGATCGAGATGCCGCTGCGCCCAGGTCCGCATCTGGCGGGCGAGCTGGTCGAACAGCTCGCGACCGCCAAATTCCGCCTCCAGCTCGGCCCGCTCGCGCGCCGCCTCCAACTCGCCCAGGGCCTCGG
The DNA here is from genome assembly GCA_002898275.1 of bacterium HR40. Taxonomy (GTDB): domain Bacteria; phylum Pseudomonadota; class Alphaproteobacteria; order Geminicoccales; family Geminicoccaceae; genus HRBIN40. Next base: position 141,967 of record BEIQ01000001.1, read on the forward strand.
CCACTGCCGGCAGCAGTCGTTCCGCGGCGAGGTCGTAGAGGAGCTGGGCCTGGCTCTGGGTAAAACCCGCGGCGTGCAGTCGCCGCTCGAGCTCGGGATCGCGCGCCACGAGCGGATGCGGTGGCCGCAGATCGTAATCCTCGGGCCGCTCGGGCCAGCCCAGGGCGCGGCGCAGCCTCGCGATCGCTGCCGTGTCGTGTTCGTCCTTCGGCAACGGCACCATGCGCCCGAGCTTGCTTTCGAGCTCGCGGTAGGAGCGCGCGAGGGCTTCGAGCCGCACCTCCCCCCTCTCTGCATCCCAGAACTTGTCGGGCACGAACTCGGGCCGCGTCACCGGTGCCGGCAGCGGCTCGGATGGCGCGGTGGCCACTGGCGCCGTCTCGGGCGAAAGCGGTGGCTCCGAGGGAGGGGCGAGATCGGCGTCCACAGCGGGCGCCACGGGGTCTTCGCTCGAGGCGAGTTCCGGGCGCGAAGGAGCGACCGGTGCGGTCTCAGCGGCTCGGGAAAGCAGCTCCGACTCGGGCAGCGTCTCGGACATGGCGGACCTCAACTCTTGCGGATCAGGGCTCCCTGCTCGACGAGCGAGCGGATGTGGGCGACCACGCTGCGCTGTCCCTCGACGTGGCGCAGCACGGAATCGGAGGCCGTGGGCGGCACGCGACGGTCGAGGAAGGTGCGGCAGAGATAGGCGAGGACCTGTTCGCCGGCGGGCGTGCGGAAGCAGCGGGCGAAGGCCTCGGCGACATCGCGCGAGGGCCGCTCGCGCGCCGGGTCGGGCTCGAACCACGACCAGCCGGCTCGCTCCCGATCACGCGTCATGGGGCCGGTCTCCGAGAACCGCCCGGGCGGCGAGCGCGCCGCCGGGCTCGGGGTCGCGGACGAGCTCGGGCGGCACACCGAGGCTTTCGGCGAGGTGACGCACCGCTGCCGGGAGATCGGCGACGGCCCGGGCGACATCGCCGAGACCGTCGATGGTCTGGAGCCACAGCAGGATGTTCTGCACGTCTTCGCGGGCCTGGGCGCGGGCGAGCGGCGACCGCCAGCCGATGGTCACCCGCCGACCATCGAGCGGCAGATCGGGGATCTCGCCGCGGCGGACGAGGATCGCCACCGCCCGCTCGATGAGAGGTGCCAGGAGTTCGCCCTTGAGGCGACCATAGGTGGCACCCAAAAGGCGATTCATCTCGGCACTGCGTTCCAGCACCTCGGTCGCGGTCATGCGACGACTGGCGACCGGTCCCAGCTTGTCGACGAGCAAGGTGTGGCGGATGCGCGCGCGCAGGTCCTCGAGCACCAACTGGGAGACATCGAAGCGCCCAGGTGCCTGCAGCGGGGTGAGGCCGGCGGAGCCCGGGGCCTTGGGGATGATGCTGCCCGGGCTCAAGTCGATGTTGGCGGGGTTGAGGACCCCGTCGTCGTCGGCAAGCCAGATGCCGGTGACGGCGATCGAGGCGTTTTTGAGAATGAGCTCCACCACCTTGTTCGCCGTCTTGATGTCGGGCAGCGCCGTCATCACCGGCGAGCGGCCGTAGACCTCGCCCGCAGCCTTGAGCCAGCGGAAGGTGAGAAAAGGCGAATGGGCGAATCGACCGGTGGTGAGCAGGACCGGCGAGGTACCGGTCGAGTCCGCCGGGAGGAAGGCGGAATAGACGACCCCCTGGACGTCCGGTTCCACCGCCTCGACGAGCTCGACCGGTGCGTCGGGCTCGCGCACTGCCCGCTCGCCGAGGGGCTCCGGCAAGGTGCAACCGGGAAAGCGCGCGCGGATCTGGCCGAGAGTGACAGCGGTCGTCCGAAACAGCCGCAGCGGACGGCCGTCGCGGTCGCCGAGCAGGTAGACCTCGGCCATCGGCACGGCGGCGAAACGAAAAGCCGAGCGCTCGCCGAGGGGCGCTTCCTGGAACAGCAGGGTGGCGGTGCCGACGGTGACGAGATCGAGGAAACATTGGTGGAGCTCGACGGCGAAATTGGATGCTTCGAAGTGTTCGTGCAGCGCGCGGCTCGCACGCTCGAGCAGCGGCACGAGCAGGGTCTGCTCCTCGGGGCTGACGGCGCTTCCCGGGATGAGCTCGAACCAGCGCGACCAGGGCGGGGTGAGCTCGGCGAGCAGGCTCGCCGCGAGCTGTTCGACGGCGTCGGCGGCAGTGGCATCGAAGAGCTGCTCGGCGAGCCGGTTGGCGGGAGCGAACGCTGGGTGGAGCCCGCCACCACGAACCGGTGCGGCATAGGCGAAGCACTCGCGCCAGAGGGGTTCCCAAGGTTCGCGGCGGCGTCTGGCCGAGCGGTAGGCCTGTTCGAGGGCGACGGGCGCGGCCGGTGCCATGAACGATACTCCGATGGGCGTGCGATGGCCGTATAGGTATAAAATCCTATTCCCTCTGTCAACGACCTTGTCGGTCCGGCTCGGCGAGGAACACGACCTCGGATCGTGCGGAGAGCGCCCGGAACAGCCCGAAGGGCGTCACGACCCCTCGTCGTTCGTACCCGATCGCTCGTTTCACCACTTCGACGCAGGTGAGCGGGGCGAGTCTCAGCCGCGCTGTCCGTCGACCGGGCGGCGTCGCCGCGAGGGCCACCACCGTGCCGCCCAAGCGTGCGTAGGCGCGGGCCAGCGCCACGGCCGACAGCGGCGGTAGAGCCCGCAGCTCCAACCGGTCGGCCTGCGGGTCGCACAACAGCCAGCCGCTCTCCCCGCGCAGGAGGCAGAAACAGTGCCGGAAGCCCCGGCGCAGCAGGGCGAGCAGGCCACGCGCCGGCCGATCCTCGAAAATCACGAGGACCGTGGTAGGATGGAAAGGTCGATGCGTACGTCGACACATGGGTGGGACGGCCCCCAGTCGCAGGCCCTAGGAAAAGTGTCCGTGACACTTGGCGGCCGGCCTGTCAAGAATAATTTCCTGTACCACGGGTGGCGACGGGTGGGAGGATCGCCTCGATGCTGACGCATGCCGATATCTGGCGCGGGATCGACAAGCTCGCCGAACGCCACGGTCTGTCGCCCTCGGGACTCGCCCGCAAGGCCGGGCTCGACCCGACCACTTTCAATCCCAGCAAGCGGGCGAGCCGCGAGGGGAAGCGGCGCTGGCCCAGTACCGAGAGTCTCGCCAAGATCCTGGAAGCCACCAACACGAGCCTGGCCGAGTTCGTACAGCTGATCGAGGAGGCCGCGCCTCGAGCGAGTGTCGGACCGCAAGGCAGGCTCAGGGCGATCCGGTTCGGCGAGGTGCAGCCGGCACGCCACTTCGATGCCTCGGGCTTCCCCACGGGCGAGGGCTGGGACGAAATGGCCTTCCCCGCGATCGACGATCCCCAGGCCTGGATCCTCGAGCTCGATCGCGACCTCGCACCGCCGTGCTACCGCGAAGGCGACCTGCTCGTGATCTCGCCCAATAGCACCGTGCGCCGCGGCGATCGGGTGCTCTATTGCGCACACAGGCGGACCCTCGGAGTGGGACTCCTCCTCCGCCGCACCATCAACCGCACCGTCCTCGAGGCCATCGGGACGAGCAGCGAACGCACCTTCAACAATCAGGAACTGGATTGGCTCGCCCGCATCCTCTGGGTCAGCCAGTAGGAGGGGGGGTGGCGAGGAAAAAAGCCGCCGGACGGAGCCGGCGGCAGTTCGCAGGGAGGCTTTCTCACGTCAGGGAGGACGGAGGCCGGCTATGCTCCGCTCGAAGGTGTCGACCGGAGCACCGCCAACGTCCCCTTTTTCGCACGCAAGTCCTGACACTTCGTTAACGCTGCGATGGCGCGCCGCCGGGTTGAGATGTGGCGTCGACCCATGGTGGCGCGTGGCCGCCAGGCAAGCACTCGTTTGGGGTTTTTCGCCGCCTTGGCCACCGGAGCGGGAACCGCTATGAGCCGCGGCGAGGAGGCGCGGGAGACGTCCATGGCCGAGCATGGCAGCGGTGCCCTCGCGGGATTGCGGGTCATCGATCTCACTCGGGTGTTGGGAGGGCCCTATTGCACCCAGTGGCTCGCCGACCACGGGGCGGATGTCATCAAGATCGAGCCGCCGCAGGGTGACGAAACCCGCAGTTGGGGGCCTCCGTTCCGCGACGGGACCGCCTCCTACTTCCTCGGAGTCAATCGCAACAAGCGCGCGCTCGCCCTGGATCTCGCGCAGCCCGATGGGCGCGCGGTGCTGTTGCGCCTGCTCGAAGGAGCGGATGTGCTGGTCGAGAATTTCCGCCCCGGCACCCTGGAGAAGTGGGGCCTCGGCTATGCCGAGGTACTGGCACCGCGATTCCCCCGTCTCGTCCACTGTCGCATCTCCGGCTTCGGCGCCGACGGACCCATGGGCGGGCTTCCCGGTTACGATGCGGCGATCCAGGCCTGTGCCGGGCTCATGAGTGTCAATGGCGATCCATCGACCGGGCCGCTGCGCATGGGCATCCCCCTCGTCGATCTCGGCACCGGACTTGCTGCCGCTTTCGGCATCTTGGCAGCCCTGCTGGAACGGGAACGTTCCGGGCGCGGTCAGTTCGTCGATGCCACTCTCTACGACACCGCCATTGCCCTCCTGCATCCGCAGGCAGCCAACTGGTTCCTGTCCGGCGAACCTCCCCGTCTCATCGGCAATGCCCACCCCAACATCGCCCCCTACGACAAGTTCCGCACCGCGACCTGCGAGATCTTCTTGGCCGTCGGCAACGACCGTCAGTTCCGGCGGCTGTGCGGTCTCCTCGGCCGGCCCGAGCTCGCTGACGATCCGCGCTTTGCCACCAACGCGGATCGCAATCGCCACCGCGCCGCCCTGCGGGCCGTCCTCGAGGAGCTGCTCGCCAGCCACGACGGTCGCGAGCTCTGCGACCGGCTGTTGCGCGAGGGCATCCCCGCCGGCCCGGTGCTCGCCATTCCCGAGGTGATGGAACATCCCCACACGCGCCACCGCGCTATGGTGGTAGAGGTCGATGGCTATCGGGGCACCGGCATTGCCCTCAAGCTGTCGCGCACACCCGGCTCGGTGCGCCGGCCTCCCCCGCGCTTCGCCCAGGATTCCCGCGCGATCCTCCGCGACGCGGGCTATACGGAGGCGGAGATCGAGGCGCTCGTGGCCAAGGGTGTGGTGTTGGAGCGGCCGCGGCCGGCGCCCGAGTGAAAAGGATACGCTTGCGGCGCAGCGGAGGGGCCCTCCCACCGGTTGGCTGCACTTCTGCGCCGGGCCGGGGCCTTTCCGGCAGCGGTTCTCGGCCTTCGCCCCGAGCGGTCGCCCGCGCGAGGACCCTCGAGGCTCGTTCGGCGCGGGTTCAGGAATTCTCGCGCGGGCCGAGGAGCTGCGCCTTGAGCTCGCGCTTGAGGATCTTGCCGTAGCTATTCTTCGGCAGGGACTCGAGGAAGACGTAGCGGCGCGGCCGCTTGTAGCGGGCCATGCGGTCGAGGCAGAAGCGGTCCAGGGTGGGGGCATCGATACCGGGCTCGGCCACCACACAGGCGACCACGGTCTCCCCCCATTCGGGATCCGGCAGGCCGATCACGGCCGCCTCCCGCACCGCCGGATGCTGCAGCAGCACGTCCTCCACCTCGCGCGGATAGATATTGGCGCCGCCCGAGATCACCAGGTCCTTGGAGCGATCCTTGAGATAGAGGAAGCCGTCGGCATCGAAGCAGCCGACATCGCCCGTGTGCAGCCAGCCGCCCCGCAGGGTCTCCGCTGTCGCCTGCGGATTGCGCCAATAGCCGGGCACGACGCTCTCTCCCCGCACCACGATCTCGCCGATCTCCCCCGGTGGAAGCGGCCGATCGGCCTCGTCGTGCACGGCCACCTCACATACGCTCTGGGGTATGCCGGCGGAGGTCAGGCGTTCGCGCCAGCGTGGATGGGTGGTGTCGGCGTGGGCACGGCGATCGAGCGCGGTGATGGTCATCGGGCTTTCGCCCTGGCCGTAGATCTGGGCAAGGTGAAAGCCGAAGACCGCGTGCGCGGCGTCGAGATCGGCCAGGTACATGGGCGCGCCACCATAGACGATGGTGGCAAACCCCCGGGGCTCGAGCCCTTGCGTGCGGGCGTGGCGCACCAGCCGCTTGAGCATGGTGGGAGCGACGAACAGGGTGGCCTCGCCGAAGTGCGCGGCGAGCTCGAAGATCTCGGCTTCGTCGAAGCCGCCGCTCTCCGGTACCACTTGCAAGGCACCGATGGCTGCTTGTGGCAGGATGTAGAGGCCGGAGCCATGGGACATCGGTGCGGCATGGAGGATGCAGCCATCCGGGCGGCGCTCGTCGACATCGAGGAAATAGGCGTGGGTCATCGCCCGGAGATTGCGATGGGTGATCATCGCCCCTTTCGGGCGACCGGTGGTTCCCGAGGTGTAGAAAAGCCAGGCGAGCGTGTCCGCAGGGACTTCGGCGAGCGGCACCGGGTCGGCGGCGAACAGCGCCTCGTAAGAAGGTGTTCCGATGGTGACAGAGGCACGCAGTTCCGGCGCCGAAACGGCTGCGGCTGCCGCCTCGAGCGCTGGGTCGACGAACAGCAGCGAAGCCCCGGCATTCTCGACGATCCAAGCGAGCTCCGAAGGGTGGAGCCGGGCATTGATCGGTACGGCAGCGAGGCCCGCCCACCAGGAACCGACGAGCAGTTCCACATATTGTGGCAGATTGCCGGCGAAGATCGCCACGCGATCGCCGGGCGCGAGCCCGAACCGGCCGCGCAAGCTGCCGGCGAGGCGCGCTGCGCGCGTACAGAGTTCCCGCCAGGTCCACAGGGTTTTCCGGCCGAGCGCGACAGCCGGCCGGTCGGCGCGTGCGATGCCATTGCGGCGGAAGAAATGGGCGACGTTCACCTTCCCGCCTCCCTCGCTTTCGACCGTCAGGAGATGGCGGCGACGGCCGCGTCCACCGCCTCGCCGAGGCGGTCCACGAGCAATTCCAGCTCCTCGGGCGAGACGATGTAGGGCGGGGCGAGCAAGACATGATCGCCGCGGCAGCCGTCGACCGTCCCGCCCAGGGGATAGCACAGGAGTCCGCGTCGCATCGCTTCGGCTTTGATGCGGGCATGAAGCCGCGCGGCGGGATCGAAGGGCTCGCGGCTCGCCCGATCGCGCACGAGTTCGATCGCCTGCAGAAGCCCGCGACCGCGGATATCGCCCACCTGGGGATGGTGGCCAAAGCGGGCCCGCAGCAGGGTATCAAGCATCTGGCCGCGTTCTTTGACCCGATCGAGGAGGCCGTCGCGTTCGACGATCCGCTGGACGGCGAGGGCAGCGGCACAGGCCGTGGGATGTCCCATGTAGGTGTGGCCGTGGTGAAGCGCGCCCGAGCCCTCTTCGATCGCCCGAACGATGCGCTCGCGCACGAGCACGGCGCCGATGGGCTGGAAGCCGCCGCCGAGACCCTTGGCGATGGCGACGAGGTCGGGCACCACGCCCTCCTGCTTGAAGGCCCAGAGAGTGCCGGTGCGACCCATACCGCACATCACCTCGTCGAGGATGAGCAGGATGCCGTGACGGTCGAGGACCTCGCGGATGCGGCGAAAGTAGCCAGGAACAGCCGGCACCGCACCCAGGGTCGCGCCGACCACAGGCTCTGCCACGAAGGCGATCACGGTTTCCGGCCCCAGCCGGGCGAGATGTTCCTCGAGCTCGGCGACCAGGCGGTCGAGAAAGGCGGCATCGCTCTCGCCCGGGCGCTGCTCCCGGTAGGGATAGCAGGGGGTCAGATGCTGCGCGGCCACGAGCAGCGGCTCGTAGGTCCGGCGTCGTCCGGGATTGCCACCGACCGCGAGGGCCCCGAGCGTGTTGCCGTGATAGGATTGACGACGGGCGAGGATGTGGCGGCGCTGTGGCTCATGGATCTCGACGAAATACTGGCGGGCGAGCTTGAGAGCCGCCTCCACGGCCTCGGAGCCGCCCGAGACGAAGAGTACGCGCCCGAAATCGCCAGGGGCGCGGTCGACCAGGAAGGCCGCGAGCTCTTCCGCCGGCTCGCTCGTGAAGAACGAGGTGTGGGCCCAAGCGATGCGGTCGAGCTGGCGGGCAATCGCCTCGTGCACTTCGGGGTGCCGATGGCCGAGGCAGGACACGGCGGCGCCGCCGCAGGCGTCCAAGTAGCGGCGGCCGTCGCGGTCGAAAAGCCAGCAGCCCTCGCCGCCCACCACAACCGGGAGCTCGCGGTGGAGGTCGCGGTGCAGCACCCGGCTCATCGGCCCGCAGCAGCCCTAGAAGGCGAGGAACGCCGAGAGATTGTCCTCGGCGCTCTTCTGCAGCGCCTCGTCGAGCTGCGCCACGAGATCCTCGACCAGTCGCTTCGCCTCGGCGTCGCGCGAAGCCACCGAGGTGTTCTCGAGGATCGGTCGCAGGCGGGCGACCTCGGCGCGGGCGAAGGCGCGCTCGATTCCGCTCCAATCCTCGATGGCGATGCGCACCGCGACCGACCCGTCGAGCACTCGGTCGGCCTCGCGCACCACCGGGTCGAGGTAGCCTGCTTGTTCTGGTTTCGGCCGTTCCAGGAGGACTGCCTTTTCCACCACCACCCGCGCCACGCCGCTTCCACCTCCCGCCTGCAGTCGGCTTTTGAGGAAGGACTGAGCGCGTTCGGCAAGCTCGCGCGAGCGGCGGCGATCGATGAAATTGCCCTCGCTCGGGGGAGTGCTGCGGTCTTCGAAGATCACCTCCTCGACCGCCAGCACGATCGGCCCGCGGCTGCTGGCATAGGGATGCTCGGGCGGCTCCACCCCCACGGTGCAGGCCACCAACCACAGAGTCAGGGCCAAGGGGACGATTCGCAGCAGGCTGTTCACCGGCGATCTCCCAAGCGGCGGGCATCGGATTCGTCCTGCAGCGCGGAGACGTCATCCCGCGCGAAGCGATAGCGGCGGCTGCAGAACTGACAGGTGACCTCGATGGCACCGTCCTCCAGGCGCATCGCTTCGATCTCGTGGCGGGGAAAGCGCAGCAGCATCTCCCGTACCCGCTCCTCGTCGCACGAACAACCGGGCTCGATCGGCAAGGGCTGAAACACCCGAACTCCTTCCTCGTGGAACAGCCGCCACAGCACTTCGTCGATCGACAGGCTCTCGGAAAGGAGCTCGGCTTCGCTCGCCGTCTGGAGCAGCAGCATCACCCGCCGCCAATGCTCGGCTCGCTCCTCCGGATCTTGACTGCCCTCGCCAGGCATCGCCTGGACCACGATTCCCGCCGCGCGCCAGCGGTGGAGGAACGGATCTCGGCCGATCGCCGTTCGAAGACCGGTCGGGATCTGCTCGGACTGGTGGAAATAGGCGAGGACCGCCTCGCTCAGGCTGCGGCCGTCCAGGCGCACGATGCCCTGCTGCATGGCGCCGCCCGCCGGCCGCTGGTCGACGGTGAGGGCGAGCACGCCACGGCCGTAGAGGGTCGCTGTCCCTTGCTCATGGGCGGTCAGCAGGGAAGCGCGGTCGAAGCTCGCATACCCGCGCATGATCCCGTCGTTGGTGACATCGACGACCAGCAACCGGATCGGACCGTCGGCCCGCACCTGGAGACTGAAGACGCCCTCGAATTTGAGGGCACCGACGAAGGCGCCAGCCAGGACCATGAGTTCCGCGAGCTCGCGCCCGACGCGATCGGGATAGTCGTGTGCGCCGAGCACCCAGTCGAGGGTGGTGGCGAGCCGCACGAACCGTCCGCGCACCGCCGCTCGCTCGAGCAAAAACGGCTGGACGACATCGCTGCCATGGGGCGGGCGCGCGGTGGCGGAAAGACTCATCCGACGAGGCACCACTCGAGGATCGCCATCTGCACGTATAGACGATTCTCGGCCTCGTCGAAGACCACCGACTGCGGCCCGTCGATCACTTCGTCGGTGACCTCCTCGCCGCGATGGGCAGGTAGGCAGTGGAGGAAGAGCGCGTCCGGCGCGGCGAGCCGCATCAGTCGGCCGTCCACCCGGTAGGGTTCGAGCAGCGCCCGCTTGCGTTCTCCCTCGCGATCGCTCATCGACACCCAGGTATCGGTGAACACTGCATCGGCGCCGCGTACGGCCTCGCGCGGGTCGGCGAGCACCGTCACCGTCGCTCCCTGCGCCCGCGCCCAGGCGAGTGCCGGTTCGTCCCCGGCGAGGAGTTCGGGTGGACACGCGATCGCCAGGGAGAAACCCAATAGCCCGGCAGCATGCACCAGCGAGCGGCAGACATTGTTGAAGTCGCCGACCCAGGCAAGACGCCGGCAAGCTATGTCGCCCTTGCGCTCCTCGATGGTGAGAATGTCGGCGAGGATCTGGCAGGGATGACTGCGGTCGGTGAGGCCATTGATGACCGGCACGGTCGCCGATCGAGCGAGCTCGAGGAGCTTGTGGTGGGCGTCGGTGCGCAGCACGATGGCATCGACGTAGCGCGACAGCACCCGGGCCGTGTCGGCGACGGTCTCGCCGCGGCCGAGTTGCATGTCGCGCGAGTTGAGGACGATGGCGTGACCGCCGAGCCGATGGGCTCCGACCTCGAAGCTCACCCGGGTGCGGGTCGAAGGCTTCTCGAAGAGGAGGGCGAGGGTCCGGCCGGCCATCACCGGCTTGTGTTCGCCGGCCTTGAAGGCGATGGCACGGGCAAAGAGCCGCCGCAGGGTGGTGGCATCGAGCCGGTCGAGGTCGAGGAAGTGACGGGGTCCGGTCACCGGGCGGCCTCCCGGCAGACATCTTCCAGGATCGACAGACCGAGTTCCACCTCTTCCCGCCCGACGATCAACGGGGGCAGCAACCGCACCACATTGTCGCCGGCGGGAACCGAAAGGAGTCCATGTTCGCGCAGTCGGGCAGCGAAGCGAGTGGCATCCTCCACCGGTCGAATTCCCAGCATGAGGCCGAGCCCGCGCACGTCCGCCAGCACCTGTGGCCAACGTCGCCGCAGTTCCTCCAAGCCGGCGCGCAATTCGCGGCCGCGCGCCGCCACCCCCTCGAGGAAGCCCGGCGCCAACATCGCGTCGAGGACGGCGTTGGCCACGGCGCAGGCGAGGGGGTTGCCACCGAAGGTGGAACCGTGGCTTCCGGGAGTCATGCCCGCTGCGGCCCGCGCCGTAGCGAGGCAGGCACCGATCGGAAAGCCGCCGCCCAGCCCCTTGGCGAGCGCCATGATGTCGGGAGGCGCTCCCGCCCATTCGTGAGCAAAGAGCCGGCCGGTACGACCCATGCCGCACTGCACCTCGTCATAGACGAGAAGGAGGCCGAAGCGGTCACAGAGCGCGCGCAGCTCGCGCAGGAACTCCGGTGGTGCTGGCCGCACCCCGCCCTCCCCCTGCACCGGTTCGATCATTATGGCGGCCGTTTGGGGCGAGATGGCGCGCTCGAGGGCCGACCGATCGAGGAACGGCACTTGGTCGAAGCCATCGAGGAGCGGCTCGAAGCCCTCGGTGAGTTTCTTGGCGCCGGCAGCCGAGATGGTGGCGAGCGTGCGGCCGTGGAAGCTTCCCTCGAAGGTGACGATGCGATAACGGTGCGGCTCTCCCCGATGCCAGAAGTACCGCCGCACCATCTTGATGCAGGCCTCGACGGCCTCGGCGCCGGAATTGCAGACGAACACCGTGTCGGCGAAGCTGTGCGCGACCAGCCGCTCGGCGAGTCTCTCGAGTTCGGCGATACGGAAGAGATTCGAGACGTGCCACAGCTTCTTCGCCTGTTCGGTCAGCGCCGCCACCAGCTGCGGATGGGCGTGGCCGAGCGCGTCGACGGCGATCCCGCTCGCGAAGTCCAAATACTTTCGGCCGTCGGAATCGAAGAGAAAGCAGCCCTCGCCATGGGTGAACACGAGGTCGACGCGCCGATACACGGGCAGAAGAACGGGGAAGGATGGGCTTTCGGTCATGGGCCGTCCGCGGCGTAGCACGATTTCCGGGAGCCATGCGCCGGCCGGCTCCTCAGGCCTTGAGCTTGTAGCCGGAGCGCAGGAGCTGCAACGCCGCCCACCACAGACCCGCGGTCACGACGGCGAGCAGCAGAACGCCGATCCAGATGGCACCGTCGGCATGTCCCGTCAACGCGCACCGGAAACCGTCTATCATGTAGAAGAAAGGATTGGCCAATGCGAGAATGTGAAACGGCTCGGGCAGGTCGGAAATCGAGTAAAAGGTCCCCGAGAGGAAGGCGAGGGGAGTGACGACGAAGTTGGTGACCCCTGCCATGTGGTCGAACTTCTCCGACCACAATCCGGCGAGCACGCCCGCCAGGGAGAGAATCGCCGAGGCGGCAAACACGGTGTACACGGCAAGGGGCAGATGCACGGGCCGGATCGGCACGAAGGGTGCAAGCGCAGCGGCTACCGCGAGACAGACCACGATCCCGCGCGTCATCCCGCCAGCGACCAATCCGAACAGCAATTCGCCGGGCGAGAGCGGCGGCATCAGATAGTCGACGATATTGCCCTGGATTTTGGCGATCATGAGCGAGGACGAGGTGTTGGCAAAGGCGTTCTGCGCGACGGTCATCATGACCAGCCCAGGGGCCAGGAACTCGAGGAATGGCAGGTCGCCGATGGTGCGCCGACTGCCACCGAGTGCCAAGGCAAAGATGGCGAAGAAAAGGAGGGCCGTGATCACCGGAGCCAGCACCGTCTGCGAGAACACCTTGAGGAAGCGACGGACTTCCTTCACGTAGAGCGTCCACACGCCGATCAGGTTGAGGTCGGCGAAGGTGCCAAAGGTACGGTCGGCATCCGGCACGCGCAGCCAGGGCTCGCCGCCCGACCGTTGCGGCACGTCGTCACCGATCTTCGCGGACGACCGCGTTCCGCGCAGTCTCATCAATAATCGTACCGCCATTCCACCTCGACGCCGCCTCCACCGTTTCCGGTCTCCGTGGCCACGCTCACGCGGTTGGTGAGCTCGATCTCGACCCGTGCCTTCATCCCCCCGGTGGCGAGGCCCTGGCGCACCTCGACGTAGACGTTCTCCGCCACGTAACGTCCAGCGCTCACATAGGCCTCAGCCGGGCTCTCGCCCCCGATGTCGAGGGTGTCGACGCCGATCGCCTCGCGCAGACTGCCGAGGAGATCGAGGCCAGTGCCGCCCTCGAGGCGCTGCAAGGCTGCCGCGAGTTTCAGGCCCTGAATGGGGGTGATCCGCGACACGTCGCGGCCGAACAGCAGGCGCGAGAGGATTTCGTCTTGCGGCAGCGCAGGGTCGCTCTCGAGCAGGAGGCGGGGATCGCTCGCCGGGCCCTCGAGCCGAGCCACGGCGGTGACATCCTGGTTGGCGGCGGTCGCCACGAGGTGGATGAAGGGGGAGAACGGATCCGCTCCGCCGAAACGGATCTCTCCCTCGCGGAGGGTGAAACGACGGTCGAGCAGATCGAGATAGCCGCGACGCAGCCCGATCGACCCCTCGACGAGGGGGGCTGCCGCGGTACCGCGAACCGCGAGACTGCCACCCCACTCCGATTCGAGGCCGCGGCCACGGACGAAGACGCGCCCCGGCATGTCGAGCTGCAGGCGCAGCGCGAGTTCGTAGGGCAGACCGGCAGATGGCTCGGCGCGAACGAGTTCGGGCCAAACGGTATCGGTGCCGTCGATCTCGATCACCGGCAGCTGCGGGATCTCGGCTCCGCCGCCGGAGGGAAGGCCGATCTCGGCCCGGTCGATCTCCACCCTTCCGATCACGGTGCCGCGGCGGGCATCACCCGCGAGGTCGAGCGAGGCGTCGGCGAGGACGAAGGCGAAGGGAACGTCGGCCACGACGAAATCGTCGAGCTTCACGCGAGCGCTGTAGAGGAACCCGCGGCCCTCATCGAACCGCAAGGCACCCGACGCCTCGAGCTCGCCCTCGCGCCCGTCGCCGGCGCGCAGTTCGGCGAGGCGGAGCGTCTTGCCCTCGGCCTCGATCTGCAGCCGGAGATCGCTGACGGTGAGCCCGGTGAGGCTATCCTCGATCCGCCCGCCCTCGATCCGCGCTGTTCCCGCGAGCGCCGGTGCCGCCGGGGTGCCCGAGAGGCGCAGGGCGAGCGCAAGGGGCCCTTCGATCTTCTGTCCTTCGACACCGACCAGGGCGGCGAGTGCGGCGATGTCGATGCGGGCATCGAGGTTGCCGGAAATCGCCGCCGTGGGGTCGACGGCGATCGCCGGGGGGGTCAGGCTCAACCTCAACGGACCGCTGATCCGTCCGTTCGCCTTGCCGCCGCTTTGCTCCAGCGCGACGTCGAGAACGAAGCGACCGGAGGCCACCTCCCCCCGCCAAGTCAGGTCGACGGCCGGTAACTCGGCGAGCAGATCGTCGGCCGGACGGAGGCCGCGCACATTTCCCGAGATCGCCAGGCGAGGGGCGGCCGGATGGCCGTCGAGCTGCACCGCGAGCTGTGCCCGACCGACGAGGGCGGGACCACCGAAGGCGGCGAGCCAGGACAAGGGTAGCCGATCGATGCGGGCAAAACCCCGGACCCGGCGCGGCTCGAGCTGGAGCCCACCCCGGATCTCGGCCTCGCCGAGGAAGAGGTCGAGTTCGTCGATGGCGAGCGTCCCATTCTCGAGCACGGCGGTTGCCGGCCTGCGCAGTTCGATGCGGCGCGCTCCGAGCGTGCCTGCGAGCGACCGCAATACGAGCGTGCTCTTCGTCGGGCGCAGGGCGAGCTCGGCTCGGGCGCGGAGCGCGAAGGGTTCAGCCCGCTCGCCCCGGGCTTCGGCGACCATGGCGAGATCCGAGAGCGGGCCCGTCACCTCCGCTGACGCTGCGCTCACCACCAGATCGGGGCGAGCGAAGTCGCGGACAGCGAGAATCGCTCGCAGTCTCGGGCTGCCGAGGGCGTCGGCGAGTTCGACGGTGGTCTCGGCCCGCGCGATCTCGCCGAAGCGACCGGCGAGGCCGACGATTTCGCTCTCGAGCCGCACGTCCTGGCGGCCGTCGACAAAAGTGAACCGGGAAGCGAGGCGCAGTTTGCCTGCGAGCCGCTCGCCGATCCAGCCCTCGAGGGCGGCGAGGTCCTCGATGGCGCCTTGGAGCTGCCCTTGGGCCGCGAGCTCGACGAGGCCGAGACGGAGGTCGCCGGTCATGCGGGTCGCTGGGGCCTCGAGCGTCAGGCCGGTGAGCTCGAGGGTTTCCGGTGCGAGCCGGTAACGCGAGATCAGGCTGGCCGCTTCGCTGCCACGCACGGCGCGAAGCCGCAGTTCCCCTGCCGGGCGATCGATGGGTCCTGCCGCGGTCGCCTCGAACACCGCTCGGTCGATCGCCTGTCCCACCAGCGCGAGCGGTGCGGCCTCGAGCTTGAGGGTGAGTTCCGGTGCGGCCATGGTTCCGGCAAGGTCGGCAAGGAGGATGGCTCGTCCCTCGAGCCCGTCCCCCAGGATCGGCGCGAGGACGGCGAGCCGCGGGAGGTCGAGCGCGAATCGCCCGAAAAGCGCTTCTCGGGCGAGGCCAAAGCCCAGTTCTCCCGATAGCCGGGCCGCCGCTCCCCGGATCTCGAGACCGGAAAGTTGCAAAGCCTCGCCTCGAACATAGCGCAGCTCGCCCGAAAGCTCGGGCGCGGGTCCGAGGAGCTCGGCGGCACCGCGCGGCAGGCCCGAGAGCTCCCGCGCGACGAGCCGGAGATCGCTCTTTATCGTCGAGATCCCTTCGGCGATTTGCAGCTTGGCGTCGAGCCGGGCGGTGCCGGCAAGGGGGGGGAGGGGCAATGGCGGCGGTGCGATGGCCTCGCGCAGTCGGGCGAGATCGGTGGCGGCGAGGGCGAGGTCGAGATCTCCCACGAGCCGAACGGGGTCGAAGCTGCCCCGGCCCTCGAGGGCGAGGCGTTCGCCGGTTGCCCGCAGCATTCGGATCGCGAGCGGCCCGCTCGAGGGGATCCCGACATCGAGGGCGATCTCGATTTGGGATTCGGGTTCGAGCGGCTGACCACGGAGGCTGGCACCGCGCAGCTCCAGGGTGCCGGTCATCTCGACCCCCGCAAAGCCTTGCGCGAGCGGCGCCATGGGTACCAGCCGGAGATCGGCACCGAATGTGGCGAGGCCGGCGGTGTCGACGCGCAAGTCTCTCCCTTCGAGCCGCAGGGCGATCGCCGGTTGGGTCTGTTCCGGCAACGCCTCGGCGGCAAGGGCGAGCGAACCCGCCAGGGGCATCCCGAGAAGGGGCGATGCCAGCGACAGATCGGGGAGGAGAGCGGTCATACGCCCTTCAATGCGCCCGGCCTCCACAGCGACCCGTCCCGATCCCGCGGCGGTGAGCGCTGCCGTGCGGACCTCGAGCCGGTCGAGCGCGAAGAGGCCCGGGGCGATTTCGCCCGCTGTGACGGCGATGTTCGCCTCCCGGCCGAGAAAGGCGCTGTAGGGTTCCGCCAGCGCTCCATCTGCCGCCACCAGCGACGCGGAAAGCTGGAGCCGCGGGTGTGCCGTCCAGCCGAGCCGCAGCTGGGCTTCGGCTCGCATCAGCCGCTCCACCTCCGCCCGCAGGCTGGCGCCGAGATCGGAAAGGGGGCCGGATGCCGCCAGGGAGAACCGTGCCGGCCCGGCATCCGGTCGGCCGAGAAGCCGGCCCGCGAGCCCACCGGTTTCCTCGGCCTCGACCGTGAGGTCGAGGGTGCTCTGGACGAGATCGAGGCCGAGTGCCAGCGTGGCGTGTGCCGTCTCGGCGTCGGTGCGGCGAAGCTCGAGGCTGGCCTCGACCACCTGGCCCTCCTGTCGGCTCGCGAGCCGGCCGTCGAGGGCAAAACGCGCGGGTTCGCCGAGAATGGCTGCACCGAGCTCGAGGGTCTCGACGGTCACTCTGTCGATCGCCGAAACCGGGAGAACCGGCGGCAGCTCGGGCGGCGAGGGAAGGCGCATGCTCGTGCCGCGCGGCGAGGCGGGTTCTTCCGCGGGCAGCCGCGCGAGCACGACCCGGCGCGCTCCTGCCTGTTCGACGTGGATCTTGCCGGAGAACAACGCGAGCGGCTCGATCTTCACCCGCGCATCCTCGACCGCGAGCCAGGTACCCTGGGAATCGCCGAGAGCGAAGCGGCCGATGCGGACGTCGAAGGGGAGAAGCCCGGCCAAGCCTTCGATGGCGGCGGTCCGGGTGTCGGAACTCAGTTGGCGCTCGATGAGCGCGCCGATCTGGTCCTTGGCGAGGCGCGTTTGCGCGTAGCCGAACGCGGCTGCGAACAGAACGAGCACACCACCCACGAGCGACGCCAGGAGGTAGACGAGACGGCGCAGCATCGTATGCGTCTCCGGCCGCGGCGGGAGGGTCGCGGACCGCACTCAGAACGCCTGTCCGAGACTTATGTAGAACTGAAAGGGATCGTCCACATCCCTGCGCGGCTCGATGGGCACGCCGAGGTCGAAGCGCAGCGGCCCGATCGGGGTGAGGTAACGGAGGCCGAAGCCCGTGCCGAGGCGCAGCGTGTCCTCGCGCAAGTCGGGCACCACCGAGGTGAAAGCGCCGCCCAAGTCGAGGAAGAGCGCGATTTCCCAGCGGTCGCGCGGACGCAGGCGAAGCTCGGCGCTGCCCTCGAGCAGCGAACGGCCGCCCAGCGGATCGCGCCCGGCGTCGAGCGGCCCCGCCTTCTGGAACGGAATGCCCCGCACCGAGCCACCGCCGCCCGCGTAGAATCGCTCGTCCGCGGGAACGCGGTCGCGCTCTTCGCCCAAGATGGTGCCGATCGCGCCTCTGAGCGCGAGCACGAGACGGGGCTCGTTCCAGATCGACAGGTAGCGGCTATGGCTGAGGCGGCTGCGAACGAAGGTCCTGCCGGCATCGCGGACGTCCTGGAACGGTGCCGTTTCGAGGAGGAGCCGCCAGCCGCGGGAGGGATCGAGCAGACTGTCGCTGCGATCGATCCGCAGCGCACCCGGTAGCGACAGAAGCGCGAACAGCCGTTCCTCGCCGCCCTCGCGGATTTCCGAAAAACGCCACGCGACGCCGAGGGTGCCGGTGGTGCCGGGGCGCAGACGGCGCTCGAGGCCGATCCCGGCGCGGATCGAACGGCTCTCGAAACCTTCCGTGCTCTCGACGCGCAGCCCGCCGTCGACGAGAAGATCCTGGCGGCGCGAGAACAAGTGGGGTTTGCGCAACTGCAACCGCAGCTCGCCGAGTGGCCGCGACAGCTGCGTGTCGAGGCGCAGACGCTCGGCGCTGCCGAAGATGTTGCGATGCTCCCAGAAGGCGCGAAGCCGCGGTCCTTCGTCGGTGGTATAGCCCAGCGCACCCCCGACCGAGCGCGGCCGTCGCATCTCGAGCCGCACCGATACCGGCAGCCGATTGTCGGCTTGCGGCTCGCCGACCTCGACCTGAACGAGAGAGAACAGCTGCGTGTCGAGGAGCGCGCGCCGGGCTTGGTCGATCCGCGCCGGATCGAAGCGCGCACCCGGGCGGATCGCCACCACTTCCTCGAGGAAGCGACGGGCGATCCCTTCGCCGCCGGAAAAGCGCAGTTCGCCGAACTCGTAGACGGGGCCGGGGACGATGCGCAGCCGCACGTCCATGCGGCGGGTGCGATGATCGACCACGAGTTCGCGCTCGCCCAACGCCGCCCGGGCGTGGCCTGCGCTGCGCGCCGCCGCGAGCAATCGCTCCTCGGCTCCGAGGATGCGCTCGGCTTGCGCCGGGGCGTCGCTCACGAGCCCGAGATCCGCGGGTCCCGGCGGGTGGAAGCCATAGTCTTGCCCCACCACTTCCACCAGGCGTTGGCCGAGCCGATAGAGGGGGCCCGGATCGACCTCGAACACCACCCGGAACTCCGGCTGCAGCATCTGCGCTCCAGTGGTCTCGCCGGATGTCGCTGGCGCCGGGGACGGTCGCTCGATCCGGACCGCCACCTTGCCCGCAAAATAGCCTTGGGCGCGCAGCAGAGCCTCGAGACGAGGCACATCGGCCCGGGCCCGCCGACGGAGGACGAGCTCGTTGGCCGGCGGCTGGTCGATTCGGCGGGCGGTCTCGGAGGCCTCGTAGAGCCGGGCGAGGAGCTCGCCCTCGACCGTCGCTCCGGTGATCGCCACGGTATAACGCAATCCCGCGCGCTCGCCGGCGAGGCCCAGGTCCTCGAACAGCGGCGGCCTCGCTCCGGGCGTACAGGCGGGGAGCAGGGAGAGGAGGAAGAGGGCTGCTGCGAATGGCCGCAGCCTCACCCCCGCGGCTCCACGGCGGCACTTTGCGAGGCCGGTTCGACAGCGCTCGCCTCGGCGGCGAGCAGCTGCACGAAGGCGGGCGGGGCCTTGCCGTTGCGGTCGACGCCGAAATAGAGGGTGCGGTGCGGGAAGGGGATCTCGATTCCCAGCTCGTCGAACCGCTTTTTGAGCCGCCGGTTGAACTCGCGCCCCACTCGCCACTGTTCTCCGGGCCGGGTCTTGATGCGGGCCCGCACCACCACAGCGGAGTCGGCGAAGCGGTCGAGCCCGGCGATCTCGATCGGCTGGAGGACGATACGGCGGAAGGGCCACTCGCGCCGCATCTGTTCGTCGATCTCCTGCAGCACCCGGATCACCTGGTCGATGTCCTCGCGGTAGGCGACGCCGACATCCACCACCCAGTAAGAGAAGTCCTTGGTCAGATTGGTGACGGTGTCGATGGAACTATAGGGGATGGTGTGGACGCTGCCATCGTAACTGCGCAGCGTCACCGTTCGCATCGACATGGCTTCGACCACACCGGATTTGCCGCCAAGGTCGACGACGTCGCCTACCCGGATCGTATCGCCGAGCAGGATGAACAAACCAGTGATCAGGTCTTGGACGAGCTTCTGCGAACCGAAGCCGACGGCGAGGCCAACGACACCGGCACCGGCGAGCAGCGGCCCTGCCTGGACCCCGATCTCGGACAGGAACAGCAACAGAAAGGTCAAGCCGACGAAGAGGATGACGCCATTGCGGGCGATGCTCGCGAGGGTGCGGGCGCGGTTGCCGTAGAGCGGCCGCCCGTCGGCGGTCGTCGCCTCCATGTAGCGCCGGGCGAGCACGTTCGCGCCCTCGATCACCGCCACCGAGAGCAGAAAGGCGATGGCCAGGCGCATCACGCTGACAAGAAGGACACGGCCTTCGCCGGCGGTGAGCCAGCCCAGCACATCCACTCCCCAGACCCCGAGCACGAGCAGGATGGCGAGGACGATCACCGCTGTGCGCAGCACTGCCCGCGTCCACTGCAAATACCGCCGGCGTAGCCGCTGGTCGCCGGCTGCGCCCTCTTCCTCCGCGGCCGGCAGCGTCACCTGCCCGAACAGCCAATCGATCGTCATCACCGCGAGACGCGCCAGAACGAGCAACAGCAGAGTGAGCACCGTGACCCGGAAGAGGAAGAAAAAGCCGCCCGGCACCTGGAGCGCGAACACGAGATAATGGGCGAAGACCACCACGATCGCCACCACGTGCCAGGCGCGGGCGAGCCGCTCCCAGGGGAAAAACCGCGCCAACAGGCCAGCCGCCTGACGCGCCCGCGCAGCGAGCCATTCGCCCACCGGTACGCGGTAGCGCAGGCAGACCGCGGCGAGCACCACCGCCGCGGCGAAGTAGACGATGCGCTCGAAAAAGCCGCGGATCGTCCAAGGCAGGCCGAGAATGGCGGCGAGCCACAGGATCGCGGTGGCGTAGACGAGAAGCGCGTTGAGCAGGGTGATGGCGCGCCAAAGCCGCGCCGCATCGTCGTCGGCGAGCGGCAACAGGCGACGATCCGCGGCCTGCGGGGCGAGGGCGACTTTGGCCAGGGCTGCCACCAGCCGTCCCAGCATGGCGCCGGCGATCACCGGCTCGGCCGCGCGTAGCACGATGGAGCTCGCCCCGGAAAGGTGCAAGGTGAGGTAGAGGGTTCCAGCGAACAGGGCGACCACCAGCATGTCGGCGACGACCTGCATGGCGGCCGCTGCGAGTTTGCCTTTGCCCTCGTGCACTCGCGCCGCCGACGCCCGCACCCGCCGCATCATGAAGCGACGGAACACCAGGGCCGAGAGGGCGCCGAGGAGAATCGCGCCCCCCAGTTGGCGAAACAGCCCGAACCAAAGCTCGCGCCGAACCGGATCGGCGAACTCGAGCCGCAGCCAAGTCACGAGGAAATGGATCTGGCGAAAGGAACTCGCGAGATCGGCAAAGGCGCTGCGCACCGCCGCGAGCCGTGCGTTCGCCGCTTCTTCGAGCTGGGCGAGCAGACCGAGGGCCTCGGTTTGCGGGGACATGGCCGCTTCTTGGGCGGCGAGCAGAGCCTCGAGCCGCTTCAAGAAAAGCTCGCGCTCCCGCTCGTCGCGCAAGGTGACGATCAGCTCCCGCAGGGTTTCGGGCCGGATCGCCGGCTCGAGGGTCGCACCTGCGGTCGCCCCGGGAGCCGTCGCGGCGAGGTTCGGGCTGGCGGTCGGCGGCGGCTGAGAGGCTATCTGAGCCGGCGTCTGCGCGCCGCCGGTCGCGGTCGCGGCGACGAGCGAGATCGCGAGGATCGCGATGAAGCGCGGCATCGCTAGGACTCGCTCCCCCTCGCGCGGCGGCGGCTCGGCGCGACCGTCACCGGCCGCCACGGGCGCCGACGAGGCTCTGGAGATGGTTCTCCCATCGCCATGCCGTCTCGACGATGAACGCCAGGTCGTCGTAACGCGGTTGCCAGCCAAGCAGGGCGCGGATGCGGCGGTTGTCGGCCACCAGCGCGGCGGCATCGCCGGGCCGCCGCGGCGCCTCGCGGACCGGGAAGTCGATACCGGTCACCGCCTTCACCGTGGCGATGACCTCGCGCACGCTCGCCCCGTGCCCGTAGCCACAATTGGCGACGAAGGAGGGACCGCCATCGAGCAGATACTCGACCGCGCGCAGATGTGCTGCGGCGAGGTCCGACACATGGATATAGTCGCGGATGCAGGTGCCATCGGGCGTGGGGTAATCCGTGCCGAAGATCGCGAGCTCGGGCCGCAGTCCGAGTGCCGTCTCGCAGGCAACCTTGACGAGATGCGTGGCGCGTGGGGTCGCCTGGCCGACGCGGCCGGCAGGGTCGGCGCCGGCGACATTGAAGTAGCGCAGCATCCCGTAGCGCAGTCCCGAGGCTGTCGCGATATCGACGAGCGCCCGCTCGGCCATCGCCTTGGAGGCGCCGTAGGGGTTGATCGGAGCGAGGGGTGCGTCCTCGGCAATGGGATTGCGCTCCGGCTGGCCGTAGACCGCCGCGGTCGAGGACTGCACCAGACAGCCGATACCCGCCCTTGCGCACAGCTCGAAGAGATGAAAGGACGCGGCGGCATTGTGCCGGTAATAGGTGGCGGGCTCGCGGACCGACTCCTCGACCACCACCTTGGCAGCGCAGTGCACCAGCGCATCGAAGCGCCCCTCGCGCAAGAGCTCGAAAAGCCCTGCCGGCTGCGTGAGGTCGAGCACCACGAGCCGCGCCTCGCCCACTGCCCAAGCGTGCCCGGTCGACAGATCGTCCACCACGGTGACCCGCCAGCCCGCATCCAAAAAGGCGTGGACAATGTGGCTGCCGACATAGCCGGCGCCGCCCGTCACCAATACCGCCGGTCGCGCTACCATAGGGCACCGATTCCCGATCGCACGACCGCGACCTTAACCGCGCCGGCCGGCGATGACCAGCCGATCCCCGGCGTTGCAGCGTCGCAGAAGCAGCTTGCTGCCTAGGCTGGCTGCAGGAGCGCCTCGAGATCGGCCGCCGGCAGGGGCAGGACGGAAGCCTCGACGAGCGTGGGCTGGGGGCCCCGCAGGTCGAGGATGGCATCGTCGAAGCGCAAGAATTCGATGCGTTCGAGCCGGTCACTGCCCTCGTCGCCGTCCGAGGGGTCGAGATCGACGAGCCGAAAGCCACCTTTCCAGCCGGTCAGGCGGAAGCCGGCGAAGCGGCCGCTGACCACGGCGATGTCGAGGCCAGCACCGCCGTCGATCGCGTCATTGCCCGGACCGCCGACGCAGACGTCGTTGCCGGTCCCGCCCCACAGCCGGTCGGCGCCGGCCCCGCCGACGAGCGCATCGCTGCCATCGCCGCCATCGAGGGTGTCGGCGCCATCGCCCCCGAAGAGCCGGTCGCCGCCGTCACGACCGAACAGCCTGTCGTTGCCCGCACCGCCGACGAGCAGATCGTCGCCGCTGCCGCCGCGCAAGACGTCGTTGCCGGCACCGCCCGAGAGGGCGAGGCCGGCCACGGCCGTGCCAGTTCCGTTCGCGACCCAGCCCTGTGCGCCGAGCGGCTGACCGTTCACGGTCACCGTCGCGGTCGTGGCGAGGAAACCAGACAGAGTGACGCGATCGTCGCCGTGCGCGAGCACGAGGTCGGTACCCTGGCGCAGCAGTGTCAGGTCGGCGGGTGCGAGACCCGGGAAGAGGAGAATTTCCCCGTTCTCGATGTCCTCGATGCGATCGCGGCCGAAACCACCTTCGAAGACGAAGGTATCGCATCCCCCTCTGCCAAACAGACGATCGTCGCCCGGGCCGCCGGCCAGGCGGTTCGCTGCGTCGTTGCCATAGAGCACGTCGTTGCCCGAACCGCCTATGGCGTTTTCGATAACCGTGCCGAAGGCGATGCGGATATTGTCGTCGGCCACCCGGTTCCAGTCCTTGCCCATCCCCCGTCGGCCGATGTCGGAAGCGGCACCTTCGGCGAGATCGATCACCACCGGCAGCCGCTGGCCGCTCGCATCGATGGTATCCGTTCCCCCCGCATCCCAAAGCGTCGCCACGCGCGCCAGTCCATCGCCGAAGATGTAGACATCGTCGCCGGCAGTCGCCTGGGCATTGGCGCCATAGAGGAATTGGACGGCAGCGATGTCGTAGAGCATCGGAGTCGACGGCGACAGGGGCAGACCCCAGGCGTCGCGTCCGGTGCCGGGCGGATCGGCATAGGACATCGCGGTGTAGCTAGCGTTGTCGAACACCGGACCGAGCGACGGGCCGCCCTCGAAGGGATGGTCGAGACCGAGCGCATGGCCGATCTCGTGGATCGCCACGAAATGGCCAAACGTGCCGCTCTCCAGCCGGTCCATGTAGGCGTAGCGGTCGTTGAGCCAGATCTCGGCTCGCAGCAGGGTGCCCCTGCCATCGTATTCGACGTGGGTCATCGCCACCCAGTTGCCTGGCAGTTCGCCATAGGCGATGCGCAGCCGTGCCGCCTTGCCCGGAGTTTCGACGAAATCGATGTTCGCCACTCGCTCCCAAGGCGAAAGAGCCGCCCTCAGACCCTCGCGCTGCGCGCCATCGGCCGCCCGCACCCCACGGTAGGCGCCGAGCGTCATCGCCGGGTCGCCGGGATCCCAGAAATCGAAAGCGATCCGGGTCCCTTGGCCACTCGAGGGCCAACGAAGCTGGCGGCCATCGCTCGTTTTCCACAAAAGGGCGGCGATGTAGTTCGGATCCTGTCCAGCTGGGGCCATGGCCGGTCTCCCGCTGCTCGACGTCCCGCGCGCTGGGAGCATCAGGCCGCAGCCAGGTTGAGATCCGGTTAACGGGAGACGCGGTGCGGGTGTCGTTGCGTCCGCGGCCGGGCCGGTCCATCATCGGGATGCAGCGGAGGATGCGGGGTGAGGTGCAGGATCCGCGGCCGCGGGGCAGGAGAGAACCCGCCGAACCGGTTCGAGGCGCTCGCGCGCGAGCCCTTCGACGATGGTTTCGGGACCCTCGACGTCGTAGCGGCGGAGAGCGTGCCGCCAGCGACCGAGGTCCTTCTCGACCGCTCGCGCACCGTCCTCGCCCGCAACGAGTCCCCGGACATTCCCTTCGATCGCTCGGTCAATCCCTACCGGGGCTGCGAGCACGGCTGCATCTACTGCTACGCGCGCCCGACCCACAATTGGCTGGGCTTCTCCTCGGGTCTCGACTTCGAGACCAAGATCCTGGTCAAGCCGGAGGCGGCGGAATTGCTCCGGCACGAGCTGGCACGGCCCGGCTATCGCTGCGCGCCGATCGCCCTCGGTACCAACACCGATCCCTATCAGCCTCTCGAGCGACGGCTGCGGGTGACTCGTTCCATCCTGGAACTGTTGGCCGCGTGCCGGCACCCGGTCGGCATCGTGACCAAATCGGCTGGGGTGCTCCGCGACCTCGACCTGCTGGTACCCATGGCGAGAGACGGGCTTGCGAGTGTGTTCCTCTCCATCACCACTCTCGACGCCGCTCTCGCCCGCCGCCTCGAGCCGCGGGCGGCGGCACCGCACCGGCGCCTCGAGGCGATCCGCGCGCTCGCCAGCGCCGGCGTCCCGACCGGGGTGATGGTCGCGCCGGTGATCCCGGCTCTCACCGACCACGAGCTCGAGCGCATCCTCGAGGCTGCGGCGGAGGCCGGAGCGGAACGTGCTGGCTGGATCCTGCTCCGCCTCCCTCACGATGTGAAGGACCTCTTCGACGCCTGGCTCCTTCGCCACGTGCCCGCACGCCGGGAGCGCGTACTCGCGCGCATCCGGGAATGCCGCGCCGGTCGGCTGAACGATCCGGCTTTCGGTTCGCGGCTGCGCGGCACGGGCGTATGGGCGCAGCTGCTCGACCAACGCTTCGCCAAAGCGTGCGCCCGGCTCGGCCTCAATCGACGGACCTTTCCGGCTCGCACCGACCTCTTTCGGCCCCCCTCGGAATCGCGGCAGCTCGATCTCTTCGGCTGAGCCGCGAGCGTCGCCCATTCGCGCGAACGCTGCCGCGTCGCGCCGGTCGGGAGGCTTGCCGCCGCAGATCGGGCAGATTAATTGGGGAGCCACACCTCACGCGGGCACGATCGCGCGACAGGCGACGTTCTCCGGTGTCCGGACAGCCGGACCTCGCCCGCGGCGGAGCAACCGGAAAGGACGGACCGATGGCGTTTCCCACGTTCACGCTGCGCCAGCTGCTCGAAGCCGGCGTCCACTTCGGCCACCAGACCCGGCGCTGGCACCCGGCCATGGCCCCTTACATCTACGGGGTGAGGAACGGCATCCACATCATCGATCTCACCCAGACGGTGCCGATGCTGCACCGTGCGCTGCAGGCGGTGCGCGATGTCGTCGCGGGGGGCGGGCGGGTGCTGTTCGTCGGCACCAAGCGCCAGGCTCAGGAGCCGGTGGCGCGGGCGGCCAAGCGCTGCGGCCAATACTATGTCAATCACCGCTGGCTCGGCGGCACTCTCACCAACTGGCGGACGATTTCCCAGTCGATTCGCCGCCTGCGCGACCTCGAGGCGAGGCTAGCCGATCCGCGCGCCTCGGCTGGGCTCACCAAGAAGGAACTGCTGCATCTGCAGCGTCAGCAGCAAAAACTCGAGCGGGCGCTCGGGGGTATCCGCGACATGGGCGGCGTGCCGGATATCCTGTTCGTGATCGATGTCAACAAAGAGGCGATCGCCATCGCCGAAGCCAATAAGCTCGGCATCCCGGTGGTCGCCATCTGCGACACCAATGTCGATCCGCGGTCGGTGCGCTATCCGGTCCCGGGTAACGACGACGCGAGTCGGGCGATCAATCTCTATTGCGATCTCATGGTGCAGGCCGTGCTCGATGGCATCCAGGCCGAAATGGCGGCGAGCGGCGTCGACATCGGGGCTGCCGCCGAGGTGGTCGAGGAGCTGCCGGCTGCGGAGGAGTTGCTCGCCGCCGAGCCGCTCGTGCCGGCCGAGCCGGTGGGAGAGGAGGGGGCTCCGGCCAGGGCTGCGGAGGAGCTTCCGGAAGAGGAAGGGACCGGTTGACCGACCGGCTGTGGCGCGGCGGATGTTCGAGCAATGGAAAATCGCGGCATGACGCAGATCACGGCATCTCTCGTCAAGGAACTGCGCGAGCGCACCGGCGCCGGCATGATGGACTGCAAAAAGGCGTTGGCGGAAACCGCAGGCGATCTCGAGGCAGCCATCGATTGGTTGAGGAAGAAGGGCCTAGCCGCAGCGGCCAAGAAGGCGGGGCGAGCCACCTCCGAGGGGCTCGTCGGCATGGTGGTGGCCGACGGCCGGGGTGCCCTCGTCGAGGTCAACTCGGAGACCGATTTCGTCGCCCGCAACGAAACGTTCCAGGAGCTCGTCCGGCGCATCAGCGCTCTCGCCCTCGAGGCGGCGGGTGACATCGAGAAGCTGCGGAAGCTCAGGGTCGCTGGCAGCGGGCGCACGGTCGAAGAGGAGATCACCCAGGCGATCGCGGTGATCGGAGAGAACATCCAGCTGCGGCGGACAGCCTTCCTCGCGGTCGAACCGGGCGTAGTGGCCGGCTATGTGCACGCCCAGGTCGCCCCCCAGCTCGGCCGCCTGGGTGTGCTCGTGGCGCTGCGCAGCAAAGCCGATCCGGCGAAGCTGGCGGAACTCGGGCGGCAGCTCGCCATGCACATCGCCGCCACCAATCCGCAGGCGGTGAGCGTGGACCGGCTCGATGCCGCCCTGGTGGAGCGCGAGCGCAGCATCCTCGCGGAGCAAGCCCGCGCGTCGGGCAAGCCGGAGGCCATCGTCCAGAAGATGGTGGAAGGACGGCTGCGCAAGTTCTACGAGGAGGTGGTGCTCCTCGAGCAGGCGTTCGTCCTCGATCCCGATCGCCGAGTGCGCGAGGTGCTCGCCGCCTTCGAGAAGGAGACCGGAGAGCCGGTCGAAGTGGCGGGGATGGTGCGCATGGTGCTCGGCGAGGGCATCGAGAAACCGTCCACCGATTTCGCAGCGGAGGTGGCGCAACTCGGCGGCGGCCGCTAGAACGGGGCTCGGGTGGCGAGGGTCCGCCCGCGCCGTCGGTCGGGAGCGTGAGCGATGGGGGACGAGCCGGCAGGACTGCCGCGGTTCCGGCGTGTGCTGCTCAAGATGTCCGGCGAGGCCCTCATGGGGCGCCGGGAGTATGGGCACGACCCGGAGGTGCTCGACCACCTGGCCCGCGACGTCGCGACCGTCCACGCCATGGGAGTGGAACTGTGTCTCGTGATCGGCGGCGGCAACATCGTCCGCGGCAGCAGTCTCGCCGCCGCCGGGGTGGAGCGCGCGACTGCCGACTACATGGGCATGCTCGGCACGGTCATCAATGCGCTCGCGGTGCAGAGCGTGATCGAAAAGCAGGGGGTGCCCACTCGGGTGATGTCCGCCATTCCCATGGCTGCCGTGTGCGAGCCCTATATCCGGCGACGGGCGGTGCGGCATCTCGAGAAGGGGCGGGTCGTCATCTTCGCCGCCGGCACCGGCAATCCGTTCTTCACCACCGACACGGCAGCAGCGCTCAGGGCCGCCGAGACGGGTTGCGAGGTGTTGCTCAAAGGCACCCAGGTCGACGGCGTGTACAGCGCCGATCCGCGCCGGGATCCCACTGCCCGTCGGTATGACCGGCTGAGCTACCTCGAGGTGCTCTCGCGCGACTTGCGGGTGATGGACGCTTCCGCCATCGCCCTTGCCCGCGAGAGCCGGATTCCCATCGTCGTCTTCGCGATCGGCAGGCCGGGCGCGTTCCCGCGCGTGCTCGGGGGTGTCGAACCCCACACCATCATCACCGAGGAGGCCGAGCCATGAGCGGAGCCAAGCCCGATCTCAAGGAATTCAAGAAGCGCATGGACGGGGCCGTGGAGGTGCTGCGGCGCGAGCTCGGCGCGCTGCGTGCCGGACGGGCCTCGGCGGGCATTCTCGACCCCGTCCAGGTGGAGGCCTACGGCACCCGCATGCCGATCCACCAATTGGGAACGATCGGGGTTCCCGAGCCGCGCCTGCTCACGGTGCACGTCTGGGACAAGAGCCTGGTCAAGGCGGTCGAGAAGGCGATTCGCAATGCCGATCTCGGCCTCAATCCGCAGGTCGAGGGGGATCTCATCCGCATTCCCCTGCCCGAGCTCAGCGAGGAGCGGCGCCAGGAACTCGTGCGGGTCGCGCACAAATATGCGGAACAAGCACGCGTGGCGGTGCGCAATGTGCGCCGCGACGGTATGGAGCTCCTGAAGCGGCTCGACCGGGACGGACAGATCTCGCAGGACGAGCACCGTCACCTGGCGGAGGAAATCCAAAAGCTCACCGACCAGCACATCGCCGAAATCAACAAGCTGCTCGAGCAGAAGGAAAAGGACATCCTCGGCGGATGACGAGGGCGGAGGCCACGACCGTCGCCGAGGCTCCGGTGCTGCCGGGACCGGAGCGCATGCCCGTCCACATCGCCGTCATCATGGACGGCAACCGGCGCTGGGCCCGTGCCCGGGGCAAGCCACCCATCTACGGCCATCGCCAGGGAGCGGCTGCGGTGCGGCGCACCGTCGAAGGCTGTGCCCGGCTCGGTGTGCGTTATCTCACCCTCTACGCCTTCTCTTCCGAGAACTGGCAGCGCCCGCCGGAGGAGGTGGGCGAACTCATGGGTCTGTTGCGCTACTATCTCCAGCGCGAGGTCGATGCGCTGCACGAGAACGACATAAGGGTGCGGGTGATCGGCGAGCGCAGTGGCCTCGATCCCGACATCGTCGCCCTGATCGAGCGGGCCGAGGCGGAGACGCGGGACAATGGCCGTCTCGACCTCGTGGTCGCTCTCAATTATGGTGGCCGGCGAGAGATCCTGCGAGCCGCCCGCCTGCTCGCCGAACGGGCCGCAGCCGGCGAGCTCGATCCGGCGGCGATCGACGAACAGCTGTTCGCGTCCTGCCTCTACACCCACGGCATCCCCGACCCGGATCTGCTCATTCGCACGAGCGGCGAACAGCGGGTGAGCAATTTCTTGCTCTGGCAGCTCGCCTATACCGAGTTCGTGTTCCTCGATGTGCCGTGGCCGGAGTTCGAGGAACGGCACCTGCTCGGGGCGATTGCCGAATATGCCCGGCGCGAGCGGCGCTATGGCGCCCAGGCAGGATAGCGTCGTTCCGGACTCGCTGCCGACACGTGCGGCCACAGCGGCCGTGCTCGTGGTGGTCGTGCTCGCGGTGCTGGTCGCCGGTGGGCTGGTGTGGACGGCGTTCCTCGTGCTGGTCGCGGCCCTGGCAGCCCATGAACTCGGTCGGCTGGTCGAGCGGCGGCGCTCGCAACAGCAGCGTTTCGCGTTGGCCGTCGGGCTGGTCGCGGTGGGCACGGTCATCGCCACCGCCGCCGGCGGACCTGCCGCCGCTCTCCTCCTCTTCGCCCTGCTGTTGCCGGTGGTCTGCGGCCTCTACGCGCTCGCCGGAGGCAACGGCCTCCCCCTCGGTGCGGGTGCGCTCTACCTTTCGCTCCCGCTGGCGGCCTTGACGTGGCTGAGGCTCGACGCGCCTCGCGGGCTGCTCTTCACCCTGTGGTTGCTCTGTGTCGTGGGGGCCACCGATACGGCCGCCTATTTCGCCGGCCGTGCCATCGGTGGGCCGCGGCTCGCCCCCGTCCTCAGTCCGGGCAAGACCTGGGCCGGGCTGTTCGGCGGCATGCTGGCGGCAGCCATGGTCGGCGGCCTGTTCGTGCTCTTCCTGCCTGGCCACGGCGGTGCGGCTGCGCTATTTTCCGGGGTGCTCGCGATGCTGCTGGCAGTCGTCGCCCAGTGCGGCGATCTCGCCGAGTCCTGGATCAAGCGGCGCTCCGGCTACAAGGACAGCGGGCGGATCCTGCCCGGCCACGGCGGTGTGCTCGACCGCATCGACGGCCTGCTCTTCGCGGCACCGCTCTATGCGGCGATCGTGGCGATCCTCACAGGTGGTGTGTTCGCGTGAACGGGCGACCCATCCGGCTCACGGTTTTGGGAGCCACCGGTTCCATCGGCCGGTCGACCCTTTCGCTCGTGGACCTGCACCGGGAGCGCTTCGAGCTGGTGGCGCTGGTCGCCGGTTCGGACGCTGCGGCGCTGGCCGAACTCGCCCGACGTTACCGGCCGCAGCTCGCGGTGCTCGCCGATTCCAGCCGTCTTGCCGAACTGCGGGAACGGCTGGCTGGAACCGGCGTGGCGACCGGAGCGGGCGAGACGGCGGTGCGCGAGGCGGCGGCTGCGCCGGCCGACCGGGTGGTGGCGGCGATCGTGGGGGCGGCCGGCCTGCTGCCTACGCTCGAGGCGGTCCGCCAGGGCACGGTGGTGGCACTCGCCAACAAGGAATGCCTGGTGTGCGCCGGCCAGGCGTTCGTGGAAGAGGCGCGGCGGCACGGCAGTCGCATTCTGCCGGTAGATTCCGAACACAGTGCGATCTTCCAATGTCTTCTCGCCGGCCGGCGGGACGATCTCGAGCGCATCGTTCTCACCGCCTCCGGTGGCCCGTTTCGCTCCTGGGATCTGGCGCGCATGGCCCGCGCCACGCCCGAGCAAGCGCTCGCCCATCCGCGCTGGAAAATGGGAGCCAAGATCACCGTCGATAGCGCCACCCTCGTCAACAAAGGACTGGAGATCATCGAAGCGCACCATCTCTTCGGCTTGCCCGAGGAGCGCATCGAGGTCCTGGTCCATCCGCAGTCGGTGGTCCACGGCTTGGCGGTCTTTTGCGACGGCTCGCTTCTGGCTCAGCTCGCCGAGCCCGACATGCGGGCGCCGCTGTCGTTCGCCCTGTCCTTTCCCGACTCGCGTCTGCCGAGCGGTGTCGGACCCCTCGATCTCGCCCGCATCGGTCGGCTCGATTTCGAGGAGCCGGATCCGCGACGTTTCCCGGGTCTCGCGCACGCCCGCGAGGCGCTGCGGCGCGGTGGGGCAGCTGCCGCCGTGCTCAATGCCGCGAACGAGGTGGCGGTGCGCGCCTTTCTCGAGCGGCGCATCGGCTTTCTCGATATCGCACGGCTCATCGGCCGCCTGCTCGCCCATCCTCTCGCCGACGCGCCGCTGTCGAGCATCGAGGACGCGCTGGCCGTCGACCGCGAAGCCAGGCTTGTCGCCGAGGCTGAGCTCCGCCACCTCGATGCGGCATCGTCCACCCGGGAGCCGCCCTCTCCATGCTGACCCTCGTAACGGGCTATATCGTCCCGTTCCTCCTCGTCCTCACCGTCGTCGTTTTCGTGCACGAGTTCGGCCACTATCTGGTGGCGCGCCGCAACGGCGTGCGAGTCGAAGTCTTCTCCATCGGCTTCGGGCCGGAACTCTTTGGCTGGACGGACCGGGTGGGGACCCGCTTCAAGTTCAGCCTCATTCCTCTCGGCGGCTACGTGAAAATGCATGGAGACGAGGATGTGACCAGTCTCACGGTCGCCGCCGCCGCGTCCGATCCGCAAGCCTTTCCGGCAAAGAGCGTATGGCAGCGCATGGCTATCGTCGCCGCCGGTCCAGCTGCCAATTTCCTCTTCGCCAGCCTCGTGCTCGCGCTCTTCTTCGTGTTCATCGGTCGCCCCTTCACGCCGCCGGTGGTCGGCGACGTGATGGCCGATTCGCCGGCAGCCGCGGCAGGGCTCCGACCGGGCGACCGGATCCTCGCCGTCGACGGGGCGCCGATCGAGAGCTTCGAGCAGCTGCAGCAGCTCGTACGCGATCGCCCGGGGGAGCCTTTGCGCCTGACGGTGGAGCGACGGGGCGAACGGCTGCAGCTCACGGTCACTCCGGCGCTGCGGGAAATCGAAACGCGTTTTGGCACCCAGCGCATCGGCATGATCGGGGTGGTGCGAGACGGCGTCGAATACCGTCGGAGCGACCCGCTCAGCGCCCTTTTGGAAGGCGTCGTCGAGACCGTTCGCATCGCCGGAGCGACGCTCGTCGGCGTGGGCGAGATGCTGGCCGGTGTGCGGGGTACGGAAGAGCTCGGCGGGCCGATACGCATCGCCCAGATGTCGGGGGAGATCGCCCGCGAGGGGCTGCTGCCAGCGATCTGGTTCACCGCCATCCTGTCCATCAACCTCGGGCTCATCAACCTCTTTCCCATCCCCATGCTGGACGGCGGCCATCTGCTGCTCTACACGATCGAAGCCCTTCGCGGCCGGCCACTGACGGAGAGAAGCCTCGAGATCGCCTTTCGGGTGGGACTGGCGTTGGTGGTGGGTCTCATGCTGTTCGCCACCTGGAACGATCTCCGGCAACTCAATGTCGTGGATTTCTTCGCGCGACTGTTGCCATCCTAGGCAGGTGCCGTCCGATCTGGCGCCGGGATCGTTCGGGAGGAGCGATGCGTCCAGCATCTCGCTGGTACGGTGTGATCCTGATTTTGGTCTCCATCTGCGTACCGCTCGCGGTCTTCGCCCAGCAGGCGACGGAGGTGATCCGCGACATCGTCGTGCGCGGCAATCAACGGGTCGAGACCGCCACTGTCGAGAGCTATCTCACCGTTCGCCGGGGCGACCGTTTCGATCCTGCTGAACTCGACCGCTCTCTCCGCAACCTGTTCGCGACCGGCCTGTTCGACGACGTGCGGCTCTCGCGCGACGGGGATCGGCTGGTGGTCGAGGTGGCGGAGAACCCGATCGTCAATCGCGTGGCCTTCGAGGGCAACCGGCGCATCACCGATCAGGAACTCGAGGCGGAAGTGCAGATCCGTCCGCGCACCGTGTTCACCCGGGCGCGGGTGCAGAGCGCGGTCGAGCGCATTCTCGAGCTCTATCGGCGGAGTGGCCGCTACGCCGCTCGGGTCGAGCCCAAGGTGATCGAGCTCGACCAGAACCGGGTCGATTTGGTGTTCGAGATCAGCGAGGGTCCCCTCACCGAGGTCTGTGGCATCGCCTTTCTCGGTAACGAGCACTTCTCGGATGCTACCCTCCGGGGAGTGATCCAGACCACCGAGGCGGCCTGGTACCGTTTCCTCACCACCGACGACACCTACGATCCCGACCGCGTCGAGGTGGACAAGGAACTGCTGCGGAAGTTCTACCGGGCGCGCGGTTATGCAGAGGCCGAAGTGATCTCGGCGGTGGCCAAACTGTCTCCGGATGGGCGCTGCTTCTATCTGACTTTTTCCCTCGAGGAAGGGCCTCTCTACCGTTTCGGCCGCATCGCGCTCGCGAGCAATCTGCGCGACCTTTCGACCGACGAGCTCGAGCGCCTCGTGGGTACTCGCGAGGGGGCGATCTTCGATGCCGACGCCATCGAGGCGACGGTCCAGGCGCTCACCGAAGAGGTCGGCAAGCTCGGCTACGCCTTCGCCCAAATCACCCCCGACATCGCGCTGCGGACGGAGGAGGGGGTGGCCGATGTCACCTATCGGATCGAAGAGGGCCCGCGGGTCTACGTCGAACGGATCGACATCAAGGGCAATGTGCGCACCCTCGATCGGGTCATTCGCCGGGAGTTTCGCCTCGCCGAAGGAGACGCCTTCAACACCGCGCTGCTCCGCCGCTCGGTGCAACGGGTGCGCAATCTCGGCTATTTCGAGAAGGTGGACGTGCGCACCCGTCAGGGCAGTGCCTCGGACCGCATCATCGTCGAACTCGAGGTGGCGGAGCGGTCGACCGGCGAGCTCTCGTTCGGCGCCGGCTTCTCCACTTCCGACGGGCCGCTCGCCGACATTCGCTTGAGCGAGCGCAATTTGCTCGGGCGGGGTCAGTCGGTGAGCGCGAGCCTGACCGTATCGGGACGCCGGCAGGAGATCGATCTCAGTTTCACCGAGCCGTGGTTCCTCGATCGCGAGCTCGCCGCCGGCTTCGATCTCTTCCGCCGTCGCACCGATCTGCAGAACGAGGCGTCCTTCGATCAGGACCGTACCGGCGGCCGGCTACGGTTGGGCTACCCGCTCACCGAGTTCGTCCGCCACACCGTGCGTTACACGCTGCAGGATACCGAGATCAACGACGTCGATCCCTCGGCCTCTCGGTTCATTCGGGCCGAGGAGGGCAATCGCCTCACCTCCGCCTTCGGCCACACCCTGGCCTGGGACCGGCGAGATACCCGCTTCCTGCCTTCGGAAGGCTTCCTCGTGAGGCTCGACCAAGACCTCGCCGGCTTCGGGGGCGACAATCGCTATTTGCGCAACGAGGGGCGGCTCGAGTTCTACTATCCGTTCCGCCCCGACGTCGTGCTCGGTCTGTTCGCCACCGGCGGCTGGATCTTCGGCTTGGGTGGCGAGGACGTGCACCTGAGCGACCGTTTCTTCATCGGTGGCTCGACGCTGCGGGGCTTCCGCTATGGTGGCATCGGCCCGCGGGACACCACCACCGATGACGCCCTGGGTGGCAACGTCTACTATGTCGGCACGGCCGAACTCCGCTTCCCGTTGGGTTTACCCGAGGAGCTCAGGATGTTCGGCCGGGTGTTCGGCGATGTGGGCACCTTGACCGACCTCGATGTCGAGGGGCCGGAGATCAAGGACAGCGGAAACCTGCGGGCCGGCGTCGGTGTCGGATTCTCCTGGCTGTCACCGATCGGCCCGCTGTCCATCGACATCACCGAAGCCGTGCTCAAGGATGACGAAGACCAGACTGAACGTTTCCGGCTCAGCTTCGGGACGCGCTTCTAGGCAGCGCTCGCGGACCTGGGGCGGGCGGAGAGCCCTCCTCGCTCTCGCGCCCCTGTTCTTGCTCGCAGCCAGTGCCGTGGCGCAGACCCTGCCCCCGGCGGTGGTGGCGGTGGTCGACTATCAGAGGCTATTGCGCGACGCGCGGGCGGCGAAGAGCATCCGCGCCCAGATCGAGGCCCGGCAGCAACGCTATCAGGATCAGATCCGACAAGAGGAGCAGCGGCTCGTCGAACAGGAGCGCGAACTCACTCGCCAGCGCGGGGTGCTATCGACCGAGGCCTATGCCCAAAAGCGCAGCGAGTTCGAACAGGAAGCGGCGCGGGTCCAGCGCATGGTGCAGGAACTGCGGCGGGAGTTGGACGGAGTGTCGGCCGCGGCTTATGGAGAACTGCGCAACGCCATCATCGAGGTGGTGGGCGGGCTGGCGAAAAGCCGCGGCTTCAATCTGGTCCTGCCGAGTTCGGCCGTATTGCTGTTCTCGCCGCAACTCGATCTCACCGAGGAGGCCCTCGCAGCCCTCGACCGGCGGCTGCCCGAGGTGAAGGTCCCCGACCGGCCCCCCGAGCGCTGAGCCACTCGGGCCAGTCGATCCGCCGGCAGGCTCTTGCGTGGAGAGTGTCATGCCCGAAACTCCGATCGCTCCCGGCACGCCTCTTCCCGACTGCGACATCGCCGCCATCATGCGGCTGATCCCGCACCGCTACCCGTTCCTCTTGATCGACCGGGTGATCGAGATCACGGCCTTCGAGCGTGCGGTCGGGATCAAGAACGTCACCGCCAACGAGCCCTTCTTCCCCGGCCATTTCCCGACCGATCCGATCATGCCGGGGGTGCTCACCATCGAGGCCATGGCCCAGACCGCGGCGGTGCTGACCATCGCCAGTGCCGGGCCGGCAGTGGCCGGAAGCCGCGTCTATTTCATGGCCATCGACGAAGCGCGGTTCCGCCGGCCGGTGCGACCCGGCGACACGTTGCGGCTGGAAGTCCGACAGGTGAGGAGCAAACTCGGCGTCTATCGCTACGAGGGTCGAGCCTGGGTCGGCGCCGAGGTGGTGACGGAAGCATCCTTCGGTGCCAAGCTCATCGGCCACTGAGACGGGTGCGCGCTGGCGTCGGCCAGCCGAAGCCTGGCCGGTCGCAGTCGCCAGGGCGACGCCTCGCCGTGGCCCGGAGAGGGAAGAGGCATGTTCTCGAAGATCCTGATCGCCAACCGGGGCGAGATCGCCTGTCGCATCATCCGCACCTGCCGAGCCCATGGCATCCGGACGGTCGCGGTCTATTCCGATGCCGATCGTGACGCCCTGCATGTCGAGATGGCCGACGAGGCCGTGCGTCTCGGCCCACCTCCGTCGCGCGAAAGCTATCTCGCCATCGATCGCATCGTCGAGGCCTGCCGCCGCACCGGGGCCGAAGCGGTACACCCCGGCTACGGCTTTCTCGCCGAGAATCCGATCCTGGCCGAGGTGTTGGCAGCCGAGGGGATCGTTTTCATCGGGCCCCCCGTCGAAGCCATCCGCCTCATGGGCGACAAGATCGAGAGCAAGCGCCTCGCCCGCCGCGCCGGCGTCCCGACCATTCCCGGTTCGGAGGGGGCGCTCGCGAGCTTCGAGGAGGTGCTGGAGACCGCCCGCGCCATTGGCTTTCCGGTGATGCTCAAGGCGGCTGCCGGCGGAGGCGGCAAGGGCATGCGGATTGCCCGCAACGAGTCCGAGCTCCTCGAGGGCTTCGAGCGGGCGCGCTCCGAGGCCCTCTCGGCCTTCGGCGACGACCGGGTGTTTTTGGAAAAATACGTGGTCGAGCCTCGGCACATCGAGGTCCAGGTACTCGCCGACCGCTACGGCAAGGTCGTATACCTCGGCGAGCGGGAATGCTCGATCCAGCGCCGACACCAGAAGGTCATCGAGGAGGCGCCATCCCCTTTCCTCGACGAGGCGACGCGTCAGGCGATGGGCGAACGGGCGTGCGCCCTCGCCCGAGCGGTCGGCTACGTCTCGGCCGGCACGGTCGAATTCGTCGTCGACCGCGATCGGAACTTCTACTTCCTCGAGATGAATACCCGGCTCCAGGTGGAACACCCGGTGACCGAACTGGTCACCGGACGGGATCTGGTCTGGGACATGATCCGGATCGCCGCCGGGGAGCCGCTCGGTTTCGAGCAGGAGGAGGTGCGGCTGCGCGGCTGGGCGATCGAGGCTCGGCTCTATGCCGAGGACCCGGCGCGCGGCTTTTTGCCGGCGGTCGGGCGCTTGCGCAGGTATCGGGAGCCGCGCGGGGAGGGAATCCGCATCGACAGCGGCGTGGTCGAGGGCAGCGAGATCCCCATCTTCTACGATCCGATGATCGCCAAGATCTGTGCCTTCGGGCCGGACCGCGAGACCGCCGCTGACCGCCTGGCTACCGCGCTCGATGCCTTCGTCGTCCGCGGGCCCCAGACCAATCTCGATTTCCTGCGGGCGGTGGTCGACCATCCCCGCTTCCGCGCCGGACGTCTGTCCACCGGTTTCATCGCCGAGGAGTTCGGCGAGCGCTTCGCCGGGGTCGAGCTGCCTCCCGAGCGTCGCCGACTGCTCGCCGCGGCCGCCGCGCTCATGGCCTTTCGCGAGGCCGAGCGGGCCCTGCGCATCGGCGGCCGGCTTCCCGGTGTCGTGCTGGCGCCTGAACGACGGTGGTGGGTGTCGCTCGGCTCGACCGGCTTCCCGGCGACGATCGAAGCGGACGGAGGCACCAGCCGCGTGCGGATCGCCGACGAGCCGGTGGATCTCAGCCTCGATTGGCTGCCCGGCCGGCTGCTCGCCCGCATCGAGGCTGGCAAGGCCTCTCTCTTCGTCCAGGTGGACCGGATCTGCGAGGGCTTCCGACTGCGACATGGCGGAGCGGTGTTCGAGGCCTTGGTCCGCACCGAGCGGGCCGCGGAATATGCCGCCCGCATGCCCCAGAAGCCACCGCGGGACAGCTCGCGCGAGGTGGCGGCGCCCATGCCCGGCCTCATCGTCTCGGTGGCGGTACGCCCGGGTCAGGAGGTGGAAGTCGGACAGGAACTGCTGGTGCTCGAGGCGATGAAGATGGAAAATGTGTTGCGCGCCGAGCGCTCCGGCATCGTGGCGGAGGTCCGGGTGCGGCCGCGTGACGCCGTCGCCGCCGACCAGGTGCTGCTGGTGTTCGCCTGAGGCGGCACCGAGCCGCGGGATGCGAGACGGCGCGCTCGGGAGTTGCGAGGTCTTCAACGGGAGAGATCGGGCATGCGCGAAGCGATGGCGCTCGTCGTGGCGGGGATCGTCCTCGCGGCCTGTCAGCAGGGCCCCGGTGGCCAGCCCCAGCTCGGCCAAAAGACCGCGACGGGCGCGGCGGTCGGGGCGGTTCTGGGCGGGATTACCGGTGCCATCCTCGACAAGAACGACGTCCGCGGGGTGGCTGTGGGAGCAGCGGTGGGAGCTGCCGTCGGCGGTGGCATCGGTTACGCCCTCGACCAGCAGGAGCGGGCATTCCAGGAGGCACTCGCCAGCGAACGGGCACAGCGGACGGTGGAGGTCGAGCGCCTGCGCGAGGACCAGTTGCGGATCACGTTCTCGGACCAGGTGATGTTCGATTCCGGCAGCGCCGAAATCCGTCCCGGCTTCCGCGACAGCCTGCGCAAGGTGGCGGAGGTGTTGCGGCAATATCCCGACTCGACGGCCCGGATCGTCGGTCACACCGACAGCGTGGGCAGCGAGACCTTCAACCTCGAGCTGTCGCGGCGGCGGGCGGAGGCGGTGCGCCAGGCCTTGATCGCGGAAGGAGTGGCCGGCGACCGGCTGGTCGCCGAAGGCCGAGGCGAAGCCGAGCCGCGCGCCGACAACGCCACCGAGGCCGGGCGGCAGCTCAACCGTCGGGTCGAGATCTACGTCTCGCCGCGCCGCGTCTGATCCGGGAACTCGAGAAGGCGCTGGGCGAGCCGTTCGAGCTCCGGCTCGCCGATCCCCATCGCTCGCAGATGCGCTACCGTCTCGACCACATAGTCGAGACAGCGGCCACCATGGCCGCAAGCGGCGCGGATGGTGGCGAGCGTCGTCTCCTCGTCGAGCTCGCGCGCGAACTGCGGATGGTCTGGCCGCGCGACATAGGTCCAAGCCTCGACCGTATCGCCGCACGCCAGGACCACGGGCAACCGCCGCCGCTCGTAGACGTCGCTGACGAGCTCCCGGCCGTCCAGATAGGACAGGGTCTCGGCCTCGCGTTCGGCCGCGACCGCGAGCGCGCGACCCCAACAGCATCCGCCCCGGTCGAGCCCGAGGACGAGACCCGGGCGACTGCGGGTGCCGCGCCAGTGGTAGGACCAGATGCACAATCGGCGATGCCAGCCATCGAGCCGTGCCGGTTCGGACCGGTCGACAGGGAATCCGGGTCGCCACATGAGCGACCCATAGCCGAACACCCACACCAGTTCGGGCATGCGTCAATGGGCGGACTTCGCCGCCTCGCTCGCTGGACCGTTGTCGGTCGCGGCATCGGGCGGTACGGGCAGGCGATCGTAGGCCTGGCCCGCGCGGATCACCGCCCGGCGAATGGCGCGGGTGCGCGAGAACAGCTCGAACAGGGTGTCGCCGTCGCCCCACCGGATGGCCCGCTGCAACCGTACCAGATCCTCGGTGAAGCGGCCCAACATCTCGAGGACAGCCTCGCGGTTGTTGAGGAAGACGTCCCGCCACATGGTCGGATCCGAGGCGGCGATGCGGGTGAAGTCGGTGAAGCCCCCCGCCGCATACTTGAACACCTCGCTCTGGGTCTGTTTCTCGAGATCGGCGACCGTACCGACGATGGTATAGGCGATGAGATGCGGAAGGTGGGAGGTTATGGCGAGGACGCGGTCGTGGTGCTCTGGGGTCATGGTGTCGACCAGGGCCCCGGTGAGCTCCCACATGCCGCGCACGCGCTGCACCGCCTCTGGGTCCGTATCCTCGATCGGGGTCAGGATCACCCGCCGACCCTGGAAGAGGGTCTCGAAGGCGGCATCGGGACCGGAATGCTCGGTGCCGGCTACCGGATGGCCGGGCACGAACAGCGACGGCGTCGGCAGATGCGGCATCACGTCGTGGACGATCTGCGCCTTGACCGAGCCGACATCGGTGACAATCGCCCGCGGATCGAGCCCTGGCACCATCGCCTTGGCCACCGTGCCCATCGATCCGGGTGGCACGCCCAGCACGACGAGCTCGGCGCCCTCGACGGCGTGCGCGGGATCGGCCACGGCTCGATGACACAGGCCGAGCTCGAGGGCACGCGCCCGGGTCTCTTCGCGCCGGGCACAGGCGACGATCTCCTCGACCGCACCCCGCCGACGCAGGGCGAGGGCGAGGGAACCGTTGATCAGCCCGATTCCGATGAGGGCGATGCGTCGAAAGGGCGTCATCGAGCTGCCCGTCCGGCGAGGAAGTCGTCGAGCGCGGCGACGAGCGCCTGGTTGTCGCTTTCGCGGCCGACGGTGAAACGGAGGCAGTGCGGCAGACCGTAGGCCTCCATGCGTCGCCCGATCAGGCCGCGCTCCTGCAGGAAGGCATCGGCCG
Organism: bacterium HR40; assembly: GCA_002898275.1. Taxonomy (GTDB): domain Bacteria; phylum Pseudomonadota; class Alphaproteobacteria; order Geminicoccales; family Geminicoccaceae; genus HRBIN40. The sequence goes on from BEIQ01000001.1 coordinate 182,518, forward strand.
CTGCCGCATCGCGGCCGGGTTCGCGGGGAAAAGCGACGAGCACGAAGTTGGCGATGCTGGGATAGACGGCGAGGCCGAGGTCGGCGAGGTGGGAGGCGAGCCACGGCCGCCAGATGTCATTGTGGCGCTTCGAGGCCTGCTGGTGCTCGAGATCCTCGAGAGCAGCGATGCCTGCCACCTGTGCCGGGGTCGAGACGTTGAAGGGGCCGCGGACGCGATCGAGCACATCGACCACGGCAGGCGGCGCGAAGGCCCAGCCGAGCCTCAGCGCGGCGAGCCCGAAAAGCTTCGAGAAGGTGCGCGTGACCACCACATTGTCGAACTCGTGGACGAGCTCGAGGCCGTCGCAATAGTCGGGCTCGGAGGCGTATTCGGCATAGGCAGCGTCGATCACGAGCAGCACGCGCTCGGGGAGTCGCTGCCTCAGGGCGAAGAGCTCGTCGCGCGTCAGATAGCTGCCGGTCGGATTGTTGGGGTTGGCGAGGAAGAGGATGCGCGTGCGAGTCGTCACCCGAGCGAGCAACGCATCGACGTCCGCTCGCAGTTGGCGCTCCGGCGCACTCACCGGATGCGCTCCGGCAGCCAGCGCCGACAATCGATACATGAGGAAGCCGTGCTCGGTGTGGAGCACCTCCTCGCCCGGCCCCGCGTAGGCCCGTATCAGCAGGGCGATGAGCTCGTCCGATCCAGCACCGCACACGATACGCTCGGGATCGAGGTTGAAGCGGCGAGCGATGGCTTGCCGCAGCCGGCTACTGCTGCCATCGGGATAGCGATGGAGCGTTCCGGCGACTTCGCGGTAGGCAGCGATGGCCTTCGGGCTCGGTCCGAGGGCGTTCTCGTTCGAGGACAGCTTGATGGCAGGACGGCCGCCAGCGACCTCGGCCCTGCCGCCCACATAGGGCTCGATCTCCAGAATGCCCGGACGCGGAATGGGTGCGATCATCCAATCTCCTCGCGAGAACGAGACACCGGCGCGGCGGCTGCGGCTCGCGTTGCACCGACCGGAAGCGGTGTGGCATATGCTCCGATACGGCGCAGCCGCAAGAGTTGCTCGCGCAGCAGCGCCCCCGCATTGGTGAGGAGCGGGGCGTGTTCGTCGAGGAAGCCGGCGAGATCGAGCAGCCAGCTCGAGCCTTCGCCTTCCGCGCGCACCGCGAGGATCTGCGGATCGAGGCCGGAGCGCAGGAAACCCTCGAGCAGCCGCGACCGACTGATCTCGCCTGCCGTGCGCAGCACGAAGAGACTGCGATCGTCGCCGCTCGCCTCGAGCGGTACCGTGCCGACCACCAATCCGGCGCGTTCGAGACCGGGATCGGCGAGAAACGGGATGCGGGCGATCACGCGGAATGCCGCTCGCTCGGAGTCGGCGAGATCGCTCCACCAGCGTTCCCCGCCGGCGGGCATGGGCACTACCGCCACCTGCGCCCGGCCCTCCTCGAGCAGCCGCAGCGCATGACCGGGGCCTTCAGCGGCCAGCAAGGGGGTGATCGATCCGAGATGGTCTCGGGCGATCTCCCGCAGTTCCGCAGGCTCGCCGCAGACCGCGGCGACCAGCGGCATCTGAGCGCGGATCGCCGCCGCGAACAGCTCGCGCCACAGCCGCACGAGACTGTCGGCGGGAAATCTGCCATCCGCAGCAGCGACCAGGCGACGCAGCACCTGGGCCTCCCGTGCCGGCCGCAGCGGCGGCCCATCGCCCGAGGTCTGGCGCTTGACCGCAGCGATCTGCTCGACCACGGCCATGCGCTCCATCATGAGCGCGAGCAGCCGATCGTCGATGGCGTCGATGCGCGCGCGCAGCGCGGCGAGCAGGGATGCGGTCTCGGACATCGGATCCAGATCGAAGCGCCGGCGGCAAGCTACCGCGCGCGCCGGCCGGCGCAAGGGCAGTGCGGCTGCCGGCGCTTGAAAGCGACGACCGTTGCGCGATTTCGCGCCGAGACTTCGAAGCGTGCCTGCACCCGAGGATTTCCCATGTCGTCCTATCCAGCGATCCGGCTCTTGCCGGGCAGCGAGAAGCGGTTGCGCACTGGCCAGCCGTGGCTGTTTTCCAATGAAGTGGAAATGAGCGAGGAGGCGAAAGCGCTTCCGCCGGGCTCCATCGTCCGACTGCTCGCGCCGAGCGGCAAGGTCTATGGCGTGGGGCACTTCAACCCCCACTCGCTCATCGCCGTGCGCGTTCTCAGTCGCAACAAGGATGCCGTCATCGACCGCAAGTTCTTCGAGTTTCGCTTCGCCCGCGCCCTCGCCTTGCGCGAGCAGATGTTCGACGAACCCTTCTACCGGCTCGTCCACGCCGAAGGCGATGGATTGCCGGGTGTCGTGGTCGACCGGCACGGCCGCTGGCTCGTGATTCAGATCAACACCGCCGGGATGGAGCGGATGCGCGCCGACCTCCTCGAGGCGCTCGGCAAAGTCGTGCCGGCCGAGGGGATCTTGCTGCGCGGCGATACCTCGGGTCGGGTGCTCGAGGGACTCGACGGTCGCAGCGAGGTGCTCGCTGGCGAGGTGCCGGAGGAGATCGAAATCCGGGAAAACGGCCTCCCCTTCGTCATCTCGCCGCGCACCGGGCAGAAGACCGGCTGGTATTACGATCAGCGCCTGAACCGCCTGTTCTCGCGCATGCTGGTACGCGGGCGCACCGTGCTCGACCTCTATTCCTATACGGGGAGTTTCGCCCTCAACGCCCTCGCTGCCGGCGCCCGCTCCGCCCTCCTCGTCGACTCGAGCGGTCCGGCCCTCGAGCGCGCCCGCGCGAGCGCCGCGCTCCAGGGAGTGGCGGACCGTGTGGAATGCGTGGATGCCGACGTCTTCGACTTCATCGCGCAGGCAGGAGCGGAGCACCGGCGATGGGGTGTGGTGTTCGCGGATCCGCCGGCGTTCGTGAAGACCAAGAAACAGCTTCCGATCGGCCTTCGCGCCTACCGGAAACTCGCCCGCGACAGCGCCGCCCTGGTGCAAGAAGGTGGTTTCCTCGCGATCTCCTGCTGCTCCCACAATGTCTCCCCGGACGCCTTCTTCGAGGAAGTGACCTCGGGGATCCGGGCTGCTGGACGCGGCGCTCGGTTGCTCTGTCGAGCCGGCGCGGGGCCCGATCATCCGATTCATCCCGCTCTGCCCGAGACCGCCTATCTCAAATTCTTGGCCTTTGCCCTCGACTGACGGGGGGGCGCGCCCGAGCGGCTGCGGTCAAAAGCCAAAACGAGCTTTCGGTCGCCCGTTGTCCGCGCCGGGGCGGGCGGCCGAGCCGTTCCCGTCGATGGCGGACGCGCAGTCCCCCGCGGCGAGCCACGCCTTCGGTGGCGGGCGGCCAGGCTCCGGTGCGGGGAGCCGGGAATCAACCGATAGTAGTTGAAATCATCGTAAAAAGCGCGTAACAAGCGAGGCGTCCCCTCGTTCCTTCGATTCCGGCCAGCGGAGGAGACGAGCATGGCCGTCGCGATGGCATTCCTGCGCCGCGAAACGCGCGCCCAGCCGGCCGATGGCCCATCCGAGGCTTGGGTCGCCGTCCTCGTCCGACTCCTCGGCTTGCTCGGACGCAACGTCGAGGCGCACGAGGTCCGGGCGGCTCTTGCCGATGCTCCTGGCGACGGTCATGCGGCTCTGCTCGCCGCCGCCGCCCGCCTCGGTCTCGCCCTGCGGGAGCGGCGGCCGCAGCCGCGCACGCTGCGACGCCTTTCGCCCCCCTTCCTCGTCCTCGCCGGCGAGCCGCTGGAACTCCGCTTGGTGCGCGGACGCACGGGCAACCAACTGGTGGTGGTCGATGGTGCCACCGCCCACCCCCAGGTGTGGACGGCCCGGGCGCTCGCCGCGGTGGCCCGCTCGGTGTTCGAGGTGCGGCGCGCATCTGCTCCGGCCGCTTCGGGACTGTGGGCACTGGTGCGCGACCGCCGCCATCTTCCAGCCTTGGCCCAGATCGTCTTCGCCTCGGTGCTGGTCAACCTCCTCGCCCTGACCACGCCGCTCTTCATGATGGCTGTCTACAACAAGGTGTTGCGCCACGCGGCGCTCACCACCCTCGATGCGTTGGTGGTCGGCATGCTGGCGCTCGCTGCCTTCGAGCTCGCCCTGCGCAGCCTGCGCGGCTATCTCGCGAGTTTTGCCGGAGCGCGCCTCGACGCGGCCGTCGGTCGTGCCGTGATCCAGCGGTTGCTGCGCCTGCCGTTTGTCCGTTTCGTCGAGACCCCGCCGGCACTCATGCTCGACCGGCTGCGGCAGCTCGACCAGCTGCGCACCTTCCTCACCGGGCAGCTCCCGATTCTCCTGGTCGATCTCGCCTTCGTCGGCCTGTTCGTCGCCGCCCTCTTCCTCCTCGCCCCAATCCTCGGCCTTCTCACCCTCCTCGCGGTGCCACCGCTCGCCCTTCTCGGCTGGCTCGCCCGCCGCGCGCACGCCCACTGGGCCGCCCTCGCCTCGCAGGTGCAAGCCCACAAGCACGGCCGTCTCCTCGAATGCCTCGCCAACGCCCTCACGGTGAAGGCGTTGGGCCTCGAGCCCGAGATGGAGGCGCGCCTGCAGCGGCGGATCGAGGAGGGTGCGTGGACCGGCCACCGTGCCGCGCTCCTCGGTCATGTGGCGGCGAGCGCGGCGACGGCGATCCAGCATCTCATAGCCATCCTCCTCGTCTATCAGGGCGCGCGGATGGTGGTGGCGCACGACATGACGATCGGCGCGCTCGTCGCCGCCACCATTCTTGCCGCCCGAGCCCTGGCACCGATCCGCCAGCTGTTCCTCGCCTGGCCCCAGCTCCAGCAGGCACGCGAGGCGGTGGCGCGGATCGACGCGCTGTTGCGCGAGCCGATGGCCACGGGTGGCGGAAGCGGGACGCCGACCTCCGAGCTCGTGGGTGCCATCCGCCTCGAGCAGGTGAGCTTTCGCTATCGCGGCGATGGGCCAGCCGCCCTCGACCGCGTCGACCTCGAGCTGCAGCCGGGCACCATGCTCGCGGTCCTGGGGCCGCCCGGCTCCGGCAAGAGCACGCTCGCCCGCCTGCTCGCCGGTGTCCTCGAACCGAGCGAGGGGCGGGTGCTGGTCGACGGCTTCGATTTGGCCAAGCTCGCAGGCGGCAGCTTCCGTCGGCGCATCGGAGTCGTGCCGCAGGAGCTCCAGCTCTTCGAGGGCACGATCGCCGAGAACATCGCGCTCGGTGCCGAGGATGGCAATCTTGCCCGGGTGGTGGCAGCCGCTCGTTTCGTCGGCCTGCACGATCTCGTGCAGCGCCTGCCCGAAGGCTACGACACCCGGCTCGGTGAACGGGGTGCTGGGCTTTCCGCTGGCCAGAAGCAGCTCGTCTGCCTGGCCCGCGCGGTGGTCCGCAATCCGCGCATCCTCATCCTCGACGAGGCCACGAGCGCCCTCGACCCGACCACCGAGGCGCGCCTGCTCGCCAATCTCCGGCGGGCCGGAAGCGGCCGCACCATCCTCCTCGTCACCCATCGACCGAGCGCGGCCTTGCTGTGCGACCGGGCGATCCTGCTCGATGGCGGGCGCATCCTCTTCGATGGGGCACCGGCGGAGGCGGTCCGACGCCTGACGGCCGGAGCGATGCCAGCCGCTGCCGACGGCAAAAACGAACGGAGAGGCGGAAGATGAGCGCGGCTCCCGCCGAGGTGCTGTTGCCGGCCGATCTGTCGGCGCGGCTCGAGCGTGGACCGGCACTGGCCCCGGCGCTGCTGCTGCTGTGCACCGGGGCCCTCTTCGCCGGCGCGGTGCTGTGGGCCGCTGTCGCCGAGACCGATCGCATCGTGTTGGCGTCCGGGCGGGTGGAGCCGGCTGGCAAGGTGCGGATCGTCAATCATCCGACGGGTGGGCGGGTGACAGCGGTGCACGTGCGCGAGGGCGATCGGGTGGCGGCGGGCGATCCCCTGTTCGCCCTCGATCCGGAACTCCAGGAGGCGGAGCATGCCAAGCTCGCCGACGCTTGGGCGCGGGCGGTGGCGGAGGTGGCCCGGCTCGAGGCGGAACGGGACAACCGGTCCTTCAGCCCCGATCCGGCCATCGCCGCCATGCATCCTGCGATCGTCGAAGCCGAGCGCGCCCTCTTCGACAGCCGCCGGGCCGAGCACCAGTCGCGGCGCGACATGCTGGTGCGCCAGCAAGAGGCCAAGCGCAACGAGCTCCGAATTCGGGAGGCCGAGCTCGTCACCTTGCGCGAGAGTCAGGTCCTCGAGCGCCAACAGCTGGAAGCGGTGCGGGCGCTGACCGACCGCGGGCTCTACCCGCGCCTCAAGCTCGTCGACATGGAAAAACAGGCGACCGACACCGCCGGACGGATCCGCCAGGCGGAGGCCGCGGTAGCCTCCGCGCGCGCCGCTCTCGCCGAGGCCACCAGTGCGCTGGAAACCTTCGATCGAGAGACCCGCTCGCGGCTGCTCGACGAGCTCGCCCAAGCGACCGCCCGTCGCGACCGACTCGCTCGCGAACTCGAGGCCCAGAGCGACATCGTCGACCAGCTCGTGATCCGTGCGCCGGTTGCCGGGGTGGTGGAGAACCTGCGGGTGCGCTCCCCCGGCCAGTCGATCGCGGCCAACCAGCCGCTTGCCGAGATCGTGCCGGTGGGCGAGGAACTGGTGGTGGAGGCGCGGGTGGCCAACGAGGACATTGCCGAGATCCGCCCGGGCATGCCGGCAACCGTCAAGGTCCGGGCATTCGATCCCTTCCGCTATGGCGGGCTCACCGGCACCGTGCAGGAGGTCTCGGCCGACGCTCGCCCGGCGGCAGAAGGCGAGCCGCCGAGCTACCGGGTGATCGTGGCGACCACGACGACGCGAGTGGGCGGTCCCGCCGGGGCAGGAGAAGTGCTGCCAGGCATGCTCGTCGACGTCGAGTTCCAGGCGGGTACCCGCACCGTCCTCGACTATCTCCTGGAGGGGCTGTTCGCGAAGCGGCCTCCTGCCTTCAGCGAACCCTGAGGGAGGCGGCGACGTCCACCGCTGGCGCGACGGCGGCGAGGAAAGTTCCCGAGAGCACCGCCCTGGCGAGCGTCTCGATCTCGCTCGCGAGGGGCCGGTCCTGTTCGAGAGGTGGGGACGTTTCGCGCACCGCCGCCACCACCGCTTCGATCGCCGCACTCGAGCGCAGGGGGCGGCGGAACTCGATCCCCTGCGCGGCCACCATGAGCTCGATCGCGAGGATGCGCGCGAGATTGTCGCACATCGGCTGGAGCCGGCGCGCGGCATAGGCCGACATGCTGACATGATCCTCTTGGCCACCCGAGGTGGGGAGGCTTTCCACCGACACCGGATGGGCGAGGTGCTTGTTCTCGCTCGCGAGCGCGGCCGCCGTCACTTGGGCGATCATGAAACCGGAATCGAGCCCAGGGTCGCGGACGAGGAAGGCCGGCAGTCCGCTGGTCGTACCCTCGACGAGAAGCGCGATCCGCCGCTCGGCGAGACTGCCGATCTCGGCGAGGGCGAGCGCGATGCGGTCACAGGCGAACGCCACCGGCTCGCCGTGAAAGTTGCCGCCCGAGAGGATCTCTTCCTCTTCGACCAGAACCAGCGGATTGTCGGACACCCCGTTCGCCTCCTGCTCGAGGCAGCGACCCGCTTCGAGCAGGAGATCGAGGCAGGCCCCCATCACCTGCGGTTGACAGCGCAGGCAGTAGGGATCCTGCACGCGGTCGCAGGCGAGGTGGGAGGCGCGGATGCCGCTGCCGGCGAGCAGGGCCGAGAGGCGCGCTGCGACCTCGCCTTGCCCCGGCTGATTGCGCAGCTGCGACAGCCGGCGATCGAACGGCACATCGCTGCCGAGCGCCGCATCGGTGCTGGCGGCTCCGGCGAGCAGCGCGGTATCGAAGAGGCGCATCGCCTTCCGCCAGGCGACGAGCGCACATGCGGTGGAGACCCGAGTGCCGTTGAGGAGGGCCAGACCCTCCTTGGCCTCGAGCGCGAGGGGGGAGAGGGAAAGGCAGCGATGTGCCTCATCCGCACTCATCCGCCTGCCCGCCAGATCCACCTCGCCGACGCCGATGAGCGCACCGGCGATGTGGGCGAGCGGAGCGAGATCGCCGGAGGCGCCGACCGAGCCCTGCGAGGGAACCACCGGCAGGCAATCGTGGGCGAGGAACTCGAGCACGCGGTCGATCACGATCGGTCGCACACCCGAGCGGCCATGCCCGAGACCGGCCGCCGTCAGGATGAGGGTGAGGCGAACGATGTCGGCATCGAAAGGGGCACCCACGCCGCACATGTGCGACAGCACGAGGCGGCGCTGCAGCTCGCGAGTCTTGTCGGGTGGAATGCGCACCCGAGCGAGTTTGCCGAACCCTGTGTTGATCCCGTAGACGGGCTGGTCGCCCACCGCGAAGCGCTCGACGAGCCGCCGCGCCGCCTCGACCCGTGGCAAGAACGCCGGATCGAGCACGAGACGGACAGGAGCCCGGTCGAGCCAAGAGAAGAGGGTCGCGAGCGCGAGGCGCCCGGGAACCAGGAGCTCGCGGCTCACCCTGCGCCTCCCGCCAGGCTCACTTGCCGCCGTAGAGCCTGCGCAGGTTTTCCAGGCCGGCTTCGTAAATGTCGCGCACCAGCTTCACCGCCTCGTTCTCCGTGACACCGGCTGGCTCGAAACGGCTCGACCAGGTCACCGTGCTGGTACCGTCGCCATTGTCGACGACGCGGATTTCCGCTCGATAGTGCTCGAGCGGCAAGGGGCCCTCGAGGATCGAGTAGGAATAGACCCGCTCGCTCGGGCTCGCCTCCTCGAGCCGCTCCACGATCTTGCCGCCGCCCCCGAGGTGGAGGGTGCGAATCGTCCCGCGGCGGCCGTCTTCGCCCTGCAGTTCCGCCTTTTGGATGGCCGGGTGCCAGTCGGCGATCGCGGCGAACCCTCCGATCGCCTGCCACAATCGATCGGGATCGGCGGCGATCTTGGTCGAGAGGGTGACACTGGGCATAGCGACCTCCCCGCGGGCACACTGGAGCACGTCTGGACGCTCGGCTCTTAGCTGTTCGCGGACCGACTGTACAGTCTCGCTGCCAGGGACTCGCAGGGCAGACGATAGACCAGCACCACCGGGCCCTTGCCGTCGAACTCGCGAGGGTCGAAGCGGACGAGGGGGGTCAGCCGTGCGAGCTCGCGGTAGAACCGTGCATAGCCGGGAAAGTCGCGCTGGCCCTCCGGCGAATCGTAGCGGCTCATGGCCATGCTGTTGGTGATGACGAAGCGATAACCCTCGGCGCACAGTCCGGCGATGGGAGGCGGCAGATAGCGTTTGAGCGGATTCGCCATGGCACGGTGGCGCGGGTCGGAGCGGATGGTGGCCTCGTCGAGCTCCGTCGGCGACCACCAGGGATGACCGAGCTCGTCGACGTCGAAGGCCGGCTCGGCCGGATGACGCATCGACAGCTCGAGGCGCTGGCGCTGGAAGGCGGTGAACGCCTCGCCGCCCGGCAAGGTGTCCAGTACGGCCAGCTGACGGGCCGCTGCCCGCGGCGAAAGCGGCAGGACTGGCCCGTAGTCGTCGAGCAGAATCCGCTCGTCCCTCGGCAGCTGGGCGAAGAGCCAGCGAGTGGCGACGACACGGCTATCGAGCCGAGCGAGTTCGGCGGTGCGAAGGAGGGATTCGCGAACATTGGGCACAGCGGCCAACAAGAGAATCGCGGTGGCCGAGAGGGATCGCGGGAGTGCGAGATGGCGGGCGAGAGGTCGCGCGAGGCGGCAAGCGCCCAGCCAGGCGAAGAGGACCAAGAGCGGCAAGAGAGCGGCGAAGTGGCGGGGACTCGGATGATAGGCGTGGAGCGTGGTCGCGAGCAAGCCGAAGCCGAGAAGCGGCAACGAGAGCAGCGCGAACCGCCGGCGCAGGTGCGACTGGCCGAAAGCGGCGAGCATTCCCAGGGCTGCCAGCAGGAGCAGGAGCGGTCCGGCTACCACCGGGTCGAGGGCGAGCGCGAGGACGTGACGCAAGGCGCCCGGCACCGCCCCCGGACCATAGGTGAACACGACGCCATTGTCGGGGCTGAAGGCCGGGAGGTCGCCGGCGAAAAAGCTGTCGATCCGCCGTCGCAGCTCGCTACCGAAGGTGGGATCCAAAAAGCTGTAGGGTGTGCCGAGAAACGTCGCCAGCAGGAACGCTGCGGTGGTTGCGAGCAGGGCTACCCGGCGGTCGCAGGCCCCTCCCGCGGCGCGGCGCGGCGCTCGCCAGGCCATGAGCCAGGCCGTCGGCAGGAACAACACGCCATAGTATTTGATGGCCGTCGAAAGACCGAGGAAGATTCCCGCGAGGAACCATTGCCGTGCTCGACCGGACTCGCCGGCGCCGAGGATCAGCCACAGACCGACAAGGGCGAAGGCCGCCGAGGGCACGTCCTCCTTGACGTATTGCGACCCGAGGACGAAAACCGGCAAGAATGCCACGACAGAAGTGACAGCGAACGCGCCTGCCGGATGACGGAGCAGACGGCGGCCGATCAGCCAAGTGAAAAGAATGGCTGCCAGGCCGAGGGCCAGTACGAGAAGGCGCCCGAGCAGCAGAAAAGGGCCTTGATCGGCGAGGAACTGCGCGCCGAATTCGGCTGGCGAGGAAAAACGTCCGGACGCGGCTCCGGCGACATAGAAGACACCGAAGACGAAGAGCAGCATGTACATGAGACCGGCGGGTTTGGTGAACCAATGGGGGTTGAGATCGCCGGTCCCCATCGCCATGGCGCGTTTCACCAGATGGAGCTCGTCGCCGTAATACGACCAGGGCAGGTCGTGGAACAGGCCCCATAGGCGCAAGACGGCGGCCAGGGCGAACACCGCGATGGGGAGCCATGCCCCTCGCCCCCGACACGCTTCGCCCCGCTGTCCAGGAGCGATCGTCGTCGGCGCTCGTGACGTCTCGGGAAAGGTCGGCAAACCCACCTCGGTCTCGCGCGTGCCGACTGACCTCTAACCGCGCGAGCCTGGCCGTGAACGCCGAAAGGGAAAATGGCGGTACACCGGTATCGCGCTGCGTTCAGCGGGTGACCGGAAGGCCCGCTTGCCGCCAGGCCGTGATCCCACCCTCGAGGCTGCAGACGTCCTCGACACCCATGTCCTTGAGCGTCTTCGCCGCGAGCAAGGAGCGGCCGCCAGAGGCGCAATAGACGACGAGCCGGCGTCCGGAACGCAGTTCCGCCTTGTGGACCGGCAAGGTGGGATCGGCGTACCATTCGAGAAGCCCGCGCGGCACGTGGACGGCGTGCGGGATGTGCCCCTGCTCGTATTCGTTGGTCTCGCGCACGTCGACGAAGACGACGTCAGGGCGTTCCAGTAGGTCCTTGGCCTGCTCGATGTCGATCACCGGCACCTCGGCGCGCGCCTGCGCCAGGAGTTCGCTCGCGGTCTTGACGGTCATGGCCCATTCTTTCCCGCTGCTGCCGGCTCCAGTCCCGGCAAGAGTTCCGGCACTCGACCCAGCAGTCGGTACCAGAGCAGGGCGTACCACTCGTAGGCGGCGACGTCCATGCGCACGAGCCGCCGACCAAAGGCGAGTTGTGGCCGCCACCAGCGCAGCTGCCCCTCGGTCAGATAGTCGACCGGCCATGGGCGAACGTCGAAACCGAGCGCGCGGAACGCGCCCACCGCCCGCGGCATGTCGCGAGCGCTCGTGACCAGCAGCCACACCTCGCCGGCGCGCGGGCGCGCGAGAGCGAGACTGTTGCGGGCGTTTTCGAAGGTGTTTCGGGCCTCGTCCTCGAACAGGATCCGCTCGGTCGGGAAACCGAGACGCTCGTAGAGGACGCGCGCCGCTGCGGCTTCACTCGTTCCTTGCGGATCTTCCCGGCCGGCCCCACCGGTGAACAGGAGCCGGGCTTGGGGGAAGCGGGTCGCGAGCTCGAGCAGCGCGAGGAAGCGTTCGCCTGGCTCGTCGATGGAGGGTTCGCCGCGCGCCCGCAACATGCGTCCCTTGGGTCCGTTGCCGAGGACGATCACCCCATCGACCTGCGGGGGATAGCGCACAGGCGGGGGGAAGCGGTTCTCGAGCGGCAGCAAAAGCCACTCGTCGAGCGGCAGAAGGACGAGGGCGACCAGAACGTGCATGGCGAGCACGGCCAGACGGCGTGCCGCACGCAGGCGGCCGGTCAACAGGCCGAGCGAGCTGGCCGCGAAAAGGAGGGCCAAGAGACTGCTCGGCAACAGGAGGCCTGCGAGGAACCTTTCCACTCGCCAATCCGAGCGCCGATGCAGCCTCGCCCTACCCCGCTGCCGCTCGAGGTGGCAAGGCCGATGCGAACGGTCGCGAGGGCATCCAAGATGGACCGGGACCGTCGTCGGGGCCCGCAGGAACGCGCGAGACGGCGACCGCGGCGGGCCGTGTCGCCGTCCCTTCGAGGTCGCGCGGTTGCGGGCGGAGACAAGTCGAAAGCGGACCGGCGCGAAGGGGGCTCAGTGGTCTTTTGCACTTGACTCGAGTCGAGGAAAAGCGTAGCCAAAATACAGGTCGCAGACGAGGTCCGCGAGTTCAATGGACAGAGGCTGTGCCACGGCACGCGACAGCGTTCTGCGGCCGTACGTCTGGTCGAGCGAGAGAGGAGGGCGAAGGACGAGTTCGTGACTCCACCGGGCAGTCCTGTTGGGGTGACCGCTTGAACGGCACCCCCGGGTTTCGCGTCAGGCGTCGCGGCGCCGCGTGGGCTCGTCAGACCGACAATCCGCGCGAAGTCATCGGCCGGCCCCAGGCCGGGCGAAAAATGAGGCAACGAAATCATCGGGTACGACCCGGGTGAACCCCGCCGAGCGTCAGGCGCCGGCGGGGTCGTTGCTTTTGTCGGCCAGCTTGCGCAGCATGCTCGGCGAACGGACGACGGAGGAAACCATGGCGGTCCGCTACGCTGCCGGCGCGGCCGATGAGCGGCCGTGGGGCCGATGGGAAGTCCTTGCGACGGGCGAGGGGTACTGCGTCAAACGCATCACCGTCCGCCCGGGACAGCGCCTGTCCTTCCAGCGTCACCGCTACCGGCGCGAACACTGGACCGTCGTGGCCGGTCGCGCCCGCGTGCGCCTCGAGGACGATCTGCTGGAGCTCGGACCGAACGGCCATGTCTTCATCCCGCTCGGGGCCCGGCACCGCATCGAGAACATCGGACGAGACGACCTGGTGTTCATCGAAGTGCAGACGGGCGAGTTGCTGGACGAAGAGGACATCGAGCGGCTCGAAGACGTTTACGGACGCATCTGAGTCCGGAGACGGCCACCGGCTCAGCGGGGCAGGATCAGTTCCGCCCGGAGCCCGCCCTCCGGTCGGTTGGAAAGCCGCACATCGCCACCGTGGCTGCGCGCAATGGTGCGGGCGATCGCCAGACCCAAACCGAAGCCGCCCGTCTCGCGCGATCGACTCGCTTCCACCCGCACGAAGGGTTCGAACACGCGCTCGAGCATTTCCGGTGGGATACCCGGGCCGTCGTCGTCGACGGCGATCCGGACCTCTTCGGCCGTCGCCTCGACGGCGAGCCGGCCCCGCTGGCCGTAGCGCAGGGCATTCTCCACGAGATTGCGCAAGGCTCGCCGCACCGCATCCGGCCGGCAGCGCAGGACCACCGGTGGACTGTCGGCGAGCGTGACATCGCCGCCGAGATCGGCGAAATCGCCGACGACGCTCTCGGCCAGCGCCCGCAGGTCGACCTCGCGCACCGGCTCGTTCGCCGCCTCCTCGCGCAGGAAGGTGAGAGCCGCTTCCACCATGCGCTGCATCTCGTCCAGCGTCTCGACGATCTTCTGCCGCGTTTCCTCGTCCTCGACGAACTCGGCCCGCAGGCGCAACGAGGTGAGGGGCGTGCGCAGGTCATGGCCGATGGCCGCGAGCATCCGCGTGCGGTCGTCGACGAAGCGGCGCAACCGTTCCCGCATGACGGCGAAGGCCTCGACCGAACGGCGGATCTCGAGGGGGCCGGTTCGGGGAAGAGGCGGTCCGTCGAGGCCTCGGCCGAAGGCTTCGGCAGCCTCGGCGAGGGCCGAGAGCGGGCGGGTCAGACGGCGCACCGCCCAGATCGCCGCGAGGCTCAGGAGAAGGGCCGTGAGAGCAAAGGCGACGAGATAGGACACCGCCCAGCCCGGCGGCGGGACCGGACCGGTGCGGGCGACGAGCCAGCGGCCATCGCCAAGTTCGACCGCGAGGGCCAGCGCAAGGCCACGACGGAGATGGTCGCCAGTCTTCCGGCTCCGGCCCTTCTCTTCTTCGTCTTCATCGTCGTGCTCGTGGTCGTCATGGTGGTCGGCGAAGCGGAGCGCGATCCGGTCGACGTCCACGAGGACCGTCCCGGTCGCAGCTCCCGCGAGGGAGCGGGCGAGGCTGCGGGCGAGGGGATTGTCGCGGTGGGCGGGAATGTCGGCGATAGCGGGCGAAGCGGCCAAGGCGAAGGCAAGGTTGCCGCCGCTCGCCGCGCGCACGATGCGCTCGTGCAGCTCGGGGGGCGTCTCCCGCAAGAGGTGGACGAGGCTCACCGTGCGCTCGAGGACCTGTTCGCGGCCGCGGACGAGAAAGGCGCTGCGGCGCTCGTCGCGGAAGATGACGAAGCTCGCGGCCTGGGCGACCAGCAGGGCACCGAGGAGCAAGAGCACGAGCTGGCCGGCAAGCGTGCGGGGCCAAAGACGCGTCATGCCGGCTCGACCCGGGCGACGAAGCTATAGCCGCCGCCCCAGTGGGTGACGATATAGCGGGGCCGCTTGGGATCGTCTCCGAGCTTGCGGCGCAATCGGCTCACCAGATTGTCGATACTGCGGTCGAACAGCTGTGCCTCGCGGCCGCGCGCGAGGTCGAGGAGCTGGTCGCGCGAGAGGACAATGCCCGGATGGCGCACGAAGGCTGAAAGCAACATCGACTCGGCGGTGCCCAGTGGCACCACGACACCGCTGCGTTCGTCGCAGAGCTCGCGCCGCAGCGGATCGAACACCCACTCGCCGAACCGTACCCGTTGCCGATCGAGGCGTTCGGCTGCGGGCGGCAGGCTGTTGGCCCGCCGCAGCACCGCCTTGATGCGCGCGAGGAGCTCCCGCGGATTGAACGGTTTGGTGACATAGTCATCGGCGCCGAGCTCGAGCCCGACGATGCGGTCGGTCTCCTCCGCCATGGCGGTGAGCAGGACGATGGGGATGCCGCTCTGGGCGCGAAGATCCCGGCACAGCGACAACCCGTCTTCCCCCGGCATCATGATGTCCAATACCACGAGGTCGATGGCCGCCGTCTGCAGTACCCGCCGCGCTGCCCGTGCATCCTCGGCAGTGGAGACGCGAAAGCCGTTCCGTCCGAGGTATTTCGCGAGGGTTTCGCGGATATCGCGGTGGTCGTCGACGACGAGGATGTGCGGGCTCGAAGTCTCCATGGTCTGTCCGATGTCGCCTGCGACAGGGATGTGGTGCAGCGTCCGTCGCCGCACCTCCCCGAAATTGTAACGGCGCGTCGTCTCCGACCATGGGCGTTGCCGCTCGTTACCAATGCGCGACTCTGCCCGCATCCCGCGCCGGTGGCACAACCGCCATATGCGGATGGCCGCAAGGCAGAGACATCACCGCAACCGGAGTGGCGAGGATGAAGACCAAAGCCCGATGGATCGCAACCGCAGCGACGATCGCCACAGTGAGCGGTCTCGCGACGGCGAGCGCCGTGGCCGACCCCCACGGCTACGAGCACGGCTACGGTATGGGATGGGGGCCGGCCGAGATGTTCGCCCAGTTCGATCGCGATGGCGACGGGCGCATTACCCGCAGCGAGGCCGAGCAATTCCGCAACGACCGCCTCTCTCGCTTCGACGGTAATGGCGACGGCCGGCTGTCGCTCGACGAGTATCGGGCATTGTGGACGGACGCGATGAATGTCGCCATGGTCCGCGCCTTCCAGCGGCACGATCGCAATGGCGACGGCGTGGTGACAGCAGAAGAATTCGCCGTTCCCGTGACCCACATGTTCGACCGGTTGGACCGTAACGGCGACGGCGCGATCGCCCGCGACGAGCTGCGTTGGCGAGGGCGCCACGACGGCCGTGGCCGCGGCTGGGACGACGACGACTGACGGCTTTTTGAGAAGAGAGCGATGCGGGGGTGGCGAGCCCCCGCGTCGTCGCCGCGGGGAAAGGGCCATGTCGGACGCACACGGCGCGAGGGGCTACGGCCCAGTCGCCATCGCTCTGCATTGGTCGGTGGCGGCGCTGATCCTGGCCAATCTGGCCGTCGGTTGGATCGGCGAGGAGATGGAACGCAGTCCCGAGAAATTCACGCTCTTCCACTGGCACATGTCGCTCGGCTTGCTCGTGCTGCTGCTCTCGGCGGTGCGGCTCGCCTGGCGCTGGGTGGAGCCACCGCCGCCACCCCTCACCCGCATGCCTTTCGAGGTCACCCTGGCGCGGACGGTGCACGGCGGCCTGCTCGCCATCTCCCTCTTGGGCCCCATCACCGGCATCGCTGCGCAGCTGGCCGAGGGCAGGCCGATCGCGTTTTTCGGCATCGAGCTCGTCGGTGGGCGTCAACCCCCTCGAACCGTCGAACCAGCTGCCAGCCGGGTGTTCGTCGAAGAGGAAGGCGAGGAAGAGGCCATGGGCGCGGCGCTGGCCGCTCCGCCAAGTGGGGAAAACGAAGCGGAGGAGGAAGCCAACGAGATCTGGCAGGGGTTGCACGCCGCGCTCGTCAAGCCGGCTCTGATCCTGCTCCTGCTCCTGCACCTGGGCGGTGCCCTCAAGCACCATTTCGTCGATCGCGACGACACGCTCGCGCGCATGCTCGGACGGCTCCCTGCCAGGGCGAGCGCGGTCAGCGGTCCGCCGGTTCCCTAAGACCGTCGCGGCGTGCCTGCCGAGCCCTACGCCCGGCGAGCACACCGTCGAGCCAGCCCATCGTCATCTCGGGAACCGAGGAGAGGAGGAGCTCGGTATAAGGATGGTGGGGCGGGGTCAGGATCTCGGATTTGGTACCCCGCTCCACCACCCGACCTCGATGCATGACGACGATCTCGTCCGCGATCGCCTTGACCGTCGCGAGATCGTGAGTGACGAACAGCAAGGCGATGCCGGTCTCTTCCTGCAGGCGCAAGAGCAAGCGCAACACTGCGTCCGCGACCTGGACGTCGAGGGCGCTCGTCGGTTCGTCGCACACGAGCAGTCGGGGCCGGGCGGCGAGGGCGCGGGCGATGCACACGCGCTGCTTCTGTCCGCCCGAGAGTTCGTCCGGATAGCGATTCGCGAAGTCGGCTGGCAGTTCCACTTGTTCCAGGAGCTCGGCGACGCGCCTCTGGCGGTGAGCGGCATCGACGCCAAAGTAGAAGGCGAGCACGCGGCCGATGATCTGGCCTACGCGCTGGCGCGGATTGAGGGCCACATCGGGCATTTGGTGGATGAGCTGGATGGCCCGCAACTGCTCGCGCGAGCGCGCCCGCAGGGACGCCCCGAGCGGCGTGCCGTCGAGCCGCACCTCGCCCCGGCTCGGCGGCAGGAGGCCGGTGATGACCCGTGCGAGGGTCGACTTGCCGGATCCCGACTCGCCGACGACCGCAACCGTGCGCCCGGCGGGCACGGTCAGCGAGACCCGGTGCAAGACCGGCACATGGCCGTAGGCGGCATCGACCCCTTCGACCGACAAAAGCGGCGGTCCCGCTGGCGGCGGGCGCTCCGGCCGATGGAGCCGACGTACCTCGACGAGGGCTCGGGTATAGGCGGCGGTCGCCCTGTTCAGGATGGCGTCGGTCGGTCCACACTCGATCTCGCGGCCGTCCCGGAGCACGAGGATGCGGTGAGCGATCTGGGCAACGAGCGCGAGATCGTGGGAGATGTAGAGAGCGGAAAGCCGTTCGGCCTCGATCGCCAGCCGGATCGCCGCCAGCACCTCGATTTGGGTGGTGACGTCGAGGGCGGTCGTGGGCTCGTCGAACACCACGAGATCGGGCTTGGGCAACAGCGCCATGACCGTCATCGCGCGCTGCAATTGGCCGCCCGAGACTTGATGCGGATAGCGCCGGCCGAAGGCCTCCGGATCGGACAGACCCAGTCTCGCACACAGACGACGCGCCTCGGCCCGGGCCTCCCGTTCGGACAGGATGCCGTGGACGACCGCCGGTTCGATGATTTGATCTTCCAGGCGATGCGCCGGGTTGAAGGCGGCTGCCGCGGACTGGGCGACGTAGGCGACCCGCGCCCCGCGCAGTTGCCGGAGCCGCCGATCGGGGGCGCCAAGCAGCTCCTCGCCGTTCAGTCGGATCGAGCCGCGTGCCAGCCGGCAACCTTTGCGCGCATAGCCCAGGGCAGCGAGACCGATGGTCGATTTGCCGGCACCCGATTCGCCGATGAGCCCGAGCACTTCCGATCGCGCGAGGGTGATCGACACGCCGCGAACGATGGCGCTCGCGGCTCCGCCGCTCGAGGTCTCGACCCAGAGATCTCGGATCTCGAGGACGGCCGTCATCGACTCATCCCCGGCGCGTCCGCAACGCGCGCTCGAGCTGCCAGTCGACCACCAGATTGACGCCGACGGTGAGAAGCGCGATGGCGGCCGCGGGCACGAGCGGCACGGCGAGGCCAAAGGCGATGGCATTGGCATTGTCGCGCACCATGCCGCCCCAGTCGGCGAGAGGCGGCTGAATGCCGAGGCCGAGGAAGGAGAGAGAGCTCAGGAACAGGAAGGCGAAGCAGAAGCGCAGGCCGAATTCGGCCATGAGCGGCGGCAGAGTGTTCGGCAGGACCTCGCGGAACATGATCCACCCGAGACCCTCGCCCCGCAGCCGCGCCACCTCGACGAAATCCATGACCACCACATCCATCGCCACCGCCCGCGCGAGACGGAACACCCGGGTCGAGTCGAGGAGGGCGATCACGAGGACGAGGACGTAGAGCTCCGGTGGCAGCACCGCCAGCACGACGAGCGCGAAGATCAGGGTCGGAATCGCCATGAGGGCGTCCACCACCCGACAGAGCCAGGAGTCGAGGCGCCCCCCGACCACCGCGGCGACATAGCCGAGGGTCGTGCCCACGGCGAAGGACAGCAGGGTGGCCGCGAGGGCGACACCGATGCTGCGGGAAGCGCCGAACAGCAGTCGGCTCAGCATGTCGCGACCGAGATGGTCGGTGCCGAGGGGATGCGCCGTCGAAGCGGGCTCCCAGACGTCGCCGACGATCTCGGATTCGCCGTGAGGTGCGAGGAACGGGCCGAAGAGCGCCATCGCCGCGAACCCCGCGACGATGCCGAAGCCCAAGATCGCCCCTGCACCCGGTCTGCTCATGGCCGCCTCACCGCGGATGCCGGAGCCTCGGGTTGGCGAGAATGGCGAGCACGTCCGCTGCCAGATTGAGGAGCACGTAGGTGCTGGCGAAGATCATCCCGCAGGCCTGCACGACCGGGACGTCGCGCTTGGCCACCGCGTCCACCATGAGCTGGCCCATGCCCGGATAGACGAAGACCACCTCCACGACGACGACTCCGACCACCAGATAGGCGAGATTGAGGACCACCACATTGACGATCGGCGCCAACGCATTGGGCAGGGCGTGGCGGAGGATGACCCGGGTGCGGCCGAGCCCTTTGAGTTCGGCCATCTCGATGTAGGGGCTCGTCATGACGGCGAGGATGGCGGCGCGGGTCATGCGCATCATGTGAGCGGTGACGACGAGAGCGAGGGTGGCCACCGGCAGGGCGACCGCCGCCAGCCGCTCGCCGAGACCGAGACCGGCGTGGACGCTGGCGAGCGATGGCACCCACATGAGCTTCACCGCAAAGACGAAGATGAGCCCGTAGCCGACGAAAAACTCCGGCATGGAAATGGCCGAGAGGGTGAGCACGGAGATCGTCTTGTCGATCGCCGTCTCCCGCCAGCGCGCGGCGATCACGCCGAGGCCGAGCGCGAGGGGGACGGCCACGGCCGCGGCGGCGCCGGCGAGGAAGAGACTATTCTCGAGCCGGCCGGCGATCATCTCGGCAATCGGCCGCCGGCTTGCCAGGGAGGTGCCGAGGTCGCCCTGCAGCAGAGCGGACAACCAGAGGAGGTAGCGGAGCCAGGCCGGGCGATCGAGGCCGAGCTCTTCCCGGATGCTCGCCACTGCCTCGGGGGTCGCTGTCTGGCCGAGGATGGCTTCGGCCACGTCACCCGGCAGGATCTCGGTGCCGGCGAAGATCAGAAACGACACCGCGAGCAGGGTGACCCCGCCGTGAATCAGGCGCTGGCAGACGAGCCGCGCGAGCGACGGCACCGGTCAGAGATCCGCGAAATACAGCTGCTCGGCGGCACGCAGACCGGTGAGCACCGGCACCGGCACCATGCCGGTGACGTTCTTGGCCGCACCGAAGAGGAAATTGTTGAACATCGGTACGATTTCGCCGCCGTCCTCCCAGATCATGCGCTGGCACTCGGCGTAGAGCGCGCGGCGCTTGCTGTCGTCGAGTTCCCCCCGCGCCTGGTCGAGCAGGCGGTCGAACTCCGGGCGCTTCCAGAAGCTCTCGTTCCACGGTGCATCGGAACGGTAGGCGACCGACAGCATGAGATCGGCGGTCGGCCGGCCACCCCAGTAGGAACCGCAGAACGGCTTCTTCATCCAGACGTCCGACCAATAGCCGTCATTGGGCACGCGCACGATGTCGAGCGCGATCCCGGCCTTCGCCAGATGCTCCTTGTAGAGCTGGGCAGCATCGACCGCGCCGGTGAAGGCGGCGTCGGCGATGTGGAGCGTAATCGCGCCGCTATGGCCGGATTTCTTGAAGTGGAAGGCGGCGCGCTCGGGATCGTATTGTCGTTGCGGCAAGGCGGCATGGAAGAAAGGATCGAACTCGGGAATGGGATGGTCGTTGCCGACCCGACCATAGCCGCGCAGGATCTTGTCGACCAGATCGTGGCGGTCGATGCCCCATTTGAGCGCGAGCCGCAAGTCGTTGTTGTCAAAGGGCGGGGTGTCGCAGCGCATGACGAAGGTATAATGACCGGCGCTGGGCACATCGAGGATCGCGACATTGGACGCCCGGGCGAGCAGGTGCACGGTCTTGGGGTCGAGCCGGTTGACGAAGTGCACGGCCCCGGTCTGGAGTGCGCTCGTGCGTGCCGTGAGATCGTTGAGGGCCAGCGTCTCGACCGAATCGGCCCAGCCGCGCCCTTCCTTCCAGTAGTTCGGGTTGCGTTCGGCGAGCGTCCGCACCCCCGGTTCGAAGACCCGGATGACATAGGGGCCGGTCCCGATCGGGCTGCGGAAATCGCTGCCGTCCGGAACGATCAAGAGATGATAGTCCGAGAGCACATAGGGCAGGTCGGCATAGGGGCCGTGGAGCTCGAAGGTGACCTCGTAGGTGTCGCTCGCCCGCACGCTCTTCACCACCTCGAGATAGCCCTTGGCTCCCGACTGCGATTTCTCGCCGAGATGGTGGTGGAGCGAATAGACGACGTCGGCAGCGGTCATCTCCTTGCCATTGTGGAAGGTCACCCCGCGCCGCAGCTTGAACACCCAGACCGTCGCATCGGCATTCGCTTCCCAGGCGGTGGCGAGTTCCGGACGTGCCTCGACCTTCTCGTCGACCTCGACGAGACAGTTGCCCCATTGATAGCCCACGGTTTGCAGATAGGTGGCGGTGTACGTGGCGGGATCGAGACTGTCGGTGGCGGCTGCTCCGTCGATGCCGAGCTTGAGGTGGCCGCCACGCTTGGGCCGAGCCGCTTGTGCCCGCAACGAGTCGTCAGGACGCCACAGCAGCGCGGCACCGGCCAGCGCCGTGCTGGCCAGAAAAGTGCGCCGGTGCATGGCCCCGGTCGTGGTGGTCGTCGCGTTCGTTGGCTGCGTCATGCCCCTCCCTCCCTGACCGTGCGGAGGCCCGCGAGAGCCATCCTTTGGGTATGTTGGCCCGCTCATCCCACAAGCGGCATCGGCCATCCGGCTTCGCCCCGGCGACGGAATCCTGTGGGTTTGCGACATCACGGGCAGCCGTGGCGGCATCGCAGGACGCCCTTTCGGCTGGTCGCTGGCAGCTGCGCTGCTATCTCCCGTGTCCGACCATGTCGGCTGGATACAGCATGAAGGACCAGCGCGAGCGTCGCCCCGTTCGTCTCGAGGACTATCGACCGCCGGCGTTTCGCACGCATGCCGTGGAACTCAGCTTCGACCTGGATGCCGAACGGACGGAGGTCGACATGCGTGCCCGGATCCGGCGCGAGCGGGAAGGCCCTCTCGTGCTCTACGGTCGCGATCTCGAGACGCTGTCATTCTCGGTCAACGGCGACCCGCTCGATCCGGCCGATCTCCCTGTCGACGGCGAGACGCTGACGCTCGAGGAGGTTCCGGACGAGATCGAGCTCGCGGTGCGAACGCGCATCGCACCCCGTGACAACGGCACGCTCATGGGGCTCTACGAGAGCGGAGGCATCCTCTGCACCCAGTGCGAGGCGGAGGGCTTCCGGCGCATCACCTGGTTCCAGGACCGGCCGGACGTTTTGCCGACATGGCGGGTCAAGCTGGTGGCCGACCGCAACCGTTACCCGGTGCTGCTCTCCAACGGCAACCCCGTCGATGCCGGCTCCCACGAGGACGGCCGGCACTATGCCGTTTGGGACGACCCCTTCCCCAAGCCCTCTTACCTCTTCGCTCTCGTCGCCGGGGATCTGGCCTCGATCGAGTCGCGCCACCGTACCCCTTCGGGGCGCGACGTGGTGCTGCGACTGTGGGCGCCCAAACGGGTGGTCGGCCGTTGCCGCCACGCGCTCGCTTGCCTCGAGCGGGCGATGCGCTGGGACGAAGAGGTGTTCGGGCTGGAATGCGACCTCGACCTCTACCAAATCGTCGCCATCGATGATTTCAACTTCGGGGCGATGGAGAACAAGGGTCTGAACATCTTCAATTCGTCGGCCCTGCTCGCCGATCCCGACACGGCGACCGACGCGGATTACGTCCGCATCTTGCGCATTGTCGCCCACGAGTACTTCCACAACTGGACCGGCAACCGGGTGACACTGCGGGACTGGTTCCAGCTCACCCTCAAGGAGGGGCTCACGGTCTACCGCGACCAGAAGTTCATGGAAGACGTGTGGTCGCGGGCAGTGGCGCGCATCTCGGACGTCGTGAGCCTGCGCGAGAGCCAGTTTCCCGAGGACGCGAGCCCGCTCGCGCATCCGGTACGCCCCAAGCAGTACATCGAGATCAACAATTTCTACACCGCCACGGTCTACCAGAAGGGGGCGGAGATCGTGCGCATGCTCGAGAGCCTGCTCGGGCGCGACACTTTCGTGCAGGGGGTGCGCGAGTTCCTCCGCCGGATGGACGGCCGGGCCGCGACCTGCGAAGATTTCCTCGCGGCCATGGAAGCGGTCTCCGGTCGCGACCTCTCCGCCTTTGCGCGCTGGTACGACCAAAAGGGCACGCCGCGAGTCCATCTCGCGACTGGCTTCGAGCCTGCAGATCGCCGGTACTGGCTGGAGTTCCGCCAGGTGCGACCGGATGGCGGCGATCCCCTCGTCCTTCCGATTCGGGTCGCCCTACTCGATGGCGAGGGCCAGCACGTGCGGCTGCGGCTCGCGGGCGAGAACGAGCCGGTCGGTGGCGAACGCGTGCTCGAGCTCGCGCAGGAGAGCGCGCGTTTCGTGTTCGAGGACATCGGCGCACCGGTGGTGCCGTCGGTGCTGCGCTTCTTCTCCGCGCCGGTTCGCCTCGACACCGCCTTTTCGGAGCGCGACCTCGCCCATCTCGCGGAGCACGACGACGATCCCGTCAATCGCTGGGATGCCCTTCAGACACTGGCCCTGCGCGCCATGCTCGCAGCCCACGACGGTCAGCGCAGCGAAGCGGGTCGCATCTTGGTCGGCCTGTTCGGCCGGCTGCTCGCGCGGTTGCCGACCGATCTCGCCTTTGCCGCGAGGCTGCTCGCGCTGCCGAGCCGGACCTACCTCGCGCAAGAGCGCGAGCCGGTCGATCCCGAACGGGTCGACAAGGCCTGGCGGCAGGTGCGCGAGCTCGTGGCGACGGCACATGCCGAGGACTGGCGGGCCCTCTACGATCGTCTCGCCCCCGCCGGCCGTTGGCAGGTCGATCCGCACGCCGTCGGCCGCCGCGCCCTCCGCAATCTGGCGCTCGCCTGGTTCGCCGTCGCCGCTCCGGCCGATGGCGATGCGCTGGTGCGCCAACAGCTGCGGGAGGCCGACAACCTCACCGATCGTCTGGCAGCCCTCGCCGTGGCCTGCGATCTGCAGCTGCCCTGTCTGGGCGAGGTGATGATGACGTTCTACCGGCGTTTTGCCGGCGAGCCGCTCGTGGTGGACAAATGGTTCGCCCTGCAGGCCGGCATCGAGGACGACGAGGCGGTGGCTCGTGTGCGGACTTTGATGCGGCATCCAGTCTTCACCCTGGCCAATCCCAATCGCGTGCGAGCGCTGCTCGGCACCTTTGCCCACGCCAATCTGCGTGGTTTCCACCGCCCCGACGGCAGCGGCTACCGACTGCTCGCCGACGCCATTCTCGAGATCGACCGCCGCAACCCGCAGCTCGCCGCCCGTCTCGCCGCGCCGCTCGCCCGTTTCCAGCGGCTCGAGCCGGGCCGCAGGGCCCGCATGCGCGAGGAGCTGGTGCGCCTCGCCGAAAGTCGCAGCATTTCCCGCGATCTCTACGAAATGGTGGCCAAAAGCCTCGGCCGCGAGGCGGGCTGAGGCGCATTTCTGTTCTAGAGGCGGCGATGCGGCAGCGGTGCCTCGCGCACCGGTGCGATCGCAGGCCCTGCGAGATAGTCCACATGGGCGGCGAGGGCTTCCCGCAGGCGCTCCGGGGTCGCGAGCTCGAGACAGACGGCGCGCAGGCGCAGGCGATGGGCCGCCGCGGCGAAATCGGCGAGCGGTTTCTGGCCTTCGCTATCGGCGACGGTCACGAAGCGCACGCCGGTCCCCTCGAGGCTGCGGATCGCCGGCAGTCGGCCCGAGAGCCGCACCGCGATGCCGAGGGCGAAAGGCGCGAGATAACCGGCGAGATCGCGCAGCCGCGGCTGGAGCAGGGTATCGGGGAGGTCGACGATCTCGAAGACGAGATGCCGCCGCGACCGCTCGCGGAACCGACGGCAGACTTCGGTATAGCTCCGGCGCGGAGCGGCCGTGAGCAGGGTCTCGGCGTGGACCGGGACGACGAGGATGCCCCTGCCGCCGCGGGAGGTGGCGAGCGGCCGCGCGCTTTGCTCGAGCAACCACAGATCCAAAAGGGCATCGAAGACCCCGAGGAGCCGCTCCTCGCACAGCCGCTCCGCTGGTTGGAGCTCGCCGCCGGCATCCTTCCAGCAGGCAGACAGTCGGTGGGCGGCGACGAGCCGCTTGCGCGGGTGAACGAGGGGTTCGTAGCCCACGACCAGCCGGTCGGCGATGGCGGCAAAAGCCTGCCGTTCCGCAGCTTCCGCCTCGCGTTCGCAATGGGCGATGCGGTCGCGCAGCTGGGCCACGTCGCTCACCCCTTCGAGGCCGCGCACGAGATCGAAGGGAAGGGTCCGGCAGCGGATCGCCACCCCGCCGGGGAGCAGGCCGCACAAGCGGGCGGTGAGCTCGGAGGCTGTCAGTTCCATGTGCGCCTTGGCGTCCGACCGTCGGCGGCCGGAGGTGAACACCCAGAGCGTGGTCTCGTCCACCACGAGATAGAGGTCATGGGCGCCGGTGACGCGGTCGAGCGTGTGTTCGATGATCTGGAACACCTTTTCGCGGATCTCCGGCCAGCGGCGGCCGAAACGCAGGCGAAGCTCCGCGAGATCGAACACGTGCAGGGCACCGAGCAGGCGGGCGTGGGGGAGGGCGGCATGGTGGCGGCGGAACTCCGCCAAGCGCCGCACGAATTCGGCCGGGTGCGTGGGATCGAGCCCCTTGCGGCCACGCGGCGGGTAAAGGGTGAAGGCCGCGCCCTGACCTTCCGGCTCGTTCGCCGGATGGGCGGCGGGATTGGCCGGCAGGTGGAGCGAGGGGCTCGCCATGCACACACATCCGTGGACATCGAGGGCGTCTTTTGCCACCTAAGCGTTAAGCCTTCCCTAACTCTGGGGAACGATTTGGAAGCCTCCGCGGCTTCCGCCCCGCCTCTCGCGGTTCCTTCCGCCATGGAGACCAGCAGCCGATGAGCCTCCTTTCCGCGGTCGATCTCGCCGCTCTCCTGACGCTCGCCCAGCGCGCCGGCGCGGCGATCCTCGAGGTCTATGCCGGAGATGCCCGTGTGCGCCGCAAGGGCGACGCGTCGCCGGTTACGGTTGCCGACGAGCTGGCGGAAGCGATCATCCTGGAAACCCTCGGTCGCGACTTTCCGGGAGTGCCGGTGGTCGCCGAGGAGTCGGTGGCCGCCGGCAAGGTGCCCGAGGTCGGGGATGCGCCGTTCTGGCTCGTCGATCCGCTCGACGGCACGCGCGAGTTCCTCACTCGCAACGGCGAATTCACCGTCAACATCGCCCTCGTCGAGGACCGGGTGCCGGTGCTCGGGATCGTGCTGGCGCCGGCGCTCGGTGTCGCCTGGACCGGGGTGCGCCACCGGGGAGCACTGCGCCACGAGGCCGACGGCAGCCGGCCGATCGCCGTGCGGAGAGCGGATCCCGCGAGGCTCGTCGCGGTGGCGAGCCGCTCGCATCGCGACCCGGAGACGGATGCCTGGCTCGCCCGCCACGGCATCGCCGACACGGTCGCGGCCGGCAGCTCTCTCAAGTTCTGTGCGGTGGCGGAGGGGCAGGCGGACGTCTATCCTCGCTTCGGCCCCACCATGGAATGGGACACGGCCGCTGGACAGGCGGTCCTCGAGGCGGCCGGGGGCCAGGTGCTCACGGTCGCCGGTGACTCTCTCCGCTATGCCAAACCGGGCTTTCGCAATCCCGGTTTCGTCGCCTGGGGCGGACTGGCACCGTTTCGCGCCATCTGAAAAGGCGGTGCCTCCCGGACCTTGGCGGAGGCTCGCGCCGGTGCGGACTTTGCCGAGAGAGGATCGGGAGGAGGACATGGACGGCCGGCTTCCCCTCGTTCTGCGCTTGGCCCGGCGGCTCGATCCCGAGCTCGCCCACGCGATCGCCCTGCGCGGTGTGCGCTTGTGGCCGGCAATCGCCCTCGAGCCATCGCCCCGGTTGCGGACTCGGCTCGCTTCGCTGGAGCTCCCGCATCCCGTGGGGCTGGCGGCCGGCTTCGACAAGAACGCCGTGGCCGTGGACGCGCTTTTCCGGCTCGGCTTTGCCTTCGTCGAGGTGGGCACGGTCACGCCGCGGCCGCAGCCGGGCCATCCGCGACCGCGCCTGTTCCGGCTCGTTGCCGATCGCGCCATCGTCAACCGCATGGGCTTCAACAACGACGGCATGGAGCGGGTGGCGGCCCGCCTCGAGCGTCGGCGGGGACGGCCGGGGGTGGTCGGAGTCAATGTCGGTATCAATCGCGACAGCGAGGATCCGCGAGCCGACTTCCGGCGCATCTACGAACGCCTCGCACCGCTCGCCGACTACGTGACCATCAATGTCTCCTCCCCCAACACTCCCGGATTGCGGGAGCTGCAGGCGGCAGCGCGGCTTCGCCCCATCCTCGCGGATCTCGGCGACGCCCGCGCGCGGCTGGGGTGTAGGGGGCCCATCTTCCTCAAGATCGCCCCCGACCTCGAGGAGGAGGAGATCGCTGCGATCGTGGAAACCGCGCTCTCGTGCGGGATCGAGGGGATCGTCGCCACCAACACCACGATCAAGAGGCCCGCGGGCCTGCGCTCGCTCGAAGCGACCGAGCCTGGCGGTCTGAGTGGCGCCCCCCTGTTCGGCCCCTCGACGGCCGTGCTCGCGCGGGTGGCGCGCCTGGCGGCAGGGCGGCTCGCGCTAGTCGGCTGTGGGGGGATTTTCGGGCCCGAGGACGCCTTTAGCAAGATCCGCGCGGGTGCTCGGGCCGTCCAGCTGTACACGGCACTCGTCTTCGAGGGGCCGGGGGTGGTGCGGCGGATCGTGCACGGTCTCGACGCGATCCTCGAGCGCGAGGGTTGGCCGGACCTGCTTTCGGCGGTCGCCGCCGATCTCGGGTCGGCGGCCGATGGCGCATGAAAGCTGGCGAGCCAGATCGGCGATGTCGGGTCAGAAGGCCATGCACAGGCGCAGGGCATCGAGGATGGCGGCATGGATGTTCCGCGAGGCGACGGCATCGCCGATGCGGTAGAGGCGGAAACGGCCCTCGGGATTGCGCACCACGCGCTGCGGTCGGCCAGCGAGGAGAGCCGCATAGTCGACTTCGCCGCCGTTGATGGATTCGGCTTTCAACGCAAAATAGAGGGAGTCGTTCGGCAGCGTGCCATATTCCACCACCACTTGATCGACGAGCCGCGTGCTGTGGCGGCGGGCGAATTCGTTCCAGAGCTCGGCCTCGAGCTTATTGCCCTGCCGACGCACCCGCACCAGTCGTTCGAACAGGGTGACGCGCACGCCATAGCGGGTGAAGGCATCGACATAGGCGGGATAGTTGGTTCCACCGACCAGCGGGGCGAACATACGCTCGGGGGTCACATACTCGAGTTGCGCTCCGGCACGGGCGATGACTTCCGCGGTGACCAGTCCCGGATGGGCGCCGTTGTCGTCGAAGAGCAGCACCTGGTCCGCTGGCTTGACCGAGCCGCTCAGGATATCCCAGCTGGTGGTGACATATTCGGCGCCCTCGTGAAGAAAGGCGGTGTGAGGCAAGCCGCCTGTGGCCACCACCACGATATCGGGCTCGAGCGCCCGGACATCCTCGGCGTCGGCGAGCAGATTGTAGCGGAACTCGACGCCGAGGCGTTCGCACTCGCCCACCCGCCAGTCGACGATGCCGACGAGCTCGAGGCGGCGATCGAGCGCCATCGACAAGCGGATTTGACCACCCGGATCGCTTGCCGCCTCGAGGACGATCACTTCGTGACCGCGCTCCGCCGACACCCGTGCCGCCTCGAGCCCGGCCGGGCCGGCACCCACCACCACGACCCGCTGTCGCGGACCTTCGCTCAGAGGGATCACGTGCGGCAGGCTCTTCTCGCGGCCAGTCGCCGGATTGTGGATGCAGAGCGCCTCGCCCTCGCCATAGATGCGATCGATGCAATAGCCCGCGCCGACGCAGGGCCGGATACGATGCTCCTCGCCGCGTCGGATCTTGGCGACGATGTGGGGATCGGCGATGTGGGCCCGGGTCATGCCGACCATGTCGAGCAAGCCCTCGCGCACGGCAAAGCGGGCGGTGGCCACGTCGTTGATGCGCGCGGCGTGGAACACGGGCACGTGTGTCCCGAGCAGGCGCTTCACTTCCCCGGCGAAGGCCAGATGGGGTGCGGCCGGGGTGCCCATGTTGGGGATCACCTGCGCGAGCCCCGCGTCGGTGTCGATATGGCCGCGGATGACGTTGAGGAAGTCGAGCTTGCCGGTGGCGAAGAGACGGCGGGCGATCTCGAGCCCCTCGGCGCGGCCGAGCCCACCCTCCAGCTGTTCGTCCACCACCATCCGGATACCGACGATGAAGTCGGGTCCTACCGCTTGGCGGATGGCGTCGACCACCCGCAGAGAAAAGCGCATGCGGTTGTCGAGGCTGCCGCCCCATTCGTCGTCGCGGCGGTTCCAGGCCGGTGACCAGAAGGCATCCAAGAGGTGGCCATAGGCTTCGATCTCGATGCCATCGAGGCCGGCCGCTCGGCAACGCTCGGCCGCAGCAGCGTAGGCCCGGATCACCCGCGCGAAATCGAAGTCCTCCATCGCCTTGGGCCAGCAGCGATGCGAGGCCTCGCGCACCGGCGAAGGCCAGATGAGCGGCAGCCAGTCGCCGGTGTAGTGGGAAGAGCGGCGCCCGAGATGGGTGATCTGGCACATCACCGCACAGCCGTGCTCGTGGACCGCATCGGCGAGCTCTCGCAGCCACGGCACGATCTCGTCCTTGTAGAGGTGCAAATTGCCGAAGGCGGGCGGACTGTCGCGGTCGACGATCGACGAGCCGCCGATCATGGTGAGAGCGATCCCGCCCTTGGCCTTTTCCACGTGGTAGAGGCGGTAGCGCTCCTTCGGCATGCCGTCCTCCGAGTAGAACGGCTCGTGGCTCGTACTCATCACCCGGTTGCGGAGTACGAGGTGCCGCAGCCGATAGGGCTCGAGCAGTGGATCCGCCGACGGCATGCTTCCTCCCCTCTCATGCGCACATCCGCACTCTGCCAGCGCTGGCGAGACCGCGGCAAGTGTCGGATGCGACCCCGGATGCCGCAGGCGAGAGGGGCTCGACGGCGGCGCTGCGGCATGGCATGAGGGCACGGCGACGGCCCGGAGATGGCGGTCGTGGCGGATCTCTCGGCGGCGGAGTTCGAGCGGCTGGCGCGCGAAGGTGTGCCCTATGTCGGACTGCTCGCGGTGCGGGTCGAACGCTTCGAGCCGGGGCGGGTCGACATCCTCCTCCCCTTCCAACCGATGTTGGTGCGGCCGGGCGGCACGATCTGCGGGCCGGCGATGATGGCCCTTGCCGACATCGCCCTTTACGGTGTGGTGCTATCGCTCGTCGGCAGGGTGGAGCTGGCGGTGACCACCGATCTCAACATCCATTTCCTGCACCGGGCCCGGCCTGCCGATCTGCTCGCCCGCGGCCGGCTGCTCCGGTCCGGTCGCACGCTCGTGGTCGGCGAGGTTCACATCGCCCCGCTCGGCGATGACCGCCCCGTCGCCCATGCTACCGGTACCTATATCCTGCCACCGGATGGGCGCATGCCGCCCTGCACGCGCCGCGAGGAGGCGGCATGAGCGCCGAGCCAGTCCGCGTCGGCCTCGTCGGCACGGGGTATCTCGGCAAGGCGTTCGCGGTCGGCTACCTCGAGGCACCGGTGATCTTCGGGCCGGAGCTCGGCCCTGTCGTCCTCGAGGCGGTGGCGGCCAGCACCCCCGAGCGCGCCGACGCCGCGGCGCGGGCTCTAGGCTTTCGGCGAGCGGCTCGGAACTGGCAGGAGCTGGTCGCCGATCCGGCGGTCGATGTGGTCATCGTCAACACCCCCAACCATCTGCACGAGCCCGTCGCTGTCGCCGCTCTTCGAGCCGGCAAGCACGTGCATTGCGAAAAACCGCTCGCGCCCGATGCCGAGGCGGCGCGGCGGATGGCCGAGGCGGCAGCGCGCGCCCGCGGCTTCACCCTCGTCGGCTTCAACTACCGCCAGAACCCGGCGCTGTGGCTGGCGCGCGAGATCGTCGCAGGCGGCGAGATCGGCGAGGTGGTGTCGGTGCGCGCGACCCACAGCGAGGACTACATGGCCGATCCGAGCATCCCGTGGCATTGGCGCTTCTCGCGCGAAGAGGCCGGCCATGGGGCCCTCGCCGATGTCGGCTCGCACATCCTCGCCATTGTCACCTGGCTTGTCGGCGAGATCGGTTGGGTGTGCGGGAGCCTGCGCACGGTGATCAAGGAACGCCCGGTGGCACCGGGCAGCGCAGAGCGGCGAGTCGTGGAGAACGACGACGAGGCACGCTTTCTCTTCCGCACCCGCGCGGGCGTCGAGGGGACCATCGAGGCGAGCCGCATCGCCCACGGTCGCAAGCTCTACTTGAGTTTCGAGATCACCGGCACGCGCGGCAGCCTCGTCTTCGATCAGGAGCGGATGAACGAGCTGCAGCTGTTCGAGGCGTCCGGGCGGGTCGATCGTCGCGGCTTCCGCCGCCTGCTCATGGCGCCGCAACATCCGCTCTACGGCTCGTTCAATACCGGACCGGGACACGGCCTCGGCTTCAACGACCAGAAGGTGGTCGAGGCCTGGCTCATGCTGCGCGCGATCCGTGGCGGCCCGGCCCCATCCCCCGATTTCGCCGAGGCTCTGCACGTCTCGCGCGTGCTCGATGCCGTGGCCCGTTCGCACACCGAAGGCCGTTGGGTCGAGGTGGTGCCGGAGCCACCCCTCGCCTGATCCTCGTCCGGCCAGCTGTCGGCACGCATCCGGCGCGTACGGCAGGCACCTCGGGGGCCGAGGAGCCAGGGGCGCGCGACCCGGCCCTGGCGATCACACCCGGCAGACCGCGCCCCCCATGCCCAGCACGATCGGCACGGGCTCTCCCTCGGCGCGCAGGTCGCGGCACACCTCGATCGTTCCCATCATACCGCGATCGTTGTGTTCCGCGATATGGCAGTGGAACACCGTGCGCCCGGTGTGGGGCGTCAAGGGCACGAGCAGCTCCAACCGCTCGCCGGGCGCGAGCGGGACCGTGTCGGCCCAAGCCGGAAACGGCGGCGGTCGGCCATTGCGCCGGTGCACCTGGAAGATCCAGGTATGGAGGTGGAAGTTATGGAAGAGCGCGTCGACATTCTCGACCTGCCAGAGCTCGACATCGCCGGCGCGGGCGAGGATGTCGACCCGCTCGCGTCGGTAGAGGCGGCCGCCGAGGAGGAACATGGCGAGGGTGATGCGCCGCCTCCGTGACGGTACGGTCGCCGCGAGACGCGGGATCTCGGCGAGGCGATCGGGCAACGGCAGCGGCCGGGCTCCGGCCGGCGGCACGAGACGCAAAAGGAAGCGGTTGACGAGTCGCGGTGTCGGCACACCGCGATTGTGAGGAAGAGCGAGCACGTCGACGCTGCGGCCGTCCTCGATCGGGACGAGGAGGTCGGCGCGCTGGCCGGGGCTCAACATCAGCTCCTCGAGGTCGACGGGCCTTTCGAGGAAGCGCCCGTCGATGGCGATCAGGAAAAAAGGCCGGCGATCCGAAAGGCCGAGCCGCAGGAAACGTGCGTTCGAGGTATTGACGAGGCGCAGCCGAGCGGTGGCCGCACGCAGCCGCCAGACCGGCTCGAAGACACCGTTGGCGAGGACGATGGGTCCTTCCTTGCCATTGTGCCAGTCGCTAGGGCGATGGCGCGCCAGTCCGCCCTCGTCGAAGGCGATATCCCGCAGCAGCACGATACGCTCGTCGCAACGGGCGAGCTCCGGGATGCGGTCGAGGGGACCGCGCACCACGATGGCTCCCGCCAATCCCCGCCACAGCTGCTCCGCGAGCCTTCCGTGGAGGTGGGGATGATACCAATAGGTACCGGCCTCGCCCGCTGGCACGTCGAAGGCGTAGGTGAAGCGCTCACCTGGGGGAATGTCGACATAGACATTGTCGCCACGGCCAGTGGGCGGCAGGCGCATGCCGTGGAAATGGAGGTTGGTGGCTTCCGGCAGCGCATTCTCGAACTCCAGTTCGAGCCGGTCGCCCTCTTCGAGTTCCAAAACCGGTCCGGGAAATCGGCCGTCGTAGAGAAAGAGCGTGACGTCTCGACCGAAAACACGCCGCTTGGCGACGGTCGCCCGCAGGCGGCGGCGAAGGAGGCGCGGTTCCCCGGCACGGCCCGGAAGCCCGGCCGCGGCCAAAAACCCGGAAGTCAGGGCGAGGAAGGAACGCCGGTCCAGCATCGCCTCGCCAGCGATAGCCGCTTCCTGTCATGGTGCAAGCGACTTTCGGAGGATGGCCGGTGCGGCTTGCGACGGCCGAACGCAAGGCGATTGTCCGCGCCTCGGGGCCCGGTATGTTCCGCGCTTGCGGACCCACGGCGGGAGGAGAAGGGGGCATGACGACCTATGCCGAGATCTACCGGCGCTCGCTCGCAGATCCGGCGGGCTTCTGGGCGGAACAGGCGGAGGGCATCGATTGGATCCGGCGGTTCGATCGTGTGCTCGACGACAGCCGTCCGCCTTTCTACCGATGGTTTGTGGGTGGCGTGCTGAATACCTGCTGGAATGCCGTCGACCGTCACATCGAGCGGGGGCGCGGCGACCAGACAGCGATCATCTACGATTCCGCCATGACGGGCGACAAGCGGTGGATCACCTATCGCGAGCTGCGCGAGCTCGTCGCCCGTTTCGCCGGTGTGCTGCGCCGCCAGGGCATTGGCAAGGGGGATCGAGTCATCGTCTACATGCCGATGGTGCCAGAGGCGGTAATCGCCATGCTCGCTTGTGCCCGCATCGGTGCCATCCACTCCGTGGTCTTTGGCGGCTTTGCCGCCCACGAGCTCGCAGCTCGCATCGACGATGCCCAGCCGAAGCTGGTGGTCTCCGCCTCCTGTGGCCTGGAGCCTGGAAGGATCGTCCCCTACAAGCCGCTCTTGGACCGGGCCATCTCCATCTCGCGGCACAAGCCCGAACGCTGCATCCTTCTGCAGCGCCCGCAGGCCCAGGCGACGATGGTGCCCGGCCGCGATCTCGACTGGCAGGAGGAGATGGCGGGAGCGGAACCCGTCGACTGTGTCCCCGTCGCGGCCACCGATCCGCTCTACATCCTCTACACCTCGGGCACGACCGGCCAACCCAAAGGCATCGTCCGCGATCATGGGGGTCATGCGGTAGCCCTCCATTGGAGCATGCGCAACATCTACGGGGTCGAGCCCGGCGAGGTATACTGGGCGGCCTCCGACGTCGGCTGGGTCGTGGGCCACAGCTACATCGTCTACGGGCCGCTCATCCACGGCAACACCACCGTTCTCTATGAGGGCAAGCCGGTGGGCACACCCGATGCCGGAGCCTTCTGGCGAGTGATCTCCGAACACCGGGTGGCGGCGCTTTTCACCGCGCCCACTGCGTTCCGCGCCATCAAAAAGGAGGACCCCGAGGGCCGGCTCGTCCGCCGCTACGATCTCTCTCGCTTCCGCACCCTCTTTCTCGCGGGCGAGCGCTGCGATCCCGACACCCTTCTCTGGGCGCAGGCGAAGCTCGGCGTGCCGGTGATCGATCACTGGTGGCAGACCGAGACCGGCTGGGCGATCTGCGCCAATCCCGTCGGTATCGAGCTGCTGCCGATCAAACCGGGATCCTGTTCGCTGCCGATGCCCGGCTACGACCTCCGCATCCTGGACGAGAACGGGGCCGATGTGCCGGCGGGCCAGATGGGCGCGATCGCGCTGCGGCTACCCCTTCCGCCCGGCACCCTTCCCACCCTGTGGAATGCCGACGAGCGCTACCTCCAGTCCTATCTCTCTCGCTATCCCGGGCACTATCTCACCGGTGACGCCGGGTACCGCGATGCCGACGGCTACGTCTTCGTGATGAGTCGCACCGACGATGTCATCAATGTCGCCGGCCATCGTCTGTCCACGGGACAAATGGAAGAGGTCCTGGCGGCCCATCCGGATGTCGCCGAATGCGCCGTGATCGGGGTGGCCGACGAGCTCAAGGGCGAACTGCCGCTCGCCTTTGTCGTCCTCAAGGCGGGGGTGACGCGCGACCACGAGGTCGTCCGCCGGGAGCTCGTGGAGCAGGTGCGCGATCGCATCGGGCCGGTTGCGGCGTTCCGCCTGGTGGCGATCGTCAACCGTCTGCCGAAGACCCGCTCGGGCAAGATCCTGCGCGGGACGATGAAACGCATCGCCGACAGCACGCCGTGGAAGATGCCGGCGACCATCGACGATCCCCTGATCCTCGACGAGATCGCAGAAGCCCTGCGCAGCCTCGGCTATGCGCGCCAGGCGAGCCGGCTGGACGGCTAGGGTTGCGCCGAGCCCCGCGACGACGGCCGGTCGGGAAGAGCGACGGTCGCTCAGCGGTTGCCCGCGGCCGGTGCAGGTAGCGCTGCACCCTCGCCGCGCAAAGGCCGAAAGCTCAGCTGTCGGCTGCGGATCCACTCGCGGCGTACGGTGTAGAGACCGCTGGCGACGAGCAGGAGGAAGCCGGCCATCTGCCCGAGGTCGGGCAGATGGCCGAACAGCCACATGCCGAAAACAATCCCCCACAGCATCTGGCTGTATTGGAACGGGGCGACTACCACCGCCGGCGCACGGCGCATGGCGACCACGAGCCCAGCCTGAGCGAGACCAGTGAGCAGGCCAGCTGTCGCCTGCAGCAGCAGCTCCTGCGCCGTGGGCATATGGAATTGGGCGACAGCACCGGGCAAAGCGACGAGGAAGATGGTGGCGAACAGGGCGAAGAGGATCGAGGCGGCGGTGGCGGTGCTGCCGATCCACCGCAGCACCACCATCGAAGCGGCGCCCGAGAGCGCCCCGAGAAAGGCGAGGACATGGGCGAGCGCGAGCTCGCGGAAGCCTGGGCGCACCATGATCACGACGGCGAGAAAGCCGAGCCCCGTCGCGGTCCAGCGGCGCCAGCCGACCTCCTCGCCGAGCACCAGTGCCGACATGGCGGTGGCGATCAGGGGAGTCGTGAAGAGCAGCGCATAAGCCTCGGCGAGCGGCAGGGTCCGGAAAGACTCCCACACCGCGAGACCGCAGGTGGCGGTGAGCACGGCCCTGAGCAGCACTGCCTGGGGACGTGCCGGCAGCAGTGCCCGCATGCCGCCCTCGCGCTGGGCGAAGGCGAGAACCGGCAAGAGGGCAAAGAGGGCGACGGTGGCGGCGATCTGGAAGACGGAAAAACGCTGGCTCGCCAGTTTGATCGCCGCGTCGGCGGCAGCGAAGCCGGCATAGCTCGCCAGGGCAAAGCCAATGCCGCGGAGGATGGCGGGCGACATCGGCGCGCCTCTGGTCGCAGGTCTCGAAGGCATCTCCAGCTCCGCCGGCTGCGGTCTCGACCGGCCACAGGATGCCGCATCTCGGCCAAAGCGTCCTCTTCGGCGAACGCAGGACCGGATTGCGCCGGTTGCAGGTCAGGGAATGCGCACCTCGACGAGCGAGCCCAGGAGATCGAAGGCGAGCGGCCGGTCGGGTCGCAGATAGATTTGGGCCTTGCGGCTCTCGCCGGCATCGGGGCCGTTGCGCACGAGGCCTGCGAGGTCCGGCTTGAAATCGAGCTTTTCGACCTGAGCGAGGAGCGGCTCGGGAGAGCCCGGCAGCCAGATTTCGGCGCGCTGTCCGATGGCGAGGCGGCGCGCGCGGTCCACGGGCAGCTGGGCGCGGATCAAGAGCGGTTGATCGGCTGCGGCGAGCGTGACCACCGCCTCGGCCGGCTGGGCGTAGGTCCCGGGCACCGTGATCCATTGCAAAAGCGCGCATTCGCAGGGCGAGACGAGGGTCGCCTCGCTGCCGTCAGCCGCCACCACCCGGGCCACCGGATCGCCGGCGGCAAAAACCGGCTTGCGCGGCAGGGCCTCGACGCGACCGGCGAAAGGCGCCCGCAGCTCCACCATCGGCACCCAGACGACCGCGTCGCTCGTGCGCACGACGAAATACCGCTCGCGCACGCCGAGCACGACGAGGGCCACCAATCCCAGCGCGGCCGCGACCAGAAGCCCGTGGCCGAACCAGCGCCGCAGCCGCCCGCCCAGTCCCGGCTCCTCCTCGTCGACGGCTGCGAGCCGACGCAGCTGGGCTCCCGTCCGCCGGTTGGCGGCCACCAGCACGTCGCCGGCGCTCACGATCTCACCGGACAAATAGGCTTCGATCAGATAGCGAAAGAGCTCCGCCTGGCCGGCAGTGAGGCCGAGAAATCGACAGCCGAAGCGCGAATGATCGGGGGTGACGTAGACGAGCTGACAGTCGGCATGGAGGACGATCTCGAAGTCCTCGAACGGAAAGAACATGCGCACCGGGAAGCGGTCACCCGGCTGCCGCCCAGCGATCCCGTTGGCCACCCCGAAACCGCCGAGGGACCAATCGTCGGCGACATAGGACGTGCCGTCGATCTCGACGGTGATCGGGATGCGCAGTCGGATGTGCTGGCGGTGGATCTCGGTCTCGTGCGCGATCTGCGTATGCATGCTGGGGATCTCACGACGGAATCGACAGGGTGAGGTGTTGCGGCCAGGCCAGCAGGCCAGTGGCGAATGCCACTGCGGTGGCGAGGCCGGCGAGTGCCAAGCCGTGGGCGAAGGTCGAACTGAGGCGACGCCAGCGATCGGCGAGATGGGGAGCGGGTAGGGTGATGTTCTGACGGGTCCAGCGCTGCCGATCGAGGCGGAAGAGGACGAAGATCTTCACGAGCGCCCCGTAGACCTGGTTGTAGTAGAGGAGCAATGGCCAAAGGCCGCCCACGCGCGGCCGCACCGAAAGAAGCCCCAGCACCAAGAGCAGGCGCGTGAGCATGACCCAGAGCAGATAGGTCCAGAGAAAGGAGGGCGACACCGAGAGGGCGATCATGACGGCAGCGAGCGGCCCGACGAGGGGTGTCCACATCGACAAACGTTGGTCGATCAGGCACCACCACAAAAAGAGGCCGATCCGACGCGGGCCCAGTTCGATGGCGCGGCCGCTGCCGCGCAACATATTGCCGAACCAGCGCAACATCAATTGCGTCGAGCCGACGAGAAAGCTGCGGGCTGGCGGTTGCTCTATGGTGAAAACGCGGACATCCGGAACATAGAGCATGTCGAATCCGCGTTCCAGCAGCCACAGCCAGGTCGACTTGTCCTCGCCGGTAAGGAAACGGATACGCCCCAGGCGCCAGTGATCGATGTAATCTTGCTGGATGATGCCGATGAACTCGGGATGGATGGCGACGCTTGCGCGGAACATCGACATCCGTCCGGTCATGGCGAGCAGGCGCCGCGACAGGCCGAGCGACGAGTAGAGCAAGTGGCGTTGGGCGAAACGCAGAGCATGCCATTGAGCGTAGACGGGCGCGCGCTGGACGAGCGCGTCCTCGTCGGTGGTGAGGCCTCCCACCCGCGGGAAGAGGTCGAAGAACGGGACGCAGCGCGCGAAGGTGTGCGGCGCGAGGAGGGTGTCGCCGTCCATCACCACCACCACATCGTCCGGCCGCGGCATCCGTCGCGCCACGGCGCGCAGGCCGGCAGCGAGGGCATCGCGCTTGCCGCGCGCGGGGAGACGCTGGAGCACGAGTCGCACCCGATCGGCCGGGCGAAGCCGACGGAAGAGGAGCTTCAAAAGTCGCTCGTCAGCGGGTTCGACGAGGGACGCGACGATCGTCACCTTGCCCGGCCAGCGCTCCGCTTCCTCGATGAGGCTGCGGTAGACGGCAACCGTGGTCTCGGCGGGGATGCGGTAACTCGTGACCACCACGAACAGCTGCGGAGCCGGCGAGATCTCCGGATCCGATGTCGGGGTTTCGGCCTCCGCGAAGCGGACGGCGAGGCGGTCGGCGCGGCGCCGCCAATCGGGAAAGACGGCGTGCCGGTAGAGGAGAGCGCGCAGGAAGTGGATCCCGCCCCAGCCGTAGCGCCACACACCCACCACGCCGATCACTAGGATGAATTCGGTCGCTGCCGGATGCCAGAGCGTGTCCGGCGCGTAGAGTGCGACCGCGCTCAGGGCGAGGATGTAAACGAGAAGCGCCATGCCACTCCGCGTCGCGGGAAAGGCCGGACGTCGAGCGAGTCCCTCGCGTTGTCGCACGTTTTCCCTAACGGTCCGTGAACGACGAGGCCGGCTTAGCCCCCGGCGCTCCGGCCGACAAGGGGCGCCGCCGAGCGCGCTCGCATTGGCCGTCCCCTCGCAGCCAGCTAGATATGCGCCGCATGAGCCGGTTCCGGCAATGGGGCGCGACCCCGACGGACGACAGGGATGGCGGAGAGGAAGCGAGTTTTGCTCGTCGTCGACGACGAGGGGTTCCGCCGCGAACTCGCCGCTCAGCTGCGCCTGCACGGCGGGTTGGAGGTGGACGAAGCCGGCTGCGCGGCCGAGGCGCTCGGGCGTCTCGATGGTCGCAGCCATCATGCGCTCGTGGTCGACGCCGGGCTCGGTGCGCATGCCAGCAGCCTGTGTCGGGAATCGAGGCGCCGGGGCGCGACGATCCCCATTCTGGTGCTCGCGGAACCGGGCGAGGGGGCGACGCTCGCCACCGAGGGCGCGAGCGAACAGCTCGCAAAGCCGGTCCAACTCGCGCTGTTGCTGGCCCGGCTGGCGGCGCAGCTGCGCCAATTCGAGCTCGGTGACGGAACCGTCCTGCGCGTCGGGCCCTACCAGTTCCAGCCCGCCCGCAAGCTGCTTTGCGCTCCGGGCGGGAAGAAAATCCGCTTGACCGAAAAGGAAACTGCCATTCTCAGGTTTCTCTGCCGGGTCGGCGATCGACCGGTGCCGCGCGAGGTGCTGCTCGACGAGGTCTGGGGCTATCATGCCGGCGTGACCACGCACACGCTGGAAACCCATATCTATCGCTTGCGCCAGAAGATCGAGCCGGTGCCGGGAGAGATGCGGCTCATCGTCACGGAACCGGGCGGGTACCGGCTCGTCTGCCGGTCCGGCGGGGCGGAATGAGCGGCGAGGAAGTCAGGGAGGAAGCGTCCATGTGCCGCATCTACGCATCCACCGATCCCGCCGCCTGCGAGGCGGTGACCCGTTCGGTGCGTATCCACGGTCTGGTCACGAGCGTACGGCTCGAGGCGCGCTTTTGGGAAATCCTCGACGAGATGGCGGCTGCCGAAGGCATGACGACGCCGCATTTTCTGGGCGTCCTCTACGACGAGGTGTTGGAGCTACGCGGGGAAGTGAAGAATTTCGCGTCGCTCTTGCGGGTCGTGTGCACCATCTGGCTCGCCCGCCGCGCTGGCAAGTCGCACGCGCAGGCTGCACCTCCTCACGGCGAGCTGGCTTTCACCTGCTGAGCGGGGCAGGCGGCGCGCGCGAGATAGAGGACGGCTGCCACCGCGGTCGCCAGATTGAGGCTCGACACCCCTGGCCGCATGGGAAGCCGCAGGCGCAAGGTGGCCCGCTCGCGCAGCTCCACCGACAGGCCGCGGCGCTCGGAGCCGAAGGCGAGGATCGAAGCGCGCGGCAGGCTGCCGGGGTCGAAGGGCTCGCCCGCAGGATCGAAGGCCACGACGGGTACCGCCGGATCGAGCGGAGCCGAAAGCCGCAGCACGGGCAGCGCGAAGTGCAACCCGGCAGCGGTGCGCACCACCCGCGGATGCCACGGATCCCAATCCCCGGTCACCAGCACGGCTGGTGCTCCGGCGGCGGCCGCGACCCGGATGACCGCCCCGAGGTTCCCGGCGTGCGCCGGCCGGTCGAGCAGGACAGCGGGAAGCTCGGCGGCGGCGAGATCGGGCCAGCGAGGAGGAGGACGCCGGGCGAGGGCCAGCACCCCCGTGGCGGGGGGATCGGGCGCGAGTTCGGCAAAGAGCCGTGCCTCGACGGGACGCAGCAGGGCA
The DNA here is from genome assembly GCA_002898275.1 of bacterium HR40. Lineage (GTDB taxonomy): Bacteria > Pseudomonadota > Alphaproteobacteria > Geminicoccales > Geminicoccaceae > HRBIN40. The sequence goes on from BEIQ01000001.1 coordinate 223,327, forward strand.
GGCAGAACGGGCAAGAGATCCGGCGCCAGGTCGCGAGCGAGGGCAAGCACCTCTTGGGGTGCGACGGCGACCGCCTCGAGGATATCGGCACCGAAGCGGAGAGCGTGCTTGAGGGCATGGAAACCCTCGAGGACGACGAGGGTGGGATCGGCACGCGCCGCGCGGTAGCGCGCGATGAACGCCGCCGCGGTGGGGCCGGATGCCGAACGGGTGTCGGTCATCGCCATCCGACCGGTCGGGTACGGGTGTCGCCGCGAGTGCGACGCGCGCGCCACGGTGCCCCGCTTGACAGGCTCGGCTGGCGGGGTGTTCTTTCGCGACTGCGAAATCGCGGATGCAACCACATCGCGTCGGGGGAGCCGGAACCATGGCCGAGCGGACGGCGCGGCCGCTGTCGCCACATCTGCAGATCTATCGCTGGTACCTGACCATGGCGAGCTCGATCCTGCACCGGATCACCGGTGTGGCCCTGGCGGTCGGGCTCCTGTTCCTGACCTGGTGGCTCACGGCGCTCGCCCGGGGACCGGAATCCTTCGCCGTGGTCCAGAGGGTGAGCGGCAGCCCACTCGGTCGTTTCGTCCTGTTCCTGTTCACCCTCGCCCTCTTCTACCATCTGCTCAATGGCCTGCGCCACCTGCTCTGGGATGCCGGCCTCGGCTTCGATCGGCAGGTGGCGGAGCGGGCGAGTCTCGGGGTGTTCATCGCCACCGTGGCGCTCTCCCTTCTCACTTGGCTCGTCATCCTGTTCGCCGCCTAGGAGACGTCCATGGCCAGAGCCTCGGTGCTTCGTTCCCTCGGCGCTGCCCACACAGGGGTGCGACATTGGATCGTCCAGCGGACGACCGCGATCGCCGTCGTACCCCTCACCCTGTGGTTCCTCGTCTCCGCGGTTCGGCTCTCGGAGGCCACCTTCGCCGAGGTCCGGCAGTGGCTTTCCAGCCAGCTCAACGCCACCCTGATGCTCCTTTTGGTGATCGCCGCCTTCTGGCACGCGAAACTGGGGCTCGAGGTGATCATCCAGGACTATGTGCACGGCCGCTTCCTCAAGCCTGCGGCCCTGCTGGCGGTCACGTTCCTCGCTTGGCTGCTCGCCGTGTCTTCGATTCTCGCCATCCTCGCCGTCGCAACCGGGAGCTGAGGCGATGCCCAAGGCCTATCCGGTCACCGATCATACCTTCGACTGTATCGTGGTGGGAGCGGGCGGTGCCGGGCTCCGCGCCGCCGTCGGCATGGTCGAGGCCGGCCTGTCGGTGGCCTGTCTCTCCAAAGTGTACCCCACGCGCTCGCACACCGTGGCTGCCCAGGGCGGCATCAACGCCGCACTCGGCAACATCGTCGAGGACGACTGGCGCTTCCACATGTACGACACCGTCAAGGGGTCGGACTGGCTCGGCGACCAGGACGCCATCGAATACATGACGCGCAACGCCCCGGCCGCCGTGTACGAGCTCGAGCATTACGGCGTGCCATTCTCGCGCACCCCCGACGGAAGGATCTATCAGCGCGCCTTCGGCGGCCAGTCGATCCACTATGGCAAGGCGCAAGCGTACCGTACCTGTGCGGCGGCCGACCGCACCGGACATGCGCTGTTGCACACTCTCTATCAGCAGGCGCTGCGCCACCACGTCCAATTCTTCAACGAATATTTTGCCCTCGACCTGCTCATGGACGAGGAGGGCGCCTGCCGCGGCGTCGTCGCCATGTCGATCGGCGATGGCTCGATCCATCGCTTCCGCGGCCATCTCACCTGTCTCGCCACGGGAGGCTACGGCCGCGTCTATTTCGCCTGCACCTCCGCCCACACCTGTACCGGCGATGGCAACGCCATGGTGTTGCGGGCCGGCCTGCCGCTGCAGGACATGGAGTTCGTCCAGTTCCATCCGACCGGAATTTACGGTGCCGGCTGCTTGATCACCGAGGGCGCGAGGGGCGAGGGAGGCTATCTCACGAACGCTCTCGGCGAGCGGTTCATGGAGCGCTATGCCCCGACCGCCAAGGATCTGGCCTCTCGCGATGTGGTGAGCCGGGCGATCACCATCGAGATCAACCAAGGCCGGGGCTGCGGTCCCAACAAGGACTATGTGTTGCTGCATCTCGAACATCTCGGCGCGGAGCTCATCCGCGAGCGGCTGCCCGGCATTGCCGAGACCGCGCGCATCTTCGCCGGCGTCGACGTGACCAAGGAACCGATCCCGGTCGTGCCCACCTGTCACTACAATATGGGTGGCATTCCGACCGACTGGCGGACCCAGGTGGTGGCTCCCCGCAACGGGGATCCCGACGCCATTGTGCCGGGCCTCCTGGCAGTCGGTGAGGCGGCCTGCACCTCGGTCCACGGGGCGAACCGGCTGGGCGGCAATTCGCTCATCGATCTCGTGGTGTTCGGTCGAGCTGCGGCGCACGAGGCGGCAGCGCGGGTGCGGCCAGGGAGCCCGCACAAGGACTTGCCGCGGGATGCCGGCGAGCCCGCGATCGCGCGCATCGACGCGCTCCTCAACGGCCGCGGCAGCCTGCGCCCCGGCGAAGTGCGGCTTGCCATGCAGCGCACCATGCAGCGGCACGCCTCGGTGTTCCGCGACGGCCCGACCCTCGAGGACGGTTGTCGGCGACTGGCCGAGATCGCCGGAAGCTTGTCGGAGATCCGGCTCGACGACCGGTCGCGGGTGTGGAACAGCGATCTCGTCGAGGCCCTCGAGTTGCAGAACCTCATGCTGCAGGCGGTGGCGACGATGCATTCGGCCGCCTTCCGGACGGAGAGCCGCGGGGCACACGCGCGCGAGGACTATCCCGAGCGCGACGACCGCAACTGGCTCGTGCATACGCTTTGCTGGGTCGACCAGGACTTCCGGCCGCGGCTCTCGACCCGGCCGGTCCATCTCCATCCGCTCAGCAACGACGTCGAGCCGATCCCGCCGCAAAAGCGGGTCTATTGAAACCCTCCCCCCATCCGGAGGAATGGTATGGTCGCTTTCACCTTGCCCAAGGGCTCGCGGGTCGAAGCCGGCAGGACCTGGCCGGCACCGGCCGAAGCGAAGAAGCCCAAGACCTTTCGCATCTACCGCTTCGATCCCGACTCGGGCGGCAATCCGCGGCTCGACACCTATACCGTCGACCTTGCCGATTGCGGGCCGATGGTCCTCGACGCGCTCATCAAGATCAAGACCGAGCTCGACGGCACTCTCACCTTCCGACGTTCCTGCCGCGAAGGTGTGTGCGGCTCGTGTGCCATGAACATCGGCGGCGAGAACACGCTCGCCTGCACCCGTGCGATCGCTGACGTGCCGGGGGAGGCGGTCACCGTTTACCCGCTACCGCACATGCGGGTGATCAAGGACCTCGTCGTCGATCTCGAGCCCTTCTTCGCCCAATATGCGTCGATCCGACCGTGGCTCATCACCCAGTCGGCGGCGCCGGAGAAGGAGCGGCGGCAGTCGCCGGAGGAGCGGGCGAGGCTCGACGGACTTTGGGAATGCATCCTTTGCGCAAGCTGCTCGACCGCCTGCCCGTCCTATTGGTGGAACGGCGACCGCTACCTCGGGCCGGCGGTGCTGCTGCAGGCCTATCGCTGGATCGCGGACAGCCGCGACGAGGCGACTGCGCAACGCCTCGAGGAGCTCGACGATCCCTTCCGGCTCTATCGCTGTCACACCATCATGAACTGCACCAACACCTGCCCGAAAGGGCTCAATCCGGCGAAAGCGATCGCCGAGATCAAGAAACTCATGGTAGAGCGCTCTCTCTGAGAGTTCGCGTAAAACGCACTTGGCGCCTAGGTGAAGAATTGTTAATGATCGCCTCACAAGAGGCGTAAGCCCACACACGCAGGTCCGATCTCGAGGGGAGGCGCGTGCGCGCCTCCTTTTTTGTACGCCATCGAATGCCGGGTGCTTTCGCCGTTCAGCGGTCGCGGAAGCTGCGTTCCCGCCGTTCGTGGCGTTCCTGCGCCTCGATGCTGAGGGTCGCGATGGGCCGCGCCTCGAGCCGCCGGAGACCGATCGGCTCGCCGGTCTCCTCGCAATAGCCGTAGGTACCTTCCTCGATGCGGCGCAGCGCGGCGTCGATCTTGGCGAGCAACTTGCGCTCGCGGTCGCGCGTGCGCAGCTCATAGTAACGGAAGGTCTCCGCCGAGGCCCAGTCGGTGACGTCGGGGAGGCGTTCGTCGCCCTCCCGCAGCTGGCGCAGGGTGAGATCCGAGCCGCGCAGGATCTCTTCGCGCCAGCGCAGCAACTTGCGCCGGAAGTATTCGAGCTGACGAGGGTTCATGTAGGGTTCGTCTTCCGAAGGACGATAGTCCTCGGGAAGAGCGACCACCGCCCCTCCCTCCGGACCCGGACGTTCTCCGATGTCGTTCACTCGCGAGGCCCCCACGCCGGTCCGACTCCTCCGCGCGCCCGCGCCATAGCGCAGGAAGGGGGTCGCACGCAACCGTGCCGTCGCTCTCGGATCGCCGCCATCTTCCTTCCGGTCATCCGCCAGTGCGCGGCCTTCCTTCAGCCGCCGCACACCGGACAGCCGGGCCGCCTGCGAACGCGCAGGGTGCGGAACGCGCAGCTGCGCGCGTCGTAGATCACGAGCTGACCCGACAGCCCCGGCAGTCCGCCGACGAGCTCCTTCACCACCTCCACCGCCTGCAGACAACCGATCACCCCCGCCGCCGGGCCGAGGACGCCACCCTGGGCGCAGCTCGGCAGCGCTCCCGCTTCCGGTTCCTCGGGAAAGAGGCAGTGGAAGCAGGGATGCGGACGGCCGCGCCAGGCGACGAAGGTCGTGAGTTGACCGTCCATGCCCTGCACCGAGGCGCTGACGAGGGGGATCCGCAGCTGGAAGCAGGCATCGTGCACGGTTCGCCGCGTGGCGAAATTGTCGCTGCCGTCCGCCACGACATCCCAGCCGCGGAGAATCTCGAGGCAGTTGCCGGAATCGAGGCGCTGGGCGAACGGCCGCACCTCGATCCCGGAGACGAGTCGGGCGAGGCGTGCGGCGGCGGCCTCGGCCTTGGGCCGGCCGATGTCGGATTCGTCGAACAACAGCTGGCGATGGAGATTGCTCACGTCCACTCGGTCCGAGTCGACGATACCGAGACATCCCACGCCGGCTGCCGCGAGGTAGAGAAGGAGCGGCGAACCGAGGCCGCCAGCGCCCACCACCAGCACCCGCGCGGCGAGCAGCCGAGCCTGACCTTGGCCGCCCACTTCGGGCAGCACGATCTGCCGCGCCCAGCGCCGGATCGCCGCTTCGTCGAGCTTGCTTGCCACCGTCCTGTCCCTCGCGCCGCACCCGAACGGGACATTCGCGCCCAACCCCGGCGCGTCAACGGTAGGATCTCAAGGGAACGTTAACCCTCGGCTGGCAGGATGGCGACGCCGAGGCGGTGGAGGTCGAGGTGGAACGCGAAACCGTGGCGGTGGCCCTGCGCTACGATCCCAAGGGAACCGATCTGCCGCGGGTGACGGCCAAAGGGAGGGGGCGGATCGCGCAGCGAATCGTCGAGCTCGCCCGAGCAGCGGGTGTGCCGGTGCGCGAGGACCCCGATCTCGCCCAGTTGCTCGTGCGCCTCGAAGCTGGTCGGGCCATCCCCGTCGAGGCGTTTGCCGCGGTGGCCGAGATCCTGGCCGCTCTCTTTCGGGAGAACGCTCGACTCGCCGCCGGGGGAAGGGAGAGCGCGGAATGAGCGGGGAATGGCAGAGACTGCTCGCCGAACTCGATGCGCTCGTGGTCGCTGCCCGGACCTGCCTCGAGCAGGGCGAGCTTCCGGACGTCGCTGCGCTCACCCGCGCCACCGAGAGCCTGCGGCGACAAATCGGCCGCATGGAGGTGTCGGAGGGGACGTCGGCGCAGCTCCAGCTCGCCGCCTTCGCGCTCGGTCTCGAAGGTCTCGTGGAGGCGACGCGCCGGAGCCTCGCCCGCACCCGGGACGAACTCGAGGCCTGCGAGCGCCAGCGCCGGGCGCTCGCCGCCTACCGGCAGTCGGGCAAAAGACCGTGAGCGGCGCGGAGCTCGCTGGCGCGGGGGTGCTGCTGCTCGCGGTGGTCGGAGCGGTCCTCGTTTTCGGTCTCCTCGCCCGGCGCTTTCTCCCGTGGCTCGCCATCCCGACCGCAGTCGGCGCGGACATGCGCCTGCTCGCCTCTTGTCCGCTGGATCCTCGCCACCGAATCGTGCTCTTGCGCTGCCGCGGTCGCGACTATCTGCTGATCCTCGGTCCCGAGCGAGCCCAGCTCCTCGATCGGCTCGAAGGAGATGGGACGTGAGGGCGAGTCCGGTCGGCACGACCAGCGCCGAGCCGGCAGCTGCCCGCTGGCCGCGGAGGGGCGCCACTCTTCTGACCGCCTCCGTCCTGTTTTTGCCGCTGCCGCTCGCGGCCCAAGAGATCACCCTCGATCTCGGTGCCGGCTCGACGACCGCTCAGATCGTCCGCCTGGGCATGCTGGTCGGAGCGCTGGCGCTCGCCCCCTCGCTCCTCGTCATGCTCACCGCCTTTACCCGGATCGTCATCGCCCTGTCGCTTTTGCGCACCGCCCTCGGCCTGCAGCAGTCACCGCCCAACATGGTGCTGATCGGGCTCGCCCTCTTCCTCACCCTGTTCGTCATGCAACCGACCCTGGAGCGGGTGTGGAGCGAGGGCATCGAGCCTCTCGTCGCCGAGCGGGTCGACGAACGCACCGCGCTCGAGCGCATGGCCGGGCCCCTGCGCGAGTTCATGTTGCGCCAAGCGCGCGAGAAGGATCTCGAGCTGTTCTTCGAAATCGCCCAGCTGCCGCCTCCCGAGGACCCTCTGGCGACGCCGCTACGGGTGCTGGTGCCCGCCTTCGTCATCGGCGAGCTCAGGCGCGCTTTCGAGATCGGGTTCCTCCTCTATCTGCCCTTCCTCGTGATCGACCTGGTGGTCGCGTCGGTCCTCATGTCGATGGGCATGATGATGCTGCCTCCGGTCATGATCTCGTTGCCCTTCAAGCTGATCTTCTTCGTCCTGGTCGACGGCTGGCACCTCCTCGTCGGCAGTCTGGTCCAGGGCTTCGTCCAGGTGTGAGCGGAAACGGGGAGCGGCCCGCACGGCCTGCCAGCGACGGCGGCGAAGGATCCGCAAGACCGCGCTGGGGGCGGGTGGCAGGGCGAGCGAGCGAAGGGATACCGGCGGGCGCTTCCGAGGCCTGCCGTCTCAGGGCGACGAGGCTCGGCAGCACGCTATGGCGATAGGGAAAGATCGATCGGGGGCTGGCGGGAGTTTGGCTTCGCCTCCCTCGCGCCGCGCTGCGTCCAGGCAGGTCGCTTTTCGGCATCCGGGTGTGCGCGGTCGTCGCGCGGCGCGCTCTCATGGTCGCATGCTCGATCCTGCTCTCTCGCGCGTCGGAGCGCTTTGACGGTCTCCGGCAAGGGCGCTGGACCATCGCGCGCGAGACCGCGCGGCAGCGCAGGTGGGATCGAGATGCCGCGCCAGGTGTCGTGGGTTTGCCTATCCGCCGGTCCGCCGAGCGGCCGAACGAGACGAACTCGGGCAGCACCCGTGGCCCTCGCGAACGCAGAACGACAGCGCTCCGAGGGCAAGATGCGAAAGACCGGCCATTCGCGGCCATGGCCTCCCGCTTCCCGTCCGTTTGGGAGGCGAGGGACGGCCCGCTGGCGACGGGGTCTCCCGAGCGCCGATTGGCGGGTTTCATTCTGCCGCCTGCGGCCAGACCGGCCGGCGCTTTTCGAGAAAGGCCTTGAGGCCTTCCTCGAAGCTCCGGCCGAGGGCGTTCTGCACGATCACCTCGGTGGTGAACGCATAGGCTTCTTCGAGGCCCATCTCGAGCTGCCGGTAGAAGGCGCGTTTGCCGAGGGCGAGCACATCCGCCGGCTTGTCGAGCAAGCGAGCGGCCAGGGCATCGACTTCGAGGTCCAGTTGGTCGCGCGGCACGACTCGGTTGACGAGGCCGAGGCGGAGGGCGGTGTCGGCGTCGACGAAATCGCCGGTCATCAGCATTTCCATGGCCGGTTTGCGGGCGATGTTGCGCGACAGCGCCACCATCGGGGTCGAGCAAAAGAGCCCGTACTTCACTCCGGAGGTGGCGAACCGCGCCTCTTCGCTCGCCACGGCGAGGTCGCAGGCGGCGACCAGCTGGCAGCCAGCGGCGGTGGCGATCCCATGGACGCGAGCGATCACCGGCTGCGGCAGGCGGGTCAACGCCAGCATCACCTGCGAACAGCGGTCGAACAGGGCCCGCAGCGCCCCATAGGTGCGATCCTCGCCCATCTCCTTGAGGTCATGGCCCGCACAAAACGCCTTTTCGCCGGCGCCACGGATCACCACCACCCGAACTCTGCGGTCAGCGGCGATGGCTTCGAGGGTGGTGGAAAGATCGTCGAGCAGCCGCCGCGACAGGCTGTTGTAGGCCTGGGGCCGGTTGAGAGTGAGGAAGGTGACACCATCGGCTCGATCTTCGCGCAGGAGTTCTCGACTTTCCGACATGACGGTCTGCTCCCCTTACGCAAGCGGCCGACGCCGCTGCACGATACGAAAGCGCGGGGTGACGAAGGCGAGGTCGGTGAGCGACGCATTACCGGAAGGATTGACCCCGCTCACGTGATAGTCGCTGAACGCCGCGGCCTGGTTCACATAGATGCTGCCCGTCAGGTTTTCCGACAGCGCCACGCCCGCCTCGAGCATCGCCGCCTCCATGCCGCGCCGGGCCGACTCGTCGGTGGTGTGGACGAGCGCGGTGATGGCGCCCTTCGCGCGCGCCACCCGCGCCGCCCGGTCGATGGCGTCGAGGGTGCTGTCGGCCTCGATGACGAAAAAAATGGGGCCGAAGGCCTCCTGCATGTAGAGGTCCTCGTCGCCGCTCTCGACGTGCACGAGGAGCGGCGTGCGCATGCGCGCGTTCGGGAAGCGGGGATGGGCATAAGGCGTCGAAGTCCGCAGCACGGCATTGCCAGCCGCCCGCTCGAGACGCTCGACGCGCTCGAGGGTGGCCGGGTTTTGGATACAGCCCAGGATCTCGGCGCCGCGGGCGGGATCGGCGAGCAAGGCGTCGACCGCGCCGACGATCGCCTGGGCGACTTGGTCGAAGCTGCAATGGCCACGATCGCTGTCGATCCCTCCCCCGGGCACGAAAATGAGCCGCGGGCTCGTGCACATCTGTCCCGAGTAGAGGGCGAGAGAGAACGCGAGGTTGCGCACCATACCGTCAAAGTCGGCAGTGGAGTCGATCACCACCGGATTGATGCCCGACTTCTCGGTGAAGACCGTCGCCTGTCGGGCATGTTCCTCGAGCCAGTTGCCGAAGGCGGATGACCCCGTATAGTCGACGAGGGCGATATCGGGATGAGTGGCGAGTCGGGCAGCGAGCGGCTCTTGCTCGCTGTCGACGACGAGCTGCACGATGTTCGGGTCGTAGCCATGGGTGGCGAGTACCTCGCGGGCGGTCTCGACGGTCATCGCGAGAGGGAGCACCGCGCGAGGGTGGGGCTTGACGAGCACCGGATTGCCGCAGGCGAGATTGGCGAAGAGCGCCGGATAGGCGTTCCAAGTGGGGAACGTGGAACAGGCGATGACGAGCGCCACCCCTCGCGGTTGGATCGTGTAGATCTTCCGTAGCCGCTCTGTGCGGTCGCGACCGATGGGCTTCTCCCAGTCGGCTTCGGGCGGATGGAACCGCATCGCTTCCCAGCTGTAGGCGAGGGCCTCGAGGGCGCGGTCCTGGGCGTGGGGTCCGCCGGCCTGAAAGGCCATGACGAATCCTTGGCCGGTGGTGTGCATGACGGCATAGGCGAGCTCGAAGCTCCGGCGATGGAGTCGTTCGAGGATCTCGAGGCAGATTCCGAGCCGGCCCTCGACCCCGGCGTCGCGCCAGCCCAGGATCGCTCCTTTAGCGGCGCGCAACATGCCGGTGAGGTCGGGTGCGGGGTACCGGATATCGAGGGGGATTCCCCAGGGACTTTCTTCCGCCCCGATCCAGCCTCCCGTCGTCGACTGTCCCGGCAGCTCGAAGCGCCCTTGGAGCCGCGCCTCGAAGGCGGCTCGTCCGTTCGCCTCCGCCTCCTCGCCGTAGATCTTCGGGCTCGGACTTTCGGCAAACGCGGCATGATACCCCCGTCGTCTGCAGGCCGCGACGGCCTCGAGCAGGCGCTCCCGGTGCTTCTCGAACAATTGTACGGTCATCGATCCCTCCCCGCTTGCGGCCGGACCCGCTGCCGGCTCTACCAAACCCGCCGTCACCGGTCTATGGTGGCCGCGGCGACGTGATCGCGGGGGAGAATCGGGAGTGACCGAGCCGGCGGTTTTGTGCGCGGTGGAAGGGGGTGTGGCCGAACTCACCTTGAACCGACCCGACCGCCTCAACGCCCTCGACGAGGCGGCGCACGCTGCCCTCGCCCACCATCTCGCGCGGATCGCGGCCGACTCCAGCATCCGCGCCGTGTTGCTCACCGGGGCCGGGCGCGGCTTCTGTGCCGGCCAGGACCTGTCCGAACGGCTCGCCCGAGAGGGCAGCGATGCCCCCGATCTCGGGGACACGCTCGAGCGGCTCTACAATCCCCTCGTCCGGAGCCTGCGCACCCTGGACAAGCCCGTGGTGTGCGCGGTCAACGGGGTGGCCGCAGGAGCTGGGGTCAGTCTCGCTCTGGCCTGTGACATCGTGCTGGCCGCGCGCTCCGCCTCCTTCGTCCTGGCCTTCGCGCGCATCGGCCTCGTTCCCGATTCGGGCGCGACCTGGTTCTTGCCGCGGCTCGTGGGCGAGGCGCGCGCCCGCGCCCTGGCACTGCTCGGCGAGAAGGTGAGCGCCGAACAGGCCTGTGCCTGGGGCCTGGTGTGGAAGGTGGTGGACGACCAGCGTCTGCTCGACGAGGCGCGCACCCTCGCACGCCTGCTCGCCACGGGCCCGACGCGTGCCTTCGCGCTGACCAAGCGGGCCTTGGCCGCGACCTGGGACCAGCCCCTCGATTCCCAGCTGGCACTCGAACGCGACCTGCAGCGCGAGGCCGGGCAAACCGCCGATTATCGCGAGGGGGTGCGCGCCTTTCTCGAGAAGCGGCCGGCCCGCTTCGAGGGACGTTGAGAATGCAGGAAAGGACCTCTCTCGAAGGTGCCGCCTTGGCCGAGCGGGTCGCGCGGGGAATGTACGCCAAGGACCGTGCGTCCCAGACCATGGGCATGGAGCTGCTCGCGGTCGGGCCGGGCTATGCCCGGTTGGCCATGCGCGTACGGCCGGACATGCTGAACGGCCATGCCATTTGCCACGGCGGTCACATCTTCACCCTCGCCGATTCCGCCTTCGCTTTCGCCTGCAACTGGGACAATACCGTCACGGTCGCTCTCGCCTGCCACATCACGTTCGTCGCCCCGGCCTACGAGAACGACCGACTGATCGCCGAGGCGCGCGAAGTCTCGCGGGCCGGTCGTACCGGTGTCTACGACGTCACCGTCAGCCGCGAGGACGGCACGCTCATCGCGGTCTTCCGCGGCAACAGTTACCGCACCCGCGGCGAGGTGGTGGATCTGGGAGAGCAGGGCTGAGGGCGAAGTTCGCCGACATCGATGGAGCTCGACCCGGTACCGGGACGAGGGCCAATGTCGGGGGTCGGCGAAAGCGCGTGCGCAGGTCGGCACCGGCCCCTGCTCCGGCGAGGTTGATGAGGGCGACGTCGGCCACCTACATGAGCGTGCCCGGGAAGAGATGCGGGGTGGATCCGGCTGCGCACGGGTGGCCGGATGGGGGCTTAGGGCTGCATTCGGTCGAGCGTGCCCGAACTCGAGAGTCCAGGGTTCCTGGCCGGAGGGAACATGCGCTACGGCAAGGCAGGGTCGAGCCTGCTCGTCGCTCTGCTTTGGGGCTTGCAGGCTTTGGGCGAGCCGGCGGCCGCCCAGCAGGCCGCGACGGGTGGAGCGAGCCCACCGACGGTGGCTCCGGCGGCGCCCGCCGCTGCACCGGAAGTCGGCGAGGTCCAGGAGCTGATCCGTCGGATGGAGGAGCGCATCCGCCGCATGAACGAGGCCGCGGCGGAGCGCGACCGGGCGCTGGAATTCTTGCGCAAGCAGGTCGAGGAGGCGACAGCCCTCATTGGCGAGAGCAGCGAGGCCGCACAGTCGCTCAAGGAGCGCGCCGCGGCGCTGGCCACCAACCTCGAGGACATCAGCAAGGATCGCGACACCCTCTCGGGAGCGGTGAACGAGCGCGAGGAACTGCTGCGGGCGCTCGAGCAGCGGGTTGCCGCCCTCACCGATATGCTCGGGCTCGAGCGGCCCAATCGTTATGCCCTCGACGACAGCCTCGAAGCGCTGCGCGGCCAGCTCGAGGCGCGTCTGGCCGAGGAATCGCGGCGGCGCGGTGAGCTCGAAGGCAAGCTCGGCGAGCTCGAGCAGACCCTCGCCGGCGAAAGGCAGGCGCGGGAACAGCAGGTGGCTGCCCTCGAGCAGCGGTTGCGGCAAGAGCGCGACGCCCATGCCGCGCAGCGTGCGGCCCTCGAGAAGGGGGTGGTCGAGCGCGACCAGCGGATCGCGGCCTTGCAACAGGAGGTCGACGTCGAGCGCAACCGCGTGCGGGCGCTCGATCAGGAGATCGCCCGCCTCAATGCTCAGCTCGCGCGGATGAAGGAGCTATTGGTCTCGCTCGAAGGCGATCTCGCGCATTACGGCGAGCGGGAACAGGTGCACCTCGCGCAGATCGCCGATCTCCAGAACCAGCTCACCTCGGGCCTTGCCCGCAAGGTCGAGGAGCTCACCCAATATCGTTCGGAATTCTTCGGTCGGCTCCGGCAGGCGCTCGCCGATCGTCCGGAAATCAAGATCGTCGGTGACCGTTTCGTCGTCCCGGCGGAGCTGCTGTTCCCCTCCGGTTCCGCTCAGCTGGAGCCCGAGGGCCAGCGCGAACTCGTCAAGCTCGCGGCGACGCTACGGGAGGTGGCGGCGACCATTCCTGCCGACATCGACTGGGTGCTGCGGGTCGATGGTCACACCGACCGACGCCCGCTCTCGCCGGAGTCTCGCTATCGCTCGAACTGGGAGCTGTCGGCAGCACGGGCGCTCACGGTGGTCGAATTCCTCGTCGCTCAGGGCATTCCACCCGAGCGCTTGATGGCGGCGGGTTTCGGCGAATACCACCCGGTGGATCCCGGCGATAGCGAGGAGGCCTACCGCCGGAACCGTCGAATCGAATTCCGCCTCACCCAGCGCTGAAGGCCGACCTTGAGTCCACGCGCCATCATCCTCGACTGCGATCCCGGGCAGGACGACGCGGTAGCCATTCTCCTCGCCCTGGCTTCGCCCGAGGAGCTCGAGCTGATCGCCATCACCACCGTCGCCGGCAACGTGCCGCTCGTCCGCACCTCCGCCAACGCCCGTCGGGTCGTCGATTTCGCGGGGGGCGATGTGCCGGTCTATGCCGGGGCGGCCAAGCCGCTGTTGCGGCCGCTGGCGACCGCGGAACATGTCCACGGTGCCACCGGTCTCGATGGCAGCGAGCTGCCGCCGCCGCGCCGGCCGCTCGCTCCCGGCCATGCCTCCCGCGCCATCGTCGACCTCGTACGAGCGAGACCGCCGAAAAGCGTCACCCTCGTGGCCACCGGTCCGCTCACCAATGTCGCCTTGGCGCTAGCCCTGGCTCCCGATCTCGGGGAGAGGCTGGAGGCCATCGTCCTCATGGGCGGGGCGATCGGCCTCGGCAACGTCACTCCAGCGGCCGAGTTCAATATGTTCGTGGATCCCCATGCGGCTGCCATGGTGTTCACCGCGGGCGTGCCGATCGTCATGTTCCCCCTCGATGTCACCTGGCAGGTGCGGGTCACGGCCGAGCGTCTGGCCCGCATCGCCGCCATCGGAACTCCCCTCGCCCGGGCCGTCGCTGGCATGCTCGCCTTCTATCGCGGCCGCGGAACGCGGGAGGATGCGCCCCGCGGGGCGCTCCACGACCCGTGCACCATCGCCTGGCTCGTCGAGCCGAGGCTCTTTTCGGGTCGGCCGTGTGCCGTCGAGGTCGAGACTGCGAGTCCCACCGCTCTGGGGCGGACCCTCGTCGACTGGTTCGGGGTCACGGACCGTCCGCCCAATGCGACCGTGATGCGCGAGGCGGATGCCGACGGTTTCTTCGCCCTGCTCGAAAAGCGCCTCGCCCGTTTAGGTGGCGGGTAGGCCGGCCTGCGGCTGATCGAGGGTGATGCAATGGATGCCCCCGCCGCCCTGGACGATGTCGCGGGCGTCCACGCGGATCACCTGGCGGTCGGGGAAGCACTGGGCGAGCACCTTCTCGGCCAGCGCATCCTTGGGATCGGCGAAGGCCGGAACCAGGACCGCTCCGTTGGCGAGATAGAAGTTGACGTAGGAGGCGGTGAGCAGCCGGCCGTCGGCGCGCGGCAGCGGCTTGGGAAGCGGCAGCTCCAGCACCTCGAGCCTTCTGCCACGGGCATCTTCGGCGGTTTTCAGGACCTCGAGATTGGCGCGCAGAGGCTCCTCGTTCGGTCGGCCCTCGGCGTCGACGGCAGCGACCACGGTGCCCGGGCGGACGAAGCGGGCGACATTGTCGACATGGCCTCCCGTCTCGTCGTCGACGAGGCCGTAAGGGAGCCAGATCACGCGCGCGACGCCGAGGCACCGGGCGAGTTCCGCTTCCACTTGTTCCCGCGTCGCGCCGGGGTTGCGCTTGGGATCGAGGATCGAGGGTTCGCAGACGAGGCAGGTCCCTTCGCCGTCGACCGAAATCGCCCCGCCTTCCAACACGAGGGGGGATTCGAAGGCCGCGAGCCCGAGATGGTCGAGCAACCGGCGGGCGAGCCGGGCATCCTGGTCGAAGTCGGAGACCAAGCCGCCCCAACCATTGAAGCGGAAGGTCACTCCGGCGAGCCGCCCATCGCCGGAGACGACGAAGGCCGGACCGATATCGCGCATCCAGCTGTCGTCGAGGGGCATGGGCAACAAGCCGATCCCGGGCCCGAGCTCGAGCGAGGCCGAGGCCAAGAGATCGGGTCGACAGATCATGGTGACCGGCTCGAACTCGGCGATCGCCCGTGCCACCTCGGCGAAGGCCCGGCGTGCCGTCTCGATGCCGAATGGCCAGATCTCTTCCCTGCACGGCCAGGCCATCCAGCAGCGGCCATGCGGCGCCCATTCCGGTGGCGCGAGAAAGCCGAGGTCCCGTGGATTGGCGGACACGTCCTCCCTCGTTCGCGGTCGGCCAGTCGGAGGTTGCACGAGCTCGGCGTCCGTGGCAACGGTGAGTTGTCTGCCCCGCCGCACCGCAGATTTGGGAAAGCTGTCGATGGCCAGTCGGATCGAAGCGCGGCTTGCCGAACTCGGTCTCAGCCTGCCGGAAGCGGCAGCGCCAGTGGCGAATTACGTGCCCTGGGTGCAAAGCGGTCGTCTCCTCTTCATCTCGGGGCAGCTGCCGCTGCGCGATGGCCGTGTGGCCGTGGTCGGCCGCCTGGGCGCCGAGGTCGACGTGGAGCGCGGGCGCATGGCAGCCCAGCTCTGCGCCCTTGCCATCTTGGCCCAGGCCAAGGCCGCAACCGGCGACCTCGATCGCCTGCGGCGTTGCGTCGAGCTCGGCGGCTTCGTCGCCTGTACCCCCGAGTTCGCCGATCACCCGAAGGTGATCAATGGCGCCTCCGATCTCATGGTCGACGTCATGGGCGAGGCTGGCCGGCATGCCCGATTCGCCGTCGGTGCGCCGAGCCTGCCGCTTGGTGCGGCCGTGGAAATCCGGGCTGTGTTCGAGATTGCCTGAGACCGCCGACTTCCAGAACTTCCGCTTCCTCGACGGCGTCACCGACATCGCGCCGGAGCTCTGGGACGCGCTTCGGCCCGAACCCGATCCCTTCACCTCTCACGCCTTTCTCGCCATCCTGGAAGAGAGTGGGTCGGTCGGCGGCAAGACCGGGTGGCAGCCGTTGCACCTCCTTTGCGGCGATCCGGCGCGACCTTCGGGGGTCGTGCCGCTCTATGCCAAGGGCCATTCCTTTGGCGAATATGTGTTCGACCAGGGGTGGGCGGAGGCCTACACGCGCGCCGGCGGTCGATACTATCCCAAACTCCAAGCCGCCGTGCCCTTCACCCCCGTCCCCGGTCCCCGGCTGCTAGCGGTCGACGAGGAGTCCCGCAAACATCTCATCGGTGGCCTCGAGGACGCGCTCTCGGCCCTCGGCCCGTCGTCGGTCCACGTCACCTTCTGCACGGCTGAGGAGACCGTGTGGTTGCGCGAGCGCGGCTGGCTCGTGCGGCGGGGCATCCAGTTCCACTGGCACAACCGCGGCTACCAGAGCTTCGACGACTTCCTCGCGGCGTTGTTGAGCAGCCGACGCAAGACCATTCGGCGGGAACGGCGGGAGGTGCGGGAGGCCGGGATCGACATCCGCATCCGCAATGGCGACGAGCTCGCTCCCGAAGAGGTGGAGGCGTTCTATCCCTTCTATCTCGCGACCGTCGAGAAGCGCCAAGGTGGAGCCTACCTCACCCGCCGCTTTTTCCGTCTTTTGGGCGAGCGCCTGGGAAGTCGACTCGTTCTCGTCGAAGCCCGCAGGGACGGCGCAACGGTCGCTGCTGCCCTTCACCTCCGAGGCGGCGATACCCTCTATGGGCGGTGGTGGGGTGCGATCGACGACTTCCGCTTCCTCCACTTCGAATGCTGCTACTATCGTGCCATCGAGTTCGCGATCGCCAACCGGCTCGCCCGGGTAGAGGCCGGAGCCCAGGGTATGCACAAACTCCTGCGCGGTTACGAGCCGGTGTGGACGTGGAGTGCCCACAAGTTCCGCGACCCGAAGCTGTCGGCCGGGGTCGCCGCCTTCGTGGCTCGCGAAGGGATGCGGCTCGAGCGCGAATTCGCCGAACTCCGCTCGCTTCTCCCCTACGCTCGCGAGGCCGGCCGCACGGGTTAGGCTCGCGAATCCGGCGCGTCGCGGCTAGAAGGCCGGTGTCGGAGGCATCGAGACCGGAGGGTCCATGGGCCAGTTCGGCATCGGTCAGGCCGTTTTGCGCAAGGAAGATTGGCGACTCGTCACCGGCCGGGGCTGCTTTACCGACGATCTGCAGCCCGAGGGCTGTCTTCATGTCGCCTTCGTTCGCTCACCGCACGCCCATGCGGAAATCCGCGCCATGGATCTGTCGGCCGCCCGTGCGGTGCCGGGGGTGGTGGCGGTGTTGACGATCGAGGATCTCGATGCCGCAGGCATCGGGCCGCTGCCGTGCATGACCCTCTACAAGAACCGCGACGGCTCGCCGATGGCGGAGCCAACGCGCCCGGTGCTCGCACGCGGGCGCGTGCGTTTCGTCGGCGACCCCGTCGTGGCGGTGATCGCGGAGAGTCGTCATGCCGCGCGCGACGGGGCGGAAGCGGTCGCCATCGACTGGGAACCGCTGCCGGCGGTGGTCGACCTCGCCCGTGCCTTCGACCCCGAGGCGCCGCAGATCTGGCCCGAGGCGCCGGGCAATCTCGCCCTCGACTGGGAGATCGGCGACCCGCAGGCGGTGGATCGGCTGTTCGCCGAGGCGGAGCGGGTGATCGAGCTCGAACTCGTCAACAACCGCATCGTCGTCAACCCGCTCGAGACTCGCGCCTGTCTTGCCGAATACGACCCGGCGACGGATCGTCTGACGCTGACGGTGGGAAGCCAAGGCGTGCATTCGATGCAGGCCATCCTGGCGGAACGCGTGCTGCGAATCCCGAAGGAGAAGCTGCGGGTCAAAACCCACGACGTCGGCGGCGCCTTCGGCATGAAGATCTTCGTCTTTCCCGAATATCCGGTGTGCCTGCATGCGGCTCGACTGCTGCGGCGACCGGTCAAATGGGTGGCGGAGCGAAGCGAATCCTTCCTCGCCGACAGCCACGGTCGAGATCATCTCACGAGGGTCGCGATCGCGGTCGATCCCGATCACCGCATGACCGCCATCCGCGCCCAGGTCCAGGCCAATCTCGGCGCTTACCTCTCGCAGTTCGGCCCGTTCATCCCGACCGAATGCGGCGCCCAGATGTACGTGGGAGTCTATCGCTTCCTGGCGGCGCACTTCCGCGTCCGTTGCGCGTTTACCAACACCCAGCCCGTCGATGCCTATCGTGGCGCCGGCAGGCCCGAGGCCAGCTACGCGGTGGAGCGGGCGGTCGACTATGTGGCTCGGGTCTTGGGCGAGGATCCCGTGGCGTTCCGCCGGCGCAACTTCATCCCGGCCTCCGCCATGCCCTACCGCACGGCCTTGGGCTATACGTACGATTCCGGGGATTTCGCGCGCCTCACCGAACTCGCTCTCGAGCGCGCCGATCTCGCCGGCTTTCCTGCCCGTCGTCGAGCGAGCGAGGCCCGGGGCGAGCTGCGCGGGCTGGGGATGGCCTATTACATCGAGCGTTGCGCCGGCGGTGCGGACGAGAGTGCGCGTGTCCAGGTCCTGCCCGAAGGGAGGGTGCGCATCTTCATCGGCACCATGAACAACGGTCAGGGGCACGAGACCGCCTATGCCCAGATCGTTTGCCACGCGCTCGGGGTGCCGTTCGATGCCGTCGACGTGATCCAGGGCGATACCGATCTCGTGCGCACCGGCCGCGGCACCGGTGGTTCGCGCTCGTTGCCAGTCGGGGGTGCAGCGCTCGAGCGGGGCGTGCGGGCAGTGCGCGAGCGGGCACGGCGGCTCGCGGCCGACATGCTGGAGGCATCGGAGGTCGACGTCGTCTTCGAGGAAGGACGTTTCCGAGTGGCCGGCACCGACCGCGCGGTGGGGCTGTTCGAGGTAGCCGCGCGCGCCGGCGAAGGCGGTCTCGACAAGACCGCGAGCTTCAAGCCGGACGTCCCCACGTTTCCGAACGGCTGCCACGTGTGCGAGGTCACCGTCGACCGGGAAACCGGCAGGGTCAGGATCGAGCGCTACACCGTCGTCGACGACGTCGGGGTCGTCCTCAATCCGCTCTTGCTCGCCGGCCAAGTGTATGGCGGCATTGCTCAGGGGGTGGGGCAAGCGCTGCTCGAGGAAGTGGTCTTCGACTCCGCGACCGGCCAGCTGCTTTCCGGCTCCCTCCTGGACTATGCCCTGCCGCGTGCCGACGACCTGCCCGCGATCGACTTCTCCTACGTCGAGATCCCGTGCACCACCAACCCGCTCGGCCTCAAGGGCGCCGGCGAGGCGGGGGCGATCGGCGCACCGCCGGCGGTCATCAACGCGGTCGTCGACGCCCTGGCACCTCTCGGCATCCTCCACGTGGACATGCCAGCGACCCCGAAGCGGCTTTTCCGACTCCTGAGGTCGGCCAGCTCCGGTCGGGCCCGCTGAGGCATCCTCGGGTGCGAGTTCCGCCGATCGCCGGCCGGGCCGGCCTGCGCTAAGCTCGTCGACAACATGCGGGAGTGGCGATGGGCCTTTCGATCCTCATGGTGGCGGCCTGCCCGTTCCCCTCGAGGCGCGGCACGCCCCTGCGCGTCCAGCGGCTCGCCGAAGCCCTGATCCGCCGTGGCCACCGCGTCGAGATCGCCACCTACGCCGTGGCCGAGGTGGCGGAGGAGACGGGGCTGGTGGTTCGGCGTGCCGGAAGGCCGGAGGTGCGGCCGATGCCGCCGGGGCCCAACTGGCGAAAACTCCTCCTCGACCCGCGGCTCGCCCGACTGATCGGTCGCCGCCTCCGCGAAGGCCGCTTCGATCTCGTCCATGCCCACCACGTCGAGGGTGTGTTCGTGAGCGCGGCGGCCTGCCGACGCCACCGCCTGCCGCTCGTCTACGATGCCCACACCCTCGTCGGCACCGAACTCCCCACCTTTGCCCCGCGCCTGGCTCGGCCTCTCTCCCTCTTGGGCGGGCTCGTCGACCGGCTCGCTTGCCGTCTGGCCGATGGCGTCCTCGCCGTGACTCCGGACATTCGCGACGCTCTCGTGAATCGTCTCGGGGTCGCGGCGGATCGCGCCGTGGTGGCCATGAACGGGGTGGAGATCGAGATCTTTCGCGCCGCCGATGTCGAGCCTGAGCCCGCAACCGTTTTCTACAGTGGCACCACCGCCGGCTACCAGGACCTCGATCTGTTGCTGCGCGCCTTCGCTCGGGCACGACGCGAGGCAACGGAGCTCCGGCTCGTCCTTTCGCTCTCGGGTGACGACAGCCAGCTCAAAGCCCTCGCCGGCGAACTCGGCATTGCCGATGCCCTCACCATCGTGGCCGACTCCTTCGCCCGACTGCCCGACCGGCTCGCCCGCGCCGCGATAGTCGTCCTGCCGCGCACCCATTGCGACGGCATCCCGCAGAAATTGCTGAACTATATGGCAGCGGCGCGGCCGGTCGTGGTGAGCGCAGGATCGGCCAAGATCGGTCGCCACGGCGAGGAGCTCCTCGTGGTACCCAACGGCGACGTCGCAGCCTTCGCGGCCGCCATCCTCCGGCTGCATCGCGACCCTGCCTTGGCCGAGCGGCTCGGGGCGGCGGCGCGACGCTTCGTCGAGGCCCGCTGCAGCTGGGAGGCGACGGCGATCGGCGCGGAAGGACTCTATGCCCGTCTGCTCGCTCCCGCCGCCGATCCGGCGGTCACGGGAGGCTGAAGAGCTCCGGCGCCAGACCGAGGCGGGCGAGATCGGCGGCGACTTCCTCGCGGTAGATGGCATTGGCGACGACCACGACATCGGGACGCAGATCGCGCAGCCTTTCCGGCGACACGATCTCGTGCCCGCTACCGGCGAGGAATTTCCCCCACTTGTAGGGGTTGATGTCGACCACCGCCTGGATCTCCGGGCCGAGCCCGAGAGTGGTGAGCAGCGACACCGCCTTCGAGCCCGAACCCCAAAGGGCGACTCGCCGACCGGCAGCGTACCAGCCGCGGATCCGGGAATCGAGCTCGGCCAGGGTCTGGCGCACCCCGGTCGCGAAGTCGGCGACCCATTCGCCTATGCGCCGGACAGCCTCGCGGTCGATCGCGGAAGGGCGAGCGGACGGTGTGGCCGCCGGGCGTGCCTCCAGCATGAGATATTGGTCGTCGTAGGCGCGATAGAGGCGGTCGATGGCAAAGCCGCAACGCCGGAACAAAGAGGCGAGGCTGGCGTCGGTGAAATAGCTGCAGTGCTCGTAGTAGATGTCCCAAAATGCCCGTTCGCACAGCACCCGCTTCATGTCCGGAAGTTCAAAGAAGACGATGACATCTTTCCGCTCGCCGATGGTCGTGCGGATCTGAGAGACGAAGTCGTGTACGGGCTGGATATGCTCGAGAGTGTGACGGCAGGCGATGTAGTCGGCCTCGATATGGGCGTAGGCGGGACCGTAGAAGTCGCGGATGAAGGTCAGGCGATCGAGGGCGGGCGAGCGAATGCGCTCGGGCCGCACCCCCGGATCGATGCCGATGCCGCGCGCTCCCGTGCGCTCGCAGAGGAGGCACAGGAATTCGCCCTTGCCGCAGCCGATTTCCAGCACGGTGCGGTTGGCGAGGCCGAAACGCGCCGCGTGGTCGTCGACGATCTCCTCGAGGAAGCGACGGAAGCGCGGCGAGAACGCTTGCGTCTCTTCGTAGTCGGGGGAATAGCCCTCGAGCGCCGGGTCGAAGAGACGGTTCTCGATGAACCCACAGTCGCGACAGAAGACGAGCTCGAGATCGCCTCTGGGAAAGGCGAGGGCTTGTTCGCGAGTTCCCACCATGAGGCAGCTGTGTACCGGGATGCCGCGGAGTCGGTAGAAGGGCTCGAGGTCGCGGCTGCCGCAGGACTGACAGGTGTCGACGGGCATGGGTGTCGGGATCCGGGCTTTCGAGAGGAGGAGCTAGAGGATCTCAGGGTCGGGAACCGGCACCACGAACCTTCCGCCACGCGCCCGAAAGGCCTGCTGCTGGCGGAGGATCTCGTCGGTGATGTTCCAGGAGAGGATCAAAAGATAGTCCGGTGGGTCGGCGAGGATCGCCTCGGGCGGACGGATCGCCAGTCGCACACCCGGGATATAGCGTCCCTGCTTGTGCGGGTTCCGGTCCACCACATAGTCGAGGAACCGCGCGTCGATGCCGCAGTAATTGAGCAAGATGGTGCCCTTGGCAGCAGCTCCGTAGCCGACGATCCGGGCGCCTTGCCGCTTCAACTCCGTCAAAAGCGCGAGGAGCTTCGCCCGCAGCGCCTCGATCCGTTCCCCGAAGCGGACATAGAAGGCAAAACGGTCGATCCCTGCCGCCCGTTCCTCCTCGAGGAGCGTCTCCACGCCCGAATCCGGATGGCCGCACGGGGTAACGAACAGCCGCAGCGAGCCGCCATGGATGGGCAGCCGCTCGACCCGAGCCAACACGAGCCCGTGCCGGGCGAACAGGGTCCTCGCGGCGTGCACCGAGAAATAACACAAATGCTCGTGGTAGATCGTGTCGAAGGCCGTCTTCTCGACGAGATCGCGCACATAGGGGACCTCGATCACTGCCACGCCCTCCGGCTTCAGGAGCGTGGCGAGACCGGCGACGAAACCGTTGGTATCGGCCACATGGGCGAGCACATTGTTGGCATGGATGACGTCCGCCTGACGACCCTCGGCGCGAAGGCGGAGGGCGAGGTCGAGGCCGAAGAAGGTCACGAGGGTGTCGATGCCGCGCCGTCGGGCCTCGGCAGCCGGCCCGGGTGCAGGATCGATGCCCAGGACGGGAATGCCGCGCGCCCGGTAGAACTGCAGCAGATAGCCGTCGTTGCTCGCGATCTCGACCACCAGCGAGCGGGGCCCGAGCCGGCCTTCGGCGAGGCGGGCCTCCACATTGGCCCGGGCGTTGTCGACCACGGTCTCCGACACCGAGGAGAAGTAGGGATAGTCGCTGTCGAAGAGGATTTCGGGTGCCACCGTGTGCTCGATCTGGACGAGCGTACAGTCCTCGCAGAAGGCGACATCGAGGGGAAAGCGCGGCTCGGGCGAAGCGAGCTGATCGGACCGCAAGAAGCCGTCCGAAAGGGGCATGTCCCCGAGGGAAAGGAAGCGTCGCAGCTGGCGAGAGCCGCAGCTGCGGCAGCCTTCGATGCGAACGACCTCGCTCATGCCGCACGCAGCCAGCGGAGATCGCGCGTGAGCCGGCCTGCACCCTGCAGCGCCCGGATATGGTCGAGGCGAATGAAGCGCGGCCCTGGGAAGCTCGTGGCGTCGATGCCATGTTCCAAAAAGGCGCGATAGACCTGCTCGATGCCCCGCCGCACCGTCCATCGCGTGCGAAAGCTCGGCACCCGCGCTGGCAGCTTGTCGCAGTTGACGCGGTAGTTGCGAATGTCGGCGCTGGCCCCGGGTGCGAAGGTCACTTCGGCGTTTCCGACCACTTCCGCGACCATGGTGGCGACCTCGCGCACGCGGTAGTTCTCGCTGGTGGCGCCGACGTTGAAGGCCTCGTTCCACACCGCCTCGCGCGGCGCTTCGAGGACGGCGAGGAAGGCGCGGGCGATGTCTTCGATGTGGACGAGCGGTCGCCACGGCATGCCGTCGCTCTTGATCAGCACTTTGCCGGTGGTGACCGCGTAGCCCACGAGATTGTTGACCACGAGGTCCCCGCGCAGCCGCGTCGAGACGCCGTAGGCGGTGGCACTGCGCAAGAACACGGGAGTGAAGGAATCGTCGGCGAGCTTCGCCACATCCCGTTCCGTCCACACCTTGCTCTCGGCATAGGGGGTGACGGGATTGAAGGGGGCCGTCTCGTCGAGGATATCGTCGCCCGCGGCCCCATAGTTGCTACAGGACGACGCGAAAACGAAACGCTCCACTCCCGCCCGCTTGGCGAGTTCGGCGAGACGTACCGAGGCCCGCCAGTTGACGGCGTAGGTGATCTCGGGGTCGAGATTGCCGTGCGGGTCGTTGGAGATGCCTGCCAAGTGCAGGACGGCGTCGAAGCCCCGCAGGTCCGCGAGTTCGACGTCGCGGACATCCCGCCGCAGCACCGGAACGTCGAGGGGGCTCGGTCCGAAACCGCAATCGGCGAACAGGAAGCTGTCGAGACCGGTCACCTCGTGGCCACGCTCGAGCAGCATGGGCACGAGGACGTGACCGATGTACCCGTCATGACCCGTCACCAGGACGCGCATGCGCGCTACTCCCAAATCTTCCACGGGGCCTCGCCGCTCTCCCACAGTTTCTCGAGCCGCACCTTGTCGCGCAGCGTGTCCATGCATTGCCAGAAGCCTTCGTGCCGGAAGGCCATGAGCTGGCCGTCCCGGGCGAGGTTCTCGAGCGGTTCCTTCTCGAACTGGGTATGATCGCCCTCGATATAGTCGAACACCCCGGGTTCCAGCACGAAAAAGGCGCCGTTGATCCAGCCCTCGCGCATCTGCGGCTTTTCCTCGAACGAGACCACTTGGTCGCCGTCGAGTTCGAGCCGTCCGAAACGCGCCGGCGGCCGCACGGCGGTGACGGTGGCGAGCCGACCATGCCGGCGGTGGAAGGCGAGGAGCTTATGGAGATTGACCGTGGAAACTCCGTCCCCCCAAGTGAGCATGAAGGTCTCCTTGCCAATCCGCGGAGCAAGCCGCTTGATGCGACCGCCGGTATTGGTGTTGATGCCGGTATCGACCAGCTCCACCACCCAGTCCTGTTCGTGTCGGCTTTCCGTTATCACCTCGCCGGTGCCGAGCTTGACGGTGATGTCGCTATTGAGGGCACAATAGTCTACCATGTATTTCTTGATATACTCGCCCTTGTAGCCGAGAGCGATGACGAAGTGCTTGAAACCGTACCATGAATAATGCATCATGATATGCCAGAGAATGGGACGGCCGCCGATCTCCACCATCGGCTTGGGCTTCAGTACCGTCTCCTCCGACAGCCGCGAGCCCACTCCGCCCGCCAGGATCGCAACTTTCACGGCACGTACTCCCGACGCCGAGACAGGTTCTCGTTCCGATCCCGCGCAGCAATAGCCCCTCGACTGCACCTTGCACAAGACGACAGAGACGCACCGAGGTGTCGATCGGGCCAGCTCCCTCAGCGCGGTGCCGCCCTCACCGCGGCCGCCATCTCCTGCGCCAGCAGGCTGACCGTTTCGCTCAATGCCGCCACCAGCGCTTCCGTGTCCGCGCCGGTGACCGGGCGGTCGATGCGGCTGCGGCGGGAGATCAGCCACTGACCGTCCCGTTCGCGTATCAGGGTCCAGCGCGCGTCGAGGCGCGCTTCCCCGGTCGGGGTCGCTTCGAAGGCGAGCACCTCGAGCTGCAGCCGGAAGGCCAGGGGTGTGGGAGTGTCGGCGGGAAGCAGGCGCACTTCGTTTGCAGGGAGCAGCGCTTCGAGATCGTCGGCGAGCACGCGTCCCAGGTGCTCGGCGAGCGGCTCGGGCCAGCTGTCGCGGTCGGCGAGCTCGAGCCGATGGGAGCCGCTGCGGCGGACCAGCTGGGAGCGATCGAGATAGCGCGCCACCGTCACCGGGCCGAGGCCGATCGCTTCCCGATATGGAACGGTTCCCGGTGGGTGGGGTGCGATCGGCCCCAAGGTCCAATAGCGCGCCGGCGCGGCGGGCGGTGGCGTGCAGCCGCCACCGACCAGCAGCGCGAGGGGGAGGACGGTCAGGACGGTGCGTCGGCGGATCATGGGGCTCTGCCGCGGATGAGGGCCTGCGGATTGCGCTCGAGATAATCCGCGAGATCGCGAAGAGCGCGTGCCGCCGCTGCCACTTCTCGGGTGACTTGGGCGAGATCGTGGCGCAGGCGCGAGTCCGGGCCGAGGAACTCGCGGGTGGTCGCGAAGGCGGCTTCGGCTTCGCTAGCCGCTCGCCCCGTCCGCTCGGCCGCCGCGCGCAGGCCGGCGACCAAGGGGCCGAGTTCGGATTCGAGCCGTTCGGCAGTGCGGGCGAGAACCGCGGTCGCTCGCTCGATCGCCGTCAGCGCACCGCCCAGGCGGGGATCGCGCAACAGCCCGCGCAGGTCGGTGATCGCCCCTTGCAGCTCTTGCACCACGGCGTCGAGCGGCAAGGCGGCAAAGCGCTCGAGCGCGCCTTGGAGAGAAGCGGTGAGCGCCTCGAGCTCCGGCGGCACGGTGGGCAGAACCGGCAGGTCACCCGAGAGGTCGAGCCTGGCCGGCGGGGCGTTGGCGAAGAAGTCGAGTCCCACCACCAGTTCGCCCGTGAGGAGATTGCTCGACTCGAGCCGGGCGCGGAGGCCGCGGCTGACCAGCTCGGCCACGGCGTCGAGATCGAGGGTGGATGCGCCCTCGCCCTGCACGAGCCCGAAGCGCTGGAGCTGCACCTCGATGACCACCGGCACTCGCACTTCCGTGGTGCGCGGGTCGAAGTGCAGGCCGACGCTCGTCACCCTACCGACGGGCATGCCGCGGAACTCCACCCGCGAGCCCGGCCTCAGTCCCCTGACCGAGCTCTCGAAATAGACGAGGAACGGTTGGCCGCGGGCGAGACTCTCCTCCTCGAGGCTGCGTTCGCTCGCATGCAGGGGAAAGCGCGCTCCTTCCGGCGCGGGCTCGGCATCCGGCCGCGGACTGTCGAAGGCGATACCCCCGGTCAGGAGCGCCTGGACGGATTGCAAGCGCAGATACACACCACCTCCCGCGGTCCCGAATTCCACCCCGCCGGCGTGCCAGAACCGGCTGTAGGGGGTGACGAGACGGTCGAAGGGCGAGCGCACGTACACGAGCACGCGGACGCTGCCGCTGTCTTGGGCAAGCTCGACCCCGAGCACCCGGCCCACTTCGATGCCGCGGAAATAGACGGGCGAGCCACGGTCGACGCCCGCGAGAGCGTCGGCTTCGAGCACGAATCTTCGCCCCGGCTCGTCGAGCCGGATCGGTGGCGGCTCGTCGAGCCCGCGGAAGTGCCGGGCGGTCTCCGCGGCGCGTCCCGGATCGACCTCCACATAGGCGCCGGAAATGAGAGTGCCGAGGCCGCTCACGCCGCCCACTCCGACCCGCGGCCGCACCACCCAGAAGCGGGAATCGGCGGCGAGCAGCCGCTCGGCGCCGCGAACGAAGCGCGCCGTGACCACGACCCCCGAGAGATCGGAGGCGATCTGCAGCCGCTCCACCGTGCCCACCTCGACCTCGCGGTACTTCACCTTGGTCTTCCCCGGCTCGAGACCCTCGCCGGTACGGAAGGTGATGGTCACCGCTGGCCCGCGTTCGGCGAGCGTGGTCCACACCAGCCAGCCCGCTACCAGTGCCGCCACGAAGGGGATCGCCCAGATCAGCGATAGGCGGGTGACGCGGCTGGCGCGCGCTTCCGGCAGCCACTCGTCGGCGCCATCCTCATGGACGTTCGGGGCTTCGGCCATGGTCCGTTCCGACGGCGTCCCAGATCAGGCGGGGATCGAAGCTGTGGGAGGCGAGCATGGTCAGGATGACCACCAACGCGAAGGCGGTGGCGCCGCGGCCGGGTTCGATGCTCGCCACCTGGCCCACCCCGACGAGGGCGGTGAGGATCGCGATCATGAACACGTCGATCATCGACCAGCGGCCGACGGCCTCCACCACTCGGTAAAGCCTCGTCCGTTCGCGCGGTCGCAGGCGGCTACGGAGGTGAACCGAAAGGAGCAGCAGGGCGAGGCCGAGGATCTTGAGCACCGGAACCACCATGCTGGCGAAAAAGACGAGGGCGGCGAGGGGCCACATGCCGGTCTCGATCAGCTGGCGCACGCCGGCCAGGATGGTATCGGGCTCGCCGCGGCCGAACCAGGTGACGCGCATCACCGGCAGGAGGTTGGCGGGCACATAGAGGGCGGTCGCGGCCACGAGCAGCGCCCAGGCGCGAGCCATCGCATAGGGCCGCCGGCGGTGGAGGACTGCTTCGCACCGCGGACAGTGCAGGACGACACCGGGGGTCGTGGAGGGCAAGCGCACGAGCTGCCGGCAGGCGTCGCATGCCGACCAGTTGCGGCTCGCAGCGAGGCGCCCCGGGTCGCCACGGGCCTGCGGCTGAAGCCGCTGCCACACTTCGAGGGGCTCGAGCACCGCCTCGGCGGCGGCGAGCAGGACGATCACCCCGACGAAGGCGAAGAGCGCGGGGCCCAGATGGACTTCGGCGAGATCGCGGAGCTTCACCCAGGCGACCAGCACGCCCAAGAGGTAGACCTCCGTCATCGCCCAGGGATGCAGCCGTTCGACCTCGCGGAAGACGCGGGCTGAAGCCGGCCGCGGTCGGCCGCGGGCGAGGGGATCGAGCACCCAGAGGGCGGCGAGGAGTCGCACCGTCGGGATGAGGAACATGACGAGGAAGACGGCAGCTGCGAGGAGGCCATGGCCGGCCTGCCACAGCGCCAGGGCGCCCGAAAGGAGCGTGCTGCCCTGTTCGCGGCCCTCGTAGTCGAGGGTCATGAAGGGCAAGAAATTGGCAACCGCCCACAGCGGCAGGGCGGCCGCGAGCAAGGCCCGGGCGCGCTCCACCGTTCCCCGGCGGCCGCGGTAGAGCACCGCGCCGCAGCGTCGACAGCAGGCCACGGCGCCTTCGGGGAGCGCCGCCATCGCGTACAGGGCGTCGCACTCCGAACAGGCAACGAGCGGTGCTACTCTCTCCCGCGAGCGAGGCGGGATCGTCGCGTTCACGGACACCGAACCACCGGCTTCACCGCATGCGGCTGAGGGCGGCTGCCACGTCCATGGCAGCGTAGGTGAGGATGGCATCCGCCCCGGCTCGCCGGAAGGCGAGCAGACACTCGAGCATGCAGGCTTCGCCATCGAGCCAGCCGCGTTCGGCGGCCGCTCGGATCATCGCGTATTCGCCGGAGACATGGTAGACGAGGGTAGGGAAAAGGAACGTCTCCTTCACCGCCCGCACCACGTCGAGGTAGGGGAGCCCCGGCTTCACCATCACCATGTCGGCCGCCTCGGCGATGTCGAGAGCGACTTCGCGCAGCGCTTCTTGGACGTTGGCCGGATCCATCTGGTAGGTGCGTTTGTCGGCCGCACCGAGCGCCGCCTTGCTGCCCACGGCATCGCGGAACGGGCCGTAGAAGGCGGAGGCATATTTCGCCGCATAGGCGAGGATCACGGTGTCGGCGAAGCCCGCCTCGTCGAGGGCCTCGCGCACAGCGGCGATCCTTCCATCCATCATGTCCGACGGGGCCACCACGTCGCAGCCGGCCTCGGCGAGGCACACCGCCTGCCGGCGCAGCGCGACGAGGGTCTCGTCGTTCACGATCACGCCCTCGCGCACGATGCCGTCCTGTCCGTGGGTCGTGTAGGGATCGAGCGCGACGTCGCCGATGATCCCGAGCTCTGGCAGCCGAGCCTTGAGGGCGCGGATCGCCCGGCACATCAGATTGTCGGGATTCCAGGCCTCCTCACCGCCCGGTGTCTTGCGCTCCGCCGGGGTCACGGGAAACAAGGCGATCGCTGGGATGCCGAGTTCGAGGCAGCGCTCGGCGACCGTCAGCAACTGATCGATCGACAGCCGGTCGATGCCCGGAAGCGAGGGCACCGGTTCGCGCACCCCTCGACCCTCGCACACGAAAAGGGGTTGAACGAGATCCGAGGGATGCAGCCGGTGTTCGGCGACGAGCGCCCGCAACCACGGTGTGCGCCGCAATCGGCGCATGCGGCGACGCGGGAACGGGGCCACGGGACCGGGGTCGCCGGACGCCATCGACGATCTCCGCTGCAGCGATTCCCTCTACCCTTTAGATCCCGACCGGCGTCACGGCAACCTCGCGCAAGGACGCGCCATCCCTCGCCTCGAGGCCGCCCCGTCGTGGGACCGCACCTTCGGGCTGCGGACCTCGGGTGCGAGGACGAGCTCACCCGCCGCACTCACGGCCCCGAATGCGCCGATCGGCGACAAAGGTGTCGCCGCCAGCGTCCCGGCGACGTCGCTTGCCCTAAGCGGGCGCGGCGCCAGCCCAGGGGTGGGGATTCGCGAAAAGAAAATGCGGGGTTTCGCCCATGTGCGTCCCGTCTCGCCGCGGACCTTGCGGGACGGCAGCGACAAAAGGGGTCGCGGATGTCTCGCGCGAAGGCGAAAGCGCGCCCTTTGCGGCGGACGAACACACGCTCGCATATCCGGGCGAGGCGCTTTTAGGTGGGCTCGCCGAGCCGGGCTATTCGCGCACCACGACATAGCCGCGGCCGCGCAAGCAGTTGGCCACGGCGCGGTTCTGCTCGTCCCAGCTGCTATAGAGGCCGTAGCCGAGACCACCCAGACCGCCGAGAGCCGCACCCTGCCACAACCCGTGCGCCGGTTTGCCGGCGATCACCCCGACGAGGGTACCGGCGGCAGCGCCCGCCGCTGCCCCCACCGCCGCCGAGGTGCCGACTTGCTGCTGCGGCGAACGCTGCGAGGCGAGGGTTTGGCATTCCCGGAGATCGTAGGCGTATTGCTCGCGCGTCCGACCCGAGGCCTGCAGGTCGACGAGCGGTTCGTAGTTGCGCTCCTGCGCGGTGCAGCCGGCGAGCAAGAGGACAAGGCCAAGGAGGATCGGTCTGCGCATGGCTGCTCCATTTCCCTACCGGCATCCGGCCGGCCCTCATGATCTCGGATCGACAGCCGGCCGCGGCAAGCCCGCGCGCTCAGCTTCCGGCCGGGTAATTGGGTGCTTCGCGGGTGATGGCGACGTCGTGGACGTGGCTCTCCCGCACGCCAGCGCTCGTGATGCGCACGAACCGGCGGTGGGTCTGGAGCGAGGGAATATCGCGATTGCCGGTGTATCCCATAGCGGCCCGCAGTCCACCCACGAGCTGGTGGATGACGGTGGCGACCGGACCGCGATAGGGCACCCGACCTTCCACGCCTTCCGGCACGAATTTCAGCGTGTCGGCCACTTCTTGCTGAAAATAGCGGTCGGCCGAGCCGCGCGCCATCGCCCCGAGCGAGCCCATGCCACGGTAGGCCTTGTAGGAGCGCCCTTGATAGAAGAACACTTCGCCCGGTGCCTCGTCGGTGCCGGCGAACATCGAGCCGAGCATGGCACAATCGGCGCCGGCGGCGATCGCCTTGGCGAGATCGCCCGAACTGCGAATGCCGCCGTCGGCGATCACCGGCACGCCGCGCGGCCGGCAGACCTGAGCGACCTCGAGGATGGCCGAGAATTGCGGCACGCCGACGCCGGCGATGATCCGCGTCGTGCAGATGGACCCCGGGCCGATGCCCACCTTGACCGCATCGGCTCCGGCTTCGATCAGGGCGAGGGCCGCTTCGCCCGTGGCGATGTTACCGCCGACGATCTGCGCCCGGTTCGACTGCCGGCGGATCGCTGCCACCGTCTCGAGCACCCCGCGCGAATGGCCATGGGCGGTATCGACCACGATGACGTCGGCGCCTGCCTCGAGCAGCGCGAGGGCGCGCTTCACTCCCTG
The DNA here is from genome assembly GCA_002898275.1 of bacterium HR40. Classification (GTDB taxonomy): domain Bacteria; phylum Pseudomonadota; class Alphaproteobacteria; order Geminicoccales; family Geminicoccaceae; genus HRBIN40. Next base: position 254,456 of record BEIQ01000001.1, read on the forward strand.
CGGCCCCGTGCCGGTCGCCGCGCCGACCCGGAGTCGACCGCGTTCGTCCTTGACCGCGTTCGGATAGCGCTGCGCCTTTTCGATGTCCTTGACGGTGATGAGGCCGATGAGCCGGTCGTGGTCGTCGACGACGAGCAGCTTCTCGATCCGATACTGGTGGAGGAGCTGCATCGCTTCTTGTCGGGACACGCCTTCGCGGACCGTGACCAGCCGCTCCGAGGTCATGAGCTCGCGCACCGGCACCGAGGTGTCGGTGACGAAGCGGACGTCACGATTGGTGAGGATGCCGACGAGTCGCCCGGTTCCGGGTTCCACCACCGGCAGGCCGGAGATGTTGGCCTCGGCCATGATGCGCAGGGCCTCGGCGACCGGCACGTCGGGAGCGATGGTCTTGGGATTGACCACCATGCCCGCCTCGAAGGTCTTGACCTGCTCGATCTGTCGAGCCTGTTCCTCGATCGACATGTTGCGGTGGACGATCCCGAGGCCACCGTTCTGGGCCATGGCGATAGCCATGGGCGCCTCGGTCACGGTGTCCATGGCGGCAGATATCAACGGAATGGCGAGCTCGATCGTCGGCGTGAGCCGCGTGCGCACGTCGGTTTGCGTCGGCAGCACCTCGGAATAGGCGGGCACCAAGAGGATGTCGTCGAAGGTCAGCGCCTCGACCGGCGCCAGATCGTCGCGGGCGTGCATGGCGTCCTCGAAGGAAGGAGGTCCGGGCGAGCCTGTTCTAGTGCACCCCGAGGCGACCGGCCAGCCGGCTCTTGCGGCAGCGTTCGGGACGTCGCAAGAGCGGAGGCGAGCGTCGGGAGAGGAACGCATGACCGCCGAGGTGCTCGTCGTCGAACGGCCGGCTCCGCAGATCGCGCTCCTCCGTCTCAACCGGCCGGAGGCGCGCAACGCTCTCAACATGGCGCTGCGACAGGCGCTCGCCGAGGCCTTTCGGGCTCTGGACGCCGACCCGGAGGTGCGGGTCGTCGTCATGACCGGCGACGATCGGGCGTTTGCCGCGGGCGCCGATCTGCGCGAGCTCGTGGATGCCGGCGCAGCGGAGATGATGCGGCGTGCCACCCACCGGCTGTGGCAAGCCATCGCCGACTTTTCCAGGCCGATCGTCGCCGCGGTGCGCGGCTTTGCCTTGGGCGGCGGGATGGAGCTCGCTCTCCACGCCGACATCGTGATCGCCGGCGAAGGTGCGCGCTTCGGCCAGCCGGAGGTGAAGGTGGGTGTTATGCCGGGTGCTGGGGGGACCCAGAGGCTGCTGCGTGCTGCCGGACGCTGGCGGGCGATGCTGCTCTTGCTCACCGGCGAGATCGTCGATGCCCGCGAGGCGCAAACCATGGGCTTCGTCAGCCGCGTGGTCGCCGACGATCAGGTGCTGCCCTACGCCCTGGATCTGGCGGCGCGGATCGCCGCGATGCCGCCCCTTGCCGTGGCCCAGATCAAGGAGGTCGTGAACCTCGGAGCGGATGCGCCGCTCGCCACCGCCCTTGCCCTCGAGCGCAAAGCCTTCCAGCTGCTCTTCGATACTCGCGACCAGAAGGAAGGCATGCGGGCCTTTCTCGAGAAACGGCCGCCGAGGTTCGAGGGAAAATAGGGACCATGTTCGATCCCGGTCGTTCCGATCTCACGCTCGGCATCGTCGGCACCGGCACCATGGGCCGCGGCATCGCCCAGGTCGCCGCCGAGGCGGGCTGCCAGGTGCTGCTTTGCGACGCACGGGCCGAGGCGGTAGCTGCCGCTCGCGACGAGCTCGCCCGCATCTGGCAAAGGCTCGCCGAACGCGGCAGGCTCGATCGGGGACGCGCCGGGGCGCTGCCCGGGCGGCTCGCAGAGGCCCGCGGCCTGGGCGAGCTCGCCCCCTGCGATCTCGTGATCGAGGCCATCGTCGAGGATCTCGAGGCCAAACGGCAGCTGTTTCGCGACCTCGAGGCGGTGGTACGGGATGAGTGCGTGCTGGCGACGAACACCTCCTCGCTTTCGGTGACCGCGATCGCCGCCGTCTGCCGCCGCCCCGAACGCGTTGCCGGCTTTCACTTCTTCAATCCCGTGCCGCTCATGCGGGTCGTCGAAGTGATCGACGGCCTGCTCACCGCTCCCTCGGTCGGCGAGGCCCTTGCCGGGCTCGCCCGCCGCTTCGGCCACCGCCCCGTGCGGGTGCGGGACATGCCTGGCTTTCTCGTCAATCACGCCGGCCGCGGCTACACCACGGAGGCCTTGCGCATCCTCTCGGAAGGGGTCGCCGACGAGGCGGAGATCGACCGCGTGCTGCGCGAAGCCGCGGGTTTCCGCATGGGTCCCTTCGAGCTCCTCGATCTCACCGGTCTCGACGTGTCGGTGCCGGTGATGGAGCAGATCTACCATCAGTTTTACGAGGAACCGCGCTTCCGTCCGGTGCCGATCTTGCGTCGGCGGCTCGAGGCCGGTCTGCTGGGGCGCAAGAGCGGGCGCGGCTTCTACCGCTATCGCGAGGGCAGGGCCGAGGTGCGGGCGCCGGAACCGCCGCCGCAGCTGCGGCCGGCCAAGGTGTGGGTGGCGCCCCTCGCCCATGCCACCCGGGTGCGCGAGCTCGTTCGCCGGCTCGGTGCCGAGGTGGTCGAGGGCAGGGCACCGGAGGATGGTCTTCTGGTGGTGGCCCCGGTCGGCGACGACGCCACCACGACGGCCCGTGCCTTCTCCCTCGATGCCCGCCGGGTGGTGGCAATCGATCCCTTGTGCGGGCTCGACTCCCATCGCACCCTCATGACCACCCCGGCGACCGATCCCGAGATCGCCGCCCAAGCGCGAGGGCTCTTCGCCGCGGACGGGGTGCCGGTGACCTGTGTGCACGATAGCCCGGGCTTCATCTGCCAGCGGGTGCTCGCCACCATCGTCAACATCGCCTGCGAGATTGCCCAACAGCGAATCGCCGCCCCCGCCGACATCGACGAGGCGGTCGGTCTCGGCCTCGGCTACCCCAAAGGACCGCTCGCCTGGGGCGACGAGCTCGGGGCGGAGACGGTGATGGCGATCCTCCAGGCCCTGCAGCGGATCACCGGCGATCCGCGCTACCGCCCGAGCCTGTGGCTCAGGCGACGGGCGATGTTGCGCCTCTCGTTGCTGGCCGCCGAAGGCTGAAGGGAAGCGGCAGAACGCCGCCAGCGCGCACCGCCGGGCGTCCGACTCTCCCTTGTCGGCCGAGCAGAGGCGGATCACACTCGGTGGGGGGAGCCGTGGGAGATCGGCCGTGTACGTGGTGGTGTTCGAGTTCGAGCTCGATCCAGAGAAGGGGGACCGCTACTTCGAGCTCGCCCGCTCGCTGCGACCGGAGGCCGAACGGATCGATGGCTTCGTTTCGGTGGAGCGGTTCGAGAGCCTGACGCGCCCGGGCCATTATGTCTCGGTGTCCTTCTGGCGCGATGCGGCGGCGATCGATCGCTGGCGGCAGCATGCCGAGCACCGCCGCGCCCAGGCGGAGGCCCTCGAACGGAATCTGTTCCGGGATTTTTGCATCACCGTCGCCGAGGTCGCGCGCAGCTACACCTTGGCCGAGGTGGAGGCAGCGCGCTCCGAGGGCCGTGTCGGCTGGGCCGGCTGAGCCCGAGAGCCCAGCCGAGCGGGTCGCGGGCGCGTTGCCAAGCCGGGATCTCGCCACTATCTTGGCCGCGGTCGGAGCGTAGCGCAGCCTGGTAGCGCATCAGTCTGGGGGACTGGGGGTCGCCGGTTCGAATCCGGCCGCTCCGACCATGGTTCCTTTCCTCGTCCATCGCCCCACCACCCGGGTTTGGCGCCGATGCGCCGGGTGACCGTTCTAGATCTCGATTCGGCGAAGCGCGCGCTGGCCGAAGGCGAGGCGCGGGGCGAACAGGTGCTCCTCGTCAGTCCGAGGGACGGCGTGGCGCAAGCAGGAGCCGCCTTCTTCGTGGCGCTGGCCCGCGAGCTCGGCCATGACGTCGTCATCGATGCCTCGGGATATCCGGGCTATGCCCTCGAGGCGCTGCGGCTCGGAGCGCGTACGGTCCTCTTTCGCGGCGATCCCCTGCTGCGGCGCCGCCTCGACCGTCTCGCCCGCCGTCAGGGCGGCCGGGTATTGGGGCGGCTCCCTGCCGCGGCCAGCAGTCGCGTGGCCAGCGGAGGCGTCCGGGGCCTTCCGCGCACGCCCGAGGACGGCTAGGCTGCAGGTCGCCACGTTCTATCGCATCGGTCCCGGAGTGCGAGGAGACCCATGAGCGAACGGATACGCCAGATCCTCGGCTGGTACGAGAGCGATCCGCCTGGCGTCAAGGCGAACCTCTACCGCATCCTGATGCATGGCCGTCTCGCCGGTACCGGCAAGCTCGTCATCCTGCCCGTCGACCAAGGGTTCGAGCACGGTCCCGCGCGCAGTTTCGCCTCCAATCCGCCGGCCTACGATCCGCACTATCTCTACGAGCTCGCCATCGAGGCGGGTCTTTCCGCCTATGCCGCACCGCTCGGCCTGCTCGAACAGGGCGCTGACACCTTCGCCGGGCGCATTCCGACGATCCTCAAGCTCAATTCGGCCAATAGCCTGCACGCCGGCACGCCCGACCAGGCGATCACCGCCACCGTCCGGGACGCGCTGCGGCTCGGCTGCGCGGGGGTGGGCTTCACCATCTATCCCGGCTCGGACGCCTGCTACGGGATGATGGAAGAGCTCAGGGAGATCATCCGCGAGGCCAAGAGCTGCGGGCTCGTGGCCGTGGTTTGGTCCTATCCGCGCGGCGGCAAGGTGAGCAAACAGGGCGAGACCGCGCTCGACATCGTCGCCTACGCCGCCCACATGGCAGCCCTCATGGGCGCCAACATCATCAAAGTCAAACCTCCTTCCGAGGTCGTCGACCTCGACGCCGCGCGGTCGACCTACGAACAGGTGGCGATTCCCCGCGCCACCCTCGCCGAGCGCGTGCGCCACGTGATGCAGGCGGCGTTTGCCGGCAAGCGGCTGGTCGTGTTCAGCGGCGGCGAGGCGAAGGATACCCAGGGCTTGCTCGACGAGATTCGTCAGATCCGCGACGGCGGTGGATCCGGCTCGATCATCGGTCGCAACAGCTTCCGTCGCCCCAAGGCGGAGGCGCTCGACCTGCTCGACCGGGTGATCCGCATCTACCGCGGCGAGCTGTGAGGGACGAGGAACCCTGGCTGACCCCGGAAGAGGCGGGCTGCCGTCTCCTCCTGCATCTCTCGCCATCCGTCCTGGAGACGATAGGGTTGGAGGAGCTTTCCGATCTGCTCGCCTTGCCCGAGGTCGCGGGGCTCGTGATCGAGACCGAGGGGATCGCCGAAGACCGGCTGCGGCGGGTGGCGGCGACCGCCGAGGGGCAGCAGAGGGCGTGCCTGCTGGTCGACGGGATGCAGGCCATCGCCCGTGTCGGGGCCCATGGGCTGCACCTGCGGGACTGGAAGCGGGTCAGCGAGGCGCGGCGGCAGCTGGGCGCCGGCTGGATCCTCGGCGCGAGCTGCGGCCTTTCGCGTCATGCCGCCATGGTAGCGGGAGAGGGCGGTGCCGACTATGTGCTGTTCGGCGAGCTCGGCAACGAGCTCGGCGAGCATTGGCGGCAGCACGCGACGCTCGTTGCCTGGTGGGCGGAACTGTTCTACCTGCCCTGCGCCGTCGCGCTCGGCACCGAGCTCGCGCACGCCCGGGCCATGGTCCGGGAAGGAGCCGATTTCCTCGTGCCGACCGTGGTCAGTTCCGACGGCACACCGACATCCCCGCGCGGCATCCGCGAGCTCGCTTCGGAGCTGGCCGCGATGCATCCGAGAGGAACCGGAGAGCGATGAAGATCAGTGTCAACGACATGAAGCCCGGCATGGTCATCGAGCATCGCGGTCGGCTGTGGCGGGTGGTGAAGACCGAACATGTCAAGCCCGGCAAGGGGCCCGCCTATCAACAGGTGGAGCTCAAGGGCTTGCCCGAGGGAACGAAGCTCAACGAACGCTTCCGGGCTGCCGATTCGGTGGAGCGGGTGCGGCTCGAGGAAACGCCTCACCAGTTCCTCTACGACGATGGCGAGCGGTTGCACTTCCTCAATCAGGAGACCTTCGACGAGGTCGCTCTCGACCGCAGCCTGCTCGGTGAGCGGGCGGTCTGGCTCGAGGAAGGGATGGTGGTCAATCTGCTCGTCCACGAGGGTCGGCCGATCGACGTGGAACTGCCAGAAACGGTGGTGCGTACGGTGGTGCAGGCCGATCCGGTGGTCAAAGGGCAGACCGCGGCGGCCTCCTACAAGCCGGCGGTGCTCGACAATGGGGTGCGGATCATGGTGCCGCCGCATATCGAGAGCGGCGCCCGGGTCGTGGTCGATACCCGGGACGGCACCTACGTCGAACGCGCCCGCGAGTGAGGCGGACACGATGCCACGACGTTCCGCCAACATGGAGATCATGGTGCGCGCCGCGCTCCGAGCGGCGCGCTCGCTCGTGCGCGATTTCGGCGAGGTGGAGCAGCTGCAGGTGTCCATCAAGGGCCCGGCCGATTTCGTCTCCGCTGCGGATCGTCGCGCCGAGCAGATCATCTTCGAGGAGCTCAGGCGGGCACGCCCGGGCTGGGGCTTCCTCTTGGAGGAGAGTGGCGAAGTCGTCGGCGAGGACCGCGAGCGCCGCTGGATCGTCGACCCTCTCGACGGCACCACGAACTTTCTCCATGGCGTGCCGCACTGGGCCATCTCGATCGCCCTCGAAGAGCGCGGCGAGATCACCGCGGGGCTGATCTACGACCCGGTCAAGAACGAAATGTTCGTCGCCGAAAAGGGCGAGGGTGCGTACATGAACGAACGCCGCATCCGCGTCTCGAGCCGACGCGAGATGGGCGCGGCGTTGATCGGCTGCGGCCTGCCGGTGGGGGTGTGGGAGGGGCGCCGCACCTTCGGACGACAGATGGAAAGGGTGGCCGATCAGGTGGTCGGCCTGCGCCGCATGGGCACCGCCTCGCTCGATCTCGCCTATGTGGCGATGGGCCGCCAGGACGGCTTCTGGGAGTTCGGTCTCAAGCCTTGGGACATGGCCGCCGGCATCCTGCTGGTGCGGGAAGCGGGCGGTCTCGTCGGTCGGCTCGAGGGCGACGAGGCGCTCATGAGCAAGGGTACCCTCGTGGCCGGCAATCCCTGGATCTACGAGAAACTGCGGGCGACCCTCGAGGCGGTGACGCAAGGCAACGGCTGATCGCCACGGCCCGGGACGGGGATCGTCGGCATTTTAGGGATTTTCGCGGCGAATCCGAAACGAATGATTGCGCGCCGTGGTTAATTTTCGCTTGCTGGTTATGCCCGCCCGGCGCATAAGGTTAGCGTGTTCATGGGATTCCCCTGTGACACCCGACTTGAGGCGTTTCCTCCCTACCCCTGGCCGCGGGCTCTGCCCGCGGCTTTTTTCTCGGCTGCTCATCCGACCGGAGCGAGTTCGCGGCGCAAGAGCAGGGCCTCGCTCTCGGGAAGCCGTTCGACGTCGCTCTCGCGAAGCAAGGCTCCCTTGGGCACTGCACGTCTGAGGGCCACGCCGTGGGCGAGGCCGATCGGCAGCAACCCTTCGCGAGCGGATCGTTCGGCCGGCACCAGCTTCCCCCAAACGCAAAAGCCTCCCTCGCCATCCAGGACCTCGCCCTCGCGCAGGTCGCGCTTCGCGCAGGCTACCACATCGGCACGCCATTCCCGGGTACTGCCGGTGGCCTCGCGCCGCACCACCGCATTGGCGATGCTCACCGCGAGTTCGAGTCCGATCAGGTGATAGGGCCGCCACAGCGCCGAGAAGCGGCCATCGGGATCGGTCACCATCCCATAGTCGGCGAAGCACCGCGCGGCGTACTCGCTCGGTGCCTCGATCACCACATAGACACCGAAGCGGAGGTCGTCGCGCACCGGCCGACCGTCCCGCTCCATCGACGACACCACCTCGACGATCCCCGCCCGCTCGAGCTGGCCGCCGAGCTCGCGCGGACGCAGCACGAAGGGGAGATCGTGGGTGCCACAGGGGGGGAAACCGAGCCCCTCGGTGGGCACGCCGAGACCGGTGGCGTTCGCCACGGCAGCCATCTCGATCGACGACTTCGTCCCGTCGAGGAACGAGTTGAACATCTTGGGGTTCATCCCGGAAGCGGCGGCGCGCTCGGGGGAGAGCCCATAGTGACGCCACACTGTCTCCGGCGTCGAGGCGTGGAAATCGGGATGGTACTTGGTGCCTTTGCCAGCCGCTACGACCGGAAAGCCGCACAGCCGCGCCCAGTCGACGAGATCGCAGATGAGCGCCGGCTGGTCGCCCCAAGCCATGCTGTAGACGAGCTCGCGCTCGCGTGCGCGGGCGGCGAGCGCCGGGCCCACGAGCACGTCGGCCTCGACGTTGACCATCACCAGATGGAGGCCGCGGGCGATCGCGAGGAGCGCGTGGCGGGTCCCGGCCAGGGGATCGCCGGTCGCCTCGACGAGCAGGTCGAGATCCGGCCGGTCGAGCGCCGCCTCGAGGTCGTGAGTGAGGAAGAGGGCAGCACGCTCGGCCTCGGTCCAGCCCGCCGCAGCGAGATTGCGGCGGGCCCGTTCCGGGTCGAGATCGACCACGGCGGCGATCTCGATCGCCGGGACCCTTCGGACTTGGGCCAGGAACATCGTCGCGAACTTGCCGCAGCCGACGACCACCACCCGCGCCGGCCGGCGGCGGGCAGCAAGCTCCCGCAGCCGTTCGCTCAGCATCGTGCTCTCCCCCGGATCGGCGATCGCTCGCTTAGAGCTTCCTCGCTCTCCCGTCCAGAAGCGACGGTGACGGCCTTGCCGCTGTCATTTCCGGCGAGCGAGCAGCTCGCACGCGCCCAGCCGGCCATCCGCGAGGGCTGCCGCGAGATGGGCGATTTTTTCGCGAAAACGCTCGCCCATCACGATGGGAGCGGATCCACCGGATTCGCCGCTGAGCCGCAGCGCCCGCTCGTGGCTCCTCTGCATGGACTCGCGGGCGAACGCGCTGCGATCGCGGAGCGCCACCACTCTCAAGCCCGCTGCTTCGACCAGCGCCACGAGCTCGTCCACCGAGACGAGATGACTCATCTGCGGGCTCTCCGCCCACGGGACCGGCAGGTCCGGCTCACCCCTCGCGCGCACCAGATCGAAGATCGCGAAATTGGCATCCGGCTTCAGTACGCGCGCCGCTTGCCGGTAGAAGCCCGGCTTGTCGGCGATGTTCATGCCGACGTGGATGGTATAGGCGGCGTCGAAACTCTCGTCCGAAAACGGCAGCTGGCAGGCGTCGGCGACGAGCATGTGCACGCGATGGGCGAGGCCGACCCGTCGCGTGAGTTCCCTTGCCGCCGCTACCAGCTCGAAGGTGAGGTCGATACCGGTGACGTGGCAGCCGGCGGCGAGAGCGAAATAGCGGGCGGCACCGCCGAGCCCGCTGCCGATGTCGAGCACCTGCATGCCCGGGCCCAGGGCCAGCAGTTCGCCGAGCGAGCGCGTGGCGGCGCGACCGCCCACGTGCATCTCGTCGAAGCCCTCGAGATCTTCCGGCGCGAGCCGGTCGGGGTCGTGGCCGCTGCGCGCCAGCGCCACCAGCAGCCGGTCGAGGAGACCGCCGCGCGTATAGTGACGGCAAATGTCGGAGCGGCTCATCCGCCGGTCCCCTCCTGGCCTTCGGCGGCGAAGGGGATCGCGCCGATGCCGCCATGGTCGCGCGACCAGGCGAGCGGATCGGCGAGGAAGGTCTCGATATGGCGGCAGGTGGCGGCATCGAAATAGCCGGTCCGACGGGCCTCGGCGAGCACATCCCGCCATGTGGCGAGCCAGTGGAGTCGCAGGCCATGGCTCTCGAGCCGCGCCAGCGCCTGGGGAAAGACGTCGTAGTAGAAGATCACGACCGCTTCGCTCACACGGCCACCCGCTTCGCGCAGCGCCTCGGCGAATCCAAGCTTGCTGCCGCCGTCGGTGGTGAGGTCCTCGACCAGCAACACGTCCGTTCCCGGCTCGAGCGCCCCCTCGATGCGCGCGTTGCGGCCAAATCCCTTGGGCTTCTTGCGCACGTAGAGCATCGGCAGGGCGAGCCGGTCGGCGAGCCAGGCGGCGAAGGGAATGCCCGCCGTCTCGCCGCCCGCCACCGCCTGGACCCGCTCGAAGCCAACCGCCTCGAGCACGAGCCCCGCGAGCAATTCGACGATCGTCCGCCGCACGCGCGGGAAGGAGATGATCCGTCGGCAGTCGATATAGACCGGGCTGGCGAGACCGGAGGTCAGGACAAAAGGCTGATCGGGTCGAGCGAGCACCGCCTCGATCTCGACGAGAGCTTTCGCCGTGAGCCGGGCTGCTGTCGCGGCATCGGTCCATCCGCTCGCCAACACGTCGACCTCCTCTCGCGCCGAGCCATGCCCATAATGGGTCGGAGCTCGGCGTCCGACCAGAAGGCGCTCGGGGTCGAAGAACGCCGCTTGTGGTGCGTTGCCGACACCGGCAAATGCGAGAGCCGCTGGCTGCGGCAAGGCCGCCACGCGGCGCTCCGAAATACAGCCTTTGCGCTGCCGACCGTCTCTGTGCGGCGGGTGGGAGAGGGTTAAGTTTAGCGCGGCCTCGCCTCTCGGGGCGGGAGAAGGAGGTCCTTCGGGCAAGCCCGTCGCGTCGCGGGCACCGGATCGAAAAGAGGGCGCAGCCGAAAGATGGCGGAAACGGGCTTTTCAGGGCTGGCCGTACGATACGGCACGCTGCGGCGCAGCCACGAACTCGTCCGCATTGCAGGTGCCCTGCGCCGAGCGGGTGTGCGGGCGCTCGCCATCAAGGGACCGGCATTGGCGGTCGTCATCGGCGATGCTCCCGACAGCCGCCTTTCGGGCGACCTCGATTTCCTCGTCCCCCACGCCGAGGTCGAGGCGGCCGGCCAGGTGCTGAGGATGCTCGGCTTTGTGCCGCGGCCGCGTTCCAACGGGCTCGCTCGTCAGATCCACTTCGTGCGCAGCGACCCGCCCTTTCGCGTCGACCTGCACTGGCACGTCGCTCCCGCCCACATCGCCCTCCCCCTCGATCTCGAGCGCATGTGGCGCGAACGCACGGTCTTGACGGTTCACGGTCGGCCGGTCGACACGCTGTCGGTGGTCGACCATCTTTTCCTCGCCACCTTCTACTGCATCAAGGAAGCGCCGCGCGTCGAGCACCGTTATCTCCTCGATGTGTTGCGCCTCGCCAGCCTCTTCGAGCGAACGGCGTGGCGACGGTTGCGCGAACGGGCGGAGGAGGCGCGCGCGGTGCGTATCGTCGCCATCGCCGTGCGCACCGCCTTCGCCGCCGCAGGAGAACCCCTCCCGCGGGCGTTCGCCGAGCTCTTTCCCGAGGAAGAGGCGGTGGCCGCGGCGGTCGACGACCTGCTCGCGCGGGCGAGGGATCCGCGCAGTGCCATCAAGCACCGGATCGCGACCTATCTCGCCCACTTCTTTCATCACGGGCGCTACCGCGAACACTGGCGCGACCGCCTACGGCCGATCCTGCTCTTGCCGCTCTTCCTCCTCTTGCCGGAGGACGACGATGTCGAACGGGCGGCTGCGAGTGGCCGCAGCCCCTATGTCGAACGCCTGAAGCGGCTCAGCGAGGTGGTGGCCGTGCTGCGCGAGGCCCGCGCGCGCCGACGCGCCGACCGAGAATTCGAGAGGGCGCTGGGCCGAGCCGATACCCGCTTGCGACCGGCAGCCGACGTCGAGCTTCACCTTCTCGCCGATCGCGGGCTGCTCTTCGCCCCGCATTCGGGGGAGCTCTGCGCTCTCACCACGAGCGCCACCTGGATCTGGTGCGCGCTCTGCGAGGGTCTGGACTTGGGGGAGGTGCGAAGCGCGTTCGCGCGTGCCTTTTCTCTGCAGCCCGACGAGGCCGAGCGGGTGATCGCCGATTTGCTGCGCGCGTGGTGGCGCCATGGCCTGCTCGCGGATGCGCCGCGGCCGCCGGCGAAGGCTCCGGCCACTCCCGCCGCGCCTGCCGCGCCAGCAGCCGAGCTTCCACCGCCGTCGGGGGATGGGCTCGACCTCGAGCTCCGTATCCGCGACCTCCGCTACGGGCTGGCGCTTGCCCGTCCTGCCGCCCCCGGGGTGCTGCCGTTTCTCGCCCACTGGCAGGATGGCGGTTTCGCCGCAGCCCGTCCCGCCGAGTGGATTTCCGCCCGGGTCGACCAGGCCGATGGCGAGTGGCGCGTGGTCATCGACGGACAGCTGCGAGCCGCCACCTTCGCGCTCGCCCAACTCGGGCCCGAGGTGCAATACGCTCTCGCCATCGATGCCGCTCGCCGCCGCGGCTACGATCTGTGGCTCGATGCCAGCATGCTGGCGGACCGGGACGGGGCCGTCCTCCTCATCGGTTCCTCGCTGTCCGACAGCCTGCCCTTGGCCTTCGCCCTCGCTCGGCAGGGTCTCGAGCGCGTGGCGGATCGATGGGTGCTGCTCGCGGGCGAGCCTCTGCGAGCGATGGGTTTGCCGGTCTCCGCCGGCATCGGGCCAGAGGAGTGGGAAGAGCTCCGCCGTCGCCATCCCGAGATCGCCGGCGGTGCGATACCCCGGGATGGCGACGGCTGCTTCGAGGCCTTTCTGGCTCCGCCCTCTGGCGAGCGGACCGGCAGCGAGGCGCTTGCCGTGCGACTGCTCGTCTTCCCCCGCCGGCGAGAAGGAGCTGCGACCGTCCTCGCTGCTGTCGATCCCGCAGAGGCGCTGGAACTGCTCCTCACCGAGGGCCTCGCCGAAGAGGTGCAGTTCGATGCCGGGCGGGTCGAGCGACTGATCCGCTGGATCCGGGAGGTGCCGGCGGTCCGCCTCGATTTCGGCGATCCAGAGGAAGCGGCTTGCTGTCTCCTCGCTCGCGGGCGCTCGCCGGCCGGGACGGGCTGAGGCAGGTCGTTCGGGGATTCACGCGCGATCGAAATCGAGCGTCACCTCGGCGGTGAGCGGTCGCGCCTGACATGTCAGGACGTCGCCGGCGGCGAGATCGCGTTCGTCGAGGGCGTAGTTGGTGAGCAGTTCCACCTTGCCTGCGACGAGTCTGGCCCGACAGGTGGCACAGACCCCGGCGCGGCAGGAGAACGGGAGCTCGAGACCGAAACGGCGTGCCGCCTCGAGCACGGTCTCGGCCCGAAACGGCATGTCGAACTCGTGGCGCTCGCCATCGAGGATGACGGTGATGCGGGCGCGGTCGCCACTCGTCTCGATCCGCGGCGCGGTCTCGAGCACCGGTCGCGGCCGGTTGCCCTCGGCGGTGAAATACTCGAAGAGGATGCGTTCGGCGGGAACGCCGAGAGCGAGAAGCGCGTCGGAAACGGTTTGGATCATCGGCGCCGGCCCGCACACGAACCAGCGATCGACCTCCGAAACCTGGAAGAGCCGACCTGCCCAGGCCCGCACCTTCTCGGCATCGATGCGGCCCGAGAACAGCTCGAGCGCCTCGCTGACCTCGGCCGAGAGCACGTGATGCAGGGCCAGACGTTCCATGTAGAGGTCCTTGAGGTCGGCGAGCCCCTCGCGGAAGATGATCGAGGAGGTGTTGCGGTTGCCGTAGAAGAGGGTGAAGCGGCTGTGCGGCTCCTCCTCGAGGATCGCCTTCAGGATGCCGAAGATCGGGGTGATACCGCTACCGGCGGCGAACGCCACATAGTGCCGCCGCGCTCCTGGATCGGGAGTGTGGGCGAAGCGACCGGTGGGTGGCATCGCTTCCAGCCGATCGCCGACCGCGAGACGCGCGTTGGCGAAACCCGAGAAGCGCCCGTGCGGCTGGCGCTTGACGGCGATCCTGAGGGTGTCTTCTCGGGGCGTCGAACAAAGGGAATAAGTGCGCCGGACCTCCGCACCGTCGACCACCGCCCGCACCACGAGATGCTGTCCCGGACGGAAGCGGAACGCCGGCTTGAGCTCTTCCGGCACGGCCAGGGCGATCGACACGCACTCCGCAGTCTCGCGGCGGATCTCGACCACCGGCAGGGGATGGAAACGGGCCATGGCGGGCTCCCGGTTGCTCTAGCGGACAGCGGACGATCGGGCAAAAACGCGTCGGCACGCCGCGGCCCTCTCGGCCCACCGGCCGCAGCCCCTATATGGGACGCGATCCGCGGGCATGGCGAGAGCGCCGTTGTCGCGGCTCCCCTCAAAAGTCGAGGCAAGCGGGACGGTCCAGCATGCACGGGCGAATTTTCTCGGGCATCCAACCCACCCACGGCATCCATCTCGGTAACTACCTCGGGGCGATCCGCAACTGGGTGGTGCTGCAGGATTCGGGGGCGTACGAGTGCATCTACTGCATCGTCGATCAACACGCCCTCACCACTCTGCACGATCCCGGCGCGATGCGTGCCAACACTCGGGAAGTGGCAGCAGCTCTGCTCGCCTCCGGGATCGATCCCGAGCGCTCCATCCTGTTCGTGCAGAGCCATGTACCGGCGCACACCCAACTCTACTGGGTGCTCGGCTGTGTGACGCCGCTCGGCTGGCTCAACCGGATGACCCAGTTCAAGGAGAAGGCAGGGAAGGACCGCGAGGGTGCGCCGCTCGGTCTCTATGCCTATCCCGTGCTCCAGGCAGCCGACATTCTCGCCTACCGCGCCACGCACGTTCCCGTGGGGGAGGACCAGAAACAGCATCTGGAACTGTCGCGCGACATCGCCGGGGCCTTCAACCGCAAGTTCGGCGTCGACTATTTCCCTTTGCCCGAGCCGATGATCCTCGGCGAGGCGACGCGCGTGATGTCGCTCCGCGACGGCACGAAAAAGATGAGCAAATCCGACCCCTCCGACATGTCGCGCATCAACCTGACGGACGATCCCGACACCATCGCCCTCAAGATCCGCCGCGCCAAGTCCGACAGCATTCTCGGGATCTGGTACGACCCCGAGAACCGGCCGGAGGCATCGAACCTGCTCACCATCTACGCGGCACTCGCCGAGCGACCGCGAGCGGAGGTCGAGGCGGAACTGCGGGAGACCCCGTTTTCCGCTTTCAAGACGCGACTCGCCGAGCTGGTGATCGAGAAGATCGCCCCCATTTCGGCGCGCATGCGCGAATTGCTGGCCGAGCCGGCAGAGATTGACCGGCTGCTCGCGCGCGGCGCCGAACGGGCCGCTGCCATCGCCATCCCGATCCTCGAAGAAGTCTACCGCATCGTCGGCTTCCTGCCGCCGGTGTCGCGCTGAGGGGCGGCTTGCGGCAGGCGCGCGCAGCGGTCGACACGCGCGGCAATTCCTGCCGAGCTCGAGGGGTGCGGGCGGCAGAATCTGCCGCCCGACTCCGGCAGGCCTCCGGTCGCCGGGGGAGCGGCGCGGCCGTCCGTGGGAGTTGGCACGGTCCCTGCATGACAGGTCGTGCCGGTATCGCCGGCCATGGGGCACGAGGCCCCGTGCGGTTCGACCTTCAGGTAGAAGGAGCCTGTCATGGCCAACAGCATCGTCACCAATCAGGCCGCCAATTCCGCCCTGCGTTTCTTGCAGTTCAACGGCGCTTCGGCCTCGAGTTCGGTCGCCAAGCTCAGCTCGGGCTCGCGCATCGTCAAGGCGTCGGACGATGCCGCTTCGCTCGCCGTCGGCACCAAGCTCAAGGCCGACGTCACGGCGCTCAAGCAGGCCGCCGTGAACGCCAGCCATGCCACGAGCGTGCTGCAGGTGGCGGACGGTGGCATGGCGCGGATCAGCGATATCCTGCAGCGGATGAAGTCGCTCGCGGTCCAGGCCTCGTCGGGCTCGGTGTCGGACAATGAACGCGCCTTTCTCGACCAAGAATATCAGCAGCTTTTGACCCAGATCGACGACATCGCCGCCCAGACGCGCTTCAACGGCCAAGCCCTCCTGAACGGGGCGGCAGCCAAGCAGATCGCCAACGTCAGTCTGAACTCCAGCTTTACCACCGCTGGCGGCACCGCGACCGTGACGCTCACGGGCAATCCTGATGCAGCGACCGGTTATACGGTGGACTTCACCGCGGCCACCGGCACCTTCACCTTGACCGACGGCACCAACACGCTTGCCACGGTGGTCAAGGACGTCTCTAGCCTCGTGGTGTTCGATGGCACCGTCGACTTTTCGGACTTCGGCGTCCGTCTCGCGATCAGCAATCTCGATGTCAGCGGCGACGTCAGCGGGCTCGTCACTTTCGACGTCACCGGCAGCGGCACCATGCAGTTCCAAGTCGGTGTCGATTCCACTGACAGCATCAGCGTGTCGCTGAGCTCGCTCACGACCGCCGCCTCGGATCTCAACCTCGCCGGCAGCGGCGTGGCCACCCAGAGCGCTGCTCAGGCGGCGAACAACGCCCTCGACACGGCCATCGCCACGGTCAACGCGGCACGGGCGGAAGTGGGCGCGATGATGTCGCGGTTCGAGTTCGTTTCGGCCAATCTCGCCACGTCCATCGAGAACATGGACGCGGCGCGATCCGCTCTCATGGATGTCGACGTGGCGGCCGAAATGACGCAGTTCACCTCGGCTCAAGTCCTCATGCAGGCCAACGTCGCCATGCTCGCCCAGGCCAATCAGCTGCCGCAGAACCTGCTGCGGTTGCTGCAGTAGCGCTTTCCCTTCCGGCCGGAGGGTCCGCACCCTCCGGCCGCTGAAGCGGAGTCCACGCCATGACCACGACCCTGCCGGTACCCTCTCCCCAGGCCTCGCTGGTGGCCGGCAGCACGGTGGCGCCGGCCGCCGCAGCACCACGAGCGGATCCTGCCGCGCGTGTCGATCCGGCGCCGGCGATTACGCCGCACCGCGATCGCACCGACCTCGAGGCGCTGTTGCGGCGAGCGGCAGCCGAGCGCCATTCCGGTCGCGAGGTGGCGGTCAGTCTCGGACGCGACCAAGTGACGGACCATGTCGTGGTACGGGTGCACGACCGGACCACCGGGGAAGTGATCGAGCAATATCCGCCCGAGGAGCTGCTCCGTTTCTTCGCCGCCGCACGCGGCGAGAGCGGGCGTCTCCTCGATATCCAGAGCTGAGCGGAGGCCTGCCGTGACCTCCTCGATCCAGTTCGGTACCCTGCGCACCGACGGCGCCACGGCACGGCTCTTCGGCACGAGCTCGGGCATCGACACCGATCGCCTGATCGATGCCCTCGTCCAGGCCAAGCGGTTGCCTGCCGTGCGTCTCGAGAGCCGGATCGCTCGGAACGAAGCCAAGGTGGCGGCGCTGCGGGAGCTCTCGGGGCTCCTCGCGCGCATCCGCGACGCGGTCGCCGGTCTTCGCAACCCCCCGGGGGTCTTCGGCGTCAAAGAAAATGTCTTCGAGGCCAAGGACGTGTTCTTGAGTGCGAATACGGCCACCGCCCCGAACGCGCTGTTGGCCGCGAGCGCCGCCCCCGAAGCCGAGCCCTCCGCCTATTCCCTGGTGATCGAGCGGCTCGCGACCGCCCACAAGCTCGCCTCCGACAGCGTCGCTTCGGGAACCGTCACTCTCGCCGACGCCTTCAACGGCGGGGTCGATTTTCGCGGTCAGTTCGCGCTCGGGCTTGCCGGTGGCGCGTCGGCCACCGTGACCGTCGATGGCGCTATGGATATCTACGACCTCGAGGCGGCCATCGACGCTGTCAGTACCACCACCGGGGTCGAGGCCTCCGTCCTCAAAGTCGCCGACGACGACTTCCGGCTCTTGCTCGCGGCCAAGGAGACCGGCAAGGCGATCCAATTCACGGCCATCTCCGGCACCAACGTTCCCGACCTCGTCGGCCTCACCACGGGCGGCGCCGCCAGCCGGAAGCATGAGCTGCAAGCGGCCCAGACGGCCAAGCTCGCCATCGACGGGGTGACGGTGGAGCGATCCTCCAACCTGGTCGACGACGTCATCCGCGGGGTCAAACTCAATCTCTTCAAAGCCGATCCGTCGACCACCGTAACGGTCGAGGTGCAGCGCTCGGCGAGCCGTGTCAAGGACGCGATCACCGAGCTCGTCGATGCTGTCAACGCCTTCCGCGACTTCGTCGAGCGCCATCGGCAGGTATCGGAGAACGGGGAAGTCCCGGAAAACGCCGTACTGTTCGGCAATGCCACCTTGCGGAGTGCCGCCGCCACCCTCGGCGACGAGCTGGCCCGCAGCGTGGCGGGTCTACCGGCGGGCAGCCTCGCCCATCTCGCCGACATCGGCGTGACCCTCGATTCCGCGAACCGGCTCGTGGTCGACGAGGCGGCCCTCGAGGATGCGCTTTTGACTCGTTTCGACGACGTGCGCCGGCTGTTCGAGTTCTCCTTCGCCGCGAGTTCGGCCGACCTCAGGGTCTACGGGCGCACCAATGCGCTCGCCGACACCAGCTTCACCGTGGACATCGTGGATGCCGACGGGGATGGAGCGATCGAGAGCGCGACCATCGACGGTGTGGCGGCCGATGTCCGCGGGGGGCGCATCGTCGGTCGCGCCGGCACCGCCTACGAAGGGCTCGAGCTGCTGTGGGTCGGTCGCGGGAGCACGTCGATCACGGTGAACGCGACCCAGGGAATTGGCGATCGGCTCTACAACGCGCTTCGAGCGATGCTCGACGAACAGCGCGGCGCGCTGCCGCGGGAGATCGCGCAGTTGACCGCGGACAACGATCGCTACGAGGTCGATATCGAGAAGATCGACGAGCGAGTCGAAAGGTTTCGTCAATCTCTGATCGATAAGTTTGCGGCGCTCGAGAGGACGCTGTCCATGCTCAACGTCCTGTTGGGTCAGGTGCGGGCGCAGATCGAGGCGTTCTCCGGCAAGAGCGACTAACGAAGAGGAGTGCCGCGCAGATGACGGTGCAGCTGGCGGCGCGGGCCTTCGATGCCTACGGCCGCGCCAGCGCCACGATCCCGCCGCTTGAGCAGATCGTGATGCTCTACGATGCCGCGATCCTGAGGGTGAAGGAGGCGCGTGCAGCGATCGAGCGGGGCGACGTCGAGGGGCGTTTCCTGTCGACCCGCAAGGCGATCGCCATCCTCGAAGCCCTGCAGTCCTGCCTCGATCACGACAGGGGCGGGGAGATCGCTCGCTTGCTCGACCGCTGCTACACCTATTTGATCCTGCGGCTCGCGGAGGTGAACCGTCGCAACGCCCCAGCGTTGTGCGACGAGATCCTCGACCGTCTCGGCGAGCTCAGGAGAGCGTGGGCCGAGCTTTCCTCCCGCCCGAGCGGGCTTTCTGGCGGGGATCGCACCGCCGTCCCGCTCGCCGCGGCGACCACTGCCTGAAGCCGGCACCGTCGCCTCGGCCGGCGCGGTTGCAGCCCGGGTCCGGCGTCCTTATATCTGCCACGCTGGAAGATTCCGGGCCGCCACCGAAAGTCCTGCCCTGGCGTCGGTCGACCGGGGCGGACGTCCCGGTCGCGCATCGCTCACCGCGAGGGGTCGAGAATGAGCAAGATCATTGGCATCGATCTCGGCACGACGAACAGTTGCGTCGCCGTGATGGAAGGCAAGAACGTCCGCGTCATCGAGAACGAGGAGGGGATGCGGACGACGCCGTCCGTCGTGGCCTATACCGAAGATGGCGAGATCCTCGTCGGCATGCCCGCCAAGCGGCAGGCGATCACCAACCCGGAGAACACCATCTTTGCCGTCAAGCGGCTGATCGGTCGGCGCTTCGAGGACGAGATCGTCCGCCGGCACATGTCCATGGTGCCCTATAAGGTGGTGCGCGCCGACAATGGCGACGCTTGGGTCGAGGTGCGCGGCCGCAAGTTGGCGCCGGCGCAGGTCAGCGCCGAAGTCCTCAAGAAGATGAAGGCGACCGCCGAGCGCTATCTCGGCATGCCGGTCGAGAAGGCGGTGATCACGGTTCCGGCCTATTTCAACGACGCGCAGCGGCAGGCGACCAAGGACGCCGGTCGCATCGCCGGGCTCGACGTGGTGCGAATCATCAACGAGCCGACGGCGGCCGCGCTCGCCTATGGCTTCGACAAGAAGAAGTCGGGAACCATCGCGGTCTATGACCTCGGTGGCGGAACCTTCGACATCTCGATCCTGGAGATCGGCGACGGCGTCTTCGAGGTGAAGGCGACGAGCGGCGACACCTTCCTGGGCGGCGAGGACTTCGACCAGCGGCTCATCAACTACATCGCCGAGGAGTTCAAGAAGGAGCACGGCATCGACCTGCGGCGCGACCGGCTCGCTCTGCAGCGACTGAAGGAGGCAGCCGAGAAAGCGAAGATCGAGCTGTCGACGACGATGCAGACGGAGGTCAACCTGCCGTTCATCACGGCCGATGCCTCCGGGCCCAAGCATCTCATGATGAAGATCACGCGGGCGAAGTTCGAGTCGCTGGTGGACGACCTCATCGAGCGGACGATGGAGCCCTGCCGGATCGCTCTCAAGGACGCCGGGCTCAAGCCATCCGACATCGACGAGGTGATCTTGGTGGGCGGCCAGACCCGCATGCCCAAGGTGATCGAGCGGGTAAAGCAGTTCTTTGGCAAGGAGCCGCACCGCGGGGTCAACCCGGACGAGGTGGTCGCGGTCGGCGCCGCCATCCAGGGCGCGGTGCTGGCGGGCGAGGTCAAAGATGTGCTGCTCCTCGACGTCACGCCGCTGTCCTTGGGCATCGAGACTCTCGGCGGTGTCTTCACCCGCATCATCGATCGCGGTACGACGATCCCCACCCGCAAGAGTCAGATCTTCTCCACCGCCGAGGACAATCAGACGGCGGTGACCATCCGGGTCTACCAGGGCGAGCGGGAGATCGCGGCGGAGAACAAGCTGCTCGGTCAGTTCGATCTCATCGGGATCCCGCCGGCGCCGCGCGGAGTGCCGCAGATCGAGGTCACCTTCGACATCGACGCCAACGGCATCGTGCATGTCTCGGCCAAGGACAAGGCGACGGGCAAGGAGCAGTCGATCCGCATCCAGGCCTCAGGTGGCCTCACCGAGGAAGAGATCCAGCGCATGATCCGCGAGGCGCAGGCGCATGCCGAGGAGGATCGCCGGCGCAAGACACTCATCGAGGCGCGCAACAATGCCGACGCCCTCATCTATTCGACCCGCAAGAGCCTCGCCGAATACGGCGACCGAGTGGGGGCGGGCGAGCGCAAGGCGATCGAGGATGCCATCGCGGCGTTGGAAGAGGCGATGAAGGGGGAGGATGCCGATGCCATCCGCCGCAAGACGGAAGCGCTCGCTCAGGCGTCGATGAAGCTCGGCGAAGCTATGTACCGGGCGCGGCAGGAAGGCGGTACCAGCGGAGGCACGGGCGGCTCCGGCAGCAAGGAGGAGGGTGTGGTCGACGCCGAGTTCGAGGAGGTCGACGACGAGCGCAAGCGCTCGGCTGGCTAACCCCAGGTCGAGGGATGAGGGTAGCGGTGGAGGGGGCAGACGGCCCGCTCCACCGCCTCTCCGGACGGTGCGGAACGACCCTGGATGGCGAAGCGCGACTATTACGAGGTCCTCGGCGTCGATCGCCATGCGAGCGAAGCGGAGATCAAGCGCGCCTTCCGGCAGCTCGCGCTGCGCTGGCATCCGGACCGCAATCCGGGCGACAAGGAGGCCGAGGCGAGGTTCAAGGAAATCAACGAGGCCTACGAGGTGCTGCGCGATCCGCAAAAGCGCGCAGCCTATGACCAATTCGGCCATCGCGCTTTCGAGCCAGGAGGCGGGGCAGAAGCTCGGGGAGGGTTCGATTTCACCAGCTTCGCCGACGCCTTCGAGGACCTGTTCGCCGACTTCATGGGTGGTCGGCGGCGCCAGTCGGCGACGCGCGGTGCCGATCTCCGCTTCAACCTGACGATCACCCTCGAGGAGGCCTTTACCGGCAAACGGGCGCAGATCCGGATACCGACCGCAGTGCCCTGCGAGGCCTGCTCGGGCACCGGCAGCGAAGGTGCCGCCGATCCCGTACCTTGCCCGACCTGCCGCGGGTTGGGCCGCGTCCGCGCCCAGCAGGGATTCTTCACCATCGAACGGACCTGCCCGCGTTGCCAGGGTAGTGGACGCATCGTTCGCGATCCCTGCCGGGAATGCGGGGGCAGCGGCCGCGTCCAGCGGGAGAAGGTGCTGGCGGTCAACATTCCAGCGGGAGTCGAGGATGGCACCCGCATTCGGCTGGCCGGCGAGGGCGAAGCCGGAATCCGTGGCGGACCGCCGGGCGATCTCTACATCTTCGTCACCGTCGCGCCGCATCGGGTGTTCCGGCGGGAGGGCAGCGATATCTGGTGCCGGGTGCCCATCCCCATGACCACCGCAGCCCTCGGCGGCACGGTGGAAGTGCCCACCATCGAGGGTACGCGCGTGCGCGTCCAGATCCCGGAAGGGACGCAGACCGGCCGCCAGATCCGCCTCAAGGGAAAGGGCATGACCCCGCTCCATGGCGGGGCGCGCGGCGATATGTTCGTCGAGCTCGTGGTCGAAACCCCGGTCAATCTCACCAAGAAGCAGAAGCAGCTCCTGCGGGAGTTCGAAAAGGCGAGCGCCGAACAGCAGGGACACCATCCGGAATCGGAAGGGTTCTTCGCCAAGGTCAGGGAGTTGTGGTCAGAGCTGCGCGAATAGTCGGATCGGCGACGAGGACCACGAGGTAGCTCCCGGGTACGATCAGCGACAGCAAATTGTGCAGCCGCTCGCCCGGCGAAGAGGGGAGACGCCGCAGGCCGGCGGTCGCGGCGACGGTGGCGAGTTGCCGGGCTGTGAGATGGCGAAACGGCGGCATGCGACCGAAGCGCGCCTGGAGCCGGTGGAGGAGGGCGCGCGGATGGCGCGGATGGGGCATGAATACAGCGATCCGACCGTCGGGGCGCAGCAGCTGCGCGGCGCGCGCCAGCGCCAGCGCGGGATCGGCCATATGTTCGAGGCTGCCGATGAACAGCACGCCGTCGAAGGTGCCGAGCTCTTGCGCGGACGCGTCCTCGATGGCGCACACGCGGTACTCGAGCCTCGTCGGTGCCGAGCGGGAAAGATGGGCGCGCGCCTCGCGGATCATCCCCGGCGCACAGTCGATCCCGATCCCACGATGGACGATGTGGGCGAGCTCGGCCAGTTGCTCGCCCGTCCCACAGCCGACGTCGAGCACGCAACTCTGCGAGCCGAGTCGCAAAGCCGAGACCAGCCGCCGCGTCCGCCAAGCGCGCAGCAGGCGGGCCGGAAGGCTCGTCCCGTGACGGCGTCGCCAGGATCGCGCTGCGCGGTCCCCGGGTCGGTCGAATCCCATCGCCCTCTCGAGATGCCCGACAACGCCCGGCTCGTGCCCGGACGGCCGCCACTTCCGTCGGGCGGCAGGCGCGCCGTCCTTCTGACATACCCTGAAGCCGTGGAGAAGCCGACCCGAGCGGGACCGCGACCGAGAAGGATCCCGATCTGCGGTTCCAGCTGGGCTCCAGCTCGGTGGGAACGCGGGGATCCCGCCTTTCGCATCCGACCCCCGCAGCCTTCCGCCGGTACGCGGGTCGGCGACGGCCTTGCCAGGCTCCCGAAGTCGTCACTGGCGTTCTCGAAAAAAATCGTCAACACTAACGATGAGTGACGGGAGCCGTCGCCATGCACATCGCGTCCAGGTTCTGCATCCTTCGGTATGTATTGCGTCTCGCCGCGGGCCTAGCCCTCTCGACGGCCCTTTCCAGCCATCCGGGCGTCCGGGCGGAAAGCTTGCCGGGGGTCTCTCGTCTCGCCCGGCCGCAGTCGTTCGAGCTCGGCCTCGCCTCGACGGCGACCGGCTCGCCCTTCGCCACGCCCAACGTCTATGCGTTGCCGGGCGCGACGAGCGTCTACGACGTGCGCGTCGGTCGGGCGATCGTTTTCGGCGACAGCTATTCCATCACTCGCGACGATCCCTACGGGGGGCCGCCGCGCTGGCCGTTCGAGATGTGGAACGAGCAACTCGTGCGCGAGGGTCTGTTCGCCGAGCTCGCGAACTTCGCCATCGGCGGTTCGGTCGCGCGCGGCTGTGCCCGCCGTAGCCTGTGTGCCCAGTACGGCAGTTGGCAGAGAGAGGGGGGCGGCTTCCGCGACGGCGACCTCACCATCTTGTGGTTCGGCCAGAACGATCTGAGGCGGCCGGAACTCCTCGGCGCCAGCCTCGCCGGCTACCGCAAACATCTGAACCTGTTGCGCGCCAGCGGCGCTACGGCGGCAGGGCGCAAGATCCTGGTGACGCTGATCCCCGACTGGGGCCGCAGGCCGATCGGCACGCCCGAGGATTCGGCCCGTACGGCTTTCTTCAACGATCGGCTCGTGGCGATCGCCCGCGATCTCGGAAGAAAGGTGATCCCCGTCGATCTCTATTCGGCCTTCAATCGAGTGTACGCGGATCCGGCAAAGTTCGGTCTGACCAATGTCGCCACGGCCGATCCAGCCGCTGCGACGGACACGAGCATTCTCTTTTACGATGACGAACATTTCGGCCGCCGGGGGCAAGAGATCGCGGCCACCGTCTTTCGTCACTATCTGACGGCCGGCTGGGATTGGGCGGCGCGGCTCGGAGCCGGTGCCAAGGCCGCGCGGCGTTTCGCCGAGGACCTGTCGAGCGGGCTCGTCTTCGGCTTTCCGGCCTTCGGCGGAACGGATGCGGTGAGCGTCTTCCAATTCGGCGTGGCAAGCGAATCCGAACCGCAACCGTTCGACGACACTCCGGCCACCCGCTTTTCCGCCGAGGCTCTGGGCGGCAGCGCCGCTGCGGGGAGTGGCACCGGCATCAGCTTGGCCCTGGGCCCGGATGCTCGGCTGACCTTTGCCACCGGCTCCTACGGGGAGCAGGTGGAACGCGGCGATCCCAGCGGCTTCCGCGACACGCGGCTCGCCGCCCGCGCCTTCGGCCTGGTTCTGGAGCAGCGGGCTTGGGGGCTCGACTGGGTGAGCCGGATCGATCTCACCGCGGGCCGGTTCGTCGAACGGCGCCATCATCCGCTCACCGGCGAGGTCACGCGCGGTGCCGGCGATTCCTCGGCCTTCGCGATCGGCCAGGCGGTCGAGGCTCCGTTCCGTCTCGGCGGCTTCGGGTTCACCCCATGGGCGGAGATCGCCTTCGAGCGCCACGAAATGGGGAGCATGACCGTCCCCGATCCCCTCTTCGGCAGTGTCCGTTTTGGCAGCACTGCCGTCGACGACACCATCGCCTCCTTCGGCCTGCGCTTCCTCGCCCCGCCGATCCGCCTCGGCGCCAGCCAGATGGTCATCGGCGGCAGCCTCGCTCGTCGCAAGGGCTTGGACAGCGGGCAGAGCGAAGTGACCATCCGCGAGGGGCTCGCGGCGCGCAGCGAAACCATCGATCTCGGCCGCACGGACGAATGGTCCGCCTCGCTCGTCGCCTCGCTGCCGATCGGCGAGAACGGCGGGCTCGATCTCGCATGGACGGCGATCGACCGCTCGAGCGAAGGCTTCGACCATTCGGCGATGGCGCGTTTGTCGTTCCGCTTCTGAGCCGTCCACCAGCGACCTCTTGGCGATCGTCGGCTAGGGATCCGCGGATACTGCATGCACCCGGATATGCAAGGCGACGATCGGAGCCTTGCGGGCCGACAGCCGCCGCGCCACAGGAAGGCGCCATGGCCGTACCCCATGTGGTCCCGCTCGCCCATCTGCCAGGTGTTCCCCCCGTCCCAGGAGGCGGCTGCTGGGGGCCGGCCGACGATCGTCCGCCGCTCGTTCCCGATCCGTCGCGCCCGGCCCATCTCGCGGTGGTGGTCGATACCGAGGAGGAATTCGACTGGAATCATCCGGGGGATTCCTCAGCGCGGAGCGTGTCAGCCATCGCCGCCCTGCCATATTTCCACGAGCTCTGCCGCGCCTACGGACTCGTTCCGACCTATGTCGTCACTTGGCCAGTGCTGGCCTCGGATCGGGCGAGCGGGCTGCTCGCCTCCTGGTGGAAAGCGGGGGAGGCGCGCCTCGGCATCCACCTCCATGCCTGGGTCACGCCCCCCTTCGAGGAACCGACCGAGGAGACCTTCCAGGCCAATCTGCCGGCCGAGCTCGAGCGGGCGAAGCTGGACCAGCTCTGCACTCTTTTTCGCGAGCGGTTCGCGGTCGCGCCGGTGATTCACAAGGCCGGGCGGTACGGCATCGGCTCGCAAACGCTCCACAGTCTCGTCGACCTCGGCATCACCATCGACACCAGCCTCTCGCCGCCCTTCGATTATCGCGATCGGGGCGGGCCCGATTTCCGGCACACGCCCGTTCATCCCTGTTGGCTCGTGCCGGGGCGTCTGTTCGCGATACCCACCACCGGCGGCTACCGGGATCCCTGGCTTCGCCGGGCCGCGCGGGTCGCCGGCCTCGGCCGCATGGTGCCGCGCCTGCGGGCTGCTTCCCCGACGCGCCTGTCGCCGGAAGGGGGGGATTTCCCGAGTCTCAAGGACTTAACGCGCCGGCTCTTCCGCCAAGGGGTGCGGGATTTCACTTTGTCGCTCCACAGTCCGTCGCTCCAGCCGGGCTGCACCCCCTATGTCCGCGACGTGGCCGATCGTCAGCTCCTGATGGACACTTGCCGCCGCTATTTGCGCTGGTTCGCCGGCGAGTTCGGCGGCCGGCTCGCGACTGTCGAAGGGATGGTCATTTCTCACTGGGACCGTGCACCGTGACTGCTGCGACTCTCGTCCATTCCTCGCGCCCGCGTCGAGACACAATGGCCCTGACCTTCGCGGTCGAGCCGGTCGTGCATCGGGAAGCGGTCGAAACCCTCTGGCGACGCTTGGAGGCTGAGGCCGACGGCCATTTCTTCACCAGCTGGACATGGATCGGGGCTTGGCTCCGGCACGTCGAACGGCCTGTCTATTTGCTGCGCGCGGAGGAGGCGGGAGAGCCCGTCGCCCTCGGCCTCTTCTGTGTCCACCGGCAGGTGCGCTGGAAAGTGCTGCCCGTCACCACTCTGCAGCTCGCCGCCACGGGGGACGACGCCTTCGACCTCATTACCGTCGAATACAACGATCTCTTGGTGCGCGCCGACGGTGCCGAGGCCATCCGGGCAGCCGTCTGGCGCTGGCTGGGCGGACGCGACCGGTTCGCCGATGTCGTGTTCGACGAGATCCATCTGCCGGGCGTGACCGCGGCGACCGGTCGGGCAGCGGCCACCGCCTCCGGCCTTGCCGGTCGCGTCTACGCCCGCAAGCCGCTCGCCCTCGTCGACCTCCAGGCGGTGCGGGCTTGTGGACGACCTTGGCCCGAAATGTTGGGCAGCAACACCCGCTACCAGCTCCGCCGTGCCCTCCGCCTCTATGGCGAGCGTGGCGAGCCGCTCCTCGAAGCGGCAGCGGATGTGCCGACCGCGCTCGAATGGCTCGAGCAGGCGGGCGAACTGCATCAGCGGCGATGGACAGCGAAGGGACGTTCCGGCGCCTTCGCGTCGCCGTTCTTCGTGGCGTTCGCCCGCGAACTCGTCCGGCTCGGCGTTCCGGAAGGCACAGTCGAGATGCTACGGATCCGAGCCGGCAGCCACGTGATCGGCTATCTCCAGAACTTCGTCTACCGCGGCCACGCCTTCTATTATTTCGGCGGCTTTGCCTACGAGGAGGATCCGCGCATCAAACCCGGCCTCGTTGCCCACCACCTCGCGGTGTTGCGCTATCTCGAACGCGGCTGCCAGATCTACGACTTCGGCGCCGGAGCCTTCCGCTACAAATACCAGCTAGGCCAGCCGGGCCCGGACATCGAGACTTGGATCCTCCGCCGACCCCGCGTCGCGCTGGAACTCGAGGACTTGGCTCGTCGTCTGCGGGCCCGCTGGCGGGCACGCCGCCAGCGGGCGGAGGGCTGAGCCCTGGCTGCTCAGCCCGCTTCCCCGACCCGGGCTTTCTCGGCCTCGGCGAGGAGTCGAGCGGTTGCCGTCTCGATGCGCTCCTCGAGCAATTGCATGAAGCGATCGCGGTCCAGGCCGGGTGGTATGGGCTCGAGGAATTCGACGAGAACGGTGCCGGGTCGCTTGAGGAAACTGCGCCGCCCCCAGAATAGACCGGAGTTGAGCGCCACCGGCACGCAGGGTACGGCGAGGGCGCGGTAAAGGGCGGCCACTCCGGGCTTGTAGGCAGGAGGCGCACCGGGCTCGCGGCGCGTGCCCTCGGGGAAGATCAGGACCGACTCTCCCCGCGCCACGGCCTCGCGTGCACCCGCCACGAGGGACCGCAGGGCTCGGGCCCCCTCGCCCCGGTCGATCCGGATATTGCCGGCGCGCAAGAGGTAGGTGCCGAAGAAGGGGATGCGGGTCAGCTCCTCCTTGAGGCCGACGGCGAGGTCCTCGACCAGCAGATGGAACGTCAGCGTCTCCCACGCCGACTGGTGCTTGCTCGCGATGAGGACGGCACCGGCGGGCAGGCGGTCGCGGCCCCGTACCTCGTAGTGCAGGCCGACGATGCTGCCGAGCAACCGCTGAATGCCCCGCTCCCAGAAGCGGGCATAGGCGCGCACCTGCCGGCGGTCCCAGAAGGGCAGAAACGGCAGACCGGCGAAAAGGCAGACGACGGTCCACCCGAAGAAGGCGAGGTTGAAGACGGTCGCCCGCAACACCGTGAGCACGTCCGCCATCCGCGGCATCCCTCCTCTGCCGTGCTTGCCTGGTGCGAGCAATGGCGTGGGCGCAGCGGCTGACAAGGGCTCAGCGCAACCGGGCGAGGCCGCGAAAGGCGGCTGTGCGGGCGGAGAGGGTGACGAGCAACACCATGACGACGGGGACGGTCGCGAGCAGCACCCAGTGGACGGGGCGGAGGGCCACTTCCTGACCGATCCCGCCACCGAAACGACGGGCGAGCTCGACGACGGCGAGAAAAGCGAGGACGCCGGCAGCGAATCCCAGAGCGGCGCCGCGAAGTGCGGTGGTGAGGGCGTGCAGCTCGAACTGTCTCGCCACATAGCGGTCGCTCGCGCCCATGAGGCGCAGCAGGTCGACCGTTTCCTCGTGCCGATCGAGACTGTTGCGAGTCACCAGTATCGTCGTCACCCCGGCTACCGCCAACACGACGACGCCGAGACCGATGCCGACGGCTCGGGCGATCCGGCCGATGGCGTGCGTGACGGTGGGTGGACTCGCCGCACCCACCGTGACCTCGGGCACGAGTTCCCGCAGTTCGGCCTCGAAGCGCGCGAGATCGGCGATCGCCGCCGGGCGCAGAGCCACATCGATCAGACGCGGCAACAGGAGCAGACCCCCCTGCGGCTCGTGACCGGCAGCAGGCTGCGGATCGCTCAGGCCCGCGAGCTCGCTCTCTGGAACCGGCTCGGCATAGAGGACCTCGGGGCGGGCCCGCAGGAACTGGAGCAGCCGTTGTTCGGCCTCCGCCGCGCGGTCGGCGGATATGGCGATGGCGAGGGTCACCATCGCCGGCCGGCGGGCCGCCTCCCGCACTGCCGCATCGCCGGCGACGCCCACGGCGAAGGCACACACCGCGAGCAGGGTCAGGCCGACGACGATCCATTGCAGGAAACGGCTCGCCGCTGTACCGGCGAGGGGAAGGTCGAGTTCGAGTTCGCGCACACTTCACTCCGCTGCCTGCCGGGCAAGCCCCTCGGTCACGCGCACGATCCGGCCGGCATCGAGCTCGATCGCTCCGAAGGGGTGGTGGCGGAGCAGCTCGTGGTCGTGGGTGGCCATGAGGATCGTGGTCCCTTGGCGATGCATCTGCGTAAAAAGGTGCATCACTCTCTTTCGTCGGCGCGAATCCAGATTGCTCAGGGGTTCGTCGGCCAGCAGAAGGCTCGGGCGGGTGATCACGGCACGGGCGATGGTCACGAGTTGCCGCTGTCCCATGGAGAGCTGTCCCGGGCGACATTCCATGCATTCGCCGAGCCCGAGCCAGGACAGCATCTCGGAGACGTACATCGCGATCTGCTCCTCGGCGAGGCCGCCGATGCGCAGCGGCAGGGCGACGTTGTCGAAGGCCGAGAGATGGTCGAGCAGCCGGAAATCCTGGAAGACAACGCCGATGCGGCGTCGCAGCGACCCGCGTTGCTCTCGATCCAGTTGGCCGACGTCGCGGCCGAACAGTTCCACGATCCCCCGCGACGGCGGATGCGAGAGGCTCAAAAGCCGCAACAGCGAGGTCTTGCCGGCACCGCTCGGACCGGTCAGGAAGAAGAACGTTCCGGCCTTGATCGCGAGGTCGAGGTCGCACAGAACCTCCTCGCCGCGGTCGTAGCGCATGCCGACCGACTGCAACCGGAGAACGACGGTGTCCGGCGGTTCCACAGGCATCCTCGGTCCGACGACCATGGTCGAAGAATTGGCACAAGCTGGGCGAATCGTCCAGAAGGTCGTTCTACTCGTGCGTGAGACCGGCGAGGCCAGGGCATGATCCTCACCTGTCCCAGCTGTGGCACCCGGTTCCGGGTCGATGCCGCGGCTCTGCTGCCTGCGGGCAAGCTGGTGCGCTGTTCGCAGTGCGGTCATCGTTGGTTCGCCGAGCCGCCACGCGAATCCGGGGGATCGGTCGCTCCCGTGGCGGCCGAGGCGGAGCCCTGGGAACCCCCATCGGAACCGATCCCAGAGCCCCCGGCGCAGACATCGGGGGCTGTCGCCCGGGCGGCGTCGAGCGGCGCGATGCTGGGCTGGCTCGTGCTGCTGCTCGTGCTCCTGGTCCTGGCTGGGTTCGTGGTGGGGCGCAACGAGATCGTGACCGCGTTTCCGCAGACCGCTCCTCTCTATGGCTACCTCGGCCTGCCGGTGACCGTACCGATCGGGCTCGAGTTCCGAGCGCTCACCTCACGGCGCGCGAACGAGAGCGGCAGCGAAGTGCTCGTAGTCGAAGGCGAGATTCACAACGTCGCGGACAGCGAGCGGCTGTTGCCACCGGTGCGGGTCTCGCTCGTCGACGCCAATGGGCGGGAGCTCGATTTCGGTCTGTTCGACGCGCCCCAGCGCAGCCTGCCGCCCGGTGGTATGACGCGCTTTAAGGCGGAGCTCTTCGATCCGCCGTCCAATGCCGCGAGCTTCGTCGTGACCTTTGCCGAGCGCCCGATCCAGCCGTGAAGCCCGGGCGCCCGACGCCGATGGACCGGGCGCTGGCAGCGGCGCGGGAGGCCGCAGCGGCCGGCGACGTGCCGGTCGGCGCCGTGCTCCTCGGACCCGACGGCCAGCTCCTCGCGGTTGCCGGCAACGCCGTGGAGCGCCTCTGCGATCCCACCGCACACGCCGAGATCCTGGTCCTGCGCGAGGGGGCGCGAAGGCTCGGGACGCCGCGCCTCTTCGGCTGCGATCTCTATGTCACCCTCGAGCCCTGCCCGATGTGCGCAGGCGCCATCGCCCTCGCCCGCATCCGCCGCCTCTATTTCGGAGCTGAGGATCCCAAGGCTGGGGCGGTCGTGAACGGCGCGCGGCTGTTCGACTTGCCGACCTGCCACCACCGACCCGAAGTCTATGGCGGCATCGGCGAGCGAGCGAGCGCCGACCTGCTCAAGGCCTTTTTCCAGCAGCGGCGCGACTAGGCGCGGCGGCCGGTGAACGGCACGCTGCCGCGGCGGCGTGTCGTTCCGACCAGGGTCGGCGCCGTTCCGCTCCCCCCGGCCATGGCGAGGAGGCGACGGATCCGCTCCTCGGTCGGCGGGTGGGTGCGGAACAGGGCGGAGAGCGACGAGCCGACGAGCGGGTGGACGATGAAGAGCGGCGCGGTCGCCGGATGGGTCTCGGCGGTGGGCAGCAGACTGTGGCTCGCGAGGGCTTCGATGCGCGCGAGGGCGGAGGCGAGGGCTGCGGGATCGCCGCAGATGCGCGCCCCCTCGCGATCGGCCTCGTATTCGCGGGCGCGGCTGATGGCCAGTTGCAAGAGGGTCGCGGCGAGCGGTGCCAGCACGAGCATGAGCAGGGTGCCGATCGCGCCGAGCGGATGGTTGCGCTGGTCCGAGCTGCCACCGAACAGCCAGAAGACGTTGGCGAGGAAGGCGATGGCACCGGCGAGGGTGGCGGCGACCGTCATGGTGAGCGTGTCGCGGTTGCGGATGTGGGCGAGTTCGTGGGCGATGACGGCGGCCAGTTCGCGGCGGTCGAGCGCGGCGAGGAGACCCGAGGTCACCGCCACGGCGGCGCGCTCGGGTGTGCGCCCGGTGGCGAAGGCGTTGGGCTGTGGCGCTTCGATCAGATAGAGTCGCGGCATCGGCAGCCCGGCACGACGGGCGAGCTCGCCGACGAGCGACCAGAGGTCGGGGGCGCTGCGAGGATCCAGCGGCCGCGCGCCATGCGCCGCGAGGGCGAGCCGGTCGGAGTTCCACCAGGCGAAGAGATTGGTGAGCAACGCCAAAGCCAACGCGACGAGTGCCCCACCTTCGCCACCGAGCACAAAGCCCACGGTAACGAAGAGCCCGGTCAGGGCAGCGAGCAAAAGCGTGGTGCGGACGAAACCCATAGCCCTCCTCTCGCGCAATTGGCCAAAGGCAATATGGGCGGACAGCGGCGAGTGGGGAGAGGGCCGCGTGCAGGAGGCATTAACCGTCCGCTAAGAGGGTGCGGCTACAACGCCCCTGGGGCCCCACGGCAGAGCCTCGGATGCTCGCGATCATCGGCATTGTCCTCGTCTTCGGCATGGTGTTCGGCGGTTACATGCTCGCCGGCGGGAAGTTCGGCGTCATCCTCAAGGCCGCCCCGTTCGAACTCATGATGATCGGCGGAGCCGCCGCCGGCTCCTTCCTGATCGCCAACGGTCCGGAAGTGGTCAAAGGGGCGCTCGGCGACGTCAGTCGCGTGTTCTCGGGTCCGAAATGGAAGAAGGACGACTACCGTGATTTGCTCACTCTCATGTTCATGATCGTAAAGCTCCTGAAAACTCGTGGAGTCCTCGTGCTCGAGCCGCACGTCGAGAAACCGGAAGAGAGCACGCTATTCTCGAAATTCCCGAAGATACAGCAAGATCATTTCGCGCTCGCTTTCATCGCCGATACGCTGCGCATGATGACCATGAGCATGGACGATCCTTTTCAAGTCGAGGAGTGCATGCAGCGGCAGCTCAAGAAGCATCACGCGGAAGTGCATGCCCGTGCCGCTGCCCTGCGGAACATGGCCGACGGCATGCCAGCGCTCGGCATCGTCGCCGCCGTTCTCGGAGTCATCAAGACCATGTCGGCGATCGACCAGCCGGTGGCGATCCTGGGCGGTATGATCGGCGGCGCTCTCGTCGGGACCTTTCTCGGTGTGTTCCTCGCCTACGGGCTCGTCGGTCCGATTGCCGCGCGCCTCGACCAGACCTACGAGCAGGATCACCAATTCTACCTCATCATCCGCGATTGTCTCGTCGCCTATTTGCAGGGCCATTCCGCGCCGATAGCCGTCGAAGTGGCTCGCGGCAACGTACCTTCGAGCCTGCAGCCCTCCTTCCACGAGCTCGACGAGCATCTCAACAGCCTGCCCGCCGATCCGCTTGCGGCATGATCCGCCATGGCGCTCGAGAACCAGTCGATCATCGTCAAGAAGGTCGTCGAGGAAGGCGGGCACGGCCATCACGGTGGGGCTTGGAAAGTGGCCTACGCCGACTTCGTCACCGCCATGATGGCCTTCTTTTTGCTCCTTTGGCTTCTCAGCACGGCCAGCAAGGACACTCTCAAGGGGCTTGCCGAGTTCTTCAGCGACGCGCAGCAGAATCGCGGTCAGCCAGGGGGCGTGGGTGGAGTCCTCGAAGGCATCACCGTTACCCCGTTCGAGCCAATCCAACCCGAGACCAGTTCGCCCTTCACCTTCCAGCTGTCGGTGCCGATGGGCGAGGAGCGTCAGGATATGGAGCCCACCTTCGCGCTGGATCTGAGCGAGGAATGGGGTTCGGACGCGGACCGCCGCCGGCAGCAGACAGGGGAGGTGGAACGTTTCGAGGCGGCGCGCGAGCGACAGCAATTCCGGGCCGCCGAAGAGGCGATCCGCGAAGCGCTCGAACGCTCGCCCGATCTCCAGGCCTATCGCCAGAACCTGCGCATCGAGCAGACACCCGAAGGTCTTCGCATCGAGATCCTCGATCAAGAGCGCACACCGATGTTCCCGGTGGGCAGCGATCGCATGTATCCGGTGCTGCACAGGCTCCTTCAGGTGGTGGCGGCGGCGGTGCGCGATCTGCCCAATCGGCTCTCCATCCGCGGTCATACCGACGCTCGGCCGTTCCCGCCGGGCGCGGACATGGACAACTGGAAGTTGTCCGCCAACCGGGCCAATGCCGCCCGACGAGTCCTGATCGAGGCGGGCGTGCCGCCGGAACGCGTGGCCGAGGTGGTGGGTAGGGCGGACACGGAGCCGCTCGTTCCCGAGGATCCCATGGATGCCCGCAACCGCCGGATCTCGATCGTCCTCCTCACCCGGGCCCACGGTCCGGCACGGGCGGAAGACACGAAACCGAGCGGTTCGGCGGGCGACGGCGGCGCTGCTCTGCTTCCCGATCCGGGGACGACGGCAGGCCCCGACAAGGCTCCTCCGGCGCCGACGGAGGAGCGGGGGCACTGAGGAGAGGAGGAGTCGCCGGAGGATGGCCAGGCGACCTCGCCGTACC
Organism: bacterium HR40; assembly: GCA_002898275.1. Taxonomy (GTDB): domain Bacteria; phylum Pseudomonadota; class Alphaproteobacteria; order Geminicoccales; family Geminicoccaceae; genus HRBIN40. The sequence continues at coordinate 288,732 of BEIQ01000001.1, forward strand.
GAAGGGATCGGTTGGCCGACCGGGCTCTCGACGGTACGGCCTTGCCGGCGCTTCAGCTGCGCCCTTCCCGCCACCAGGCGAGGCCAGCGAGCACGAGCAGCGCAGCTAGGCTGAGAGCGGGATGGAACAGCGGGATCCGCTCGGTCGCCGTGACGATGTAGCGGTCGCGGTCGCGCAGGCCGATCCAACCGCGACCGAAGGCCCGCCTTCCCTCCGCGACGAGCCGCAGATCGGGCACTCCCGCGGTGGCCAGGCGGAGGACGGTGCCGCCGGTCGTCTCCGCTACCGGTGCGAGCACCTCGGTCGTGGACACCATGCGCTCGAGTTCGCGCGGGGCGATCGGGTTCGGCGCGGCGAAGGTGGTGCGGGTGCCGTCGCTCACCCGCCACAGGCCTTCCTCTGTGGCGTCGAGACGGTGCCGCGCGATCCCGTCGGCGTCCGGAACGAGGGTGAGGCTGCGGCGCTCGCCCGCGGGCGACGTCACCTCGACCGTCACCGGCTCGGGGTTCAAGGAACGGCGCTCGATCTCGATGCCGCCTTCGACCGGACGAGCCAGCAACGCCTCCTCCTCGAGCTCGGGTTCCCGCATCAGCCAATGCACGAGTCGACGCAGCAGCACGCTTTGGGGCCCCCCTCCCTCGAAGCCGCGTGCCCACAGCCAGGCCTGGTCGGACAGCAGCTGGGCCACCCGGCCGCGTCCGACCCGGTCGAGGACGAGAAGCGGGCGTTCGCCAAAGCCCTGGAGCAGCACTTCGCCGCGGGCCGGCTCGGTGTCCACGAGGCGCAGCCAGCGGCCCCAGTCGGGACGCTCGGGATCGGTAGCGAGTCCTCGAGTTACCGGATGACGGCGGCCGACCGCGGTAGGGTGCGGCAGATAGGGACGCTCGTACACTTGACCGGTCGGTCGCGCCGGCAGGATGCGAGCGAGCGGGGTGCGGTAGAGGCTGTCGGGGGAGGCGAACTCGGGTCCCGCCGCCTCGAGCAGCGCGCCGCCCTCCTCGACGTAGCGGGCGATGTTGTCGAGATAGACGAGGGGCAGCAGGCCTCGCCGGGCGTAGCGGTCGAAGATCACGAGGTCGAATTCGGCGAGCTTGAGCTCGAACAACTCGCGGGTCGGGAAGGCGATGAGGGCGAGCTCGTGGATGGGCGTGCCGTCTTGTTTCTCCGGCGGCCGCAGGATGGTGAAGTGAACGAGGTCGACCGAAGGATCGGCCTTGAGGAGATTGCGCCACACGCGCAGCCCCTGGTGCGGCAGACCGGAAATCAACAGCACCCGCAGGCGGTCGCGCACGCCGTTGACCAACAAAGCGACCCGATTGTTGCGGGTGGTGATCTCGCCGGGCAGGGCTTCCACCTCGAGCTCGAACGCGCTCGCTCCCCCTTTGTCGAGGGTGAACGGCAGTCGCGTCGAGGTGCCCGGAACGACCGAACGTTGGGCTATGACCTCGCCGTCGCGTCGCAGGATCAGCCGTGCCGGATCGCCGGTCGGCGACGGCAGATCGTCGACCCGCACCACGAGCTCCTGGGGTTCGCCGACGACGGCAAAGGTGGGGGCCGCCTCCACCACGAGGGAGCGGTCGCGCTCGTCCGGCCGACCGGTGATCAGCGCATGGAAGGGCACGCTTTCGGGCAACAGACGCGCGGCCAGGCCGACATCGTGGACGAGACCGTCGGTGACCGCGATCACCGCCGCGAGACGGTCGGAGTCGATTCCCTCGAGCGCCCTGCGCAGAGTGGTGAACAGCGGCGTGCCCTCGCGACCATCGCCGACCACCGTCGCTTCCTCGACCGTCACACCCGGCAGACGGGCGAGACGTTCGCGCAGGAGGGCGAGAGCCTCGTCGGTCTGTTGCGGCCGCGGCTCGAGCTTCTGGCTGGGGGAGCGGTCGGCGACCAACAGCACGGTGTCGGGGAGAGGCCGCCGCTCCTCGCGATGGAGCGCCGGGTCGAGCAGCGCGAGGAGCAGGAGAGCGAAGAGGGCGGCACGCAGCAGTACGCCGCGTGCCCGGCGCCAGATCCCGTAGGCGACGACGAGCAGGGCGAGAAGGCCGAGGACGGCGATCGCCCACAGCGGGAGCAGGGGCTGGATCAAAAGAGCCGTTCCGTTCACTGTCCCAGCCTCTCGAGCAGAGCCGGCACGTGCACTTGGTCGGTCTTGTAGTTGCCGGTGAGGGCGTACATCACGAGGTTCACCCCGAAGCGGCGTGCCATCTCCCGCTGGCCTTCGCCGCCCGGCACGACCGGCAACAGCGGATTGCCATAGTCGTCCACGGCCCAGGCTCCAGCCCAGTCATGGGCGCCGATGACCACTCGCGAAACGCCGTCGTTGATGCCAGGCGGCGCCTCGTCCACCCATACCGGTTGGCCGGTGAAGCGGCCCGGGAAATCCTGCAACAGGTAGAAGGCGCGAGTGAGAGCGTGGTCGGGCGGCACTGGCACCAGTGGCGGAAGGTCGAGGCCGCGCAGGAGCTGGGCGAGCCGTCGCTCCCCCGGTCCGCCACCGGCTTCCCCCGGCAACAGCCGGGCGGCATCGCCGGTGTCGAAGACGATCATGCCGCCGTGTTGGAGATAATCGTCGACACGCTCCAGGGTCCCTTCGGGCAGCTCCGGATGCTCTGGCGGCACCGGCCAATAGAGGAGAGGAAAGAGGGCGAGTTCGTCCGAGGCCAGGTCGACGGCCACCGGTTCGCCCGGTTCCACCGAGGTGCGGCGGGCGAGCACCAGGCCGAGTCCCGCGAGCCCTGCCTTGCTCACGCGATCGACCTCGGGAATGCCGGTGCGCACATAGGCGAGACGGGTCTCGGCGAGGAGGGCGGCGTAACGATGGCCGAGATCCTCCTCGCCGTGGCCGCTCACGGGGAAGGACAGGGCGACCGCGACGGCGGTCGCCATCGCCGGCTTCGTGCGCAGAAGGCCGCGCAACGCGAAGCCGATGAGCGTATCGAGAAGGGCCAAAAGCAGGGCCGACAGCAACAACAGATGCCCCAAGGCGAGCTCGCGGTCGGCGACATAGCTGCGAACCGTCGGCGCGAGTGCGGCCATGTCGACGGCGATGGTGTCGCGGACGGCGTCTTGCAGATTGAGGGCGATGCCCGCTGCCTCGCTGCCGGCGACGCGCGCCGCCTCGACCGGCACCCAGAGGCCGGGCGGCGTTTTCGGTCCCGGCCGAACGCGGGCGAGCTCCGAGGCTGGCAGCGGCACGAGGTCGGGCGGTGGGGCGGTCAGTCGGCCGAGCCCGTCGAGGACCCGCTCGGCGTCCAGGAGTCCCTCGGGCGTGCCGCCGGTACCCGCGGCCAGGGATGCGACCCGGCGCATGAGATCGATGAAGAGGCGTGAGAGCGGCAGGGTGCTCCAGCTGGTGTTGGCGGTGGTGTGCACGAGCACGAGCCAGCCCTGACCCAGACGCCGGCCCGTCACGATCGGTGTGCCGTCGGCGAGGGTGGCGAGGGTGCGTGCCGCGAGCTCCGGACGGGGTTCGGCCAACACCTGGCGGTAGACCACCACCTCGGGATCGGGCTCGAGGCCAGCGAACGGACCCTCTGGCGGAAAGGGGGCGAAGCGCGCCGGCTCCGACCAGGACAGCGCGCCGCCGAGCACGCGATCGCCCTCCCGGAGCTCGACCGGAAGAAGCGGATCGCCTCCGGCTGCCAGCTTCGGGCCGGCGAAGCGCAGCAACACTCCCCCGCGCTCGACCCACGCCCGCAGCGCCGTCACTTCGCCCTCCGACAGGCGGCCGACATCGGCGAGCACGATCATGGAAACCGGCCGTTCCACCAGCCGCTCGAGGCGGTCTTCGACGATACCGGCATAGGGTTCGAGCGCGCGGCGGATGAAGTACAGTTCGGAGAGCAGGGGCTGGCTCTCGACCTCGTCGAAGGAGCCGGCGAGCCCGACGACCCGCCGCCGCCAGCGCTCGTCGAACAGGACCACGGTGCCGGCCCCGGCCACACCCTCGACTTCGAGTCGGGCGATCCGATTGGCCACCTCGAGCGGCAGCTCGAGCCGGGCGCTGCCCGCCCGCGCCCCCGCCGGCAGCTCGACCGGCACCCGCGCCAGCACCTCCCCCGCCGGACCGCGCGCCAGCACGGCCAGGGCGCTCGCACCACCCACCGAGGACGGGCGCAGCAATTCGATCCCGAGTCCCTCGCCCGCTTCCCGGGGCTCGAGCAGGAGCATGGCCCGTTCCGCCGGCGGATCGGCAAATACCTGCAGCGGTCCGAGCCGCCGCAGTTGATCCGCGAACTGCCCCATGATCGGCCCGCCATCGCCGTCCTCGACGATGCCATCGGCAAGCCAGGCGACCTGCAGCGAATCGGGAGCGAGATCGGCGAGAGCGGCCATCGCCGCGCGTCGGTCGACGGGCCAGGGGGAGGGCAGGAGGTCCATGACCTCGCGTCGCAGGGCGGCGGCATCGCTCCGCCGCAGGGTCGTACCGTCGCGCCCCGGGGCAGTGCGCAGGAGCAGGACCGGAAGGCCGCGGCGTTCGGCCGCGGCGAGCAACGAGTCGAGAGTGCGCAGCCGCTCTTCCCAGCGCGGGGCGGCGGCCCAGCCGTCGTCGAGGACCAGCAACAGCGGGCGCTCCGGCAACAGCTCCCGACGCGGGTTCAACACCGGACCCGCCATGGCGAGAATCAGCAAGGCTGCGATCGCCATGCGCAGCAATAGCAGCCACCACGGAGTGCGCGCGGGGGTTCGCTCCGGGCTCACGAGCCGCCGCAGGATGAAGAGCGGGGCGAAGACCACTCGCTTGGGTGCCGGCGGGATGGCGCGCAGCAACCACCAGATGGCGGGCAGCAGTGCGAGCGCCGGGAGCAGCCAGGGCTGGGTAAAGGCGAGCGGACCAAGTTCCCACATGGCTCAGTCGACCGCCACCGGTGCCAGCATGCCGTAAAGCAAAAGAAGACCACCCGCCGCCGGCCGGTCCGTGCGGTGGCTGGCAAAGGCCCAGCCGCGGCGGCTGAAGCTGCGCTTCAGGCTGTCGCGGTGGAAGGCGAATAGCTCCCGGTAGCGCGCCCGCACCTCGGCGACATTGCCGACGAGCATCCGGCCCTCGGCTTCCGGTCCCTCGAACAGTACCCGACCGTCGAAGGACAGTTCTTCTTCCCCCGGATCGACGATCTGCAGGGCGCCACCGGCGATCGCTCGGCCCGACCAAAGCTCGAGACGGGAGCTCCACTCTTCGACGGGGAGCATGAAGTCGGAGAGCAACACCACGCGCGAGAACCGCGGCAGCTGGGCGGGAGGGGCGACACTGTCGCGGTCGGCGGCGGCCACCAGTTGCCGGCAGAAGGCTTCGAGCCCCGCCCGGCCGGTGCGCGGCGCCTCGCCGCTGCCGAGAAGGGCCACCTTCTCGCCCGCCCGCACGAGCAAGACCGTGAGGGCGATGGCGAGCAACACCGCCCGGTCACGCTTGCACTCCCGCGCGAGGAAGGAGGCTTCGGCCATGGACGGCGAGAGATCCGGCCAGATCCAGACACTCTGGGCGGCCTCCCATTCCTGCTCGCGGACGAAGTAGCCGTGGCTCGCGCGGGCCGACTGCCGCCAATCGATGCTGCGGGCGTCGTCGCCTGGTTGATAGCTGCGGAACTGCCAAAAGGTCTCGCCGATGCCGGTCCGCCTGCGGCCGTGCACGCCTTGGGCGACCGTGGCAGCGACCCGCTCCGCCTCGACGAGCAAGGCGGGTAGCCGCTCGCCCAGTTGCTCGCCGCGTTCGCGCAGCCCCGAAAATCCGGGCAGACGGCCAGGGCTCCGGTCAGGCGACATGTCGGCAGAGACGGTCGATGATGTCGTCGACGCCGATGCCCTCGGCGCGTGCCGCGAAGGTCACCGCCATGCGATGGCGCAACACCGGCCGGGCGAGGGCGAGCACGTCCTCGACCGAGGGCGCAAGCCGCCCGTCGAAGAGGGCCCGCACGCGACAGGCGAGCATGAGGGCCTGGCTGGCGCGCGGTCCTGGACCCCAGGCCACCTGCTGCTCGATGCCGGGGATCGCCCGATTCTCGGGTCGTCCGGCCCGTACCAGCTCGAGGATGGTGTCGACCACCCGGTCGCCGACCGGAATGTGGCGGACCAGTCGCTGCAGTTCGACGAGCCGTTCGGCGGTGAGCACCCGCTTGGGCTTGGGCTCCTCGTCGCCGGTGGTGACGATCATCATCCGCCGCTCGGCCTCGCGCGGCGGATAGCCGACGTCCACCTGCATGAGGAAGCGATCGAGCTGGGCCTCGGGCAGCGGATAGGTACCCTCCTGCTCGATGGGATTTTGGGTGGCGAGGACGTGAAACGGAATGGGCAGCGGATGATCTTGGCCCGCTACCGTCACCCGCCGCTCTTGCATCGCCTGCAGCAATGCCGCCTGGGTGCGCGGGCTCGCCCGGTTGATCTCGTCGGCCATCAGCAGCTGGGCGAAGATCGGGCCGGGGACGAAGCGGAAATGGCGGCGGCCATCCGCTCCCTCCTCCAAGACCTCGCTGCCGAGAATGTCGGCAGGCATGAGATCGGGGGTGAACTGCACCCGCTTTTGCAACAGCCCGAGGACCACACCCAGGGTCTCTGCGAGGCGGGTTTTGGCGAGGCCTGGCACGCCAACGAGCAGCGCATGCCCGCCGCCGAGAAGGGTGATGAGCGTCTCGTCGATCACCCGTTCTTGGCCGAAGATGACCCTCGCGATCTCTTCGCGCACCCGCGCGAGATCGGCAATCGCCCGTTCCACCTGCTCCACGATCTCCGCGCCCGCCGGCTCCGATGCCACCTCGGTCTCCACCGCGTCCCGCCGTTCTGGACGGTTGGTTCTGCGACCTTACATATCGCACGGAACGACGAGGGAAACGACTCCCTTCGCGTACCGAAATGGACCGGAGGCGGCATGCGCGGCTCGTGGGATCCGGGCGCGGTGCTCGCGGAGCTCGCCCGCAGCGGTGGCGACTGTGGCACACCGCCGATGCGCATCGACCGCGACGGCCGCTGGTGGCACGAGGGCCGACCGATCGTGCGACCGGAGCTCGTGCGCCTGTTCGCGACCGCTCTTTGGCGTGCTGCTGACGGTCGCCACTGGCTGCTCACGCCCTACGAGCGCATTCCCGTCGAAGTCGAGGACACAGCCTTCTTGGTGACCGGGATGTCCCACGAGGGCGAGGGACGCGAACGGACGATTTGGCTTCGGACCAACCTCGGCGAAGAAGTGGTGCTCGATCGCGACCATCCCTTGCGCCTACGCTCCAGGGGCGACGGCGCACCGGTGCCGGTCGTCGTCCTCGATCGAGGTCTCGAGGCGCGGGTGACCCGGCCCGTCTATTACGAGCTCGCCGAGCTCGCGCTTGCCGACGGCCACGAGAGGGGCTTGGGCGTGTGGAGCCGCGGCAGCTTCTTCCCGCTCGCGGACCAGGAGGCATGAGGGTCCGACCGATCGGGGAAAGGCCGGGCTTTCGCGAGGCATTGCGACGCGGGCTGGGCGATCCCCGCCGGATCGACGGCGCGGTCGCGAGCGCAGAGGAGGCGGGTTTAGAGGGACGCCGGTTGGTGCCGGCCGCGGTGCTGGTGCCGATAGTGGGTCACGCCTCGGCCCCCACCATCCTGCTCACTGTCCGCACCGACCATCTCGAGCATCATGCCGGCCAGATCTGCTTTCCCGGCGGACGCATCGAACCGCAGGATCGGCATCCTGTGGCCGCCGCTCTGCGCGAGGCGGCAGAGGAGACCGGGATCGACCCCGCTCGGGTCGAGATCCTCGGCAGCCTGCCGCCGCACGACACGGTCACCGGCTTTCGCATCCACCCAGTGGTGGGCTGGCTCGAACCGCCGGTGGAATGGCATCCGGATCCCTTCGAGGTGGCCGAGGTCTTCGAACTTCCCCTCGCCGTCGCCCTCGCATCCGCGAGCTATCGCCGCGAGAGCGGCGGGGATGGGGCGGTCGGCCGGGGCTACTGGGTGCTGATGTGGCAAGGGCGCCGCATCTGGGGCGCGACTGCGCGTATCCTGCGCCAGTTCGCATCGATCTTCGAGGGGGGAGAGGAGGGGTGACCCGCATTCTGCTCACCGCCACCCTTCCCTTTCTCCTGCCGTTCGTCGTCTGGCTGGCCTGGGGGTCGCTCACCCGGCGCGGCCGACCCTCGCTCGAATCGGTGCCATGGTACGGCCTCACCATGACCGGGCTCGTGGCGATGTGCGCGAGTCTGATCGCCCTCGCCTTGGTGGGCGGCCACGCGCCGAACCGCTACACCTCGCCGCGTCTCGAGAGCAGTCGGGTCCTGCCCGCCATGGTCGAGCCGATCCGGCATGAGCAGCACTGAGGCCGTGACAGCGGAGCCGGGCGATCCAGAGCGGCCGCTCGCCTGCGCCCGCTTCCTCCACGATCCCGACACCCAGCGGGTGCTCGATGCCCTCGAGGCGGGGGGCAAACCCGTACGCTTTGTCGGTGGTTGCGTGCGCGACGCGCTGCGCGACCGGGCTCTCGACCCGACCGACCTCGATCTCGCCACTCCGGAGCCGCCCGAGCGGGTGATGGAGCTCCTCGAACGGGCGGGAATTCGCGCGATTCCGACCGGAATCGAGCACGGCACGGTGACGGCCTTGTGCGGGCAGCGGCGCTTCGAGATCACCACGCTCCGGCAGGATGTCGATACCTTCGGGCGTCGCGCCCGAGTGGCCTTCACCGCCGACTTCGAGGCCGATGCGGCGCGGCGCGACTTCACCATCAACGCCATGAGTGCCGACCGCGAGGGCCGTCTCTACGACCCCTTCGGCGGCCGTGCCGACCTCGTGGCAGGTCGCATCCGCTTCGTCGGCCGGGCCCGCGAGCGGATTCGCGAGGACTATCTGCGCATCCTGCGCTTTTTCCGCTTCTACGCCCGTTTCGGCCGGCCACCTGCCGATCCCGAGGCGCTCTCCGCCTGCGCCGCCGAGGCTGCCGGCCTCGCCCGTCTGTCAGCCGAGCGCATCCGCGAGGAGCTGCTCCGCCTGCTCGAGGCGCCGGGAGCGGTGGAAAGCCTCGAGCTCATGCGCGAGACCGGCGTGCTCGACCGCATCTTCCCCTGGCCTCCCAACATCGAGCGGCTGCGTCAGCTGCTGCGCGTCGCTCCCGAGGCGGACGCGATCGTGCGCCTCGCGGCCCTGCTGCGCGCCGCGGACCGCGGAGCGGAGGAGATCGACGCCTTTGCCCGGGCTCTCAGGCTGTCGAACCGGGAGCGCGAGCGACTCGTGACGCTCGCCACGGCGCCGCTTCCCGATTCGGAAGCGGCCGAGCGGGTGCACCGCGAACGGGTATTTCGTCTCGGCGCCACCGCCTACGCCGACCTCCTGCGCCTCGCCGCGGCCGAGCGCGGAACCGATGCCGACCGGCTGCAGGCCCTGCTGGCCCTCGTCGCGAGCCTCGACGTTCCGGTCTTTCCGTTGCGGGGCGCCGATATCGTGGCGCGTGGCGTTCCCCCCGGACCCGCGGTCGGCGCATTGTTGCGGGCCGTCGAGGCGTGGTGGCTCGAGCAGGACATGCGTCCCGACTACGAAGACTGCCTCGAACGGCTCGAACGCCTCATCGCCGAAGGAAAGCCGAACGAGCGAGGCCGAAGCGACGGCGATGCGCGTCCAGGCTGAGGGATCGGCCGTCGTACCGTTGACCCTCGGCTGGCGGCGCGCATATCGGGATCGCCAATGGTTTCGAGGGCAATGGCCGGGACTTCCCCGATCCGCGAGGAAGAGGCGCGCATTCGCGAGGAGTTCGCGCTCTTCGACGATCCACGCGGCCGGCTCGAATACATCATCGAGCTCGGCAAGGGGCTGCCGCCGCTCGAGGAGAGCGCGCGAACCGAGGCCAACCGGGTGCGCGGCTGCCAAAGCCAGGTGTGGCTCGTCGCCGATTACGATCCGGCAAGCGACCGATTGAGCTTTCGCGCCGACAGCGACGCGCTCATCGTACGCGGGCTGATCGCCCTTTTGCTGCGCCTCTATAGCGGCCGCCATCCGGCGGAGATCGCCAGCCACGAACCCGAGGTATTCGAAGACATCGGGCTGAGCCGTCTGCTCACGCCCGGGCGACAGAACGGCCTGTGGTCGATGATCCGGCGGATCCGGGAGATCGCTTCGGTGTACGCGGGCAGGGCCGCAGCGGTGTCCGCCGGCTGATCCCGCATCCCGCCCCGAGATGGGCTTGCCTCGCCGCGGCATTTCTGCTCCGAGCGGGGCGCGCAACGAGGGAGATGCCGTCGATGTCGAGCCTGTTCTGGCTTGAGCAGCGCATCGCGCTGGTGACAGGGGCTTCGCGCGGGCTTGGCTTTGCCGTAGCGGAAGCGCTCGCGGCACATGGGGCGCACGTCCTCGTCAATGCGCGCACGACGGAATCGGCGCAACGCGCGGCAGCGCAGCTCAAAGGCTTGGGCTATGCGGCGGAGGCGCTCGCCTTCGACGTCACCGATGCCGTCGCCACACTCGAGGCGATCGAGAAGATCCGCGAGGTCCACGGACGGCTCGACATCCTGGTCAACAACGCCGGCATCCAGCACCGCGCGCCCCTGCCCGACTGGACCGACGGCGATTTCGAACGGGTGATCCAGGCCAATCTCGTCGCCTGCTTCCGGCTCGCCCGCGAGGCCGCACGGGTGATGCTGGACCGCGGCTTCGGCCGTATCATCAACATCGGCTCGGCCGTGGGCTTCCTGGCGCGCCCCACCATTCACGCCTACGCCGCCGCCAAGGCCGGCCTGCATGGGCTCACCCGCTCCCTGGCCGCCGAACTCGGGCCCAGGGGTGTCCTCGTCAATGCCGTCGCGCCGGGCTTCTTTGCCACCGACATGAACGAGGCGCTTTTGGGCGATCCCGAATTCCGGACGTGGGTGGAACGGCGCACACCGGTCGGACGCTGGGGTCGGCCGCACGAGCTCGGCGGAGCGGTGGTGTTCCTTGCCTCGGATGCAGCCACTTACGTCAACGGCGCCATCATCTGTGTCGATGGCGGCCTCACCGCGACCATGTGAGAGCGCGCGACGCCGATGGTCAGTAGATGAGGCCGAGTTCGAGCTGGGCTTCTTCGGTCATCATCGACGGGTGCCAAGGGGGATCCCAGACGATATTGACCCGGCAGTCCTTCACTCCCTCGATCGCGCGCACCTTGGCCGCTACTTCCTCGGGTAGACTTTCCGCGACCGGGCAGTGCGGCGAGGTCAGGGTCATATCGATGACCACCGTGTTGTCGTCCTCGACGTCGATCTTGTAGACGAGCCCGAGCTCGTAGATGTTGACCGGGATCTCCGGGTCGTAGACGCTACGCAGCTGCTCGATGATCTTCTCGCCCAGCCGGCCCACCTCTTCGAGCCGGCGCTTGCGGGCTTCCTCTTCGGCATCCGGTTCGAGCGCAGCCGCGGCCCGATCGATGGGATCCTCGTGCATGACACGTCCTCAGCGGAGCATGCCGACGATGCGCCGCAGCGAGGTTGCGAGCGCATCGATCTCGGCATGGGTGTTGTAGACGCCGATCGACATCCGGGCGCTTGCCGCGAGCCCCAAGCGGGCATGCAACGGCATGGCGCAGTGGTGACCGGTCCGGATGGCGATACCGTCGAGATCGAGCAGCATGCCGATGTCCTGGGGATGCACGCCGTCGATGGTAAAGGCGAGCACGCTCGCCCGCCGCCGAGGCGAACCCAGAATGCGCAGTCCCGGGACTCCAGCCAGCGCCGCCTCGGCGTGAGCGAGAAGCTCGCCCTCGTGCCGGGCGATGGCCTCGAGGCCGAGGTCTTCGACAAAGCCGATCGCTTCGGCGGAGGCGACGATACCGGCAATATCCGGGGTTCCCGCCTCGAAGCGGAAGGGGATGTCGTTGAAGGTGGTGCCGGCAAAGCTCACCCGTTCGATCATGTCGCCGCCGCCCTGCCAGGGCGGCATGGCTTCGAGCAGCTCGGCCCGGCCCCACAGCACACCGACCCCGCTCGGCCCATAGAGCTTGTGCATGGAAAAGACGAGGAAGTCGGCGTCGAGGGCGCGCAGATCGACCGGGAAGTGTTGCACTGCCTGTGCAGCGTCCACCAGCACCGGTACCCCCCGCCGGCGGGCGAGGGCCACCATGTCGGCGACCGGGTTCACCGTGCCGAGCACGTTGGACACCCAGGTGAAGGCGACGAGCTTCGTGCGCGGCCCGATGCGCTCGGCAAAGGCGTCGAGATCGACCTCGCCGGTAGGGGTGATGGGCGCCGGCACCACCCTGGCCCCGGTCCGCGAGGCGACGAGCTGCCACGGGACGATGTTGGCGTGGTGTTCCATTTCGGTGACGAGGATCTCGTCACCGGCGGCAAGCCGCGGCAACAGGAAGGCGTAGGCGACGAGATTGATCCCTTCGGTGGCGTTGCGCACGAACACGATCTCGCGCCAGTCGGCGGCGCCGAGGAAGGCCTGCACCCGTCGTCGCGTGCGATCGTGCAGCTCCGAGGCGCGCTGGCTCAGCTCGTAGACCCCGCGGTGGATATTGGCGTAGTCGCGCTCGTAGAAGCGGGTGAGGGCGTCGATGACCCGCTGCGGCTTCTGCGCGCTGGCCGCGCTGTCGAGATAGACGAGGGGACGGCCATGGACCCGGGTGGCGAGGATCGGGAACTGGGCCCGCACCGCCTCGACATCGAGGGAGCCCGTCGTTGCGATGGCTGCCGGCTGGAGCGCGTTCACACCAGGCCCTCCGCCTCCAGCATCTCACCCCCCGGCACCCGCTCGAGGACCGCCTGGCGGGCGAGCCCGACGAGCACGGGATCGCGAAAGCGCTCCAACACCTCGCCGGCATAGGCGTAGACGAGCAGGGACTCGGCTGCTTCCTTCGGCAGGCCGCGCGAACGCAGGTAGAAGAGGGCCTGGGCATCGATGTCGCCGACGGTGGCGCCGTGACTGCAGCGGACATCGTCGGCGTAGATCTCGAGCTCGGGCTTGGTGTCGACCTCGGCCTCGTCGGAGACGAGCAGATTGTTATTGGCCTGGTAGGCATCGGTTTTCTGGGCGTCGCGATGGACGATGATTTTGCCGGCAAAGGCGGCATGCGCCTTGTCCTCGATCACCCCCTTGTAGAACTGGTTGGAGTGGCACCGCGGGGCGCGATGATGGACGCGGATCAGCGTGTCGACGTGCTCGTGCCCGCGCGGCATGTAGACGCCATTGAGCAACGCCTCGATGCCTGGCCCATCGAGGACGAGTTCGCTCTCGTTGCGCACGAATCCCCCGCCGAGGGTGGCGACATTGTCGAGAAGCCTCGCCCCGGTCTCGAGCCGCATGACGGTCCGGCCGAGAAAGCTCGTCGCTTCATCGCCCAGCTGGAGCTTCTCGCGCACGAGCCGGGCGCCCGCCCCCAAGTCGATCTGGAACACCAGATTGGTGAGCACCGGGCCGGGTACGGCTGCTGCGTGCACCTCGAGCAAGTGCAGCGAGGCTTTCTCGCCCAGGCGGAGATAGAGGCGGGGATGGGTCATGGTCGCCGAAGCCTCGCCGGCCGACAGGAACAGCAGCTGCAGCGGCGCCTCCACTTCGACCCCATCCGCTACCTCGATGAGGGCACCGCATTCGGTGAGCGCGGTATTGAGAAAGGTGAAGCTGCGACCGTCGTCGAGCCCGGCCAACACTTCGGCGACCCGGCCGGGCATCTCGGCGATGGCGCGGGAAAGGCTGGTGATACGGACACCCTCGGGCAGCCCGCCCAGGTGCGACAGCTCGGGTAGAGGATGGCCGTTGGCGAAGACCAGTCGCCTCGCCGAGGTCCCGCCCGCGAACCAGCGCGACAGTTCGGCGAGCGGGAGGTCGGGCCGACGGGCGAGCGCCATCGGCCGGTTGATCACCCGCAGCACCGGCGAGAATTTCCACTCCTCCGCCTTCTGGGTCGGAATGCCGAGCTCCAAAAAGCGAGCAAAGGCGGTCTCTCGGATCCGCGCGAGGGTCTCCACCTCCCTTCCGGGAAGCCGCTGCCGCACCCGCTCGAACAGGCTGCCGAGTTCGGGCACCGGCTCCGCGCGCCGCCTGGCGACAGCGAGGCTCGTCATCTCAGGCTGCCTCTCCGAACGCTTCGTAGCCCTTCTCCTCGAGTTCGAGGGCGAGTTCCTTGCCGCCCGAACGCTGGATGCGGCCGTCGACCATCACGTGCACGACATCCGGTGCGACATAGTTGAGCAGCCGCTGATAATGGGTGATGACGAGAAAGGAACGCTCGGGCGAGCGCAACGCGTTCACGCCTTCGGCGACCGTCCGCAGCGCATCGATGTCGAGGCCCGAATCGGTCTCGTCGAGGATCGCGAACTTCGGCTCCAGCATGGCGAGCTGGAGGATCTCGTTGCGCTTTTTCTCGCCACCCGAAAAACCGGCGTTGACATCGCGTTTGAGGAGCTCGTCGCGGATTCCCACCAGCTTCGCGGCGGAGCGCAGCTTGCGCATGAATTCGCTGGGTGCGATCTCGCTCTCGCCGCGCGCCTTGCGAATGGCGTTGAGCGCCTGACGAATGAAATACATGTTGGCGACGCCGGGGATCTCGACCGGGTACTGCATGGCGAGAAAGAGGCCAGCCGCTGCCCGCTCTTCGGGCTCCATGGCGAGGAGATCCTGGCCCAGGAACTCGACCCTGCCGGAGGTCACCTCGTATCCCTCCCGACCCGCCAGCACATAGGCGAGGGTGCTCTTGCCGGAGCCGTTCGGCCCCATGATGGCATGGACTTCGCCATGGCCGACGGTCAGCGAGAAGCCCTTGAGGATCTCGCGGTTTTCGACCGAGACATGGAGATCGCGAATCTCGAGCATAGGAGTCATGGTCGTTCCTGTTCCGGCTTTAGCCGACACTGCCTTCGAGCGAGATGCCGAGCAACTTCCTGGCCTCGACGGCGAACTCCATCGGCAGCTCGTCCATGACCTCGCGGCAAAACCCATTGACGATGAGTGCCACCGCATCCTCTTCGGAAATGCCGCGCGAACGGCAGTAGAAGAGCTGGTCGTCGCTGATCTTGCTCGTCGTCGCTTCGTGTTCGGCTTTGGCAGAGCGGTTCTTGACCTCGATGTAAGGCACCGTATGGGCGCCGCAGCGATCGCCGATCAACAGCGAATCGCACTGGGTGTAGTTCCGGGCGCCTTCCGCCGACCGCTGGATGCGCACCAGACCGCGGTAGGTGTTGTCGGAACGACCGGCGGCAATGCCCTTCGAGACGATGCGCGAACGCGTGTTGCGGCCGATGTGGATCATCTTGGTTCCGGTGTCCGCCTGCTGGAAATGGTTGGTGAGCGCGACCGAGTAGAATTCGCCCACCGACTCGTCCCCCTGCAGGATGCAGGATGGATATTTCCAGGTGATGGCCGAGCCCGTCTCCACCTGCGTCCACGAGATCTTCGATCGGCGACCGCGGCAGATGCCGCGCTTGGTGACGAAGTTGTAGATGCCTCCCCGACCTTCGCGGTCGCCTGGATACCAATTCTGCACCGTCGAATATTTGATTTCGGCCTCGTCCAAGGCCACGAGCTCCACCACCGCGGCGTGCAGCTGGTGCTCGTCGCGCATCGGTGCCGTACAGCCCTCGAGGTAGCTCACATAACTGCCCTCGTCGGCAATGATCAGCGTACGCTCGAACTGGCCGGTGCCGGCAGCGTTGATACGAAAGTAGGTGGAAAGCTCCATCGGGCAGCGCACACCCTTTGGTACGTACACGAAGCTGCCATCCGAGAACACTGCCGAGTTGAGAGCGGCAAAGAAATTGTCCCCAGGCGGAACCACTGAACCGAGATATTTCCGCACAAGGTCCGGATGATCTCGCACAGCCTCGGAAATCGAACAAAAGATTATGCCGAGCTCGTTAAGCTTCTTGCGGAATGTGGTCGCTACCGAAACGCTGTCGAAGACGTAGTCTACCGCCACGCCGGCCAAGATCTCTTGCTCGCGAATCGGGATGCCGAGCTTCTCGTAGGTCCGGCGAATTTCGGGGTCGATCTCGTCGAGTGACTTCGGCCGTTCCTTTTGCCGCGGGGCAGCGAAATAACTGATGGCCTGGAAGTCGATCGGCGGGAACTTCGGCTTCTGCCAGTCGGGCATCTCCATGGTCAGCCAGCGGCGGTACGCCGCGAGCCGCCATTCGGTGAGCCATTCGGGTTCGCCCTTCTTCTGCGAGATCAGGCGGATGATGTCCTCGTTGAGACCCGGCGGGACCAGCTCCTCCTCGACCTCGGTGACGAAGCCGAAGCGGTAGTCGCGCGCCACATACTCTTGGACGGTGTCGATGGTGCTCGCCATGGATCCCTCAGGCTCCGGAGACTCGGTGGCTGCGATCGCGCTCGAGGGCTTCGCGTTCCTCGCGCGAGAGGAAGGCGGAGGGGATGGCCTCCACCATGTCGGCAAGGGTCACACCCTCGAGCGCCTGCCGGATCGCCAGGTTGATGCGCTGCCAGTTGGCGCGAGCGGGGCAGAGACGCTCGATCCCACAGTCGCCCTCTCCCTCCTCCACACAGGCGGTGAGCGCAATCGGTCCATCCAATGCCTCGACGATCTCGGCGATGGTGATGCGCGAAGTCGGTCGAGCGAGACCGTAGCCGCCGCGCACCCCACGGTGCGAGGCGAGCAGCCCCGCCCGACCGAGCTGCTTGAGGATCTTGCTCGCCATGGGCGCCGGCACACCTGTCGCTTCCGCGATCTCGCTGGCGCTGTGCGCCGCCTCGGGATCGCGCGCGAGGAAGGTGAGCATGGCCACCCCATAGTCGCACATGCGGCTGAGCCGGATCACGCCGCCTCCGCACCCCGCGAATGAGGACCATATCGGTCCTGTATCGTGCTGCAACATGGCGACGGCGGCGCCCATGTCAACGGGGCCGCTCTGGGGGATTTGTCGCCGCGCGGAGCGCCCCGCTCTGGACGGCGCTCGTCGCCCCGCTAGCCTTGCGCCGTCCGGCGAGTGGAGCGCGAGTCCGTGCTCAGGCCCTCGACCCCTTTCCGTTTCGATTCCCGACACCTCCGGATCCGTGGAGCCGCGTCGAGCCCGCTCGCGCCGGCAGTGGAGCGCCGGTGATGGCGCCCGATCCCCGGTTTGCCGTGCTCTTCGAGCCGCTGCGCATCGGTCCGGTCACGGCGCCCAACCGATTCTTCCAGGTCCCCCATTGCAACGGCATGGGCTGGCGCGATCCGGCGATGCTCGCCGCCATGCGCGCGGTCAAGGCCGAGGGGGGATGGGGAGTGGTGTGCACCGAGGAGGTGGAGATCCATCCGAGTTCGGATATCACGCCCTATGTCGAGCTCCGCCTCTGGGACGAACGCGATCTTCCGGCGCTCGCCCGGGTCTGCGACGCCATCCACGCCCACGGGGCGCTCGCCGGCATCGAGCTCTGCCACAATGGCCTCGATGCCCCCAATCACTGGAGTCGCGAGGTGCCCCTCGCCCCCTCTTCGCTGCCGGTCATCGCGGGCATCCCGCCGCTCCAGGCCGCAGCCATGGATCGCCGCGATCTCGCCGATTTCCGGAGGTGGCATCGAACCGCGGTACGGCGCGCCCTGACAGCTGGCTTCGATCTCGTCTATGTGTACGCTGGCCACGGTCTGAGCTTGCTCGAGCATTTCCTCTCGCGTCGCTTCAATGCGCGGTGCGATGCCTATGGCGGCAGCCTCGAAAACCGTGCCCGTCTGCTCGTCGAGGTGCTCGAAGAGACGCGGGCTCTCTGCGCTGGCCGCGCTGCCGTGGCCGTGCGCCTGGCGCTGCGCGAGGACCTCGGAACGGGGAGCCTCGAGCCCGCCGAGGTGCGCGAACTCGTCTCGTTGCTGGCGGATCGGCCGGATCTCTTCGACTTTTGCCTGGCCGGCTGGGATGCGGATTCGCAGAGTTCGCGTTTTGCCGCCGAGGGATTCCAGGAGGAGGCCCTGCGGGGTCTCCGGCGACTGACGCCCAAGCCGGTGGTCGGAGTCGGCCGCTACACGACACCCGATGCCATGCTGCGCATCGTGCAAAGCGGCCTCGTCGATTTCGTCGGCGCCGCCCGGCCGTCCATCGCCGACCCCTTTCTTCCCGTCAAGATCCGCGAGGGGCGTTTCGAGGACATTCGCGAGTGCATCGGCTGCAACATCTGCGTCTCCGGCGACTTCACCGTCTCGCCCATCCGCTGCACGCAGAACTCGAGCATGGGCGAGGAAGGCCGGCGCGGCTGGCATCCCGAACGGATCCGCCCCAAGGCGCGCGAGGCGCGCGTGCTGGTGATCGGTGCCGGACCGGCGGGCCTCGAAGCCGCCTTATGGTTGGGCCGGCGCGGCTACGAGGTCGCGCTCGCCGAGGCCCGCCGCGAGGCCGGGGGTCGGGTGGCGCGCGAGGCGCGACTGCCCGGCCTTGCCGCCTGGATGCGCGTGCGCGACTGGCGGCTCGCGCAGATCCGGAAACTGCCCCAGGTGGCACTCTACCTCGACAGCCCTCTCACGGCCGCGGACGCGCTCGAGTTCGGAGCGGAGGCGGTGATGGTCGCCACCGGGGCGCGCTGGCGGACCGATGGGATCGGCCGCTTCCACACCTCGCCCCTGCCGCTCGATCCCGCCCTGCTGGTCCTCGGGCCGGATGCGCTCATGGATGGCAACCTGCCCGAGGCCGGACCGGTCGTGATCTACGACGACGATCACTACTATCTCGGGGGTGTGCTCGCCGAGCGATTGCGCCTTGCCGGGTTCACCGTGCACCTCGTCACCCCGGAGCCCCTGGTCTCGGCCTGGACGCGGCTCACCCTCGAGCAGGCTCGGATCCAGCGCCGGCTCCTCGAGCTCGGGGTCGAGCTCCATACCTCCGAGGCCGTCGTGGCGGGTTTCGCGGACGCCGTCGAGCTCGCCTGTGTGTTCACCGGGAGGCGGCGGTCGCTCGCCTGCCGCGCCCTCGTTCCCGTCACCGCCCGCGCGCCCGAGGATCGGCTCTACCGCGACTTGCTCGCCGCCGGAGCCGGACGCCGCGACCATCCCATCGGCACGCTGCGGCTCGTCGGCGATGCTCGTGCCCCCGCCACCATTGCCCATGCCGTCTATGCCGGTCGGCGAGCGGCCGAGGAACTGCACGCGCCCGAGCCGCGACGGCTCGTGCGGGCGCTCCCGCGCGCCCTGCCCCGCCGGCGAGGTACCGGCGCGAGACCGGTTGGGATCGGCGGGTGATGCCGACCGCCCGTTCCGCTCGCGACTTGGGGCCGCTCTTGCGAGCGACGCTCTGGATGCTGTTCTCGCTCGCCGCGCTCGGCGCCATGGCGGTGGGTGTGCGGGAGCTCTCCGACACCCTCGGACCGTTCGAGATCCTCTTCGTCCGCAGCGTGATCGGCGTGGCCGTGGTCGCGCTGGTCGTCACCCGGACCGCGGGGCCGGCAGCGCTGCGCTCGCGCCAATGGGGTTGGCAAGTCTTCCGCCATTCCGTCCACTTCGCCGCGCAGGTCGGATGGATCGTGGCGATCGCCGAGCTCGCTTTGGCCGAAGTGTTCGCGATCGAGTTCACCTCGCCGGTCTGGGGAGCGCTCCTCGCCGTGCTGCTGCTCGGCGAACGGCCGACGGGCGCGCGCCTCTTCGCCCTCGCCTGCGGGCTCGTCGGCATGCTGTTGGTGGTGCGCCCGGGGTTCGTCCCGGTGGGCCTGCCGACCGTGGCGATCGTGCTCGCCGCCATCGGCTTTGGCTTCGCCAATGTCGCCACCAAGCGGCTGGTGGCCACCGACCACCCACTGGCGATCGTGTTCTGGATGTGCGCGACCCAGGCCCTGCTCGCCCTACCGCCGACCCTCGTCGTTTGGGTCGCTCCGACCTTCGCCGACCTGCCCTGGCTGCTCTTCGTCGGTCTGTGCGGGCTCGGCGCGCACTATGCCCTGTCGCGGGCCCTCCAGCTCGCCGATGCCCTGTTCGTGCTGCCCATCGACTTCCTGCGACTGCCCCTCATCGCTCTCGTGGGCTTCTTCGTCTACGGCGAACGGCTCGATCCGTGGACGCTCGGTGGCGGGGCTCTGATCGTGGCTGGCGTCTGGGGACAGCTGTGGTGGGAGCGCAGCCGCCCGCCTCGCGCCGCCTAAGCCGCGTCCCTCGGAGAGATCCGAGGATCCGGCGGGAGTCGCACCATACCGGGCCGGAAGGCGGGCGGGAGAGGTTGCGGGCTTCGGCCTCGGGCACGGTGCCATTGCCGCTGACCCGCACGGGCACTATGGTCCGCGCCGGTTGCGACCAGCGGACGCCGCCATGTCGTTTCTCGCCTCGAGCCTGTCGCGCATCAAGCCGTCGCCCACCATCGCCGTCACCAATCTCGCCCGCGAGCTGCGCGCTGCCGGGCGCGACATCATCGGTCTCGGTGCCGGCGAGCCCGACTTCGACACGCCGGAGCACATCAAGGAGGCGGCGATCGCCGCCATCCGCCGGGGCGAGACGAAATATACAGCGGTCGACGGCACGCCCGAGCTCAAGGCAGCCATCTGCCGCAAGTTCGCGCGCGAGAACGGGCTCGAGTTCGAACCCGCGCAGATCTCGGTCGGCAGCGGTGGCAAGCAGGTGCTCTACAACGCTTTCATGGCGACCCTGAACCCCGGCGACCAGGTGGTCATCCCTGCCCCCTTCTGGGTGAGCTATCCCGATATGGTCCTGCTCGCCGGTGGCGAGCCGGTGTTCGTCTCCTGCCCGGAACAGAATGGATTCCGGCTGCGGCCCGAGGACCTCGAGGCGGCGATCACGCCGCGCACCAAATGGGTGGTCCTCAATTCACCCTCGAACCCCACCGGCGCGGCCTACCGGCGCGAGGAGCTCGAGGCACTGGCGGAGGTGGTCCGCCGCCATCCGCAGGTCTGGGTGCTCACCGACGACATCTACGAACACCTCGTCTACGACGGCTTCGTTTTCCACACTTTCGCCCAGGTGGCCCCCGATCTCGCCGGTCGCACGCTGACCGTGAACGGTGTCTCCAAGGCCTATGCCATGACCGGCTGGCGGATCGGCTATGCCGGTGGGCCGAGGGAGCTCATCCGGGCGATGGCGACCATTCAGTCGCAGAGCACGTCCAACCCCTGTTCCATCTCCCAGGCAGCGGCGGTGGCCGCCCTCGACGGCGATCAGAGCTTCCTTTCTGCCCGCAATGAGGTGTTCCGCAGACGCCGCGATCTCGTCGTCGAGCTTTTGAACCGCGCACCCGGTCTGCGCTGCCCCAAGCCCGAGGGTGCGTTCTACGTCTATCCGAGCTGTGCCGGTGTCATCGGTCGCCGTACACCCAAAGGCGAGAGCATCCGTTCGAGCGAGGATTTCGCTCGTTATCTCCTGGAGGAAGCGGGAGTGGCGGTGGTGCACGGCGCGGCCTTCGGCCTCGATCCCTATTTCCGCATCTCCTATGCCACCGCCACTGAGCTGCTCGAGGAGGCGTGTCGGCGCATCATCGCCGCCTGCGAACGGCTCGTCGACTGAGCCCGAGGCGACCGTCGGCGCCGCTCGGGCGGTCGAAACGTCGACCCCGGCCGGGGGACCGGCCGGGGTCGTGGCGCGACGGTCGAGACCGCCTCAGCGATGGAGGTCGAAGCGGTCGAGCTCCATCACCTTGTGCCAAGCGCGCACGAAGTCGCGCACGAATTTCTCGCCGGCATCGTTGCTGCCATAGACCTCGCACAGTGCCCGCAGCTGGGCATTGGCACCGAAGACGAGGTCGAGGCGGGTCGCCGTCCAACGCAGCTCGCCGGTCTTGCGGTCACGACCCTCGTAGATGCCGTTCGTCGGCTGCCATTCGATCCCCATGTCGAGGAGATGGACGAAGAAGTCGTTGGTGAGCACGCCCGGCCGGTCGGTGAACACACCGTGGCGGGTGTTGCCGAAGTTGGCGCCAAGCGCCCGCATGCCGCCCACGAGGACCGTGAGTTCGGGAGCGGTGAGCTTGAGGAGCTGCGCCTTGTCGACCATGAGATGCTCGGGATCGCAGGGCGGCGTGCCTTTCACATAGTTGCGCATCGCGTCGACCTGCGGCTCGAGCACGGCGAAGGAGTCGGCGTCGGTGAGCTCCTGGGTGGTGTCCATGCGCCCCGGCGTGAACGGGACCTCGACATCGAATCCGGCGTCGCGTGCGGCCTTCTCGATCGCCGCGCAGCCCCCGAGGACGATGGTATCGGCGAGCGACACCCGCTTGCCGTTGGTGAGCGAGGCCTCGAAGCGTCGCCGCACCTCGTCGAGCACGGCGAGCACCCGAGCGAGGTTCTCGGGTTCGTTCACCTCCCAGTCCTTCTGCGGCGCGAGGCGGATACGGGCACCGTTGGCACCGCCCCGCTTGTCGGAGTCGCGATAGGTGGAGGCGGATGCCCAGGCGACGTAGACGAGGTCCCGCACCGACAAGCCGGAGGCGAGGATCTCCTTCTTGAAGCGGGCGATCTCGTCGGCGTTGATGACGGGATGGTCGAGCGGCGGAATCGGATCCTGCCAGATCAAGTCTTCCTTCGGCACTTCCGGGCCGAGGTAGCGGATCTTCGGTCCCATGTCGCGGTGGGTGAGCTTGAACCAGGCGCGGGCGAACGCGTTGGCGAAGGCGTCCGGGTTCTTCCAATAGTGCCGCGAGATCTTCTCGTAGGCCGGATCGAAGCGCAGCGACAGATCGGTCGTGAGCATCGTCGGCCGGTGCTTTTTGCTCGGATCGAACGGATCGGGGATGATCTCGGGCGCGTCCTTCGCCACCCACTGCCAACCGCCCGCCGGGCTCTTGGTGAGCTCCCACTCGTAGCCGAAGAGGATCTCGAAGAAGTCGTGGTTCCACCGGGTCGGGCTGCGGGTCCAGGTGACCTCGAGGCCGCTCGTATAGCTATCCGGTCCCTTGCCGGAGCGGTAGCGGTTCTTCCAGCCCAGGCCCATCTGCTCGATGGGCGCGGCTTCCGGCTCCGGTCCGACGTAGCTCGCCGGGCAGGCGCCGTGGGTCTTGCCGAAGGTGTGACCGCCGGCGATGAGGGCGACCGTCTCTTCGTCGTTCATCGCCATCCGCCCGAAGCTCTCGCGAATGTCGCGGGCTGCGGCCACGGGATCGGGATTGCCGTTGGGGCCCTCCGGGTTGACGTAGATGAGACCCATCTGGACGTTGGCGAGCGGGTTCATGAGCTCGCGGTCACCGGAATAGCGGCGATCTTCCAGCCACTGCTCCTCCGGGCCCCAGAACACCGACTCGTCGGGCTCCCACACGTCGACCCGTCCGCCGCCGAAGCCGAAGGTCTTGAAGCCCATGGACTCGAGGGCGACGTTGCCGGCCAGGATGAGCAGATCGGCCCAGGAAATGCGGCGGCCGTATTTCTTCTTGATCGGCCACAGCAGACGGCGGGCCTTGTCGAGATTGGCATTGTCCGGCCAACTGCTTTCCGGCGGAAACCGCTGCTGACCGAGGCTCGCGCCACCGCGCCCGTCGGCGATGCGATAGGTGCCCGCCGCGTGCCAGGCCATACGAATGAAGAGCCCGCCATAATGGCCGAAGTCGGCAGGCCACCAGTCCTGCGACTCCGTCATCAGTTTGCGCAGGTCCTCTTTGAGCGCGAAATAATCGAGCTTCGCGAACTCCTTGGCATAGTCGAAATCGGGCCCCATGGGGTCGGTGAGGGGCGAGAACTGGTGCAGGATCTTCAGATTGAGCTGATTCGGCCACCATTCAAGAATGCTCTTCCCGTGACCGGCAGCCGGAATCACCGGACATCTGCGTTCGACTGACACTTTCTCGTCCTCCTCCGTGCCGCCCGGCGGGGCGGCGGGTTCGCTGGTCGAACCGGTACCCCTGACGCCGGCCGCGCTGGTGCGCAGGTCGCTGCAGGGCAGCGCTGGGGCAACCGGCGCCGCAGTTCTAGCACGGAATGCCGCGGCGGCCAGCCATATTTAGAAGGATTCCAACTTATCGCTGCCATTGCGGCGGCGATCGTCCGCGTTCGCGACCACGAGGACCCGGGGCAGACCGGCGAGATCCGCAAGCTCGTCGATCACCGCGAGGCCGGCCTCGGCGAACACAGCGGCGATGGACGACGCGCGCCCAGCCGCCAGCTCGAGAACGGCCACACCCTCTGGCGCAAGGATGCGAGGGAGGTCGGCGGCGATCGCCCGGTAGGCCTCGAGGCCCGAGGGGCCGGAAGCGAGCGCGAGAGCCGGCTCGAAAGCGAGCTCCGGCGGCGCGGCGGCGAGTTCGGCGGTGGTGAGATAGGGAGGGTTGGCGATGACGAGGTCGAAGGGACCGGCAAGCGCCTCGGCGAAATGCGTGCAGACGAAACGGGCGCGCTCCTGCACCCCATGGGTCACGGCGTTGCGGCGGGCGAGCCGCAGGGCTGGAAGCGAGAGGTCGGTGCCGATCGCGAAGCTGTGCGGCAGCTCCAAGAGCAACGCGATCATCAGACATCCCGACCCGGTACCGATATCGACCATCCGCAAACATGGCGCCCGGCGGTCTGCCAGCCGCTCGACGGCGACATCGACGAGCAGTTCGCTTTCCGGTCGAGGCACCAGCACCTCTGGGCCGACCTCGAACACGAGTCCGCGGAACTCCTTCCGGCCGAGCACATAGGCGAGAGGTTCGCGCCGGAGGCGCCGGCCAACCAGGGCCTCGAGCCGTTCCTCCTCGACCGGCGAAAGGTGGCGTTCGGGGGAGGCGAGTTGGGCCTCGCGGGATAGGCCGGTCGCCTGCTCGATGAGCAGCCGGGCTTCGAGCCGGGGTAGCTCGATGCCGGCTCGCTCGAGGCGGCGGACGGTTGCAGCCAGGGCAGCGCCGAGGCTGCGACTCACCGGCTCTCGCCCTCGAAGTGGGCGAGACGGGCGGCGCGATCCTCGGCGATCAAGGCATCGAGGATCTCGTCGAGCGCTTCGCCCGAGAGCACCTCATCGAGCTTGTAGAGGGTGAGGCCGATGCGGTGATCGGTGACCCGGTTTTGCGGAAAATTGTAGGTGCGGATGCGTTCCGAGCGGTCGCCGGTGCCGATCTGCACGCGGCGATCGGCGGCACGCGCCCGCTCCTGCTCGAGGCGTTGCCGTTCGAGCAGCCGCGCGCGCAGGATCTGGAGCGCCCGAGCGCGGTTGCGGTGCTGCGACTTCTCGTCCTGGATCGAGACCGTGATCCCGGTCGGAAGATGGGTGATGCGGACGGCGCTCTCGGTGCGGTTGACGTGCTGGCCGCCCGCACCCGAGGCGCGGAACACGTCGATCCGGAGGTCCTTTTCGTCGAGTTGGAGGTCGACCTCTTCCGCCTCCGGCAGCACCGCGACGGTCGCGGCGGAGGTGTGGATCCGGCCTTGGGCCTCGGTCACGGGCACGCGCTGCACCCGATGGACCCCTGCCTCGTATTTGAGGCGCGCATAGGCGCCGCGCCCGGCGACCAGGGCCACCGCCTCGCGCACACCGCCCCGTTCGGTCTCGCTCAGGCTGAGGATCTCGAACCGCCAGCCGTGCTTTTGGGCCCAGCGCTGGTACATGCGCAGGAGATCGGCGGCGAACAGGGCCGCTTCCTCGCCTCCCGTCCCGGCGCGGATCTCGAGGATGGCGCTCTTGTCGTCGAAGGCGTCTTTCGGCAGGAGTGCGAGCCGGATCTCGCGCTCGAGCTCCTCGAGTCGCCGCTCCACCCGCTGCAACTCGTCACGGGCGAGGGCACGCATCTCCGGCTCGCCGGCCTCCTCGCTGGCGAGGGCCTCGAGTTCCTGGCGTTCCTGCCGCAGGCGCTGCCATTCCTCGATATGGGCGACGATCGGGGCGAGTTCGGCGTGCTCGCGCGCGAGCCCGGCATAGACCGAAGGGGTCGCCTCGCTCATCAGGGCCTCGAGTTCCTGCTTGCGGGCGAGCAGGGCTTCGAGGCGCCGCTCGAAGCCAGCACGGCTCATGCCTCGGCGGCCCCGAGTTCGCGCAGCATCGCGGCGAGGGCGTCACGGGATACCACCCGTTCCTCGCCGGTGTCGAGATCGCGCAGGCGGACCACTCGGCGCGCCAGTTCGATCTCGCCGAGGGAGAGGGCGAAACGACAGTTGCGCCGGTCGGCGCGCTTCATCCGCTGGCTCGGGCGGCCGTGGTAGGCGATGTCGACGACGAAGCCCTGCCGTCTGAGCTCCATGGCGAGGAGCCAGGCCTCGCGTTCCGCTTCGTCACCCACCGGGATGACCGCCGTCGGCCGCACAGCCGCAGGCGCGGCCGGCAACAGCATGGCCAGCCGCTCCACGCCTCCCGCCCAGCCGATACCGGCGATGTCGGGCCCACCCATTTGCTTGACGAGCCCGTCGTAACGCCCGCCGGCGATCACCGCGCCCTGGGCGCCGAGCTCCTGGGTCACGAATTCGAAAGTCGTATGAGTGTAGTAGTCGAGACCGCGCACGAGCTTCGGCTCGACGCGGTAGGGAATGTCGAGGAGATCGAGGCCCGCGCACACCCTGGCGAAGAAATGACGACTTTCGCGGTCGAGATAATCGGAGAACAGGGGGGCTTCGGCGAGCAGTTCGCGGTCGCCCGGATCCTTGCTGTCGAGGATCCGCAGCGGATTGCGCTCGAGCCGCAGACGGCTGTCCGGTGACAGCCGGTCCTCGTGACGGCGCAGATAGGCGACGAGGGCCTCGCGATAGGCGGCGCGGCTCGCCACATTGCCCAGACTGTTGATCTGGAGCTCGACTCGGTCGGCGACCCCGAGTTCCTCGAGGAGGTGGCGGCCGAGGGCGATCGTCTCGACGTCGGCCTCCGGCTCCGGGGCGCCTATGATCTCGATACCGATCTGGTGGAACTGGCGCAACCTGCCTTTCTGCGGGCGCTCGTAGCGAAACATCGGCCCGCAGTAGAAAAACTTGACTGGCAGATCCTGGAACAAACCACCACTGATGACAGCTCGGACGATGCTCGCCGTGTTCTCGGGCCGGAGTGTGATGCTGTCACCCCCGCGGTCCTCGAACGTATACATCTCTTTTGTGACGACGTCCGAGGTCTCGCCGAGAGTGCGAGAGAACACCTCGGTGAACTCGAAGATCGGGGTCTCGATCTCCTCGAAGGCATAGCGCACGGCGAGGCGCCGACCGGTCTCGGCGACCAGGCGGTGGCGTCGGAGCGTCTCGCCGAAGAGATCGTGGGTGCCCCGCACCGGCCGCAGACGGCTCATGCCGGAATCCCTTGTGTCTCCGGCCGGGACTGGCCGCTGCGGCCAGGGCCGTAGCGTCGCTCGACATAGGCCTCGACGATCGCTTGGAACTCCTCGGCAATGCGCTCGCCGCGCAGGGTCGCGACTTTGCGACCGTCGACGAACACTGGCGCCACCGGACGTTCACCGGTGCCGGGAAGGCTGATGCCGATGTCGGCGTGGCGGCTCTCGCCCGGGCCGTTGACGATGCAGCCCATGATCGCGACGTTGAGGGTTTCGATCCCCGGATAGCGTCGCCGCCACTCCGCCATGCGGCCATCGAGCCAGGACTGGATGCGGCTGGCCAGTTCCTGGAAGTAGCCGCTCGTGGTCCGTCCGCAGCCCGGACAGGCCGAAACTCGCGGGGCGAAGCGGCGGAGACCCAGGGCCTGCAGGACCTCGCGGCAGACCCGGACTTCGGTGCCGCGCGGCTCGCCGGGGCGCGGGGTGAGGGACACGCGGATGGTGTCGCCGATGCCTTCGGCGAGCAGGATGGAGAGGGCGGCCGTACTGGCGATGACGCCCTCGAGCCCCATCCCCGCCTCGGTCAGACCAAGGTGCAAGGCATAGTGCGAGCGGCGCGCGAGCTCGCGGTACACGGCAACGAGTTCGGGCACCCGCGACACTTTCGCCGAGATCACGATGCGGTCCGGCGGGAGTCCCAGCTTCTCGGCAAAGGCAGCACTCTCGAGGGCGCTGCGAACGAGGGCCTCGCGCAGCACCGCTTCGGCCGGCTGGGGGTCGCTTCGGGCGGCGTTCTCGTCCATGAGCCGCGCCGCGACCTCCTGGTCGAGGCTACCCCAATTGACGCCGATGCGGACCGGCCGGTCGTGGCGCAGCGCCGCCTCGATCATCGCCTCGAACTGCCGGTCGCGCTTCTCGCCGAACCCGACATTGCCCGGATTGATGCGGAGTTTGGCGAGCGCCGGCGCGAGCTCCGGCACCTCCGCCAGAAGCCGATGACCGTTGTAGTGAAAGTCGCCGACGATGGGCACGCGCACGCCCGCACGCTCGAGCTCCTCGCGGATGCGCGGCACGGCCCGTGCGGCTTCGACGCGATCCACGGTCACGCGCACGATTTCCGAGCCGGCCTCCACCAGTTCGCGGATCTGGGCCACGGTCGCCGCGACGTCGGCGGTGTCGGTGTTGGTCATCGACTGGACGACCACCGGTGCGCCGCCACCGATCACCACGTCGCCGACGCGCACGGCATGGGTGAAATGACGCTCGCCGGACTGCGGGCGCTCCATCGCGAAG
Organism: bacterium HR40; assembly: GCA_002898275.1. Taxonomy (GTDB): domain Bacteria; phylum Pseudomonadota; class Alphaproteobacteria; order Geminicoccales; family Geminicoccaceae; genus HRBIN40. The sequence goes on from BEIQ01000001.1 coordinate 317,006, forward strand.
GATTCCCGATAGCGAGAACTGCCGATCCCAGCGGATATGGCCCGCCGCCGCGGCGCCGGCAACGGCGCGGCGGTTAGCGTGGCGCCGAGGCTGCGGTCGATGCCCGCAGATCGAGGGGGAGGTCGCGGATGACCGCGCCTGCCTCGCCCAAAAGGCCGCGATTCTGACCGTCGACGACGAGCTCGATGGCGCCGGCGTCACCGACCCACAACAGGAGGTCGTTCCGCTGAGCGAGCGGCCAGCGATCGCCGGGAGCGAGGGTACGGGTGCGGATATAGCTGCCATCGCGGCTGCGTACCTGGACCCAGGCCGGTGCGCGAGCGACAAGCTCGATCTGGTCGGCGGTCGTCCCCGATGCCGAAGAGGCAGCCGGAAGTCCGCTACCGGCCGCGCGCGCGGGTGGTTTCGGCCCGCTCACTTCAGCCGCCACGGCACTCGTCCCGTCACGGCCTAGCGAGGCTTCGACCCCCTCCCGTCCGGCATGCACGGGAGCACCTCCGATGCCGACCGTCACCGGCGGTACCCGTTCGCTCGCCCGCAGCTTCTCCGGCAGCTGCGCCGGGCCGTCGTTGGCGACGGTCCCAGCCGTCGGCAGAATGGCGCCCGGCTGGGAGGGAACCGAGTCGCTCGTGCGCTCGGAAGGGGTGGTGCGGGTGGTCTCGGACGCCGGGACGGGCGCGGTGGCCGTGGCCACCGACTGGTCGAGTTGCGGGCGCAGGCCCTGCCAAAGCAGCGCACCCCCGGCGACGAGGACGAGAGCCGCGGCCACCGGCAACGGCCGCAAGCGGATCCGACGCGACGCGGATGCGGCCCCCGCCGCTCCTTGCTGCGGTCGCGGCTCCACCACCTCCTTCACGCGGCGGACCACCTCCGGCCCGTCGAAACCGAGGTAGTCGGCATAGCTCCGCAAGAAGCCGTAGGCGTAGACGCGCCCGGGGAAGACCTCGTATTCGGCGCGTTCGAGGGCCTCGAGATAGGAGGGTTTGATCCGCAAGAAGCTGGCGATCCCGGAGAGATCCTCGCCCCGCTGCTCGCGGGCCTCGCGCAGGGCTCGACCGACACCCTGGAGATAGGCTCGGACTTCGGGGCTGAGCTCGTGGAACTTGCTTGCGAGGCTAGCGCTCATGGCACTCTTCTACCCCGGGATGTTATACGCGTATGCGACCGCCTGAGGCATCGGCAAACTAGCAGAGGGCTCCCAGTGTGCCAAAGGTTTTTCACCGCCAGTTCAGCGAAGCTAATGCCCGAACTTTAGGAATGTGTTAATGGCAGCGGCACGGCGTGGTCGCGGGCATAGGCCTCGAGCTCGCTGCGGAGGCTGCGTCGCGGACGCTGCAACAGGCTGTCCACGAAGCGGGTGAGGCGGCCGAGGTCGAGGGCGCGCAGGGTCGCTTTGACGGCGAGCAACTCCGAGGGTGCCACCGAGAGATGGCGGAGGCCGACGGCGACCAGCGCCATCGCCTCGAGCGGTCGGCTCGCCATTTCGCCGCACACCGACAGACGTACGCCGCAGGCCGCACAGCGTCGGGCGAGATCGCGGAACAGCGACAGGGCGGCTGGGGCCAGCACATCGTAGCGATCCACGAGCCGCGGGCTGCCGCGGTCGGCAGCGAAGAGAAACTGGACGAGGTCATTGCTGCCCACGGACAGGAAATCGGCCTCCGCGCACAGCGCTTCGAGTTGCCAGAATAGCGCCGGCACCTCGAACATGGCGCCCACCTCGAGACCGGTCGGCAGCTCCCAGCCGCGGCGCTTGGCCTCCTCCAGTTCGAGCTCGAGGACCCGGCGTGCGGCGACGAATTCGCCCACCTCGGCGACCATGGGGAACATGAGGGAGAGGCGGCGACCGCGAGCGGCGTAGAGCAGCGCCCGCAGCTGCTGGCGCAGGACCGACGGCCGGTCGAGGGTCGTCCGAAGACCGCGCCAGCCCATCGCCGGGTTGGCCTCGCTCGGCATGCGCCAATAGGCGAGGGGCTTGTCGCTGCCGATGTCGAGGGTGCGAAAGAGTACCGGAACATCGCCCGCGCGGTCGAGGACCTGGCCGTAGAGCCGCGCCTGCTCGCGCCAGTTCGGCCAGCTGGGTGCGGCGATGAAGGCGAATTCGGTGCGGAACAGGCCGCAGCCGTCGGCGCCGAGTCGCCGCACCTCGTCGAGTTCGATGGGAAAGGCGGCATTGAGGTGGAGGTGGATGCGGACCCCATCGCGGGTGACACAGGGCTCGAAGCGCAGCGCGTCGAGGGTGCGCGAGCGGGCGCGGCGCACGCGCTCGGCCTCGGCAAAGGCCTCGAGCATATCCTCGTCAGGTCGCGCTACCACGAGGCCCTGACCGGCATCCACCGCCACCGGATCGCCCGGTTCGATGCGGGTCATCGCGCCCTCGACGCGGCCCACCATGGGCAAGCCGAAGGAGCGGGCCACGAGGGTGACGTGCGCCGTCGGCGATCCTTCCTCGAGCACGATGGCGCGCAGGCGCGACGGATCGAAGGCGACGAGCTCCGTGGCGGTGAGGTCGCGGGCCACCAGAACCGTGCCCTCGGGAACCGCGCGCGCCTCCGCCACCGGGTCGCGGCCGGCGAGATGGAGCAGGAGGCGGTTGGCAATGTCGTCGAGGTCCTGCAGCCGTTCGCGCAGGTAGGGATCGCTCGCATGCTCGAGATGCAGCCGGTTCTCCTCCTGGATCCGGCGCACGGCCGCCTCGGCGCTCAACCCGGTCAGGATCGCGTCGTGCATCCGCCGCAGCCAGCCGGTGTCGTCGGCGAACATCCGGTAGACTTCGAGGATCTCGCGATGGTCCGATCGCGCACGCTCGGCTTCGGCGATCGCGGCGTCGAGCGATCGGCGCAGGGCGGCGAGCGCCTGCTCGAGCCTTTGGATCTCCGCTTCGGGATCCTCCGCGACCAGTCGGCCGATCTCGATGCGCGGGGCGTGCAGCCAAGCCCGGCCGATGCCGATGCCATCGACGAGCCGCACGCCATCGAGTCGCACCGGTCCCACCGGTCGCATCTCGATATCGGTGAAGCGGCTCGGATCGAGGATGCCGCCGCTGACCAGGATCTCGGCCAGAACCGTGGCGATGATCTGCAGCGCCTCGATCTCTTCCTCGTGATAGCGGCGCGCCGCCCGGTTCTGCACCACGAGCACCCCGAGCACGCGACCGCCACGCACGATCGGCACGCCGAGGAAGGAGCGGAACTGCTCCTCGCGGGTTTCGGGGCGATAGAGAAAGTTCGGATGGGAGAAGGCATCGTCGGTGGCGATCACTTCGCCGCGGGCGGCGATGGTCCCCACCAACCCCTGGCCGACCGCCAACCGGGTGACGTGCACCGACTCCGGCGCGAGCCCCTCGCTCGCGAAGAGCTCGAGCTGGTCACCGGCGCGCAGGATATAAAGCGAGCACACATCCGCCACGAGATTGGCGGCGATCGCTCGCACGATGCGGTCGAGCCGGGTCTGCGGATCGCCGTGATCGCGCTGGAGGGCGACGAGCTGGCGCAGGAGCGGCCGCGCTCCTGGCACCGTCGCCGGCCGACGCGTCTCGCCGGTCCGGCTCTCGCTGCTCTCGCCGCGACCGGCGCGCACGCTCATCCCTCTCTCTCCGCGGGCGGCGGATGACGGCGGGCGAGGGCACGCTCGCTTTGCTCGACGAGTTCGGCGAGGATCTCGCAGACTGGCCGTTCGGCGCGCACGAAACCCACGCTCTGACCGGCCATCAACGAGCCATTCTCGACATCGCCCTCGATCACCGCCCGGCGCAGCGCCCCTGCCCAGAAATGCTCGATCAAAAGCGACGCCTCGTCGTAGCTCAGCTCGCCGGCGCGGTAACGGGCGATCACCTCTTGCTGGGTGCGGACGAAGCGCTTCGTCGCTTCGTTGGCGAGCGCCCGCACGGGGATCACCCGGAACTCCGGATCCAGCTGCACCGAGACCACGGCGTCACGGGCGCTGGCGCGAATATAGGCCCGCTTGGTCTCGGGATGAACGATGGATTCGCTCGCGCAGACGAAGATCGTGCCCATCTGCACGCCGGCTGCGCCCATGCCGAGAAAAGCGGCAATGCCTTCGCCGTGGCCGATCCCGCCGGCGACGAACACGGGGACTTCGCTCAGCTCCGGCAGCACCTCCTGCGCGAGGACGGACGTCGACACCGGACCGATGTGGCCTCCCGCCTCGGAGCCCTCGAGGATCAGGCCGTGCACCCCCATGCGGACGAGGCGCTTGGCCACTGCCAGGCCGGGGGCGAAGGCCATCACCTTGACGTCCGCGTCGCGCAGCCGCGCCACCAGCTCGCGCGACGGCAGCCCGCCCGCCAGCACGACATGCGATACCCGCCGATCGATGCACACCCGCACGAGCTCGTCGAGCTCGGGATGCACGAGGATGAGGTTGACGCCGAACGGACGATCGGTGAGCGCTCGGGTGCCGTCGATCTCGGCGGCGAGGGCTTCCGGCCCCATCGACCCGCAAGCGAGGACGCCAAAGGCCCCAGCGTTGGAGAGGGCGGAAACGAGCATCCGTTCCGAGACCCAGGTCATCGCCCCGCCCATGAAAGCAAGTTCCGTGCCGAGAAAGCTGCGGCCACGGGCAGAGGCTTCCGCGAGACGCGGGTGCGGCGGTAGCCTGACCAAGGGCACCTCGTGCGTTACGTGCGGTCGAGCCCGTAGGCGGCGTGCAGGGCGCGCACCGCGAGCTCGGTGTACTCCTCGGCGATCAGCACACTGATTTTGATCTCGGAAGTGGAGATCGCCTGGATGTTGATCCCCTTTTCGGCGAGGGTGGCGAACATGCGGTGGGCGATGCCCGCGTGGCTCCGCATTCCGACGCCGATCACCGACACTTTGGCCACCCCGTCGTCGGCATCGACCCGCTCGAAGCCGACAGCGTCGCGAAGGCCCTCGAGAATCGCCTTGGCCCGCGGCAGGTCGGCACGGCTCACGGTGAAGGTGATGTTGGTGTGGACGCCGTCCCGCGACACCGACTGCACGATCATATCGACATTGATGTTGGCTTCGGCGAGCGGCCCGAAGATGGCCGCTGCCACACCCGGCCGGTCCAGGACCCGCACCACGGAGACCTTGGCTTCGTCGCGGGTGTAGGCGATGCCGCTCACAAGCTGGGTTTCCACGATCTCGTCCTCGTCGACCACCAGGGTTCCGGGAAGGTCCTCGAAGCTCGACAGCACCTGCACGCGCACCTTATAGCGCATCGCCAGCGCTACCGACCGCGTCTGCAGGACCTTGGCACCGACCGATGCCATTTCCAGCATCTCTTCGTAGGTGACGCGGTCGAGCTTGCGCGCCTTGGGCACGATCCGCGGATCGGTCGTATAGACGCCATCGACGTCGGTGAAGATGTCGCAACGGTCGGCACCGAGGGCGGCGGCGAGGGCCACAGCGGAGGTGTCCGACCCGCCGCGTCCGAGGGTGGTGATCCGGCCATCCGGGCCGATGCCCTGGAAGCCGGCCACCACTGGCACGATGCCGGATTCCAGGCAGCGGCGGAGCGGCGTCGGGTCGATCGAGACGATGCGCGCCTTGCCGTGTGCATCGTCGGTGCGGATCCCGGCCTGCCAGCCGAGAAAGGAGCGGGCGGGGATGCCGAGCCGCGCGAGGGCGATGGCGAGCAAACCGATGGTCACCTGCTCGCCGCTCGCCACCACCTGGTCGTACTCGGCCGGATCGTAGTGGGCTGGATCGAGGCCCATCACCCAGTCGACCAGCTGATTGGTATGACCCGCCATGGCGGAGAGCACGACACACACACGCTCGCCGGCCCGCACGTGGCGCGCCACTCGCGCCGCGACGTTGCGGATGCGGTCGAGATTGGCGACGGACGTGCCGCCGAATTTCTGGACGACGAGAGTCACTTGCCAGCTCGTTGTCGAGGAATGACGGGAAGCCGTCGAGGCGGCACGCGCACCCGACAGAAAGCGGCCCGTACATAGGCCGGCGCGCAGACAACGGCAAGCACCGCGAACGGTGCTCGCGACAAGACCCGTCGACGGTCCCTCGGCGGTCCGCAGCGGCGCACCCGCGCGCGTGCGAGAAGCGCGCAGTGCGGGCCGAGGGGCGAGGGGCTCAGACGATATCGCCCCCGACCGCGGGGCTGCGAGCGGCGAGCGGGGCAGCCGCAGGAACGCCAGCCGAGGCGCGGTGCCTTCCGGGAAGCGAGAGGAGATAGGTCCCGGCGAAGGTCCGCACCGCGCAGCCGGTCCCGAGCTTGAAGCGGGCGACGCCAGGGGCCGTGACGGTGTCGATGCCACCGAGATCGAGGCGCTCCACGCCCCGCTCGCGCAGCCGCAACATCGCCTCGAACAGCAGCAGGTGATGGGCTCGCAACCGGCGGCCGCTCTCGGTCGTGGCGCCGACGAGATAGGTGGCATCTCGCCCGTGACGCTGCATCCACACGCCGGCGACCGGTTCTCCCGCATAGCGAGCGATCAGCACGAGGCGGTCGCGACGAGGATGGGAAGCAGCGGCGAGAGCCTGGTAGAAGTCCCGATGCGGCCCGCGATAGCCGACCCGGCGTCGATGCGCCTCGTTGGTGTCGAGCAGCCAGTCCAACAAGGCTCCTGCCCTCGCTTCGACCACCGCGAGCGGGGCCTCGCGCGCGCGCCGCAACATGTTCCGCCACTTGCCGGACAGCCGCGCCTCGAGTTCCGCCGGGGGCAGGCGGAGATCGAGCACGCCGGTGCTGGCACCCGTCATCACCCGGCGCCGCCCGAGCCCGGGGATCGGATTCGCGACGTCGGGTGTCCACAGCAATAGCCCGGGCTCCAGCGTGCGGCACACGGCATCCATGGCCTGCGCCAGGCGTTGGCCGTCGGGCTCGCCGTCGAGCCACACCGGGCCATAGATGGCGAGCGCCAGCCGAAGCCCGGGCAACCAGCGAAACCGCCGCACGGCGAGTTGCAAGAGGGCGACGGGCTCGCGACCGTCGCGGATCACCGCCCGGTGCGCCATATGCCCTTGGGCGCTCACGGCGACGCCATAGGCGAAGGACTGCTGAAGGCTCGCCCGGGGTGCCCTGGCGAGCAGGTCCTCCCACTGGCGCCGCCCAGGGTCCTCGAAGATGCAGCGGAACATCCGCTCTCTCCCGCTTCCCGCGTGGCCTGTCCGGCGCTACTTTAAACTCATGGTTGATATCGGAAAACGCATCCCGCGCCGGCGTCGCAAGCCATCGGTGGGCGGTCATTACCTGCCGCCGCCGCGGCCGACGGGGTGGGCAGTCGCCATCGTCTTGCTGGGGTTCGGCCTACCGGTGGTGGGGGTGCTGGCCGTCCTCGACCTCTTGCTCTACCTCCTGTTCACACGGGTCTTTGGCCTTTGCTACGGTCTCTCGTGCTTCTTCGGTTGAGGACGAGGGGTCCGGCGCGCTAGAGGCGCAACGCCGAGCGGGGAGGAGGCGCATGGCGGAAACGCTGGCAAGCGAGATGACGTACATCCGCCAGAACGGCTATGGCCCACCCGAAGTGCTGATTGCCGACCGCATGCCGGTGCCGCGGCCAGGTCGCGGCGAGGTGCTGATCCGAGTGGCGGCGGCCGGCGTCAATCGCCCGGACGTACTGCAACGCCTCGGCGGCTATCCGCCGCCTCCCGGAGCCAGCGACATTCCCGGGCTCGAGGTGGCGGGGGAGATCGTGGCCGTGGGTCCGGAGGTGCACCGTTTCCGGGTGGGCGACCGGGTGTGCGCGCTGGTGGCCGGCGGCGGCTATGCCGAGTACTGTGTCGCTCCGGAACCGCAGGTGCTGCCGGTACCGCGCGGTCTGTCGACGATCGAAGCGGCGGCCATTCCCGAGACCTTCTTCACCGTCTGGACCAATGTCTTCGAACGCGGTCGGCTGGCGGCCGGAGAGTGCTTTCTCGTGCACGGCGGTTCGAGCGGCATCGGCACCACGGCCATCCAGCTCGCCAAGGTCTTCGGCGCGCGGGTCCTGACCACCGTCGGCAGTGCCGACAAGGCCGCCTTCTGCGAGCGTCTCGGCGCCGAGCGGGCGATCGTCTACCGCCACGAGGACTTCGTCGAGGTGGTGCGAGAGGTGACGGGCGGTCGGGGGGTCGATCTCATCTTGTGCATGGTGGGGGGCGACTATGTGCCGCGCAACCTCGAGGCCCTCGCGCTCGAGGGACGGCTCGTCCAGATCGCCTGGCTCAAAGGGGCGAAGATCACCGCCGACTTCACCAAACTCATGACCAAACGGCTGACCTGGACCGGCAGCACGCTCAGACCGCGCTCGGTCGAGGAAAAGGGTCGGATCGCCCGCGCCCTCGAGGAAAAGGTGTGGCCGCTCCTCGAGGCCGGACGGGTCAAGCCGATCATCTTCCGCACCTTCCCCCTCGAGCAGGCGGCAGACGCCCATCGGCTCATGGAATCGAGCACCCACATCGGCAAGATCCTGCTCGTCACCAGCTGGGGTCGACAGTGGGGCGAGGGCTTGCCGGAAAGCGGCCCGGCATGATCGGCGAACCGCCGCTGCTGCGGGTGCGCCGACGCTTCGAGCGGCCAGAGCTGGCCGAGATCGAGCGGCTGCGCGGGGTGCAAACGGGCCACCTCGCGGATGCCATGTCCGGACGTGGTGCGCTCGCTCCCACCATTCGCCCGGTACTCGGCGAGGAGCCGCAGTTCTCCCGCGTCCTCGGCATCGCCATCCCCTGCGCTTGCGCGCCCAACGACAATCTCGCCCTTTGCGCCGCCTTGGCCCTTGCCGGTCCGGGGGACGTGCTGGTGGTGGCGACCGAGGGCTTCACCGGAAGCGCCATTTGCGGCGACATCCTCGCCGGCATGGCGAGGAACCGCGGAGTGGTTGGCATCGTCACCGACGGCGCGGTGCGCGATCGGGCCGGGCTCCGGCAGGTCGGGCTTCCGGTCTTCGCCGCTGCCATCACCCCCAACTCCTGTATGCGCAATGGCCCGGGAACGGTCGGATTGCCGGTGGTGATCGGCGGCGTTGCGGTCGCTGCCGGGGATGTGGTGGTCGCGGACGAGGAGGGAGTGGTCGTGGTGCCGCGAGCGGAACTCGCGACGGTCCTGCAACGGCTCGCGGCGGTCCAGGCGGCGGAGCGAGCCATGCTCGAGCAGGTGGCAACCGGGCTCGATCTCGCGCCGGCCATGGCCGAGTTGCTCGCATCCCCCAGGATCGAGTGGATCGAAGAGGAGGAGGGAGGGCGGAGATGAGGCGTCCCGATTGGTGGGGCGTGTTCCCGGCGCTCGTGACCGAATTCCACGAGGACGGTTCGCTCGATCTCGAGGCCACGCAGCGGCATGCCGAGCTCGTGATCGAAGCCGGCTGCCGCGGTCTGGTCATGCTCGGGACCCTCGGCGAGAACACGTCGCTGCGACCCGAAGAGAAAGAGCGGGTGCTGGAGGCCGCGGTCGAGGTGGCGCACGGGCGCGTAGCGGTGCTCGCGGGCATTGCCGAAACCACGACCGAGTCCGCGGTCGAAGCGGCGAAGCGGGCGGAGCGGGCGGGCGTGGACGGTCTCATGGTGTTGCCGGCCATGGTCTACGAGCAGGACGAGCGCGAGGCGATCGCCCATATCTCGACGGTCGCCGGCGCCACCGAGCTGCCGGTCATGGTCTACAACAATCCCCTCGCCTATCGGGTCGATCTCAAGCCCAAGGCTCTCGCCCAGCTCGCCTCCCTCGCCAACATCGTGGCGGTCAAGGACAGCGCCCACGACAGTCGGCGCATGACCGATACCCTGCTCGAGGTCGGGGACCGCTTCCTGCTGTTTTGCGGAGTCGATGACTTCGTGCTCGAGAACGCGGTCTGCGGCGCGGTCGGTTGGGTCGCTGGGCTCGCCAACGCCTTTCCCCTCGAATCGGTCCGCCTGTTCGACCTCCTGCGCTCGCGACGGCTCGACGAGGCCTCGATTCTCCATCGTTGGTTCATGCCGCTCTTGCACCTCGACAGCGAGAAGAAGCTCGTGCAGATGATCAAACTCGCGAACCATCTCTGCGGCACCGGCCGGGAATGGGTGCGGCCACCTCGGCTGCCCCTGATCGGCGAGGAGCGGGAGCGGGTCGAACGGCTCGTCCACCGCGCCCTCGCGACCCGTCCGCCACGTTTTTAGACGGCCTGCCGCTTCGCCCCGTCGCGGGCCGGCGGCCCCTTGCGGACCCAAAGCGTGCGCGCGAATCTCCTCGAACGGCGAGAGCGGCGACTTCGGCAGCTCGTGCGGGTGTTGCAGGTCACCGTGGCGCTCCTCGCGATCGCGACGGGCATGCTCGCTTGGCGAGAGGCGACGCGCCCCCCGTCGGTGGTGCCGCGAGTCCACCTGCCAGCCATCGAGGATACGGGCGACGTCCGCATCCTCGCCGCCACCCGCGCCAGTCTCGAGCGGACGCAGATGCGGCTCCGCGAGCTCGAGGCGGAACGGGACCAGCTCGTCGTCGAGCGCGACCAGCTGCGCCGCAAGCTCGCGGAGCTCGAGGACCGGATCGTCGCCCGCGCGGCGGAGCGGCAACCCTCGCCGAGTGCCGTCGCCGAGGCCTCGCGCACCGAGGAGGCACGCGCGCGCGAACGCGGCCGGAGGCAGCAGCTGTGGCTGCATCTGCTGGCGGTCCAACGACAGCTTGCGCGACTCCAGGCCGAGTTCGAGGCGGCGGGCCGGAGGCCGATGGCCGAGGCTGCGGTCGCGCCACCGCAATCGGCGAGTGCCGGGGCGCGTGGCGGCTCCCGGACCTCGGTCGGAAGCGGGGGGCGAATGCCCGTGGCGCCGGGCGAGGGGACGCGGGTCGTCGACGGCGTCGAGGCCTACCGCCAGGGCGACTACGAGCGAGCCTTTGCCATCTGGTCGGAGCTGGCCGAAGCCGGTGTCGCGCGCGCCCAGTTCCATCTGGGCGCGATGTTGTACGAAGGTAGGCTCGGACCACCCGATCGCGTGCAGGCCTATATCTGGTTGGAGCGGGCGGTGCGTGGAGGTGACCCGCGGGCGGCGGCGCTGCGCGACCGGGTGCGGGCCGACATGAGCGAGCGAGAATGGCAACGGGCGCGGGAGATCCTCGACCAGTGAGCGAACTCGCTTTCCTCTGCGATGCGATGCTCGCCCATCTTGCCCGTTGGCTGCGGGCTGCGGGCTACTCGCCCGTGCCCGCCGCGAGGGCCGTCTGCTGCTGACGTGCGACCGGCGGCTCGACGGCCGCGCCGTGGCCATCCTGCACTTGCCGATGGCGCCGCTCGAGGTGCAGGCTCGCGAGCTGGCGCGCCAGGCACGGGTCGACTGGTGTCGAGCCCCCTTCACGCGTTGCTTGGTCGACAACGCGCCCCTGCGACCCGCCGACGCCGGGGACATGCGGCGCGTTCCCGAGCCGGCGGCACGGCTGCCAGGTCCGTTCCGCAGCTGTCCAGCCTGCGGCCGGGTCTTCTGGCCGGGCAGCCATGTGCGTCGCATGCGCGCAAGGCTCGAGGCCCTGGCGGCGGCCTCGCAGGCTTCCCCGACATCCGTCCGCTCGACGAAGGAGCAGGTCGCGACAACGCAAGGTGCCGGCCCCGGGGCGGCCTAGACAGCGTGACAGCGACGCGCATCGCGCGGAGAAGGCTCATGCCCCTTTCGGTGCTCGACCTGTTTCGCATCGGCATCGGTCCGTCGAGCTCGCATACGGTCGGTCCGATGCGGGCCGCCCGCCGCTTTCTGCTCGACCTCGAGGCGCGTGGTCTGCTCGCGGCGACCGCGCGGATCCGGGTCGAGCTGTTCGGCTCGCTGGCCCTTACCGGCAAGGGCCACGGCACGGACAAGGCCGTCGTTCTCGGGCTTTCCGGCGAGGAGCCTCACCTCGTCGACCCCGATCGCGCCGAAAAACTGTTCCTCGAGGCTCGGCGCGAGGGACGGATCCGTCTACCCGACGGCCGGCTGCTGCCGTTTCGCGAAGGCGACGAGCTCCTCTTCCGGCAGGGCGAGCGCCTCCCCCACCACCCCAACGGCATGCGCATGTCGGCCTACGCCGCCTCCGGCGAGGAGCTGTTTTGCGAGCGATACTACTCGGTGGGTGGCGGCTTCGTGCTGGCGGAGCGCGAACTCGGACAAGGCGACCATGCGGGCTCCAACCTCGTCGTTCCCTATCCGTTTCGCACCGCCGCCGAGCTCCTCTCCATCTGCCGCACCCACCAGCTCACCATCGCCGACGTCGTACGGGCCAACGAAGCGGTTTTCCGCGACCCGTTCGAGACCCGTGCCCGGCTGCTCGAGATCTGGTCGGTGATGGAATCCTGTATCGAGCGGGGTTGCCGCACCGAGGGCGTGCTACCGGGCGGCCTGGGCATCCGACGGCGGGCGCCCGCCCTCTTCCATCAGCTCACGAGCCGCCCCGAGTCCAATCTGCGCGACCACTTGACGGTGCTCGACTGGGTCAACCTCTACGCCCTGGCCGTCAACGAAGAGAATGCCGCAGGTGGACGCGTGGTCACGGCGCCGACCAATGGCGCCGCGGGTGTGATACCGGCGGTGCTCGCCTATTATGTGCGCTTCGTCCCGGGCGCCGACGAGCAGGGGATCGTCGATTTCCTGCTCACCGCCGGGGCGATCGGCATGCTCTACAAGGAGAACGCCTCGATTTCGGCGGCCGAGGTCGGCTGCCAGGGCGAGGTCGGCGTCGCTTGTTCGATGGCGGCCGGCGCCCTGTGCGCGGTGCTCGGCGGTTCCCCGGCGCAGATCGAGAACGCCGCCGAGATCGGCATGGAACACAATCTCGGTCTCACCTGCGACCCCGTCCGCGGCCTCGTGCAGGTGCCGTGCATCGAACGCAATACCATGGGAGCGGTCAAGGCCATCAATGCCGCACGCCTCGCCCTGCGCGGCGATGGCACCCATTTCGTATCCCTCGACAAAGTGATCGCGACCATGCGGGAGACCGGTCGCGACATGTCGGAGCGTTACAAGGAAACCTCGCTCGGCGGTCTCGCGGTCAATGTGGTGGAGTGCTGAGAGATGGCAGAACGGCTGGCGGAAGCGGCAACGACGGCAAGCGACCGGGTGGCGGAGGGCTTTTTTTCCGCCTCACTGGCCGAACGGGATCCGGAACTGTTCGCGGCGATCCGAGGCGAGCTGCGCCGCCAGCAGGAGCAGATCGAACTCATCGCGAGCGAGAATATCGTCAGCCGAGCGGTGCTCGAGGCCCAGGGCTCGGTGCTCACCAACAAATATGCCGAAGGCTATCCAGGCCGCCGCTACTATGGCGGCTGCGAGTGGGTCGACGTAGCCGAGAGCCTCGCCATCGAACGCTGCAAGCGACTCTTCGATTGCCGCTTTGCCAATGTCCAGCCGCATTCCGGTGCGCAAGCCAACGGCGCCGTGATGCTGGCGTTGACCGCGCCCGGTGACGTCATCCTCGGTATGGACCTCGCCGCCGGTGGCCATCTCACCCACGGCGCGCGACCGGCGCTCTCCGGCAAGTGGTTCCGGGCGGTGCACTACGGGGTGCGGCGCGAGGACGGACTGATCGACTACGATCAGGTGGAACGGCTCGCCCTCGAGCATCGGCCGAAACTGATCATCGCCGGCGCCTCGGCCTATTCGCGAATCATCGATTTCGCCCGCTTCCGGCAGATTGCCGATGCCGTCGGTGCCTATCTCATGGTCGACATGGCGCACATCGCCGGACTCGTGGCCGCGGGTCTGCATCCTTCGCCTCTGCCGCATGCCCACGTCGTCACGTCGACCACGCACAAAACGCTCCGAGGCCCGCGCGGGGGGATCATCCTCACCAACGACGAGGAGATCGCCAAGAAGATCAACGCCGCTGTCTTTCCGGGGCTGCAGGGCGGGCCGCTCATGCACGTGATCGCTGCCAAGGCCGTGGCCTTCGGCGAGGCGCTCCAGCCCTCCTTCCGCGACTACTGTCGCCGGGTGGTCGAGAATGCCAAGACCCTAGCCGCAGTCATGGTCGAGCGCGGGCTCGCCATCGTCTCCGGTGGCACCGACAACCACCTCATGCTCGTCGACCTGCGTCCCAAGGGACTCAAGGGCAACATCGCCGAACGCTCGCTCGAGCGGGCGGGGATCACCTGCAACAAGAACGGCGTGCCCTTCGATCCGGAAAAGCCCACCGTGACCTCGGGCATTCGGCTCGGCACTCCGGCCGGGACCAGCCGCGGCTTCGGCACGGCGGAATTCCGCGACATCGGGCACATGATCGGCGACGTGCTCGACGGTCTGGTGCGCTACGGCGAGGACAATGGCGTCGTGGAGCGCACGGTGCGGGCACGCGTGCGCGAGCTTTGTGCACGCTTCCCGATCTACCCGGAGTTCGGGGCCTGAGATCCGGCGTCGGTTCGGTCGCCGCTGACGCCGGGAAAACCGCGGCGGAGGGCGAGCCCTCCGCCGCTTCCGCGGGGCGTGCCCCGCCACCGCCGCAACGCGCCGCTTCCTAGGTCGGATTCTCCACCGCTTCGAGGCGAGCGCGGGCGATCTCGATCGCCCGCTCGAGCCGTCGACGCTCGTCCTCGCTCGGCTCCTTGGCGTCGGCGAGATCCTCTTCGGCGTTCTTGAGCCGCTGGCGCGCCTCGGCCGGATCGATCCGATCCACCGCCTCGGCATGCTCGGCAAGGACGGTGAGGCCGCGTTCGTTGACTTCCGCGAAGCCGCCAGCGACGAACAGCCGGGTCTTGACGTCGCTGCCTTCGTAGACTCGCACCACCCCCGGCCGCAGCAGCGACACCACCGGGGCATGGAGGGGTAACACGCCGAAATCGCCCTCGATCCCGGGTACCACCACCATTTCGGCTTCGGTCGCGAGGATCACGCGCTCCGGCGAGACCAGCTCGAAGGCGAGCCTGTCCTCGGCCATGGCTCTCCTCCCGCCAACTCAGGCGACTGCCGCGGCGAGCCGCTTGGCCTTCTCCACCGCTTCGTCGATGGTGCCGACCATATAGAAGGCAGCCTCTGGCAAATGGTCGTAGTCGCCGTTGCAGATGCCCTTGAAGCCGCGGATGGTCTCTTCGACCGGCACGAACTTGCCGGGCGTCCCGGTAAACACCTCGGCGACGTGGAAAGGCTGGGAGAGGAAGCGCTGGATCTTGCGTGCCCGCGCGACCACGAGCTTGTCCTCTTCCGACAGCTCCTCCATCCCCAGGATGGCGATGATGTCCTGGAGCGCCTTATAGCGTTGCAGGATCTCCTGCACCCGGCGGGCCACCTCGTAATGCTCGCGTCCGACGACGCCGGGCTCGAGGATGCGCGAGGTGGAATCGAGCGGGTCGACCGCCGGATAGATACCGAGCTCGGCGATCTGGCGCGACAGCACGGTGGTGGCGTCGAGATGGGCGAAGGTGGTGGCCGGCGCGGGATCGGTGAGGTCATCGGCCGGCACGTAGACCGCCTGGACGGAGGTGATGGAACCCTTGCGGGTCGAGGTGATGCGCTCCTGCAGCGCCCCCATGTCGGTCCCGAGGGTCGGCTGATAGCCGACGGCGGAAGGGATGCGGCCGAGCAGCGCCGACACTTCCGAGCCTGCTTGGGTGAAGCGGAAGATGTTGTCGATGAAGAGCAAGACGTCCTGCCCTTCCTGATCGCGGAAATATTCGGCGATGGTCAGGCCGGTCAGCCCCACACGGGCGCGCGCCCCGGGCGGCTCGTTCATCTGGCCGTAGATCAGCGCCACTTTGGAGTTCTCGGGATGTTCGAGGTCGATGACCTTCGATTCGATCATCTCGTGATAGAGGTCGTTGCCCTCGCGCGTGCGTTCGCCCACGCCGGCGAACACCGACACGCCGCCATGGGCCTTGGCGACATTGTTGATGAGTTCCATGATCAGCACGGTCTTGCCCACGCCGGCGCCGCCGAAGAGGCCGATCTTGCCGCCCTTGGGGTAGGGCGTGAGGAGATCGACGACCTTGATGCCGGTCACCAAGATCTCGGTCTCCGTCGACTGGTCGAGAAAGCTCGGCGCAGGCTGGTGGATGGGGGCCGTGGCCTTGGCATGGATGGGCCCGCGCTCGTCCACCGGCTCGCCAATGACGTTGAGGATGCGACCGAGCGTCTCGCGTCCGACCGGCACCGAGATAGGGGCTCCGGTGTCCACCACTTCCTGACCGCGCCGCAGTCCATCGGTGCTGTCCATGGCGATGGTGCGCACCGTCGACTCGCCGAGATGTTGGGCCACCTCGAGCACCAGCCGGCGGCCCTTGTTGTCGGTCTCAAGCGCGTTGAGGATCGCGGGCAGCGGCCCGTCGAACTGCACGTCGACCACCGGACCCATCACCTGGACAATCCGGCCGATCGCCACGTTTTCCTTGCTCACGGCATCCGTCATCGCTCGACTCCGCACCCGGTTTGGGTCTTCAGAGCGCCTCGGCGCCCGAAATGATTTCCATCAGTTCCTTGGTGATCATCGCCTGACGCGTCCGGTTGTAGTAGAGCGTCAGTTTGTCGATCATTTCGCCGGCATTGCGCGTCGCATTGTCCATGGCGGTCATGCGCGCTCCCTGTTCGCCGGCGGCGTTCTCGAGCAGCGCACTGTAGATCTGCACGGCCAGATTGCGCGGCAGGAGATCCTCGAGAATGGTCCGCTCGTCCGGCTCGAACTCGTAGATCGCCCGGCCGTCGCCCGACTCCTCCGTCCCTTCCGCCGCCGGCACGGGAATGAGCTGCCGTTCGGTGGTCTGTTGCACCAGAACCGATTTGAAGCGATTGAAGACGATGGAGCAGACGTCGAACTCGCCCGCCTCGAAGCGCCGCACGAGCCGTTCCGCCACTGCCGCCGCATCGGCATATTCGATGCGCCGCTTGCCGGCGATCCCATCGACGTATTCCACGATGAGATCGCCATATTCGCGCCGCAACATGTCCCGCCCCTTGCGGCCGATGCAGACGAGCTTGACCGTTCGGCCCTGCTCCTGAAGCTCGCGGATGCGGCGCCGCGCACCCCGCACGATGGAGCTGTTGAAGCTGCCGCACAGGCCGCGGTCGGCGGTGGCGACGACGAGAAGGTGGACGTCTTCCCTTCCGGTCCCGACCAAGAGCTTCGGACCCTCGGGCGTGTCCTTCACCGCCCGTGCCAGGTTGGCGAGCATGGCGGCGAGCCGCTCGCCATAGGGACGGGCCGCCACCGCATGTTCCTGCGCCCGCCGCAGCTTGGAGGCGGCGACGAGCTTCATGGCGCTCGTGATCTTGCGCGTCTGCTTGACCGCGTTGATGCGGTTCCTCAGGTCCTTGAGGCTCGGCATCGCGGCGCCTCAGGCGAAGGTCTTGGCGAAGCGGTCGAGGAACTCGCGCAGCTTCTTTTCCGTCGCCTCGGAGAGATCGCCCGAGGTGCGGATCGCCTCGAGGATGTCGCGGCCCTTCTCGCGCAGCTCGTCGAGCAGCTCGCGCTCGAAGCGCGTCACCTCGGACACCGGCACGGGATCGAGATAGCCGTTGACGCCGGCGAAGATCACGCAGACCTGCTCCTCCATCGGCATCGGCTGATATTGCGGCTGCTTCAAAAGCTCCGTGAGCCGCGCACCGCGATTGAGCAGCCGCTGGGTCGCCGCATCGAGATCGGAGGCGAACTGGGCGAAGGCTGCCATCTCGCGATATTGCGCGAGCTCCAGCTTGATCCGCCCGGCGACCTTCTTCATCGCCTTGGTCTGCGCCGCCGAGCCGACGCGGGAGACGGAGATGCCAACGTTGAGCGCCGGCCGGATGCCCTGGTAGAAGAGATCGGTTTCGAGGAAGATCTGGCCGTCGGTGATCGAGATCACATTGGTCGGAATGTAGGCGGAGACGTCGTTGGCCTGGGTTTCGACCACCGGCAGGGCGGTGAGGGAGCCGCCGCCATAGTTCGGGTTGAGCTTGGCTGCCCGCTCCAGCAGCCGCGAGTGCAGGTAGAAGACGTCGCCGGGATAGGCCTCGCGGCCCGGCGGCCGGCGCAGCAGCAACGACACTTGGCGATAGGCGGTCGCCTGTTTGGAAAGGTCATCGTAGACGATGAGCGCGTGCATGCCGTTGTCGCGGAACCACTCGCCCATCGCACAGCCGGCATAGGGTGCGAGGAACTGCAGCGGTGCCGGCTCGCTGGCGGTCGCCGACACGACGATGGTATAGTCCATCGCCCCGTGGTCCTGCAGCACCTTCACCAACCTCGCCACCGACGAGCGCTTCTGGCCGACGGCGACATAGATGCAGTAGAGCTTCTTGCTCTCGTCGTCGCCGGCGAGTTCATTGATGCGCCTCTGGTTGATGAAGGTGTCGACGGCGATCGCCGTCTTGCCGGTCTGACGGTCGCCGATGATGAGCTCGCGCTGGCCGCGGCCGATCGGGATGAGCGCGTCGATCGCTTTGAGCCCGGTCGCCATCGGCTCGTGCACCGAGCGCCGCGGGATGATGCCCGGAGCCTTGACGTCGACGAGACGCGTCTCGCTGTACTCGATGGGACCCTTGCCATCGATGGGATTGCCCAGCGCGTCCACCACCCGGCCGAGCAGCCCCTTGCCCACCGGCACGCTGACGATTCGCCCGGTGCGCTTGACGAGCGAGCCCTCGCGAATGTTGCGGTCGTCGCCGAAGATGACGATGCCGACATTGTCGGTCTCGAGGTTCAGCGCCATGCCGCGCGTGCCGTCCTCGAACTCGACCATCTCGCCGGCCTCGACCTCGTCGAGTCCGTAGGCGCGCGCGATGCCGTCGCCCACCGACAGCACTCGCCCGACCTCGGCCATCTCCGCCTCGGTGCCGAAGCGGGCGATCTGTTCCTTGAGGATCGCGGAAATCTCGGCGGCGCGGATGTCCATCATCCAACCCCTTTCATGGACAATTCGAGCTGCTTGAGCCGACTGCGCAGGGAAGCGTCGATCATGCGCGACCCGAGGCGCACCACGAGCCCGCCCAGAAGCGAGGGATCCACCCGTGTCTCCAGCTTGACCGCCTTGCCGGCGCGCGCTTCCAGCGCAGCCCGCAACCTGGCCATCTCGGCTTCCTCGAGCGGCAGCGCCGAGACCACCTCGGCTGTGACCTCGCCGCGATGGGCAGCCAGCATCTCGGCGAAGCGCGCGGCGATCAGGCGCAGCGCGAACAACCGTCGCTGGCTCGCCAGCAGGCCGAGGAAGTGGCGCACGAGCGGCGACAGCCCGAGCCGATCGGCGAGAGCCGTCATCGCTGCCACCAATTCGCCGCGCGGCACCACCGGACTGCGGATGACCCGCGCGAGTGCCGGCTCCACCGCGACCGCCTCGAGCAACCGCCGCAGATCGTCCGCGGTGCGGTCGAGCGCATGGCGTTCGCGGGCGAGCTCGAACAGGGCCTTCGCGTAGCGCGTCGACAGGCCCGTCGCCGTGCCCTTGCTACCAGCCAAGACGGTGATCCTCTCTCGTGGAGGCGACGACGCCAACCGTGAAGGCGACGACGCACGCCAAAACACGCGAGGGCGCGCCTTCAGCCTCGCCCCCGCGAAGCGGCGGCCTCATACCACGCGCGTCCGGTGCCGGCAACAGCCAGCTGTCGCCCGCGGGCGCACAGATTGCCGCACGCCGGCCGGCCCACGGCCGGCGCTCCTGCCCCTTGATCGGTCCGACGTCCCGGGTTAGCCGGGATCGCGGGAGCGAGGAGGAGGGCCTTTGTCGCTGCGGGCGGATCTCTCGGGTCGCGTGGCGCTCGTCACCGGAGCCTCGGGGGGGCTCGGCTCCCATTTCGCCCGCCTGCTCGCGGCCAACGGCGCGGCGGTAGCGCTCGCCGCCCGCCGGCACGACCGTCTCGCCGCCCTCGCCGCCGAGATCGTGGCGACGGGTGGGCGAGCGCTGGCGGTCCCGATGGATGTCACCGATGGAGCGAGCGTGCGGGCCGGCTTCGATGCCGCCGAGGCGGCTTTGGGCACCGTCGATCTCCTCGTCGCCAATTCCGGCATTGCCGGCCGCGGTGGTTGGCTGCTCGACGTCGAGGAGACGGACTTCAGCCGCGTGATCGAGGTCAATCTGACGGGTGTCTTCCGCACCGCTCGCGAGGCCGCCCGTCGGCTGGTCGCCGCGCGGCGACCGGGGAGTATCGTCGTGGTGGCCTCGATCATCGCCTTCGCGACGGCCCCAGGGGTCGCGGCCTACGGGGCGTCCAAGGCCGCGGTGGTCCATCTCGTGCGCAGCATGGCGCTCGAATGGGCACGCTATGGGATAAGGGTCAATGCCCTCGCACCCGGTTATATCCCGACCGAGCTCAACCGCGACTTCCTCGCGAGCGAGGCGGGCGAGCGCGTCCGCGCCCGCATCCCCATGCGCCGCTTCGGCGATCCTGCCGATCTCGACGGTGCGCTGCTTTTGCTCGCCTCGGATGCCTCCCGCTACATGACCGGCAGCGTCCTCGCCGTCGACGGTGGCCATCTGGTCGCCCCGCTGTGACAGCTCCAGGGAAGACAGGGATGATCGTCGACCACCGCACCTACACCCTCCATCCCGGCAAGATGAAGGAGTTCCTCGAGCTCTACGAGCGCGAGGGCTATCCCGTACAGACGAGATATCTGGGCGAGCCGATCGGTTGGTACGTGTCCATGGACATCGGCCCCCTCAACCAAGTCGTCCACATGTGGGCCTACGAGGATCTCGCCGATCGTGCCCGCCGGCGGGCGGCCCTCCAGGCCGACCCCGCTTGGGCCAGCTATCTCGCCAAGGCGACGCCGCTCATCCAGCACATGGAGAACAAGATCCTCCATCCGGCTCCTTTCTTCCGCGCCAAGGGCTAGAGCCGTGGACTTCCGGCTGTCGCCCGAGCTCGAGGAGCTGCGCCGGCGGGTCGTCGACTTCGTCGACACCCGACTGTTGCCGCTCGAGTCCGACCCTGCGAGCTTCGGCGAGGGCGAGCATATCCGCGAAGACCTGCTCGTTGCGCTGCGGGCGGAGGCGAAGCGAGCGGGGCTGTGGGCGCCGCAGGTGTCGAGGGCGAGGGGAGGTCTCGGTCGATCCCTGGCCGACTGTGCCGTCCTCTACGAGGAGATGGCGCGCTCGCGCTTCGGCCCCCTGGCCTTCAACTGCGCCGCTCCCGACGATGGCAACATGCTCTGCCTCGAGCTCTGCGCGAGCGAAGCGCAGAAGGATCGCTGGCTGGATCCCATCGTGCGGGGCGAGGTGCGCTCGGCCATCGTCATGACCGAACCGCATCCCGGGGCCGGTTCCGATCCCGCCGGCATGATGCGCACGATCGCCGAACGCCGCAACGGCCATTACCGTGTCTTCGGGCGCAAGTGGTTCATCACCGGGGCGCAGGGGGCCAAGCACTTCATCCTCCTCGCCCGCACCTCCGAGGATCCGCGCCGCGGCCTCACCGCCATGCTCTACCATGCCGACCAACCGGGCTGGCGGATCCTGCGGCGGATCCCGATCATGGGGCCCGAGGAGCACGGCGGTCACTGCGAGCTCGAGTTCGACGGACTGGAAGTGCCGTTCGAGAACGTGCTTCTGGGCGAGGGGCTCGGTATGAAGGTGGTCCAGATCCGCCTCGGCCGGGCGCGGCTCACCCATTGCATGCGCTGGCTCGGCATGGCCCGCCGGGCGCTCGAAATCTGCGAGCCCTATGTCCGCGAACGCGAAGCCTTCGGCCAGAAGCTGATCGCCCGCGAGAGCGTGCGCGGCATGCTCGCGCGGGCGGCGATGGCGATCGAGGTCGGTCGACTGCTCGTCGCCCGCGCGGCCTCCAAGCTCGATCTCGGCGATCAGGCGCGCAAGGAGGTGTCGATGGCCAAGATCCACGTCGCCGACACCCTGCATCTTGCCGTCGACACGGCGATCCAGCTCACGGGGGCGTTGGGCTACAGCCGCGACACGCCGCTCGAATGGATGTACCGCTACGCGCGTCAGGCGCGCCTCGTCGATGGCGCCTCGGAGGTGCACGCGATGGTGGTCGCACGCGAACTCCTCGAGCGCGGCCGCGAGTTCTTCGCTTGGCCGTGAACGCGACGTCCACGTCCGAGCTTTCGCCCGCCGCGCTCGAGGCGTTCCTCGCCCGGGCTTGCGGGGCGACCACCGCCCGGGTGGTGCGCGAGGAGCGGCTCACCGGCGGCGCCATTCAGGACAATCGCCTCCTCGTCGTGGAACTGGTCGGGGGGCCCTACGCCGGTCGCCAGGAGTTCGTGCTGCGCACCGATGCCGCGAGCGGCGTGGCGGCGTCGTGGGACCGGGCGCATGAATTCCGCATCCTCAGAGTGGTCCACGCCGCCGGTGTGCGGGTGCCGGAGCCCGTGGCCTTTTGCGACGATCCCGCGGTTCGCGGCCGTCCCTTCCTGCTCATGCGGCGGGTCATCGGCGAAACCCGCGGTGCTCGCCTCGTCCGCGATCCGCAGGTGCGGGAACGGGGCGAGGACCTCGTGCGGGCGGTCGCGGGCGAGATGGCGAAGCTGCATGCGATCCGCCCGCCGCAGCGGGAGCTCGCCTTTTTGCCGCTGCCCGAGCCCGATCCGGCGCGGGCGCGGATCGCCCTCTATCGTCGCTGGCTCGATGCCATGGAAGCCGCCGAACCGGTGGTCGAACATGCGCTCCGGCGGCTGGAGCTCGCGCCGCCGGCGAGACAAGAGGTGGTACTGGTCCACGGCGACCTGAGGGTCGGCAACCTCATGGTGGCGCAGGGGCAGCTCGTCGCGATCCTCGACTGGGAATTCGCTGGCTGGTCGGATCCGCTCGAGGACCTGGGCTGGTTCTGTGCCCGCTATTGGCGCTTCGGGGTGGACGAGCGCGAGGCCGGCGGCCTGGCGTCGAGACGAGTCCTGGTCGCTGCCTATGAGGAGGCGAGCGGTCGGCGGGTGGATGCGCGGGCCCTCGCCTTCTGGGAAGTGATGGCGAACCTGCGCTGGGCGGTGATCGCCCTCATGCAGGCGCGGCGGCACAGCAGCGGTGCCGAGCGATCGCTCGAACTCGCGCTCACCGCTGCCGTGCTGCCCCGGCTCGAGCGCGACATCCTTTCCGGCCTGGAAGCTTGGGAGGACATGTGATCGGGGTCGACTGGATCGTCGATCTGCTCGCGACGGCGCGCGAGGAGCTCCGGGAACGGATCCAGCCACAGTTGGCGCCGGAGGACCGCTATGTCGCCGCCATGATCGGACGGGCCATGCAGATCGCGGGTCGCGAGCTCGCCCTCGGAGCGGCCATGCGCGAGCGCGAGCGTCAGGCGCTCGCCGGCCTGTTCGACGACCCCGCAGGCGAGCTCGAGGCGTTGCGGCGGCAGCTCGTGCGCGCCATTCGCGAGGGCGCCTTCGACGCGCGCCGAGGCGAGCTCGAAGCTGCCCTCGCGATGCGGGTTGCGGCGCGCCTCGCCATCACCGATCCCGACTACCGCTGAGAGGTGCGGTCAGCCTCGCAAAGGGGTGCCGGCCGCAGCCGGGTGGACGAGCCCGTGGCGGACCCAAGCGACGAGGGGCAGGGCGGCGAGATTGGCCTCGAGCTTGCCCACCACCTGCCCCAAAGTGTGCTGCAGGCCGTCGACGCCGAAAGCGAGCCACAAGAAGACGAGGCTGTCGACCGTGGCTCCGAGCAGTCCCGAGGCGAGAACCGCGAGATAGAGCCGCTTGCGGGCGAGCGGCGTATAGATGGCGGCGTCGAAGCTCTCGCTCAACAGAAAGGCAGCGCCCGAGGCGAGGGCGAGAGCGGTCGGGGCGACGAGGGTCGACAGCACGGCCCCGGCGAGGATCGCCCCCACCACGGCGCGCAGTCCGAACACGAGCTGGACGATGTCCCGCAACACCAGGGCGAGTCCGATCATCACGACCCCGCTCGGGGCGAGCAGGCCAGGTGCTACGGGCAGGAGACAGGGTCCTGCAGGGACGCACACGCTCCCGACATGGCCCACCATCCAGTTGGCGGCCGGGATGGTGGCGAGAAAGGCGAGGATAGCGAAGTAACGGGACATTCAGCACATTCGCGGGGAAAGGCGGATCCGACGGATCGCGATCGCCGGGACGCGATGGTCGGAGTGGGGCGATTCGAACGCCCGACCCCCGCCTCCCGAAGGCGGTGCTCTACCAGGCTGAGCTACACTCCGGCCGGGCGTGGTATAGGGCCACCGCCGGCAGGCGGCAAGAGCCGAGCGGCGGCGAGCGAACGCGGGCGGCACCGGCTCCCAGGGGCGTTAACGCTTTCTCCATTCCCCCTCGCCAGAGTGCCGGCGACGGATGGGAGATGGGACCACGATGCCTGCGACCCAAGTGCTCGTCGTCGACGATGTGCGCAGCGAGCGGCTGCTGCTGCGGCATGCCCTCGTCGATGTCGAGCCGGCAGTGGAGATCGTCGAGGCCGATGGCCATGAGGGGGCGCTTGCCGCCTATCGCCGGCGACCGGCGGATGTGGTGTTCCTCGACGTCGTCCTGCGTGCCGCGACCGGGCTGCGCACCCTCGAGGAATTGCTCGCCTTCGATCCGCGCGCCTTTGTGGTCATGGTCTCGCATCACAGCACCCGAGAGCACGTGTTGCAGGCGCTGCGCCTCGGCGCCCGCGACTTCGTGGTCAAGCCGTTCTCGCTGCAGAAGCTCGCCGATATTCTCGCCCGAGCGGCCCACGAACGGCGCGCCCTCACGCCGCTGTCTCCCTGATCTCGGCAGCGTGCTGACGGACGAGCCGGTCGACGAGCCAGCCCTGCACATGGCGGATGCCGAGCCGCAAGGCGGCCGCTAGCGCCTCCCGGCGGTCACAGCGGGTGAGCACCACGGTGGCCGCTGGCAGCGTCGCCAGCCGACGCCCGAGTTCGGGGTCCAAAAAGCGGTCCGGGTCCGCGTCGCCGAAGGCGAGCTTGACGATGCTCACCTCGAAGACGCGGGGCGAGACGAGGTCGAGGACCGCCGGAGCGAGACCGTCGGCAGCGACGCGGAATCCCGCCTCTTTCAGTTGCCGCTGGAGAGGGGCGCCGGCGCAAAGGTCGACGAGGAGCTCGCTCCAGTCGAGCTCGATGGTGACATCGAGGTGGAAGCGGCGGACCCGATCGCGGAACCAGCCGAACTCCGGTGTGGCGAGCGCCGCGGCGGAGAGATTGATGCCAAGCGGCGTTTGGCCGAGGGAACGGTCGAGGAGCAGCTGGGTGAGCAGCAGCCGATCGAGATGGCGGCGAAGCTCGTGGTAGAGCGGGGTGCCTTCGGCCAAGCCGAGGCGGGGAAAGTGCGCCCGCGCGATCTCGGCGAGATCGGTGTAGAGTTCGACGTAGAGAGGTTTCGGCTGGGGCCCCAGCTGCCACACCGGCTGGCGGCGAAGGAAGGGTGCGAGTTCGAGGCCGTCGAGGAGAGGCAGCAGCGCTGCCAGCTTCGCGGCATCGAGCGCACCGGCGAGGCCGAGGGAACCGGAGCTGGCGTCGGCGGGTCGGCCCGATGCCTCCTCGGGGAATGGTCCCGTGGCCAGAGTTGGCGCCGCCTCCTCCATGCCGTCCCCCACCTCGTCGAGCCGTTCGCGCAGCTCGACATAGCCCTCGGGAAGGGAGAAGAGCTCGCAAGGCTGGGGTAGCCGGCCGACGATCGTTCCACCCCCCTGCTCGACCTCGAAGAGCGCCGCAAGCCACCTGCCGATATCCGCCGGGCGCTCTTCGAGCAGGAGGAGGAGGCGCTTGCCCCCCAGGGTATAGAGACGGCCACGGTAGCGCTCGGCGATCTCGGCGAGGCCGTTGCGCACGAAATGGAACCACGCCGGCGAGCGGCGACTGGCAGGAAATCGCGCGAGGCGCACGAGCACGGCGAGGGCCGGCTGCTTTTGCCGACAAAGCCGCTGCAGATCGGCGATGGCATCCTCGCGCTGCATCGTCCTGCCCGTGAAACCCGTCGCCAGCATGGCGGGGGAGGGTTAAGGAAGGGTTTAAGGGTCGGGCTGGTCCGCGACCTGCCGGCAGGGCTGCGCTCCGCAAGCCAGCGGTGCTCGTCTCTCGAGCACGATCTCGCCAACCGGCTCGGATCGCCGCCGCGATCGGCCGGAGGAGGGCGCGAGCTTTGGTGCGATCGACCTGCGACGGTAGGGAGGAGCGACGTGGCCGTCAGCCAGGCCGGGGCGGCGGCGGTCGAGCCCTGCGCTGCAAGCCGGGATACGACCGCCCGCGCCATTGACCCAGGCGCTCGGCACCGCTAGCTTCCGCCTCCCGATCGGGCGCCGCCTGAAGCCTTCGGCGCCGCCGGGGAGCACCGTCGAACCGACTACGTCAACGGAGTCCGCCAATGACCGCGCCGCGAGAGACCCTGTCGCAGCCAGCCGATGTCGTCACGGCGACCGGCGCGCAGGTGGTACTCCGGGCGCTCGTGGATCAGGGTGTCGACGTCATTTTTGGCTATCCCGGCGGGGCGGTGCTGCCGATCTACGACGAACTGTTCAAGCAGGATCGCATCTTCCACGTCCTCGTGCGCCACGAGCAGGCGGCGGTCCATGCCGCCGAGGGTTACGCCCGCTCGACCGGTAAGGTGGGGGTCGTGCTGGTGACCTCGGGGCCGGGTGCCACCAACACGGTGACCGGGCTCACCGACGCGCTCATGGACAGCGTGCCGATCGTCTGCCTCACCGGCCAAGTGCCCACCCACATGATCGGCAACGATGCCTTCCAGGAAGCCGACACGGTGGGCATCACCCGTCCCTGCACCAAGCACAATTATCTCGTTTCCCGGCCCGAGGACCTCGCGCGCGTCATCCACGAAGCCTTTTCGGTGGCGCGTTCGGGCCGGCCGGGGCCGGTGGTGGTGGATCTGCCGAAGAACATCCTCATGGGCTCCGCCCCCTATGTCGGGCCGGAGGCCGCGCGCAGGCGCTCGGTGGCGGTCCGACGGCGGCCGGACCGCGAGCGGATCCGTCAAGCGGTGGAGCTGCTGGCGCGGGCGGAGCGGCCGATCTTCTATGTCGGCGGTGGAGTGATCAACTCCGGCGATCGCGCCTGCGAGCTGCTGCGCGAGCTGGTGCGCCGCAGCGGCGCTCCGATCACCCTCACCCTCATGGGCCTCGGTGCCTATCCGGCCGACGATCCGCAGTATCTCGGCATGGTCGGCATGCACGGTACTTACGAGGCCAATATGGCGATGCACGACTGCGATCTGATGATCGCCATCGGTGCGCGCTTCGACGACCGGGTGACAGGGCGGCTCGATCGCTTCTCGCCCCACAGCCGCAAAGTCCACATCGACATCGATCCCTCGTCGATCAACAAGAACGTGCCGGTCGACGTGGCGATCGTCGGCGACGCCGGCGAGGCGCTGGCGGCGATGCTCGAGGCCTGGAGCGCCTTGGGGGAGGAGCCACGACGGAGCCGGATGGACGCCTGGTGGGAGCAGATCCGCCGTTGGCGGGCCGTCGATAGCCTGCGTTTCCGGCCGAGCCGGGACGTGATCAAGCCGCAGCACGCGATCCGCCGTCTGTGGGAGCTCACCCGGGGGATGGATCCGATCGTCACCACCGACGTCGGCCAGCACCAGATGTGGGCCGCCCAGTATTTCCATCTGTTCGCGCCGCGCCGCTGGCTCACCTCGGGCGGCCTCGGCACCATGGGCTACGGTTTCCCGGCCGCCATCGGCGCCCAAATCGCCCATCCCGACCGCCTGGTCATCAACATTTCCGGCGACGCCTCCTGGGTGATGAACATGCAGGAGATGTCGACCGCGATGCAGTACCGCCTACCGGTCAAGATCTTCCTCGTGAACAACGAGTACATGGGCATGGTGCGCCAGTGGCAGGACTTCTTCCACGGCAGCCGGCGCGCCGAGAGCTACATGGCGGCTTTGCCCGACTTCGTGAAGCTGGCGGAGGCCTTCGGTGCCAAAGGCCTGCGGGCGACGCATCCGGACGAGCTCGACGATGTCATCCGCGAGATGCTGGCGACGCCTGGGCTCGTGCTCGCCGACATCGTGGTCGACAAGGTCGAGAACGTCTACCCGATGATCCCGGGCGGTGCCGCCCACAACGAGATCAAGCTGTGCCCGGAGGACGACGGGCCCCACGAGCCGGTATCCGAGGAGGGTATGGTCCTCGTCTGAGATCGACGGGCGGTTCCGTTTCGCGACCGTCCTCCGCGGGTCCGTATCCCCTTGTGCCGGAACCGAGCGATGCCGAACGAAGAGCGCCGCCACACCATCTGCGTGCTGGTCGACAACGAACCGGGCGTGCTCGCCCGTGTCATCGGCCTGTTTTCCGGCCGGGGCTACAACATCGAGAGTCTGACTGTCTCCGAAGTCGATCGCGCCCGTTCGCTCTCGCGCATCAATATCGTCACCAGCGGCAACCGCTATGTGATCGACCAGATCAAGGCGCTGCTCGACAAGCTCGTCCCGGTGCACAGCGTCCAGGATCTCACCGTCGAGGGGCCGCACGTCGAGCGCGAGCTGGCCCTGGTCAAGGTGCTAGGCGACCGCGAACGGCTCGTTCAGGCCCTGCGCATCGCCGACTTCATGCACGCCCGGCTGGTCGACAGCTCGCCGGGCAGTCTCATCTTCGAGCTCACCGGCACGCCGGAAGAGCTCGACGCCTTCATCGATCTCGTGCAGCCGGTGGAGGTCAGCCGCGCCGGCGTGGTCGCGATCGGACGCGGAGGCATCATTCTGGAGCCGGGCGAGCCGGAGCCGGGCGAGCCCGAAGCCTGAACCCACAGAGCAGCGGGGGAGCAGCATGCGGGTCTATTACGACAGCGACGCCGATCTCAACCTCATCAAGAGCCGCAAAGTGGCGGTGATCGGCTATGGCAGCCAGGGCTTCGGCCACTCCAACAATCTCCGCGACAGCGGAGTGAGGGACGTGGTGGTGGGTTTGCGCGAGGGGTCGGCCTCGCGGCCGCGCGCCGAGCGCGCCGGACTGACCGTGATGACCCCGGCCGAGGCTGCCCGTTGGGCGGATGTCGTCATGGTGCTGGTGCCCGACGAGCTGCAGGCCGATCTCTGGCGCGAGGATCTCGCTCCCAATATGCGCCCGGGCACGGCCCTCATGTTCGCCCATGGCTTCAACATCCATTTCCGGCTGATCGAGCCGCGGCCCGATCTCGATGTGCTCATGGTGGCACCCAAGGGTCCGGGCCATCTCGTACGCTCGGAATATTTGCGGGGGGCCGGTGTCCCCTGCCTGCTCGCCATCCACCAGGATGCCACCGGTAACGCCCACGACCTCGGCCTCGCCTATGCCGCGGCGATCGGCGGCGGCCGCGCCGGGATCATCGAGACCACCTTCCGCGAAGAGGTGGAGACCGATCTGTTCGGCGAGCAGGTGGTACTGTGTGGCGGTCTCTCGGCCCTGATCAAGGCCGGCTACGAGACGCTGGTGGAGGCCGGCTACGCGCCGGAGATGGCGTATTTCGAGTGCGTGCACGAGGTGAAGCTGATCGTCGACCTCATTTACGAGGGCGGCCTCGCCAACATGCGCTATTCGGTGTCGAACACTGCGGAATACGGCGATTACACGCGCGGACCGCGAGTGATCGACGACCACGTGCGGGCGGAAATGAAACGGATTTTGGCCGAGATCCAGGACGGCCGCTTCGCCCGCGAATGGGTGCTCGAGAACCGTGCCGGCCAGGCGCACTTCAAGGCGCGCCGGCGCCTCGAGGCGGATCACCCGATGGAGGCGGTGGGCGAGAAGCTGCGCGGCATGATGCCCTGGCTCGCCGAGAAGAAGCTCGTCTCCGGCACCCGCGACTGACGCGTCGTCCAGCCGGTCGCGCGGCGGCGATCACCCGCCCCGGCGGCCGGGATCGGAGATCCATGGATCGCGCCCTCTTCCTCCAAGCGCGGGCCTGGCCATTCGCCGAGGCGCGCAATCTCCTGAGGCGGTTCGAGCAGGGGCCGCCCGAGAAAGGCTATGTCCTGTTCGAAACCGGCTACGGACCCTCCGGCTTGCCGCACATCGGCACCTTCGCCGAGGTGTTCCGCACCACTTTGGTGCGTCAGGCGTTCCACCGACTGTCCGATCTCCCGACCCGGCTGTTCGCCTTTTCCGACGACATGGACGGGTTGCGCCGCATCCCGGACAACATCCCGAATCCGGAGATGCTGCGCGCGCATCTCGGCAAGCCGCTGACCGCCGTCCCCGACCCGTTCGGCACCCACGACAGCTATGGCGCCCACATGAATGCCCGGCTGCGGGCGTTCCTCGACGCCTTCGGTTTCGACTACGAGTTCAAGAGCGCCACCGAATGCTACCGATCGGGCCTCTTCGACCGGGTGCTGCTCGAGGTCCTGGCCAAGCACGAGGAGATCCGCGCGCTCGTCATCCCCCATCTCGGCCCCGAACGCCGCGCCACCTACAGCCCGTTCTTGCCCATCTCACCGAAGACCGGGAGGGTGCTGCAGGTGCCCATCCTCGAACGCCATCCCGAGCGTGGCACGGTGGTGTTCCGCGACGAGGACGGTACGCTCACCGAGGTGCCGGTCACTGGCGGCCATTGCAAGTTGCAGTGGCGTGCCGACTGGGCGCTCAGGTGGACGGCGCTCGGGGTCGACTACGAGATGGCCGGCAAAGATCTGATCGACTCGGTCAAGCTTTCGGGGCAGATCTGCCGCGTTCTCGGCGGCAGGCCGCCCGAGGGCTTCATCTACGAGCTCTTTCTCGACGAGAAGGGAGAGAAGATCTCGAAGTCGAAAGGCAACGGTCTGACGATCGAGGAGTGGTTGCGCTACGGCACGAAGGAAGGGCTCATGCTCTTCCTTTATCAGCACCCGCGCAAGGCCAAGCGACTCTACTTCGACGTCATTCCGCGTAACGAGGACGAGTATCAACAGCACCTCGAGGCGTTCCCGCTGCAAAACGAGGGCCAGCAGCTCGACAACCCGGTCTGGCACATCCACAACGGCGTGCCCCCGCTGGAACGGCTGCCCATCAGCTACACCATGCTGCTCAACCTGGCGAGCGTCGCCAGTGCCGAGGATCCGGAAGTCCTCTGGCAGTTCATCCGTCGCTACGCGCCGGAGGCATCGCCGCAGCGTTACCCCCGGCTCGCCATCCTGGTGGAACGCGCCATCGCTTACTATCGGGACTTCGTGGCCCCTGCCAAACGCTACCGATTGCCGAACGGGCGCGAGCGGGCGGCCCTCGTCGAGCTGCGCGAGTGGCTTTCGGGCCTTTCCCCGGACGCTTCGGCCGAGACGATCCAGAACGGGCTCTACGAGATTGGCCGACGGCACGGTTTTACCGAGCTGCGCGAGTGGTTCGCTGCCCTCTACGAAGTTCTCCTCGGCCAGCCCGCGGGTCCGCGTTTCGGCTCGTTCATCGCCTATTACGGTATTCCCGAGACGCTGGCGCTGATCGATGCCGCCCTTGCCGGCAAGCTCGCTGCTGGCACATCGGCCGTGCCGACCCGAGACGGACCGGACTTCCGTGAACGAGGCCCGGCAGATCGCCCTTGACGTGCTCGAGGCCGTGTTCGCGCCGAGGCCGCGTCCGGCCGACGAGGTCTTTCATCGCCACCGGCTGCTTTCCCGCCTCGCGCCACGCGATCGCGCCTTTGCCCGACTGCTGTGGGCGACGACGCTGCGCCGCCTAGGCGAGATCGACCGCACCCTCGATCGTTTCCTGCAGCGGCGGCCGAAACGCACGGCGCGCAACATCCTGCGCCTGGCCGCAGCCCAGCTCGTCTTTCTCGGCACGCCGGCCCATGCCGCGGTGGCCGAGAGCGTGGCTCTCGCCCGCCAGCGCATTCCGGCCCAGGCGGGCTTCGTCAACGCGGTTTGTCGTCGTCTCGCCGTCGCACTGCCGTCACCCCTCGTGGGCGAAGAGGCGGCGCGGGCGAACACCCCTGCCTGGCTCTTCGCACGATGGAGCCGGACCTACGGGGAGGCGAAGGCGCTCTCTATCGCCGCCATGCATCTGCGCGAGCCGCCGCTCGACTTGCAGCTGCGCGAGCGGAGCGAAGAGTGGGCCGAGCGTCTCGGCGGCGAATGGCTGCCTGACGGCACCCTGCGTCGGCCGCCGGGAGGAGCGGTCGAGGAACTCCCAGGCTATGCCGAGGGCGCGTTTTGGGTCCAGGACGTCGCGGCAGCCCTGCCGGCACGGCTTCTGGGCGACGTCCGCGGGCGGCCGGTGGTGGATCTCTGCGCGGCACCAGGCGGCAAGACGGCGCAACTGTGCACGCGGGGAGCCCAGGTGACGGCGGTCGAGTCCCACCCAGCCCGCGCTGCCCTGTTGCGGGCGAACCTCCGCCGGTTGGGTTTGACGGCGGAGGTGGTGGAAGCCGATGTGCGGCAATTCCGGCCGACGACCCCCGCGACCTCGGTGTTGCTGGATGCCCCCTGTTCGGCGACCGGCACCATTCGCCGCCATCCCGACATTCCTTGGGCTCGCCGACCCGAGGACATCCCGCGGCTCGTCACCCTGCAGCGTCAGTTCCTGGCGGCGGCGGTCGAGATGCTGGCGCCCGGCGGAATCCTCGTCTACGCCGTGTGCTCGCTCGAGGCGGAGGAAGGGCCCGAGATCGTGGCCGACGCCCTTCGTGCCCATCCCGAACTCGAACGGCTGCCGGTGCGGCCGCAGGAACTGGCGGGCCTTCCCGTCGACCTCACCCCGGCCGGGGAGGTGCGCACCCTGCCTTGCCATCTCGCCGAGCGCGGGGGTATGGATGGCTTTTTCGTGGCGCGGTTGCGCCACCGTCAACGGAGCTGAGACCAGCCATGGACATTGTGCCGATCCGCCGGGCGCTGCTGGCCGTTGCCGACAAGACCGGAATCGTCGAGTTCGCGCGCACCCTTCGCGCCTGCGATGTCGAACTGCTGTCGACGGGTGGCACCGCCCGGGTGCTGCGGGAGGCGGGGCTGCCCGTGGTCGAGGTGGGCGAGCGCACGGGGGTGGGAGAGATCCTGGGCGGCCGCGTCAAGACCCTGCATCCCGTGGTGCACGCGGCCATCCTGGCGCGTCGCGGGGTGGCCGACGACATGGCCACCCTCGAGCGCCTCGGCATCCAGCCGATCGATCTCGTGGTGGTCAGCCTCTATCCGTTCGAGGACATGGTAGCCTCGGGCGCCGACGCGGCGAGTTGCATCGAACACATCGATATCGGCGGTCCCGCGATGATCCGGGCGGCGGCCAAGAACTTCGAAGCGGTGACGGTGGTGACCGAGCCCGCCGACTATCGGCGGGTCGCGGAAGCCCTGCGCGAGCGAGGCGGAACGGACCTCGCGTTGCGGCGGGAGCTCGCCCGCCGGGCCTTCGCCCGCACCGCGGCCTATGACGCCGCCATCACCGAGTGGTTGCGCGGAGCCCCCGGGGAGCCGCCGGAGGACCGCTTGCTCGTCGCGGGAGTGTGCCTGCGCCGGCTCCGCTACGGCGAAAACCCCCACCAGCAGGCCGCGGTCTACCGGGCAGGCGCGATCCGGCCCGGCGCGGTCACCGCGACTCTCCTCCAGGGCAAGGAACCGAGCTTCAACAACCTCCTCGATGCCGATGCCGCCTTCGAGGCGGTGGCCGAATTCGACGATCCGGCAGTCGTGATCGTCAAGCACAACACCCCTTGCGGTGTCGCCGAAGCGCAGGATCCGCTCGATGCCTGGAAGCTCGCGCTCGCCTGCGATCCGGTGAGCGCATTCGGTGGCATCGTCGCCGTCAATCGTCCCCTCGATGCCGTCCTGGCGGAGGAGCTCACCCGTCTTTTCCTGGAAGTGGTGATCGCTCCCGAGGTCCTTCCCGAGGCGCGCGACGTGCTCGCCCGCAGACCCCAGCTCCGGGTCCTGACAACCGGCGGCATGCCGGAGCGCAGCCAGCCCTCCCTCGTTCTGCGCTCGGTGGCAGGCGGTATCCTCGCCCAGAGCCGGGATGCGGCCACGCTCGCGGCCGAGGATCTGCGCACCGTCACCCGCAGGACGCCGAACGAGCAGGAGCTCGCGGACTTGCTCTTCGCGTGGAAGGTGGTCAAGCACGTCCGCTCCAATGCCATCGTGCTCGCGCGCGGACGGGCGACCGTCGGGATCGGCGCGGGCCAGACGAGCCGGGTCGATGCCGTGCGCATGGCCGTGCGCAAGGCGGAAGCCGAGCGCGGCTGCCGGCCCTGTGTCGTCGCCTCGGACGGCTTCTTTCCTTTCCCCGACGGTCTGGTCGCGGCGATCGAGGCAGGGGCCACTGCGGCCATCCAGCCAGGCGGTTCGGTGCGCGACGCCGAGGTGATCGCCGCCGCTGACCGACACGGCATCGCCATGGTGTTCACCGGAGTGCGGCATTTCCGCCACTGAGCCGGCCAGGCTTCGCTCCAGGCGAGGCCGTTAACCGGAAATCAACCCTTCGCGTGGATCCTCGCCGAGGCGCGAGCGGCACGGCCCGCCGCCCCCATGTGTTCCCCGTCACACCGCCGTCGCCGGTACGGAGGCACATTCGGGCGTTCGGACGATGCGGTTCCGCCCAGGCGGAGAAAGGCGATGTGGGAGCGTCTCGTGGCATGGTTGCTGGTCGTCGGCTTCGGCGTGAGCCTGCTCCTCGACAAACCCGTGCCGCTCGCCATCGCCCCTTGAGCACCCGCGGGCGTCTTGCCGCCCGGTGGCCGCCCACATAGATGGCCGGCTGGCCGCAGGGCGGAGGAGTCCGATGACGGCGTGCATCGTGGGCTGGCACCATTTGCCGTTCGGCAAGCACGAGGGGCGGTCGGTCGAGGAGCTCGTGGTCGAGGCGGCACGCGGAGCTTTGGCCGACGCCGGAATTGCGGCCGAAGAGGTCGACCGCATCTATCTCGGACACTTCAACGGCGGCTTCGTCGAGCAAGACTTCACGAGCTCCCTCGTGTTGCAGGCCGATCCGGCGTTGCGCTTCAAGCCGGCAACGCGGGTGGAGAACGCCTGCGCCACCGGCTCCGCCGCCGTCTATGCCGGGCTCGATGCCATCGCCGCCAAACGGGCTCGCCTCGTCCTGGTGGTCGGGGTCGAGAAGATGAGCGAGCTTTCTGGTCCGGAGATCGCTCGCACCCTCCTGAGGGCCGCCTATCTCGCCGAAGAGAGGGGGATCGAGGGCGGATTTGCCGGCGTTTTCGCGCTCATCGCGCGGCAGTATTTCCAGCGCTACGGCGACCAGTCGGATGCGCTCGCTGCGATCGCGGCGAAGAACCATAGAAATGGCTGCGCTAATCCGTGGGCGCAGATGCGGAAGGATTTAGGTTTCGAATTTTGCCGGCGAGAGTCGGAAAAGAATCCGGTTGTGGTGCCACCACTCAAGCGCACGGATTGTTCGCTCGTTTCCGACGGAGCGGCGGCGCTCGTACTCGCCGACCTCGACACCGCTCTCGCCATGCGCAAGGCGGTAGTCTTCCGCGCTGCCGTGCAGGTCAACGACTTCCTGCCCATGAGCCGGCGCGACGTGACCTTGTTCGAGGGCTGCGAACAGGCCTGGAAGCGGGCTCTCGCCGAGGCACGGCTGTCGTTGGACGACGTCGACCTCGTGGAAACCCACGACTGCTTCACCATCGCCGAGCTCATCGAATACGAGGCCATGGGGCTGGCGCCACGCGGTCAGGGCGCGCGCGCCATTCTCGAGGGCTGGACGGAAAAGGACGGCCGGCTACCGGTCAATCCCTCGGGCGGACTGAAGGCCAAGGGTCATCCGATCGGCGCCACCGGCGTGTCGATGCATGTGCTCACGGCCATGCAGGTGCGCGGCGAAGCCGGTGCCATGCAGGTGCGCGATGCCGAGATCGGCGGCATCTACAACATGGGCGGTGCTTGCGTCGCCTCCTATGTGAGCCTGCTCGAAGCGCTCCGCTGAGACGGGAGCGCGGTCCGCTGCCGGAGGCGGCATGGCTGCGGTCGAGCTCGTCATCGGTCCCTGGAACAGTTCCTCGCGATCCCTCGCGGCCTGGCTCGCGCTGCAGGCCGCCGCCATGGACTTCCGCACGCTCCGTCTCGATACCGGCGACCCCGAAGTGGCACGGCGGATCTCCGATTGGTCGCCTTCGGGCGAACTGCCCGTGCTGCGGCACGACGGTGTACCGGTGGCCTGGGAGCTGTGGCCCATCTTCGAGCTCGCGGCCGAACGCGACCGGCGACTGTGGCCGCAGGAGCCGACCCTGCGCGCCCGGGCCCGTTCGCTCGTCGCCGAGGTGCTGGGCTTTGCCGAGTTCGAGACCTTCCTGCCCATGGATTTCACGGGTCGATTCGGGCCGCCGGCGGTGTTGTTGCGGGCTGCGGCACGCCAGGCGGAGCGCCTGCGCACCATCTGGCGCGAGGCGATGGCGGAGCAGCGCAGCGGCCCCTTCCTCTTCGGCTCTTTCGGGCTCGTCGATGCGGCCATGGTGCCGCTCGCCGCGCGCTTCCGCACCTACGCCCTGCCGCTCGAGCCGCCGGAGCGGGATTATGTCGAGGCACTGCTTTCCCTCGATGCCGTGCTCTGGTGGCAGGAGCAGGCGCAGGCCGAGCGCGGCCATCTCGCCGAGGGCACCGGGAAGGCCGAAGTCTCGCCGTCGATGGCGGCCACCGAGATGGTTGCGCGAACCGGGCTAGGGACCGCGGAGGGAACCGCTCGGCCGAATGAAATGTTTCCCCGCAACGATCCCGGCGGGCCCCTCCCGCCGGTCGTGGCGGAGGCCCCTCGGCAGGTGGCCGCGGTCCTGCCCGCCGAGCAGCGATCGCCGGTCCCCGTACCACCGGCACGAACGCCTGCCGCCACAGCCGAGAAGCCGGCAGCGAGTGGCGAAGCGGTCGCCCCGCCGGTCGAACCGGGACCGGCAGCTGCAGGGCCGTCTGGGATCGCCGGCGAGGAAGGGGGGACGCCGCCGCCGCGACGGCCACTCTTCGGTGGCGGCGGGCTATTCCGTCGCGCCACCGCTCCTGCACGCACGCCTCAGGCACCACCGTCAGCGCCCGGGGCAACGCCGGTCGCCCCCTCTCTCGCTCCAAGCGACACCTCGCGCGAGGCCACCAGCAGCCGTGAGGGGTCACCACCGCCGTCGCCAACTCCGGGTCCACGCTCGCCCGAACGCCTGTCGCCGGTGAAGCCCATCGGGGTCGCCTTCCGGCGGCGGAGCTGACAAGCGGGGTCGCCTGCGAGGGGCGGCTCTTGACCGCCGGCCGCGAAGGTCGAAGATCGGGGCGGGCGCCTAGCTCAATCGGTAGAGCAGCGGACTTTTAATCCGCGGGTTCAGGGTTCGAGTCCCTGGGCGCCCACCAGTCGCATTCCCGACCGGCTCCAGGGTTCTCGGCCGGCGCGGTTGCGTCTCTTTGTCGCCCAAAACAGCCATCGGAGCCAAGCGCAGCCGAAACGCCCGCGGCGGGAACGCGCGGCAGAGCCTCGGGGGAAGGTGGCGCTGCGGCGTGGCGCTGGTTTCGGGCGAGGGGCGCGAAACGCGCGGCGCGGTTTTCTCGCCTGGGAGATCGGGAGCTCTCGTTCGCGCGGCGAGCGAGCCCGCCATGTGCTGTTCGCCCCGCGACATCGGGGGTTCCGTTCGCGCCCGCTGCAGGCGACGAGAAAGCGAAGGAAAGCCGGACCTGCGCAGAGGCGAGGAAGGAGGACGACAGCGACGCGCGGCCGAGCCGAACGGACCGCGGCCGCCCTCGTCGCTCGCGGGATCGGCGTCGGGCCCGCAACGGACACCGGCAGCCTGCCGCGGATGCAGCCGACGCGCGGATGCTGCGGTGCCGGCGGAGGGACTCGAACCCTCAACCCCCCGCTTACAAGGCGGATGCTCTGCCAATTGAGCTACGCCGGCGCACGCGCGAAGCTAGCCCTCGCCCTCCACAGCGGCAAGGCGGAAGGCCGGTCCTGGCTGGTCTGGAAACCCTGTTCCGCGTCGTGCCGAGCGGTCCCTCAGGCAGCGACGAGGCCGGTTCCAGCCTGCCAGAGGAGACGCAGCGCCAGCAGGGCGAGAACCAACCGGAACATGCGGGCGAAGCGGTAGTCGTCCGTGCGGGCGAGGATGCGCCGGCCGAGCAGCGTGCCGAGGAAACCCGCAGCGATCATGAGGGCCAGCAGCGGCAGCCAAGCGAGGAAGGAAAAGCCGGCGAGGCTGAAGGCCAAGGCCTTGAGGGTATGCTCGACGGTCATACAGGCGGCATGGGTGGCGACCACCCGCTTTCGACCCAGTCGCAGGGGATCGAAGAAAGCGGCCACGAAGGGGCCCGAAGCCCCGACGAACATCGTGAGAAAGCCGGTGGCGACGCCGACGAGCGGCAAAAGGGTCGGATCGGTCGCCCAAAACCGCGGTCGGCCTCCAAAACACGACCAGAGCACGAACAGCCCGAGCACAAGCCTGAGCCCGTCTTCCGGGAGGCGCAGCACGACGAGCGAGCCGAGTGTCACGCCGAAAAGGGTACCGGCAGCGAAACGCAGCACCAGGGGTGTCGCGACGTGTCGCCACAGGAGGACGGCGCGGCCGCAATTGGAGCCGATCTGCACGAGGGCGTGGAGTGGGACGACGAAGGGCGGCGGCAGGAGACTCGCGAGGATAGCGAGCATGAGCACGCCACCGCCGAGACCGAGCGCCGCCGTGAGCAGGGAGGTGAGGAAACTGGTGCCGACGAGCAGCGCGGCGGTGCTCGCCGTGACCTCGGCCGGCCAGGACATCGGGTCAGCGCGGCAAGCAGGAGACGGTCAGACCCCAGGCCCGCGGTCGCTGCCGTGCCGCACGCTCATCGCGCCGCGCGAACGACAGACGAGGCTCGGCAGCCGCGGTCGATGGCCCGCTCCCGGAGAACCGACCGAGCTGTCGGTTCGCTTTCGCGATGGCCGTCCCGTTCGGGTGCATCGGGCCTAGGATCGGGCCTCAGGCGTTGCTCTCGCCGCCCGGACGGGTGTTGCGGTGAATGAGGACGAAGATCGTCACCACCCCGAAGAGGAAAAGGAGATAGCCGAACAGTTCGAAGGCCGTATCCTGGGCGCGAGATGCGAACAGCAGCCCGAGGAACGCGAGCACACCCATGAGCGCGCCGAAGATCCACTGACCCATCCTCGTCTCCAGCTTACCCGATCCGCAGCTGCTTCTAGCCAGAGCCCGACTCGTTTTCAGCCCCCCGGCGAGCGAGATGCCGTAGAAAATCGCGGACGAGGGTCTCGGCTGCCACGGGTGGCACCACGTCCCCCGCCGCGACCGCCGCTTCCACCTGCGGCAGCCGCCGCGCGATGGCGGGGTCCTCGCGCAACAAGCGTTCGAGCCGCATCTCGAGGGCTTGGCGGAACCAGGCGATTCGCTGCTCCCTGCGCCGTCGCTCGAAGGCGCTCGAAGACACGCCGAGCTCGCGGTGGCGGAGGATCGTTTGCCAGAGGTCGTCCAGGCCCTCGCCGGTGCGACCGCTCACGCACAAAACCGGCGGTCGCCAGCCCGACTCGCCAGCTGTGAGGAGGGCGAGCGCGTCGCGCAGCTGGCGGGCGGCCTGTTCGGCCCGCGATCGTCCTTCGCCGTCGGCCTTGGTCACGGCAATGGCATCGGCGAGCTCGAGGACCCCCTTCTTGAGGCCCTGGAGTTCGTCGCCGGCCCCCGGCAGAGCGAGGACGAGAAAGAAATCGACCATGCCAGCGACCATCGCCTCCGACTGTCCGACACCGACGGTCTCGACGAACACGAGGTCGAAGCCTGCGGCCTCGCAGAGGAGGATGGTCTCGCGGGTGGAGCGCGCGACACCGCCGAGCGCACCCCCGGAAGGCGAGGGTCGAACGAAGGCCTCGGGCCGTCCGGCGAGGTTCGCCATACGGGTCTTGTCGCCGAGGATGGAGCCGCCGGTGCGCAGGCTGGTCGGGTCGACGGCGAGGATCGCCAGGCGGTGACCCTGTTCCAAAAGGCGCAGTCCCAGAGTGTCGAGCAGGGTGCTCTTGCCGACCCCGGGTGGACCGGTAATGCCGATGCGATGCGCGCCCCCTGCATACGGCAGAAGCGCGGCGATCAGCGCATCGGCGAGGGTCCGGTCGTCGGCCCGGCGACTCTCGAGCAAAGTGATGGCGCGCGACAGGATCGCCCGGTCTCCGGCGCGCACGCCGCGGAGATAGTCCTCGAGGGACAGTCGGCGCGAGGGCGGCGGGAGGGTGTTCGTCATGCGGTGCGGCGAGGGTAGGGTGAGCTTCGATCCGCCCGCCAGATGGCACGGCGCGCGGGGCGCGCCAAGTCGCGCAAGGGTGCTGACGCGCTCCGCCCGCCTACCTAGAATGCCGCAGGCCGGTTTCCCCCGGGGTGCCGATCCTGGGCCGGCCCGGAAAAGGGGAGGTGACCCGTGTCCCAGCTCGCCGAGGTGAGCCTCGAGGACAAGTACCGGCTGCGGCGCGGCCGGATCTTCCTGACCGGCATCCAAGCTCTCGTGCGCCTGCCGCTCGAGCAACATCGTCGCGACCTCGAGGCCGGATACCGGACTGCTGGCTATGTGACCGGCTACCGCGGCTCACCGCTCGGTGGCTACGATCTCCAGCTCGAGCGAGCACGGGCCCTGCTCGCCGAACATCACATCGTCCACCAGCCGGCCGTCAACGAGGATCTCGCCGCCACCGCCTGTCAGGGCACGCAGCAGGCCGGACTGTTTGGCGAGAGTCGCTACGACGGGGTCTTTGCCATCTGGTACGGCAAGGGGCCGGGAGTGGATCGCTCCGGCGACGCCATCCGCCACGGCAACCTGTTCGGCACGAGCCGGCTGGGCGGGGTCCTGCTGCTGCTCGGCGACGATCACCTGTGCGAGAGCAGCACCACCGCCCACCAGTCGGAATATGCCATGGTCGATGCCCGGGTGCCGGTGCTCAATCCGGCCGGGGTCGACGAGATCCTCGATTATGGGCTCTTCGGCATCGCCATGTCGCGCTACAGCGGCGCGTGGGTGGCGCTCAAGTGCGTTCACGACACGGTCGAGAGTACCGCGACCATCGAGGTCGCCCCCGACCGACCGCTCGTCCGGCTGCCCGACGACCACGAGCTGCCGCCCGGCGGCCTCAACATTCGCTGGCCGGACAACGGGCTCGGTCAGCCGATGGCGCTCGCCCAGGAGGAGCGCCTCGAGGTCCACAAGCTCGAGGCTGCCCGAGCCTTTGCCCGGGCCAACGGCATCGACCGCATCGTTCTCGACTCCGCCCGGCCCCAGCTGTGCCTCGTGACCACGGGCAAGTCCTACATGGACGTGCTCGCAGCCCTCGATCTGCTCGATCTGTCGTTCGCTCGTGCCGCCGCACTGGGGCTGCGCATCTACAAGGTCGGCATGACCTGGCCGCTCGAACCGCAGGGCCTGGAGCGGGCTATGCGCGGCGTCGAGCGAGTCCTGGTCGTCGAGGAGAAGCGGCCGCTCGTCGAGGATCAGATGCGGGTCGCGCTCTACGACCTCGGTCAACGGCCGCGGATCGAGGGCAAGCGCGACCGTCACGGCGCACCCCTGTTTCCCGCCCATGGAGCGCTCAGCATCGATCGCATCGCCGTGGAGCTCGGTCGCCGTCTGCTCGAGGGCGTGCAGGATGCGGCACTCGCCCGGCGCGTCGCCGCCATCGAGGAGCGGGTGAAAGACGCGGCCCGGCGCAGTCCGCCCATGGTACGGCTCCCCTATTTCTGCGCCGGCTGCCCGCACAACAGCTCGACCCGGGTCCCCGCCGGTTCGCGGGCGCTCGCGGGCATCGGCTGCCATTTCATGGTCCAGTGGATGGACCGCGAGACCGTGACCTTCACCCAAATGGGCGGCGAGGGTGCCTCCTGGCTCGGCCAGGCCCCCTTCGTCCATCGCTCCCACGTCTTCCAAAACGTCGGCGATGGCACTTTCTACCACTCGGGTTCGCTGGCCGTGCGCGCCGCCATCGCGGCCCGTGCCAACATCACGTTCAAGATCCTCTTCAACGATGCCGTTGCCATGACCGGCGGCCAGAAGATGGAGACCGCCAACCTGAGCGTGCCGCAGATCGCCCAGCTGCTGCGCGCCGAGGGGGTCGAGGAGATCGCGATCGTCACCGACGAGCCGGAAAAATACCCGATCGGGGCTGGCTTCCCCAAAGGCGTACGCATCTATCACCGCGACGAGCTCGAGGCCGTGCAGCGTCGCTTGCGCGAGGTACCGGGGGTGACCGCCCTCATCTACGACCAGACCTGCGCCGCCGAGAAGCGACGGCGCCGGAAGCGTGGCGCGTTTCCCGATCCGGCGGAGCGGGTGGTGATCCACGAGGGGGTGTGCGAGGGCTGCGGCGACTGCGGGCTGCAGTCGAACTGCGTCGCCATCCTTCCCGCGGAAACCGCCTTCGGCCGCAAGCGGCGCATCGATCAATCCGCCTGCAACAAGGATTTCTCCTGCGTCAAGGGCTTCTGCCCCAGTTTCGTTTCGGTGGTGGGGGCTAGGCCCCGCCGCCGGCGGGCAGCCGAGGACGTGCCGTTCCCGCCGCCGCCCGATCCCGTGCTTCCCGGGCTCGAGCGGCCCTATGGGATCGTCATCGCCGGCATCGGCGGCACCGGAGTGATCACGGTCGCTGCCATCCTCGGCATGGCCGCGCACCTCGAGGGCAAGGCCTTCGCCGGCCTCGATATGGTCGGCCTCGCCCAAAAGGGTGGAGCCGTGGTCTCCTTCGCCAAGATCGCACCCGCCGGGACCGATATCGGAGCGCCGCGGGTGGCGCCGGGCGGGGCCGATGTCGTGCTCGGCTGCGATCTCGTGGTCGCCGCCTCGCGCCAAGTGCTCGCCACTGTGGGCCGCGGGCGCACGCGCCTGGTCGTCGACACGGAGGAGACCGTCACCGGCGATTTCACCCGCAATCCCGATTTTCGCTTGCCCAGTGCGGCCTTGCGCGAGTCCATCCGCGAGGCGGCGGGCGGCTCGGCGGTGGAGTTCGTCGACGCCACCCGTTTGGCCCGGACCCTCCTCGGCGACAGCCTGGCAGCCAATCTCTTCCTCGTCGGTTACGCCTTTCAGAAGGGCCTGCTACCGCTGTCCGCGGCGGCGATCCTGCGGGCGATCGAGCTCAATGGCGTGGCCATCGATTTCAACCGGGCGGCGTTCGCCTGGGGACGCCGCGCGGCCCACGATCCGGCGGCCACCCAGGCGCTCGCCGCTCGCCTCGCACCACGAGAGCCCGCACCACCCAGCACCCTCGAGGAGCTCGTCGACCTTTGGGCGCGGCACCTCGAAGATTGGCAAGATGCGGCTTGGGCCCAGCGTTACCGCACGATCGTCGAGGACATCCGGCGGCGCGAACAGGCGCTCCATCCGGGACGAGAGGATCTTGCCCGGGCTGTCGCCATCTCTCTCGGGCGCCTCATGTCCTACAAGGACGAGTATGAGGTGGCACGACTCTTCAGCGATCCGGCGTTCGAGGAGCGGCTGCGGGCGGAGTTCGATTCCTGGGAGCGGCTGGAGTTCCACCTCGCACCCCCGCTCCTCGCCGCGCGCGATCCCGAGACCGGCCGGCTCGTGAAGCGCCGCTACGGGCCCTGGGTGCGCCACGCTTTCCGCCTGCTCGCACGGCTCAAACGGTTGCGCGGCACTCCCTTCGACCCCTTCGGTTACAGCGCCGAGCGGCGGCGGGAACGCGCCCTCATTCGCGAGTACGAACGGCTCTTGGACGAGATCGTCCGCCAGCTGTCGGCCGCGACTTACGACGTGGCGGTCGAGCTCGCCGCCCTGCCGCAACGCATCCGCGGCTTCGGGCCGGTGAAGGAAGCGGCGATCGCGCGCTTCGAAGAGGAAAAAGAACGCCTTTTGGCCCGCCTGCGCGGCGCCGATACCCTGCTGCAGGCCGCGGAATGAGGCGGCGGTCGATCGGGCGAGAACGGAGCCCGTCAGCCGACGCGGCCTCCGATGGGCTGGCTCGGATTCCGCTACCCCGGGGAACACGGTCCGGCAACGCGAGCGGTCCTCGCCGGGCGGCGAGGCAAAGCCGGTAAGCCGATACCGGTCGCGGCCCACGAGTTGGGTCCGGCAAGCCGGGCAACATTCGCTCGCGCCTCGACACCGTGGGGATGGCCGCAGTTGCGAGCTCTCCTGCAGCCGGCCGCGCGCGAGCCGTCGACATCCCCTCGCTCCGGGCAGCACCCGCAGCCGGCGATGCCGAAGGACAGGAGCGGTGTAGCGGGAAGGAAAAAGAAGCCAGGAGATTCTTTCCACCCGGGTCGATGGACGAGCCGAAGCACCGCCCGCATGTGGCACGCCCCGTGTGTGGCCCCGGCGCGCCCGCACAGTGCCCTCGCCGAACCGCCTGTCGTGCCGGCGGCGAGAGCGGCGGACGGCACCCGTCCCTGGCCATCGGCGAGCCGGCGCCCAGCGCAAGGGGCAGGGGTCGCGACCGGTTCGCCGGTGGTGTCGGAGATGGAGGTGGGGCCTCTCCGCTCGCCACGGCGCGCGGATCTGCCTGTCACCGCCACACCGGCCGTGACAGGCAGGTCATTCGCGGCTCGCGGGCTTCAGTCGAGGAAGCCTGTGACCCGCGGCAGCCACAGCACGATCTCGGGGAAGAAAATGCAGAGGAACAGCCCGATCAGCTGCAGGATCACGAAGGGCACGATGCTCTGGTAGATGTCGAGGAGCGTCACCTGCGGCGGAACGATTCCTTTCATGTAGAAAAGCGTGAAGCCGAACGGTGGGGTCAAGAAAGATGTCTGCAAATTGACGGCGATCAGGATCGTGATCCAAGGGAGGAAAGCGGAAGCCTGACCGACATGGGCGGAGAAGTCGATCTTCGCCAGGATGGGGTAGAAAATCGGCAGGACGATCAGGGAGATCTCGATGAAATCGAAGAAGAACCCGAGGATGAACACCAGGATCATGAGAAAGACCACGACTTCCCATCCGGTGTCGATCCCGATGGCAGCCAGGATGTCGGCGACCATGTAGTCGCCGCCCAGTGCGCGGAAGACGTAGGAGAACAGGGTCGCCCCCATGATGATGAAGAAAACGAGGGCGTTGGTAAGGCCGGCGTTCTCGATCACCTCGGCGAGCATGTTCGAGTTCAATCGACCGTTCAGCCAGGCGAGCAAGAGGGCTCCGGCGCATCCCACCCCGGAGGCCTCGGTGGGCGTCGCCCAACCGAGGAAGATCGAGCCGAGTACGGCGAAGATCAGGAATGCCGGTGGGATCAGGCTTCTGCCGACGAGCCGCAAGAGATCGAGGCCGCGCAGGTGATGTTCGCGGGCGAGCGGTGGCGCCAGATGGGGCCAGAGGAAACTCACCGTGACGATGTAGAGCATGTAGAGCCCGGAGAGCAGGAAGCCTGGCAGGAAAGCGCCGGCGAACAGG
This sequence comes from bacterium HR40, assembly GCA_002898275.1. GTDB lineage: Bacteria > Pseudomonadota > Alphaproteobacteria > Geminicoccales > Geminicoccaceae > HRBIN40. Next base: position 361,943 of record BEIQ01000001.1, read on the forward strand.
GTGCCGACCGGCACTTGTACCAGGTCGCCGAGAATCACCAGCATGATCGAGGGAGGAATGAGGATGCCGAGGGTGCCCGAGGCTGCGATGGTGCCACAGGCGAGCCGCTTGTCGTAGCCGCGCTCCAGCATGGTGGGCAGCGCCATGAGGGTGAGCATGATCACCGAGGCGCCGACGATGCCGGTGGTCGCGGCCATGATGGTGCCGAGGGCGGCGACCGAGAGGGCGAGGCCGCCCGGGATTCGCCGCAGCAGCACCTGGAGGGCGTGGAGGAGGTCGTCGGCGAGGCGTGCCTTCTCGAGGACGAGGCCCATGAAGATGAACATCGGAATGGCCAGCAGCACCTGATTGACCACCACGCCGCCGTAGATCCGCGGCATGATGCTGGCGAACTGGACGAGTCGGAATTCGTCGAGGAACCAGCCGATGAAACCGAAGAACACGCCCGTGGCGCCCAAGGAGAAGGCGACAGGATAGCCGCAGAAGAGGGCGGCGACGAGGGACAGGAACATGACTGCCGAGAGGTGATCGGCGAGCCACTCGAAGATCACAGCTGGACCTCCCTAGGATTTCGCATTCTTTCTCGGAGCTCTGCTGGTCCGAACAGGGCTACCGCCTTGCGGCAGAGCAGAGAGATCGAGGCAAGGAGCAAGGTGAAGATGCCGAACGCCAGGATCGACTTGATCACGAAGCGGGCGGGAAGCCCGGTCGGCGCATCGGAACTCTCGAGCTGCAGCCAGGAGGTCCAGGCGAACTGGACCGCATAGGGCAGCACCAGCAGACTGTAGGGGATGGCGAAGAAAAGCGTGCCCAGGAAGTCGATCCAGTCCTTTTTGCGACGATCGAGATGGCCGGTGAACACGTCGATGCGGACGTGCGCGTCGCGCACCACCCCATAGCCGATCCAGCCAAGGAACAAAGTGGCGGCGAGATGCCACTCGAGCTCCTGCAATCGCGTCGAGCCGAAATAGGGGAGCTGGAAGCCGAGCTTGCGGGTGAGCACGTCGAAGCAAATGACGACGGTTGTCGCGAGGAACAGCCATCCGGTCAGACGGGCGACCCGGCGCAGAAAGGCATCGATCCGATCGCTGATGGCAACGAGGATGTCCATCGCCTCCTTCTCCCTCGACGGGGCAAGGATCCAGGCCGACAGAGTCGATGGGAGGCGAGGGGAACGGCAAGAGCCATTCCCCCCTTCCGGATACGGTCAGTCCCTGAGATAGCCGAGCTCGCGCCACAGCGCGTATTCGTTGCGGAACTTCTCGAGCGACGCCCACGCCTTGGCGAACATCGGGCTCTTCGCCTTTTCCTCTTCCACCACCTGGGCCCAAGCGGTGCGCATGGCGTCGAGGATTTCCTTCGGCCACTGGTGGATCTGCACGCCCTTTTCCTTGAGCTCGCGCAGGGCCGGGCCCTGTAGCGCCTCGCCGTAGGCGAACTCCCACATCATCGTGGCATCGCAGGCGGTCTCGATGATGGCGCGCTGGCTATCGTCCATCTCTTTCCACAGATCCATGCGGATCAAGAGGTCGTTGAGAGTCGACTGCTGGTGCCAGCCGGGGAAATAATAGTGCTTGGCGATCTGGTAGAAGCCGTACGAAATATCCATGGACGGCATGGAGAACTCGGTGGCATCGATAGTACCGAGTTGTAGAGCCTGGAAGATCTCGCCGCCGCCGATGAGCTGGGTGGACACGCCGAGCTTTTCCATCACCCGCGCGCCCAACCCGTAGAAGCGCATCTTGAGACCCTTGAGCTGGTCTAGGCTCTTGATCTCCTCGCGGAACCAGCCGGAGCCCTCGGGCGGGATCAGGCCACAGGGAATGGCCTTGACGTTGTAGGAGCCGTAGAGCTCGTCCCAGATTTCGCGGCCGCCGCCGAACTTCACCCAGGCGATGTATTCCCCGGCCGCCGGTCCGAACGGCACCGCGCCGAGCAGGTTGAACGCCGGGTCCTTGCCGTTCCAATAGCCGGGCGAGGTCCAGGCGGCGTCGAGCGCCCCGCTCGCCACCGCGTCGAAGGACTGGAGGTTCGGCACGAAGGTGTTGGGTTCGTGGAAGCGCACCTCGATGGTGCCGTTCGAGATCCGGTTGATGGTCTCGACGAGGTGCAGCTGCGTGGGGCCGAGCAGGCCGACGTTCGAGCCATACCCGCCCTGCAGATCGATCTTGATCTTCTTGGCCTCCGCCTCGGCTGCAGCCAAGTGCAGGGCCATGCCGCAGACGGCGGCAAGGGCCAGTCGGAGATGGAACATGGGCATCGACATCCCTCCCTGACGTTGCTTCGCGATCGCCGAGACGATCCTGAATCTTCCCGCCGGGCGGGAAGCGCGCCGACGCTAGCAGACGTGCGCGGCGACGCAAGTCAGCGCGTGCTCCTCCCGACGCTCCCCCCGACTCCGGCGGGCGATCGGCTCCAGCTATTCCCGCATATGGCCTCGCGCCGCCCAGTCGCGGTAGCTCCGGCGGAAATCCTCGAGCGACTGCCAGGCGCGGGCGAAGGTCGCATTCTCGGTCTTGAGCTCCTCCACCACCTGGGTCCAGGCGGCACGCATGGCGTCCAGCACTTCCGGCGGCCAGGTACGGATCTCGACGCCCTTGGCGGCGAGCTCGGCGAGGGCCGGGCCCTGTCGGGCCTCGCCATAGCCGATCTGCCAGAGAATGGTGGCGTCGCAGGCGGCGCGCACAATAGCCCGCTGCGTGTCGTCGAGGGTGTTCCACTTGTCCCGGCTGATCATGAGATCGAGGAACGATGCCTGTTGGTGCCAGCCGGGAAAATAATAATATTTCGCCACCTGATAGAAGCCGTAGGAAAGGTCGATGCTCGGCATGGAGAACTCTGTGGCGTCGATCGTGCCGAGCTGGAGCGCTTGATAGATCTCGCCGCCGGCGATCAGCTGGGTGGAGACGCCGAGCTTTTCCATCACGCGAGCGCCGAGCCCGTAAAAGCGCATCTTCAGACCGCGCAGGTCTTCGACTCTGTCGATCGGTCGGCGAAACCAGCCGGAGCCCTCGGGCGGCAGCAAACCGCAGGGGATGCCGACGATGTTGAAGCGGCCATAGAGCTCTTCCCAGAAAGCGCGACCGCCCCCTTCTTGCACCCAGGCGAGGAACTCGGTCGTGCCGGGACCGAACGGTACCGCGCCGAGGAGCGCAAAGGTGACGTCCTTGCCGGTCCAGAAACCCGGTCCGGTATAGGCGGCATCGAGGGCGCCGCTCGCCACCGCGTCGAAGGACTGGAGCACGGGCACGAGCGCATTGGGTTCGTGAAACCGCACCTCGATCGAGCCGCCGGAGAGGGTGTTGGCGAGCTCGACGAATTTGAGCTCGCCAGGACCCAGAACGTCGATGTTGGAGCCGTAACCGCCCTGCAGTTCGATGCGCACCTTGCCGGCAAGGACCGTTGTCGGCAGTCCAGCGAGCAGGCCGCAGATGGCCGCGACGATGGCGGCCCTCCTCGGTGCATTGCGAGACATGTTTCTCCCTCCGCTCGTGTGGCAGTCGCTGCCTCTTCCGCCCGATGCGGGCACGGCACGGCTTAGCACCGCGGGCGGCTCCGGCAAACGCCGGGGGCTCGTCGCTGCGTTCGCCCATGCCAACAGGCGGACGAGCGCGGGCTGTCGAAAACGCAGGGGCGCGCCAGATTCGCCTCGGCGGCCGATCGAACGCCATCATGACCGGTCCGAAGTCGCACTCCAAGCTCGTCCGCTTTCTCCTGCGCCATGCCCTCCTCGGTATCGCCTTCGGCTGGACTTTGCTCGCGCTCTTGCTTTATGCCGATCTCTTCGGACTGGCCGGTCTCGTGCGAACGAGCGATCACGGTTGGCTCGCGGTCGCGCTCCTCGCCTTTGGCTTCGCCGTCACCTTCGGCAGCGCCGCCATGGGAACGGCGGTGTTCCTCCTGGAGCGGGAAGAGGAGGGAGAGGACCGAGATCCCTAACCGGTTGGCCGCTCGCGGACCTCGAGGCAGAGGCACGGGCGCGGGCCCTCCGCCACCGGTTCGTGCTCGACCCGAGCGTCGCAGACCACCACATCGCCTTTTTTGTAGAAGCCGAATTCGTCGCGCAGGCAGCCTTCGAGAACGAGCACGAACTCGCGCGCCGCGTGCCGGTGGCGCCCCGGCCCGCATCCTGGGTCCAGGCGCAGGAGGCGGGCTTCGAGTCCGTCGTCGGAAGCGGAGGGAAGGGCAGCCTCGGCGACCCCGTGCCCGACCGGCCGCCAGAACAGGCCGTCGAGCGGCAGCGGCAAGGCAGCGGGACGCGGCGGCGGGTCGCAAGCCATGGCCAGCGAGTCGTCGGGTTCGTCGAGGCGGGCGAACAGGGCAGCGCGGCGATCCGGGTCGAGTGGTGCCGGCTCGAGGCGCTCGAACCAGAGCCCGGCTACATGTTCCAGCAGACGCAGCTGCCGACGGCTCGCCGCGCGCAGCCGCAGATGGCAGCGGACGAGGAGCGCCAGCGGTCGGGCAAGTCTTCCCGCCGCATGGGCGATCAGGAGGTCGTCGAGGTCGACGCCGCTGGTCATGGCGGAAGATGGAAATAGGAACGCAGCCGGGCGAGGGCGAGTCTGAGGCGCGACTTCACCGTGCCGAGGGGCAAGCCGAGTTCGTCCGCGATCTCGCCTTGCGCCTTGCCTTCGAGGAAGAAGCGGCGCAGCACTTCCGCCTGCTCGGAGGGAAGATGGGCGATCGCCTCCTCGAGCCGCTCGCGCATCAACCGCGCGTCGCTCGCCTCGATGTCGGCGAGGAAGGTCTCTTCCGGTTCTTCCTCCTCGCCCGCCTCGAGGGCCATGCTCTCCGGCTCCTGACGGCGCAAGAGATCGATGCGGCGGTTGCGGGCAATGGTGAAGATCCAGGTGCTGGCGGTGGCCTTGCGGGGGTCGAACGTGGGGGCTCGCCGCCAAACCGTCAGCATCACCTCCTGGGCGAGATCCTCGGCGCGGTCCGCGGGCAGTCCGGTGCGCAGCAGATACGACTTGATGCGGGGGGCAAACCAATCGTAGAGACGCGCGAAAGCTTCGCGGTCGCGGTCGCGGGCAACCGCGAGCAGGAGGGCATCGACGTCGGGACGCGGGTCTTTTTCCTCGCTCGTCATGGCGGGGAGTGAACCGCGGCCCGATGGTCGGTGCAAGGGTCGCGGTGCCGCGGTGCCGCGGACCGCGGACGGCAGCGCGGGAAGAACCGACAGGCCGAGGCCGCGCGGGCTCGAAGCGGTGGATCGCGGTCTCGCCTTCGCCATCGTCGGGCCGCTCGAGGGCGAAGGTGGCGGCTAGGGCAGGACTGCTGCAAGGGGGCCGTAGCGAGGCGCGGCGATCCAGCGGTAATAGAGCTGCTCGGGTTGGCGGAAGAGGAGGCCGACGAGCGGCTCGAAGCGATGGAAGAGTTCGGCCACGATCACGCTCTCGCCGACCTCGAGGCGCAGCGCCCCGAGCTCGGCGGCACCGCCCGGCGGGCCGACGCGGCTGGAAACCGTCGCTGCCGGCGGCCACACTCGCTGCCAGAGGACGACCGGCCGGATTCCCGTCTCGTTGCGCACCCCGCTCACGATCACCGCGCCGTCGGCAGCCGGTCCGAACGGAGCGGCGATCGCGGCGGTCGCGCGGAGCGCCTCTTCGAGATCGGCCTCGTGCAGTTCTCGGGCGCGGGCGGTGAGCTCGGCCGCAGCGGCAGCGGCGCGCCCGAGGCGATACTCGGCGAACAGCCGCCAGCCGAGGTCCAGCACCCCGAGCAGGAGCAGCACGAGCACCGGCGCCACGAGCGCGAACTCGACCGCTGCCACCCCGCGATCCGAGGCGAGCGAGCGAATGGGGGAGGGCAGGCGGATACGGATGGGCGACCAGGTCATTCGGTGGGGAAGGGTTCGTTGCGCACGGCGGTGGCAGCGGCGATGGTGATGGCGCCCTCGGGCGGGAAGAACGCGCCCACGAGAGGGGTGACGAAGCGCCACCGGTAGCGGGCCCGATAGAGCACGACCTCGTCGGGGCCACCGGCTCCGGGCCGCCCCATGTCGGCGTCCCATTGGCCATTGCCGTTGACATCGCGGTAGCTCTCGCCCGGGTCGCGGACGCCATTGCCGTTGCGGTCGTCCCAGGGCTCGGGCTGGCCGATCGAGGAGAAGTCGGGATAGACCAGGGTTTCGAACTCCAGTCGCGCCGGGTCGACGAAGGTGCCGGCGCGGGCGGCGAGGACGGCCTGGATCGCCTCCTCGCGGCTCGCGGCGCCGAGCGTGCGGCCGGTGATTCCGAGCCGGGCCGCCTCCGCTACCGCGCTCTCGATGGCCATGCGGGCGGTGAAGAAGAGCGCGAACTCGAACACGCCGACGAGCAGGGCGACGAGAACCGGCAGCAGGATGGCGAACTCGACGAGCGTGGCGGCGCGCTCGTCGGTGGCGAGGCGCCGGGTTCGCGACCGGCGTCCGCGGGCGACATCGCGCGCCGGGGTCCGCGACCGCGGTCGCATCGCCTCATTCCGCGATCCTGAGGGCAGCGAGCTCACTGCCGATCTGCCGGAAGGCGGCGCGCAACTCGGCATTGGTCGGGGAACGGAAGAAGTGCGCCGGGCTGGTGGCGCATTGCCGCATGATCACGTCCGCCCAGGCGGGAGCCTGGAAGGTAACGGTGTAGACGAGGATGCCCCGCGCCTTCATGTTGTCGCAAAGGACGAGGAGATTGCGGTCGGCGCCGCTGTCGTTGACCTCGTCGTAGACACGGGTTTCGTTGTCGCCATCGGTCATGATCACCACCGCCTGCAGCACTTCCTCGGCGCGCGGGTGGCGCGGATCTTCCCCCCACAGCCCTTGCCAACGCCGCGACAGCACCCGCCATCCCCAACGCGCGCCCATATCGATCCGCGTGGTGCCGGAGGGGGTGAGCGCGGCGATGGTGTCGAGCACCACGCGCTTGGTGCGTCGCAGGGGCAGCAACCGCGGCGGGCAGGGCGGGTTGTAGACGCCGGCACCGCTGCGGCGATCGCCGCGGTGCAGACCGCCTGCGGCGATTCCTTCGCTCGGCACGAACCAGGCGTTGCCCTCGGGTGGCCGGTCGCTGAGCGCGTTGGCGTCGCCCGGTCGCGCCTCGACGCAGCCGCGCCACGGTGACACGTTCCGGTCGGCAGGCAGCAGCCAGTCGCGGTGATGGTTGCCGACGTTGACGCGCGCACTGAAGGGCACGACCGCGACCCGGAGCAGATCCGACTCCTTTTCGGGGCCGAACACGATCCCGACGAGATCCGTGGCTGCCTGCTTGAGCGCCTGGATCTTGCCGCAGCAGGCCATGGAGCCGGTGACGTCGAGCACGAGCGCGAGCTCCATGGGTTGAGCAGCACGCGCGACCACCGTCCGCACGGCGAGGGGCACGCTGTCGATGCGGGCGAGCCGCATCAGCGTGGTCGGCAGACGGGCTTGCGCTTCCACGGTGATCCGGCCGCTCGCCTCGTCATAGCTGACCTCCACTCGGTCGAGCTCGACACCGAGAAAGCCGTCGGCGAAGTTGGTACGCAACAGGCGTTCGACCGTCGGCGCGAACTCGCTGGTGCCGAGCCGCGCGCCGGCGGCGAGGGCCGCGGCATCGGCTGCCTCGGCGAGGCGGCTGCGGGCGAGCCAATAGCGGCCGGCATCGAGCGCGAGCCCGGCCGTGAGGAGCAGCGGCAGGAGGGCGAACGCGACGATCGTCGCAACGGCGCCCCGCTCGTCGGCGTAAAGGGCCGGATCGTCCGGATGCGGGGTAGCGGGCGGCGGAACCATGGCGGGTGACACCGGCGTGGGAGACCCTGCGGACTCGCCCGACCTTTCGCATGCCTTTCTTGCAAATCCGTTAACAGCGGAGCCGCGGTGCGGCGATCGTGCATCATATTATGACCGACGCTGGCACAGCGATATCGAACCAGCGCTCGAAGAAAACGTTCCATCCCCTTGTCATGGGCCCGTTTCCTGTCCGATGCAGGCGTCCGTCGCAGGGACGTGGCGAGGGAAAGCGGTCGCTTGACGGTCGGATCCTTCGGCAGGCACATTAGGTCTTGCGTGGCGACGGGTAGTCCGCGCCGCGCAATCCGAGCAGCGGAGGACTGCCGATGACCTCGGAGGCAACCGAGAAGGCCTCGGCCGGCGAGCGCAAGGCGCTCGAGCGGCGGGCTTTCCTGAGGCGGTTTGGAACGGCTGCCGCCGCCGCGCCGGCCGCCATGGTGCTCCTGTCCTCGCGACAGGGTGCAGCGTTCAGCAACGGCGGCAATAAGGGCGGTCGGAGAGGCAGCCCTGGCCTCGGCTTCTCCGGCTGAGCCGCGTGGGCTGGGCTCGGGGCTTGCCCGGGCCCAGCCTCTCCCGGCTGCGTCTTCGCAGTGGAGGCGCAGTCCACTCCGTCGACCGCAGCGCGGTATCGAATCCATCCCCAATAGCGGCAGAGGTCATGCTCGGCGATGCCTGCCAACCCGCCGTCGGACCGTTTCGCGCTCGTGGACTTCGACGATCTCGGGCTCGCCTGTCATCTGGCGAGCGGGCGAGTGGCGGTCGTCGACGGGAACCACCGCGAGGCGTTGCGCGCGCTCGCCTCGGGCGGCTCCTGGGCGGCGGCGGTTCGCCAGCATGCGAGGGTATCCGGGCTCGAGGAGAGGGTGGCAGCGCGTCACCTGCGCCGCTTCCTGCGGCAGCTGACGTCCCCGCTGCTGCCGCCTAGCCGTCCGGCCCCCGATTCCCACCCAGCGCCAGCTCGCTCGGAGCGCACCTACGCGCCAGGGCCCCGACCGGTGCGACTGCGGATCGACGGCCTGCCCAACCTCGCCATCTGCCTCGAGAGCATGCTCGAGCCCTGCCGGACCGATGCGACGGCCGCGGTCGAGCTTGCCGCGGTGCGAATAGGGCGGCGTATCCGGCTGCTGCGCGACGGGGTGGCGCATGCCGAAGTGACGACGCTGGCCGACGCCCGCGGCCTGCTCGTCTTGGAGCTGCTCTTCGCCTCCCACGCCGACACGGCCTTTCTCGCGGTGTTGCACGCCGCCGGCATCGCCGTGGACGGCGACGCCTGGCTGCTCGCCGGCGAGAGCGGCTCGGGGAAGAGCACCCTTGCCGCCGCTCTGCTGGCCGTCGGGCATGGTTTCGTGACCGACGATTATGCGCCGCTTGCCGCCGCCTGCGGTCGGCTCGTGCCGGTGCCCTTCGGCCTCTCGGTGAAAAACGGGTCGCTTCCCCTGCTGCGTGCCCATTTCCCCGACCTCGAGCGCGCCCGCGAGCTGCGCTGGGGCGGGCGGCGGCTACGCTATGTCGTGCCGCCCAATCGGGTTCGAGCGCCCCTCGCGGTCAGCCGGTTGCTCTTTCCGGTCTACGATCCGCTCTCGCCGCCGGAGCTCGTGCCGCTCTCGCCGCGGGACGCCTTCCTGCTCGCCGCCGCAGCGGGCGGCTGGTACGCGGGCGAACCCGCGCGACTCGCCGAACTGGTGGCTTGGTTTCGGGCGCGTCCGGCGCACATGCTCGTCTATCCCGACACCGCTACCGCTTTGCGGCTGCTCGAGCAGCTGGCGGGCAGGCCGCTCAGTGCAACGTCTCCACCGCCAGCCGCAGATACCAGCCCGCTCCGGACAGATCCTCCTCGAGCTTCAACGTCACCATGGGTGTCGGAAGCCTCTCCCTCAGCCGCCAGCTGATCTGGCGCTCGCCCCGGGCGAAGACGAAGCTCTCGCCGCGCTGCCAGCGCAGCGGGTACCAGACAGGTGCGGCGAGACAGAGATCGATGTCCCGTGCCAATCGCGCGTAGGCTGGCTCGAGGGAAACCGGGTCGAAGGCACCCTCGGGGTGGCCGCGGCAGGCGTAGACGGCTCCCGGATAGCCCTCGCCTTCGATCTCGCAGCGGTCGAACCCGGGCAAGAGCGACTGCGCCGCCCAGTGTCGTTCGGCAAGTGGATGGTCCCGCAGATCGGCGAAGCCCGACCTCCGGACTTCGACCAACCGGGCGAGGGCATGGCAGAGCGCGGGCGCGGTTCTTTCGCCAGGCGGCACCGGCGTGGCCTCGTGCGTTGCGGGTGGCGGCACGATCGCGGGTTCCGGGGGTGCGGGCTGCGGCGCACAGGCGGCGCACAGCGAGGCCGTGATCAGGACGCGGCGCATCGCCGGCTAGAGGCCGGCGATGGCGGCGAGGCGGGAGGGATCCAGGATCCGCACACTCGAGCGGCCTTCGAGGCGGATCAGACCCTCGCGCCGCAGGACGGTGAACGTGCGGCTCACCGTCTCGATGGTGAGCCCGAGATAGTCGGCGATCTCCAAGCGTCCCATCGGCAGGTCCAAGCGTTCGCCCGGTGGCACCCCACGGCGTTCGGCGAAGCGGAGCAGGAAGGTGGCGACGCGCTCTTTGGCCGACTTGCGGCCAAGCACCAGCATATGTTCGTGACTGGCGGCGAGCTCCGTCGACGCGCGGGCGAGCAGGTTCTGTTCGAGATGCGGATATTCGCCGAGAAGGACGATGAAAGGGGCGCGACGGAAGGCGCACAAGCGCGTCGCCGTCACCGCTTCGGCGGAATAGACATAGTGATTGCCAAAGGCGAGGCCGATGAAGTCGCCCGCGACGAGGAAGCCGACGATCTGCCGCCGCCCGTCCTCGAGCAGCTTGTAGAGCTGCACCACACCCTCGACGACGGTGAACACGTCCTCGGCCGGATCGCCCTCGTGGAAGAGGGTGTGACCGGGAGTGGCGTGCACCGAGCGCGCGATGCGCGTGAGGCGGGCGAGCTCGCTCGCCGAGAGCACGCTGCAGATGGCGGTGTCCCGCACCATGCACAGGTCACAGCGGACCTGGGCCCCCCCGCAGAAGGTCGCGACGTCGGGTCGTTCGCTCACGCTGCGACCTCCGAGCCATGGCTCCCGGCTAGCAGTCCCTCCGGAGCCGAGAGTTGTGCTAGCAGGGCTCTTTGATCCAGGTCAATGCCGTACGTCCTGCAGGCTGCGCGGTGGGGAGAGCAATCGCGGTTCGGGTCCATGCCTTTGGCGCTCGCTTGGCGGATCCGCCAGCTTTCGCCGAACTCTTTGCGCGATCTCTGGCCGGTGGTCGAGGCCGGCGGCGAGAGCACGCCGCGCGCCGTGTGGCTGGACCGCTGGCGCGCCTGGCTGCGACGCGCTCCGCTGCGCCGGCGAGCGGTAGCCCTCGTCCCGGCCGGCAGCACCCTGGCGCTCGCCGCCTGGTTCGCCGAGCATCGAGCCGCGACCGACGGTCTGTCCACCTACCTCGTCGTCCGGCTCTGGTGGGTGGAACCGGGACGGCCGGGTACCGTCCTCGCCGCCTGTCTTGCCGCCCTGCGCGAGGACGCCGGGCGGGGCAGCTGCCCACGGGTGAAGCTCCCCACCACCGCCCTCGCCACTCCCCTCTCTGGCGAGGTCACCTGGGAGGTCGCGGGCGCGGCGGGCTTCCGACCGGACGAGGAGGGTTGGTGGGCGCCGTCCGGCGATCCATGTTGGCAGCGGGAAGCATCGGGAGGGGACGACGAGAGATGCGCCGCTTCGCTATCGGGATCCTGCTCGTTGGCCTCGTCTCCGGTCTCTCGGGACCGGCGCGGGCCGCGGAACTCGTGATGTTCGAGAGCGCGTTGTGCGAGTGGTGCCGGGCCTGGCACGCGGAAATCGGCCCGATCTATCCGAAGACGCCGGAGGGCCGACTGGCGCCCCTGCGCCGGGTCGACATCGCGCAAGCGCGGCCGGCAGATCTCGACTTCATCGAGGGGGTCCGCTACACGCCGACCTTCGTGCTGGTGGACGCCGGCCGCGAGATCGGGCGGATCGTCGGTTATGCGGGGGAAGAAGCGTTCTGGGGGCAGCTCGCCGAACTGGTGCAGAGGCTCGCCCCACCGACGGGACAACGGGCGACGGATTGAGGGCGCATTTCGGCTCTTGCAATATTAACGATCGCGAATATGATGGTCTTATCATGATGCCGGGCCCTGCCGCTCGACGATGTGGCCGGTTGGCGGGTCCGTGGCCTCGAGCCGCGGGATATCCACGCATGGTACGCGAGGACGAGGGAATGGCCCGGTCCCGGGTGCCCGAGACGGAAGGTTCGTCGGTCGATGGCCGGCCGTGCGCGGGTGCCCGGCGGATCCGGAACGGGGTCGAGACAGCGGGGACGGGGCAGCGGCTCCACGAGGAGGAAGGGATGACGTTCGCGGTCGATATGCGGCGTTCGCGTCGCGGGTTTCTTCTGGCGCTCTGCGCCGGCACGGCGACAATGACGGTGTTCGCCCTCGGTCGGCCGGCCGCCGCGGACTTGGCGGCGGTGCAGAAAGCCATGGCCCAGGTCCTGGGGGAGCGCAAGCCGCAAGAGGGACGGGTCCAGCTCGATGTCCCCGAGATCGCCGAAAATGGCAACATGGTGCCGGTGACGGTCGCGGTCGACAGCCCCATGACCGAAACCGACTATGTCAAGGCGGTGTACGTCTTCGCCGACGGCAATCCGCGTCCCGAGGTGGCGACCTTTCACTTCTCTCCGGTGAACGGCGAGGCCGTGGCGTCGACGCGCGTTCGCCTCGCCAAGACCCAGACAGTTTACGCGATCGCCGAAATGAGCGATGGGTCGCTGTTCATGGCGACGCGCGAGGTCAAAGTGACAATCGGTGGCTGCGGCGGTTGATCGCGGCTATCCTCGAGCATTGGCGGTCAAGGGACAAGCGAAGGGACAGTTCTCGATGGCAGAGGCGAAGCCGCGCGTTCGCGTACCGAAATCCGCCCAGAAGGGCGAGATCATCGAAATCAAGACCCTCATCTCGCACGAGATGGAATCGGGTCAGCGAAAGGATCGCGAAGGCAATACAATTCCGAGGAAGATCATCAACCGGTTCGAAGCTTATTACAATGGCAAGCTCGTGTTCGCGATGGATTTGTTCCCAGCGATCTCGGCCAATCCCTATATCGCCTTCAAGGTGAGAATCGACGAACCGGGCGAGTTCGAGTTCCGTTGGGTCGATGACGACGGCTCGGTATACACCGAAAAGGCCACGGTGAAGATCGAGGGCGCCTGAGCGCCCGCAGCGAACGCCGAGGCGGATCCGGAAGATCTCGCCGCTCCTGTCCGGCGCGGACAGGGGAAGATCGCGGAGGGTCGCGGTCGTCCGCGGCCCGGACTTCCTGCCGCCTCCGGCAGCTGGTCGGTTCGAAGGGGATGCAACCGATGCCGAGTCGCCGCGAGTTCCTCCATTTCCTCGCCGGGGTGGCGCCGCTCGTCACGGCTTTCGCCGACTTGCCGCGGGCCTTGGCGCAGCAAAAGCTGAGCTTTGACGACATTCTCGCGTTCCCACCGAAAGGACAGGTGACGATCCTCCACCTGACCGATCTCCACGCCCAGTTGGTGCCGATTTACTATCGAGAACCAGCCGTCAACCTCGGCGTCGGCGAGGCGGCGGGGCGTCCGCCGCACATCACCGGTCGCCAGCTGCTCGACCATTTCGGTATCGTTCCCGGCAGCCCGGAGGCCTATCTGCTCTCGAGCGACGACTTCGATGCCCTCGCCAAGGCCTATGGGCGGGTAGGCGGGCTCGACCGCCTCGCGACGCTGGTCGAGGCGATCCGGGCGGAGCGCGGCGATCGGGTGTTGCTGCTCGACGGCGGCGACAGCTGGCAGGGCTCGTGGACGGCGTTGCGCACTCGCGGCCAGGACGTCATCGAGGCGATGCGGCTTTTGCGGCCGGATGCGATGACGGCACACTGGGAATTCACCCTCGGCGCCGAGCGGATCGAGGAGGTGCGCAAGACCCTCGGATTCGCCTTTCTCGCGGCGAACGTGCGGGACACCGAATGGCAAGAGCCGGTCTTCGAGGGTTTCGCCCGCTTCGAGCGGGGTGGCGTGGCGATCGGTGTCATCGGCCAGGCCTTCCCCTATACGCCGGTCGCCAATCCACGTTGGCTCATCCCCCAGTGGTCCTTTGGCATCCGCGAAGAGGAGCTGGCCGAGCTCGTCCGCAAGCTCCGCGAGGAGGAAAAGGTCCAGCTCGTGGTGCTGCTCTCCCACAACGGCTTCGATGTCGACTACCGGCTGGCGAGCCGGGTCGAGGGCATCGACGTCATCCTCTGCGGTCACACCCACGACGCGCTGCCCAAGCCTGTGGTGGTGGGACGTACTCTGCTCGTCGCCACCGGATCCAACGGCAAGTTTCTCTCGCGACTGGACCTCGAGGTCGGCGCCGACGGCATCCGCGACTATGCCTTCCGGCTCCTGCCGGTTTTGGCCGACGTGGTGCCGCCGCAGCCGCAGGTCGCGGCGCGCATCGCGGAGCTGAGGCAGCCTTTCGTCGCCGAGCTCTCGGAAGTGGTGGCCGAGACCGAAATCCCGCTCTACCGCCGCGGCACCTTCAACGGGACGTTCGACGACGTCATCTGTGCCGCGTTGCTCGCGCGGCGGGAAGCCGAAATCGCCCTGTCGCCGGGTTTCCGCTGGGGCACAGCGCTGCCTTCGGGGATGCCGATCACGCGCGAGTTCGTCTGGAACCACACCGCCATCACCTATCCCGCCGTCTACCGCGTCGCCATGACGGGCGAGCAGATCAAGGCGATCCTCGAGGATGTCGCCGACAATCTGTTCAACCCGGATCCCTACTACCAACAGGGTGGCGATATGGTGCGGGTGGGCAATCTGGCCTACCGCATCGATCCCGGCGCCCGCGCCGGCTCGCGCATTTCCGACCTCCGTCTGTTGTCCACCGGCGAACCTCTCGAGGCTGGTCGCTCCTACGTCGTGGCTGGCTGGGCGTCGGTCAACGAAGGGGTGGAAGGGCCGCCGGTGTGGGAGCTCGTGTTCGAGCATCTGCGGGAGCGTCGGGTGGTGGTGCCGGAACCGGTGAGCCGGATCGAGGTCGTCGGGCGCTGACCCGTGTATGGCATCGAGATCAGCGAGATCGCCGCCTTGCTGGGTGGTCTTTCCGGCTTCGCCAGCCCTTGTGTGTTGCCCCTCGTCCCGCTTTGGCTCTGCTATCTCACCGGCCTCACCCTCGACCAGCTGACCGGCGAGCGGAGGCTGGATCCCGCGCTTTCTCGGCGGCTGCTGGTGGCGGCCTTGGCCTTTGTCTCGGGCTTCGCGATCGTGTTCGTGGCGATGGGCGCGAGCGCGAGCGTCATCGGCCGTTGGCTGGCTTCCCATGCGGAGATGCTGGCGCGGCTGTCGGGGCTGCTCTTTGTCCTCTTCGGCCTCCAGTTTCTCGGCGTCCTGCGACTGCCGTGGCTCTCCCGCGAGCTGCGTGTCGATCCCGGAGGTGCCCGGGGGCTTCTCGGTTCCTTCCTCTTCGGTGTCGCCTTCGCCTTCAGCTGGACGCCCTGCGTCGGACCGGTATTGGCGGCGATCCTCGCGCTTGCCGCGCGCGAGCCCACGGCTGCCGAAGGAGCGTGGTTGCTCGCCCTCTACGCCGCCGGCCTCGGCTTTCCGTTTCTCGTCGCGGCGTTCGCGATTCGCCCGTTTCTCGGACTGGTCGCGCGCTTTCGCCGCCATCTCCGCATCGTCGAGCGGCTCGCGGGAGCGGTGCTCGCCTTCGCAGGGGCGTTGCTGGTGAGCGGCCAGTTCGACGAGCTGAGCGCTCTCGTGCTGCGGCTCTTTCCGGATCTTCCGCCAGTCGGCTAGAGAGACGCGAGGGCCCGCGAGGACTCCGCCTTGCCGCCCCGAGTGGGCAACCTATAGAGAGGCGTCGACACCGAGTTCGGCGGACGATCTGCCTGCTCGCCGGCCTTGCCGGGAGGAAGCCATGGCCACGGCGCTCGAGGACCTTCGCGTCCAGCTGCGCGATCCGGATCTCTTCCGCGAACAGTGCTATGTCGATGGTGCCTGGATCGATGCCGACGATGGCCGGCGGTTGTCGGTCACCGATCCGGCGACGGGCCGGGAGATCGGCAGCGTCCCACGCCTGGGCGCCGAGGAAACGCGCCGGGCCATTGCCGCGGCGGAACGGGCCTTCGGGTCGTGGCGCGCCAAGACGGCCAAGGAACGGGCGGCGATCCTGCGCCGCTGGTACGAGCTGATCGTCGCCAACGCCGACGACCTCGCCTACATCATGACGCGCGAACAGGGCAAACCGCTCGCCGAGGCCAAGGGGGAGATCGCCTACGGCGCCTCCTTCGTCGAGTGGTTCGCCGAAGAGGCCAAGCGCGTCTACGGCGACGTCATCCCGCAGACGGTATCGTCTCGTCGCATCCTCGTGCTCAAGCAGCCGGTTGGGGTGTGCGCCGCGATCACGCCGTGGAACTTCCCCAATGCCATGATCACGCGCAAATGCGCGCCGGGCCTTGCGGTCGGCTGTACCATGGTGGTGAAGCCGGCAAGTGCCACCCCGTTTTCGGCCCTCGCGCTCGCGGTGCTCGCCGAACGCGCAGGCATGCCCAAGGGAGTGTTCAATGTCGTGACCGGCCCGGCTGCGGCGATCGCCGACGAGCTCTGTGCCAGCAAGAGCGTGCGGAAGCTGTCGTTCACCGGGTCGACGGAGACCGGGAAGTCGCTTTTGCGCAAGTGCGCCGACACGGTGAAGCGCGTCTCGATGGAGCTCGGTGGGCACGCCCCCTTCATCGTCTTCGACGACGCCGACCTCGAGGCAGCCGTGCAGGGTGCGATCCTGTGCAAGTTTCGCAATGCCGGTCAGACTTGCGTGTGCACCAATCGCATTTACGTCCAAGCGAGGATCTTCGATGCCTTCGCCGAACGTTTCGCCGCCGAAGTGCGCAGGCTTCGCGTGGGGCCGGGGACGGAGCCCGGTGTCGTGATCGGTCCGCTCATCGACGAGCTGGCGGTGCGCAAGGTCGAGGAGCACGTCGCCGATGCCCTGGAAAAGGGTGCGACCCTGGTGGTTGGCGGCAGGCGGCATGCCCTGGGCGGCTGTTTCTTCGAACCGACCGTGCTCGCCGGCTGTCACGCGGGTATGCGCATCGCGCACGAGGAGACCTTCGGTCCCGTCGCCCCGCTCTTTCGTTTCGAGACAGAGGAGGAAGTGGTGGCGATGGCCAACGCTTCCGATGTCGGGCTTGCCGGCTACTTCTATGCGCGCGATCTCGGTCGCGTCTTTCGTGTCGCCGAGGCCCTCGAAGTGGGGCTCGTTGGGGTCAACGACGGGGTGATCTCGGTCGAGGTGGCGCCCTTCGGGGGTGTGAAGCAGAGCGGCCTCGGTCGCGAGGGCTCGAAATACGGCATCGACGAATATGTCGAGATCAAGTACGTGAGCCTTGGCGGGATCCAGTAGCCCGTGGCCGAATACGACCTCTTCGTCATCGGTGGCGGTTCGGGTGGCATAGCCTGCGCGCGGCGTGCCGCCTCCTATGGCGCCCGCGTGGCGCTTGCCGAAGCCGGACGGCTCGGCGGAACCTGTGTCGTCCGCGGCTGCGTGCCGAAGAAGCTCACCTGGTTCGCCGCCCAGCTCCGGCGTGCCCTTTTCCTGGCGCCGGGCTATGGTTGGCGGACCGGCGAGATCGGCTTCGATTTCGCCGCCCTGCTCTCCGCCCGCGACCGTGAAGTGGCGCGGCTCCAGGGCGTCTATCGCCGCCTGTTGAGGGAAGCCGGTGTCCATCTCTACGAGGCGCGGGCCCGCATCGTTGCCGGCGGCCCTCCCCATGTGGTCGAAGTCGCTGGCGAGCGGGTACGGGCCCGGCGGGTCGTCGTCGCGGTGGGCGGCCGACCCAGCCTCCCGGATCTGCCCGGAATCGAGCATGCGGTGACCTCCGACTGGGTGTTCGAGGGCCATTACCCCCTGCCGCGAGAGCTCGCGGTGGTGGGGGCCGGCTACATCGGGGTCGAGGTGGCGAGTATCTTCCGCGCTCTCGGTAGTCGCGTCCGCCTCGTCTATCGCCGCGAGCTGCCGCTGCGCGGCTTCGATCTCGAGCTCAGAAAGGAGCTCGCTTCGGCGCTCGAACGCGAGGGCGTGGACTTGCTTCCCGGGACCCGGATCGAGCGGCTGGAGCGGGCGGGCCAGCGCCTGCGGCTCGTCACCAGCATGGGGGAGCTCGAGGCGGACCTCGTCGTCTATGCGACCGGCCGCCATCCGGTGCCGAATACCCGCGGCCTCGGCCTGGAGGAGCTCGGGGTACGAATGAACCGCGAAGGGGCGATCTACGTGGATATCGGTTACGAGAGCAATGTGCCGGGTATCCACGCTGTCGGGGACTGCTCCGATCACGCGGGACACGGGCTCGATGCCAGCCAGCACGATCTCACGCCGGTCGCCATCGCCGAGGGCCGGGCGCTCGCCGAGCGGCTGTTCCACGACAATCCCGAGCTCGTCGCCTACGAGACGGTGCCGACCGCGGTGTTCGGCATTCCCCAGGTGGCGAGCGTGGGCTACTCGGAAGAGCGGGCGCGCGAGCTCGGTTTGGATGTCGTGGTCTTTACCACGGCCTTCCGGCCGATGCTCTATACGCTTCCCGACCTGCCGGCGCGCACCTTCATGAAACTCGTAGTCGACCGCGCGAGCGACCGCGTGCTGGGCTGTCACATGATCGGCGACGATGCCGCGGAAATCGTCCAGGGCCTGGCGGTCGCCTTGACAGCAGGAGCCAAGAAGGCCGATTTCGATGCCACGGTCGGAATCCATCCGACCGCCGCGGAAGAGTTCGTCACAATGTACAAGCCCCGGGTGTGATCCGGGACGGGAGCGAATGGGGATGTCGCTGGAGTGGAGTCCCGGGAGCTGGCGCGGCAAACCGGCGCAGCAAATGCCGGACTATGACGATCCGGAGCTGCTCGCCGAGGTCGAACGGCAGCTGGCCACTTGGCCGCCCTTGGTCTTCGCGGGCGAGTGCCGGTCGCTGCAGGCGAAGCTGGCCGAGGTGTGCGCTGGACGCGCCTTCGTGCTGCAGGGCGGTGACTGTGCCGAGGCGTTTGCCGATTTCCGCGCCGACAAGATTCGCGACACGCTGCGGGTGCTGCTGCAGATGGCGGTGGTGCTCACTTACGGGGCTGGCATGCCGGTCGTGAAGGTGGGCCGGATGGCCGGCCAGTTCGCCAAGCCCCGCAGCTCGCCGACCGAAGTCCGGGACGGGGTGGAATTGCCGGCCTATCGCGGCGACATCGTGAACGGGCTGGAATTCGACCCCGAGAGCCGCAGGCCCGATCCGCGGCGGCAGCTACAGGCCTATGCGCAAGCGGCGGCGACCCTCAATCTCCTCCGAGCCTTCACCGAGGGTGGCTACGCCTCGCTCACCCGGGTCCATCAGTGGAACCTGGGCTTCGTCGAGAAGTCGCCGCAGGGCGAGCGCTACCGCGATCTCGCCGATCGCATCAGCGACGCCCTCACCTTCATGCAGGCGTGCGGGATCACCGATCTCAATACGCCACAGATCACGCGTACGAGTTTTTATACCTCGCATGAATGTCTGCTGCTCGGTTTCGAGCAGGCGATGACCCGTGTCGATTCCACGACCGGCCTGTGGTACGACACCTCGGCCCATCTGTTGTGGATCGGCGACCGGACCCGCCAGCTCGATGGGGCGCATGTCGAGTTCTGCCGCGGGATCGCCAATCCCATCGGCGTCAAAGCCGGGCCATCGATGCGGCCGGACGAGCTGCTGCGCCTGATCGACATCCTCAATCCGAAGAACCTTCCCGGCCGGCTCATGGTCATCTCGCGCATGGGGGCAGACAAGGTGGAGCGGCATCTGCCGCCTCTGGTGCGGGCCGTCCAGCGCGAGGGCCGTGCCGTGGTCTGGTCGTGCGATCCCATGCATGGCAACACCATCCGCGCGGCGAGCGGCTACAAGACACGGCCGTTCGACCGCATCCTCGAGGAAGTGCGGCGGTTCTTCGCCATCCATCGGGCGGAAGGCACGCACGCCGGCGGCATCCACATCGAGATGACCGGCGAGGATGTCACCGAGTGCACGGGCGGGGCGCAGGCGATCACCGAGGCGCGGCTGTGCGACCGGTACCACACCCACTGCGACCCCCGGCTCAACGCCCAGCAAAGTCTCGAGCTCGCCTTCCTTGTCGCGGAAGCCCTCAAGGAAGAGCGGGCCGGGCTGCGCGCCGCCTGTTGACGCCATGGACGGACCGCTGTTCCCGCCGCCGCAGGAGATCGCGCGCTACACCGACAAATATTTCTCGAAGACGCGGGCGATCATCGAGCGGTTCGGCGATTGCCGGGTCACCTACGCGGTGTTCATGCGCCGCCCCGTGCTGTGCACTCCGCGCCTCGCCGTCAGCTGGCTCGAGGGCATGGCAGAAGCCCGCGGCGCCGAGATCGAGGTCGAGCTGCTCTATCCGGAAGGGGCGTGGGTCGGGGCAGGCGAGCCCATGATGTATATCCATGGCTCCTTCCGCCATCTCGTCGACCTCGAGACCATCTTCCTCCAAAAGCTCGGTCCAGCCTGTGTCGCCGCGTTCAACGCCTGGACCATGTGCACCGACCTGCCCTACGTCGGATTTCTCGCCATGGACGCGCGCCACTGCGCCGGCTCGGAAATGGCGGAGATGATGGCCTATGCGGCGAGCGTGGGTTCCGCCAAGGCGCAGCGCGAGGCCGGTGCTGTCGGGTTCATCGGCAATGCCACCGATGCCACCGCCCACTACTTCGGCCGCGAGCGTGGTCTCGGGACCATGCCGCACGCGCTCATCGGCTATGCCGGCAGCACCGTGCGGGCGGCCGAAATGTTCCACGAGACCTTCCCTGACGACCCGCTCTATGTCCTCGTCGACTATTTCGGCCGCGAGGTCACCGATTCGCTGGCGGTCTGCGAGCGCTTTCCCGAACTCGCGGCCGAGGGGCGACTCGGCGTGCGCCTCGACACTCACGGCGGCCGTTTCGTCGAGGGACTCGACGTCGCGGCCTCTTATGCCGTGCTCGAGCGTCATGCCCCAGAGGCGATCCGCACCTACCGCACCGAAGAGGAGTTGCGCTGGTTGACCGGCACAGGGGTGACGGCAGCGGCCATCTTCCACGTCCGCGAAGCGCTCGATCGCGCCGGCTTCCCCAAGGTCAAGATCATCGCCAGCTCCGGCTTCAGCCCGCAGAAATGCAAGCTCATGGCGAGCGTTCGCGCGCCGATCGACATCATCGGCACCGGCAGCTATCTGCCCGAGCGCTGGAGCGAGACCTACGCTACTGCCGATGTCATCGCCTACGATGGCGTCTATCGCGTGAAGGTCGGTCGCGAGTTCCTGTTGCCGCCGGAGGCTCGCCCGAAGGACGCGGAAGGGGGATATGCAGCGAGCCCAGCTGCGTTGACGCCACCGCGCGGCCTCCCCACCTGAGGCAGGCGGGATGGCGTATCCACGGGTCGAAGTTCCATCGCTCGCCACACCAGAGGGGAGGTCCCATGCGTCTGCACACCAATCCTGCATCGCCGTTCGGTCGCAAGGTGATGGTGACGGCCCACGAGCTCGGGCTCGCCGACCGCATCACCGTCGAGAACCGTGCGGTCACGCCGGTCCAGCCGAACGAGGCGGTGGTCGCCGACAATCCCCTCGGCAAGCTGCCCACCCTCGTGCTCGACGACGGCACGCCGCTCTATGACTCGCGGGTGATCTGCGAATATCTCGATTCCCTGGCGGGCGGGGGGAGGATCTTGCCGCGCGACGGCATGGCCCGCTTCCGCACCTTCAGGTTGCAAGCGCTCGCCGACGGCATGATGGAAGCCGGGGTGCTCACCCGCTACGAGACCTTCCTGCGCCCCGAGGAGCTGCGCTGGCACGCTTGGGTCGAGCATCAGAAGCTCAAGATCACCCGGGCCCTCGACTGGCTCGAGGCGCATCCCGCGGAGTATCGCGGCGAGGGAGTGGATCTCGGCCGCATCGCCCTCGGCTGTGCTTTGGGCTATCTCGACTTCCGCTTCGGCGCCGACCGTTGGCGCGACGGGCGACCGCAGCTCGCCGCTTGGTTCGAGGGGTTCGCGACCCGGCCCTCCATGCAGGCGACGATCCCGCACCAACTCTGACGGCGAGGCGGAGCGGGCGCGGGTGACGACGGGACCGGCTGCCGCCGCGGCTAGAGGATGAAGCGCGACAGATCGGCACCGGTGAGCAGCGAGCCCACCTGTTGGCGCACATAGTCGCGGTCGATGACGAACCGCTCGCCCGGCCGATCGGAGGCGGTGAAGCTGATCTCTTCGACCAGCTTCTCCATCACCGTCTGCAGACGACGAGCGCCGATGTTCTCGACCCGGCTGTTGATCTCGTGGGCGAGCTTGGCGATTTCGTCGAGCCCGTCGTCGGTGAACACGAGCTCGACTCCTTCAGCGGCGAGCAGAGCCGTGTACTGACGCACCAGACTGGCTTCGGGTTCGACCAGAATGCGCCGCAGGTCCTGCTGCCCGAGCGGCTCCAGCTGCACCCGAATCGGCAGCCGGCCCTGCAGTTCCGGCAAGAGGTCGGAAGGTTTGGCGAGGTGGAAGGCACCGGAGGCGATGAAGAGGATGTGATCGGTGGCGACGGGGCCGTAACGGGTCGCGACGGTGGTCCCTTCGATGAGGGGGAGGAGATCGCGCTGCACGCCCTCGCGGCTGACGTCGGCACCCATCCGGCCCTCGCGCCCGGTGATCTTGTCGATTTCGTCGAGAAACACGATGCCCTGCTGCTCGGTCGCGGCGATCGCCTCGCGCACGACCCGGTCCTGGTCGATCAGCTTGTCCGCCTCCTCGACGACGAGGAGATCGTAGCTTTCCGCCACCGTCATCCGCCGCTTCTTCGTCCGCTGGCCAAAGGCGCGGCTCAAGATCTCGCTGAGATTGACCATCCCGACCTGGGCCCCGGGCAATCCCGGAACATCGAAGGTCGGAAACGCCGGGCCGCCGGCATCCAGGAGTTCGATCTCGATCTCGCGATCGGCGAGCGCTCCCTCGCGCAGCATGCGGCGGAACTTGTCGCGCGTTTCCCGGTGGGCACCGCTGCCGACGAGAGCGTCGAGGAGTCGCTCTTCGGCATTGCGCTCGGCCTGGGCGGCGACCTCGCGCCGCAGGCGCTCGCGGGTCATCTTGATCGCCACCTCGAGGAGGTCGCGCACGATGCTCTCGACGTCGCGGCCGACATAGCCGATTTCGGTGAACTTGGTCGCCTCGACCTTGAGGAAGGGGGCTTGGGCGAGCCGTGCGAGGCGGCGCGCGATCTCGGTCTTGCCGCAACCCGTGGGCCCGATCATCAGGATGTTCTTCGGCAGCACCTCCTCGCGCAGGCCTTCCTCGAGCTGCTGGCGCCGCCAGCGATTGCGCAGGGCGATCGCCACCGCGCGCTTGGCCGCCTGCTGGCCGACGATGTGGCGGTCGAGCTCGTGCACGATCTCGCGCGGGGTGAGCGCCGTCATGGCAGGTCGATCTTCTCGAGCACCAGGGCGTGGTTGGTGTAGACGCAGATGTCGGCGGCGATGGCCATCGCCTTGCGGGCGATGGCTTCCGCCGTCAGTCCCTCGATGTCGAGCAGCGCACGGGCCGCGGCAAGCGCATAGATGCCGCCCGAGCCGATGCCGATGAGCCCATCTTCCGGCTCCAGCACGTCGCCGGCACCGGTCACGAGCAGGGACACTTCGGCGTCGGCGACCGCCAGCATCGCCTCGAGCCGGCGCAGATAGCGGTCGGTCCGCCAGTCCTTGGCCAGCTCCACGCAGGCGCGGGCGAGCTGATTGGGATGCCGCTCGAGCTTGGCCTCGAGGCGCTCGAGCAGGGTGAAGGCATCCGCGGTGCTGCCGGCGAAGCCGGCGATGATCGAGCCGTCACCGAGGCGACGGACCTTGCGGGCGTTGCCCTTGACGATCGTCTGGTCGAGGGTGACCTGACCGTCGCCCGCGATCACCACCTGTCGGCCCTTGCGCACGGAGAGGATCGTGGTGCCGTGCCAGCGATGGGGGGTGTGCACCGGGCGTTCCCTCGGGACGTTCTCGGATGCGGACGAGCGCGATGTGGCGGTAGGCGGCCATGGGGTCAAGGCCGGCGTCGAGCGCGGCAAATCACCACCTGTCGCTACCCCTGTTTGCCGGCGTAGCTGTCCAAAGCGTTGAGGCGAGGAGCGCGATCCGGAGGCCGGGACATGTCGGGCAAGAGGGTGCTCATCGTCGACGACGAGCCGAACATCGTGCTGTCGCTCGAATTCCTCATGAAGAAGGCAGGCTTCGAGGTCGAGGTGGCGCGCAACGGCCGCGAAGCGCTGGCCGCCCTCGACCGGGATCCGCCCGACCTCCTCTTGCTCGATGTCATGATGCCGGAGATCGACGGTTTCGAGGTGTGCGAGCGCATCCGCGCGCGGCCCGAGTGGCGGCGCACCCGGATCGTCATGCTGACGGCCCGGGGGCGCGAGAGCGAGCGCGAGCGCGGCCTCGCCCTCGGCGCCGATGCCTACGTGACCAAGCCCTTCTCGACCCGGGAGTTGGTGGACAAGGTGCGGGGGATGTTGGAAGGGGAGGGGTGAACCGCAGCCGTCGCACGCTCTGGCTCGTCGCGACGATCCTCGGCGGGTCCATCGCGCTGCCGGCGTTCGTCTTGGCGGCCCAGTTCTTCGCGGCCGATCCACAGCTCGCCCGCTGGCTGGGGCTGCTCGGCCTGTGGGCGGCCGGGCTGGTCGGCGTCGGCTTTCTCCTGCTCGACCGCCGACTGCTCTCGGGATTTGCGGAGTTTGCCCGTGCCCTCGACCACGCCTTGGTCGCCGACCCACCCCGCCGCGATCGCTTGCCAGCGGCAGCGCCGGGGCTCGAGCCCATCGCTGCTCCCCTCGGGCGTCTGCTCGACCGGCTGGACGAGGCGGAGGCGCGGCTCGCTCACGAGCGACAGCGGGTGGAGCGCGAGCTCGAGGAGCAGCGGCGGCGTCTGGCAGCGATCCTGCGCGATCTCGCTGACGGCCTCGTGTGCTGCGGCATGGACGGCCGTATCTTGCTCTACAATGACGCCGCCCTCGCCACCCTCGGCGAGGTGGGACCGGTAGGACTCGGGCGATCGCTTTTCGGTCTGGTGCAGCGCAGCGTGGTCGTCCACCATCTCGCCCTCTTGCGGCGCGCGGCGCTCCGCCATGCCGCGGCGCCGGTGAGCGAGCCGTTCGTGGCCGGCACGGTGGGCGGCGAACGCATCCTGCGTTGCCGCCTGTCTTTGATCATGGAACCGGGAGCGCTGCCCGAGGGCTTCGTGTTGGTCTTCGAAGACGCAGGAGCGGACGCGCTTCGCCTCGGCGGTGAGCTGTTCCTCGAGCGGGCGACGAGTCGCTGGCGCGGTCCGCTGGCCAGCCTGCGGGCAGCGGCGGAGGTCCTGCAGGAGCGGCTGGCTGCCGACGACGAGGCCACCGGCTTTCTCAGGATCGTGCTCGAGGAGAGCCTCCGCCTCGACCGCGAGCTCAACGCGCTCGGCGATTCGGCGCGGCGATTTTTGCTCGATCGCTCCCCTCTCTACGACGTCGAAGTCGGGGATGTGGTCGAGCTTTTGCGCGAGCGTCTCGAGGAGGGTCGCCGCGGCCCCGAACTGTCGGCGCCAGCGGCGCCGCTTTGGCTCGCGGCCGACAGTTTCGCCCTCTGCGAGTTCCTCGCCGCTTTCCTCCTCTGGCTCGCCGGCTTCGGTGTCGAACGGGTGCGTATCGAAGGCCGACGCGCCGACGAGCGCGTCCTGCTCGAGGTTTCCTGGCGAGGGCCGGTGCCCGGTTCGCGCGCCTTCGAAGAGTGGCTCGACCGCCCCCTCTTCCCGCGGCTGGGCTTGACCGCCCGCGACCTCGCGGCACGCCACGGCAGCACCCCATGGATCGCCCCCGATGCCGGACGTTCGGGCGGCTTTCTGCGGCTCGACCTGCCGCCCCCGCGCGGCCTGCACCCGGTCGACCGGCGGTTCGTCCTACCACCGCGGCCGGAGTTCTACGACTTCCGTCTTCTGGAACAGCCTCCCGCCAATCTCGCCGATACGCCGCTCGACCGCTTGACGTGCGTGGTCTTCGACACCGAGACCACCGGCCTCGACCCGTCGCAGGACGAGCTCGTCCAGATCAGCGCCGTACGCGTCGTGAGCGGCCGGATCCTGCGCGGCGAGACCTTCGATGCCCTCGTCGATCCGGGCCGTCCCATCCCCCTCGCAGCGAGCCGCATCCACGGGATCACCGACGACATGGTAGCCGGCCGACCGCCGCCGCCCCTGGTCGTCGCACGCTTCGCCGAGTTCGCCCGCGATGCCGTGCTCATCGCCCACAATGCGGCCTTCGACCTCGCCTTCCTGCGTCGCTGGGAGGGCGAGGCCGGCGTCCGCTTCGACCAGCCGGTGCTCGATACCCTCCTCTTGTCAGCGGTTCTGCACGAGGATATCGACGATCACAGTCTCGACGGCATTGCCGAACGGCTTGGCGTGGAGATCCGTGCCCGGCACAATGCGCTCGGCGATGCCGTGGCGACGGCGGAGGTGTTCGTGCGGCTGATCGAGCTCTTGCGCCATCGCGGGATTCGCACCCTCGGCGAGGCCCTCGCGGCCAGCCGGCGGGCGGCCCTGCGCCGACAGCGGCTCGCCGCCGACCGGGAAGCGGCGGCAAGGGGTGAATGAGACGACCCGCAACCGGCTCGTCGTGCTGGCGATCGTTGCCGCGTTGCTGTTCGGCTATCCGACATTCGCCGTGTTCGATGCCTTCGGGCGCTGTTGCCTCGCGGGTGCCCTGCCCCTCTGGATCTTCCTCGCCTGGGCGACGGTGATCGCCTGTACCTTCGCGATCGTCGGCGGCCGGACGGGGGAACGGAGACGGCGATGATCGCGGTCTCGGTCGGAGTCGCCACCGCGATCCTCTATCTGGCGCTGCTCTTCGCGCTGGCGAGCTGGGGCGACCGACAGGCCGATCGCGGCCAGAGTGTCATCGATCATCCACTGATCTACACGCTTTCCCTCGCGGTCTATTTCACCGCCTGGACCTTTTTCGGCAGTGTGGGGTTGGCGCAGGGCGCCGGGATCGCCTTCCTGCCCATCTATCTCGGCCCCACCATCGTCGCTCTGCTCTTTCCTGTCCTGCTCGCGCGGATGCTGCGCATTGCGCGGGCTTATGGCATCACCTCGATCGCCGACTTCATCGCTGCCCGCTACGGCAAGAGCAGCCTGCTCGGCGGCCTCGTCACCTCGGTGGCGATGATCGGCATCGTGCCCTATGTGTCGCTGCAGCTCAAAGCGGTGGCAAGCAGCGTCGATGCGCTCTTCGGGCCGTCGGTGAGCCACACTCTCGCTGGCTGGGGTCCGGATACAGCGCTGCTCGTGACCCTCCTGCTCGCCCTTTTCAGCATCCTCTTCGGCACCCGCCACATCGACGCCACCGAACACCACCAGGGAATGGTGCTGGCGATCGCCTTCGAGAGCGTGGTCAAGCTCGCGACGTTCCTCGCCGTCGGCGCCTTCGTGACGTGGGGCCTTTACGACGGCATCGGCGACCTGGTGGTGCGGCTCGAAGCCATCGGCCGGACGGAGTTGCTCACCTTCGCCGGCACCGGCATGACCTATCTCGACTGGTTCGCCCACACGCTGCTCGCCGCTCTGGCGTTCGTCGCGCTGCCCCGCCAGTTCCAGGTCGCGGTGATCGAGAACGTCGATCCCGACCATGTGCGTACCGCGAGCTGGCTATTCCCCCTCTACACCCTCGTGATCAACGTGTTCGTGCTGCCCGTCGCCATCGCCGGTGTGCTGAGCGGGGTGAGCGGCGATATGACCATGGTCCGTTTGCCGCTCGCCGAGGGTTTCCCCTTGATCGCCTTCCTCGCCTTCGTCGGTGGCCTGTCGGCTGCGACTGCCATGGTCATCGTCGAGACCATCGCGATCTCCACCATGATCTCCAACGATCTGGTGATGCCGGTGCTGCTGCGCATCGAGCGCTTGCGGCTGGCTCGACGTCCCGATCTCACCGGGCTCGTGCTGGCGATCCGCCGGCTCTCGATCTTCGGCATCCTGCTCGCTGGCTATGCGTTCTTCCATCTCGTGGCCGAACAGTTCCAGCTGGTGTCGATCGGCCTCATTTCCTTTGCCGCGGTGGCCCAATTCGCGCCCCTCATCCTCTTCGCCCTGTACTGGCGGGAAGCGAGCCGCGCGGGTGCGGTGGCAGGCCTGCTCGCTGGCTTCGCGATCTGGCTCTACACCCTCGTGGTGCCGGCCTTCGCTCTGGCGGGTTGGCTCGACCCGCAAATCCTCGAGGCCGGGCCGTTCGACATCGCCTTGCTCCGGCCCCAAGCGCTGTTCGGCCTCGAGGGCTTGGCTCCCGTGACCCATGCCGTGCTGTGGAGCCTCGGCACCAATCTCGTGGTGTTCGTGACCGTGTCGCTGCTCTCCCGCCGCAGCGATCTCGAGCGCTTGCAGGGCATGCTCTATGTCGACGTCGACCAGGCCGAGCGCTCGACTCGGCTGTGGCGCGGGGAGACGCGAGTCGCTGCCCTCAAGGAGCTGCTCGTGCGCTTCCTCGGTCAGGAGGCGACCGCGGCCCTGTTCGCGCGCGAGGAACGACGGCGAGGCCATCGGCTCGAGGCTGGCGATCGCGCCGACGCCGAACTCGTCCAGCTGGCCGAACGCCAGCTCGCGCGGGCGATCGGTGCCGCCTCGGCGAGGATCGTCGTGGGTTCGGTGGTGCGCGGCGAGGTGATCGGCCCCGATGCGCTTTTGGAGATCCTCGACGAGACCTCGCAGGCGATCGAAGCCAGCCAGCGCCTCGAGCAGAAGTCGCGCGAGCTCGAACGCCTTGCCGCCGAACTGCGGGAGGCCAACGAGCGCCTGCGCCAGCTGGACCAGCTCAAGGACGATTTCATCGCCACCGTGAGCCACGAGCTGCGCACGCCGCTGACCGCGATCCGCTCGTTCTCCGAAATCCTGCTCGACAATCCCGACCTCCCCCAAGAGGAGCGGCAGCGTTTCGTCGAGATCATCGTCCACGAAACGGAGCGTCTCACCCGCCTCATCGACGATGTGCTCGATTTGTCGCGGATCGAATCCGGTCGCATGGAATGGCAAGTCACGGAGTGCGACCTGCGGGCCATCGTCGAGGATGCGATCCGACGCTGCGAGGGTCTTTTCCGCGAGCATGGGATCGAGGTCACGGCCGACTTCGGCGTCTCCCGGGCGCCGGTGCGCTGCGACCGCGACCGCATCGTCCAGGTGCTCCTGAACCTCTTTTCCAACGCTGCCAAATTCGTCCCTGCGGGTCAGGGGCGGATCCACATCGAGCTGCGCAACCTCGGTACCGACTATCTCGTCCGCGTCGAGGACAACGGCCCGGGTGTGCCGAAGGAGATGCGGGAGGCCATCTTCGAGAAGTTCCGCCAAGTGACCTCGGCCCTCACCGACAAGCCCCGCGGCAGCGGGCTCGGGCTCGCCATCTGCCGCGAGATCGTCCAGCACTTCCGCGGCCGCATCTGGTGCGAGGAGTCCCGCCTCGGCGGGGCTGCCATCTGCTTCACCCTGCTGCAGGCGGCGGCAGCTGCAGAAGCGGAGCCGCGGCGGCGGGTCGCCTGACGCCAGGCCGGTTCAGCCCACCTTGAGGGCGGCGAGGAAGGCCTCCTGCGGGATTTCGACCCGTCCCACCTGGCGCATGCGCTTCTTCCCCTCCTTCTGCTTTTCGAGCAGCTTGCGCTTGCGGGTGACGTCGCCGCCATAGCACTTCGCGGTGACGTCCTTGCGGAACGGCCGGATGGTCTCGCGCGCGATGATGCGCGAGCCGATCGCCGCTTGGATGGCGATCTGGAAAAGCTGTCGGGGGATGAGCTCCTTGAGCTTCTCGCACATGGCCCGACCGCGAGACTCGGCCGCCGAGCGATGGACGATGGTGGCGAGGCTCTCCACCGGCTCGCCATTGATCAGGATGGACAGCTTGACGAGGTCGCTCGCCTCGTACCCGTCGAGCTGATAGTCGAAGCTGGCGTAGCCGCGGCTCACCGACTTGAGCTTGTCGTAGAAGTCATACACCACCTCGTTCAGGGGTAGTCGGTAGACCAACATCGCTCGGCTACCGACCCAAGTGAGGTCGAGTTGGCGGCCCCGCCGCGCCTCGCAAAGCTCGAGGACCGCACCGAGATAGTCCTCGGGGACGAGGATGGTGGCTCGGATCCACGGCTCTTCGATCCTGGCGATCCGGGTGGGATCGGGATAATCGGCAGGATTGTGCAGCTCGCGCATGGTACCGTCGGTCAGATGGACCCGGTAGACCACCGACGGGGCGGTGACCACGAGGTCGAGACCGAACTCGCGCTCGAGCCGCTCCTGAACGATCTCGAGGTGGAGGAGTCCGAGAAAGCCGCAGCGAAAGCCGAGGCCGAGGGCCGTCGAGGTCTCCGGTTCGTAGACGAAGCTGGCATCGTTGAGCCGGAGCTTGGCGAGGCTGTCGCGCAGATGTTCATAGTCATTGGTGTCGGTGGGGAAGATGCCGCAAAAGACCACGGGCTGACTCGGCCGGAAGCCGGGAAGGGGCACAGCCGCGGGTCGGCGTTCGTCGGTGATGGTGTCTCCCACCCGGGCATCGGCGATCTCCTTGATGCCGGCGGTTATGAACCCGATCTCTCCCGGACCGAGCTCCGCGACGTCCCGCGGCTTGGGCGTGAACACGCCGACGCGATCGATCTGGTGGACCGCTCCGGTTCCCATGAAGCGGATCTTCTGGCCACGACGGAGCACGCCATTGCGGACGCGCAAAAGGGTGACCACTCCGACGTAGGGGTCGTACCAGCTGTCGACGACCAGCGCTTGCAGGGGTGCGGTGGCGTCGCCGCGCGGCGCGGGCAGGCGGCGGACGATAGCCTCGAGCACCGCCTCGACGCCCTCCCCGGTTTTGGCCGAGATCAGGAGCGCTTCGGAGGCATCGAGGCCGACGATGTCCTCGATCTGCGCCTTGACCCGCTCCGGGTCGGCCGCCGGCAGGTCGATCTTGTTGAGCACCGGCACGATCTCGAGGTCCGCGTCGATGGCCTGATAGGCGTTCGCCAGCGTCTGGGCCTCGACGCCCTGGGTGGCGTCGACCAGCAGCAGCGCCCCTTCGCAGGCGCGCAGCGAGCGGCTCACCTCGTAGGAGAAATCGACATGCCCCGGCGTGTCGACGAGATTGAGGACGTAGGACCGACCGTCCTGCGCCCGGTACTCGAGACGCACCGTCTGCGCTTTGATGGTGATTCCCCGTTCCCGCTCGATGTCCATCGAATCGAGCACCTGGCTCGTCATCTCGCGGGCGTCGAGCGCGCCGCAGCGCTCGATCAGGCGATCGGCAAGAGTGGACTTGCCGTGATCGATGTGGGCGATGATGGCGAAATTGCGGATACGCGACAGTTCGACCATGCCTCGCCAGAAGGCTCCACGCAGGATGCGTCAGCGGCGCAGCGCGGCGCCGCAGCGGCGGGCTGCCGCGTCCACGATATGGCGCGCCACCTCCTCGATCTCACCCTCTGACAGCGTGCGATCGGCTGCCTGCAGCCGCACTGCGACGGCGAGCGACTTCTTCCCTTCGGGGATGCCGGGGCCGGTATAGATGTCGAACAGTTTGACGTCGCGCACGAGCTTGCGGTCGGCGGCGCGAATGGCCTCGAGGAGCTCGGCGGCCGGCAGGTCGGCGTCGACCAGGAAGGCGAAGTCGCGATCGGCGGGCGGGAAGGGCAGGGGCTCGAGTGGCGGTCGCCCCTTGCGCGGGCGCGCCTTGGGTTTCGGCAGGAGATCGAGATCGAGCTCGAAGGCGGCAACCGGCACGTCGATGTCGAAGGCAGCGAGCACCGCCGGATGGAGTTCGCCGAAGGCCCCGAGGAGATTGGGCCCGAGGGCGATGGTGGCGGAACGCCCTGGATGATACCAGGCTGGAGCGTTGCGGGCGAGCCCGAGAGCTTCCGTGCGCACGCCGAGTTCGGCGAGGATGGCGTAGAGATCGGTCTTGGCGTCGATGGCATCGACCGCGCGTGGTCGTTCCGCCCAATGCCGGTCGCTTGCTTCGCCGAAGCGCACACCGGCGATCGCCCAGCGCTGGTCGCCCGGTTGCGGGCCGAGGAAACGCGGCCCGACTTCGAACACAGCGCCCCGTCCGAGGTTGCGGGCGAGATTGCGCGAAGCGGCGCGCAGCAGTCCGGGGA
The DNA here is from genome assembly GCA_002898275.1 of bacterium HR40. Classification (GTDB taxonomy): domain Bacteria; phylum Pseudomonadota; class Alphaproteobacteria; order Geminicoccales; family Geminicoccaceae; genus HRBIN40. The sequence continues at coordinate 393,857 of BEIQ01000001.1, forward strand.
GCAGCGACGGCCGCAGCGTGTCGAGATCGGCGGAGAGGGGATTGGCCAACCGGATCGGTCGGTCGGCTCCGAAGCGACGGGCATCCGCCTCGGGCACGAACGACCACGTGACCACCTCGAAAAGACCCTGGGCCGCCGCTGCACGCCGGGCGATGGAACGCTGCCGTTGCTCGGCGGTGAGCACGCCCGTGCCGACCGCTTCGGTGCGTGTCACCGGCACCGGCGGAATCTGGGCATAGCCGTGAATCCGCGCGAGTTCCTCGACGATACAGGCCTCGGTCGCGATGTCGCGCCGCCAGCTGGGGACGACGAGGTCGAAAACGTCCGGCCCGCCCGTCACCTCGAAGCCGAGAGCCCGCAGGATCCGCTCGACTTCGACGGGCTCGAGACGGATGCCGGCGAGCCGCGGCAGCTGTTCCAGATGGAAGCGAAGCGCTCGCCGCTCCGGCTCCGGCCGGCCGGCGATCACCGTCTCCCCCGGCTCGCCTCCACAGAGCTCGAGGATCATGCGCGTCGCGAGCTCCGCGGCAGCGAGCACGAAGCCGTGGTCGAGGCCGCGCTCGAAGCGGGTGCGGGCATCGCTCTCGATGCCGAGGCGGCGACCTGCCCGCGACACCAAGGTGGGGTCGAAGATCGCCACCTCGAGCAGGACATCGGTGGTGGCCTCCGAGACCGCCGTGCTCTCGCCGCCCATGATGCCGCCCAGCGCCACCGGGCCCGTGGCATCGGCAATCACCACCATCCGTTCATCGAGGACATACTCGCGCCCATCGAGGGCGAGCAGCCGTTCGCCCTGCCGGGCGAAGCGGATCGTCAGGTCGCCGGCGAGCTTGCGAGCGTCGAAGACGTGCAGCGGCCGGCAGAGGTCGAAGGTGAAATAGTTGGTGATGTCCACGAGAGCCGAAATCGGCCTCTGCCCGATCGCCTTGAGCCGACGCTGGAGCCATTCCGGGCTCGGCCCATTCTCGACCCCGCGGATGATGCGGCCGACGAAGACCGGGCAGGCATGGCCGTAGTCTTCCGGAAAGTCGAGCCGGATCGCGGGACCGCGCGGACCGCGTGCTGGCACCTCCCGCACCTCGAGCGGCCGCAGCCGTCCCTTGCCGGCCGCCGCCAGGTCGCGGGCGATGCCACGCACACCGAGGCAGTCCGCGCGGTTGGGAGTGATGGCGAGGTCGAACACTGGCGCCTCGATCCCCAGAACCTCGGCAGCTGGAGTCCCGACCGGAACCTCGACCTTCACCTCGACGATCCCGTCGTGGTCCTCGCCTATGCCCAGCTCGCGGGCGGAAAGCAGCATCCCGCGGCTCTCGACGCCCCGGATCACGGCCCGCTTGAGCTGCGCGCCGGTGCCGGGAATGCGCGCCCCTTCGGGAGCGAAGATGGCGAGCATGCCGGCTCGCGCATTGGCGGCGCCACAGACGACCTGCACCACCCCCTGTCGGGTCTCGACCTCGCAGAGCTTGAGCCGCTCGGCATTGGGATGAGGCCGTGCCTCGCGCACCCGGACGACCTGAAAGGGGGCGAGATCGGCCACGGGATCGTCGAGCCGTTCGACCTCGAGACCGAGATCGGTGAGGGCCTGGGCCAGGGTCGGGGCGTCGAGGTCGGTGTCGAGATGGGTGCGCAGCCAAGGCAGGGTGAACTTCATCGCGACAGGCCGCTCCAGCTCGTCGGAAAGTCGAGGGGTGAAAATCCGTAGTGGCCGCTCCAGCGCAGATCGCCCTCGAAGAAGGTGCGCAGGTCGGGAATCCCGTACTTGAGCATGGCCAGGCGGTCGATGCCCATGCCGAAGGCAAAGCCCTGCCAGATGTCGGGCGACAATCCGACACCCTCGAGCACCCGCGGATGGACCATGCCGCAGCCCAGGATCTCGAGCCAGTCGTTACCGGCGCCGACCACGAGTTCGCCTTCCCCCCGTCGGCAGCCGACGTCCATTTCCGCCGACGGCTCGGTGAAGGGAAAGAAGCTCGGCCGGAAGCGCACGGGAATGTCGTCGCGCTCGAAGAAGGCGCGGACGAAATCGACGAGACAGCCCTTGAGATGACCCATATGGGTGCGACGGTCGATCAAGAGTCCCTCGACCTGGTGGAACATAGGGGTGTGGGTCATGTCATAGTCGCGCCGATAGACCCGTCCGGGCGCGACGATGCGGAAGGGCGGCCGACCGGCCTGCATGGTGCGGATCTGCACCGGGCTCGTGTGGGTGCGCAGCAAAAGCGGCAGGCCGTCCTGCTCCGCCTCGAGATAGAAGGTGTCCTGCATCTGCCGCGCGGGATGGTCGGGCGGGATGTTGAGGGCGGTGAAATTGTGCCAGTCGTCCTCGACATCCGGCCCCTCCGCCACGGTGAAGCCCATCTCGGCGAAGATGGCGATCACCTCCTCGGTGACCTGGCTCACCGGATGAATGCGCCCTTGCGGCCGCTCCCGCGGCGGCAGGGTGACGTCGATCCACTCGCGCGCCAGCCGCTCGGCGAGCTCGCGTTCCTCGAGCTCCTGCCGGCGTCGACGGAGCCGCTCCTCGATACGCTCCTTGAGGGCGTTGATCGCCGCCCCGGCTGCGGGGCGTTGGTGGGGTGGCAACCGGCCGATGGCCTTGGCGAGCTCGGTGAGCCGGCCTCTGCGGCCGAGCGCCGCCACCCTGAGCTCCTCGAGCTCGCGGGTGTTCGCGCAACCGTCGATGCGGGCGATCAGCTCCGCCTCGAGCTGGTCGATGTCGGAAACGAAGCTCCTCTCGCTCATCTCCTGGCCTTCCGTCGACGGCAGCCGAGCGCCAAAGAGAAAGGGGCCCCGGGGCCCCTCTCGTGGCAGACGAGTGCGACGCGGACCTCGGGGTCCGCGTCTCTTCAGACGCCGAGAGCGGCCCGCGCTTCCCTGACGAGATCGGCGAAGCCGGTCTGGTCGCGCACCGCCAGATCCGCCAGCATCTTCCGATCGAGCTCGATGCCGGCGAGTTTGAGACCCTGTACGAAGCGACCATAGGTCAGGCCGTTCTGCCGCGCTGCAGCGTTGATACGCTGGATCCACAGCCGGCGGAAGTCGCGCTTGCGCTGACGACGGTCGCGGTAGGCATATTGCATCGCCCGCTCGACCGCCTGGCGAGCGGTCTTGATGCAGTTCTTCCGGCGACCCCGGTAGCCCTTCGCCAGCTTGATGATCTTTTTGTGCTTGGCGTGGGCGGTGACACCCCTTTTGACGCGCGCCATGGGTGATGCTCCCCAAGTGTCCGTGTCGCTCACGCCCCGTAGGGCAGCATCCGGCGGATCAGCTTGGCGTCTGCCGCCGCGGCGATGGTCGTTCCCCGCGTGCCGCGCTTGGTCTTGCGCGAGCGGTGGCTGAAGTTGTGGCGATGGTAGGCATGCGCCCGCCGCACCTTGCCGCTGGCGGTGAAGCGGAAGCGCTTGGCGGCCGAGCGCCTGGTCTTGAGCTTGGGCATGGAACGGAAACTCCGGAAACCTCGGACCGCCCCGATCGGCGGAAGCCCGCGTTTCGTAGCAGCCCCGCAAGCCACCTGCAACACCGGCCGGACGCCGCAGGTGCCGACAGGCAAGCCTAGATAGGCGTGCCGGGGCACGCGTCCAGAGCCACGGCCGCACCCGCCCGGGCTGACCCGTCAATCCGCATAGTAGACGGAGAGTCGGCGGGCAAGGCGGCCGCCGGCACCGTCCCCGTAGCGCGCTTGGATCGGTACGCGCACCCGGGTGAGCACTGCCCCGAGCACCCGCGCGCGGGCCGAGCCCAAGGATTCGAGGGCGTCGCGGGCGACCGGCCCAGGTACCCACCGCGCCCGCACCACGAAGAGAATGCCATCGGCTTCACGGGCGAGCAGCTGGCCGTCGGCGACCGCCGCCAGCGGGGCGCTGTCGACCAGCACGAGATCCGCGGTAGCCCGCAACCGGACGAAGAGGTCGCGCAGGCGAGTGCCGGCGAGAAGGCGCGCTGGCCGGAGGTGGCGCGCACTGCCGGGCAGGAAGACGAAACCGGTACGGTCCTCTCGGCGCACGACCTCCTCGAGCGGCCGTTCGCCCGCCAGAACCTCGGCGAAGCCCGGACCGTGCGGGCTCGCAAGCCGACCAGCGAGCGACGGCTTGCGCAGATCACCGTCCACCACCACCACCCGCAGCCCTTCGAGGGCGGCGAGTCCGGCGAGGGCGAGCACGAGGCTGCTCTTGCCCTCGTCCGGCAGGGCCGAGGTGACGAGCAGCACCCGGCTGCCGGTCTGGCCATCCGTGAGGCGGGCGAGCAGTTCGCGGACCGCTTCGGCGAGACGCGAGCGCGGATGTTCGGCCACCTGCCAATGGGGTGGCAGCTTGCTCGCGCGCCGACGGGGGAGTTCGGGGATCAGGGAAAGCGTGGGCAGCCCGAGCTCGCGGGCGATATCGCGGGCGGTGGCGAGCCTGCGATCCAGGCGCTCGCGCAGGAACAGGCCGAGGAGGCCGAAGCCGAGGCCGGTCGCGGTGGCGAGGGGGAGGACGATCTGCGGCTTGGGGAAGAAAGGGGTGGTCGGTGGCTGGGCTTCGGCCAGGACTCGAGCGTCCGGCTGTTCCACGGTCTCGGCATCGCTCGTCGCTTCGAACCGGCCGGCGAAGCTCTCGTAGAGCTTGCGGTCGAGCTCGACCTCGCGCTCGAGGCGCCGCTTTTCCAGCTCTGCCTGGCGGGCCTCGGCGGCGATCCGGCGGATGCGCTCGAGTTCCGCGGCGAGCGCGCTCTCGCGGGTACGGGCTTCGGCGAGCTCGGCATCGAGCCGCGCCAAGATCGACCGTCGTTCTTCCACGATGCGTCGGCGCAGCTCCTGCTTTTCCCGCTCGACCTCCGCCACCTGCGGGTGCTTGGCACCGTAGAGGCCGCGGAGTTCGGATTCGCGCCGCAACAGATCGGCTTCCGCGGTCTCGAGAGCGGCAAGGAGCGGGGTCGAGAGGCCCAGTGCCACCGCCTCGCTACCCTCCTCGGTGCGGCGGCGCAAATGCTGCAGACGGGTCTCGAGCGCCTGCCGGTTGGCACGAGCGAGCAAGTGCTCGCGCTCGAGATCGGCGAGCCGATCGTTCGCGTGGGCGAGCGCGGTGTCGAAGAGATGCGCGTTCTCTTCTCGGAAGGCGACGAGCTTCGCTTCGGCTTGCGCCACCTGGCGCTCGAGCGCACGCAGCTTCTCGGCGAACCAGCCCGAGGTGCGGCTGACGTTGGAGAACTTGCCGGCCAGCTGCGCGACGAGCCAGGTCTCGACCAAGAGATTGGCGATGCGCGCAGCCCGCACGGGATCGCGGTCGCGCACCCGTACCGCCACGACGCGACTCTTGCCCTGGCGCTCGACCTCGAGTGCGGCAAGAAGACGGTCGGCCGCTTCCGGCAGAGGCTCCATACCCTCGCCACCCTTTTCGGCCTGCAGCCGTGCCAGGACCTCGGAAGCCAGGCCGCGGGAGGCCAGGAGTGCCACCTGGGTATCGATCGCGAGACTGTCCCGCTCGGCCGGCGGGGCGTTGTCGACCGCCGAGCTCGCCGGGGACGCGCGGGGGTCGATGACGACCAGGGCCTCGGCGCGGTAGACGGGCGGCACGAACATGACGACGAGCCACCCGACCGTCGCGCCGGCGACGGTGGCGCCCACGAGCCACCAGCGCCGCCGCCACAAGAGCCGCAGCAGCTCGCCCAGGGTGATGCCGTCGTCGTTGGCTGCGCTCGAGGCTCCGGGGGCGATGGACGGGCTCCGCCAGCCGATCGGTCCGCCGCGTTTATAACCGCGGGTTGAGAATCGGCGCAAGAGTTGCCACCGCGCGACCTCCGGCAGGATAGAAGTCCTTGCCTGCGACGACGGGTCCCAATGCCGCGAGCCGTCGCGCCCTTGTGTGGCCCGGACGTTCCCCTAGAGTGTGCGCGGCAGGCAAGGGATCCGGGTATTTCTCGCGCCAGCGGCAGAGCGGGAGGACGGGAGCGGATGCGCTACGAGAAGTGGTTCGAGGACGCGGTCGCGCGGGTGAAGGCCGAAGGACGCTACCGGATCTTTGCCGATCTCGCCCGCCAGGTCGGGCGCTTCCCGCGTGCCCTGCACTACGGGCCGCGAGGGGTGCGGGAGGTGACCGTTTGGTGCTCCAACGACTATCTCGGAATGGGTCAGCATCCGGCAGTGCTGCAGGCGGCACGCGAGGCGCTCGAGTCCTATGGCGCAGGGGCAGGCGGCACCCGCAACATCTCCGGTACCACTCATCTGCACGTGTTGCTCGAGCGAGAACTCGCCGCTTTGCACGGCAAGGAAGCGGCATTGTTGTTCACCTCCGGCTATGTCGCCAACGAGGCGGCGATCAGCACCATCGCCCGGCTGCTGCCCGACTGCGTCGTCTTCTCCGATGAGCTCAACCACGCCTCCATGATCGCCGGCGTGCGTCACTCGGGCTGCGAGAAACGGATCTTCCGGCACAACGATCTCGCCCATCTCGAACAGCTGCTCGCCGCTGAGCCGCGCGAGCGGCCGAAGCTCGTGGTGTTCGAGAGCGTCTACTCCATGGACGGGGATTTCGGACCGATCCGCGAGATCTGCGATCTGGCCGAGCGTTACGGCGCCATGACCTATCTCGACGAGGTCCATGCCGTGGGGATGTACGGGCCGCATGGCGCCGGGGTCGCCGAGATGCTCGGCGAAATGCCGCGCATCGATGTGATCCAAGGGACGCTCGCCAAGGCCTACGGCTGTATCGGCGGCTATATCGCGAGCTCGCGGGCGGTGGTCGACGCCGTGCGCTCCTACGCTCCGGGTTTCATCTTCACGACCTCGCTCACGCCGGCGACCGTGGGCGGAGCTCTCGCCTCCGTGCGGCTCCTCGCAGGGCCCGAGGGCGAGAGCCTGCGCGCCCGTCATCAGGAGCGAGCGCATAGCCTCAAGGCACGACTCCGGGCGGCCGGGCTGCCGGTGATGCCCTCGGTCACCCACATCGTCCCCGTACTCGTGGGCGACCCGGTGCGCTGCAAGCAAGCCTCGGACATGCTGCTCGAGGAATTCGGCATCTACATCCAGCCGATCAATTTCCCCACCGTGCCGCGCGGCACCGAACGGCTGCGCATCACCCCCTCGCCGTTGCACGACGACGCGGAAATGGACCGGCTGGTCGACGCCCTGAGCGAGATCTGGCGGCGGCTAGAGATCCGGCGGGCGGCCTAGGCTCGGGGCGGCTCTCAGCCCTTGTCGCTGTTCTCTTCCCGGCGTGCGTTGGCGCTCCGTACTCCGAGCGCCTCCAGCTGATCCTCGAGCTCGGCCAGACGTGCCTTGAGCGCTGCGACTTCGGCGCCGAGATCGGCGCGTTCGGCTGGCCGAGCGCGTTCCGCCTGGGCCGCGCTTTCCTCCTTCGCCGGCCGTGGCGCGAGCGGGTTGAACATCGCCATGGCTTGCTGGAAGAGGGCCATGTTCTGGCGGGTGAGTTCCTCGAACTGGCGAACCGGCAGGAAGCCGGCAAAGGCGCGCTCGACATACTCGCGCATCTGGTCCTGGTGGCGCGCGAAGGTCTCCATGCTGAGTTCGAGATAGCGCGGCAGAAAGGCGCGCAAGCTGTCGTCGTAAAAGGCGATGAGCTGGCGCAAAAAGCCGATCGGCAGCAGGTTGCGACCCTTGCTGTCCTCCTCGAGGATGATCTGGGTGAGGACCGAGCGGGTGATGTCTTCGCCGGTGCGAGCGTCCTGGACGACGAACTCCTTGCCCTCGCGGATCATCCGCGCCAGCTCCTCGAGGGTCACGTAGCTGCTCGAGGCGGTGTTGTAGAGCCGGCGGTTCGCGTATTTCTTGACGATCGCGACTCGGCCGGCCTGCTGCTGGCCGGACTCTCCCGAACGTCCCTCGTCCCCACTCATCCCCTGCTCCCGGTCGGCGTCTTGGGTTCACACCTCCATCGCGTGTGAACCATGGCCGAAATGGCGATGGGGGAGCCGCGGCACAAGATCCGGACTCTCAGTCCTCCTCGACCTCGCTCTCGATCCGCTCGAGCAGCTCGCCGAGATCCGACGCCTGAGCGACCTGCGGCGTGCCGCCGGCTTGGACCGCTGCCTCGTCTCCGCTGCGGGCGACGTTCACCTCGAGCTCGACTTCGACCTCCGGATGCAGCGCCACCCGCACCCGGTAGACGCCCAGCTGCTTGATGGGATGGTCGATGAGCACCTGCTGGCGGCTCAGGGTGATTCCCTCGGCGGTGAAGGCCTCGGCGATGTCGCGGGCGGTCACCGAGCCGTAGAGTTGTCCCGTCTCGCCCGCCTGGCGAATGATCACGACGCTGCGACCGCGGATCTGTTCGGCGATCTTCTCGGCCTCGGATCGGCGCTCGATATTGGCAGCCTCGAGCTGTTTGCGGCGGGCCTCGAAGGCGGCGAGCGCCTCCTTGGTGGCATAGAGTGCCTTGCCCTTGGGGACGAGAAAGTTCCGGGCATAACCCGGTCGGACGTCGACGACGTCGCCCATTTGGCCGAGCTTGGGCACCCGTTCGAGCAGAATCACCTGCATCCTGGACCTCCGTTCGGGCCATGTCGGCGTGGCGCGATCGGCGAACGGTCGAGCAGCCGGCTGCGACCAGATCGGCCCTCTCTCCCCACCGTTCGAGCCGTCGGCGACGCGCCCATGGCCAGACGCCTCAGCGACCCGTCGTGAACGGCAACAGCGCGAGGATGCGCGCGCGCTTGATGGCGCGCGCCAGCGCCCGCTGCTCCTTGGCGGTGACAGCCGTGATGCGCCGCGGCACGATCTTGCCGGTCTCCGAAATGAAACGCTGCAGCAGCTTGACGTCCTTGTAATCGATCTTCGGCGCATCCGGAGCGGCGAACGGGCTCGCCTTTTTGCGCCGGAAGAACGGCCGCCGGATCACCACCGTCGGCGGCTCCCCGGCCCGCTCGCGCGGCTCGCGGCCCTCGCGCGCCGGCCGCTCCTGCATCTGTGTGCTGTCTTCGGCCATCGTCACCGGCTCCCGTGTCAGCGCCTGCGCTCGTCACGCCCGCTGCGCGCCTGCATCACCGCGCTCGGGCCCTCCTCGAACCGCTCCACCTTGACGGTGAGGAAGCGCAGCACGTCCTCGTTGATCCGCTCGAGACGCTCGAGCTCGTCGACCACCTTGGCGGGACCCTCGACCTCGAAGTGCACATAGTGCCCCTTGCGGTGCTTCTTGATCCGATAGGCAAGGGTCTTGAGGCCCCAGTACTCGACCTTGCCGATCTGGCCTCCGAGCTCGGCGACGGCGCGGCCGAGCTGCTCGGCGAGCCCCTGCGCCTGCTGCGGGGTGAGATCGGGTCTGGCGATGAATGTGTGCTCGTATCGTGGCATCGAGCGCCTTCGTCCCTCCGGGTTCGCGCGCGAAGCGGACAAGAGATGCCGTTTCCGGCTCTCCGGTCCGCGAAGTCGCGCCTTGATGGAAGCCGGTTGCGGTCCGGCGTGTCGAAACGGTGGGCGGAATATACGGACGGCGCCGGCGCTGGCAAGGCCTAAAGGCACCGCGCCCGGTGACTGCGAAAGATGGTCGCGCGCAGGGCGCAGCCCTTTGCCCCTCCTGCCCTCCGCCCTAGATCCCGGACGACCGCGCGTCGAGGCCGACCCATGCGGCGATCCGTTCTGGCGGTGCTCTGGCTCCTCGTCCTGATCGCCATCCTCGCGGCGCTCGGCTCTTGGTGGTTCCTCGCGCGCCCCTCGGGGGAGGGCGAACCCGCGGGTCGAGAGGAACGCGGCGAGGTGGGCGGGCCTTTCCAGCTGACCGACCACACTGGCCGGCGAGTGAGCGATGCCGAGTTCCGCGGCCGTTGGCTCCTCCTCTTCTTCGGCTACACCTCCTGTCCCGACGTCTGCCCGACTGCGCTTGGCACGGCAGCGGTGGCGATGGAGGAACTCGGACCTCTCGCCGAGCGCCTGCAGCCGATGTTCGTCACCCTCGATCCCGAGCGCGATACGCCTGACGTCCTCGCTGCCTATGTCGCCCAGTTCCATCCAGCCATCCTCGGCCTCACCGGCACGCCCGACGAAATCGCCTCCGTAGCCAAGGCCTATCGCGTCTTCTACCGCAAGGCGGTGCCGGAAGGGGGGAAGGAGTCCGACTATCTGCTCGATCATTCCGCCTACCTCTATCTCGTGGACCCCGAGGGCAAGTTCGTGCGCGTTTTCACCCATACTCAGAGCGCCGAGGATATCGCCCAGGCGATCCGCGCGGCGATGGGCGAAGCGACCTCGGGGTAAGGGCGGGATGAGAGAACGGTGGCGAGGGCAGGCGGCGGCTCTCCGCACTTGCCTGGTCCTCGTCCATTGGCTCGCTCTGCTGCTCCTCCAGGCTCCGCTCGCACCGGTGGCGGCTGCGCGGCACGGCGGCGACCGTGCAGTCCCGACGTGCACGGCGACGGGCATCCTCTCGGTCGATCCGGGAGCCCGCGCCCCCGGTCCGGATTCCCCGTCGCGCGAGGATTGCTGCCTGTTCCACCATCGAGCGCCGGGACTGCCCCATCCCCACGCCCTGCCGCCACTCTTTCCGGGGCCGGCAGCACGCCCGCGGTCGCGGCGATCGGTGGCCGGCCGATCACGGGAAGCACGAGGAACGACCCGCACTCGTGCACCTCCGCCCTCTCCCGCGTTGGCTGTCGCGACAGAAGGGGAGGTCCGCACCTCCCGGCGGTGAGAGGTCTTTTCACGGAGACGGGTCATGACCATCCGCACCACCCGCAGGTTCGTGCTGCTCTCGGCCGCGCTCGGCACAATCGCCACCCTCGCCGCTGGCAAGGCCATGCGAGCTGTCCGCGCCGGCGACAGTCTGCGCATCGATCGTCCGTGGGCACGGGCTGCGATCGCCGGCGGGAACAGCGCCGTCTACATGCAGATCGTCAACGACGGCTCCCATCCCGATCGGCTGATCGGGGTCGAAACCGAGCTTGCCGCCCGCGCCGAGTTGCACCGGATGGCGGTGGAGGGCGGAGCGATGCGGATGCAGCCAGTCCCGGCGGTCGAGATCCCTGCAGGCGGCCGGATCGCGCTCGCTCCCGGCGGTCTCCATGTGATGCTCCTCCACCTCCGCCGGCCGCTGCGCGAGGGCGAGACGTTGCCCTTGCTGCTGCGCTTCGCGCACGCCGGCGAGAAGCGGCTCGCGGTGCCCGTGCGAGCGGCGGGCGCTGTCGACGACGGGCAGGAGCAGGTGGGGCGAGAAGGGGGCAAGCATCGAGGCCACAGCGCCGGCCACGACTGAGGCCAGGACGGCGATAGGCGCTGCGCCGCAGGCCTGCCCTCGCAGGTCGCGATCCGGCAAAGCCCGAGGCTCGCAGGGGCGCGCGCGAAATGCCGTGCGAATGTCGGTGCGGCAGGCGGTCGGGGCTGCCGGTCGCGAATACCGCCGAACGCACGGCAGTGGGCGCACTTCCGGTCCTTCGCCTGTCGGCCGGCACCGACCAAGCCTGCACCCCGCCCCGATCGGACCAAGGCGGCGTCGTCCGACGTCGCGTGGCCCAGGCGGTAATCCCGGCGCCGCACGCGAACCGGGTTCCTGGAACTGGTGGTGGCGGCGCGAGGCCAGGAACGATGGCCGAAGTGAGAGCGCTCTTTTCGCTCGTCGCCGCGTCCGGAAAGGACACCCAGGACCTACCTCGGGGAGATACCGCGGGAGCGCTCGCTGGACGACTCGGGGAAGGCTCGCGACGGAGGGATGTCCTGCCAACTCCAGGAGGGATCGCACAGCTCGGAGGGGCATGCGGCACCGCGGACCGCTCGCATTCCCGTCCCGATGCGCATTCGCGGCGCGGTCAGGCGAGCGATGTCCCCTCGACCGACCGGCTGCCGCGCCGTGCGCTACCGATCAGTTGCGCCCGGCCAGGGTCTCGAACATGACGACGAAACCGCGATGCTCGCCTTCGCCGCCGATCGCCACCGCTATGGCTTGGGAGGTGCGGACCTTGCCGGGGGACACGTAGGTGGCGTTGAACACCCCGCGCTGCAGCCGTCCCTGCTGCAAGTTGGTCCACATCTCCCGCATCCCGGCGCCGCGCAGGATCATGATGTTGTCGAGCCGATGGCCGACCGTCGCCTTGGGATCGAGGTTGAGCCACTGCGCGAAGGCGCGGTTGAGCTGACGGATCGCCCGCTCGGCGTCGAGCACGAGAGCGGGCAGTGGGCAGGCCTCGAGCACGCGCGCGAGATCGGGGGCATTGCCGGTGAGTGCGAGCTTTTCGAGCTCCTCTTTGAGGGTTTCGGCGCGCGTGCGGGCGTGGACGAGACAATAGGTGCGCAAGAGCGAGGCGAGATTGCTGTGGCCGACACGGGTGCGTGCGACCTCGTTCACCACGCCCGCGAGGCGCACGCCGCGTTCGTCGGCGATCCGCCGCAGGTAGTCCCAAAACTCCGGCTCGAGCTTGATCGACGTCCGGATGTCGCCGACGCGCATGGTCTTGCGGATCATGGCGCGGCTCCCGCGATGGGAGTGTGGCTTCGATGTACCATGATGCCAGCCTCACGGCAGTTTCCGGTTGAGCGGGAGGAATGCACGCGATAGGTTTCGATCCGGTAAAAAAACGGTAACCCAAAGGTTAAAGGCGCCGTTTTTTCGTCGCTACGGAGAGTGGAAATGCCGGAGCTCGCCCTCGCCGGGTCGCTGCAGACGAGCGCCGCCGATGCCCGCGTCCTGCTGGCCCAGGCCCAGTCCGGGGCCCCGGCGGAAGGCCGCAGCGCCGAGGTGGGAACGGCTAGCAGCGGGTCCGGGTCGCCTGCTGGACAGGGGGCTCCTGCGCCCCAGCCGGTGGCAGCCCCGCAGCCGACCGCCGCACCTCTCGCCCTCCATCTCGAGCCGCCGTCGGCGGGCGAGACACGCATTGTGCCCGTGCCGGCCGGAGCGGCGGTGGTGCTCACGGATCGGGCCTTCGATCCGGATGTCGCACGATATGTGGTGGACGGCGACGATCTCGTGATCAGCCTCGGCAATGGCGCCATCCTCCGGCTCGACGGCTTTTTCGCCCATGCCGAGTTGCCGCCCTCGCTCTCGGTCTTGGGCGGTCCGGCACAGCCGGCCACTCAGCTCCTCGCTGGCGCCGAACAGCTGCCGCAGGTCGAGCCCGCCGCTGGTCCCGCCGCCGCGGCGCCGGCACACGGCGGTGGCGCCGGCTTTTCGCCGTTCGATGTCGGCGACATCGGCGAGGGTCTCCCGCCCACTGGCCCGCTCGCGCCCACCGCCCTCGCCTTCGGCGCCGAGTTCCCGTCGCCGTTGCCAGGCGGTCTGGCTGGCGGCGGTGCCGGTCCGCAGCCCAGCGAACCGCCGGTGATCACGGTCGTGGGGTCGATCTCCGGCACTCTGGCCGAGCGAAGCCTCGGTTTCCAGCCCCATTCCTCGCGGGAGCTGCCGGCGCTGCGCGAGGGGCGCGAGGTCGCACCCAATGGTGTCGATCCGCGCAATCTGCGCCTCGATGCGGCACGCGAAGTGACGGTGATCTTCGATGAGGAGGGGGCGAGTTTCCACAATTCCCTCGGTTTCTTCGTCGTGCGCGGGGATGGCACCCTCGACCGGGTGCGGATGGTGTTTCCCGACGTCAACGGCAGCCAGTTCGACCCTGCTTTTCCGAGCGAGCGCGATGGCAGGGGACCGCTCGTCGAGGATGTGAGTTCGGTGTCCCTCGGCGTGCTCCCGGCCGGGACACGGTTCGGCTTCTTCTTGCTGCCGAACGGCTTCAACCGCAATCCCGGTCTCGAGCGGCTGCTCGCCGAGGGGCATTTCGAACTGCGGGATGCGCGCACGGGGAGCCGCCTCGATGTCGACGATCCGACGAGTGTGCCGCAACTCGTGCACGTCGCCGAGGACGGCACCGTGACAGTATTGCGGGGCTCGCCCTTCCTCACGGTCGATCCCACTCCCGGCACGCCGGCCGAGAACCCACTGCATCCGGACCGTGCCGGCAAGACGGTCTCGGGCTGGAACGGGACCGAAGGGGAGTACGTGATCGGCTTCGAGGATCTGCGCCGCGTCCATTCGGACCAGGACTTCAATGACGTCGTGTTCCGGGTGCATTACGGCCCGGTGCGCGAGCGTTTCGTGTTCTGGGAGAGCGCGCTTGGCGACGGCTTCGGGGTGCGGATCGTCGATCCCGACAGCACGCATCTCTCGGAGGCGCGAGTGTTCTTCGCCGCAGGGCAACAACCGGGCGATCGGCTGTTGCCGGTGGGCCTTGTCGACGCCGACGGCGATGGCCGCATCGATGGCACCAACATCGCCATGACGGTCAATCCCGACGGCAGTCTGAGCTTCTCCGGCCGCGACACCCTCGCGAACTACGAGGGCGTGCTCAATCGGCTGATCTTTGACACCACGAGCACCGTCGTGGGTGAACGGCAGATCAGCTTCCAGGTGACCGACGGCGAGGGGAACTCGTCGGTCGTCGCCTCGACCCGCGTGACGCTGTCCGACAATCTCCTCCTCGGCAGCAACAGCGGCGACACCCTCCTCGCCGGCTCCGGTGTCGCTGCCCTTTCCGGCCGCAAGGGCAACGACACGCTGATCGGCAACGATCTCGACAATTTCCTCGACGGCGGCGACGGTGACGACCTGCTGCTCGGCGGCGCCGGCGACGATGTGCTGAACGGCGGTCCGGGCAATGACCGGCTGCGCGGCGGCGAGGGCGCGGACACCTTCATGGTCACGGCCTTGGGCGACGGTCGCGACCTCATCCTCGATTTCAACCGCAACGAGGGGGATCGCATCGACCTCGATCGGCTGCTCGCGGGCAGCGGCTGGGGCGGCCCAGGCGCTCCCGGTGCCAGCGATTTCGTGCAGGTCAGTCGGATCGACCGCGACGGCGATGGGATCCAAGACGATCTGCGCGTGAGTGTGGATCTCGACGGCGGTGGCAGCCTGCACGTCTTCCATCCGGTCTTCGTCCTCAACGATCCGTTGGGGATCGGCAGCGGTCCGCTCACCATTTCCGATCTCGCCTGAGCGGCAGCCCAGGCTCGGAGGAGGCGGGGCCGGCTTTGGCCGGCCCCTGCCGTTGCCGCCTGCGGCGACCCGTCTCGGCGCGCTTGCCGCATTGCAGCAGAGGGTCTAGAGGGTGGCGCGCCGAACCTCCAGATGCCCCGGGAAGGAGGACGCACCCCGATGACTCGCAGGAAAATCGCGCTCGTCGGTGCCGGACAGATCGGCGGCACCCTCGCCCATTTGATCGGCCTCAAGAGGCTCGGCGACGTGATCCTCTTCGACATCGTGGAGGGCATGCCACAGGGCAAGGCGCTGGATATCGCCGAGAGCAGCCCCATCGAGGGCTTCGACGCCCGGATCACGGGGACCAACGACTATGCCGATCTCGCGGGTGCGGACGTGGTGGTGGTGACAGCGGGGTTGCCGCGCAAACCCGGTATGAGCCGCGACGATCTGCTCGCCACCAACGCCACCATCGTTCGCACCGTGGCCGAGAACGTCGCTCGTTTCTGCCCGGACGCTTTTGTCGTGGTGGTCACCAACCCGCTCGATGCGATGGTCTGGGTGATGCAGAAGGTCTCCGGCCTGCCCCCCCAGAAGGTGTGCGGCATGGCCGGGGTGCTGGATTCGGCGCGCTTTCGCTATTTCCTCGCGCAGGAATTCGGGGTCTCGGTCGAGGACGTCACCGCCTTCGTTCTCGGGGGTCACGGCGATAGCATGGTGCCACTCGTGCGTTATTCGACCGTGGCCGGCATTCCGGTCCCGGATCTCGTGCGCATGGGCTGGAGCACCCCCGAGCGTATCGAGGCCATCGTGCAGCGCACCCGCGACGGCGGGGCGGAGATCGTCGGTCTGCTCAAGACGGGATCGGCCTTCTATGCGCCAGCCGCGTCGGTGATCGCCATGGTCGAGAGCTATCTGCTCGACCGCAAACGTATCCTGCCGTGTGCGGCCTGGCTGTCCGGCCAGTATGGCGTCGATGGGCTCTATGTCGGTGTACCCGCGGTGATCGGGGCCGGCGGCGTGGAGCGCATCGTCGAGATCCCGCTCACCGACGAGGAACGCGCGGCATTCCTGCAATCCGTCGAGGCGGTGCGCCGTCTGTGTGCGGCGGTGCAACTGGGATAACGGGTCTTCGGCCATGAACATTCACGAATATCAGGCGAAGGAATTGCTTCGCCGCTACGGCGTACCGGTACCGCCTGGCCGCGTCGCCTACACGCCGGAGGAGGCGGAGGAGGCAGCGCGCGAGCTCGGCGGGGAGCTATGGGTCGTCAAGGCGCAAATCCATGCCGGCGGCCGTGGGAAGGCTGGCGGGATCAGGCTCGCGCGATCGGTGGAGGAAGTGCGTCAGGCGGCGTCCGATCTCCTCGGTCGCACCCTCGTCACCCACCAGACCGGGCCGGCCGGTCGTCTCGTCAAGCGGGTCTACGTCGAACAGGGCTGTGCGATCGCGCGCGAGCTCTATCTGGCGGCTCTGGTCGATCGGCAGACGGCGCGCGTGACCCTGGTCGCCTCGACGGAGGGTGGGGTCGAGATCGAGGAAGTGGCGGTGCGCTCGCCCGAGAAGATCCTCAAGGTGGCGATCGACCCGGTCACCGGCTTCATGCCGCACTACGGGCGGGAGCTGGGCTTCGGACTCGGGCTCTCGGCGCAGGAGGTGCGCCGGGCCGTCGGCTTGATGAAAGGGATCTATGACTGTCTCGTCGACAAGGACGCAAGCCTGGTCGAGATCAATCCCTTGGTCGTGACCCGCGATGGCGAGTTCCTCGCTCTCGATGCCAAGATGAATTTCGACGCCAACGGCCTGTTCCGCCATCCCGACATCGTCGAGCTGCGCGACCTCGACGAGGAGGATCCGATGGAGGTCGAGGCGAGCCGCCACGAACTCAACTATGTGAAGCTCGACGGCAATATCGGCTGCATGGTCAATGGCGCCGGGCTCGCCATGGCGACCATGGACATCATCAAGCTCTATGGCGGCGAGCCGGCGAACTTCCTCGATGTGGGTGGCGGTGCCAGCAAGGAACGGGTGGCGGCGGCCTTCCGACTGTTGCTGGCGGATCCCAAGGTGGAGGGCGTGCTCGTCAACATCTTCGGGGGCATCATGCGCTGCGACGTCATCGCGGAGGGCATTGTCGCGGCGGCACGGGAGGTCAACATCGACCTCCCGCTGGTCGTCCGACTCGAAGGCACCAATGTCGAACTCGGGCGCCGGATCCTGCAGGAATCCGGACTGCCGATCGTGCCCGCCACCGACCTCGCCGATGCCGCCCAAAAGATCGTCGCCGCTGTGCGGGGAGCCTGCTGATGGCGATTCTCGTCGACCGCAATACCCGCGTCATCTGCCAGGGGTTCACCGGTGCCCAAGGCACGTTCCATTCCGAGCAGGCGATCGCCTATGGCACGCGCATGGTGGGCGGGGTCACGCCCGGCAAAGGCGGCACCACCCATCTCGGGCTTCCGGTCTTCGATACGGTCAAGCAAGCGGTGCGCGAGACGGGAGCGGATGCCACCGTCATCTACGTGCCCGCACCGTTTGCCGCCGACGCCATTCTCGAGGCGATCGAGGCGGAAGTCCCGCTCGTCGTCTGCATCACCGAGGGCATCCCGGTGATGGACATGGTGCGGGTCAAGAGGGCGTTGCAGGGCTCCAAGAGCCGGCTCATCGGCCCCAACTGCCCAGGCATCATCACCCCGGGCCAGTGCAAGATCGGCATCATGCCGGGCCACATTCACATGCCCGGCCGCATCGGCATCGTCTCCCGCTCCGGCACCCTCACCTATGAGGCGGTGGCGCAGACCACCGCCCTCGGTCTCGGCCAATCGACCTGCGTCGGCATCGGCGGCGATCCGGTGAAAGGGATGGAGTTCGTCGATGTGCTCCGGCTCTTCCTCGAGGATCCGGAGACCGAGGGCATCATCCTGATCGGCGAGATCGGCGGCACTGCCGAAGAGGAGGCGGCGGCGTTCCTCGCCCAAGCCCCCGTCCACAAGCCGGTGGCGGGCTTCGTCGCCGGCCGCACAGCTCCGCCCGGCCGACGCATGGGCCATGCCGGTGCCATCATCGCGGGCGGCCGCGGTGCGGCCGAAGACAAGATTCGGGCCATGCGCGAAGCGGGCATCGTGGTGGCCGAGAACCCCGCGCACATGGGCCTCGCCATGCTGGAGGCGCTGAGGCGGGCCGGAAGGGCCTGAACCCGCGATGGACAGATGGAGGGAAGCCGTTAACTCTGCATAAGGGCTAAGAGGTCACAATCCGCGCCGCTCGCCCCGGAGGTGGTGCCCGATGACCACGATTGCCGAGCTGGAACGCACCTCGTTCCTCTACGGTGCCAATGCGCCGTTCATCGAGGAGCTCTTCCTGCGCTTTCTGCAGGATCCCACGAGTGTCGACCCGTCTTGGCGGGTCGTCTTCGAGGAGCTCGACGGCGACGCCCGCGGTCTCTTCGAACGCCTGCGCGAGGCCAGTCGACCGCGCCCGCCGGCGTCCGGTCGCGCCGCTGGACCGGCGTGGACGCCGACGGTCCACGACGATGCGGTGCGCAGCCTCATCCGCGATCACCTGCGAGTGATCATGCTGATTCGCGCTTACCGGGTGCGCGGTCACCTCATCGCCGACCTCGATCCGCTCGGACTGACCGAGCGCGCCTACCATCCCGAGCTCGACTATCGGACTTATGGCTTTACCGAGGCCGACCTGGAGCGCGAGTTCTATCTCGACTTCGTGCTCGGGCTCGAGCGGGCGACGCTCGCCACCATCCTCGACGTGCTGAGGCGCACCTATAGCGGCACCGTCGGGGTGGAATTCCTGCACATCCAGGACCCGGAGCAGAAGGCCTGGATCCAGGCCAAGATCGAGGGGCGAGGAGGGATCTGGGACGCGAGCGCCGAGGACAAACGCGAAATCCTCCGCCAGCTCACCCTCGCCGAGGGCTTCGAGACCTTCCTCCATCGCCGCTTCCCCGGCACCAAACGCTTCGGCATCGACGGCGGGGAGAGTGCCATTCCGGCACTCGAGGCGATCATCCGCACCTATGCCGAGCTCGGCGCCGAGGAAGTGGTGTTGGGCATGGCCCACCGCGGCCGCCTCAATGTGCTCGCCAACGTCATGGGCAAGCCCTATGCCGCCATCCTCTCGGAATTCCAGGGCGAGGCGGTCTACGACGCGGTGCAGGGTTCGGGCGACGTCAAATACCATCTCGGGACCTCGACCGATCGGGTGTTCGGGGATCGTCGCATCCACTTGTCGCTTACCGCCAATCCTTCCCACCTGGAGGCCGTCGATCCGGTGGTGATGGGCAAGGCCCGAGCCAAGCAGCGACAGAAGGGGGACATCGAGCGTACCCGGGTCGGCAGCGTACTGGTCCACGGCGATGCGGCCTTCATCGGCCAGGGGGTCGTGCACGAGTGCCTCGAGATGTCGGCCCTGCGCGGCTATCGCGTCGGCGGCACGGTGCACCTCATCGTCAACAATCAGATAGGCTTCACTACCAGCCCGGCTCAGGCGCGCAGCTCGCCCTACCCCTCCGACGTGGCGCGCGGCGTGCAGTGCCCGGTCTTCCACGTCAACGGCGACGATCCCATCGCGGTGGTGCAGGTGGCTCGGCTGGCCACGGAGTTCCGGCAGCGCTTTCGCAAGGATGTCGTCATCGACCTCTGGTGCTACCGGCGCCACGGGCACAACGAAAGCGACGAGCCGAGCTTCACCCAGCCGCTCATGTACCGGCGGATCGCCCAGCACCCGACGGTCCGGCAGATCCTCGCCGAGCGGCTGGAGGCCGAGGGTTTGCTCGCTCCCGGCGAGGCGGAGGAGATGCTGCAAGCGGTCTACCGCACCCTCGAGGAAGCGCACGAGGCCTCGCGCAGCTATCGGCCCAACAAGCTCGACTGGCTCGAGGGGGCATGGTCGGGTCTGCGGCCGGCACCGGTGGTCTATGTCCGGGGCACCACGGGCGTCCCGGTCGAGCGGCTGCGCGAGCTCGGGGTCAAACTCACCGAGCTGCCCCCCGAACTCAACGTCCATCCGCGGCTGCGGCGCATCATCGCCCAACGCCGCCGGACGATCGAAGAAGGCGAGGGCATCGATTGGGCGACGGCCGAACAACTCGCCTTCGCCACCCTCCTCGTCGAGGGTTTTCCCGTCCGCCTGTCGGGCGAGGATGTCGGTCGTGGCACCTTCTCGCAGCGCCATGCTGTCATCGTCGATCAAGTGACCGAGGAACACTACATTCCCCTCGCTCATCTCTCGCCCGATCAGGCCCCGGTCGAAATCGTCGACAGCATGCTGTCGGAGGAGGGTGTGCTCGGTTTCGAATACGGCTATTCGTTGGCCGACCCCAACTGTCTGACGATCTGGGAAGCGCAGTTCGGGGATTTCGCCAATGGCGCGCAGGTTTATTTCGATCAGTTCATCAGTTCAGGTGAAGCGAAATGGCTCAGGATGTCGGGGCTCGTCTGCTTGTTGCCCCACGGTTACGAAGGCCAAGGACCGGAACATAGTTCGGCGCGGATCGAACGGTTCCTGCAGCTTTACGCAGAGAACAATATTCAATGTGTCAATTGTACGACACCTGCCAATTTTTTCCACGTCTTGCGGCGTCAGCTGCACCGCGATTTCCGCAAGCCACTGATCGTCTTCACCCCGAAGTCGCTGCTCCGGCACCGTCGCTGCGTCTCCTCGCTCGCCGACATGGGGGTCGGCACGAGCTTCCACCGCGTGCTCTACGAACGTCCACCGGGCGAAGCCGATCAGCGGGTCGAGCGGGTCGTTCTGTGCAGCGGCAAGGTGTATTACGAGCTCCTCGAAACGCGCGCGGCGCTGGGCCTCGACGAGCGGGTGACCTTGGTGCGGCTCGAGCAACTGGCGCCGTTTCCCGAGGAACCGCTGGTGGAGGAGCTCCGACGCTATCCCGAGGATGCGGTCTATGTCTGGTGCCAGGAGGAACCACGCAACATGGGCCCGTGGTTCTTCGTCGCACCGCGTATCGAGAACATCCTCGAACAGCTGGGCAAACGGTACAGCCGGCTCGCCTATGTCGGGCGCCCGCCGTCGGCCGCGACCGCGACCGGCTTCGTGGCACAACATGAGCGCGAGCAGACGGCCCTTTTGCAGGCGGCCTTCACCGTCGCGCCGGGCGGTCGCTTTCCGGGAGACGAGCGATGACTGTGGACATCGTGGTGCCGGCACTCGGCGAGTCGGTCAGCGAAGCCACTGTCGCGCGCTGGCTCCGCAAGGCTGGGGAGACGGTGGCGCGCGACGAGCCGCTCGTGGAACTGGAGACCGACAAGGTGAGCCTCGAGGTGCCCGCACCCGTCTCGGGACGGCTCGTCGAAGTCCTGGTGCCGGAAGGCCGCGAGGTGGCGGTGGGTGCGGTCATCGGGCGCATCGAGGAGTTGAGCGAAGAGGCGGCGGCGCTGGGGGCCAAAGGGGCGCCGACTGCTGCGGCGGTGGAAGCGGCACCGGCGGTCGCGGCCGAACCGGCTTTGCCGCCGCGACCCACGACCGAGGTGCGGGCGGGCCCGGCCGCCAGGCGTGTGGCCGCTGAGCTCGGGGTCGATCTCGCCGCGGTGACGCCCGGCGGGCCGCGGGGTGTGGTCACCAAGGAGGATGTCATGGCGCACGCGCGCACCGCCGCGCCCGCGGCGCCGCAGCCGGAGGTTCGCGCCGAGGCTCCCGGCGCGCCGACGACCGTGGCTGCGGACCGGCGGGAGGAGCGGGTGCGCATGACGCGCCTGCGCAAGCGCATCGCCGAACGCCTGAAACAGGCCCAGAACACCGCGGCCATGCTCACCACCTTCAACGAATGCGACATGAGCGCGGTCCTGGCGCTGCGCGAGCGCTATCGCGAGAGCTTCGAGAAAAAACACGGCGTGCGCCTCGGTCTCATGTCGTTCTTCGTCAAGGCGTGCATCGATGCGCTGCGTGCCTTCCCGGCGGTCAACGCCGAGATCGACGGCGACGACATCGTTTTCAAATACTACTACGACATTGGCGTCGCGGTGAGCACCGATCAGGGTCTGGTGGTGCCGGTCCTGCGCGATGCCGACCGCATGTCGTTCGCCGAGATCGAGAAGGCGATCGCCGACCTCGGTCGCCGTGCGCGCGAGGGTCGGATCACGGTCGAGGAACTCACCGGTGGCACCTTCACCATCACGAACGGGGGCGTGTTCGGCTCGCTCATGAGTACACCCATCCTCAACCCGCCCCAGGTCGGGATCCTCGGCATGCACAAGGTGCAGAAACGCCCGGTGGTGGCGGAGGATGGTAGCATCGTGGTGCGGCCCATGATGTATCTCGCCCTGAGCTACGACCACCGCATCATCGACGGCCGGGAAGCGGTGTCCTTCCTCGTGCGGGTCAAGGAGTGCATCGAGCAGCCGGAACGGCTGCTGCTCGAGGTCTGAGGCTGACGGAGAGGGCGATGACGCAACCGGATTACGACGTCGTCGTCGTCGGCGGCGGCCCCGGGGGCTATGTCTGTGCCATTGCCGCGGCCCAGCGCGGCCTGCGCACGGCGTGCGTCGAGGCGCGCGACAGACTGGGCGGCACCTGTCTCAACATCGGTTGCATCCCGTCCAAAGCGTTGCTCCACTCCTCCCATCTCTTCGAGCTCGCCCGCCAGGGACTGGCGGACCACGGCATCGAGGTGGGAGTGCCGCGGCTCGACCTCGCCCGCATGATGGCGCGCAAGGACAGAGTGGTCGCCGATCTCACGCGCGGCATCGCCTATCTTTTCCGCAAGAATGGGGTCGAACATGTGCACGGCCACGGCCGGCTCTCCGGACCCGGACGGCTGACGGTCACGGCTCCCGACGGCAGCACGCGCACATTGACCGCTCGTTCCATCGTGATCGCCACAGGCTCCGAGCCGGCCACGCTTCCCGGTGTGGAGTTCGACGAGGAGCGCATCCTTTCCTCCACCGGTGCCCTATCCCTCGACCGCGTACCGGACCATCTGGTCGTTGTCGGAGCTGGCTACATCGGTCTGGAACTCGGGACCGTCTGGCGGCGGCTCGGGGCGCGCGTGACGGTGGTCGAGTATCTCGACCGGATCCTGCCGGGAACCGACGGCGAGGTGGCGGGCCAGCTGCAACGCATCCTCGCGCGCCAAGGCCTCGTCTTCCGCCTGGGTCGACGGGTCGAGGCAGTGGAACGGACGGCAGAAGGGGTGCGGGTCGCGATCCGGCCGTCGGCGGGGGAGGGCGCGGTCGAGGTGCTCGAGGGGGATGCGGTTTTGATCGCCATCGGCCGGAGGCCGTTCGTCGCGGGACTCGGCCTGGAGACGGTAGGGCTCGCACCCGATGAGCGCGGCGCGATTCCCGTGGACGAGGAGCTGCGCACCCCCGTCCCAGGCATCTGGGCGATCGGCGATGTGGTGCGCGGGCCCATGCTCGCCCACAAGGCCGAGGAAGAGGGTATGGCGGTAGCCGAGCGGATCGCAGGCGGGTTCGCGCCCGTCGATTACGGCGTCATTCCCGCCGTCGTCTACACCGCTCCGGAAGTGGCGTCGGTCGGTCGCACCCAAGAGGAGCTCCAGTCCTCCGGCATCGACGTCCGCGTGGGCAAGTTTCCTTTCAGCGCCAACAGCCGCGCCCGTACCACCGGGGATACCGAGGGCTTCGTCAAGATCCTCGCCGATGCCGCGAGTGACCGGGTGCTCGGCTGCCATATCCTCGGCCCGGAAGCCGGGATCCTGGTGGCCGAGGTGGCGATGGCCATGGCCTTCGGAGCGACGAGCGAGGACATCGCCCGCACCTGCCACGCCCATCCGACCCTCGAGGAAGCGGTCAAGGAAGCGGCTTTGGCCGCCTTCGCGAAGCCGATCCACATCTAGCGCCCCGAACCGAAGGCGCGATGGCGCGGGCTGCGCGAACGCGGAATTCGCCGCGCAGCCAGGATCGCGAGGGGGACCGCGAGGGGGATGCGACCGACTCGGCAGCCGGTGGGATGTCGCGCTGGCGCCGAGAGCGCCCAGGGCGCATCTCCGAGTGGTAGCGGGGGACTGACCACGCCTGGCGACGGCTCCCCGACCATCCCCCCCGTTGGCGCGAACGGAGGACGGATCCTCGCCACCCCGCTCGCCTTCGCAGGAGACCGGCGCGAGGGCGAACTGGGGCCCGCAGACGAAGCGGAGGCTGGGGCCCCTGCGCGACGCTCCCAGCCATGACCGGGCAGCTGCACCGTCACTCGGCGAAGGCCGAAGGCCCGCTCCCGCGGCGCGAGACGGGTCGCCAGGTGGGTACGAATCCGTACCCAAGCGCCGTCCCGGCTTCGGCATAGGACGACCAGACGCGCGGGGCGGTCGCCCGGCCCGTTCGCCGGCATCCGGACTCCTCCCCCGCAGGCGACCTGTCCGCGAGACGGGGCTAGGGGCCGTGGCGGCCCCGGCTTTGGGGGGTGCCTAGGTCCGTGGCCGTGGCAACGGAGGCAGCGATTCCGGCCGGCACGCCATGGTACCGGGGCTGGTGCAGGAGCGGTACGACCGTCCACCGGCCGATCGATCTCCGTACCCGCAGAAGTTGTGTCCGGCGTCGCGCGCGGGTGCGCTCCGCTGTTCGCCGCGGTCGCCAGAGAGGTGGAAGGCAGCATCCTCGCCCGCGGCGGCCGCTCGGGGAATAGCGGTCAGGGATCGCGCTCGGGCGTGGAGAAGCCACGGCAAACGAGGTCCGCTAGCCGCTCGACCAGCGCGGCACCTTTCGGATGGCGCATGCCGACCGCGCGACCCGTCGTCCGCGAACCCGACTCGGAGGTGTCTATCTGGGGCCGCTTCGCTCGGCGGTCCTCGATCGGGCGATCTGCGCTGGTCGGCTGCCCGCAAGGGGAGCGTCGAGGAGGCGCTCCAGCTGTTCCTCGAGCCCAGCCGCACGCGCCCAGCCCACGAGCCAGCCGTCGCGACGGCGCGCGAGCGCCTGCAGGTCTCGCCGGAGGTGCGGCAGGATGCTGGGATCCGGAGGCTTCGCGAGGAGAAGTGCGAGGGGCGCGCGGACTCGGACAAGCGAAGGACTGACTGGTCCCGTTCGATAGGAGAGGGCGAGTGCCCGTCTGGCCGTCTCCGGCTCGCCCAGCGCCAGATGGACGTGGGCGAGGAGGGCCCAGGCGAAGGGCTGCGCCGGATCGCGGGCAAGCCCGCGCTCGAAATGACGGGCAGCGTCCGCGAAGAGCGGGAGGGCGTCGGCGGTCGAGGAGGCGACGAGCCGGCGGGCACGCGCGAGAGCCAACAGGCCGAGATCGACTTCTGCCGGGCTCGAGTCGCCGAAGGCGACAGCCAGCGCCCGCGAGGCCTCGAGTCGGGCTTCTCCGCCAGCCGCGGGCTGGAGCCCATGGACGAGAGCGGCCCTCGCCGGGTTGCCGGCGGTCAGGGCGATTTCGAGGATGGCCGCAGGAACGGCGACAGCCAGCAACAGCAGCGACCCGACCAGGAGCAGCGCCTGCACCATCGCCTCACTGCCCTGCCTGACGACCGTTCGACGGAGGGGCCCGATGTCGTTCTATCCCCAGCTATCCGGCCAGGCCGTCGGGTGGCTCCAACGCTCGCCCACTCAGCTCGGGCTTGCCGGCACATCGCCCGGGCGGTCGGGCGAGACGGCGGCGGGAATCCCTCCGAGGTTGCCAAAAACGTCGGTTCCGAAACTCGCGCCACCGCCTCCGGCGCTGCCGCCGTCCTGATTGCCCGCGCTGCCGCTGTCGGTGGGATCGGGGCTCGCGAGTATCCCCTGCTGTTGTGCGGCACTGGCGACGATATTGCGGGTCTCCGGGTCGAGGCCAGGCGTCTCGAGGGCTCCCGCCAATGCCGCTGGAAGACCGACCGCATGGGGAGAGGTGCCGCTGGCAGCCTCGACGGCCACGGCCTGCACCAACGACTCGAGGAAGGCCGGGAAACGCGAACCGAGCTCCAGGGCAGCCGCGAGAAAGGCCTGCGCCGCCTGCGCTGCCGTCACGCCAGCTCCCGGAACCGTCCCGACCGCTTCTGCCGCCCCGACGGCAGCGAGCACGGCGTGACGGGCCAAAACCTCCGGGTCGGACGTGCCTCCCATCAGCGCGGCGATGAGCTCCTGGGCGGTCACCGCCATCGCCCGACCCGCCCGAAGTTCTCCAGCCACGAGTGCGATGACCGCGGCGCGCAACGCGGTATCCCCTCGCGCCGCCGCTTCCTGCAGCGCTGCCCGTTGCGCCTCGTCGAGCGCCAGTCCGGCGGGCGAACCGGCGAGACCGAAAGCGAGCACCGCGCAACCGAGCAACCCGAGCGATCGCCGCATGATCCTCCTCCTCTCTCGGCGTCTTACGACCGTGGCCCGCGCGACGGGACGACACCATAGGTACAAAAAACCCGGAGAGCGAGCAAGCGTTGGTTGAGTTGCCCGCTCGCCGCTGTCCCGACGGTACCGCGCAACCGTTGCCAGGCCGTTAAGGGGGACCGTCTCCAGGCCAGCTACCCCTCTCTCGAAAGTCGCCGCATGCGATCGGTCGCGGTCTGTCGTCAGCGGCGAGGCCTCGAGCTCCGCGGCGGTTGGGCGGGCATCGCGCGCCGGGGACTCGGCGCTCGGATGCGCTCCTCTGGCTGGCTGGCCGTTCCGCTGGAGCGTCCCGTTCATGCTGGTGAGCGGGTCCTGCGACGGGAAGGTTCTCACGACAGGGGAAGGGCCGGAGGCGTAGCCATCGCCGCGCCACTGACGAGGGCGGCGAGCGCCGCGGCAGCCAGGACGAGCGGATCCATGGCGATCGGTCGTCGGCCGCGGGCACTCCGAACCAGTGCGAGCGCGAGGGCGAGTCCGAGGGTCGCGAGCGCCGACCAGCCGCTCAGTCCCAGGATCGCCACCGTGCCCGGTCGGTTGGAGAGCACCGCGAGATGCGCGAGGATCGCGAGGAGCGCGGCGAGGGCGAGCGCGGCGTCGCGGGCGAGATCGCCGAAGCCCGGCCGCCGACGCGGGGCTGGGTTGCGAGCGAGCAGGAGCGTCGGCCCTTCGTCGACGAGACGGCCGAACAAAGCGAGGGCTGCCCCGAGGACCACGAGCTCGAGCCCGCGGCCGGCGGCGAGGGCAATGCTGCCGATGTCGGTGGCGAGCCCGCCGCAGAGCCCGGTGATCGCCAGGTCGAGGGCGAGCGGCTGGCGCGGGCCCAGAACGGACACGACCCTGAGGCCGGCGAACAGCGCCACAGCGAGGACCGCGCCCGGACCCTGCGGGAGCAGGGCCGCGATCGCCGCCACCAGGAGGGCTGCGACAAGGCCGCGCTGGCGCAGCGACGAACGGCGGTTGCCCACGAGATCGACGAGCAGGGCGACGCAACCGATGCCCAGCCAAGCGGCGCAGAGTGCGAGCGCACCTCGGGCGGAAAGCGGTTCGCCGGTGGCAAAGGCCGGAAGGAGAGCCGGAAGCCCGGCTGCGAGACTTGGCGCTCGCCAAGCGGTCAGCGATCCATCCGCTGGCGCGACGCGATTTCGGTCGCCATTCGCCAGCCGGGGCTCGAGCGGGCGGAATCGATCCTTCGGGTGTGGGAGGAATGGGCGAAGGCTCGCGACCGTAGCTGGCATGGCGGCGCTCCCGTACGCTTGGGAACCGCGGAGAGGATCGCAGCCTTTGGTTAAAGGAAGGTTAACCCTGCGCGCCCATCGACCCGCCACACGGACCCGCTGACGTGCCGGTACCCAGATATGCGCGGTCGCGCGAACGACTTGCCTTCCGACCGTTCGGTCGCTGCTTTGGGGGCGGACGCCTCCAGACGTCGGGACCATGGGATCCATGTGGCGAATCGCAGCCGGGCTGTTGCTCGCTGCGGCAATCCCGGTGGCGGCTGCGGAGCCGTTTTCCGGAACGGTGACGAGGGTGCGGGACGGGGACACCATCGAGGTCGACGGTCGTCCCGTCCGCCTCAAAGGGATCGCGGCGCCGGAACGTCGCCAACCTCTCGGCGAGGTCGCGAGCCGCGCCATGCGCGCCTTGGCCCTCGGCCAGAGGGTGGTCTGCGCGCCAGACGGCAGCCGCTCCTACGAGCGAATCGTTGCCATTTGCGAGCTGTCCGGCGTCGATCTGGCGGCCTTTCTCGTCGCCCGCGGCTTGGCCCGCGACTGCCCGCGCTTTTCCGGCGGCCGCTATGCCGCGCTCGAGGCTGCCCTCGGGACGGATGCGCGGATTCGCAAGGAGTACCCGTTGCCCGCCTACTGCCGGCCGAAGAGCCGCTAGGCGGTATTCCCACGAGGGGCCGCGCTCGGGCTTGACGAAGGCCAGGCGCGTCGGCGACTGGTCGAGTGGCACGGGCGAGGGATGGGGGATGCCGACCGGACACCAGGCCCGAGCGGGGACCACAATCGCCCACATGTGCCCTCCCTCTGCGCCGACGCCCGAAGGAGACGCCCATGTTCCGCGACATCCTCGTTCCCGTCGATCTCCACGACCCGGAGATCTGGCAGAAAGCTCTCGAGACCGCCGTTACCTTGGCGGAGACTTTCGGCGCGCGTCTGCACCTGCAGACGGTATTGCCGGATGTCGGCATCGCCTCCCTCGCCCAATATTTTCCCCCCGACTGGGAAGAGAAGATGCGGGCGAGCGCGCTCAGCGAGCTCGAAAAGTTGGCCCAGCGCGCGGTACCCGAGACGGTCGAAGTCAGCCTCCTGGTGTCGGCCGGTAGCATTTGGCGGGAGATCGTGCGCGCTGCCGAGGAACGTGGCTGCGATCTCGTGGTGATGGGTTCCCATCGGCCGGGTCTGCGCGACTATCTCATCGGGGCCAATGCCATCAAGGTGGCCGAACACGTTCCCTGTTCGGTGATGGTGGTCCGCGGCTGAGCCCCTCTATACCCGCAGCTCCGGGAAAGGTCCTTCGCTCGCGAGGGGGGTGAGGGGCAGATCGGCGTGCAACCGGCGGATCGCCTCGGCGAGAAGCGGCGCCGTCTCCACCGGCTCGACGCGGCTGCGCACCGGCCCTTCCGGCAGTCGGAAGGGGGGAATGGTGTCGCACACCAAGAGGCTCTCGAATACCCCGCTCTCGAGCACTTCGCGGGCGCCCTCGGTGAACAGGCCGTGGGTGGCACAGGCGATCACCCGCTTTGCGCCCTGCGCGTGGAGAGCCTCGGCGGCCCGGCGCAGGGTGGTGCCGGTGGCCACGATGTCGTCCACGATCACCGCGAACCGGCCCGCCACTTCGCCCACCACTGCGTCGCCGCTCACCACTCCGCCGCTGCGTTTCTTCTCGAGGAAGGCGAGGGGCACCGCGCGCTGCAGTCGGCGCTCGAGCAACTCGCGGAAGGCTTCGGCGCGCTTCGCCCCTCCGGCATCGGGGGAGACTACCACCGCCTCCTCCCCCGACAAGCGCGGCAGGAGGCGTTGCAGGAACAGGGGAGCGGCGGTGAGGATCACGGTCTCGATGCGGAAGGCATTCTGGAAGGCCGCGGGATTGTGCACGTCGAGCACCACCATGCGGTCGATGCCGACCGCCTCGCACAATTGGGCCACGTAGCGGCTGGTCACCGGATCGCGCGGCTTGGTCTGGCGATCCTTGCGGGCGTAGGCGAGATAGGGGGAGATGACCGTCAACCGACCCGCGCCATTCTGTCGGAGCGTGGCGCAGAAAAAAAGCAGTCGGCAGAGCTTGTCGTTGGCCGAGGCGCCGGGCTCGCCGTAGAGATTGTGGTAAACGTAGCAGTCGCGGCCGCGCACCGACTGCAGCGGCCGCGCCTTGTGTTCGCCGTCCTCGAACTCGCGCTCCTCGTGGTCCGCGAGCCCGGTGCCGAGATGCGCGGCGATCCCCAGGGCGAAGTCGCGACTGCGGCCGAGCGCGAAGAGCAGCAAGTCTGACATCCCGGGCCACCTCGGGAGCGGGCGTCGCGGGGCGACGCTCACTCCTCCTCTTGGGCTTCCTTCTCTTCCCGGCGGATCAGCACCTGCCTTCCCCGATACATCCCGGTCTTGAGGTCGATGTGGTGAGGACGCCGGAACTCGCCCGTGTCCTTGTCCTCGACGACGGTGGGCGGGGTCAAGCCGTGGTGGGTCCGGCGCATGTCGCGGCGAGACTTCGAGACCTTTTTCTTGGGTACGGCCATCGGCGGACTCCCTTGGACTGCACGCCCCGTCCGCGGACGCGAACGGACCTCGCGCCGGGAAGCCGGGGACGACCGCCGCGCAGATAGGGGGCACGGCCTCGGCCGTCAACGCGACGGGTCGGCGCCCGGCGCGGCCTGACGGCGCTCCTGCCGCTGGCGGCGTTGGATCAATGGCGGACAGACACGGTCGTCGAAGTAATTGGCCTGGCAGCGCAGACAGTAGATGCACTCGCCAGGGTGGATATGGCCCTCCGGCTGGATCGCACCGACCGGGCATTGCAGCTGGCAGATCCGACATTCGCTGCCGCATTGGCGGCGTCGCCGCAACCACTCGAACTGCCGCATGCGCGCTGGGATGGCGAGAGCGGCGCCCAGGGGGCAGAGATAGCGGCAGAACAACCGGCGCACGAACAGCCCGCCCGCGAGCAGCGCCAAGACGTACAGCACCTGCGGCCAGTCGCGCAGGAAGCGCAGCACGATGGCGGTCTTGAAGGGCTCGATTTCGGCCACCTCCTGGGCGACCTCCATCGACCCGAGAGAGAGGGCGAAGATGGCGAGGAACAGCACGAACTTGAGACTGCGCAGACCCTCGTGCAAGGGGAAGGGCAGCTCGAGTTGCGGCAGGCGCAGGCGGCGTGCGAGCGCATTCAGGAGTTCCTGCAGCGCTCCGAAGGGACACAGCCAGCCGCAATACACACCGCGGCCCCAAAACAGAAGCGCCACCGCGACATAGGCCCAGAGAACGAAGATCAGCGGTTCCAGCAAGAAGAAGTCCCAGCGAAAACCGGTGAGCAAGGCGTGGGCGAAGGTCAGCACGTTGAGGACCGAGAGCTGCGCTGCTGCGTACCAGCCGATCCATCCGAGCGAGAACAGGAGGAAGCCGGTGCGCAGGATGCCGAGCAGGCGGCGGTCGCGGGCGATCCGTTCCTGGGCGAACAGCACGATCGTGAGGGCGAAGAGGACGAGGCCGAGGACGATCACGTCCGCCCATCGCTGGCGCCAGACTTCCTGCCACAGGGGCGGCCCGGGCGGGCTCGGCGCCTGACGGACGTAGCGGGCGGGAAGTCGGTACGGGAGCTCGACCGTCGCAGAGACCGTCTCGCCCGCTCGCCCCCTGCCGTCGATGCGCAGCTCGAGCCGCCACGGTCGGGCGGGATCGAAGCCGCTGTGGCGCGGCACGACGAAGATCGCCAGCTCGCGGAACTCCGGGGCGTCGGCTGCCGCCAGCTTCTCGATCAGGCGGTGCTGGGTCGCGACCAGGGTGAAGGTGTGTTCGCCCTGCACGAGGCGGATGCGGTCGAAGATGCCGCTCTGTCGCCAGCCCGTGCCCTTGAAGGAATAGCGGCCGCGACCTGCGAGAAAAAGGAGCTGATCGCCCAGCTCCAGTTCCGCGAGCAGCCGCTCGTAGAGCCGGTCGCCGAGGAGATTGCGGCCGATACGCGCCGGCGTGGCAAGGCCGAGGGCGAGCTCGACGAAGAGTTCGTCGGGTCGTCCCGGGGGGAATAGGGCTCCACCCTGCGCCGCGAGGAGGGAGTCGATGTCGCCGACGCTCCAGGCGCGCGCGGCGATCGACCCATCGGCGAGGAGATCGGTATAGCCCAGGGGTTCGAAGCTGGCGAGATCGATCGCTCCGCTTCCCGCGAGACCGCGCGAGTTGGCCACCGCACGGGCGGCCGAGAGGATGGCGTCGTTGATGACGAGGGACGACACGGTGGCGCCTGCGATCGCGTCGATGTCGCCGGGTCCGGCGCCGCGGCGGACGACCCGCACCGGCTCGGTGACGCTGCGACCGATGTAGCCGGCGACGAAGGCCTCGAGATCGGCGGGCTTGACGCCGAGCACCAGGATGGGCTCGTGCTGCTCGAGCAGACGCGCACCGGTGATGCGGCCGTCCAGCCCGAGACCCACCGCAATGTCGAGGGGCTTGCCGGAAAAACCAGTCGAGGCGACCACAGCGCGAGTCGAAAAGACCCACCCGACCAGCTGATCGTGACGGAAGGCCGGAGCGGCCGGCACGGTGCCTTCGATGGGGCCGATGCGATCGGCGGTCGGCACGAGCTCGCGCCAGGACGGATCGGGTTCGGCTCCGTGCACCGTCGTGGCGGCCCACGAAAGGATCAACAGCAGGCCTAGAATTCGAGCGCAGAACGGTGATCGCACTGGGCTTCCCGGCCAGCCGGACAGCTCGTGCCCATGCCCGCCATCTCCCTTCCTGCCCTTGATCCAGGTCAAGGTGCGCTGGGCACGATGTCGTTTCATGCCGGCGATAGGCACATGCTCACGGGGAGCGGACCCATGCAGGCGCATCCTCCGATCCGTTCGGCCATCCACCTCGCTTCGGCGGCTCTCGTGCTGCTCTGGACCGGCATCGCCGCGGCCCAGCAGCCGGCCCCGCAGGAGCTCAAGAAGCACGAGACCACCCCGGGTGGCCGCTACGAGCCCAGCCTCGACGTCCTGCGCAAGGAAGAACTGAAGAAGCCGGGGACGGAAGAGGGGATTCCCCTTCTCACCGACGAAGAATGGCAGATCGCCAACAAAATCTACTTCGAGCGCTGTGCCGGATGCCATGGGACTCTGCGCAAGGGAGCGACCGGCAAACCGCTCACGACCGACATCACGCGCGAGCGCGGCTACGACTATTTGAAATCGTTCATTACCTACGGCTCACCGGCCGGCATGCCCAACTGGGGGTCGTCCGGCGAGCTGGGCGAGCGCGAAGTCGACATCATGGCCCGCTACCTGCTCAACGAGCCGGTCGCGCCGCCCGAATGGGGCATGGCCCAGATGCGCGCCTCGTGGAAGGTGCACGTACCGGTCGACAAGCGGCCGACCAAGCCGATGAACAAGCTCGATATCGACAATCTGTTCTCGGTGACCCTGCGCGATGTCGGCAAGGTGGCACTCATCGACGGCAACAGTTACGAGATCGTCAAGATCCTGGACACGGGCTATGCGGTGCACATTTCGCGCCTGTCGAAGTCCGGCCGGTACCTCTACACCATTGGTCGTGACGGTCTCGTCAATTTGATCGATCTGTGGATGGAAGAGCCGACGACCGTCGCGGAGATCAAGATCGGTCTGGAGGCGCGTTCCATCGAGAGTTCCAAGTTCGAGGGCTGGGAGGACAAGTATGCGATCGCCGGTGCCTATTGGCCGCCTCACTTCGTGATCATGGACGGGCTGACGCTGGAGCCGCTGCGCATCGAGAGCACGCGCGGTTACACCTACGACACCGAGGAGTACCATCCCGAGCCCCGCGTCGCCTCCATCGTCGCCTCTCACTACGCCCCTGAGTTCCTCGTCAATATCAAGGAAACCGGGCATATCCTGCTGGTCGACTATTCCGATCTCGCGGCCCTCAAGATCACCAAGATCGAAGCCGAGCGTTTCCTGCACGACGGCGGCTTCGACAGCAGCAAGCGCTACTTCTTGGTGGCGGCCAACGCCCGCAATCGGATCGCCGTGGTCGACATGAAGGAGCGCAAGCTCGTCAAGGTGATCGATAGCCAGGGTGAACGGCCGCACCCGGGGCGGGGCGCCAATTTCGTCCATCCCCAATACGGTCCGGTGTGGGCCACCTCGCACCTCGGTGACGAGACCATTACGCTCATCGGTACCGACCCCGAGGGTCACCCGGAATATGCCTGGAAGGTGGTCCAGACCCTCGAAGGGCAGGGCGGCGGGTCGCTGTTCGTCAAGACCCATCCCAACAGCCGTCACCTCTACGTGGACACGCCGCTCAACCCGGAGCCCGAAATCGCCTCCTCGGTCGCCGTCTTCGACATCGACAATCTCGATGCCGGCTACAAGGTGCTACCGGTCGGTGAATGGTCGGGAATTGCCCAGGGCATGCGGCGCGTGGTCCAAGGCGAGTTCAACAAACAGGGAACCGAAATCTGGTTCTCGGTGTGGAACGCCAAGAACCAGGAAAGCGCCCTCGTCGTCGTGGACGACAAGACGTTGACCCTGAAGAAGGTGGTACGGCTGCCCGACGTCATCACGCCTACCGGCAAGTTCAACGTCGCCAATACGCGTAACGACATCTACTGACGGAGCGGCTGCCGGATGGGCCCCCATCCGGCAGCCCGCGGTCGGCAGGGACCGCAGGCGGAGGGCGGGAGATGACGGAACGACCCCTCGTCCATCTCGTCGGCGCCGGACCGGGTGATCCGGAGCTCCTCACGGTCAAGGCCTGGAGACTGCTCGAGCGGGCCGATGTGGTGGTCCACGATCGGCTCGTCGGCGAGGGCGTGCTCCGGCTCGTTCCTGGCTCGGCGCTTCGCATCGATGTCGGCAAAAGGCCGGGCTGCCACCGATTCCGGCAGGAGGAGATCAACGAACTTCTCGCCCGGCTGGCGGCACCGGGGCGAACGGTGGTGCGCCTCAAGGGTGGGGACCCCTTCGTCTTCGGTCGCGGCGGCGAAGAGGCGTTGTTCCTCCTGGAGCGGGGGATCGATGTCGAAGTGGTCCCCGGCGTGACCGCGGCGTTCGCCGCAGCCGCTTCCCGACGAGTGCCGCTCACCCATCGCGGGGTGGCGAGCAGTGTGCGCTTCTTGACGGGACACGGTCGCGACGGCTGGTGGCTCGATGTCGACTGGCGAAGCGTTGCCGATCCCGCCACCACCCTCGTTCTCTACATGGCGCTCCAAGCGATCGGTGCGATCGCAGCCCGATTGATCGAGGGCGGGCTCGATCCGGCGACCCCGGTACTGGCGGTCGAGAACGCGAGCTTGGACGAGGAGCGGAGCCTGCGCTCCACCTTGGGCGCCATCGAGACGGAGGTGCGGCTCGCGGGCTTCGACACTCCGGTTCTCTTCATCGTCGGCACGGTCGTCGAGGTGCTACCGGATCGACCGAAGGCTCGGGCTGTGGCCCGGGCGATGCGGGGCACGGAGCCGCTCCTCCATGCCTAGAGGTGCGAGCCTCGTTGCCGTCCTGGTGCTGGCAGCGGCCGCAGCCGGGGCGGAGGAGCCCGATCCGGCGCGGCAGGCGGAGCTGTTGCACATGCTGCGCCAGGACTGCGGTTCCTGCCACGGCATGCGCCTCTCGGGCGGCCTCGGCCCGCCACTCTCGCCGCAAGCGCTTGCCGGAAAGGACCGGGAGGCGCTCGTTGCCATCGTCCTCGATGGCGTTCCGGGTCGACCGATGCCTCCGTGGCGGCCGTATCTCTCGGAAGGGGAGGCCTTTTGGCTCGTCGACCGGCTGCGGGAGGGGCTGCGGTGAAGGGCTGGCCGGTAGTCGTCCTCGTGGGGCTTGCGTTCGTCGGTGTCGCGGCGGCTGAGCCGCGGGGGAGCGGCGACCTCGGGATCGTCATCGAGCGCGCCGACGGCTCGGTGCTCGTCGTGGACACGAGCGCGCGCCGCGTTCTCGGCCGCATCGCAGGTCTCGGCGATCTCAGCCACGCGGCGGCAGTGTTCTCGCCGGACCAGCGCTACGCCTATGTGTTCGGTCGCGATGGCGGCCTGAGCCGCCTCGACCTTCTCGAGCAGCGCCTCGATCGGCGCATCGTGCAAGCGGGCAACTCCATCGGCGGAGCCATCTCGGGCGACGGGCGGCTCGTCGCGGTGGCGAACTATGAACCGGGGGGTGTGCGCATCTTCGACGCCGCGACCCTGGAGCGGGTGGCCGATATCCCCGCGATCGGAAGGGACGGGACGCGCTCCAAGGTGGTGGGGCTCGAGGACTATGGTCGTCGTCGCTTCGCGTTCTCCCTCTACGACGCCGGCGAAATCTGGCTCGCCGATCTCGCCGATCCGCAAAGCCCTCGGATCGCCCGCTTTTCCGGGATCGGCCGGCTCCCCTATGACGGCCTGGTCACGCCCGACGGACGCTATTACCTGGCGGGTCTTTTCGGGGAAGACGGCCTCGTTTTGCTGGATCTGTGGCAACAGCCGCCGCAGCCGCGCCGCATCCTCGAGGGCTACGGGCGTGGCGAAGAGCCGCTTCCGGTCTACAAGATGCCGCATCTCGAGGGCTGGGCGCAGGCGGGTGACCTGCTTTTCTTACCCGCCGTCGGCCGGCACGAGCTGCTCGTGGTCGATCGCCGGCAGGGATTTGCCGAAGTCGCCCGCATCGCCGTCGACGGTCAGCCGGTCTTCGCCGTGGCCCGTCCCGACGGTCGCCAGGTCTGGGTGAACTTCGCCTTTCCCGCCAACGACCGAGTCCAGATCGTCGATGTTCCGAGCCTCGCGACGGTCGCCACCCTGAACCCGGGCAAGGCCGTCCTGCACATCGAGTTCACGCCGCGGTCGGGCGAGGCGTGGATCTCGGCGCGCGACTCCGGCAGTGTCGTGGTCTTCGACGGCGAGAGTTTGGTCGAGCTCGCCCGACTGCCGGCGCGCAGCCCCTCGGGAATCTTCTTTACCGCCCGTGCCAACCGAATGGGGTTCTGATCATGACCGAAGCCACGCTGAGCGACTACGAAAAACGCCTCCTCGACGACTTCCAAAAGGAGTTTCCCCTCCACCCGCGGCCGTTCGCGGTGATCGCCGAGCGGCTCGGGGTGGACGAGGACACAGTCCTCGATCTCTTGTGCGAATTGCAGGAGCGCGGTCTGATTTCGCGCGTGGGTGCAGTGGTCGAACCGCACCGGGTCGGCTACAGCACTCTTGCCGCGATGCGCGTGCCGCAGGAGATGCTGGAGGCGGTGGGCCGTTTCGTGGCCTCGCATCCGGAAGTGAATCACTGCTACGAGCGGGAGCACGGGCTCAATCTCTGGTTCGTGGTCGCGGCATCCTCGCGTCGCAAGGTCGCCGAGGTGCTCGCGGACATCGAGTATCGCACCGGCCTGCCGGTGCTCGACCTGCCGCTCGAAGAGGCCTTCCGGCTCGATCTCGGGTTCCCGCTGACATGGGAGTGAGCGAACGCGATCGGTGCCTGCTCGCTGCGGTTGCCGGGGGGCTACCGTTCGTCCGGCGCCCCTTTGCCGCGATCGGCGAGCGCTGCGGCATGGACGAGGAGGAGGTGATCGCGCGCCTGCGGCGGATGCTGGCGACCGGGGTGATCCGTCGCTTCGGCATCGTGGTCAGACATCGTGCCCTTGGCTATCGCGCCAATGCCATGGTGGTGTTCGACGTGCCGGATGCCGATGTGCGGCAGAAGGCCCTCCGCCTCTGCGATCTGCCGTTCGTCACTCTTTGCTATCGGCGCCGGCGGCGGCCACCCCTCTGGCCCTACAACCTCTTCTGCATGATCCACGGTCGGGAACGCGGCCGGGTCGAGCGGCTGGCGGAGGAGGCTGCGCGATTTGCCGGCATCGCCCATCTGCCGCGTGCCGCGCTCTTCAGCCGGCGTTGTTTCGTCCAGCGCGGTGCCCGCTACGAGCCCCCCCTCGCCTTGCCCGAGGCGGAGGTCCGATGATGGATGCCACGGACCGGGCGCTCTTGCGGGAACTCCAAGCCGGTGTCGCGGCCGTGCCGCGTCCCTTCGCGCCGATCGCGCAGAAGCTGGGGATCGACGAGGCCGAGGTCGTGAGGCGCCTCGAACGGATGCGGGAGGACGGCAGGCTCGGTCGCTTCGGGCCATTGTTCGATGCCGAACAGCTGGGCGGGGCGGTCGCCCTGTGCGCCATGGCGGTGCCGCCCGAGCGTTTCACCGAAGTGGCGGCACTGGTCAAAAGTTTCCCTGAGGTCGCCCACAATTACGAGCGGACCGGTCGCTTCAACATGTGGTTCGTGCTCGCCGTCCTCGATCCCGAAGCCATCCCGCGGGTGGTGGCGGACATCGAACGCGACACCGGTCTTTCGGTCCTTCTCTTGCCCAAACTCGAGGAATACCGACTCGAGCTGAGGTTCGAGCCATGAGTCTGGATCCGCGCGATCTCGAACTCGTTCGAGCGACCCAGGAAGGCTTGCCGCTCGTCGAGCGTCCCTTTCTGGCCGTCGCTTCTCGGCTCGGCTGGAGCGAGGCCGAGGTGCTCGCTCGCCTGCGTGCCCTCCTCGAGCGTCGCGCCGTGCGCCGTATCGCCTTGGTCCCGGACCATTTTCGCCTAGGGTACGTCGCGAACGGCATGTGTGTCTTCGATGTCGACGATGCCCGAGTGAGCGAACTCGGGCGACAGGTCGGCAGCCTTCCCTTCGTGTCGCACTGCTATCGTCGGCCGCGGGTCCTTCCCGAGTGGCCCTACAATCTCTTCGCCATGGTCCACGGCCGGGACCGCAGCGAGGTGCTCGCTCGCCTCCCGGAGATCTTGGCGGTTCTCGGCGATGCCTGCCATGGCCACGACGTGCTGTGGTCGCGGCGCATCCTCAAGAAGACGGGCCTACGGCTGCGCGAGCCGCGAGGGAGCCAGTCATGTTTCGCCTGAGCCGCTACATGCGGGAGCTCCTGGCACCCACGCCGGTGCGCGCCACCAGACCTCGAGCCCCCGTCGTCATCTGGAATCTGATCCGTCGTTGCAACCTCAACTGCATCCACTGCTATTCGCTCTCCACCGACGTCGACTTCCCGGGAGAGCTGTCGACCGCGGAAGTCTTCGCGGTGCTCGAGGACCTCAAGGCCTTCGGGGTGCCGGCACTCGTTCTCTCGGGTGGCGAACCCCTTTTGCGCCCGGATATTTTCGAAATCTCTCGACATGCGAGAGGGCTCGGCTTCCACCTCGCCCTGTCGACCAACGGCGCGCTCATCGACGAGGCCATGGCCGACCGCATCGCCGAGGTCGGCTACGACTATGTGGGAGTGTCGCTCGACGGCATCGGCGAGGTCCACGACCGTTTTCGTCGGGTACCCGGATGCTTCGAGGCGTCGCTGCGCGGCATCCGCCTCTGTCGCCAGCGCGGCGTGCGGGTGGGGCTGCGTTTCACCGTGACCGAACGCAATGTCGAAAGCCTGCCGGCGCTTCTCGACCTCATGGAGGAGGAGCAGGTCGATCGCTTCTACCTGTCCCACCTCGTCTATGCCGGGCGCGGTCACCGCTACCGCGAAGACGATGCCTATCACCGGACGAGCCGCAGGGTCATGAACCTCCTCTTCGAGCGCTGTTGGCAACACCTGGTCGAAGGCCGCAACACCGAGTTCGTCACGGGCAACAACGATGCCGATGCCGTCTATTTCCTGATCTGGGTCAAACGGAACTTTCCCGATCGCGCCGACCACATCTCGGCCCATCTCGCGGCCTGGGGTGGCAATGCGAGCGGCGTCAACGTCGCCAACATCGACAATCTCGGCAACGTCCACCCCGACACCTTCTGGTGGCATCACAATCTGGGCAATGTGCGCGAACGTCCCTTCTCCGAGATCTGGCGCGATCCTCGGGATCCCCTCATGGCCGGGCTGCGGCGCCGTCCGCGACCGGTCGAGGGGCGGTGCGGCGCTTGCCGCTGGCTCGCCATTTGCAACGGCAATACCCGGGTGCGAGCGATGCGGCTGTTCGGCAATCCATGGGCCGAGGATCCGGCCTGCTACCTGAGCGACGCCGAGATCGGCTTGGCCGCATCGGCGCCAGGCTCGGCCGCGGCCGAGGAGGAGCTCGCCGATGTCGCGCTGTAGGGTCGGATGGTGGCTCGCAGCGGCCGTTGCCACCGCCTCGGCCCAGGCGGCCTCCGATCCGGTCACCCTCTATGCCACGCACTGCGCCTCCTGCCACGGTGCCGATCGCCTCGGGGGCCAGGGCCCAGCCCTGCTGCCCGAAGCCTATGGCCGTCTCGATGTCGCCGAGGCAGCCGAAGTGATCGCCAGCGGCCGGCCCGCCACCCGCATGCCCGGTTTTCGCTCGGTCCTCGCGCCCGAGGAGATCGCATCGCTTGCCGCCTACATCTTCACCCCGCCGAGCACACCGCCGCGCTTCACGGCGAGGGACATCGAGGCCAGTCGTCGGATCCTGGTGGCGGACGAAGCGCTGCCGGAGCGCCCGCTGTTCGATGCCGATCCCCTCGATCTCTTCGTGCTGGTGGAAGCGGGCGACCATCACATCTCGATCCTCGACGGCGACGGTTTCGTCCGGCTCGCCCGCCTTGCCACTCACCGCGCCCTCCACGGCGGGCCGAAGTTCTCGTCCGACGGTCGCTTCGTGTGGACCGCCTCGCGCGACGGCTGGATCGAGCGCTTCGATTTGTGGAGCCTCGCCAAGCTAGGCGAGGTGCGCGCCGGGATCCACACGCGCAACATCGCGGTGTCGGCGGACGGACGGATACTGGCGGTTGCCAACTGGTTGCCGCGCACCCTCGTGTTGCTCGATGCCCGCACTCTGGCTCCCCTCGACGTGCGGGACATCCGGGGAGCAGGCGGAGAAGCGACCTCGCGCGCGAGCGCCGTCTACAGTGCGCCGCCGCGGCAGAGTTTCGTGCTCGCCCTCAAGGATGTGCCGGAGATCTGGGAGATCGCATGGGCGGATCCGGCTCCTCGGCGCTTTTCCGGATTCGGCCACAGCTACGAGAAGGGCATGGAGGAGGTGCTGCCTCCACTGGGCCGGTTTCCCGTGCGCCGCATCGATCTCGCCACGCCGCTCGAGGATTTCTTCTTCGATCCGTCCTATCGTCTGCTCGTCGGTGCAGCGCGCGACGGCAGCCGTGCCGTCGTCGTCCACCTCGACCTCGGCCAGCCGATCGCCGAGATCCCTCTTCCCGGAATGCCCCATCTCGGCGCTGGCATCGCCTTCACCTCGCGCGGACGGCGGCTGCTCGCCATTCCTCACCTCAAGGAGGCAGCCCTCAGCATCGTCGACCTCGAGACCTTCGCCGTCGTCGAACGCATTCCCACCCTCGGCCCGGGTTTCTTCGTGCGCAGCCACGAGAACAGCCCGCACATCTGGGTGGATGCGCTTTTGGGGGCGCAGCGCGATGCGGTGCAGGTCATCGACAAGGAGAGCCTCGAGATCGTCGCCACCCTGCGGCCTCTACCGGGGAAAACGGCGGGCCACGTCGAGTTCGACCGCGAGGGTCGACATGTGCTCCTCAGCATCCAGGAGGACGAGGGGGCGGTCGTGGTCATCGACGACCGTTCGCTCGCGGAAGTCGCCCGCCTTCCGGCCCGGAGGCCTTCGGGAAAATACAATGTCTGGAACAAGACTCGGTTGTCCGAGGGCACGAGCCACTGACGCGGCCCTCGTGCTGGTCACCCACGGCGTCGCCGGCGGCCCGGGGGTCGCTGCCTCCCACGCCGCGGCGCTCGCCGCCCGCCTTCCGGGGGTGGCAGTGCGGGTTGCCTGTCTGCGCGGCGAGCCGAGGCTCGAGACGGTGGTCGACGGGCTCTCGGCGCGGCTGCTCCTGCTGCTGCCGGTGCTCATGGCGGACGGCTACATTCGTGACGGACTCGAGCGCCGCCTTCGCGAACGGGGAATCCGCCCACCGCCCTTGCTCCTGCCGCCGCTCGGGAGCATCCCCGCCCTCGCTGCCGTGCTCACCCGGATGGCGCAGCGAACGGCCCGCGAAGCAGGTCTCGATCCGGCGACGACCACTCTCGTCCTCGTGGCCCACGGCACCCCCAAACATCCCGCAAGCGGCCGCACCGTCGCCGAACAGGCGGCGAGGATCGAGCGGTCCGGACGCTTTGCTGCGGTCGAAACGGCCTTTCTCGAGCAGGAGCCCTTTCTTGCCGATCGCCTGCTCCGGCTGTGCCGGCGGCCGGCTGTCGTCGTGGGCTTCTTCGTCGATGCTGGGCCGCACGGCCGCGACGATGTCCGGCGCGTTCTCGAGGGTTTTCCTGCGATCCCCTATGCCGGCGTGGTGGGGGAACGTCCGGAGGTGGTGCCACTCCTTCTCGACATGGCGCAGAGCGCCCTGCGTCGGCCGCCGCTGCGGACCGCTAGCGAGGCGACAGGGGCTGCCGCCGGCTAGAGGATGCGGCCGGTGAGCTCGGCTCGCACGTGGCTGCGGAACTCGTTGATCGTCTTCAGATATTCGCGCAAGCGGTCGGCTTCGCGCTCGGTCAGCGAGGCGGGATCGATGAAATTGCCGGCCGGCCGGCCCGCGCGATAGTCGGCGATCTGCTGGCGGAGCTGGAGGCCGGTCAGAAAGGCGTAAGCATTCTCGAGGTAATCGGCCTGGTTGCGGTCGATCCGCCCTTTGCGTTCGAGCGCGGCGATACGGCCCAAGGTGCTGGTCTCGGGAATCCCTTCGCGCAAGGCGAGCAGCCGGACCGCCTCGGCCAGCGGCAGCGTTCCGCCGTATTTCAGGTTCACTTGTCCGCGATGGGCGGGATCGTCCCGTTCGGTGACGAAGCGGCCGAAGAGGCCGACGGCAGCACGGTGCTCGGCTTGCTCCTCGAACATTTGGTAGAGGAAGGCGCGGTTGGCGGCGGCCGCCTCGGTGACGAACGTTCGCAAGTCGCGCGCGAGTTCGAATTCCCCGAAAACCGGGCGGAAATCGAAGAAGATGTCGCACATCTGCAGCATCGTTTCGTGCAGGCGGCGCATCCACATGGTGACCTGGGCCTTCCATTGGGAAAGCGTTTTGCGCCACACCGGATTGATCGCCATCACGCCACCGCGGCAGAGGGGGAAGCCGACGGCATCGAGCCGACGTACCATCCGCTCGGCGAGTTCGACGAACCAGCGGTCGGTGGCCGTGTGCCGCTCGTCGGGATAGTCCTCGAGGATGAAGCCGTTGTCCTGGTCGGGGAAAAGGAAACTTTCGCCGCGACCGCCCGAGCCCATGACGATGCAACAAAAGGCGACGGGCGGTTCGCCCCAGCCGGCCTCGCGCATTTCGCCGAGGGTGAGGCGCAGGACGCGCCGGTAGAGGTCGTTGTTGATGTCGGAGACGAGGGCTTGGATCTCGGGTGCCGGCACATGGTCGGCGAATAGCCGTTCAGCGAGCTGGACCTGGGCCGCCTTGACCCCGCGCAATCCCTCGAAGCTGTCCTCGTGGGTGAGATGGTCGATGTCGGCGACCAGCGGTCCGGCGGCAACGGCGAGCGCTTCGTGCAGGTAGAGCATGCCGACCAAGCGGCCCGCCAGGTCGGTGACCGGCATGTGGCGCAGTCGATGGCGGCGCATGAAGCCGATGGCGACGTAGAGCGGATCCTCGTCGCGGACGGTGAGCACCGGCCGGGTCATGAAGCCGTCGATGGTGCGCTCGCCCATGCGCCGGCAGGCGATGCGGCGAACGATGTCCTGTTCGGTGAGGATGCCGAGGATCCGCCCGGTGGCATCGACCACCACCGCTGCCGAGGCGCGCGCTTCCACCATGCGGGCGACCACGTCCTCGGCGCGATCGTCGGGGCGGACGACTACCGGCGGCGGTGCCAGATGGTCCCGCACCCGATGGCGAAAGACCTGCGTTTGCGTACCCGGCACGACAGTCCTCCTCGGCCTGCAGATAGCGCCGTCGCCGCCGTGATGGGAGGTCCCCCAGCTCTTCGGGCGCTCATCCGGTGGCCTGCGGTTCGGCGAACGAGATCACCGGCTCCATCTTTCGGAGATCGGACGGATCCATATGGCAGAGGATACGATGGCCGCGGGCGAATTCGCGTACCGGCGGCAGTTCGCTCTCGCAGATCCGCCCCAACTTGCGAGGGCAGCGGGTGTGGAACGGGCAGCCGGAGGGCGGCTCCACCGCCGAGGGCAGCTCCCCCTCGAGCAGGATGCGCTTCTTCCTCACGCGCGTGTCGGCAATGGGCACTGCCGAGAGCAGGGCTTCCGTATAGGGGTGGTAAGGCGGGGCGAAGACCTGGGCAGTCGTTCCCTGTTCCACCACGTGACCGAGGTACATCACCACCACCCGATCGGCGAGATAGCGCACCAGCGACAGATCGTGGCTGATGAACAGGAGGGTGGTCCGGTTCTCCCGCTGGATTTCGGTGAGCAGTCGGGTGATCGCCGCCTGGACCGAGACATCGAGAGCGGAAACCGGTTCGTCCGCCACCACCACCCGCGGTCTGCCGGCGAAGGCACGAGCGATCCCGACCCGCTGCTTCTGTCCCCCCGAAAGCTGTCGCGGGCGCCGCCAGTAGAACTCGCGCGGCAGCTTGACGAGATCGAGCAGTTGCATCGCCCGCGCCTGCACCTCGCGCCGGT
The DNA here is from genome assembly GCA_002898275.1 of bacterium HR40. GTDB lineage: Bacteria > Pseudomonadota > Alphaproteobacteria > Geminicoccales > Geminicoccaceae > HRBIN40. The sequence goes on from BEIQ01000001.1 coordinate 437,724, forward strand.
CGCGCGCCACCCCGAAGCGGCGGATCACCCGAGCGATCTGGGCACCCACGGTGTGGCTCGGATTGAGGGTCTCGAACGGGTTCTGGAAGATCATCTGCAGCTGGCCGACCAGTTCCGGGTCGCGCTGGTCGATGCGCAGACGGGAGATGTCCCGCCCGTTCAGGAGAATGGCGCCCCCGGTTGCCGACTCGAGACCGACGAGCACCTTGGCGAACGTCGACTTGCCGCAGCCGGACTCGCCGACAATGGCCACGGTCTCCGCCTCCCGGGCGGTGAAGTCGAGCTTCTCGTTGGCCTTGATCCAGCGGGTCGGGCGCCCGCGCCACAGGCCGGAAAGCGATCGATCGCGCAGTTCGTAGTACTTGCGGAGATCGCGGACCTCGAGCAGGACGGGGCCCGGCGCAGGCGGCGGCGTGCGCTCGTTTTGGGGGCGCTGGCCGAGAGAGGCGATGTCCCGGAAGCGGGCACAGCGCACCCGGTGACCGGGCTCGCCGTCGACCACCTGCATCGCTTGCGGGCGATCGCAAAGGCCCTCGCAGAAGTGGGCGCAGCGCGGGCCGAAGAAGCAGCCTTTCGGCCGCTGGTGGGGGAGGGGAAGTTGACCGGGGATGGGGACGAGGGGGCGCGTCGTCCGGTCGGTGCCCGGCAGAGGGATCGAGTCGAAGAGCCCGCGGGTGTAGGGGTGCCGCATACGCTCGAAGACCTGCGCAACGGTACCCTCCTCGACCGCCTCGCCCGAGTACATGACGGTGATGCGGTCGCAGGTCTCGAGGATCAACCCGAGATTGTGGCTGATATAGATCATCGAGGTGCCGAAGCGTTCCCCGATTTCGCGGATGAGTTCGACGATACCGGCCTCGACCGTCACATCGAGCGCCGTGGTCGGCTCGTCGAGCAACAGGAGCTCCGGATTGGCGAGCAACGCCATGGCGATGACCACCCGTTGCTGCTGCCCACCCGAGAGCTGGTGCGGATAGGAGTCGAAGATCCGGCGTGGATCGGGCAGGTGCACGGCGGCGAGCATCTCGAGCGCCCGCTCGCGCGCTTCCACCCGGCTCGCTCGCTCGTGGTAGCGCGGCACTTCGACGAGTTGCCGCCCGATGGTCATGGACGGATTGAGCGACGCCATCGGCTCCTGATAGACCATGGCAATGCGCGAGCCGCGGATCCGGCGCAGCTGCTCCTCGCTCATGCGCGCGAGATCCTGGCCGCGAAAGCGGATCGCCCCCTTCACGATGCGACCGTTGCGGCCGAGGTACTGCATGATGGCAAGCGCCACGGTCGACTTGCCACACCCCGACTCGCCGACGAGGCCGACGGCCTCGCCGGGCATCACCCGGAGGTTGAAATCCACCACCGCCGGAATCTCGCCCGCGCGGGTGAAATAGGACACGTGAAGGTTCTCGCATTCGAGGACGGGTACCACATCCGGTTCCCTCATCGCGGCTCAATCCCGAAGCGAGATCTCGCGAATGCCATCGGCGAGAAGGTTGAAACCGAGGACGAGCGAGGTCACGGCGAGAGCGGGAAAGATCATGGCGTGACCCGCGAAGGCACCCATGGGCTGGGTCTCGGCGATCATCGCGCCCCAGTCGGGATCGGGCGGCGGCAGACCCAGACCGAGGAAGCCCAGAGTGGCGAGCGCGATGGTGGTATAGCCCATACGCAAGCAGGCGTCGACGATGAGCGGCCCGCGGGCATTGGGCAAGATCTCGACGAACATGATATAGAGGGGATGTTCGCCGCGCACCTGGGCTGCCGCGACATAGTCGCGGTTCCGGAGATCGAGCACGAGGCCTCGGACGATGCGCATGATCCCGGGAGCCGAGGCGAACGTCACGGCGAGCACGATGTTGAGCGGCGAAGCGCCGATCCGCGTGATGATGACGATATAGAGCACCATCACCGGAAAGCTCAAAAGGACATTGGCGAGAAAGGAGAGCGCCTCGTCCCACCAGCCGCCGAAATAGCCCGCCGTCACTCCCATGACGATGCCCGCGACATAGGCCGTGAGGGTGGCGAGCGTCGCCCACACCAGCACCCGCTGCGATCCCCATATCAGCCGTGCGAGCACGTCCCGTCCCTTGTGGTCGGTCCCGAGCCAGAACGTCGATTGGCCGTCAGGCGTCGGGGTCAGCGGCTTTTGCAGCGGCAAGATCGGCTGGTTCGGATCGAAGAGGGGAAGAACGGGCGCGAGGATCGCCATGGCCACCCAAAAGCCCACGAGCAGCGCGCCGATCATGGCGATCCGGCTCTCCCGCACCAGCGCGAGGGTGGCGAGCAGCCGCCGGATGCGAGAGGGCGCCTCGATGCCGTGGACCTCGAGCTCGGCCGCCATGGTGCGTCCTCAGCGGAAACGGATGCGGGGGTTGAGCAGCATGTAGCCGATGTCGGAAATGAATTGCGAGAACACGGCGACGAACACCGCGACGATCGTACAGGCCTCGATCAGGAAGATGTCTCCGAAGGTCGCGGCCTCGTAGAGCAGTGAGCCGAAGCCCTTGTAGGCGAAGAACACCTCGACGACGATCACGCCCGATAGCAGCCAATTGAGCTGCAGTACGATCACCGTGAAGGGAGCGATGAGGGCATTGCGCAGGGCGTGCACGAGGATCACTCGCGACCGCGGAAGACCTTTGAGGATGGCCGTGCGGATGTATTGCGAGGTCATCACCTCCGCCATCGACGCCCGCGTCATGCGTGCGACATAGCCGAAGTCGTAGAGCACGAGCACGGTGACCGGCAGCACGAGCTGCCAGGGATCGAAACCCGAGGTCATGGCGGAGGTGCCGGGAAGCCAGCCCAGATGGAAGACGAAGAGGGCGACGAGAAAGGCGGCAGAAGCGAACTCCGGGGTGGAAGTGGTGACGATGGAGACGAGGGAGATGAGCCGATCCGTCTTCGATCCCTCGCGCATGCCGGCGAGCACGCCGAGGGTGAGCGAGAGGGGGATCATGAACAGAAAGACGAGCCCGGCGAGCAGGCCGGTGTTGGCGAGACGCTCCCAGAGCAGGTCGGAGACCGGCACCTTGAAGCGGATCGAGGTCCCGAAGTCGCCGTGCAGCGCGCTCCACACCCATTCGCCGTAGCGAACGAAGAACGGCCGATTGTAGCCGTGCTGCTCGAGCCACAGTTCGCGCTGCTCGATCGTCGAGTAAGGCCCGAGCACTTTGCCGGCAACCGCGAGCTTGTCGGTCTCGAAGATCAAGAAAAGGATCAGGGAGATGACAGCCATGATGAGGACCATGGCGCCGAAGCGTCGGGCTGCCAGGACCAACATCCGACCGTCACCTCCCCGCCGACGGTAGGCGCGGCAGAAGCCGCCGCCGTCTCATGACCTGCCGCTCATGCCACGCGCCCGGTGCGGGCATGCGCGCGCCTCTCGCTCGCATGGGCACCCCCGCCCCTGGCGGTCGTCGCCGCGACGAAGGGCTGCGGCGTCGGCAGCGACTCGCGCATCATCGCATCGTGGCAGGCGATTCCCTTCACCGTCTCCCCGAGCTCCATGCGGTGCCGCGATCGCGAGCCCCCGAGGCGTGTCTCAGCAGGCGTCGATCCATACGCGGTGGAACAGATGGTAACCGCTCGGATCGGGGACGAGATTGCGCACCCGCTGGTGGGCAGCATAGAGCCGAGGGATCCACAGGGGTTGTACGATCACCGCATCGTGCTGGAGGATGCTCTCCACTTTTTCCATCAGCCGCCGCCGCTGCTCGACATCGAGCGTCGCCTCGGCGGCATCGAGGGCCGCTTCGAAGTCCGGATTGCAGTAGTGGCTTTCGTTCCAAGGCACGCCGCAGCGATAGGCGAGAGACAGCACCATGGTGCCGAGCGGCCGATGGTACCACTCGGTGACTCCGAACGGCGTTTTCGTCCAGATCTCCCAATACTGCGACGGCGGCATCACGTTGATGTTGAGGGTGATACCCGCCGGGCGCAGCTGTTCGCGGAAGAGCTCCGCCATTTGCTGCTGCCAGGGTCCGTTGGTATTGCCGCAGTCGATGCTGATCGTGAGCCCGTTGCCGTAACCAGCCTCGGCGAGCAGCTTTCGTGCCTGCTCGTGATCCTGTTTGAGCGGCGGCAACTTGAAATACTCGGGATGAATCGGCGCCACATGGTGGTGTTCGCCGACCATGCCCCGGCCGAAATAGATGAGATCCGGATAGACGCTGGCGTCGCAGCAAAGCTGGATCGCCCGGCGCACGCGCCAGTCGTCGAAGGGTTTGACATCGACCTGCATACGCATCACGCAGGTATGCGCGGTGCGCGCATCGTACACCACGGCACCCGGGATCGCCTGGGCCATCTGGTACGAGTCCTTGCCGAACTCGTGCACCATGTCGACCTGCCCGGAGGCGAAGGCGGCGAGCTGGGCTGCCGAGGCGGCTCCGTGGTCGTAATAGTGGATCTCGTCGAGCCAGATCGGGCCCCCGATGTACGGGTCGTCGAGCGTCTCGCCCCAGTAGGTACCGGGCCGTCGCTTGAGGATGCACTTAGCGCCAACGGCGTAATCGGCGATGGAATAGGGACCGGTACCCACCGGCCACTTGAAGATATCGCTGCCGTGCTCGTCGAAGCCACGGTGCACGATGGCCGTCGGATAGTTCCACAGATTCTCGGGGATCGACAGGGACGGCCGGCTGAGGTGCAGGCGAACGGTAAACTCGTCGACCTTCTCGACCGCGCCGGCGAGCATCCGCCGACCTTTCTTGGGTGTACCGTCCGGATTCTTCTCGCCGGTGTCGTATTCTTCTGTCATGGCGGAGAAGAGACCGAGATTGGAGGACCCGGTCTTGGGATCGAGCCAGCGGGTGAAGTTGAAGACGACGTCGTCCGCATTGAACGTGTCGCCATTGCTCCATTTCACACCGCGGCGCAAGTAGAAGGTCCAGGTCTTGAGGTCCTCGGACGCTTCCCACCGCTCCGCGAGATAGGGCCGGGTGACCCCGTCCGGGCCGGTGTAGGTCAGATATTCGAGCATATGGCGCGTGCAATTGGACTTCTGCACCCAGTCGAAGGTCGCGGGATCCCGGATCTCCGGCACCTCCATCGACACCCGGAGAATGCCTCCCCGGCAGGGCTGCTTGGCGGCTTGCGCCGCCACCGGGTCGACCAGCCGTTCGCCGAGGATGCGCCCGGCCATGGCGTAGGCCGCGGAAGCACTCACCCCGAGCAGACACACGGTGCGCAGGAACTCGCGGCGGTCGCAGCGACCCCGTCGCAGCTGCTCCTGCATCTCATACACTCCGGGATGAAGGCGCCTCTCCCCGTACCGCATCGCATCGCGCTCCCTGCATGATGGTCGGACGCCTCGGGACGATCGGGGCCCTCCCCCCGCTCGTCCACCAGCGCTCCGTCATGTTCTTGCACGGATGCGACAGGGCCGGAAGGCCCCGCTTGGTCAGAACGGACCGCGGATGGTGAGGATGTCGTAGGGATCCGCGGGGGGCGCCACCAGATCGTAGAGGAGCTTGCCGGCCACGAGCAGAACGAGCCCGGCGAAGAGTCCCCGCACCTGGTCCGGTGGCAGCCGGCTGGCGGCGCGCGTGCCGAACTGCGCGCCGACCACACCGCCGAGGATCATGAGCAGACCGAGCACGACATCGACCGTCTGGTTGGTCCAGGCATGGAGAAGGGCGGTGAGGGCGGCGACGAAGGTGATCTGGAAATGCGAGGTGCCGATGACCACCGCGGTCGGCATACCGATCAGATAGATCATCGCGGGGATTAGGACGAACCCACCGCCGATCCCGAGGACCGCGGACAGCATGCCGCCGCCGAGGCCGACCAACAACGGGGTGATGGCGCTGATGTAGAGCCGCGAGGTCGGGAAGCGCATCTTGAGCGGCAACCGATGCAGCCAGGAGTGGCGATGCAGCTTGCGCCGCACCGGGCCGCGTCGCCGTCGCAGCTGCTGGCTCAGAGTTTCCGCCGCCATCGTCACACCGACGCTGCCCATGAACAGCACATAGCCGAGCGAGATGGCGGCATCGATCTGGCCGAGCTCGCGCAGCCAGCGGAACAGCCAGACACCTAAAAACGAGCCGCACAGGCCTCCCAACACCAGCACGGCTCCCATGCGCACATCGAGGGTGCCGTGCCGCATGTGGCTGAGCGTGCTCGAGAAGGAGGAAGCGAGGATCTGCAGCGCCTGGGTGGCGACCGCGACGGCCGGCGGGATACCCACGAAGATGAGCAGCGGCGTCATGACGAATCCGCCGCCAATGCCAAAGAGGCCGGAAAGCCAGCCGACCGCCAGGCCGAGGCCGAGGATCAGGAAAAAATTCACCGAGATCTCGGCGATGGGCAGATAGATATCCATGCAGGCCCGGGCCCGGAAGGAGGCGGCGCCAATTCCTCGCGGGCCAGGCGCAGCTGTCAAGGCACAGTCCCGTGGCTCGCCCGGAGGTTGCGGGGGCGGCCGGCGGTCCCGGCCGCTACCGTCAGTTCGGCAGGATGCCGGCTTCGCCCGTCTCGCTCACCGGCCGTACTGGCAGCTCCTCCACCGGCTGGTCGGGAAGCGGCTCCGGGATCCGCACGAGGGCGCGGTGCAGCACCTCGTCGACGGTGGTGACGGGGACGATTTCGAGCCCACGCGTCACCGACTCGGGGATCTCGGCGAGGTCTTTGCGGTTCTCCTCCGGAATGAGCACCGTGCGCACGCCGGCGCGCAGGGCGGCGAGCAACTTCTCTTTCAGTCCGCCGATACCGAGTACGCGGCCCCGCAGGGTGATCTCGCCCGTCATCGCCACCGAAGCGCGCACCGGGATGCGGGTGAGTACGGAGACGATCGCCGTCACCATCGCCACCCCGGCGGAAGGCCCATCCTTGGGAATCGCACCCTCCGGCACATGGACGTGGATGTCGATGCGGTCGAACAGATCGGGCCGAATGCCGAGCGACTGGGCGCGGGCGCGCACGAAGGAGCGGGCGGCCTGCACCGATTCTTGCATGACGTCGCCGAGCTTGCCGGTGATCGTCATCTTGCCCTTGCCGGGGACCACTACTGCCTCGATCGACAGCAACTCGCCGCCCACCTCGGTCCAGGCGAGGCCAGTCGTCACCCCGATCATGTCCTCGTTTTCGGCCTCGCCAAAGCGATATCGCCGCACGCCGGCAAATTCGGCGAGATTGTCGGCGGTGACCCGGACCCGCTCCGCCTCGCCGGTGACGATGCGCTTGACCGCCTTGCGGGCGAGATTGGCGATCTCCCGCTCGAGATTCCGCACCCCCGCTTCGCGCGTGTAGTAGCGGATGAGATGGAGGACGGCCTCGTCGGCGACCTCCCACTCGCCCTCCTTGAGGCCGTGCGCGCTGCGCTGCTTCGGCAGGAGGTGGCGCTTGACGATCTCGAGCTTCTCGTCCTCGGTATAGCCCGGAATGCGGATGATCTCCAGCCGGTCCATGAGCGGCTGCGGCATGCGCAGCGTGTTGGCCGTGCAGACGAACATCACATCCGAGAGGTCGTAATCGACCTCGAGGTAGTGGTCGTTGAAGTGGGCGTTCTGCTCGGGATCGAGGACCTCCAGCAGGGCGGACGAGGGATCGCCGCGAAAGTCCATGCCCATCTTGTCGATCTCGTCGAGCATGAAGAGGGGGTTGCTCGACTTCGCCTTCTTCATGCTCTGGATAATCTTGCCCGGCATCGAGCCGATGTAGGTCCGGCGATGGCCGCGGATCTCCGCCTCGTCGCGGATGCCGCCCAGCGAGACCCGCACGAAATTGCGTCCGGTTGCCTTGGCGAGGGACCGGCCGAGGCTGGTCTTGCCGACCCCCGGGGGGCCGACGAGACAGAGGATCGGCCCCTTCATGCGGTCGACCCGCTGTTGCACGGCGAGATACTCGATGATCCGCTCTTTGACCTTTTCGAGACCGTAGTGATCGGCGTCGAGGATTTCCTGGGCTCGCTTCAGGTCGGTGCTGATCTTCGTGCGCTTCTTCCACGGAAGGGACAGCAGCCAGTCGAGGTAGTTGCGGACCACGGTCGCTTCCGCCGACATCGGGCTCATCGACCGTAGCTTCCGGAGCTCGGCTTTGGCTTTCTCGCGCGCTTCTTTCGACAGGCGGGTCTTTTTAATGCGCTCTTCCAGCTCGGACAGATCGTCCTTGCCGTCCTCGAGTTCGCCGAGCTCTTTCTGAATCGCCTTCATCTGCTCGTTGAGATAGTATTCGCGCTGCGTCTTCTCCATCTGGCGCTTGACGCGCGAGCGAATCCGCTTCTCGACCTGGAGGACGCCGATCTCGCCCTGCAGGAAGGCGTAGAGCTTCTCCATCCGCTCCACGAGCGGGATCGTCTCGAGCAGCTCCTGTTTCTCGTGGATCTTGAGATTGAGGTGGGAGGCGATGGTGTCGGCGAGTCGGCCCGGTTCCTCGATCTGCTGCAGGGAGACGAGGACCTCGGGTGGCACCTTCTTGTTGAGCTTGACGTATTCCTCGAACTGGCCGAGCAGCGCCCGCGCCAGCGCCTCGGCCTCGCGGGGCTCGTCCACCACGTCCTCGACCAGCTCCGCTTCGGCCTGGAAAAAGCGGGGATTGTCGCGGAACGCGCGCACCCGCACCCGGCGGCTACCCTCGACCAGCACCTTCACGGTACCGTCTGGCAGCTTCAGCAGCTGCAGGACGGCGGCGAGCGTGCCGAAACGGTAGAGGTCTTTCGGCGACGGATCGTCCTGGCTCGCGTTCTTCTGCGCCACCAGCAGGATCTGGCGATCCTCGCGCATCACTTCCTCGAGGGCCGCGATCGACTTCTCGCGTCCGACGAACAGCGGCACGATCATGTGCGGGAAGACGACGATATCCCGCAGCGGCAAGACGGCCAACAGATGAGTTTCGGGAAGCTCGCCCATGTCACCTCACGTCGACGGTCGCGCGCGAGCGCGCCACCACGGACCGGAAGTGGCCTTTGTCTGCCGGGGTTTCAAGCTCGATACTGGTATCGCCCGGCGGCCGCCCTCAGGAGGCGGTGGTGGCGTCGCTCTTGCGCTCGGAGTAGATGAGCAGCGGTCGCGCGCGGCCCTCGGCGACCTCGCGGTTGACCACCACTTCCTCGACGCCGCTCATGGAGGGGAGCTCGAACATGGTATCGAGCAGGATGCTCTCCATGATCGAGCGCAGACCGCGCGCACCCGTCTTGCGCTTGAGGGCCTTCTCGGCGATGGTGCGCAGTGCGTCCTCGGTGAAGGTGAGCTTGACCCCCTCCATCTCGAACAGCTTCTGGTACTGCTTGACGAGGGCGTTCTTGGGTTCCTTGAGGATGCGCACGAGGGCCGGCAGGTCGAGCTCGTCGAGGGTCGCCACCACCGGCAGCCGGCCGATGAACTCGGGGATGAGCCCGAACTTCAGGAGATCGTCCGGCTCCACCTCGCGCAGCAGCTCGCCCGCGTTCCGCTCGTCCGGGCTCTCCACCTCCGCGCCGAAGCCCATGGAGCGTTTGCGCGTCCGCTGGGCGATGATCTTCTCCAGGCCGGCGAAGGCACCGCCGCAGATGAACAGGATGTTGGTGGTGTCCACCTGCAGGAACTCCTGCTGCGGATGCTTGCGCCCGCCCTGCGGCGGCACCGAGGCGATGGTCCCCTCGATGATCTTGAGCAGGGCCTGCTGCACGCCCTCGCCCGAGACATCGCGGGTGATCGAAGGGTTCTCCGACTTGCGGCTGATCTTGTCGACCTCGTCGATGTAGACGATGCCGCGCTGCGCCCGCTCGACATTGTAGTCGGCCGCTTGCAGCAGTTTGAGGATGATGTTCTCGACGTCCTCGCCGACGTAGCCGGCCTCGGTGAGCGTCGTGGCATCGGCCATGGTGAAGGGGACGTCGAGGATGCGGGCCAGGGTCTGGGCGAGCAGCGTCTTGCCCGATCCCGTCGGCCCGATGAGCAGGATGTTGGACTTGGCGAGCTCGACGTCGCCGGTCTTGCCGCCGTGGGCGAGCCGCTTGTAGTGGTTGTGCACGGCCACCGCCAGCACGCGCTTCGCGTGCTCTTGGCCGATCACATAGTCGTCGAGCACCTTCTTGATCTCCGCGGGGGTCGGCACGCCGGCACGGCTTTTGGCGAGCGCCGTGCGGCTTTCCTCGCGGATGATGTCCATGCAGAGCTCGACGCACTCGTCGCAGATGAACACCGTCGGCCCGGCGATCAGCTTGCGCACCTCGTGCTGGCTCTTGCCGCAGAACGAGCAGTAGAGGGTGTTCTTGCTGTCGCCGCTGGCTTTGCTCATAGGCACGTTCGTCCGATCTCGCTCAGCCCGGATATGGTAGCCGTGTCGCGCACGCCCGGCAACCGCCGCACCGCCGGCACCGGCGTGCCCGCACACAATGGCGCAGCCTTCAAGTTAGAGCTGGCGGGAGCGTCCGCAACCGGCGAACGAACGTTGCCGCCACCGGCCGTCGCCGATCTCAGCCGGCTTCCTGGGGCTTCTTCGGCCGCTTTTCGATCACCTCGTCGATGATCCCGAATTCCTTGGCCTCCTGGGCGCTCATGAAGGTGTCGCGCTCCATCTTGGCCTCGATCTCGGCGAGGCTGCGACCGGTGTGCTTGACGTAGATCTCGTTGAGCCGCCGCTTGAGGTTCAAGATTTCGCGGGCGTGGATCTCGATGTCCGTGGCTTGACCCTGGAAACCGCCCGAGGGCTGATGGGTCATGATCCGGGCATGCGGCAAGGCGAACCGCCGTCCCGGCGCGCCAGCGGCCAACAGCAGCGAGGCCATGCTGGCAGCCTGACCGATGCAGATGGTCGCCACGTTCGGGCGGATGTACTGCATCGTATCGTAAATGGCGAGGCCGGAGGTGACGATGCCGCCCGGCGAGTTGATGTAGAGGCTGATCTCCTTGTCCGGGTTTTCCGCCTCGAGGAACAACAGCTGGGCGGTGACGAGGCTCGCGACATGGTCGTCGATGGGCCCCATCAGGAAAATGATGCGCTCCTTGAGCATCCGCGAATAGATGTCGTAAGCGCGCTCGCCCCGCGGCGTCTGTTCGACGACCATGGGCACGAGCTGGCTCACGGGCGGAAACTCCCGCATCTTCGATCCTCCATCCATCCGGCCGCGGCTCACGCGCTCTCCTGGCGCGCCGCCTCGGCCTCTTCGGGCTTCGCCCCTTCCCCTGCCGCAGGGGTAGCAACGGTCGCGGGCGCTTCGCTCGTCGCCGTCTCCTCGTCAGGCTCGCGGAAGAGTTCCTCCACGCTCACCTTCTCCTCGCGTACCCGCGCGAGCTCGAAGATGAAGTCGACCACCTTGTCCTCGAAGATCGGCGCCCGCAGCTGTTCGAGGGCCGCCGGATGGCTGCGGAAGAACTCCACCACCTCGCGCTCGTGGCCAGGATAGCGCTGCGCCTCGCGCAGCACCGCCTGCTGCAGCTCCTGCGGCTCGACCGTGATTTGGTTTTTCGTGCCGATATCGGAAAGGATCAGCCCGAGACGGACCCGCCGTTCGGCGATCGCCCGGTACTCCTCGCGCACCTCCTCTTCGCTGCGCCCGAAGTCGGCGAAGCTCGAGCCGCTGCGCTCCATCTCCTCGCGCAGCTGCTTCCAGATGGTTTCGAACTCGAGCTCCACCATCCCCTGCGGCACCTCGAAGCGATAGCGCTCGGCCAGCTGGTCGAGCAGCTGGCGCTTCATGCGCTCGCGCGACCGCCGGCGATACTCCTCGGCGAGTCGCTCCCGCAGCGTTTTCTCGAGATCGGCCAGGCTCTCGTGGGCATAGGCCCGGGCGAGCTCGTCGTCGATCGCCACCGGCTGGGGTTCCCGCACCTCCTTCACGCGACCGCGGAAGACCACTTTCCGCCCGGCGATCTCCCGGCGTGGATGGTTGTCGGGAACGTCGACCTCGACCTCGAACTCGTCGCCCGGGCTCCGTCCCACGATGGCATCCTCGAGACCCGGCAAGAGCGTCCGGCTCCCCAGCACCACCGGCAGGTCCTGGGCGGTTCCGCCTTCGAACGGCTGGCCTTCGAGATAACCGGTGAAGTCGACGATCACCTGATCGCCCTCGCGCGCCGGCCGCGGTGTCGCTGGTGGCGCATAGGAGCGCCGTGCCGCAGCGAGGTTCTCGAGCGACCGCCGCACCCGTTCCTCGTCGGGTTCGGCCACATAGCGAACGAGTTCGATCGCTCCGAGCTGCACCTCGGGCACCTGGGGCAGCACCTCGAGGTCGAGTCGGAACTCGAGATCCTTGCCTTCCTCGAAGGACGTGACTTCGATCTTGGGGCGCAGAGCGGGCTTGAGGGCGTGCTCGGCGATCACCCGGCGCTGGCCCTCGTGGACCACCTGTTCCAGCACCTCGCCCAAAACCGAAGCGCCAAAACGCTTGCGCAGCAGCGGCAAGGGCACGCGGCCGGGCCGGAAGCCTGGCAAACGCACGGTTTTGGCGAGCTCCTGCAGCCGCCGAGCGACGCGTTCCTCGATCTCTGCCGCGCTGCAGACGACTCGGTACTCCCGCTTCAGCCCCTCGGCGGCCATTTCGGTGATCTGCATGGTGCTGCCTTCGAACCCTCTTCTCGCGGAAATGTCGTCGCGGACGGATCCGCCGCCGCTCGCTGGTGCGGGCGGCGAGACTCGAACTCGCACGGCTGTCGCCACGGGAACCTAAATCCCGCGTGTCTACCGGTTCCACCACGCCCGCGCGCAGTCCACGGAGCCGCCATAGACCATGGCGTCGCCGCTGCCAACCATCCGCGGTGCCCAAACCGGACGGATCAGCCGTTGTCGCGCAGAATGGCGCCCGCGAGATAGAGCGAGCCGCAGATCAGGACAAGAGCGGGGCCGGGCGCGGTAGCCAGGCGGCGCAGCGCCTCTTCCACCGAAGGAGCGGTGGCCGCCTCCACGCCTCGCCCTTCCAGGAGGGCCAGCAGTTCCGCTGGCTCGCGGCTCAGCGGTTCATCGGGCACCGGCACCGCGGTGATGCTGCGCACGAGGGGCACGAGGGGGGCGAGGAAGGTGCGGGCGTCCTTGGTGCGCAGCATGCCCACCACGAGATGGACCGGCCGCCCGCGGGCGAGCTCCGGCAGGCTCTCGGCCAGCACCTCGCCGGCTGCCGGATTGTGGCCGCCATCGAGGCGGAGTTCGAAGTCTGGCGGCAAGAGTTCGACGAGAGGGCCGCGCTCGAGGCGCTGCAGGCGCCCCGGCCAGCGGGTGCGCCGCAGGCCGAGGGCACAGGCCGCCGGACCGATGGCGAACTCGCGAAGCGCGCGGGCAGCGGCGAGGGCGAGGCCGGCGTTGGTGATCTGGTGCCGGCCATCGAGCTTGGGCCGCGGCAGATCGAGTCGGCCGCAGCTGTCGGTATAGACGAGGCGAGCCCCCTCGCTCTCAACCTGCCAATCGCGGCCACCGACGGCGAGAGGGATGGCGAGCTCCTGCGCTCGCTTCTCGATGACGGCGAGCGCCCGCGGATCCTGGGGTGCCACGATGGCGGGGACGCCCGGCTTCAGGATCCCCGCCTTCTCGAAGGCGATGGTCTCGATGCGGTCGCCGAGATGCGCCTCGTGGTCCATGGACACGGGCGAGATCAGGGTCAGGCGTGGCCGATCCACCGTGTTGGTGGCATCGAGCCGACCGCCAAGACCGGTCTCGAGCAGTACGAGATCGGCCGGCACCGCGGCAAAGGCGAGGAAGGCGGCGGCGGTGGTGATCTCGAAGAAGGTGATGGGCTCGCCGCCGTTCGCCCGCTCGCATTCGTCGAGGACATCGGCGAGCAGAGATTCGGCGATGGGGGTGCCGTGCAGCAGGATTCGCTCGTTGAAGCGCACGAGATGGGGCGAGATGTAGCGGTGGACCCGCAATCCGGCAGCCTGCGCCATGGCATCGAGCATGGCGAGAGTGCTGCCCTTTCCGTTGGTGCCGGCGATGTGGACGACCGGCGGCAGAGCGCGCTCCGGATGTCCCAGTCGGGCGAGCAGCCGCTCGATCCGGTCGAGCGAGAGATCGATGCTCTTGGGATGGAGCGCGTGCAGACGGGCGAGGATCAGTTCGCTCGAGAACCTAGTCATCCGCCGCCTCGCGCAGCGCGAGCTCGATCGCTCCCGCTTCCTCTTCGGCCAGTTCCTCTTCCGGGGCACCGACGGTCGCCGTTTGAACGGGCCGCATCAGCAGGTCGACCAGGCGGACGAGGGTGTCGCGCAGCTGAAAGCGGTGCACCACCATATCGATCATGCCGTGCTCGAGCAGATATTCGGCCCGCTGGAACCCGGGCGGCAGCCGCTCGCGGATCGTCTGCTCGATCACCCGCGCTCCGGCGAAGCCGATCACCGCCCCGGGTTCGGCGATGTGGATGTCGCCCAGCATCGCAAAGGACGCGGTGACCCCGCCGGTGGTCGGATCGGTGAGGACCACGATGTAGGGGAGGCCAGCTTCCTTCACTTCCGTCACGGCGACGATGGTGCGCGCCATCTGGGCGAGCGACAGCATGCCCTCCTGCATGCGCGCCCCGCCCGAGGCGGTGAACACGACGAAGGCGGCCTTCCGGCGTACCGCCTCCCGGGCAGCGGTCACCAAGCCCTCGCCCACGGCACTCCCCATCGATCCGCCCATGAAGGCGAAGTCCATGACGGCCACCACCGCCGGCACTTCGCCGAGCCGACCGATGGCCACCTGCAGGGCGTCCTGCGCCCCGGTCTTCTGCTGGGCCTCCCGCAGCCGGTCGGTATAGCGCTTGCTGTCGCGGAACTTCAGGGGATCGACCGGAACCTGCGGGAGCGTCAAGCGCTCGAAGCCGTCCTCGCCAAACAGCTCGCGGAAGCGGAACTCCGGCCCGACCCGCAGGTGATGGTCACAATGCGGACAGACCCGGCGATTGGCGTCGAGGTCGCGATGAAAGATCATCCGCTCGCAGGCCGGGCACTGGTGCCAGAGATTCTCGGGCACGCTCGTGGTGCGCCGCTCGACGAGCGCGCGGATCTTCGGACGGACGTAGTTGGTGAGCCAGTTCATGGGCGGGCTCCAGCGACAGCCGAGGCGAGGGCGCGCACCTTGTCGAGCACGGCCGGCACCATCGCCGGGGTGGGGTGGCCGTCGTCGTCCAGATGGCGAGCTACGAGCTCGACCAGCGCCGAGCCCACCACCACCGCATCGGCAAAGCGGGCGATCTCTGCCGCCTGCTCCGGCTCGCGGATGCCAAATCCAACCGCGATCGGCAGCTCCGTGTGCCGGCGAATGCGCGCGGTCGCCTCCGCCACCTGTTGTGCCACCGGCGTCCTGGCACCGGTAATGCCGGTCACCGACACGTAATAGAGAAATCCCGACGTGTTGGCGAGCACCGTCGGCAGGCGACGATCGTTCGTCGTGGGGGTGGCGAGGCGGATGAAGTGGAGCCCGCGTTCCCGCGCGGGCAGGCAGAGCTCCTCGTCCTCCTCCGGCGGAAGGTCGACCACGATCAGTCCGTCCACACCCGCTGCGACGGCATCGTCGAGGAATTGCAGCCGGCCGTAATTCCAGATCGGATTGTAGTAGCCCATGAGCACGACCGGGGTCGTCGAGTCGCGCTCGCGGAAGCGGCGTACCGCCGGCAGAATGTCGCGGAGCTTGGTTCCGGCGCGAATGGCGCGCAGATAGCCCGCCTGGATGGTCGGGCCGTCGGCCATCGGGTCGGAAAACGGCATCCCGATCTCGATCACGTCAGCCCCAGCCGCCGGCAGCCCTGCGAGCAGTTCCTCGAAACTCGCCATTTGGGGATCGCCGGCCACGAGGAAGGTCACGAGACCGGCGCGCCTTTGGCTGCGGAGATCGGCGAAGCGGCGTTCCAGACGGGTCGTCACAGGTCCACTCCGAGGGCGCGGGCGACGGTATAGACGTCCTTGTCGCCCCGGCCGCAGATGTTGACGATGATGATCTCGTCGCGCCCCATGCGCGGCGCTCGCCGGATCACTTCGGCCAGCGCATGCGCCGGCTCCAGTGCCGGCAGGATCCCCTCGAGCCGCGCGCAGAGTTGAAAGGCCTCGAGGGCCTCGCGGTCGGTGACCGCGCTCACCTCGATGCGTCCCATGTCCTTGAGCCAGGAGTGCTCGGGTCCGATCCCGGGATAGTCGAGGCCGGCCGAGATCGAATGCGGTTCGACCACCTGGCCGTCGTCGTCCTGCAGCAGATAGGAGCGCGAACCGTGGAGGATGCCGGGGCGACCGGCGGTCATCGCTGCCGCGTGCCGGCCGGTCGCGATCCCTTCGCCGGCAGCCTCGACGGCGACGATTCCCACCCCGTCGTCATCGAGGAAGGGATGGAACAGCCCCATGGCGTTCGAGCCGCCGCCCACCGCGGCGACGAGCAGATCGGGCAACCTTCCCTCGCGTTCGAGGATCTGCGCCCGCGCCTCGCGTCCGATCACCGCCTGGAAATCGCGCACCATCGCCGGATAGGGATGGGGTCCGGCGACCGAGCCGATGAGATAGAAGGTGGTGTCGACGTGCGTGACCCAGTCGCGCAACGCCTCGTTCATCGCATCCTTGAGGGTGCGCGAGCCCGAGGACACCGGCCGCACCTCGGCGCCGAGAAGGCGCATGCGGAAGACGTTCGGTCGCTGCCGCTCGATGTCCTTCTCGCCCATGTAGATGACGCACTCGAGACCGAAGCGGGCTGCCACCGTCGCCGTCGCCACGCCGTGCTGACCGGCGCCGGTCTCGGCGATGATGCGGCGTTTGCCCATGCGCCGGGCGAGCAGGATCTGACCCAGGCAGTTGTTGATCTTGTGGGCCCCGGTATGGTTGAGCTCGTCGCGCTTGAACCAGATGCGCGCCCCGCCCAAGTGCTCGGTCAGCCGCTCGGCGAGATAAAGCGGCGAGGGGCGGCCGACATAGTCCCGGAACCAGCCCTCGAGCTCCTGCCAGAACGTCGGATCCTCGCGAGCCTGGCGATAGGCCTCCTCGAGCTCGAGGACGAGGGGCATCAGCGTCTCGGCAACGAAACGCCCGCCGTAGATCCCGAAGCGGCCGCGCGCATCGGGCCCGCTCCGCCAGCTGTTGGCTCCCATCCTCGTCATGCCCTGGAATCCTCCCGCACGGTGTCTGCATCACCCGGGTCGATGGTCCGCGCAAGCCGCAGGAAGGCGCGGATGCGCTCGGGATCCTTGCGTCCAGGGGCGCTCTCCACGCCGGACGAGACATCCACCGCGCGCGCACCGGAAAGCCGCACCGCCTGGGCGAGGTTGCCGGCATCGAGACCGCCGGCGAGCAACCACGGCCGCGGCAGCCTTCGCCCGGCGAGCAGGCGCCAATCGAAGGCGACGGCGTTACCGCCAGGAAGGGCGCCGGGGCGAACCGGCGGACGGGCATCGAACAGCAGCCAATCGCAGGCCTCTTCCCAATCCGCCGCGCCGTCGACATCCCGGGCCTCCGCCACGCGCACCGCGGCGACGATACCGGTCGCAAATCGCAGGCGCAGGGCGCGGGCCCGCTCCGGCGTCTCGCGGCCGTGCAGCTGCAGCAAATCGAGCGGTGCCGCATCGAGGACGCGGGCCACGAGATCGTCTTCGGGATCGACGAACACGCCCACCGTCCGGATACCAGCCGGCACGCGGCGGCGCAGTTCGGCGAAACGCGCCGGCGAGACCGCGCGCGGCGAAGGCGGGTAGAAGACGAAGCCGACGAAGGCCGCTCCCTCCTCGACCGCGGCATCGACCGCGGCCTCGTCGCGAAGCCCGCACACCTTGACGAGAAGGCTCACCGGAGGATGGCTCCTTCGAGGCTCGCCCGGATCGCCCGTGCCGCTGCCGCCGGGTCGGCTGCCGCGACGATCGGCCGCCCGATCACGAGGAGGTCGGCACCGAGCTCGAGGGCCGTGCGGGGATCGAGGATCCGCTTCTGATCGTCGCCGGCTGCCCGCGGCCGGATGCCGGGAACCACGAGGAGCGGCTCGTCTCCGAATCGGCGGCGGAGTTCGGACAACTCATGGGGCGAACAGACGAGCCCGTCGATACCGCAGGCAAGGGCCATCTCGGCGAGGGCCAGCACCTGTTCGCCGACCGTCCGGTCGGTGCCGAGCAGGCGCAGATCGGAATCGTCGAGAGAGGTCAGCACGGTGACGGCGAGCAACCGGGGCCTCGATCCGGTGGCGGCATCGCGGGCACGCACCGCCGCTTCCAGCATCGCCCGTCCGCCGGCGGCGTGAAGGGTGAGCAGGGTCACAGGGAGCCGACAGGCGGCGGCGACCGCACCGGCGACCGTATGGGGGATGTCGTGGAATTTGAGGTCGAGGAAAATGGGCACGCCGAGCCCAGCCATCTCCTCCACCGCCGCCGGGCCGTTCGCGGTGAAGAATTCGAGCCCGAGCTTGAGCGCGCCCACTTCGCGCGCAATCCGGCGGGCGAGGGCGAAGGACTCCTCGCGCCCGGCACGGTCGAGGGCGCAGCAGAGCGGGTTCGCGAAGCGCAAGGCTCTCATCGGGATGCGGGTCGGTGCGGCCGGAGGCCGATATAGACCCCGGCTCGGTCGCCGGGAAGCCCGCACCCTCAGGGGCCAGCCCGGGCGAGCACGAGGCTCGCCGCGACCAGGTCCTCGATGGCGCTGCCCACCGACTTGAAGACGGTGATCTCGGCAGGGTCGCCTCGGCCAGCGACGCGACCGCCGCACAGATCGTAGAGATCGCCGGCAAGATCCTCGGCCCTGAGGGCCCCCGATGCGATCGCCTGCAGGATGTCGCCGGCTTCGGCCAGCGCCCCCTCGCGGGTGTCGACGAAGACCCGCGCCCGCCGCATCAGCTCGTCGTCGCTCTCGCGCATGTCTGGCCGAAAGGCGCCGACGAGATCGACATGGGTGCCTGGTCGCAGGTGCCGACCGAGAACGAGGGGCTCGCGCGACAGCGTGGCACAGCTCACGATGTCGGCCCGGGCGAGAGCGGCCGTGCGGTCGGCCACGATTTCGACGGCGAGCCCTTCCGCGGCGAGCCGCTCGGCGAGCAAGCGCGCACGCTCGAGCGTGCGATTCCACAGCAGCACCTGGCGGACGGGGCGCACGGCGGCGTGGGCACGCACCAGGTGGAAGGCGAGCGCGCCGGCGCCGATCATGAGCAGAGTCGTGGCATCGGAGCGGGCGAGGTGGCGACAGGCGAGGGCAGAGGCGGCTGCCGTCCGCCTCAAGGTGAGCTCGGTGCCGTCGAGCACGGCGCGCGGGGTACCCGTGGGCCCATCGAACAGCACGTAAAGCCCCTGGACGACCGGAAGGCCGCGGCTCTCGTTGCCCGGGCAGACGTGGACGAGCTTGACGCCGGTATCGCGGTCCTGCCGCCAAGCCGGCATCAGCAACAGGGTCGCAGGCTCCGGATGGCTTCGCGGGATCTCGTGGTGATGGCGGATCGGTGCGCGCACGCCGTCCGCGAAGGCGCCAGCGAGGGCGTCGACCAGCTCGAGGTAGGGGAGGGCGCGGGCGATTGCTGCCGCGTCGAACAGACGGAGCACCTTCACGATCCGGCAGCGCTCGGCAAACCCTTGCGGCCTGCCGCCCGGATCCGCTCGAGGGCGGCATCCTCGGCAGCGGCCTCGCGGAGCCTGGCCTGGTACTCGTAGCCGTGCAGCCGGCGGGCGAGGCGGCGATAGTCGAGCCGCAGTCGCAGCAGCTCGAAGCCGGCGATCGCGGCGGTCACGAGCGCGCCGAGCAGAAGGCCCATCAGGAAGACGCCGTAGAGGGGGAGATCCACCACGAGCGGAGTCGGCCAGAAGGCGACGTCGACCGGCGCCCGGTTGCCGATGGCAAAGAGCACGATCAAAAGGAGGCCGGAGCCGGCGGCGAGCAGGCGGAGGATGCGCAGCATGGCGATCTCCTCGAGCGTTCGAGACCTCGGTCAGCCGCGCCCGCGGTTGAGCCGCTCGCGCAGCTCCTTGCCGGTCTTGAAGTGCGGCACCCGCTTGGGCGGAACCTGCACCTCCTCGCCGGTCCGCGGATTGCGGCCGATGCGCGCAGCCCGCTCGCGCACCGAAAAGGCTCCAAAACCGCGCAGCTCCACACGATCGCCGCGCACCAGCGCGGTGGCGATGGTGTCGAAGACGGTCGCGACGATGCGCTCGATCTCCCGTTGGAGAAGATGTGGATGGGCCTTGGCCAGCCGCCGGACGAGCTCGGAGCGGGTCATGGACGGGCCGTCCCCAGAGATGCTGCGGTTGTTCGGCGTCGCCACCCCTTGCCAGCCCCGGGCAGGCGTCGTCAAGGCCCGTCCGGCGGCCAGAGCCAGAGAAGCCGATCGGTCTCGGTCGCGCAGCCGCGATTCCTCAGCGTTCCCCTCGTCCGCTCCGTCCCATCGGGTCGATATCCGTCGTGGACCCGGCTTCCCCGTCCTCCTCCGGCGCGCTCGCCAGAGTCCGTACGAGATTGCAAATGGCTTCCTGATAGCGGCGGTTGGGCAAGGCGACGAAATGCCGGGCGAGCTCGAGCAACATACGCTGCTGCGGCGTCGGCCGAAAGCTTTGGCGCGCTTCTATACCCTCGAAGAAATACCCGACATCGACGCCGAGCGCTTGCGCAATGGTGAAGAGACGGCCAGCGGCGATGCGATTGATTCCCTTTTCGTACTTGTGCGCCTGCTGGTAGGTGACTCCGATGAGCTCGGCCATCTGCTGCTGGGTGAGACCGAGCATGATCCGCCGTTCCCGCATCCTCGCCCCGACATGGCGGTCGATGTCCTGGGCCCGGGTCCGGCCGATCCGGACCTCCCGCCGGCTCAACGCGGCCTCGACGCTCATACCCTTTCCCCTTCTCTGGTGCACCCGACCCCTCGGCACGCTCCCTCCGATTCCGGAGCACTCCAGGGCCCAGCCCTGGCCGCACCTCCGGCTCCGGCGGCCCCTCGTCCCGACACGCGCTGCGGTCGCCTATCTCGAGGCTGGAGCGCACGTTCCTTGTACAACCGGTGGCTATGCGCGGAAAGGGCGAATCCCCGGCCCGCAGGCGTACCCGAGGGTAGAATCGGGCCCACCCTCGCCAGCTCGTGTCGCCTCACCCGGCGCAGTCGCGAGCGCTCGTCCGAGACCGGCTGGAGGCAGCGGATGACGGCAGCCATCCTCCTCGAACTCCTCGTGCCCTTTGTGCGCTGGCTGCACATCGCGGCCGCGGCGGTCTGGTTCGGCACCACGCTGCGCGGCCTGACGATCCGGGACCGGCTCGAGGCGAGCGGGTGGCGCACGCCGGTGCTGCTCGCCGAAGGGGGCCAGTTCTACGCCCTCGAGATGCGGCCCGGCCCCGAGCCGCGGAGCGCGTTCTTGCCGCTGCGGTGGTCCGCCTACTTCACTTGCCTTGCGGGCTATCTGCTGCTCGCCGAAGGCTACTGGCTCGAGCCCCTGCCGCGACTCATGGGCGCCGACGGCCCGTTCCCGGAGTCCTGGATGGCGGTGGCCACGGCCGCCGCCGTGCCCATCGTCGGATATCTCCTCTACGAGCTCCTCTGTCGCCTGGCGGCGCGTTTGCCCGAGCCACTCGCGGCTGCCGTTTTCGGCATTGCGCTCGTCGCCACAGGCCGCTTGCTGCTGGCAATCTTCGTGCCGCGGGCGGCCTTCGTCCACCTCGGGGTGCTCCTCGCCACCTGCATGGCGGCCAACGTCGGGCACCACTTCGCGCCCTGCGAGCGCAAGCTCGCCGAGCTCGTCGCAGCCGGTCGCCCCCCCTCTCATCCCTGTCGTCAGCGCGCGGCGTTGCGCCTGCGCCACAATGCCTATGCCATGCCGGTCGCGCTCGCGCTCATGATGGCGGGCCGGATGCCGCTGTGGCTTCCTCCTGCCTCGCCGACCCTCTTTCTCTCCGGCCTCGTGCTCACCGGCTTTGCGATCGCCGATCTGCTCGCCCACAGGCGGCATCGGCCGCGCCGGGCCAGGCTCGCCGCCATGGGGCTCTTCCTCGGTCTGTTGGCGATCATCCAGGCTGCCCTGCCACCGTCCAGCATCCGGGGCCCGGCGGCCGAGCCGCCGCAGCTGTCCGACGTCTTCGCCGTGATCCAACGACGGTGTCTTGCCTGCCACAGCCAAGCCGCGCCGCGAGGACCAGCGGGTGGCCTCGCTCTCGACCGGCCCGAGGCCGTCGCGCAGAATGCCCGAGCGGTCGCGTTTGCGGCGGGCTACGGGGCCTCGATGCCGCCCGGCAATCTCACCGGGATCGATGTTGCCGAAAGGGCGCTCCTGCGCCGCTTTTTTGAAAGCGGGACGGCGGCGGGAGGCGAAGACTGGTGACTGCCGTGTCGCGAACGCGCGCTCCTTGGGCGCGGGCACGATGGCACGGCCGTCCGAAAGCGAGGGGATGGCCGGCGACAGCGAGGGGGAGTGATGACGATGCTCGACGACACGACGGTCGCGGTCCCGAACCATCTCGAGGCGTTCTGGCTGCCCTTCACGCCCAACCGTCATTTCAAGCGGGAGCCGCGACTGATCGCGCGCGCCGAAGGTTTGCATTACATCACGCCGGACGGCCGTCGTATCCTCGACTCGGCGGCCGGCCTCTGGTGCTGCAATCTCGGCCATTCGCACCCTGCCGTGGTCGAGGCGGTCCGCCGCCAGATCGGCCAACTCGATTTCGCTCCGAGCTTCCAGTTCGCGCACATCGGCGCCTTCGAACTGGCGTCGCGCCTGCGCGCGCTGTTCCCCGCCGATCTCGACTATGTGTTTTTCACCAACAGCGGGTCGGAGTCCGTCGACACCGCGCTCAAGATCGCCCTTTGCTACCAGCGTGCGATCGGCCAAGGCACCCGCACGCGTCTCATCGGCCGCGAGCGCGGCTATCACGGGGTCGGCTTCGGCGGCATGTCGGTGGGCGGGATTGCCAACAATCGGAAGTTCTTTGGCACCCTGCTCGCCACCGTCGACCATTTGCCTCACACGCTGGACCGCGAGCGCAACGCCTTCGCTCGCGGCCAGCCGAAATGGGGGGCCGAATTCGCCGATGCGCTCGAGCGCCTCGTCGAGCTGCACGACGCCTCGACCATCGCCGCCGTCATCGTCGAGCCGGTCGCCGGTTCCATCGGCGTCTACCCGCCACCCGTCGGCTATCTCGAGCGTCTGCGGGAGATCACCGAGCGACATGGCATCCTGCTCATCTTCGACGAGGTGATCACCGCCTACGGTCGCCTCGGCAAGGGCTCGGCCGCCGAATATTTCGGGGTGGTCCCCGACATCGTCACCACCGCCAAGGGACTCACCGCCGGTACCCTGCCGATGGGGGCGGTGATCGTGCGGCGCCAGATCTACGAGGCCATCGTCGAGCGGAACCCCGCGCCCGAGTGGATGATCGAGCTGTTCCACGGCTACACCTATTCTGCCCATCCGGTGAGCACGGCTGCGGCCCTCGCGGTGCTCGACACCTACGAGCGCGAACGAGTCTTCGAGCATGCAGCCGAACTCGCACCCTATTTCGAGGAGCGACTGCATGCCCTGCGCGATTGCCCCCATGTCGTCGACATCCGCAACATCGGGCTCATGGGCGCGGTCGAGTTGGCACCGCGGCCGGGAGCGCCGGGTGCTCGCGGCTACGCGGCGCTGTGCCGGGGCTTCTTCGAGGAAGACGTGATGTTCCGGATCACCGGCGATACCATCGCCCTCTCACCGCCGCTGGTCGCCACCCGGGCCGACATCGACGAGATGATCGCCCGCCTGCGTCGGGTGCTCGAGAAGCTCGACTAGGCCGCAGGGCGCGACCGTCGTCACCCGCCGGCGGACTCCGCCGTTCCACCCGGTCACCGGCCGGTCAGCGGTCCGTGGCGGCGGCGAGCGGCGCCCGGAAGGGATAGGAGGCGTCAGGCAATACCACCTGGACGGCGATCGCCCGCTCGGTGTCGAGGAAGATGGGAGCCCGCAGGTTGACGAAGGCTCCCTTCTCGCCCTCGCGTCCGAGGGTGACGACGAAGAGCAGCACCGTAGCCTCCCGGGGCCAGCCGAGGGCGTCGCACACCTGGGAAACGTCCCGCTCGGCGATCGGAAGCCGGCCCTCGGTGGCGGTGGCGACGACGAAGCGGAGATCGGGGTCGTCCAGCGACCGCAGCAGCAGGAGCCCATCGCCGCGGGGCACGGGCTCGAGGCGGAAGCGGGAGGCGTGAGGAAAACCCGGCAGCCCACAGGGAAACCGCAGCACCGGCCGGCTCGAGGCGGCGCCGGCGACGGTGTCGGCTGCGGGCAGTCGGGCGGCAACGGTGCTGGCAGGGCTCGCGAGAGGGGTCACGGCTGGGTCCTCCTCGACGGGTTCGGTGCGCGAACGCGGGTGCGCGGTCATCGCAGGAAGTCGGTGAGCGACAGGTTGGCGAGACGGGCGATGGTGAGGTAGGAGGCCTCGAGGATGGCCTGGTCGCGAGCGAGCCGCGAGACGAGCTGGGGCAGGTCGGTGTCGCGGATGTCGGAGAGGATCTCCTCGAAATAGACGCGGCTCGTTTCCTGGCTCTGGACGATCTTCCCGAGCCGGTCGGCCCGCGCGCCGTAGTCGGCACGCAGATCGGCGAGTTCGCGAATGGCCGCGCTCAGTTCTTGGGAGGCAGCCTCGAGACCGCTGCGATCGCTGGCGAGATGCGCCGCGCGCGCCGCGCCGAGGGCGCCGATCAGGCGGGCGAAGGCATTCTCGGCTGCCGTCGGCAGGTAGGTGAGGTCGGTGTTCTCGTCGGCGCGCACCTTCGGCTGCAACGAATCGCCAGCGTAATAGGTGGTCGGATCGGCGGTGGTGGGGGGCGGAGCGGGGATCGTCACCGGCTTGGTGTCGGTGCGTGAGCCGGCGAACAGATAGTGGTCGCCGAACTTGACGTTGAGGCGGGTTTCGATCTCCGCCAGCATGCCGTCCACTTCGGAGACGAGCGGCACGCTCTCGCCGCTCGCCGCATCGAGCCGGTGGACGAGAAGGCTGCGCGCGTGTTCGGCGATGTCCGAGAGCGCCGCCATGGCACCGTCCGCCACTTGCATGCGCTGCAGCACTTCGCGGTTCTTGGCGAGGCGGGTGTGCAGCATCGCGACATCGTGCCCGACGGTCAGGGCGAGCGCGGCGCGATCGGCGATGTCGGCATAGCGCTGCGCCGAGCGGCCGGACGCAACCGCGGTCTGGGCCTCCTGAATGCGCTTCTGCAGCTGGCCGATGGCGCTCAGGGTGCGGTCGAACTGGACAGCGTCACCGATGCGCGAGACCATGTCCGTCTCCCTCACTCGACGGCCCGGATGAGGGTGTCCAGCATCTCGTCGACCACCGCGAGGATGCGGGCCGAGGCGGCGTAGGACTGCTGGAAGATGGCGAGGCGGGCGAGCTCCTCGTCAAGATTGACCCCGGAGACGGCCGAGCGGCGGGCGGTGAGGTCGTCGACGAGGACCGAGCGCTCCTGGAGCGCCCGTTCCGTTTCCGCTGCCTTGCGGGCGGCGACCGAAGCGACGTCTGAGGCATAGCTGCGCAGATCGACGGTGCGACCCGTGATGTCGCCGCGCGTCAACGTCGCATAGCCGGTGGTGATGGCAGCGGCGAGTCCGAGGCCGCCGCGGCCATCGCCGGCGCCTCCCAAGGTCGCCGTCGTCGTCGAGGTGTCGATGTCGAGCCGAGCGTGACCGAGCCTTGCGGGATCCTGTGCAAGGGCGGGAGCGAGAGCGAGCGCGGTCGCCCGCAGGGGCGACCGGACGAGCAGATCGTTGAGGCCGAAGAAGTGGGCGAAGCCATAGCTCCGGGTGCGGCCCTCGGAGTCGGTCTCGACGATCGTCCCGTCGCCGGCGGTGAAGGCGAGACCGAAACTTGGATCGACCGCCACCTGCAGCTTGCCGTCGGAATCGAAGGAGGCGTTGCCGCCGAAGGGTGCGAGGGCGGTCGTCAGGCCGGCGAGGAGGGTGCCCGCATCCTGCGACAGGTCGATGGCGATGGTCGCCACCGTGTCGCCGGTGGCACGGTCGATCACCGCGGCATAGGCGGTGCCCGTGCGAGTCGCGGCATCGAAGGCGGCTCCCGCATCCTCGCGGGTGCCAGCGAGCGCAAAAGGAAGCGGGCTCGGCCAGGCCTCGTTGTGAGCGGCATTGAGGGCAAAGCGCGCGAGTTCGGCGAGCTCGTCGTATTGGCCGGCGAGTTCCGGCAGGACGCGGTCGCGCGCCTCGAGCAGGCCGACGAGTTCGCCCGCCCGCAAATTGGTCTGTGCCACTTTACCGGCGCTCACGAGTTCCATGCCCTTGGCGCCGGAAACGGGCTCGCCGGTCGCGGGATCGATGTCGCTCGCCTCGTAGACGGTGATGGCGTCGAACACGGTGTCCGCGGTGACCGAGGCGGCGGGTCGGTAGAAGAGCTGTTTGGCGCCATATTCGAGCAGGGGCGTGCCGCCACGGGCGTAGACGGCGATTGTCCCGCGTTCCTGTTCCGCCACCGAGATCTCGATCCGGCCAGCGAGGCTATCGAGCAGCCGGTCACGCTCGTCCAGCAGTTCGGCCGTGGCACCGCTGCGCGCGATCTCGAGATTGACGGAATGGAGGGCGCGCAGATCGCTGTTGATCGCCCGCACCGTGTCGGCGATCCGCCGATCGAGCTCGCCGCGCAGCTTTTGCAGGGTGCGGCCGGCATCGTCCACCGCCTGGGCGAAGTCCTCCACCGCTGCCACCGCCGCGGTGCGGGTGGCGACGGTGTCCGGACCGTTGCCCCAATTCTCGAGAGCTGCGGCGAGCGCCGACAGGCGATCGGGCACCGCCCGGGACGCCTCGCCGGGTCGACCGAACAGCAGCACTTGCACGCGATCCTGGACCTGCGCCGTGACCCTCGCCCGCTCGAGCTCACCCCGATGCAGCCGGAGCTCGCGGTTCAGATAGTCGTCGGCGAACCGCCGCACCGCCGAGGCATCGACGCCCATACCGATGCCGTCGACCACCCGCTGCACCTGTTCCACCGCCTTGCGGGAATAACCATCGGTGTGGGTATTGGCGGCGTTGTGCGCGGCGTACTGGACGTTTCGTTTGGCGGCATCGAGCCCGGTCAAGGAGGCGGAGAGGGCGGCGAGCAGCGACATAGCGGCACCTCATACCTGGCGGTCGAGGGCGAGGGGCACCACTTCGGCACGCCGCGGTCGCGACGGATCGAGGAGCGGGCCGCTGTGGATCGCGGCGAGCGAGTGGGCAATGTGCTGGGCCATGCGCTCCACCACCTCGCGCGCCACGAGGAGGGCGTTGAGGTTGACGCGCATGGCCGCGCGCAGTTCGCGCAGCTCCTCGTCGAGACGGCGGCGCACCTCGGCGGGAAGCGACGCCACCACCTCCGGGTTGCGGCGCAGCTTGGCGAGCTCGACTTCGAAGGCATCGGCGAGCAGCGCCTTTTGCTCCTGGACCTCGCGCAGCGCCTCGAGATCCATGGTCCGCAGCAGCCGGTTCTCGCGCTCGATGGTGGAGCGCAATTGTTCGATCAGAGCGAGGAGCAGGGTGGCCGCGGCGATCGGATCCATCAGCGGATCTCCTGGGCGCGCACGAGCTCCTCGAGCACGAGGTCGGCAAGGCCGATGCCGCCGCGGCGGGCGACGAGCCCGGCATAGGCGTCGGCGAGCAGGGAACGGAAGGGATCGTCGGCACTGCCGCCGAGCGGCCCCTCGGCCGACAGACCAGCGGTCATGCCGCGCAGCATCTCGGCGAGGAACATGGCTTCGAAGTCGCGCGCTGCCTCGACCGTGGATCGGTCGGTCGGCAGCCCGTGCGACCTTGCCGGGAGGGGCGAAAGCGGACGGATCACGGCGTTGTCCATCTCACATCACCTCGATGTCGGCCTGCAGTGCACCGGCTGCTCGGATCGCGCGGATGATGGCGATCATGTCCCGCGGTCCGACGCCGAGAGCATTGAGCCCGTCGACCAGCTGATCGAGGGTGGGAGCGGGTTCGAGAATCGCGACCTTGCGGTCGGCTTGTTCATCCACCTGCACGTCGGTACGGGGTACCACCGCGGTCACGCCGCGCGAGAAGGGACCCGGCTGCGAGACGGCAGGCTGCTCGGTGACCCGGATGGTCAGATTGCCCTGGGCGATCGCGACCCGGCTGATGCGCACCTTGTCGCCCAGCACGATGGTGCCGGTGGATTCGTCGATCACCACCCGGGCGGGCTGGTCGGGCTCGACTTCGAGCTGCTCGAGCTCGGCCAACAGCGGCGCGAGCCGCTGCCGCGCGGCGGGCGGCAGCCGCAGCACGACGGTCGTCGGGTCCATCGCCGTGGCGGTCGCGGTCCCGAGATGGCGATCGATGGCTTCTGCCACCCGGCGGGCGGTGGTGAAGTCGGGATTGCGCAGGGCGAGCCGGACCTCCGCCATCGAGGCGAGCTCGAAGCCCACCTCGCGCTCGACGATGGCACCTCCGGGCACGGTCGCCACGGTCGGCACTCCCTTGGTCACGGTTTCCGCCTTCCCGCCAGCGGTGAAGCCGCCGACCGCGAGCGGGCCCTGGGCCACAGCGTAGACTTCACCGTCGGCGCCGAGCAGCGGTGTGACCAACAGCGTGCCGCCGAGCAGCGACTTGGCATCGCCGAGGGCGCTGACGGTGACGTCGATGCGGCTACCGCGCCGAGCGAAGGGGGGAAGGGTGGCGGTCACCATGACGGCTGCCACGTTCTTGGTGTTGACGCTGTTGCCGCGCGTGCCGACCCCGAGCCGCTCGAGCATGGCGATCAGGCTCTCCTGGGTGAACACCGCGTTGCGCAGCGAGTCGCCGGTCCCGTTGAGGCCGACCACCAGGCCGTAGCCCACGAGCATATTGTCTCGTACACCCTCGAAGTCGGCGATGTCCTTGATGCGCGAGCCGGCACCGGCCGGCACGGCCAGGCCGAGCAGGACGACCGGCAGGAAGAGGAGCGGGCAGCGCATCGACCTCGGACTCCCTCGATGGTGCCAGCTTGCCAAAAGCCATTTTCGTGCCACGGGCCGCGACGCCCGGGCCTCGGCCGCTAGGGTCCGGTCCCGACCGCGTGCGACGGCCGCAAGACGGCAGTTTCTGCCGCCGTCTTTACCGCTTTTTCACGACTGCCGTGCAGGATCTTCCCGCCTCCCGGCTGCGAGGGTCGTCGATCATGAGGATCCAGGGATATGCCGGCCTGCCGCCGGCCACGCTCGCCACCGCCAAGCGCTCCACCGAGGCGGGCCCGGCGGGCTTCGGCGAGGCTTTGCGGGCGGCCGGCTCTCGGCGGGAGGCGGCTGCGGTCAGCGCTCCCTTGGCCAGCGCAGCGCTACTGGCCCTGCAGGAGGTGGAGGATTCGCTGGAGCGGCGGCGCCGGGCGGTGCGGCGAGGCGAGCAGCTCCTCGACGGGCTCGCGGCGCTGCAGCGAGCCTTGCTCGCCGGGGAGATCGACCCCGAGGTCGTGGGTCGACTCGCCGGCGCACTCCGGGCACGGGTCGGCGATCCCGACGATCCCGGGCTCGCGGCCGTCATCCGGGAGATCGAGGTGCGCGCGGCCGTCGAGATCGCCAAGTACGAAGGGCGAGCCTCCTGAACGCTCGCGGCTGCCGTGCGCCGCCCGCTTTCGCCTGCCCCAGCAGGAGGGCGGGACTCAGAGGGTCATGCCGCCATCGATGATGTGGATCGCACCCGTCGTATAGCTGCTCTCGTCGGCCGCGAGATAGACCGCGAGCCAAGCGATCTCCTCGGCTCGGCCGAGCCTTCCCATGGGTTGACGGGCGACGAAGGCCCGGTACGCCTCCTCGTAGTTGCCCGAGGCGCGCATGCGCTCGTGCAGCGAAGGTGTGTCGACGGTGCCGGGGCAAATCGCGTTGCAACGGATGCCGCGCTCCACATAGTCGCGCGCCACCGACTTGGTCAGGCCGATGACGGCGGCCTTGGTCGTCCCGTAGGCGAAGCGGAAGGGGACGCCTTTGATGCTCGAAGCGACGGAGGCGATGTTGACGATCGAGCCGCCACCCTTGGCCAACATGCCGGGCAAGAACGCCCGGATCATCCGGTACATCGAGCGCACGTTGATATCGAAGGAGCGGTCGAAGGCCTCCTCGTCGGTGTCGAGCACGGTGCCGTGATGCACCCAGCCCGCACAGTTGACGAGCACGTCGATCGCTCCGGTGCGGGCGGCAAATGCGCGGATCGCCGCGCCGTCGGTGACATCGAGGGCTTCCACTCGGCAGCCCTCGAGACCGCGCAGCTTGTCCGGGTCGATATCGGTCGCCGTGACCTCGGCGCCCTCGCGCGCGAACATCTCGGCCGTCGCCCGTCCGATCCCTTGGCCGGCGGCGGTGATCACGGCACGCTTGCCGGCAAGCCGTCCCGTCATGCCTTCGCCTCTCTGCGTTCGCCGTTATGGTGGCACGCGCCAACGGGGGCGTCGAGGGGAAGCCCGACGCCGGCTCCGAGGCTCAGGACGAGGATGGCGGCGGCAAGGCGGGTGCGGCACGAGCCGCCTCGAGGGCCTTCTTGCTCTCCAGTCGTTTCATCTCTTTTTGCAGCTTCTCGAAGGCCCGGACCTCGATCTGGCGGACCCGCTCGCGCGAGATCCCGTACTGATGGGAGAGGTCTTCGAGGGTGACCGGCGGATCGGTGAGCCGGCGAGCGGTGAGGATATGGCGCTCGCGCTCGTTCAGCACGTCGAGGGCTTCCTCGAGCAGGCGCCGACGGAAGGCGAGCTCGTCCTCTTCGGCGAGCACGTCCTCCTGGGTTTCGCTATCGTCGGCGAGCCAATCCTGCCACTCGGTGTCGCCGTCCTCGCGCAGCAAGGCGTTGAGCGAATGATCGGGTCCGCCGAGACGGCGGTTCATCTCGATCACCTCTTGCTCGGCGACCTCGAGGGTCTCGGCGATCTCGCGCACCGACTCCGGCCGCAGATCGCCTTCCTCGAGTTCCTGCAGCTGGCTCTTCAGTCGGCGGAGATTGAAGAACAGCTTCTTTTGCGCGGCGGTCGTGCCGATTTTCACGAGCGACCAGTTGTGCAGGATGTATTCCTGGATGGCCGCCCGGATCCACCACATGGCATAGGTGGCGAGACGGTATCCGCGGTCGGGATCGAAGCGCTTGACCGCCTGCATGAGCCCGATGTTCCCTTCGGAGATGATCTCGCTCATGGGCAAGCCGTAGCCCCGGTAGCCCATGGCGATCTTGGCCACCAACCGCAAATGGCTGGTGACCAGGCGGTGCGCGGCCTCGACGTCGCCGTGCTCTTTCCAGCGTTTGGCGAGGATGTACTCCTCCTCGGCGTCGAGCATCGGGAACTTGCGGATCTCCTCGAGATAACGCGCAAGCCCGCTGCCCTCGGTCGGTACGGTCGGCAGACTGGCCATATCGTACGCTCCCCCCGACGGCCACGCGCGCGCGCCGGCCGGCGCGATCCGCGGGCAGCCTCGTGCCAGCGTTAGCGTCTCCCGATCACTCCTGTCCAGCCTCCCGCCGGAGGCGATGGACCACCTCGGCGAAGAGCGCCGGCGGCGGCACTTCGAAGCGCATGCGCTCGCCGCTTACCGGATGGACGAAGCCCAGGACCCGGGCATGGAGCAGGATCCGATCGAGGCCGCGCTCGACGGCGGCGACCGCCGGATCGCGGGCTCGCCTGCTGCCATAGAGCCGATCGCCCAGAAGCGGATGGCCGAGCGCGGCGAGATGGACGCGGATCTGGTGGGTGCGCCCGGTCTCGAGCCGCACTTCGAGCCGCGAGGCGAGAGTGCCTGCTGCCTCGAGCACGCGATAGTGGCTGACGGCCCGCTTGCCGCCTGCCACCACTGCCATCCGCTTGCGATCCCGGGGGTCGCGGCCGATCGGTCGGTCGATGGTACCGGCGGGGGGATTCGGGACCCCGCGCACCACCCCCTCGTAGATCCGCTCGATGCTGTGGACGGTGAACTGGGCGGCAAGCCCGAGATGGGCGCGGTCGTGTTTGGCGGCGACGAGGACGCCGCTGACGTCGCGGTCGAGGCGGTGGACGATGCCGGGGCGGGCGACGCCGCCGATGCCGGAGAGGCTGGCTCCGCAGTGGGCGAGGAGGGCGTTGACGAGGGTGCCGGCGGGGTGGCCGGGTGCCGGATGTACCACCGCTCCTGCGGGTTTGACCAGGACGAGGAGGTGTTCGTCCTCGTAGAGGATGTGAAGGGGTAGGGGTTGCGGACGGGGCTCCGCCGGCGTCGGATCGGGCACCACGAGTTCGAACCGGTCGCCGGGTTTGACCCTGGCCGCCGGGTCGGCTATCGGCCGCTCGCAGGTCCGCAGGAAGCCCTCGCGCACCAGCGCCTGCAGGCGGGCGCGGGAGAACTGCGGCAGGCTGCGGGCGAGGAAGACGTCGAGGCGGCTGCCCGCCGATGCCTCGTCGACCTCGACGTGGATGGTCTGCACCTTTTCCAGCATGGGCGACGAGTTGGAAGGCTGGCTGCGCCTCGTCAAGATGTTCGTGGTGGTGGCGGGGATCGTGCTCGTGTTGGGCACGGCGCTCCTCGTGCTGCTCCTGGTGGAGCGGGCGCGGGCACCCCAGCCTGGGATCTCGCGGCCGGCACCCTTGCCCCTGCCAGAGGGCATGCGGCTCGTCGAAGCGTCCCTCGGCGATGGGATCCTCCTCTTGCGTCTGACGGATCGCGAGGGTGTCCCGCATCTGCTCCTGGTGGAGCGGGAGCGTGGCCGCCCGCTCGCGTTCTTCCGGATCGAGGAGCGACCATGAGGGCGTCCGCCCGACGGGTGGGCGACATCGTCGAGGTCACGGTGGAACGGCTCGGCCGCGACGGCGACGGGATAGCGCGCGTCGATGGCCGTCCCCTCTTCCTTCCCTCGACGCTGCCGGGAGAGCGGCTGCGCGCCCGCATCGTCGAAGACCACCGCGAATGGCGGCGCGGCGTGGCCCTCGAGCGCCTGCACAGCCCACCACACCCAACGCCGGTCTGTCCCCACTTCGGCACGTGCGGCGGCTGCCGCCTGCAGCACCTCCCGGAGACGGTCTACCGCGAGTTCCGGCTCGCGCAGGTGACCGAGGAGCTGACACGACGACGGCTGGTTTTCCCGCCGCCGCAGTTCGTCGCCGTGCCGCCGGCAAGCCGCAGACGGCTTCGCCTCGCCTGGCAGCGAGACAAAGGGCTGCGGTTGGGGTTCCGCCGCTTGCGCGGCCATGCGGTCGTCGACGTCGCCAGCTGTCCGGTGGCGCGTCCTGAGCTCGTGGGGCTGTTTGCGCCGCTGCGCCGTTTCCTCTCGGCACTCGCGCCAGCGGCAAAGGCCGGAGAAGCGCTCGCCACCCTCCTCGCTCAGGGCGTCGACCTGCTGCTCTGGCTGCCCGGACCCGTGGGGCCCGGCGAGCGGGAACGCCTTGCGCGCTTCGCCGCGGAGCAGGACCTCGCTCGGGTGGCGGTGGCGACCCCGGGCGGCACCCCCGAGCCGGTCGTGGTTCGCCGACCGCCGGAGCTCGCCTTCGGTCTTCTGCGGGTGCCGTTCCCGCCCGGGGCCTTCCTCCAGGCCACGGTCGAGGGCGAGGCGGTGCTCGCGGCGGCGGTGGCCAAAGCGGTGCCCGCCGGTGCGCGGCTCGTCGACCTGTTCGCCGGTCTCGGCGCACTCTCCCTTCCGATCGCCCACCGACTGGCGCGACTCCACCTCGTAGAAGGGGATGCGGCTGCCGTCGATGCGGTCAGGCGGGCGGTGCGCGCGAGGGGTGCGAACCGGATCGAGGTCGAGGCCCGCGACCTCCAGCGCCGTCCCCTCGTCGCGCGGGAGCTCGATCGCTTCGATGCCGCGATCCTCGACCCGCCGCGCGGTGGCGCCGCAGCCCAGGTCGCCGAAATCGCGGCAAGCGCCGTACCGATCCTCGTCTATGCCTCGTGCAATCCGGCCACCTTCGCGCGCGATCTCGCCACCCTCGTCGCATCCGGCTTTCGCCTCGAGGAGATCCAGGTCGTCGATCAATTTCTGTGGTCGGCGGAAGTCGAACTCGTCGCCCGCTTGGAGCGGCGCCATGCGCACGCGCCCAGCTGCCGGGTCCGCGGCGAGGCGGCTGGCTGCCCGTAAAGCGCGCAAACTGCCCGCGCGACAGGCAGAGCGCTCGTGGCCACCGCCGCCTTCGACGCCGGCCATCGCGGTTCGGGAAGCTGGCACGGGAGTTGCACGAGCGACGGCGGGCAGGCCCGTGGAGCCATGCTTGACGGCGCAGGCAGCGACGGTAGCATCGGCGAGTACCGCGGGAGGCACGGAGACAACCGATGAACGAGATCGAGGCCCGGCTATCTTCGTCCCCGGCCTCCCTCGCCGAACAGCTACCGCCCTTCTCGGACAGCCAAGCCCTCCACGAGGCCGCACGCTGTCTCTATTGCTACGATGCCCCCTGTACCCACGCCTGCCCTACCCACATCGACGTGGCGACCTTCATCCGCCGTATCGCCACTGGCGATCCCCTGGGCGCCGCCAAGACCATCCTCGAGGCCAACATCCTCGGTCACAGCTGCGCTCGCGTCTGCCCCGTCGAGGAGCTGTGCGTAGGCGCCTGCGTGCTCCATGCCGAGGGCAAGCCGATCGCCATCGGTCGGCTCCAGCGCTTTGCTACCGATCACCTCTATGCCCGGGGCGTGTCCCTCTTTCGGCCGGGACCACCCAGTGGGCGGCGGGTCGCCGTGGTCGGGGCGGGCCCCGCTGGCTTGAGCTGTGCCGCCGAACTGGCGAAGCTCGGCCACGCGGTGACGGTGTTCGAGAAGCGGGAGCTCGCCGGCGGTCTTTCCACCTACGGCATCATCGGCCTGCGCGAGCCGGTGGCGGTCGCCCTTGCCGAGGTCGAGATGATCCGCAGGCTCGGGGTGGCGATCGTGACCGGGCGCAGCCTCGGCGAGGACCTCGCGCTCGAGGAACTGCGCCGCGACTTCGAGGCCGTGTTCCTCGCGATTGGGCTTGGCGGCATGCCGAGGCTCGGCATTCCCGGCGAGGACTCCGTGGTCGACGGCCTGTCCTGGATCGAGCGCAGCAAGCTCGACCCCGCCAGCCTGCGGGTCGGCAAGGAGGTGGTGGTGATCGGTGCCGGCAATACGGCGATCGATGCGGCGACGGTGGCCGTGCGTCTCGGTGCCGAGCGGGTGACCATCGTCTACCGCCGCTCGCGCCGCGAGATGCCCGCCTACGATCACGAATACGGCTTTGCCCGGCTCGAGGGCATCGACTTCCGCTTCCTCACCCAACCGGTCCGTGTCCTCGTCGACAACGGCACGGTGCGCGGCCTCGCCTGCGTCCGCATGCGCCTCGGCCGAGCCGATGCCTCGGGCCGGGCACGACCGGAGCCGGTGCCGGGAAGCGAGTTCGTGCTGCCGTGCGATCAGGTCATCGCCGCTATCGGCCAGAACAAGGTCGGGTGGCTCGAGCGCTTGGGCATCGCGACCGAGAACGGATTCGTTCGGGTCGACGAGGAATGGCGCACCAGCCTTCCCGGTGTCTGGGCCGGCGGCGACTGCATTCGGGCGCGCGGCGCGGCGTCGACGGTGATGGCGGTCGAGGACGGCAAGCGGGCAGCCCGCGCGATCCACCGTGCGCTTTGCGCCACCAGCGCCGCGGCCGAGTGAGGAGAAGGACCATGGCCGATCTCACCACCCGGTTCGGCGGCATCACGGCACCCAACCCCTTCTGGCTGGCCTCCGCCCCACCCACCAACTCGGCCCGACAGGTGCACCGCGCCTTCGAGGCGGGTTGGGGCGGAGCGGTGTGGAAGACCATCGGGGCACCGGTGCTCAATGTCGCCAATCGTTACGGCGCCTGGCACTGGAACGGCCAAAAGATGCTGGCCATCAACAATGTCGAGCTCATCTCCGATCGCCCGCTCGACGTCAATCTGCGCGAAATCGCAGAAGTGAAGAGGACATGGCCCGATCGCGCGGTGATCGTCTCGGCCATGGTGGAGAGCACGCGCGAGGCGTGGCACGATATCGTCGCTCGCATCGAGGATACCGGCGCCGACGGCATCGAACTCAACTACGGCTGCCCGCACGGGATGTCGGAACGTGGCATGGGCAGTGCGGTGGGGCAGGTGCCGGAGTATTGCGAGCGGATCACCGCCTGGGTCATGGAACGGGCGTCCATCCCGGTGATCGTCAAGCTCACTCCCAACGTCACCGACATCCGTTGGCCAGCGCGGGCGGCGGTGCGTGCCGGCGCCAACGGGCTCAGCCTCATCAATACCATCAACTCGATCGTCGGCGTGGATCTCGATACGCTGCGCCTCGTCCCGGACATCGGTGGCAAGGGTGGGCATGGCGGCTACGCTGGGCCGGCGGTCAAACCCATTGCCCTGCATTTGCTCTCGGCCGTGGCCTCGGATCCCGAAGTGCGGGGCGCTGTGCCGATTTCCGGCATGGGCGGCATCGCCAGTTGGCGCGATGCGGCGGAATTCTTGCTCCTCGGAGCGACGAGCGTGCAGGTGTGCACGAGCGTGATGCATTGGGGCTTCCGCATCGTCGAGGATCTCGTCGACGGCTTGTCGCGATGGATGGATGAAAAGGGCTTTGCCACCCTCGACGAGGTGGTGGGCCGCGCCCTGCCGCAGCTCGCCGCTTTCGAGGACTTCGACCTGTCGTTTCGCACCGTGGCGCGCATCGACCCCGAGCGCTGTATCCGTTGCGACCTTTGCTGGGTCGCCTGTAACGACACGGCCCACCAGTGCATCGACCTCGTCGACGCTTCTGGCCAAGTGGTCCAGCCCCGCAGCTGGGACGAAGGCTCGAATGGCAAGCGGCAGGCGACCGAGGGACGGCCGCAGCCGCGTGTGCGGGAGGCCGACTGCGTCGGCTGCCGGCTCTGCTACAACGTCTGTCCCGTCGAGGACTGCATCCGCATGGTCGAAGTCGATTCCGGCCGGCCCGCCGTGACCTGGGCCGAGCTCGTGCGCGAGCGCCCGGAAGTGGGCAGGGATTGGCAGGCGATGGAGCGCTACCGCCGCGACGTCGGCATCGATATCCACTGAGCCACAGCCGGGAGGACCGTGGTATGGCCCTGCTGATCCGAGGCGGCGAAATCGTCACCGCCGACAGCCGCTATCGCGCCGATATCTGGATCGAAGACGAGACCATTACCCGCATCGGCCCCGACCTTCCGGCCGCGCCCGGTGCCGAGGTGGTGGATGCCACGGGCAAATACGTCTTTCCGGGTTTCATCGACCCGCACGTGCACATCCACCTGCCATTCATGGGAACCTTCGCCAAGGACAGCCATGAGACCGGCAGCATCGCTGCGCTCGTGGGTGGCACCACCACCTATATCGAGATGTGCTGTCCCAGCCGCGCCGACGATCTGCTCGCCAGTTACGAGCTGTGGAAGTCGAAGGCGGAGGGCAAAAGTGCCTGCGACTACAGCTTCCATATGGCCGTGCCAAAGTTCGACGAGAGCACGGAGGGCGAACTGCGCGAGATCGTGAAGGACGGGATATCGTCGTTCAAGGTGTTCCTCGCTTACAAAAACTTTTTCGGGGTCGGCGACGAGGAGCTCTACCGCACGCTGCAGCTCGCGCGCGAACTCGGAGTCATCACCACGGCGCATTGCGAGAACGCCGAGCTCGTGGCTCGGCTGCAGCAGGCGGTCCTGGCACGCGGGATCACCGGCCCCGAGGGTCACGAGCCGAGCCGACCGGAGAGCGTGGAGGCGGAGGGCACCCACCGTTTCGTGACCTTCCTCGAGAACACCGGCGCGACCGGCTATGTGGTCCACCTCTCCTGCGCCCCGGCCCTGGCCGCTGCGGTCGCCGGCAAGTCGCGGGGCGTGCCGGTCTTCGTCGAGGTGGTGATCCCCCATCTCTTGCTCGACAGGAGCTATGCCGAGCGACCGGACTTCGAAGGGGCGAAATATGTCATGTCGCCACCGTTGCGCGATGCCCGCAATCTGCCCGTCCTGTGGAACGCCCTCGCACACGGGATGATCGACACGGTGGCGACCGATCACTGTCCGTTCGATCTCGCGCAAAAGGACATGGGGCGCGGCGACTTCACCAAAATCCCGAATGGCATGCCTGCGATCGAAGAACGGGTGAAGCTGCTTTGGACCTATGGAGTGAGGCGTGGGCGGCTCGATATCCACCGCTTCGTCGATGCGGCCAGTACGCGCGCCGCCAAACTCTTCGGTCTGTTTCCCAAGAAGGGGACGGTGGCGGTGGGTACGGATGCCGATCTCGTGATCTGGGATCCCGGCTGGCGCGGCCGCATCAGCGTCGCCAGCCAGAGCACCAACAACGACTACAATCCCTTCGAGGGCTTCGCGGTCGAAGGTCGGCCGCAGGTGGTGACGGTGCGCGGCAAGGTGCAAGTGCGCGACGGGGTTTTCGTCGGGGAACGGGGCCGCGGCCGGCTGTTGCGTCGCGAGCCGATCTGGTTTTGAGCCGATGACGCTCGCCGACACCCCCGCAGTTGCCAGCGCGCCCAGGGAGCGGACGGGCGATCCGGCGCTGGTCTCGGTCCGCGCGGTGAGCATGGTCTACGCCGACGGCACGGTGGCGCTCGAGAATGCCACTCTCGACGTGGGGGCGGGCGAGTTCGTGAGCCTGATCGGCCCCTCGGGCTGCGGCAAGACGACGCTTTTGCGGCTGCTCGCCGATCTCGCCGAACCCACCTCGGGCACCATCGCCATCGCTGGGCGCAGTCCGGCGGAGGCGCGACGGGCGCGTGCCTATGGCTATGTGTTCCAAGCCCCGACGCTCATGGATTGGCGCACCGTGCGCGGCAACGTGCTGCTGCCGCTCGAAGTCATGGGCTTTCCCAAAGCCGAGCGGGAGGAACGGGCGCGGCGGATGCTCGCCCTCGTCGGGCTCGAACGCTTCGCCGACCACTATCCGTGGCAGCTGTCGGGCGGCATGCAGCAGCGGGTGTCCATCGCCCGCGCTCTGGCCTTCGATCCGCAGCTGCTGTTCATGGACGAGCCCTTTGGCGCACTCGACGAGATCACCCGCGAGAACCTCAACCTCGAGCTGCTCCGGCTGTGGCGCGAGACTGGCAAGACCGTGATCTTCGTGACGCACTCGATCCCGGAAGCCGTCTTCCTCTCCACGCGCATCGTCGTCATGACGCCGCGGCCGGGCAAGATCGAAACGGTGATCCCCGTCGACTTGCCGCAGCCGCGCAGCTTCGAGACGCGCGAGACGCGGCGGTTTTTCGAGCTGGCGACGGAGGTGCGAGAGGCCCTTCGGCGCGGCCATGGTTTCGAGGTGGAGGACTGAAAAGAGAGCGGCAGAGGACCCATGCATCGCGTCGCACATGCAGGACGGCGGGCCGGCGGGGAGGCGGCCCTCGTCATCGCCTCGACCTCCCGTGACCATCGCCCCTTCGAGCTCGCCGCCACCGCATGCCTCGGCAGCCTGACGATGAGGGGGCTCGCTCCGATACAGGGCGAGCAGGGTGGCGCCCCGGGGCGGGCACGGCGGTGAGGCACTCCCGACTCGCGGCCTGGGGGCCGCTTCTCGTCGTGGCAGCGGTGGCGATGGCGATTTACCTGCCGCTCGTCGTCGTCGCCAACTATCCGCTCGCCGCCCGCACGCTCGCACGCGGCGCCACCCTTCCCTGCGATTCGGCGCTCGCCTGTACCTTTTTCCTGCGCAATCCGGTACTGCCGGCGCCGAACCAACTGCTGGGCGGGATCCTCGCCCTCTCCTGGCCACCAGGCGCCCCTTACGCCCTGCCCCTGAACGCCTGGTGGACCGCCATCGAGACCGTCGTCGGTCTTTCGCTGGCGGCGACGGTGGGCTTCCTCTTCGCGGTGCTGCTGGTGCTCTCGCGCGCCTTCCAACTGAGCGTGCTGCCGTGGATCGTTGCCTCGCAGACGGTGCCGATCGTCGCTCTGGCGCCGATGCTCGTGGTCCTTCTCGGTCGCTACGGCGTGCAGGGCTGGTTGCCGAAGGCGATCATCGCTGCCTACATCGCGTTCTTTCCGATTACCATCGGTCTCGCGAAGGGGCTGCAGAGCCCCGATCGGCTCGCCCTCGACCTCATGAAGACTTGGAATGCGACGACCTTCCAGGTCTTCATGCGCCTGCGCATCCCCGCCTCGCTGCCGTTTCTCTTCACCGCCCTCAAAGTGTCGACGGCAGCGGCCCTCATCGGGGCCATCGTCGGCGAGATGTCGACCATCAGCTTTGCCGGTCTCGGCAAAATGCTGTCGGAGAACGCCCGCGCCTCGGATGTGGTCGGCACATGGGTGCTGATGCTCGCCTGCGCCTTGCTCGGGATCCTGTTGATTGCGGTCGTGGACTTGGTGGAGCGACTGGTGACCCCATGGCGACGCTGAGCCCCGCTGTCAGCGATCAGCGGCCTCGCCCGGGGATGGCCAAGCCACCGATCGCGGCCCTCGTCCTCTGTCTCCTCGGCCATCTCGCGCTCGTCGCCTTTCTCCTGGCGTGGTGGCGGGAAGAAACGGCAGCCCCGTTCGCGTACCGACTGCTTTTGGGGTTGGCGGTGGCGGTGGGCGGGATCGGGGTGGGCGGGATCGCCCGTCATCTCGCGCGGCACCAACTCGACCCGGTGCGCGCCTTCGTGCCCGCCCTCTTGACCTTGCTCTTCGGCCTGCTGGCCCTCGAGGCCGTGCTGCGGGCTTACGCCGTGCCGCCCGGCCTGTGGCCGACGCCGAGCGCGGTCTTCGCCCGGCTGTGGACGGCGCGCCGGGTCCTGCTCGCCGACGCCTGGCAGACCTTCGTCTTGGAGGCGGTCGTGGGTTTCGGCATCGGCGTGGGATGGGCCCTGCCGACCGCTCTTCTCGTCGCCCGGTGCCCGTTCCTCCAGCGCGGCTTCATGCCCTATGCGGCGGCTTTCGCCAGCATTCCCATTCCGGCGATGGCGCCGGTGGCGGTGCACATGTTCGGGCTCGGCTGGCCGTCGAAAGCCGCGGTGGTCGCCGTGACCGTCTATTTCCCGGTCGTCGTCAACAGCGTGCGCGGCCTGCTCGAGGTCGATCGCAACCTGCTCGATCTCATGCGCAGCTACGCCGCCGACGAGCGTACCACCTTCTGGCGGGTCCGCATTCCCAACGCGCTGCCGTTCCTGTTCACCGCTCTCAAGCTCGGCACCGCGCTCGCGATGATCGGTGCGATCGTCGGCGAGTTCTTCGGCGCGACGGGGCAGGGGCTCGGCTTCCGCATCCAGATCGAAGCCGGCCGCTTCGGCTTCGACATGGTATGGGCCGCCATCCTCGTCGCCTCGCTGCTCGGCATCGCCTGGTTCGGCCTGATCGCCGGACTGGAGCGGCGGTTCACCGGCTGGCACGTGTCGCTGCGGGAGTGACGCCGTGCCGCCATCCTTGTCACCATCCCGAGGCAACCGAAAGAAGGAGAGAGCCATGCAGCGCACCTCGCTCGCCGGAGCCGCTCTTGCCTGCGCCGTCGCGGCCGCCCCTGCCGCTGCCGACACGGTGCCGATCGCCCTTCAGCTCAAATGGTTCCCGCAAGCCCAGTTCGCCGGCTACTTCGTCGCCAAGGACAAGGGCTTCTACGCCGAGGAAGGGCTCGATGTGACCCTCCTGCCGATCGGCGACCAGTCGCCGATCCAGACCGTGGTCTCGGGAGCCGCCGACTTCGGTACCACCTGGATCGCGGATTTGCTCGCGGCGCGGGAGAAGGGCCTCCCCGTGGTGCACATCGCCCAGGTCTTCCAGCGCTCCGGCTTCGCCATGGTGGCGCTCAAAGCCACTGGCCTCAAGGATCTCTGCGACCTCGAGGGACGCAGCGTCGGCGTCTGGCCTTCCGGCAACGAGTATCCAGCTGTGGCCCTGTTCCGCAAATGCGGGCTCACCAGCTCGCTCGACCCGACGGTGTCCAAACCGGACGTGACCGCCGTCACCTATCCCTTCGATCCGGCGCTCGTTTTCCCGGATCGCGTCGATGTCGTATCGGCCATGATCTACAACGAGGTCGATCAAATCGTCGGCCTCGGTTACGATCTCGACAAGCTCGACGTGTGGCTCTTGCCGGATCAGGGCATTAACTTGCTGGAGGACTTGATTTTCACTACCGAACGAGTGCTAGCAGCCGAGAACTACAAGGGCTCCGGCC
Organism: bacterium HR40; assembly: GCA_002898275.1. Taxonomy (GTDB): domain Bacteria; phylum Pseudomonadota; class Alphaproteobacteria; order Geminicoccales; family Geminicoccaceae; genus HRBIN40. The sequence goes on from BEIQ01000001.1 coordinate 479,522, forward strand.
TGTCGGGACGCGAGATCGCGACCCGACTGCTGCGGGCGAGCCTCAAGGGCTGGGCCTACGCCGTCGCCCACCAGGAAGAGACTGTCGAAAACCACGTCCTGCCGGTTTGCGGCAACACCTGCATGGGCTCCGGTACCCGCGCCGACGCCCGGGCGCATCAGATCTGGCAGATGCGCGAGATCGCGAAACTGTATGCGGCGGGAGCCACCGAGCGCGGCTGTCCGGGCTTTCTCGATCCCGCTGCCTATGCAGCTTCCGTGCAGCTGCTGGTGGATCAGAGGATCTTGAGCGAGGCTCCGGATGCCAGAACCGTCGATTACGGGCCGTGGCAGGAGGCGACCGGCAAGACCGTCGAGGCGTGTCGCAGTTGAGCTCGGAGCTCGACGGCCGAGCTGGCGCTGCGAGCGCGGGAGGACTCACCATGCCCCTCGATCCCAAGCGAACCATTGCCGAGCTCGAGGAACTGCGGGCCCGCACCGGCGACGAGAACGGTGCCTGGCGGGTCGCATGGACCGATGTCTGGCTCGATGCCCGGCGATGGTACAAGGAGAAGTTGGCTGCCCTACCGGTCGAAGTGCACGAGGATGCAGCCGGCAATCTGTGGGCGACGCTTTCCGGCGAACGCCCCGAGGCGCTGCTCATGGGCGGCCATCTCGATTCGGTTCCTGGCGGCGGCTGGCTCGACGGCTGCCTCAACGTCCTCGCCGGTCTCGAGGTGCTGCGTCGGCTCCACGAGCAGTACCGCGGCCGGCCGCCGGTCACGGTGCGGCTCGTCGATTGGGCCGACGAGGAGGGCGCCCGGTTCGGCCGCAGCCTCCTCGGGTCCTCCGCCTTCTCGGGCAGCCTGCGCCCGGAGCTCGAGAAGGACCGGCGCGACCATGACGGCATCCGGCTCGAGGACGCGCTCCGCCGTTGCGGTGTGGACATGGACCGCATGCTCGAGGCGCAGGCGGAGCGTCAGCATGCCGCCGCCTACCTCGAGCTCCACATCGAACAGGGACCGGTGTTGCTCGATCTCGACCTGCCGCTCGGAGCGGTGCTGGGCACCTTCGGCGTCGAACGCCACGCCGTGACCTTCCACGGCCAGGCGGCGCACTCCGGTTCGACACCCATGAACCGGCGCAAGGATGCGTTCCTCGCTGCGGCCAAGATGGCCCCGGAGATCTACGCCATCACCGGCCGTCACGGTGGCGTGTCGACCATTGGCAGCTGTACGACGCTACCTGGTATCGTCACGAGTGTGGTCGAGACCTGCCGCATCACCCTCGACCAGCGCCATCTCGATGCCGACGGCCTGGCCCGGCTGCTCGCCGAGGCGAAGGCCGCATCCGAACGCTTTGCCCGCGAAGGTGGCCTGCCGCCGCCCGAATGGGAGACCATCTGGCGGATCGAGCCGATCCCCTTCCACCCCGACCTCATCGAATTGTGCGATCGGGCGATCCGAGAGGTGGTGGGGACCTCCCACCGTCTGCCGAGCGGGCCGCTGCACGACGCGGCGGAGGTGGCGCGGGCCGGCATCCCGACGGTGATGATGTTCACCCAGAGCCTCCACGGCATCAGCCACAACCGGATCGAGGACACCAAGCGCGAACATTTGGAACTCGCGGTGCGGGCCTTCGACCGGCTGGCGGACCTCACGATCGATTGGATCCTCGCCCGCACCTCCGCCGCGGGATCGGCAGGCGCTCAGGTGCCGGCGAGCAACGACTTCGCCGCCTCCTCGAGAAAGTCCATGGCATAGGGTGCGAACGAGCGGTCGACGAAGAGCGAGGCGGCATCCCGTTCGCGGACGACCAGAACGATCTCGCATCGGCCGAGGAGGGAGCGGGAGGCGAAGCTCGGCGGAGTCCCTTCGGGGTCGAGGTCGAGGGGGCAGCCCGATGCGAGCAGCTCGCGCCAGGCAGGTCCCTCGATGGCGATCTCGGTCATCCGGTGGCCGACGTCGACGAAAGCGGCGTGCGTTTCCGCGAGGGCGCGGCCGACGGCTTGCGCGAGCGCGTCGGCGCGTTGCGGGGCCATCACCACGAGCCACTCGTCGGGGCCGAGGCGCATGGCGCCGATGTCCTCGCCGAAGGCAGCGCGCAGCGGGTCGCGCGGCAGGCTCAAGCCGAGGGCGGCGCCAGCGCGATCCAGCTCGCTTTCGCCGATGCGCAACACGAACTTGGCCGAAAAGGGCGCTTCGAAGACGTGGACGGCGGCGCCGGGAGCACCGATCGGCGGCCGGCCGGCGAGGGGCGTGAGGATGTCGAGCTCAGGCATGGAGGCGCTTCCCTTCCGGATCCCAGAACACGGGAGCGGTGACCTCGACCGCGACCGGTGGCCCCTCGAGTCGCGTGACGTAGAGCTGTTGTCCGATCCGCGACCGTCCACCCGCCACGAGGGCCAGGGCGAAGGTACGGCCGAGGTTGGGGCTCGCATAGCTCGACGTCACATGCCCGAGCGTAGGCGCGGGCGGCGAGGCGGTCGGATCCTCGACGATCTGGGCGCCTTCGTCGAGCACCATCGCGGGATCGCGCGGCAACAGCCCGACGAGTTGCTTGCGGTCAGGTCGCCGCATCTCTGGCCGGGCGAGCGAACGGCTGCCGAGGAAATCGCCTTTGCCGCGGGCGATCAGCCATTCCATGCCGAGATCGATCGGGCTCACGGTTCCATCGGTCTCTTGGCCGATGACGATGTAGCCCTTCTCGGCGCGCAAAAGGTGCATGGTCTCGGTGCCGTAGACCACGAGCCCGTGGGGTTCCCCGGCCTCCACCAGCCTCTCCCAGACATAGGCGCCGTAGCCCGCCGGCACGTTGATCTCGAAGCCGAGCTCGCCCGTGAAGCTGATGCGGAACAGGCGCGCGGGCACGCCCGCCACGCGACCCTCGCGCACGCTCATATGGGGGAAGGCTTGCGGCGAAAGATCCACGCCCTCCACCAGAGGCCGCAACACTTCCCGCGCCTGCGGGCCGCTCAGGGCGAAAGCCGCCCACTGTTCGGTGACCGAGGTCAGATAGACGCGCAGATGCGGCCATTCGGTCTGCAACCATTCCTCGAACCATGCGAGCACCCGCGCGGCGCCACCGGTGGTGGTGGTGAGATGGAAGTGATGGTCTCCGAGCCGCGCCCCGACGCCGTCGTCGAGCACCATGCCGTCGTCTCGCAACAACAGCCCGTAGCGACAGCGTCCGATCGCGAGCCGCTTCCAATCGTTGGTGTAGAGCCGGTTCAGGAACTCGGCGGCATCCGGTCCACGGACATCGATCTTGCCGAGGGTGCTGGCGTCCATGAGGCCGCAGGCCTGGCGCACCGTTCTGGCCTCGCGCGCGATCGCCTGCTCCATGGTCTCGCCGGTCCTGGGGAAATAGCGGGCGCGTCGCCACTGCCCGACAGGCTCGAAAACCGCTCCCTGCCTCTCGGCCCAGGCATGGCTCGGCGGCAAGCGTACGGGATCGAACAGGCGGCCGCGGTGGGGCCCGACGACGGCGCCAAAGGGCACCGGGAGGTAGGGCTGGCGGAAGGTGGTGTACCCCAGCTCGGGCACGCTCGTGCCCTGGGTTTCGGCCGCCAGCCCGAGAGCTACGACATTGCCGGTCTTGCCCTGGTCGGTGCCCATCCCGGTCGTCGTATAGCGCTTGAGATGCTCGATGGCACCGTAGCCCTCGCGGATCGCGAGCTCGAGATCCTTGACCGTGACATCGTCCTGGAGATCGACGAAGGCCTTGGCCCGTTGCCGGGGCTTCGGCATCGGCACCCGCCAGAGGGGCTCGATGGCAGCCGCGCCGGGTTCCTCGACCAGCGGGAGCGGCACGGATGGCGGCGTGCGGCCGAGATCGATCACGATCTCGCGGGCCACCCGCAGGGCATCCGCGAATGCGGCGGCGACCGTCGGGCAGCCGTTCGCACCACCCGCCACGCGCACCGGCCACGGCGCTTCTCCCGGCAGGAAGATGCCGCGGGCTTCCTCCCACACCAGTCGCCCGCGAGCCTGGGCGAAGAGGGCGAGGTCGGGGTTGTGGCCACCCGAGACGAGCAGCAGGTCGGCCGGAATGACCTCGGGTAGACCCGTGGTCTCCTGGGCCCGAGCGCGGGTCGTCAGATGCACCTGCTGCAGCCGCAGTCGGCCACCGGTGCCGACCACCACCGAGGCGGTGCGCACCTCGCAGCCGAGATCGCGCAGCTCGTCCACCAGGCGCGGCGCCGGCCGCTGGCGGCTGTCGACCAGGGTGACGCGGGCGCCTGCCCACCGCAAGTCGCGAGCGATGGCATAGATGCCGTCATGATTGCCAAAGAGCACCACCTCCTGGCCGGCGAGCACGGCGAAGCGGTGCAGGTAGGTAGCGGCGGCACCGGCCAGCATCACTCCGGGTCGGTCGTTGCCGGGAAAGGCGATGGGGCGCTCGAGGGTGCCGGTGGCGAGCAGCACCTGGCGAGCTCGCACTTTCCACAGTCGCTGGCGCGGCAGGCCGGCCGGTGGTTCGGGCAGATGGTCGGCGACGCGCTCGAGCAGGGCGACGAAATTGTGGTCGTAACAGCCGAACACGGTGGTCCGGCAGAGCAGACGACACTTGGGGGCGGCCTCGAGCTCGGCGCGCACCTGCGCGAGCCAGAGATCGGGCCGCTCGCCATCGAGTCGCACGCGTGCCGAGCCCTCGCCCAAAAGCCAACCACCGATCGCCACGTCGTCCTCGGCGACGATCACCCGCAGCCCTGCCCGCACTGCGACGAGCGCTGCGACGAGGCCGGCGGCGCCGGCTCCAGCTACCAGGAGGTCGCAATGGGCGAAGCGGTGTTCATAGCGGTCCGGATCGGGTTCCGTTGGCGCCTGCCCCAGACCCGCCATCCGCCGGATCGAGGGTTCGTAGAGGGCCTTCCATGCCCAACGCGGCCACATGAAGGTCTTGTAGTAGAAGCCGGCGGGAAAGAGGGGGGCGAGCCGGTCGTTGAGCGCCGCCACATCGACGCGCAGGGTCGGCCAGCGGTTCTGGGAGTAAGCGATCAGCCCGTCGAACAGCTCTTGGCGCGTGGCTCGCAGGTTGGGGTCGCGGCGGCCGCCTGGGCGTTCGAGCTGAACGAGTGCCGAGGGTTCTTCCTGGCCCGCCGAAAAGATGCCGCGCGGGCGATGATATTTGAAGCTGCGCGCGACGAGCAGGACATCGTTGGCGAGCAGGGCCGAGGCCAGAGTGTCGCCGGGATGGCCCTCGAAGCTGCGGCCGTCGAAGGTAAATCGCAGTCGGCGACGACGGTCGATCCGACCCCCCTGGGGAAGACGCCGAGCCGGGCTCATCGCTCGTCCTCGCGGCTCGCCAGCGGCGAACGGCTACCTACCGGATAGACGGCGAGGATACGGTCGCTCACCGTGTCGCGGGTGAGATGGAACCAGCGTCGGCAGCCGTGCACATGCCACCACCGCTCGTGGTGCACTCCCTTGGGGTTGCGGCGGAAATAGAGATGATCGGCCCACTGCGCATCATCGAGGGTGGCGGGATCGGCGGGGCGCACGATGTGGGCCTCGCCGCCGCAGCGAAACTCGATCTCGGCACGCGGCCCGCAGAAGGGACACGGAATGAGCAGCATCGGCAGGCTCCCGATAGACTCCGCGGCTCAATGGGCGACGGCGGCGGCCGCCGCCTCGTCGATCAGCCGACCCGTGGTGAAGCGGTCGAGGGAGAAGGGAGCCGCAAGCGGGTGCGGCTCGTCCTTGGCGATCGTCCAGGCGAAGACGTGGCCCGAGCCCGGGGTCGCCTTGAACCCCCCGGTACCCCAGCCGCAGTTGAGATAGAGGCCCTCGACCGGCGACTTGCCGATGATCGGCGAGCGGTCGGGCGTGACGTCGACGATGCCGCCCCATTGCCGCATCATGCGCATGCGCGAGAACATCGGGAACAGTTCGCAGATCGCCTCGAGGGCGTGTTCGATGACCTGAAGGCCGCCGCGCTGGCTGTAGGAAACGTACTGATCCGTGCCGGCGCCGATCACGAGCTCGCCCTTGTCGGACTGGCTGATGTAGGCGTGCACCGTGTTGGACATGACGACACAGGGAAAGACGGGCTTGACCGGTTCGGACACCAATGCCTGCAGCGGAACGCTCTCGAGCGGCATGCGGAAACCGGCCATGGCGCACAGGACGCTCGTGTGGCCGGCCACCACGAGGCCGAGCTTTTTGGTGGCGATATAGCCCCGGGTCGTCTCGACGCCGACCACGCGTGCGCCGTCGCGCCGGATCGCGGTGACCTCGCAGTTCTGGATGATGTCGACACCGAGGGCATCGGCGGCGCGCGCATAGCCCCAAGCGACGGCATCGTGTCGGGCCACCCCGCCGCGGCGTTGCAGAGCTGCGCCCAGAACCGGATAGCGAGCGCGCGGATCGATGGAAAGGGGAGGACAATACTCTTTCGCTTCCTGGGGCGAGAGCCACTCGTTGTCGACGCCGGCCATGCGGTTGGCGTGGACGTGACGCTTGAGGATGTGGACGTCATGCTGACTGTGGGCGAGCATCATGACGCCGCGGTCGCTGTACATGACGTTGAAGTTCAACACCTGCGAGAGATCGCGCCATAGCTTCACCGCGTGGTCGTAGAGGGCCGCACTCTCCGGATGGAGATAGTTCGAGCGGACGATCGTGGTGTTGCGGCCCGTGTTGCCGCCGCCGAGCCAACCCCTTTCCAGCACCGCCACGTCGCGGATGCCGTGTTCTTTGGCCAGATAGTAGGCCGTCGCCAACCCGTGCCCGCCGCCACCGACGATGACGACCTCGTAGGCGGGTCGAGGATCGGGACTGCGCCAGGCGCGCGGCCAGTGCTCGTGGCCAGTGAGGGCGTTGCGAGCGAGGGTGAAGATGGAGTAGCGGACCATGGCCTCTCGCACCGGTGGGATGGCGGGGCGTTTGTGGGGCAGGGCCGCGCATGGCGCAAGCGGGGGGCGGACGCTTTTCCCGATGCGACTTCCATATCGATCGCCGCGAACATCGGCGACCGCCCCCAAATGTCGCGGAAACCATAATTTGCCGGTTTGCGCGCGGGGGCGGAGCGGTGCTAGATTCGCGACATGACGAGGCGAGCTGGTACCGCTATGCAGGCACCCCCTCCGAACGCCACGGCTTGCGCGCCGGAGGAGACCCGGCCGGAGACCGTGGCCTTCTTCCTCGTTCCCAACTTCTCGATGATCGCTTTCACGAGCGCGGTGGAGCCGTTGCGCATCGCCAACCGCATGTCCGGCCGGCAGCTCTATCGCTGGATCCTGGTGTCCAAGGACGGCGAACCGGTGCGGGCGAGCAACGGCATCGCCGTGCAGGTCGACCTCGCGATGGAGCAACTATCGCCGGAGACCACGCCACCGCCGACGATCGTGCTCTGCAGCGGGCTCGGCGCCGAGCGCTATCAGGATCGCGAGGTGTTCGCCTGGCTGCGGCGCTTCGACCGGCATGGCGCGGAAATCGGTGCGGTGTGCACCGGGGCCCACATCCTCGCCCGGGCCGGCCTGATTACCGACCACCGCTGCACCATCCACTGGGAGAACTTGCCCGGTTTCGTCGAGGCCTTCCCGGACGTGGACGTCGCCTCCGATCTCTTCGAGTTCGATCGCAATCGCTTCACCTGCTCGGGTGGTACGGCGGCTCTCGACATGATGCTCCATCGTATCGCTCGCCAGCACGGCGAGCCGCTCGCGGTGAAGGTCTCGGAGCAGTGCATCATGGACCGCATCCGCGGTCCCCGCGACCGCCAGCGGATGCCCATCCGGGTGCGGCTGGGCGTCCACCACCCGAAGCTGCTCGCCGCGATCGAACTCATGGAGGCCAACGTCGAAGAGCCGCTGCCCCAGGACATGCTGGCCAAATATGTGGGTCTCTCGCGCCGCCAGCTGGAGCGGCTGTTCCGCAAGCATCTCGGGCGTACGCCGGCCCAGTACTATCTCGAACTGCGGCTCGAGCGGGCGCGCCATCTCCTCTATCAGACCGATCTGCCGATCATGGACATCGCTTGCGCCTGCGGCTTCGTCTCGGCCTCGCACTTCTCGACCTGCTACCGGCAGATGTACGGGCGTACACCACGGCAGGAGCGGACACAGCCGGCAGGCTGAAGACCGGCCTCGTCGCCGGCGCATCCGCCATGACCGCGAGGGGCCGCGAGCGCGGCGAGCCTCGTCCCGGCATCGTTGCCGTCCCCGGCCGCGGCCGGCGCGGCGACGGGCCACGACATTGACCGGGCAAGCCTATCCTCCTACATAGCCGCGCGCGGCCCGGTGGCAGAGTGGTCATGCAGGGGACTGCAAATCCCCGGACGTCGGTTCGATTCCGGCCCGGGCCTCCAGACGGGCGCTCTTGCGGGAGCGGCCGGCTGCTGATAGGAGCGCGCACCACGTTCCGGCGTAGCTCAGTTGGTAGAGCAGGCGGCTGTTAACCGCCGGGTCGCAGGTTCGAGTCCTGCCGCCGGAGCCATTTCCCGATGCAGCGCGAAAATCGAGCCGACCGCGCCCTGGCTTGCCGCCTCGCGACCTAGGCCTTGACCGCGATGGCGAGCAGATAGTCGACCGGCCACACCGCAGCGCCATTGCGGGCGCGATTGTACCGCCCGACCAGGGCTGCGATGTCGGCGGCGAAAGACTCCCGCGATTTCGCATCGAGCGCCTGCGCGGCCTTGTGAGTCGGCCCGTAATAGCTGAGAAAGAAATCGACATAGTGATCGACCGAGGGGAATCGATGGGTGTGGGCACCCTGACGGAAGGACAGCTGGGACGCGCCGGTACCGAACAGCTCGCGCACTCGCTCCTCGGTTCCCCATAGGGCAGCCGGCCGGAGTTCGGGCGGCGGCGGGACGTAGCGTCCGATGAGTGCGAAGAGCTCGCCGAGATAACCCTTCGGTTGCCAACTCAGCACGCCGACCGTGCCGCCCGGGCGGCATACCCGCAACAGCTCGCTCGCCGCCTTCGGCTGGTCGGGAGCGAACATCACGCCGATCGCCGACAGCACGTAATCGAACGTGTCATCGGGGAACGGCAAGTCCTCGGCATCCCCCTCGACGAATTCGACCCGAAGCCCTTCGGCGGCCGCACGCTGGCGCCCCACCTCCAGGAGCGCGGGGACATAGTCGAGACCTGTCGCCTCGCAAAAACGGCGCGCCGCCGCCAGCGCCACATGGCCGGTGCCCGTCGCCACGTCCAGCACCCTCGAGCCCGGCCGGAGATCCACCTCCTCGCAGACGACTTCGGCGAGCGGCTGGGTGATCCACGCGACCTTGGAGTAATCGCCGGAACTCCAGGTCTGCTGCTGTTTGCGCTTGATCTCGCCGAGACTCGGCATGGCATCGCCTCCCGCGAAACAACGAATGCTAGCACCGCTGCCATCCCGTCGCAAGGCGATCGTGGCCATCCCTGTCGCTGGCCATGGTGGGGCGAGCCGGGGGCTTTTCTCCCGCGCCTCGAAGGCGCGCCATCGCCCTCGGCCTGTCGGATGTCCGGGCCAGGGCGGGACGACCCGTGCAGCCGCTGCCGTCGCGCATCGGCGCAGGCGAGAGGGTGACGGACGCGAAACCCGCGCGACTGGCCCGTTGCCCCGGCGGACGAGGGACTCGCGGGCGTGGCGCGGCGCGCGGGAAGGGCGGCCCCTTCAGGCGGCGCGGGCGGCGCGCCGTTCCTGGTGGCGGGCCAGGGCGTCCATGCGGCGGAGATCGGCCTCGCTCAGTTCCAGCGCCAGCTCGACCCACAGTTCGACCACATCGACGAGCTCCGAACGGGTGACCGGCTCGACGCGGTGGCGCATCTTCTTGAGGACGAGCTCCGTGCGGAAGCGAGCGGCGCGCTCCTCGGCATAGGCGCGCAACGCCGCGCGGGCTTCGCCGCGCTCGACCAATCGGTCGACGAGTCCGAGGGCGTGCAGCTCTTCGGCGCTGCGCGTGCGCCCGTCTTCGATGAGCCGTCGCGCCTCGATCTCGCCGACCCGCCGACGGAGAAAGCTGTAGGCACCCATACCGGGAAACAGGTTGAAGAGGATCTCGGGCAGGCCGAACTTGGTGCCGCGCTCGGCGATGACGATGTCGTTGGTGACCATCGCCTCGAAACCGCCGCCTACGGCATCGCCCTCGATCACGGCCACGGTCAGGATGGGCAGATCGAGGCTGCGATAGTTGTCGTAGAGGACGTCGATGGAAGCGTGGGCGTAGCGGCGCAGCCCCTCGCGGTTGCGGGTGCGGATGAGCCGGGTGAAGGTGGCGAGATCGCCGCCGAGGCTCCACACTCCTTTCGCCCGCGACGTCCAGGCGAGGTAGCGGAACGGCATCTCGTGGGCTTCGAAGCCGGCGTAGAGCCGCTTGAGGTGCTGCTGGAAGGCGCGACCGTCGCGCATGAGTTCGGGCGTGAAGCATGCCCGTTCGCCGTGCTGCATTTCGGCCCAGAGAATGCCTGTTTCCGGCTCCAGGCGGGCGACCAGATTGGGCAACACCAGATCCGGGCATCCGCCGCTGCCGCGACGGCTCAAGAGCTGGGCGCCGACCCCGCTGGCGGCATCCCGGTTATCGTTGCGCTCCACCAGATCCCGCAGCACCTGCTTCGCGACCGCCATGTCCGCCCTCCGTTCGCTGCGACCGGCTCCGTGGACGAGCCTGCTCGATCTTTCCGAACTTTTCGTTAACGACAGAACAGAGGTCTGACAACATGGGATCGTTTCGAAGTCGCGACGGTTTTCTTTAGAAGCCTGCTTTGATTGTATTCGGATTTCGATAAAAATCTCGCGGTTTCTTTCACCTCTGAAGTGGCTGCCCGGCCCTCGCGCCCGGACGGCGGGGCACCGGCAGCAAGAGCCGTTCGCCCGCGCTTCCCCTTCCCGGTGATGGGGGGATGGGAGCCGTCGCCCGAAACGAAAGCCGTCCGGCCCCGCTCATATTCGTGCTTGCTGTTTTAGCAAACTCCCATATTATCGGCGCGTGCCTCGGGCGTGCCCTCCCAAGGGGCGGTTTTGCGGGTGCATCGCGGGAGAAGGGTCATGAGCCGGGAAAAACGAGAGGGTGGGGGATTGCTGCTGCCGCGGCGGCAGTTCGTGCGGACGGTGGCGGGCAGTGCGGCGATGCTCGCGGGGAGTCTCGCCGGGGCTGGGACGGCGAGGGCAGCCAACCCGGACAATCTGCCGCCCAACGAGCCGGAATGGGCGAAGGCGCTCGGGCCCGGGGTGGATGCCACGCCTTATGGCATGCCGGTGTCCTACGAGGCGCACGTGGTGCGGCGCTGGGTGCCGTGGCTGACCGCCTCTTCCGAGAGTTCCGTGAACTTCACCCCCCTGCAGGACCTTCACGGCTTCGTCACGCCGAACGGACTGTGTTTCGAGCGACATCACGGCGGTCGCGCCGAAATCGATCCGGCCGACCACCGGCTCATCATCCACGGGCTGGTGGAGCGGCCGATCATGCTCACCGTCGACGATCTCAAGCGGATGCCGTCGGAAAGCCACTTCTATTTTTGCGAGTGCGCGGCCAACTCGGGCATGGAGTGGCGGTCGGCGCAGCTCAATAGCGTGCAATTCACCCACGGTATGGTTCACTGTGCGCAATATACGGGGGTGTCGCTGCGCACCCTTCTCGACTATGTCGGACTCAAGCCGAACGCCAAGTGGGTCCTCGCCGAGGGGGCCGACGCGGCGGCGATGACCCGTTCGATCCCGATCGAAAAGGCGCTCGACGACTGCATGGTCGCCTATGGCCAGAACGGCGAGGCGCTGCGGGCCGAGCAGGGATATCCTATCCGCCTGGTGGTCCCGGGCTTCGAAGCCAACATGTGGGTGAAATGGCTGCGGCGCCTGGAGATCGGGGATCAACCCTGGTACACGCGCGAAGAGACGTCCAAATACACGGATCTCTTGCCGGACGGCAAGGCTCGGCTGTTCACCTGGGTGATGGAGGCGAAGTCGGTCGTCACCTTCCCTTGCCCAGAAAAGCCGCTCAATGGTCCTGGCTACTACACGATCCGCGGTCTCGCCTGGTCCGGCTACGGCCGGATCAAGCGTGTCGACGTGTCCGTCGATGGCGGCCGCAATTGGCAAACGGCGAAGCTCGTCGAGCCGGTGCTCCCCAAGTGTCTCACGCGCTTCGAGCTGCCGTGGCGGTGGAACGGCGAGGGGGCCCTGGTGGTGAGTCGCGCCATCGACGAAACCGGCTACGTGCAGCCGACGATGTACGAACTGCAGAAGGTGCGGGGTGTCGAATCGATCTACCACAATAACGGCCAGCAAGTGTGGGAAGTGAAGCCGAGCGGAGAGGTCGAGAATGTCCGTCTCAAATATGCGTCCTGAGGGATTGGTTTTCGGTCTAGCCGCCCTCGTGCTTTTGCCTTTTTCAGGTGTAGCTGGGGAAGACTTCGGTCTCGGCGTCACTCCGACGCCGGAACAAATCGCCGGTTGGGACAAGGACGTGCGGCCGGACGGAGTGGGCTTGCCGCCCGGCCGGGGCACAGCGGCGGAAGGCGAACCCCTCTATCTCGAGAAATGCGCCGTGTGCCACGGCGAATTCGGCGAGGGGATCGACCGGTGGCCGGTGCTCGCCGGCGGCTTCGACACCCTCAAGCATCAGTGGCCGGAGGGTCGACCGGAAAAAACCGTGGGCAGCTACTGGCCTTACAGCAGTACGCTTTTCGATTACATTTGGCGGGCGATGCCCTTTCCCGAACCGAAATCGCTGACGCCCGACGAGGTCTATGCGATTGCCGCCTATGTTCTCTACCTCAACGACATTGTCGGCTATGACGAAGAGCTCAACCAGGACAATTTCGCCAAGATCGCCATGCCCAACCGCGATGGCTTCGTCCCCGACACGCGCCCCGATGTGCCGGTCGGAGGGGAGCCGTGCATGAAGGACTGCCCGGTCGATACCACCATCATCGGGCGGGCTGCGCCCTTGCAGGTGACGCCCGAGGACAAGAAGGAGCCTGCCGTGGACTGACGCGGAGGCCGGCCGCAGCGACCTGCGGCCGGCCCAGCTCAGCGCTGGCAGAGGATGGCTTCGGCCTGACGATATTGCCGTTCGAGCCGCTCCACGAGTTCGGCGACCGTCGGGATATCGTCGATCGCCGCCACTCCCTGCCCGGCCGACCAGATGTCGCGCCAGGCCCGGGCCGAGGCGTCGGCGAGCTCGGTCGCGATGGCGGAAGCATGGGGCGGAGCCGAAGGATCGATCCCGGCTGCCTCGAGGCTCGACCGCAGGAAGTTGCCCGGAATGCCGGAGACGGCGGCCGTATAGACGATGTCGCCGGCGCCCGCCTCGACCAACAGGCGCTTGTAGGCGTCGGCTGCCAGGCTCTCGCGCGTGGCGATGAAGCGCGTGCCCATGTAGGCGAGGTCGGCCCCCATGGCGCGCGCAGCGAGAATGTCGCGTCCTGTCGAAATGGCTCCGGCCAGCAGCAGGGTGCCGGAGAAGAGCTTGCGCACCTCGGCGACGAAGGCAAAGGGATTGAGGGTACCGGCATGGCCGCCGGCACCGGCACACACGAGGATGAGACCGTCCACTCCGGCTTCTGCCGCTTTCTCGGCGTGGCGACGGGTCGTCACGTCGTGGAAAACCAGCCCGCCATAGGCGTGTACCTCGCGCACCAGATCGGGGACAGCGCCGAGCGAGGTGATCACCACGGGCACGCGGTGCGCCACGCAGGCCGCGACGTCCGCCTCGAGACGCCGATTGCTGCGGTGGACGATGAGGTTCACGCCGAAGGGAGCGGCGTCGGGGTGTGGCGCTAGAGCTTCCGCGATCTGGGCGAGCCAGGTCCGGAAGCCTTCGCTCGTGCGCTGGTTGAGCGCCGGAAACGTGCCGAGCACTCCGGCGCGGCAGGCGGCGATCACGAGCTCGGGCCCGGAGACGAGGAACATCGGCGCCACCACCACGGGCAGGCGCAGGCGACGGTCGAGGCGGAGCGGCAGCGGCATGGGACACTTCCCTCGTGCCGATGGCTCAGGCGGTGAAGGCCTGGATGCCGGTCTGGGCGCGGCCCAGGATCAGCGCATGGATGTCGTGGGTCCCCTCGTAGGTGTTGACCGCCTCGAGGTTCATGACGTGGCGGATGACGTGATACTCGTCGGAGATGCCATTTCCGCCGTGCATGTCGCGGGCGGTTCGCGCGATCTCGAGCGCCTTGCCGCAGTTGTTGCGCTTGACGAGGGAGATCATTTCCGGCGCCGCCTTGCCCTCGTCGAGCAGTCGTCCGACCCGCAGGGCTGCTTGGAGGCCGAGCGCGATCTCGGTCTGCATGTCGGCGAGCTTTTTCTGGATCAGCTGGCAGGCGGCGAGGGGACGGCCGAATTGGCGCCGCTCGAGGACGTAGTCGCGCGCCCGCTGCCAGCAGAACTCGGCCGCTCCCATCACTCCCCAGGCGATGCCGTAGCGGGCACGGTTGAGGCAGCCGAAGGGACCGCGGAGACCGGAGGCATGGGGAAGGACATGGGCATCCGGTACCCACACCCGATCGAGCATGATCATGCCGGTGAGCGAGGTCCGCAGGCTGAACTTCCCCTCGATCTTCGGGGTCTCGAGCCCTTTCGCCCCGCGCTCGACCACGAAACCGCGGATCACACCCTCGTCGTCCTTGGCCCAGACGAGGAGGATGTCGGCGATGGGGCTGTTGGTGATCCAGTTCTTCGCTCCCGAGAGCTCGTAGCCGCCGGCGACCCGCCGTGCCCGGGTGCGCATGCCCGCCACATCCGAGCCCTGGTCCGGCTCGGTCAAGCCGAAACAGCCCACGAGCTCGCCCGCGGCGAGGGGCGGCAGCCAGCGCCGCCGCTGTTCCTCGCTGCCGTAGGCCCAGATGGGGAACATGACGAGCGAACTCTGGACGCTCATCGCCGAGCGGTAGCCGGAATCGACCCGCTCGATCTCGCGGGCGATCAGGCCATAGCTCACGTAGTTGATGCCGGCGCAGCCATATTCCTCGGGTAGGGTGGAGCCGAGGAACCCGAGCTTGCCCATTTCGCGGAAGATCTCGCGATCGAATCGCTCGAAGCGGTTCGCTTCCAGTACCCGCGGCATGAGCTGGCTCTGGGCGTAGTCGTGGGCGGTCTTTTGGACGAGCCGCTCCTCCTCGCTCAGCTGGTCGCGGAGGAGAAGCGGGTCGAGCCAGTCAAAAGGCGCAAGTTTCGCGAGATCGGGGCCCGCCGGTTGGCTTGGAGCGCTTGTGGGCATGGTCCGCCTCCGCCTGGCCGCCCCGACGAGCGGCCGACCGGTTGGATCGCGCTCGCGATAGCCGCCTGCGCGCCGTCGCACAAGGCCGCGAGCGCACCCATACCGCCGGTCGCGCTTCGTGATAAAGGATGCACGGACCTGCCGGAGCGTCTGCGTTGCCCGAGGACCGGCTTGCCCCCTTTGCCGAGTACGGTATCCGCGACCTCGCCCTCGCCCACGATCCGGAGCGGGCGGTGGCGCGGTTGCAGGAGCTCTACCGACGGGCCGTCGAGCGTCTGCGGGACGCCTTCGCGTCGTTTTTGCGGAGTGGCCGCGTCCCCGAGACGGTCGACTCCTTCTACCCCTATCTCGGCGTTCGAATCCTCCCCTCGGAGCTCAATCTCGACGGCCGGTTCGCCTATGGTGTGGCGCACGAGCCCGGCATCTACGGTACCACCATCACACGCCCGGATCTGTTCGCCGATTATTTCCGTACCCAGCTCGGCATTCTCATGGCCAATCACCGCGTTCCGGTGGTGGTCGGGGTGAGTCGCCGGAGGATCCCGCTGCCCTATGCCGGCGAAGAGCCGGTGGGCGAATTGCCGCCCGAGCTCATCCCGCAGGTGCAGCACCTGTTCCCGATGCCCGATTTGTCGCATACGGACGATTCCATCGCCAACGGGACTTGGCGCGGCCGACCCGGCGAGCCGCGTCCCCTCGCCCTTTTCACTGCCGAGAGGGTCGATTACAGCCTCCATCGTCTCGTCCACTACACCGGCACGAGCCCGGAGCATTTCCAGAGGTTCATCCTGCTCACCAACTACCAGCGGTACGTCGATCACTTCCTCGAGGTGGCGCAGCGCGAGATCACGGAGGGGGAGGAATACGATCGCTTGGTGGAGCCCGGAGACGCGATCACGCCGAACCCGCGGCTGCGTTCCGGCAGCCCCTCGGGCGACCGTCTGGCGAGCCTACCCCAGATGCCGGCCTGGCATCTCTGCCGGCCCGACGGGCGCGGGATCTCCCTCGTCAACATCGGCGTGGGTCCGAGCAACGCCCGCACCATCACCGACCATCTCGCGGTGCTGCGGCCCCATTGCTGGCTCATGCTCGGCCACTGCGCCGGGCTCAGGCGCAGCCAGAAACTCGGCGACTATGTGCTGAGCCACGGCTATGTGCGCGAAGACCATGTTCTCGATCAGGAGGTGCCGGCCTTCGTCCCGGTACCGCCGATCGCGGAAGTGCAGATCGCGCTGCAGGAGGCGGTGGCGCGGGTCACCGGCCTCTCTGGCCTCGACCTCAAGACCCGCATGCGCACCGGTACGGTGGCGACCACCGCCAATCGCAACTGGGAACTGCGCTACGATGAACTCTATGCGCGGCTGAGCCAGTCGCGAGCGATCGCGGTGGACATGGAAAGTGCCACCATTGCCGCCAACGGCCTCCGGTTCCGGGTACCCTACGGCACGCTCTTGTGCGTTTCCGACAAGCCGCTCCACGGCGAACTCAAGCTCCGCGGGATGGCCAACCAGTTCTATCGCGAACGGGTGGCTCAGCACCTGTTGATCGGGCTCGAGGCGGTGCGCATCCTGCGCGAGCAGGGCCCCGAGCGTCTGCATTCGCGCAAGCTCCGCACCTTCGACGAGCCGCCCTTCCGCTGACTTCCCTCACGGCATCGGCGCACCATCGGGCGGCCGCACGCCATCGACCAAGAGTTTCCAGGTGATGGCGTCGTGCAGCGCGTTGTAGGAGGCGACGATGATGTTGCCCGATACGCCGACCGTTTGCCAGACCCGCCCCTCGTCGTCTTCGCTCTCGATGATCACCCGGGTCAACGCTGCCGTCCCAGCCTCCGGCGTCAAGATCCGCACCTTGTAGTCGACGAGCCGCATGTGCCCGAGAGAGGGATAGACGCGAGCCAGGGCCTTCCTCAAGGCGGTGTCGATGGCATTGACCGGACCATTGCCCTCGGCCACCTCGTGATATTCGCGGCTGCCGACCCTGAGCTTGACCGTCGCCTCGGATACGTTGACGAGCTCGCCGCGGGCATTGAAGCGGCGCTCGTCGATCACGCGAAAGCGCACTGCCTCGAAATATTCCGGCAGCCGGCCGAGTTCGCGCCTCACCAACAATTCGAAGCTGGCGCTCGCCGCGTCATAGGAGAAACCTTGGGATTCGTTGCGTTTGACGACCTCGAGGATGTGGCGAACCTGTTCGTCCGTCACC
Organism: bacterium HR40; assembly: GCA_002898275.1. Classification (GTDB taxonomy): domain Bacteria; phylum Pseudomonadota; class Alphaproteobacteria; order Geminicoccales; family Geminicoccaceae; genus HRBIN40. Next base: position 496,852 of record BEIQ01000001.1, read on the forward strand.
TCGAGATGGATCCCCATCTCGGCGAAGCGTTGCAGCAGGTTCGACCGACCGGCCTGATCGGACACCAGAATGTCCCGGCTGTTGCCGACGAGGGCCGGATCGATGTGTTCGTAGAAGGAGGGATCTTTGAGCACGGCCGAGGCGTGCAGCCCGCCCTTGTGGGCGAAGGCGGCGGCGCCGACGTAGGCGGCGTGACGGTTGGGCGTGCGGTTCAACAGCTCGTCGAAGGTGCGGGAGAGATGGGTCAGTCGGGAGATGTTGGCGTGCGGGATGCCGAGATCGTAGCCGAGCTTGAAGGCGAGGGTCGGAATGAGGCTCACCAGATTGGCATTGCCGCAGCGCTCGCCGAGTCCATTGATGGTGCCTTGGATCTGCCGGCACCCGGCGCGCACCGCGGCGAGCGAGTTGGCAACGGCATTCTCGGTATCGTTGTGGGCATGGATGCCGAATTTGGCTTGCGGCAACCGGCCGATCACCGCTGCCACCACGCTCTCCACCTGGTGCGGCAAGGTGCCGCCATTGGTGTCGCAGAGCACGAGCCAGTCGGCACCGGCCTCGTGGGCGGCCACGAGCGCGGCAACGGCATACTCCGGATCCTGGAAGTAGCCATCGAAGAAATGCTCGGCATCGAACATGACTTCCGCCACGTGTCGCTTCGCCTCGCGGATGCTCTCGGCGATCATCCGCAGATTCTCGTCGCGGCTGACGCCTAGGGCGCCCTCGGCCTGCCGTGCCGAGCTCTTGCCGACGAGGGTGATCACCTGGGCACCACTGCGGAACAGCGCCGCGAGCCCCGGATCGTTGGCGGCGCTGCGCCCGGCCCGGCGGGTCATGCCGAAGGCCGCGAGGCGCGCATGGACGAGCCGGGGTGGCGAGGCGAAGAAGGCGTCGTCGGTGGGATTGGCGCCCGGCCAGCCCCCTTCGATGTAGTCGATGCCGAGCAGGTCGAGCTCGGCGGCGACGCGCCGCTTGTCGGCGACGCTGAAGGTGACGCCCTGGGTCTGGCCACCATCCCGCAGGGTGGTGTCGTAGAGATAGATGCGTTCGCCCCTCATGTCCTTCGCCAGATGGTGCCGGTCGGCGTGTCCTCGAGCAGGATCCCCGCTTTCGCGAGTTCGTTGCGGATGCGGTCGGCGGTGGCGAAGTCGCGCCGCCGGCGGGCTTCCGCGCGCTCGGCGATCAACCGCTCGACCCACGCGGCATCGACGTCTCCTCGAAGCCACACCGACGGGTCCTGCTGCAAGAGACCGAGCAAGGCGGCCGAACGCCGCAGATCGGCGGCCAACTGAGCGCGTTGGCCGTCGTCGGTGGCGCGATGCAGCCGTCCCGCGAGCTCGTGCAGAGCCGCGAGCGCGCGCGGCGTCCCGAGATCGTCACAGAGGGCGGAGAGCACGGCCGAATCGATCCTGCCCTCGCGCGAAGCCCCGACGGGTGCGCGGTCGAGAGCGGCATAGAGGCGGTCGAGCGTGTGCCGCGCCTGCAAAAGGGCTTCCTCGGTGCAGTCGAGCGGGGCGCGATAGTGGGCGGAGAGGATCCACAATCGAATCGCCTCGCCCGGAACGCGGGCTCGGGCTTCTGCCACCGTCAGAATGTTGCCGAGCGACTTCGACATCTTCTCGGCCGCCATGGTGACAAAGCCGTTGTGCACGAAGAAGCGAGCCATGAGATCGATTCCGTGGGCGCAACAGCTCTGGGCGATCTCGTTCTCGTGATGGGGAAAGACGAGATCGATGCCGCCGCCGTGGATGTCGAAGGGAATGCCGAGATAGGCTTCGGCCATGGCCGAACATTCGATGTGCCAGCCAGGCCGGCCCCGTCCGAAGGGGCTGTCCCATCCGGGCTGATCCGGCGCCGACGGTTTCCACAGCACGAAGTCGGCAGGATCGCGCTTGAAGGGAGCGACCTCCACCCGGGCACCGGCGATCTGTTCGTCTCGCGCCCGCCGCGAGAGCTGCCCGTAGCGGGGCATCGCCGGCACGTGGAACAGCACGTGCCCGTCCGCGACATAGGCGCAGCCGCGCGCGAGCAACCGCTCGATCAACCGGATCATGTCGGCGATGTGACGGGTTGCGCGCGGCTCGTGCGTCGGCGGCAGGCAGAGCAATGCCGCGGCGTCCTCGTGAAAGGCGCGGATGGTGCGTTCGGTCAGGGTTTCGATCGGCTCGCCGTTCTTGCGCGCCTGGTCGATGATCTTGTCGTCGATGTCGGTGATGTTGCGCACATAGGTGACGCGCGGGAACAGCTGCTGCAACAGCCGGAACAGGACGTCGAAGACCACGAGCGGCCGCGCGTTCCCGACATGGATGCGCTGGTAGACCGTGGGCCCGCACACGTACATACGCACATGGCCCGGCTCGAGCGGCGCGAAAGGCTCGGCGGTGCGGGTTAACGTGTTGTAGAGCACGAGCTGCGGCACTCTCTCGCGTTCCTCCCGACGGTCAGGCGGTCTCGCCGCGCAAACGCGCAAGCGCACGGTCGCGGCCGAGACGCGGTAGCAGAAGCGCGAGCTCCGGTCCATGTTCGCGGCCGGTGAGGGCGAGGCGCAAGGGGCGGAAGAGCGCTCGCCCGCGGCGGCCGGTCGCGGCAGCCAGCTGGTCGAGGAAGGCGCGGGCCTCGGCGGGGCTGGAAAGCCGTTCTGGCAACAGGGCTGCAGCCCGCTCCAGCAGCTCGCGATCGGTCACGACCGGTGTGATCGGGCCGTGCACGATCTGCCACCACATGCCGACCTCGGCGAGGGTGTCGACATTGGGCCGCACGAGCTGCCAGAACTCCTCGTCGACCCGGGACAGTCCGAGGGCCGCGAGCTGAGCTGCCACCTCGTGGAACGAGAGGGTGCGCAGCATGCGGCCATTGAAGCGGCGGAGATCGTCGATATCGAGCCGCGCCGGAGCACGGCCGAAGGCCGCGATGTCAAAGCTCCGGACGAGGCTCTCCGGCCGGTCGTCGGGTGCGGGCGCGATGCCGGTACCGAGCCGGGCCAGATAGGCGAAGAGGGCAGGGGCCAAGAACCCCTGGTCGCGCAGCGCGACCAGGCTGAGATCGTTCAAGCGCTTGGAGAGCGGCCGCCCGGAGACGTCGCACAGCAGCGGCAGATGGGCGAAAGCCGGCGGCTTGGCGTCGAGTGCGGCGAAGATCTGGATCTGGACGGCGGTGTTGGTGAGATGGTCCTCGCCGCGGACGACATGGGTGATGCCGAGATCGACGTCGTCGACGACGGAGGCGAAAATATAGGTGAAGCTGCCATCCGCTCGTCGCACCACCGGGTCCGAAAGGCTTTCCACCGCGATCGTCCGCTCGCCGAAGACGAGATCGCGGAAGACCGCCGGTTGCGGCTCGAGGCGGAAACGGAAATAGGGTTCCCGGCTGGCCGCGGCGCCAGCCGGAGTGCCACCCTCTCCCTCGAGCCGCCGGTAGCGCGGAGGTTCGCCGCGGGCGAGCGCTCTCGCCCGAAGCGCGGCGAGCTCCTCCTCCGTCTCGTAGCACGGGTAGATTCGGCCGCGGGCGAGCAGCTCCTCGAAATGGACGAGATAGAGGGGGCTGCGTTCGCTCTGGCGATACTCGGCTCGCCAGTCGAGGCCGAGCCACCGCAGGTCCTCGCGAATGGCGGCCTCGAACGAGGGATCGCTGCGCGTCCGGTCGGTATCGTCGAAGCGCAGCAGCATGTCCCCCCCGTGGCTCTTGGCAAAGAGCCACGCGAGGATGGCGATGCGGGCATTGCCGAGGTGGAGCCGCCCGCTCGGACTGGGCGCGAATCGGGTAAGGACGGTCACGGGCTCGGATCGTTCGCTGAGCGGTCGCCCCTGACCGCAGCACCGGCGCGGTGGCCGCGCATTGTGCGGTGGGCGGGCGCCGGCTAGAGATCCCTCCGTCGACATAAATTGAGGCGCCAGCGGCGCAAGGGGGCCGTCGCCACGTGCTCCGCTTCCTCCTCACCCGTCTCGGGTTGCTGGTCCCGACGTTCTTCGGGGTCACCCTCATCGCTTTCCTGTTCATCCGGCTTTTGCCGGGCGACCCGGTCGAGCTCATGGCCGGGGAGCGGGGGGTGGATCCGGAGCGCCACGCCCGTTTGCTGCACGAGCTCGGCTTCGATCGGCCGCTCCTCGAGCAATATGTCCTCTATCTGGGGCGTGTCTTGCAGGGTGACCTCGGGCGGTCGATCGTCACCAAGCAGCCCGTACTCTCCGAGTTCCTCGCCCTGTTCCCGGCGACCGTCGAGCTGTCGCTCTGCGCCATGATCTTCGCCGTGCTGCTCGGACTCCCGGCAGGGGTGCTGGCGGCCGTACGCCGCGGCACGCTGCTCGATCACGCGGTGATCGCCGTCACCCTCACCGGTTACAGCATGCCCATCTTTTGGTGGGGGCTCTTGCTCATCATCGTCTTTTCCGGGACGCTCGGCTGGACCCCCGTCTCGGGGCGGATCTCGCTCCTTTATTTCGTGGAACCCAAGACCGGCTTCATGCTGATCGATACGCTCCTCGCCGGCGATCGGGAAGCTTTCGCCTCCGCACTTCGACATCTCGTGTTGCCCACCGTGGTGCTCGGTACCATCCCCCTCGCGGTGATCGCTCGCCAGACCCGCTCCGCCATGCTCGAGGTACTGGGCGAGGACTATATTCGCACCGCGCGCGCCAAGGGTCTGGCCCCGTGGCGGGTGATCGGGCTGCACGCCTTGCGCAACGCCCTGATCCCGGTGGTCACCACGATCGGCCTGCAGGTGGGAGTGCTGCTCGCAGGAGCGATCCTCACCGAAACCATTTTCTCCTGGCCCGGTGTCGGCAAATGGCTCGTCGATTCGACCTTTCGGCGCGACTATCCGGTGGTGCAGGGAGGCCTTTTGCTGATCGCGAGCCTGGTGATGATGGTGAACGTGGTGATCGACCTGCTCTACGGGCTCATCAATCCCCGTATCCGCCACCGGAGAGCGTGATGGCTGCCGCCCCCGGGAGCCTCCGGGAACGGGACAGGAGCGAGCCGGAACCGCCCGGACCGCTTGCCGATTTCTGGCACCACTTCCGCAGGAACCGCGGGGCCCTCGTGGGGCTCGCCGTGCTCGCCGTCCTCGTGCTCGTGGCGCTCCTGGCGGACGTCCTCGCTCCCCATCCGCCCGATCTGCAATACCGCGACTCCTTGCTGCTGCCGCCGGCGTTCCAAGAAGGCGGCCGGATCACCTTCTTGCTCGGCACGGATGCACTCGGTCGCGACATCTTCTCGCGCATCCTCCATGGGGCGCGCTACTCGCTCGCCATCGGCGTCCTCGTCATCCTCCTCGCGCTCGTGGCCGGCATCGGCATCGGTCTGGTTGCCGCGTTCGCCGGCGGCGTCGTCGACACCCTCGTCATGCGCCTCATGGACGTGCTCATCGCCATGCCCGGGCTTCTGCTCGCCCTGGTGGTCGTCGCCCTCGTCGGTCCCGGGTTGTTCAACGCCATGTTCGCGATCGCCGTGGTCTATCTGCCCCATTTCGTACGTCTCACCCGTGCTGCCGCCATGGCCGAGCTCGGGCGCGATTACGTGACGGCGAGCCGGATGGCGGGTGCTGGAGTGCTGCGGCTCATGTTCGTCACGGTTCTGCCCAATTGCACCCCGCCGCTCATCGTCCAGGCGACCCTCGGCTTCTCGACCGCGGTGCTCGACATGGCCGCCCTGGGCTTTCTCGGCATGGGGGCGCAGCCGCCGACCCCCGAGTGGGGGACGATGCTCGCCGACGCCCGCGAGTTCATCTTGCGGGCCTGGTGGGTGGTGACCATGCCCGGGCTCGCCATCCTCGTCACCGTGCTGGCGATCAACCTCGTAGGCGATGGACTGCGCGACGTGCTCGATCCCCGGCTGCGGATGACATGAGCCTGCTCGAGATCCGTAACCTCACGGTCGAATTCCCGACGACGGCAGGGATGTTGCGCGCCGTCGACGGCGTCGATCTCGACGTCGCACCCGGCGAGATCGTGGCGATCGTGGGCGAATCCGGCTCCGGTAAATCGGTGGCCATGCTCGCCGTCATGGGCCTGCTCCCGCCGCAGGCGCGGGTCTCGGCCGACCGGCTCGCCTTCGACGGTCGCGATCTGCGGGAGATGACGCCGCGCGAGCGGCGACGCATCGTCGGTCGCGACATGGCGATGATCTTCCAGGAGCCTTCGACCTCCCTCAATCCTTGCTTTACCATCGGCTTTCAGCTGGACGAGGCCATTGCCACCCATCTCGGGGGCAGCCGTGCCGAGCGCCGGCGGCTCGCCATAAGCCTGCTCGCTCGGGTCGGCATCCCGTCGCCCGAAGAGCGCCTCAGGGCGTTCCCGCATCAGCTCTCGGGGGGAATGAACCAGCGGGTGATGATCGCGATGGCCATTGCCTGCCATCCGCGGCTGCTGATCGCCGACGAGCCCACGACGGCCCTCGACGTCACCATCCAGGCGCAAATCCTCGACCTGCTGCTCGAACTCCAGCGCGAGCGGGGGATGGCGCTGGTCCTCATCACCCATGCCATGGGCGTGGTGGCGGAAACGGCGCAGCGGGTGATCGTCCAATATGCCGGCCAGCAGGTCGAGCAACAGGACGTCCTCGGTCTGTTCGACCATCCCCGTCATCCCTATACGGCGGCCCTCCTCGACGCTCTGCCGGAACGCAACCTCGGCCGCCGTCTCGCCGCCATTCCCGGCACGGTACCCGGCGCGTGGGACCGACCGCGGGGCTGTCTGTTCCATCCCCGTTGTCGGTTCGCGACCGATCTGTGCCGCCAGCTGTCGCCGCCACCCGCTTCACCGGAGCTGGGCCGCGCTCGCTGCCACTATCCGCTGATCGACGGCGCGCCGCGCAACCACCCGGGGCCACTCGGGAGGGCCGAGTGAGCGTGCTCGTCGAAGCGACCGACCTGCGGCAGATCTATCGGATCGGCGGCGGCCTCCTCGGGCGCGGTCGGGAACTGCGGGCGGTGGACGGGGTGAGCTTCGGCCTCGATGTCGGCCGCACCCTCGCCGTGGTCGGCGAATCCGGCTGCGGGAAATCGACGCTGGCCCGCCTGGTGACGATGCTCGAGCGGCCCGTCTCGGGTCGGCTCGTGATCGACGGACTCGATGCCGGCACCGCCCGCGGCGCCGACCGCCGCAGACTCAGGCGCACGGTCCAGATGGTCTTCCAGGACCCCTATAGTTCCCTCAATCCGCGGCGCAGGATCGAGGCGATTCTCGAGGAACCCCTCATCGTCAACACCGCGATGCCGGCCCCCGAGCGGCGCGAGTGGGTGGCCGAGATGCTGCGGCGGGTGGGACTGCGGCCAGAGCACGGTCGCCGTTATCCTCACATGTTCTCCGGCGGCCAGCGTCAGCGTATCGCGATCGCTCGCGCCCTGGTTTTGCGGCCCAAACTCGTGGTGCTGGACGAGCCGCTCTCGGCTCTCGATCTCTCGGTGCAGGCCCAGATCCTCAACCTCCTTCAGGATCTCCAGGCGGCGTTCGGGCTTGCCTATCTGTTCATCAGCCACGATCTGTCGGTGGTGCAGCACCTCGCCGACGAGGTCGCGGTCATGTATCTCGGCCGCATCGTCGAGCAGGGCCCGAAGGCCACGGTGTTCGGCACCCCAGCCCATCCCTACACGCGGGCCCTGCTCGCGGCCACCCCCATTGCCGATCCCCATCGGCGGCGGGAGCGGGTCCCGATCGCGGGCGAAATTCCTTCGCCGCTCGCGCCACCATCCGGCTGCGCCTTCCATCCCCGCTGTCCGTTCGCCGACCCGCGCTGCCGCAGCGAGCGCCCGCTGTTGCGGCAAGCGGGAGGCCGATCGGTCGCCTGTCATGCCGTCGAGGAGGGTCGACTTCCGCCCGGCAGCAGGTTTGCGGGAGCGCGAACGGGGTGAGAGGGACTCGCGGCGAGCCGATGGATCGGCTAGCGGGAAGCGCGGTCGATGCTGAAAGAGGGGGAGTGAGGTCGTCGTGACCGGTCGCATTCTGCGGGAAGAGCTCGAGCCCGGTATCGTGCGGGTGATCGTCGACAACCGGGAAAAGCGCAACGCCATCTCGGTCGCGATGTGGCGCGAGCTCGCCGACACCTTCCGGACGCTCGATGCCGATCTCGGCCTGCGTTGCGTCATCCTGCGCGGGGCCGGCGACGAGGCGTTCGGTGCTGGCGCCGACATCTCGGAGTTCGCGACGACGCGCGCCAATTCCGTTCAGGCGCGTCACTATGCGGAGAAGGTGCAGGAGGCGCTGCGAGCGGTGCGCCACTGCCGGCATCCGGTCATCGCCGCTATTCGCGGCCTGTGCGTGGGCGGCGGACTCGAGCTCGCGGTGTGCACCGATCTGCGGATCGCCGGCGCCGGCTCGCGCTTCGGCATTCCCGTCAAACGCCTGGGCCTCACCGTCGCCTACGACGAGCTCGAGCCGCTCGTCGAGCTCGTGGGCCGCGGCGGCGCCATGCGAATCCTCCTCGAGGGCGATCTGTTCGGCGCCGAAGAAGCCCTGCGCATGGGCCTCCTCACTCGCGTCGTGGCCGACGAGCAGGTCGATGCGGCCGCTCTCGAGAGCGCCCGTCGGATCGCCGAAGGCGCACCGCTCGTCGCCCGCTGGCACAAGAAGTTCGTCAACCGCCTGATGGACCCGCGACCGCTCGACGAAAGCGAGCGAGCCGAGAGCTATGCCTGCTTCGACACCGAGGACTTCCGCACCGGCTTCCGGTCCTTCCTGCAAAGGACCGCGCCGCGCTTCGTCGGTCGTTGAGCCGCGGGAGGAGGAGGTGAGCGCGCTGGCTGGCATTCGGGTGGTCGATCTGACCCATATCATGGCCGGACCGACCTGCACCCTCTTGCTCGCCGATCTCGGGGCGGATGTCGTCAAGGTCGAGAAGGTTCCGGGCGGCGACGACAGCCGTCGCATGGTGCCTCCCGATGTCGGTGGCGAGGCGGCGGCTTTCCTCATGATGAACCGCAACAAGCGCGGGATCGCCTTGGACCTGCGACGCGAAGAGGCGAGAGCGGTGCTGTGGCGGCTCATCGAGCGCGCCGACGTGCTGGTGGAGAACTACCGCAAGGGCACCCTCGATCGCCTCGGCTTTGCCTACGAGGCGGCAGCCCGTCGCAACCCGCGGCTCGTCTGGTGTGCCATCTCCGGCTTCGGACGTACCGGCCCCTACGCCGAGCGCGGCGGGTTCGACCTCGTCGCCCAGGCGATGAGCGGGATCATGAGCGTGACCGGCACCCGGCGCGGCGAACCGCCGGTCAAGTGTGGCGTGCCCCTCACCGACATCACCGCAGGCATCCTCGCCGCCGTCGGGATCCTCGCCGCCCTCGTCGAGCGGCAGAGAAGCGGCCGAGGGCAATATGTCGAGACCTCGCTCTACGAGGCTGCCATCACGCATACCTTCTGGCAATCGGCCATCACCCTGGCAACCGGCGTTTCGCCCGGGCCCATGGGCTCCGCCCATCCGCTTTCCGCGCCCTATCAGGCCTTCGCCACGAGCGATGGCTGGATCGTGATCGGGGCGAGCAACCAGGCGAACTGGCTCAGGCTGGTCGACGCCCTCGAGGCCCCGGAGCTCGCCGGGGATCCGCGCTTTCGCGACAATGCCGCGCGGATGCGCCATCTCGCCGAACTCGAAGCCGAACTCGCCCCGCGCTTCCGGACACGCACCACCGCTCAGTGGCTCGAACGCCTCGAGCGAGCCGGCGTCCCGGCCGGTCCGGTCAACGATATCGCGGCCATGCTCGACGACCCGCAGACTGTCGCGCGCGCCATGCGGGTGAAGGTGCCCCACAGCAAATTGGGCGAGGTCGATACGCTGGGCCTCCCGGTCAAGCTGTCCCGCACTCCCGGTGGGCCCGTCCGCGGTGCCCCGCTTTACGGCGAGCACACGCGCGAGGTGCTGCGCGAGCTCGGCTACGACGAGGAGGAGATCGCCACGCTCGTCGCTTCGGGTGCCGCGGTGGTGGCTGAGCACCCATGAGCCCGAGCCGTCTCCGTCGCCCGGGGTCGAGATGGGGGTTGGCTGGCTGGGCGCTCGCGCTCTCGCTCCTCCTATGGCTGCCGGTCGTCGCCGCAGGTCGGCCCCTCGCCGAACTCCGCCGCCTGCCAGCCGCGATCTCCGCCCTGGCGATGGTCGGGCCACGCCTGGTGGCAGCCGGTACCCTTCCCGACGGACGTCCTTGGCTCGCCGCCTTCGACCCCGAGCTCCAACCGCTTTGGGAACGCAGGATCGATTCCTGTGGGCGTTGCGGCCTGCTCGCAGCGGTCGCGGTGGATGCGAGGCGAGTGGCGCTCGCCGGTTACGTCGACTTCGAGCGCTCCGGCCGCGAGGATGGGTTCTTGCTGCTCGTGGATGCGGAAAGCGGCGAGAGTCTCGCCAGCCGGCGCGTCCTCGCCGCGGCCGGCGGCCGTTTCCTCGCCCTCGAAGTCGCAGCCGACCGGATGGTCGCGGCAGGGGAGGCAGTGACGCACGGGGGAGCGGGAGTCGATCCGTGGCTCGTGTGGTTCGATGCCCGGACCCTCGAGCCCCTGCGCGAGTGGCAGCGACGCGAGCCGCTGCCTGCAGGGGCTGCGGTCCTCGCCGCGGGCTCGGACAGCATCGCCGTTGCCGGCTGGACGCTCGCGCACGGCGGCCCTTGGCCGGCGGGCTGGTTCGCGCGCTTGGACCCCCTCGATAGCACCGCGCCGCCCCGAGAGAAAGACGCCCAGCGGCCATTGCCGTTCGATGTCACGGCCTTGCTCGCCCTTGGCAACGGTACTTGGCTACTGGCCGGCCAAGCCGGGGTACCCACTGCGAGCGGAGAACGGCTAGCACCCCAACTCCGCCTCGCGCGCCTCGACGAGGGTGCACGGTTCGCCCTTTCTGCCGCCGACGGTGGCGAGGCGATCGGGCTCGTGACATCGCCGCACGGACCCCTTCTCGTCGCCGCCACCCGGCAACCTACCGTCCAACTCCCGGCCGTCGTCGTGCTCGCGGTGGAGCCGGTGGGCCTCGGCGTGACGGCTCTCCTCTCCTGGCGCGACGGCAATCGCCCGATCCAACCTCGGGTGGTCGCCCGCACGGCTGTGGGCGACGGTCTCTTCGTCGGCGGGAGCTACCCGGAGACCGGGGGCGGGAGTGGCGAACGCGGCTGGCTCGTGCGGCTGCCGCTGACCCCGGAGCCCCGGAACGGCTGAGGATCCGCCGCGAGGGGGTCAGTGGAAGTCCCGCCCTGCCGGCAAAGCGCGGCGAAGATCGTGCTCGGCCGCGCGTGGCCCCTCCTCGGTCGCGAGGATCGCGTCGAGGACAGCGGGATCGAGGGCGTGGATGCGCAGTCGGGCGAGCTCGCCGGTCCAGTCGGCGAGGCGGTCGGCAATCACGTGGAGGACCCGGCCTTCGCGTTGCACCCATCCGCTCGCGGCCAGCAGGCGTGCCGCGAGCACCACCGGTCGGAAACGGTCGAACACTTTGGGCCAGAGGATCAGATTGGCGAAGCCGGTCTCGTCCTCGAGGGTGAGGAAGACGACCCCGTTGGCGCTGCCTGGACGCTGGCGGACGATCACGAGACCGCACACGAGCACCCGTCTTCCCGGCTCGATCTGCCACAGATCGCGGGCGCGCATCACCCGACGCCGGTCCCAGACATGGCGCAGCAGGGCGAGCGGATGGGCGCGCAGGGATAGACGGAGCCGGGCATAGTCCTCGATCACCTGTTCGCCGAGCGACATCTCCGGCAGCTCGAGCCAGGGTTCGCTCACCACCTCGACCGGAGCCTCGCCGGCTGCGGCCGCAGTCTCGGCGGCGTGATCGAAGAGCGGCAACCTCCCCTCGCCGAGCGCCCGCACCTGCCAGAGGGCCTGTCGACGGTCGAGACCCAGCGAGCGGAACGCATCGGCGCTGGCGAGGATGGCGAGACTGGCCGGTCCGATCCGAGCGCGGCGGGCGAGCTCGCCCAGCGTGCGGAAGGGTGACACCCGGGCGATGACGATGCGCCGCGCATCCTCGAGCGGGAGACCGCGCACCAGACGCAACCCTAACCGCACGGCCGTGCGTACGGGGCCCTGGCGAAACAGCGGCTCGAGCGTGCATTCGAGGTCACTGTGATTGACATCGACCGGCCGCACCTCGACGCCGTGGGCGATCGCATCCCGCACGAGCTGGGCCGGCGCGTAGAAACCCATGGGCTGGGCATTGAGGATGGCGCAACAGAAGACGTCGGGGAAATGACAGCGAAGCCACGCCGAGACATAGACGAGCAGCGCGAAGCTCGCGGCGTGGCTCTCGGGAAAGCCGTAGTAGCCGAAACCCTCGATCTGGCGGAAGCAGCGCTCGGCGAACGCGGGATCGTAGCCGCGCGCCCGCATGCCATCGAGGAAGCGCTGGCGCCAGCGGTCGAGGGCACCGCGGCGGCGGAAGGCGGCCATCGACCGCCGCAGGCCATCCGCCTCGGCCGGCGTGAAGCCGGCCGCGACGATGGCCATCTTCATCGCCTGTTCCTGGAAAAGCGGCACCCCCAGGGTCTTGCCGAGCACCTTTTGCAGCTCTTCCGAGGGATACTCCACCGGCTCGAGCCCCTGGCGGCGACGCAGATAAGGATGGACCATATCACCCTGGATCGGCCCCGGTCGCACGATCGCCACCTCGATCACGAGGTCGTAGAAACATGCCGGCTTCAGCCGCGGTAGCATCGCCATCTGGGCCCGGCTCTCGACCTGGAAGACCCCGACGGCATCGCCCTGCTGCAGCATCGCATAGACCGCCGGATCCTCGGCCGGCACCCGCGCCAGATCGAGCTCGATGCCATAGTGTACCCGCAGCAATTCGAACGAACGACGGATGCAGGAGAGCATGCCGAGGGCCAGCACGTCGATCTTGAGCATGCCGAGGGCGTCGAGATCGTCCTTGTCCCATTCCACCACCGTCCGCCCCGGCATGGCGGCGTTCTCGATCGGCACGAGCTCCTCGAGGGGGCCGCGCGAGATCACGAAGCCCCCTGGGTGCTGCGACAGATGCCGGGGAAAGTCGACGAGCTCGGAAGCGAGCTCGAGTACGAGACGGAGCGTGGGATCGGAGGGGTTGAGCCCGACCTCGACAAGACGCTGAGGCTCGATGGCGTGGCGGCCGTAGCCTGTGGTCATGCGCGAGAGGGCGTCGAGCCGGTCGGCGGCGAGACCCAGGACCTTGCCGACCTCGCGCAGGGCACTGCGGGCGCGGTAACGGACGACGGTGGCGGCGAGGGCCGCCCGCTCGCGGCCGTAGCGGTCATAGATATACTGGATCACCTCTTCGCGCCGCTCATGCTCGAAGTCGACATCGATATCGGGCGGCTCGTTGCGGGCGGCGGAGACGAAACGCTCGAACAACAGATCCATGCGCGCCGGATCGACAGCCGTGATGCCCAGAACGTAACAGATAGCGGAATTCGCGGCCGACCCGCGGCCTTGGCACAGGATGTTGCGACTCTTGGCGAAACGAACGATTTCGTGCACAGTCAGGAAATATGGGGCATAGCCTAGTTCGCCCACGATCTGGAGTTCATGGCGAAGTTGGCGAGCGACTTTTTCGGGAACGTCTTCTCCATAGCGCTGGCGAGCTCCTTCCCATACGCGGTGCTCGAGCTCCTCTTGCGGGGTCCGTCCGCAGGTCGTCTCGTCCGGATATTCGTAGCGCAGCTCGTCGAGGGAGAAGCGACAGCGTTCGAGGATCTCCAGCGACGATTGGAGGGCTTCCGGCCAAGCGGCGAACAACCGGCTCATGTCTGTCACCGACTTGAGATGCCGCTCGGCATTGGGGAAGAGCCGCGTTCCAGCCTCGGCGAGGGTGCAGTGTTCGCGGATGCAGGTCAGCACATCTTGCAGCCGCCGCCGCTCCGGTCGGTGATAGTGAACGTCGTTGGTCGCCAAAAGCGGCACGCCGTGAGAGTGGGCGAGCTCGGCGAGACGGTCGATGCGGGCGCGGTCGTCGCCGCGACAGAGATGGTGGACGACGAGCCACAGCCGGCCACGCCAACGCCCGGCGAGGGTGGCAAGGAGATGGGCGAAGGAGCCGTCGGGCCGCTCCGGTGGCAGGATGGCGAAGAGCGATCCCTCTTCGTGGTGGAAGAGGTCCTGGAGCCGCAGCGCGCAGCGACCCTTGGGAGCGCGTCGGCGGCCGCGGGTGAGCAGTCGGCAGAGGCGTCCCCAGGCAGCGCGGTCGACAGGCCAGGCAAGCAGCGAGGGCGCGTCCTCGAGATCCAGCCGCACGCCCGGCAGAAAGCGCACGCCTAGAGCCTTTGCCGCCAGATGGGCGCGCACCACGCCAGCGACGCTGTTGCGGTCGGTCACGGCGATGCCGGCGAGACCGAGCTCGGCGGCCCGTTCGACATATTCCTCGGGATGCGAGGCGCCGCGGAGGAAGGAGAAATTGGTGGTGATCTGGAGCTCGGCGTAGGCTGTCATGATCGGCTGCGGGGAATCAGTCGAAGAGACCGACAAGACGCCAGACGGGCGGCTCGCGATCGCCGAAGGCGCCCTCGCGGCACACCCAGAGCCGGGCTCCCGCCTCGGTCACCACCAGGTGGAAGTCCCGGACCCGAGCTCCACGGTCCTCTTCTCGCCACCATTCCGGCAGGATGCGCTCGGGCTCTCCAGCCTGGACGATCCGCTCCCTTCGTCCGGAGCGCAGGATCGCGACAGGCGGCCCGTCGGGCACCGGTGCGAGAGCGGCGATACGGGGCGAGGGGGCGAGAAGCGCGAGGGGCCGACGAGCGATCACCGGCCAGTCGGCATCGCTCACCGGCAGGGTGGCATCCACCAGGCGCATGGCCCGCTCCGGCACATGGCTCGCCACCGGATGGAGGCGGAGCACGCGATCGGCCCCGAGCCTTTGCCTGAGGGACTCGAGGAGACGGGCGAGCTCTTCCGCCATCTCGCGGCGCAGAAGGCCGGCTTGACGGGCGGGTAGAGGCACGGTTTCGATGGCATCGAGGACCAGTGTCTCCACACCCTGACCGACTGCCGACCGCTCGAGGCGCAGGCGGAACAACCCGTGGAGGTCTTGGGCCCGGCGCAGGGGAGTGCCGAGGGCGAGGGTGATCTCGCGCATCTCCCCGAGAGGGTCGAAAAGCCGCAACACCAGCTTGCGGGCTCCGCGACCGGCCCGCACGAGCCCGGTCTCGAGTTCGGCGAGCATGTCGGCCAGGGCGATCTCGATGTCCGCGCGCCGCTCGACGGGTTCGGGAAAGTCGCGGCGAAGGGAGAAATCGGGCGGTTCGAGAAGCGGCCGGAACGGCTCCTCCCCGTCTCCCAAGAGGGCATCGAGACGCGCTCCCAGAAGCGGCCCGAAGCGGCGCCGCAGGGCGGAGCGTGGCAGCTCGGCGAGCTCGCCGATGCGGCGGAAGCCCAGGCGCAGGAGATCGGCGAGGAGGGCAGGGTCGAGATCGAGGGCCGCAAGGGGCAGGGCGCGCAGGGCGGCATCGCGGTGCTCGGCGCTGAGCACGCCGCCTGCGCCGAAGCGGGTCCAGGCCCGGGCGGCGAGCGGGCCATCGGCGATACCGATCCGGGGACGAAAGCCGAGGGCTTCGAGCCGGTGGGCGAGATCGACGCACAGTGCCTGCTCGCCACCGAACAGATGGGCGCAGCCGGTGACATCGAGCAGCAACCCGTCGGGCGGATCGAGGGCCGGCGACGGGGTATAGCGCCGGCACCAATGCCCGAGGGCGAGAAGGGCGCGGGCATCGGCTTCGACGTCGTGCGGCTGCAACTGCAGCTGCGGCAGGATCGCCCGGGCGTCCGCCACGGTCATCCCCGGCCGCAGGCCGAAACGGCGGGCTGGGGCGTTCACGGCGGAAAGCCGTTCTCCCCTATCCTGCCGGTGCCAGAGGGCGAGGGGCTGCTCCGGCTCCGGGAAGGGAAGACCCGAGCGTCTCGCCTGCAGGCGCGCCCGTTCGATCGGGAATTCCGGTAGCTGGAGCGAAAGACAACGTCGTCTCATCGAAGCGCAGATCGCACTGCCAGGGCACACCACCGCGCACGCGGCAGGCCTCGAGCCGCCAGACCGGATCGCGGCCGAGGAGGGTGGCGGTCACGTGGAAGCGGAGGAGAGCTGCGGTCGGACGCAGGTTCGGAAGATCGCCGGCAAGCAAGAGGCCGAGGCCGCCGCCCCGCTCGGCGGCGAGGAGCAGCCGTCGGGTGAGGGCGAACTCCAGGGGCCCGGTCTCGGCCACGGTGCAGGCGGCAGCCGATGACCGCAGGATCTCTTCCGTGACCTGCAGCAGTTCGCGGCGGTCGCGCGCCCGCACCCATACCAACCTGCGGGTGTCGATACCGCAGCGGGCAAGGCCCGGTCCGTAGAGTCGGCCAAGGCGGTGTTCGCTGGCATCCGTGGTGCACCAAAAGAGGGTGCCGGAGCGCGCCAGGGCGCGGCCGGCGAGGGCCGCTGCGAAGCCGCGACGAGCACTCCCGCCGATCTCCACGAGGCTGCCAAAGGGCAGACCCCGCCAGGGGAGAAGGGCATCGAGGGGAGGGCAGCCGAACTCCACCCGTTCGCGCTCGAGGAGGCCGGCACGACCATCCAGACGCCAGAGCGTCGCTCGCAGCGCGGCGAGACGGGCTTGACGGGCGGGATCGGGCGGGGTTGCCAGGTCCATGTTCATGATTTGTTCCAAACCGGGGCCACGCATAGCCCGGCGGACCGCGCCCGTCAAGACGGATGTTCGCGTTCTGTTCGAAAGGGTGTCCCTGCCGTCACCAGGCCCAGATGAGGAGGGCTACCCCGCCCCAGAAGACGAGGCCCACCTGGACCGCCCGCACAATGCCGAGGAGCCCATTATCCTCGTCCCGAGGAGGCTCGCTCACCGCCCACGCATTCTCACGCTCGAGCGCGTCGGTCTCCATCGGATCGCACCTCCCGCCACAGCCTCCCCGACGGTCGGCGTTCCCCTTACCGCCCATTTCCGCTACTTTTTCTCGTTTCGGTTGAACTGTCAATCGCTGTCGATCGTCCCCATCGTTCCCGTTCCCGTCTCGTTCCTGCGCCATCTCGTCGCAGGTCGCGGCTGTCGCACCGGCCATCGCCGCGGGTCGTGCCGCCGGCGAGACCACCGCCCCGCTCAACCATGGGTGCCGGTCAGCTTCGAAGCCGGCACGAACCCATCCGCCGTCTGCACTCCGGCAAAGGAGTCCGGCTGGGCGCCGTGATCGGCCACCACGAAGAGCGGCGAGCCCGCGACCGACACCCACAGATCGTCCCCGGAGAGGAAACCCGCGAGCAGGTCGGAGGAGGTATCGGGGAGCAGGACACGGTTGCTGCCCAGGCCATCCTCGATGCGGTCGATGCCGGGTTCGTTCCGCGACAAGAGGTAGAGATCGTCACCCGCACCCCCGCGCAGGAGATCGCTGCCAGCCCCTCCCTCGAGCAGGTCGTCGCCGCTGCCGCCATCCAGCAGATCATGACCGCCATGTCCGCGCAGATGCTCGCTCCCGCTGCTCCCGTACAGCAGGTCGCGGCCCTCCGAGCCGTCGATGGTGGGGGAATGGGCAAAAGGAGCGAGCAGGTCGGCGAGGGGATCGACGGTCGGGGGAGCGGCGAAATCCGTCAAGGGTCGCACCCCTTCGGCGGTCTCGATGCCCGCGAAACTGTCGGGGGCATGCGCATAGTCCTGGATGCGGGCGAGGTCGGTGTCGCCGGCGGCGATCACCAGATCGGCACCCTCCATCCGCACCGCGACGGTCGCTGGATCCACGCCCTCGAGGCGGATTCGATTGATCCCTTCGGAATCCCAGATCCGATCCGGTCCGTCCTCGAAAAGGCCGAGGACATAGACATCGTCGCCCGGCCCGCCATAGAGCAGGTCGGCGCCGCTTCCGCCATCGAGGATATCGTCGCCCGGGCCGCCGAAAAGACTATCCGCCCCCTCTCTGCCCGCAAGGTGATCGTCGCCACCCTCGCCCCACAACATATTGTCGCCGGCATTGCCCTCGAGGCGGTTGGCATGACCATCGCCCACGATACGGTGGCCAGCCGCGCCCTCGAGGACCACGTTCTCGATCCCCGGCGCGAGGCCCCGGACGAAGCCCTGCGCTTCAGCCGGCAGGCTGCGGCCGATCGCATCGCCGACGACGAAGGTCGTCGCGCCGCTGGCGCTCAGATGCGGGTAGGAGGCGGCCACCGATTTGGCGAACCCTTCGCGTACGACGACGGTGTCGATGCCCGGATCTGCCGGTTCGTCGAGGACCACGTCGCCCACGTCGTCGATAAAAAAGGTGTCGCTGCCGGTTCCTCCTTCCATGCGGTCCGCACCCGCTCCGCCGTCGAGCACGTCGTCGCCCGGGCCGCCCACGAGCCGGTCATTGCCATCGCCGCCCACGAGCCGGTCGTTGCCCGGTCCGCCCAGAAGCAAATCCGAGCCGGCGCCACCCTCGAGGAGGTCGTGACCGTCTCCTCCCTCGAGCGTATCGTTGCCGCCACCACCGAGGAGGCGATCGTCGCCGCCACCCCCGGCGATGGCGTCATCCCCATCGAGGCCGTCGATGACATCGCCGTCGTCGCTGCCCCGAAGGATGTCCCGGGTCGCGGTGCCGGTGCGCGTCCCGCCGGTTGGTCCATCGTCGACCGAGCCGAGCGGGGGGCCAGAAGGATCGCCCGGCTGGGAGCCGGCCGAGGATTCGGGTAGACCGACCACCAGCTGCTCGATCGCGAGCGCGCCTGGGGCCGGGGGTTCGGCGGCCGCGAAGGGAAGCGCGCCAGCACCATCGCCGCGTGCCGCGACGGTGACCGTGGGGGAAGCGTACCCGGCAAGAGGATCGGGCGCGAGACGACCGGTTCCGCCCAGGCGTGCCAAGATTTCGGGATCGAGGATCCCGGCCGCGGCGAGGATGGAACCGGCCGCTATCGTCGGGGTGGCGACAGCGCCTCCCACGGCCGTTCCCCAAGAGATTGGCTTCGGGGCGTCGGCGCTCGCCACTCCTGACGATCGGTCCGCGCTGCTGCCTACTGCCGGTTCGCCGTCCGCTTCGGCAGCAACGAGCCGATGAGGCCAGGCGATCCACGCCAGTCCAATGAACGCCGCCCCGAGCGGGGTGGCGAGTTCGTCCCCTCGTGCCGCCGCGCGCAGCCGTCGGATCCCTTGGCGCAACCGCCGCACCATGGGTGCGGCGGTGCCTCCACTCCCACACTGTGCCATCCCGCGTCCCCTTTCATGGGGTGAGCGCGTGACGACCGCTGAGCAGGACCCTGTTCTTTCGAGACGGTGCCTTTCGACGGACGCCACCATACTCCACTAAGCGGTTCATTTCAAACAAAATTTTCCCGCTTGTGGAGATCTTGCGCGAAGCTTTGGCAGGCTCGCTGTTAGGACCTGGATCTGGTGTGCGACGTGAACTCCGTTCGTCATCCGTTCTGAACGCCGGCGCGTTCAGCGGCTGACGCTCCTCAGCTGCAGACCGCGGTCGCCGGCAAAGGGTAGGTGCGGCCTCCGTTCGGCGAGGCGCAGGAGCTCGTTCCACTTGGCGGTGCGCTCGCCGCGCGCCATGGCCCCGACCTTGATCTGCGGGATTCCCCAGCCGACCGCGAGATGGCAGATGGTGACGTCCTCGCTCTCGCCGGAGCGAGCGGAGGCGATGCCGCCGAGGCCGGCCTCGCGCGCCGCCTGCCACGCCGCGAGCGTGCCGCTCAGGGTACCGCGCTGGTTGGGTTTGAGCAGCACGGTCGTGCACGCACCGCGGCGGGCCGCTGCCTGCACCCGCGCGGCGTCGGTGACGAGAAGATCGTCGCCGACGATTTGCACCGGCCGCGGCAGGGCGGCGCGCAGGCGAGCGAAGGCGGCGGGATCGTCCTCGGCGAAGGGATCCTCGAGGGAGACGATGGGGTAGCGGGCGACCCATTGCAGCAAGAGTTCGGCCAGCCCGTCGGAGTCGAGCTCGCGGCCGTCGCAGGCGAGCCGGTAACGGCCCTTCCGGCCCCACTCGGAGGCCGCGATGTCGAGGCAGATGGCGACATCCTCGCCGGGGACGAAGCCGGCAGCCTCGATCGCGCGCACCAGCAGCTCGAGCCCTTCCTCGTTGCGCCCGAAGGCTGGCCAGAAGCCGCCTTCGTCGGCCACGCCATAGAGCCGCCCGAGCTTCGCTAAAAGCTCGCCTGCGGCGTGGTAGACCGCGGCCGTCCGGTCGAGAGCTTCGGCGAGGTCGCCGGCATTGGGGCAGACCACGAGGAAGTCCTGGATGTCGACCCGCCGGCCGGCGTGCGCTCCACCACCGAAGATCTGGATCTCCGGCAGGGGCAGGAGCGGTTCCGTGCCTGCCAGAGTCGCCAACCACTGCCACAGCGGCATCCCGGCTGCCGCCGCGGCGGCATGAGCGACCGCCATCGACACCGCCACGGTCGCATTGCCGCCCAGGCGGGCGAGGTCGGGAGTGCCGTCGATTTCGAGCAGGCGGCGGTCGACGCCTTCCAGGAGCTCGGCGTCCATTCCGAGCAAGGCCTGGCGAATCGGGCCCTCGATCGACGCCACCGCATGCCTGACGTCGAGGCCGCTCAGGCGCGGGCCACCGTCCCGCAGCTCGACGGCCTCGCCCGCACCGCGCGACGCTCCAGCCGGAGCGATGGCGCGACCCCTCGCTCCTCCCGCCAGCACCACTTCCGCTTCCACCGTCGGTCGCGCGCGGCTGTCCCACACGCGGCGGCCGCGCACTTCGGCGATGATGGTCGATCGGATCATGCGGAGATGGCCTCCCGCCATGCCCGGCGTACGTCGGCGAGCCGCACCGGAGCTTCTGTCAAGAGCCGCCTGGCGACCCTGCGCACCAGCTCGCGGTCGGCCTCTTCGGTGATGTACTCGACCGGCGACTTGCCGTCGATGCGAGCGAGCAGCAGGGCCGGAAGCAGGGTCGCCGCCCGCTCTTCGAGGGCCCCCCGCGGCTCGAAGGTGACCCCAGCGAGATAGGCTTCGGCGAGAGCGTCGAAGGCGTCGAGAAGGCCGGGGATCGCTTCCCGGTTCCACAGGCATTTGAGGAGCAGGTGGTTGAGGCAGAAGGCGAGGTCGAAAGCGGGATCGCCATACCAGGCACATTCGGCATCGAGGAACACCGGACCCTCGGGTCCGATCACGATGTTCTTCGGGCTCACATCGCCGTGCACCAGTGCCCGGCGGACCGCGGCGGTGCGCTGGGCGAGCCGACGCAGGCGCGGCTCGAGGTCGGGGTGGACGCGACCGGTCGCGAGCAAGTAAGGCTCCAGGCGGATCGCTCGGAAGATGGTGTCGGTGGCGAACGCTGCGGCGAGGGCGGGATCGTGCGAGCTGGCGGCATGAAGGGCGACCAGCCGGTTTCCCACGGCCGCGGCATCGGCGCTCCGCACCCGACCGTCGCGCAGTTCCGCCTTCCACAGCCGGAAGTCCGCGGGATCGAGCCAGGCCATGACGAGCGCCGGTGCGATCGCGTCGGCGAAGAGGAGCTTCGGCACCGAGCGGGGATCGACGCGGGCAGCCTGTCGCATCCACGCCGCTTCATAGTGGCTGCGCTCGACCGGCGCCCGCCAGTCCGCCCTCACCCGGAGCCGCGCCAACGCCCGTTTGACGCACACCGGGCCGGTGGCGAGGTCGACTCGCCAGATGTCCGACGACACGCCGCCGGTCAGCGGCTGCATGGGCGGTAGGTCGTCGAGCCCGATGAGGCCGGCGCGCCGGAGAACGGCAAGGATGTCCTGGCGCATGCACCCTGTTCTGGCCGGTGGCGGGGTCGGCCCGGACCGGCTAAGCTCCCGTACGCGACAGTCCTGCCTCGTCGGAGCCGTCCGTGCAACGCGTCCTGCTGCATTTCGACGCTTTTCCCGAGCTCGCGCCGCGGCTCGCGGCGCTCGCCGGCGAGGGGATCGCCGTCGAGGTGATCGCGCCGACCGAGGCCGACCGGCTCGCTGCCACGCTCCCCGAGGTCGATGTGCTCTGGCACGTCCTCGCACCGGTCACCCGTGCGATGATCGATGCCGCACCCCGGCTGCGGCTGATCCAGAAGATCGGAGTCGGGGTCAACACCATCGATCTCGCTGCCGCTCGCGCGCGGGGCATCGCTGTGTGCAACATGCCAGGCACCAACACGCCGGCGGTCGCCGAAATGACGCTCGCCCTCATCTTCGCCTGTCTGCGCAAACTCGCGTCCCTGGACCGGGCGATGCGCAGGGGCGAAGGCTTCGCGCTTCCGGTCGTGGCGCAGATCGCGCATGGCGAGCTGCACGGCCGAACTGTCGGATTTGTCGGTTTCGGTGCCGTGCCCCAGTACTTGGCGCCGGTGCTCGCCGCCCTCGGTGCTCGGGTGCGCTTCTGGAACCGTCGTCCCAAGGTCTCTCCTTGGGCCCGTCAGGTGCCGTGGGAGATCCTGCTCGCCGAAAGCGACATCCTCTCCCTCCATCTGCCGCTCGTGCCGGAGACCGAACGCCTGCTCGATGCCGCGGCGCTCGCGCGCCTCAAGCCCGGGGCTGTGCTCGTCAACACGGCGCGCGGCGGACTGGTGGACGAAGAGGCGCTGATTGCCGCGCTTCGCTCGCGGCAGATCGCCGCCGCCGGCCTCGATGTCTTCGCCCTCGAGCCGCCCGCGCCGCACCATCCGCTGTTCGCCCTCGACAATGTGGTGCTGACCCCCCACGTAGCCTGGCTCACGCCCGAGACCTGGGACCGGTCGCTGGCGGTCGCGGTCGAGAACTGCCGTCGGCTCGCGGCCGGAGCCCCGCTTCTCCACCGCATCGTCTGAAAGGCGACCCGGAAATGGCGCACGTCGAAACCCGTCCGCCCGAGTTCTCGGGCGAAGAGAGGGCAGGTGCGAGCGCGTCCCTCGAGCGGCCCTGGCACGCGCTTGAGGTCGAAGAAATCCTCCGCCTCCTCGAGAGCGATCGGCGGGGCCTTTCCTCGAGCCAAGCGCGAGCGCGCCTTGCCCGCTTCGGCCCCAACCTCCTCCCCGAGCCGCCCCGTCCCTCGGCCCTGCGCCGGTTGCTGCGCCAGTTCCACAATATCTTGATCCACGTGCTGCTCGTTGCCGGCCTGATCACCCTTTTCCTCGGGCATCTCGTCGATGCGGCGGTGATCTTCGGTGTCGTGGTGATCAACGCTCTCATCGGCTTTCTCCAAGAGGGCCGGGCCGAGCGGGCGCTCGAGTCGATCCGCGGGCTTCTGGCCCCGCAGGCGATGGTGCTGCGCGATGGCCACCGGTTCCCCATCCCGGCCGCCGAACTGGTGCCCGGCGACATCGTGGTGGTGCAATCGGGCGACCGCGTGCCGGCCGATCTCAGGCTGCTGCGCAGCAAGGCGCTGCAGGTGATGGAGGCCGTACTGACCGGCGAATCGCTGCCGGTCGAGAAGGATCCGGCACCGGTGCCGGTGGACGCACCTCTGGCCGAGCGCAGTTCCATGCTGTTCTCGGGCACCCTCGTGGTCCGGGGTCAGGGACAGGGGGTGGTGGTGGCGACGGGTGCCCGGAGCGAGATCGGGCGGATCGGCCTCTTGGTCGAGACGGTGGAGCCACGGGTCACCCCGCTCATGCGGGAATTCGCCCGTTTCGCCCGGCTGCTCACCCTGTGGATCCTCGGCCTCGCCGCGGCGACGATGGGCTTTGGCGTCCTCGTGCACGGTTTCCCGGCGGACGAAATGTTCCTCGCCGCCGTGTCCATCGCCGTCGCCGCGATTCCCGAAGGTTTGCCGGCGATCATCACCATCATGCTGGCGATAGCGGTCGAGCGCATGGCACGGCGCAACGCCATCGTCCGTCGGCTGCCGGCAGTCGAGACACTCGGTGCGGTGAGCGTCATCTGTTCCGACAAGACCGGCACCTTCACCAAAAACGAGATGATGGTCGATGGGCTCGCTGTCGCGTCCGGCCTCTATGAGGTGACCGGCTCCGGCTACGAGCCCCACGGCGAGTTCCGCAAGAACGGCGAGAGCGTCGAGGCGGAGGACGATCCGCGGCTGGTCGGCCTTCTGCGCGCCGGCATCCTGTGCAATGACGCGAGTTTGGAGCTGCGCAACGGCAGCTGGCTGGCCCATGGCGATCCGATGGAGGCTGCCCTCCTCGTCCTCGCCGTGAAGGCGGGCTTCGACATCGAGTTCACGCGGCGCACCTGGCCGCGGGTCGACGAGATCCCGTTCGATTCGCGTTACCGTTTCATGGCCACGCTGCACCACGATCACGAGGGTCACGGGGTCGTCTTCGTCAAGGGCGCGCCCGAGCGACTGCTGCACATGTGCGTGGCGGAGGAAGCTCCCGATGGCGACTGGCGTCCGCTCGACCCCGACCTGTGGAACCGGCGCATGGAACAGCTCGCTAGCCGCGGCGGCCGGGTGCTCGCCCTCGCCGCCCGGCGGCTCGAGCCAGGACGGTCGAGCCTCCATTTCGCCGATGTCGAAAGCGGGCTCGTCCTGCTCGGTCTCGTGAGCCTGGTCGACCCGCCCCGTCCCGACGCCATTCTCGCCGTGGCCCGCTGCCGTGAGGCAGGAATCCGGGTCAAGATGGTTACCGGCGATCACGCGGTGACCGCCCGAGCGATCGCCGAGCGGCTCGGGCTCGACAACACGACCGAAGTGCTGACCGGCGGCGATCTCGATCGCATGTCGGAGGATGAACTCGCGGTCAGGGCGGAGGAGGTGGATATCTTCGCTCGCACCGCGCCAGAACACAAGCTCCGGCTGGTGGGCGCGCTGCAGAAGCGCGGGCGGATCGTCGCCATGACCGGGGATGGGGTCAACGACGCGCCGGCGCTGCGCCAGGCAGACGTCGGCATCGCCATGGGCCGCAAGGGCTCGGACGCCGCCCGCGAAGCCGCTGAAATCGTGCTCGCCGACGACAATTTCGCCACCATCGCCCGGGCGGTGGAGGAAGGGCGTACCGTCTACGACAATCTGCGCAAGGTCATCCTCTTCGTCCTGCCGACCAACGCTGCCGAGGCCCTCGTCGCCATCACCGCGGTGGCCCTCGGCCTCGTGCTGCCGATGTCGCCGGTCCAGATCCTTTGGGTCAACATGATCACCGCCGTCACCCTGGCACTCGCCTTGGCCTTCGAGGAAGCGGAACCGGACGTCATGCGTCGCCCGCCGCGCGATCCGCGGGAGAGCCTGCTCTCGGGTGAGTTGCTCCTGCGGCTCGTCTATGTCTCGGCTGCAGCCCTCGCCGCCACCTTCGGTGTCTTCTACTGGCTCGACACGCAAGGGGCGCCGCTCGCCGAAGCCCGTACGGCGGCTGTGAATACCTTGGTGCTGGCAGAAACTTGGTATCTGTTCGGAACGCGCCGTTTCGCCGAACCGATGTTCGCCCGTTCCGCCCTTTCGGGGATCCGGCCAGCGCTGGTGGCGTCCGTTTCGGTGCTGCTCGCCCAGTTCGCCTTCACCCATTGGCACGCCATGCAGCTGCTGTTCCATACCGCTGACCTCGATGCTTTTACCTGGCTCGTCGTGGCGATTGCCGGCACTCTGCCGCTCGTCACCGTCGAGCTCGAGAAGCTCGTCCGCCGCTGGCAGCGGCGAAAGGCAGGGCGACAGGTCGCGGCCCCTCGCGGTGGTCCATGATCTTCTGATAGAAGGATGGCGAGCGGCCGCCGGTGCGGCCGCCTCACCAGGGAGGAGTGCAACGATGCTTCGGGCTGCCTGCAGCGTCGCGGTATGGGCGGTAGCGGCTTTTGGCCTTGCCGGTCCGGCAGCCGCGGCGAGCGTGACGGTCACCATGCACGCGATTACGGCCGAGGGAGTGGGGCCAGCGATCGGCACGGTCACCATTGCCGACAGTCCCGAGGGGGCGCGGTTCACGACGGACGTGAGCGGCCTGCCTCCCGGTGCGCATGGATTCCATGTGCACGAGAATCCGAACTGCGGCCCTGGCCAGCGCGACGGTCAGAAGGTGGCTGGGCTCGCCGCGGGCGGCCACTGGGATCCCGAGCGCAGCGGTCGGCACGAGGGGCCACAAGGCACGGGGCATCTCGGGGATCTACCCGTGTTGGAAGTGGCCGCCGACGGCACCGCGAAGCGCACGCTCGTCGCTCCCCGTCTGCGCGATGTCTCGGCCCTGCGTGGTCGTTCGCTCATGATCCACGCCGGGGGCGACAACTATGCCGACACACCCCAACCCTTGGGCGGCGGGGGAGCGCGTATCGCCTGCGGAGTCATCCAGTAACGATTAGGTCGCGGGAGACGGCGGACGAGCCACCTCCGCCGTCTCCGCTTTTCAGGCCACCGGCGCGCTGTCTCGGAAAGCGGCGTGAATGGCCTCGAGTGCGGGCCAAAGGGCGGTGAGATCGTAGCCGGCTTGCCACGCCTGCTCGACGATGCGGGCGGGCTCGAGACGGCGTGCCATCATGAGCGCCCAGAGGTGGCAGGAGCGACTGCCCGAGCGGCAGAAGGCCAGCCAGGGTCCGGGGTTCGTTGCCAGCGCCTCGTTCATGGCGGCCACCTGGTCGGGAAAGATCGCACCCGAGACCACCGGCACATGCACGAGGATGAGCCCGGCGGCGCGCGCTGCCGCTTCGAGCTCTTCGTGCCGCGGTTGGCCGGCCGCCTCGCCGTCCGGACGGTTATTGACGACCGTGCGGATCCCGAGCGCTGCGATGTCCGCGAAATCCGAAGGCTCGAGCTGCGGCGCCACCCAGAAGTCCTCCGTCAGCCGACGGTATTTGTGCTGCACCTCGTCCTCCCGGCTCAGCGTCTGCACTGGGATATGGAATCGCCCTAGCGTGGAAGGCCGCTCCGGGCAAGCGAGGAGTCAACTGCCGTGACGGCGCCGGCGCCGCTCGCGTACTCCGCTGTCCGCAGCCGCTCGACGTTCGGGGAGTGGCACTCTCAGGGCGAGATTGGGGTAGGGCGCGTGGCGATGCGGGATCGCCATGGCTGCGACGAAGTGCTCCTGGAAACGCGGCTCGATGGCGGTCTCGATCTTCTCGATCCGTTCCACCACTTCTTCGATCTCCCGTCGTGCCGCTCGGTTGAGCAGGGCGATGCGGGCGCCGGTCCCAGCGGCGTTGCCGGCGGCACGCACCCGCTCGAGGGGGCAGTCTGGGATCATGCCGAGTACCATGGCATAGAGCGGGTCGATGTGGCTGCCGAAGGCGCCGGCGAGGGCGATGCGCTCTACCCTCTCGATCCCGAGTCGGTCCATGAGCAGCCGGGCTCCGGCGTAGAGTGCGGCCTTGGCGAGCTGGATCGCCCGCACGTCGTTCTGGGTGATGCGGATCTCGCGCTCGCCGCGGTGGAGCACATAGGCGAAGGTGCGGCCCTCGGCCACGATCCGATCGCTGCGGGCGGCGCACTCGCCGCGGATGGTGCCGTCGGCATCGAGAATGCCGGAAAGATACATCTCGGCGATCGCCTCGACGATTCCGGAGCCGCAGATGCCGGTCACGCCAAGTCTGTCCGCCGCTTCCGCGAAGCCAGGTTGGTCCGACCACAGTTCGCAGCCGATGATCCGGAAGCGGGGTTCGAGGGTGGTGCGGTCGATGCGCACACGCTCGATGGCTCCCGGCGCCGCGCGTTGGCCGCAGGAGATCTGCGCGCCCTCGAACGCGGGACCGGTGGGCGAGGAGCAGGCCAACAGGCGATGGCGATTGCCGAGTACGATCTCGGCGTTGGTGCCGACGTCGACGAGCAGGGTCACTTCGTCCGAGAGATGGGGGGCTTCCGACAGCACCACGGCCGCGCAGTCGGCGCCGACATGGCCGGCAATGCAGGGAAGGACGTAGACTCGTGCCCCCTCGGCGACGCGGGCGAGACCGAGTTCGCGCGCTTCGAGCTCGAGGGCGCTGTCGACGGCGAGCGGAAAGGGCGCACTGCCAAGCGGCACCGGGTCGAGGCCGAGCAGCAGATGATGCATCACGGGATTGCCGACGAACACGAGTTCGAGGATGTCGTCGGGATCCACCGCCGCCTCCGCGGCGAGCTCGTCCAGCATGGCATCGACCGCCTCGCGCACCGCCCGGGTCATTTCCGCCGCTCCGCCCGGATGGAGCATCGCGTAGGAAACCCGGCTCATGAGATCTTCGCCGAAACGGATCTGGGGATTCATCCGTCCGGCCGAGGCGAGCACCTCGCCGGTGCCGAGATCGCAGAGGTGGGCGGCGATGGTGGTCGAGCCGACATCCACCGCCACCCCCAGGGCGCGATCGTGGAAGCCTGGACGCAGGGCGATGATCTGCCGGCCGTCGTGCACGGCCACGGTGAGGGTGGAGTCACCCGCCCGCAGCGCCGGCTGCAGCCGCCTCAAAGGAGCGAGATCGATCGCCGGGCGCGACAATCCCCACTGGCTCTCGAGCGCTTCGCCGAGCCGCTCGAAGTCGCCGCGCTGGCGGTGCATGTCGGGCTTCTCGACTTCGACATAGTAGAGCCGCAGGACCGGGTCAATGGCGATCGGCCGCGCGTCCGCCTGCTTGCGCACCACCTGGCGGTGCACTTGGCTTTCGGGCGGCACATCGATCACCACATCGCCGAGGATCCGGGCTTGGCACGACAATCGTCGGCCGGGTGGGAGACCGCGGCGTTCGGCATAGCGTTCCTCGGCGGCGGACGGCGCGCTCACATGCTCCATTCGGCTGTCGATGCCGTGTTTGGCGAACTGGCCGCAGGCGATCTCGACCTGGCAGCGGCCGCAGATGGCGCGTCCGCCGCACACGCTGTCGATGTCGACACCGAGCTGACGCGCTGCCGCGAGCAGCGGCGTGCCGACGGGAAACCGCCCCCGTTGCCCCGAGGGCTGGAACACCACCAGGGGTTGTCGTCGGTCCTCAGCCACGCCGCCTGCGCCTCTCCCGCTCGCCACGGGCTCCCCCGGCCTCGCCCTGTGCCGCCGGTTCGCGGAACCGGTTGAGCCAGGTCAGGCAGTTGGGGTCCTGACCCATGAGCACATCGGCCGCCAGGACCGCCGTCATCTCTTCCTGGTGCAGGGGGTTCATGATCGCCGAGGTCATGCCACAGGCGATCGCCATCGACAGGAAGTGGGCGTTGAGGCCATGGCGATTGGGAAGGCCGAAGGAGATGTTGGAGGCCCCGCAGGTAGTATTGACCTTGAGCTCCTCGCGCAGCCTGCGGATCAGCCGGAAGGCGGCGCGCCCGGCTTGGCCCATGGCGCCAATCGGCATGACCAGAGGATCGACGATCACGTCGCAACGCGGGATGCCGTGATCCTCGGCGCGCTCGACGATCTTCTTGGCGACCGCGAAGCGGACGTCGGGATCCTCGCTGATGCCGGTCTCGTCGTTGGAGATGGCGATGACCGCGGCACCGTATTTCTTGACCAGCGGCAACACCGCCTCCAGCCGCTCTTCCTCGCCGGTCACGGAATTGACGAGCGCCTTGCCCTTGTAGACCTGGAGTCCCGCCTCGAGGGCGGCGACGATCGAACTGTCGATGGACAGCGGTACGTCCACCAGGGATTGGACGAGTTCGACGGTCTTGGCGAGGATCGCCGGCTCGTCGGCGAGCGGGATGCCGGCATTGACATCGAGCATATGGGCGCCGGCCTCGACCTGGGCGATCGCGTCGCGCGCCACCGTCGAGAAATCGCCGGCGGCCATTTCGGCGGCGAGTTTTTTTCGTCCCGTCGGGTTGATGCGTTCGCCGATGATGACGAACGGCCGATCGAAGCCGATGACGACCTCGCGGGTGGCAGAACTGACGACGGTTTCCGTCATGATCCGGGTAGTCCTCGTTCAGCAACGCGCTTTGTCTTCGGGCTCCCGCCCGCCGTTTCGAGCGAGTGCGGCGAGCCGTTCGGGCGGGTAGGCGGCCTCGAGGGCAGCCGCGGCGCTTTCCGCCTCGGCCTCGAGATCATCCCCGCACGCTTCCGGTGTCCCCCTTCGCCACTCGGCGAGATAGGCGTCGGTTCCGGTGAGCCGCGCGCGCATCGCGGCGCGATCGATGGCTTCTTGGAATCGCGGGGCGAGCTCGCGGCGAGCCGTCCGCCGTCCCGCCCGCACGATCACCTGTGCCGGAATGTCCCGCCAGTAGACGATGATCCGTTCTGCCATCCGCGCTGCTCCGCACCGCCCGCTCGACGAAGGCCGCGAGTTCGCCGTATCCGACCCATCTGTACTCGTGGCGCAGGCCGAGGAACTGGGCCGCTCGTCGCCCCATGTCCAGCAGCTCCGCGTCATCCACTTGCGCGAGATGGACGAGCCTCTGGTAGTTGCCGAAGTAGACCGGCAGCAGTTCGGGATGGCGGTCGAGCCCGAGACCGCGGACGATCAGGCTGTCGAAATGCCGCACCAGATAGTCGGTGAGGTAGAAAGTGGCGGGATCTCGCTCCGCTTCCGCGAGAAAGGCCTCGACGCCGCGGTAGAAGGCATAGCAATGCGGGCCACGGATGCGCTCGACGCCGTGGCGCTCGAGCACGCGGTCGAGCTCTCCGCCGGTGCCGCAATCGGCGTAGGCGACGAAGATGCGACGGAAGCCGCGAGCGCGCAGCTCCGCGAGCTTTGCATCCACCACCGCCGGGATGCGCTCGGGACGATTGTGCAGGATCGCCGGCGCGCACACCAGTTCGACTTGCGCCAAGCCCGACTGGGCGAGGAGCGCGCCGATCTCGCGCGCCAGCGCGCCACAAGCCAGGATCGCCACGGAGGGTGTCGGCTCGGTCATTTTCCGTCCTTCACGCTCCCGCCGCGAGCCGGTTGTGCCGCTTGGCCATGAGCGCCTTTGCGGTTTCCACGGCGACCGCGGCGTCGCGACAATAGGCATCGGCGCCGATGGCCTCGGCGAAGGCCTCGTTGAGGGGCGCGCCGCCGACGAGCACGATGTAGTCGTCGCGGATGCCGCGCTCCACCAGGGTATCGATCACCACCTTCATGTACGGCATCGTCGTGGTGAGCAGCGCCGACATGCCGAGGATCTGGGGCCGATGCTGCTCCAGGGCGGCGAGGAACTTGTCGACGTCGCAGTTGATCCCGAGGTCGATCACCTCGAACCCGGCGCCTTCCATCATCATCGCCACGAGGTTCTTGCCGATGTCGTGAATGTCACCCTTGACCGTGCCGATCACCATCTTGCCGATCGGTGGCGCCCCGGTCTCGGCGAGCAGCGGCCGCAGGATCGCCATGCCGCCCTTCATGGCGTTGGCGGCGAGCAGGACTTCCGGGACGAACAGGATGCCATCGCGGAAATCCACACCGACGATGCGCATGCCCTCGACCAGCGCCTCCGTGAGCACCCGGTAGGGCTGCCAGCCGCGCTCGAGGAGGATGCGCACGCCCTCCTCGACCTCGTCCTTGAGACCGTCGTAGAGGTCGTCCTGGATCTGCTTGACGAGTTCCTCGTCGTCGAGCTCCCGAAGATCGAGTTCCTCGCCTTGCTGACTCATCGCGCATCTCCCACGACAATTGGCCGCAGCGCCCGGTGTCGCCCGCCCTAGCCGCTGCACCCGCACCACGCTTCAGCTGCCGCGACAGCCCGGCACAAGAAAGCGACAGGCCGACCGCCACGGCTCCCATCATGTGGATCCCGCACCCCGGAAGTTAACGACCGCCCGGCGCGGTGGGGAAAGAAAGCCGAGTGCCTTGTCGGTTCGCGCCGGGGTTCCCATGTCGCACGAGCGACGGGCGAATCCGCAGGCGAGGTGCAGAACGAGCGATGGCGGGCGAGGCCTACGGCGGACTGACGCAACTCGGGCGCCCCACCGTTCTCCCGGCGAGTCCGGGGGAAGCCGTGCTCGAAACCGTGCCCAATCCGCATCCCGGGACGCTCTATCTCGTGCGCTTCACTTGCCCGGAGTTCACCTGCCTGTGCCCGATCACCGGCCAGCCGGATTTCGCCCATTTCGTCATCGACTATGTGCCCCGGGAACGCATCGTCGAGAGCAAGTCGCTCAAACTCTATCTCGCGAGCTTTCGCAACCACGGCAGTTTCCACGAGGCCTGCACGGTCGGCATCGGCAAGCGCCTGGTCGAAGTCCTCGCTCCGCTGTGGCTGAGAATCGGCGGATATTGGTATCCACGCGGCGGCATCCCGATCGACGTGTTCTGGCAAACCGGCGAACCTCCGCCGGGCCTGTGGCTTCCCGACCAAGGGGTGCCACCCTATCGCGGTCGCGGCTGAACCGTTCGGTAACCGACCGTTAACCAAGACGTGGCAGGCTCTCCGGCGGCGTCGGTGGACGGCTCGTGCCGGAGGGGAGAAAGCCATGGCGTTCGTCGCTGCGCTGTCGCTGGGCGGGGGCGACACGGTCGAGGTCTTCGTCGATCCCGCGCCACGCGAATGGCGGGAGCTCGAGGCCGCTGTCGACCCAGTCGACGGCGTTCGAGCCTATCTCGTGGGCAACCGGCTCTATGCCTGGCTTCCGGCGGCGCTGCACGAAGAGGTGGCACCCTTGCTGCGTCCGCTCCTCGCCGGCACCCAGGACACCGATGACTGGCTGCCGCTTGCCATCGTGCCGGCGCTGCAGCTCGTGAACGTCACGACGAGCCTGGCGGTGGGCGAAGAAAAGCGGGTTGCGGCGGACCGTGTCGAGCGCCGGATCCGGCGTTGCCCGGCGCTGCGACGGCGGTTCCGCGAAGGACTGCTGGTGCGGCATAGCTGGAGGCTGCGCCAGGCGGCCTGAACCCTTGACCTTCCCGTCGCGGGAAGGACCATCTCGTGCGAGGATGCAGCCGCAGGGAGAGCCGGAGTGGCAACAGAGCTCGTCATGGCGGAGGCCGGCTCGAAAGCGGAGACTGTCCGCCTCCAGGTGCGGGTCGAGGGGCTGAGCTGCGCCTCGTGTGCGGCCCGGGTCGAGAAGGCCTTGCGGGCGGTACCCGGGATACGCCAGGCGAACGTCAATCTCGCCCTCGGAACCGCCGAGTTGTGGGTCGATCCCCGAAGCGATCTCGAGGCTGCGGTGGCAGCCGTGGCGCGCGCCGGCTACCAGTTGGCGACCCAGGAGATCGCTCTGGCGATCCGCGGCATGAGCTGTGCGAGCTGTGTGCGGCGGATCGAGAGCGCGCTGCGGGCCCTGCCTGGGGTGCTCGAGGCGAGTGTCAATCTAGCGCTGGCGCGGGCGGACGTGCGGGTGCTCGCGGATGCCGTCACCCGGGAGGACTTGATCGCTGCGGTCCGCAGCGCTGGCTACGAGGCCGCCCCGATCGAAGCCGAGGGCGGCGCGGCGCCGGCTCGCGCCAAAGAGGGCGTGCTCGCGGCGTTGACCTTGGCGCTCGCGGCCGTGCTCACCCTGCCGCTCGTCATCCAGATGGTGGCGCGGGCCCTCGGCTTGCCCTTCCACCTGTCCCCCTGGCTCGAGCTCGGGTTGGCGACTCCGGTCCAGTTTGTCGCCGGTGCCCGTTTCTACCGTCGTGCCTTCGAGGGCCTGCGTGCCGGCACCGGCAACATGGACTTGCTCATCGCCCTCGGCACCTCGGCCGCGTTTGGCTACAGCCTGGCCTTGCTGTGGCAGCTGGGCGAGGCGGCAGCCGGACATCTCTACTTCGAGGCGTCGGCGGTCATCGTCACCGCGACCCTCGCCGGCAAGTGGCTCGAGGAACGGGCGAAGCGCAGTGCCGCCGAGGCCATCCGCAGGCTGATGGCGCTGCGGCCGGAACAGGCGCGGGTGCTGCGCGAGGGAGTCGAGATCGAGGTCCCGGTCGCCGAGGTCAGGGTGGGGGATATCGTCATCGTCCGGCCGGGCGAGCGTGTGCCGGTGGACGGGCGGATCCTCGACGGCGAGAGCGAATTCGACGAGGCGTTGGTCACCGGGGAGAGCATGCCGGTACGCCGCAGCGCTGGCGATCCCGTGATCGCGGGCGCCCTCAATGGGCCGGGGTTGGTTCGCATCGAGGCGCTCAGGGTCGGGCGCGACACCACCCTCGCCCGCATTGCGCGGCTCGTGGAACGGGCGCAGGCCGGCAAGGCGCCGATCCAGCGCCTCGTCGATCGCATCAGCGGCATTTTCGTCCCGGTGGTGGTCGCCATCGCAGTCCTGACCTTCGCCGTCTGGTGGCTCGTGGCCGGTGAACTCGAGGCGGCACTGGTGGCGGCGGTGTCGGTGCTGGTGATTGCCTGCCCCTGCGCCCTCGGCCTCGCGACCCCGACTGCCCTCGTCGCCGGCACCGGGGCGGCGGCACGTGCCGGCATCCTGATCCGGGACATCGAGACCCTCGAGCGCGCGCACGCCGTCGACACGGTGGTGTTCGACAAGACGGGAACCCTGACCGAGGGGCGTCCGGATCTCGTCGACCTGCTGCCGGCCGGGCTCTCTCCCGAGGAGCTGCTGCAGCTGGTCGCCTCGGCCCAGCAGGGTAGCGAGCATCCCCTCGGGCGGGCAACGGTGCGAGCGGCCGAGGAGCGCGGTCTTCCCCTCGGGCGCCTGGAGACCTTTCGCGCCGTGCCCGGACAGGGCGTGGAAGCGCGGGTCGGGGGACGGATCGTCCGTATCGGACGCCCGGAGTTCGTCGGGCTCGTGGGCGAAGGTTGGCGCGAGCAGGGGGAGAAGCTGGAAAAGCAGGCCAAGACCGTGGTGGCGGTCGCGGTCGACGACCGTTTCGCCGGCCTGCTGGCATTCGCCGACCGGCCACGACCGGATGCCGCTGGGGCGGTACGAGAACTGCGCCGACGCGGGCTCCTCGTGGTGCTGCTGAGCGGCGACAACCGGGCGACTGCCGAGGCCGTGGCCGGGGAGCTCGGTATCGAGCGCGTGCTCGCGCCGGTGCGGCCGCAGGACAAGGTCAATGCGATCGCCGAACTGCAGCGCGAAGGACGAGTCGTGGCCATGGTCGGCGACGGCATCAACGACGCCCCGGCGCTGGCTACCGCCGATGTCGGGATCGCCATGGGTACCGGGGCGGACGTGGCGCTCGAGACGGCGGGCATCACCCTCGCTCGGCCGCGGCCCTCGCTAGTGCCCGCCGCCCTCGACATCGCCCGCGCCACCCGTCGAAAGATCTGGCAAAACCTGTTTTGGGCGTCGATTTACAATCTCGCGGGGAT
The DNA here is from genome assembly GCA_002898275.1 of bacterium HR40. Lineage (GTDB taxonomy): Bacteria > Pseudomonadota > Alphaproteobacteria > Geminicoccales > Geminicoccaceae > HRBIN40. The sequence continues at coordinate 531,653 of BEIQ01000001.1, forward strand.
TCCGCTCGCCGCATTCGGTCTCCTCAATCCCGCTGTCGCCGGTGTGGCGATGGCGATGAGCAGTGTGAGCGTGGTGACCAACGCCCTGACCCTGCGTGGATGGAGGCCGGCGGCGGTGGAGGAGGTCGAGGGGTGAACATCGGCGAGGCGGCGCGTGCGAGCGGGCTGCCGGCGAAGACCCTGCGCTACTACGAGGCGATCGGCCTGGTCGTGCCCGCTCACCGGCAACCGAACGGCTACCGAGACTACAGCGAGACCGACGTCCGTCGGCTGCGTTTCGTCCAGCGCGCCCGCTCGCTAGGTTTCTCGGTCGCCGAATGCCGCGAGCTCCTCGCGCTCTACGCGGATCGCGGACGCACCAGCGCGGAAGTGCGCCGCATCGCCCTCGCTCGGATCGCCGCGATCGAGCGCAAGCTTCGCGAACTCGAGGGAATGCGACGCGCCCTCCTCCATCTCGTCGAACGCTGTTCCGGGGATTCTCGGCCCGACTGTCCCATCCTCGACGATCTCGCCGGCGAGGACGACGACCAAGGCGCTGCCTGAGCGCGGCGCTCGCGCGGCAAGGGGGGAAAGCCGGTCGGCGGCATCGGCCAGGCCATCCCTGGCCTCCCTCAGCCCCGTTGGGGTACGAGGCGATAGCGAGCGAGGGTCCGGCGAGCGAGAGTCCCCAGTCGCACCGTCTCCTCCCGTTCGATTCCCACCGGCCACCAGCTGCCGGGATCGAACCGCCACACCGTATGGCGCACGAAGTCGCCAGGGGGGAGCCCTTCGAGCGTCTTCTCCCGGCTTTGCGGGTCGAGACTGGCGATGACCGCCTGAAGACCGGGAAAACGCGCGAGCACTTCGGCCGGTGCGATCGGTTCGGCGAGGCTCTCCGTCCTCTCCACCACGAGGAGCCGCTCTCCGCGCGCATCCTGTTGCCAATCCGCTCGCTCCTGCACGAGCAGCCGCTGCGCCTTCTCGCCCAGCACTGCGACGACACGGCTCTCCTCGCGCGTCACCGCGCTCGCGACCACCAGGCTCCGGCCGGCGAGGTCCAGCACCACAGCCGGATCCTGGAGATGCACGGCGTCGAAGCGGGCGTCCGGCGCTGCGGCGAGATCGAAAAAGGGCTGTGCCATCCGTTCTGCCGCGTCCTGCGCCTGGGCGGCGGGAAGGCCGCGGGCGGTGAGGTCCTCCACGATCGCCTCGGCGGCGCGCGCGACGGCAGAGCGCAGCGAGGCTCGCACGCCGGCCCGCTCGGCGATGCCGAGCGGGCGGCGAGCGGCATCGGTCGCCAGCACGAAGGCGAGCCCCTCGACGATGGTGCTCAGCCTGCGGGTCACCTCCGGCAGGTCCCCCGGCACCAGTTGCGGATCGATGCGCTCGATCCGCCAGACCAACCGGTGGCCATGCGGATTTTCCGCGACGACCCCGAGACGGGCGAGGGTGCGGCTCTTCGCCTCGACCAGCCACTGACCGTCGTGCTCGACCGCGCGCTCGCGCTCGATGTCGATCGAGACCATCGTCCCCGGCACGAGGCGCGGGGCGACCGTCACCGTTTCCGTCGCTTGCGCCACGCGCAGAGACGCGAGGAGGACGGCGAGGATGGCGACACGCAAAACGGCGCACATGTCGAGCCTCGGAGGGCTGGCCAGGAGGTCGAGGAGTGGCTGCGGCGACCTTATAGCGGCAAGCCCGCGGCGCGTCAGCGCCATCACAGCAACCCGAGGCTGCGGAAACTCGCCTGGCGCTTGCGGCCGACGACGACGTGGTCGTGAACGGTGATACCCACCGCCGCCAAGGCCTCGACCACCTGACGGGTCATCTCGATGTCGGCGCGCGAGGGCGTGGGATCCCCGCTCGGATGATTGTGCACCATGATGATCGCCGAGGCGCCGAGTTCGAGGGCGCGCTTGACCACCTCGCGAGGGTAGAGGGGGGTGTGGTCGACGGTGCCGCGGCTCTGGACCTCGTCCTTGATGAGGACGTTCTTGCGGTCGAGAAAGAGGATGCGGAAGTGCTCGGTGGGCTCGTACGCCATCGCCACTTCGAGATAATCGAGAAGCGCCGTCCAGCTGCCGATCACGGGCCGCTCGCGCAGCTGTTCGCGCAGCACCCGCTGCAACAGTTCGTAGATCGCCTTGAGCAGGACGCGCGTGAAACGCAGGTCGTCCTCGCGGACCGCTCGCCGTTCGTCCTCCGGCGGAAGGCGATCGGGGTCGAGACCGAAGCATTCGCGGTAGCGCTCCGGATCGGCCGCGAGCACCCCGCCAAGGCCACCGAAGCGCTCGATCATGTCCTTGGCGATGGGTTTGGTATCGCGCCGGTGGACGGAAAAGAACAGCAGGAGTTCCAGCAGCTCGTAGTCGGCGAGGGCGGCGGGCGAGACCTCGAGGAAACGGGTGCGCAGGCGTTCGCGGTGGCCGTGATAGTGGGGGCGGGCCGGCGCGCGATCGAAGGACGGGGCCGGCGCCTCGGCGAGGCCGGGGCGAAGCCGTTCGAGCTCCTGGGCGAGGGCCGCGAGCCCCGGTGCGGGCAGCTCCCAAGCCCGCGCTTCCGGTCGCCACCGTCCGCCACAGCGACGGAGCAGTTCGCGCAGCGGCCAAGTCCTGCCGCGCACTACGAAACCGTCTTGCGCGTCTTGCCGTGGGCCCGTGCATTCGAGCCCGAAGCGGGCGAGAAGATCCGCCGCCTGGTCGGGTGCGGTGCCGTCCTGCATGGACGGTATATTAAACCAAAGGGATAGTTCGATCCAGGTTTATCGACTCGAGATTGATGGCGCACCGCCAGGCCTCGATCTCGACGCCGGCGGCTCGGGCCTCAGCGAACGCTTCCGCCCAGGCTGGGTCGATGTCGGCGGCTGGTCGGAACCCGTCGACATCGCCGCGCTGAGCGATGAGCAGGAGAGCCGCACGCTGGCCGCTGCGGGCGAGCTCGGTCAAGGTCGCGAGATGCCGCCTGCCACGCCGCGTGGGGGCATCGGGAAACTGGGCGAGGCCGGCGCGTTTCCACGTGACGCCCTTGACCTCCACGAAGAGGAGGTGACCGGCTGGGTGCCTGAGCACGAAGTCGAGGCGTGTCCCGGGACCGATCGCGGGTTCGCCGCGCAGCTTCTCGACGCCGCGAGCGAAGCCGATGCGCCCGGCCGCGAAGCCCTCGCGGGCGAGCCGATTGGGATTGCGGCTGTTGACCGCGACCAGCGTGCCGTCCTGCTCGACGAGCTCGAGGGTAAAAGGCAGGCGCCGTCCGGGATGGTCGCACAGAGACAGCCAGACCCGCGCGCCGGGTACCGCGAGTCCGGGAAGCCGTCCCGGGTCGGCGCAATGGGCCGTGACCTGTCGGCCGCCCTCGAGCTCGACATCGACGAGAAAGCGCCTATAGCGTCGCACCAGGCGACCGGGGTAGAGCGGTTGCGGCAGTCGCACGGGATCGGTCCCGGAGGCGAGGTCGGGGAGCCGAAGAGATGGGGTCGAGCGCAGAACCCGCTACGGCAGCGGTCGTGGTGATCGGCAACGAGATTCTCTCGGGGCGCACCGTCGACGCCAATCTCCCCTATCTCGCGCGCGAACTCAACGCTCTCGGCATCCGCTTGCGCGAGGCGCGCTTTGTTCCCGACGACGAGGCGATGATCGTCGAGGCGGTGAACGCCTGTCGGCAGCGCTGGGCCTATGTCTTCACGACCGGCGGCATCGGTCCGACCCACGACGACATCACCGCTGCGGCGGTGGCGCGCGCCTTCAACAGGAGACTCGTCCGCCATCCCGAGGCGGAGCGACGGCTGCGCGCCTATTATCCGCCCGAGCGGCTCAACGAGGCGCGCCTCAAGATGGCGGACATGCCCGAGGGTGCCGAGCTCATCGATAATCCGGTGAGTGTCGCGCCCGGTTTCCGCATCGAAAACGTCTATGTGCTCGCCGGTATCCCGCGCGTCGCTCAGGCGATGTTCGAGGGCATCCGCCGTACCCTCGCTGGCGGGCCGCCCATCGTCTCGGCGAGCGTCCTCCTGTTCGCTCCGGAGGGCGAGATCGCCGCTCCCCTCGCTGCTCTCCAAAAGCGCTTCCCCGACGTCGAGATCGGCTCCTACCCGTTCTTTCGTTTCGACCGTCCCGGGACCAGCATCGTGCTGCGCGGCACCGATCGCACCCGGCTCGAGGAGGCGCTCACCTGTCTGCGCAACATAGCCGCGGAGCTCGGCATCGATACCGCCGAAGAAGCGGCGGCGAGCGGTACCCGGCAGGAGTGAGGCCATGCGCATCACCGACGAGTACTGGCCCGGCGCGATGTATGCGCCCACCATCAACGACATCGCCACTGTGGCCGAGCGCATCCTGCGCGAGCTTCCCGATCCCCTCCGCCGCCTGGTCGCGGCGGTGCCGGTCAGGGTCGAGGAATGGCCGGACGACGAGTTGCTGGAAGACCTCGAGATCGAGGATCCGCTCGAGCTCACCGGCTATTATACGGGCGTGCCCCTCGACGAGCGCGAAGCGGGGATACCAGCGAGCGGCCCCGACATCATCTACCTCTTTCGCATGCCGATCCTCTACGAGTGGTGCGAGCGCGGGTGTTCCCTCGAGGAGGTGGTGTTCGACGTGCTCACGCACGAGATCGGCCACCATTTCGGCATGAGCGAGGAGGAAGTGCTGCGGATGGAGGGCCGAGGCGGCGAGCCCTCCTGATGCATCCGGCGCTGGAGGGCCGCCTGTTGGCGCATGGCGTCCGTTCGTCGTCGATCACGGGCGACGCTGCCAGCTGCGGGTAGCCCCGGGGGCCAAGAACTCGAGGGCCAGACCAAAGGCGCGGGCGGGGTCGACGGCGAGGCGGTCGGGCAGAGCCTCGAAAGGGATCTCGCGGGCCTCGAGCCATCGCCGGGTGCGCGTCGGATCTTCGACTTCCATTTCCACCGCCACCAGCCGCGGTGCCGCCGAAGCCTCGGGTTCGCCGAGCTGGGGATGGAAGAGGCGCACGTCCTCGAGCGGGGCCACGACCACCGTCTGGCCGCCGGCATGGAAGGCGGTCACGTGATCGGTATTGACCGCCGCGGCCTCGCCGAACAAGGCGGTGAGCGCTCGTGTCGCGGGCTCGGGCGGATCGGCGAGGAGCGTGCAGCTGCGCAGCCGGGTCGCGCCATTGGGATGACGCAGCCATTCCGATCGGCGGACGAGCTCGGGGGTAAGGTGAAAGCAAGCGAACACGACAAAGCCGCCGAGTTCCGCGATCTCCGGCACGACGTTGGCAAAGCGCAGCTCGACGGGCCCTTCCGCGTCCTCCAGGCGGCGCGCGAGAGGCTGTGGACCGTGGACGGTGATCCCCCTGGCGCGCCAGAACGCTGCCGTGCCCGCCGCGTCGTCGGTCGCCAGCGCCAACCCCATGCCGCCCTCGCCGCGAGCCAGGAAGGCGGCGATGTCGTGGCGCACCGCCGAGGCATCGACCATACCGATCAGTTCGACATAGGAGGCTTCGAGCATCGCACACACATTGGCCGTGCTCCAGCCGATGTGGCGGCCCCGCGGGGTGACGACGAAGCCGAGGTCGCGCCAGCGCTGGGCAGCTGCCTCGAGGTCGTGGACCCCGATCAGGACGTGGTCGATTCCGCGGATGTGGCTGTCCATCGCCATCGCCTACCCCTCGCCGGCTTTGCGCAATGCCGCTAACTTGCCGGACGGGCAGGCGGTGGCAAGCCCCGAGCGTGCGGGAGGATGGCGTGCGCATTGGCATCATCTGTGCCATTCCTCAGGAACTCGCTCATCTCGAGCAGGTCCTCGGGGAGGCTGCGGCGGTGGAGCGCGCCGGGCTACGGTTCCTTTGCGGCCGGCTCGAAGGCCGGGACGTGGTCCTCGTGGGGGCGGGCATCGGCAAAGTCAACGCGGCGATGACGGCGACCCTGCTGGCCGAGCGCTTCGGCTGCGACCCTGTCGTTTTCAGCGGGGTCGCAGGCGGCCTCGATCCGGAGCTCCACATCGGCGACGTGGTGATCGCCACCCGCACCATCCAGCACGATTGCGGCTGGATCGAACACGGTCGGCTTCACGTCTACCAGGCCGGCCATGTCCCCTTTTTCAACCCGACCGAACGCCTCGGCTTCGAAGTGCCGGGCGCTTTGCTCGCCCGGACACGCCAGCGCCTCGCCGACTTCCGGCTCCCCGCCCTGTCGCGCCGAGCCGGGGGCGAGGGCGTTCCCGCCCGCATCGTTTTCGGCACCATTCTCTCCGGCGACCAATACATCCATTGCGAGGAGACACGGGAGCGGCTTCACCGCGAACTGGGTGGCCAAGCCGTGGAAATGGAGGGTGGGGCACTCGCCCAAGTGTGCGAGGCCTTTGGCGTCGGCTGGCTCGACATCCGCGCCCTTTCCGATCTCGCCGGTCGCGACTCGCGCTTCGACTTCCATGCCTTTGTCGACGAGGTGGCGGCGAGCTCGGCCCTGATTTTGCGCCATTTGTTACCGGTCTTGTGAGCGTGCGCGCGGCGCCTTCCGCGCCGGCGATTGCAACCTCCGGCCGCGGCTGCGAAGATGTGGCCGCAGCCTGCGGGGAGGAACGGGAGTGATCGTCGTCGAGGCCCATGGCGCCCGCATCCCGGCCCTCGGACTCGGCACCTGGGAGCTCGCCGGGGCACTGTGCGAGCGCATCGTCGAGCTCGCTCTCGCCATCGGCTATCGCCATTTCGATACCGCCCAGATGTACGGCAACGAGCGGGAAGTGGGACGGGCGATCGCCAAGAGCGGGATCGCGCGGGCAGAGGTGTTCGTCACCACCAAGATCTGGCCCGACAGCTTCCGGCGGGGGACCCTTCAGGCTGCCGCCGCGGCGAGCGTCGAGCGACTCGGTCTCGTGCCCGATCTGCTGCTGCTGCACTGGCCGAACCCGAACGTGCCGCTCGCCGAGACCATGGAAGCTCTGGTCGATGCTCGAGCGCGCGGCTTCACCCGCCACATCGGCATCAGCAATTTTCCCACCCGGCTCATGGCCGAGGCGATATCCCTCTCGCCGGTGCCCCTCGTCACCAACCAGGTGGAATACCACCCGTTCCTGAGCCAGAGGCGCGTGCTCGCCGCCTGCCGCGATGCGGGTATGGCGCTCACCGCCTACTGCCCGCTCGCCCGCGGCCGGGTGTTCGGCCATCCGGTGTTGCGGCGCATCGCCTCTCGCCACGGCAAGAACGAGGGTCAGGTCGCGCTACGCTGGCTGTTGCAGCAGCCGATGGTCGCTGCCGTGCCGCGCTCGGCTCGACCCGAACACCTGCGCGCCAACTTCGAGGTCTTCGATTTCACCTTGAGCGAGGCGGAGATGGCGGAGATCGCGGCGCTCGCCGACCCGCGGGGTCGGGTCGTCGACATCGACGGCCTCGCCCCACCCTGGGATCCGGAGTGAGCCGTGAGGGAGCGTTTTGTCGGCTTCGAGGCGCGCAGCCTTCCGGCGTCGGCGGGCGCCATCGCCTATCGCATCGGCGGCAGCGGTCCTCCCCTGTTCCTGCTGCACGGCTATCCCGAGACCCATCTCATGTGGCACCGGGTAGCCCCTCTGCTGGCTTCTTCCTTCACCGTCGTCTGTCCGGATCTGCGCGGCTACGGCGACAGCGCCAAGCCTCCGACGACCCCCGACCACGAACCCTACAGCAAGCGGGCGATGGCCAGCGACGTTCTGGCCCTCGCCGACCATTTGGGTTTCCGCACCTTTGCCGCCTGTGGCCACGATCGCGGTGCGCGGGTGCTCCATCGCCTCTGCCTCGACCAGCCAGAGCGGGTCGTCCGGGCAGCCCTCCTCGACATCGTTCCCACGCTCACTCTCTTCGAGAAGACCGACCAGGCCATCGCGAGCGGCTATTTCCACTGGTTCTTCTTGAGCCAGCCGGCGCCGCTGCCGGAACGATTGATCGGCGGCAACCCGCGCTTCTGGCTCGAGTGGATCCTCGGGCGTTGGGCAGCGAGACCCGTCGCGGAGGTCTTTCCGGCCGATGTGTTCGACGCGTATCTGCGGGCCTTCTCCGAGCCCGCCACCATCCACGCCACCTGCGAGGACTATCGGGCGGGCGCGACCATCGACCTCGAGCACGATCGCGCCGATCGCCACCGGCGTATCGGCTGTCCGCTGCTCGTGCTCTGGGGCGCGACCGGTCTCATCGCGCGCCATTTCGACGTGCTCGCCTGCTGGCGCGAGAAGGCGGCAGGCTCCGTCGAAGGGCGGGCGCTCTCCTGTGGCCATTTCCTGCCCGAGGAGGCAGCGGAAGAGACCGCCCTCGAACTCCTCCGTTTCTTCCGTGCGTGAACCCTGGTGCCGCGTCGCGGCAGGCGATGAACGAGGGGACCATCGAACTCGATCCGCAGCAGCGACAGGCGGCGACTTTTGGCCTCGATACCCCGGGGCTGCGTCATCCGCCGCTGCGCATCGCGGCTGGGGCCGGAACGGGCAAGACGACGACGCTCGCCCATCGGGTGGCGGAGCTGATTTTGGCCGGCGCCGACCCGGCACGTATCCTGCTTTTCACGTTCACCCGGCGAGCGGCTGAAGAGCTCGCCTCGCGGGTGGCCGCCATCTGCCGCGACCGCCTCGGGCGGCGCATCGATGCCGCTGCCATCCTGCCGTGGAGCGGCACCTTCCATGCCATGGCCTTGAGACTGGTGCGGGAGCAGGCGAGCGTCCTCGGGCTCGATCCCTCCTTCGGCGTCCTCGATCGCATCGATGCTCGCGACCTCCTCGACCAGCTGCGGCGCGAGCTCGGGTTCGCCGATGGTCGGGTGCGGTTTCCGCCGCCCGCGCTCTGCCTCGAGATCGGCAGCTTCACCCTGAACGCCGCGGTACCCCTCGCCCAAGCCCTCGCGTGGCGCTGGCCGCATCTCCTGCCGCTGGCCGAAGATCTCCGGCGTATGTTCGCTGCCTTTGCGGCGAGCAAGGCGCGCTTCGCACTGCTCGACTACGACGATTTGCTCCTCGCCCTCGCCACGATGCTCGATCATCCCGCGCTCGGCGAGCGACTGCGGCGGCGCTTCGACCATTTGCTGGTCGACGAATATCAGGACACGACCCCGCTTCAGGCGCGTATCGTGCGCGGATTCCTGCCGGACGGCCGGGGACTAACCGTGGTGGGCGACGACCAGCAGGCGATCTATGGGTTCCGCGCCGCGAGCGTGCGCAACATGCTCGACTTTCCGCGCATGTTCCCGCAGGCGCAAACCTGTACCCTCACCACCAACCGGCGGTCCAGTCAGCCGATCCTGGCACTGGCCAACGCCATTCTCGCGGAGGCCCGGGAGGGTATCCCCAAACGTTTGGTGGGCGGGATCGGCGAGGGACCACGTCCGCAGCTCGTGGTGGTGGCGGACGAGGCCGCGCAGGCCCGGGCGGTGGTCGCGCGCGTGCTCGCCTTCTGTGAACGCGGAGTGCGGCTGCGCGATCAGGCGGTGCTGGTGCGCAGTGTCCAGCACATGGCATGGCTCGAGCTGGAGCTGGCGCGCAGGCGCATCCCCTACCGCAAATACGGCGGCCTCAAGCTGCTCGAGGCCGCGCATGTGCGCGATTTCCTCGCCTTCCTGCGCCATGCCGACAATCCGCGCGACCGGCTTTCCGGCGAGCGGATGCTCTGCCAGCTCCCGGGTGTCGGGCGCGCCTTCGCGACCCTCGCCCTCGACCGCCTCGAAGGGAGCGGCTTCGATCCGCTCGCCCTCGCCCTGTTGCCGCCGCCAGCTTTGGCGCGCAGCCTCTGGGCGGACTTTCTCGACCTCCTCGTCCGCTTGCGCACGCCTGGAGCTTGGCCGGACTGTCTGGAAAGGCTCCGGGCGTTCTTGGTGCCGCTCCTCGAGCGGCGCTATGCGGATCATGCCGAACGCGGACGCGACCTCGAGCAACTGGTCCTCGCCGCGCGGACCTTTCCCACCCGCCGGGATTTCCTCGCCGCACTGGCTCTCGAGCCGCCCGTCGGCTCGGGCGGCGAAGCAGCCGATCCGCGGCGTCACGACGACTGGCTCGTGCTGTCCACCATCCATTCTGCCAAGGGCCGGGAGTTCGAGGTGGTTTTCGTGCCCTGGCTCGTGGACGGCTGGATCCCCTCCGATCTCGCGACGGGAAGTGCCGCGGAAATCGAGGAGGAACGTCGCCTCTTCTATGTCGCCGTCACGCGCGCCCGCCGTCGTCTCGTACTCCTTCGGCCGCTTGCCTGCTACCTCCACAGCGAGCCCGGCCGGTCCGACCATCATGTCCGAGCCCTGCCGTCGCGTTTTCTCACTCCGCGCCTACTGGCCGAGCTGGAACTGGTGACGGGCGAGGGGGAAGAGGGAGGTCGGACGGCGGACGAGCGAAGCGAAAAACCAGGCGGGGAGCCGGCCAAGGAGGGGATGTTGCTCGACCTCGCCGCCAGCCTCAGGGCGATGTGGCGCCGCGGGCCGGCGTGAGGACGCTCGATGGGTGGTGGCGGCGAGGGAGAATCGCGAACGACAACTGCAGACAGCGTACGAGCTCGGCGAGCCCGCGGCACAGCGCGACCCAAGCGAGATCGCCGCTCCACAGGGCGACGGGCAGGGCGAGGGCGAAGACCGCGAGGGCCCAGAGATGCGCCGCGAGCACGGCGCGTTCGCGGGCGAGGCCGGATGCCAGTCCGACGAGGAAGCTCCCGGCGTGCTGGAGAACGAACCACGGCAATAGCGCATGCAGGACCGCCACCGACGCGGCAAAGGGCTCGCCGAAGACGAGCGGCAGCAAAAGGGGAGCGAGGAGTCCGATGCCCACGGCGAGTCCTCCTCCGGTCGCGAGCAGGCCGAAAAGCCGGAAGGTCGGTCCCGTCAGAGCCGTCGGGCTCTCGCCTCGGAGCCTGCCTGCGCGGGCGAGAACCAGCTGGCCGGCGGCATTGGCGAAGACCAGGGCAGCGGTGAGCACACCTGCCGCGAGCTGGTAGATGCCGGCTTGGGCGGCATCGAGCCACCAGCCCAAGAGGAGGACATCGAGACCGAGGAGGAGCTGGGCGAGCACACTTGAGGCGCCGAGCGGCAGTGCTCGGCGGAGCAAGCTCGGGGTCGCCGTCGGGTGTCCGCGGGGCGGCGGGAGATGGCGGACGGCGGGAAGGGAGGCGAGGGCCGCGAGCCACCAGGAGATGGCGCAGCAGAAGGCGACGGCGTCGAGCGACAGCGCCGGCGAGACGAGCAGGAGGAGGGCGAGGCCCGAAGCGAAGGACAGAGGACGAAGGGCGAGTGGCAGCGCGGCCTCCAGACTGCGGCCACGGGCAAGGGCGATCCAGTCGCAGAAGAGCGCCGAGGCAAAGAGGCAGGAAAAGAGCCAAAGGGCGGGTCCAGTTGCGGAGGTGAGCGCCCACGCCACCGGCAATCCGAGACCGGTGACGACACTCGCGAGCGCGAGCCGAAGCCCGAGATAGCGCCAAAGGGTCGCTCGGAGCCTCGCCGCATCGAGGCCGCAGTCGGCGGTCGCCACCGAGCGCAGGCCACAATCGGCCAAAAGCAGCGCCTGGCCCTGGAGGGCGACGAGCATCGCCCAAGTGCCATAGTCGCGCGGGCCCAGGGCACGGGCGAGCAAAAGCGCGACGAGAAACCCGGCTCCGGTGGCGACAGCCCGAGCGCTCGCGAGCAGCAAGAGATCGCGCACGCTTCCGCGGGAGACTGACGCCTCCTCCTCAGCCGACACGGGCGAGCTCCCGGTAGAGCTCCACGACTCGCCCCACCACCACCTCTTCCCTCGCCGCCAGCACCCGCTGCGAACGCCGTACGCGGCCCGTGCGCACGAGGTCGCTGGCCGCGCGCACCGCCTGGGCGAGCTCGGGCACCTCCGGCGATCGCACGAAACCGGTCGCGCCTTCCTCGATCCACAGGCGCACGTCGCCGACATCCGTCGTCACCACTGGCCGCGCTGCAGCGAGGGCTTCCTTGACCACCGTCGGCGAGGCTTCGCTCGCGCTCGTGAGGAGCAGAATTCCGTGTTCGGCGAAAAGCTGCGGCACCCTCGCGTGAGGCACTCGGCCGAGCCAACGGATGCGCTCGCGAAACGGGCTGCGGTCGAGGCGCGCGGCCAATGCCGGCGCCTCCTCGCCGTCGCCGGCGATGGTCAGGCTATAGGGCTCGCCCGCGGCGGCCAGCCATTCGAGGACGTCGACGGCGAGCTGCGGATTCTTGAGCCGAGTGATTCGCCCGAGGAAAAGCAGACGATGGGCGAGAGGCGGCGGCGGCGGAGGCAGAGCGAGGAAGGGGGAGGCGGAAAACCCTGCCGGTACGACTTCGGCGCGGGCGAAGACCTCCCTCTCCACTACCCGGGCGAGCTCCTCGCGATCGCCAGCGTTCACCAAGATGACGCGGTCGGCGCGCGCTACGGCCCGCCGCTCGAAAACGAGCATGAGCCGGCGCAGGGGCCCGGCGAAGGGACCGAGGCGGCTCGCCAGCACCCGGCCGGTGACACCGTGGTAGCTGATGACCACGCGGCCCCGGCGGGGGGTCAGGAGATACTTGGGCCAGGCGGCGTAGTTGCGGTGGAAGTGGAACACATCGGCGTCGCGAAACTGGCGTCGGTTGCGCCAAAACCAACCCAGCATACCGATGAAAAACAATCCGAAATTCGCCCCGCGCGATACGTAATCGATCCGTGGATGGGACCGGGCGTCCTGCAGACGGGAAGCGACCAACTTGAATTCCGTACCAGATTTTTCGAGGATTTTGAATATAGATCTGAAATGCTCCGCACCTCCTCCCTGGTCTTCAGCGAGCGGATCGTTGTTATAGAAGACGTATATCACGGTCGTTCTCCGCGCAGGAGCCGTGCCAGAGTCGCTTCGAGACGCTCTCGCGTTTGCGCGACGTCCGTTGTCACCGGAATTCGCGGTAGATCCAATCTCCTGGCAAGTTCGCGGTACAGACGGCAGCGCTCGGCAAAGAGCGGGTCGGCCTCGACGTCGGGGCGGTCGATCCGCACGGCTGCCGGGTCGCGCTCGAGCAAGACGATCGCCCGCGGCTGCGGCAAAAGCCGCTCGAGCAGCGGTCCGATTCGTCCGAACACCAGTTCCTCGAGTCCGGTTTCCGCCGCCAGATCGACGAGCGTATCGTAGAGGCAGCGGTCCGCCACGACGCTGGGCCCGAACCGCGAGGAAAGCAGGATGTCGAGGGCCTGATCGATCGTCTGCAGCAGCAGGAAGAGTCGTGCGAGCAACGGATGACCGCGGAAGTTGCGGACGCGCAGCACAACCCCCTGTCGTTCGAGGGTGCGACTGATACCCAAAAGCCGCATCGCGCCGAGGAACGGCTTCGACAGATAGTTGCGGTAGCGGCTCCAGCGGTAGCGGGCGGGGACGCCCTGCCGGGCGAATCGCTCGACGAGCGCCCGCGCGAGCGTGGTCTTGCCACTGCCATCGGGTCCGCACAGGCCGACCAGTCGCAGCCGCCAGAGGGGGGGATCGGCGAGAAGCCGCTTCGGGTGCAGATCCACGGTGGCGGCGCGCCAGTCCGACCACTCCGCAACGGTGACGACGGGTGGCTCGTGGAGGGCGCGCAGCACGGCCTCGGGGAGTTCGCGGGGGGTGCTCGCCACCACGCCGCCCAGTCGGCGCGCCATGTCCGCCACACCCGGACGATCCAGCACCACGACGGGCCGACCGGATAGCGCCGCTTCCGGTACGACCAGGGGCGTTTCCGAGACGGGCACACGGAAGGGCAGCAGGAACAGATCGACCGGGGCGAGCGCGGCGGCGAGTCCGCTCGGCGACAGATGCTCGTGCACCACCTCGACGTCTTCGGCAAAGGGCAGGCTAGAGAGACGGCGGACGAGCCAGCGCGGTAGCCCAGGGCCGTCCGGCCGCAGCACGAGGCGCAAGCGGACTGGGATCCCTCGTCGGCGCAGCCGGGCATAGGTGTCGAGGACGAGATCGAGCCCTCGCAGGCGCAGGGGCGGGCCGAAAAAGCCGATCGTCGGCAGCGGATGCCGGCTCTCCGCCGGTGGACAGACCGGTCGCGCCGCCGGGACCACCACCGGTCCGGCGGGGAAACCGCGAGCCATCAGGCGCTCTCGGGTCTCGGGGCTGAGATAGAGCAGTCGCGCGATGCCGCTATGGCGCAGCCGGTAGCGCAACAGGAAGGCGGGGAGGAAGGCGCCGAGAAGCGGCCGCCACAGCAATGGCCATTCCCCGGCCCATGCTCCCACTGGCAGCGTCAGGATCTCCAGCGGGCGCAGGCGCGGGCTGGCGAGCAGAAAGGCGATGGGGATGGAAAGGCCTAGAGGGCGAAGGCGCGCGAGCTCGCCGAGCCCGCCGACGGCGAGAACAGCCTCGGGACGGTGCACGGCGAGAAGGTCGCGGATCGCGGCGCAGTCGCCGACGAGGGATGCGCGAGCGGCAAGCCGCTCCACCGCGTAAGTCCCCTCCGGGAGAGGATCGCGGGAGTCGGTGAGCACCGTCACCGCCACGCCATGGGCCGCGAGCCCGCGGGCGATGCCGTCCACCGTGTACCATGGCTGACGATGCAGTCGGTCCTTGGCGAACCCGAAGCACAGGATCGCGACCCGGTGGGCGATCGTGGAAGATGGTGGGGCGTCGGCTGACGGTGACGAGGGGAAAGCAGGAACCCCGCTCATGCCGCACTCCGCGCGAGCGGCCGATAGGCCGAGAGCAGGCGTCGGGCCACCTCGCGCCAGTCGAAGTGGCGCTCCACGAGGGCGCGCGCGGCCCTCGCCCGGGCGGCCGCTTCGGCGGAATCGGCGAGGCAGGCGTCGATCGTCTCCGCGAGCCCGCAAGGGTCGGGAGGTGCCACCCAGAGGGGGGGATCGGCACCGAGATCGGCGAGGGTTCCGATCGGAGTCGTCACCACCGGGATGCCCGATGCCATGGCTTCGAGGAGCACGAGAGGGAAGCCCTCGTAGTCCGAAGGCAGGACCAGAGCCCGCGCCTGGCTCAAGAGGGCGCGCAGCCGGTTGCGATCGACGAAGCCGAGGAACTCGGTCCGATGGGCGATCGAGAGACGCTCGGCCTCGCGCGTGTACAGGCGGCGAAGCGGTCCCTCGCCGGCGAGCAAGAGTCGAAGTCCCGGCGTGCGCAGGCGGGCGAAGGCGGCGAGCAGTCGGCCGACGCCCTTGCGCCAGGCGAGCCGGCCGACATAGAGGAGGAAGGGGCGCCGTCCGGCGAGCGGGGCGAAGGCGAAAAAGCGACTGTCGACGCCGTTCGGACAGACGCGTGGCGTACGACCGGCGAGCCGGTAGTGAGCTTGCAGCTCGTGCGCCACCCGGGTCGAAACGGCGAACAGGAGATCGGCCCGTTGCAGCCAAGCTTCCTCGTAGCGCCGACTGAACAGGCGCGCATGGAGGCGCATGAGGACCGGTCGCAGTCCCGGTTCGCGGATCGCTGCATTGTCGACCAGCATAGGTGTGTGGACGGTAACCGCGACCGGACTCGCCGTGTCCACGGGCGGCAAAAGCGGCAGGTGCACGTGGACGATGTCGGCACCCGAGGCTTCGCGCTCGAGCCAGCGGGCGATGTGCGGCTGGGCGAGCCAGTGATGCAGGGGCCGCAGGGGGAGGAACGGATAGAGGGTATAGGGGATGCCAGCGAAGCTGCCGCGATCCCAGGAAAGCGAGCGTTCGCTCCGCGCGAGCACTCGGACCTCGTGGCCGAGGGCGAGGAATTCGCGAGCGAGTGCGGCGACGTGCCAGCCGATACCCTCGCGCGGCGGGAAGGGGTTGTTGGTGAGAAGGGCGATCCGCATCGGCCGCCTCACCCCGCTGTGGGCACAAGCGCGGGTCGGACGCTCGAGGTCCAGAAGAAGTCTTGGCTCGACAGCCGGGCCGCGACCGCGTCGGGCAGACGGGGACCGATCCGGCCGAGGCGGTAGCCAAGCCAGCGCAGGCTGGTGTGCAGCAAGGCATAGGGCAACGATTGCGGCCGCTCGTGCCAGAGGGCGGCGAGGAGGGCGCGCAGATAGAGGACCCCCCGGGCCTCGTCCGAGCCAGCGACGAGCAAGGTGTCGGCGAACAGCCGTCGGGTGTAGCCGACATCGAACGCCCGCCGGAGATCGGCGAGGAGAGCCGTGGGGTGGGAGTGCTCGACCACCGCCTCGGCGACATAGGCGATGCGATAGCCGCGGCGCAGGAGCCGCACCACGGTGATCGTCTCTTCGCTGACGAGGGTGGCCGGGAAGCCGCCAATCTCGTCGAGCGCCTGGCTATCCCAGGCGGCGCAGGCATTGGAACAGTAATGGGTCGCGCTTTTCAATCGCGGATAGTCGGCAAGACTGCGGATTTCGCTGGTTTCGGGAAAGCAGAAGTGGCGCCCGAACCGCTCGATGGGATCGGCATCGGGGCGCGGAACCTGGCGGGCATAGGCGACCGCGGCCTCGCCTTCGGCGAGCGGTCGGATCAGCCGGTCGAGGAAGTCCGGCGACACCGGATAGGCATCCGGCGTCATCATCACCACGAAGCGGGTCGCGAGGCGGCGTCGCGCCGCCTCCCGCGTCGTGCCGTGATTGAAACTCGAGCGCGGGATCACCCACACTTCGGCACCCAGCTCCCGCGCCCGCTCGGCGGTGCCATCGGAGGAGGAGCTGTTGACGACGAGCACCCGTGGCCGCAGCCGCGAGGCGAGGAGGGGCGGCAGGCAGCGATCGAGATGGTGCCGCGCACGGTGGGTGATCACTACGATGCCGACGTCGCCGCTCCGGGTCATGCGCGCACCGCGGCTCCCGTGCTGCGGGTGGCTCCGTGCATCGCCCTCGCATTTCCGTATCGCTCGATCGCCCATGCGGCGAGGCGGTCCCAAGCGCCCTCGTAGTCGAAGCCGGGCACGAGGACGGAAGCGGGATCGAGGCCGAAGCGGATGCGAGGCTCCGAGCTCGGCTCCGGCGGGTCAGCGGCGATGAAGCGACAGGGCCGACCGAGGCGAGGCTGCATTTCCCGCGCGAGGCGCTCGGCGAAGACTTGCAGCGGCTCGGCATAGCAGGTGGGAACGAGCCGCACGGTGCCGCGCGCGGAAACCAGGGAGAC
The DNA here is from genome assembly GCA_002898275.1 of bacterium HR40. Classification (GTDB taxonomy): domain Bacteria; phylum Pseudomonadota; class Alphaproteobacteria; order Geminicoccales; family Geminicoccaceae; genus HRBIN40. The sequence continues at coordinate 548,581 of BEIQ01000001.1, forward strand.
GGCGAAGCGGGCGTAGGCTTCGGCGAGCAGCTCGACGGGCAGGTGATCGCGCAGCAGCCGAGGCTGACGCAACACCGCCGGCTGCCCCGCCAGCCACGCCTCGAGCAGGGAGCGGCAAAGGCCCGGCTTTTGATAGGGGCCGAAGGGATGACCGATGACGAACTTGCCGAGGGTGAGGCTGCGTCTCTCGCAGGCGAAGCGCACCACCTGCCAGGTCAGGGTCTTGGCAAGCCCGTAGGGACTGAAGGGACGAAGCGGTTTTTCGCCGGCTCCCTCGTCCGCCTCGAACAGACTGCCGGTATGGAGGACCGCGCGCAGACCGCGGGCAGCGAGAAGATCGAGGACCCGATCGAGCCCGTGCGTGTCGGCGGTGGCGGCGGCGAGGGCGTCGAAACCGGGAGCCCGATGATCGCCGACCGTCGCCCCATGCAGGCACAACAAGTCGAAGGGTGGCTCCTGCTCGATCACGCGCAGCATGGCCTCGCAGCCGAAGGGCACACCATCGATCCGCCGCAGGTGCGGAACGAGGGCGGCAAGCCGCTCGCGCTCCTCCGGATCGCGCGCCGGATCCTCGCGGCGACCGAGCAGCAGCACGGAACAACCGGCTCGCGCCAGGGCACGGGCGAACCAGGCCCCGGTGAACGAGCTGCCGCCAGTGAACAGCACGCGCATCATGGCCGGAGATGGATGGCGGGATCGAAGTCCGGATGCGCGAGATCGCGATCCGACACCACTTCGGGTGGAAACGGCCAGCGGATGGCGAAGGTCGGATCGTCGAAGCGCACGCCGCGCTCGCGCGCCGGATCGTAGCGGGCGGAGACGAAATAGAGGACGAGGGTGTCGTCGGTGAGCGTGAGAAAGCCGTGGGCGCAGCCGGGCGGCACGAGTACGGCGCGCGGCGCGCCGCCCTCGAGTTCGACGGCCATATGGCGCCCGAATGTCGGAGAGTGTGGTCTCAAGTCCAAGACCACATCGAGGATGGCTCCGGCGAGGCAGCGCACGAGCTTGGTCTCGGCGCTCGGCGGGAGTTGATAGTGCAGTCCGCGCAGCGTGCCGCGCCGGCGGCTGAGGGAGAGGTTGGCCTGCACGGGGTCGAGGTCGATGCCGAGATGGCGAAGGCTGTCGCGGCAGAAGGCGCGGCCGAACCAACCGCGTCGGTCGTCGTGACGGGGAAAGGTGAGGAGGAGGACGCCAGGCAACGTCGTCGGCGTGACGGCGAGCTCGCTCGCGGCTGCGCCCTCGACGCGGGTCACGGTTTCCATGGTGCCGCTCCAGCTTCCCAGAGCCCGCGCACCCGTTCGTGATCGCGCGGAGTATCGATGCACGACCAGAAGCCGGTGTGGCGATAGACCCGGAGCTCGCCTTCCCGGGCCAGGCGGTCGAGGGGCTCGGCCTCGAGCACACAGGAGCTATCGCTGCTCAGATAGTCGAGAAAGGCTCGGCGGAAGATGAAGAAACCCCCGTTGATCCAGCCGTCGTCCGAAACCGGCTTTTCGCGAAAGGCAGTGACACGATCGTCGTGGAGGGCCAGGCGACCGAAGCGGTCCGGAGGATTGACGGCGAGCACGGTGCCGATCGCCCCGTGGGAGAGATGGAAGCTCAGCTCGTCGGCGAGGTCGGCATCGGTCAGTCCATCGCCGTAGGTGACGGCGAAGTGCTCGGCATCGCCGAGATAACGCGCGGCAGCTCGCGCCACTCGCGCACCGGTCATACTGTCGAGGCCGGTGAAGGCGAGGGTGACCTGCCAGTCGGGAAGCGGGCCATTCTGGTGGAAGGAGAGGGAATGGTCGCGCAGATCCACCGTGAAGTCGCAGAGAATGGCCGGCAGCAGGGCGAAATAGCTGTGGATCGCTGGTGCCCGGTACCCCGTGCACAGCACGAAGCGGCGGAAGCCGTGCCGGGCGTAACATTCGAGGATATGAGCGAGGAGGGGTCGATCGCCGATCTCGACCATGGGCTTGGGGACGGGTGCACCGCTGCCGTTGAGCCGCGTCCCGAAGCCCCCGCACAGCACGAAGACTGGAACTTCTTCAGGCGACGGCATCGAGTTCCTCCACAGCAGCCTGCCCGACGATCCGGGAAGCCGAGGCCGCACGCAGGTGGATGGCGATCTGGCGGTCGAGCCAGCCGTCGTCGTCCCCGGCGAGAAGCGCCCGATAACCCTCGACGGTCCACGCCACCGCTCGGGCGAGCCCGAGCAGTGGCTGCCATCCGAGCTTCTCGCGCGCCTTGCGCGCGCACAGTCCCTGGACTGGGAGCTCCAAGCCGGGTCGAGGGGGAGCGGGTTGCCACCGGCCTCCGCCCCAGGCGGCAAGGAAACGTTCCGCGAGTTCCGCCACGGTCCACCCGGCGTCATCGGGGCCGAAGTTCCATGCGCCCGAGAAGCCGTGCGGATCGCGCGCCGCCTCCTGGGCGAGCAGCAGATAGCCGTAGAGGGCATCGAGCACATGCTGCCAGGGTCGCCGATGCTGGGGGTTGCGCAGCTCCGGCGGTCTGCCGTCGAGCATCGCGCGCACCAGGTCGGGAACGATCCGATGGGCCGAGAAATCGCCGCTGCCGATGACATTGCCGGCACGGGCGGTGGCCACTCCCACCCCATCCTCGGGCTCGAGATGGCAGCGCCGATAGCTCTCTACCACGAGTTCAGCGGCGGCCTTGCTGGCACTGTAGGGATCGTGGCCACCGAGCGGGTCCTCCTCCGCGCAGGCGCGCGCGGGATGGCGATAGACCTTGTCGCTGGTGACCACCACGATCGCCCGCAGATCGGGCGCCCGCCGCGCCGCCTCGAGCACGCGCACCGTTCCCACCACATTGACCTCGAAGGTGAGAGCCGGTTCCTTGAGCCCATCGAGAACGAGCGGACGGGCGGCGAGGTGGAAGACGATTTCTGGACGGAAGGATCGCACCGCAGTGTCGAGCAGGGCCGGATCGCGAATGTCGCCGAGCCACTCGGTGACCGACTCGGAAATCCGCGCATGTCGGTAGAACGGCGCGGAGGCCTCGGGGGGCAGCGCGACGCCCGCCACTTCCGCGCCGAGCGCTCGAAGGCAGCGGCACAGCCAGATGCCTTTGAAACCGCTGTGGCCGGTGACGAGCACGCGACGGTGGAGCCAGAAAGTGGGGTCGATCGCCATGACGGTCCTACCTGTCGCTCCCGCCCGAATCTCTCTGGAGTTGCGTTAACCAATCCGTCATCAACTTACGCGCAATTCGCGGCGACGGCAAGCCACAACGCTGCGCCCTCGCGCCGGGCCGGGAGGTCGCTCCGGGAGCGCCGAAGATCGAGCCGATTCGCCTGTGCCATGCCGCCTAGGGGCGGCGCTTTCCTCGTCCGCAGCGCTTTCCGCTCGCTCGGTCCATCGTCCGGTGAAAGCGGCTCGCGGGCGAAGGGTTGGCGAAGGCGGAGGCGATGGTGACACCGCCACTCGTCACGGCCGCCGAGCTCGCCCGCGCGCACGAGGCGGCGTTCGTCGAGGCGGCGCTGGCCGGGCGAGTGACGCGGGAGCAGCTCCGCTAGCTGGGGCGAGCGTGGAGCGAGAGCCTCGTGGCCCGGGTGCGAGCCGCCGTGGGCGGCACCGTCTCGGCCGCCCGTTTGGTGCGCGAGCGGAAAGTCGTCGGCGATCTCGCAGGCAGCGGCCACCGTACCGGTCTCGAAGGGACGAGGGGGTGTCTCTTCGACGATCTGGCCGTCGCCATTCGGATATTGCGGACGGAAGGCATGATCGGGACGGCGCTCGTGCTCCACCTCGACGTGTATCGGGGGCGATGGCACGGCGCGGATCTTCGCCGGCGATCCCGAGGTCCGGCCGGTATCGCTGCATCGCGCCGCCGATTGCCGCTTGCGCGGCGGCGCGAGGCGGATGGACGTCGATCTCGCGCCTCGCACCGACGATCGGAGCGACCTCGCGATCTTGGACCGCACCCTCGCCGAGGTGCTGCCGGCGGCACGCCCCGATCTCGTCCTCGACATCGCCGGGTCGGAACCCCGCCAGGACGACCACCTCGGGCGTCTCGCCCTAGCGATGCGGGGCTCTGTGCGCGCTCTCCGGGTGTTCGCTGCCCGGCGTCACAGCCGCTTGCCGGTCGTCCGCGTTGCCGGTGGCGGCTATGGCGGGATCGAAAAGGCGGCGGCCCGCCGCACGCCGCTCTTTCGTGCGCTCGCCGCCCCGGTGAACGTCGCTAGAGGTCGAAGATCTTGCCCGGGTTGAGGATACCTCGGGGGTCGAGGGCCTGCTTGATCGCCCGCATCACCCCGACCGCTTCGCCCATCTCCTGAAGCAAGCTGGCCTTCTTGCCGAGGCCGATGCCATGCTCGCCGGTGCAGGTGCCGCCCGCGGCGAGCGCTCGCTCCACCAAACGGCGGTTGAGCTCGCGGACGTCCCGCCACTCCTCCTCGCGCGCCGGGTCGACGAGAAAGATGACGTGGAAATTGCCGTCTCCCACGTGGCCGACGATGGTGGCCGGCAGGCCGCTTTCTTCGATATCGAGTCGAGTATCGCGGATACAACGGGCGAGCGCCGAGACCGGGACGCAGACATCCGTCACCCAGGCCTCGGCACCGGGGCGCAAGGCCTTGGCCGCATAGTAGGCATCGTGGCGCGCTCGCCACAGGCGGCCGCGCTCCTCCGGCAAGTTCGACCAGCGGAAGGCACCGCCGCCGTGCCGGCAGGCGATGTCGCCGGCGGCAGCACTCTGCTCGGCGACCGCGGCCTGGCTGCCATGGAATTCGTAGAACAGGGTGGGGAGGGGATCGAAGCCCTCGAGCCGGGCAAAGGCGATGCAGGTCGCCATCTGCGCGGCATCGAGCAGCTCGATGCGGGCGACGGGAATGCCGCAACCGACGGTCTCGACCACTGCCGCCACCGCCGCCTCGACATCGGGAAAGGTGCACACCGCAGCGGCGATAGCTTCCGGCACCGGCCAAAGTCTCAGGGTGAGCTCCGTGATGATCCCGAGGGTCCCCTCCGAGCCGAGGAACAGACGCGTGAGGTCGTAGCCGGCGCTCGATTTGCGGGCCTGCCCCCCGGTGCGGATCACCCGGCCGTCGGCGAGGACCACGCTCAGCCCCAGCACGTTCTCGCGCATGCCGCCATAGCGCACCGTCGTGGTACCAGTGGCGCGCGTCGCTGCCATGCCGCCGAGGCTGGCATCTGCCCCGGGATCCACGGGGAAGAAAAGACCGGTGTCGCGCAGCTCGTGGGCGAGCTGGCGTCGGGTCACGCCTGCCTCGACGACGACGTCCATGTCCTCGCGATGGAGCGCAAGCACGCGGTTCATGCGCGACAGATCGAGACAGACGCCACCCTGCACCGCCGCCACATGACCCTCGAGGGAGGTGCCCGTGCCGAAAGGAACGAGAGGCACACCGGCTTGATGGCAGGCGCGAGCCACTTCGACGACCTCGTCGGTACTGTCGGGGAACACCACCAGGTCCGGTGGAGCTGGTGGATGGAAAGCCTCCCCGCGGCCGTGCCGCTCGCGGATCGACGGATTGCGCGTCGCCCGCTCGCCGAAGCGTGCCTCGAGCCAGGCCAAGAGTTCCTCTCGCGCGTCCACGCCCTGTCTCGTCACCCTCCGTCCTCCTGCGCGCCGCCCTTTTTCTGCCACGAGCTTCGCGCTGCGGCGAGGGTCGGCAAACCCGTCCCGGGGAGGGACGAAGAGGTGGGCAGGGCTTGCCGAGGGGGTGGCGAAGGCCTGCCACGGTCCGGACGCCCGCGCGATAGTGTGGCGATGGCTGGCACAGGGCTTGCATCTCGAGCCGGTGCCATGACTGAGACCATCGATCCCATCGCCGTTCCAGCTGCCCGTTCGGGCACCGTCGTCACGGTCCCCGATCCGCTGGCATCGTCGGTCTTTGCCGCCCTGCTCGCGACCGTGCTCGGCAGTGCGGGACGACCGGAGTTCGTGGCCGATTCCTCGCCGTGGCCACCCTCCGGCACCGGCTCGCCCTCGCCATGGACACCGTCCCCTGGGGCCATGTCGGATATCGCCGGGGCCGCGGCGGGGTTCATCGACGCGACGGGCTCCGGGACACAGCGTGCGGTCACGTTCCCCCATGCTATGCCGGCAGAGCCGCAACTTCCGGCAGCGAGCGGCCCGATGCCGAACCGTTCGCTGCAGGAGTGGGCGACGACGGAAGAGCGGGCCGCGCCCGCGGAGCCCGCGGCGCTGCCCGGGAGCATGACGGATTCCCGCCTCCCCGGTCGTGCCTTCCCGTTCTTTGTGCACGCCGGCGCTCCGGTTCGCGCCGAGGCGATGGTCTCGCCGCCGCCTCCGCTGGCGCTGCCGAGCGACGATGGCGCGCAGATCCCCTATAGCGAGGTCGGACCGACCGAACCACTGGCCGCGCAGCCGGGCACCGAGCTGGCACCTGCGGCCGAGGCTTCGCCATCCGCCGCCACCGCCCGCGCCGAGCCGCCGATCCCGGCGCTGCTGCGCGCTTTCGCCGACGGTGCGGTGGCGTTGCGCGCGCAAAGGGTAGGAACAGGCAAGGGGCAATCGGTGGGGGCGGCGCCGGCAGTCCCGAGCGCGGCCTCGGCCCCGGGTCGGTCCATGGAGGCTGCTCCGAACCGGCAGCCGTCCTCCCCTCCGGCCGCAGGGCTCGCTGCCGTCGACGCCGATCCTGCGCCGCTGTCCGCGGATCGGCAGTGGCCAGCCGATCCGGCGGCGGGCGCGACCGAAAGTCTGGCGGTTGCCGGACGAGTGGCCGAAGGTCCATCTGCACCCACCGTCCAGCCGTCCCGACTGCCCGTCTATGTCGGCGTGCGACCGAGCGAATTGCCGGCCCTCGCCATGCACGCGCTCGCCCATGCCCGACAGCGGATCGTCGTCGCCCTGGAGCCGGCGGAGCTCGGTCGGGTGCGGGTCAGCGTCGAGTTCGCGCCCGACGGACGAGTCCAGGTCAAACTGCGCATCCAGAAGGAAGAAGCGCTCGAGCGGCTGCAGCGCGAGGCCGGCAGCTTCGCGCGCATCTTCGCCGCCCACGGCTTCGAGCTCGGGCCCCAGGGCCTGGCGTTCGAGCGTGGAGATGAGGAACGCTCGCCGGACGAGGGTGGCGATCGACCCGAAACCGATGGCCAAAACGGTCGTCGGGCAGCCACGGAGTTCGCAGCCGTGCTGGAACGCCTCTTCGACCTGCGCACCTGAGAGTGACGATCATGGAGGAAGGCCGAGTGTCATGAACGTGACGTCCACCACCTCCACGGCTTCCCGCTCGAGCGGTCGCGGCACCGGTGTCATCACCGGCTTCGAGGACTTCTTGCGGTTGCTCACCGCCCAGCTCCAGCACCAGGATCCCCTCGGGCCGATCGATGCCGACCGGTTCACCCAGCAGCTCGCCGAGTTCGCGGCGGTGGAACAGGCGACGCGAGCCAACGACCGGCTCGAGAGGCTGATCGACACGGTGGCCGCCGGACAGTTGCTGGTGGCTGCCGGCTACGTCGGCCGACAGGTGGAGCTCGCAGGCGATGAGCTTTACCTCGGCCAAGACGGTGTCGCCGAAGTCTCCTACCGGTTGTTGCGGGACGCGGCATCGGCCGAGCTCGTGATCCGCGATGGCGCGGGCAAGGTAGTGCGACGCCTCGCGATCCCCACCGAGGCGGGCGTCCACCGGGTGCAATGGGACGGCCGCAATGCGGCAGGGTCGGCCGTACCGAGCGGCACCTACCGGGTCGAGGTCGCTGCCAAGGATGGCGCTGGCGACCCGGTTCCTGCCGACCTGCGCACCGCCGGCACGGTCGAAGCCGTGGCCCTCGAGGGAAATACCCTTCTGCTGACGGTCGGCGGGCTGCGAGTGCCGGCGACCAGCGTCACCGCCGTTCGAGCAGCCGCGACCGCCTCCTGACAGCCGTCTCGATCCAGCTTCTGGAGAAAGCCGCATGACCCTCTTCGGTACGCTCTATTCCGGTGCCTCGGGTCTTGCCGCCCAGAGCCGCTCGCTCGGCATGATTTCGGACAATATCGCGAATGTGAATACCACCGGCTACAAAGGGGCGACCGCCCAGTTCGCTACCCTCGTCACCCGCCAGGCAGGAACGGCGAGTTATGCGCCGGGCGGAGTGCGCGCGTTCACGGCCTTCAACGTGACCAAGCAGGGTCTGGTGCAGAGCACCGACTCGTCCACCGACGCCGCCATTTCCGGCAATGGGTTCTTCGTCGTCAACGCCAATGCGGACGGTACGGGCGAGCAGCTCTACACCCGTGCCGGCTCCTTCCTATCCGATCATCTCGGCAACCTCCGCACTCCCTCCGGGTTCTACCTGCAGGGCTGGGCTCTCGATGCCGACGAACAGATCGTCGACATCAATACTCTCGAGACGGTCAACATCCGCTCCATCAGCGGCGTAGCGATCGCCACCACCCGGGTCGAGATCGGTGCCAACCTCGATTCGACCACTTCCCCCTATACCGGAGCCTACACGTCCGGAGACCTGGAACTCTATGCCTTCTCGTCGGGCACGCTCGGTGTACAACCCCACTTCCGCCGCGACATCCGCATTTTCGACAGTCTCGGAGAGGCGCACACGGTCACCCTCGCCTTTCTGAACACCGGCGCCAACACCTGGGAAGTCGAACTCTACGGCGATCGCGCCGACCTCGACAGTGGCACGCATCCGACCGGCCTGCTCGCCTCGGGGACGGTGACCTTCAACGGCGACGGCAGTCTCGCCAGTGTCACCGGCTCGATCGCCAGCGCGGTCACCATCGACTGGGCGAACGGGGCCGACGACAGCTCCATCGCCTTCGATCTCGGCACCGTCGGTGAAACCGATGGCCTCGCGCAGTTCGCTTCGGCCAACGATGTCGCCTTCGTCTTGCAGAACGGCGCCGAGGTCGGTCAGCTCAACCGTGTCTCCATCGACGAGGACGGCTATGTCGTCGCTTCGTTCACCAATGGCGCCGAGCGCAAGATCTATCGATTGCCAATCGCTACGTTCGCCAATCCCTCCGGGCTCGATCCCCGCACGGGCAACGTCTTCGCCGAGACCGACGCGTCGGGCGAATACAATCTCCGCCTCGCTGGGACTGGCGGCGCGGGACGCCTGACACCTTCCGCCCTCGAGATGGCGAATGTCGATCTCGCCGATGAATTCACTCGCATGATCGTCACCCAGCGCGCGTATACGGCAAACGCTCGGGTGATCTCTACGGTAAATGAGATGCTCGACGAGCTGATGCAGATCAGGCGCTGATCGTTCTACTCGGGTACAACATTCGTTCGTTTACCATTCCGCTTAGCCGGGCGTTAAGATGCAGGATGTAATCGGAGCGGCGTCGACGCAGTCGAACGGTTCCACCGTGGAATGGAGGAACGCCGTGACCACGAGCCCGACGCACCGCCCGGACTACGTGCCCGGACCAACCGGCCGCCCTTTGACCCTGGCCGATCTGCCGCCTCCGGATACCCGGCGTTGGGTCGCCCGCCGCAAGGCCGAGGTGGTGGCGGCCGTGCGCGGCGGCTTGTTGACCTTCGAGGAGGCCTGTGCGCGCTACGGTCTGACGGCGGAGGAGTTCCTGTCCTGGGAACGGGCACTCGACCGCTACGGACTCGACGGGCTGCGGGTCACCAAACTGCGCGTGTTCCGCTGACGCCGCCTTAAGCGTCCGTTTACCGGGGGGGATTAGGCTGCCCGTGCCATTCCGCTCGTGGATGGGGAACGGACAGCCATGGCCCAGGAGCTGCAGGCCGGCAGTGCCGAGAATGTGCCCGTAGTGGCGAGAAGCGGGCTGCCGGCACTGCTCGAGCAGCTGCGCGGCCTCGGACCGGGGCGCATTCTGGCGCTCGGGGCGGTCCTGCTGGCAATGCTCGGCTTTGCCGGCTTCGCCTTGCAACGGGCGCTCGAGCCGCGTTACGCGTTGCTGTTCGCCGGCCTCGAAAGCCGCGAGGTGGCGGCGATCACCGACAAGCTCGATGCCACCGGCGTACCCTGGCGTCTCAATGCCCGCGGCGATGCGGTGCTGGTGCCGGCCGACCGGGTGGCATCGGTGCGGATGGCGCTGGCCGAAGAGGGGCTGCCGGCCGGAGACGTCGTCGGCTACGAGCTCTTCGACCGCGGCGCAGGCTTTGCCACCACCGACTTTCAGGCCAACGTCAATCTCAAGCGCGCCCTCGAGGGCGAGCTGGCACGGACGATCTCGAGCCTCGAGGGGGTGCGGGCAGCCCGGGTCCATCTCGTCCAGCCGGTACGCCGGCTCTTCGAGAAGCAGACGGAAACGCCGAGCGCCTCCGTCTTCCTGTCGCTCGGCGCTGGGGCGAAGCTCGGGCGACGTCAGGTGGAGGGGATCCGTCATCTCGTTGCTTCCGCCGTACCGGGATTGGAGCCCGGACGCGTTACGGTCATGGATGACCGCGGCGAATTGCTCGCCCGCGGCGAGGCGGACGCCGAGGGCTTCGTGCTCGAGGAGGCGGACAGCTACCGCCGCGCCTTCGAGGAGAACCTGCGCGACAAGCTCGTGCGCGCGCTCGAGCGAACGGTGGGAGCCGGGCGCGTCGACGCCCAGGTCACCGCGGAGCTGGATTTCGACGAGCGCACCAGTACCGAAGAGGTGTTCGACCCCCAGAGCCAAGTCGCACGCAGTACCCGTACCACCGAAGAGACGAGCGAGCGGAGCGAGACAGGCACGTCCCAAGCGGTCACCGTAACGAACAATCTGCCGGGCGCCCAGCAACCACCGGCGGCGGCGCCGACCAGCAACGAGCAGACGAACCGGACCGAGGAAGTCACCAACTACGAGCTGTCGCGCACGGTGCGCAGCCAGCGCCGGCGCGCACCGGAGATCCGCCGACTGTTCGTCGCTGTCCAGGTGGACGGCATCGAAGTCCAAGCGGCCGACGGATCCCGGCGGGTGGAGCCGCGGTCAGCGGAGGAACTCGCTCAGCTCGAGGCCATCGCCCGCGGCATCGCCGGCATCGACGAAGAGCGTGGCGACCGGCTGGAACTGGTGAGTCGACCCTTCGTGATGAACGGCTTGCCGGAGCTGCCGGAACCCTCGCTGATCGAGACGGTCATCGGCCACTACGGCCATCTCCTCGAGAGTGCGCTGTGGCTGGCGGCGGCGGGTCTCGTGCTGGCATTCGGTCTTCGCCCGCTGCTGCGCCGGCTGCTTCCCTCCGGGCGCACGCCCATCGTGCAGAGCGGACAGACCGCAGTGGTGCTCGCGGAGGACGGCAGGCCGCTTTTGGTGCACGCTCGCTCCGGGACCGTGGTGAGCGTCGACGAGGCGGGGCGTCCCGTGATCGAGGCGCGCGAGGAGGCGAAACCGGCGGTCCCGGCCGAGCAAGCGCCGGCCGAAATGCCGGCACCGAAGGGCGAGCTCGTCGATCTCAAGAACGTGCTCGGCAAGGTCAAGGCGTCGCTCGTCGACGAACTCGCCGACATCTTCGAGAAACATCCGGAAGAAGCCGTCCGGGTCATTCGCGGTTGGCTGCACGGCTGAGGAGGTGGCACGATCATGGCGGGAACCACGGTGCGTCCCGACAAGCTCACGGGACCGGAAAAGGCAGCCATCCTTTTGCTCGCGGCAAGCGAGCAGCATGTCGCCAAAATCATGGGGATGCTGGATCTCGAGGAGATCAAAGAAATCTCGCAGACCATGTCGGTTCTGGGCAAGGTCGAAAGCAGCGTGGTCGAACGCGTCATCCGCGAGTTCGCCGAATCGCTCTCCAACATGGGCGGCGTCATCGGTAGCTTCGAGGTCACGGAGAAACTGCTGCGCAGCGTGCTCGACCCGGAAACCGTCGAGAGCATCATGGAGGAGATCCGGGGACCAGCTGGTCGCACGGTGTGGGAAAAGCTCGGCAACGTCAACGAAAACGTCCTCGCCTCCTATTTGAAAAACGAATATCCCCAAACGGTGGCCGTCGTGCTGAGCCGAATCGACCCCGCCCACGCAGCACGCGTTCTCTCCGGACTCCCGGAAGATTTCGCAATCGAGGTCGTCATGCGCATGTTGCATATGGAGGTCGTGCGAAAGGAAATCCTCGCCGATGTGGAACGCACGCTGCGCACCGAGTTCATGACCAATCTCGCTCGTACCAGCCGTCGCGACAATTACGAGGTAATGGCGGAGATATTCAACTATCTCGACAAGGCGACAGAAGAAAAGTTCATGCTGGCGTTGGAGGAACGGAACCGCGAAGCCGCCGACCGCATCAAGTCGCTGATGTTCACGTTCGAGGATCTCGCGCGGCTCGATTCGAGCGGGATCCAGACGCTCATCCGCAACGCGGGCAACGATCGCATCGCCGTCGCCCTCAAGGGTGCGAGCGAAAAGCTGCGCGAGCTCTTCTTCGCCAACATGTCCGAGCGCGCCGCCAAGATCCTGCGCGAGGAAATGGCAGCCATGGGGCCGGTGCGTCTGCGCGACGTCGAGGAGGCACAGCTCTTCCTCGTGAACATGGCGAAGGAACTGGCTGCCGCAGGCGAGATCATGCTGCTCGATGGCAAGGACGACGAGCTTGTTTACTGACGCGCCCGACGGCGCATTCGAACCCGATTGGTTCCGGCGATCGCCGATCCGATCGAGCGGTGCGCCGAGCCGCGCGGGCATCTGGCCCGAGTTCGAGGAGGCACGGGCGGCTCCCGTTCCCGCCGCAGCGCCGGTCGTTCCGACTCCGGCGGGGCCGACAGGCGAGCTGACCTTCGACGAGGCGGAGGTCGCGCGTCTGTGCGCCGCTGTCGCCGCTCGTGCTCGCGCGGAGCGTGTGGCGGTCGAGACGGCAGCGGTGCGGGCCCGGCTCGAGGCCATCGCCGCGGGGTTGCGGACGGCCTGGAATGCGCTCGAGCAGGCGCGCGAGGAGGAGCTACGGGCCACGAGAAGGCGGCTCGGACTCATGCTCGCCGAAGCGTTTTCCCGGCTCGCGCCACAAGTCTTGGATCGGTTCCGACGCCAGCAGCTCGCGCACGAGATCGCCGAAGCGTTGCGCCTGCTGCGCGAAGAACGGCGAATCCGCGTCTTCGTACCGCCGGATCTGGTCGAGCCGATTGCCGCGGCGGTGTTGGCCGACGGCGCCGACACGGCGGAGCGGATCGAGATTTTGCCGGACGAGGGATGTGCGCCCGCCGGCTGTCGCATCGAAGGGGGCGAGGCCACGCTCGACTACGATCCGGCCCGGATGGTCGCGGCGATCGCCGCCGCCCTGCGCGCGGTGCTCGAGGCCCCGGCTGAGGCGGAGCCGACGTCTCCGGCGGCGCGTCGCGAAACCGATACCGTCCAGTTGGAGGAGCACGCACATGCCGGGTGACAGACCGACGTTTGAGGAACTCTCTGCGGCCGCTGCGGAGTCCCCTCCCTCGACACGGCCCGCCAGCGACGGCCAAGGGCCGGCGAACCTGAGCGCCGTCTACGACATTCCCGTGCAAGTGACGGCGGTCCTCGGCCGCACCACGATGCCAGTCGGGCAGTTGCTGCGCCTCGGACGCGGCGCTGTGGTCGAGCTCGACCGCAAGGTAGGCGAACCCATCGACATCTACGTCAATAACCGGTTGGTCGCACGCGGCGAGGTACTGGTGGTCGACGATCATCTCGGCATCACCATGACGGAAATCGTCAAGAGCGAGCGATGAGTGCGCATTGGCCTCGGACAGTCCGCGCTCTCGCCCTCGGGAGCCTGCCGGGACTCTTGGCCACCGCGGTCGTCCTCGCCTTCACCCTTGCCGCTGCCGAGAGACCTTCCCTCTTCTTCGATCGGATTTCGATCCTCTTCGTGGTCGGAGGCACGCTGACCGTGACCGCGGCGGCCGTGGGCGTGGACGAGATTCGCGTCCTCGCCAAGCTGCTGCCGCGGGCCCTGCTCCCACCCTCGGCGAGCGACACTGCTGGCCTGGTGGCCGAGCTCGTACGCATCGCCCGCATGACCCGTCGCGAGGGGCTGCTGTCGGTGGAGCCGACGCTGGCCTCGCTCGCTCACCTGCCGGTGCTGCAGCGGGGCCTCTCTCTGCTGCTCGAGGGTCGGGATCCCGGCGCGGTCGGCCGCCTCTTGGACCAAGAGGTCGACCGTCACTTGGAGCTCTTCCGCCGAGCCGAGACGGTCCTGCGCCAAGCGGCGGAGGTGGCGCCGGCGCTCGGCCTCCTCGGCACGCTCGTCGGTCTCGTGCGCATGCTGTCCGTCCTCGAAACACCGGAGCAAATCGGACCCGGCATGGCGGTGGCGCTGCTCACCACCTTCTATGGTGCCATTCTCGGGCATCTTCTCTTCGCTCCGCTCGCCGAGAGCCTCGTGAGGGCGCGCGAACGGGAGGAGCGGCTTCTGCGGCTGCAGGCCGAAACCGCGCTTTCCATCGGGCGACGCGAACATCCTCAGCTGCTCGCCGGCGCGGTGGCGACGCTGCTTCCTCTCGAGACGGATCCCGAGGCCGCTCTTGGCGCAACGGAATCTTAACCGGAACGCGCCATGCTGGCGGTGGCTCGGAGGACGGGATCATGAGGCTACTCATCGTCGGCAGGAATGCGGGCGACGTCGCGGAAGCGAGCCGGATCGCCGCTGGCCGCGGGGCGCGGGTGCGCCATGTGCCGGACTTCGAGACGGCGCTCGAGGAGCTGCGTGCCGGGCGCGGCGCCGATCTCTTGCTGGTGGAGCTCGGCATCGACGTCGCTCGAGTCATCGCCGCCTTGCGTCGCGAGCGCATCTTTTTGCCTGTCGTTGCCTATGGCGTCGATGCCGAGCCGGCCGAGGCTGCCGCGGCGATCAAGGCGGGAGCGATCGAATTCCTCCCTTTCCCGCCCGATGCCGACGCCATTGCCGCCCTCCTCGAAGGGGTGAGCGGCGATCCTGGCGAGTTCGTGGCTTCGGATCCGAAGATGCGGGAAGTGCTCGAGCTCGCACGCGTGTATGCGCGTTCGGATGCGAGTGTCTTGCTCATAGGCGAAAGCGGCACCGGCAAGGAGCGGCTCGCCCGCTTCCTGCACGAACACAGTCCGCGCGCCAGCGGCCCCTTCGTTTCGGTCAACTGCGCCGCCATTCCCGACAGCCTGCTCGAGAGCGAACTGTTCGGTCATGAGAAAGGAGCGTTTACCGGCGCCGTGGCCAGGCGGGTAGGCAAGTTCGAGGAAGCGAACGGTGGGACGCTCCTGCTCGACGAAATTTCCGAGATGGATGTGCGACTGCAGGCGAAACTGCTGCGCGCCATCCAGGAGCGGGAGATCGACCGTTTGGGGGGCAGCGGGCCCATCAGAGTCGATATCCGACTGATCGCCACCACCAACCGCGCGATCGAGGAGGAAGTGGCGGCCGGACGCTTTCGCGAGGACCTTTATTTCCGTCTGAGCGTGCTGGTCCTCGAGATTCCGCCGCTGCGCGAGCGGCCAGGCGACATCCGAGTCCTCGCCGAGCACTTCGCCCGTCGCTTCGCGCGCGCCAACGGCCTGCCTCATCGCCCCTTCACCGAGCGGGCGCTCGCCAAGCTCCGGGGCCATGTCTGGCGAGGCAACGTGCGCGAGCTCGAGAATGTCGTCCATCGCGCGGTGTTGCTCGCCCGCGGCCAGTCCATCGACGAGGAGGCCATTCTCTTGCGCGCTCCTGGGATGGGCCGCGAGGAACGCACCGCGGGTTCGGTTGGGCCCACCACCTCGACCCTGGTGGGCCGTTCGGTGGCCGAGGTGGAACGGGAACTCATCCTCGACACCCTGCGCCATACCTTGGGCAACCGCACGCGAGCGGCGCATCTGCTCGGTATCTCCATCCGCACGCTGCGCAATAAGCTGCGGGAATACGCGGAGGCCGGCATCCCTATCCCGCCGGCGCTTCAGGGGTGAGGGCTGGCGGCCGTGATCCGCGCCCTGGACGGACGTTTCCTCGCTAGTCTCGCGGCGCGCGGTGCCCGCCAGAGCGACATTCTGCTCGGGCTCGGGATCGTCGCCATCCTGATCGTCCTGATCCTCCCCATCCCCACCTTTCTGCTCGACGTCCTGCTCGCCGTGTCGATGACCTTCTCGGTCATGGTCTTGATGACGGCGATGTTCATCACCCGGCCGCTCGAGTTCAGTGCCTTTCCCACGGTGCTGTTGATCGCCACGATGCTGCGGCTGTCGCTCAATCTCGCCTCCACTCGCCTCATCCTGGCGCATGGACACGAGGGGACCGACGCAGCCGGCCGAGTGATCGAGGCTTTCGGCAGTTTCGTCATGCAGGGCAATTTCGTGATCGGGCTCATCGTGTTCGTGATCCTCGTGATCGTGAACTTCGTGGTCATCACCAAGGGCTCGGGGCGCATCGCCGAGGTCGCGGCACGCTTCACGCTCGATGCCATGCCCGGCAAGCAGATGGCGATCGACGCCGATCTCTCGGCAGGGCTCATCGACGAGACCACGGCGCGAGCCCGCCGACGCGAGCTGGAGGAGGAGAGCGCCTTTTACGGTGCCATGGACGGCGCCGCCAAGTTCGTGCGGGGCGATGCGGTGGCCGGTCTGTTGATCACCGGGATCAACCTCGTGGGTGGCCTCGTCGTGGGCGTCGGCCAGATGGGGGTGGGAATTACCGAGGCCGTTCGCACCTACACCATCCTCACCATCGGTGACGGTTTGGTCTCGCAGATCCCGGCCCTCTTCGTGTCGACCGCTGCGGGCATGCTCGTCTCCAAGGCCGGGGTTTCCGGTCGGGCCGACGAGGCGCTTTTCGGCCAGCTCGCTGCCCATCCGCGCGCTCTCGCGGTCACGGCCGGATTGGTGGCCGCATTGGCCGTTCTCCCCGGTCTTCCAGCCCTGCCGTTCCTCGCGCTCGCGGGTGCGCTGGGAACGCTCGCCTGGCAGCTCGCCCGGGCAGCTGTCGTGCCGACCGCGGCGGCTCAGACCGGCGCCAGTCCGCCGAAGCCCGTGGAAACGGAGGCGGGAACCGAGTCGCTGGCCGTCGATCCCATCCGCCTGGAGCTCGGTTACGGCCTGCTCACCCTCGTGGGCGAGCCCGACAATCCCAAGCTGCCCCAGCATGTCAAAGCGCTCCGGCGGCAGCTCGCCGGCGAGTTCGGTCTGCTCCTGCCGCCCGTGCGCATCCAGGACAACATCCAGTTGCCCGCCAACACCTATGTTTTGCGCATCCGGGAGATCGAGGTCGCCCGCGGCGAAGTGCGGCCCCATCGTCTCCTGGTCATGCACCCGACGGGTGGACCGATCGATCTCCCGGGCGAGGACACGACCGAGCCCACCTTCGGCCTACCGGCGAAATGGATCGCTCCCGCTCTTCGGGAGGAAGCGGTGATGCGGGGTCTGACGGTGGTCGATGCCGCCACCGTCATCACCACCCATCTGGCCGAGGTGGTGAAAGACAATCTGGCGGATCTGCTCGGGTTCGCCCAGACTCGCCGGCTTCTCGACCAGCTCGACGAGGAATATCGCAAGCTGCTCGACGAGCTGGTGCCAGCGCGGATCCCCCTCTCGACCCTGCACCGAGTGCTCCAGGGACTGCTCGCCGAGCGGGTGTCGATTCGCGACCTGCCGGCGATCCTCGAGGCGGTCGCCGAGGTCGCCGGGCATACCGGCAATGTCGTCCAGATCATCGAACATGTCCGCACGCGTCTCGCCCGACAGATCACCCACTCCTGTACCGCGCCCGGCGGCTATGTGCCGATCCTCGTGCTGTCGCCGAGATGGGAGCGGGCCTTTCAGGAAGCCCTGGTCGATCGCGGCGGCGAGCGACAGCTGGCGATGCCGCCGGAGGAGCTGCAGGCGTTCCTCGCGGCACTGCGCGAGGCGTTCGAGCGACAGGCGGCACGGGGTGAATTGCCCGTGCTGCTGACCTCCCCCGGGATTCGCCCCTATGTCCGCTCGATCGTCGAGCGGTTCCGGCCGTCGACGGTGGTGCTCTCGCACAGCGAGATCCACCCACGCGCGCGAATCCGCACCCTCGGACAGGTGTGAGCCATGCGGCTTCGGGTGTTCGAGGCGCGGACCATGACCGAGGCGCTCGAGGCCATGCGACGGGCTCTCGGACCCGATGCCGTGATCGTGGCCTCGCGCGAGGATGCCAGGGGGGTGCGCATCACCGCCGCTGTGGAACGCGAGGACGATCTTCACTTGCTCGCGCCAGAAAGCGAGGCGGCACCGTCGGACCGGAAGCTCCTCGACATCCTGACCTGGCACGGGTTGCCGGAGCACGCTGCCCGCATCCTCCTCGCCGGCGAAAAGATGGCCCCCAGCGCCGATCCCGTCGCCGCTCTTGCCGCCGTCCTGGGGCAGCGATGCGGCCCCGGGATCGGCTCGCTCCTGCAAGGGGTGCGAGCGGTGGTCGGTGCCCCGGGGGTCGGCAAGACGCTCGTCGCCGCCAAACTGGCAACCGCCGCGGCCCTGGCGGGCCGAAGGGTGCGCGTGTTCCACGCCGACGATGCTCGGGCCGGCGAGGCCAGTCGTCTGCGCGAGCTCTTGGCACCGCTCGAGATCGCTCCGCGACCGCTTTCGACCGCGACGGCCGATGAACTCGCCGCCACCGAGACCGAGTTGGTCGTGGTCGACCTGCCAGGAGTCGACCCGACGCGCGGGACCGAACTCGCCCGTCTCGCGCAGCTCGTTGCCAGCGCTCGCGGGCGACCGCTTGTCGTCTGGCCAGCTGGCGCCGACCCCGTCGATGCCTGCGATGCGGCGAGCAATTTCGCCGCTCTCGGGGTGCGCGACTGCATCGTCACCCGCATCGATCTGGCACGGCGGCTCGGGAGCCTCCTCGCTGCCGTGGCCTGCGGCCTACGCCTTGCGGCTCTCGGCATCGGGCCCTCGCTCGACCGGCCCCTCGTGACGGTCTCGCCCGTGCGCCTTGCCACGCTGATCGTCGAACGCGCTTCGCCTTCACGGAGTGTTGCGGCATGCCGCAGACCATAGCCGTCGCTTCCGGCAAAGGAGGCGTCGGCAAGACGTTTCTTGCCTGTACCGTCGGCCAGGCCCTGCGCGAGGGCGGCCTCGGGGTGCTGCTCGTCGATGCCGATCTCGGTCTCGCCAATGTCGATATCCAGCTCGGGATCGACCCCCCGCTCGACCTCTTCGCCGTCCTGCGGCGGGGAGTTCCGCTGGCCGAGGCGGTGCTCCATCACGCACCAACCGGCCTCGACATCGTGGCTGGCCGCTCTGGCTCCGGCAGTCTCGCCGCGCTCGAGCCGTCCCGACTCGAGCGGCTGCTGGTGGAGTTGCGGCTGATCTCAGCCAGTTACGACTTCGTCCTGCTCGATCTGCCGGCGGGAATCGATAGCGCGTGCCGCAGCTTCGCGGCTGCCGCTGGCACCACCCTCGTTGTCACGACCGAGGAACCGACGGCGCTCACCGACGCCTATGCCTTCATCAAGGTCGCCTGCCGGCCGGATCGCCCCGTCGGCATCGTGGTCAACTTCGCCAAGTCCGAGTCACAGGGTCGGCAAACCTACGAGACCCTTGCCCGTGCGTGCGAGCGTTTTCTCGGGCGACGCCCGTTTCTTGCCGGGATCGTGCGACGCGATCCGCGGGTTGCCGAAGCCATCCGGGCACAGAAACCGTTCCTTTCTCGTTATCCCCAGAGCACCGCAGCGGCGGACCTGCGCACCCTTGCGCGAGCGCTTTCCGGTCTGGCGACGATGGAACCGCGCGCCACTCCCAAGGCGGCGATTTGAGAGTCGCTCGGCGAAGGGCGGGCCGCGCGATGCCTTCACCCGGGCCAGGAACCGCAGCTTTTCCCGGCTGCCGGCGAACAGCGCGGTGTTGCGGCCTGGCGGTGGAGGCCGCCGCCGGAGCGCACGAGGAAGTGGCCCGCTGGCAGGGGCGCGAAGCTTCGACGCGACATCTGCGGCAATGGCACGCTCGGAGGTCACGGAAAGGGGATGGTAGTGACACCGCGGCTCGTGCCGGCACGACCACGCGCCTGCGAGCCCTCGGGTGCGAGGTGGGGCCCACTTGCCCACACCGATACCCCGGAAGGAGGGCGGGCGACCTCCAATCTCCGAGGGGTCGCGGGGACGCGAGCGCGCGGCCATGGCGTGCCGCCGCGGCACGGGTGTGCGTTTCGACGGTCGGAACCGGCTGGCTTTCGCGCCGCCGCGGGCGAAGAGTCTGCCATCTGCCGAGCGCGCCCGGGCTTCCGGCTTCGCGAGGAGCGATACCCCGGCACCGTTGCACCTTGCGCGGAGCACGACGGAGCTCGAAGGGCGCAGCTCGGCCGGCTCGCAGCCCACGCTCTTGCCAGAGCTGCGCCCCTCGTCCATATGCCCGGCAGCGCCGCAGTAGCTCAGCCGGTAGAGCAGCGCATTCGTAATGCGCGGGTCGGGGGTTCGAATCCCTCCTGCGGCACCGACAACCGGCTCGCTTCTCCTCGACCTGGGCTGCTTTCTCGTCCGACCGCGGGTGCCAGCGATGATCTGGGCCCGTGAGAGTGGGCGGCGATTCCCACGCTGGCGAAGCCCGGCCGCCGCGGCGGGCATACGGATCTCTGGTCGCTTGACGGAGGCGAAACGGCTATTCCGCTCGTGCGGCGGGACAGGGTTTCCGATGAGTTCGACGACCGGAACTCGCCGACGCCCGGTCTCGATTCCGGGACCTCCCGCGGGGGGCGAGGGGGAGCTGGCGGGAAATCCCGTTCCCTCGAGGGTCAGGGTAGCCGAGACGGGGCTCGCGGTGCGGCGTGCCACTTCCTTCCCGGCGAGCGCGAGCCGCGCTCGTGCCGCTACCGACCGCGTTCGGGTCAACGAGCTTTTCCCATCGTACCGGATCGTCGATCCTCGGCGCTCGCCCTTGGCGGGGGCGTGACAGGCCGCGACACCGGAGACCCGAACGAGGGGCGCCGCATCTTCCTGTGGCCCGCCGTCGCGCCACCCCCTGCCGTCCGGAGGCTCGGCCGCACGCCGCGCCGTGCCGGAAAGCCGGAGGCGCTGCGGCAGGTGTCGGAATCGGCGAGGCGCGCCTTCGCCTGCCAGGGTCGCCGACCGCCTCGAGCGCCATCGGGATCGAAAACAGTCGCGCGCTGATACCTGAGCAACGCGCCGCCCCGACCGGATGCGCCAGGATAGGGGCCGCTCGCCAAGGCCAGCCGCACCGCGAGCCGCCACAGAGGAGAAGGGCGCAATCTCGTCGCAGCGCCGGCCGAAGGCGGCGCCTGACAGCGCGAAATCGCGCCCTCGCACGATCGCCACTCCGGAGTCGTCCTAGCCCCACACCTGGAGAAGGCTGTGAGCGCGCGATCTCCCTTCTCGCCCTTTGCCGCCTCCTGCCGGGCAAAGCATTCGGGACATGCTCCCTCTCGCGCGAGAGGACCGCACATCCCCGGAGGATCGGCAGGGACATCGGCGCGGGCCAGGGCGTTTGGCTGCTCTCGCCTCGAAAGGGCTATCGCGCATCGCTGGGGATCCGATGCGCCCTCCGTCCTTGCCAATGGGCTTGTTGGGCGGAGAGCGTTCGGATGATTGCGCCCACCGTCTCGAGCGCTCGCGCGGAATGGTGGACGGCCAAGGCGAAGAGGCCAGCTCTGGCGATCGCGGGATGCCGGTACAGCGGGAACGAGGCCAAGGCTGGTGCCCAGGAGAGGACTCGAACCTCCACGGCCTTGCGGCCACTGCGACCTGAACGCAGCGCGTCTACCAGTTCCGCCACCTGGGCAGGCACGGGCCCCGAACTGGGTGCCGCGGATCTAGGGCGAAGGCGTTCGGCCGTCAACTGCGACCTGAAAAACGGACCGGGCCCGAAGGCCCGGTCGCGAAAGAGCGGCAGGAAGGGTGCGCGTCAGCCGCCGAGCTCGTGATACTTACCCTTGTCCCAGACGTACATGGTGTAGTTGGCACCGGTCACATCGCCCTTCTCGTCGAAGTCGATCTTGCCGAGCACCGTGTCGAAGGTCTCGGTGCGCAACACCTGGATGAGCTTCTTGAGCTCCAGCGAACGGGCCTTGCTCGCTGCCTGCGCAAAGACCTGGATGGCGGCGTAGGTGTAGAGCGTGTAGCCCTCGGGATCATAGCCTTCCTGCTGGAAGCGCTTGACCACCTCGGCCGCTGCGGGGTTCTTGCGCGGATCCGGGCTGAAGGTCATGAGGGTGCCTTGGCCGGTGTCGCCGGTGATCTGCCAGAACTCGTCCGTGACGAGCGCATCGCCCGACATGAACTGCGCCTTGAGGCCCTGTTCTGCCATCTGGCGCACGATCAGGCCAGCCTCCGTATGATAGCCGCCGAGATAGACGAGGTCGACGCCCATATCCTTCATCTTGGTGATGAGGGCACTGAAGTCCTTGTCACCCTGGGTGATTGCCTCGTACATCACCGGCTTGACGCCAGCGGCCGCGAGTCCCTTCACGAACTCGTCGGCGAGACCCTTGCCATAGGCGCTTTTGTCATGGATGACGGCGATCTTCTTGCCGATTCCCTTGTCGATTACGTACTTCGCCGCATAGGCGCCTTGCTGGTCGTCGCGTCCGCACACGCGGAAGACGTTGGCGAGCCCGCGTTCGGTCAGCTGGGGATTGGTCGAGGCCGGAGAGATCTGGAGGACTCCCTCTTCGGCATAGACGTCCGAGGCAGGGATCGACGAGCTCGAGCAGAAGTGGCCGGCGACGAAGACCACCTTCTTGTTGACCAGCTGGTTGGCCACGGCCACGGCCTGTTTCGGATCGCAGGCATCGTCACCGATCTCGAGGACGAGCTTCTGGCCGAGCACGCCGCCGGCGGCATTGATGTCCCGCACCGCCGCCTCCGCACCCCGACGCATCTGCTCACCGAAGGCGGCGTACTGACCGGTCATCGGACCGGCCGTGGCGATGACGATATCGGCCGCAGCGGGCCCTGCCGCGAGGCCCCAGGCTGCCGCGCCCAGCGCGGTCAGAACGAGACGGCGCATTTGGTCCTACTCCCTGGTGGTTGACGGGGCCACGACCCCGGATACGAGAGGGCGGAACGTTTCCCGACAGCCCTTCGTGCTTTCCTGTTTACTGCTGACCGAGCACCTTGCAAGCGGTTTCGCCGATATCGACGCGGGTGCGCGTCCGCCCTCGGGCAAGGGGAGGGACGGCGCGAGCTCGGACGAGGCCAAGCTCGCCCATCCTCGCCTGGGAGAACGCCGCCTTTCGTCCCCTCGACCTCGGGCTGCCGACGGCCGATATGCGGGATGCTGCGATCCCATGGCCAAGTGGAGAGCTCGCACGTGTGTGGTCGCTTTGCCCTGTCGCTCACCCCGGCGCGGATCGGGTGTGTGTTCGGCTGCCAGCCGCCGGCCTTGCCGGCACGCTACAATATCGCCCCCGATGGGCCCGTGCTCGCGATCCGCAGCGGAGCCAGGGGAGGACGCGAGGCGGTCTGGCTGCGCTGGGGTCTGTTGCCGCCCTGGTCGCACGATCCCACCGATTCCGCCCGCCAGATCAATGCTCGCCTCGAGACCGCAGCCGACAAACCCATGTTCCGCGATGCCTTCCGCCGCCATCGCTGCCTCCTGCCGGCGGATGGCTTCTACGAATGGCAAAAGGCGGGACGGGGTGGCAGCCAGCCCTTCTTCGTGCGCTACCGTGACGGTTCGCCCATGGCGTTCGCTGCCATCTTCCGGCGCAGCCGGTTGGCAAACGGCAGCGAGCTCGAAACCTGCGCGATCCTGACCACGGCGGCCGCACCGGCGCTCCGGCACATCCATCATCGCATGCCGGCGCTGGTGCCAGCAGACCGGATCGATATCTGGCTCGACCCGACACTCGACGATGGCGAACTCCTGCGAAGCCTGCTGACTCCGCCGGAAGACGGCCAGCTCGAGGCGGTGGCGGTGAGCAGTCTGGTCAACGACCCCCGCAACGACGGTCCGGAACTGCTCGTGCCCCGTTCCGATCTGCCGCGAGAGCGCAAGGACACGACCCAGTTCGAGGGCCAGGGTCGCCTGTTCTAGGGTATCGAACGCAGCCAACCGATGGACCCGGGCGAATCCCGACGCCGTTCGCTGCGAAAGCGGCGGGACCCGGGTCGGAGCGGGACAACCGGTGTCGGAACGAAGCTTCGATCTCTTGGTGGTGGGTGGGGGAATCAACGGAGCGGGTATCGCCCGCGACGCCGCGGGGCGTGGCCTCTCGGTGCTGCTCGTGGAGCAGGATGACCTCGCGGCCCACACCTCCTCGCGGTCCTCCAAGCTGATCCATGGCGGCTTGCGCTACCTCGAGCATGGCGAGTTCCGGCTCGTGCGGGAGGCGCTGCGGGAGCGCGAGGTGTTGCTCGCGAACGCACCGCACCTCGTCCGTCCCCTCACGTTCGTGCTACCCCATGCGGCCGATATGCGTCCGGCCTGGCTCGTTCGCCTCGGGCTCTTTGTCTACGACCATCTGGGGGGGCGCGAGCGTCTCCCGCGTTCGCGCAGAGTGCGACTGACGGCCGAAGACCCCTTTGGCGCACCACTCAAACCGGCGTTCGAGACGGGCTTTCTTTATGCCGACTGTTGGGTCGATGACGCCCGCCTCGTCGTCCTCGTAGCCCGCGATGCCGCGGACCGGGGTGCGCGGGTGCGCACCCGCACCCGCTGTATCGCGGCCAGACGAGGAGATGGCGTTTTTCGCGTAACGCTCGAGGATATGCGTACGGGCGAACGCGAGGAGGTGCGGGCGCGAGCCCTCGTCAATGCCACAGGTCCCTGGGTGTCGCATTTCCTGCGAGAGGTGACGCACAGCCAGAGCCGTCGCGACGTGCGCCTGGTCAAGGGCTCGCATCTCGTGGTGCCGCGGCTGTACGAAGGCCAGCACGCCTACATTCTGCAGAACCGCGACCGGCGGGTGGTGTTCGTGTTGCCCTTTGCCGACGCCTTCTCGCTGATCGGCACCACCGATGTGCCCGTCGGCGACGACCCGGTCGCAGAGGAGGTGTCGGAGGCGGAAGTCGACTATCTGCTAGCGGCTGTCGCCCGATATTGGGCGAAACCGCCGCAGCGCCACGACATTGTGTGGCGGTTTGCCGGTGTGCGTCCGCTCTACGACGACGGCATCGAGGATCCTTCGGCGGTCACTCGGGACTATGTCCTCGACCTCGACGCCCCGCCTGGCGAGGCGCCTCTGCTCTCGGTCTTCGGCGGCAAGCTCACGACCTTCCGTCGGCTCGCCGAACACGCCCTCGCGCGTCTAACGCGGGTGACTCCCATCCCGGGCCGGTCGTGGACGGCAGATGCTCCGCTTCCCGGAGGCGACATACCGGGGGCCGATTTCGATCGCTTCCTGAGCGAGGCGATCTCTCGCCTGCCGGAGATGCCCCGGGACCTTCTCGACAGGCTCGCCCGCGCCTATGGTACGCGGCTGTTCGCCCTCCTCGCGGGGGCGAAGCGGCCCGAGGAGCTCGGTACCCATTTCGGCGCCGGTCTCTACGAGCGCGAGCTCGCCTGGCTCGCGCGGGAGGAATGGGCGGAGATCGCCGAGGACGTCCTGTGGCGGCGCACCAAGCTCGGCCTCCACTTCGCCGCTGCCCAAGTGGAGGCGGTCGAGGGGTGGCTCGCGGACCATGTCGGTCCATCTGCCGCTCGGCAGCGCTGAGGGCGCCTCCCGGCTGTGCTCGACCCACGCGCTTCAGGCCGCCGGTGCGGGCTCCCGCGGCGCGCGACCGGCCGCCAGCGTCCGGTAGAGGAAGGGAGGCGGTGGCGCCTGCGATTCGGCTTCGGCGAGGGCCAGGATGCGAGCGTGCTCGGGGGACAGCTCGCAGGCCGGATCGGTGGCCTCGGGATCGCCGGCGAGCAACATGGCCTGGCAGCGACAGCCACCGAAGTCGATCTCCCGCCGCGGACAGGAACGACAGGGTTCCTTCATCCACGCCGTCCCGCGGAAGCGGTTGAAGGCCTCGCTCTCGTACCAGATGCGGGCGAGGGGCTCGTCGCGCACATTGGCGAAGACGAGGCCGGGGATGACATGGGCGGCGTGACACGGCATCACCCGTCCATCCGGGCTCACCGTGATCACCGCACGGCCCCAGCCGTTCATGCAAGGCTTGGGCCGGCGGGCATAATAATCGGGAATGACGAAGTCGATGACGAGGCGACCCTCGAGTTCGCGACGGGCGCGCTCGACGACCGCAAGCGAGCGCTCGAGCTGGGCGCGGGTGGGAAGCAGCGCCGCGCGGTTGGCGAGGGCCCAGCCATAATATTGGACATGCGCCACCTCGATGCGGTCGGCTCCGAGCTCGAGAGCGAGTTCGATCATCCGCTCGAGACGATCGAGATTGTGCCGGTGCACCACCGCGTTGACGGTGAGGGGCAGGCCACGCGCCCGCACCGCCCGGGCGAAGGCGAGCTTCTTTCTGAGCGCGTCCGGATAGCCGGCGATCCGATCGCAGCCTTCGGGATCGACGTCTTGGATGCTGACCTGCACATGCTCGAGTCCGGCGGCGACCAGCGCATCGAGCCGCGCTTCGGAGATCCCGACTCCGGCGGTGATGAGGTTGCAGTAGAGCTCGCGCGAGCGCGCGTGGGCGATGAGTTCCTCGAGATCGGGGCGGGCGGTGGGCTCGCCGCCCGAGAGGTGGAGTTGCAGCACGCCGAGTTCCGCGGCCTCGTCGAACACCCGCTTCCATTCGGCGGTGGACAGCTCCTCGCTCCGCCGCACGAGCGCGAGCGGGTTGGAACAGTAGGGGCACTGCAGCGGACAGCGGTGGGTGAGCTCGGCGAGCAGACCCACGGGGGGCTCGATGCCGCCGTGGGTTCGAGATGCCCCTTCAGGCTGCGGCATCGACATCGCGGTCCTCTCTCTCGACACGGATCAAGCGGTCTTTGGCGAGCTGGCCGAGGAGGGCGAGCACGTCTTCGGCGATGGTCTCGCGCGCCGCGTCATATTCCTGGGCGAGCCCGTCCACGAGGCGGGCGATGGTCGTCCCTCCGGGTGGAATGCGTTCGAGGATCTCGACCGTGGTCGGACAGGGGAACAGCACCCGCTCCGGCGCCAGCAGCACATGCCGGCCGCGCACCGGATCGAAGCGCAAACGCACGCCCGGCTTCGGCGCCACCACGCACGCTTCGTCGAGGATCATGCGGCTGTCCTCCGGCCCGTCTCGAAGTCGGCAGGCACGAACGCCCCCTTCGGGATGCCGCCGCCCAAGACATAGGCATGGTGCAGCGCATCCAGCTGGGCCCACAGCACGTCGCATTTGAAGAGCAACGCCTTGCAGACGAGGAAGCGCTTCTCGGGTGTGTCCGCATGCCGCTTCACATAGTCGAGGGCAAAACCCGCATCGCGCGGCGCCTGGACGAGCCGCTTGCGAAAATAGGCCACCATCTCTTCGGTAACGAAGTCGTAGTTCGACAGGAGGCCCGGGATGCGTTCCTCGTGAATCTTGGGCGCGAAAAGCTCCGTCAGCGAGGACGCGATGGCCTCGAGCAGCGACTTCTCGCGGACGAAGCGGACATAGGCGTCGACGGCGAACTTGGTCGCCGGCAGAATCCCTTCCTCGGACACCACATAGCCCCGGTCGAGGCCGAGTTGCTCGCACAGCCGCAGCCAGCGCTCGATGCCACCCTCGTCTTCGCCGAAGCCGTCGTGATCCAGCAACCGTACGAGCCACTCGCGACGGATGCCGCGGTCCTCGCAGCGGCCGATGAGGGAGGCGTCCTTCATCGGGATGCGGCTCTGGTAATAGTAGCGATTGAGCGCCCATGCCTGCACTTGCCCTTTCGTCAGCCGGCCGGTGTGGAGCAGGCGATGAAAGGGATGGTGAATGTGATAGCGTTCTTCGCCGATGGCGCGCAGCGCCGCCTCGAGCTCCTCGGCGCTCGCCAGATTGCGGAAACGGTCGAGTTCGCTCAAAGCTCGATCTCCATGCCATCCGCCGCGACTTCGAAGCCGCGCCGCTCCAGTTCGGCCCGCTCGGCGGAATCCGCGAGCAGGGCGGGATTGGTGTTGTTGATGTGGATGAACAGCCGCCGTCCGACCGGCAAATCGGCCACTGCCGCCATCGCTCCTTCGGGTCCGGCCATCGACACATGACCCATCCGCCGCCCGGTCTTGCTGCCGGCACCGGCCAGGATCATCTCGTCATCGCGCCACAGCGTGCCATCGAGGAAGAGCAGATCGCAGCCACGGATACGCTCGCGCAAAGCCGGGGTGATGCGGGCGCAGTTGGCGAGCCACACCAGGCGCTTTCTGCCGGCCACGATCTCGAGCCCGAGGACGTCTCCCTCCTCTGCATCCGTCACCAAGGCTTCGCCGATCTCGCCCTCGAGCCACAGCGGCGGCTTGCCCGGAACCGGAAAGGCGCGCAGACGCAGCCCCAGCGATCGGCCGTCGGCGTCCTCCGGCTCCAGCCACACCTCGAGGGGCAGCTTCCGGCGCGGCACGATGCCCCGGTCGACCACCTCGAAGATCGGATTCCGGTCGAGCACCGCGAGCGTCCGCTCCCCAGCGTAGAGAACGAAGGGGGTTCCCTCGCGCAGGTGCAAAAGCCCAGCGATGGCATCCACATCGGCATTGGTGAGGACCACCGCAGCGATGGGAGAAGAGCGAGGTGCGACTTTCGGGTGCAGTGGCGGATTGGCCTCGATCTGCTGGCGCAGATCCGGCGACGCGTTGACGAGCAGCCAACGCTCGCCGTCCACCGTCGCGGCAATGGAACATTGCGTCGCTGGCCGCGCCGCGGGATCCCCCGCGCGCGCTCGCCGGCAAGCCTCGCTTGCCGCGTTCCACTGGGGAAAGCCGCCGCCCGCGGCGGCACCGAGCACGAGGACGCGCATCGCTTCCTCCCGCGGGCGGCGCGCTGCGGCCTCAGACTTCGGCCGGCAGATACATGGTGACTTCCATGCTCACCGGACGGCTGGTCACCCGCGGAGCCTTCCACACCTTGCGCATCTTCGCACTCCCTTTTGGGTTGGCGACTCGACCGGCCTTGCGACCGGCGTCCATCAAGATCGGAGGAAAGCAGCGATTTTCTACTTGTTTCTCGGATAACCCCGCCTTTATACGCGCTCGACCGCTTCGACCTTCCCTGGCTCTTCCGGGGCCGCAACGAACGGCGGAGCTGGCAGCGGCGGCAGCGGATCGAGCGCTGCGGCCGCCTCCGTCAGGGCGTCGAGGAACAGGGACAGGGGTTGCAGACGGGCGTGATGCGAGGGGAAGAGCGCTACCGCCCGTCGTTCGAGCCCGGGTATGGCATAGACGTCGACATCGTAAAGCCAACGCCGGCGCAGCTGAGCGGCGAACAGCGGCACGAGAGCGACGCCGAGGCCGGCTTCGACGATGGCGAGGGCGCTCTCGTATTGGCGGACCCGCGCGACGGTCTCGTAATGGCCGAGGACGCGGCGGAACCAAGCCTCGATCCGCTGCTGGTGGAGAGTGCCGAAATTGAACTGTACGACGCGGCGAAGGAGCGCCCGCTGATCGGCTGGCAGATCCCGTTCCGGATCCCTCACCTGGGCGAGCTCCAAACCGCGCGGCACCGCCAGCACATAGGCGTCGGTGCACAGCAGGCGGCGCCCGAAATCGACATGGTCGCGGGCGATCGCCGTCTCGGAGAGCAGCGCCAGTTGGATGTTGCGGCCATAGAGCATGGATAGGGCATCGCCGGGTGCGAGCTCGTGGAGGTCGAGCTCGAGACCGGGCAGTTTCGCCCGTGCCCGGGCGAGGGCCTCGGGCAGGAGAGTCCGGCCGAGGGAGGCGAGGGTGCCGACGACGATGCGCCCCCTTCGGCCTTCGCGGAAGGCCGAAAGGGCGGCCTCGATTCGCTCCCAGTCGCCGAGAAGCTCGGCCGCTTGCTCGAGCAGGAAGCGCCCGGCATCGGTGAGTTCGAGCCCGTTGCCGTGGCGAGCGAAGAGGCGGACGCCGATCGCCCGTTCGAGTCGCGCCAGTTGTTGCGAGACGGCCGGCTGAGAGATGCCGAGCTGTTTCGCGGCCTGGGTCACCGAAGGACTGTGGGCGAGCGTCCAAAAGACACGAAGCTGCTGGACCGTGAACACCGCGTCCGGACCACGGTCAGCGGAAGCATTTGCGGTCCGCCTCGACCTGCACGCGGCGCAACCGGTCGACCATCTCCTGCGCCCAGGCCGAGGATCGGAACATCACCAGCTGATCGCGGCCGCTCTTCTCTTGCCGCATCCGCAGCACCGTTTCCGCCTCCACATATTGGTCGTAGGGCAGGTGCTCGGCGATATAGTCGATGGAGCAGGAACAACGGCGCAACATGTCGGGAGTCTGGCCGTTGGCCGCCATGCAGCCGAGCACATAGTCGGCGAGGGCTTCCGTGGGATAATCGGCGGGGGCGGCCGGCGCCGCCGCTGGCACCATCATGAGCGCGAGGGCGAACAGGCGCGAGACGGTCTTCAAGGTCGATCCTCCTTTACCGGTGGTCAGGCCGTCACGGACGCACCGCCTCGAAGGTCAAAGTCTCCTCGATGAACGGAGCGCCATCGGGACCGGGGACCCGAGTGGACAGTTGCCAGATGCCACCCGGGATGCCGGGCGCCATCACGAACTCGTAGGTCTTGCCGCGGAACTTGGGAAAACGCTCCACCTGCGGGTCGTTGGCGAAGGGCTGCAGCACGACGCGCCGTGCCTCGTATTCGCGGCCGTTCCATCGCACCGTGAGCTGCTCCACGGTCCCGGGGCTGGTGAAGGCGCGTCGGATCTGCTGCTGGAAATAGCCGGCAGCACCCCCTGTGAGATTGGCCATGGCGGTGACGTCGCGCTGGAGAAAAACCAGCACCATCGGGTTCTGGTCGCTCGCCGGCACCGGACCGAAGTTGCGGTGGTTCGGCCCATCGAACATGTCGAACCATACGAGCTTGCTGCCATCGGGCCGGACTTCGCGGATCTCCATCCGGGCCTCGCCGACATAGTCCTCGGCCATGGTGCCGGCATGCAGACGGTAGCGGTAGACCAGGGTTTGCGGGCTCGTCACCGCGGCGAACGGACGGCTGTCGAACACCACCTCGGCGACGCTCGCGCTGCCTGCGGCGAGCGCCGGAAGGGTGGCGAGGGCCGCCACGACGGCAGTCACGAAGCGCGCGAAGGAGCGACCGTTCACGACTTCCTCCCTTGGGCGAGCTCTTCGGCGATCGCCCGCGCCAGCTCGAACAGTCGCTTTTCCACGAGATCCGGTTGCTCGCAGACGGCACTCGCGGTGGCGCGCCGATCCTCGAAAATCCGCAGATCCCAATTGAGCCGTTCCTGGAGGGCGGCGATCTCCTCGGCTGGCGCTCCCTCGCGCTGCATCGCCCGCAGCCGATCACTTTCCTCGCGGATGCGCGCCGTGAGCTGTTTTTGATGACGAGCGAAGGTGAGGGCGCCCTCGATGGTGCGGCGGCGTTCGGCGCTCAGGATTTCGAACAATCCGCGCATCAGCCGCAGCAGCCGCGCCTCGCGCTCCTCGCTGGGAACCGTTCTGGCGAACTCCCGGACCTTCTCCACCGCTTCCGCGATCGACAGTTCGCTCGCGGCGAGCTGGGGTACGAGCGGCGCCACGAGCGGGTCGGCGGCCCACTGACCGTCGACGCCGCCGAGATCGGGACCCCGCCAGACCTGGGCCAAGGCGATCTCGGGAACGTAGGTCTGCGCACACGGCCAGTCGGCGGGAGCTGCGGCGACCTGGGCGCGGACCGGTTCCCCGCCCGCGAACCCGACAGCGACAGCCGAAATGCCGAGAGCCACCGCCACAAGGCGGCCTCTTCCTCCCATGAACCTCCTCCTCTTTGATCCCTCTCGAACCTCGCGGCCGATGGCAGGAGACCGATGTCGGCCGGCCTCGTCGGCCGCTGATATAGTGGGGACACAGCGGCGCGTGCAGTCCCCGCCTGCGGCGCGAAAGCTATTGCTCCTATTTGCCGGCGCGTGTAAGGGCTTTGCGCCCGTTCCTACCTCAGGGAGGATTCGATGCCCAAGATCGATCGCATGCTCGTCGGTGAAGCGCTCGTTGGCGAGGGCAACGAAGTTGCTCACATCGATCTCATCATCGGCCCGCGCGGCACACCTGCCGAGACGGCGTTCGCCCTCACCCTCACCAACCAAAAAGAAGGCGTGAACGCGCTGCTCGCGGTGCTCGAGCCGAACCTGATGGTGAAGCCGGCCACCGTGATGTTCAACAAGGTCACCATCAAGAACGCCAAGCAGGCGACCCAGATGTTCGGCCCGGCGCAGCGGGCGGTCGCCATGGCGGTGGCCGACTGTGTCGCCGAGGGTACCATCCCGGCCGACGAGGCCGAGGACCTCTTCATCTCGGTCGGCGTGTTCATCCACTGGGAGGCGTCCGACGACGCCAAGATCCAGCAGTACAACTACGAGGCCACGAAGCTCGCCATCGAACGGGCGGTCGCTGGCCAGCCGACCGCGGCCCGCATGGTGGCGCTCAAGGACAAGACCCGGCATCCCTTCCAGGCCGGCTGAAGGGAACGAGCGGCCCCACCTGCGCCGGAGAGGGCAGCGCCGCGGCCCCGCGATCTCGATCGCGCGGCCGCTCCCGCTGCAGCCACGAGGATGGAGCCGCCGCCGATGCCGGAACCCCCTCCGGCATCGCGGCCGGCTCCCCCGCCTCCTCCGGCGGCACCGGCGGCCCGATCGGGCACAGGCTGGTGGCGGACCCTCCTCCGACTGCTGGGTCTCCGACGCGACTAGACCCCGCCCCGGCCCCTCCGGGGCGGGCGCGTTTCAGGCGAACTCCGCGAGCTCGCGGGAGCCGATGCGTCCGTCGTGCAGGGCCGAGGCCACCAGCACCCCGGCGCAGCCGAGCCGCGCGAGGGCGCGGAGATCGGCGGCGTCGCGCACGCCCCCGGCGGCATAGACCTCGGCATCGCCCGCCGCCTCGCGCACGGCCTGCAGCGCCCCGAGATCGGGGCCACGACCGGTGCCCACCCGCGCCAGCGTCATAACGATGATCCGGCTGGGCCACAGCGCCGGACGCTGGAAGAGCTCAGCCGGACCGAGGGGTTGATCGCCCCGCCAATCGAGGGACAGGACGATGCGCGGCTCTTGGCGCCAGCGCGCGACGAGCGTCGCATGCGTCTGGCTCTCGCTGCCCAGCACGCAAAGTCCGCGGCAGGACGCGAGAAAGGCGTCGATCCGGCGATCGTCGGCAAAGCCGGCATCGATCCAGAAGCGCAGCTGCGGAAAGGCGCGCTCGAGGGCCGCGACCACCGCGCTCTGGGGCGCGCCGCCGCGGATGGCGTCGAGATCGGCGACATAGATATCGGAGAAAGGGTGGAGGGCCTGGAACGCCGCCACCACCTCGAGGGGGTCGGGAGAGCGGCAAAGGCGCGAGTGGGAGAGTGGCGCATAGCGCTCGCGCTCGCCGGCCCGCGCCCGGACGACGAGTCCACCCATGAGATCGACGACCGGCAGGATGCGGAACATGACCTCATCTCCCTGTGGGCAATCGTCCACCCACCGATGTGGCGCGGCAGCTCCCGCGATCATCGGGCTCGATGTCGGGGGGGCGCACCTGAAGCTCGCCTGCCTCGACGGCTGTGGTCGACCGCTCGCCCTGCGCGAGGTGGCTTGCCCCCTCTGGCAGGGACTCGACCGCCTCGAGACGGCGCTCGCGGAAATCGTGCCGGAGGTGCCCGGGCCGGTGCCGATCGCGGTGACCATGACCGGCGAGCTCGTCGATCTGTTCGCCGATCGCGAGCAGGGAGTGGCCGCGATCGTCGGCCAGCTGGTCACCCGGTTCGGCGAGCCGGCTCTGGCCTTTTTCGCCGGAAAGGAGGGGTTCCTCGACGTCGACGGGGCGCTTCGCCAGGCCCGCGCCGTCGCCTCGGCGAACTGGCGGGCGACGGGCCAGTGGGTGGCGAGCCTCCTGCCCGAGGGGTTGCTCGTCGATTGCGGCAGCACGACGACCGATATCCTGCCCCTCGCCAGGGGTCGGGTCCTCGCTCGCGGCGACAACGACCGTGCGCGCCTGGCCTGCGGCGAGCTCGTCTATCAGGGCTGTATCCGCACGCCCCTTTGCAGTATCGCCGACCGCGCTCCCTTCGCGGGCGCCTGGCATGCCGTCATGAACGAGTGGTTCGCGACCTCCGCCGACGTCTGGCGCCTGCTCGGCGAGCTCGACGAACGCGTCGATCTCCATCCGGCCGCCGATCGCGGCGCCAAAACGGTGGAGGGCAGCGCACGGCGCCTCGCGCGGACGATCGGCTGCGACCTCGACGACGCGCCCTTTTCCCAATGGTTGCAGCTCGCGCATTATTTCGCCTCGCGCCAGCTCGATGCGCTCGAGCAGGGGGCGCGGCTCGTGCTCTCACGGGGAGAGCTGGCAGCCGACGCCCCGGTGGTCGCCACCGGGGCTGGAGCCTTCGTCGTGGCGCATCTCGCGACCCGTCTTCGCCGACCGGTGATCCTCTTCGAAACGCTCGTGGGTCTCGAGGGCGAGCTCGGGCGCATGGCCTCGGTGGTCGCTCCGGCATTCGCTGTGGCCCGTCTGCTTCTGCGCTCCCTGTGTCCGGAGCAGGGCGCGGACGCGGGCGAGCCGTGCCGGGTCGAGCGCGCCGGTTCGACCGCCGCGGCACAGGGCGCCGCGAAAGCCGAGATAGTCGGGAGCGAGTGCGCACAGGGGCGGCACGTCAGCCGGGGTCAAGGAGCCGGCAAGGCCGACCAGGAGGCCGAGGCGCCGGGCTTCGCCGATGAAACGCGCGAGCTGCGGCTCGGCGAGGGAGCGACGCAGGCCCTGGCCACTCTTGCTCGCGGTGTCGAGCATGACGCCGGTGAAACCGGCCGCGGCGAAGTCGCCGAGACGGTGGAGCGGGGGCGCACGGTCGGCGAAGAGCACCGCGATCAAGCGGAAATGGGCGGCGAGGGGGGCGAGGACGGCGAGGGTAGCCGGGAGATCGCCCGCAAAGATCCCGATCTTGACGTAGTCGACACCGGTCGAGCCGATCTCGACGACCCGGGCCGCCACCTCCCGGGGAACGAGCGGCAGGTCGCCGATCGTGGCGCTGACCGGACGGCGGCCAGCGATCTGCCGTACAGCCGCGCGAATCGCTAGGGTCGGCCAGGCACCGAGAGCCCCCGCTCGCGGGTCCTTGAGGTCGACGATATCGGCTCCGCCTTCGAGTGCGGGCGGGATTTCACCGAGGCCGGCAACGCTCGCGAGCAGTCCAGTCAAGGGTCGGTTCGAACCCCCGTGGCGAGAGGCGAGGCGGGATATGCGGCATGCGGGTGGCTCCCGGCAAGGCCTCGGCCAAGGTCCCTCTTGACGCAGCGCACCCGGGCAGGGAATGTCGCGAAATGGCAACGGAGATGCCGAGTGAGGGACGAGACAGGGGGTGCCGGCGAACGCAGCGCCACGATGCGGGTCGGCGTCGTTCTCGAGCGCCGGCGGATCGACCATCCCTGGCAGAAGTGGCGGTGGCGGGCGGTCTCGGTCATCGCCCATGCGCCGCCGATTCGCCAACCCCGGCTGCTGCTGTCGGACGGAACCGCCGACATGGCGCTATGGCACACCGTCACGCTGCCGCTTCTGGTCCATCGAACCGACACCGAAGCCTACAAGTACAATCTCTCCACCGCCCAGCCGCAGGTGTACGTGGTGCTGCGTCCGGGAAACGACGAGGCATTCCCGCTCTGGCCCGCGCTCGTCACCGTCTCGCCCTCCGAGGCCCAAGCCTACTCGGAGACGAGCGAGGACCGCGTCGAACCCGTCCCCATGCCGGAGCCGATCATCGCGTGGCTCAAAGCGTTCGTCGATCGGCACCATGTCGACCGGCCGATCGTCAAGCGGCGGCGCAAGGGTCTCGACCGCGGGCCCGGCGAGGCGAGCGAGTTCGAGATCGTGGAAGGAGGGAGCAGTGACGCGGGGCGAGTCGGAGAGTGAGGAACCGTTCCTCGCCCGCTGGTCGCGCCTCAAGCGCCTGAGGCGAGAGGAGGGGGAGCCAGCGGATCCGCAAACCGCCGATCGGGCGCGAACGGCAGAGCGCGCCGAGGAGCAGGTGCACCCGGTCGACGCCGAAACCGGCGGCATCGAGGCGGAGGAAGGCCCCTTCGATGTGACGAAGCTGCCCGACCCCGACACCCTCGATGCCGGGTCGGACTTTCGGATCTTCCTGCGCGCGGAGGTGCCAGAGGAGCTGCGGATCCGGGCGCTCCGGCGATTGTGGCGGGTGAACCCCATCATCCGCGAGCCCTGTCCCCTCATCGATTTCGCCGAGGACTACACGGATGCTGCCACGGTCGTTCCCGACCTGCAGAGCGTGTTCAAGGCCGGGCTTCGGACGCTCGAGAAGCTGGCAGGCGAGGGCGGAGGGCGGGAAGCCTCGTCGACGACCGTCGTCGGTTCGGCGGAAAGAAAAGCGCCTCCCACAGAGGCAGAAGCGGCGCCCGCAACCGGGCCTCGGCCGGAGCCGAGCGGCCCGCCGCGAACATCCCCGGCGAGTTGAAAATCGGTGCTTGTGAGAGCAGGAGCGTGGTTTTAGAATGACGGCGCGATTCGGGCTCAGGGGGTGCGGGTGGCAGGACCCGCCGAGGGATAGGGCATGAAAGAGGAGGCGAGGGAACGCGCTGCCGAGGTGGAGACCGAGCGCTCGCGCGCGCTCCTCTACGGTCTGCTGTCCCGGCTCTTGGCGGCCCCGCCCGATGCTCAGCTGTTGCGGCAGCTCTCCAGACTCGAGGGTGACGAGACGGCGATCGGTACCGCGCTTGCCGGCCTCGCGGCGGCGGCGCAGAGGCTGTCCGCGGCGGCGGTGCGCGAGGAATACGAGGCGCTGTTCGTCGGTTTGGGGCGGGGCGAGCTGTTGCCCTATGCCTCCTGGTATCTCACGGGCTTTCTCTACGAGCGGCCGCTCGCCGAGCTGCGCGCGGAGTTGGGCCGGCTCGGAATTGTCCGGCGCGAGGGCAATCCCGAGCCGGAAGACCACATCGCGAGCGTGCTCGAGGTGATGGCGGGGCTCGCGGATGGCCGTTTCGGGCGGGTCGATTTGACGCTCCAGAAGCGCTTCTTCGAGCGTCATCTCGACAGCTGGGGGGTGAGGTTCTTCGCCGATCTCGCCCAGGCCCGCGCGGCGGACTTCTACCGAGAGGTGGCAAAGCTCGGTCGAGTGCTGCTCGAGATCGAGCGCGTGGCGTTCGCGATGGTCGACTGACGGCCGCGGCAGTGCGGCGAGGTTGGCAGGGCAAGGAGAAGGCAGAGCCATGGAACGAGAAATGCAGGGCCAGAGTCGGAAGCGGCGGGAGTTCCTGAAGCTGGCCGGTCTTGGAGCCGTGGCCGGGGCGGCGGCGGTGGTGGGAGCGAAGCAGGAGGTGCGAGCGGAGGAGGTAGCAGGGCGTCGGCGCGCCGGCTACCAGCTCAGCGAGCACGTCCGCAGGGTCTACGAGCTCGCGCGCTTCTGAGGCGGGCGACGAAAGGAACGGAGTGAGCGATGCTGAAGAAGCGGACAGGGGGTCGAATCGAGGCCGGGCGCTTCGGTGCCTTGCTCGCCGGTCTCGGGGCGGAGGCTGTCGACCGTCGCACTTTCCTCAGGCGCTCGGGGATCGCGGTGGGCGGGTTGGCCGCCCTCGGCAGCCTCGGTGGCGGGATGACGCGCAAGGCCGAGGCCCAGGTGCAGGCGGCAGCTGCGGTCGAGGTGAAGAAGACGGTGTGCACCCACTGTTCGGTGGGTTGCACGGTGCTCGCCGAGGTGCGCGACGGTGTTTGGATCGGCCAGGAGCCCGGTTTCGACAGCCCGTTCAACCTCGGTGCCCATTGCGCCAAGGGGGCGTCGGTGCGCGAGCACGCCATCGGCGAGCGGCGGCTCAAGTATCCGATGAAGCTGGTGGGCGGCAAATGGCAGCGCATCAGCTGGGATCAGGCGATCGAGGAGATCGGCGATCAACTCCTCAAGATTCGCCAGGAATCGGGTCCGGATTCCGTCTACTGGCTGGGATCTGCCAAGCATAGCAACGAGCAGGCCTATCTCATTCGCAAGCTCGCGGCATTTTGGGGTACGAACAACGTCGATCACCAGGCGAGGATCTGTCACTCGACCACGGTCGCAGGTGTGGCCAACACCTGGGGCTATGGTGCGATGACGAATTCGTACAACGACATTCACAATTCGCGGGCGATCTTTTTGATCGGCGGCAATCCCGCCGAGGCGCATCCGGTATCGCTGCTGCATATTCTCAAGGCCAAGGAGCAGAACAACGCGCCGCTCATCGTGCTCGATCCGCGGTTCACTCGTACGGCCGCGCATGCCGATGAATATGTGCGGTTCCGGCCGGGTACGGACGTGGCGTTGATCTGGGGTATCCTCTGGCACATCTTCGAGAACGGCTGGGAGGACAAGGAGTTCATCCGCACCCGGGTGTGGGCGATGGATCGCGTCCGCGAGGAGGTGCGGAAGTGGACGCCGGAGGAGGTGGAGAACGTCACCGGTGTGCCGCCGGCGCAGGTGAAGCGGGTCGCCATGCTGATGGCGAACAACCGGCCGGCGACGGTGATCTGGTGCATGGGCGGCACCCAGCACACCATCGGCAACAACAATGTGCGCGCCTACTGCATCCTGCAGCTGGCGCTGGGCAACATGGGTGTGGCCGGCGGCGGCACCAACATCTTCCGCGGCCATGACAATGTGCAGGGGGCGACGGATCTCGGCGTGCAGTCGCACGACCTGCCGGGCTATTACGGGCTGGCGGAAGGGGCGTGGAAGCACTGGGCGCGGGTGTGGGGCGTCGACTACGACTGGCTGCTCGGTCGCTTCGCTTCGAAGGAGCTGATGGAGGCGTCGGGCATTCCGGTGTCGCGGTGGATCGACGGGGTGCTCGAGGCGAAGGAGAACATCGCGCAGCCGGATCATGTCCGGGCGATGATCTTCTGGGGTCACGCGCCCAACTCGCAGACCCGCTTGCCGCAAATGAAGCAAGCGATGGAGAAGCTCGACCTGCTAGTGGTGATCGACCCCTATCCGACCTTCTCGGCGGTGCTGCACGACCGCACCGACGGGGTCTATCTGCTGCCGGCGGCGACGCAGTTCGAGACGTCGGGCTCGGTGACCGCCTCGAACCGGTCGATCCAGTGGCGCGAGAAGGTGATCGACCCGGTGTTCGAGTCGAAGGTCGACCACGAGATCATGTATCTCTTCGCCCGCAAGCTCGGTTTCGCCGAGCAGATGTTCAAGAACATCAAGGTCAATGGCACGGAGCCGGTGGTCGAGGACATCACCCGCGAGTTCAATCGCGGTATGTGGACCATTGGCTACACCGGCCAGTCGCCCGAGCGTTTGAAGCTGCACATGCAGTGGCAGCACGTCTTCGACAAGACGACGTTGCGGGCGAACGGCGGTCCCGTGGATGGCGAGTACTACGGTCTGCCGTGGCCGTGCTGGGGCACGCCGGAACTGAAGCATCCCGGCACGCCCATCCTCTACGACACGAGCAAGCACGTCATGGAGGGTGGATTGCCATTCCGGGCGGCTTGGGGTGTCGAGCGGGATGGCGAGAACCTGCTGGCCGAGGGGGCCTACACCAAGGGCTCGGAGATCCGCGACGGCTATCCCGAGTTCACGATGGAGATGTTGATCCAGCTCGGGTGGGACAAGGATCTGACGCCCGAGGAGCGGGCGGTGATCGAGAAGGTGGGCGGTCCCAAGGCCAACTGGAAGACGGATCTGTCGGGCGGCATCCAGCGGGTTGCGCTCAAGCACGGGTGCGCGCCCTTCGGCAACGGCAAGGCGCGCTGCTTCGTGTGGAACTTCCCCGATCCGATCCCGCTGCATCGGGAGCCGCTGTTCAGCCCGCGGCGCGACCTCGTCGCCAAATATCCGACCTACGAGGATCGGAAGTTCTACCGCTTGCCGACCCTCTACAAGTCTCTCCAGGATCAGGACGTCGCCCAGCAATATCCGCTGATCCTGACCTCGGGGCGGCTCGTCGAATACGAGGGCGGTGGCGACGAGACCCGCTCCAATCCGTGGCTCGCCGAGCTCCAGCAGCACATGTTCGTCGAGATCAACCCCTACGACGCCAACACTCTCGGGGTGCGTGACCGCCAGATGGTGTGG
Organism: bacterium HR40; assembly: GCA_002898275.1. GTDB lineage: Bacteria > Pseudomonadota > Alphaproteobacteria > Geminicoccales > Geminicoccaceae > HRBIN40. The sequence continues at coordinate 588,385 of BEIQ01000001.1, forward strand.
GTCGAAGGTGTGGGGATCGGCGGCGCCGGCAAAGTGCTGGTGATGGCGATGGTCACCGAACGGGTCGGGCGCGGCGTGGTGTTCATGCCGTTCCACTTCGGTGGCTGGTTCCAGGGCGAGGATCGGCGGCACAAGTACCCGGTCGGCGCCGATCCCTACGTGTTGGGCGAGGCGTCGAACACGGCGCAGACCTATGGCTACGACTCGGTGACTCAGATGCAGGAAACCAAGACCACGCTCTGTCGAGTGGTGCCGGCGTAAGGAGGCAGGATCATGGCACGGATGCGTTTTCTCTGTGACGCCGAGCGCTGCATCGAGTGCAATGCCTGCGTCACCGCCTGCAAGAACGAGCACGAGGTGCCCTGGGGGATCAACCGTCGGCGGGTGGTGACCATCAACGACGGCGTACCGGGCGAGCGGTCGATCTCGGTTGCCTGTATGCACTGCTCCGATGCGCCGTGCATGGCTGTCTGTCCGGTCGACTGCTTCTACCAGACCGAGGAGGGTGTGGTCCTCTGGAACAAGGACCTGTGCATCGGCTGCGGCTACTGCTTCTACGCCTGTCCCTTCGGCGCGCCGCAGTATCCGCAGGCGGGCAACTTCGGCACCCGCGGCAAGATGGACAAGTGCACCTTCTGCGCCGGCGGTCCGGAAGCGGACAATAGCGAGATCGAATACCGCAAGTACGGACGCAACCGGCTCGCCGAGGGCAAGCTGCCGCTCTGCGCCGAAATGTGCGCCACCAAGGCGCTGCTCGCCGGTGATGGCGACGTGATCGCCAACATCTACCGCGAGCGGATCGTCGCCCGTGGCTTCGGCAGCGGCGCTTGGGGCTGGGGCACGGCCTACGGCATCAAGGGTGGGATCTGAGGTTCTCTCGGGCCCGTCTCTAGAGACGGGACCGTCCTCCGCCGGATGGAGCGGCGGGCCATGGCCTCGCCGCTCTTTCCGTCACCATCCCCGCGGTTGCGGGGGGAGCAGGCGGAGCCGACGGTCCGGTGGGGGATGGAAGGCATCGGGTGAAGCATGGGCATGGGGTTTCGCATCGGTCTCGCCCTGGTGCTGCTGCTGGGCGTGCTCTGGGCTGTGTGGGGGTTCAAGGACCGGCCGCTGACGGCACGACCGGTGCCCGACATCAAGGGCGTCTATCAGGGTCCGGCGGACCAGCCGGCGAGCGAGGCGGCGCGCGAGGCGGCGCGACTGCGCGCGCGCCATCAGGCTTTCTGAGGCGGGGAGGATGGGGGTGAGCAGAACACGCGTTCGAAGCCTGCTGCGGCGTGCGCGGCTCCTGCTCGTGCTCGCCGGTTGCTTCGTGCTGCCGATGCTGGTGGCCCTCGCCCAGAACCCGCCCGCCGTCCCGTCCTCGGTGCGTCCGCCGGCAGGTGCGGCGAGCGAGGCGGTACCCCCGGTCAATTTGTTGCCGAAGGCGAGCGATGCCGAGGTCTGGGCCCAGATCCGCAAGGGGGGTGCCGGCTTCGCGGTGCAGTCCGGCCCCATGGCGCCGGTGCTCATTCAGTCGGAAGGCGAAGTCTGGCGGGATGTCCGCAACGGACCTTACCGTGCCTATGCCGGCTGGTTCCTGATCGGCGTGGTGGTGGCGATCGCTGTCTTCTACCTGTTGCGCGGCCGCATTCGCCTCGAACATCCGCCGACCGGGGTGCGGGTGCGCCGGTTCGGTTGGTTCGAGCGGTTCACTCACTGGCTCACGGCCGTGTGCTTCGTGGTGCTCGCCGTCACCGGGCTGTCGCTGATGTACGGGCGGGAGCTCGTGCTGCCGGTCATCGGCAAGGAGGCCTTCGCGGTTTGGTCGATGTGGGGCAAGTTGGCGCACAACTACCTCGCCTTCGGCTTCATGCTCGGCCTGGCGCTGATGTTCGTCCAGTGGGTGTGGTTCAATCTGCCGAATCGCCACGATCTGGCATGGCTTTTGCGCGGCGGAGGGTTGTTCGGCGGAGGGCATCCGCCAGCGCGCAAGTTCAACGCTGGCCAGAAGATCCTGTTCTGGCTGGTGATCCTAGGCGGACTGTCGTTGAGCCTGTCCGGACTGCAGTTGCTCTTCCCGTACCAGTTCCACTTTTTCCGCGACACCTTCGCGACCCTCAACAGCTGGTTCGGCACCGGCCTCCCGACGGAGCTCGGGCCGCTCGCCGAGCAACAGCTGGCGGTCATCTGGCACGGGACCGTCGCGGTGTTTTTGATCGGGGTGATCCTCGGCCACATCTACATCGGCACCCTCGGCATGGAGGGTGCCATCGACGCCATGTGGGAGGGCGAGGTGGACCTCGAATGGGCGCGGGAACATCACAACCTCTGGGTCGAGGAGCTCGAACGCCGTGGTGTCGTGGCGCAGCCAGCAGAGTGAGCGAGCGACCGTTCTCGCCCTCCTTTTCGTGGCGAGCACGCCGGCCGTGGCGCTCACCCCCGAGGAGGTGGCGGCGCGGATCGCGAGCGAATACCGAGTCGAGGTGCTGAAGGTCGAGGACGCGAGTGACGACGGTCGCCGGCTCTATGTGCTCACGGTGATGTTGCCGCCGGATGCGGGCAATGCCGCCTTCCAGGTGGGCCGGTTGTTCGTCGATGCCGAGACGGGCAAGCTCGTCCCGCGACTGCGACATCGGCCAGACGGCTACGAGGCGCCGCCAGCTTGGCCCTCGGCACCGGAGCCGTCGGGGCCGGCGCTGCGCCGGGAGAGCCTCGAGCGTCCTCACAGCCGTTGAGGCAGGCATGGCGGGGTTCGGCGCCGGTTTGCGGTCGGTGCCGCTGGCGGTGGTCCTCTTCGCGCTGGCGACATTCGGCACGGGGATCGCTGCACCGGCGAGCGAGCGGTTCGTTGCCCACGGCGGTGCGGTCCGCGATCTCGCGGTGACGGCGGACGGCCGAGCGCTGGTGTCGGGCGGCTTCGACTATGCCGTCGTGCTCTGGGAGCGAGCCACCGGAACCCCGCGCGCCCGCGTCGTCGCCCACGACGGTCCCGTCAACGACGTGATCGTCCTGCCCGGTGGAGCGATCGCAGCGAGCGCTGGCGACGACGGTGCGATCGTCCTCTTGGACATCGGCTCCGGCGCGGTCGTGGCCCGTCTTTTCGGACATGAAGCCAAAGTCGTCGCCCTGGCGGCGCGCGCCGGGGGCGAGGAGCTCGCTTCGGCGGGTTGGGACGGCACGGTAAGGCTGTGGTCGATCGCCGAGCGCCGGGAGCGCACCCGCTTCGGCGATCCCGACCGACGTTACACCGGTGTTGCCTTCCTCGCGGAAGACGGACTCGTCGCGGCCGATCACACCGGCTCGCTCACCCGATGGGACGGCGTTTCCGGGCGTGTACGCTGGCGGACACCTGGCAATGGCTTTCCCACGACCCGCCTGCTCGCCCGCGGCGACCTCGTGATCTCGGGATCGATCGATGGCAGCGTCCGTGGCTGGAACGCGGAGGACGGTCGCGAGCGGTTCCGCCTCGAGGGTCAGGAAAAGCCGGTGCTCTCCCTCGCGCTCTCGGATGACGGCGCGTGGCTCGCGAGCGGCACGGCGGCAGGCACCATCTACCTCTGGCATGTGGCGGAACAGCGCGGCGAACGAGTGTTGCGAGCCCCAGGCGGGGCGGTGTGGTCGCTGGCTTTCGCACCCGATGGCAGAACGCTCTATTCGGGGCATGGGGATGGCGCCATTCGGGTCTGGGACATTTCCAATGGTCAGCAGATCGGCGGTCCGCACGCCTTGCAACTCGCCGCGAGCGAGCGGTTGCTGGGCGACGAGCGCGGGGCGCAGCTCTTTCGCAAATGCATCGGCTGCCACTCGCTCACTCCCGATGACGAGCACAAGGCCGGGCCGACCTTCTACCATCTGATCGGCCGGCGAGCGGGGACCGTGCCGGGCTATCCCTATAGCGAAGCGTTGCGCCGCAGCGGCATCGTGTGGACGGAGGAGACCCTCGGTCGGCTATTCGAACTCGGGCCCGAAGCCTTTGTGCCGGGATCGCGCATGCCGCTCCAGCGGGTGCCCGATCCGCAGGACAGGGCGGCGCTCGTCGCCTATATCGCGCGCATCTCGGCGCGCGAGCAGGCAAGTGGATCCAACGGCGCGGAGAGCGGTCGATGAAGGCGTTCCTGGCGGCCTTGGTCGCGGTGGTCGCGATCGCGGTCGGCGTTCATTTCTTTTTCGGGCGGCTCGCCCCAGGCTGGAATGCGGCGGCGGTAGCCGCCTCTCCGGATGCGGTCCGACTCGACCCCCTGGTCGAGCCGAGAGTGGAGGGGACTCTCCCGCTGGCGCGCCCCCCCGCACTGGCTGAGAGCGAACGCGCGCTCGCGGAGCGCATCGAGGCCTGCGCTCGACTGCGTGCCCGGGCGGTGTTCGACCCCTCGCGCTATGCGGGGCAGGGTGCGGAAAGCTGGACCTGCCCGGAGGCGATCGGCACGAGCGGCGCAACGGGCCATTGAGTCTGCCGACAAAGTGGCTAGATCCCGCTCGGATCGCAGCCGACGGTGAAGGGAGGTACCGGATGCGCCGGCTGGAAGAGGAACGGCGGCGCGGACGGACGGGGCCGCGCGGACGTCAGGTAGACGAGCAGGCGCTCGCCGAGATCCGCGAGCTTCTCGCCGACATGCCACGTCGGCGCGATCTGTTGATCGAGTACCTGCATCTCGTCCAGGACCGCTTCGGTTGTCTCGCCACCCCTCACCTCGCGGCGCTCGCCGAGGAGATGCGCTTGCCGCAGGCGGAGGTGTTCGAGGTCGCGAGCTTCTACGCCCATTTCGACATCGTCCGCGAAGGCGAGGCGAAACCTCCTGCCGTGACGGTTCGCGTGTGCGACAGCCTGTCTTGCATGTTGGCGGGTGCCGAGCGTCTGCTCGCGGAGTTGGAGGAGCAGTTCGAGAGCGGCGCGGTGCGCATCGTCCGCGCACCTTGTATGGGCGCCTGCCACGAGGCTCCGGCCGCCATGGTGGGCAAGCGGCGGGTCGCACCAGCGGACTGCCACCGCGTCCGAGCCGTGGTGGAACGTGCCGAGCTGACGCCGGAGCTGCCCGCGTATATCGGCTTCGAGACCTACCGGAACATGGGCGGCTACCGCCTGCTCCAGGCGGTGAGGCGGGGCGAGCGTGGGGACGTGATCGCGACGCTCTCGCGTGCCGAGCTGCGAGGCCTCGGTGGCGCAGGCTTTCCCACCGGCCGCAAGTGGCAGATCGTGCGCGACCAGCCGGCGCCCCGCTATATGTGCGTCAATGCCGATGAAGGCGAACCCGGGACCTTCAAAGACCGCCACTATCTGTCGACCGATCCGCACCGGATGCTCGAGGGAGCGTTGATCGCTGCCCATGTGGTGGGGGTCGAGGGCATTTGGGTCTATCTGCGCGATGAATATCCCGACCTGCACGAAGTGCTGCGGCGGGAGATCGCGGCTATCGAGCAGGCGGGCATCGTCGCGCCCGGCTTCGTCCAGCTGCGCCGCGGCGCCGGCGCCTATATCTGCGGCGAAGAGTCGGCGATGATCGAAAGCATCGAGGGCAAGCGCGGTCTACCCCGGCAGCGGCCGCCCTATGTGGCGGGTCGCGGCCTGTTCGGACGACCGACCCTCGTCAACAATGTCGAGACCCTGTGGTGGGTGCGCGACATCCTCGAAAAGGGCCCGGACTGGTTCATCAGCCACGGCCGCCATGGCCGGAAGGGTCTTCGGAGCTTCTCCGTTTCCGGACGGGTACGGGAGCCGGGTGTCAAGCTCGCCCCCGCCGGCATCACGGCGCGGGAGCTGATCGAAGAATATTGCGGCGGTATGGCCGAGGGACACCGCTTTGCAGCTTATTTGCCGGGCGGTGCCTCGGGGGGCATTCTGCCGGCCTCCCTCGCCGACATCCCGCTCGACTTCGGCACCCTCGAACCCCATGGCTGTTTCGTCGGCTCCCATGCGGTGATCGTCCTTTCCGATCGCGACGATCTGGCAGCGGTGACTTTGAACCTCATGCGTTTCTTCGAAGAGGAATCCTGCGGCCAGTGCACCCCCTGTCGCGCCGGCACCGAGAAGGCGGTGCAGCTCATGCAAGCGGGCGACTGGGATGCGCGCAAACTCGGCGATCTCGTGCAGGTGATGAGCGATGCCTCGATCTGCGGCTTGGGTCAGGCCGCAGGCAATCCCGTCCGCTGTCTGTTCCGCTACTTCCCGAGCGCCGTGGCCGGAGCCCAGGAGTCCAAGTCATGAACGAGGCCATCCGCTTCATCCTCGATGGTCGGGAGGTAGTCGCCCGACCCGGAGAGACCATCTGGCAAGTGGCGCAGCGCGAGGGGATCGAGATCCCGCATTTGTGCTGGCTGCCCGCTCCCGGTTATCGCGCCGATGGGAACTGCCGGGCGTGCATGGTGGAGATCGAGGGTGAGCGTGTACTCGCCGCCTCCTGCGTGCGCACCCCGCAGCCCGGCATGGTGGTGCGTACCGCGTCGGAGCGGGCGAGGCGGGCTCGCGAGCTCGTCATCGAACTCTTGCTCGCTGACCAGCCGGCGCGCGCGGACGCCCACGATGCGCGCTCGCGCTTGTGGCAGTGGGCGGAGCGCATCGGGATCGAGACCAGCCGCTACCCAGCCCGTCACCAGCCGGCGCCGGACTGGTCGCACCCGGCCATGGCGGTGCAGCTCGATGCGTGCATCCAGTGCAACCTGTGCGTTCGCGCCTGCCGCGAGGTGCAGGTGAACGACGTCATCGGCCTCGCCTATCGAGGCCACAAGAGCAAGATCGTTTTCGACATGGACGATCCCATGGGGCACTCCACTTGCGTGGGTTGCGGCGAGTGCGTCCAGGCCTGCCCCACGGGTGCCCTGATGCCGGCTTCCATCGTCGATCGCGCCACCGGGCGCGGCGCGCGCACGGCCGAGCGCGAGGTGCGCAGCGTATGCCCCTATTGCGGTGTCGGCTGCCAAATCACTTACCATATCCGCAACGACCGCATCGCCTGGGTGTCGGGAGCGCCCGGCCCGGCCAACGAGAATCGCCTGTGCGTCAAGGGGCGCTTCGGCTTCGACTATGTCCACCATCCGCACCGTTTGACCGTCCCGCTCGTTCGCAAGGAAGGGGTGCCCAAGCGGGCGGACGACGAGGTGGACCCGGCCAATCCTTGGACTCATTTCCGACCGGCGAGCTGGGAAGAGGCCCTCGAACGCGCAGCCGCGGGACTGCGCCGCATCCGCGACCGCGACGGTCCGCGCGCGCTAGCCGGCTTCGGTTCTGCCAAGGGCACCAACGAAGAGGCGTATCTCTTCCAAAAGCTCGTGCGCACCGGCTTTGGCTCCAACAACGTCGACCACTGCACGCGCCTTTGCCATGCCTCCTCGGTGGCGGCCCTCATGGAAGGGATCGGCTCGGGCGCGGTGACCGCGCCCTTCACCGAGGTGCGCAATGCCGACCTCATCTTCGTCATCGGTGCCAACCCGACCGAGAACCATCCGGTTGCCGCCACCTATTTCAAGCAGGCGGCCAAGCGGGGCGCCAAGCTCGTGGTGGCCGACCCGCGCGGCCAGGCGCTCAAGCGCTATGCCACCTGGATGTTGCAGTTCCGCGCCGGTACCGACGTCGCGCTGCTCAACGCGCTCATGCACGTGATCGTCGAGGAAAAGCTCTACGACGAGCAGTTCGTGCAAGCGCGCAGCGAGAATTTCGAGCGGCTGCGCGAGCATCTCGCCAAATTCCCGCCCGAGCGCATGGCTGAGGTCTGCGGCATTCCCGCTGCCACCCTCCGCGAGGTGGCGCGCGCCTACGCCCGAGCCGAGCGCGCCATCATCTTCTGGGGCATGGGGGTGAGCCAGCACGTGCACGGCACCGACAATGCCCGCTGCCTCATCTCCCTCGCCATCCTGTGCGGTCATGTCGGCCGGCCGGGAACCGGATTGCATCCGCTGCGCGGACAGAACAATGTGCAGGGCGCCTCGGATGCCGGGCTCATCCCGATGGTGTTTCCCGACTACCATCCGACGCGGGATCCGGATTACCGGCGTTTCCTCGAGGAGCTGTGGGGAACGAGGCTCGATCCGGAGCCGGGCCTGACCGTGGTCGAGATCATGGAGGCGGCACGCGCCGGCAAAATCCGCGGGATGTACATCATGGGCGAAAACCCGGCCATGTCCGACCCGGATGCCCTGCACGCGCGCGAAGCCTTGGCCTCCCTCGAGCATCTCGTGGTCCAGGACATTTTTCTCACCGAGACCGCCTGGCACGCCGACGTCGTGCTGCCCGCTTCGGCTTGGCCGGAAAAGCAGGGGACCGTCACCAACACCAACCGCCAGGTGCAGATGGGTCGCATGGCCCTGCCGCTTCCCGGGGAGGCGCGACAAGATCTGTGGATCATCCAGGAGATCGCCCGTCGCCTCGGCCTGCAATGGAACTACGCCGGTCCGGCCGACGTGTTCGCCGAGATGAAACGGGCGATGCCGTCGCTCGACAATATCACGTGGGAGCGGCTCGAGCGCGAGCACGCCGTCGCCTATCCCTGCCCGGCCCCCGACCATCCCGGCAAGACGGTGGTGTTCGAGGAGCGTTTCCCCACGCCCACCGGCCGGGCGCGGCTGGTGCCGGCAGAGGTGGAACCGCCAGCGGAGCTCCCGGACGAGGACTACCCCATGATCCTGACCACCGGGCGCACTCTCGAGCATTGGCACACCGGTGCCATCACCCGGCACGCGAGCGTGCTCGAAGCGCTCGAGCCCGAACCGTTCTGTGCCATGAACGGCCGCGACCTCGCCCGGCTCGGGGTAAGCCCGGGTGGCCGAGTGCGAGTCTCGACGCGCCGCGGCGCCATCGAGCTCATGGCCCGGCGGGATCCAGCCGTGCCGGAGGGAATGGTGTTCATTCCCTTCTGCTATCGCGAAGCCGCGGCCAATATCCTCACCCATCCGCAGCTCGATCCGTGGGGGAAGATCCCCGAGTTCAAGTTCTGTGCCGCGCGGGTGGAACCCGTCGTGGCGGCGGTCGCTGCGGAGTGAAGACCGGGGCGAGCAGGGCAGCTGGAGCGTGCCGCCTCCTGGACCAGGTCAGGGACGAAGCTCGCTGAACACGAAATCGGGGCCTGCAGCCTGGTGGCAGGCGTGGCAGGCCTCGAACGCCTTGGCCCCCACCACCGGCTTCTCCGGATCGCCCCCAGCAAAGCCCTCGTAGCCCCAGCCGTCGGTGGCGGTGAAGACGCGTGCGTCCCGCCGCATCACGCCCAGGACCTTGCGCTCCTTCTCGACCACGGCCTGGTCGGCGGTGCGTTCGACCGCGAGCAGATCGAAGACGATCACCGCCCCATCCGGAAAGCTGCCGCGCTGGTAACCCTCGAGCGCCTTCGCGTTGGCATAGATGTGGTGCAGCCCACCGAAGGCCTCGAACAAGGGGTGGCCGGGCTCGATGAGCATGCTTTTCACATGATACCAGCTCCGGTAACCTTCTGGATAGGCGACCTCGGGCTCTTCCGCGCGGACCATCGCGGTCGCCGCCAAGGCGGCGACAGAGAGGAGAATCGGGTATCTTGGGTGCACGAGACATCTCCCAATGTTGCGACTGGCTGGTGCGATAGCCATATCGACAAACGATCAATGCCTGTCGAGACAGTACTTTGTGGTGACCAACTTACCGGAAGGTCAGGATTGACGAAAACCGAGGACAGAAAGACCGCGGAACCGACCGTGGCGGCGATGTTCGAGCGCGTGCTCGGCTGCAAGTGGTCGTTGCACGTCCTCGATTGCGTTCGCCGTGGCGTCGCTCGTCCCGGGGCCATGCAGCGCGCCGTCCCCGGCCTGTCGGCCAAGGTGCTGGCCGAGCGCCTCCGCCGTTTGGTCGCCTTTGGCGTACTCGAGCGGCAGGTGTTCGCCGAAGTCCCGCCGCGGGTGGAGTATCGTCTCACGCCCTTTGGCCAACGTTTCGTCGATATCCTCGAGCGCATCGCTGCCCTCGAGCGCGAGCGACGGGAAGGGTCGGTTCGACCGGCTGCGGTTCGAGTAAAGGAGGGCGAAGGCTGAACGGCTCGTCGCCCGACGAAGCCCAGCTCATGGACTGGGCGCTGTCCTATCTCGCCCGTTACGCCAGCAGCCGGGCGCAGCTCGAGCGTTATCTGCGGCAGCGCGCCAGCCGGAGCCTGCGCCGCGCAGGGCTGGCGGCGGATCCCGGACTGGCTGGCGCGATCGAGCATGTGGCGGAACGGTGCGCGGAGCTCGGGCTCGTGGACGAGCGAGCGCTCGCGCGGTCACGGCTAACGCGACTCTTGGCCCGCGGAGCCTCCCGGCCGCAGGTCGAGGCCGATCTTCGGCGTCGGGGCATCCCCCCGGAGATCGTGCGCGAGGAGCTCGCGGCTTTCGAGGGAGAGGCCGGCCGCGAGGCGGAAGAGCAGGCGGCGCGACGTCTGTTGGAGAGACGAGGCCTGCTGCCCGGGCCCGCGGGCTGGAGCGAAGACCGAAGACGCAAGGCTCTGACGGTGCTGGCCCGCGCTGGCTTCACCTTGCGGGTGGCGGAGGCGGTGATCGGCGGAAACAGGGAACCGCGGCGCTGACAGTCGGACAGCGTGCGCTGCCGCGAGATAGAAGATCGGTCTGCTGTCAATCCGCTGCGCTATTGTGTCGCACGAAGGGAAGGCTTACATTGTGGTGTGCCTTAGTCGCAGGAGGGACGCCATGCTTCGCCACGGAGCGCAGACCTACCGTGTTCGAGAGGTGGTGGCGGTCTTCGACGACTATCAGGCGCTCGAGGACGCCGTTCAGGATCTCGAGCTCGCTGGATTCGATCGGGCGCAGATCAATCTGCTCGTGCACGAGGACAGGGTGCGCGAGCGGTTCGGAGATCGAGTGGACATCCGCCGCCTCGAGGACGATCCGCAGGCGCCGGTGGAGGATCCGGTCGATTGCCACGAGGTCGCCGAAGGCAAGGCGGCGCTCACCGCCGGCCTCGCTCTCTTGGGCAGCCTCGTTGCCCTCGGTTTCGTGGTGACCCCGGAGATCAGCATCCCGGCCGCTATTCTCGCAGCGGCCGTGGGCGGGGGCGCTGCCGGCACGATCGGCGGTATGCTCGCCCGTTATCTCGGCGAGCTGAGGGCGCGCCAGATCGAGGAGCAGATCCGCTCCGGCGGCCTTTTGCTTTGGGTCCAGTTGCGGAACGAGGACCAAGAGCAGAAGGCGGTGGCCATCTGCCGGCGCTACGGCGCGAAGGACGTGCATGTGCACGAGATCGAGCGCGAGTGGGGGGAGGAGCACATCCCCCTCGCGCAACGGCAGCCCGATCCCTTCCTGTTCCGCTGACGGCCGCGGTCGGCCGTCAGTCGGCCAGCACGCCGGCGGCAGCCAGTTCGGCGCGCCGGCGGCGTACGCGCTCGGCGAGCTCTTCGAGCTGGCGATCGGGGATGCCGAGCGTGCGCAGATGGCGAGCGGTGTCGTAGAGATAGTCGCAGGCGCGGCCGAGCGGGCCCTCTCCGGTTGCCAGCATGTCGAGCATCTCGCTGTCGCTGAGCTCACGGCAGTAGCGCTCGTGTCGGCGCTCGATCGTGAAGGCGATCGCCGAAACCATGCCGTTCGGGACGCGGGCGCGAAGCCAGCGCGGGCGATAGGCGCCGGTCACCATCTCGCGTCGCCACAACAGACGGAGCTCCTCCTCGCAGTCTTCCTCGGCGAGGGTGTAGACGACGCCGCGGCAGGAGCCACCGTGATCGAGTCCGAGCATCAGGCCGGGCCGCTCGGGCGATCCGCGACCGAGAATGGTGCGCAGGCAAAAGCGACGGCGATAGCCCGAGATGCAGGCGATCTGCCGGTCGCGATAGCGGACGGTCGGGTTCCAGATCAGCGACCCGTAAGCGAAGACCCGCACCGGCCCCTCCTCCGGTCGTGCCTCTAGGGTCGCCCGCAGCGAGGCGTCGATCTCTTCGTCCGAAAGGATGCGTACGGGTAGGCCGGCGCGCTGGGCGATCTCCCGGATCCAGCCCGCGGCGATGCGCTCGCGGGTGAGGGGAAACATCCCGCCTTCGCCAGGGTCCATGTTCCGATCCGGGTGCGCGGGCTGGCCGGTCACTCGGCTGCAGCCGCCTCGCCGGAAAGGATGGCAAGCCGACGCTGGGCCCGGGGCGCCACGTCCTCGACCATCCGCTGCAGCGAGGCACAGGCGAGCGCATGGGGGAGATCGCCAAAGTTATAGAGCACCATGAGCTCGTCCACTCCCATATCGGCGAGCGCCACGAGCTTGTCGGTGACAGTCTCCACCGAGCCCATGAGCGAAAGCCCGCTTTTCTGGATGTCGTCCCAGGTCTGCCGCTTCGCATATTTGCGGGTCGCGACATAGAGATCGAAAGCCACCGCGGCATCGGCGCGCGCCTGCTGGTCGCTGTCGGCGACATAGGTGTGGAGGGCGACATAGGTACGCCCCCGGTCGTGGCCGCCAGCGGCCCGCCCTTCGCGGTAGGCGTCGAGCAGCCCGCGGATGTCCTCGAAGCGGTCGACCGTGGCATAGGGCACGGTCATGAGCTCCTCTCCGGCCTTGCCGACATGGAAGGCCGCTTCTGCCCGCAACACCGCGATGGGCATCGGCGGGATTCGGCCTTGCCAGGGGAGGACATTGAGGGCGACTCCGGAAAGCGCGTGATAACGCCCGGCAAAACGCACCCGCTCGCCGCGCCAGAGGGTCCGTACCAGCGCGAGCGACTCGTCGAACCGGAAGCGTTTGGTGCTGCCGTCGATGTTGAACCCCTCGAATTCGTGCCGGAGATAGCCCGAACCCACCGGCAACACGAGGCGACCGCGCGAGAGCTGGTCGAGGACCGCATAGTCCTCCGCGACATGGACGGGATCGCGGAACGGCAGGACGGCCACGGCAGGGCCCAAGAGGATGCGCGTCGTGCGCGCCGCGGCAGCCGCCAGCCAGACTGCCGGATTGGGGATCACGCCGTACTCGTCGAAATGGTGTTCGGCGACATAGAAGGCACGATAGCCCAGCCGTTCCGCCAGCACGCACTGTTCCAAGACTTGCTGGTAGAATTCCCCAATCGTGCGGTGATGCCCGGGATAGCTCTCTGGCGGATAGTGATCGATCACCGAAAAACACGACAGATCGGGCAACGCCCTGGTCGACATCGGCCCCCCCGCGGCGAAGCTCGGTGCACGCTCTCCGCTTTGCCGCAGCTGCTCGGCTCGGTCAATCGGGGCCGGCTGGTCGCGTTGACAGTCCCGAGCGCCATGCCTATCTGGCAGCACGCTCGATCACTCCGCGCCAAAGGTCGCACAGTCGCATGCTCGGTGCTCTCGCCAAGCGCATCTTCGGCACCGCCAACGATCGCATCGTCAAGCGGTTGCGCAAGGAAGTCGCGCGGATCGACGCACTCGAGCCCGAGCTGGAAAGGCTTTCCGACGACGAGCTCAGGGCTCGCACGCCCTGGCTGCGGGAGCGGCTGCAGCAGGGCGCGACTCTGGACGAGCTGCTGCCGGAGGCCTTCGCCACGGTGCGCGAGGCCGCCAAACGGACGCTCGGCCAGCGACACTTCGAGGTGCAACTGATCGGCGGCATCGTTCTCCATCAGGGAAAAATCGCCGAGATGAAGACCGGCGAGGGCAAGACCCTGGTGGCGACGCTGCCCGCCTATCTCAATGCGCTCACCGGGCGCGGCGTGCACGTGGTGACGGTCAACGACTATCTCGCCCGGCGCGACGCCGAGTGGATGGGTCGGATCTATCGTTTCCTCGGAATGACCGTGGGTTGCATCGTCCCCGGCCTCGACGATGCCGAACGTCGGCGGGCCTATGCCTGCGACATCACTTACGGCACGAACAACGAGTTCGGATTCGATTACCTGCGCGACAATATGCGCCTCAGTCTCGATCACATGGTGCAGCGTGGACACCACTATGCGATCGTGGACGAGGTCGACAGCATTTTGATCGACGAGGCGCGAACCCCGCTCATCATCTCCGGTCCGGCCGAGGACAGCTCCGAGCTTTACCGCCGCATCGACGAGCTCGTGCGCTTGCTCGATCCCGAAGACTGGGAAAAGGACGAGAAACAACGGACCGTGACGCTCACCGAAAGGGGCGTCGAGCGCATGCAGCAGCTCCTCGAACAGGCGGGACTGCTCAAATCCGGCGATCTCTACGACATCGAGAATGTGACGCTGGTCCATCACGTGCAACAGGCGCTCAGGGCGCACAAACTGTTCGCCCGCGACGTGGACTACATCGTCAGGAACGGGCAGGTGATCATCGTCGACGAGTTCACGGGGCGCATGATGCCCGGTCGGCGCTATTCGGACGGGCTCCACCAGGCGCTCGAGGCCAAGGAGAGGGTGCCGATTCAACCGGAGAATCAGACCCTCGCCTCGATCACCTTCCAGAACTACTTCCGCCTCTATGAAAAACTCGCCGGCATGACCGGCACGGCCGCCACAGAAGCGGCGGAGTTCGCCGAGATCTATGGCCTGGAAGTAGTCGAGATCCCGACCCACAGGCCGATGATCCGCAAGGACGAGGACGACGAGGTCTACCGTACGGCGCGCGAGAAGTACGAGGCGATCGTGCGGGAGATCGAGGAAGCGCATCGGCGCGGCCAGCCGGTGCTGGTGGGCACCGTGTCGATCGAAAAGTCCGAGTTGTTGTCGGAGATGCTCAAACAGAAGGGCATCCCGCATCAGGTGCTCAACGCCCGCTACCACGAGCAAGAAGCGCAGATCGTGGCGCAAGCCGGCCGACTCGGCGCGGTCACGATCGCTACCAACATGGCCGGACGCGGCACCGATATCCAGCTCGGCGGCAATGCCGAGATGCGCATCCGGCAGGAGCTGGGGGAACATCCCGATCCGGCGGAGGTGGAGCGCATTCGCCGCGAGGTCCAGGACGAACACGAGAAAGTGGTGGCGCTGGGCGGTCTCTATGTGATCGGCACGGAGCGGCACGAGAGCCGTCGGATCGACAACCAGCTGCGTGGCCGCTCCGGACGCCAGGGCGATCCCGGACGCTCCAAGTTCTTTCTCTCTCTCGAAGACGATCTGATGCGCATTTTCGGCTCCGATCGTATGGACGGGCTTTTGCAGAAGCTGGGTCTCCGGGAGGGCGAGGCGATCATCCATCCATGGATCAACAAGGCCCTCGAGAAGGCGCAGCAGAAGGTCGAGGCGCGCAACTTCGAGATCCGCAAGAATCTCTTGAAGTTCGACGACGTGATGAACGACCAGCGCAAGGTCGTGTACGAGCAGCGTCGCGAGCTTCTCGAGAGCGAGGACGTCTCGGAAACCGTGCGCGACATGCGCCATCAGGTCATCGAGGATCTGGTGGCCAAACACATTCCTGCCAATGCCTATCCCGAACAATGGGACATCGAAGGGCTCGCCAACGATGTCAGGCGCATCCTCGCCCTCGACCTGCCGATCGCCGAATGGGCGAAGGAAGAGGGGATCGCCGAAGACGAGATTCGCACCCGGATCGTCGAGGCGAGCGACCGCCGAATGGCCCAGAAGGTGGCACAGTACGGCGAAGCCGTGATGCGGATGGCCGAGAAGAGTCTGCTGCTGCAGATCCTCGACCATCTCTGGAAGGAGCACCTCCTCCACCTCGACCATCTCCGCCAGGGCATTCACCTGCGCGGCTACGGTCAGCGCGATCCGCTCAACGAGTATAAGCGCGAGGCTTTCGTTCTGTTCGAGGCGATGCTCGCCAATCTCCGCCTCACCGTGACCCAAGTGCTCTCCCACCTCGAGATCCGGCTGCAGCCCCCGGCCGCCGAGCCGGAACCAGCACCGCAGGTGGCGCCGCCACGGACTCGGGCGCGGGCCGTGGCCCTGGCGGGTGGGGACGACGGCGGCAGTGACATCGACCCGCGCGACCCGCGGACCTGGGGCAAGGTCCCGCGCAACGCCCCCTGTCCCTGCGGCTCGGGCAAGAAATACAAACAATGCCACGGCCGTCTTGCATGAGCGGGGGACGAGCCTCGCCCCGGTCGGGGTGGGGAGGCCGAGCAGCCGGCGCGGACCGGAGGCGGCGGCGCTCTCAGTCGGTCGTCGCGGACCGGACGAGGCCGGCGATCGCGACCAGCTGCTGACCGCAGATGGTGCGATCTGGTAGGCCGGTGGTCTTGCACAGCCGCTCGGCTTCCTGGAGCCGCGTCAGCGCCTCGACCAACAGGCGCGGCGACCAGCGGCGAAGAGCGGCCTCGAACATCGGACGCCTGCGGTAGAAGATGGGCGGATGGGCCGCCTCGACCGCCTGTCGGGGATCGATGCCGGAGGCGACGGCGGTCGCGAGGTCGAGCAATCGCCGCACGTCGTGCGCGGTGCGGCGGAGAATGGCGACGGGTGCCTCTCCCTCGGCGAAAAGCCGGTCCAAGTGGCGGGCGACCTCGAGCGGCCGACCGGCGAGCACGGCATCGACCGCCGCCTCCATAGCCAGCGGCGCGGCATCCGCCACCACGGCCTCGACGTCCTCGAGCCGGACCCGGCGCTCCGGCCGATCGCCAATGTAGACGGCGAGCTTGTCGATCTCGTTGCGGGTCAGGGCGCGATCGGCACCGACATGAGCGGCGAGGCGTTCCAGCACCTCGGGGTCCGCCTCCAGACGGTGCTGGCGCAGCAGTCCCGCGATCGCCCGCACCAGAGCCGCCCCCTCCTCGCGATAGCACGGGAGAGCGACGGCCTGGCGCGCGCGCTCGATGGCTTGGCGGAGCTTCGAGGAAGCTGGCAGGTCGCCGGCCTCCAGCAGCACGAACGCCGCTGGCTGCGGGATCTCGAGCAAGAGCGCGAGTGCACGGGCGATACGGTCGGAAGCGTCGCGCACCACCACCGCCCGTCTGCCACCCCCGAGCGCATAGGCCTGCGCCTCCTCGGCGAGCCGTGCCGGTGCGCGCTCGAGCTCCACAGCTTCGATCCGGGTAACCGCGAAAGGGTCGTTCGGATCGGTCACCGCCCTGGCCAGCAGGCGTGCCAGGCGTTCGGCCACGAGCCCGCGGTCGGGGCCGAACACCAGGACGACGGCGATCGCGGGATCGGGATTGGCGAGAAACGCTTCGATCCGGCGGCTGTCGAGTTTCACGAGGGATGTCCGGCAAGGAACAGGGCGAGCCGAGTGCGGAGCGCCCGTGCGAGCTCCGCCGTGGCCCGAGCTTCCGCGTCCCGCTCGGCCATGAAGTCGGCGAAGGGTTGGCGGACGACGTTGAAGCTCGATGCCTGGCGGATGACGCTGCGCAGGAGCACCCGGTCGGCGACGCGGTCGACGAGATCGTATTTGGCCGTGAGCAGCAGCTCGTAGCGGGTGATGCTGTCGTCGAGTTGGACGAGCAGCGCCTTGCGCTGGCGTTCGAGCTGGACCTTGAGGAGATAGCGGGGTTCGGTCGCCAGTCCGGAGGCGCCGAACTCGCGCCGCAGTGCCTCGGCGAGGGCGAGACCGGCGCGGCTGTGGGGCACCTCGACCTCGATGGCCGCGAGCTTTTCGGCAAGCTCGCTTCCTGCCGGACCACCGTAGAGCGGACGCAGCTCGCAACCGGCGAGCAGGCCGAGGATCGGGAGCACGGCTGCCACCCGGCGACGGGAGAGAGCCTCAGACCACCACATTGACGATGCGGCCAGGCACGACGATCACCCGCTTCGGCTCGCGGCCGGCGAGCGCCCGCTGCACCGCCGGGTCGGCGAGAGCGATCTCCCGCATCTCGTCCTCGGAGGCGTCGGGTGTCACCTCGATCTCCGCCCGGCGCTTCCCATTGACCTGGACGGCGAGGCGGACGGTCTCCTCGCGCGTCCAGGCCGGATCGGCCACCGGCCACGGGCTTTCCGCGAGCAGACGCTGATGTCCGAGCTTTTGCCACAGTTCCTCGGCGAGATGCGGCACCATCGGCTCGATCAGCGCCACGAGCGTCTCCAATGCCTCGCGCAGGAGGGCACGGCCAGGGGCGGTAGCCGGCTCGAAAGCCTCGATGCCGTTCGTGAATTCGCGCACGAGGGCGACCGCCTTGTTGAAGTGGAAGCGCTCGAACGCTTCGGTCACCCGCCGGATACTCCGATGGACGAGCCGCTTGAGGGCCGCTTCGGCTTCGTTCCCCGGCTCGCCCGGCGGGGTGCCGACCGGTGGCAAGAGCGGCAGCCTCTCCTCGACCAAGCGCCACAGGCGATTGATGTAGCGGAAAGCGCCGTCGATGCCGGCCTCGGTCCACTCGAGGTCGCGCTCCGGCGGGCTGTCCGAGAGCATGAACAGCCGTGCGGTATCGGCGCCATAGGCTTCGATGATGCGCTGCGGGTCGACCACGTTCTTCTTCGACTTGCTCATCTTCTCGACGCGGCCGGGGATGGCCGGCCGGCCATCGAGGGTGACCCACCGTCCGTGCTCGTCGCGCCGCACCTCGTCCGGCTGCAACCAGCGGCCACGCTCGTCGCGGAACGTCAGATGTGTGACCATCCCCTGAGTGAACAGGCCGAGAAACGGTTCGTCGAGATCGAGATAACCGCAGTCCCGCATGGCGCGGGTGAAGAAGCGCGCATAGAGCAGATGGAGGACCGCATGTTCGACGCCGCCGATGTACTGGTCGACGGGTAGCCAGTAGTCGACGTCCCGGCGACGGAACGGGGCATCGGTCACATCGGGCGAGCAGTAACGGGCAAAATACCAAGAACTTTCCACGAAAGTGTCGAAGGTGTCGGTCTCCCGGCGCGCCGGCCGGCCACAGCGCGGACAGTCGACATACTTCCACGTGGGATGCCGGTCGAGCGGATTGCCCGGCTTGGAGAAGTCCACGTCATAGGGCAAGGTCACCGGCAGCTGGTCGCGGGGAACCGGCACGATCCCGCAGCTCTCGCAGTGGATCACCGGGATCGGACAACCCCAGTAGCGCTGCCGGGACACGCCCCAGTCGCGGAGCCGATAGGTCACTTCGCCGCGGCCGAGGCCGTGCTCTTCGAGAAAGGCGATGATCCGTTTCTTCGCTTCCGCCACCGGAAGGCCATCGAGGAAGGCCGAATGGAACACCGTTCCGTCACCGGTAAAAGCCTCCTCGCCAATCGTGAAACTCGTCGGGTCCGCTCCCGGCGGGAGGACCACCGGCCGTACCGGCAGGCCGTAGCGGCGGGCGAACTCGAGGTCGCGCTGATCGTGGGCGGGGCAGCCGAAGATGGCCCCGGTGCCGTAGTCCATCAGCACGAAATTGGCGACATAGATGGGCAGATCCGAGGGAGCACCATAATCGGCGAGCGGATGGCGGGCCCGCAGCCCGGTATCGTATCCTCTCTTCTCGGCCTTCTCGAGGGCTTCTTCGGAAGCGGCGATGCGAAGACAATCCTCGACGAAGGCGGCGAGCTGGGGATCCCGCTCCAGCAACTCTCGGGTGAGGGGATGATCGGGCGCAATGGCGACAAAGGAGGCTCCCCAAAGGGTATCCGGGCGTGTCGTGAACACCTCGAGATGGTCGGTCCGGCCGAGCAGCGGGAATCGCACGCGCGCCCCTTCCGATCGGCCGATCCAATTCTTTTGCATGAGCCGCACTTTTTCCGGCCAGCGATCGAGCCGATCGAGGGCCGCGAGCAGTTCCTCGGCATAAGCGGTAATGCGGAAAAACCACTGGGCGAGCTTGCGCCGTTCCACCGGCGCTCCGGAGCGCCAGCCGCGGCCGTCGATCACCTGCTCGTTGGCGAGGACCGTTTGTTCCACCGGATCCCAGTTGACCCAGCCTTCCTTGCGGTAGACCAGGCCGCGCTCCAGCATGTCGAGGAACATGGCCTGCTCGTGGCGATAGTAGGACGGGTCGCAGGTCGCGATCTCGCGCTTCCAGTCGAGGGAACAGCCCATGCTCTTGATCTGGGCGCGCATCTCGGCGATGTTCGACCATGTCCAATCCGCCGGATGGACCCCCTTTTCGAGCGCGGCATTTTCCGCCGGCAGGCCGAAGGCGTCCCAGCCCATGGGGTGCAGGACATTGTAGCCCGTGCGCCGCTTGAGCCGCGCCACCACGTCGCCGAGGGTGTAGTTGCGGACGTGGCCCATGTGGATGCGCCCCGACGGATAGGGGAACATCTCGAGTACATAGTATTTCGGCCGTGAAGGGTCGGTGACGCTCTCGAAGCAGCGGCGCTCCTCCCAGATCCGCTGCCATTTCTGTTCGGTCGCCCGGAAAGGATAGCGCGACATCGTCCTCGCCTTGTCGGGATCGCATCGTGCCGAGATGGAACGGGCTACGACGGCCGCCGGCGGCTGGGCCCAGTTACGACTTCCCCTCGAGGGTCGCGAGCCGGAGCTCGCGCGCCTTGGTCAGGATCTTGTCCTCGATCGCCCGTGCCGTTTCCGGCGCTACCGGCGCATCCAGCCAGCTTCCGTCCGGTGCGCGTACCTGGCGGTACACCGATACCTTGATCGCATCCGCCCGCAGCACGGTATCGCGGATCAGCACATTGAGCTTGAACCGCTCCTGCGGTGCATCCTGTGGCTGGTACCATTCCGTGATCACGAGACCTCCGAACGGATCGGCCGAGGCGAGCGGCACGAACTCGAGGGTCTCGAGCGTCGCCCGCCAGAGATAGGCGTTGACGCCGATCCCGACGCCACCTTCCTGCGGCGTTTGCCGCCGACGGCTCGTCCACAGGAAACGGTCCTCGCCGAACAGCGTGCCATAGCGCTGGCGGACGCGATAGTCCTTGGGATCGCCGATCTGCTCGCTCTGCGGCGGCGGTTTGATCTCCGTTCCGGAGCAGGCGGTGAGGGACATGCCGGCCAGCACCAGCATGGCGAAGGCGCAGAGACGCCCTGGGATGGCCATGATCCTCGGATTCCATGATCGTCGTAGGACGGGCGCAACATAGCCCTGCCTGCGACAGCTTTCCAGCGCAGCGTCAAAGCAGCTGAAAGAGGTTTCAGAAGTCGAGCCGAATGCCGATGCGACCCGCCGCGAGAGCACCACTCGCCTGCCGCTCGCTGATGGCCATCTCGCTCTCCAGCGCGAGCCACGGCAAAGCTCGCAGATCGGTGCGCAGCAACAACATGTCGAGCGGCCCGCTCTCGGCGTCCGGTCGACGCGCGTAGGCGAAGCTCGCGGACCAGCCGCCGACGGCGATCCCAGCCGCGAAGAGCTCGGCGGGAGTTCCGAACAAAACGGGTCGAGCGAAGCCGGCCGACACGGTGACGTTATCGAGCCGGAAAGCACCGCCCACCCGGAACTCGTCCTGTCCGACCGAGGTGACAAAGCCTAGCCGGTCGAGGGTGGTGAGGGGGGAGAAGGCGGATGGGCCGAAGCTCGGGGATTCGTCGGCATCCCGCTGACGGAGCTCGTTGCCGAGGAGCAAAGCGCCGGACATCCGAGGGGTGAAATGGAGGACGAGCGGGGTCGAAGCCTCGAAGGCGAGCAGTTTCGCTGCTGGCCATGGACTCTCCGTCGTGGATTCGACCGTGCCATAGCCGCCCGCCACCAGCTCCGCCGCTCGCGCAGGAACACCGCCGAGACCGACCACGAGAGCCAGAACCCAAGAGATGCGACGGATCGACATCGCTCCCCGCCGACGCGCACCGAACGTCCCCGATATCGCGTTGGCTACCCTGCGGGGCAAGAGGTTCCGCGAGCCGAAACGACCCTGTGGCATTCTCTCGACAGCCCTGCCTATGCCTTTTCACAGGCAACCCCGAGCAGGAACGGCGGGTGGATCCCGCCGTTCCTGCGAGCAGTCGTCAGCTGGCCTCGCTCAGAAGGATACGGCAAGCCGCGCCACGCCCAGCATGCCATCGTCATTGCCGCCGGCGTCGCGGTCGAAGAGCGCGACATCGGCCTGCAGCGCCATGCCGGGGAACAGACCGACGCTGCCCGAGAAGACGAGGTTGTTGGGATCGCTCGGCCCGTCGTTGTCCTGCTTGACATAGGTGACCGAGAGATCGACCGGCCCGAGGGTCGCAGCCGCACCCGCCGTCCAGCGGTTCGAGTCGCCGCTGACATCGAGGTCGTTGTGCGCCCAGCTTGCCGCCACCTTCACCCCGGCAAAGCCGACCTGAGCGCCGAAGCCGTAGCCGGTATAGTCGTCACCGATCGCGCCATCCTGGTCGTCGGCGGTGCTGAAGCCGGCACCGAGCTTGAGATCGACGCCGCCAAAGCTGCCGGTGAAGGTCGCTCCAGCCTCGATCCAGTTGCCAAGCCCACCCGCGGTGTTCGGGAAAGTGCCGCCGGCGACATGGTCGGAATCGGGAGTGTAGCTCACACCCAGCTGGAACCCACCGACCACCGGCGAGTAATAGACGATCTTGGTCGCGTCGCCGCTGTTGTCGAGAAAGATGCCGATCAGCGCCACCTCGTCCCAGCCATCGATACCGCCGGTGCCGGCCGCGATGTTGGCAGCGGTGATCTTCATGTCGTCGGCAGGACCGTCGTTGTCACCGAGCTGGATCTCGCCCCAGCCGCCGCGGACGAACACCCACTCTTCGTCGGTGTTGGTGTTGCCGGTGGCGTTGTCGTCCTGCAGTTCGATGACCGCACCGTATTCCATGCCGGTGGCATCGTCCCGGCCGGATGCCTTGACATGGACCTCGAACTCGTTGCGGAAGTAGAGACCCTGGGTGCCCGTTACCCCCGCTGCCTCGTCGGTGTCGCCGAAGATGGCGCCAGAAAAGCCGTAGCCACCTACCTTGACATCGATCGCCGAGGCCTCTCCCGCCGCTGCGATCATCACCGCGCCAGCGCCGAGCAGGGCCGTCGTGCCCAGTAACGCTTGTCTCGACAGCTTCATGCCAGATTCCTCACCAGCTCGAGGTCCACTCGCGGGCCCTTTCCCGGCCCCTGCGAGCGCGGCACGTCCGCGCTGCGGCTGCATTGTGGATCCGACTTTCGCCCATCAGGCAACCATCGCGCGGAGCGCGACGCGTGTATGGTCGTTTCTGTGACGTTCTCGCCACAAGGAACAGACGTCCGAAAACGAACGGCGGGCAAAGCCCGCCGTTCCTTTCCGCAGCTTGACGATGGTGCGGGATCAGAAGGCGACGTTGAGCCGCGCCACGCCCAGCATGCCATCGTCATTGCCGCCGGCGTCGCGGTCGAAGAGCGCGACATCGGCCTGCAGCGCCATGCCGGGGAACAGACCGACGCTGCCCGAGAAGACGAGGTTGTTGGGATCGCTCGGCCCGTCGTTGTCCTGCTTGACATAGGTGACCGAGAGATCGACCGGCCCGAGGGTCGCAGCCGCACCCGCCGTCCAGCGGTTCGAGTCGCCGCTGACATCGAGGTCGTTGTGCGCCCAGCTTGCCGCCACCTTCACCCCGGCAAAGCCGACCTGAGCGCCGAAGCCGTAGCCGGTATAGTCGTCACCGATCGCGCCATCCTGGTCGTCGGCGGTGCTGAAGCCGGCACCGAGCTTGAGATCGACGCCGCCAAAGCTGCCGGTGAAGGTCGCTCCAGCCTCGATCCAGTTGCCAAGCCCACCCGCGGTGTTCGGGAAAGTGCCGCCGGCGACATGGTCGGAATCGGGAGTGTAGCTCACACCCAGCTGGAACCCACCGACCACCGGCGAGTAATAGACGATCTTGGTCGCGTCGCCGCTGTTGTCGAGAAAGATGCCGATCAGCGCCACCTCGTCCCAGCCATCGATACCGCCGGTGCCGGCCGCGATGTTGGCAGCGGTGATCTTCATGTCGTCGGCAGGACCGTCGTTGTCACCGAGCTGGATCTCGCCCCAGCCGCCGCGGACGAACACCCACTCTTCGTCGGTGTTGGTGTTGCCGGTGGCGTTGTCGTCCTGCAGTTCGATGACCGCACCGTATTCCATGCCGGTGGCATCGTCCCGGCCGGATGCCTTGACATGGACCTCGAACTCGTTGCGGAAGTAGAGACCCTGGGTGCCCGTTACCCCCGCTGCCTCGTCGGTGTCGCCCCAGATGACGCCCGAGCGACCATAGCCGGCGACCTTGACGTCGATCGCCGAGGCCTCTCCCGCCGCTGCGATCATCACCGCGCCAGCGCCGAGCAGGGCCGTCGTGCCCAGCAACGCCTTCTTGAGTTCCATCGTTCCGCTCTCCTCGTTGCCGTATAGGCGCCTGTCACTCGCCGGGCCGGTTCTCCCGGCCCTGCAGACGGAGGTGCCCGGAAAGCCCCTCCGCTGGCGTCAGAGGTTATGGGCGGTGCGCTCTGGTCGCGCAACGCGCGGGATGGCAAGGGCGCGGCATCCGGAAGACGGTGTGACACCGGCGCAACAAGAGCTTAGACCTCGGGCCGGAGGATGGCCATCTTTTCCATGTCTTCGAGGAACTTGCGCCGCTTCTCTGCCGGCTCGAGGGCAAAGGCCCGATCGAAGGCGCGTTGTTCGAAACTCTCCTGGGCGAGGACCCATTGGGTCATGAGAACGAGGTCGGGCGGCACGGGAAGCGCGCGGCGGGTGAGGGGATCGACCAGGGCGGCTTGCCCGTTGCGGGTGAGGAGCTGCAACCGTCCGGCCGTCACCCGATAGCGCAGTTGGCTGGCATCGAGCAGCTCCGGCAGATCGTAGGAGCCGCGCGGCCAGCGGTAGTCGCGCATGAAGCGTCGCATGTCGGCCAGGGTGCGCTCGTCCCGCAGCACCTCGGCGATCCGGTTGCCGAGAGCGGCGAGGCGCTCGGCGAGCGCCGCCTGGTCGCGGGGCAGATTGTGCCGGGCGATCGGCTCCGCCACCATGCGTTCGAACAGATAGCTCACGACATCGAGGCCGATCGGATAGGTGACACCCAAAGCGATGTGGATGCAGCCGCCCTCGTCAGCGAGCGCATAGTGGTACTGACCACGCGGCAGGTAGAGGAGGTCGCCGGGCTTCATGCGGATCTCCTTCCACAGCGCCCCCTTCTGCCGCTCGTGCACCTCTTGCGGCACGGTCTTGAACATCGGGTGGGCGATCGGCACCTCGGCACGCCCCTCGAAGACGAACCAGGTCTTCTCGCCTTCGCAGTGGATGGCGAAGACGTCGTGCGTGTCGTAGTGGACGCGGAAACCCTGCTTCTTCTTGCTCGACAGATAGAGATTGGCCTGCACCTTGCCGCCGAGCGCCTCCTCCATGACCCGCGCCAGCGTCGAGAGTTCCGGTGTCAGCTGGTCGATGTCGTTGGCGACGAGGGTGGCACCGCGGGCCAACCAGCGTCGGACCCGCTCGGGATCCGGCCGCAGCACCTGACCTCCGTCGCGTCCGGGAGCTGGCGACGCGTAGTCGGCGGGTGGGACCGGCTCTTTGTCGTAGACGAGTTTGAGCGACTGGGTCGACCAAATGGTGGTCATGCCGAGCAGCCGGTTGAGGATCTGCCAGTTCATGAGGGCGCGGAATTTCTCGGCTCCGCCCTCGATATAGGCGGGAGCGCGATCGAGATGGTCGCGCTCGAAGGTGGCGAGGTCCATCGGTGCGAGAAGATCCTGGAAGCTCTCGATCGGACGGCTCACGGCTTGACACTCCGGAGGCTGTCGGCAGTCTGCCGGGCGGTGGGATGGGGCATAGCGCAAAGGTGAACGACAGCGAAGAGGCGATCGCAGTGCGGCGCCGCCTTGCTGAGGTGCGCGAACGCATCGCGCGAGCGGCGCGCGAAGCCGGGCGCGATCCGCTCGAGGTCACGTTGGTCGCGGTGAGCAAGGGGCAGCCCCTCGTCCGCATCGAGGCCGCCCTCGAGGCCGGCCAGCGGGTCTTCGGGGAGAATTACGTCCAGGAGGCGGCGTCCCGCTGGCCGGCGCTACGGCCGCGTTACCCCGGGATCGAACTGCACCTCGTCGGTTCCCTGCAGACCAACAAGGTGCGCGAGGCGGTCCGACTGTTCGACGTGCTGCAGACTGTCGACCGACCCAAGCTCGCTCTCGCCCTCGCCCGCGAGATGGCCCGCGCAGGCCGCAGGCTTCCTGTCTTCGTCGAGGTCAATCTCGGCGAGGAACCGCAGAAAGCGGGCGTTCCGCCCGCGGCTGTGGATGCCTTCGTCGCCACCTGCCGCGAGGAGTTCGGCCTCGATGTGCGGGGGCTCATGGCGATCCCGCCCGCGGGCGAGGATGTCGCTCCCTATGCCGCGCTGCTCGCTCGTCTGGCGCGCCGGAACGGCCTTTCTGGAGTGAGCATCGGCATGAGCGACGACTTCGAGGTGGCGATCGCCTTCGGTGCCACCCACGTGCGCATCGGTACGGCCATTTTTGGCGAACGGACGGCCAAGCGTCAGCCGGAGAGGGGATCGGAACCCTCGAGCATCTCGTAGAGACGGCGCGCTTCGCTCGCCGGACCGCGGCGATCGCCCAGCGCCATCACCCTGACGAGCACGAGCCGCCGACCGAGGATCAGGGTGAGCACATCGCCCGGGCGAACGGGCTGGTGGCTCTTGGTCACCGGCTGCCCATTCAGGCGCACCCGGCGCTCGACGAGGAACCCCGGAACGAGCTCGCGCCGGCGCACGAAACGAGCGTGCACCAGCCAGCGGTCGATGCGGATGGCGACCCTTTCCGTCACCCGCGGACCCTGAGCCCTGCGAGGGCGGCGAATGGCCGCTCCGAATCCGGTGGCCCGTCCCTCTCTGGAGCTTTCGACGACTTCGGCCGCCGCCGCGGGGACGCCAGCATCCACAAGGGCCCGGTGCCCTCTCGGAGGCTCGTCGCCGTTGGCCGGAAGCCGAGGGCGCGCGCCATCCCCTCGAGCTCCTCGCGGGTGAGCCCGGCCTCGGCTGCCAGTTCTGGCGGGAGCGGGAAGCGACGGTGACGGCGCGCGAGAGCGCGCAGGCGCGCGGCGAGTCGCTCGCCGAGGTCGACCCTGAGCGCGAAGTCGCGGACGGGCACGAATCCGAGTTGCAGCGCCCACTCGCGGGCCGCCTGCGGGAGACCGCGCAACACCGTGCAGCCAGGAGAGGGCACCGGCACCGGCGCGCCGGTCCAGATGGCGAGCAGCCGCGCTCGCGCCTCGATGGCTGCCGGACGCAACAAAGGGGCGACATAGACATGGTGGACGCCGAAGCGCACGCCGAGGCGTGTGAGGAGGCGGCGATCCGGGGTCGTGAGGCCGGCAAGAAGGCCATCGACCTGCTCCCGCGGCACCAGCCCCGCCGCCTCCGCCAGTTGGAAGGCGAGGCCGCGGGCACTGCCGCTCGCCTCTGGCGAATCCGAGAGCGCTTGCAGGGCCTCGAGGGGCGCGAGCACGCAGGCGAAATGGGTAGCGAGCCAGTTCTCGATGCGGGCCTTGAGGGCGGTGCCGCGATCGACGATCTCGGGAGCCAGCAGGAGCTCGATGAGTGGCCGCAACAGCGAGGGGCCGCGGGCGAGGCGAGCGATCGCCGCGCCCTCCCAGTGGACCTCGTGGCCCACGAGGGTGAACGCACACGGGCCGGCCTGCTCGATCGCCCCGAGGCGTCGCCGCAGTTCGCGACCCACGGCACGGCGAGCGGCTCGGGCCACCATCCGGGCCTCGAGATCGCCCGCCACCGCCTGCGGGAGAAAGCGCAGCCCCTCGATCCGCCCGACGAGGCGCCCATCCACCAGCACCTCGCCGCTTTGCCGCTCGACATGGCTCTCGAGCTCGCCGCGCTCGCGCAGCTGGCGCAACAAAGCGGTCGTCCGGCGGTCGACGAAGCGTTGGGTGAGGCGGGCGTGCAGGGCGTCCGACAGCCGGTCCTCCACCGCGCGCGTGCGCTCTTGCCAATGGGCGGCATCGACGAGCCAATCGGGACGATGGGCGAGATAGGTGAAGGTGCGGATATGGCTCAGGCGCGCCACGAGACTGTCGATGTCGCCATCGGTGCGGTCGAGGTGGTCGACCATGCGCGCCATCCAGTCGGTCGCCAGACGACCGCGCGGCCCGGTGAGCTGGTCGAAGACCGTACGGAGCAGCTCGAGATGGGCCTCGGTCAGGGTCTTGCGGAAGTCGGGGATCTGGCAGACGTCCCAGAGCAGCCGCACGCGCTCGGGCCGATCGGCCCGCGCGCGGATCTCGGCACGGGTCGAGAGCAGGGCGAGCGAGCGGTCATCGAGGGCGTTGCGCACCTTGCGCAATCCCGGGCTTGGCGGGTCGCGGTCGAGGCTCGCGGCGAGCGCTTGCAGCGACGAGAAGTCGAGCTCGGCATTGCGCCAGCGCAGCGCCCGCAGAGGCGGGAAGTGGTGGTTCTCGACCGCCTCGACCAGGCGCGGATCGAGTTCTCCCAAGCCGTTCGTCACTCCGAAGCTGCCATCGGCCATATGGCGGCCGGCACGACCGGCGATCTGCGCCACCTCGGCGGCGGTGAGCGCGCGCACTTGCTCGCCGTCGAACTTGCGCAAGCTGGCGAAGGCGACGTGCGCCAAGTCCATATTGAGACCCATGCCGATGGCGTCGGTGGCCACCAGATGCTCGACCTCGCCCGCCTGGTACATGGCCACCTGGGCATTTCGGGTCCGCGGGCTCAGGGCGCCGAGCACCACGGCCGCCCCGCCCTTGCGGCGGCGGATGATCTCGGCGAGTGCATAGACGTCGGCTGCGGTGAAGGCGACGATGGCGCTGCGACGGGGCAGGCGATCGAGACGCGCCGGGCCGGTATAGGTGAGCGTGGAAAAACGCGGGCGGGTGACGATCTCGGCTTCCGGGACGAGGTGGCGCAGCAACGGACGGATGGTGTCGGAGCCCAAAAACATGGTCTCTTGGCTGCCTCGCGCACGGAGCAGCCGGTCGGTGAAGATGTGGCCGCGCTCCCGGTCGGCGCACAGCTGGATCTCGTCCACCGCGAGAAAGGCGAAGCGCCGGTGCATGGGCATCGCTTCCACGGTGGCGACGACATAGGGTGCGTCTGGCCGGCCGATCCGTTCTTCGCCGGTCACCAGCGCCACCAGCGAGGCGCCCTTGAGGGCGACGATGCGGTCGTAGATCTCCCGGGCCAGCAACCGCAGCGGGAACCCCATCACCCCGCTTTCGTGGGCCAGCATGCGCTCGACAGCGAAATGCGTCTTGCCGGTGTTGGTCGGTCCCAACACCGCGACCACACGCCCGCGTTCGCGACCGCCCCCGGACATGAGCGAACAATCGGGGCGACCCCCCGACTTGGCAAGAGGGGGCACCGGCGTTGAAGGGGCTGCGCGCCCTTCCCACATCGCTGGCGACGAAGCCACTCCTTTCTCGCCGTCGATTGCGCGGAGCCACGGGTCATGCTGGAGACGCTTCAGCCCTTCGCGGCCGAGGTGGGCCGCGTCCTCGACATCGTGGTGAACTCTCTCTACCGTCACCGCGAGATCTTCTTGCGCGAACTGATTTCCAATGCCTCCGATGCCTGCGACAAGTTGCGCTACCTCTCCCTTTCGCAGCCGGAGCTTCTGGGCGACCAGCCCGAGTTCGCGATCGACATCGTGCTCGATCTCGGCCGGCGACTCCTCACCGTTCGCGA
Source organism: bacterium HR40 (assembly GCA_002898275.1). Lineage (GTDB taxonomy): Bacteria > Pseudomonadota > Alphaproteobacteria > Geminicoccales > Geminicoccaceae > HRBIN40. Next base: position 617,611 of record BEIQ01000001.1, read on the forward strand.
CAATGGCATCGGCATGAACCGCGAGGAGCTCGTCGACAATCTCGGGACGATCGCCCGCTCGGGCACGGCCCGTTTCGTGCAGGAGCTCACCGGGGACAGAAAGCACGACCTCGATCTCATCGGCCAGTTCGGGGTTGGTTTCTATTCGGCCTTTATGGTCGCCGACCGCGTGGTCGTGGTTTCTCGCCGGGCCGGCGACGAGCGCGGCTGGGTATGGGCGTCGGACGGGAGGAGCGGGTTCGCGGTGCGCGAGGCCGACGAACTGCCGCCGCGTGGCACCGCGGTCACCCTGTACCTCAAACAGGATGCCGAAGAATTCCTCGATCCCTGGCGCATCCGCCGGATCGTGCGGGAATATTCCGATCACATCGCTTTTCCGATCTTTCTTGAAGTCGTTCCCAAGCCCGGCGACACGAAGACCAATCTGCACGAACGTCAACAAATAAATACAGGAAGCGCGCTATGGACGCGCCCGAAGAACGAAATCAGCGAGGAACAATACCGCGAGTTTTATCACCACGTTGCGCACACGTTCGACGACCCGTTCGCTCGCGTGCATTTTACGGTCGAAGGGACGATGTCCTGGACCGCGCTTCTTTTCGTTCCGGGCAGCCGACCGTTCGATCTCTTCGATCCGCGCCGTCGCCACGGTGTGCGGCTCTACGTGCGCCGCGTGTTCATCACCGACGGGCTCGAGGAGTTGCTGCCGCGCTATCTGCGCTTCGTCTCGGGTGTCGTCGACAGCGACGATCTCCCGCTCAACGTCAGCCGCGAGACGTTGCAGCACAATGCGGTCGTCGCCCGGATGCGGCGAACGCTCGCTCGCCGGATCCTCGACGAGCTCGCGGAGCGGGCGCGGCAGGATGGAGGAGGGGAGGCGAAGGAGGGTGCGGCGGCGGACAGCGCCGATGCCGGCGAGGCGGTGCGCCGCAAGAGCTTCTCCGAATGGTGGGAGGAGTTCGGTCCGATCGTCAAGGAGGGAATCTGGGAAGACGAGGAGAACCGTGAAAAACTTCTCCAAATCGCACGCTTCTCCAGCACGGCTCGTGACGGTCTCGTGTCGCTGGACGACTATATCGCTCGGATGAAACCGAACCAGAAGGCAATTTATTACATCAGCGGAGACGATCCGAAGGCGCTGCGCGGCCATCCTCAACTCGAACAGGCTCTCGCTCGCGGCGTGGAAGTCCTGCTCATGACGGATCCCGTCGACGAGTTCTGGCTGCCCGCGGTCGGGACGTATCGCGACATTCCCTTCGTGTCGCTCACCCGCGGCGAAGTGGATCTGTCGGCGATCGCGGCGGATGGCCCAGCGGAGTCCGAGGCTGGGAGCGATGATCCCGCCCTCTCGTGCTTGGTCGCCCGGATGAAAAAAGTGCTTGGGGAGGCGGTCAAGGACGTCCGTCCCTCGAAGCGACTGCGCGAGAGTCCGGTCTGTCTCGTGGCCGAGGCCGGAGGGATGGACCTCAGGCTCGAGCGGTTCCTGTGGCAGCATGCGCAGCTCAAAGAGCTCGGCAAGCGTATCCTCGAGATCAATCCCCGACACGAACTCATTCGCCGAATGGCGGAGCTCGCGGCGGATGGCGGCGAGCACCCGGAACTCGACGAGCTCGCGCGCCTATTGCTTGACCAAGCCCGCATCGTCGAGGGAGAGCCGCTGCCCGATCCTGGCGCCTGGCTTCGCAGCATGGGGCGCTTCCTCGCTCGGGCCCTCGACGCCGGCCGCTGAGGCGGAGCGAAACCCCGCGACCGCGCGAGCCGCTGCGCTCTCGGCAGCCCGAGCGGGAAGCGAGGGGCGCGGACGAAAACAGGACCCGTGCACGATCGCCGAGAGAGGAGGGGCCGAGCCTGGGGAACCGGCGAGCCCCGCCAGGGGCATCTCGGAAGCCCGGGCATCGACCCAGCTGCGGCGGTCTTCCGCGCATGGCGAGTGGCGGATGGAACGACAAGAAGCGGTCCGCGGTTCCCCCGGAGACGCGGCCACGAGCCACGGGGCGAGCCGTTGGGGGTGGCTCCTTGCGATGGGCTGGGTGGGCTTGGGGCCCGAGGGGTGTCGTGGCACGCTCGAAAGGCGTGCCGGCGGCCGCGGCTCCGGGCGAGGTCCGGGGGAGGGCGTGTCTACTGGCGGACTTCGCGCCTTTCCTGCTCGCCGGCCGGTTTTCCCAGCCGCGAGAGCAGGCCCTCGATCCCGCGTTCGATCAGATCGAGGGCGCGGTCGTAGTCCGCGACATCGCCGGACCAAGGGTCGGGGATGTCGAGGCTCGCGGTCTGCGGCGCAAAGGCGAGCAGCGGCAAGATACGCGCCGTCGCGGAGGGCGGCGCCAGGCGGCAGAGCTCCCGCACATGGCCCCGCGTGGCCCCGAGGACGAGATCGAAGCGGACGAAGTCCTCGCTGCGCACGCGCCGCGCCTGGCGCTCGGGCGGCAGATAGCCCCGTCGCCGGAGGACGAGACAGGCGCGCGGGTCGGGCGGGCAGCCCACCTGGACATCGCTCGTGCCGGCACTATCGACGACGAGCGAGAGTCCGAGCTCCGCCGCTCGCCGTCGGGCCACCGCTTCGGCCATGGGCGAGCGGCAGATGTTGGCGGTGCAGACGAAGAGCACCGCCCGTACCGGGCGATCCGAAGTCGCGAGCGGGTCGGTGCCGCCCTTCGAACCGGTCTCGGCGTCCCTCACGGCCCGCTCGCTCGATCCGGCGTCAGCGCTCGGTAAGGGCATTGTAGCGCGCCTTCAGGACCGGCTTGAGCAGATAGTCGAGCACGGTCTTGCGGCCGGTCAGAATGTCGACCTCTGCTGTCATGCCGGGAATGATCTGTAGGGGATGTTCGGCCGTTCCCAGATAATTGCGATCGGTGCGCACCCGAATGATGAAGAAGCTTTCTCCGCGCTCGTTCGTGATGGTGTCAGCGGAAATGTGCTCGACCCTCCCATCGAGGCTTCCGTATATCGCATAGTCGTAGGCGGTAATCTTGACCCGTGCCGGCTGTCCCGGGCGAATGAAGGCGATGTCCGATGGTCGGATATTGGCCTCGACAAGCAGCGTGTCCTCGAGCGGGACGATCTCGACGAGGTCGGCTCCCGGCTGGACGACCCCGCCGATGGTGTTGACATGCAGTTTCTTGACCGTCCCGCGCACGGGAGAACGCACTTCCGTCCGGCGTACCCGGTCCTCGCCGGCGAGGACGATCTCCCGCAATCCGGCGAGCTCGCTGCGCAGCGTCGCCAGCTCGCGCTGGGCCTCGCTGCGGAACTTGCTCTTCGCGCTCTCGATGCGCTCTTCCGCTTCCCGCGCCGCAGCCTCGAGCCGCGGGATGGCCATGCGCATCTGGTTGTACTCGCTGTCGAGCTCGTTGACTTGACGTTCGAGCTTGAGCCAGTCGGCCCGGGCGACGAGGCGGTCCTTGGCCAGATTGCGGGTGAGAGCGAGCTCCTCGCGCGCGAGAGCGAGCGATCGGGCGAGCTGTTCGACTCGCTGCCGTGTTTCGGCGAGCTCGCGGCGGCGTTGTTCGCTCTGGCTCGCGAGCACGGCGAGATTGTTCGCGAGGTCCTCGGCCCGGGTGTCGAACAGACGTCGCTCGGCCTCGGCGATTTCCGGCGCTTCGGCGAGGACTTCGGCGGGAAAGGTCGGTTCGGTTCCCGCGAGCTCCGCTTCCAGTCGGGCGATGGCGGCGAGAACGCCGAGATAGCGTGCCTTCTTCTCGCGGTAGTCGCTGGCGGCGCGCATATTGTCGATGCGCATCAGCACTTCGCCCGTCTCCACCGTCGCACCCTCGCGGGTCGAGATTTCGGCGAGGATGCCGCCTTCGAGATGCTGGACCACCTGGACCTGGCGCGAAGGCACCACCCGGCCGCTGCCGCGCGTCACTTCCTCGAGGCTCGCCCGAGCGGCCCAGGCGAGGAAGGTCACGAAGAAAGCAGCGATCGTCAGCAGAAGGAGGTGGGCCAAGCCGCGCGGCCGCAGGTCCTCGGGATCGAGGAGGAGGCCCTCGGGCCAATCCTCGCCCTCGCGCGCCGTGCCGAGGTGGCGGCGACGTTGCCACATGTTCAGCGTGCTCCTCGAATCAGGCCCTGGCGCAGGGCCTCCAGGATGCGGTCACGCGGTCCGTCGGCGACGATCTTGCCGGCATCGAGCACGACCAGGCGATGCACGAGGGAGAGCAGGCTGCCGCGATGCGTGACGAGGAGCAGGGTGCGCCCTTCCAAAACCGGCAACAGGCGTCGGATGAGCGCATGTTCGGCAGCGTTGTCCATCGCACTCGTGGGCTCGTCGAGCACGAGTACGGGCGGATCGAGCAATAGGGCGCGGGCGAGGGCCACGGCCTGCCGCTGGCCACCCGAAAGCGCCTCGCCGCGCTCGCCGATCGGCATATCGTAGCCGAGGGGATGGCGGCGGGCGAACTCGTCGACACCCGCCAGTCGAGCCGCCTTGAGAAGGGTGGAGTCGTCCACCGTGCCGGCACCGAGCGCGATATTCTCCCGCAAGGTGCCTTGGAACAGGACGACATCTTGCAGGACACAGCCGATGTTGCGGCGCAGATCGGCAGGATCGATTTGGCGGACATCGACCCCATCCAACAACACCGCTCCTTCCTGTGGATGGTAGAGTCCGAGGACGAGCTTCTCGATCGTCGTTTTGCCGGAACCGACGCGGCCGACGATGCCGACCCGCTCCCCCGGGCGGATCTGCAAGTCGATGCCATCGATCGCCCATTCGCTCTGTCCCGGATAGCGAAAGCGCACGCCGCGCAGTTCGATGGCGCCATCGAGCGTGGGGCGATGGAGAAAGCGCATGTGGGGCGGCCGTTCCACCGGCAGGCGCATGATCGCGTCGAGCGTGCGGTAGGCGGTCTTGGCTTGGTGGAACCGGCTGAGGACGGCGGCCGTCTGGGCGAGCGGCGCCATGGCGCGCCCGGCGATGATGGACGTTCCGACGAGGGCGCCGACGGTGAGCTCGCCCTCGGCGATGAGATGCACGCCATAGACCACGGTGGCGAGGGTCACGATATTGGAGGCGAAGGCGGTCACGTTGACGGTGATGGCCGAGAGCAGCCGCGCGCGGTTGGCCGAGGCAGCGGTCTCGGCGACATAGTGCTCGAACGCCCGCTGGGTCCTGCCCTCGGCTCCGACCGCCTTGATGGTCTCGAGGCCGTTGAGGGTCTCGACGATGAGCCCGTGTTTGGCTGCCGCTTGGCGAAAAGTGGTGCCCACCACCCGATCGAGCGGGATTTGGACCAACAGCGCAACGGCGAGCACCACCGGGACCGCCACCGCTGGCACGATAGCGAGCGGCCCGCCGATGAGGGCGATCAGGCCGATGAAAAGGAAGACGAAGGGGAGGTCGACGAGCGTGGTGATCGTCGCCGAGGCGAAGAAATCGCGCAGCGTCTCGAATTCTCGCAGATGGTTGGCAAAAGCGCCGGCGGAACGGGGCCGCGCCTCCATGCGGATACCGAGCACCTGTTCGAAGATGCGGGCGGCGAGACGAATGTCGGCGGCACGGCCGGCGGCATCGACGAAATAACCGCGGAGCATGCGCAGCAAAAAGTCGAAGACGAAGACGATGAGGGCGCCGAGCGCCAGTACCCAGAGAGTGTCGATGGCTCGGTTGGGCACCACCCGGTCGTAGACGTTCATGACGAAGAGCGGGGTGGCGAGCACGAACAGATTGATGAGGAACGCTGCCACTGCGACCTCGGCATAGAGCGGCCACTGCCGCAGCAGCACGGACCAGAACCAGTGGCCCGCTGGCGCCTGTCGCGCCTGCTCGTCGCCCCGCTCGAGCAGCGGCAGAGGCCGCGCGACGATCGCCCAACCCGAATAGCGAGCGGCGAGGTCTTCGCGGTCGATCAGGCTCTCGCCTCCCGCAGCTTCCGGTAACGCCACCCGCAGTCGGCCACTGGCGTGGCGACCGAGGAGCAGGCAAGCATCCCGTCCGTGCAGCAAGAGTACGCAGGGAACGAGACCGGCGAGCAGCGCGTCGAGGTCGCGACGCAGGACGCGGGCGCTCAATCCAGCCCGCTGGGCGGCTCGCACCGCGAGGGCGGGAGTGAGACGACCATCGACCAGGGGCAGTCCGGCGACCGCCGCGGTCGGCGACAGCGGCCGCTCGAGCAAGCGGGCCAGCAACACCAAGCTCTCGAGCAGCGGATCGGCGGGCTCTCCCGTGGCGGCTGGGATTTCCCAGCCAGCGGGCTCCGCCGGCGCGCTTTCGCTAGCCGGCGGCGGGAGGTCGCTCGTCTCCTCCGATCGTGCGAGAGAGTCGTTGACCGGCGCGCGGCTTTCCTGGTCCATCACGGTATCCACGAGCGGATGAGGCCACCGTGCCCAGCGACGATCGTGACGGCGGCACCTTGCGGAAGGGTTAACGCAGACGCCTGTCGGGGAAAAGGCGGCCGCAGCAAAAAAGGCACACATCGGCGGCGGCACCGCGCCCGATCGGGCCGGCGCATTGACGCTCGCTGGGGCGCCGTCTATGACGACCTCGCCGTATCCGGAAGATTCCGTGTCGCTCCGCGGCCTTAAAGGCGGAAAGATCGATGCTGGCCAGACCCACGAAGAGTTCGACCGCGCGGTGGTTGCTCGCCTCGCTCCTGGCTTCGGCAGCCTGGCTCGGCACGGCCGATGCCGCCGGTGCCGGAGGCATCGGCGACAGCGTGCGAGCGGCGCTGGAGACCAACCCCGAGATCGGGGTGGTCAAGCACGACCGCCGGGCCGTGGAGCAGGAGTTGCGGCAAGCGCGGGCACGGTTGCTGCCGTCGCTCGATGTGCGCGCTGGCGTGGGACCGGAATGGTCCCACAACAACAATACCCGTTCCCTCGACGGTGACGACAGTACCACGCTTTTGCGTTCGGAGGCGGAGCTCTCGCTCACCCAGCTGCTGTTCGACGGGTTCGAGACTCAAGGCGAGATCGAACGCCAACGGGCGCGCGTCGACAGCGCCGCGCGGCGGGTGACGGAAGCGGCAGAATTCGTCGCCCTCGATGCCGTCGAGGCACATCTCGAGGTGATGCGTGCGCAGCGCATCCTGGCCCTCAACGAGGACAATGTGCGCGCCCACGAGAGCATCCTCGGCAAGGTGGCGAGGCTCGAGCGCGAGGGACGCGGCGACATCTCCGACGTGCGCCAGGCGGAGGCGCGTCTCGCCGAAGCGCGCAACAGTCTCGCCACTGCCCGCGGACGGCTGGAGGATGCCATCGCGACCTATCTGCGGGTCGTCGGAGAGCGCCCCACGGATCTGCGGGCGACCGGGGTGGCGGAGAACGCCCTGCCTGCCAGTGCCGACGTCGCGGCACAAATCGCTTCGACCCGCAATCCGAGCGTGCTGATCGCCGCTGCCGATGTCGATGTCGCGGCTGCCGAGCTCACCAAGGCGCGGGCCGGATTCTATCCGCAGGTCAACCTCGAGCTGGGGGCCACGGCCGGCAACAATATTTCCGGCAGTACCACGAATACGGCCAATGCCTCGGCGCTCGTGGTGCTGCGCTACAATCTGTTTCGGGGCGGCGCCGATATGGCGCGCGAGCGCGAAGCCTTCCACCGCATCAACGAAGCTCGCACGCGGCTGGCCAAGGCGCGGCGGCAAGCCGAGGAAGAGGCGCGGCTCAGTTTCAGCGCCCGTACCACGGCGAAGGCGCGCGTCGAGGCCCTGCGGGCCAAGGCCGAGGCCCAGCGGCGGACGCGGGACGCCTATGCCGCGCAGTTCGACATCGGCCAGCGCTCGCTCCTCGACCTCCTCGATGCCGAGAACGAGCTGTTCCTCGCTCGGGTGGCGCTGACCACGGCGGAATTCACCGAAATGTTCGCCGGCTACCGTCTCCTTGCGGTGACCGGGCAGCTCCTCGACCACTTCGATCTGGCACCGCCGCGCGAGCATATCGACATCTGGCGGACCCCGGCGGAAGAGCCGACGCCCGAGCGGATCGAGGAAAAGAGCCGCGAGGTCGTCGACCCGAAGATGGAGCCGCGGCCGCTGCGCGGCACCGAGGCTGGCGAGCCGCCGGTCGAGGACTATGACGCCGCCCCGCATGTCGGCAGACCGCCGGCCCAGCCCGTCCAGCCCGCGGCTTCCGAGGCCGCTTCCGGACAGGCCACTTACGCGAGTTTCGCCGAGTTCTGGCGGGCCGTGGCGGGAGGTGGTCCGGCACAGCCGGCAACAGCTGGAACCGGGACCCATGAGGTGGTGCCGGCGGCATCGACGAGCTCGGGCGTCGCCACGACGGCGACCATGACGGCCTCCGAAGGACCGGCGCGTTACCCGGACTTCGGGAGCTTCTGGAAGGCGCTCGTGGGAGGCGATCGAGAGTAACCGGCGTTCACGGTGGTCCGAAGGACAGGGGGGCGCCAGCGGGTACGCGGCGCCCCCCTACATTTCCCGCTGGCCGAGCCCCCTTAGGGAAAAATTAACGTTCGCAGGGCACAACAGCGGTGGTTTCGAGAACGCGCGGGCGGCGAGCCCGCGCTGCGAGGGGGACGCGAGATGAGCGCAGTGCGCAAGCGCCAAGCGAGGGAAGCCGGGCAGAGCAGGGTCGACGTCGGCCAGCTGGGCTTCGAACGCCTGCTGAGCGAATGGGTCGGGCAGCGCGTCGATCATGACGAGCACCCCCTGCCGGTTCTGGCATTTGCCGACCTCGTTCCCGACGAGGGTGGCGAAGTGGTCCTCCGGCCCGGCGGGTTGGATCGGCGAGTGCGCCTGCTCGTGCCCCTGCTTCCGGTGGAGCAAGGTCGCTCGGTACCCCATGTGACGGCGGCCGGCGAAGACGTGACCGGCATGCGCTTCGTACGGTTCGCCGGCGGGCCGGTGGTCCATCTGCCGGCCGATGTGGAGTTGGAGTTCGTGCTGGTGGGCGCGTGAGGTCGGCACCCACTGGGCGGGATGGCAGCGGGGATGGGCGGGTAACGGCCGCGGTCGTCCGCTCGCGCCCGTGTGGCGACAGGCTGCGACAGGCGGTACGGTTGGCGGCGATCCGACGTCCGCGATAAGGCGGCTACGGTCCTGTGTCGCCGGGGCCGAGGATCGCGTTGGCTCGGCACTGCCGTCCGCCGTGCCGGTCGCTTCGCCCCCGGCGGCCGCAGTGGCCGCTCCGGCCGCTGCATGCGCGAGGAAGGCTGTCATGAGCGATCGCCCGCGACCCGTGGTCCTTTGCATCCTGGATGGCTGGGGTTATCGCGAGGAGCGGGAGGCCAATGCCGTGGCCCTGGCGCCCACACCGGTCTTCGACCGCTGCTGGGCGAGTCTGCCTCGCTGCTTGCTGCGCACCGACGGGCCGGCGGTCGGGCTGCCCGAGGGGCAGTTCGGCAACTCCGAGGTCGGTCACATGAACCTCGGGGCTGGCCGCATCGTCCTCCAGGATCTTCCGCGGGTCGATCGCTGGATCGAGGATCGTACGTTCGAGCGCTCGGGACGGCTCGCCGCGGCGGCCCAGCGGATCCGCGCGGCGGGAGGCCGGCTCCATCTCTTGGGCCTGCTCTCGGCAGGTGGCGTGCACGCCCATCGGCGTCACATCCTGGCGCTCGCCCGCATGTTCGCCGCCGCCGGTATCCCCGTGCTGCTCCATCTTTTTACCGACGGGCGCGACACGCCGCCGCGCTCGGCGGACAGCGAGATGGCCTGGCTGCGCAGCGGGCTGCAAGACCAGCCTCTCGTGCGGGTGGCGACCGTCTCCGGTCGCTATTACGCCATGGATCGTGACCGCCGGTGGGAGCGGACGCAACGAGCGTGGCGGGCAATCGTCCTCGCCGAAGGCGAACGGGCGGCGGATCCGGAAGAGGCGGTGCGCCGGGCCTGGGAGCGGGATTTCGGCGACGAGTTCCTCCCGCCGACGGTGATCGGGGACTACGAAGGCATGCGCGACGGCGACGGACTGCTCTGTGCCAATTTCCGCGCCGACCGTGTCCGCCAGCTCCTGAGCGCCCTGGTCGATCCCGGTTTTGCCGAGTTCCCTCGTCCATGCCGACCCGAGTTGTCCTGGGCCGCCGGGCTCATGAGCTATTCCCGCGAGCTCGACCGGCTGCTCGAGGTGCTGATCCCGCCGGAGAAGCTCGAGCGCGTCATGGGGGAAGTCGTCGCCGCTGCCGGGCTCACCCAGCTGCGCATCGCCGAAACCGAGAAGTATCCGCACGTCACCTATTTCTTCAACGGCGGCCGCGAGCAGCCGTTCGCTGGCGAGGAACGCATCCTCGTCCCATCGCCCAAGGTTCCCACCTACGACCTGAAGCCGGAAATGTCGGCGGAGCCGGTCACCGATCGGCTGGTCGATGCGATCCAGAGCCATCGCTTCGATTTCGTGCTGGTCAATTACGCCAATCCCGACATGGTCGGACACACTGGCAGTCTCGAAGCCGCGATCGCCGCGGTGGAAACGGTCGACCGTTGCCTCGGGCGTCTCCTGGCGGCGGTCGAAACGACCGGGGGGATGGCGCTGGTGACCGCCGATCACGGCAACTGCGAGCTGATGCGCGATCCGGAAAGCGGCGGTCCGCACACCGCCCACACCTACAATCCGGTGCCCTGCTTCCTTTTCGGCGCTCGCCGGAGGTTACGGTTGCGCGACGGCATCCTCGCCGACGTGGCGCCCACGCTGCTGCCCTTCCTTGGCCTGGAGCAGCCGCCGGAAATGACGGGACGCAGTCTGATCGCGGAGTGATGGGGCGGGGGATGCGACGGTCCTGGGCACTGCTGCTCCTCGTTCCCGTCGCCGCGGCGACGGTCGAGACCGGGTTCGCCGCACCTCCGTCTTCTCTGGTGGGCGCAATGGCGGTCGCCTTGCAGGCCTCCCGCGAGCGCGCGGCGATGGCAGCTCGTCTGGCGGCTGCCGTGGAGGCCACGGACGCTCGGGCGCGAGCGCTCGCGGTTGCGATTTCGCGCGCCACTGGCCTGCGCGAGGAGCGTCGCGCCGCCGTCGAGCGCTATGGGGAACTGGCAAAGAGCACGCGCCAACGCCTGGTCGAGCTCGCCGGGGAGCTGCAGCTTGCGGTCGACACTCGCTGGCGGGTGCTCCGGCTCGAGCGCGACCGCCGGCTGCACATGGGACCCGCGGCGGTGCGAACGGACAGCCGCCTCGCCGCCCTGCTCGCCGCGTCTTCGGCGGCGCTCGCGGCGGCAGACCAGTCCCTCGAAGCCCAGCGCGAGCTCCAGCGCCTGGTGGAACGAGCGCGGGCGTGGGCGCGTTCGGCGTCGAGCATGCTCGACGCCGAACTCGCGGCACTCGAGGACGAGAGGAGGAAGCTCGAGACCGGTCGCGCGGCGCTCGCCCGCGAGCGGGTGGAATGGCTTCGGCGGGCTGCCGCCGCCGGGCACGTCGGGGGCCGGCTGCGCACCCTCGCCGATATCGCCGAAGGCTTGCTGGCGCGCGGATTCTCCGCCGTCGGGACGAAGGCGTCGAAGCCGGCGCGCTGGCAGGCGGCAGCCCTCCTCCCATCGCCGTCCGCCAGCTCGCCGATCGCCGTTCGCCCGTCCCTCCGCTCCCGGATCTGGCGACCCGCACGGTCAGCACCGCTGGCCGCCGGTACCGGTGGCCAGAGGAAGGCCACGGGATCCGTCGCCCTGCCCGTCGATGGCGTACCGGCGCACCTCTACGGCGATCCGGGCGCCGGTCCGCTGTCGCGCGGCGTCACCCTCCTCGTACACAATCCGCGTCTGGTGCGCTCGCCGTGGAGCGGCCGGGTGGTGTTCGCGTCGCCGTTCCGCGACTTCGGCCCCTTGTTGATTCTCGACCGCGGCGATGGATATCATGCGTTGATTGCCGGGATGGACCGGATCGACGTCGGTCTTGGCGACGAGGTGCGGGCGGGTCAGGCGGTCGGAAGGCTTTTCGCGACACCCGACGACCCGCGGCGGATCTATGTCGAGCTGCGCCGCCGAGGCGAGCCGGTCGATCCCCTTCCGTGGCTCGCAGCGGGGCAGAGCGGGGAAGCAGGTTCGGGATGAGACAGGTACGGCGCTGGGCGGGTGTCGGGGTCAAGGCGGCCATCGCTCTGGTCTTGACCGTGGGTTTTCTGTTGGCCGCTACGGGTAGCGGTCCGTGGGCGCAGTCGACGAGCAGCGACACCCTGCGGGCGCTCAAGCTCTTTGGCGACGTGTTCGAGCGGGTGCGCGCCGAGTACGTCGAGGAGGTCACCGACGACAAACTCATCGAATCGGCCATCAACGGCATGCTCTCCGCTCTCGACCCCCACTCGGGCTATCTCGACGAGAGTCGGTACCGCGATATGCAGGTGCAGACGCGGGGTGAATTCGGTGGTCTCGGCATCGAGGTGACGATGGAAAACGGCCTGGTGAAGGTCGTGTCGCCGATCGACGACACCCCCGCCTGGCGTGCCGGCATCAAGGCCGGTGATTTGATCTCGCGGATCGACGGCGAACCGGTGATGGGCATGTCCCTCAACGAGGCCGTGGAGAAAATGCGGGGTCCGGTCGGGACGAAAATCCGCCTCGAAATCCTGCGCAAAGGCGAGCAGGAACCGTTGCAGGTGGAACTGACGCGGGCGGTGATCCGCATCAGCCCTGTGCGGGGCCGGGGCGAGGGCGATGTCGGCTATTTGCGCATCACGACCTTCAACGAGCGCACCGCCGAAGCGGTCGAGGAAACGGTGCGCCAGCTGCGTCGCGAGCTCGGTGACGGCATGAAGGGGCTCGTCCTCGATCTGCGGAACAATCCGGGTGGACTGCTCGACCAAGCGGTGGCAGTGGCGGATGCCTTCCTCGATCGCGGCGAGATCGTCTCGACGCGGGGACGCCGGCCCGACAGCATGCAGCGCTACAATGCCCGGCCTGGGGACATCCTCGACGGTCTCCCGATGGTGGTCCTGATCAACGGGGGTTCGGCCTCGGCTTCGGAAATCGTGGCCGGCGCCCTGCAGGATCACGGACGGGCGGTGGTGATGGGCACCCAGTCCTTCGGTAAGGGATCGGTGCAAACGATCGTGCCGATTCCCGGCCACGGCGCACTGCGGCTGACCACCGCACGCTACTATACTCCCGCCGGCCGTTCCATCCAGGCGATGGGCATCACGCCTGACATCATCGTGCATCAGGCCAAGGTCGAGTTCGTCGAGGACGAGGAGGGCCGGCGCGAGTCCGACCTGCGGGGACGGCTCGAGAACGACACCGCCACGCCGGAAAACCGGCAGGCCAAGGGAACTGCCGATCTCGACGCCCAGGACTACCAGCTCGCGCGGGCTGTCGACCTGTTGCGCGGCCTTTCTTTCTTCCGTCAGGCGTCTGCCGGCGCCCGGTGAGCCGGGCCCAGCAGCCGGCGGCAGCCGTGGCGTCGACCCAGCGGAAGCGAGGGGTGGCGCCCCGGACTGCCCTGCTGCGGACGTTGCCGGTCCGCCTCTTGATCCTCGTGCTTTTGACCGCCGTCGCCGTCGTGACAGCCGTGCGTTTCTCGGGATGGCAAGGGGGGCTCCGCTATCGGGATCTGCCGGTGGTGACGGTGCCCTTGCCGGCTTCCGAGAAGGCAGCGGCCACCGGGGCTTCCGCCCCTGGGGAGAGGCCCGAGGTTCCTGGCGGTCCGCCGCTCGAGGTGGATCCTGCCCTGATCGCGCCGGGACCTTACGGGGCGCTGCCGAGCCGCGCCGCGGACGGCCGCACTCCCTTTGCCGTCTACCAGAGCCGCCTGCCGCCTCCCGCCGATGGCCTGCCCCAGCTGGCGATCCTGATCCTGGCACCGGGACCACACCCTGAGGCGCTCGAACCCGTCCTCGCCGCGCCGCCCCAGATCGGTCTGGTGTTTTCGGTCTACGGCGACGGGACCGCCGCGTGGCTGCGGCGCGCCCGTTCGTTCGGCCACGAGACCTTTCTCGAATTACCGGTGCATCCGCTCGACGAGGGGCGCGGCGATGCGGGTGCCCTTGCCCTCGCACCCCAACTGCCCGAGGAGGTGCGTACCGATCGATTGTTGCGGGTGCTCGCCAAGGCCTCGGCGGTCCCCGCACTGGCGCTGCGCTCGGGCGCCTTCGCCGCCGCGCCGCAAGCCTTCAGGCCGGTGGCTGCGGTCCTCGCGGCTCGCGGCCTCGGTCTCGTCGAGCTCGACGGCGACAGCCTGCGCCCCGTCGCGGTCGAAGCGGGCATACCCTATCTCGCAGCGATCCCCCTGGATGCCAGCGAGACCCCGGAGGGCATCGATCGCGCCTTCGGGGCACTCGAGGCGGCCGCTCTCGAGCGAGGAGGGGCCGCCGGCTATTTGCGGCCACTGCCCCTCTCCCTCGACCGCTTGCGCCAATGGCTTTCGAGCTTGCCGCACAAAGGGTTGGCGTTGGTGGCACCGAGTCGTCTGTTCGAACACGCTTCGCAGATGCCATAGCTGGAGACCCGCGCCGTGTCCTGTCTCGTCACCGACGAACCGCCTCCAGGCTATCGCCCCTGCGTCGGCCTGCTGTTGCTCGACCGCACGAACCGCATCTTTGTCGGCCAGCGAGCCGATCTCTCCTTTCCTGCCTGGCAGATGCCTCAGGGTGGCATCGATCCCGGCGAAACTCCGCTCGCCGCGGCACTCCGGGAACTGCGCGAGGAAATCGGCACCGACCGGGTGGAGCTTCTCAAAGAGAGCCGCGTCTGGCGATCCTACGATCTCCCGCCGGAGCTCGCACGGCGCATGTGGAATGGCCGCTACCGCGGCCAGACCCAGCGCTGGTTCGCTTTCCGATTCTTGGGCGAAGACCGCGACATCGACATCGATCAGCCGCACCGCGAATTTCGCGCTTGGCGATGGGCCGACCCCACCCAACTGCTGAGCGAGGTGGTGCCGTTCAAGCGTGACGTCTATGCGGGCGTGTTCGAGGAGTTCCGTTGCTTGTGGATGCGGCCCGAAGACCGCAAGGAAGGCTAGATCGTCCAACCAGGCTCGTGGGCCGACGGACGAGCGGCCCTCGGCAAGCGCAGCGGTCTCGCAGCATAGGCCGACGGATGGACGGCGAGGCTGGAACCGGCCGGCTTGGCCGCAACTGAAAGCTGCCGATCAGCCCTTGTCGGCGGTCGGTTCGCTCGCCGCCTTGCGGCGTTCGGCCTCGCGCAGCTCGGCCCGGCGGATCTTGCCGGTCGCGGTGCGCGGCAGGTCCTCGACGAAGGCGATGGATCGCGGATAGGCGTGGGCAGCGAGCCGCTCGCGGACGAACGCGCGGATCGAATCGGCGAGCGCTTCGTCCGGCACCACTCCCGGCTGCGGCACGATGTAGGCCTTGACGATCTCGCCGCGAACGGGATCCGGTACTCCGATGACCGCGCAGAGGGCCACTGCCGGATGGCGGGCGAGCACCGTTTCCACTTCCGTCGGGCCGATACGATAGCCAGCACTGTTGATGAGATCGTCCTCGCGGCCGAGGTAGGTGAACCAGCCCTCTTCGTCCCTGCGTCCGAGATCGCCGGTGAGCATCCAATCCCCGGCGAACTTGGTGGCTGTCGCTTCCGGATTGCGCCAATAGCCGAGGAACATCACCGGATCGGGGCGACGCACGGCGATGACCCCGGTCTCGCCGGGCGGGAGCGGCGTGCCGTCGGGGCCGAGCACCGCGACCTCGTGGCCCGGCACCGCCATTCCCATCGATCCCGGACGGGGTGCGATCAACCCCGCCATATTGGACACCAGCAGATTGGCCTCGGTTTGACCGTAAAACTCGTTGATGGTCACGCCGAGACGGGCCCGACCCCATTCGAGCATATCGGCACCCAGGGACTCGCCACCGCTGCCCACCGTCCGCAGCCGGACGCCTGCAGCGTAGGGATCGACCCCTGCACGTCGCATCAGGCGAAGTGCCGTCGGAGGCATGAAGACATTGCGAATCCCCTCCCTCGCCATCACCGCGACCGCTGCCTCGGGATCGAATTTCGCCGCCCGCCAGGCGACCACGGGCACGCCGAAGAACAGGCTCGGCAGCAGCACGTCGAGCAACCCACCGATCCAAGCCCAGTCGGCCGGCGTCCAAAAACGGTCGCCGGGCTGCGGGAAGAATTCGTGCGGCATCTGCACTCCCGGCAGATGACCGAGGAGGACGCGGTGGGCGTGGAGCGCCCCTTTGGGCGCACCGGTGGTTCCCGAGGTGTAGATGATGAGGGCCGGATCCTCAGCTCCCGTTGCGACCTGGGGCGGCCGATCGGAGGCCCGGGCGAGGGCGGCGTGGAAGTCCTCCGCATCCTCGACCGGTCCGTCGACACAGAAGATCCGCGACAGTTCGCAGAGGCCGTCGCGGATGGCAGCGATCTTCTCGCAACCGGCACGGTCGCTGATGACCAGCCGGGCACCGCTGTCCCGCAGCCGGAACGCCAGGGCATCGGGGCCGAAGAGGGAAAACAACGGCACAGTGATGGCGCCGATTCGCCAAGCGCCGAGATGGGCGATCAGGGTCTCGATCCGTTGCCCGAGCAGGATGGCCAGTCGATCGCCTCGGCCGATGCCGTGCGCGGCAAACAAGTTGGCAGCGCGACGCGAAAGCTCGGCCACTCGGTCGAAGCTCCACACCCGCCTGCCGCCACGGTCGTCCAGCTCCACCACCGCCTCGCGCCCGCTGCCATCGGCGTAGCGGTCGACGACGGCTGCGGGGATGGCGAAATCGGCTGGCACGCGCCAGCAAAAGCGGGCACACAGTTCGGCGTAATTCGAGGCAAAGGGCAGCATCCTTCCCTCCCGGCCGCGGCCACGGGGAATTCTAGTCCCCGCCGCAGGTCGCCTGAAGCCATCGGCAAGCGCGAGTGCCCTGCGCGCCGTGCTCCCTCACAGCATGCTCGGCAGCACCCGATCGGGCGGGCGGTGGCCGTCGACGAAGGTCTTGATGTTGATGATCACCTTCTCGCCCATGTCGATGCGGCCCTCGAGGGTGGCCGAACCCATGTGCGGCAACAGCACCACATTGTCGAGCTCGCGCAGCCGCGGATTGATCGCCGGCTCGTGCTCGAAGACGTCGAGACCGGCACCCGCTAGCCGGCCGTCCCGCAGCATGCGGGCGAGTGCTGCCTCGTCGATGACCTCGCCGCGCGAGGTGTTGACGATGATGGCGTGGGGTCGCAGGAGGGCCAGCCTGCGGGCGGAGAGCAGGTGATAGGTGGCCGGCGTGTGGGGACAGTTGATGGACAGGATATCGATGCGGGCGAGCATCTGATCGAGGCTCTCCCAGTAGGTCGCCTCGAGCTCTTCCTCGATGCTCTCGTGGACCCGCCGGCGGTTATGGTAGTGGATGGAAAGGCCGAAGGCCCGGGCGCGGCGGGCGACCGCGGTGCCGATACGACCCATACCCAAAATTCCCAGCCGCTTACCCCACAACCGGTGTCCCAGCATGAAGGTCGGGCTCCAGCCCTTCCACTGCCCCGACCGCGCGATGCGCTCGCCCTCGATCAGTCGCCGCGCGACCGCGAGGATCAGGGCGATGGTCATGTCGGCGGTATCCTCGGTCAGCACGCCGGGCGTGTTGGTGACCGTGATCCCGCGCTTGTAGGCAGCTTCCACGTCGATGTTATCGACGCCGGTTCCGTAATTCGCGATGAGTTTCAAACGCGGCCCGGCATGGGCGAGGAGAGCCGCATCGATGCGGTCGGTAACGGTGGGGACGAGGACGTCCGCTGTCTGCACCGCCTCGATCAACTGGGCGCGGGTCATCGGCTCGTCGGCGTCGTTGAGGCGGGCATCGAACAGCTCTTTCATGCGCGCCTCGATGACCTCGGGCAGCCTACGGGTCACGACAACCAGCGGCCGAACGCGCGGCATCGCTCTCTCCCGGGAGGAAGCTTGAGTTCCGTCGCTGTCGGCCTTAGCAAAAAGCGCAGCCGCTCTCAAACTCGTTGCGCCGTGGCCGACGTCTCTGCGGCGACGCTTCGACGGAGACCAGCTCGCTTGCACGCCCTCCGCATCCTCCCGAGGCCGGCTGCCCACCGGTATCTCCTCGGCCTCCTTCTCTCCGTGCTGTTTCTCGCCGCTGCCGCCGCGGTCCGGGCCGAGGGCAAGCGTACCGGTCCGAGCGGTCTACCGCTGCCACGCTGGGCTTCGCTCGCCTCGGACGAGGTGAACATGCGCAAGGGACCGGGACCGGAGTATCCCATCCGTTGGGTCTACCGGCGCAAGGGCTTGCCGGTGCGGATCGTCGATGAAGCGGATGTCTGGCGCAAGGTCGAGGATCCGGACGGCGATAGCGGGTGGATTCACTCCTCCCTGTTGTCGAGCCGCCGCACCGTGCTGGTGCGCGGCGCCACCGCCGAACTGCGGCGCACTCCGAGCCTCGCGGCACGGGTGCTGCTACGGGCAGAGCCGGGGGTGCTCGGCACCCTGGCGCGCTGTCAGCCCGAATGGTGCCTCGTCGAGTTCGATGGCGTGCGCGGCTGGGTCGAACGACGCCTGCTGTGGGGTGTGGACCCGGCGGAGGCGGGATCGATGGGCGACGGCTGAAGGCCGCTGCGGCCTGCTACCTCAATCCTTGTTGGCTGGACGGCAAATGGCGGGCTGGTCGACGCGGCGAACGCGGATGACCACGTCGACCCGATCGACGATGCAGCCTTCCGGCGCCTGCGGCAGCCGCGCGAACACCACCTCGTGCTCGGGGATGTCGACGATGCGGCCGGTGGTGCGATCGTAATAGTGATAGTGGGAGGTGGTATCGGTGTCGAAATAGCTCTGGCCGCTGCCGACCACGACCTCGCTCAGCAGACCGGCGCGCGTGAACTGGTGGAGGGTATTGTAGACGGTGGCGAGCGACACCGTTATGCCGGCATCGCGTGCCTCTTGGTACAGCTCTTCCGCCGACAAGTGACGCGGACCGTTGCGGAACAACAGGCGCGCGAGCGCGAGTCGCTGCCGAGTCGGCCGCAGGCCCCGCAACTTGAGCTGGCGGATCAGTTCCGGATCCTCGCCGCTCATCGGTTCTCCTCATGCTCCGCCCGGCTCGACGGGCGCCACACCCATGCGGGTCCGTAAACTGGGACCAAACTGGTTCTGTTTCGGGAGGACGTCAAGGCGCGCTCGCCCCGCGCTCGCGTCCGCGAGGACCATCCGTCGGTCGGAGTAGACGTTCATCCGCGCACCTGCACCTCAGCCCCCGGCGGCCGCGGGACGGGCACCGGCGAGGACCTCCGCGGCCTCGTCGAGGGCCCGCTCGAGACGGTCGAAAAGTTCATCGATGTCGCTCTCGCGAATGACGAGCGGCGGACAGATGCCGACGACGTCGCCGGCAAGCGGGCGGAGCAGGAGGCCGTGTCGCTCACAGGCCTCGACGACCTTGCCTGCTGCCTTGACCGCCGGATCGAATGCCCGTCGGGTCGCCTTGTCGGCCACGATCTCGATGCCGCCGATGAGTCCTACCCCGCGCGCCTCGCCGACGAGCTCGTGATCGCCGAGACGGCGGAGGCGTTCTTGAAAGCGAGGAGCGACCTGGCGCACGTGATCGAAGACTCGATCCTCTTCGTAGATCTCGAGGGTCCGCAGGGCCACCGCCGCCGCCACGGGATGGCCACCGTAGGTATAGCCCATGCCGAGCATGCCGTGTTGGTGGGAGAAATCGGCGAGGGTCTCGTAGATCTCTTGGCTGATCAGAACTGCGCCGATGGGCAGATAGCCCGAGCTCAGCTGCTTGGCGCAAGTGAGGAGATCCGGCTCGATGCCGTAGGTGTCGCAGCCCCAGACCTGGCCGGTGCGGCCGAAGCCGCAGATCACTTCGTCGGCGATCATGAGCACACCGTAGCGGCGCAGGATCGGCTGGATCCGGGCGAAGTAGTTCGCCGGTGGCACGATCACGCCTCCCGCGCCCATCACCGGCTCGGCGATGAAGGCGGCGACCGTCTCGGGACCGAGGACCCGGATGGTGGTCTCCAGCTCGCTCGCGAGGCGATCGATAAAGTCCTCTTCGCTCTCTCCCGGCAGGCCCTCGCGGTACAGGGTGGGCGGGGTCAGATGGAAGAAGCGATCGGTCATCGGCAGATCGAACCCGGCGCGGGCATAAGCGAGGCCGGTGAGATGGCCGGCGGCAACCGTCACTCCGTGATACGCCCGGCGGCGCGCCAGGATCCGCTTTTTCTGCGGCAGGCCACGGGCATTGAAATAGTACCACACGAGCTTGATCGCCGTATCCACCGCTTCCGAACCGGAGTTGACGAACATCGCCTTGGTCAAAGGCTTCGGCGCCAGGGCGACGAGCCGGCTGGCGAGCTCGATCACCGGCTCCGACGAGCGGTGACTGAAGGTCTGGATGTAGGCGAGCCGTTGCATCTGGCGGGCAGCCGCCTCGACGAGCCGCATCTCGCCCCAGCCGAGAGAGACACACCAGAGCCCGGCGAGCCCCTCGATGTACTCGCGTCCCTCGGCATCCCGCACTCTCACTCCACGACCCTCGGCGATCACGAGCGGCCCGCGTTCCTCGTGCAGGCGCAAGTCGGTATAGGGGTGGAGGACGTGAGCGATGTCGCGGGCAGCGAGCGAATTGGGCAGAAGGGTCATGGTCCTGGTCCGGTATGCGGGGCAGCGCGGGGAAGCGCCACCGGTGCGGGATGCGCTGCCTCTCTACCAGCCCGAGCGCCGGCCGGCAAACACCCGGCGAGCTTCCCGCGACGACGCGCCGGTCATCTCCGGTAGAGATCGACGAGAGCGGCATTGTCCTCGGCGCCGAGACCGACGGCTACGGCGAGTCGGTGCAGCTCGCTCGCGAGGGCGGCGAGCGGCATCGGACTGGCGGCCTCGCGCGCCAGCGAGCCCACCATGTCGAGGTCCTTGAGCAGGATGTCGATGCGCCCGAAGAGCCGGCGGTCGCCGGCCACCATCCGCGGGAAATACTCCTGGAGCAGTCGGGAATCGCCGCGGCCGTCGGCGAGCGCTTCGGGTAGGCGGCTGGCGTCGATACCGCAGGCCAGGGCGAGCCGTGCGGTCTCGGCTAGCGCGGCAAAGCCGATGCCGACCAGCGCCTGGTTCAGGAGCTTCGTGGTCTGGCCGCTGCCCGAGGGGCCCATATGGGTGATCCTTCCGGCATAGAGGGAGAGGATCGGCCGCACCCGTTCGAGAATGCCGGCATCGCCGCCGACGAACACCACCAGGGCGCGCCGGGCGACCGCCGGTGGTCCACCGGAGACCGGCGCATCGAGCCAATGCATAGCGGCGCGCGCAGCGATCTCGCGGGCGATCGCTCGCGTCGCGGTCGGGTGGATGGTCGAGTGGTCGACGACGATGGCACCGGGTCGGCCGCCCTCGGCGAGACCGCGCGGACCGAGGGCCAGCTGCTGCACGGCCTCGGTGTCGGTCACACAGAGGAACACCACGTCGCTCGCCGCGGCGAGCTCGGCCGGAGAGGCCGCCCGGGTGGCACCGCGGGCGAGGATGGGCGCGAGACGCATGGCATCGCGGCCGAAGACCGTGAGCGGGAAACCGCCTTCGAGCAGGGCCAGGGCGATCGGTGCGCCCATCCGCCCGAGTCCTACGAACCCGATCCGTAGCCGTTCGCCCACTACTGCCGTCTCCGGTTCAGCCGATGACATGGCGTTCGAGCAGCCGCTCGCCGCGCCGCAGTCGCTCGGGCGCGAGCGGCGAGAGGTCGAGCGAGAGATAGCGGCCGTGGCAAATCCATTCGGCGAGTCCCCGTCCCACCGCCGGCGCCTGCTGGATGCCGTGGCCGGAAAAGCCATTCGCGCACAGCATATTGTCGAGGTCGGGGTGAGGCCCGACCAGACCATTGGCGTCGAAGGTGTTGAACTCGTAATAGCCGGCCCATGCGCCCGTTACCCGCAGGCGCTCGAACGCCGGCACGCGGTGGGCGAGGGCCGGCCAGATGATGTCCTCGAAGAGGCCATGATCGACCTCGTCGAGGGGCAAGTCCGGTCGATCGCGCTCCGGCGGCGGTGCGGCGCCACAGAGGAAACCCTCGCCCTCGGGGCGGAACCAGACACCCGAGGTGTCGATGACGAGCGGGCAGGGCCGCGGTGGCTCGGGGCAACTCACGACGAACACGCAGCGTCGGCGAGCCTCGACTGGCAAAAATACGCCGAACATCTCCGCCACCTTGCCAGCCCATGGACCGGCTGCGTTGACGAAGAGATCGCCCGCGATCCGCTCGCCATCGCGGGTGCGGACGGCTATCGCGCGCCGCCCCCGTCGTTCCGCCTCGACGACCTCGGCGGTCACGAACCGGGCTCCGAGGCGGATCGCCTTGCGTCGGAACCCCTGGAGAAGGGCCCAGCCATCGAACCAACCTTCGCCGGAAAGGCCGAGGGAGCCACCGGCGAGGCCGTCCACGGACAGCCAGGGAAAGCGTCGGCCGAGTTCCGCGGGCGACAGGAGCGCAATGTCGGCCCCGCAAGACCGCTCGACGCGAACGTTCGCCTCGAGCGAGGCAAGACGGTCGGCAGTGGCCAGGAAGAGATAGCCACCCTCGACGAAGCCGAGGGCCGGTGCCTCGCCGTCCACCGCGAGCCGAGCCCGTCCCTCCCGCAGGAAAGCCGCGCCGAAGCGACCGATGGCGATGTTGATTGAAGTCGAGAACTGCTGGCGGATCGAGCTCGCGGAGCGCGCCGAGGAGGCGAACCGATAGCTCGGATCGCGCTCCAGCACCACCACCTCGCCGGCGAACTTCGGCTCGGCCACGAGGAAATAGGCGAGTGCACTACCCATGACCCCGCCGCCGATGACCACGATGCGCAAGATCTCGGACTCCGGTTTCCCGGCGCTGGAAGAAAGCCGCTGCGGCGACATCGGGCAAGGCGGAAAAACGACCTGTGAAGGCGGGCGTCCCCCCTTCACAGGTCCAAGTGCTCAGCCCTCAGCGGAGCGATCCCTAGCAGCTGTCGCCGGGAGGTTCTGTGGCTTTTCTCACATCCCGACAGCGACGGGCGCGGGCCCCGATCCCCGGCGCGACCCCATCGATGCACAGCCTCTCAGCCGGCTTGCGGCAACCCGCGCGGCGAATCCGCGGCTCGCGAGAGTTCTTCGCGATGCAGAGCGAAAAACGCGCGCCCCGAGTCGTAGCCAATGTCCCAGAGAGCTTCGAGATTGCTGCGCGACCAATCGAGGATATGTTCCCAGCGGTCCGGAGGGATGAGGAACGGAACTCTCAGCAACTTCTTTTTGTGCTTGCGGTTGTGAACCAGTTCGAAGAGGCGAGTGTCGTCCTTGCTCATCGCCACAAGCGGCAGAATGATGGAACGGACCCAGGCGTCGTAGAGATCGCGTGGTTCGCGAATGAGCTCCTTGCGACTGAGTACATCGAAGACGACGATGGTATCGACCTGTGCGCGTTTCTCTTCTAGCAGGCCTTCGTAGTTAAGTGTGTCGATCGCCGACCCTTCGACGTAGACTTTCCCGTTCATGCGAAATGGTTCATAGATGAACGGAAAGGCGAGGGCGGCGTGGAAATGGTCGATGGTGATCTCGTCGCGAGAGAAGATTTCCATTTTCTGGTCGGTGACGTTGTAGGCGTTGATGTAGAATTCGCCAGGAAAACGGCGCAACGCCTCGAAATCGACCACCTCCTCGACCCACGGCGCCGGTTGGCACAATCCCTTGCTGGTCGGGCCGAGGTCGCTCGGGCACAGGAGGGCCGCCCACAGCGCCAGCCAATCGTCGCGCAGTTTGGTGGCGTCGGAGCCGAAAACGGAAGCGGGAAACCACCATTGGCTCCAGGCGAGCAGCCAGCGCGCCAAGGGATGTTCCGGCACGCCGTCCTTGCCACGGCGGCCGAACGCCGCGAGGGATCGGGTATAGTCGACGGCAGCCGGCCCCGGCTTGTGGAACACCTTGTAGTTGACCGGGAAGCGTTCATAGATCGCATCCGCCACTCCCATTTCGACCGTGCGACGGAGCGCCTCGGCACGGGTGGCGTCGCGCGGGGCGGCATAGAGCAATCCCACGAGCATGCCGGCTCCGGCGGTCGACACGACGTCGAAGGAGACGCCCTCCTCGTCGAGAGCGGCGAGAGCGCCGGCCATGAGGGTGAGGGTTGGTGCGCCGCCACCGAGCATGAGGGCGATGGCCATGGGGTGATCTCCCGTTGTCGGGCACGGCGCGGCCGACCGACGCGATCGGCCGGTCCGGCCGCGGAGAGGTCAGAGGAGGAGAGTGCGCGCCTCTGCCACCCGCTCGCAGCCGCGCGGCACGCCCATTTCGGCGAACAGCGAGGCGGCGCGGGCGAGCTCGCTGGTCGCGTCCTCGCGTCTGCCGGCCGCCGCCAAGGCGTGGCTGCGGGCCAGCAGCGACCAGGCGAGATCGTAGCGGGACTGGCTCTCCTCCTGGATGGCGATGGCGCGGTCGACAGCCGCGAGGGCGGCCTCGATGGCGGGTCGGGAGCGCGCGAGCAGGGTCTCGCACGTCACCCGCAAGGCGATGGACATGCCCCAAGGCTGTCGCGACTCCTCCGCCAGCCGGACCGCGCGCTGCACGAGCTCCTCCGCTTCGGTCGCTCGTCCGCGAAGGAGGGCCAGTTTCGCCCGCAAGGCGGTGAAAGCGCCGAGATGGAAGCTCGTGCCGAGGCGCGCCGCGAGCTGCTCCGCGGTCTCGAGATCGTCCGCTGCCGCCTCGAAGGCGTGGGCGAGGAGCTGCCCCTGACCGCGCCAGCCGTGTGCCAGATAGGAGCGGAAGAGATCGCCACAGCGCTCGGCGAGCTCGATGGTGGCGGCGAAATCGGCGGTAAAGTGCTCGGCATCCCCGCGCCAGGCGTGGACCACGCCGCGATAGCAATGGGCGGCGGCGAGGGTGGGGAGGTGGCCCACCGCCGAGGCGAGTGCGACCCCGTCGTCCGCCGCGCGTGCCGCCTCTTCGAAGCGACCCAAAAGCGCCAGGCCGAAGGCCAGGACGCCGGTCATGGCGGCGGTCTCGACCCGGTCGCCCAGGCGCTGCATCTCCGAGATATTCTGGCTCGCATAGGCCACCGCCTCGCCGCCGCGGCCGCGCAAACAGGCGAGACGGGCGAGCAGGTTGACCGGCCGGGCGCACAGGGCCCCGCTGTCGCCGGCGGTGCGAGCGAGCTCGAGGCTGGCCTCGGCCAGATGCACGGCATCGTCGAAGTGCCCGAGCACGTAGTGCAGGCGTGCCGCCCAGTAACGGAGCTCCGCGCGAAGGAGCGGGTCGGAGACGGCACGCTCGGCGACATCGAGGCGGGCGAGATCGGCGAGCACCTCTTCGCGGTTCCGCGCCACAGCGGCGAGCGCGACAGCGCAGCGGGCGAGAAGCTCGCCCTGTTCGCCACCCGCGGCTGCGGCCCGTGCCGCCGCATCGGCCAGGTGATAGTGGGCGCGGGCCTCGTTTCCGGCATAGCGGGCACGGGCCTGATCGCCGGCGGCGAGGTGCCACGGCACCGCTCGCGCCGCCAGACCGGCGGCATCGAAGTGGCTGGCGACCAGCTCCGGATGGCGCGCTGCCAGCTCGGGGAACTCTCGTTCCATGATCTCGGCCACCCGTTGGTGCAGCATTTGCCGCCGCTCCCGCAGGAGACTCTCGACCGCCACATCCTGGATGAGGGCATGGCGAAAACTGCCGATCGCTTCGGGGGGGTCGCCTTGCACGACGGCAAGGCCGGTCTCCCGCAGTCGCGCGAGGTGGAGGGCGAGCTCCTCGGGCGATATTCCCAGCATGCGGCGAAGGAGATCCACCCGGAAATGGCGGCCGAGGACCGCTGCCGCTTGTGCCACCAGCCGGACCGACCCGAGCGAATCGAGTCGCGCCGTGAGCAGATCGCGAAGCGTGTCCGGCACCGGGGCAGTGTGCGCATCGCCGGCGCTCGCACGGCTGAGCAGGTGACGCGTGAGCTCCTCCACGAAGAGGGGTACCCCGTCGCTGCGCGCCGCAATCTCGTCCACCATCGCGTCCGTGACCGGTGCCGGGCCGGCGACGCTGGCGATGAGCTCGCGCACTCGGAGGGGATCGAGGCGGCTGAGGGACAGCACGGCCACATGCGGCTCGTCGCGCCAAGGTGGGAGGAATTCGGGGCGGGTGGTCAGAACGAGCAGCATCGGCAGGCGCGGCAGGGCTGCAACGACGCGGGCGAGGAAATCGCCCGTCGAGGGATCGAGCCAGTGCGCATCCTCGACCAGCATCACGACCGGCGAACGGCTGGCCACCCGACCGAGGAGCGATAGCAGGACCTCGTGGAAGCGCTCGCGCTCGAGGGCATCCACTCCCCCTCCCACGGGCCCGTTTGCTGCACAACCGAGCATGCGGGCGCAGAGCGCCACCGCCTCCTCGTCGCCTCGGCCGAGCTCGCGCAACATTTCGCTCAGGCGGCGACGCCGCTCTTCCGCCGGCGCACTGGCCTGGATCCCGGCAGCGCGCTCGAGGTGTTCGAGCACAGGGTGAAAGGGGCTGTCGCGGTGATAGGGGACGCAGAAATAGCGGACCCGAACGTGGGGCTCGTGCCCGATCGCGGCGAGGAAATGGGCGATGGTGCGAGATTTGCCGATTCCCGCCTCGCCGGTGAGGATGACCGCCCGGCCGTGGCCCGCCACGGCATCGTCCCACAGACCCGCGAGCAACGCCTGTTCCCGCTCGCGGCCGACGAAGGGACACAACCCGACTGCGGTCCGGCGCGAGCCGAAGCGGTCGACCCCGCGTCGCTCGCCCAGTACCCTCCAGGCGCGCACCGTTCCCGCGAATCCCTTGAGGCGATGCTCGCCCAGCTCCTCGAGCTCGAACTGATCGCCCACCAGTTCGCGCGTGAGTGGCCCGATGACGATGCCATCGGCTGGTGCGAGCGACTGGAGCCGCGCGGCCATGGCGAGGGGTTCGCCGATCATGGCGAGCAGCGCCGTCCGCCCTTCGGTCTCGTCGGAGGTGACGACGAGCCCGGTCGCCACCCCGAGGCGCACGCGAAGCGGCAGCGCCTCGTGGCGGCGCCGCTCCGCGACGGCTCGCAGCAAGGCGAGGGCCGCTCGTACGGCTCGCTCGGCGTCATCCTCGTGGGCGAGCGGGTAGCCGAAGCAGGCGAGGATGCCGTCGCCGAGGAACTGGGTGACCACGCCATCGTACCGGTGCACGCAGTCGCTGCACAATCGTCGCAGACCGCGCAACAACTGCTGCAGGGCCTCGGGATCGTGTTCCCTGCCGATGCGGGTGGAGTCCACGAGATCGCAGAAGAGCACGGTGAGTTGGCGGCGTTCGCCGCCGGAGCTGTTGCCAGCTGGACCGCCGACCTCGCCGGCCGCGGCAAGGGGCAGACCGCAGCCGCTGCAGAAGCGTGCGTCCGGGGCATTCTCGAAGCCGCAACGGGTACAGGAGCGCGGCAACGGCCGCCCGCAATGACCACAGAAGCGGTGTCCGGTGGCATTGTCCGAATCACACCAAGGGCACTTCACCGAGCCGCACTCCTCCCCGACGCACGAGGGCGAGCCGTCATGGTGCCCAGGGAACGACCGTACCTTCCCGCCCGGGCTTCCAGGAAGCCAGACGATCTTGGCTACACCCTCGCGGTTCGCGAGGCAAGCCTCATCCTCCGGCTCGACTCGGCCCACGGCAGGCGAGCCGCGGTGTCGAGCGCATTGCGTCGCACGAGGGGCGTGCTAGAAGCCGGTGCACCCGCGCTGCTGTCGATCCTTCTGGAGAAACATGGCCTCCGAGCTGCGCCATCCGACCGCGTCCGGCGTCGCCGACACGCCGGTCTTGCGCACGGTCCCGCACAATCTGCGGGCCGAGCTCGCGGTGCTGGGCGCCATTCTGGTCAACAACGAGGTCTACCATCGCATCGGTGACTTCCTGATCGCCGACGACTTCTACGAACCGGTCCACCGGCGCATCTACGAAGCCTGTGCGGCGACGATCGCCCGCGGCCAACTCGCCGACCACACTACGCTCTATCATCTGTTCGACACCGATCCCGCTCTCGCCGAGCTGGATGGCGGCGTCTATCTCGAACGCATCGCGCGCGCCGCCGAGCTGATCGTCGATCCGGTGGAATATGCGCGGGTCGTGCACGATCTCGCGGTCCGCCGGCGGTTGATCGAGATCGGCGAGGAGGTGGTCAACGAGGCCTTCGATCCGGACAATCGCGCCTCCGCCATCGAGCAGATCGAAAAGGCCGAACAGAAGCTGTTCGAACTCGCCCAGCGGGGCGAGGCCCGCGGGGACTTCCGCGGCTTCCCGGAGGTGCTCGAGAGTGCCGTCCGCTATATCCATGCGGCCTACCACAAGGCCGGCAACGTCACCGGTGTGCCGACCGGGCTCGTCGGTCTCGACGAGAAACTGGGGGGACTGCAGCGTTCCGATCTCGTGGTGCTGGCTGCCCGCCCGAGCATGGGCAAGACGGCACTCGCCCTCACCATCGCCGCCAATGCCGCAGCGCGCAAGGCAGTCGGCCCGGAGGCCCAGGGACTGCGGCACGAGAACTATGTCGTAGGCTTGTTCTCGCTCGAGATGTCCGCAGAACAGTTGGCGATGCGGCTATTGTCGGCGGAGGCGCGGATTCCGACCGACGAATTGCGCCGCGGCCGCCTGCGGGAAGAGGATTTCGAGCGGATCGTCCGTGCCACCCGCGACCTCGCGGTGCGGCCCCTGTTCATCGACGACACACCGGCGTTATCCATCGCTGCCCTGCGCACCCGTGCCAGGCGTCTCAAGCGCACCCATGGACTGTCGCTGCTCATCGTCGATTATTTGCAGCTGTTGCGGGGCGTGAGCGGCCCCGCCCAACACAACCGGGTCCAGGAGATCAGCGAGATCAGCCAAGGGCTCAAGGCCATCGCCAAGGAACTGGACGTGCCGGTCCTCGCCCTGTCGCAGCTGTCGCGGGCGGTCGAATCGCGCGAGGACAAGCGGCCGCAGCTATCGGACCTGCGAGAAAGCGGCAGCATCGAACAGGATGCCGATGTCGTGATGTTCGTCTATCGCGACGAGTACTACCAGTCGCGTTCGGAACCCAAGCAGCGTCCAGACGAGGCCGACGAGAAGTTCCAGGAACGTTACGAACGCTGGAAGCAACGGCTCGAGGAAAGCCATAATCGCGCGGAAGTGATCGTCGCCAAGCAGCGCAACGGCCCCATCGGTGTCGTCCACCTGCAGTTCGACGCGCGCTTCGGTCGTTTTTACGATCTCGAGATGACCCACCATCCCGACGAGTTCGGCGGCCCCTGAAGCATGCGCGCCCGACTCATCGTCGATCTCGCGGCGATCGCGGCCAACTGGCGCCGGCTCGCGGTCGCCGGTGCGCCGGCAGAAACCGCCGCCGTGGTCAAGGCCGACGCCTATGGACTCGGTCTCGCAGCCGTGGCCCCGACCCTCGCTCGCGCCGGCTGTCGGCATTTCTTCGTCGCTCGTCTGGAGGAGGGGATCGCGCTGCGCGCCCTCTTGCCCGACAGCCGGATCTTCGTCCTCGACGGTGTCGGACCCGGCGAGGCGGGGGTCTTCCGAGCCCACCGCTTGGTGCCGGTCCTCAACCACGAAGGCCAGATCGCCCGCTGGCGGGAGGCCGCCGCCGCTGCGGGCGAGCCGCTCGAGGCGGCACTCCACGTCGACACCGGGATGACCCGGCTCGGGCTTGCCGACGACCGGGTCCTGGCGCTCGAGCCCGCCGACTTCGAGGGCATCCGCCTCGTCCTGATCGTGAGCCATCTCGCCTGCGCCGACGATCCCGATCATCCGCTCAACGCCCGGCAACTCTCGACCTTTCTCGGCATCCGCCAGCGGTTCGCCACGATTCCCGCCAGCCTCGCCGCATCCTCGGGGATCTTTTTGGGTCGGGCGTTCCATTTCGACCTGCTGCGGCCGGGAGCGGCCCTCTATGGCGTGAATCCCACACCGGGACGACCCAATCCCATGCAGCCGGTGGTGGAATTGCGGGCACCGGTGATCCAGATCCATGACATCCGGAGCGTCCGCACCGTCGGCTATGGGGCGACGCGCGAGCTCCCCTCGGGGGTCAGGGTCGCGACGATTGCCGCAGGCTATGCCGATGGCATCTTGCGGGCGGCCTCGGATCGTGCGGTGGCCCGCTATGCCGATTTCGAGCTGCCGATCGTCGGAAGAGTGTCGATGGATCTCGTGACGTTGGACGTGAGCGCCGTGCCTCCCGAGCGGATCGGCGAGGGCTGCGAGGTGACGCTCATCGGCGGCGCCGACGGGGTGGATCGACTGGCCGCCGCTGCCGGCACCATCGGTTACGAGGTGCTCGCGCGGCTCGGGCCACGTTGCGCACGCCACTATTTGCCGGCGGAGCCCGGACCGTGAACCCGCTCGCCCTCGTCGGCCGCAGCGCGCTTGCCGCCTGCGAGACGGTGGGCCACCTCGCGCTCTTCGCCCTCGACGCCGTGCTGCGAGGGCTGCGGGGCCCTTGGTATCCACGCCAGATCTTCCGCCAGATGGTGGAAATTGGCTATTTTTCCTTGCCCGTCGTCGGGCTCACGGCGATCTTTACCGGGATGGTGCTGGCGCTCCAGAGCTATACCGGATTTTCCCGCTTCGAGGCGCAGAACGCCATCCCGACGATCGTCGTGCTGTCGATGACCCGCGAACTCGGACCGGTATTGGCTGGCCTCATGGTGGCGGGCCGGGTCGGTGCGGCCATGGCGGCAGAACTGGGCACCATGCGGGTGACGGAGCAGATCGACGCCCTCACCACGCTCGCCACCGATCCGATGCGCTATCTCGTCTTCCCGAGATTGCTCGCAGCCGTGCTCATGTTGCCGCTGCTCGTGCTGGTCGCCGATGTCATCGGTGTGCTCGGCGGCTTCCTGGTCTCGACCCTCAAGCTCGGCTTCGGCCCCATCGAGTACATCAACCGTACCATCGACCATCTCGAGAGCGAGGACGTGGCATCGGGTCTCGTCAAGGCGGCGGTGTTCGGCTTCATCGTCGCCCTCATGGGCTGTTATCAGGGCTACCACAGCCGAGGTGGAGCCCAGGGGGTCGGTGCGGCGACCACGCTTGCCGTGGTCTCGGCCTCGATCCTCATCCTCACCGCCGACTACATGCTCACCGAAATTTTCTTCAGCCGATGAACGGCACCGCTCCCAAAATCCGCATCCGCGGGCTCGAGAAACGCTTCGGCGGCAAGGAGGTGCTGCGCGGTCTCGACCTCGACGTCCCGGCCGGACGCTCGCTCGTGGTCATCGGCGGCTCGGGGACCGGCAAATCGGTGCTGCTCAAATGCATCCTCGGCATTCTGCCGGCGGACGGCGGTTCCATCCAGGTCGATGGCGAGGAGGTGGTGGGCGCGAACGATGCCACTTTGAACCGCATCCGCCTCAAGTTCGGCATGTTGTTCCAGGGGTCGGCGCTGTTCGACAGCCTGCCGGTATGGGAGAATGTCGCTTTCGGTCTGCTCGCGCGCCGGCTCGCCAACCGGCGGACGGCGAAGGAGATCGCGATTCGCACCCTCGCCCGGGTGGGGCTCGGCCCGGACGTCGCCGACTTGTGGCCAGCTGAACTGTCGGGCGGCATGCAGAAGCGGGTGGGCCTCGCCCGAGCGATCGCCACCGAGCCCGAGATCCTGTTCTTCGACGAACCGACCACTGGCCTCGATCCGATCACGGCCGATGTCATCAACGAGCTCATCCGACGCTCGGTGCGCAAGCTCGGTGCCACCGCCCTGTCGATCACCCACGATATGGCGAGCGTCCGCAAGATCGCCGACCGGGTCGCCATGCTTTACGACGGCCGGATCATCTGGGAGGGCCCGGTCGGGGCGATCGACAGGAGCGGCAATCCCTATGTCGATCAGTTCATTCACGGACGGGCGGACGGCCCGATCCGGGTCCTCCAGCTCGCCGAGCTCGACGAAGCTCCGGGGACGGCCGCAGGGTGAAGATCAAGCGCCGGTTCCTGTGCACCGCTTGCGGCGGAGTCCAGCTTCGCTGGACCGGCCGCTGCGAGGCATGCGGGGCATGGAACAGTCTCGAGGAAGAGATCTCGACCGGTCGACCGCGCCAACGAGCCGCCCCCTCGAGGCTCGCCCTGGTGCCGCTGGCGGCCGAGGTGGAACCGCCGCCGCGGCTCGAGACCGGGATGGGCGAACTCGATCGCGTATTGGGCGGCGGTTTCGTCCGCGGCTCGGCGGTCCTCATCGGAGGCGATCCCGGGATCGGCAAGTCGACGCTGATGCTGCAGGCGGCAGCGGCAGTGGCGCATACGGGCAAGAGCGTCGTCTACCTGAGCGGGGAAGAGTCGGTCGAGCAGGTGCAATTGCGCGCCCGCCGGCTGGGCCTCGCGCGGGCGCCGGTGGCGCTCGCCTGCGAGACCGACCTCTCGCAAGTGCTCCCGGCCCTCGACGGCCCGACAGCGCCGGCCTTGCTCGTCGTCGATTCGATCCAGACCGTTTCGGTTCCCGAGGTCGAGGCCGCCTCGGGTACGGTCTCCCAGATTCGCGCCGCCGCTGACCAGCTCGTGCGCTTTGCGAAGCGGCGCGGGACCGTGCTCGTGCTCGTTGGCCATGTCACCAAGGACGGTCAGATCGCCGGCCCCCGACTGCTCGAGCACATGGTGGACACGGTGCTCGACTTCGAGGGCGAGCGGGGCCTGCCATTCCGCCTCTTGCGGGCGGTGAAGAACCGCTTCGGACCGGCGGACGAGCTCGGCATTTTCGAGATGCGGGAGAGCGGTCTCGTCGCCGTCGCCGATGCCTCTGGCCTGTTCCTCGGCGAACGCAGCCTGCGGGTGCCGGGTGCCTGTGTCTTCGCCGGTATCGAGGGAACGCGACCGGTACTGGTGGAGATCCAGGTGTTGCTGGCGCCGAGCCCGTTCGCCACGCCCCGGCGCACCGTGGTCGGCTGGGACGCCGGCCGCCTGGCCACCATCCTCGCCGTGCTCGAGGCCCGCTGTGGCCTTACCTTGGCCGGCCGAGATGTCTATCTCAATGTCGCGGGCGGCCTCCAAGTCCGCGAGCCGGGTGCCGATTTGGCCGTGGCCGCAGCCATCCTGTCGTCGCTCGCTGGCCGCCCCATGCCGGAAGGCACGGTGGCGTTCGGCGAGATCGGTCTCGCCGGCGAGGTGCGTCCGGTCGGCAGGGTCGACCTCAGGCTGCGCGAGGCTGCAAAACTCGGTTTCCGTCAGGTGCTGTTGCCGGCGGCGAGCGCGGTCGAAGACAGTCCACTGACCCTGCTCCCGGTTGCGCGATTGGCCGAGCTCGTCGATCGCATCGGTGGACCGGCCGCACCGCGGCGGCGCGGGGAGCGATCCGCACCATGACCAGTATGCCGTTCACCGTCTTCGATCTGGTCGTCGGCCTCGTCCTGCTGGTGTCGGTGGTCGCGGCCGCAAGCCGCGGGTTCGTGCGCGAACTGCTGTCGCTCGCGAGCTGGGCGGCGGCGCTGCTGGCCGCCTACTATCTCTATGCCCCGGTGCGGCCGCTGGTCTTGGAAGCGGTGCGCAACGACCTGGTCGCCGACCTGGCGACCGCGGTGGGGGTTTTCCTCGCGCCGTTCGTGCTCCTGAAGCTCCTCACCGGGGGCATCGCTCGGCGCGTGGCGGAGAGCGGCTTCGCCGGCGTCGATCGGCTCTTCGCCATCCTCTACGGAGCTGGCCGCGGCGCCTTTCTCGTCTGTGCGGCCTATCTTGCGGCGCTGGTCATGCTCGACCAGGCGCCGATGCCCGCCTGGGTGGTCCGGGCGGTCTCCCGACCCTATGTGGAAGAAGGCGCCCGCGTTCTCGCCCGGCTGCTGCCCGAGGGCTTGCTCGAGGGTACGGCTGCCGTCCCGCAGCCAGCCGGTTCGCCCATGGCGCCTCCCGGGAGCGGATACCGCGAGGACGCCAATCGGGCGCTCGAGCAGTTGATCCGCAGGGTCGAATGAGGCGGAGGATTGCGTGACCACCGACCTGTTCGACGACGACCGCCCGCGCGAGGAGTGCGGCATTTTCGCCATCTGGGGGCACGAGGATGCGGCGGCCCTCGCTGCCCTGGGTTTGCATGCGCTCCAGCATCGCGGCCAGGAGGCGGCGGGGATCGTCACCTTCGACGGTACCCATTTCCACGCCCATCGCGCGGTCGGCCTGGTCGGCGACAACTTCGGCAAGGATTCGGTGATTGCCGGCCTTCCTGGTCATGCTGCGGTGGGGCACACGCGTTATTCCACGACCGGGGCGAGCATGCTGCGCAATGTGCAGCCGCTCTTCGCCGAACTCTCCTTCGGCGGGCTCGCCATCGCCCACAACGGCAATCTGACCAACGGCCTCGGTCTGCGCCGGCGGCTCGTGCGCGAGGGCTGCATCTTCCAGTCCACCACCGACACCGAGGCGATCGTCCATCTGGTGGCGAAGAGCCGCGAACCGACCCCGGTCGCGCGCCTCGTCGATGCCCTTCGTCAAGTGGCGGGCGCCTGGTCGCTCGTGGCGCTGTTCGACGACGCGGTGGTCGCCGGCCGCGATCCCCTCGGGATTCGACCGCTCGTGATGGGGCGGCTCGGGGAAGTGCCGGTGTTCGCTTCCGAGAGCTGCGCCCTCGACATCTTGGGCGCCCGCTTCGAGCGCGAGGTGGAGCCGGGCGAGCTCGTGGTCGTCGACCGCCAAGGATTGCGATCCCTGCACCCCTTCCCGTCGCGGCCGTCACGTTTTTGCATCTTCGAGTATGTGTATTTCTCGCGGCCGGACAGTGTCGCCGACGGCCGCAGCGTCTACGAGGCGCGCAAGCGCATCGGCATCGAATTGGCGCGGGAAGCCCCGGCTCGTGCCGACATCGTGGTGCCGGTGCCCGACAGTGGCGTGCCCGCAGCGATCGGCTACGCCCAGGAATCGGGCTTGCCGTTCGAGCTGGGCATCGTCCGCAACCACTACGTCGGCCGCACCTTCATCGAGCCCTCCGACCACATCCGCCACCTCGGAGTGCGCCTCAAGCACAATGCCAACCGGGGTGTGCTCGCCGGCCGGCGGGTGGTGCTGGTCGACGATAGCATCGTGCGCGGCACGACCTCGACCAAGATCGTGGCCATGGTTCGGCAGGCCGGGGCGCGCGAAGTGCACATGCGCATCGCCTCCCCGCCCACGACCCATAGCTGCTTTTACGGTGTCGACACGCCCGAGCGCGACAAGCTTCTCGCCGCCCGTCACAGTGTGGCGGAGATGGCCCGCCTCATAGGTGTCGACAGCCTCGCCTTTCTCTCCCTCGACGGCCTCTATCGGGCGGTGGGCGAACCCGGTCGCGACCCGCTGCGCCCGGCCTTCTGTGACGCGTGTTTCAGCGGCGATTATCCGATCCGGCTGTTCGATGTGGAAGAAGGGGAGCGGGAGGATCAGCTCTCCCTGCTGCTCGAGGAGGCCTGAAGTGGCGGTTCTCGCCGGCCGGGTCGTGTTGGTGACCGGGGCGAGCCGCGGGCTCGGCGCTGCCGTGGCTCCGCTGCTCGCCGCTCAGGGCGCGCATCTCGTGCTGCTGGCCCGCACCCGAGGCGGCCTCGAGGAGACCGACGACGCGGTGCGACAGGTCGGCGGGCATGCGACCCTGCTGCCGCTCGATCTCGCCGACGGTGACGCGGTCGACCGCATCGGCCCGAGTCTGTGGCGACGCTTCGGCCGTCTCGACGGGCTCGTCGCCTGTGCCGCGGTCCTCGGCCGCTCGACGCCGGTGGCACACGGCGATCCCGACTGGTTCGAGCTGCTCTGGCGGGTGAACGTCGTCGCCAATGCCCGACTCATCCGCTCCCTCGAGCCACTCCTGCGGCGCTCGGATGCCGGCCGAGCGGTCTTCCTGACCTGCGGGTTCGCCCGCCGTCCACGCGCCTATTTCGGCCATTACGGGGCGAGCAAGGCGGCGCTCGAGGCGCTCGTGCTGTCGTGGGCGCGCGAGATCGAACGGACGCCGATCCGAGCGGTGCTGTTCGATCCCGGACCGATGGCGACCCGCTTGCGGGCCGAGGTGTTCCCGACCGAATCGCCAACCGCACAGCCGCATCCGGCGGCGGTGGCACCCGCACTCCTGCCCCTGCTGCGGCCCGATTCCCACAGCCACGGGGTGGTCATCGAACATCGACCCCGGGCCTGATTGGCTCAGGAACGCGAGGGGTGCAACTCGGTCGGCTCGGGAAGAGGTAGAGCGGTATCGTACTTCACCTCGCGAAGGGTGAAGCTCGACTTGATGTGCTTGATGCCGGGAATGCGGAACAGCACGTCGTTGAGGAAGCGTTCGTAGCTACGGATGTCCGGCACGCGCACCTTGAGCATGAAATCGGCATCGCCGGTGATCGCGTAACATTCGACGATCTCCGGTCGGTCGCGCACCGCGTTCTCGAAGGCTTCGAGCGATTGTCGATTGTGCATCTCGAGATTGATAAGGGTGATGACACATACCGGTACCCCGACTTTCTCCGGATCGAGCAGCGCCACATAGCGCCGGATCACCCCGTTCTCCTCGAGCTCCCGCACCCGCCGCCAGCAGGGGGAGGCGGAGAGATTGATGCGCTCCGCCAGTTCCTGATTGGTGAGCCGGCCATTGCGCTGGAGCTCGGAGAGGATCCGGTGCCGGATCCTTTCCTCGAAAAGGTCCCGCGCAGGCAAAGCCTGTCTCCCGATGGCCAGGATCGGAAACGATTTTCCTTCTAGCATGGCCCATCGGCGGTGAAACGCAAGCACTTTTCGTGCTGCCCCTGCTAGTCTTGCCACCACCGGGCGATTCCGGGCCGCCCGGCATGGACGCGGAGGGCGAGGGATGCAGGCAGTTGCGGCGCCCGTCGACCTGTCCTACCGGCTCGTCGACGCCTACGAGCGGACGGAAGGGCGGGTATATCTCACCGGCCTTCGGGCTCTCGTCCGGCTGCTCCTCGAGCAAAAACGCGCCGACCGCGCCCGCGGTCTCGAGACGGCGGGCTTGGTTTCCGGTTACCGTGGCTCGCCGCTCGCCGGTTTCGACAAGGAGCTCGAGCGTGCCCGTCGGCTGCTCGAGGCGGAGGACATCCGCTTCCTGCCGGCGATCAACGAGGCCCTCGCAGCGACCGCGGTGATGGGCAGCCAAGCCGTCGAGAGCGAGGGCACGGCCCGCTTCGATGGCGTCTTCGCGATGTGGTACGGCAAAGGC
Organism: bacterium HR40; assembly: GCA_002898275.1. Classification (GTDB taxonomy): domain Bacteria; phylum Pseudomonadota; class Alphaproteobacteria; order Geminicoccales; family Geminicoccaceae; genus HRBIN40. The sequence continues at coordinate 654,476 of BEIQ01000001.1, forward strand.
CCTGGTCTCGATTGGGCGGGCGATGCCATCGAGCATGCCAACGCCTATGGCACCTCGCCCCACGGCGGGGTGCTGGCGGTGGTGGGCGACGACCATGGCGCCGTCTCCTCCAGCATGTCCCACCAGAGCGATCTGACGCTCGCCTCCTGGTCGGTGCCGGTGCTGCATCCTGCCTCGCTGCATGACTATCTGCCCTTCGGGCTGTACGGCTATGCGCTCTCCCGCTTCTGTGGGGCGTGGGTGGCGTTCAAGGCCATCGCCGAGACGGTCGAGGGCGCGGCAAGCCTCGAACTGACACCGATCCCGCGGCCGTTCGCCGTCCCCGCGGACTTCCAGCCACCTCCCGGGGGGCTCCACTTCCGCTGGCAGGACCCGCCAGGCATGGCGATCGAGGAACGGCTCCAGCACAAGCTCGACGCCGCCGAGGCCTTCGCCCGGGTCAATCCCGGTATCGACCGCACGGTGGTGGCTGCCGATCGGGCGCGCCTCGGGATCGTGGCCGTGGGCAAGGCCTTTGGCGACGTGATGGAGGCGTTGCGGCTCATGGGCTTCGAGGAGCCGCAGGCGCTCGCGCGGCTGGGTCTGCGTCTCTACAAGGTGGGCCAGGTGTTTCCACTGGAGCGCACGCGCATCCTCGCCCTCGCGCGCGGCCTCGAGACGCTGCTCGTGGTGGAAGAAAAGCGGCCCTTTGTCGAAGCCCGCATCAAGGAGCTGCTGTACGATCTGCCGGAAGGGTGTCGGCCGCGAGTGATCGGCAAGGCCGACCGCGACGGCCGCGAGCTCTTGCCGACGGTCGCCGAACTCAGGCCGCATCGGGTCGCCCCGGTGCTCGCGGCCGAGATCGAGCGCGTCCAGCCTGGCCTCGATCTGCGGACGCGCCTTGCGCATCTGCGCGAGCCCGAGGGGATGACCGGGTTGCGACGGACGCCGTGGTTCTGTCCGGGTTGCCCGCACAGCCGGTCGACCCAGGTGCCAGAGGGTGCGCGGGCTCTGGCCGGCATCGGTTGCCATATCATGGCGGTCTGGATGGACCGCGGCACCGCGGGCATCACCCATATGGGGGGCGAAGGGGCGAACTGGCTCGGGATCGCTCCCTTTGTCGAGCGCCGCCACGTTTTCCAGAATCTCGGCGACGGCACCTACTTCCACTCCGGCCTGCTGGCGATCCGCCAAGCGGTAGCGGCAAAATGGCCGATCACCTACCGTATCCTGTTCAACGACGCCGTCGCCATGACCGGCGGGCAGAGGGTCGACGGCGCCCTGGACGTGCCGGCGCTGGTCCGCCAGCTGCGCGCCGAAGGGGTGGAACGCGTCGTCGTCGTCTCCGACGAACCGAAGCGCTTCCGGCGCCGAGACCTGCCGGCGGACGTTCCGGTTTTCCACCGCCGTCGTCTTCCCGCAATTCAAGAAGAGCTGCAACGATATCCGGGAGTCTCGGTGCTGGTCTATGACCAGACTTGCGCCGCCGAAAAGCGCCGACGGCGCAAACGCGGCGAGCGGAGGGAGACGCAGCGGCGGGCGTTCATCAACGAGCTCGTCTGCGAGAACTGCGGCGACTGCAGCCGTCAATCGAGCTGCCTAGCCTTGGTGCCGGTCGAGACGGAATTCGGGACCAAAAGGCAAGTCGACCAGTCGTCCTGCAACCATGACTTCACTTGTGTCGAGGGGTTCTGTCCGGCCATCGTGACGGTCGAGAACGCGCGAGTGCGCACCTTGGCATGGGACTCGGAGATCGCGAGCCGACTGGCCCGACTTCCCGACCCGGAGCTGGCGGCCGCCGATGGCCGTTGCGACATCCTGGTGACGGGTGTGGGTGGCACGGGCGTGCTCACTCTCGGCGCCATTCTCGGGATGGCGGCGCATCTCGAGGGACGACCCGTCTCGGTCCTCGATTTCACCGGCCTGTCCCAGAAAGGCGGTGCGGTGCTCAGCCATGTGCGCATCGCCGATCCGGGAACCGAGCTCCATCAGGGGCGCATCGCACCCGGCGAGGCGCGAGTCGTCCTCGCCTGCGATCTCGTGGTGGCGAGCTCTTCGGAAGCGCTCCACACGATCCGTCCCGGACGAACCGTCGTCGTCGCCGACAGCACCGTGATGCCCACCGCCCAGGCCTTGCGCGATCCCGACTTCCGCATCGATGGCGCGGACCTTCTCGCCCATCTCCGGCGCCGGGCAGGTCCCCGACAAGTCATGGCCATTGCAGCGCGGCGGCTGGCGACCCGTCTTTTCGGCGACGCGATCGCGGCCAACATGATCGTGCTCGGTTACGCCTTCCAGGCCGGCCTGCTGCCCGTATCGCGGCGGGCGATCGAGCGGGCGATCGCGCTGAACGGCGTGGACGTCGAGACCAATGTGCGGGCCTTCGCCCTCGGTCGGCTAGCGGCGATCGAGCCCGGTTTCGTGGCGCGGCTATCGCCCGAGCCGGAAGCGCGTCGGGAAACCCTCGAGGCGCGCGTGGCCCGCCTCGAGAGCGAGCTCGCCGCTTGGGGGGGCCAGAAGATTGCCAGAGACTTCGCGGCCTTTGTCGCGCGTGTCGCAGCGCTCGAGCGGCGGCTTGTCGGCGAGGGCCCGCTCCAGCTCGCCGAGGCGGTGGCCGAAGGGCTCTTCCATCTGACCGCGATCAAGGATGAATACGAGGTGGCGCGGCTCTTCGTCGACGGCCGGTTCGACGAGCGTCTGCGCCAGAGCTTCGCCGGCGAGCCGCGGCTGACCTACCACATGGCGCCGCCGCTTTTGGGATTCCTCCGCGACGCCCGAGGGCGTCCGCGCAAGCTCGCCTTCGGCCCGTGGCTGCGACCGCTGTTGCGGCTGCTGGCTCGGCTGCGGGTTCTGCGCGGGACTCCCTTGGATCCCTTCGGCCATACCGCCGAGCGTCGACGCGAGCGGGCTCTTCTCGCCGAATACCGGATGACGATCGAGACCCTGTTGCCACGTCTCGATCTCGCCAACCTCGAACATGCGACAGCTCTCGCCCGCCTTCCCCTCACGGTGCGGGGCTTCGGTCCCGTCCGTCTGGCCGCCATCGAACGCTACAGGGAAAAGCGACGCGAGCTGCTCGAACGTTTCGCGACGGCAAGTTCGGCGGAGCTCCCGCTTGCCGCCGAATGATCGCGGAAGTCGCACCCTTGCCGCTTACGCTTCCCGCGTGCCGCCGGGTTGCCAGAGCACGTCGCGGCGGCCGCGGTCGTTGCAGAAGCGGGCGAGAACGAACAGAAGATCGGACAGCCGATTGAGGTAGCGCAGAGTCGTGGGCTCGACCGGCTCGCGGGCGGCGAGCGCGACGACGAGCCGTTCCGCTCGTCGTACCACCGTACGCGCGAGGTGCAGAGTCGCCGACGCTGGCGTGCCCCCCGGCAAGACGAAGGAGGCGAGGGGCTCGAGCTCACCGTTGAAACGGTCGATTTCCGATTCGAGACGGACGATCTGCTCCGGCGTGATCCCGAGTCGTTCGCCCTCCTGGCGCGGACGGCAGAGTTCGGCCCCGAGATCGAAGAGCTCGTTCTGGATGCGCGCGAGGAGGGGATCCACCTCCACGGGCGCGTGGAGGCGGGCGAATCCGATCGTGGCGTTCGCCTCGTCGACCGTACCTAGGGCCTCGATCCGGAGATCGCATTTGGCGACCCGCGAGCCGTCGCCGAGCGAGGTCTCGCCGCGATCGCCGCCGCGCGTATAGATGCGGGAAAGCCGCACCATCGCCTGCCTCCGCAGGCCCCTTCACACCTGTCCGAGAAGCATGAGGCCGAGCACGATCGCCGCACCGAGCTGCAGGGCGACGCGCAGCTGCATGAGCCGGTTGCCGTGGCGCTCGTAGAAGGGTCCTGCCGCGACGAAGCTCCACACCCCGAACAAGACGACAGCCAGGGTCGCCGCCATCAAAAGGAGAAGGAGCACACCCGAGACAGTCATCGTCCATCCTCCGGTCGCGGAAAGCCGCCGCCAGGGTGTCGAGCCGCGCGCAGCGCGGTTCCGACCGCCACCGCCGATGACCGCTAAGATAGACCTTTCGAGGCGATGGCGCCACGGCCGGAGTGGCGCCTGCGGCGACGCATCATCACAGGATTGAGACTTTTTTCATCTCGCGCGATTACCCCATGGCTGCATCCTGGCGCGGTTGCCTGGGTCAGGCCGGCTCGGAGAAGAGGGTCTTGCGGCACGGCCAAGAGTCACGCGTGGAGCGCGGCGGGTCGGTCGACGCCGTGCGCTGTCGACTCGCGCTCGCCGCCCTGCCCTGGCAGATGCTCGGCAATTTCGGCAACCTCGCTGTCGCCGTCTTGCTGTTGCGGGACGTTTTACCAGCGTCCGTGCTCGCTTTGTGGGCGGGCGCATCGCTGGCGACGCTCGCCATTCGCGCCATGGCCGCACCGGTCCTGGGTGCCCGCGCGCCATCGAACCCCCGCCAGGTCCTGCGGCTTCTCGCCTGCGGCAGCGCCCTCACCGGCAGCTGCTGGGGTCTCCTCGCTTTCCTCGTCCCGCCGTTCGAGAGTTTTCCGACGGGTCCGGCGCTGGTCGCGGTCTTCGCCGGTATTACCGCTGGTGCCACCGCCCTCAACGCCGGCTATCTCGCCGCAGTGGCGGCCTATGTGCTCCCCATCCTCGCGGGTGGCCTGTGGCGCTTCGCATCCTCCTTCGAACCGCCAGGACTCGCGCTCGCCGGTCTCATCGTCCTCTATGGCGCCCTCCTCCTGGGAGCGGCCCGCCGTTTCGAGCAGGTGCTCATCGACTCCCATATGATGCGTCTCGAGCGAGAGCGCTTTGCCACCGAACTCGACCGGCGGGCCCGCGAACTGGAGGCAGCCTGGCGGCAGTCGGCACTCCTCGAGGCCCGCTTCCGGGCATTGGTCGATCATGCTCCCGTCGCGGTGGTGCAATTCGATCCCGAGGGGCGAATCCTCTATGCCAACCAGGCCCTGCTCGATCTCGTCGGGCGCGATCGACCGCGCGAGGAGCTGCAGCGACTGCGCGACCGGCTCGCAACCTGTGTCAACCGCAGCGAGCCGGTGGAGCTCGATCTCGAGGTGCCGGAAGGCCAGCGGCGCGTACTCGTGCGGCCGGTGAGCCTGCCGACCGAGGGAGGCCGACATCCAGACGTCATCCTGTGGCTCCAGGACGTTACCGACGTCGCTCGGACGCTCGCCGAGCTCGACTATCTCGCCCATCACGATCCGCTCACCGGACTCGCCAACCGCGCGCGTTTGCGTCAGCGTCTCGCCCGCCTCGAACAGGAAGCGAGCTCCGGCTGGGCCCTCGTCATCCTCGACCTCGATACCTTCAAGTCGATCAACGACCGTTTCGGCCACGCCGTCGGAGATCGGCTGCTCGTGGAAATCGCGCGACGCCTGCAGCGCAGCGTCCGCGAGGGCGATCTCGTGGCCCGTCTCGGGGGCGACGAATTCATCGTGCTGCTCGAAGGAGTCGACAGGCCGGAGCAGGCTTGCGAGTTGGCCGGGCGGCTGGCCGCCACCTTCGCCGAACCGTTCGTCGTCGAAGGCCAATCGCTCTCAGTGGCTGTGAGCATCGGGGTGGCGGTGGCGCCGCTGCACGGCACGTCCTCGAGTGCGGTTCTGCGGGCTGCCGATCTCGCCTGTTATTGGGCGAAGACGCGTTCCGGGACCGCGGTCCGGCTGTACGATCCGGGCTGCGCCTGGAGCGAGGCCGAACGGAGCCGCACGCCCCTGTCGGCAGGAGCGACCGCGTCGGCTGCACCGGAGATCCCGAGCGACGAGTCCCAGCGCCGGATTGGAGGCTGCGCCGCAGCTTCCACCGCTAGCACCGACCACCTTCCCCAGGGAGTCGGCGGTCTCCCGGACCGACAGGAGGGTGAGGACGACGCCGGCGCCGCCATGTGCCGACCGATCGGCGGCTAGGAGTTGAGGGCGACGGGCGCCGCACCCGAGCCGGCGAGATCCGAGCAGGCGGCAGAACGTCTCCCGGTCCGGAAGAGGGGTTCCCGCCTCCCGCATAGCCTCCTCCCGTTGCCTCCGCGTGCGCGCGCATCATGTCCTGGAGCGTTTCTCCCATGGGCAACGGTGGCGAAGTGGCGCCGGAAAGCGACGATTGCGAGGCAGCTCTGCGAGCGGGCCTGCTGGGCTTGCCGTGGCCGCCGCCCCCAGGGCTCGCGGAAGAGCCGGCAATCTTCGCCGCCGGTCCCAACGAGCGTCTCGTACTGGGGACGCGGCGGCTCGCCGGTCTCGTCGACGCGACGGGGGCGTACGAGACCGGCAGGGTGTTGCGGTTGATCGCTCGTTTGCTCGATCGGGCGGGGGCGTCCGAGGCGGTCGGGCGGCAATTCCGCGACAATCTGGCGGCGGCGATTCTCGCCCATCGTGCACGCGGTCGGCAGCCCGCCTGGAGTGCCAGCGATACGATCGACATGTTCATGGAGCTCTACGGCCGTGTCCTCGGTCGTAGCGGGCCGGATTTCGCGCTCGTCCGCCGTCGGCTTCTCGATCATGCCCGTGCCCGACCGGACAGACGGGCTGCAGCCGAAAGGGGAGGACATGCCGGCCGGGGATGGCGCAGTCCCTTCTCGCGAAGTCCCATCCGCCGCTCGTGACCCCCCAAGATCGCCAGCTCAGAAGGTCGACAGCGCGCTCCGCAGTCCAGCGCTCGTCGGATCGTCCGGCGGTGCGGTGAGCAGCTCCGAGACCGTCACCGACCGACCGTAGTAGGCGCGCGTCGCGTCATGGTCGGGCAGGATCGCTGTGCCATCGACGGCAAGGCCAGCGAACAGTCCCCTCGCCTTGGCGAAGAAATAGGCGTCCTCGCCAAAGTTGAGAGTGGTACCCGTGCCGAGTCCGGCACCCACCGGGCCGACGGCACCTTTCGCGCCGGCTCCCACCTTGAAGTTGGAATTCAGGACCTTGCGGACGGCCTCCTCGTTCATCAATGTCGTCACCAAATCTACCTGCTGCCCGCCGATCTGGAGGCCGACGCTGCCGCTGACGACACGAACGAAGAGGGGTGGGCTCCACTCTCCCGTGCGGCTGTTGCGCACGAGCATGACCCCGCGACCGTAAGAGCCGCCGATCACGAAGCCCCCTTCGAGCATGCCGGGCACGATCACGACGGCATAGGCATTCTCGACATAGACCCGCATCGGCGCGAAGTTGGGATCGTCCAGGAAGTCCTCGAGGACGAGGCGGGCGCGCTCGACGATGCGCTGTTCCTCGCTCGACGGGCTCTGCGCCTGTGCCACCCCCGCGGGGAACGGGGCTCGCATCGGCAAACCGATCGCCAGAAGCAAAAGCGCGGTAACGAACCGCAGCCGGGACATCGCCGTTCTCCCAACAACAGGGTGGGCTCGAGCGCTATCCCAAGCATCTAAGGTCGGGCGGCACCAGGGCAAGCACCGGCAGTGCGGTGGTGCGGCGCTCTCGCCTGTCGCGTGGCCAGCGGTCGCCCTTTGACTGGCGAAGGCGAGCGGGCGAAGGGCAGAGGGGCGTGGTCGTCCCATCGAGGCGGGTCCACTCTCGGTGGCGGATCCGATTGCGGCGAAGGTCCACCTCTTCCTCGACCGCTCCCTCCTCGCTCGCCGGCGACAGGTGCGGCGAACCTCTTCCTGTACCTGCGGCGCCGAGCCGGGGGACGACAACGAACCGAGCTCCCGGGGAGCCTCGCGGCCGTGTGCCGTCTCGGGGTCGCCGAGGCTGGAGGACCCACTCGAGCCCGTTTTTGCTCGAGCGAAGCCCACACCCTCCTCACCCCGTTGCCGTCGGTGATCGCCGTTCTCCAACTTCGACCGACGCGTTCGGGACGGGGCCTGAAGCGTTCCGCCGAGGGGGACAGGTTTGCGGCCTTGGGGCGACAGCTACGCCAGGGGGAGGTCCTCGTTGGAAGGCGAAAGGTGCCCTCGGCGAGATGCTAGCGGCCTATGGCAAGCTTGGCACTTCGGCCGGCTTGCTCAGGGCGGCCGTGAGCTCCTGCGCTCGCCGCGGATCCATGGCCGCCACGATCGGAGCAAGCTTGCTATCGCGCATACGGCGCGCGAGCCGGAGCAGAATGGGCAGCTCGAGCTGGTCGAAGATCTGGGCTGCTTGCTTGGGCTTCATCGCCTGATAGAGGGCTACGAGGGCTTGCAGACGCGCTTCTTCGTCCTTCTCGACCTGATCGAGCATGGAACCGATGCGTCCGGCGAGGTCCTCGAGTTGGCGCAGCTTCTCGTCGGCTTGGCGGATGAGCTCCGCCACTGCCCGCTCGCGCAGCTCGAGTTCCGCGCGCGCCCGTTCCAGCCGGAGTTTTTCCGCCTGCACCTCGGCGACCGCGTCGGCGAGATGCGAGGGATCGGCGGTCTGTCGCTTCGCCCCCGCATCCGACGACGTCGAGGGATCGCCTGCCTGGGGAAGCCTCGCGGATTCCGGCGGTGGCGTTGTCGTCCGTTCGGCCGGTGGAGCGGGGGAACCGGTCGGCGGAGCAGATGTCGGCCCTGCAGCAGGTTCCAGTCGCGGGACCAAGGTGGCGTTGGCGAGGAGGACGGGTGCAGGAGCCGCGAGGCGAGAAGGGAGGGTAGCGACCGCAGCCTGATCGCCTGCTGGTATCGCCGGTGACGGCGGCTGTGGGGGAAAGAGGGTCGCGAGCAACAGATGGGCAGCCGTGCCTGCCGAGGCGATGGCGACGCCGAGCGGCAACAGACGCAGGCTGCCCGTTGCCTTTGCGAGCGACCGGCCGAGGCGGTGGAGGCGGAGCACCGGTGTCTCCCGCAGCGGGTTCAGCGCAGCCTGGCCATCAGCCGCCGCAGTTCTGCGGGCAGCTCTACCGCCGGCGCGACCGTCGGCGCCTTTTCGTCCTCTTCGCCCGCTGCCGCCGACCGACTCTCGACCTCCGCCGGAGAGCGCGGCGACGAACCGCGGCTCGAGGTCGCGGCGTCGGTGGCGCGGGCGGTCTCCATTTCGGCGCGGGTGCGGGCAGCCCGTTCGATCGCTCCCTCGAGCCGCCGGGCGAGCCGCTCACCGGCTTCGAGGAGTCGGCCGAGCTGGTCGCTGCGCAGGCGCGCGCCCTCGCCATAGCGGCGGAGCTCGGTTGCGATCCCGTCGAGTTCTCGGCGCAGCTCGCCCATGCTTTCGCGCGCCTTCGCCACCGCTTCGTCGAACTCCCGCACCAGCACTTCCAACTTCTCGCGGCCGTCGTCGATCCGCGCCAGCCGACGATAGAGGGCGACCGACCAGGCGACGTTGACGAGCAGGAGAAGGGAGAGGGCGACCGCCACCACTGGGCTCGTCACGCGTTTTCTCCCGCCAGCAGGCGTTCCTCGATGGCAACGGCGAGGCGCGAGCGCACCCGCCCGGCGCGCCCGCGCAGCAGCGGCACACTGCCGCAGCGAATGGTGAGGAGGGAATCGGAACGGACGTTGAGAGGAAGCAACGTGCCCTCGCGGAACGCCAGCACTTCCCCGAGGGTCATCACGGTCTCGTCGAGGATCACCTCGAGCGTGACCTCGGCATTGCGGATCTCCTCGGTGAGATGACCCTCCCAGATGGTGTCGCGACCGAATTTCTCTCCGAGGAACATCTGCAGCAGGATGTCCCGCGCCGGTTCGAGGGTGGCGTAAGGTAGCAGGAACTCCACGGTACCGCCGCGATCTTCGAGTTCGATCCGCATCTTGAAAACCACGCAGGCGTTGCCCGGACGCGCGATGGCAGCGAAACGGGGGTTGGTCTCGATCCGCTCGAAACGGAACTCGACCGGCACGATGGGCTGGAAAGCGGTTTGGAGGTCGGAGAGAACGAGCCGGACGAGGCGTTCGACCAGGGTCGTCTCGATGGTGGTATAGGGTCTCCCCTCGATGCGCATCGGGGCGGTGCCGCGCCGACCGCCGAGGAGAACGTCGACGATCGCGTAGATCATGGAGCTATCTATTGTGATAAGTCCATAATTATCCCACTGTATCGCCCGAAACACTGCAATCATAGCTGGAAGAGGAACCGAATTGAGATAATCGCCGAATCTTTGCGCTGTGATGTTCTCCAGGCTGATGTCGACGTTCTCGGAGGTGAAGTTGCGCAGACTCGTCGTCATGATGCGCTCGAGGCGGTCGAATACCACCTCGAGCATCGGTAGGCGTTCGTAAGTGATCTCGTTCGAGTTGACGAGGAGATGGACGCCGGAGTGGTCGCCGCGTTTCTCGCCGCTGTCAAAGCCGAGGAGGCTGTCGATTTCGTCCTGAGTGAGAACCCGGCCGCCGCCCGGCGCGGTCTCTGTTGCCGGGGGCTGAGTGCCGGCGCCGAGATCGTCCTCGCCGATGATCGCCGCCCATTCGCTCGCCAGGGCCTGGGCGGCATCCTCGTCGGCGCCGCTCGGTGCCTCCTCTCGAGCTGTCATGGCCGCCCATTCGGCGGCCAGCCTTTCGTTGGGATCGCCTTGCTCTTCGGGAGCTGTCGGGCTCGCCATCGCAGGGTCTCTCCCGCCGCCCACCGCGGTCGCTATTGCACCAGCATTTCCTTGATCAGCACGCTCTCGACCCGCAGCGGTGCCACCGCGCGATTGATGCGCGCTGCCATCTCCAGCTTCAGCTTCTCCATGCCGATCGCCCCCTCCACATCGTCGACCGTGAGCGCACGCAAATAGAGCTGAATGCTGTCCATGATGCGCGGCGTGAGCCCACGCAATCGGTCGGCAGTTGCGGCATCCGCGACCTCGAGGGCGAGGGCGATCTTGAGGTAGCGGAGGCGCTTGCCCGACGACTGCAAATTGACGAGGACGGTGGGAAGCTCGAGGAAGGTGATTTGCGGAGCGCCAGAGTGGCCGCCCGCGGCATTCTCCTCGCCGTGCCCACCGCCGCTTCGGCCCTCCTCGGGCTTGCCCGTGGCCCCGGGCTCCGCCGCCGCCGGGCCGTGGTCACCGCCGGCATCCGCTGCCGTCGAAGGGGTGGAGCCGAAGAAGCCGAAAAACCAGCCGGCGCCGACTGCCGCACCCGCGAGGACGAGCAAGCCGGCCACCGCCAGGAGGACGAGCTTCAGCCGACCACCCTTGCTGGACGCGGCCGTCTCTTCCGCAGCTTCCTGCTTTTCCGCCATCACGGGGCTCCCGCCTGGCTCGCTGGACGCCTCCTTTCTAGCCCTCTCCGGTTAACGTTTTCTTTCCATTCCCTGGACAAACCTGCCGGGCGACGGGGCGTTTTCGTCCCGCCAGACTCGCGCCGCGATAGGCTCGGCGGTGGTGGGCCGGGTTCTGGCGCGGAGCTTGCTAGGCACGGAGAGGACGCGTACCAGGACAAGGCGGAGCATGGACACGACGTCCTATATCGCCGTCGGCAGGCAGCTCGGGCTCGCCCATCGGCTCGAGGTGATCGCGCACAATCTCGCCAATCTCCGGACGCCCGGCTACAAAAGCGAGCAGATCGGATTCGAGACGGTTGCGGTTTCAGCTGGCCCACCGGGTCGTCTCGCTTTCGTCCAGGACGTCGGGCGCCGGGTCGATCTGTCCGAGGGGGCCCTCGAGTCCACCGGCAACCCCCTCGATTTCGCCATCTCGGGTCCCGGCTTCTTCACCTTCGGTACGCCCGAAGGGCCAGCCTATGGCCGCAACGGTCACCTGCGCCTAACCCCAGAGGGCACCCTCGTCGGGGCTTCCGGCGCACCGCTCGTCGACGAGAACGGTGCTGCCGTGGTGATCCCCGCCGGCAGCCGCGACGTCCATTTGGCGCCCGACGGCACCCTGTCGGCCGATGGGGCGATCGTCGCCCGCCTCGGGCTCGTCACCTTCGATGACCCGCGCCTGCTCGAGCGCCTCGGCGACGGTCTGTTCCGGACGGGCGGAACGCCGCGGCCGGCGACCGGCGGGAAGTTCGTGCAGGGCATGCTCGAAGCGTCCAACGTCGAGCCGGTGCCCGAGCTCGTGCGGCTGATCGACACCACCCGCGCCTTCGAAGCGGTACAGCGGCTGATCGAAACCCGTCACGAACTCGAGCGCCAGCACCTCCGCCAGGCGACGGGTGGCCGCGCATGATGGGGAACGATCTGCGAGACCGGGGGAAGACGCCATGAGAGCGCTCGGAGTCGCTGCCACCGGTATGATGGCCCAGCAGCTCCACGTCGAAGTGATCGCCAACAACATCGCCAATATGACGACGACCGGCTACAAGCGCCGACGACCGGAATTCCAGGATCTCCTGTACCAGAGCCAGCGTCGTATCGGCGCTGTGTCCTCGCAGGAAGGGACGGTCGTGCCGGCCGGCGTCCAGCTCGGCCTCGGTGTGAAGACCGCTGCCGTCTACCGCATCCACGAGCAGGGCAGTCTCGTGAACACGGAAAATCCGCTCGATCTCGCGATCCAGGGCGACGGGTTTTTCGTCGTGCAGCTGCCGAATGGCGACACCGCCTACACCCGCTCGGGCAACTTCCAGCTCTCGCCGAATGGCACCTTGGTCACTCCCGACGGCTACGCGGTGGCCCCTGGGATTACCGTGCCGGCCGAGGCGATCGAAGTCTCGATCAATGGCGAAGGCACTGTGAGCGTCAAGCTGCCAGGCCAGACGGAGATGGTCGAGGTCGGGCAGCTGCAGCTCGCGACCTTCGTCGATCCTGCCGGGCTCGAGGCGATCGGCGACAATCTCCTGCTCGAAACCGAAGCCTCCGGCCCGGCCATCCTCGGTACCCCTGGCAGCGACGGCTTCGGCAAGGTCCAGCAGGGCTTTCTCGAGAGCTCCAACGTCAATCCGGTGCAGGAGATTACCGCCCTGATCGCAGCCCAGCGGGCCTACGAGATGAATTCCAAGGTGATCTCCGCCTCCGACCAGATGCTCCAGACCGTGACCCAGATGCGATGAGCGCGCGCTGCTTGTCTCTCTGCGTCTTTTTGCTGCTCGGCGCGATCGTCCCGCGGCCGGCAACGGGCGAAGTGCTGCTCGCTCCGGGCGAGCCGCTCGCGGCTTTCCATCTCGAGCAGCTCCTGGCGCCGCAACTGCCGCCGCTCGGCGAGGGCGAGCGCTACGATTTCAGTTGGTCGGCTCCCCGACTCCCGCTTCCCAATCCCGCCGCCGCACCCGTTCGTCTCGAGGTGCGACGCTTCAGCCTCGAAGGAGCGCCGGCCCGCATCCTGGCGGAAGTGACCGCGAGCCTGCCCTCGGGGGAGAGCACGCAGCTGCAGGTGGTGGGAGGCCTCCGGGTGCTGGTCGCGGTGCCGACGCTGCGCGAACCGGTGCCTGCCGGGACCATTCTCACGGACGACATGGTGGAGCTCGTCTGGCTCGTGCGCGAGGCCCTGCCGGCCGGCGTCTTTCGCGACCCGCAGCAGATCGCCGGCATGGAAACCGCCCGCCGTCTACCGGCCGGTCGCCCGCTCACCGCGCGCGACCTGGTGGAGCCCCGTCTCGTCCGTCGCGGCGAGACGGTGACGGTGATTTGGCGGGCGCCTGGCCTCGAGCTCACAGGTCTCGCGCGCGCGCTCGAGGATGCGGCGCTCGGGCAAAGCGTCCGTCTCGTCAATGTCGATAGCAATCGGCCGCTGCGCGGTGTGGTGATCGGCCGCAAACAGGTGGCAGTGGGAGACTGGCCATGAGCACCGCAATCCGTCCGGTCGACGGAGTGCTCCTGCTGCTCCTCGCGGCGACGACCGCCGGCTGCAACACCCTCGAGCGGCTCTCCCAGGTCGGCCGCGTGCCCGAACTCGCCCCGATCGAAAATCCGGTCGAACGACCGGAATGGAAGCCCGTGCGGATGCCGATGCCCGCACCCGAACCGGAGATCGCAGCCGGTGCCAACAGCCTGTGGCGGTCGGGTGCGCGTGGCTTTTTCCGCGACCAGCGTGCCCGCCGGGTGGGGGACATCCTCACCGTCGAGGTGACGATCTCGGATCGGGCGAAGCTCAGCAACGAAACCACCCGCAAGCGCGACAATTCCGATGGTCTCGGCATTGCCGATCTGCTCGGGCTCGAGAACAAACTCCAGAAGGTGCTGCCGAGCTCCGACGGCCGTCCCCTCGATCCCGCGTCGCTCGTCGATCTCGAGAGCAGCATGGCCAACCGGGGCAGCGGCAAGGTCGACCGGGCGGAGACGGTACGGCTGCAGATCGCCGCGGTGATCGTGCAGCAGCTTCCCAACGGCAATCTGGTCATCGAAGGGCGGCAGGAAGTCCGGGTCAACTACGAGATCCGCGAGATCTACGTGGCGGGCGTCGTGCGTCCCGAGGACATCTCGCCGCGCAACACCATCGCCCATGACAAGATCGCCGAGCTGCGGGTGGGCTACGGTGGGCGCGGCCAACTGACCGACGTCCAGCAGCCGCGCTACGGAGCTCAGATCCTCGACATCCTCTTGCCGTACTGAGCTCGGACGACGCCCAGCGGTGGAGAAGAGGCTAGGGCGAGGCCGGCGTTCCTCTCCGCGGTCGGTGGTCGGCGTCGTCTCCTGCGGAGAAGGCGCGTCGGCAGCTGCGAGGAAAGGAACGGTTGGAAGGCCACCGAGCGGCGCTAGCTCCTCCGCTCCTCGATCCTGACCGGCCGCCGAGAGAGGCCGCAGCCAGCGGCGCTTGACAGCCCCCCGCTTCGCGACCATACCAGAGCCCGCGTGGGGCCGTAGCTCAGTTGGGAGAGCGCCTGAATGGCATTCAGGAGGTCGGCGGTTCGACTCCGCTCGGCTCCACCATTCCTCTCGGTACCGTTCGGTCGTCCGCTTTTTCGTCGCGGTCGCAGGCGGCTGCTGGTGGCGGCAGCGGGAGCGGGCGATGCGGCTCGCGCCGGTCGATGCGCAGCCCGGTTCTCGCGAGCGTTGTCCACTCGTGCTGGCGAGGGCGGAGAAGATCCGGCGAGGCGAGCCCTCTGACGGCGAACTGCCTCGCTGCCGGAACCCAGCGCGATAGGCTCCGCTATCTGCCGCTCCGCTCCCTGCGGTCCGGACCCGCAACGCAGACCGCAGGCCTCGGCACGAAGCGCCAGGAGCTTCCCGGCTCGCTCCACCCCGCTGTGGCATCGATACGGCGATTGTGGGCTCGCGCCGCCGATGGCAGACAGCAGGGCGCGCGGGCCGCGCCGCGAACCTGCGCGGTGCCGATCACAGCCTTTCAGCTGGGATCCGCGATCCTTCCAGGGTAGAAGTCAGTCGGCAAACGGATCGCGCACCAGGATCGTGTCCTCGCGATCGGGGCTGGTCGACAACAGGGCCACCGGGCATTCGACCAACTCCTCGAGCCGTTTGACATATTTCACCGCATTGGCCGGAAGATCGGCGAAGCTCCGCGCGCCGCGGGTGCTCTCCTGCCAGCCGGGAAGAGTCTCGTAGACCGGCTCGACATTGGCCTGGGCGGCCATGCTGGCCGGCAAATGATGGAGGAGCTGCCCGCCCAGACGGTAGGCGGTGCAGACTCGGATCTCTGGCAGGCCGTCGAGAACGTCGAGCTTGGTGAGGGCAAGCCCGGTGATGCCGCCGAGCTTGACCGCCTGACGGACCAACACGGCATCGAACCAGCCGCAGCGGCGCGGCCTTCCGGTGACGGTGCCGAATTCGCGGCCGCGCTCGCCGAGCCAGCGCCCGACCTCGTCGTGGAGCTCCGTCGGGAAGGGGCCGGCGCCGACCCGGGTGGTGTAGGCCTTGCAGATGCCGAGTACATAACCGACGCTGTCCGGACCCAGTCCGCTGCCGAGCGCCGCTTGGGCGGCCAGGGTGTTCGAGGAGGTGACGAAGGGGTAGGTCCCGTGGTCGACGTCGAGCATGGCCCCTTGGGCACCCTCGAAGAGGATGCGCCGGCCTGCCCGTCGGAGTTCGGCCAAGCGGATCCATACCGGCTCGACGAAGGGCAGAAGCCGCGGCGCGAGTTCGAGAAGGTCGCGCAGCAGCTGTTCGGGATCGATCTCGGCAATGCCCAAGCCGCGCCGCAGCGCATTGTGGTGGAGCAAGAGTTCGTGGACCTTGGCCTCGAGGCTCCGGGGATCGGCGAGATCGCACATGCGGATCGCTCGCCTCGCCACCTTGTCCTCGTAGGCGGGTCCGATGCCGCGCCCGGTGGTGCCGATGCGGCCGGTGCCCACGCTGCTCTCTGCCCGCGCCTGTTCGCGCGCGCGGTCGAGTTCCCCGTGCAGGGGTAGGATCAAGGGTGCGTTTTCGGCGATCCGCAGATTGTCGGCCCCGACCTGGACACCCTGGGCGCGCAGCGCCTCGATCTCGGCGAGAAGCGCCCACGGATCGACGACGACCCCGTTGCCGATGATCGACAGTTTTCCCGGCCGGACGACACCCGAAGGCAGAAGCGACAGCTTGAAGGTGCGGCCGTCGATGACGAGCGTGTGCCCGGCATTGTGGCCGCCCTGGAAGCGGACCACGACGTCGGCGCGTACCGATAGCCAATCGACGATCTTGCCCTTGCCCTCGTCGCCCCACTGGGCGCCGACGACCGCGACGTTGGTCATCCGGCGTTCTCTCCCGCGAAGCCATGCCTCGTGCCGGAGCGCTTCCTACACGCTCGCTGCCGTTCGCGAAAGCAGAACCCTCGGCCGCACATCTCACCGGTCGCTTGTCTCGCTGGCGGCGAGCCGACAATTCTCCGCGGGACAGCGGGTTGCGAGAGAGCATGGAAGGAACGCGCAGAGTCGCGCTCGTGACCGGGGCCGCGCGCGGGATCGGTCGGGCGATCGCGGAAGAGCTTCTGAGGGAAGGTTTCGCGGTCGTCGCCGTGGACAACGACGGCGTAGCGCTCTCCGACACATGGCGATCGCTCGCGCCCCTCGGCCCCGTCGAACCCGAAATCGTCGATGTCGGTTGCGCCGCGGCGATCGAAGGCCTGGCCGAACGCGTGCGGCTCCGGGTCGATCGGCTCGACGCCCTGGTCAACAATGCCGGGATTGCCTGCAATCGGCCGCTCGCGCAGCTCGCCCCGAGAGAGTG
The DNA here is from genome assembly GCA_002898275.1 of bacterium HR40. Lineage (GTDB taxonomy): Bacteria > Pseudomonadota > Alphaproteobacteria > Geminicoccales > Geminicoccaceae > HRBIN40. Next base: position 671,284 of record BEIQ01000001.1, read on the forward strand.
GGAGCGGGTTCTCGCAGTCAATCTCACCGGGCCTTGGCTCCTCGTGCGGGCATTCGAAGCCCTGCTCCGGCGGGCGCGGGGGGCGGTCGTCAACATCGTCTCCACCCGCGCCCATATGTCGGAGCCCCACACCGAAGCCTACAGTGCGAGCAAGGGAGGATTGCTCGCGCTCACTCACGCCCTCGCGATCAGTCTCGCCCCCGACGTGCGGGTCAATGCCGTCAGTCCAGGCTGGATCCACACCGCCGGACCCGAGCCCCTGCCCGCCGACCATGTCTTCCATCCGGCGGGACGTGTCGGAAAACCGAAGGACGTCGCCGCCATTGTGGCCTTTCTCGTCAGTCCGCGAGCGGAGTTCGTCACCGGTGCCGAGTTCGTGGTCGATGGCGGAGTCACCCGGAAGATGGTCTATCCATAAACCGGCTGCAGGTTGCACGGGCTCCACCGCGACGCTAAGCCGCTCGAGGCGGATGCATCGAAACGGGAGGGATCTGGCATGAAACTCGGCCGAAGGAGCTGTCTTTCCGCGCTTTTCCTGATCGCGACGGTGGCATGTACGGGAGGGGCCGCCGCAGCCGATCCGAAGAGCTGCAGCAAGGTGCGCTTTTCCGACGTAGGCTGGACGGATATCACAGCGACGACGGCGCTCGCATCGGTGGTGCTGGAAGGGCTGGGCTACGCGCCCGAGGCGACCATCCTTTCCGTACCGGTCACCTTCGCCAGTCTCGAGAACGGCGATATCGATGTCTTCCTCGGCAACTGGATGCCGACCATGGAAGCCGACATCCGGCCGTATCTCGAGCGGGGCACGCTCGAGCAGTTGCGGATCAATCTCGAAGGTGCGAAGTACACACTCGCCGTGCCCACCTATCTCGCTGAGCAGGGGCTGCGAGACTTCGCCGACATCGCCAAATTCCGCGACAAGCTCGGTGGCAAGATCTATGGCATCGAACCGGGCAACGACGGTAACCGCCTCATCCTCAAAATGATCTCCGAAAACGCGTTCGGACTGGGCGGCTTCGAACTCGTCGAGAGCTCCGAACAGGGGATGTTGGCGCAGGTCGCACGGGCGGTCCGCAACAAAGAGCCGATCGTGTTCCTCGCCTGGGAACCCCATCCCATGAACGCCAATTTCGACATCACCTATCTTTCGGGTGGGGATGACTGGTTCGGTCCGAACTACGGCGGCGCCACCGTCTATACGGTGGTGCGCAAGGGCTATACCCAGCAATGCCCCAACCTCGGCCGGTTCCTGTCCAATCTCTCGTTCACCCTGCAGATGGAAAACGAGGTCATGAAGGCGATCCTCGACGAGGGCAAGGAGCCAGCCAAGGCAGCCACCGAGTGGCTGGCCGGACATCCCGAGGTGCTCGAGAGCTGGCTTGCCGGAGTGACCACGATCGAGGGAAAGGACGGCCTCGCCGCGGTGCGCCGGCATCTCGGCCTGAAGTGAACGCCGCGCGAGGGCAGTGGGGGAAGCGAGCATGGAGCATTGGATCACCGCGTGGCGTCTTCCGCTCGGCGCTTGGATGAAGGCGTTCGTCGACTGGCTCACCGACAATGCCGCCGGTTTCTTCGACGCCGTGTCTCTCGGACTGGGCTTCGTGATCGACGGCCTCGTCCGCCTCCTACAGGCGGTGCCGCCACTGCTCCTGCTCGCGTTTTTCGCCCTCCTCGTGTGGATCTTCCACCGGTCGCTGCGTCTCGTCCTGCTGGTGCTCCTTTCCGGCCTGCTCATCGTCAATCTCGGATATTGGAAAGAGACCACCGAGACGCTGGCCCTCGTCGGCATGTCGACATTGGTGTGCATGGCGATCGGCGTGCCCATCGGCATCGCCGCCGCCCACCGGCCGTGGCTCTATGGGGCGCTGCGGCCCCTCCTCGACCTCATGCAAACCATCCCGACCTTTGTCTATCTCATTCCCACTCTCATCCTGTTCGGTCTGGGCATGGTCCCCGGGCTGATCTCCACCGTGATCTTCGCCATCCCGGCGCCGATCCGCCTCACCCATCTCGGGATTTCGGGTGTGCCCAAGTACTTGCTCGAGGCGGGTGACGCGTTCGGCGCGACACGGCTGCAGCGTCTGTTCAAGGTGGAGCTGCCTTATGCCATGCCGGCCATCATGGCGGGGCTCACCCAGTGCATCATGCTGTCGCTCTCGATGGTCGTGATCGCCGCCCTGGTAGGCGCCAACGGCCTCGGCAAGCCGGTGGTCCGGGCACTCAATCAGGTCAATGTCGCGATGGGCTTCGAAGCCGGCTTGGCGATCGTCTTGCTCGCCATCGTGCTCGACCGTGTCTGCAGGCGCAGCGATGTCGACCGGCCACGCGGCTGAGCGGCGAGCGGCGATCCGCTTCGAGCGGGTCGACATCGTTTTCGGTGATCGGCCCGAGCGGGCACTGGCCCTCCTCGATGCCGGGGCGAGCCGCGAAGAGATCCTCGCCCGCACCGGTCAGGTGGTCGGAGTGGCTGGCGCCACTCTCGCCGTGGGCGAGGGCGAGATCTGTGTCCTCATGGGGCTCTCCGGATCCGGAAAATCCACCCTGCTGCGGGCGGTCAACCGATTGAACCCGGTGACGCGCGGCAGGGTGCTGGTGCGCGACGGCGAAACGGACGTCGACGTCGGCCGCTGCGATGCCGCGACTCTCCGCCGTCTGCGCATGCGCCGGATCGCCATGGTCTTCCAACAGTTCGCGCTCCTCCCCTGGCGCACCGTGGCCGAGAACGTCGCCTTCGGCCTCGAGCTGCGCGGCGTGCCGCGCCAAGAGCGCGAGCGCGTGGTACGGGAGAAACTCGCCCTTGTGCACCTCGAGGCATGGGCCGACAAGCGGGTGAGTCAGCTCTCCGGAGGCATGCAGCAACGCGTCGGGCTGGCCCGCGCCCTCGCTACCGATGCCGATATCCTCCTCATGGACGAGCCGTTCTCGGCCCTCGACCCGCTCATCCGTCACCGTCTTCAGGACGAGCTCCTCGAGCTGCAGCATCGGCTGGGCAAGACCATCCTGTTCGTGAGCCACGACCTCGACGAGGCTCTCAAGCTCGGCTCGACCATCGCCATCCTCGAGGGAGGGCGGATCGTCCAAACCGGCCGGCCCGAGGATATCGTCCTCGCCCCGGCGGACGACTATGTGCGGAGCTTCGTCGCCAACGTGAACCCGCTCAACGTCCTATCGCTCCGCGCCACCATGCGGCCGATCGACCCGTCTCCTGGCCGGATCGGCCTCGAGGACGGCCTTCGGGTCGAGACCGACGCGGAGGGACGGCTCGTGGCAGCGTGCCGTGGCGAACGGCCCCTCGCTGTGGTCGACGATCCGGCTCGACTCGTCGAGGGCAGTGGAGCCGTACTCGCCGCTTCCGATCGCGCTTCGGTACGGTTGGCGATCGAGGCGCTTGCCAAAACTCACTTGCCGCTGCTGGTGATCGATGCCGAGCGCCGACTCCTCGGCAGCGTCGGGGTGCGCGAGGTGCTCGCTGCCCTCGGACGCCGGCCGGTGTCCTCTACCTGACGGGGTCGACACCGGCTCGCCGCGATGCGAGCTCAGCGGGACGAGGATGTCTGCTGTTGTGCCGTCAACTGGCCTCGCATGCGCTCGAGTTGCTCCTTGATCCGCAGCTTCTCCTTCTTGAGGCGGGAAAGCCGGGCCTGATCGGGGAGCGGACGGTGCAGTTCCTCGTCGATCAGCGTTTCGAGGTGTGCGTGCTTGGCCCTGAGCGACTCGACGTGATCCTGGAGGGCCATCGCCAATCTCCTCCCGGCTGCTTCGACTTCGACCTTTTCATAGCAGAATTGTGACGAGCGAAAAAGGTGGCTTGCCAGCCGGCGACGCGAACGCCCCTCACGGGGCGAAGGCGAAATGGGAGGCGCCGAGCAGGCCGGTATCGCTCCGTCGCACCCGGACCGTCGCCATCTCTTGCAGCAATGGACCGAGCCGACCCTTGGCGAGAAAGCGGGCGCGGAAGCGGTCGCGGTCGAAGAGGTCGCCCAGATGCTCGAGCAGGGCGCCGACGAGGAAGACGCCGCCGCGGGCGAGCACCGCCAGTGCCAGATCCCCGGCAAAGCCGCCGAGGGCGGCCGAGAACATCCGCAGGGCTGTCTCGCAGTAGAGGCAGCGGCCAAGCCGCGCCCGCTCGATGACCTGCGCGGGATGCTGCAGCTCCAGCCGCTGGCCGGCAAGAGCGGCGAGGGCTCGCGCGCTTTGCACCAGCCCGGGGCCGGAAAGCACCCGCTCGAAGGAGACATGCCCGTGTTCCCGAGCGAGCGCAGAGAGGAGCCGGCATTCCTCCTCGTCCGCGGGTGCGAAGGACATGTGCCCGGCCTCGCTCGCCACCGGATGCGGCTGTCCATCGAGCTGCAGGAGAAAGGCGCAGCCGAGTCCGGTGCCTGGGCCGAGAACCACCGCCGGTCCAGTGGCGATTCGCTTGCCGGCACCGATCGGCTCGAGGTCGGCCGCGGCGAGATGGGGTATGGCCAAGGCGTGGGCGACGAAGTCGTTGATCACCGCGAGCCGGCCGATCCCGAGCTCTGAAGCGAGCGCGCGCTGCGAAAACGTCCACGAGCTGTTGGTGAAGCGGACGAGATCGCCCTCGACCGGGGTCGCCACCGCCAACACCGCTTCGCCGACCCGCCGGCCGGCGAGATAAGAATCGATCGCTTCGCTCGGCCCGGAAAAGGCTGCGACTTCGAGGACCCTGAGCTCGTGCCAACGGCCGGGCTCCTCCTGCAGGGCCAAGCGGGCGTAGGTGCCGCCGATGTCGGCGATGAGGCGCAAGCCGTCAGTCTCCGAACGAGATCCCGAGGCCGCGGGCCGTGTGCACGAGGGTGTCGTCGGGATCGACTCGCTGGCAGCTCGCCACGGCCTCGGCGAGGGGCACATCCACCACTCGCCGATTGCGCCAGGCGACCATACGGTCGAACCGACCCTGGGCCACGAGATCGACCGCAGCCACCCCAAAGGCCGAGCCGATGACGCGGTCGAGCGGCACCGGCGAACCGCCCCTCTGCACATGTCCGAGGATGGTGACCCGGGTCTCGGCACCGGTGCGGCGGGCGATCTCGTCGGCAATCAACCGGCCGATGCCACCGTAGCGCACACTGCCGTGAGCATCCGCCCAGGTGGACACCTCGCCGCTCACCGAGCGCACCGATTCGGCGACCACCACGAGGCTGAAATTCCGGCCCATCTGACGGCGCTCTTCGATCTTGGCACACACTTTGTCGATGTCGTAGGGGATTTCCGGGATGAGGATCACATCGGCGCCACCGGCCACCCCCGCGGTCAAAGCGATGTGACCGGCGTCGCGGCCCATGACTTCGAGGACCATCACCCGGTTGTGACTCGCTGCCGTCACGTGGAGCCGATCCACGGCCTCGGTGGCGACTGCCACCGCCGTGTTGAAGCCGACCGCATGCTCGGTATGGCCGAGATCGTTGTCGATGGTCTTGGGGATGCCCACGAGGTTCCAGCCGCCGAGGACGGCGAGGCGACGGAGAATGGCGAGACTGCCATCGCCTCCCACCCCGATCAGCGCGTCCAGGCCGAGGGCGCGATAGCCTTCGAGGACCTCCTGCGAGCGATCGCGGGGACCGTCCGGCGTCGGATAGGAAAAGGGATTGCCGCGATTGGTGGTGCGCAGGATGGTGCCGCCCTGAAACAGGATTCCGCGCACGCTCTCGGTGGTGAGGACCGTGGCGGCAATCGGCCGCTGCAGCAAGCCGTCGGTCGCCTCGTGGATACCCACGACTTCGAAGCCGTAGCCGCGCGCCGCTCGTAACACCACCGCCCGGATCACCGCATTGAGCCCGGCGCAATCGCCACCGCTCGTGAGAATGCCGAGGCGCATGAGAGCACGCTCCGCGAGCCTGCAGTCGGCCTATCCCGGGTTGTCCGCCGGTCCACCGGAGTTCATATAAATGCCGATTCTCCGACATCCACAACCGGCAGGCGAGGAGGGCGAATCGGGGGAATGGACGACGAGGAAGCGGAGCGCGAGGCGCTGGAGCGGCAACTCGCCGAGCTCCGGGCGGCGCATCGAGCGCTCGATGCGCGTATTGCCCGGCTCGAGGCGGAAGGTGTCGTCGACCGACTGGAGCTGCAGCGGCTCAAGAAGCAGAAGCTCGCGCTGCGCGACCGCATCGCGCTGCTCGAGCGCTACCGCCTGCCCGATATCATCGCCTGAGCCTCAATTCCCGAGCGGCCGGAGCCAAGTCACGTGACCCATCTTGCGGCCTGGCCGGACTTCGCGCTTGCCGTAGAGGTGGAGCCGCGCGTCGGGCGCATCGAGGAACGTCGGCCAATCGTCGACTTCCCCGCCGATCAGATTGACCATGGTGGCATCGAAGAAACGGCGCACCGAACCGAGGGGCAGGCCGCAGATGGCGCGCACGAGCTGTTCGAACTGGCTCGTGGCGCAGGCATCGAGGGTCCAGTGACCGGAATTATGGGGCCGCGGCGCGAGTTCGTTGACGAGCACTCGGCCGTCGCGGGTGACGAACATCTCGACCGCGAGCAGGCCCTCGACGGCCAGCGCCTCGGCGAGCCGCTCCGCGATCTCGCTCGCCCGCGCCGCCGTGCCCACCGGAAGTTCGGCGGGGACCACGGTGCGGTGCAGAATCCCGCCCCGGTGTTCGTTGCGCACCGGGGGATAGGACAGCCGTCGGCCATCCGGGGTGCGGGCGACGATGACGGAGATCTCGCAGCTGTAATCGACGAAGGCCTCGGCGAGGGCCGGCACACCGCCGAGGGCGGAAAAGGCAGCGGCTGCCTGCTCCTTCGTCTCGATGCGCCACTGCCCTTTCCCGTCGTAGCCGAAGCGCCGGGTCTTGAGCAGGAAGGGCAAACCGAGCGCTCGCGCTGCCTCCTCGGCATCGGCGGGGGTATCGACCGCCAGGAAATCGGTGACCCCGATGCCGAGGCGGCGAACGAGCTCCTTTTCGGCCAGCCTGTCCTGGGTGGTGGCGAGGACCTCGGCCGAGGGACGGGTCGGCACGAAGCCGGAGAGAAAGGCCACGGCCTCGCGCGGAACGTTTTCGAACTCGAGGGTGACGACATCGACGCTGCGCGCAAAGCGCGCGAGAGCCGAGCGATCGTCGTAGGCAGCACGCGTCCAGGCCGCTGCCACTTCGGCCGCTGGGCATTCCTCTTCCGGGGCGAAGATGTGGCAGCGATAGCCGAGCCGCGCCGCGGCAAGGGCCGTCATGCGACCGAGCTGGCCGCCACCGAGAATGCCGATCGTCGATCCAGGAGGCAGCATCTCAGCTCGCCGTCGCTCCGGATGGCTCGAAAGGGACGGAATCGCTCTGTCGGCGGCGCCATTCCTGGTAGCGCCGTGCCAGTACCGGATCGTCGAGGGCGAGCACCGCAACGGCGAGAAGGGCGGCATTGACGGCGCCGCTGCGGCCGATCGCCAATGTCCCGACCGGCACCCCGGCCGGCATCTGCACGATCGACAGCAGGCTGTCGAGTCCTTTGAGGCTGTGACTTTCGACCGGAACACCCAAAACCGGGAGCTCCGTCATGGAAGCGATCATGCCGGGCAGATGCGCCGCTCCGCCGGCACCGGCGATGATCACCCGAAGACCGCTCTCGCGCGCTCCTTTGGCGAAGGCCCAGAGCCGGTCCGGCGTGCGGTGGGCCGACACCACCCGTACGGTGTGCGGCACGCCGAGTTCGGCGAGCACTGCGGCCGCGTGGCGCATCGTCTCCCAGTCGGAGACGCTGCCCATGACCACCGCGACCCGCGGTCGCTCCTCAGTCTCCGCCATCCACGTCCTCCTGGGGCTCCGGGGTTCTCTCGGTCGCGGAAGTCACCACGTCGAGGCCGCGCGCCGCTGCCGCCGCTGCCGCGTTCTCCGCTGCGATCCGCCGGAACACTTCCTCGCGCAGCACGCTCGCGCTCGCCGGGAAGCGGAAGCCGAGCCGGACCGCCCGGCCGCGGACCTCGATCACGCGCACCTCGATCTCGTTGTTGACGATCACCGCTTCGCCGGGGCGCCGGGTAAGATAGAGCATGCGGCCACTCCTCAGCTCGCAGACGCCATGATACCGGCGATCCCTTAAGCTTCTGTTAACTGTCGGGCGTTAGAGTTGCAACCGGAAGCCGGGGGACGCCCGGAGCCGACTACCGGAAAGTGCACGATGACGGAATCCGCTCTTTTCGCCTTGATCGCGGCCCGCCAACGCTGGCTCGGTGCGCGCTTGACGCTGCTCGCCCAGAATGTGGCGAACGCCGACACACCGGGCTATCGGCCGAAGGATTTGCCGGCTTCGAGTTTCCCGGACTTGCTGCGCGAAATGCGCGCCGCGACGGCTGCCGAAGAGCTGCGGCGGACCCATCCTGCTCACCTCGACGCCGGGGCGGGGAGCGCTCCACCGTTGCGTCCCCGGACGCGGGAGTCACCGGAAATCGCGCCTTCCGGCAACGCGGTGATTCTCGCCGAGGAACTGCGCCGGGTCGGCGAGACCCAGCGCAATTACGAACTCGATGTCAACCTTGCAGGCAAGTACCGGCGATTCCACCGGTTGACGTTAGGCATCGGCAGCTGAACCGGCGTCTTTGCGGTGCTCGCGCAAAGGAGCGCAACATGAATCTCGAGAACACTCTCGCCGTGGCTTCTGCCGGGATGACCGCCCAGGCCATCCGGTTGCGCGTCGTGGCAGAGAATTTGGCCAATGCGGAATCGACGGGCGATCAGCCGGGTGCCGAGCCCTATCGGCGCAAGCTCGTGATCTTCCGAAACGAGCTCGATCGCGCTCTCGGCGTCGAACGGGTCGAGGTCGCCCGCTACGCGACCGATCCTTCGCCCTTCGAGCTGCGCTACGAGCCAGGCCACCCGGCCGCCAACGACAAGGGTTATGTCGCTTATCCGAACGTCGAGCCGCTCGTCGAGCTCGTCGACATGCGCGAGGCTCAGCGCAGCTACGAGGCCAATCTCGGGGTGAGCACGGTCGCGCGCGATCTCTTGCAGCGGACGATCGATCTGTTGCGCTGAGGAGCATGAGGGATGACCGAGACGCTTCGGGCCATCGGGACCGCCGCGGGTACGCCCGCGACGAACCCGACAGCATTGCAGGAACGGACCCATGCCACCCGCTTCGAGGAATTCCTGGCGCGGGAGCTCGCCCATTCCCTCGACACCTTGTATCGCGGCGAGGAGGTGGCGAAGCGGGGCGTCGCCGGTCTCGCGAGCGTGCAAGAGGTGGTGGAAGCGGTGACCGCAGCCGAACTCGCGCTCGACCGCATCGTGGCGGTGCGCGATCGGGTCATCCAGGCCTATCAGGAAATCATGCGCATGCCGATCTGAGCGGCGACCGAATGGCGAAGGCTGCGATGATCTGCCCGCAGAGGCAACCCCATCGAGCTGCCGGCCGCGGATCCCGACTCCGACGGTACCGTGCGAGCGGGGACACCGGGGATGGCCGGGGGCGGCTGGGACGCCAACGGCATGCGCGCTTGGCCATCGCCACGGTCGGGAAGCTGCGGGCCGGGCGGTTCCCGGTACCGGCGGGGTTCGGAATCCGGCAACCGACCCGCCGAACCGAGATCGAACTCGGCGCCGCCAGACGGATCGGCAGGAGCGCCATCGCGCGCTTAGGAAGACTCCGTGCCCAGCACAACAGCAGCGCTCGAGGATTCGTCGGCGAGGGTGTCGACCCGCAAGGGTGCGGTTTCTGCGGAAGGATGCGGCTCGCAGTGCTTTCGCTCTCCGGCACCGACCGGTTCCTCGGGACCGTCGCCCTCGTCGGCAGCAGCTCCGAGCTTGCCAGGCCCTGCGCGTCGCCGACGCGGATCGCTGTTTTTGCCCGTGTCGCCCCGGTCGCAGGCTGGGACCGCTGCGGTCCGACAGCTACCCGGCCCGTGGGTCGTGGCGGGAGAGAGGAGGAGGGCGGTGACCGCTGAAACCGTCTTCGACCTCGTCCGCCAGACGCTCTGGATCACCATCCTGGTGGGCGGGCCGATGCTGCTCGCGGCTCTCGTCGTTGGGCTCGCCGTCTCCCTCCTCCAGGCGCTCACCCAGATCCAGGAGATGACCCTGACCTTGCTGCCGAAGCTCCTCACCATGGCGCTCACCCTGCTTTTGGCGATGCCCTTCATGTGGGCGCAACTGCGCGCCTTCACGGAAGAGTTGTTCGCTCGCATGGCCACCATCGGCGGCGGGTGAGCCATGGAGCAGGAGCTCGCTCAGGAGATCGTGCGCTTCGGACTCCTGTTCGCCCGCATCGGCAGCTGCCTCATGCTGGTGCCCGGCATCGGGGATGCCGCCGTCAGCCCGCAGCTGCGCCTCGGCCTCGGCTTGCTCTTGAGTCTGCTCCTCTATCCGGCGCTGTTGCCGCAGCTCGCGCTCCCCGAAGGGGAAGCGGCCCTCCTACGCGCTCTGGCCAGCGAGATCGGCCTCGGTCTCGCCTTCGGCCTAGCCCTTCGTCTCGCGTTCGGCGCCCTCGAACTGGCCGGCAGCCTGGTGGCCCTGCAGTCGGGTCTGGCTGCGGCGGCGCTGTTCGATCCCCAGCAAGGTGGGCAGACCTCCCTGACCGGACGCTTCTTGGGTGTCGCGGGGCTCACCCTCTTTCTGGTGCTCGACGGCCATCACCAGCTGTTACGAGCGCTGGCCGGAAGTTATCGACTGTGGCCGGCCGCCGCAGCGCCGCCCCTTTCCAGTCTCGGCGAGTTTCTCGAGTTTCTGTTGCAGCTGTCGACAGCGCTCTGGGAGGTCGCCCTGCGCATCGCCGCTCCCGTCTTTTTCGTTGCGGTGACGACCAACGTGGCACTGGGACTCGTCGCTCGGCTCGTTCCAGGGATCCAGGTCTTCTTCCTCGCCATTCCGATTCAGATCGCCCTGGCCCTGCTCGCCCTGGTCTTCGGGTCGGCCGCCGGCCTCGGGGTATTCCTGCGCTTTGCCGACAGCGCCCTTTCCAGCCTTCCGTCCTAGGAGGAAGGGGTGGCAGAGCACGAAGAGCCCAGCGAGCGCACCGAACAGCCGACCCCGCGCCGGCTGGAGAAGGCACGCGAGCAGGGTCAGATCGCGAGCTCGCGCGAGGTCTCGACCCTTTTCGTGCTCACGGCGGCGACGCTGCTGCTGGCGACCGCCGGACCCACCGCCGCGGAGCTGCTCGCGGCGGTGATGCGCGCCTCCTTCACCCGTGTCGCCGAGCTCGGGGGTGAAGAGGACGCGGTGGCGGCTCTGTTGCCCTCGCTTTTCCCGGCTGGACTGCTCGTCCTCGTGCCCGCTGCGGCATTCGCCATCGCCGCCCTCCTGGCAGCCGCGGCTCAGAATGCGATCGTGTGGACCCCTCACCATCTCGCCCCGAAGCTCTCGCGCCTGTCGCCCCTCGAAGGGGCGCGGCGACTGCTGTCGCGCCGCAACGCTGCCGAATTCGCCAAAAGTCTGCTCAAGCTCGTCGCGGCAGTGAGCGTCGCGACTACGATACTCTGGCCGGAGATCCCGACATTGCGGGCGAGCTCCGAATTCGAGATCATGGTACTCGCTCGAAAGCTCGACGAGATCGTCTTCAAGTTGCTGATCGCCATATGTGCCGTATCCGCGATAATCGCCGGACTCGACTATGCGTTCCAGCGTTTCGACTTGTTGCGGAGATTGCGCATGTCCCGGCGCGACATCCGGGAAGAGCTCAAGGAGACCGAGGGAGATCCGCTGATCCGTCAGCGCCTGCGAGCGATCCGCATGGAGCGGGCCCGCCGGCGCATGATGGCGGAAGTCCCCAAGGCTACCGTGGTGGTGACCAATCCCACCCACTATGCCGTGGCGTTGCGCTATCGCCAGTCCGAAGACGCGGTGCCGCAGGTGGTCGCCAAGGGCGTCGATCGCATGGCCGAGCGAATCCGCGATCTCGCCCGGGCGCATGGGGTCCCCGTGATCGAGAACCCACCGCTCGCCCGGATCCTCTATGCCACGGTCGAGCCGGGCAAACCGATCCGGCCCGAGCAATACGAGGCAGTGGCGCGGGTGATCGCCCTCGTGATGCGGCTGGGCCGGCCCGAGGATGGCACTGGCCGCCGCATATCATGATACCGATCGCCCTCCGACAGATCCGCCCGTCAACCTGGCGTTAACCCGGCGATGGGAAGCTTCCCGCCGAGACGCGCGGTGACACTGCGCGGTCCTCGGGAGGAAACGCCCATGCGCTCGGCGACGCTCTATGCACTCTTGATGGCTCTCCTGCTCGCTCCGGCGGCGGGTTGGGCGGCGGTACCGGCGACGGCCTTGCTGCGGGCACCGGAAGTGGCACTGGGCTCGCCGACGCGTCTGCCCAAATGGCGGCGAGTGTTGGAATCCCTCGACCAGGAGGAAGCGGCATTGCGGGCCTGTCTCGCCGATGCCAGGGCCTGCGAGGGGGCGCGAGAACGGGCATGGCGACAGACGGTGCGGGCGACGAGCGGGCTGCCGCTCGGCCAACAGCTCGAGGCGATCAACCGCTTCGTCAACGCATCGCCCTACCGCTCCGACAGCGAACTGTGGGGTGCCAGCGACTACTGGGCGACGCCCCGGGAATTTCTCGCGCGCTCGGGCGACTGCGAGGACTATGCCATCGCCAAATACGCGACCCTCCGTCTGCTGGGGATCCCAGAAGGCGCCATGCGACTGGTGGTGCTCCACGACACGCGGCGCAACTTCGTGCACGCCGTGTTGGTGGTCGCGGACGGTCCGAGGCGATGGGTCCTCGACAATCTGTCCGACCGCGTGCTGCCGGAGGAGACCCTGCCCCACTACCGGCCCTATTACAGCGTCAATGCGGAAGGTCTCTGGCGGCCCGCGACGCCCGGTCGGGGGCTCGTGCTCGACGAACGCGATCTTCGCCCAGCCCGCCGTTGAGGGGGTTCATGCAGGAGTATCCGGCCCTCGGCTCGCTTCCGCTTCGCCCCGCAACTGGGCCCACACCGGATCGCCGGTCAGGGTCGTCCAGTGATCGATGATGTATTTGCGAAACCAGACGCTGAAGCGCGCGGGCATCCGCTGCATCTCCTCGCGCAGCTCCCCCGGCTCCACCCAAGCGTAGCCCTCGGCTTCGCGCGGGTCCGGCCGTAGCGGGCCGTCGTAGACGCCAGCGAAGACATGGACGATCTCGTCCTCGATCATCCCGCCGCCGACATCGGCGCGGTAGGGAACGCGCAGCAGGGGTAGGAGCTCGCACGAAAACCCCATCTCCTCGAGGAGGCGACGCTGGGCGGCCCGCTCGACCGGCTCCTGCGGCCGCGGATGGCTGCAGCAGGTGTTGGTCCACAGCCCGCCGGAGTGATACTTGCCGATCGCCCGCTTCTGCAGAAGCAACCGGCCGCGCGGATCGCGGATCACCACCGACAGAGCTCGGTGCCGAAGTCCGTGTCGGTGCGCCTCGAGCTTGCCGGCGGTCCCCACCGCCTGGTCATCGTCGTCCACGAGGAGGACGAATTCTTCGCTGTCGATCATGTCCGGCGCGCTCCTCCGTCACTTCCTGCGGAGCCCCCAAGGGCAAGCCGCACCGGGGCGGCGGCGGGCACGGAGGCGCCGGGCTGCGATTTCTGGGGTTTTCCCCGAGGAAGACCGTCGCCAGCGGACGACCGCTGAGGATCGAGGCAGCCTGGGCGGGAAGTGGCGAGATTCCGGCGGAGGTCCGGTCGCCGCAGGACGGAATCGGAAATCTCGCGCGCGCGGAGCGCGACGCCAGGGCCCGCCGAGCGTGTGAGGAAAGCGGTTGCACGCCGGAGCGAGGGACGACGAGGGTCGAATGCCGGTGCCGGGACGCCCACGAGACCCGCAGCGCCACCAAGGGCGAAGACGAACACGAGCTGCCTCCCCGCGACGACGAGGGGATTCTAGCCACGATCGTCCCGCTCTGTCACCTGCCGTCAGCCCGCGCCAGCGAGACGCTTCCTCGCCGCCCGATCGGGCGCGAGGGGAGGGATCGCGCGCCGGCGGCGACGACGGGGCTCCGGCTCTCTCTGGCCTAGCGATGACGCTCCGCACCAGGGCTGCCGGATGCCCCTCGCGCGCACCGCGGATCGTCGCGGACGCCGCGCTGCCGTCAATGCATCCGCCGGCGCCTCAGCGGGCGAGCTTCTTCGCCAGAGTCGCCACATGGCGCCCTTGGAAGCGCGCCATGGCCAGTTCCTTTTCGCTCGGCATTCGCGAACCGTCGCCGCCGGCGATGGTGGAGGCCCCATAAGGCGAGCCGCCCTTCACTTCTTCGACGCCCATTTGCTCGCCGCAGCTGTAGGGCAGCCCCACGACGATCATGCCGTGATGGAGGAGAGTGGGGATGAAGGTGAGGATCGTCGACTCCTGACCACCGTGCTGGGTGGCCGAACTGGTGAACACGCTCGCGAGCTTGCCGATGAGCGCTCCCTTGGCCCACAGGCCACCGGTCTGATCGAGGAAATTCCGCATCTGACCCGCCATATTGCCGAAGCGGGTCGGTGTGCCGAAAATGATCGCGTCATAATCGGCGAGCTCCTCCGGATGGGCGACCGGGGCTGGCTGGTCGAGTTTCGCGCCTGCCTTCTCGGCCAGTTCCCGCGGCATGGTCTCGGGCACCCGCTTCACCGAGACCTCGACATCGGGCACTTCGCGCGCGCCTTCGGCGATCGCATAGGCCATCCGCTCGATGTGACCGTACATGCTATAATAAAGAACGAGAACGCGTGTCGGCATGTCGCACCTCTCCTCCGCATGCGAGGACCCCGCCCGGCGATGTGGGATGCGATCGTGGCGGGCAGGAGAGGCGAAGGCGGCAATGCAGCGTTTCCCCGACGCGAACGAATGCCTCACTCGGCCGGCTGCAACGGAGCGTGCTGCAGACGCGAGGGAAACCCGACCGGGGCGAGAGCGGCGGCCGGCAGCAGCTCGATCAAGCCGATCTCGGGCGGTCGGAGGAAACGAACGGGCAGGCCGGTGGTGCCGACTCCCGACGTGACGAAAAGGTGCCGCCCCCCGACCTCGTGCAGTCCGTGCGCCTGGCGACGTGGCAGGCGACTCATGGTGACCACGGGCCCGAAGCCCGGAAGGCACACCTGTCCTCCGTGGGTATGACCAGCGATGACGAGCCGGACGTTGGCGGGCACGAAGCTGTGGACATCCGGAGAGTGGCTGAGGAGGATCGCTGGTTCGTCCTCCGGCAGCCCGGCAAAGGCGGCTTCGAGATCGTGCCGAAAGGTCACCGGATCATCCAAACCGACAAGCCACAGTCGGCCGCCGTCGAGGTCGATCGGCAACGATTCGTTGACGAGGACCCGTATCCCTGCAGCCGTCAGCGCCCGCGCCACGCGTGCGCCGTCATAGTCGTAGTCGTGATTGCCGAGGACCGCATAGCTCGGGATTCTGCGGGCGAGCGGCTCGAGGGTCGCCAAGGCGATCTCGGGCGCGATCGGCACCGCGCCCCATGTCTCGGTGGTGGAGAAATCGCCCGGCAGGAGCACGAGGGATGGCTCGAGGTCGAGGATGCGGCGGGCGATCCGGGCGAGTCTGGACACCGTCATGTGCGGCCAAGCCGCGTGGACATCCGCGAGGACGGCGATGCGGATCGGCGCGGCTAGCATCCTTTCGCCAGGCCAGGACAAGCGGTGGAAGCGAACGATCAGCCGCCGTGGCTCGATGGCGAGCCCGTAAACACCGCTCGCCGCTGCAAGAGCCGCGAAAACCTCGAGGATGGCCATATCCCGACCCAGCGATCGATGGCGCCGCTCGCGCCCGCTACCATGCACCCGTATATGCTGGATTTCATAGTAGGAGTAGCTTGCGATCCGCGAAAGGGCTTTTTCGTCGAGGGTGACCCCCGCGACGAGAGTTGCGGCATCGTCGTATGGCGGTGGCTATTCCGGCTCGCCCGTCATCTGCGCTCGCCGTTGGCCGGCAGTCGGCTCCGCCATCGCGAGGGTGAGCAGCGCTGGCGCAAGGATGTCTCAGGCCGCGGTGTGACGGAACCGGGCGAACGGTCCACTCGAGGGTCGCCCCAGGCATGGCGAGCTCATGGCGATGGCAGCGCCGACCCACGCATCGGCGAGTTCCCATGGCGACGAGCGTCGGAGAGCGCAAGCCGGGAGCTCGCACGGGGGACGAGCGGCCACGCACGACGATCGACGCGATCGGTGCTGGATTCCGAAGCGCGTGCGAGATCGCATCGCGCGAGGGGCGGGTGCGATCCTTCGGCCCGTCGCGCATCGCCCGCCAAAAAACGGTGGCACGCTCGCGCGACCGCAAAGGGTGCGGCTCCGGTCGACGACAGGGAGGCCAGGGAGAGCAGGGGGCTTGCGCGGCGAGCCTTGCACTACGACAATGCCACCATTCCCGCAGCGCGCGAAGCGCAACCGACAGGAAGCGCCTCGTTTGGCAGGAGCGGGCAAGGTTGGCGCGCGAACCCTCTGCCAGCTTTTCGGCTTTGTCGGAGCTGCGGGCCGGCTCGGCCGAGGTATCGGCCGCGCTCGACGAGGCGACGCGAGATGGCGAAAAGCAGCCGAACGGCTCGCGAATCGCGACGACGGCCAGGACCGAGGTCGAAACCCTGGTCGGCGGGGAGAAGGGCAGGGCAGCCCGGACGCGACATGGCGGATGTGGCGAGCAACACCGAGCCCGGTTCGGGCTTCACCTGGTCGTGGCGAAGGGCGCGCGGCGGCTTCGTGGCGAGGAACGCCCTGCACCACCTGCTCGCCGCCGGCCTTTCCTGCTGGTCCCTTTTGTCGCCCGTCTCGGCATCGGCGTCACCCGTGATCCTCGAGGGCATCACCTTCAGCGACGAGGCAGGGGGGTTCGCGATCCTCGAAGGGCGCGGCCGCGGCCAGCCCGACGACCCCTTTGTGATCGTGGAGGAGATCTTCGACGAACGCGTACCGGCGATCCTCACCATCCGCGGTCTCGGTCGCGCGGCGGAGCGCTTGACGGTAGCTGGCGCCGCCGCTGGCTTCACCCTGGTGAAAATCGTCCGCAACGCGACTCCGCTCACCTGGACGAGTTTCGAGCTCGAGCTGCGGGAGGTCCGAACGCGCTCGAGCCCCTACGAGGATGGCCTGAGTTTTGCCCAAGCCCTCGGGCCGCAGCGCCTCTATCGTTCAGATCGCTTCACCGCCGCCTTCCAGACCGATGAACCTCGCGATGTCCTGACCTTCCACGGCGGCGTCGTGCGGCCCGGCGAAACGGTGACCGTCGAACTCGCCATCACCGACTATTCGCCGATCTTCGAGTTCTACCTCGTGCAGCGCCAGCTGGCGCCGGTTGCAGCCATCCATGGGCTGCCCTTCGATTAGCGGCTGACAACGATTGAGAAACCGCTTATATAGGCTTTGGCGTCGCAACCAGGAGGAACGCCGATGGAGCGCAATGTCGGGACCGTCGACCGAGTGGTGCGGATCGTTGTCGGCTTGCTCTTGATCTCGCAGGTCTTCTGGGGGCTGCAGACCAACTGGGGTTGGATCGGTTTGATCCCGCTCGTCACCGGTCTCGTCGGTATGTGCCCGGCCTATCGGCTGCTCGGCCTTTCCACCTGTCCGATCGAGCGGCGCTCAGCCTAGAGTTCGCCACCTTCGACGTTGCCGGGTTGGGGATCGAGAGCCGCGGAGCGGGCGAGGGAGTGCGCCCGTGGCTTCCGAGACTGCGGCCGTGGGGAACAGGGTTCGCAGGCGGAGCGGGGCAGGGTGTCAGGTGCGGCGACACGAGGCGATGTGGGCCGTACGGACGTCGCTTCGCCAACCGACGAGGGCAACCAACCGGCGTTCGGGCCGTCCGAATAGCTGAGCGAGGGTGAACGAGCCGAGCGGACCTGCGCCCCCTCGCCCGGCCAATGGCCGCGTGTTTCGCACTCCTCGCCCCGCTAGGGAATGTCCGTCTCAAAGAGCCGGCTCGGGCAAGTTCCGATCCTCGTCCTCGTCGTCGGCGTCGACGATCTCCGCTCGCGCACGGCCGCGCACGGGGCTGGCCTGGAAGCGGAAAGCCGGCCGGTCGTCTTCGATCGTCACCAGCACCTTGCCGCCCTTGGCGAGCTGCCCGAACAGGAGCTCGTCGGCGAGCGGACGCTTGATGTGCTCCTGGATCACCCGCGCAAGCGGCCGGGCGCCATAGAGAGGCTCGTAGCCCCGCCGCGCTAGCCAGTCGCGCGCCAGGTCGTCGACCTCGATATGGACCCGCCGGTCAGCGAGCTGAGCGGCCAGCTCCTTGATGAATTTGTCGACCACCGAGCGCACGATCTCCGGCGTGAGGCCGCGGAACGGGACGACGGCATCGAGGCGGTTGCGGAATTCGGGGGTGAACAGCCGCTTGATCGCCTCGGTGTCCTCGCCCTCCCGCTCCTCGCGACCGAACCCCATGGCCGGCTTGCTCATGTCGGCGGCACCGGCGTTGGTGGTCATGATGAGAATGACGTTGCGGAAATCCACCGTCTTGCCGTTGTTGTCCGTGAGCTTGCCGTAGTCCATCACCTGCAAGAGGATGTTGAACACGTCCGGATGGGCTTTCTCGATCTCGTCGAGGAGAAGCACGGCGTGCGGATGCTGGTCGATGGCATCGGTCAGCAGCCCGCCCTGATCGAAGCCGACATAGCCGGGCGGTGCTCCGATCAGGCGCGATACGGCATGGCGCTCCATGTACTCGGACATGTCGAAGCGGACGAGCTCGATGCCCATGATGCGGGCGAGCTGGCGGGCGACCTCGGTCTTGCCGACACCGGTCGGACCCGAGAACAGGTAGCAGCCGATGGGTTTCTGCGGATCGCGCAGGCCGGCCCGGCTGAGTTTGATGGCACTCGCCAGCACCTCGATCGCCTGGTCCTGACCGAACACCACCGCCTTGAGTTCGGCCTCGAGGTTCTTGAGCGCCTCTTTGTCGCGATGGTTGACTGCCTTGACGGGCACTCGCGCGATCTTGGACACCACGTCCTCGATGTCCTTGACGCCGATGACCTTGCGCCGGAGATGCTCGGGCCGGAGCATCTGGGCAGCGCCGACCTCGTCGATGACATCGATCGCTTTGTCGGGCAGCTTGCGGTCGTGGATGTAGCGGACGGAGAGCTGCACCGCCGCCCGCAATGCCGCATGGGTATAGCGCACGCCGTGGTGCTTTTCGAAGCTCGGCCGCAGGCCTTCGAGGATCTTGATCGTCTCTTCCTCGGTCGGCTCGGGGATGTCGATCTTCTGGAAGCGACGTACGAGCGCCCGGTCCTTCTCGAAGTAGTTGCGGAACTCCTTGTAGGTGGTGGAGCCGATGCAGCGTAGCGAGCCGGAAGCGAGGGCTGGCTTGAGGATGTTCGAGGCGTCGAGGGAACCGCCACTGGTCGCGCCCGCGCCGATCACCGTGTGGATTTCATCGATGAAGAGGATCGCCCGCTCGTCGTTCTCGAGCTCGTTGATGACCGCCTTGAGCCGCTCTTCGAAATCGCCGCGGTAGCGGGTGCCGGCGAGGAGCGCCCCCATGTCGAGGGCATAGATCACCGCCCGCTTGAGCACGTCCGGCACCTCGCCGCGCACGATGCGCAATGCCAGACCCTCGGCGATCGCCGTCTTGCCCACTCCCGGATCGCCCACGAACAGCGGGTTGTTCTTGGAGCGCCGGCAGAGAATCTGGATCGTCCGCTCGATCTCGCGCTCGCGGCCGATGAGCACGTCGATCTTGCCCTGCCGCGCCTTCTCGTTGAGGTTGGTGCAGTAGGTGTTGAGCGCCTCGCCGCCCTCTCGCTTGTCTTCGCTCGCCCGTTCGTCCGCACCCCGCACGCGACGGTCCTCGCTCAAACCCGGTTTCTTGGCGATGCCATGAGCAATGTAGTTCACGGCATCGAGCCGGGTCATGTTCTGTTCCTGCAGGAAATGGACGGCGTGCGACTCGCGTTCCGAGAAGAGGGCGACGAGCACGTTGGCGCCGGTCACCTCCGTGCGGCCGGAAGACTGGACGTGGATCGCCGCTCGCTGGATCACTCGTTGGAAACCAGCGGTCGGCTTGGCTTCCACCACACCCTCGACCACGAGCCCGGTGAGCTCGTGATCGAGGAAGTCGGTGAGCTGCGCCCGCAGGCGATCGATTTCCACCGCGCAGGCACGCAGCACCGCCACTGCGTCCTGGTCCTCGGTCAGTGCCAGCAGCAGATGTTCGAGGGTGGCGTACTCATGCTGCCGAGCGTTGGCAAGCGCGAGGGCCCGCCGCAGCGTCTTCTCGAGTGTCCGCGAGAGCATGGGCATCACCTCCGCACCGACCTCACCGGCCGTCTCCGGTCACCGGCCACGAGCGCTCTCCTTGCGACCGTCATTCCTTCTCCATTGTGCACTGCAGCGGGTGTTCGTGCTGGCGTGCGAACTCGATGACCTGGGCGACCTTGGTCTCCGCCACCTCGAAGGTGTAGACGCCGCACACGCCGACACCCGTATGGTGCACATGCAGCATGATGCGGGTGGCTTCCTCGCGGTCCTTGTGGAAGAAGCGCTCGAGCACGTGCACCACGAACTCCATCGGCGTGTAGTCGTCGTTCAACAGCAGGACCTTGTACATGGACGGACGCTTGGTCTCCGTCCGCGTCCTCGTGACCACGGCACCGCGCGTGCCCTCGTCGCCGCGACCGGATTGCCCGCTCATGACCACGCGACCCCACACGATTCCGCTGTCATTCCCCTGCATGCCGAGTGTCCGGCTCCTTACCCCACGGGCCCAATGATAGAGCAATCGTCAGGCAGGACAAATCCCCAGCCGCGATCCCCCGATCGCCTCGCCCGGGCGTCGATCCTCGCACCGGTGGGTGAACAATCGGTTGAAATCGACGAGGCGACAAGCATCGTTTCGCGACCAACTCCCGGCTACTGCGAGGCTGTCGGGCGGATGCTGCCCCTGCTCTCGGCGAGCGCCCGCGCCACTGTCGCTTCGAGCGCGCCGTTCGCCACGCAGCGCCCCAGCCGGCCGAGCACGCCGACACCGCCCGTTTCGAAACTCGCGCTCTCGCTCGCCTCGGGGATCACCCGGCGGTCGCGATCGATGCGATCGGCGGTCGCGGCAAGACGGTAGGCGACGCGTATGCCCAGTCCCTCCGTGCCAGCTGTCCGCCCGGTGACCCGCACGATGGCCTCGAGATAGAGCGTGCGCACGAGCCGTTCGCCGTTCGTGCCAACGAGCCGGAGCCATGGCACGGCAACCGGCTGCCAGCCCTCGTTGCCATCGGCAGGAGCGATCTGGCCGCAGTCGAGCCACGGGTCGGGATCGCCCGCGTAGCGAAGCTCGAGCAGGGCGGGCGAGAGCTCCCGACGCACCACGACGAACCCCGAGGGAGCGAGGCGCTCGGCAGCCCTCCGCAGCGCCTCGGCCACGGGCGCGTCAGGTCGGACGGTTCGGGGGCGGGCGGCTGGGTTCTCCGGCGGCCGGTAAGCGACCTGCAGCGGGACCTCCGATGCCGCCCCCATCTGCCGCGACTCTGCCGCCGCGCAACTGGAAAGAGCGGCGATCGTCAACAGCACCGCCGCCCGCCGTCGAGCAGGGAAATGGCGACCGGCCGCCTCCACCTCAGCTCGTCTCGCCCTCCGGCCGTTCACGATCGTATTTGATGTAGGCGAAGCGCAGATCCTTCTCCGGTGTTCCCTCGAGCGGCGGCTCCGGCCGCCAGCAGATCACCTCCTCGATCTTCTTCGCCAGTGCGAAATCCTTGTCGGTGATCCCCTGATGGTCGTGGGTGCGCAGCCGCACCTCGACCCAAGCGTAGGAGGCGGTAATGTCGGGATGATGCCAGGCGGCCTCGGCGAGATGGCCGACGGCACCGATCACCATGAGAGTGCCCTTCCAGCTGTGGGTGCGATAGCGTCGCCGAATCCAGCCGCGCTCCACGTACCAATGCGGCAGTTCGCGTGCCAGCCGCTCGGCGGCCTCCTCTTCCGTATAGACCTTGAGGGTTCGCTTCTCGCTCACGTCCCGGACCTCCGCTACTCCCGCAACCGGCATCATAGCGTTTCGCCGGGCCGGGGCAATGAGCGGCCAGCGCTCCCCTCCTCGGCGCCACGCCGGGAACCGATGCCCGAGCCGCTCGACCGACGTCCATCTGGTCTGGGCGAGGCGCTTTGCGGTCTCGGCGCCGTCTATCGCCTGCCCGGGCTGGCGACAGCCGAGCGATGGGCGCGCCTTTCGCATTGCCGATCAGTCCTGCCGCTCCCTGCGGCCATCGCGAAAACCGGCGAGAAACGCCTCCAGGGAGCGGCCGAGGCCGGCCTGCGGATAACCCCCTTCCTGGACGAGCAGCATCGGCTGCGGCAGCCGGCCGATCCGCCTTCCAGCCTCGGCGAGCCCTGCGCAGGTCACGCGCATGGCGCGGAACGGATCCTCTTCGTGGACGTCGAGCCCGAGGGCGACAACGACGACCGCTGGGGCGAAGGTCCCGAGGATGGCCAGGGCCTCGTCGAGGGCGACGAGCCACGGCCCGTCGCCGCTGCCCAGGGGCAGAGGGAGATTCCGGTTGGTTCCTTTTCCCTCCCCCTCGCCGAGCTCGTGCGCGTAGCCGGAGTAGAAGGGATAGAAGACGGTGGGATCGACGTGGATCGAGAGGGTGAGGACGCTGGGGGAACGCCAGAAGATGGCCTGGGTGCCGTTGCCGTGATGGACGTCGATGTCGAGCACCGCGACCCGGCCCCGGCGGGCGGCAAGCCAAGCCGCGGCGATCGCCGTATTGTTGAGGTAGCAAAAGCCGCCGGCGCGATCGGCCGCGGCATGGTGTCCGGGCGGCCGGCAGAGGGCGTAGACGGCGTCCTCCCCGGCCTGCAGCAGTTCAGCAGCGGTCAGGGCGCTGTACGCCGAACCCAGAGCCGCCTCGAACGTCCCCGGCCCGATGGGGCAGGCGGTGTCCGCCATGTACCAGCCGGCGAGGCCGACCGGATGGGCGGGCCGGCTTGCCGTCTCGCGCACTGGGTGGACATTCGGCACCACCTCGGGCCCCGCGTCCTCGAGTTCTCGCCACCGGCTGTAGGCAGTGGCGAGGAAATCGAGATAGTCTCGCGTGTGCACCGCGAGGATCGCCTCGTCCCCGAAGCGACGGGCATCGACCGGCTCGAGCCCGAGGCGGAGTGCGGCGGCCTCGAGCACCGCCGCCCGCTCCGGTCGCTCCGGGGACGCCACGACACGTCCGCGCGAGAGAAAGGTCGATGGCGCGTGGCGACTGTGCCATGGATTGCGTACGAACTTCACGGCTCGAGCCTCCGGTCGACAACGCCAGCGCGCCTCGAGCGTTCGCGGCGCTGGGATGGCAGGTCCATCGTGACGCAGGCCCGTCGCCGATGGGCGACACGGCTACCGCTTGCGCCTCGCTTCGCCCAACGCCCGGTACCCGACAGGCCGGCCGCCGGGCAAGAGAGGATGTCGGCTGGAAACGAGCCGGCATGGTCGCTCTCGGGCGCCGGAGATGGAGCGGTTGCGCCGGATCGGGGAGGTCGGCGGGCCGGGCGTCGAGGGATGGGCGATGCGTGCCCAGCGTCACGTTCGCTTCGGAGTTCCTGCGATCGGAGTCCGCGCATGGAAAAGCTACCTGTCTTCGTCGATGGTCAAACGGTGCATCGCCTGTGCGACTTCCCCTCGCTCGTCGCCCATCTCGAAGCCGAGCATCGCCGGGCGCCGCCGCTCGTCGACCGTCTCCTGCTCGAACACGAGGAACGCAGCGGCGAGCCTGACGGCTTCCTCATCTGGCCCGCCTGGGATCCGGGCCGCATGCTCAGCGTCAAGCTGGTGACCAGTTTTCCCGCGAACCCCAGCCGTCACGGTTTGCCGACTGTGCACGCGCTCTGTCTGCTCTTCGATGGTCGCACGGGACGGCCGACCCACATCGTCGATGCCACGGCGGCGACCTTCTGGAAGACGGCTGCCGATTCGGCTCTTGCCGTCCGCTACCTCGCTCGCGAGGACAGCCGCAGCCTGGCGGTCCTCGGCGCCGGAGCGCTCGCTCCCTGGCTGATCGCCGCCCACCGCGCGGTCCGCCCGGGTATCGCGCGCGTGCGCATCTGGAACCGGACAAAGGGCAAGGCCGAAACCCTGGCCGAACGGCTCCGCCAGGACGGCCTCGATGCCGAAGCGGTAGCGACGGCCGAAAAAGCGGTCCGCGATGCCGACATCGTCACCTGCGCCACGGGAGCCCGCAGCCCCATTCTGCACGGGTCATGGCTTCGTCCCGGCAGCCATGTCGATCTCGTCGGCGGCTTCGCGCCAGCGATGCGGGAGGCCGACGACGAGACGATGCGACGCGCCCGCATCTATGTCGACTCGCGCTGGTTCACGCTTTCCGTCTGCGGCGATCTCGCCGCACCCCTGCGTACCGGCGTGATCCGGGAGGAGGACATTCTGGGCGATCTCTTCGATCTCTGCAGCGGTCGGGTCGCCGGGCGCCGGGACGGGGAGGAGATCACCGTCTTCAAGAACGGCGGTGGGGCCCACCTCGATCTCATGACGATGCGCTATATCGTCTCGCGCCTCGAGAGGGGGCGATAACCGGCCCGGCGAGATTGGCGCCCCCAACGGGAATCGAACCCGTGTTTCCAGCTTGAAAGGCTGGTGTCCTGACCACTAGACGATGGGGGCCAGCGGCGCGAGGTGTAGGGCTGCATCGCTCGCGAATCAAGGCGCGAGGGAAGGAATTCGCGCCCCCGCTGCCAGCGGCCTCGGGGCCGGGCGAGCTCAGTCGTCCCGCTCGCCCTCGTCGTAGAGAGCGGCGCGGCCGAGACGGTCGAGGCAGATCTCGGCCGTCCACGGCAGCATCAGCGAACCGCAACGCGAGTCGCGGTAAATCCGCGCGAGATGGAAGCTCTCGAGCATCGCCTGCCCGCCGCAGGTACGGATCGCGAGCTGGGCGATCTCGTTGGCATTCTCCATGACCGTGTATTGCGCCGCCCACGCGCGCATCAACGCGTCCTTGCCGGGATCGATGCGAGCGTCGTGGATCGCGCGGAACCAAAGCGCCTTGGTCTGCTCCAACATCACTTTCATCTGGGCGACGGCGAGTTGTTTGGTCGGATACATCCGCCGCTTGACCGGCGGCATGCCGGGGACCTCGCCGCGAAGATAAGCGATGGTGAAGTCATAGGCCGCTTGGGCGAGCCCCATGTAGGCCGGGGTCAAGGTCATGAACATATGCGGCCAGCGAGTCGCCGCCTGATGATAGACTCCCTGCGGCATGAGCTGTTCGTCGTCGGAGACGAACACCTCGTCGAACAGGAGATTGCGCGATACCGTGCCGCGCATACCGAGCGGATCCCAGTCGCCGACCACCCTGAGACCCGCCGCATCCTTCGGTACGGCGAGATAGAGGGTGTCGCGGCGACGGAGCTCGCCGTCCTCCTTGAGTTCCGTGCACAGGACCCCGTAGTAGTCGGCATGACCCGCGAGCGAGGCGAAGATCTTGCGACCGTTGATGATCCAGCCCCCCGGCACCTTGCGGGCAGTGGTCTGGAAGGCCGCTGCTCCGGCGGCAGCTGGCCCGCCCTCGGAGAAGGGCTGGGCGTAGATCCGGCCATGGCGCACGATGCGCTCGTAATGGATCGCCCGTCGCCGCTCGTGCTCGGCCCGCTGTTCGGGCGTCATGTCGAGATCGTCGGCGAGCGCCCCCGTCCACAGACACGAGCAGACGTGCATGTTGAAGGTGAGCGCCGTGGCCCCGCAGTAACGGCCGATCTCGGCAGCGGCGAGCATATAGGTCGGATAGTCCGCCCCGAGGCCGCCGTAGCGCTGGGGCACGCAGATCCCGAGCAGACCATGGGCGAAGAGGTCCTGGTAGTTCTCGGTGGGGAAGCTGGCCTCGCGATCGTAGCGGAAGGCTCGTTCGTGAAAGCGGGTGCGCCCCAGCTCCCGGCAGAGATTGGTAAGTTCCACCTGCTGCGGGGTGAGCTCGAAGGTCTGCGGATCGAACATGGGCTCGTGCGGGATCACGGCGTGCCTCCGGTCGATGGGAAGCGGGCAAGGAAAGCGGAGAGAAGGGCCCCACACTCGCGCGGCCGCTCGAGCGGCAACAGGTGTCCGGCACCGGGCAGGAGCGCGAACTCCGCCCGCGGCATGCGCTCGGCCATCCGCCGCATGGTGGTCGCGGGGGCGAGGCGGTCGCGCTCCCCCGCGATCAGCAGTGCCGGCATGGCGAGCGAAGGCAGAGCTGCCCGACGGTCGAAACCGACGAGGCAGGCCAGGGCTGCCCGGTACGCGGACGGGGGGATGGATGCCATGCAGGACTCGGCGAGCCGAGCGGCCTGCGGCTCCACATCCTCGCCCAAAAGGGTGGGAACGAGGGCCCGCGCCAGCTCGGCCATGGTCAGGCCGGCATCGAGAGGTGCCGTGCGCTCGGCCATGAAGCGTTTCTGGAAATCCCCGTCTCGGCTACCGAAAGCGGCGGTAGTGGCGAGAAGCGCGAGGGAGTGCACGCGCTGCGGAAAGCGCAGGGCGAATTCGAGCGCCACCATGCCGCCGATGGAATGACCGAGGAGATGCACCTGCTCGAGGCCGCGGTCCGCGAGCAGGGCCGAGAGCGCCTCGGCCAGCGCCGGAAACGTCAAGGGCGCGAGGGGCTCCGAGCCGCCGTAGCCTGGCATGTTCCAGGCGAGGCAAAACCATCGCTCGGCGAGCTCGTCCATGAGCGGTCGAAAGGAAGCGGCGGTGCCGCCGATGCCATGCAAGAGGACGAGCGGCGGACCGGAGCTGCCCGCCGTCTCGAAGGTGAGCCTCGGAGTCACTGCAGCGCCTCGACGAGCGTGCCCTCGATCACCACCGGTTCGCCGTCGAGAGTGATCGTACAGTTGCGCACCGGAATATCGAAATGGCCCTCGGTGTAGCGCCCGGCGAACTCGTTGGCCCCGGTCGAAAACAGAAAGTTGCCGGCAAAGGCGCGGATCTCGGTGCCGTTCGTGTCCCGCCGGTCGTACATCGTCAGCGCCTCGTAGCGGGCGCGCGGGTTCATGCCGAAGCCGACATGGCTCACGGCATACGCCTCGCGCTCGCCCCAGGCGGCGAAGTAGCGGCGCATGAGCTCGGCATCCGCGCCCTCGCCCTCGATCGCCACGACGTGATCGTCCTCGAGGGTGAGAACGACCCGGCTCTCCAGATAACGCTTGAAGGTGAGGTTGACGTCGCCGCGGTCGAGGACGAGGCGACCGTGAACGGTGTGAGCGCGGGGGAAGCTCACCACCACGCCACCCGGCCAATGGGCTACGGTCCGCGGCCGATCGCAATAGCCCCAGACTCCAACCGTGGTCGCTCCCGTCATGTCGATCGCGAGGTCGGTACCCGCTGCCGAGGTCACCCGCATGGACTTCGCCTCCCGGCAACGACGCACCGCCGCCCGAACCTTGGGCTCGAGAGCGGGATCGGGCACCAGTCGCTCGAGCGCTTCGGGATGCTCGTTCGAGATCATGAGCACGCGCGCGCCGCCGTCGAGGATCGCCGGGAGTTCGGGGGCGTGCAGCAGGCCCTCGACCGTGAGATCGACGACGAAGCTCGAGGCCCGCAGAGCCGCCAGTACCGCCGGATGACCCCGCAGGCTGCGCGAAGCACCGGTCGAGCGCACCGGCACCGGCGCGGTCTGTGGCGGGGTGGGCACGACGAGATGGAAGGGGCGGCAGCCGAGACGCAACAACGCGAGCTCGGCGAGCGCGACATTGAGCGCCCGCGACTGGGTCTCCGAGAGAATGGCGACCGGTTCCTCCGGCTGCACCCGACAGAGCGCGAAGGTACGGGCGAAGGCGTCGATCCACTTGCCCTCGATACGGTCGGCGAGCACGGCAGCAGACCTCCCCGGCAACCGCATTCCAGCTAGCACGATCGTGATCTATGAAAAAGCATAAATTTCTGTTTCATCGATCTCGGCCATAAGGAGACTCATGGGTGCGCTTCGTCGACGATTACCTCGCCTATCTGCTCGCCCGCGCCAGCCATCTCGTCTCCTCCGCCCATCATGCCCGGCTGGCCCGTCGCGGCGTTCCGGTCGGCGTTTGGCGGGTGCTCGCGACCCTGTCCGACGGCGTGCCCATGACCGTCGGCGAGTTGGCCGAGCGCTGTCTCATGAAGCAGCCCACGCTCACCAAGCTTCTCGACCGGATGGAGCGCGACGGGCTGGTGCGACGGCTGTCGGTTCCCGAGGACCGGCGCAAGGTACGGGTGGCGATCACCACCGAGGGCGAACGGCGGGTGGCACCGCTTCTGCGGGAGGCCAAGGCCTGCGAGCGCGAGGTGTTGGCCCAGCTCAGCGAGGGGGAGGCGGTCGCCCTCAAAAACGCCTTGCGCGGTCTCTTGGCACGGCTCGAGGCGGCGAGGGGAGCCGCGATGCAAGCGGGCGAGTGATCCCGCGCGGCCAAGGCTGCGTACAAAGGAGTGGCGAATGACGCGGGGTGGAGCAGTCTGGTAGCTCGTCGGGCTCATAACCCGAAGGTCGTGGGTTCCAATCCCACCCCCGCAACCGATGCAGCAGGCCGCAGCTCGTGCTCTGGGCTCGAGCGTTCGCCAGCGCTTCGGCCTAGCGCCTAGGCGAGCCGCAAGAGGACGAGACCTGTCAGCACCAGAGCGGCACAACCGAGCCGCACCCTTCCAAACGGCTCGCCCAAAAGCCGCACGCCGATGAAGGCCGCGATCACGACGCTCGTCTCGCGCAGCGCCGCCACCTGCCCCACCGGGGCTCGGCTCATGGCCCAGATGACGATGGCATAAGCGAGCGTGGCGAACACGCCGCCCACCACAGCGGGACCCAGACGTCGCCAGGCGCCGGCGGCGAGCTCTTCCCGGCGCTGCCACAGTACGAACAGGCCGAAAGGGGCCGCTTCGAGGAGAAAGAGCCAGGCGATATAGGCGAGCACCCCATCCCCTGCTGTCCGGCCACCGATGCCGTCGCTCAGGGTGTAGGCGGCAATGGTCACCCCGCAGGCGAGCGCATGGGCAAGAGCTCGCGGTTGGGCGCGCAGCACGCCACCGGTCAGGGCAAGACCAGAGACTCCCAAGCTCACCAAGCCCACGCCCAAAAGTGTGCGAGCCTGCGGCACCTCGCCCAAGGCGAGCGAGCCCAGAAGAGTCACGAGTGGCGGCGCGAGCCCGCGGGCGATCGGATAGACGAAACTCAGATCGCCCGTGGCATAGGCGCGACCGAGGGTCCAGTAATAGGCGGTGTGGGTGAGGATCGAGCACAAAAGCCATGGCCAGGCCGCAGGAGGCGGTGGCGGCAGGAACAGCACGAAGGGAACGGCGAGGAGCGTGCCCGTGAAGTTGACGATCGCAAGCCGCAGATAGGGGTCGCCACCCTGCTTCACGAGGGCGTTCCAGGCGGCATGCAGCCCGGCGGCCAGCAGTACCGCAGCGAAGATGCCGGGTGTGAGGCTGCCGCTCACGGACACCGAGCGCGAGCGGCGAGATGGTCCGCGCGGCTTTCGCCGGCCGCCGGATCGAGACCCGGTCGCACTCCGCCAGGCTGCACCTGGTCCGTCGCCCAGTTTTCGCCAGCGGTCATCTCGAACGCCTCTTCTTCGGTCACCTCATCGGCAAGATGGGGCCGGTTGGCGACCCCACCTTCGCCATCGCCGATCACCGCGTCTCGCGCATAGACGGCGATTTCGCCGCCGCCAATCGGCAGTTGCACAGAAGCGGCGCGATCGAGGATCGGCCCGGACGTCGCCCATGGCCGCGTTCGATCGGCAGGTCGGCCGAGGTCGGTCCGGTGCGTTGCGAAAACCGCCGTCGGCGCCCACCCCAGCGACGCCGCCCACCAGCAGTCGGTCGAGGCGGATGGCGCCAGCCGAAGCGGCCCGGGCATCGCCCTGCCTGCGGGTGACGAGGACACAGCCGGGAGGCCGATGCTCGATCGCGCAAGGCGGCGGATGAGCGCGGTCACGATAGGCCTCCGTCGCCATCCTCGCGCGCTCGGATCGCGCCCAGAGTCCTGGCCTTCCCCACCACGGGACCCGTCTGCAGGTCGATCGGGTGGACATTCTGCGGAAAGCTGGTACGCAGACCGCGGCGACAGAGGCAGGTAGCGGGGGCGGCGGTGGACACAGCGGCGAGGCGCCCCGAGGGGGAGTGAGCGACCATGCCCGCTAGACCTCCCATGAGGAGCGATGGCGGCCGACCGCAGCGTGCGGCCTCGAGTGCCGCCCGTCGATAGCCCACCGCACGGCGACGGGGAACAGCCATGTCCGACCGGAGCGACGCGGCGGCTCCCGAGCTCGAAGAGCTCGCACAACGCGCATGGAGGCTCTTCGGCATGCTCGCCGCTCGCCTTCCGGCCGAGGACGGCCTGCGCATTCCCGATCCCGACGACATTCGCGAGACCTTTGCCAAGGCCTGGCAGCTGATCCTCGCACGCGAACCGCAGCGGCTCGTCGTCTTCGCGACGCACTGGCTCGCCCTCGTCGCACGCCTCCATCTCTACGCGGCCGAGCGGAACCGGGGCGGCGCGCCCGAGCCGGTGGTGGAAGACGATCCGACCGATCGACGGTTTGCCGACGACGCCTGGCGGCAGATCCCGTTCTTCGACGTCCTGCGCCAGGGCTACCGCGGCTTCGCCGCGGCGATGCGGGCCCTTTTCGCGGACGTGGCGGATCTCGACCCCGCCACTCGCCGCAAGCTCGACTTCTATTTGCGGCTATGGCTTCACGCGATCGCCCCGAGCAACTTTCCCCACACCAATCCCGTGGTGCTGCGGCACGCGGCCGAAAGCCAGGGGGCCAGTCTGCGGCGCGGCCTCGCCCATTTTCTGGACGATCTCGAGCGCGGCGGGGGGCGGCTCGCGATTCGCACGACGCGCGACGAACTGTTCGAGCTCGGGCGCGATCTCGCCACCACCCCGGGCAAAGTGATCTTCAGAAATGACCTGATGGAGCTCATCCAGTATCGACCGGCAACGGAGCAGGTGTACCGTCGGCCTCTTTTGATAGTTCCGCCATGGATCAATAAGTATTACATTCTCGATCTCCGTCCTCGCAACAGTTTCGTTCGCTTCGCCGTCGAGCAAGGATTTACCGTTTTCCTCATTTCTTGGCGCAATCCCGACGCCTCGATGGCCCATAAGTCCTTCGAGGACTATCTAGCCGACGGTCCGCTCGCAGCCCTCGATACCATCGTCCGCCAGACGGGCGAGCGGGTCACCAATGTTCTGGGCTATTGCATCGGCGGCACGCTCACTGCCTGCCTCCTCGCCTGGCTTGCCGCACGCGGCGAGAGACGGGTCGGTTGTGCGACCTTCCTCACCACCATGACGGATTTCGCCGAGCCTGGCGATCTCGGGGTGTTCATCGACGACAAACAGTTGGCGCGGCTCGAGCGCTACATGCAACGGCATGGATATCTCGATGCGGCCTGGATGCAAACGGTGTTCAGCCTGCTCCGCGACAACGACCTCGTTTGGACATTCGTCGTCAACAACTATCTTCTCGGGCGCGAACCACCTCCTTTCGACCTGCTGTTCTGGAATGCCGACGGGACTCGCATGCCGGCGATGATGCACAGCTTCTACTTGCGTCGGTTCTATCTCGAGAACCGGCTCGTCGAACCGGGTGGCATACGACTTTTGGGCGAGCCGATCGACCTCGGACGCATCCGCATTCCCTGTTACTTTCTTTCCACCCGCGACGACCACATCGCGCCCTGGCGGAGCACCTATGCCGGGGCGCGCCGGTTCGGCGGGCCGGTGCGCTTCGTACTGGGCGCCTCCGGCCACATCGCCGGCGTGGTCAATCCGCCGGGCTCTGGCAAATATGGATACTGGACGCATGGGCGCCGGCCGGTGGATCCCGATGCCTTTCTCGCGCGCGCCCGCTGGCAGCCGGGCTCGTGGTGGCCGGACTGGGCACAATGGCTGGCACGCCGCAGCGGAGCCCGGATTCCCGCGCGCGATCCCGAGACCGGCAGACTGCCACCCCTCGGCGACGCTCCCGGCGACTATGTGCGGGTGCGCGCCACATGAGAGGCTGGCGGGCTCGGGGGAATAAGGAGGGTCCGCGGACGTCCAATGATCGTCCGGACGATCCGCGCTCGCGGCCGGAATCTGGGATCGTCGCCGCCGCGAAAGCGCGATGGCCCGGACGCTCGTTTACCGCCCAACTGCCTTGCTCCGCCGGAACTCGTCCGGCGGAGCGCCTTTGTCGTGCCCATGGGTGTGCGCGCTGCCTGCAGGAGGTCATCCCGTGACGTCCGATCGGCATCTCCGGCCGCGACTGGTGGATGAGGAAGCGGAGGGGACGGGAAACGATGCCGGGGCGGATGGGAGACCCCCGGTCGCCGACGCCACGGTGCTGCAGCACATCGCCGCCTTGCGCCGCTATGCCATGCTGCTCGTGGGCGATCCGCACGACGCCGACGACTTGGTGCAAGAAACCCTTGCCCGGGTGATCGTACATCTGAGAGCCTTTCGACCGGTGCGCGACCTCCGCGCGTACCTTTATGCAACAATGCACAATCTTTTCGTCGACGGGCATCGCAGACAACGGAACAACGCCCATGATGTGGACGTCGACGATCTGGTCGATCGGTTGGTGGAGCCGGCCAGTCAGCTAGATCGGCTCGAGCTGCGGGATCTGGTGCGGGCGCTGCAGCGCATTCCGGCGGAGCAGAGGGAGGTCGTGCTGCTCGTGGGCTATGAGGGGCTCTCCTACAGCGATGCGGCGCGCATCCTCGGCATACCGATCGGAACCGTCATGTCGCGACTGTCGCGCGGACGGGAAGCGCTGCGACGTCTGACACATCGGGGAACATCGTCGAGACTGCGGGTGGTGAAGTGACATGTTCGGATGGTTGTCCGGTATGGGCCGGACGGTGGGCGAGAACGAACTGCAGGCCTATGTCGACGGCAGGCTGTCCGAGCGCCGTCGGCGTCGGGTCGAGGCCCATCTCGCGCAGCATCCGGAAGACGCCGCCAGGCTCGCCGACTATGGGCGACAGCTAGACCTGTTGCGCGGATTGCGCGAGCAGCCGGCGGACTTCCGCCACACTTTCCTGTGCTACGAGCTGGTGCGGGCCTTCGACCGCCAGTTGCGGCAGCGTCGCCGGCGCCAGCGGCTCGTCGCCGCGGCGGCCGTCCTCCTCCTGGGCTCGGTGGCGACAGCCGCCACCTTCCTCGCCCGGCTGCCGGGCGATCTGCCACCCGGCCACCGCAGCGAGGAAGAGCGAGCCTGGTTGTTCCATCCGAGCCTCATGAGCGAGCTGCCCTCGGCCGGCGAAGCGGAAACGGTGGGGTGGCTCAGGGCTCGGCTCGGCCATCGGGTGCTCAAACGCCCCGATCTCGAGGCCTTGGGCTTGCGCTATGTCTCGGGTGTGGTCCTGCACGACTCCGAGCCGCCGGTCGTGCGCTTCGCCTACGAGGACGAGCTCGGCAAGCGGCTGTTCGTCTATGTGGCGGTCCTGGTGGGCCATGCCGAGGGCGCGTTCGGTGTGGTGCCGGAGGGCTATGTGTCGCTGCAGTTCCGGCGCGGACCGGTGGTTTTTGCCCTCGTCGCCCCTTCCGACAGCCCGCAACTCACGGCAGCCATGGAGATGGTGAGCGCCGCCCTGATCGAGGAGCCAGTCGCCGACAGCGCTGTGGCCGGGTCTCAGACAGCGCCCGCTGCGCTCGCCGATCGGTTGGCACGGGCAGCGGCCGGTTCCGACGCGCCCTCGGTCGCCGCTCCCGCCGGCACGGCGACGCCGTCGGCAGCGGCGTCCACCACCGATCCTCTCTGATCCGCGGGAGCCCTCCTCGACGCCTCGTCTTCCTCCTCGCCTCTCGCGAGAGGCCAGCGGGTACGCACGAGCGGTGTCGAATCCGTGGCCATGCCGCGGCCCAACCGTTCGATCGCGGCCCACGCCACCATCACCGCATTGTCGGTGCACAAGTGCGGCGGTGGCACCACGAGCCGGACCGCTTCCTCTTGCGCGAGCCGTGCGAGCGCCGAGCGGATGGCACGATTGGCGGCCACCCCTCCGGCCACGACCAAGGCGGCCGGTCCCGACCGACCCTCGCGGAACAGCCGGAGGGCGTTGCGAGTGCGGTCGACGAGGCTCGCGCACACCGCCGCCTGGAAGGAGGCGCAGAGATCGGCAACGCGCGACGGATCGAGGCGTTCTCGGCCGAGCGAGAGGATCTGCTGGCGGACCGCCGTCTTGAGCCCGGAGAAAGAGAAATCGCAGCCCGGCCGACCGACGAACGGCCGCGGCAGCGAGAACCGCTCGGGATCGCCGCGAGCTGCCATGCGCTCGACCGCCGGTCCGCCGGGAAAGCCAAGGCCCAACATTTTCGCCACTTTATCGAAGGCCTCGCCGACCGCGTCATCGACGGTGCCGCCGAGCCTTCGGTAGCGACCGACATCTTCGACCACGACGAGCTGGCAGTGCCCGCCGGACACGAGCAACAGCAAGTAGGGGAAGGGGAGGGCATGGGTGAGGCGAGCGGTGAGGGCGTGCGCCTCGAGATGATTGACGGCGACGAGCGGCAGGCCGTGTACCGTGGCCAGGGCCTGAGCGGTCACCACACCGACGAGCAGCCCCCCGGCCAGACCGGGGCCGGCGGTCACCGCCACCGCATCGAGATCGGCCAGGGAGCAGGAGGCCTTCTCGAGCGCGCGGGCCACGATTCGGTCGAGCCGCGAAATATGGGCTCGGGCTGCCAGCTCGGGCACGACGCCCCCGAAGCGGGCATGCTCGTCGAGCTGCGAATGCACGATATCGGCGAGCACCGCGCGGTCGTCGCGCACCACCGCGGCAGCGGTCTCGTCGCAGCTGGTCTCGATCCCCAGAACGCACAATGCGGCCACCGTGGCCCCTCGTCCTCGGCTCTGCTACACCCTCCGGGGGCGATATGGAGCGGGAGCAGAGCCAGTGAAGAAGTCGGCTCGGATCGTGATCGGTAGCCGCGGCTCGCCGCTCGCTCTGGCCCAGGCACGGATGGTGCGCGAGGCGTTGGCCGCCACCGTGCCTGGGCTCGCGGCCGAGGATGCGATCGCGATCGAGGTGATCCACACGACCGGAGACCGCTTCCTCGACCGCCCGCTAGCGGCGATCGGCGGCAAGGGACTGTTCACCAAAGAGATCGAGGAGGCGTTGTTGGCGCAGCGCATCGATCTCGCCGTACACTCCCTGAAGGACATGCCGACCCGTCTGCCGGAGGGGCTCGTGATCGGCGCCTGTCTGCCGCGGGCGGATGTGCGCGACGCCCTGATCGGCCGGCCAGCAGTCGGGATCGCCGATCTGCCCCAGGGGGCGGTGGTCGGCACGGCCTCGCTGCGCCGCGCCGCCCAGCTCCTCGCCCGGCGGCCGGATCTCCGCATCGTGCCGCTCCGCGGCAATGTCCACACGCGGCTGCGCAAGGTGTGGGAGGGGGAGGTCACGGCCACGCTGCTTGCAGCCGCCGGTCTCGATCGGCTCGGCCTCTTGGGGGAGGCCTCGGTCATCCTGTCGGTGGACGAGATGTTGCCAGCGGTGGGTCAAGGAGCCATCGGTGTCGAATGCCGCGCCGACGATGCCGAGACTCTGGACATGCTCGCTCTCCTCGACCATGTGCCCACCAGGCAGGCCGTCGAGGTGGAGCGAGCGTTTCTCGCTCGCCTCGAGGGATCGTGCCGGACCCCGATCGCCGCGCTGTGCACGATCGCGGACGGCGAAGCGCATTTGCGGGGCCTCGTGGCGAGTCCGGACGGCCGCTTTCTCTTGCGGATCGACCGCCGCGTCTCGCTGCGCGAGGCGGTCGGCGCGGCGGAGGAAGCGGCGGACCGTCTCCGTCGGTCCGTGCCGCCTGTCTGATCGGGCCTCCAAACGCGCTGATGGCAGGAGCAGATCCGTCGGATGGCCGAGCAGATCTCGCGCAAGAAATGGATCCTCATCACGCGGGCGCGCGAGCAAGCGGAGGAAACGGCGCGCGAACTCCGGGCCCGCGGCTTTCTCACTCTCGTCGATCCGGTCTTCGAGGTCCGTCGCGTGCCCTTTGCTGCGCCACCGCCGGCCGAGGTCCAGGCCGTGGTATTGACGAGCGCCAATGCCGCCTACGCTCTCGGTCGCGAGTTCCTGGACAAGCCGGTGTTCGCGGTCGGCGAGGCGACGGCGCGCGCTGCCCAAGCGCGGGGCGCTTTCCATTTGCGCATCAGCGGCGGCGGATGGCAGGAGCTCGCCGAGCGCATCGTGCGCGAGCTCGCTCCCGCAGGCGGACGGGTGCTCCACTTCTCGGGTCGCGAGGTGCGAGGAGAGCTCGCCTCGGTCCTCGAAGAGCGGGGCTTCCGTTACGAACGCGTGGTCGTGTACGAGACCGCACCGCGGGAGGAGATCGGTTCGCGCACTCGCCATGCCCTTTCGCGCCGGGCGATCGGGGCCATTCTGCTGTTCTCGCCACGCACCGCGGCGACCTTCGCGCGGCTGGTCCGTGCGGCCGGTCTCGAGAGCCGGCTCGAGGGCATTGTCTGCCTTTGCTTGAGCGAAGCCGTGGCGGAGGAGGTGGACGAGCTGCCAGGGCTCGAGGTGGTGGTGGCGCCCGAACGCGACCAAAGGGCGCTCATCGCCCAACTTGAAGAGCTGGCCGCGAGCTGATAGCCCGGACGCCTGGAGTACGGCGTTCGGCGCGAGCGCCGGAACGGACCTGCTGTCTCTTGCCTTTGGGAGATCGTCCTCCATGAGCCGCAGGCCTGGAAGCGGCGAACCGGACAAAGCCCCATCCGCCAGCGATGGGCGGCCGAGCGAGCCGACAGCGGATGGCGGGGACGAGGAAACGATGCGGGCGACACCCGCCGACGGCGCAGCGACAGCGAACTTCCCGGAGGAGCCGGAGGTCGCCGCGGGCGGAGCCCGACCGAAGGCGGTGCCCAGCGCCGCGGGCGATCGCCGCGACCTCCGGCGCCGGCGCCTTTCGCCATGGTTCGCGGCGCTGATGGCCGGGCTCATCGGCGGTGCGGCGGGAAGCGCCGCTTGGCTGTCGCTCGGGCCTGTCCGTTCCCTCGATCCGCAGCTCCAGCTACGGTTGGAGGAGCTGGAACGGGGACTTCTCGGCCTGAACCAGGGATTGCAGGCCCGCGAACAGGAATCGAGCGACCTGCGGACGGCGTTCGCTGCCGCGCGTGCGGAGATGCGGCAAGAGCTTGCCAGTCTCGCCGACCGGCTCGCCGCTCTCGAAGAGGAGCTGCGGACCGTCAGGGGACTGCATGCGACCGTAGGACAGCAAACCAGCCATATCGAAGAGCTGCGCCGCCAGCTCGCCGAGCTCGACCGGCGCCTCGCGGATCGCGGCGGGGCTGCGGCCGCCGGAGCGCACGATCCATGGCGGAGTACCGTCGAAGGGTCTCTCGCCGCGCTGCGCCAGGGTTTGGAGGAGCTCGAGCGGAGGGTGGCGGCGATCGCGACCTCCCTTGCCGGCGTCACCGCGGAGATGGGCAAAGGCGGGCACGAGGTCGTCGCCGCGCTCGAATCTCAGCTAGCGGGTCTCGTGGAGCGCACCCGCGCCCTCGAACAGTCGCTGTCGGCTCTGCGGGTCGACCAGGAAGAGCAGGCGAGGCGATTGACCTCCGAGCTCGAGACTAAGGTAGTCGCCCTCCGGCAGGAGCTCGAGACACGGGCCAAGGCCTTCGGCGGCGAGCTGTCGGCGTTGCGCGCGAGCCGCGCGCGAGAATTCGCCGTGGCCCTCGCCATGGCCGAGCTCGCGGCTGCGGCCGTCGAGGGCAAGCCCTATGCGGACGCCCTCCGTCTTCTCGAGTCGGTCGCCGACGATCCCGCGATTGCCGAGGCGGTAAGCCAGCTTGGGCCCTTCGCCGCGACGGGGATCCCGACCCCAGCCGACCTCCTCCAGCGCCTCGAGGACCTGGCGCCGGCGATGACCGCCAACCCCGCTCCGCCGTCCGACGATCTGCTGGCCCGCACCCGCGACAACCTTTCCCGGCTGATCGTCATTCGTCGACTGGACGAGGCGCCGGCGGCAGATCAAAGG
Source organism: bacterium HR40 (assembly GCA_002898275.1). GTDB lineage: Bacteria > Pseudomonadota > Alphaproteobacteria > Geminicoccales > Geminicoccaceae > HRBIN40. The sequence continues at coordinate 709,090 of BEIQ01000001.1, forward strand.
GCGATCGAGACGGCCCGGCAGAAGCTCGCCCGCGGAGACCTCGAGGGAGCGGAGGCCGCCCTCCGCCCGCTCGCCGAATCGGGCGATAGCGCTGCCCGGGAGTGGATCGAGCTCGCCCGTGCGCGAAGGAACGCTCTCGAGCAGCTCTCGCGGCTGGCGACGGCTACCCGTGCTCGACTGGCTGCCAGCGTGCCAAACGGCTGATCGGATTTTCCACGATGCTGAAGCTCTTGCTGTTCCTCTTGTTGGCTGCCGTCCTCGCGCACGGGGCGAGCTGGCTCGCGGATCATCCAGGCCTCGTCGTCGTCGAATGGTTGAACTGGCGGATCGAGACCAGCGTCGGCATCCTCGTAGCCGCGAGCCTCCTACTCGTAGCGCTGGCGATTCTGCTGTTCGAGATGCTCCGTTGGCTCGTCGGATGGCCACGCCGGATGCGCGAGCGGCGCCAGGTCGACCGTGTGCTGCGGGGCTATCGGGCGCTCACCCACGGACTCGTAGCGGCAGCGGCCGGAGATCCCGCGGCAGCCCGGCTGTTCGCCAAACAGGCGACGCGGCTGCTCGCCGGGCACGAGCCGGGTCTGCATCTGCTCGCCGCCCAGCGCGCCCAGCTCGAGGGCGAAGAGGAGACGGCGCTGCGCGAGTTCCGCGCCATGCTCCGGGAACCGGAGACCGAGCTCTTGGGTCTGCGCGGCCTTCTGGCCTATGCCGTCAAAGCCGGCAATCTCGAGGAAGCGCTCGATCTCGCCCGCCGAGCTTATCGACGCAATCCCACCACTCCTTGGGTGCTCGTGACCTTCTTTGATTTGCTGACACGCCAGGGGGCGTGGCAGGAAGCGCTGGGCGTGCTCAACCAGCTCGCCGACCTGAGGCTGGTCGATGCCGCAGCAGCTCGTCGCCGCCGCGCGATTCTCCACGCGATGATGGCGGAAGAGGCGGAGCGCGCCAACCGGGTGGCGGAGGCGGCGACTCTCCTCCGGCGTGCCTTCAAGCTCGCACCCGACTTCGCTCCGGTGGCCGTGCGCTACGCCCGGCTCGCCGCGGCGACGAACCGGTCGCGGCTCGCTCGCCGCGTGCTCGAGCGGAGCTGGAAGAGGGAGCCGCATCCGGACGTCGCCCGCGCCTATATGGAGCTATGGCCGGCTCGCTCGCCGCTCGAGCGGGTGCGAGCGGCCTCTCGCCTGCGCACCCTCAAGCCCTTCGATCCGCTCGCCTATGTGGTGCTGGCCGAGACGGAAATGATGGCGGGTGCGTGGGATGCCGCCCGCCACGCGTTGCAGCGCGCCGAGCAGCTGCAGCCGACGGCGCGCGTGTTCCGCGTGCGTGCGGAACTCGAACGGCTGGCCGGGGCTCCCCGCGAGGTGGTCGAGAGCTGGCTCCAGAAGGCCCTCGAGGCGCCTGCCGATCGGGCGTGGGTGTGCGAGGATACCGGCGAGGTCGTGGCCGAGTGGCAGCCGTTCGGCGTGAGCGGCCGCTTCGACGCGGTGCAATGGACGGTGCCACCCAAGGTCGCCCGGCTCGCTCCGGGCGAGACGCCGGCGAGCTTCGTCGTCCACGTGCCGGGTCCCGCCAGTCGCGAGATCGTCCCGGTGAGGGAGGCGGCTCCGCCCGCCGCTGACGGCGCGGCGGTGCCAGCGAGCAAACGCGACGACCATCGGGCAGCGCCACAGGCCAGCTCGAGCGAATCCGAGAGCGACGAAGAACGAATCGCCCGACTCGCGCGTTCTGCCGCGTGAATCCGCCGCCACGGTAGCTCGGTTGCGAGCGCGCGGCCGACGTGCCAGTATGGCGTCGCCGTGGCAGGAGGCCGGGTTCGACATCAACTCGGCCGACATCGCCGGGAGCGGGACCATGGCCATCGCCGGGCTTGGGACCCCGGTTACCCGTGGCGGGCGAGGAGTGTCAGGTTGGTCGCGGCGTCATCTCCTTGCCGCGGCTGGCTCGATGCTCGCCGCAGGTCCTCCGGTGGGGGCAGAGCGACCGTTGCGATTCGGGTTGACCCCGGTTTTCGTCGACGACGATGAAGCGCTGCTCGCGGCTTTCAGTCGCTATCTCGGCGAAGCGACCGGCTTGCCGGTGGAATTCGTCAAACGCCGCAGCTACCAGGAAATCACCGTCCTGCTGCTGGCCGGTCGTCTCGACGTCGCTTGGATCTGCGGTTATCCCTACGTCCAGTTCCGGGATCGGTTGGCACTCGTAGCGGTCCCGCTGTGGCAGGGATCGCCGCTCTACCGCTCCTACGTCGTCGTCGGCGCCGAAAGCCCGGCGCGGACCTTCGAGGATCTGCGTGGCACCATCCACGCTTTTTCCGACCCTGACAGCAATTCGGGCTACCTGGTGACGGCATCGCTGCTGCGGCGGCGCGGCGAGGATCCGGGCCGATTTTTTCGCCACGTGTTCTTCACTTACGGACACCGCAACGTGATTCGCGCGGTCGGACGGGGACTCGCCGATGGCGGCAGTGTCGACGGCTATGTCTTCGAGGTCCTGCGGCGGATCGACCCGTCCCTCGTCGATGCCTGTCGGGTCCTCAGACGATCCGAGCTGTTCGGTTTTCCCCCCGTAGCCTGCCGAGTCGAGGCGGAGAAGGACGAGGTGGTGGTGGCGCTTCGCGACGCGCTGCTCGCCATGCCCTCGCACCCGACCGGTCGCTTCGTCCTCGAGCTCCTCGGTCTCGACGGCTTCACCGTGAGCGGCCCGGAGCTCTTCGACGGGATCGCGGCCAACGCCCGTCTGTTGGCGCGGGCGGCATGAGCTCGCTCCTGCGTCCGCGCCACTGGCCGCTGTCGCTCCGAGTGCCCCTTCTGGTCGCGGCCTGCATGATCGCCGTTGGCACGATCGCCTCTTGGTTGGTGCTGGCGGTGCTCGCCCGCACCCAGGAAGCCCATCTCCGCCAGCTCGCGCGCACCGCGCTCACCAGTCTCGGGGCGAGTCTGACCCCGTTCGTGGAGCGGCGGGACGTATGGGAGACTTTCGATGCCCTCGACCGGTTCGTCAGCCGCCGCGAAGGGCTGCCTGCGACCTTCGCGGCAGTCGTGCTGACCGACGGCACGGTGCTCGCGGCCTCCGATCCACGGCGCTTTCCGACCCTCGAGCCGGTACCCGCCGATTGGCGGCAGTTGTGGAGCGGCGAGGCGGACCTCCAGCTCGCCGATGCGGCACCGGCCGCCCTCGCCCGGCACCGGCTCAGCATCGACGGCGTACCCATCGCCGAGGTGTTTGCGGAGATCGATATCTCGGGACTGCTCCTCGAGCGCCAGCAAGTGTTCTGGGCGCTCCTGCTGAGCAACGCCCTCCTCACCCTGTTGCTGGCGGCCGGCGGTTATGTCCTCGTCCGGCGCATGCTGAGCCCCGTGCCCCAGCTCGCGCAAGCGGTCGAGCAACTGCGGCGCGGCGGCAAGATCGAGATCCCGGCCGATCTCGACCGGCAAGCGCCGGAGTTCCGCACCCTGTTCTTGCGCTTTCGGGCGATGGCGGAGGCCGTCGAGGAGAGACAGACGCTGCTCGCCCGGCTGATCGAGGAGGAGCGGCTTGCCCAGCTGGGCCGCCTGGCCTCGGCGATGGCCCACGAGGTGAACAATCCGCTCGCGGGTCTGCTCACCGTGGTGGACACGCTCAAACGGCGTGGCGAGGACGGAGCGGTGCGCGAGAGCGCACTCGAGCTGCTCGAACGGGGATTGCTCGGGATGCGCAACGTCGTGCGCGCCATGCTGGTGGCGTACAAAGAAGAGGACACGGGCATACCCCTCACGGCGCGCGCCCTCGACGATCTTGCCGTGCTCACCCGGCACGAGGTCCAGCGTCGACGTTTGCAGCTGGAATGGTCCAATGGCCTGCGGGCGGCCTACGAGATCGACAGCGGTGCCCTGCGCCAGGCCCTGCTCAATCTGTTGCTCAATGCGTGTCGGGCGGCACCCATCGGTGGGCGCGTGGTGTTCGAAGCCGAGGAGCGACCGGAAGGCCTGGGCTTTGTCGTCGAGGACAACGGGCCCGGTCTGCCGGAGCCCTTCCGCCAGCTGCTCGAGTGCCCCGATAGCGCCGCGCCACCCACCAGTCGCGGGCTCGGTATCTGGACCGTGGCCCGGCTGCTGCGTAGACTGGGCGCGAGAGCGGAAGTGACGATCGGGGCCGAGGGAGGAACGCGGATCTCCATCCGATGCCCAGCGAGGCAGTGGCGGAGCGTCGCATGATCCTCGAGGGCGTTCGCACCATCGCCGTGGTCGAAGACGACCCGCTGCTCGGGCCGTCGTTGGTCCAGCGCTTTGCCGTCGAGGGGATCGCGGCCCAGTGGTGGCGCAGCGGGGAGGAGGCATTGGCCGGCTTCGGTCGGCATCGGCCGGCCGTCGTGGTGTGCGACATCCGACTGCCCGACCTCGATGGCGAGACGCTGTTCGCGCGCAGTGCCCAGCTGCTCGGCGGCGTACCCTTTCTGTTCATCACCGGTTACGGCGATATCGAGCAAGCGGTACGACTGGTGCGCGCGGGAGCAGTCGATTACATCGCCAAACCCTTCGCGGTCGACGAACTCATCGAGAAAGTGCGCTCGCTGCTCGCCAGCGAACTGGCGGCGGGCGAGGGGGTCCTCGGTGCGAGTCCGCAAATGCGCCGCATCGAGGCGTTGCTGCGGCGCATCGCGGCGATCGACAGCCATGTGCTGCTGCTTGGTGAGAGCGGAGCCGGCAAGGAGGTCTGTGCCCGCTTCCTGCACGCCCGCTCACCGCGCGCCAGCGGGCCCTTCGTGGCGGTGAACTGCGCCGCCATCCCAGGCGAACTCGTCGAGAGCGAGCTGTTCGGGCACGAGCGTGGCGCCTTCACCGGTGCGCTCGGGCGCCACATCGGTCACGTGGAGCGGGCGGCGGGTGGAATCCTCTTCCTGGACGAAGTCGGCGACCTGCCGCTCGCGGCCCAAGCCAAGCTCTTGCGGCTCGTTCAAGAGCGGAGCTTCATGCGAGTCGGGGGCGAACGCCCGCTGCCCTTTACCGCGCGGCTGGTATGCGCCACGAACCGCGATCTGGAAGCGGAAGTGCGGGCTGGACGTTTCCGCGCGGACCTCTACTACCGCATCAACGTGATCCCCATCACCGTACCGCCCCTGCGCGAGCGTCACGAGGATATCCTGCCCCTCATCACCCATTACCTGAGGGAGTTCGCCGACCGCTTCGAGAGCCCCGTGCGCGGCCTCACCACTGCCGCCGAGGAAGCGGCCGTCGCCTGGCACTGGCCGGGCAATGTGCGGGAACTGGTGAACCGGGTGGAGCGCGCCGTGGCCCTTGCGACCTCGACGCGCCTCGGGGTCGAGGATCTGTTCCCCGAGCGAGCGACCTGGCACCGCGACGCCGAGGGCGCGTCGGAACCCGTGACCTTGAGCGCGGCTCGTGACGCGGCCGAGCGACGACACATTCGGCGGGTGCTCGTGCGGACCGGCGGCAGGGTGGGAGAAGCCGCTCGCATCCTCGGTGTGTCGCGCACCACCCTGTGGGAAAAGATGCGGCGGCTCGGCATCGCCGACGACCGCGCCCTGCGCGACGATCCCGCCAGCTGACGTTCGGAAATCCGGACAGCCCGATGGGCGGCCGTTCGCTCGGCCGGACAACGCCGGCAGAGCCGCTGGCCGACGGTGCCCCGGAGGCTGTCTTCTCGCCTTGGCACGCCTCTTGCGGGAGGTCGTGGCGCCAGCCAAGGGAGGTTTCCGGCGTGAAACGTTGCAAGCTCATGGTGGAAGTCGGTCGCCGGCAGTTTCTGCGCGGCACGGCAGCGACCGCGGCGGGTGCCGCTGCGGTCGCGGTGGCAGGCGAGGCGAAGGCGGCACGCGCCGGGGCGGTGATCGCCTATCCCGGGAAGAAACTCGCCAATATCAAGGACCTCAAGGTCGATGTCCCGTTGGAGGTCACTTATCCGGACGAGGACGCTCCCGGCGTTCTGCTCAAAATGGGCCGTCCCGTGATGGGCGGCGTGGGACCCGATGGCGACATCGTCGGCTTCTCGACGATCTGTCCACACAAGGGCTTCCCGCTCCATTACGTAGCGGCCGACCGGACCTTCAACTGCCCAGGCCACTATTCGCGCTTCGACGCCGAGAAGGGCGGACTGCAGATTTGGGGCCAAGCAACCATGAACCTGCCGCAGTACCAGCTGCGCGTGGACGCAAAGGGCGACATCTACGCCGAAGGCATCGACGAGCTGCTCTACGGCCGGCTCTCCAACGTGCTCGGCTGAGGGAGGTGAGAAAAGATGGCGTTCAAGCGCAATGTCGACCGCCTGCCGATCATTCCGCCGGATGCGAAAGAGCATGTGGCGATGTGCCACTTCTGCATCGTGGGATGCGGCTACAAGGTCTACACTTGGGATGCGAACCGCGAGGGCGGTACGGCGCCTTCCGAGAACATCTTCGGCGTGGACCTGTCCAAGCAACAGCCAGCCGAAACACCGGCCTGGTACGCGCCGTCGATGTATAACATCGTAAAGCAGAATGGCCGCGACGTCCACATCGTGATCAAGCCCGATCCCGAGTGCGTCGTCAACAAGGGCCTTGGCTCCATTCGCGGTGCGCGACTGGGAGAGATCGCCTATTCCCAGATCACCGGTAGCCAGACCCATCGTCTCACCACACCCATGGTTTGGCGTTACGGTCAAATGCAGCCGACGAGTTGGGACGATGCTCTCGATCTCGTGGCGCGGGTGACGGTGGCGGTGATCAAGCAATATGGCGAGGACGGGCTCTTCGTCTCGGCCTTCGACCACGGCGGGGCGGGCGGCGGTTACGAGAACACCTGGGGCACGGGCAAGCTCTATTTCGGGGCGATGAAGATCCGCAATATCCGCATTCACAATCGCCCGGCCTACAATTCCGAGGTGCACGCCAGCCGCGACATGGGCGTCGGCGAGCTCAACAATGCGTACGAGGATGCGGAGCTCGCGGATACGATCGTGGCTATCGGGACCAATGCCCTCGAGACCCAGACCAATTATTTTCTCGCGCACTGGGTCCCGAACCTGCGCGGCGACACCGTCGAGAAGAAAAAGAAACTCTTGCCCGACGAGCCACACGAGCCCGGCCGCATCGTCATCGTCGATCCGCGCCGCACGGTGACGGTCAACGCCTGCGAGGTCGAAGCTGGCAAGGACCGGGTGCTCCACCTCGCGATCAATTCGGGCACGGATCTCGCGCTGTTCAACGCCTGGCTGACCTACATCGCCGACAAGGGTTGGATCGACCGCGAGTTCATCGAGAAGTACACGGTCGGCTTCGAAACACCGCCTGGCGAAGCGCCGATGTTCCCGGCCCGCCCCGGCGGCAGCCTCGATCAACCGCGTTGGCCAGGCTTCAATGAAATGCTCGCTGCCAACCGGATGTCGGTGGAAGAGGCGGCCAAGATCTGTGGCGTTCCGGCCGAGCTCATCGTCGAGGCAGCGCACTGGATCGCCGAGCCCAAGCAGGGCAAACGTCGGCGGACGATGTTCGGCTACGAAAAAGGCATCATTTGGGGCAACGACAATTACCGCACCATCGGTGCCCTGGTGAACCTCGCCCTCGCCACTGGCAACATCGGCCGCGAAGGTGGAGGCTGTGTGCGACTCGGCGGTCACCAGGAGGGCTACGTCCGCCCCTCCGACGCCCATGTCGGCCGCCCAGCCCCCTACGTCGACCAGCTCCTGATCTCGGGCAAGGGTGGCGTCCACCACATCTGGGGCTGTGACCATTACAAGACCACCCTCAACGCGCAGGAGTTCAAGCGCGTCTACAAGCGGCGCACCGACATGGTGAAGGACGCCATGAACAGTGTGCCATGGGGCGACCGCGAGGCTCTGGTCGATGCCATCTTGACGGCGATCCGCATGGGCGGGCTGTTCGCGGTCGACGTCGACATCGTCCCGACGAAGATCGGACAGCATTGCCACGTGTGGTTGCCGGCCGCTACCCAGGGCGAGATGAACCTCACCTCGATGAACGGCGAGCGCCGGATGCGGATCACGCAGCGCTACATGGATCCGCCGGGGGAGGCGATGCCCGACTGTCTCATCGCGGCCCGCCTCGCCAACCACATGGAGCGCGTGCTCCGGGAGCTCGGCGATCATGCCTATGCCGACCGTTTCAAGGGCTTCGACTGGAAGACCGAAGAAGACGCCTTCATGGACGGCTATCACCAGCACGCTCCGGGGGGCCAATATGTCACCTACGAGCGGCTGGTCGCCATGGGCACCAACGGCTTTCAGGAGCCCGCCCGCGGCGTGGACGAGAAGGGTCGCATCATCGGCACGCCTCGGCTCTATACCGATGGCCGCTTTTCCACCCCGGACGGCAAAGCTCGCTTCATGATCGCCCCATGGCGTGGGCTGCAGGCGCCGGGCAAGGAGGAGCAGAAGAAGAACTTCCGCTTCCTGATCAACAATGGCCGCACCAATCACGTCTGGCAGTCGGCTTACTACGACGAGAACGATGCCTTCATCCAGGACCGCTGGCCCTATCCGTTCATCGAGATGAATCCCAACGACATGAAGGAATTGGGGCTGGAGGAAGGAGACTTGGTCGAAGTCTGGAACGATGCGGGTGCGACCCAAGCAATGGTCTACCCCAACCCGGCGATGAAGCGCAACGAGACGTTCATGCTCTTCGCCTATCCCAAAGGGGTGCAGGGCAACGTCGTGAACGCCGGTGTCAACGAGCTCGTCATTCCCAACTATAAGCAGACATGGGCCAATATCCGCAAGCTCGCTCCGCGACCCCAGAACGTCGCCCATTTGTCATTCAAATCCCAGGAATATCGCTCGGCCTGACGGTTCGATCGAGGTTTTGCCGAGAGGACGGGGGCCTCGTGGCCCCCGTCGCGTTCGGTTCCGTCGGCAGCGGCGATCAGGCGAGCAGATCGGCGAGCCCGCGTTCGAGCGCCAGCACCAGATCGACCATGAACTCGAAGTCGAGGGTCTCGAGGCGATCCGAGGGGAGGTGATAGTGGGGATTGCGGAAAAAGGCCGTGTCGGTGATCATCGCCGCTGGGATGCCGACGTCCCAAAAGGCCGCGTGATCGGAGAGGCGAACGGCCGGCAACAGCCACCCCCGGAGCGGCACCACCAATGCCTGAACCGGTGGCCTGCCGGAGGCGCGCAGCGAGGCGAGGAGTCGCCGCACGAGATGGCGCGAGCGCCCATCGCCGATGATCCCGATGAAGTCGCCGCGCGGCGGATAGCCGGCCCAGCGCAGCACCAGCGGATAGTGCTGACGCTCCGCGGTATAGCCCACCATCTCGAGGATCACCGCCGCGCGCACCCGTTCCCGGCGCCGTTGCAGTTCCCGCACGAATACGCGGCTTCCCTGCTCGCGCGTCAGATGGGCGGGAGGCTCCTCCATGGTGAAGGCGACGAAACGCAGCGGCAATGCCGTCGAGGCGAAATGGCGGGCGAGCTCGAGCAGCACCGCCACCCCGCTTCCGTTGTCGTCGGCGCCGGGAGTGGTGGGCACGGTGTCATAGTGGGCACCGACGAGGATGAAGGGCTCGCCGATCGGCGCTCTCGGTGGCCATGCGACGAGGTTTGCGACCTCGCGGAACTGGAACGCGTACGCACGACGTTCGACCCTGAGCCCGGCCCCTTCGAGCTCTGCCTGGAGATAGGATGCGGCGCGCTCCAGGCTGTCGCCGGTTGCCGGCGAGCGGGGACCGATCTCGACCGTGAGCACCTCGAGATGTCGGCGCAGTCGGACCTCGATCGCGGTGCGCTCGCTGCTCACCTGCCCAGTCCCGGTCCCCAGATGTCGGAAAGGGCGTGACCGAAGGGAAAGGGATCGTCAGGATCGAGGCCGATCTCCTCGCGCGAGAAGAGAAAGCCCCGGCCGCTTACCCGCGGCAACACCGCCGGCCGGCCACCGACCTCGACGACGCCGAGGAAGTCGACCCGAAAGCGGGTGCCGATGGTCGAGCGGAACACGAGCGGGTCCCCGGGCTGCGCCTCGCCCCGGGCATACATCGCCGCGAGTCGGGCGGAGGAGCCCGTCCCGCAGGGCGAGCGGTCGAGCCTCCCCGGGGGCATCACCGTGGCGTTGCGCAGGCCCTCGCTGTCGCGGCCGCAGAACATGAGATAGGCGAGTCCCGCGAGGCCCGGCCGTTCCGGATGCTCGGGCACATATTGGCGCTGGGCGGCCTGCAACACCTCCATGCCCAGCTCGACGAGACGGCGGGCGTGGGCGGGCGAGATCTCGAGGCCGAGCCGGGTTGGGTCGAGCAGGGCGTAGAAGACTCCACCGTAGGCGATGTCGATGCGAACCTCGCCCAAGCCCGGCACCGCAACTGGCACATCGAGGGCGTCGACGAAGCTCGGCGGCATGTCGAGGGCGACCGACCGACAGCGGCCATCCGCGCAGTGAGCTCGAGCGCGCACCAGCCCGGCGGCGGTGTCCAGCACCACCTCGGTCTCGGGTTCGCGCATCGGTACCATGCCCGTCTCCAATAGCGCCGTGGTCACGCAAATGGCATTGGAGCCGGACATGGCATGACAGCGATCCGGCTGCATCACGATGAAGCCGACATGGGCGCCGGGCTCGCAGGCCGGCAGCAGCAGGTTGACCGAAGCGTTCGGAGCGCCGCGCGGTTCGAAAAGACAGAACCGTCGCAGACTGTCGTCGACCTCCTCGAGGTAACGCAGCTTCTCGAGCATGCTCCGCCCGGGAACGTCGAGGACACCACCGTAGAGCACACGGCCGATCTCGCCCTCGGCATGGACGCCCAACAGCGATAGGGTGCGAACCCAGCGCATCGGCGAAGCCTCTTTCGCTCGAACACACTCTCTCTTGCCAGAGCCCGAGGCTGCAGCGCAACGTGCCATGTCGACCTTCGCCCCCCTCCATGCTGGTCGGTGGGGCAGCTCGCGCGGCTGCGGAGATCGCTGACGGCGAGCCCATCGAGGGCGATCCGGCACGACCGGATGGAACGCCGAGAGACCGGCGGTCCCAGCGCGCCAGAAAGGGACGAACCGGTCTTCGAGGACGGAGGCGCTGCGGTCGACGGATGGGGCGCTCGGCGGCGATTCCAGCCGGGTCGGGTGGAGCCGACGCGAACCTCGGCTGCCGCCCGGCCTCGCCTCCGTCCCTTGTTCTGGGGAGGAAAGAGCCGGGACGGGCCGGCCCGCCCGCCCCCTCCGCGCTCGCCCCCGTGGACCGAGGTGCGCGGACGAGGGCGTCGGGTCTGCGCACGGCAGCGGACTGCCAGCGTGGCCAGCCGGCCACGGATCGAGATCTCGAGGCCGGTATCACCAGCGGGTCTCTAGATCGGTGGATGACGCTTCACCTAAAGGTTGCGCGCGTTTCCACCATCGTCGGTTCACGGGAGTCCATCCATGCGCAACCTCCGGATCCCGCTCGTCGCCACTGGGTTCGCGGCGCTGGCTCCCACCCTGCCGGCGCCGGAGGCTTGCGCCGCGGGATTCTTCATCCGCGAACAGTCGACCTCCGCTCTCGGCACCGCCTTTGCCGGGGTCACCGCCGCCGCCGAAGATCCGAGCCATATGTATTTCAACCCGGCGGCCCTCGGCTTCCAGGAAGGGGTGCAGGCGCAGGCGGCAGCGAGCGTGATTCTGCCGCGGGCGAGGCTCGAGGAAGCCACCGCCAGCACCGCCGGCGGCGGGCCGATTGCCGGTCGAACGGAGAAAGGCGATATCGCCGAAGATGCCGCGGTGCCGGCCATCTACGGCAGCTGGCAGCTGTCGGAGGCCTGGCATCTGGGGCTGGGGGTGAATGCGCCGTTCGGTCTCAGCACCCAGTATCCCGACGATTGGGTCGGACGCTATCACGGCATCGATTCGACGCTTCGGACCTTGAACGTCAATCCCGCCGTCGCCTTCCGGCCGATCCCCGGGCTGGCGGTCGGGTTCGGGATCCAGATCCAATATGCGGAGGCCGAGCTCTCGAGTGCCATCGACTTCGGCACGCTCGCGGGCGGGACGAGCAACCCGCTCACCGATGGCAAGGTCCGGCTCGACGGCAACGACTGGGGATGGGGGGTCACCTTCGGGATCGTCGGCGACATCACCGCTTCGACCCGCCTCGGTTTCGCTTGGCGTTCCAAAGTCGAACACACGCTCGTCGGTGACGCCGACTTCACCTTCGATTCGGCCGGCCTCGGGGCGATCATTTCGGGGTTGACGGGTGCCTTCGTCGATACCGGGGCCAAGGCCGAGCTCACGACACCGGAGAGCTTCTCCTTCGGTTTCGTGCAGAAGCTCACCGACACGCTCGATGTGCGCGGCGAGGCCGCCTTCATGCGCTGGAGCCGCTTCCAGGAGCTCAGGGTCGAGTTCGACAATCCGGCCCAACCCGATAGCGTCACCGACGAGTTCTGGAAGGACAGCTGGTTCTTCGCGCTCGGTACCAGCTGGCGACCGTGGCCCGGGTTGACCCTGCGCGCCGGGGTGGCCTACGACCAGAGTCCCGTGCGCGCACGTTACCGCACACCGCGCATTCCCGACAACGATCGCAGCTGGGTCGCCCTCGGTGTGAGCTGGGAGCCGATTGCCGGCGTGTCGCTCGAAGCCGGCTACACCCATATATTCGTCGAGGACTCGGATGTCCGCCTCACCGCCACGGGTACCGGCAATCTGGCGCGTGGCAATCTCGCGGCCCGCTACGAAAACGGCATCGACATCGTGACGCTCGGGGCGCGGTTGCGTTTTTGAGGCAGGGCTGTCGGACTCCATCGGGCAGGGCGGGCCGACCGCCCGCATTGACCGGGGGCGAGCGCGGGGCTAACTTCCGGTATCGCCGGCCTGCGAGGGGTACGGGGATCGGGAGAAGGCCTTCGATCCGCCACCGCGGGGCCGAGAGCGGAGCCATGGTCGAACGACGCGAATTCTCCCGTCTGCTCGAGCTCAGTGAGCTCGTCCACGGCAGCTTGCCCTTCGATATCCGCGCCGAACCGCAGGAGCGCGAAGCGGTCGCTCGCCGTCTCGAGATTCCCGCGATCGCGCGGCTGCGGGCGGAAGGTGTGGTGGAAGGGGCGGGCAGTGGGGTCGTTCGCGTTCGCGGCCGGCTCGAAGCGGATGTGACGCAGCAGTGCGTGGTGACGCTCGAGCCGGTGCCCAACACCGTCACGGCCCGTTTCGAGCGGCTGTTCGTCCGGGACGGTCGGGCGGTGTCGGCGGTAGTGGTCGACCCTGAGGCGCCCGACCTCGAACCCTTGCCAGCTGCGGGGCTGGACATCGGGGAGATCGTGGTCGAAGAGTTGGCTCTCGCGCTCGAGCCTTATCCGCGGGGCCCGGGGGCCGACGCCTTCCTCGCCCGCTACGCCGGCGGTGGCGAACCAGGGGAGGGAGAGGACGAGTCCGGTCCGTTCGCACGGCTGGCACGCGCGCGCCCTAAGGGCTGACTGGCATGTCCGGACTCGTCTTCGGGCGGTCGCCGGGTTTCTCGAGGGATGGCTCCGGGATAGCGCCATGGGAATGACGATTGCGCTGGACGCCATGGGCGGTGACCGCGCGCCCGGGATTGTCGTCGATGGCGCCGCGCTCGCTCTGCGAGAGAGACCGGATCTGCGCTTTTTGCTGATCGGGGATCGAGCGCGCATCGAACCGTTGCTCGTCCGGCATCGCCGCCTGTCGGCAGCGGTCGAGCTGGTCCACACGTCCGAGGCCGTGGCCGCCGACGCCAAGCCGTCGCTCGCCCTGCGCCAGGGTCGGCAGAGCAGTATGCGGCTCGCCATCGATGCGGTGAAGGACGGACGGGCGGCGGCTGCGGTTTCAGCCGGCAACACCGGCGCGCTCATGGCGATGAGCAAGTTCGTTCTCAAAACCCTCCCCGGCATCGACCGACCGGCGATTGCCGCGGTGGTCCCTGCCCGGCGACGGCCGGTCGTCATGTTGGATCTCGGCGCCAACGTCGATTGCACGGCCCAGCACTTGTTCGAATTCGCCGTCATGGGCGAGGCCTACGCACGTGCCGCGCTCGGAGTCGATCGACCCTCGGTCGGTCTGCTCAATGTCGGCACCGAGGACATCAAGGGTCACGAGGCGGTGCGCGATGCTGCCGCCCTCATCCGCGACAGCGGACTCGGTATCGACTACCGAGGCTTCGTCGAGGGCACCGACATTCCCGAGGGCACGGTGGACGTGGTCGTGACCGATGGCTTTACCGGCAATGTCGCGCTGAAGGTGGCGGAAGGGGCGGTCCGCCTCATGGCATCCAGTCTGGGCGACGCGTTTCGCGCGAGTCTGCGGGCGAAGCTCGGTTATCTCTTCGTCTCGCCAGCCCTCCGTGCGCTCCGCCAGCGCTTCGATCCGCGGCTCTACAATGGAGCGATGTTCGTCGGGCTCGCCGGGATCGTGGTCAAGAGCCATGGCGGCACCGATGCGATCGGCTTTTCCCATGCCATCGGATCGGCGGTGCGGCTGGTGGAAGAGGGGACCAACGATCGAATCACCGCGGAAATGCGCAAGATTGCGAGTCCCGGTCCGCAGCTCGTGGCGGCCTCGTCGTGAATCGGCGGCTTCGGGCGCGCGTGCTGGCAGTGGCCGGCTATTTGCCGGCGCGCACCGTCACCAACGACGAGCTCGCTGAACGGGTCGACACCTCCGACGCCTGGATCCGCGAGCGGACCGGCATTCGCGAGCGGCGGATCGCGGCACCCGGCGAACTCACCTCCGACCTAGCGGCGGAAGCCGGCCGTCGGGCCCTGGAGCGGGCCGGACGCCATCCCTCGGACGTGGACCTGGTGCTGGTCGCCACTTCGACACCGGACAACACCTTTCCGGCGACCGCCACCGCCGTCCAGCGCAAGCTCGGGATCGGCCAGGGAGCCGCTTTCGACCTGCAGGCGGTGTGCGCCGGCTTTGTCTACGCGCTGGCGACGGCCGACTCGCTGATCCGCAGCGGCTTGGCGCGCTGCGCCTTGGTGATCGGAGCGGAGACGTTCTCCCGCATCCTCGACTGGCGAGACCGTTCGACCTGCGTGCTGTTCGGTGACGGCGCCGGGGCTCTCCTGCTCGCAGCCGAGGAGCAGACGGGGACCATCCTGGATCGCGGCGTGCTGGCCGCCCGTCTGCTCGCCGACGGTCGGCACTATGAGGAGCTCTATGTGGACGGTGGTCCGTCCTCGACCGGAACCGTGGGCCATCTGCGCATGAACGGGCGGGAGGTGTTCCGACACGCGGTCGGGGCGCTCGCTGGCAGTGCCCGCGAGGTGCTCGAGGCAGTCGGACTGTCTCCCGTCGACCTCGACCTGTTCGTGCCCCACCAGGCGAATTTGCGGATCATCGACGCAGTGGCCAAGCGGCTCGGCCTGGACGAGCGGCAGGTGATGGTCACCGTGGATCGGCACGCCAATACCTCGGCCGCCTCCATCCCCCTCGCTCTCGACCAGGCGGTGGCGGATGGCCGGCTCGAGCCCGGCATGCTCGTGCTCTTGTCGGCCATCGGCGGCGGCTTCGCCTGGGGCAGCGTGCTCCTCCGCTGGTAGGCGCAGAGGTTGACCGAACCCCCTGCCACACTTACGCTTTCGTCCCAGCATGGGCAGGGGGACGGCGATGACCGGACGCACGGTGACGCGAGCCCAGCTCGCCGAGGCCATCTATCAGGAAGTGGGGCTCTCGCGGAGCGAGTCGGCGGAGCTGGTCGATCGCATCCTCGAGGAGATGTCGCGGTCACTGGTCGAGGAAGGGATCGTCAAGATCTCCAGCTTTGGCACTTTCGTCGTGCGCGAGAAGGGCCGACGGGTGGGGCGCAATCCCAAGACCGGCGAGGAGGTCCCGATCGAACCGCGGCGGGTGCTGGTGTTCCGGCCCTCGCAGGGGCTGCGCGAGCGTCTGGACGGTGAGCGGCAGTGACGGTCGAGGATCTCGACCCGGATTCTGGACGACCGAGCAAATCCCCGACAGCCTTCCGTACGATCAGCGAAGTGGCGGAAGAACTCGGGGTCCAACCGCATGTCCTGCGGTTCTGGGAAAGCAAATTCCCCCAGGTCCGTCCCCTCAAGCGGGCGGGTGGGCGTCGCTACTATCGCCCGGAGGATGTCGAGGCCCTGCGCACCATCCGCAGTCTCCTGCACGAACAGGGTTATACCATCAAGGGCGCCCAGAAGGTCCTGCGGGCACGGCGGCGGGCGGAGGCGACAGCGGTCGTCGAGGAGGGCGAACGGACTCGCAACGCCAATCCGATGGCGGAGGACGCCGCGCTCCGCCGCGCGCTCGCGGAGCTCGCCCAGGAGCTGCGGCAGGCGGCGGAGCGTCTCGCCCGGCTGCTCGCCGGCTGAGGCGCGGCTTTAGGCGGTGCGCGCCGGACGCGGTGCCGGAGCGATGTGCAGCCGGCGGCGCAGCGCCTGGACGAGCCGCTTCAGCTGGGTGGCCAGCCAAGCTGCCCGCAGCGCACTCGCGCGCCGCATCGCCTCGCGCACATCGACCGGCGCGACGCCCTGGCGGATCGGTTCGCGCAGTTCGGCCATGGCATGTCTCCCATCATCACGGAGGTTCGTCTCCGCATGCGAAGATGGGCGCAGGGTGGGCGGACAGAACGGACGCCAGCGAATGGCAGCCATGCAGCGAGCGAACAGTTGCCGAACATGCGGCGGCTCGCTTCTCCCTTCCTCCTTCCGGCGCTTGACAGGATCGGACTCTGGCCATACCTGCGCAGCGTCACGGGCGCTTAGCTCAGCGGTAGAGCACCGTCTTCACACGGCGGGGGTCGGTGGTTCGATCCCACCAGCGCCCACCATTTCGACAGGTCGTCGGCAGCGGCGCGATGGCCCGGTGGTCGCGCGCCGCGCCGCGTGTCGGCGACGCCGGTCGGCTCCCGCTTTGGGGGCAACGGGACCACAAGGAGCGAGAGGACGTTCGTGGCACACACCCGATCCGCCAAGAAGCGCATCCGCCAGACCCTGAAGCGGACGCTGCGGAACAAGAGCCGCAAGAGCCGCATCCGGACCTTCGTGCGCAAGGTCGAGGAGGCGATCGCCAACGGTGACTACGAGGCGGCCCGCGCCGCTTTCGTCCATGCCGAAAGCGAGTTGCGCCGCGGCGTCAGCAAGGGCGTGCTGCACATCAACACCGCTGCCCGCAAGATCTCGCGGCTCGCCCGCAAGGTGAAGGCGCTGCAACCACAACAGCCGGCGCCAGCGAACTGAACGCCGTCGATGCCACAGCGTGACGGCGACCGCCCTCGGGCGGTCGTCGTCGTTTCGGGAGTCCTCTGCCGGCGATGACGGCGGATCGACGGGGTGCGCCGAGATTTCAACTACTGGGTGAAAACCGGCGTTCACCGTTCGATCCTCTTGCCAGTGCGAGAGGCCCTCGTTAGCCTCCGCAATCGGTCGCTAGGGCCCGTTCCGAGGAGGCGAACGGCCCTTTGGCCGGATCCGCAAGACGGCGAGCCCGAGAGTCCCGGCTGCGTGCCGCGGGGGTGTCCCGTGTCGCAAGAGTGGGACTCGTGCCGGGACCCGGGCAGATGGCGAGACTAGGGCAGGAGGTGGGTGGGGTGCGACCTGAGGTCGGCATGACGTCTCTAGGCGACGAACTCCGCGAGCAATGGGGCCGCATCCAGCGGATGCTCAGGGCGGAATTCGGGGAAACGGCCTACCGCACGTGGCTCAGGCCCCTGGATCTGGGCGGGCTCGAGGGGGATCGGGTCGTGATCACCGTCCCCACCCAGTTCATGCGCGACTGGATCGTCAGCCATTACGCCGACCGCATCCGCCTGCTCTGGGCGGAGGTGAACCCAGCGGTGCGCTCGATCGCCCTCAGTGTGCGCCCTCCGCAACTGCGCAACGCCGCTCGCACCACGGCGCCGCTGACCGATGCCGGGCCCGCACCGGCCGCGGAAGGGGCGGGCGAACGCGCGAGCGAGGGTGCTGGGCTCGACGAGCTCGGTGCACCGCTCGATCCGCGCTTCACCTTCGAGACCTTCGTCGTCGGCAAGCCCAACGAATTCGCGGTCGCCGCCGCCGAGCGGGTGGCGATGTCGTCGACCCCGCCCTTCAACCCGCTCTTCCTCTACGGTGGCGTCGGGCTGGGCAAAACCCATCTCATGCACGCCATCGGCTGGCGCATTCGGCAGCGCGACCCCTCCCGGCGCGTCGTCTACCTCTCGGCCGAGAAGTTCATGTACCAGTTCGTGCGCGCCCTGCGCATGCACGATACCATGAGCTTCAAGGAGCTCTTCCGCTCGGTCGACGTGCTGATGGTCGATGACGTCCAGTTCATCGGCGACAAGAACAGCACCCAGGAAGAGTTTTTCCACACCTTCAATGCCCTCGTCGATCGCGGCCGGCAGATCGTGATCTCCGCCGACCGAAGCCCTGCCGACCTTTCCGGGCTCGAGGAGCGGGTGCGCTCGCGTCTTGGCTGGGGTCTCGTGGCCGACATCCATCCCACCACCTACGAGCTCCGCCTCGGCATCCTCGAGAGCAAGGCCGAGCGGCTCGGTGTCGAAGTGCCGCGACCGGTGCTGGAGTTCCTGGCCGAGCGCATCACCTCGAACGTGCGGGAGCTCGAAGGCGCGCTCAACCGCATCGTTCACCACGCGAGCTTCAGCGGTCGGCCGATGTCGGTGGAGATGGCGCAGGAGGTGCTGCGCGACCTTTTGCGCGCGCACGAACGGCGGGTGACCATCGACGAGATCCAGAAAGTGGTGGTCGAGCACTACGGCCTCCGGCTCACCGACATGACCTCGGCTCGCCGGGCCCGAGCGGTCGCCCGGCCGCGCCAGGTGGCGATGTATCTCGCGAAAATCCTCACCACCCGTTCGCTTCCCGAGATCGGTCGCAAGTTCGGTGGCCGCGACCACACGACGGTGATGCATGCCATCCGGCAGATCGAGCGGCTCAAGGACGAGGATCCCCAGCTCGCCGCCGATCTCGAGGCATTGCGCCGCCGACTCAAGGGTTGAGGTCGAAGAGGGACTCCCCAAGGCGTGCAAATCTGCTAGCGTGCCGGCCCCGGCGAGGGCTGCCGGGGGGCCGCAGGACGGCCGCCGGTTCGCGATCGGGATTCGGACCAGCCATGCAGCTCGCGATCGAACGTTCCACTCTTTTGAAGAGCCTCGCCCACATCCAGAACGTCGTCGAGCGCCGGACGACCATTCCGATCCTCGGCAATGTCAAGCTGGAGGCGGGAAAGGGGGAGCTCCGGTTGACCGCGACCGATCTCGATCTCGAGCTCGCGATCCGCGAGCCGGCCGCGGTGACCGAACCGGGCACCACCACGGTCGCCGCCCACACCCTCTTCGAGATCGTGCGCAAGCTCCCCGAGGGCTGCGAGGTCACGTTGTCCTGCGGTGCTGGCGCCAACGAGCTCACCCTGCGGGCCGCCCGCTCGCGCTTCGAGCTGCCCACCCTCCCGGCCGACGAATTCCCTGCGCTCGGCGAGGACGAGCTACCGGTGGCGTTCGCGTTGCCGGCGCCCCTGCTGCAGCGGCTGATCGACAAAGTGCGCTTCGCCATGTCGACCGAGGAGACCCGCTATTACCTGAACGGTATCCATTTTCACGTCCTGCGGCAGCGGGGCGGAGGCCTTTTGCGGGCGGTCGCCACCGACGGCCATAGGCTCGCGCGGATCGAAGCCGAGCTACCGGCAGGAGCCGACGGTCTGCCGCCGATCATCGTGCCGCGCAAGACGGTGGGGGAGATGCGCAAGCTCGTCGACGGGCGGGAGGGGAACGTGGACGTCGAGGTGTCGACCTCGCGCATCCGGCTCGAGGTCGACGGGAGCGTGCTCACCTCGCGTCTGATCGACGGCCAGTTCCCCGACTACGAGCGAGTCATTCCCAAGTCCGCCGAGCGAGTGGCGGTGCTGGAAACCCGACCGTTCGCGCAAGCCGTCGACCGCGTGAGCACCATATCCACCGAGCGCATGCGCGCTGTGAAGTTGAGCTTCGCCAACGGGCAAGTCGTACTTTCGTCGATCAGTCCAGAGAGCGGGCGGGCAAGCGACGAGCTCGATGTCGAATACAGCGGCGAGCCACTCGAAATTGGCTTCAACGCGCGCTATATCCTCGACATGCTGGACGAGATCGACGGCGAACAGGTGCGCTTCGAGATGACCTCCGCTGCGGCGCCCACCGTGGTGCGGGATCCCGCAGATCCTGGCGTCCTGTTCGTGCTCATGCCCATGCGGGTTTGATGCGCGCCGAACGACGGACTGTGGACGAGAGCGTCACCGCGCTCGCGATCGGGCGGCTCGTGCTGCGCGATTTCCGCAACTACCGAACGGCCGAGGTCACTGCCGACGGCCGGCCTGTGGTCCTGTGGGGCCCCAACGGCGCCGGCAAGACCAATCTGCTCGAAGCCATTTCGCTGTTCGCTCCAGGCCGTGGCCTGCGGGGCGCGCGGCTCGTCGACATGGATCGCCGCGATGGGGGGCCGTTTCGGCTCGAGGCCTGGCTCGTTTCCCGCGACGGCCCGCGCGAGGCGGCGACCTGGCACGAGCCGGCGACCGATCGCCGCTTCGTTTCGCTCGACGGCGGCCCTCCCCGGGCACCCGCCGAACTCGATGAGCTTCCCGGCATTCTCTGGCTGACCCCGAGCATGGACCGGCTCTTTGGCGATGCCCCGGCGGCACGCCGACGGTTTCTCGATCGCCTCGTGCTCGCCCACTATCCCGGCCACGGGCGAGCCGCTGCAGCCTTCGAGCGCTCCCTGCGCGAGCGCGCCCAGCTGCTGCGCGAGCCGGAGGCGGATCCACTCTGGCTCGACGCCCTCGAAACGCGCATGGCCGAGCAGGCGGTGGCGGTGGCCGCCGCGCGCTTGGCCTTCGTGCGCGATCTGGCGGCCGAGTTGCGGGCGGCGCCCACGGGGTTCCCGGCACTCGAGCCGCTGCTTACGGGTGAGGTGGAGCAGCGTCTCACCGCCACGAGCGCGCTGGCGGTCGAGGAGTGGCTTGCCACCACTCTCCGCCGCGCACGGGCGCGCGATGCCGAGCTCGGTGGCGCTTCGGCCGGGCCCCACCGCAGCGACTTCGGTCTCCGCTTTCTGGGTTCGGGCGAGCCGGTCGCCGCCACCTCGACCGGTCAGCAGAAACTCGCCCTTCTCGCCGTGCTGATCGCTGCCGTGCGACTGCGCCAGCGGTTGCGCGGGGAGGCGCCGCTCGTGTTGCTCGACGAGGTGGCAGCCCATCTCGATGCCTACCGTCGCGCTGCCTTGTTCGACCTCTTGGTGGCGACCGGCGCTCAGGTGTGGCTATCCGGGACCGATTCCGAACTGTTCCGGCCGCTCGTCGGCCGGGCCCGCATCTACCGTGTGTGCGAGGCGAGACTCGATGCCGACGATTGACACTGCTGCAACGCGCGAGGAAAGCCGTTACGACGCCAGCGCCATCCAGGTTCTCGAGGGCCTGGAGGCGGTGCGCATGCGTCCTGGCATGTATATTGGCGATACGGACGACGGCTCCGGCCTCCACCACATGGTGTTCGAAGTGGTGGACAATGCCGTCGACGAAGCGCTCGCCGGCTATGCCAACGAGATCGTCGTGATCCTCAATGCCGACGGCTCCTGCACGGTCGAGGACAATGGCCGCGGCATTCCCGTCGACATCCACGAGGACTTCGGCGTCTCCGCTGCCGAGGTCATCATGACCAAGCTGCACGCGGGCGGCAAGTTCGGCCATTCCGCCTACAAAGTGTCGGGCGGCCTCCACGGGGTGGGCGTGTCGGTGGTGAACGCCCTCTCGGACTGGCTGGAACTCCGGGTCTGGCGCGACGGTTTCGAGCACTTCATCCGTTTCGAGAACGGCGGCAAGCCAGTCGCCCCGCTCGCGGTGGTGGGTCCAGCCCATGGCCGCCGCGGCACCAGTGTCACCTTCCAGCCCTCGCTGGCCATTTTTTCCAATACCGAGTTCAACCGCCAGATCCTCGAACACCGTCTCCGCGAGCTCGCCTTCCTCAATGCCGGTGTCCGCATCGTGTTGCGCGATCTCAGGGGCGAGGAGCCCATCGAGGAGGTGTTCCACTATGACGGCGGGCTCCAGGCCTTCGTGCGCTTTCTCGACCGCACCAAGACCCCCCTCTTCCAGCCGCCGATCGTGATCTCGGGGGAGCGCGAAGGGATCATCGTCGACTGCGCCCTCGAGTGGACGGATAGCTACCACGAGACCTGTCTGTGCTTCACCAACAACATTCCCCAGCGCGACGGTGGCACGCATCTGCAGGGTCTGAGGACGGCGCTCACCCGCGTGCTCAACCGCTACGCCGAACAGACGGGCGCCCTCAAGCGTGACCGCGTGCAGCTATCCGGCGAGGACATGCGGGAAGGCCTCACCTGCGTCCTCGCGGTCAAGATGCCCGACCCGAAGTTCTCCTCCCAGACCAAGGACAAGCTCGTGAGCTCCGAAGTGACGCCCGTCGTCCAAGGGGTGATCGCGGACCACCTCTGGCGTTGGCTCGAGGAGCATCCGAGCGAGGCCAAGCTCGTGCTCGGCAAGATCGTCGAAGCGGCGACCGCCCGCGAAGCGGCACGGCGGGCGCGCGAGCTCGCCAGGCGCAAGAGTCCGCTCGACGTCGCCAATCTCCCGGGCAAGCTCGCCGACTGTCAGGAGCGCGACCCGCGGCGGGCCGAACTCTTCATCGTCGAGGGCGATTCGGCCGGCGGCTCGGCCAAGCAGGGACGCGATCGAAGCTTCCAGGCCATCCTGCCGCTGCGCGGCAAGATCCTCAATGTCGAACGCGCCCGGCTGGACAAGGTGCTGTCGAGCCAGGAAATCGGCACGCTGATCACCGCACTGGGCACCGGCATCCGCGACGATTTCGACATCGACAAGCTGCGCTATCACCGGATCGTGATCATGACCGATGCCGACGTCGACGGCTCCCACATCCGCACCCTCCTCCTGACGTTCTTCTACCGGCACATGCCGGAGATCATCGAGCGCGGCCACCTCTTCATCGCCCAACCGCCGCTCTATAGGGTTCGGCGCGGCAATCGGGAACGCTACCTCAAGGACGATGCAGCGCTCGAGAATTTCCTTCTCGAGGTCGGGGCAGAGGACGCGACGCTCGTCGCCGGATCCCAGCGCTTGACCGGCAAGGCGCTCGTCGAGTTGATCGAGCGAGCGCGGCGGGCGCGGCGGTTGGTCGAGCAGCTCGCGCGGAAGCTTCCGCGCGAGCTCGTCGAGGCGCTCGCACTCGCCTCGGCCTTTACCGAACAGCCACCGGAGCAGGAGGACCAGCTCCTCGAGCTCGGCCAAAGGGTGGCAGCTCTCGCCTCCCGTCTCGGTGAGGGTCGATGGGAGGCGGCCGTGGCAGGACCGGCCAAGCTCGTCCTGCGCGAGCAACGCAGCGAGCGCGAACGGCGGTACGAGGTCGAGGCGACGTTCTTGCGGCATGCCGACGGGCGGAGGCTCGTGGAACTCGTCGAACCCGTGGCTCCGCTCTTCGCCGATGCGGTACTCGAGCGCGGCCGCGACCGCGTGCCGGTGTCCGGCCCCACGGCTCTGGTCGAGCGGCTCATGGCCTTCGGGCGCAAGGGCCTCGCCATCCAGCGCTACAAGGGCCTCGGCGAGATGAACCCTGAGCAACTGTGGGAGACCACCCTCGATCCCGAGCGCCGGGTGCTGCTTCAGGTCACGATCGAGCACGCCGACGAGGCCGACGAGATCTTCACCACGCTCATGGGCGATCTCGTCGAGCCGCGACGGGCGTTCATTCAGGAGAACGCCCTCAAGGTGGTCAATCTCGACATTTGAACCCTTCGCGGGCGCGCCGGTGTCGGCGACGACCAGTCGTCGCTCAGGCCGCGTCGACCCAAGGTAGGACTGGCGAGGACGACGGTTCCACGCCAGCTGGCGGCTCGGGAAGGCCCGGCACGTCCTCGGTCCTCATATGGGCCCAGAGTTCGACGTGGGCGCGCTCGAGCAGCGCCGGATCGCCGAGCAGCAGCAGGCGCTCCTGGCGATCGAGGAGCTCGGGCCCGAGCATCGCCGCCTTGCGCACCAGCCGGTCGGCGAGCGCGGGATCGGCCACGGGGGCTTCGCCGCTCCAGGCGAGGAGCTCGAGATGGCGTTGCAGACGCAACGGTTCGACGAGGGTCGCGCGCAGCAGCTCTTCGGGCTGCGCCACCGACGCGTCGGCGAGCAGCTCGGCTGTGCGCTGCAAGACCGACGGAGGCGTGCGATCGGTCGGGGTCAGCAGGAGCCCGCGTGCTGCCAAGGCATCGCCCCAACGCAGGTCAGCCGAGACGATCGCGAGGGGAAGAGCCAAGACGAGGCCAGCGAGGACCGGCGAGAACCACAGCGCAATGAAGGGATCGAAGGCCAGCGCGGCTCCGGTCGCCATCGCTCCCATCGCCGTCGGCCACAGGAAATGCCGCACCAGGTCGGCGAAGGCATCGTCCGAAACCGTGCGCCGCTGGGGCTTCCAGTCGACCGCGGCGCCAAAGAGAATGGAGGCCACGTAGCCGGTGTGGAAGAGCATCATCACCGGCGCCAGCAGAGCCGAGAACAGGGTTTCGAGGAGCGCCGAGGCCACCAGTTGCCAGCCACCCCCCCAAGTCCGCCGCGCCGTCGGATCGAGGAGAGTGGCGAGGAGCGCGAGGATGCGCGGCACGAAGAGCAGGGACAGGGTGAAGACGAAGAGGACGAGGGTTTCGGTCGCTACCGACCGTGGCAGCAGGGCAAAGCCCAGACCCGGATCGAAATAGACGGCTGGCAGCCCTTCCCGCAGCCAGGCCTGCGCCGCGGCCAGAAGCAAGAACAGCAGCCACAATGGCGAGGCGAGGTACGACATGATGCCGATCGCCAGGTGCAGCCGGCTCACCGGATGCAAATCGCGGGCGAGCAGCACCCGCAGGTGCTGGAGATTGCCCTGGCACCAGCGCCGGTCCCGACGCAGGAACTGCTCCAAGGTGGCGGGAGGTTCCTCGTAGGAGCCCTCGAGGTCCCAAGCGATGCGTACCTTGAAGCCGGCGCGCCGCATGAGCGCCGCCTCGACGAAGTCGTGACTGAGGATCTGGCCACCCAGGGGCGGGCGGCCGGGCAGTTCGGGCAGACCGCAGTGGCGCAAGAACGCCTGGGTGCGGATGATGGCGTTATGACCCCAGTAGTTGCCCTCGTCCATGGCCCAAAAGGCAGTCCCGGCGGCCGCGAGCCGCCCATAGAGGGCACCGGCATACTGCAGACTGCGGGCGAAGGGGGTGCGGCCGCGCACCAGCATGGGTGGCGCCTGCAGGAGACCGAGGCGGGGGTCCGAATCCATCTCCGCGATCAGCCGCTCGATGGCCGCGGCGGTCATCAGACTGTCGGCGTCGAGCACCAGGAAATAGGCGTAGCGGCTGCCGTGCCGGACGAGGAAGTCCTCGATGTTGCCGGTCTTGCGGCCGAGGTTGCGAGCCCGTCGGCGGTAGGCGAGGCGCTCGCCGCCTGGCACTCGGGTGCGCAATCGCTCGAAGCGCTCGATCTCGACCAGCCACAGGTCGGGATCGGTGGTGTCGCTCAGCACATAGAGATCGACCCGCTCGGCCACTGGCGAACAGGCGAGGTCCCGCCAGATGGCCTCGATGCCGGCGAACACTCGGGCGCTGTCCTCGTTGTAGACCGGGACGAGAAGGGCGAGACGCGGCCCCGCGGGTGAGGGCAGGGGGTGGCTTTTCGGTCGGAAGCGGGCGAAGAGCAGGGTGAAGAAGCCAGCGGTCAATGTCCAGAAGGACTGCGACAGCCACAGGGCGAGGACGGCGAAGACGAGGATATGGGCGGCGTCGAGCGGTGACAGGCCGTCGACCCCGAGGATGGCGGAAAACTGCGCCGTCGACCAGACGCTGGTGGCCAGCACCGCGGCGAGCAGGGCGAGGCGGCGCGGCTGGGGCCCGGAGCGCTCGCGTCCGCGCCGCTTGAGCAGGCTGCGCGGGGTGACAAGGGGCAAGGGCTGGCGCCGGATGCGACGGATCGCCGGTGGCGTTTTCAGCGCCGGGCTGGCGGCAAGAGTCCGTCGCAGCTCGGTGATGAGGGCCGCCGTCGCCTCCTGGCGCGACTCGGGCTGCAGAGTCTGTCGCACCCGCGCGAGGGAAGAGCGCAACAACAGTTCCGCCGTGGGAACGGCGATCCGCGCATGCTCGAGATAGCACCGCGCGCGTGCTACCGCGGCTTGCCAGATCCGTTCTTCCATCGAGCCGGTGGTGCGCCCGCCCGCCTCGACCTGCATGGACGCCTCCTCCCGCGATCCTCGCCCCGCCATCGCGGCCCTGAAATGGGTTTCTCGTCAGAGCGCGTCGAGACGTCCAAGCCAGGTTTCGGAGATCGCGCGTCCCTGTTGCCGCAGTGCACAACGCAGTTCGATCGGTCCGCTACCTGCTGCCTCGACCAGGAACGACACCCGCAGGCCCGCTGGCGAGTCGAGCGGCCAGGAGCGGATGCCCGAGGCCTCGCCGCCGTTCACCCCGACCTCGAGCTCCAGCAAGGCATCGCCGACTACCGCGGGCTCGAAGTCGATCTCGACGGCCGTACGCTGGGGCAGGACTTGGCCATCGGCACTGCGCGCGCGCCCGACGCGCGTCTCCCGCACCCGCAAGAGCCCGGCTGCAGGCGTGGCATCGAGGCTCCACCGTAGACGCCAGGCCGCGACGAGCGGTTTCTGCGGCTCGGGTAGGTTTTCGGGCTCCCAGAAGACGACGATGTTGGAGAAGCCCGGATTGTCGACGGGGATCTCGACGAGGTGCAGGCTGCCCCGCCCCCACGGATGGAGGGGTTCGACCCAGAGGTCGGGGCTGCGCTCGTAGCGCGCTACCGGATCGCCGTAGGCCGCAGGGTCGCGGATCCGCTGCACCAGTCCGAATCCGCGCGGATTGTCGTCGCGGAAGACGCTCAGGCGCGCGGCGCGCGGATTGGCGAGAGCGCGCCACACGCGTTCGCCGTCACCGCGATGGATGACGAGCCCGGCACAGTCATGGATGCGCGGCCGCACTTCTGCCTCAGCCGGCGGATCCTGGGGCCCGTAGAGGAACATGCCGCCGATCGGGGCGAGGCCGATCTGCCGCCCACTCTCGCGCAGGAACAGTACCGCCCTCACTTCGACCACGGTTTCGATCCCCGCTCGCAGCGAGAAGGCATAGGCGCCAGCCAGGCTCGGTCCGTCGAGCAGGGCGAAAATCGGCAACTCGCGGCGCACCGGATCGGGCTGCCCGATCCGGTACTCGACAAAGGCCGGGAACTCCTCGCCGCGGCCACTCGAGGTGTCGACCGCCACGCCGCGGGCGGTCGGTCCGATGACGCCGTCACGGCAGGTGCCGCGGATGAGGCTCGCGCGTCCAAAGCGCAGGAACTCGTCGAGAGCGGGTGGGCGGTTCAGGGGAAAGAACAGCGCAATGCCCCCAAAGCCGGTATCGAGTGGGAGCCCTGGCGGGTAGACCAAATCCGGCTCATCGAACATGCCGGGTCGAAATGCCACAGGGTACAAAGCCGAGCCGCGCAACAGCCGTACCGGCACCGCTGCCGGCGGTGGTCCGCCCGGTGGTAGCGGGGCGAGGACGTAGCCGGCGCCGAGATCGCGCAGATGTTGCGGTCGCACCCTGGCCCGCCGATGGATCGCCGCGGGCAGCTCGGCCGGCAACTGGGCCGGAGCGGATGGCGGCGCATAGGGTGCGGCGGCACGCGCGCGAGCCTCCTCGATGAGGGCGGCAAAACCTGGCTCGCGCGCCGGCGACTCGAGCGCCCATGCGCGCAGCGGCAACGCCGGTACCAGCGACAGGCCGGCCAGCAGGTGACGTCTTTTCATGTTGTCGTTTCCACAATCGCGGCGAGGGCGAGGAAACCGAGCGGGGGCCGAGAACCGGACGGACGGCGGGGTCCCTCATTCGGCGGCGGCGCGTCGCCTCTCCGGTGGCTCGCGCGCCGCGTCGTGGGCGGCGATCGCGGCGATATTGAGCATCTCCGATACGGTGGCGTTCATCGGCAGGATCTGCACGGGCCGCGACAGGCCGAGCAGCAGTGGCCCGATCACCGTGCCGCCGCCCAGCTGCTGGAGCAATTTCGACGAGATGTGGGCGGAGTGCAGCGCCGGCATGATCAGGACGTTCGCCGGTCCCGACAGTCGGCAGAACGGGTAGTAGCGGCGCATCAGCTCGAAATCGAGGGCGACATCGGCCGCCATCTCGCCATCGTATTCGAAATCGACCACCCGCCGGTCGAGCTCGGCTACCACATCCCGTACCCGCGCTGCCTTGGACACCGGCGGGTTGCCGAAGGTGGCAAAGGACAGCAGCGCCACTCGTGGCGTGTACCCCATGGAACGGGCGAACTGGGCGGTCTGGATGGCGATATCGGCGAGCTCCTCCGGGGTCGGCAGCTCGTGCACCATGGTGTCGGCAATGAACACCGTGCGCCCGCGGGCCACCATCACGGTCACTCCCATGAGCCGACGCCCTGGCTCGGGATCGAGGACCTTGCAGATATCGTCGAGGACGGTGACGTAGTTGCGGGTGAGCCCGGTCACCATCGCGTCGGCGTGCCCGTGCGCCACCATGAGCGCGCCGAAGACATTGCGATCGAGATTGACGAGCCGTTGGCAGTCCCGGAACAGCATGCCGTTGCGCTGCTGGCGACGGTACAAGTATTCAGCGTAGAGCTGGTTGTAGCGCGACAGACGAGCGTTGTGAATCTCGATACCGTCGAGCGAGCCGAGTCCCATGGTACGGGCCGTCTCGGCGATGCGTTCTTCGCGGCCGATCAACACCGGCGTCCCGAGACCGCCGTTCTTCCAGGCGAGCGCCGCGCTGATGCTCTTGGCTTCCTCGCCTTCGGCGAACACCACCCGCCTGGGGTTGGCGCGCACCCGGTCGATGATGAGCTGCATGCGGCTTGCCGTCGGATCGAGCCGCGAGCGGAGCTCGCGCCGGTAGCGCTCGAGATCGACGATCGGCCGACGTGCGACACCCGTCGCCATGGCCGCCTCGGCCACCGCTGGCGGCACGTGGGTGATGAGGCGCGGGTCGAAGGGGGTGGGGATCAGATAGTCCGGACCGTAGCGCAGAGTGGCACCGCGATAGGCGGCCGACACTTCGTCCGGTACCTCCTCGCGTGCCAAAGCGGCGAGCGCGTGCACGGCGGCGATCTTCATCGCCTCGTTGATGGTCGAGGCACGCACGTCGAGGGCACCGCGAAAGATGTAGGGAAACCCGAGGACGTTGTTGACCTGGTTGGGATAGTCGGAGCGACCGGTGGCAATGATGACATCGCCACGCACCGCCTTCGCCTCCGCCGGTGTGATCTCCGGGTCGGGATTGGCCATGGCGAAGATGATGGGGTTTTTCGCCATGCTCCGCACCATCTCCGGAGTGAAGGCGCCCTTCGCCGACAAACCGAAGAGCACATCGGCGCCGCGCACCGCTTCCTCGAGCGTTCTCAGGCTGGTGTCGACGGCGTGCGCCGACTTCCATTGGTTCATCCCCTGTTCGCGCCCGCGGTAGATGACACCCCGCGTGTCGCACAGGATCACATGGTCATGCGGCACCCCCATGGCCTTGAGCAGCTCGGCACAGGCGATGCCCGCGGCACCTGCGCCGTTGATGACGATCCGCACCGACCGCAGCGAGCGGCCGGTGATATCGAGGGCATTGAGCAAGCCGGCTGCCGCGATGATCGCCGTCCCGTGCTGGTCGTCATGGAAGACGGGAATGTCGCAGAGCTCGCGCAGCCGCTGCTCGATGATGAAACATTCGGGGGCGCGAATGTCCTCGAGATTGATGCCGCCAAAGGTCGGGGCGATGAGCGACACGCACTGGACGAAGGCGTCGACGTCTTCCGTCGCCACCTCGAGGTCGATACCGTCGATGTCGGCGAAGCGTTTGAAGAGGACCGCCTTGCCCTCCATCACCGGCTTGGCGCCGAGGGGGCCGAGATTGCCGAGTCCCAGAACTGCGGTGCCGTTGGAAATCACCGCCACGAGATTGGCCTTGGCGGTGTAGTCGTAGACCCGGCTGGGATCGCGCGCGATCTCGAGACAGGGGTAGGCGACACCCGGCGAATAGGCCAGCGACAAGTCGCGTTGCGTACCGAGGGGCTTGGTCGCCACCACCTCGATCTTGCCTGGCTTGCCGCGGGCATGCAGTTCGAGCGCCTCTTCCGGCGTGATCTGCAGTCGCGGCTCGCTGCGGATGCCCTCGTCGAATTGGCCGGCCATGCTCCCTCCGCCGGATTCCGACGCCTTACCGCCCGAAGTCGCACCGCGGTTCATACGCCCGCTCGCGCCATGGCCGCAAGCCCGGGCAGGCGGCTTCGCTGCGCCCATCCTACGGCAGGGCGTCGCGGATCCACGTCCACGCCTCTCGCTCCGCCTCCCCTGCCGTCTTGTCGACGAGCGGAGCGAGGGCCGCGATCGCCTCGCGGATCTGCTCTGCCGGCAGCAGGTGGCGACGGGACAGCAAAATACAGGCCTCGATCACCGCATGGCGAGCCCGATTGAAACCATCGAACGGCGCATGCACGGCGGCGTGCACCACGCGGAAGCGAAACCTCGGTCGGGTAGGATCCTCGACGATGTCCACCAGCTCCAGCTCTTCATGAGCGAGCGCGGCCTCGAGCCGGAACCCGCGCACACGCTCTGCGGGCAAGAGCGGCCAATGACTGCGGCGGTGGGTGATGAGGCCGGCGAAGATCCGAACGTCCTGCACATAGTTCACGCAAGCCACAGCGTCGCGCCGCAGATTGGCGAGGGTCGTCGAAGGATGGAAGGGCGCGAGAATGCGCCTTTCGCCCTCGACGATCACCCCGAGCGGGGCGAGATGGGGTCGACCGTCGGCGGCGAGAGTGGCGACGATGCTCTCGCGGATCAAAGGCATCTTCAGCTCTCCCTGCCGCGTCCGCTCTGCACCGTCGGACCCGCGGGGGCAAAATGGCTACGATCGGCGGAAGGCTGAGGATCCACCGCGCAGCCCCAAAAGAGCGGTTCGTCTTGGACGTAACGTTTGCCGAGCTTGAGGGCGATCTCGGCGCGGGCGAGCTCGACCCCGAGGTAGAAGGCATGCCCGCCATCGCGCTCGACGCCGAGATCGGCAAAGACGGCGAAGGGATCTGCCACCACACGGTGCAGATCGCGGTTGTAGACGTGGATGCCGTCCTCGGCGACCTCGATCCGGAAGTTCCGGTCGCGCACTTCCCGGGCGAGCTCGGCGATCTCGGCCGCCGTGCGCGGGAACGGACGGCGATCGCGCAGACACAACAGCGAGGGGTCGATGCGCTGAGGCAAACTGCCTTCCTCGCGCGCACGAAAGAGGATCCGCCGCGCCCGGTCGGCCTCCACCACCGCCCGTCGGCAGTGCGGGCTGACCTGGACCACCAGCACATTGCGGATCCCGAGTTCCGAACAGATGCCCATGACCGTCATGGTGATGCCGGTGGTATCGGCATCGGTGAGCTCGGTCAAATTGCCGATCCCCATCAGCATCTCGACCTCGGGCAGCTTTCGCCGGAGCTCGGCATAGCGCACGATCGAGGCGGCGAAGCCCATGTGGATCGGATCGAGCACAGGATCCGCCAGAAATGGCTTGCCGGCGCGCAGCAGCTGCTCGCAGGCACGCACCAGGCTGTCGAGATCGCCCGGGCGGGCCGGTACGAGAACGGGAACGGCGGCATGCTCCAGAGCGAGATCGAGACCCCTTTCATCGAGGCTCAGGAGATAGTCGGCACCGGCGCGGGCCGCCCGGGCAAGCTCGTGGCGATCGCCGGAATCGACGCTCACCCTGTGGCCCTCGGCGTGCAACGCTGCGATCGCCTCCTCGAGGTGCGGGAAGGGAGTTCCCGGCAAACAACCGAGGTCGACGACATCCGCGCCCTGTGCCCGCAGTCGACGCGCCCGCTCCAGTATGGCATCGACCCCGAGCTGGGGGGCCTCCACGATCTCGGCGAAAATGCGAATGTCGTAGCCCGACAGATCGGGCGGGCCACCCGGCCGGCCGAGCCATTCGGGTAGGTCCTCGAGCTCGTCCGGGCCGCGCACGAAGGGTACACCGAACGCCGCCTCGAGCCGCGCGAGATCGCCGCGGAAGCGGCCGGGCAGCACGACCCGCGTGGCGCCGTGGACCGACCCGAGACGCCGCAACACGATCTCTGTGGTCATGAGGGCCGCGACCTTGACCCCCATCTGACGCACCTCGAAGGTGAACGGTGGCTCGCCCAGGCGCGCGAGCACGCGCCGCAAGCGAGGCTCGGCAAGACGCCCGGTCAAGAACAGGATGTGCTCGGCCCGCTCAACCACGCTCCTTCGTCCGAACCTGCGATCCGTCCCCTGCGGAACTGGTAGCCGCAGGCTGGCGATCCAGTCCCCACTCGGAAAGCCCGCCGCGCGAGGGTTGGGCGGACTCCTTGCGCCGCCTGCCTCCCCGCGCCGGCCGCCACCATCCCCCTCGCGTCGCGACCGACCGCTCCCTTTTCGGCGAGAGCCCGAACGGTGCGAGGCCGAGAGCCTGCCTGCCGATTCGGGCGGCTTGGCGCGTCGGCGCGGCGGTACGGGACGGGCCCCTCTCCGGCTCCTCCGTCTGGCCGTCGATCGCGGCCCCGACGAGGTCGTCCTCGTCGGCTCTTGGAATAGTGCCTACAAGCCTCCTCCAGCCCCACCGGTCGGACGTCGGGTCGAAGATCGGCGCTCAGATCGACGCCCGACGGCGCGCTGCAGCGAAGCGGAAGAGCGGCAAGGTGCACAAGAAGTTGAGACCGGCGGTGGCGAGCAACACCTCTTCGATCTCGGCCCCCGCCGCGAGGGCGGCCGCGACGATCGCTGCCGAGAGGACGAGAAAGAGGGCATTGACGATATTGTTGGCGGCGACGATCCGCCCGCGCGCTTCGCGCGGGGCTCGAGCCTGCAGGAACGCATAGAGCGGGACCACGAACACCCCGCCTGCCAAGGCCAGGGCGAAGAGGTCGACGAGCAATCGCCAAACCCCTCGAGCCGCGAGAAAGGCCGTCGGTCCTGCGGGGGTGGCGAAGGGTGCGATATCCTCGGTGGCATGGACGAGATCCAACCCCAAAAGAGCGATGGCTGCCAGCGCCCAGGGAACCGGCGCGAGGCTGACCCGGTCGTGGACCAGTCGCCGGGTCGCGAGCGCGCCCACGGCGATACCGAAGACGAAGGTGGCAAGGAACAGCGTCGCGGCGCGTTCGTTCGCCCCGAGCTCGGCGCGTGCAAAGGCCGGGATCTGGGCGAGATACACTCCCCCCAACGCCCAAAACCAGGATATGGCGAGCGACGCGTGCCAGACCTCCCGCTGCCTTCGCAGCCCGCGCAAAAGGGCGAGGGTGGGGCGCAAGAGGGCGATACGCCGCGGCAGCTCCGGTGCCGCCGCCGGGCAGTCGGGAAGTGCCAGGGTCGCCAGCCAGCCGATCACCGAGGCAGCCAGACCGGCGGCTCCCACGAGCCACGGTCCACCGTCGAGCGTGAACAGCACGCTTCCCAGAATGGTCCCGACGAGGATGGCGAGAAAGGTCGAGGCCTCGATGTGCCCATTCGCCGCCACGAGCTCCTCCTCGCGCAACAGTTCCGGCAGGATGCCGTATTTGAGCGGGCCGAAGAAGGTCGACTGCACGCCCATGAGGAACAGGACAGAGAGCGCAGCCGGCGCGCTCGCGGCGAGCAACGCGAGGGTGGCGGTGACGCCCAAGGGGATT
Source organism: bacterium HR40 (assembly GCA_002898275.1). Taxonomy (GTDB): domain Bacteria; phylum Pseudomonadota; class Alphaproteobacteria; order Geminicoccales; family Geminicoccaceae; genus HRBIN40. The sequence goes on from BEIQ01000001.1 coordinate 742,627, forward strand.
TCGGCGAACTTGATCCAGCGCACGAGCCGCGGTTTCGGCAAGCGGTCCGCGAGCTCACCGGCAAGTCCCGAGAACACCAGGAAGGGTAACACCAGGACTGCCCCTGCCATCGTCGCTGCCGCCGCTCCCGTCTCCGGATCTCCGGTGAAGACGGCGAGCACGACGATCGCGCCTTTGAGGAGATTGTCGTGGAAGGCACCGAGGGCTTGGGCGACGAAGATCGGCAAAAACCGCCGCGAGCGGAGAAGGGGTGCGTTCTCGCGGGAGCGTTCTGGAAGGAAGGGATCAGCCACGCTATCTGGCCTCGCGCGGGGCCGGCTCGAGCCTAGCGAAAGGCGGACCGCCTGCCGAGATCCGGCCCTTTTTCTACCTTCGACTGTTCCGATCGTCTCGAGCGTGCGCAAGATCCGTCTCGACCAGCTGCTGGTGTCCCGCGGGCTCGCCGAAAATCCGAGCCGCGCCCGGGCCTTGCTGCTCGAGGGGCGGGTGTTTTCCGGCGACCGCCGGCTCGACAAAGGGGGGATGCTGCTCGATCCGGAGACCCCGCTCGAAGTGCGAAGCGGCCCCCGCTGGGTGTCCCGCGGCGCGCTCAAACTCCTCGCCGCCCTCGACACCTTCGGCATCGACCCAGCCGGCAAGATCGCCGTCGACATCGGGGCTTCGACCGGTGGCTTTACCCAGGTGTTGCTCGAGCGCGGTGCCGCTCGCGTCTATGCCGTCGACGTCGGCCACGGCCAGCTCGACTGGCGGCTTCGCCACGATCCCCGGGTGGTGGTACTCGAGCGCACCAATGCCCGTTATCTCGACCGCAGCCACGTGCCGGAGCCCGTCGACCTCCTGGTCTGCGATGCGAGCTTCATCTCCTTGCGCACGCTTTTGCCGGCACCGCTCGCACTGGCCGCCCCCCGAGCGACCCTCGTCGCCCTCATCAAACCCCAATTCGAAGTCGGCAAAGGTCGCGTGGGCAAGGGCGGGGTGGTGCGCGATCCAGCCCTGCATGCCGAGGTGTGCGCGAACATTCGCAACTGGCTCGAGCAGGAGATGGGCTGGCGGGTGCTCGGCACCATGAAGAGCCCGATCGTCGGGCCAGCAGGGAACTGCGAGTTCCTGACGGCAGCGATCAGGACCGAGCTTCGGCCTGCAGACGCTGAAAGCCCGCCTCGAGATCGCGGATGAGGTCCTCTGGATCCTCGAGCCCGATGTGCAGCCGCAGAGTCGGTCCCTCGGCCCGCCAAGGAACGGCCGTGCGCCAACGTTCGGGATAGGTGACGAGGACCAGGCTCTCGAAGCCCCCCCAGCTCGCCCCGATGCCGAAGTGCTGCAAGCCATCGACCATGGCGCACACCGCCTTTTTGGGAAACGGCTTGAGGACCAGCCCGAAGAGACCGGACGCACCGGTGAAGTCGCGCCGCCAGAGGGAGTGGTCGGGATGGCTCTCGAGGGCGGGATAGAGCACCCGTGCGACCTCCGGCCGGCGCTCGAGCCAGCGCGCTACCTCGAGCGCACTCTTTTGGTGCCGTTCGAGACGCGCCACCAGTGTGCGCAGACCGCGCAGCGCGAGCCAGCAGTCCTCGGGCGAGGCGGGGGCACCGAATTCGTAGATCCGCTGGCGGAGGAACATGTGGATGGCCTCGCCGGTCGTCACCGCCCCCATCATGAGGTCGGAATGACCGCCGATGTATTTGGTGACCGCCTGAATCGAAATGTCCACGCCGCAGGCGAGCGGTTTGAAGAAGACGGGGGTGGCCCAGGTGTTGTCGATCGCAGTCAGCACCCCTCGCTTCTTCGCTACTTCGACGATAGCCGGTACGTCCTGCACCTCGAAGGTGAGGGAGCCTGGCGATTCGAGAAAGATCAGCCGGGTATTGGGACGGATGAGGGCGTCGATCTCCGCGCCGAGGCGGGGATCGTAGTAGGAGGTCTCGACACCGAAGCGGGCCAGCGTGCGGTCGCAGAACTGGCGTGTCGGCGCGTACACCGAGTCGACGACGAGGATGTGGTCGCCTGCCTGGGTGAGGGCCGCCAATACGAGATTGCAGGCGGCCTTACCGGAAGCCAGGGCGATGGAGCGATGGCCACCCTCGAGCGCAGCGAGCGCCTCCTCGAAGGCATAGGTGGTGGACGTCCCGGCTCGCCCATAGGTGATCCCCTCGTGGGTGCGGGCACGCTCGTAGGCCTCGACGGAGGGGAACAGAATGGTCGAGGCGCGAGAGATGGGAGGGTTGACCGGGCCGTGCCGGTGCGCCGGCTCCCGGCCGGCGACGGTGACCAGAGTGGCATCGCGCATGGGGGATCGGGGACTTCCAGCGGGACGGGTCTGCCTTAGCAGGTCGCGCGGGCCTCGCCAACGCGGCAACGCGGGCAGAGGTTGTTGGCAATGCCACCGTCTCGTGCCATGCTGCAGGCACGCTGCCACGCTGCGGAGGGGAGGGGCGTTCGCTGAGCCGGCGTGGCACCCAAGCACGAACCGAGAGAGGAGGTCCCATGCGTCCGACCGCTCTGCTGCTCGCCGGAAGCATCCTGGCGAGTCTGCTCGCCGCCACCGCCCACGCGGGTCCGACCTTCGAAGCGGTGAAGAAGAAGGGCTTCGTCCAATGCGGCGTCAATGGCAGTGGCCTGCCAGGCTTTGCCAGCGTCGACGACAAGGGCAACTGGTCGGGACTGGACATCGACCTGTGCCGGGCCGTGGCGGCTGCCGTCTTCGGCGACGCCAATGCGGTGAAATACACTCCGCTCACTGCCAAGGAACGCTTTACGGCGCTGCAGTCGGGCGAGATCGACTTGCTGTCGCGCAACACCACCTGGACGGCGGTGCGAGACACGGCGCTCGGCCTCGACTTTGCCGGTGTCAATTATTACGATGGCCAGGGGTTCATGGTGCCGAAGAGCCTAGGGGTGAAGAGCGCGCTCGAGCTCGACGGCGCATCGGTGTGCGTGCAGACAGGTACCACGACGGAGCTCAACCTCGCCGACTATTTCCGCGCTAACAATATGTCTTACGAGCCGGTCGTGTTCGAGACCAACGACGAGCTGATCGCCGCCTTCCAGGCGGGACGCTGCGATGTCTTCACGACCGACCAGTCCGGCCTCTACTCGAGCCGCACCAAGTTCGCCAATCCCGATGACTATGTCGTTCTCCCGGAAGTGATCTCCAAGGAACCGCTCGGACCGGCCGTCCGCCACGGCGACAACGAGTGGGCGGACGTCGTGCGCTGGACCCTCTACGCCATGCTCGAGGCCGAGGAGCTCGGCGTGACCAGCCAGAACGTGGACGAAATGAAAAATAGCACCAATCCCAACATCCGTCGGCTGCTCGGAGTGGAAGGCGAGATCGGCGCGGGCATGGGTTTGCGCAACGATTTCGCCTACCAGATCATCAAGCAGGTCGGGAACTATGGCGAAAGCTTCGAGCGCAATCTCGGAATGAACACTCCGCTCAAGATCGCGCGCGGCCTCAATGATCTTTGGACCCGGGGCGGCCTGCAGTACGCGATGCCGTTCCGCTGAGCTCCAGAGGCGCCTGGGCCGGCGCGGTGGCCGACCAGGCGCCTTTTGCCTTTGCGGCCGAGGAGGGAAGGATGAAAAGGGCCGGAGAGACCGGCAGGGCGTCGTCGCGACCGCCGCTCTGGCGCGACGCGCGGGTGCGCGGCATCGCCGCCCAGCTGTTGGTTCTGGCGCTGGTGGTCGCAGCTGCGGCCTATCTCGTCCACAATACCTTGCTCAATCTGCAACGCCTCGGGGTGCAGACCGGCTTTGGTTTCCTCTCCCAGACCGCCGGCTTCGATATCAGCCAGACATTGATCGCCTACGACCGTACCTGGACCTACGGTCGAGCCTTTCTCGTGGGGCTCCTCAATACCTTCTATGTCGCCATCGTCGGCATCGTGCTGGCGACCCTCGTCGGGTTCGTTGCCGGCATCGCCCGTCTGTCCTCGAACTGGCTCGTGGCCAAGGTGGCCGCCGCCTATGTCGAGGTCGTCCGCAACGTGCCGCTGTTGCTCCAGCTCATCGTCTGGTACGTGGTGGTGTTGGGTGGGCTCCCGGCGCCCCAAAACAGCCTCGTTCTGGGCGAGGGGATCTTCCTCAACGTCCGCGGCCTGTTCGTGCCGCGGCCGTTGCCGGAAGAAGGGTTCGGCGGCGTCCTCGTCGCCGCGATCGCGGCGATCGCCCTGGCGATCGCCCTCGCGCGCTGGGCCCGCCGGCGCTTCGAAGCGACTGGGCGCGGTTTTCCGGTATTCTGGACCTCCCTCGCGCTGCTCGTCGGCCTGCCGCTCTTGGCCTTCCTGTTGCTCGGCCGGCCGCTTTCCTTCGATTATCCGCAGCTCGGCAAGTTCCGGGTTACCGGCGGGCTCGTGCTTCTGCCCGAGTTCCTCGCCATGGTGCTCGGCCTGGCTATCTACACGGCCGCCTTCATCGCCGAGATCGTGCGCGCCGGCATCCTCGCCGTCGACCGCGGTCAGTGGGAGGCCGCCTACGCGCTCGGCCTCTCCACCGGACAGACGCTTCGGCTGGTGGTGGTGCCCCAGGCAATGCGGGTCATCGTGCCGCCGCAGACCAGCCAATATCTCAATCTCACCAAGAACTCCTCGCTCGGAGTGGCTATCGCCTATCCCGATTTCTTCAATGTCGCCGGCACTGTCGCCAATCAGACTGGCCAGGCCGTGGAAGTGATCGCCATCACCATGGCTGTCTACCTGAGCTTGAGCCTCGCCATCTCGGCCTTCATGAATTGGTACAATGCCCGAGTGAAGCTCGTGGAGCGCTGAGCCGTGGCCGCCCCCAGCCGTCCGACTGCAACTGCCGTAGTGCCACCGGTGACCGCACGCATCGGCCTCGTCGCCTGGCTGCGCACCAACTTGTTCTCGACCTGGTACAACAGTCTGTTGACGGTGCTGGTCGCCTGGCTCCTCTGGATCACCCTGGTGCCGTTCTTCGATTGGGCGCTGCTCCGCGCCTCCTTTGCCGGCGATAGCAAGGAGGCCTGCACCGCCGGCGGCGCCTGCTGGACGATGGTGCGAGTGCGCTTCGGCCAGTACCTCTACGGGCTCTATCCCGAGAGCGAACGCTGGCGCGTGAACCTCGCCTTCGGCCTTCTCGCCTTCCTTTCGGTACCGCTGTTCCTCGCGGGTTTCCGGCACCGGCTCCTCTATCTCGCCATTCTCATCGCCCTCTATCCACCGGTCGCCTGGGTCCTGTTCCGCGGCGGTATCCTGGGGCTTCCGTCGGTGGAAACAGCCCTTTGGGGTGGACTGTTCCTCACCCTGGTGATCGCCGGAGTGGGGATCACCGCGTCTTTCCCCCTCGGCATCCTGCTCGCCCTCGGCCGCCGCTCCGAGCTGCCAGTGATCCGGGCGCTGTCGGTGGTGTTCATCGAGGTGGTACGGGGCGTGCCCCTCGTCACCGTGCTGTTCATGGCCTCGGTGATGCTGCCGCTGTTCCTGCCGGTCGGTGTCACCATCGACAAGCTGTTGCGCGCCCTCGTCGGGGTGGCGCTGTTCTCTGCCGCCTATATGGCGGAAGTGGTGCGGGGGGGCCTGCAGGCGGTGCCCAAAGGGCAGTACGAGGCCGCGATGGCCCTCGGGCTCGGCTACTGGCAGACGATGGGACTCGTGGTGCTCCCGCAGGCGTTGCGCCTGGTCATTCCCGGGATCGTCAACACTTTCATCGGGCTCTTCAAGGACACCTCGCTCGTCACCATCATCGGCCTCTACGATCTGCTGGGGATCGCCAAGCTCATCGTCACCGATCCGCAGTGGCTCGGGTTGGCGGCGGAGAGCTATCTGTTCGCCGGCTTCGGCTTTTGGCTGTTCTGCTTTGGCATGTCACGCTACAGCCAGCGGGTCGAGCGCCGCCTCGATTCCGGTCGTACCCGCCGATGATCGGTACAGGGAGCGCGGAGGATCGTCATGACTCGGGCAGGAATCGCGCGCGAGATCGCAATCGATGACGCCGATCGGCGCGACGAACCCATCATCGTCATGCGCGACGTGCACAAATGGTATGGCGATTTCCACGTGCTGCGCGGCATCGATCTCGAGGTGATGCCGCGGCAGAAGGTCGTGGTGTGCGGTCCCTCGGGGTCCGGCAAATCGACGATGATCCGCTGCATCAACCGACTGGAGGAACACCAGCGCGGGCAAATCATCGTCGACGGCATCGAGCTCACCTCGGACGTGCGGAACATCGAGGCGATCCGTCGCGAGGTCGGGATGGTGTTCCAGCAGTTCAACCTTTTCCCGCATCTCACCGTGCTGCAGAACCTGATCTTGGCTCCCATGCACGTCCGCCATATGCCGCGACGCGAGGCCGAGGAGCTCGCCATGCACTTCCTCAACCGGGTGCGGATCCCCGAACAAGCGCACAAGTATCCGGGGCAACTCTCGGGCGGGCAGCAGCAGCGGGTGGCGATCGCTCGCGCCCTCTGCATGAAGCCCAAGATCATGCTGTTCGACGAGCCGACCTCGGCTCTCGACCCGGAGATGGTCAAGGAAGTGCTGGAGGTGATGGAAGAGCTGGCGAACGAGGGCATGACCATGATCGTGGTCACTCACGAGATGGGCTTCGCCCGCTCGGTCGCCGACTTCGTCGTGTTCATGGATCAGGGCGAGATCGTGGAGATCGCGCCTCCCGAGGAGTTTTTCGCCCATCCGAAGTCGGAGCGCACCCGACTGTTCCTGAGCCAGATCCTCCATCACTGACGATAGCGAAGCCGGGAAGATCGGCGCCCGCCGGACGAGGAGCGAGGAGGGTCGGGCGCGTCGTGGCACGGCCCGGAGGCATCGCCGAGAAGGGGCGACCCGAGGGTACGGGTTCGGCGGCTGCGCATCCTTGGCACGGCATTGATTTGTCATAACATGTCTTCTCGCGATTACGGCAGCGCTCCCGGCGCCTCCCGATAGCCCGTTGGCGCTAGGCGGCGTTGTTGGCTCGGAGCAACTCCGCTCCCCCCGGCGCCCCCCTCGGGCGGCCGGGTGCTGGCTTCGCTTGCGCGATTCCGTGGCCGATCGGGGAACCCCCCAGGCCGTCGCCACCATCGCCCGGGACGCGACGCGGGCCGACCGCTGGCGGTTCCTAGCTCGGGCTCGCACAGGCCGAAGATCGGGCACGATCCCGGCGCACGGGCTCGACGAGCGACTTCGGCTCACCATCGGACAAGATGGGGGTTCGTCCCGGTAGACGGTCGCGCGCCCGCCTTGGCGCCGATCTTTCCTGCACCACCGCCGGTAGTCCATTTTGCTGCGAGCGTCGGCAGACGACCATCTCCGGACGGCCTTTCCTCGTTCCGGGGCCGACGTGCCATCCGGCGCGTCCTGCGCTAGGTTCCTTCTCAGCCGATCGCTCGAACGACACTCTTTCCCCCACGGTCGGTGCGCTCGCATTCTCGCTCGCCCTTTGCCTCCGGGAGGTTGCGGCTGGAATTTCCGCTCTGGATCGGCGGAACGTGCGACCGGGTCCTCCAACCGGAACCGAACCGAAACGGGTGACGGGGAAAAGACCGCGATGACCGATACGATCGTGCTGGCGCTGGGATTAGCGGTTCTGTCGGTGGCCTCGGGCATGCTGGGCCTGGGCGTCGCCTTCGCGGCGGTACCCTTCCTCGGCCTCTTCAAGTCCGATCTCGTCCACGAGGTGATGCCCTTGTCACTGTTTCTCAACGGTGTCACGGCGCTCTTTTCGCTGTTCGGCTTCGCGAAAAGCGGTTTGGTGCAGTGGCGACCGGCGATCCTCCTCACCTGCGTCACCACCGTCACCGCCCCGCTCGGGGCCTGGGCTGCGCAGCATGTCGAGGCGCGCCACCTGTGGATGCTCTATTTCGCCGCGGTGGCGTTCCTCGCCTGGCGCCTGTTGCTTCCGGACGAGCCGAAGCCAGCGATGCAAACCGACCCGAACCTCGAGCTCGCGTCGATCCTCGCCGCCCCGATTTCGTTCGCTGCCGGGATGCTGGGCGTCGGCCCCGGCTTCCTGCTGATGCCGACGCTCGTCCTGCTCGGCTTCGGGCCCAAGCACGCGGCTGCCATCAATGCTTTTGCCGTCACTCCGGCCTCCTTCGCGGCGCTCGTCCCCCACATCCCGACGGCCGAAGTCGATCTCGCCCTCGGCGCTGCCTTGGTCCCGGTCGGCGCCATCGGATCCTTTCTCGGCGCCCGCATCACCAGCCTCTATGTCCCTGCCCAACGCCTCAAACACGCCTTCGGTGTCCTCGTCGTCGCGATGACCGCCTACAAGCTGTGGCAGATGCTTTCTGGATAGACATTCGCGACGATCCGCAGTCGGCAGCACCGCCGCGCCACCCCTCGACGCAGCGGTGGGCGCGCGGGCGAGCGGAAGCGAAACGGAAGGCCATCGCCCGCGGCACGCGAACTCGGCTGTCGGCGGCGCGACCGAGGTCCAGGTTCGAGAAACCGCAGGGCGAAGCCGCTCCGGAGCCGCGACGCTCGCCCCGCGGTTCGATGCCGGCTCGCCTCGTGTGTCGGATGGCAGCCCGGGCAGCGCTCGCCGTCTCGGCCCTGCCTCGAGGCGACGATCGGCGCATTTCGCTCTCGCTAGCGCTTTGCCCGCTCGCGGCGACTGGCTAGAGTCCCGACAAGGGGAGCCAGGAGGCCGATGGGTGCTACGCTATGTCGTCCACCGTATCGTGATGATGGTGCCAACACTTCTGCTCATCAGTGTCGTGACCTTTGTCGTCATCCAGCTTCCCCCAGGGGATTTCCTTTCCACCAAGCTCGCCGAAATGGAGTCCCAGGGCGAAGCCATTCGAATCGAGAAAATCGAGTATCTGAGGCGCATGTATGGCCTGGATCGCCCGGTGTGGGAACAATATTTGTACTGGCTATGGGGATTGGCGCACGGCGATCTCGGTTGGTCGTTCGAGTACGATCGTCCAGTGACGGAAGTCATTGGCGACCGATTGTTTCTGACGTTTTTGGTATCGTTCGCCACGGTGCTGTTCACCTGGATCGTCGCGTTTCCCATAGGAATATACTCGGCTACGCATCAATACAGCTGGGGAGATTACGGCCTTACCTTTATCGGCTTTCTCGGCCTCGCGACACCGAACTTTCTGCTTGCCCTGATTTTCCTCTATCTGGCCAATGTGTGGTTCGGGACGTCGATCGGCGGTCTCGTCGACCCGCAATATCTCGACCAACCCATGAGCTGGGCGAAATTCGTCTCGGTGCTCGAACATCTCTGGGTGCCCGTTCTCGTGGTCGGCACCGCCGGCACGGCGGCGACGATCCGTCGGCTTCGGGCCAATCTGCTCGACGAGCTGCGCAAGCCCTATGTCGTCACCGCCCGCGCCAAGGGTCTGACGCGCCGCCGCGTCCTTCTGAAATATCCGCTGCGCATGGCGCTCAATCCCTTCATCGCCGATCTCGGTCAGCTCTTGCCCGAATTCATCTCCGGTTCGGCCCTCGTCTCGGTGGTCCTGTCGCTGCCGACTACGGGTCCGGTGCTGGTGCGCGCCCTCCAGACCCAAGACATGTATCTTGCGGGCTCGTTTCTGATGCTCGAGGCCCTCCTCGTCGTCGTCGGCATGTTGGTCTCGGACCTGCTGCTCGCTGTCCTCGACCCGCGAATCCGCTTCGGCGGAGGACAGAGCCGGTGAGCCGCCGCGACCTCGGCCGAGAGCCCTTCGACCCGGATGCCATCGCCGGCGCGCCCCGCGTCGGCGGCGCAGCGCTGGCCGCGGCCTCGCCCTGGCAGCTGTTCTGGTGGCGCTTCCGCCAACATCGCATGGCCACGGCCGCCCTGGGGTTCCTCGTCCTCCTCTATCTGTCCTTGTTCGCCACCGAGTTCCTCGCCCCCTACCACCGCGACAGCCGCGATCCCGCCCACATCTTGGCCCCACCCCAAAGACTGCGCTTCGTCCACGAGGGAGAACTCCGCGCGCCCTTTGTCTACGGCTATCGCATGCGGCTCGATCCGCGCACCCTCGCCCGTCTCTACGAGGAGGACCGCTCGCGCATCGAGCCTCTGCGCTTTTTCTGCCACGGCGATCGCTATCGGCTCTGGGGCCTGATCGAGGCCGACCTCCACCTCGTCTGTCCGGCGCCTGGCGGCAGTTTTTTCCTGCTCGGGACCGATCGGCTGGGGCGGGATTTGTTCTCGCGGCTCGTCTACGGCGCCCGGGTATCGCTCACGGTCGGGCTCTGCGGCATCGCCGTGAGCTTCCTTCTGGGTATCCTGTTCGGCGGCCTGTCGGGTTATTACGGCGGCCTTGTCGATCATGCCGTCCAGCGGACCATCGAGGTGATCCGCAGCTTTCCCACCATTCCTCTGTGGTTGTCGCTGTCGGCAGCGATCCCGGTCTGGTGGGACCCGATCTGGGTTTACTTCGGCATCACGCTCATTCTCGGGCTGATCGATTGGACCGGGTTAGCGCGCGCCGTCCGCTCCAAGGTGCTGGCGCTGCGCGAGGAGGATTTCGCCCAAGCGGCGCGGCTGATCGGCGCGGGCCCGAGGCGGATCGTTTTTCGTCACCTCCTTCCCTCTTTCGCGAGCCATCTCATCGCCTCGGTGACCCTGTCGATCCCCTCCATGATCCTCGGCGAGACCGCCCTCTCCTTCCTCGGTCTCGGTGTACGCGCACCGATGGTGAGCTGGGGGGTCTTGCTCAACGACGCTCAGAACATCAACGTCATCGTGTTGTATCCGTGGCTCGTCACGCCGGTCGTCCCGGTGATCGCGGTGGTGCTCGCCTTCAACTTCCTCGGCGACGGTCTGCGGGATGCCGCGGATCCCTATCGCTCGTGGTGACGGATCGAAGCCGCGGTCCGAGGGCTGCGCGGGAAGGCGCTTGCGGTTATGGTGGAGGCCGAAAAGGGGTCGCCCGCCACTTCGACCAGGGAGGACCGCCCATGCACTCTCGGCTCCTGACCTCCATCCTCGAACGGGTAGAACGGACGATCGCCGAACGCCGCGGCGAGCTCGACGCGCTCGATGCCGCGCTCGGCGATGGTGACCATGGCACGCGGCTCGCGGCTGCCTGTGCCGTCTTGCACCGCGAAGCGGCAGCGCTCTCCGCCCGCCCGCTGGGCGAGGCGCTCGCGTCCATGGCCCGTGTCGTCGGCGAGGTGATGGGGGGCAGCGGCGGCCGGATGTATGCGGCCTTGTTGCGCGGCATGGCTTCGGCAGCCGGCGAGGGCGACCCGGATTGGCCACGCACGCTCGCCATGCTGCGCGCCGGACGACTCGCCCTGGAGCGGGAAAGCGGCCTCGGTCGCGGTGCCAAGACCATCCTCGATGTCGTCGCACCGGTGGTCGAGGCGCTCGAGCGGCTGCCGGAAGGGGTCGACGCCGAGCGGGTCGCGGGCCTCGCACTGGCGGCGGCGAGCCATGCCTTGCACCACACCCGCGAACTGATCGCCGCCTGGGAACCGGCCGACCGGCTCGGTCACGAGAGTCTCGAGCATATCGATCCGGGCGCCTGTTCCGCTGCCCTCGTCATCGGCGTGGTGGCGGGAACCCTCGCCTCGCTTTCCGACCATCCGTGATGCCGCGCCTCGCCACCCTCCTCCCACTCCTTCTCCTGCTCGTCGCCGATGGCGCCGCCGGCGAGACCGCAGCGGCGAGAGCGGGTGGGCCTGCCCCGGACGAGCCCGCGACCGCCGTCACCCTGCACCAGCTCGACAGCGGCGGCGAACGGCTCTCCTTCCGGGCCACCGCCGGTTTCCTGCCGATCCCCGACCCCGAGGATCCGGCCGCCGACATGTTCTTCGTCGCCTACCAGCGAATCGACGGGGATGGCTTTGCCGCGCGGCCGGTCACCTTCTTCCTCAATGGTGGCCCGGGTGCAGCGAGCGTGTGGCTGCACCTCGGAGCGGCGGGTCCGAAACGACTCCGGCTCGAGCCGGACGGGCAGCTTTCCTCGGTGCCAGGGCTCGACGTCAATCCCCACAGCTGGCTTGCGTTCACCGATCTCGTTTTCGTCGATCCCGTCGGGACCGGGTTCAGCCGGCCGCGTCCGCGATCGGACGGCAGCCCGGGCGGCGCCCACCCGCAGGACTTCTTCACTGTCAGCCGCGATCTCGAGAGCCTCGCCGCGTTCATGCGCCTTTGGCTCGATCGCTTTGGCCGCCGGTCCTCGCCTCCGTTCCTCGTCGGCGAGAGCTACGGCGGCTTCCGTGCCGCGCGCCTCGCCCGGCTGCTCGAGGAACGTTTCGACATCCGGCTCAAGGCGGTCGTCCTCGTCTCGCCAGTCCTGGAGTTCGAGCTCCTGCGGGGTGCGGACGACCACAATCTCTTGCCCTGGCTCACCCGGTACCCGAGCTTCGCGCTCACCGCCGGCTATCATGGGCGCGGCCGATATGCCGGGATCGAGGAGGTGGACGAGAGGCTGATCGCCGAACTCGAGGACTGGGCCTCGGGCGAACTGCTCTCCGGCCTCGCACGCCTTCCGCGACTACCGGAAGCGGAGGCCCGCGCCTTCCTCGTCGGCCTGAGCGACCGTCTCGGTCTTCCGCCCGAGCTCGTGATCCGCCGTCGCGGTCGCATCGGCATGCAGCTCTTCGCCAAGGAGCTGCTCCGCGATCGACAGCGGATCGTCGGTCTTTACGACGGTCGCGCGAGCGGGGCCGACCCGCGGCCCGATCGCCCGCAGCATCGCGGCGGCGACCCTTCGTTCGACCCTCTGGCAGCCGCCTTTGCCGCTGCCTTCTCCTCCTACCTCGCGCAGGAGCTCGGCTGGCGGACGGACCGCCGCTACCTCGTTCTCGCCCGCGAGCTCGCGGAGCACTGGGACTATCGCGACGCGCTCGAGGGCGGCATGGGCTATCCCGGCGCTTCGGACGACCTCGTCGAGGCGCTCGCGCTTTTGCCCGACATGCGCGTCCTGATCGTCCACGGCCTCTACGATCTGGTGACCGCCTGGTACGCCACGCGCTGGGTGATCGACCACGAGCCGATGCCGGAGTCGGCCCGTGCCCGCATCGATTGGCTGCTGCTCCCCGGCGGCCACATGCCCTATCTCGACGCGCGAGCGCTGAGACGACTGGACGAGCGCGTGCGGAGCTTTTACCGCTCGGCTTTGGGAGGCATCTCCGGCAGCGGTCCGTGAACCGCCATCGCGGCTCGGGTAGCCCTCCCCGAACCCGCGCGCGAAGGATGGCCTGCGATCCCATGTCGGCCGAAAGCGAAACTTTCGATTATGTGATCGTCGGCGGTGGTTCCGCTGGTTGCGTGCTCGCATCGCGGCTCAGCGAGAATCCGCGCCGCAGCGTGCTGCTCCTCGAGGCCGGTCCGCGGGACCGCAATCCCTGGATCCATATCCCCATCGGCTACTACCGTACCATTTTCGATCCGAAGCTCGCTTGGCGTTTCGAGACCGAACCCGAGCCCCAGCTCGGTGGTCGACGCATCGTCTGGCCGCGCGGCCGGGTGCTCGGCGGCTCCTCCTCCATCAACGGACTCGTCTGGGCGCGCGGCCAACGGCAGGACTTCGACGCCTGGGCCGAGCGCGGCCTGCGTGGCTGGAGCTACGAGGACGTGCTGCCCTATTTTCGCCGAGCCGAGGACTTCGAGGGCGGCGCGGACCCTTGGCGTGGCAGCGGTGGCCCGGTGGGCGTCTGCCGACCTCGCTACCGTTCCCCCCTCGCCGCGGCCTTCGTGGAGGCGGCCAAACAAGCGGGGATCCCCGAGAATCCCGACTATAACGGCGCCGAACAGGCCGGGGTGGGTTGGTTCCAGCTGACCCTGCGCAACGGCTTTCGCTGCAGTGCCGCGACCGCCTATCTCCGGGCGGCCCGCCGGCGTCCCCATCTCGCCGTCCGCACTGGGGCCCTCGCCTGCCGCATCCTTTTCGACGGCCGGCGCGCGATCGGTGTCGAGTACGAGCGGGATGGCGTGCGTTGCCGGGTGCGAGCGGCGCGCGAGGTGCTGGTCGCTTGCGGCGCCGTCCAGTCGCCGCAGCTGCTCATGCTCTCCGGGGTGGGACCGGCCGACGAGCTTTCGGCCTTCGGCATCCCGGTGGTGCAGGATCTGCCCGGGGTGGGCAAGCAGCTGCAAGACCATTTCCAGGCGCGAACCGTCTGGCGCTGTTCCAGACCTCTGACCCTCAACGATGTGCAGCACAGCCTGTGGCGGCGCATCCGAGCCGGCATCGAATGGGCGCTTTTCCGCACCGGCCCGCTCACCGTGGGAGCCGGAATCGTCACGCTCTTCTGGAAGACTCGCGACGAGCTCGATCTCGCCGATGTCGAGTTCCACGTGATTCCGTTCAGCGCCGATCGACCAGGCGAGAAGCTCCATCCGTTTTCCGGATTCACCGTCTCCGTCTGCCAGCTCCGGCCCGAGAGCCGCGGCGAGATCCGCTTGCGCAGCCCCGACCCTCGCGATCCGCCGCGCATCTTCGCCAACTATCTGGCGACCGAAACCGACCGGCGAACCATGGTCGATGGCTTGAAGCTCGTTCGCCGGGTGATGGCCCAGCCGGCCATGGCGCCATGGTGCGAACAAGAATATCTGCCGGGGATCGATTGCCGGAGCGACGAGGAGCTTTTGGATTTCGTCCGTCGCACCGGAAGCACGATTTTCCATCCCACCTCGACCTGCGCCATGGGACCGGCGGAGGAGCGCCTTGCGGTGGTCGACGAACGCCTGCGCGTACGCGGGCTCGAGGGGCTGCGAGTGGTCGATGCCTCGATCATGCCGGCCGTAGTCTCGGCCAATACCAATGCCGCGGTCATCATGATCGCCGAGAAGGCGTCGGACATGATCCGCGAAGACGAGAGGCGTTGAGTGGCTCGGCCGTGGCACACCACGGCGCGAGGACAGCGGGCGAGCCGGGTCGTCGCTGCGGTCGGCAGCACGGCGGAACCGGGATCCGGAGGACGGGGCTCTCCGCATTATCCCCGCGGCGCACCCACTCGGGCACAGACCGGAACTGCGCCGTGCCCCCGCCGCTCTCTCCGCCACGCGCGAGCCGGCATCCGGCCTCCCGCCCTCGATGCGATGACGCTCGCGGCAATCGATCGGCACTCCGGCGCGCAGGTCTGCCGCATGGTCTTCGGCCTTCTCGCCTCGGGGAAGCGGATCGCTCGCGACTTCCGGTGCCGCGGACGGATGTCGGCCTGACGCGGCGCTTGCGTGGCCCTGTGGCCTGCGGCAAGTTTCCCACAAGTCGGCAAGCTCCAGCCCCGAGCGAGGGAGGCGGGCATGCAAAGACGCATCGTACCCCATGTCGTGGATGGGAGCCGTCCCCTTACCACGGTGGCGCCCGAGACGACGGTCGTCGAGGTCGCACGCCGTCTGCGCGCCCATCATGTCGCAGCGGCGCTCGTCGTGGCGGACGAACGGCTGCTGGGCATCGTCACCGAACGGGACATCACCTATCGCGTCGTTGCCGAAGGCCTCGATCCGGCGCGCGTCACCGTGAGGGAGATCATGACTCCGAACCCGGTGACCGCCCACCCTGGAATGACCGCGGTGGAAGCGCTCGAGCTCATGCGGCGCGGCCACTTCCGCCACCTGCCCGTGGTGCGGGATGGCCAGCTGTTCGCCATGGTCTCCATCCGCGACCTCTACGAGGCGGTGCGCTCCTCGCTCGAGGAAGAGTTGCAGGAAGCGGAGCACTTCATCCACGGCGAGGCCTACGGAACCGGAGTGTAGGCGCCGGCTCCGGTTCACAGCCGCAGGGCATGACAACTGCTGCCCCGCGCCCGCAGGACTTCGCAGAGGCGCTCGGCGACCTCGCCGGAGAGGAGTGGCCCGACGAGGAGGGGTTGCGGTCCGGGCTCGGCTGCCGACAGACGGACGAGCCCGCCGAGCTCGTGGGCGAACTGCCGCTGCAGCTGACGCCAGGCGGCGGCCGCCGCCTCCGCGCTCGGGTACATCCCGAGACGCAACACCCATTGCCCGAGGGGAACGGCTCCCTCGGCGAGATCCGCGGAATCCACCGCGACGGCGGCGAGCGGCGGCTCGGCCGCCGGCGATTCTCCGGTCGGGACGGCGAGGACGGGCGCCGGCCCGACCGTGCTCGGCGGTGAGGACGACCCATCGCCGGCCGCCGCTCCGGTGGGCGGCCTCGGCTCCGATTGCCGTCCTGGCGCCGACGATCCGGCGGCGACTGCTTCCGGACGCGAGGGAGCAGGCGGACGCGAGGGAGCAGGCGGTTCGACGAGGCTGCGGGGCGGGCCCGGGTGGTGCGGGAAGGTGTCGGCCGCCACCCGGGATGGTGGCGGATCCGTGCTCGGTGGCGGCTCGATGCGCGTCGATCCGCCTGCGGGCGTCGTCGGTGCCGCCGACTCGCGTCGGGAACCCTCGGGCGGCGCGATTTCCACGACGTCCTCCGCTCGTGGCCGATACTCCGGCACCAGGATGGCGGACCGGGTCGCTGGTGCTCCCTCTGCGAGCATCCGGAAAAAGGCGAGATTGGCGGCGACCTCCTCGTCGTCGAGGTCGATTCGGGCGATCCGCTCGGCGGCCTCGAAGTCCCTCGCGAGGCCGTAGATCAACGACAGATTCTGGCGGGTGCGGCGCGAGCTGCGGGGACCCTCGGCGATGGGGCGCAGCAGGGCCACCGCTTCGTCGTGCCGTCCCTCCAGGGCGAGGGCGAGGGCGAGGTTCTCCGCCAGCCGCGGATCCTGTGGTGCCCGCGCATGCGCCTCGCGCAGCACCGCGATCGCCCGCTCGCCGCGGCCGGCCAGGGCGAGAGCGACACCCAGCAGGTTGGCGAGCTCGAGATCGCCGCTGCGGGCCACCGCCGGCTCGAGCTGGGCGATCGCCACCTCGGGGCGGTCGAGTGCCAACATCGCTCGGGCGAAGCCGCGGCTCGCCTGGAGATTGTCCGGCTCGCGATCGAGCACCTTGCGGAAGACGTCGGCGGCGTCGCGGGGCCGGTCCTGGGCGAGGAAAGCCCGCCCGAGCAGCAGCGCTGCCCGCGTGTCGGCGGGTTGCAGCTGGACCGCGCGTTCGAACAGGCGCGCGGCGGTCGCAGCCTCTCCCCGCTCGAGGGCGGCCATCCCCATCCGAACCAGCTGGTCCGCCTGGCCGGAAGCCGTCCCATCCCAGCTCGCATTGGCGACCCCGGGCACACCCGGATCCCGCCCAGCCGGCGCACACCCCACGAGCAACAGGGCCACGGCGAGCGCCAGCGTCATCGTCGACGGCGTCGGTCCATCGCGGAGCCTCGGCACGGAACCGCACCCTCGCTTTCCATCCCGCGCCATTGTGCCGGTGCAGCTCTAACGTTCGGTTAACGACGCGGGTCGAAGCGGATCGCGGCAAGCCAACGCGCTAGGCTCGTCGCGCTAGAAGGTGCCGGGATAGGCTCCGCCGTCGATGAGAATGTTCTGGCCGACGATATAGCCCGCCTGCACGGAACACAAAAAGGCGCACAGTTCGCCGAACTCGCGCGGTGTGCCGAAGCGGCCGGCCGGGATACGTTCCTCGAGTTCGCGCCGGAGCGCGGCCGGATCGCGTCCACTGCGCGCAGCATGGAAGCGGATGTTGGCCTCGAGCCGGTCGGTAGCGAAGCGCCCGGGCAGGATGTTGTTGATGGTGACCCCGCGTCCGGCGACCGCCCGGGCCAGTCCTGCGACAAAGCCGGTGAGGCCGGAGCGCGCTCCATTGGAGAGGCCGAGTTCGGGAATCGGCGCCTTGACCGCGCTCGACGTGATATTGACGATGCGGCCGAATCCGCGCGCCATCATCGGATCGACCACCGCCCGGATCATTTCGATGGCGGAGAGCATATTGGCACGGATCGCAGCGATCCAGTCCTCCTCGGTCCACTGGCGGAAGTCGCCGGGCGGTGGACCGCCGGCGTTGTTGACCAGGATGTCCGGATCGGGCCGCACCGCCAGAACCGCCGCCCGCCCCTCCTGGGTAGTGATGTCTGCGGCGACCGGCACCACCTCGACGCCGCTCGCCTCCCGGATCTCCCGGGCAGTCCGCTCGAGCCGCGCAGGATCGAGGCCGTTGAGCACGAGGTTCACGCCATTTGCCGCGAGCGCCTCGGCACAGCCCCGGCCGAGTCCTCGACTGCCGGCACAGACGATCGCCCATTTGCCGCGAATACCGAGATCCACGCTAACCTCCCTCTTCGGATTGCGCCGCTTTCACTCCCCGACCACCCGCTCGCCGGCAGAGAGCTCCGCCAAGGCGATGCGCGCGAGCGGCATGGTGACCCGGCGACGGGCCACGAGCGACAGCCGATCGAGGGCTGCCACCAACCGTCGTGCCGCCTCGAACGTCCGTTCCATGTTGCCGACGAGGAAATGGACGACCTCGGGTTCGACCGCGAGCTGACGGTCGCGAAACTGCTTGACGAGAAGTGCGGCGAGCAGGCCGTCGTCCGGCGGGGCGATCCGCAGCTGAAGGGCGGCTTTCAGGCGCGAGCGCAGATCCGGCAGTTCCACCGGCCATTCCGCGGGCGCGGCCTGGGCGGTCAAGAGGATGCGGCCCTGGCGTTGCACCACGAGATTGTAGAGTTCGAGGAGTCGCCGCGGTTCCTCGCAGAGATCGGCATCGTCGATCGCCAGCGCGCGGAAGGCGCCGAGTTCGGCGAGCGGATCGTCGAGCCGCCACAACTCCGCTCCACCCAGGACACGGGCCTCCGCCTCGGCAGCGAAGATGCGCGCGAGGTGACTGCGACCACTGCCCGGCGGTCCCACCAGCAGACAGGCTGGCTGCTGCCAGTGGCGCCAGGCGAGGACCGTTTCGAACGCCTCGCGGTTGCAGTCGGATGGCAGGAAATGGTCGCGGGCGAACGACCCGGAAACCGGAAAGTCGAACACCAGCTGGCGTCGATCGAGCATGCGCAGGGCGCGAAGGTCAGCGCAGAGCGGCACGCCGGGCAAGCCGCAGCCCGAGACCGAGATAGGCGAGTCCGGAGGCGAGCGTGAACGCCACCACGCCCCAGAAGGCCATGTCCCGCCATGCACTCACCTCGGCCACTTCGGCTTCGTCGCCGAGCAGCAACCCGAGGAACAGCAGCTGCATCAAGGTGCACAGCTTGCCGATCACCAGCGGTTCGATGCGGAACGAGGCGATCCGCGTGCGCAAGAGCGAAGCGCCGATGCCGATGGCGACATCGCGCAGGATCACAAGGCCGGCCAGCCACCAGGGAACGAGAGCGCCCATGGCGAGAGCGAGAAACAACAGACCCGAGAAGAGCTTGTCGGCTACGGGATCGAGGAATGCGCCGAAGCGCGTCGGCCGATTGAGGTATTTGGCGACCGACCCATCGACGAGATCGGTGAGCGCGGCAAGCAAGAACAGCCAGAAGGCCGCTTCGAACGCGCCGCTCAGCACCAGCAGGAACAGCGGCACGGCTGCGATCAACCGCAGCGTCGTCAAGATGTTCGCCAGATTGCGAAAGGCGAGCAGGACGAAGCAGACAGCGAGGCGCAAGACACCGTTCAGCGGCCGTCGCCCGCTTCCACTGCTCGCAACCGCCATGAGCCCCCCTCCGGGATCGACTGCAGCCCGCGCTCGGAAAGACGGCGTTCCAGCCGGCCGGTGTCCCCGACGAATTCCACCTCGAGTTCGGCCTGCTCGCGGCTCAGGCGGAGGATCTCGACGGCGCGGATCTCAGGGACACTCTCGAGACCACGCCTTATTTGGACCCAGCCGGCGAGATCGGCAAGCGGGACGACCATCCGCAGCCGGCCGCGCACGTCGGTGCGCAGGAGATTGTCGCGCTTCCAGGCGGCATCGAGCCACCCCCGCGCGCGTGTTGCCGCCCGCCGCCAGAAACGCTCTTCGCTCTCCTCCGCCTCGCGCACGAGCGATGCCTGCTCCTCCACGCTCGGCCAGTCGCCCACCGAACGGAGCCGCAACTCCAGGCGCGCAGGCAGACCGTCGCTCCCTCGCTCCACGATCGCCGCCCGCACCAGAGCCGCTGCCTCGACCCCGTAGCGTCCGGCCATCTCCAAGAGGAGTGCCGGATTCGCCTCTTCCTCGTAGCGCGCCGCGGTCGCGATGTCGGAGAGATCGGCGAGGGGCAGCACGAGGTTCACGAGGCTGTTGCGACCGGCTTCGGCGAGCCAGGCCGCTCGCCAGGGATCGCTGTCGGTGGCGAGCCTCGCTTTTCCCCCGTCCTCGATCATCGGCAACAGCAAGAGCGGCTTCGAGGGCTCCAACACTGCCGCCACGCCGTATTGTTCCAGCAGAGCGCGGATGGCATCCTCGCGGTAATGCACCGTCACCGTCCCGAGCCACCGGGTCGCCGATCGCTTCTCGTCGTCGATCGTGAAGCCGCGCACGAAGCGCTCGATCGGCAGTCGATCGACGGCAGGTAGGCGGGCCGCATCCTCGGCCGCCGCAAGTCGCCGCAACAGTCGCTCGAGGCCGAGGCGCTGGGCCCGCTCGATGGCTATGCGATTGGCCTCGACCGCGGAGGCGGCGGTGACATCGACCTCGATGCCGGATTCGGTGTAGAGGTCGAGGGTGGCGGCGCGCGGCGCGAGCACGGCGGCCACGAGCAGCAGAGCGGAGAGGAGAAGCAGGCGGAGGGGGAAAGGCGGCATCATCCTCGCTTGATCCCGAGGCCGGGCGGCCGTAAGGGCAGCTGGACGCAGCTAGCCACGACGGCGCGCATGACTCAAGTTCCGTGTCCGCGCGATGCCTATGCCGACGCCGGGGTCGACATCGACCGGGCGAACGCCTTGGTTCGGACGTTCGCCCGGCTCGCCCGGACCACCGCTCGCCCCGGCGCCGATGCGGCTCTGGGCGGCTTCGGTGGGGTGTTCGATCTGCGCCCCTGCGGCTTTCGAGACCCGCTTTTGGTCGCCAGCACCGATGGGGTCGGCACCAAGCTCCTCCTCGCGCGCGCGGCGGGACGACTGGACGGTCTCGGGATCGACCTCGTCGCCATGTGCGTCAACGATGTCGTGGTCCAGGGAGCAGAACCTCTGTTCTTCCTCGACTATTACGCCACCGGACGGCTGGTGCGGGAGGAGGCGGAACGTCTCGTCGCCGGCATGGCCCGGGGCTGCCGCGAAGCGGGCTGCGCTCTCCTCGGGGGCGAGACGGCGGAGATGCCAGGGGCCTATCGCGAAGGCGAATTCGACCTCGCCGGCTTTGCCGTCGGTGCCGTCGAGCGCGAGCGGTTGCTGCCGCGTCCGGTTCCCGCGGGCGCGCGGATCCTCGGGCTGGCGAGCTCCGGCCCGCATGCCAATGGCTTCTCGCTCATCCGCAAGGTCCTGCGCGAGGCTGGGCTGGCGCCCGACGATCCGGCACCCTTCGCCCCCGAAGCCTCGCTGGCCGAGCTCCTGCTCGAGCCGACCCGGATCTACGTGAAGAGTTGTCTGGCTGCTGCCCGCCACCCGGGCCTCTGGGCATTCGCCCACATCACCGGTGGCGGTTTGGTGGACAATCCGCCGCGGGTGCTGCCGCACGGACGCCTCGCTCGCATCCACTGTGGCAGCTGGCCGATCCCGCCGCTCTTCCGCTGGCTCGCCGAAGCCGCGCGGCTCGAGCTCGCGCAGATGCTGCGCATCTTCAATGGTGGCATCGGCATGATCGCCTTCGTCGACCCTGCGGCGAGCGGGGAGATCCGGGCGATCTTCGAGGCCGCCGGGGAAACCGTGTGGGAGATCGGCGAAGTGGTGGACACGCAGGGGCCGGCCCGAGTGGAGTTCGTCGAGGGCGGGAGGCCGTGAGGTGCTGCGCGTCGCCGTACTGATCTCGGGCACCGGCACCAACCTCCAGGCGTTGCTCGATGCCACGGGGACGGGTGTCGTGCCCGCCCGTATCGTGCTCGTGGTGTCGAGCCGCGAGGATGCCGGCGGACTCGCGCGGGCGGAGCGCGCAGGTGTGCCGACGGCAGTGGTACGCCCCGAGGACTATGCCGATCGAGAGGCCTTCGATCTCGCTATCGACGACATCCTGAGACGTCAGGAGATCGACCTCGTTTGCCTGGCTGGCTGGATGCGCATCCTGGGCCGAAGCTTTGTCGAACGCTGGATCGACCGCATCCTCAACATCCACCCCTCCTTGCTGCCCGCGTTCCGGGGTCTCGAGACCCATGCGCGGGTGCTCGAGGCGGGCCTGCCGGTCACCGGTTGCACCGTGCATTTCGTGCGTCCGGAAATCGATGCCGGCCCGGTATTGGTGCAGGGGATCGTGCCGGTGTTGCCGCAGGACACGGCGGAGAGCCTCAGACTGCGCGTGCTCGAGGTGGAGCATCGAATCTATCCACGGGCCCTCGCCCTCGTCGCCTCGGGCCGGGTCCGCGTCGAGGGCGAGAAGGTGCAGATCGCGGACGAACGGCCCGGCGAGCGACTCGTGGTGCACCCGCTGGTCCTCGCCTTGGCCGCTGCTTCCAGCTGACCTAGGCGGCGCGCAGCTCCTCGCGCGAGGCTAGCCAGACCGCATCCGGAATGCGGCGGTCGCCGATCCGGAAGGCCTCGCGGAAACGCTCGTAGCCGTGACTGGCACCATTCACCAGCCGCCGGGCGCGCAGCAAATCTCCCTCGAACACCGCCCGTTTGATCGCCCGTTTGCGCTCGAACAGGAAGAAAGCGAGCAGGCGAGCCGCGATCTCCGGTTCGTTCGCGCGCTCCGGTGCGTGCAGCAAGGCATCGCCAAGGCCGATCCCCGCACCGCAGCGACGGTAGTTGTCGCGACCGGTGAGCTGCACGAAGCCGCGCCCGCGATAGCGCGCCCCGTCGTCCGGACCGAGATTGCCGAGATCGCTCCGCCAGTCGTAGAGATCGAAGGGTCGGCCATCGGGCGAGGTGTTGAAGCGCGAGGGCCGTTCGTCCACGGGCTCGAACCCCTCGCTTTCCGCTCGGATGGTGGCCAGGGCCACGAGCACGAGCGGTTTGTCCTGAAGGCCGAAGGCGCGCAGCGCCTCGAGAACGAGGGGTAGATGGCGGCGAATGGGTCCGATGGGCGTATGGGGGAACATGTCGGAGACCAGTTCGACATCGACCCAACGAGTGGCATCCGGCAGAGGCACGTCCGCCCCTGGCTCGAGGGCCCGCCAGGTAAGCGGCCCGACCACGCCGTCGGGCAGCAGGTCCGACGCGAGCTGAAAGGCGATCACCGCCGCCTCGGTCGCCGGCCCGAACCGACCGTCGATGCGGCCCGGTCGGAAACCCCGCTCGAGCAGCCGCCGCTGCAAACGCTCCACTTCAGGACCTTCGGCGCCGCGCCGTAGGACCGGATACATACCGATCTCCCATGCTGTTGCGACGCCTTGCTATCATAGGTTTAATTTCCTAGCAACGGCCTTGCCTCCCCTGCCGCCGCTGGCGCGGATCGTTTCTCCCCGTTGCCGGCGGCTCCTTCCGGCGCATTATTGACGCCCATGGAGACGCGATCCTTCGTCAAAATGCAGGGCTGCGGCAACGATTTCGCGATCTTCGACGGTCGCGACCGACCGCTCGTCCTGCACCCGGAGCTCGTGCGGCGGCTCGCCGATCGCCGGAGAGGTATCGGCTTCGACCAGCTGATCCTCCTCGAAAGGGACGAACGGGCAGCGGCCTTCGTGCGTTTCTTCAACGCCGATGGCAGCGAAAGCGGCGCTTGTGGCAACGGCACCCGCTGTGTCGCTCGGCTGCTCGCCGACGAGCTCGGATGCCGCGCACTGACGCTCGCTACCCGAGCCGGCCTCTTGCCTTGTCGCGTGCATGCCCCCGACCGGGTCGAAGTCGAGATGCCCGAGCCGCGGCTGCGCTGGAACGAAATCCCGCTGGCGCGGCCGCTCGACACGCTGGCGATCGAGCTCGGTCCGGAAGGTCTGCCACCGGCGGTCGCGGTGTCCATGGGCAACCCGCATGCGGTGCTGTTCGTGGACGATCTGGACCGAACCGATGTCGCTCGGCTCGGTGCCGAACTCGAGCACCATCCGCTCTTTCCCGAGCGGGTCAATGTCGGCTTCGCGCAGCTGCTCGCCCCCGGGCGGCTGCGGCTGCGGGTGTTCGAGCGCGGCAGCGGGTTGACCCCGGCCTGCGGCAGCGGGGCCTGTGCCGCCCTGGTCGCGGCGGTACGCCGTGGCATTGTCCGCGATCGGGCGACGCTCATATTGGACGGCGGCGAATTGGAAGTCTTTTGGGCAGGCGCGGGGCCGGTCCACATGATCGGTCCTGCCGCCTACTGCTACCGCGGCATCCTCGAGCCCCTGCATCCGGAACCGCTGTGAGCGAACCCATCGTCGTCACCCTCGGCTGCCGTCTCAACGCCTTCGAGTCGGAGGTGATCCGTCGGCACGCGCGCGCTGCGGGGCTCGCCGATACCGTCATCGTCCATACCTGTGCCGTCACCGCCGAGGCCGAACGCCAAGCGCGACAGGCAGTGCGGCGCGCTCGCCGCGAATATCCGCGCGCCCGGATCGTGGTCACCGGCTGTGCCGCCCAGATCGACCCCGAACGCTGGGCCGCGATGCCCGAGGTCGACCATGTCCTCGGCAATGGCGACAAGTTGTTGCCGGAGACGTGGCAAAGGCTCGCTCGTGGCGGCGAGCGACTCCTGGTCTCGGACCCGAACCGGCTGCGCACGCTCGCCCCGCATCTGCTCGAGGGCTTCGATGGTCGTACCCGCGCCTTCGTCCAGGTCCAACAGGGCTGCGACCACCGTTGCACCTTCTGCATCATCCCCCTCGGCCGCGGCCGCAGCCGCAGCCTGCCAGCTCCGGAAACCGTGGCGCAGGTGCGCACCCTCGTCGACGCCGGCTATCGCGAGGTGGTGCTGACGGGGGTCGACCTCACCTCCTGGGGCCGGGACCTCGAGGGAACTCCGACCTTGGGCGTCCTCGTCCGCCAGATCCTGCGCGAGGTGCCAGAGCTCCCGCGGTTGCGGCTCTCTTCGGTCGATCCGGCGGAAGTCGATGACGCGTTGCGAACCGCTTTCGCCGAGGAGGCGCGGTTGATGCCGCATCTCCACCTTTCGGTGCAGGCCGGCGACGATCTGGTGCTCAAGCGGATGAGACGACGGCACTCGCGGGCGGATGTGCTGCGGCTGGTTGCGGAGCTGCGCCGGTTGCGCCCCGACATGGCCTTCGGCGCCGATCTCATTGCCGGCTTTCCCACCGAGAGCGAAGAGATGTTCGCCCGCACTCTGGCGCTCGTGGAGGAAGCCGATCTCGTGTATTTGCACGTATTCCCTTATTCGCCGCGGGCCGGAACGCCGGCAGCCCGCATGCCGCAGCTGCCGGTGGTCGTGCGTCGGGAACGGGCTGCACGGCTCAGAGAGCTCGGCCGCTGCCGGCTCGAAGCCTTTCTCGCGGCGCAGGTGGGAGCGCGACGTACGCTGCTCGTCGAGCGCGACGGCGGTGGACGGACCGAACAGTTTGCGCGGGCGCGGCTGGAAGCCCCGATACCGGTACCGCCCGGCACGCTTATCGCGGTGCGCGCGACCGGCGTCGTCGGGGATGCGCTGCTCGTGAGGCCCGAGGCATGAGCGAGCCCAAAAGGGGATTCTGGCAGCGCTTGCGCGCTGGCCTCGCGCGTTCCTCGAGCGCGCTCAAGGCCACGATCGGCAGTATCGTTCGCCGCCGGCGGCTCGATCAGGCGCTCCTCGACGAGCTCGAGGAGGCCCTCATTCTCGCCGATCTCGGGGTGGAGGTGGCGCAGGAGCTGGTCGAGGGGCTCCGGCGGGAGCGGTTCGGCCGCGAGGTCTCGGAGGAGGAGGTGCGCACGCTGCTCGCGACGCACATCGCGCGCATCCTCGAGCCGGTGGCCCAGCCTCTTCCCGAGCGGCCGCAACACCGGCCGCGTACCATCCTCGTCGCGGGCGTCAACGGGGTCGGCAAGACCACGACCATCGGCAAGCTCGCTGCGGCGATGAGACGGCAAGGCAAACGGGTGATCCTCGCCGCCTGCGACACCTTCCGCGCGGCAGCCGTGGAGCAGCTCGCGATCTGGGGCGAGCGCAGCGGCTGTCCGGTGGTCACCGGTGCCGCCGGCGCCGATCCCGCCGGCCTTGCGTACGAGGCGCTGCAGCGGGCGCGCCGGGAGGGTTACGACGAACTCTTGATCGACACCGCCGGTCGGCTGCAGAACCGGCGCGAACTCATGGAGGAGCTCGCCAAGATCGTGCGGGTGCTGCGCAAGCTCGACCCCTCGGCGCCCCAGGACGTGCTGCTCGTACTCGACGCCACCACCGGCCAGAACGCCCACTCCCAAATGACCATCTTCCGCGAGATGGTCGACGTCACCGGGCTCGTGGTGACCAAACTCGACGGCACCGCCAAGGGTGGCGTGGTGGTCGCCCTCGCCCGCCGTTTTGGCTTGCCGGTGCACGCGATCGGCGTGGGCGAGGACATCGAGGATCTCAGGCCGTTCGATCCCGAGGCCTTCGCCCGCGCCCTTCTCGGGCTCGAAGAGACGGTTTTTTGACCGCGCAGCGGAACGCCGGAGCTCGCCCGCCATGTCGCGTCGGATCGTCGAGACCCTCCTCGGAGCCATCGTGCTCGCCGTCGCTTTTGGCTTCCTCGCCTGGGCCTATAGCCGAAGCAATGTCGCGCGACCCGACGGCTACACCCTCTACGCTCGCTTCGACAGCATCGATGGGCTGGAGATCGGCGCGGATGTGCGAGTGAGCGGCATTCGAGTCGGCAAAGTCACGGGGGCCGAGCTCGATCCCGAGACCTACCGGGCGCGCGTCGCCTTCGACGTCCGCCGCGACCTCGAACTGCCGCGCGACAGCTCCGCCGCCGTCGTGAGCAGCGGTCTTTTCGGCAGCAAATATCTCGCCATCGTGCCAGGCGCCGAGCCGGAGATGCTCAAACCCGGCGAGGAGATCACCCTCACCCAGTCGTCGATCAACCTCGAGACCCTGATCGGCAAGTTCCTGTTCGGCGGAACGGTCGGGGGCAGCCAGGAAAAGGGTGCGCCATGACCCGGCCAGTCGCTCTCGCGCTGGTTCCCCTCCTGTTCCTGTCCGCCGCCAGTGCCGTCCGGGCGGCGGCCGAGCTGCCGTTCGCGGTGGTGGTGTTACAGGGACTCGACAAGATCACCGCGCGTACCCGGCACTTCCGGGTACGGGTGGGCGAGACGTCGCGGTTCGGCACCCTCGAGATCACCGCCGAAGCGTGTTTCGAGACTCCGCCGATCGAGCCACCGGAGAGTGCCGCCTTCCTGCGCATCGATGCCGTCGATCCGGGAAGGCCGCGGCAACGCGCCTTCAGTGGCTGGATGTTCGCCTCCTCGCCGTCCCTCTCGGCGCTCGAGCATCCGGTCTATGACGTCTGGGTCGTCGATTGCGAGGAGCCCCTCACCGCCGCGGCAACCTCCTCTCCCTCGCCGCCGCCCGCGAACAGCGAATAGGCCAAAGATCCCGGTTGACGCGGCCAGCTCGCCCGGCGGATCACTGCCCGCCGCAGGCGGATGCGGTAGTCCTGTCGGCTGATCTCGATGGCACCGAAGCGCCTGAGGTGATCGGTGACGAATTGGGTATCGAGCAGCTCGAAGCCGCCGACGCGCAGCCGACAGACGAGCTCCACGAGGGCCACCTTGCTCGCGTCGCGCACCCGGCTGAACATGCTCTCGCCGAAGAACGCGCCACCCAGGGCCACGCCATAGAGCCCGCCCACCAGCCGACCCTCCTGCCAGCATTCGACGCTATGGGCAAAGCCGCGCTCGGCCATCGCGACATAGGCGTCGATGAGCTCGTCGTTGAGCCAGGTGCGGGGACGATCCGAAGTGGGTTCGGCGCAGGCGTGCACGACCTCCGAGAAGGCGTGGTCGATGCGGATCTCGAAGGGCCGCTTGCGCAGGGTCTTCTTGAGACTGCGCGGGATGTGGAAGCGGTCGAGGGGGATCACACCCCGGCGGATGGGATCGAGCCAGTGGATGGTCGGATCGTCCCGATCCTTCGCCATCGGGAAAAGGCCGTTGGCATAGGCGCTGAGGATCAGTTCCGGCGGCAGGGCCAGCATGACGCGCTCCGATCTCCGCCCCGAGCGCCGTCCCCGGCGCTCAACTCCGGCGGGCTTCGAGGAAACGCTCGAGCCAGCCGATGTCGTATGTTCCGGTGAGCATTTGTTCACTCTCGACAATGGCGCGCAAGAGGGACATCGTCGAGGGCGTACCGTCGACGACGAACTCGCCGAGACTGCGCCGCGCCCGCGCTAGGCAGCGGGGACGGTCGCGGTCGTGCACGACGAGCTTGGCGATCAGGCTGTCATAGTAGGGCGGGATGGTATAGCCGGCATAGAGATGGGAATCGACCCTCACCCCCGGACCACCGGCCGGATGCCAGGCGGTGACGCGGCCAGGGGCGGGCAGCATGGTCTCCGGATCCTCGGCGGTGATGCGAAATTCCATCGCGTGGCCGCGGATCTCGAGATCGTCCTGGTCGAAATCGAGGGGTTCGCCCGCTGCGATCCGGATTTGCTCGCGCACGAGATCGACGCCGGTGATCATTTCGGTCACCGGATGCTCGACCTGAATGCGGGTGTTCATCTCGATGAAGTAGAATTGGCCATCGGCCCACAGGAACTCGACCGTTCCGGCGCCCACATAGCCGAGCTGACGCATGGCCTCGACCACTCGACTGCCGATGGCGGCGCGCGCGGCATCGTCGAGAACCGGCGAAGGCGCCTCCTCGATCACCTTCTGGTGGCGACGCTGGATCGAGCAGTCGCGCTCGAACAGATGGACGACATTGCCGTGCCGGTCGCCCAACACCTGGATCTCGATGTGGCGGGGTCGATCGAGGAACTTCTCGATATAGACCCGATCGTCGCCGAAGCCGGCACGGGCCTCGCTGCGCGCGAGATCGAACGCTCGCGGCAGATCGCCGGGATCGCGGACCACCACCATGCCGCGTCCTCCGCCGCCCGCCACCGCTTTGATCAGCACGGGATAGCCGATCTCGGCGGCGATCCGCGCCGCCTCCTCGCGGCTGCGCACCGCCCCGTCGCTGCCCGGCACCACCGGCACGCCGAGCTCCCGCATCTTCGCCTTCGCTCGGATCTTGTCGCCCATGACCCGAATGTGCTCGGGATCCGGGCCGATGAAGACATAGCCGTGTTCGCGCACCATCTCGGCGAACTCGGGGTTCTCGGCGAGAAAGCCGTAGCCCGGATGGATGGCATCGGCCCCGGTGATTTCCGCGGCGGCCAGGATCGCGGCCTTGTCGAGGTAGGAGCGGGCGGCGGGCGGCGGACCGATGCAGACGCTCTCGTCGGCGAGGCGGACGTGCATGGCGCCAGCGTCGGCAGTCGAATGGACGGCGACGGTGGCGATGTCGAGTTCGCGGCACGCCCGCAGGATGCGCACCGCGATCTCGCCCCGATTGGCGATGAGCACCTTGCGGATCACCGCGCTTCCTCAAGCGATCACGAGCAAGGGTTCGCCATATTCGACGGGCTGGGCGTTCTCGACGAAGATCCGAACGATCTTCCCGGCCCGCGGCGCGCGGATCTGGTTCATGACCTTCATCGCCTCGATGATGAGCAGCGTCTGTCCTGCCTCCACCACATCGCCCACCTGCACGAACGGGGGAGCTCCCGGCTCCGGTGCCAGGTACACCGTGCCGACCATGGGTGCCGTGAGCGTGCCTTCCGGCAGGGCGTCGCTGGCCGTAAGTGCCGTGGTCTCGGCTTGGACCGCCGTCCCCGAGGCTCCGGCCGGGGGTACCGGCAAACCCTGGGGCGCGAGCACGTAGTGGACACCCGGCGGGGTGGAGGCGATCGCTCGCGTCAGACGGATGCGAGTCTCCCCCTGGCTGATCTCGATCTCCGCGAGCCCGCTCTTCTCGAGCAGGCTGGCGAGCCGCTCGATGAGCGCCGTATCGATATCGATCCCGCTCATGAGCCCCCGCTCGGCTTCTCGCCACGACGGGCGATCATTCTGGCGGCCGCCTCGAGAGCCAGGACATAGCCGTCGGCACCGAAGCCGCAGATAATCCCCGTGGCCTTGAGGGAGACATAGGAGTGGTGCCGCCACGGCTCGCGACGGTGGATGTTGGAGAGATGGAGCTCGATCACCGGCCCGGGAAAGATGGCGATCGCATCCATGAGCGCGACGGAGGTATGGGTGAATGCGGCGGGGTTCAGGATGAGCGCATCGGCCCGCTCGCAGGCCTCCTGGATCCAACTCACCAGCTCGCCTTCGTGATTGCTTTGCCGGAACACCAGCTCGAGGCCGAGCCGCCGGGCCGCCTCGCGGCAGCTCGCCTCGATCTCGGCGAGGGTGGTACGGCCGTAGATCTCGGGCTCCCGACGGCCCAGCATGTTGAGATTGGGGCCGTTCAGGAGGTAGACCGTGGGCATCCGAGGACCTCTCGCGACGAGCCGGACGTGCGCCGGCAGGAGCCGCAGGGGCTTATAGCAGGCGAGGCGGGCGCGGCAAGTCGGCCCTACCCGACCAGGGTCGGTGACCGAGCCGGGGTTTCGCCCGCCGATGGGACCCTGTACATGGATGTGTGTCCCGTGCAGGGACGGCGCCAGTGAGCAGCGGGACGAGGACCATGGAGGAAGAGGATCGGCCGCGTCCGAAGGGATCGTTTCCGGAGCTCGGCGGTGCCCTCGAGGGCCGCTCGCGCGAAGAGCTCGAGGCCTATCTGCGGGCGCTTCGCGCCGAAATCGCTCGGGTCGAAGACGAGATGCGCCGGCGGCAGGCTATCCGCGGGGCCGCCGAGGCCCTGTTCAAGGTCCCTCGCCGATGACGGTCGCACCGCGATTCTGCAGCCTGTGCGGCGGCCCTCTCGAGTTGCGGCGCCCTGCCGTCGAGGACCGACTCCGGCGGGTGTGCAGCGCCTGCGGTCAGGTCCACTACGAGAATCCCAAGATCGTGACCGGCGCTGCCTGTCTGTTCGGCGACCGGGTGCTGCTCTGCCGTCGGGCGATCGAACCCCGGGCCGGATTTTGGACCGTACCCGCGGGCTTCCTCGAGCTCGGCGAGAGCCCGGAGGAAGGGGCGACGCGCGAGGCGCGCGAGGAGGCGCGGGCGGAGATCGCCATCGAGGGGCTTGTCGCCGTCTACAGCATTCCGCGCCTCGGTCAGGTGCAGCTCATGTATCGGGCGCGCCTGCTCGCCCCGCAGGTGGCACCGGGACTCGAGAGCCTCGAGGTCGGTCTCTTCTCCTTCGGCGACATTCCCTGGGCGGAGCTCGCCTTTCCCACCGTCGAGCGGCTCCTGCGGCGAACCATGACCCTTGCCGGCACCGCTCCCCCTTTCATTCCAGTTTGCGAGACCCTGGGATCGGATGACGCTCGTGACGAGTGAGCCTGTGCCGTCACCGGTGCTGGTGCTGGGCGGCCAACGTTCGGGCAAGAGCGCGTTCGCCGAATCCCTGGTCGCGAGAAGCGGACTCGAGCCGGTCTACATCGCCACCGGCGAGCCGGGCGATGCCGAAATGGCGGCGCGCATCGCGCGTCATCGCGCGCGCCGTGGGCCTGGCTGGCGGACCATCGAGGCGCCCCTCGACCTCGCACCGGCCATTGCCGGCGAGTGCCGGAGGGGGCGAGCCGTGCTCGTCGACTGCCTGACCCTGTGGCTATCCAATCTTCTCGCTGTCGGACGCGAACCGCGGTCTGCTTTCGCCGGACTCGAACGGGTGGTGGCGGAAGCCTCGGGTCTGCTCGTGTTGGTGTCGAACGAAGTCGGACTCGGCGTCGTTCCGGCGAACGCGCTCGCCCGCCAGTTCGTCGATCTCGCGGGCGAACTTCACGAGAGGCTAGCGCGATGCTGTCCGACCGTGGTCTTGACCGTCGCCGGTTTGCCGCTCGCCCTCAAGGGCAGCCTTCCGCCGACCTTCGAGGATTGAGCCCGTGCACCTCCTGAGTGCCGCCCGCGCCACCACCGCCGAGTGCGAGGAGGCGGTCGATCTTGGTCAGAGCCCGGCGGAGGTGGTGATTCTCTCGACCGCGGACAGCGAACTCGCGCTCCTCGCCGAGGCGCGCGCTCGTGCCGAGGTGCCCCTGCCTTCCCTGCGGCTCGCCAATCTCGCTCGTCTGGCGCATCCCCTGTCGGTCGATCTCTACGTCGAGAAGGTCGTGGCACAGGCGCGCTTCGTCCTCGTGCGCCTGCTCGGCGGACGCAGCTACTGGAGCTATGGCCTCGAACAGGTGGAGGCGGTCTGCCGAACCCGACAGATCGCGCTTGCCGTGCTGCCCGGCGACGATCGCCCCGATCCCGAGCTCGACGCCTTGTCGACCGTCGAGCCTAGTTTGGCTCGCGCCCTCTGGCAGTATCTCGTGCAGGGCGGCCTCGGCAATGCCGAACAGTGCCTTCGTCGCATCGCCGCCGCACTGGGCTCGCCCGTCGACTGGCTACCGCCCGCGCCCCTGCCACGGGCCGTCCTGTGGCGTCCCGGACGGGACGCGCCCATGGCCGAGGAAATCCTCTCGTCCCTCGCTCCTGCCGATGCGCGGGCCCTGCTCCTCTTCTATCGGGCCCATTTCCAGGCAGGCGATATCGAACCCATCGAGGCACTCGCGCAAGCCTTAGAAGAGCGCGGCCTGCGCACCCTCCCCCTGGCGGTCGCGAGTCAGCGCGACCCCGAGAGTGCCGCTGCCATCGAGGCGATCGCGACCCGCCTGCGCCCGGATGTCATCCTCGATGCCACTGCCTTCTCGGTCGCGGCACCTGGTGGTCCGCGCGAAGGTCCATTGGCTGCCTGCGACGCCCCGGTGCTGCAGCTCCTCTTGGCCGGTCGACCGCGCGAACTCTGGCGAGCCGATCCCCGCGGGCTCGGCCCGCGCGACCTCGCCATGCAGGTGGTGCTACCGGAGGTGGACGGCCGCATCACCACCCGAACGATCGGCTTCAAGGAGAGCGCACGGTTCGACGAAGCCACCCAGTGCCACCTCCAGCGTTTCATCGCCGACCGCGAGCGCATCGCCTTCGTCGCCGAGCTCGCAGCCCGCTGGGTCCGCCTGCGTCGCACCCCCCGAGGAGAGCGCAGGATCGCCATCGTGCTCGCCAATTACCCCAATCGCGACGGCCGGCTCGCCAACGGTGTGGGGCTCGACACCCCGGAAAGCGTCGCAGTGGCCCTGTCGGCGCTGGCGGAAGCCGGCTATCGGGTCGACCCCCTGCCGCGCGACGGGAACGAGCTCATCGCCTGGCTGCGCTCGGGTCCGACCAACGAGCTCGACAGCTCCCGCCGCCGGATCGTGCGGGTGCGATTCCCCCTCGCCGATTACGAGCGGGCGTGGGCCGATCTACCGGCGCCGGTGCGCGAGGCGGTGTACCGCCGCTGGGGCGAGCCGACGTCGGACCCGCACTTTCGCGATGGCGGCTTTGCCCTGCCCATCGTTCCGCTCGGCAACTTGCTGGTCGCGATCCAGCCGGGGCGTGGCTATCACCTCGACCCGAAGGCCACCTACCACGATCCCGCTCTCGTGCCGCCGCACGCCTATTTCGCCTTCTACTTGTGGCTGCGGCGGGTATTCGACGCCCACGCCATCGTGCACTTCGGCAAGCACGGCAATCTCGAGTGGTTGCCGGGCAAGGCCGTGGCGCTAGCGGCCGACTGTTTCCCCGATGCCGTCCTCGGACCGCTGCCCCACCTCTATCCGTTCATCGTCAACGATCCCGGAGAGGGCAGTCAAGCCAAGCGTCGCGCGCAAGCGGTGATCGTCGACCATCTGACACCGCCGCTCACCCGCGCCGGTCTCGAGGGCGGGCTGCGCGAGCTCGAGCGGCTCGTCGACGAATATGCCGAGGCCGTGCAGCTCGATCGCCGGCGATGCGAACCGCTGGCCCACGATATTCTCGCCTGGGTCACCCGCCTCGGCCTCGACCGCGACCTCGAGATCGACACCGCGGCGCCGCCGGAAACTTGGCTTTCCCGGATCGATGCCCATCTCTGCGATCTCAAGGAACTGCAGATCCGCGACGGCCTGCACGTGTTCGGCAAGAGCCCCGAGGGCGAACGGCGTATCGATACGCTCCTCGCCCTCGCGCGGCTGCCGCGCGGCCGCGGGCACGAGGGCGACCTCTCGCTTTTGCGGGCCCTCGCTGCCGACCTCGGTCTCGAGGAGGGCTTCGATCCCCTCGACTGCGATTTCTCGCGACCGTGGACGGGCGCGCGTCCGGAGATCCTGCAAGCCATGTCCGGGGATCCGTGGCGGACCGCCGGCGATACCGTCGAACGGCTGGAGCGGCTCGCCCGCGAGGTGATCGCCGAGCGTCGCGATCCACCGGCTTCTTGGGTGTACACTCGAAAAGTCCTGAGCCGGATCCGCGAGGATCTCGGACCGCGCCTCGATGCTTGCGGCAAGGCCGAGATCGAAGGCCTCTTGGCCGGCCTCGACGGCCGTTTCGTGCTGCCGGGCCCGAGCGGGGCTCCCACCCGGGGACGCCCAGAAGTACTGCCAACGGGCCGCAATTTCTACTCGGTCGATACCCGCGGTGTACCCACGCCGGCTGCCTTCACCCTCGGCTGGAAAGCGGCGGAGCGGGTGATCGCGGCCTATGCCCAGACCCACGGCGACTGGCCTCGTCATCTCGCGCTTTCCGCCTGGGGCACTGCCAATATGCGCACGGGCGGCGAAGACATCGCCCAAGCCCTCGCCTTTCTCGGCTGCCGGCCGGTGTGGGAGGGACGAAGCCACCGGGTCAGCGGAGTCGAGGTGATCCCCTGTTCTCTCCTCGGCCGCCCGCGGGTCGATGTGACCCTGCGCGTCTCGGGCTTCTTTCGCGATGCCTTCTTCGCCCAGATCGAGCTCTTCGACGATGCGGTACGGGCGGTTGCCGCCCTCGACGAGCCGGCTGACGTCAATCCGCTGGCCGCTGCCGCGCGCGGCGAAGCTGCCCGCCTCCAGGCAGAGGGTGTGCCTGCCGAGGAGGCGTGGCGACAGGCGACCCTGCGCATCTTCGGTTCGCCCCCCGGCGCCTACGGCTGCGGTCTCCAAGTGCTGATCGACGAGGGCATCTGGCGAGACGACGGCGACCTCGCCGAGGTCTATGTCGGTTGGAGCGGCTATGCCTATGGACGGGCGGTCGTGGGAGCCGCGGCGCGGGGCCTGTTCGAACGTCGGCTCGCTGCCACCCAACTCGTGCTCCACAACCAGGACAATCGGGAACACGATCTCCTCGACAGCGACGACTATTACCAGTTCCTGGGCGGGCTCGTCGCCGCGGTCCGGCGCCACGCCCACCGCCAGCCGGAGGTGCTCTTCGGCGATCACAGCCGGCCGGAGAGCCCGCGGGTGCGCCGGCTCGCCGAGGAAATCGGCAGGGTGGTGCGCGGCCGCGCGGCCAACCCGAAATGGATCCGCGGTGTCATGCGCCACGGCTACAAAGGCGCCTTCGAGATGGCGGCGACCGTGGACTATCTCTTCGCCTTCGCCGCCACCACCCGGCTCGTCGGCGACCACCACTTCGATTGTCTCTTTGCCGCCTATCTCGAAGACGAGGAGGTACGGGCCTTCATCGCGCGCGCCAATCCGGACGCCTTGCGCGAGATGGCACAGCGGTTCCGCGAGGCGCTCGACCGCGGCCTGTGGCGACCGCGCAGCAACCATGCGGCCCTTCTCCTCGATCGCCTGTGCCGACAACCGGCAGGAGGGGGACAGTGAGCGAGGACCCGGAAGAGCACCGCGAAAAGAAGGCACGCATCAAGGCCGTCAAGGACCGGCTCTACGCCAGCCGGACCAAGGAGAAGGGGCTGCTCATCGTCCACACCGGCACCGGCAAAGGCAAGAGTACGGCAGCCTTCGGCCTCGTGCTGCGCACTCTCGGGCACGGGCGGCGGGTGGGCATCGTCCAGTTCGTCAAAGGTCGCTGGGACACGGGCGAGCGCCGCTTCCTCGAGCGTTTTCCCGAACTCGTTACCATGCGCGTGATGGGCGAAGGCTTCACCTGGGAGACTCAGGACCGCGAACGGGACATCGCGAGCGCTCGTGCCGCCTTCGCGGAAGCCGAGCGGATGCTCGTCGATCCCTCCCTCCACCTGCTCGTCCTCGACGAGCTCAACATCGTGCTGCGCTACGGTTATCTGCCGCTCGACGAGGTGCTCGCCGCGCTCGCGGCGAGGCGCCCCGATCTCCATGTGGTGGTCACCGGGCGCAATGCCCCGCGCGAGCTCGTCGAAGCAGCCGACCTCGTGACCGAAATGACCCTCGTCAAGCACCCGTTTCGCGAAGGCGTGAAGGCGCAGGTCGGTATCGAGTTCTAGGGTGAAAAAGGCGCCGTGCACGAATCCTC
The DNA here is from genome assembly GCA_002898275.1 of bacterium HR40. Taxonomy (GTDB): domain Bacteria; phylum Pseudomonadota; class Alphaproteobacteria; order Geminicoccales; family Geminicoccaceae; genus HRBIN40. The sequence goes on from BEIQ01000001.1 coordinate 778,674, forward strand.
GGCAGGCCCGCGTCGGGCGCGCGAGATTTCCCATCTGTGGATCGGGCTCCGCGACGGCACGCGGCTTTCCGCTCGGCTGTGGCTTCCCGAGGGCGCCGAACTGGACCCCGTTCCGGCCATCCTCGAAGCCGTACCTTATGGTCACGCCGACGGGACCTTGGTGCGCGATGCCACCGTCCATCCCGCCCTCGCCGCTCGGGGGTTCGCCTGCTTGCGCCTCGACCTCAGGGGCAGCGGCCAATCCGAGGGGCTGTTCCTGGACGAATATCTGCCGCGGGAACAGGACGACATCCTCGAGGTGATCGACTGGCTCGCCTGTCAGCCCTGGTGCAACGGGGCGATCGGGATGCTCGGCCTTTCCTGGGGCGGCTTCGCCGGCTTGCAGGTCGCCGCGAGGCGGCCGGCTCCTTTGCGCGCCGTGGCGACTGTCTGCTCCACCGACGACCGTTACGGTTGCGACATCCATTATCGCGGCGGCTGCCTATTGAACGAGAACACGAGTTGGGGTGCGGCGATGCTCGCCTTCCAGGCGCGCCCGCCGGATCCGCAACTGGTCGGTCCGGCCTGGCGGGAGATGTGGCGGCAGCGACTCGAGGCGATGCCGTTCTTTCCGGCATTGTGGCTGGAACACCGGGTCAGGGACGCCTACTGGAAGCATGGCTCGGTATGCGAGGACTATGGGGCGATTGCCGCTGCGGTGCTCGCGGTGGGTGGCTGGGCCGATGGCTATCACGGCACCGTCGCGCGGCTACTCGCCGGGCTTCGAGCCCCGGTTTGCGGTATCGTCGGCCCGTGGAGCCACGAATATCCCCACCTCGCCTCGCCCGGGCCGCAGATCGACTTCGTCGCCGAACTCGCCCGCTTCTACCGGCAGCACCTCGCCGGGGAGATGCACGCGGCAGAGGAGGTGCCGCCGCTTCGCTATTTCGTGGTGGAGAGCGCGCCGCCCTGCGCCTTGCCCACGGCGCGCAGGGGATTCTGGCGGACGTCGGTTTCCTGGCCGCCGCCGGAGGCGAGCGAGGTCGCCTTCGCCCTCTCGGAGCGAGGCCTGCGGCCGCAACCCGCGCGCGATCGGCAGCGCCTGCGCCTGGCGACGCCGCAGACGCTCGGATGCGCCGGTGGCCGCTTCCTCCCCATGTGGGGAGGACCGGAAGGCCCCACCGACCAGCGGCCCGACGACGCTTTGTCCCTCACCTTCGACAGCCGGCCGTTCGACCGCCCGGTGGAGATCCTCGGCGCCCCGCGGCTCGAGCTCGAGCTGCGAAGCGACTGCCCGCATGCGCAGCTGATCGCGAGACTCTGCGATGTGGCTCCAGACGGTGCCTCGACCCTCGTCAGTTGGGGCTGTCTCGACCTCACCCACCGCGATCGTCACGAGCGGATCGAAGCCCTCGTCCCTGGCCGCCCCTACCGCTTCCACTTGCCGCTCGATGACTTGGCCTGGCGTCTGCTGCCCGGTCACCGGCTGCGGCTCGCCCTTTCCACCACCTACTGGCCGATGCTCTGGCCGTCACCGTGGCGCCCCGTTTTGGAGATCGATGCCGCGGCGAGCCGCCTCGTCCTCCCGCTCGCCGAGCCCGAGGATGCGAACTGGGCCTTCGCACCGCCACCTCCACCGGAACGACTCCCTATCGAAAGGTTGCGGGCCGCGCGCCACCGACGGCGCATCACCGTCGATGCCGGCACCGGTACGACCATCACCGAATCCTTCGATGACTTCGGCCGCGAGCGCCTGATCGGCTCGGACCTCGAGCGCGACGAACGCATGGTCGAACGCTATGCCATTCGCCCCGATCGTCCGCTCTCGGCCCGCGCTTCTGTGCGCTGGCGGACCGAGCGCGCCCGGGGATCGTGGCGCGTCGAGACCCGAGTGGCGGTCGACATGCGGGCCGACCAGGATGGGCTGCTGCTCCGAGGTACGATTCTCGCGCACGAGAGCGGCGGCTCCCCGCACCAGCGGCAATTCACGGCCCATTTCCCGCACCCGCTGTCGCCGCGCGGCTCGCCCCGCCACCGTGCGAGCGCGAGTCTTTGGTCAGCGGTCCGCAGGTGAGACAGGAGGATCATGCCGGTGCAACGTTACATCCTCGCCATCGATCAGGGCACGAGCAGCACCCGGGCCATCCTCTTCGATCGCGATCTCCGCCCCGTCGCTTCGGCACAACAACCATTGACGCTGCATGTTCCGGCGGATGGCTGGGTCGAACAGGATCCCGAGGACATCTGGCGGGATACCGTTGCCGTCTGCCACCGCGTGTTGGCCGAGGCACGCACGAGCCCGGCGGAGGTCGCCGGCATCGGCATCGCCAACCAGCGCGAGACCACCCTTCTCTGGGACCGCGAGACGGGAGAGCCGGTGGCGCGCGCCATCGTCTGGCAGGATCGCCGAACAGCGGACCTCTGCCGCGAGCTCGTCGCCGAAGGATTCGAAGAGCATGTGCGATCGACCACCGGGCTTTTGCCCGATCCCTATTTCTCGGCCACCAAGCTCGCCTGGCTCCTCGATTACCGGCCGGACATCCGCCGTCGCGCCGAGACGGGCCGTCTCGCCTTCGGCACCGTCGACAGCTTTCTCCTGTGGCGCCTGACGGCTGGCCGGATCCACGCCACCGATGCCTCGAACGCCGCCCGCACCCTGCTCTTCGACATCCATCGGCAGACGTGGGACGAGACTCTCCTCCGCCGCCTCCGCATTCCGGCAGCCGTCTTGCCGGAGGTGCGCGACAGCGCCGGCGAATTCGGAGCGACAGCACCCACCTTTTTCGGTCAGGCGATAGCCATTTGCGGTGTCGCCGGCGACCAGCAAGCGGCGAGCTTCGGTCAGGCCTGCGTGCGGCCCGGCATGCTCAAAAGCACCTTCGGCACCGGCTGCTTCGCTCTCCTCAATACCGGACACACGCCGGTGACCTCGCACCACCGCTTGCTCGCTACCATCGCTTGGCGACTCGGCGGACGGGTCACTTATGCTCTCGAGGGCAGCATGTTCGTCGCCGGTGCGGCGATCCAGTGGTTGCGCGACGGCCTCGGTCTCATCGACGACGCCGCGGAAAGCGAGCGACTCGCAGCCGCCGTCCCCGACACCGGCGGCGTGGAGTTCGTTCCGGCCTTCACCGGGCTCGGCGCGCCATGGTGGGATCCCGACGCCCGCGGCGCCATCCTCGGCCTCACCCGCGCCACGAGGCGGGCCCACATCGTCCGTGCGGCCCTGGAGGCCGTGGCCTGTTCGACAAGGGATCTCGTCGACGCTATGGACAAGGATGTGCGGGCAGGCGGCGGTTCGGGCCTGCCGGAGGTGCTGAGGATCGACGGCGGCATGGCGGCCAACGACTGGTTCTGCCAATATCTCGCCGATATCCTCGACCGGCCGGTGGAACGGCCGGAGAGCCTCGAGAGTACGGCGCGGGGGGCTGCCGCCCTCGCTGCCCTCGGCGCGGGACTGCTGACCTCGGTCGAAGCGATCGCCGATGGCTGGCGGTGCGAACGGCGCTTCGAACCGCGGATGGCACCCGAGATCCGCACCCGACGCCTCGCCAGCTGGGCGGATGCGGTGGCACGGGTGCTGGGCCGCCAGCCGTCCGGGGGCGCAAGGTTCCGTTAAGCGATAGGGGTTAGTGTGCGAGACGGCCGCAGCGAGCGAAGCCAACGCGTTCGAGGTTTGGGAGAAGGCTGATGGACCTGTCCGAGACCGCCGTGCTCCTCCGCAGCATCGAGCAGGAGCGCACCCTCAACACGATCCTCCGCATCGCCGTGCGCGATGACCCCTTACCGGCCCTCCTGCACGCCTGCTTGCAGGCGTTGCTGGGCGTGAGTTGGCTCTCGCTGCTACCCAAGGGCGGGGTGTTTCTCGCTGAGCCCGAATCGCAACAGCTGCACCTCGTCGCCCACATCAATCTCGGTGACTCCTTGCTGCGCAGCTGCATCCGCGTGCCCTTTGGCCGCTGCCTGTGCGGTCTCGCGGCGGCGACCCGGCAGCTGCAATTCGCTTCCGAGGTCGATCACCGCCACGTGACCCGCTATCCGGGCATCGCACCCCACGGCCACTACAACGTCCCGATCGTGCAGGGCGAGGAGGTCCTCGGGGTCCTGGTCCTCTATTTGCCCGAGGGTCACATCGCCGACCCTGGGGAGCAGGACTTCCTTCTCGCGGTTGCCGATGTGCTCGCTCTCGCGATTCGCAACCGGCGGGTACGCGAGGAGCTCGAGCGGACCTGCCAAAAGCTGGCGACCCTCGCGATCACCGATCCGCTCACCGGGCTTTTGAACCGGCGCGCCTTTTTCGATGAGCTGGAGCGCGTGTGGGCGGAAGCTGTGCGGCTCGATCGGCCGCTCGCCCTCTTGATGTGCGACATCGATCATTTCAAATCGGTCAACGACACTTACGGCCATCATGGCGGCGACGAGGCGCTGCGGACGGTCGCCTTGGTGTTGCGGGCTGGCACTCGGGCCTACGACATCGTCGCCCGGCTCGGCGGCGAGGAGTTTGCCGTACTGTTCCCAGGAACCGGGCTCGAAGACGCGGCGACCATCGGCGAGCGGCTGCGCGCCGGGATAGCCTCGACCCCGGCAGTCTGCGAGGGGCGGGAGATCCTGCTCACCGCGAGCTTCGGTGTCGCCTGTCGGCGTCCCGCGAGCGAGCCTGGCGAGCTGGTCCGCCGTTGCGACCACGCCCTCTATGCCGCCAAGCGCCGCGGTCGCAATTGCGTCGTCTGCGCGTGAATGCGAGCTTGCAGCCCGGTTCGAGGTGGAGGGAGGCGCGGAGGCCGTGCGCCTGCGGATCGCGAGTTTCAACCTCGAAAGCCTGGACGACCGGCCGGATCTCGATCCACCGCTCGAGGCCCGGATCGCCGTGCTGCGGCCGCAGCTGCTGCGGCTCGAGGCCGATATCCTGTGCCTGCAGGAGGTGCACGGTCAGAAGCCGGCGGGCGGTGGGCCGCGGCGATTGCTCGCTCTCGAGCGCCTGCTCGCCGACACACCCTATCGCGACTTCCACCGGATCTCGACGCCGAGCCCGGGGCCGCACGGCCAGCAGGGCTGGGTGGCCGATGTGCACAATCTCGTGGTGTTGTCGCGTTTTCCCCCGCAGGAGACCCGCGTCGTCGCCCACGACCATGTGGCGCCCCTCGCCTGGCAGCTGCTGACCGCTCGCCCGCCGGTCCCGGAGGCACGACGACTGCGCTTCGACCGGCCCGCTCTCTTCCTCACCCTCGCGCCCACTCCCGATCGGCGGCTCCACTTGCTGAACTTGCATCTCCGAGCTCCCCTCGCGCTGCCGGTTCCTGGTGGCAAGGAGCGCGGGCTGGCCTGGTCCCGCACCGATGCCTGGGCCGAGGGTTTTTTCCTCGCTGCCCTGCTGCGCGCCGCCCAGGCGCTCGAGCTCCGGCTCCTCGTCGATTCCCTCTTCGATGCGGATCCCCGAGCCCTGGTGCTGGTCGCCGGTGACTTCAACGCCGAGCTCGCGGAAGTGCCGCTGCGAATCCTGCTCGCCGAACCCGGGGATACCGGCAACGGCTTGCTGGCCCCTCGCGCCCTCGTACCCCTCGAGCGCCATCTCCCAGCCGATCGTCGCTATTCCGTCATCCATCGCGGCCGCCGGGTGATGTTCGACCATATGCTGGCGAGTCGCCCGCTGCTCGCTCATCTGCGCGACTTCGACGTGCACAACGAGACCCTCGAAGACGAGGTGGAGACGGAGCTCGCTGTCGCCCACGCCACCCAGTCGTCGCACGCGCCGCTGGTCGCCACCTTCGAGCTCTGAGGGGCCATGTCCTGGGCGGCACGGCCGCAGCCTGCTTAACCGTCCTGTGCCCCTCCGGTTCGCCACTCCTCGAGCTCGGCCCAAAGCTGTCGCCGGGCGCTCGAGCCTGCCGGCAACTGGGCGAGTTTGGCTCGGATGTCGCGCCACCGCCGCGTCCGCGTCTCCGGCCCGGAGGCAGCGGGAGCAGCGGCCACCGCGCCCGTTTCCGCGATTTCCGTTTTCGCCTCCGCAGGGGATTCCGCTGACGTAGCGGCGAGCGGCTGCCCCCGCGCCTGGTCGCGCAGCCGTTCGACGTCCGCCAGTTCCATGTCCTCGTGCGCGCGCTCCGCCTCCAGCCGCTGCAAGCGCTCTTCGGCCTGGCGGAGCCGCGCCTTGGTCTCTTCGTGCGCCGCATCCGCCTGTCTCACTTCCTCCGTCGCGTGCCGCAGCTTGCGCTCCCAGTGGGCGCGCATCTCCTCCACTCTGCGGCGGCCTTGTCGCACCGCCAAAACGAAAGCGAGGGTGCCGCCAGAGGTCGCACCCAGAAGGAACCACAAGAACCCCATGCCGTCGCTCCCCTGCCGTGGCCCGATCCGTCGCCCGCACCGATCCTCGACCGCACCCGGCAAGCCAGCGACGGCGCCCAGTCGCCTTCTCAGGCGGCCGCTGACGCCCCCATGCGCGCGTCCTCGAGGATCATGTCCGCGGCCTTCTCGGCGATCATGATCACCGGCGAGCAGGTGTTGCCCGAGGTGATGATGGGCATGACCGAAGCATCGACGATCCGCAGTCCCGCGAGCCCGTGCACCTTGAGACGGCAATCCACGACGCTGCCGCGGTCCTCGGCCGGTCCCATGCGGCAGGTGCCGACGGGATGGAAGATGGTGGTAGCGATCCGCCCCGCGGCATCGGCGAGCTCGTCCTCCGACTGCACCTCGGCACCCGGTCGGTACTCGCTCGGCTCGAAGCGTGCCATGGCGCGGGCCGCCATGATCCGGCGGGTGAGGCGGAGCGCGTCCGCCGCCACCTTGCGGTCCTCGGGCGTGCTCAGATAGTTCGGGCGGATGCGCGGCGGTTCGTGCGGGTCCGTACTGGCGAGGCGAACCCAGCCGCGGCTGGTGGGCCGAAGATTGCAGACCGAAGGGGTGATCGCCGGGAAAGGATGGAGCGGCTCGCCGAACCGATCGAGCGACAGGGGCTGGACGTGATACTCGAGGTTCGGGGTGTCGAACTCGGGGCCGCTCCGCGCGAAAGCGCCGAGGGTCGAGGGGGCCATCGACAGCGGTCCGCTGCGGAAAAGCAAGTATTCGAGGCCGATGCCGACCCGGCCGAGGAGGCTGTGGGACAGTTCGTTGAGGGTGCGGGCGTTCTTCACGCGCCAGACTGGACGGATCTGCAGATGGTCCTGGAGGTTCTCGCCGACGCCGGCGAGTTCGTGCCGAACCTCGATGCCGAATTCGCGCAACAACCGACCTGGTCCGATCCCGGAGAGCTGCAAGAGATGGGGCGAATTGATGGCCCCCGCGGCGAGGATGACTTCGATGTTCGCGCGTACCCGTTGGATTTCCCCACCGCGCTCATATTCCACCCCGACGATCCGTCTTCCGGCGAGGAGCAGCCGTCGGGTGAGACAGTGCAGCCGCAGCTCGAGATTGCGTCGCTCGAGAGCCGGGCGCAGGAATGCCTTGGCGGCACTCCAACGCACCCCTCGTTTCTGGTTGACGTGAAAGTAGCCGCAGCCCTCGTTGTCCCCGCGATTGAAGTCGTCGACCTTGGGAATGCCGCATTCGGCTGCGGCCTCGCGGAACGCGTCGAGGATGTCCCACCGCACCCGGCTCTCCTCGACCCGCCACTCGCCGCCAGCGCCGTGCCAATCGTCGGCGCCGCGGAAGAAGTCCTCGCTGCGACGGAAATAGGGCAGAACCTCTTGCCAGGACCAGCCGGGATTGCCCATCTGTCGCCAGAGGTCGTAATCCCGCGCCTGGCCGCGCATGTAGATCATGCCGTTGATCGAAGAGCAGCCGCCGATCACCCGACCGCGCGGATAGGCGAGCGACCGTCCGCCGAGCGCAGGCTCCGGCTCGGTGCGAAAACACCAGTCGGTGCGCGGATGGTTTTGGGTGTAGAGGTAGCCGATCGGGACGTGGATCCAAATCCAGCTGTCGCGGCCTCCTGCCTCGAGGAGGAGGACTCTGTGCCGGCCATCGGCCGTCAGCCGATTGGCGAGGACGCAGCCCGCGGTGCCCGCGCCGACGATGATATAGTCGAAGGTTTCCGTCGCTGCTGGCATCGCTCGGCCCTCCCCCCTGTTCGCGGTGCCCGCGCCATCATGGCGCGAGCAGAGGAAGGGAGGCAAGGCTCGGAGTCGATGCGTGCCGGGATCATCGCTCCGGCTCGTCGTCGAGGACTTCGTCCAGCTCCTCGTCCTCGCTCAGGTCTTCGGCGTCCTCGATGAGGGCGGCGTCGATATCCTCGTCGCTCTCGTCCTCCGGTTCGACGGGAAGTGGCTCCTCCTCGACTTCCTCCTCGACCTCGTGAACGTCCTCGACCGGTTCGATGTCGTCGATCGCTTCCTCTTCTTCCTCCACCTCCTCGAGTTCCTCGCCTTCGAGCACCGGCTCGAAATCCTCGCCGACCGGCAAACCGAGTTCCTCCTCCTCCTCGGCAGCGCTGGGCCGCGCTCGCGGCGCCTTTTCGGCCACCGGTTCCGTGCGCGCGACCCGACGGACGCGGCTCGCGGCCTCCGGATCCCAAGGCGTGCCGCAGGCTGGACACACGATCTGCTCGCGGCCGAAATCGTAGAACTTGGCTCCGCAGCTCGGGCAAAGCCGCTTCGTTCCCCACTCGGGTCTGGGCAAGGCTGGCCTCCGACGGAATGCGGACGCGCAACATGGAACGGCTGGCAGCGACGGCAATTGCCACGCTGCTCGGAAACTGTCAAAAGCCGGCGTGCACGCTTTCGCCCCGCTGCAACCTGGTCAAAGGAGCGACCGTTTCCATGGACCTCTGCGCCCAGCCGCACGGGCCCCTCACCGGTGACATCGAAGTGCCCGGCGACAAGTCGATCTCGCACCGCGCCTTGTTGTTCGCCTCCCTGGCGGCGGGCACGAGCCGCGTGCGCGGCCTGCTCGAGGGCGAGGACGTGCGGGCGAGCGAGCAGGCGTTGCGGGCCCTCGGCGTGCCCATCGAGCGAACCGCCGACGGCGCGGTGCTGGTACATGGCGTCGGCGTGGGCGGATTTGCCGAGCCCGAGACGGTCCTCGACCTCGGCAACGCGGGAACCGGCGCGAGGCTGCTCATGGGCCTGCTCGCCGGCTGCCCGTTCACCAGCTTCCTCACCGGCGATGCCTCGCTACGGCGCCGGCCCATGGGCCGGGTCGCCGAGCCCCTGCGGCGCATGGGGGCGAGCATTGTCGCACGCAGTGGCGACCGGCTGCCGCTCGCCATCACTGGGCGCGCCGTGCTGGCGCCGCTCGCCTGGCAGACGCCGGTCGCTTCCGCGCAAGTGAAATCGGCCATCCTGCTCGCCGCGCTCGCCGCTCCCGGGCGCACCGAGGTGATCGAGCCCATGGCGTCGCGCGACCACAGCGAGCGCATGCTGAAGGCGATGGGGGCGCGGATCGAGAGCGAACGTCTCGGCGACGGCCGGCATCGGGTGACCATCGTCGGCCAGGAAGAGCTCGCGCCCTTCGCCCTCGAAGTGCCGGGCGACCCCTCTTCGGCCGCCTTCCCGCTCGTCGCCGCCGCGGTGACCCCGGGATCCCAGCTGACGATCCGCAGCGTCGGGCTCAACCCCCTGCGCACGGGCTTGCTGGAGACGCTCCGCGAAATGGGAGCCGAGATCGCAGTGGAGAACCTGCACGAGCGCGGCGGCGAGCCGGTCGGCGACCTGCGGGTACGGGCCGCGCGGCTGCGCGGGGTCGAGGTGCCAGCCGAGCGCGCGCCGCGCATGATCGACGAATATCCCATCCTCTCGGTCGCTGCCGCCTGTGCCGAGGGGCGGAGCGTGATGCGGGGGCTCGCGGAATTGCGGGTCAAGGAAAGCGACCGACTCGCCGCCATCGCCTCGGGCCTCGAGGCCTGTGGTGTGCGCGCCGAGGTCGAGGGCGACGATCTCGTCGTCGAGGGCTGCGGCGGCCCGCCTCCCGGAGGGGGTGCGATCGACGCCCGCCTCGACCATCGCATCGCCATGACCTTCGCCATCCTCGGCGGAGTCGCCCGACGACCGGTCGTCGTGCGCGGCGCAGAGACCATCGCCACGAGCTTCCCAGGCTTCGTCGAACTCATGGACCGCATCGGTGCCGCCATCGCGGTCACCGGGGAGGGCTCGTGAGCGTGCTCGTCATCGCCGTCGACGGGCCGGCCGCCTCGGGCAAGAGCACGCTTGCGGCGCGCATCGCCCGCCACTACGGGCTGCCGTTTCTCGACACCGGTCTGCTCTACCGGGCGGTGGCGCGGGAGCTCCTCGATCGCGGCCTCGACCCGCAAGACGAAGCGGCAGCCGCGCGGCTGGCGGCCGCGTTGCAGCCGGAGGACATCGACCCGGCACGACTGCACGGCGAGGGTGTGGGCGAGCTGGCCTCGAAGGTGGCGGCGCTCGCGGCGGTGCGCGAGGCGCTCGTACCCCTCCAGAGACAGTTCGCCAGCCGCCCCCCTGGCGCTGTGCTCGCTGGCCGCGATATCGGCACCGTCATCTGCCCCGAGGCGTGCGTCAAACTCTACGTCACCGCTTCGCGGGAGGAGCGCGCTCGGCGCCGCTGCGAGCAGTTGCGCCGACGCGGCGAGGCGCCTATATACGCGCGCGTTCTGGAGGAGCTCGAAGCGCGCGATCGCCGCGACAGCGAAAGGGCGGTCGCGCCTTTGCGCGCTGCACCGGACGCCCTGGTTCTGGACACCACCGACATGGATGCCGAGGCCGCGTTCCGCGCGGCCTGTGCCTTCATCGACCGGCGTCTAGCGGAGCGTCCGGGATGCGGACACCCTCGGTCCTCGGAACAGCCGTTGCAACCCTAGCCCGGTCCGCGCCCTTGCGGCCGTCGTTTCTGGAGTGAGGATGAGCCAGCTCGCCGCCGAAGCAGAAGTACGCCCAAGTCGCGAAGAATTCGCGGCGTTGCTCGAAGAGACCCTCGGAGCCCAGGCCCGTATCGAAGGATCGGTGGTCCGCGGCACGGTGGTCGCCATCGATGGCGATGAGGTCGTGATCGACGTCGGCCTGAAATCGGAGGGCCGAGTCCCGCTCAAGGAATTCGCCCCGCCCGGGCAGACGCCGGAAATTCGGGTCGGCGATCAGGTCGACGTCTACGTCGAGCGCTACGAGAACCGCAGCGGCGAGGTGGTGCTGAGCCGCGACAAGGCCCGTCGGGAAGAATGCTGGAATCGCCTCGAGAAGGCATTCCAGGAGGGCAAGCCGGTCGAGGGCGTGATCTTCGGCAAGGTCAAGGGAGGCTATGCGGTCGATCTCGGTGGCGCAGTCGCCTTTCTGCCCGGCAGCCAGGTGGACATCCGCCCGGTGCGCGACATCGGTCCACTGGTCGGCAAGCCCGAACCGTTCCAGATCCTGAAGATGGACCGCCGCCGCGGCAATATCGTCGTGTCCCGGCGAGCGGTCCTCGAGGAGAGCCGCGCCGAGCAACGCAAGGAGCTCCTCGCCAGCCTGCACGAGGGCCAGGTCCTCGAAGGTGTGGTCAAGAACATCACCGACTACGGCGCCTTCGTCGATCTCGGCGGCGTCGACGGGTTGTTGCATGTCACCGACATCGCCTGGCGGCGCGTCGGCCATCCGGCGGAAGTCCTGCAAGTCGGCCAGACGGTGAAGGTCAAGGTCATCCGCTTCAACCCCGAGACCCAGCGCATCTCCTTGGGCATGAAGCAGCTGCAGCCCGACCCGTGGGAGGGCGTGTCGCTCAAATATCCGGTCGGCGCCAAATTCCGCGGCCGTGTCACCAACATCACCGACTATGGCGCGTTCGTCGAGCTCGAGCCGGGCGTCGAAGGGCTCGTCCACGTGTCGGAGATGAGCTGGACCAAGAAGAACGTCCATCCGAGCAAGATCGTGACACCCGGCCAAGAGGTCGAGGTGATGGTGCTCGAGGTCGACGAGGAAAAGCGCCGGATCTCTCTCGGCCTCAAGCAGACCCTGCCCAATCCGTGGGAGCAGTTCCTCGAGAAGCATCCGGTCGGCTCCGTGGTCGAGGGCGAGGTCAAGAACATCACCGAGTTCGGCCTGTTCATTGGCCTCGAGGGCGACATCGACGGTATGGTCCACCTTTCCGACCTCGCCTGGGACGAGCCGGGCGAAGAGGCGATCAAGAAATATCACAAGGGCGATATGGTGAAGGCGGTGGTTCTCGACGTCGATGTCGAGAAAGAGCGCATCTCGCTCGGCATCAAGCAGCTGCAGGAGGATCCCTTCCGCCAGGCGATCGCCAGCATCAAAAAGGGCGACCGCGTCACCTGCATCGTCAAGGAGGTCACACCCGGCGGCATCGAAGTCGAGACCGTGTCGGGCGCGCTCGGCTTCATCCGCAAGGCCGAACTGTCGCGCGACCGCCGCGAACAGCGTCCGGATCGCTTCGCCGTGGGCGAGAAGATCGACGCCAAGGTGCTCAATATCGACCATGCCAATCGCCGCCTCAGCCTGTCCATCAAGGCCCTCGAGGTGGAGGAGGAGAAGCAGGCGATGGCCGAGTACGGCTCGGCCGATAGCGGGGCCAGCCTCGGCGAGATCCTCGGCGCCGCGCTGCGCCAGAAGGCCCAAGAGGCACGTCGGCAGGCCGAGCAGAGCAGCGAGGGTAGCGAAGAGGAAGAGGGCGGAGAGGAGCCGGAAGACAAGCCGCAAGAGACGTAACGCGCGCCTTCGCTCCATCCCTTCCAACCATGCACGACGGGGCGGATCGACCGATCCGCCCCGTCGCCTGTCGAGTCGTCACCGTCCCGCTGCGCCGGCCCTTCGACCGAGGAGCCATCCGCGGCCGGCGCAGCTGTGCTCTCAGAGCGGCTGGGTGTAGGCGGTCTTGACGGTGGTGTAGAATTCGACCGCATAGCGTCCCTGCTCGCGCGGTCCGTAGCTGCTCGCCTTGCGACCGCCGAACGGTACGTGGTAGTCGACCCCGGCCGTCGGCAAATTCACCATCACCAGGCCAGCCTCGCTGTTTCGCTTGAAGTGCTCGGCATGTTTGAGCGAGCGCGTACAGATGCCGCTGGACAGGCCATAGGGCGTGTCGTTGGCCACCGCGAGGGCCTCCTCGTAGTCCCGCACGCGAATGACGCTGGCGATCGGCCCGAAGATTTCCTCGCGGTTGATGCGCATGTCGTTGGTGGTGTCCACGAACACCGCCGGTGCGAGATAATAGCCTGGCGTCTCCCGCTCGAGGCGTTCGCCGCCGCAGACCAGCCGCGCCCCTTCCGCCCTGCCGATGTCGATGTAGCGGAGATCCTGAGCGAGCTGGCGATCGTCCACCACCGGGCCGATTTGGGTCCCCTGTTTGAGGGCATCGTCGACGACGAGGCCCTTGGTCGCCTCCACCAACGCCGCGACGAAGCGATCGTGGATGCCTTCGGTCACGATGAGCCGCGAACTCGCCGTGCAACGCTGGCCAGTGGAATAGAAGGCCCCCTGGACAGCGCAGAAGACGGCATTCTCGAGGTCCGCGTCGTCGAGAACCACGAGCGGGTTCTTGCCCCCTATCTCCAGCTGCACCTTCTTCATCGAGCCCGAGCATACGGCGGCAATGCGCCGTCCGACCTCGACCGATCCGGTAAAGCTCACCGCGTCGACATTCGGCGATGCGAGGATCGCTTCGCCGACGATCGACCCGCGACCCATGACGAGGTTGAAAACCCCGCGCGGGAGACCCGAACGCGAGACGATCTCGGCGAGCGCCCAAGCCGAGCCGGGCACGAGATCGGCGGGCTTGAAGACGACGCAGTTGCCGTAGGCGAGCGCCGGGGCGATCTTCCACGCGGGGATGGCGATCGGGAAATTCCAGGGCGTGATGAGGCCGACCACGCCCACTGGCTCGCGGGTGACATCGACCCAAATGTTCGGCCGTACCGAGGCCAGCCGCTCGCCCTGGATGCGCAGCGCCTCGCCGGCAAAGAATTTGAAGATCTGCCCGGCACGCGCCACCTCGGCTATCCCCTCGGGCAGGGTTTTGCCCTCCTCGCGCGACAGCAGCCGTCCGAGCTCCTCGCGTCGCTCGAGGATCTCGCTGCCGATGCGGTCGAGCACCTCCGCCCGCTGCTGCGGGGTACTGCGCGACCAAGCGGGGAACGCAGCGCGTGCCGCTGCGATCGCGCGTTCCGTGAGTTCCCGGTCGGCCTGGGCATATTCGCCCACCACATCCTCGAGATTGGAAGGGTTGATGTTCCGGGTCACACCGATCCCGTCCACCCACTCTCCGTCGATGTACAGTCTGAACGGTCCGCTCACGCCCACTTCCCGCCTCCTCCTTGCTCTCCGTCGGACTCCTCCTCCCCTCGCGACCGGCTCACGCCGGCGCTCTCGAACGTCGCCATGCCGTTGTGGCAGGCGATCGCGGCGCGCACGAGACCGATGGCGACCGCCGCTCCCGATGCCTCTCCGAGACGCATGCCGAGGTCGAGCAGCGGCGCGAGAGCCAGATGCTCGAGGAGCAGGCGATGTGCCGGCTCGGCGGAACGGTGGGCGGCCCGCACATGCCGGAGAGCGGTGGGCCGAACCGCATGCAGCACCGCTGCCGCCGCCGTGGCGACATAGCCGTCCAGCAGCACCGGGACGCGACGGTTGGCAGCCGCGAGCAGGAAACCTGCCATCGCCGCGAGCTCGAAGCCCCCGACCCGCCGCAGCAGCTCGAGCGGTCGGCTGCGGGTCTCGCCGTGAAGGGCAAGAGCCCGCGCCACCACCTCGGCCTTGCGTCGCACGCCCTCCGCGTCGAGTCCCGTTCCCGGTCCGACGAAGCGCTCCGCCGGACCGCCCATCAGGGCTGCAGCGAGCGCCGCTGCGGCGGTGGTGTTGCCGATCCCCATCTCGCCGACCGCGACGAGATCGAAACCTGGCGACAGGGCCTCGTACCCGGTCTCGAGCGCGCGCAGGAGTTCTGCCTCGCTCATCGCCGGCGCCACGGTGAAGTCCGCCGTCGGCCTGAGCCCCTCGACGGGGATGACCCGCAGCTCGGCACCGAAGGTGTGGGCGAGCTGATTGATAGCGGCGCCTCCCCTCTCGAAGTTCGCCACCATCTGCGCGGTGACCTCGGCGGGATAGGCCGACACACCCCGTTCCACTACGCCGTGGTTGCCGGCGAAGACGAAGATTCCGACCCGCTCTAGCCGCGGCGGATGCCGAGCCTGCACCGCTGCCAGCCACTCGGCGAGCTCCTCGAGCCGGCCCAACGACCCGGGCGGTTTCGTCAACTGCGCTTGATGCCACCGAGCCTGGGCCGCCATGCTGGCATCCGGTTCGGGAAGGGAGGCGAGGAGCTCCTCGACCGCGCCGAGGCTCGAGAATGGATGGTCCGGCATGGCAGCCCGCCTTGTCTCCGCCTTGCGACAGTGGAAGAACGGCAGCGGCAATCTGGCGGCAGTGGCCACCGCTGTCGAGACCGCAGCCCCGGGGACGACCGCTCCGTGCTCGAGGATTTCCGCATCGCCTGCATGTTCCTGACGCGTCTGCCTTTGCGGCCGACCCGCCCGGTGGGGCTGCGCGACCTGGCCGCTGCCGTGTACATGTTTCCGATCGTCGGTGCGCTCGTCGGCGCCGTGGGGGGGCTCGTCTATCTCCTCGCCATCCATCTCGACCTGCCGACTCTGCCGGCGACGGTCCTGGCAGTCGCCGCCATGGTCGCGGTGACGGGCGGATTGCACGAGGACGGGCTTGCCGACACGGCCGATGCCCTGGGGGCCGGCGAGGATCGGGAGAAAGCGCTCGCCGTCATGCGGGACAGCCGCATCGGCAGTTTCGGTGCCCTCGCCCTCGTTCTCGTGGTGGTCGCGCGGCTCTCGGCCCTCGCGAACTTCTGGGATCCGGGTTTCTTCCTGCGGGTGGCGGTGACGGCGGCTGCGGCCTCGCGCGCCGCCATGCCGGTGGTGATGTGGTTGCAGCCGAGCGCGCGTACGAGTGGCCTCGCCGCTTCCGCGGGCAGGCCGGAGCCGCCACGGGTATGGGCCGGGATCGCCCTGGCGCTGGCCCTCGGGTTCCTTCTCTTGCCCCCTGCCGCGTTCTTCGAGGCCGCTGCCGCCTCGGCCCTCGCCGCTGCCGCCACTGCCACTTGGCTCGGTCGTCGTTTCGGCGGCTGTACCGGCGACACGCTGGGAGCCGTGCAGCAGGTGGCGGAGGTGGCTTTCCTTCTCGCCGTGGTGACCGAAATCTGAGCACGCCTGGCTGCGGGAGCGACGGTTTGGCTGGACGTGTCTTCCTCGTCGGCGCCGGTCCCGGCGATCCTGAGCTCATCACCCTCAAAGGGATGCGGATTCTCGGTCAGGCCGAGGTGGTACTCTACGACCGGTTGGTGGCGACCGAGCTCCTCGACCTCGCACCGGCTGGAGCGCAGCGGATCTTCGTGGGCAAACGGCGCAACCAGCACGCCCTTCGCCAGGAGGAGATCGGCCGACTGATGATCGAGCATGCCCGCCAAGGCCGCATCGTGGTGCGGCTCAAGGGCGGCGACCCGCTGGTCTTCGGCCGTGGCGGCGAAGAGATCGAGGCGCTGCGCCGAGCCGGTATTCCCTTCGAGATCGTGCCTGGCATCACCGCCGCCACGGGCTGTGCGGCGGCAGCCGCCATTCCCCTCACCCACCGCGACCTCTCCCGGACCCTCGTGCTGGTCACCGGCCACAGTCGCGACGGCGAGCCCGATCTCGATTGGGAAATGCTCTGCCGGCCGCGTCAGACCCTGGTCTTCTACATGGGCCACAAGGTCCTCGCACGGCTGTGCGCACGCCTCATCGAGGGCGGCTTGCCGCCGCATCATCCGGTGGCGATGGTGGAGAACGGTACCCTGCCGCAACAGCGGATGGTGCACGGCACCCTCGCCGATATCGCCGAGCGCGCCGCAGCCTCCGGCCTCGAAGGTCCGGCGATCGTCATCGTGGGCGAAGTCGCCGCCTTTGCCGACACCCGAGAGAGCGAAGATTGAAGCCGGCGCTCACTCGGTGACCTGCTGAATCTTTTCCCCGGCTTTCTCGACGCCTTTGCCGACGGCCTGGACGTTCTCCCTGGTATCCTTTTTCGCCCCCTGCCAGGTGTCACCGCAAGCGGCGAGGAGCAGCGGGAAAACGAGAACCGCTAGCGACAGCGGTGGCAAGATGCGCGGCACGGACCTCTCCCTCCTCCGTGACTCCTCGACGACGGGGCGGGGCCGCTCCGGCGCGCTCACGCGAGCAACTTGGCGTCGAAGCCAGCATCCGTCACGGTCATCAGGGCACGCTTACCCCGAAGACGGGTTTCGAGCAAGACATCGTGGCCCCAGAGCTCGCGCACATAGGCGAGGGCCTTTTCGGCATGGGTCATGTCGAGATCGCGCCCCTCGTGCTCGTGCACCAGATAGAGCGCCCGCCGACCGCGGAAGTCGGCGTCGTGGATGCGAATCACCGGCAGGGCGTTGGTCCCCACCTGCTTGAGGAGCTGCGCCTTCACCGATTCCCAATTCTCCTCGTCCGCCACTTGGGTCACGACGAGATGTTCTCCCCTCGGTTTCCAGGCGAAGAGGTCGAGTTCCCGCATCAGTTCCTGATCCAAGAAACGGCGGAGGAAAGCGACATCGCGATCGCTTTCCCGCACTTCGAACATCTTGGCGCGTCCCTCGGGCGTGCCCGGCCCGCCGAATCGCTTCTCGATGGCGTGCCAAACGACGAAGCCAACATGATAGGGATTGAGACCACCGGGATGCGGGCAGATCACCTGGTGATGGCGCACGAGGAACTCGAGGTGGAGATCCTGGGGCAGTTCGAGGGCGTTGAGGATCTTGTGGTGCCAATAGCTGGCCCAACCCTCGTTCATGATCTTGGTCTCGATCTGAGGGATGAAGTACTGCGCCTCCTCGTCGACGATGGTGAGCAGGTCGCGCTGCCAGTCCTGAAGATGCGGATTGTGATCGCGAATGAAAAGCAGGATGTTCTCTTCCGGCTCGAGCGGCACCTTGCGCAGATCCGGCGCCGGCGGCTCCTGCCGTCGCACCAGATGGGCGAACGGATCGCGCGGCAGCGAGGATTGCTCGAGCACCCGTTTTTCCTGTTCCTCGCGCGACAGGGGTCGGATGGCGATGTTGCGGCTGCGATTGAAGGCCAGCGCATGCGCAGCGTCGAGAAAGCGCTCGACAGCCTCTGCCCCGATCGACGGATCCTCCATGTAGCGGCGCACGCGGTCGGCACGGGCCTTGACCGCGGCGAGGGTTTCCCTCGGATTGGTGGCGGTGCGAAAATTGAAGTTGTTCTTGAAGAAATCATTGTGCCCGTAGACGTGTGCCATGGTCAGGATCTGCAGGCACAGACTGTTGTCGCGCATGAGGTAGGCGAGACAGGGATCGGAGTTGATGACGAGCTCGTACGGCAGTCCCTGTACGCCGTAATCGTACATGGTCTTGATCTGCTCGAAGGCCTTGCCGAAGCTCCAATGCGGATAGTGAGCGGGCAGACCATGGTACGCCATGTAGCCGAGCATGGCGTTGTGGTCGCAGATCTCGAACTCCTGTTCGAAGCAATCGAGTCCGAACTCCCCGACCTTGTCGCGGATGCGCGCGTCCCAGTATTCGAGATCGCGTAGCGTCCAGTTCGTCATCCCGCTCCGTACCTAAAGGGCGGCGGGAGCACGGCGATGCTGCGCCTCACCTGTCCTCCGCCGCACGTTCGCGCGACATCAAGGCTCGGAAAGCCGGCCACACGTCCTCGCGACGTTCGATCAGCACGGCCTGGAAATTGTCGGCGTCGAGCCGGCGAAAGCGTTCGAGCATGGAACTCTCGTAATAGTGCGAGCCCATGGGTTTGATCTCGCCGTAGCCGAAAAGGTTGCACACCCGGCAGAGCTCGGCCGCGGCGCGCAGGGCCTCGGCGTTGTCGGAATCGAAATTGTCCCCGTCCGAGCAGTGGAAAGCATATATGTTCCAAAGTTCCGGATGGTATCGCTCGGAGATGATCTCCAAAGCCTTTTTGTATCCTGACGAGATCATGGTGCCACCGGACTCGCCTTTGTGGAAAAACTCCTCCTCCGTCACTTCCTTGGCTTGGGTGTGATGGGCTATGAAAACGATCTGTACATTGTCGTACTTGGTAGCGACGAATTGGTACAGGAGGAAAAAGAAGCTCCGCGCCAGATATTTCTTGAGGCGGTCCATCGAGCCCGAGGTGTCCATGATGCAGATGACGACCGCATTGCTTTCTTCGCGGACGTCGACCCGAAGCCGTCGATAGACCAGGTCCTCCTTGTGGAAGGGGAAGCGCTCCTCTTCCTCGCCGTCGGATTCGGTTTCCCTAGGTGGGGCTGCATCCCAAGCCGTCGCGCTGCCGGCGTGGCCGGTCGCGACCTTGCGTCGCAGCCGGGCGCGGACGGTGCGCTTGCGATCGAGATGAACGCGGATGCCCTGTTTGCGGTAGCCCTTGCGCCGCGCCACCCGTTCCGAGGTCATCTGCTTGAGGATCTTGCGCTCCATGTCGGGCAGCTCGAGATCCTCGAACATGATGTCGACCAGCTCGTCGAGAGTGATCTCGGCCTCGTAGTAATCGACCCCCGGTTCGCTTCCGGCCGGACCGCTACCCTGGCGGCCGCGGCGGCCGGTCTGGCCGATCACTTGGCCGGGTTTGGTGTCGCCCTCGCCGGTGGCGACCCCTCCCTCGTTGTCGCCGTAAACGAAGCGGTATTCCTTGACGCCGCGGATCGGCACTTTGACGATGCGGTCGCGACTGCGACCGATGATGCTCTCCTCGGCGATGATGTCGGCGATGTTCTCGCGGATCGCCCGCCGGAGCTTCTCGCGATGCCGCTTGCGGTCGCCGGCGCTGCGATCGGACCGCAGAGCGTCGCTTTCCGACCAGGGGCGGAAGACCGTCATCGCCCCTCCGTCGGTCGCGACCCGGCCACTCGCGTCAGTCCTTCCACAGATGGTTGGCGGCGTACTTGAGGATCGTGTCGATGCTCTCCTCGTGGTAGCCCTGCTCGATGAGGCTCTTCACCATGGCGTCGTACTTCTGTCGCTGCTCCTCGTCGCGGGTGCGCGCCTTGGTGACGATGCGGCTGATTTCCCGGACCGAACTCATGAGCTTGCGCTCGATCGCCTCCTTGAGGGGCTCGTAGGATTGGTAGGAAATCTTCTCGCCGCGGCGGGTCGCCGCCCACAGATAGGCGATCACTTCCTGACGGAATCCGTCCGCCGCCGGCCCGATGACGGCGATCTGCTCCTCGATCGACTTCAGGAACGCCTCGTCGGGCTGCATCTCGTCGCGCGTCACCGGATCCTTGACCTTGCTGCGGGTCACGTAGGCCTCGGCATGGTCGAGATAATTGTGGAACAGCGTCTCGGCCTGATCCCGAAAGGAGTAGACGAAAGCGCGAGTGATGTCCTTCTCGAGCATCTCGAGATAGGCCTTGTGCAGCGTGTCCTGCAAGAACTCGAGGTACTGGCGGCGAACGTCGTCGGCCAGGTCTGCCTCCTTGACCATCTGGATCAGCGCTTCGCGCAAGTTGATCGGGTGCACGATGCCGTCGTTCTGGGTGATCGCCGTATCGAGCGCTTTCATGATGAAACGCGTGGAGATGCCGAACATACCCTCGCGCCGGGCGTCGTCCTGCAGCTCTTGGACGGTGAGCCGCTTCGGCCGCCCCTTCTCGAGCACCTCCTCGCCGTTGTAGATCTTGAGTTTGGTCATGAGATCGCACTTCGGCGTCGGTTCGAGCCGGGTGAGAATCGCGAACATCGAGGCGATCTCGAGGGTATGCGGCGCGATCTTGGCGTCGAAACGGGCCCGCTTCAAAAATTTCTGATAGATCTTGATCTCTTCCGACAGCCGCAGATTGTAGGGCACCTTGACCACGACGATGCGGTCGAGAATCGCTTCGTTGGTATGGTCGGCCCGGAACTTCTGCCATTCCGCTTCGTTCGAGTGCGCGACGATGCAGCAGTCGACGTAGACCGTGCCATGACGACCCGGCGCCGGTACGAATTTCTCCTGCGTCGCGGTGATCATGGTATGGAGATATTCGGTCTCGTTCTTGAACACCTCGATGAATTCGACGAGACCGCGATTGCCAGCGTTGAAGGCACCGTTGAGCTCGAGGACCCGGGGGTCGCCCTCGGAGTAGCGGTCGAGCTTGGAGATATCCTCCGAACCGATGAGCACCGACGTATCCTGATTGTTCGGATCCACCGGAGGGACCACTCCGATGCCGCGGCGGGCTCGGGCACTGAACCGCACGGTGCGCACGGGCACCTGCTCGTAGCGGCCGTCGAACTCGTGGATCAGGCGCCAACGGCAGATCGGGCAGAGATCCCCCTCGATGCGCACCCCCAGCATCTCCTCGAACGCCGGACGCAGATGGCGCGGAATGAGATGCAGGGGCTGTTCCTGCATCGGACAGCCGTCGATGGCGAAAATGGGATCGAGCTCCTCGAGCCCGCGCTTGAGGCGCTCCACCAGCGAGCTCTTGCCCGAACCCACTGGCCCCATGAGATAGAGGACTTGACGACTCTCTTCTCCCCCCATCGCCGCCGAATGGAAGTAGCGCACGATCTTCTCGAGGGTGCGCTCCATGCCGAAGAATTCGTCGGCGAAGAAATTGTACACCTTGACCGGCCGGTCGCCGAACAGACGCTTGACGCGCGGATCGCTCTCGCTGTCGAGTTCGCGGACGCCTTTGGACACGATCATATTGTAGATGCGCCGGTGCGCGAGATCGGCGAGAGACGGATCGGCCTTCACCAGCTCGAGATAGTCGAGCAGCGTGCCGCGCCATTCCTTCTTCTGCCGCTCGCTGCGATCCTGCTCGATCAGCGTCGCGAAGTCGCGCCTGCTTTCCTGCATTCCGTTCCACCTCGTCCACCGGCCCCGACGACCGTTCCGAGACTCCGCCCTCGGGGGATCGAAAGCATTCCTAACATGTTACGTCGAAAATGCAAGCACCGATCGATTCCGTCCTCTGCGGTTCAGAACTGTAGAAAGGAATTACAGTCGCACCCGTAAATCGTCGGGTCGCGCAACGAAAAGATTGCAATGTGGGACATTCAGTGCCCGGAACCGAATAATGGCACCACAAGGCAGACGCATGCGACGGCGGCACGCAACGCACCCCGGTCGCGGGCGCTGCCAACGCTACCCCCACTGGGCGGGCCACCCCTGCCCGCGGACAGGGCCCGAACGGAGCTGTGCCACCGGAGATGATCGTAAGTCGCCGCGCCTTCAGGTCAACGGCCGACGGCCGCAATGGATGCGGATGTCGCCCCGGCGCCCGCTCGCCCGCGACGATCCGCGCTCAGGACCGCGTCACCAGCTTGACCGCACGCCCTGGCACGCCATCGGCGGGTCCGGCGTAATCGTTGAGGATTTGGAACAGCTCGAGCGCACCGCTCTCCACCTCCATCCGGGCGGCGAGCTCGGTCGCGCTCTCCCCTCCCGCCAGCCGCTCGACGCGGATGCGCAGTGGCCGGAACTGCGCCGCCTCCGCCGGCTCGAGCCGGCGGTAACTCGAGGTGGTCTGCCGTACGAACTGCCAAACGCCGTCGTCGCTTTGCGGCGCCACCAGCCGCCATCGCTTCAGCGTCTCCTGCCCGTCGTCCACGATCGCGGCCACACCGAAAATCGGGCCGCCTCGGAAACGGGCGCGGAAGGGAGTCGCGAGCACCGGGAGACCGTCGGCGGTGTGCCAACGTTCGAGCCCACCCGTGGAGCGGCCGAAATACAGATCGGTGAGCAGATGGTCTTCGAGCGTCCGTCCTGGCGTCGGCCGCACCAGGTCGAAGACGAGAAACGTCTCGTCCGACGCGCGCGCGAGCAGGTATTGGGGGCTATTGCGGATGGCAAAACCTTCGGGCACCTCGAACCGGAAGCCGAGCTCGGGATGGACGAACTGCCGCGCCAACACCAACCCGTGCCGAGGGCTATCGCCGAAGATCATGCCGTCGATAAGGGCGAGATAGGCGTCCCGCCGTCGCTCGCCCGCCGCATCTACACTGGCGGCTTGCTTCGTCGCTTGACGCGCGCGAGCGTCGGGACTCGGGTGGCTGGCGAGCCAGCTCGGTGTCTGTTCCGACTCGTCCTTGAAGACACGTTCCCATTGCTCGAACGCGGTGAGCAGGCTCGCTACGGCCGTGGGGTCGTACCCCGCCCGGGTGAGATAGCGGATCCCCAGCTCGTCGGCCTCGAGCTCTTCTTCTCGCGAGAACATCCGCATCCAGGCGGTCGCGAGCTTCTCGATCGGGCGCACGCCCATTTCGCCGAGGTACAGATACGCCAATATGCCCAAGCTCATGAAGGCGATCTGGGTGTGCACGGTCCGGTCGTAGCGCTTGGCCACGTGCCGGGCGGCGATATGGCCGATCTCGTGACCGAGCACTCCCGCGAGCTCCGCCTCGTCGTCGGCAAGCGCCAGCAACCCGCGGGTGACGTAGACATAGCCGCCGGGCAGGGCGAAGGCGTTGACCTTCGGGCTGTCGAGCAGGGTGAACGTGAAGGATGCGCCGGGAAGCTCGGACACCGCCACCAGCCGTTCGCCGATCTCCCGCACATAGGCCTGCAGCCGCGGATCCTCGTAGGCGCCGCCGTAATGGGCCAGCACCTTGGAGTGTTCCTCGCGGCCGATCTTCGCCTCTTCCTCGGGGTCGAGGAGCGTGAAGTCGAGGTTCCCGGTAACCGGATTGCGCACCGGCGTACAGGCCGCAAGCCAAAGCGGCAGGCCCGCACAGCCGTAAAGAAAGGCACGGCGGCAGCAGGCACTCACGGCTGCACCTCGAGTTGCAGCGCATTCACAATATCCATCATACCACCGCCCGCTTCGGAGATCCAGCCGCGAGCACAGACCGCGCGGCCAGCGAGGCGAGCCGGATCGAGGCCGTCCCGGTGCAGGAGTCGGGCGATCTCGCGCGACAAACGAAGGGTGAAATCCTGTCCCCGACGCGGGCCGAAATTGAGATAGGTCCAGGAATGCAGCGCATGCGCCCCTTCCACCCGGCCGCAGACCAGGCGAAAGCGGAGGGGTGCAGGGGCGACCGCCTCCGCCGGTTCCATCAACCCTCCCTCCGCGCGCCAGATGCCGAGGCCCTGCTGTCGCGCTCGCCGCTCCACCTCGAGCCAAGCGGCGATCCGCCCTTCCGGTCCGCTCAGCGGATCCACCAGAGCGAGGCCGCGCTCGAGAAGCAGGCTCTGGAGATCGGGACCGGCGAGCTGCCGGACCGCGACGAGCGGTCTCTGCCAGCGATCGCTGCCGAGGATCTCCACCCTCAGATCGATGGCAGCCAAAAACGCCCTTGCGATCTCGAGCGCGGCCGCGCACCAGTGCTCCCAACTCCGCTCGTCTTCGCGGCAGCCGGGGACTTGCAGCCCGGCGAGGATGGCCTCTCGATCGTCGGCGAAGTGCAGAAGGAACCGGGAGTCCACTCGTGCCGGAAGCGCGGGCGGGGTGGTCGATGGCGCTGCCGCGACACCGCCGGCGGTCGTGGTCAAGAGCAAGTGGAGGAAGAGGACGGAGCTTGTCGCGCGTCGCATGGCTCCGATATAGCACCGACAGGCGCCCGTAGCTCAGCAGGATAGAGCATCGGATTCCTAATCCGAGGGTCGTGGGTTCGAGTCCCGCCGGGCGCACCAGCCTTCACGCGCCGAGCGACGCCTCGTCCGGGCGACGGGCTCGGGCGAGGCAGGGAATGGATCCTCGGCTCGCAGGCTGGCCTCTGGGGCGAGGGCGGTGGTTGTCGTCGACCACGACCATGCCCACGGGGGGAGAACAGGATCGGCTGCGAGAAATCGGGACAGCGGCTCGATCGCCGCGTCGGGCCCGGTTCATGGGCTGGCAGGCTTTTCCGATATGCCGCTCGGGATCGAGCTGGCGGCACCTCGGAGGGATCGCGGCAATCCCCGTCCGTCCGACCAGGGGCACGACACTTCGCCCCGCAACTCCAGGGACGGCACGGCAGCATGGTGGCGCGCCCGGGAGGACTCGAACCCCCAACCCTCAGATCCGTAGTCTGATGCTCTATCCAATTGAGCTACGGGCGCAACACGGTGACGCCGGGTCGGCCTGTCGTCGCTTCCGGCGGGCCCGCAAATAGGAGAAGCCGAGGCCGCTGACAAGCCCCAGCAGCGATCGCCTCACGCCCCCTCCTCCGCCCCGTCGCACCGGAGTCGCGCCCCGCGGTTGCGGCCGGCCACGACGAGGACCTCGAGCTCCGCTCGCCGAGCGCCGAAGCGCCGACGGACTTGGGCTGCCAAGCGTGCGGCGGAGACCTCGTCCGGTACCAGGGCGAAGGCCGTCGGTCCCCACGAACTCTGCCCGATCCCTTCGAGCCCCTGAGCCTTGAGCCAGGCCACCACCTCGGCCACCGCCGGGCTCGAGAAGGCGCTTCCGCCCTGCACTGGCGCGTACCACGCACCGAGCAGCTCCTGGATCTCGCCGAGGCCGCGACTCGCCGCGCCGAAGTCGGCCCGCGCCACACCGGGCAAAAGGCGCAAAAGCGCGAGGCGGCAGAGCTGGGCCGACCATTCGCCGGGAAACGGTGCGAGGCGCGCGAAAGCTTGCCTTTCCGCCTCGCCGGCGAGACCGGAACGCGCCCGGTCGAGCACCAACAAGAGCCGCCAGGCGGGCGGGAACTCCAGTCGCGCCAACACCGGCGGCGGCTCGCCCTCCTCTCCTCGCCCACCGTCGAGGACGAAGCCTCCCGCTTCGAAGACAGCAATACCGATGCCCGAGCGCGAACCGCGGCCGGCGATGGCGGCGATCGCCGCGGTCCCGACATCGATCCCCGCCACAGTCGACAGGGCGCGCCCGAGGGCGAGCGCGAGCTGGGTACCGGAGCCGAGCCCGGCATGAGCCGGAATGGCCCGCACCACCTCGATCTCTACCGGCGGAAGGCGCCAGACGCCCGCGAAACGCGCGAGGAGCGCGCGAACCCTCGCACTTTCCGGACCCCTGACGCAGGAGCGGCTCGCCGCTTTCAGCCGCAGCTCGGTGGCTACCCCCTCGATCGCCAGCCCGAGCCCGGCAAACCTTCGCCCGAGCCCGCCCGACGGGTCGAGAAAACCGAAATGGAGCCGGGCAGGGGCCTCGATCTCGACGGCCGCGGAGGCCCGCGCCACCGCGCTCCCTGCCTCTCGCTGCCCCTTTCCCCCGCCCGCGACCGCGACGACCGATCCCGAAATGGCGCGCTCCCGAAAAGCCGATACCGGCGAAAACCTTTGGCGTCCCCTACCTGCCAGCAGCCGCCCGCTCCGTCCAGAGGGATCGCACGCCCGTCGGCCGAGCGAGGGCGCCGCTTTCGCCCGAGGGGAAAGGCGAGGATGCTGGCGCTTCCGTTGTCTTGCGCGCTCTTCCTGCTAACTCGTGAACGCGATAGGCTTGCACGGACATGCGGAGATGATGGGGAGCAGTGCGGCACGCCTAGCCGGGCGCACCGTCATCGCCCTCGAGGGAGAAGAGGCTTCGGATTTCCTCCAGGGTCTGGTGACCGTCGACCTGCGAGAGCTCGGCCCGAGGCGAAGCCTGTGGGGCGCGCTCCTCAATCCCCAGGGCCGCTATCTCTTCGATTTCTTTCTCTACTACGATCGTCCCGGGCGGCTTCTCATGGAGTGCGAGAGCCAGCGCGCTCCCGACCTGCTGCGCAGGCTGCAGCTGTACCGGCTGCGGCGCCAGATCGCGATCGCGGAAGAACCTGGGCTCGCGGTACTGGCGAGCGACGCCCCCCCGTCCCGCTTCGGCCTCGGGGAACAGCGCGGGGAAAGCGGCCGTGCGCAGGACGCGATCGTGGCCGTCGACCCTCGCCTCGCCTCCCTCGGCCTGCGCCTTCTCCTCCCGCCCGCCGCCGTCGCTGCGTTCCTCGCCACCTACGGTCTGCGCGAGGTGCCGGCCACCGTCTTCGAGCGTCGCCGCCTCGAGCTCGGTGTTCCCGAAGGCTCGTCCGATCTTTTGCCGGAGCGGTCGTTGCCACTCGAGTGCAACTTTGCCGAACTCGGCGGCATCAGCTTCGAGAAGGGCTGTTACGTCGGCCAGGAAGTGACCGCCCGCATGCATTTTCGCGCCCGACCGCGGCGCCGACTGTTGCCGGCCCGCTTTCCCGCTGGCGCTCCGCAGCCGGGTGCGATCGTCGAGACCGCGGATGGCATGCAGGCGGGGAGCGTGGTGCGGGTCGCGAGCGATATCGGTCTCGTGCTGGTGCGGGTGGAGCATCTCGGCCGTCCCGACGCTCAGCCCTTGCGCGCCGATGGACGGGAAGTCGAGCCATGGGTTCCTCCCTGGCTCGGTCTCAAGGAAAAAATTCCTTTACAGGGCGACGCCGATGAGGCATAAGGAGGGCGAGGCCGCTGGCCTCGTTCTCCTCCCTGACCGTCGCTCCTTCGTTCCTGCCTCCTCCGCTCCGGGTGACCGTCGTCCGCCGCCAAGCGGGCGACGGTCACCGCGGCGGCAGGACCGCCTCGAAGCAACGGGCAAAGCGCGCGAGCAGCGTGAACGGTCCGTCGTCGGGGAAGCGCTGGCGAAACGTGCGAAAGCAGGCACAGCCGATGCGGCCGTAGCGCTCGCGCACCCAATGTTCGAGCCAGCGCGGGGGATGCTCGGGGGGGCCGTCCGCGCTCGCCAGCAGCCGTCGGACGAGGGCGAAGAGCTCGGCCATTCCCTGTCCCTCGAGAGCCGACACGAGATGGACGGGTGGCGCACTGCCAGCGCTGTGAGCGAGCGCCGCCTGCAGTTCGCGGAAGGCTCGCTCGGCTGGCGGCCCGAGATCGGCCTTGCCGACCACCACCAGATCCGGGATCTCGAGGATGCCGGCCTTCATGAACTGGAGCATGTCGCCGGAGGCAGGCTGCACGAGCAGCAGCACCCGGTCCGCGAGATCGCGGATCTCGGTTTCCGACTGCCCCACTCCGACCGTCTCCACCACCACTCGGTCATAGAGGGCGCGCGCGAGCGCCACCGCTGGCCAGGTGAGCTCGGCCACTCCGCCGAGGCGGTCGCGGGCCGCCATGGAGCGCACGAAGATCCCGTCGTCCTCGGGGTCGAAGGCGAAGCGCGCTCGGTCGCCCAAGAGCGCACCGCCGGACTTGGGCGAGGAAGGGTCGACGGCGATCACCGCGACCCGCAGTCCGTCCGCCCGGAATCCCTGCACGATGGCCGAGATCAGGGTGGACTTGCCGGCACCCGGCGGGCCTGTCACACCGAGGACCCGCCCGTAGGACGCAGCATGGGCAGCGTCCAAGAGCGCGACAGTGGCCGGCGCCCAAGGCGCCGCCTCGATCTCGGCGAGCGCCCGGGCGAAGGCGGGCTTCCCCGCCTGCCTCAGCTCGTCGAGACGGCTTCTGGCCGGCATGCCCGCTGCCTACGCAGCGCGGCCTGGGCAGCCGCCAAGCGGGCGATCGGCACCCGCCAAGGCGAGCAGGACACATAGTCGAGCCCGACCTCCTCGCAAAAGGCGATGGACGCTGGATCGCCGCCATGTTCGCCGCAGATGCCGAGCTTGAGCCCCGGTCGGGCAGCGCGGCCGCGGCTTGCCGCCATCCGTACGAGCTCCCCCACTCCCGCACGATCGAGGGTCTGGAAGGGATCGCGCTCGAAGATCCCGGCCTTGAGGTAGGCATCCAGGAATTTGCCGGCATCGTCGCGGGACAGGCCCAGGGTCATCTGCGTGAGATCGTTGGTGCCGAAGCTGAAGAAGGCGGCATGGGCGGCGATCTCGTCGGCCCGGAGCGCGGCTCGCGGCAGCTCGATCATGGTACCCACGAGATAGTCGAAGCTCGTCCCGCGCTCCTCCCGCACCGCCGCCGCCACGGCATCGATGCGTTCGCGTACGAGCTCGAGTTCGCGGGCAGTGGCGACGAGCGGGATCATCACCTCGGGCACGGGAGCCCGGCCACGGCGCTCGCGCACCTCGAGCACTGCCTCGAAGATGGCCCGAGCCTGCATCTCGTAGATCTCGGGATAGACGATGCCGAGCCGGCAACCGCGCAGGCCGAGCATCGGGTTCGCTTCCTCGAGCTCGGCGAGACGGCGGCGCAAGACCTTGGGATCGACGCCGGCCGAGCGCGCCACCGCGACGATCTCCTCCTCCTCGAAGGGGAGGAACTCGTGGAGCGGCGGATCGAGGAGACGGATGGTAACCGGCCGGTCCTCCATGATCTCGAACAGCTCGACGAAGTCTTGCCGTTGCATCGGCAAGATCTTGGCGAGCGCCCGCCGCCGACCTTGCGCATCGTCGGCGAGGATCATCTCCCGCATGGCGACGATGCGATCCTCCTGAAAGAACATGTGCTCGGTGCGGCACAGGCCGATGCCCTCGGCACCGAAGCGCACGGCCGTTCGGGCGTCGGGTGCCGTCTCGGCATTGGTGCGCACCCTCAGGCGTCGCACCCCGTCCGCCCACTCCATGAGGGTCGCGAATTCCGCCGAGAGCTGCGGCTCCACGGTAGGGACTTCGCCCAGCATGACATGGCCCGTGCCACCGTCGATGGTGATGACATCCCCTTCGCGCACCACCTGCCGACCTGCGGTGAACTGCCTTTCCGCGTAGGAAATGGCGATGTCGGCGGCACCGCAGACACAGGGCTTGCCCATGCCCCGCGCCACGACCGCGGCGTGGCTGGTCATGCCACCCCGCGAGGTGAGGATGCCGCGGGCGGCATGCATGCCATGGATGTCATCGGGCGAGGTCTCGATGCGCACGAGGATCACCGGCTCGCCCATCTGGGCCCGCTTCTCCGCGCTATCGGCATCGAACACCACCCGACCCGACACGGCGCCCGGCGACGCCGGCAGGCCCCGGGCGATCACTTCGTGCTGCGCCCGCGGGTCGAGGGTCGGATGGAGCAGCTGATCGAGCGAGGCGGGATCGACGCGAAGGATCGCCTCCTCCCGGCTGATCAGGCCTTCATGGGCCATCTCCACGGCAATCCGCAGCGCCGCCTGGGCCGTGCGCTTGCCGGTGCGGGTCTGCAGGAGGTAGAGTTTCTTTTTCTGGACGGTGAACTCCACGTCCTGCATGTCGCGATAGTGCCGTTCCAGCCGCTCGAACACCCGGGCGAGCTCGGCGAAGGTCTCCGGCATGAGCACTTCCATCGACGTGCCTGGCCGACCGTTGGCCCGAGCCATCGCCTCGGTGAGCGGATGGGGCGTACGGATGCCGGCCACCACGTCCTCGCCCTGGGCGTTGATCAGGAACTCGCCGTAGTACTCCCGCGCCCCCGTCGACGGATTGCGCGTGAAGGCGACCCCGGTCGCGCAATCGTCGCCCATATTGCCAAAGACCATGGCCTGCACATTGACCGCCGTGCCCATGTCCGAGGAAATATCGTGCAGGCGCCGATAGGTGACCGCCCGCGGCACCATCCAAGAGGCGAAGACGGCAGCGATGGCGCCCCAGAGTTGCTCCTGCGGATCCTGCGGGAAGGGTTCGCCGCGCGCCTTGTGCACGATCTCCTTGTAGGTGGCAACGAGGCGCTCGAGGGCGATGGCATCGAGCTCGGTGTCGAAGCGGCAGCCGCGCTCCCGCTTGAGCTCCTCGAGTGCGTCCTCGAAGAGATAGTGGTCGACCCCGAGCACCACGTCACCGTACATCTGGATGAACCGGCGATAGCTGTCGTAGGCGAAACGCCGGTCGCCGCTCGCCCGGGCTAGCCCTTCGACGGTCTCGTCGTTGAGACCGAGGTTGAGGACGGTGTCCATCATGCCGGGCATCGACACCGGTGCGCCGGACCGCACCGAGACGAGGAGCGGTCGCTGGGGATCGCCAAAGCGCATGCCGGTGAGCTCTTCGACCGCAGCCAGGGCTGCCGCCACCTCCTCTCGCAACCCTGGCGGATAGCTGCGGTCATGGGCGTAGAAATAGGCGCAGACCTCGGTCGTGATGGTGAAACCGGGCGGCACCGGCAGGCCGAGGCTCGCCATTTCCGCCAGATTGGCCCCCTTGCCGCCGAGCAGCCGTCGCATGTCGGCGCGGCCTTCCGCGCGCCCGCCGCCAAAGCTGTAGACCCATTTCGTCATGGCCACACCCTGTCCCATCGCATTCCGCTGATCCGCCTCACCCCGTCTCCTCGATCACCGACAGATCGGCGATCGTCTCGAACACCGCCCGCAGCCGGCCGAGAAGCCGCAGCCGGTTCCCTCGCAGCTCGGGGTCCTCGACATTCACGCGCACCCGCTCGAAGAACGCGTCGACGGCCGGCCTGAGGCCGGCGAGAACGCGCATGGCGCGCTCGAAATCCTCCGCCGCGAGGGCACGGGCGATGACCTCGGCGGCCACCTCGAGCTCGGCGGCAAGCCGCTGTTCCGCGGCTTCGACGAGGCGCGCGGGATCCACTCCGCCGCTATAACTGCGGCCGTCCCGCCGCTCCTCGATGGCGACGATATTGCGCGCCCGCCGATAGGCAGTGAGCAAGTCCCGGCCGTCCTCGCTCATTAGGAAGGCTTCGAGGGCGCGCACCCGGGCCAACAGGCGCAGGAGGTCGTCCTCCTCGACCGCCCCGAAAATCGCCCGGATCCGGTCATGGCGGACACCTTCGGCCCGCAAGTGCACGGCGAGCCGTTCAGCCAGGAAGTCGACGAGGCTGCGCACGAGCCGCCCGCGATCGACGGTGGCGAAGCGTTCACCATAGCCGTCGACGGCCGCTCGGAAGAGAGGAGCGAGCGCGAGGCGCAGCTGGTTCTCCAACACCAGGCGGACGATCCCGAGGGCGGCCCGCCTGAGGCCGAAGGGATCCTTGGTCCCGCTCGGAGTGATGCCGGCAGCGAAGAAGCCGGAGAGGGTATCGATGCGGTCGGCGAGGGCGACAACCACCGACTCCGGCGCCCGCGGGCAGCGATCGCCCGCCCCCTGCGGCCGATAGTGCTCGGCGATCGCCCGCGCCACCTCCTCCGGCTCCCCCTGCACCCGCGCATAGTGGCCGCCCATGATCCCCTGGAGTTCGGGGAATTCGCCGACCATGCCGGTGACGAGGTCGCACTTGGCGAGCAGGGCTGCACGCTCGGCCCGCGAGCGGTCCGCGCCCGGGATCGCGGCGGCCAGCAGACCGGCCAAGGCCACCAGCCGCTGGGTCTTCTCGCCGAGGCTGCCGAGGCGCGCGTGGAAGACCACCCGTTCCAGTTCGGGCAAGTGGGCTTCCAAGGGTTTTTTCCGGTCCGTCTCCCAGAAATAGCGGGCGTCCCACAGCCGCGCCCGCAGCACCCGTTCGTTGCCGGCCACGATCGCCGCGCCGCCATCGCGGGCGACAGTGTTGGCCACCAGCACGAAGCGCGGGGCAAGCCGGCCGCTCCGGTCGACCAGCGCCAGATAGCGCTGGTGCGTGCGCATGCTCGTCACCACCACCTCGCGCGGCAGATCCATGAAATCGGGATCGATCCGGCCGACCAGCACCACCGGCCATTCGACGAGACCGCGAAGCTCCGCCACGAGCTCGGGATCCTCGGCCGGTACCAGATCCTCGGCGGCGGCCAGCCGGGCGACCTCGGACGCTATCACCCGCTCCCGTTCCTCGGGGTCGATCAGCACGAAAGCTTGCCGCAGGCGCGCCTCGTAGTCGGCGAAGTCGCGCACGCGGATCGGCCCCGGCGAGAGGAAGCGATGGCCGTAAGTGATATCGCCGCTCTCGACATCGCCGAGACGGAAGGGGACGACTTCGCCGTCGAAAAGACACAGCACCGCGTGCAGCGGTCGCACCCAGCGCAGCTCGCCCCATCCCCAGCGCATCGACTTCGGCCAAGGGAAGCGAGCGAGCGCCTCCGGCAGACGCTCGGCCAGCCGCTCCCGGGTGGCACGTCCGGCTTCGCGGACGAGGGCATACCACACCCGCCCCTTCTTCTCGTCGCGCTCGACGAGTTCGTAGTCGAGCCCCTCGAGACTGCGCAGAAAGCCCTCCCGAGCCTGCTCCGGGGCATCGACCCGCGGTCCCCGTCGCTCCACCAGCCGATCGGCCTGTTGCCGCGGCAAACCGTCGACGACCGCCACCAGCCTTCGCGGGGTGGCGAAGGCCCGCGCCCGGGAAAACCCCAATCCCTCCTCGCGCAGCACACCTTCGAGCAGGGCCAACAGATCCCGGCGCGCGCCGTCCTGCATGCGCGCCGGGATCTCCTCGGAGAAGAGTTCGAGCAAAAGCTCAGCCATCGGTGCGTTCCCGGTGGCCGCGAGAGGCGAGCCAGGCCTCGGCGCAGGCCCGCGCGAGGGCCCGCACCCGCGCGATGAACGCCTGGCGCTCGGTGGCGCTGATCACCCCGCGAGCATCGAGGAGATTGAAGAGGTGACTGGCTTTGAGGCACTGATCGTAGGCAGGCAGCGGCAGCCCGCGCGCCAGGATGCGCTGACACTCGCGTTCAGCGTCCGCGAAATGGCGGAGCAGCATCTCGGTGTCGGCGATCTCGAAATTGTAAGCGGAGAATTCCCGCTCCGCCTGGAGGAAGACGTCACCGTAGGTGAAGCCGCGACCGTTCCAGTCGAGGGCGAAGACATTCTCGACCCCCTGCACGTACATGGCCAGGCGCTCGAGGCCGTAAGTGAGCTCGCCCGATACCGGGCGGCAGTCGATACCGCCGACCTGCTGGAAATAGGTGAACTGCGAGACTTCCATCCCGTCGCACCAAACTTCCCAGCCGAGCCCCCAAGCACCGAGCGTCGGACTTTCCCAGTCGTCTTCGACGAAGCGCAAATCGTGAAGGGCGGGATCGATGCCGAGAGCGTAGAGACTACGCAGATAGAGCTCCTGGATGTCCGGCGGGGAAGGTTTCAGGATGACTTGAAACTGGTAGTAATGCTGCAGTCGGTTCGGGTTCTCGCCGTAGCGCCCGTCGGTAGGTCGTCGCGACGGTTGCACATAGGCGGCGTTCCACGGCTCGGGACCGAGGGCGCGCAGCGTGGTCGCCGGATGGAACGTGCCGGCTCCCACTTCCATGTCGTAGGGCTGCAGCAGCACGCAGCCCCACGATGCCCAATAGTCTTGCAGGCGCAGGATCAGCTCCTGAAAGGACCGCGGCGGCGGAGCGACGTTCACCGGCTCGAACCCCATACCGGGAAATGCTGTTGTGCGGTGCGAAAACGCTAGACGCCCGGCCCCGGGCGGTCAAGCGCGAGCGGCTGGCGGCCCGCCATTTCCGGCGAAGCGGCACTCCGTGGTGCTCCGGCATGGCGCGGCGTCATGCGGCACATAGGTGCCGCAGAGGGGACAAGCGACGAGGTCGACCGGCCGGGCGACCGCGTGGGATCGGCGACCCGTCCTCGGCGCGGGACGCGCGCGCCGGTCTTTCGCGCGTTGGAACAGGGCGAACCCGCGCCAGACGACGACGGCGAGGACCAGCAGCAGGAGCAATTCGCCCAAGGACAGGCCGAACATGCGCTTCCATCCCTCCTGCGCTCGATCTAGAGGCCGAAGCGGGCGCGGGAAAGCCGTTCCTCGAGGAGCGCCAAGAGGTCCACGGCGAGATCCTCCGTGGCCCGCCCCGCGAGTCCGCGCCAGAGGCCTGTCCGCGGAGGATTGACGAAACGGACGCGGACTCGCTCGCCGAAGCGCTGACGCAGCACGGTCCGCAGCTCCCCCGTGCCGTCGATGAGACCGAGCCGTACCGCATTCTCTCCCGTCCACACCCGCCCGCTGCCGAGTTCCTCGTCGCTGAGAGCGAGGTGGCGACCGCGGCGCTCGCGCACATAGGCGAGGAAGCGAGCGTGGAGTTCCGCCTGGATCTGCTCGAGCACCTCGACATGGGCGGGGTCCTCGGGACGGAAGGGATCGAGGAAGTCCTTGAGAGGCCCGCGCGCGTGGACCCGTCGATCGATGCCGAGCCGAGCGATCGCTCGATCGAAACCGAAGCCGGCGGAGATCACGCCGATGCTGCCGATGAGCGAACTGGAATCGGCCCAGATCTCGTCCCCGGCGCAGGCGATCCAATAGCCGCCGGAGGCGGCCACGTCCTCGACGAAGGTGAGGACCGGCCGGCCGGTGCGTCTGGCGAGCTCCCGGATGCGACCAGCGATGAGGGAGGCCTGGACGGGCGAGCCGCCGGGGCTGTCGACCAGCAGGGCTACGGCCGGCGCACCGGCGCTCGCAAATGCCGCCTCGAGGTGGCGGTCGAGGCCGCGCAGCGTCAGACCGCGGCGGGCGAACGGCAGCCCGCCGATCATCCCGCACAATCGGACGACCGGCACGACAGGCGGTGCGAACGGCAAACGGAGCTGCATCACCCCCTCTCTCTCGTCGCGCGACGGGGTGCCACGGGGCTGGCCAACGCGGCGATCGCGAGGCCCTCGCGCAGCACGGCTTCGGCCTCCTCGGTGAAGCGCCCATCGGCGCGGTGCAACACGAGGCCGCGGAGCAGATGCGCTTCGCCTCGCACGCCTTTGCGGGCCGAGAGGATCACCCGCTTGGCCTCGGCCGAGTGGGCGAACGGCCACAGCGGGAACAGCCGGAGCTCGCCACAGCCGCCGGCGAGATGGGCGACGAGCGCGTCGAGGCGTCCGGCGCGGTGAATGGCGACCAGCCGGCCGCGCGGTGCGAGACGACGCAGACACGCATCGAACCAGCTCTTCAGATCGACGCTCTCGACCACCGCCCCGGTTCGCTGCGGATCGGGCGACAGGGTCCCAGCGCCGCGCGGCAAAAAAGGCGGATTGGTCAGCACGAGCGAGAAGCTCTGCCGGGATATCGTCGGCGGCGGTTTCAGCAGATCGCCCTGAACCGGTTCGATCTCGGCACGCGCACCGTTGCGTTCGACATTGCGACAAAGACAGGCGAAGAGGCCGGGGTCGCGCTCGAGGGCAACGATGCGC
The DNA here is from genome assembly GCA_002898275.1 of bacterium HR40. Classification (GTDB taxonomy): domain Bacteria; phylum Pseudomonadota; class Alphaproteobacteria; order Geminicoccales; family Geminicoccaceae; genus HRBIN40. The sequence continues at coordinate 814,305 of BEIQ01000001.1, forward strand.
AGACCCGGCACCCGCGCCCGCAGGCACAAGCTCACGGCGCCGCTGCCGGCACCCGCGTCGAGGACCACATCCCCTGGGCGAGCTGGTGCTGCTGCCGCCAGCAACACGGGATCCACCGCGACCCGGTAGCCGCGCACCGGCTGCTCCAGCAACACCCGTCCGCCGAGCAACCGGTCGATGCGAGTCGGGCTCGCTTCGCTCATCCGCCCTCCCGCGGTCCGTCGGCGTCGAGCTCGGCGAGCGCCCGTTCGACCAGGAGCGGCGCCGAGACGACATCGTCCTCGGCCGCTGCGCGGCGAAGCGGGAAGACGCCGAGCGCCCCTTCGACCGCATGCCTGGGGACGTCCAGGACGCAGCGCTCGATGCCGGCGGCGGCGAGCGCGGCGCGCGCCCAGGACAGCCGCACGGGGTCGAGGGTGCGCGGCGCTTCCCTCGCGGCCGGGCGGCGAAATCGCGCGCCTTCGGCAAATTGAACCTCCGTCTGTCGCGTGTTAGCTGGAGTCCGGGAGGGCGCCGGCAACCGGCGCCGACGGGATGGGAGCAGCCGTTTGCCGCCGTTGCCACGCACCGACGAACGATCCGAAAAGCGGCACCGTAGCGGATTCGAGCGGGCGCGGGCGTTGGTCGCCGACGACCTCGCCGAAGTCGATGCCCTCATCCTCGAGAAGATGCAGTCCGAAGTCCCGCTCATTCCCCAGCTCGCCCGCCACCTCATCGCCGCCGGCGGCAAGCGCATCCGCCCGATGCTCACGCTGTTGGCGGCGCGCCTGTGCGGCTACCACGGCCGGCGCCACATCGGGCTCGCCACTTGCGTGGAATTCATCCATACTGCGACTCTATTGCACGACGACGTCGTCGACGACAGCGAACTGCGTCGAGGCAGCCCGTCGGCCAACGCGATCTTCGGCAACAAGGCGCCGGTGCTGGTGGGCGATTTCCTGTTCTCGCGGGCCTTCCAACTGATGGTCGCGGACGGCAGCCTCGAGGTGCTGCGCATCCTTTCGGAGGCGTCGGCGATCATTGCCGAGGGCGAAGTCGCGCAGCTCGTGACCGCGAACGACACGAGCAGCACGGAGGAGGATTATCTCCGGGTCGTTCGGGCGAAGACTGCGGCCCTGTTCCGCGCCGCCTGCGAGATCGGCGCGGTGGTGGCCGGTCGCTCGGCGATGGAAGCGGAGGCGCTCGCCACCTATGGGGAACATCTCGGCATCGCCTTCCAGCTCGTCGACGATGCGCTCGACTATGCGGCGGACGAGCGGGTTCTGGGCAAGGCCGTGGGCGATGACTTCCGCGACGGCAAGATCACGCTCCCGGTGCTGCTCGCCTTCCGCGACGGCAGCGAGGAGGAGCGGGCGTTTTGGCGCCGCACGCTCGAGCGGCTCGAGCAGCAACCGGGCGATCTCGCTCAGGCGATGGAGTTGCTCGCGCGCCATCGGGCGATCGAGCGCACGCTCGAGCAGGCGCGCCGCTTTGGCGACACGGCCCGGCGGGCGCTTGCGGTGTTCGCGCCCTCGGCCCACCGCGAGGCCCTGCTCGGCCTCGTCGACTTCTGTCTCGAGCGCGACCACTAGACCGTCCAGGCCGGAGCGGAAAGGTCCGACATGCCCGCCCCCTCCGTCTCCTCTCGCCGCTTTGTCGCGAACGTCGTCACTCTCGCCAGCTGCCACGCCCTGTTCTTCGTCGCCAACACTCTGACCATCGGCACCTCCCCGCTCGTGGGACTGCAGTTGGCGCCTACCCCCGCGCTCGCCACCCTGCCCTTTGGCCTGCAGTTCCTCGCTGTCATGGCCACCACGCTGCCCGCTTCCTTCTTCATGCGGGCGCATGGCCGGCGCGCCGGCTTCGTTCTGGGCGGGATCGCTTCCACCATCTCCGGGCTGCTCGCGGCCTTCGCCATCCACAACGCCGCCTTCTGGTTGTTCTGCCTGTCGAGCGCCCTCTACGGGATCTTCTCTGCCTTCGCCCAGTACTATCGCTTCGCCGCCGCCGATGCCGCCGATCTCGAAGAGCGGGAGCAGGCGGCGGCCCGCCGTGCCCGCGCCGTCTCTTGGGTGCTCGCGGGCGGGGTAGTGGCCGGCGTGCTCGGGCCGGAACTCGCGCGACTGACCCGCGATCTCTTCCCACCCTATCTCTTTCTCGGGAGTTACCTCGTCGTCGCCCTGCTGGGGCTCGCCACCCTCGCGCTCCTCCCTGGGCTCGTCATCCCTCGCGAGCGGAGCGCGGGGCTGCAGTCCTCCGCTCGTCCCCTCGCCGACATCCTGCGCACACCCGGGGCGGCGACCGCCGTCCTTGCCGCGATCGCTGCCTATGTGACGATGAACCTCCTCATGACCACGACGCCCCTTGCCATGATGGTCTGCGGCTACGCCTTCGCCGACACTGCCCGGGTGCTGCAGGCGCATGTCGTGGGCATGTTCGCTCCGAGCTTCGTGACCGGCTCGCTGATCGCCCGCTTCGGCGCCCGGCAGGTGATCGCGGCTGGCGCGCTCCTGCTCGTCCTTTGCTTGCTGGTCGCGGCGACCGGGATCGAGCTTTCGCGGTTCGTGCTCGCCCTTTTCGTCCTCGGTGTCGGCTGGAACTTCATGTTCATCGGCGCCACCGCGCTCCTCACCGCCTGTCATCGCCCCGAAGAAAAGGCCAAGGTGCAGGGTTTCAACGATTTCCTCCTGTTCACGAGCGTCGGTCTATCGGCCACTGCCGCCGGCCTCCTGCACGATATCGTCGGCTGGCAGACGCTGAACCTGCTGCTGCTTCCCGTCCCCGCGCTGGTGATGCTCCTGGTGCTGGCGTCCTTCCGCCGTCAACCGGTCGAAGTCGGAGGCGCATCGTGACCGCGATCGCGGCGTCCGCCCTCGCTCCCGTCCAATTGCGCAAACCGGCCGCGCGCGGCAAGCGGGGCGCAGTGGCGACGCAAAACGGCAAGGCCAGCCGGATCGCCCTGGACGTTCTCGACGCCGGCGGCAACGCGTTCGATGCCGCGATCGCCGCGGCCTTTGCCCTGGGCGTCGCCGAGCCATGGATGAGCGGTCCGGGGGGCGTGGGCTGCGCCCTCCTGTTCGAGGCGTCCTCGGGGCGGACCTTCGCCCTCGACTTCGGAGCCCGCGCCTCGCGGTATCTCGATCCGTCCGCCTATACCCTTTCGGGAAAGCCGCCAACGGACCTGTTTCCCTGGCCCGGGGTCGTCGAAGACCGCAATCTGCGCGGCCCCCTCGCCATCGCCGTGCCAGCCGATGTCGCTGGCCTCGGGTTGTTGCATCGTCGCTTCGGCAGGCTGCCGTGGCGGGACCTGCTGGCACCGGCCGTCGCTCTGGCCCGACAAGGGCTCGAGATCGACTGGTACGCCTGTCTCGTCATCGCCGCGCACGCCGGCGAGCTCCAGCGCTTTCCTGTAACCGCCGCGGTCTTCTTGCCGGATGGACTGCCCCCGCGGCCGGATCCGGGAGCTGGCCGCGTTCTTCTCCCTCTGCCGCGGCTGGCCGACAGCCTCGCGCGACTGGCCGAGGCGGGGGCCGAGGATTTCTATCGCGGCGATATCGCCCGCGAGCTGCTCGCCGATCTCGCCGAGTTCGGCTCGCCGATCGCCGCCGACGATCTGGCCGCTTGCCGCCCGCGCCTGTGCGAGCCCCGCCGCTTCCGCCGCCATGGCCACGACTGGCTGGCCATGCCCGGACTCTTCGCCGGCGAGACCCTGGGACGCACGCTCGCGCGCATGGAGGATGCGGTGCTCGGTCCCGGTGCGCGCGAGGCGATAGGCTGGCAACGCCTCGCGCGTTCCCTCCTCGACGCCTGGGCGGAGCGACTCGCGACCATGGGCGATCGGGGAGTGGAGGCTTGCACGAGCCATCTCTCGATCGTCGATGCCGAGGGCAATATGGTGAGCCTCACGCGCACCTTGCTCTCGGTCTTCGGCAGCCACCTCCTCCTGCCCCGCACCGGCATTCTCGCCAACAACGGCATCTATTGGTTCGATCCGCGGCCGGGCGGACCCAATGCCATCGCTCCCGGCAAAAGGCCGCTCTCGAATATGTGCCCGCTTCTCGTCACCGGTGACCGCTCGCGGCTTGCCGTCGGAGCTTCGGGCGGCAGGCGGATCCTCGCGGCGGTCCTGCAGGTGGCGCTCTTTGTCACCGAGTGCGGCATGGGTCTCGAGGAGGCGATCCACGCCCCCCGCATCGACGTCTCGGGAGACGCCTGCATCTTCGTCGATCCGCGTCTGCCGCAACCGATCCGCACCGGGCTCGCCGAGGTGGCGCCCACCGTCGACCGCCCGGCTGGCATCTTTCCTTTGGGCTACGCCTGTCCCACAGCCGTCCTCGCCAATGTCGCCGCCGGCGAGCGGATCGCCGCTGCCGAGCCGTTCCAGCCCTGGGCGACACCCCTCGCACAGTCCTGAGGCGAAGGATTGGCGGACCGACCGACGCGGCGGTCACGGCGGTACCGCCGGCTCGCGCGGAGCGCTAGGATGGCCAGGCAAGCGGAGACACGAACATGCGTTTCGAGGAATATCGGTCGCGCGATGCCACGGCCCTTGCAGCGCTCGTCGCCGAGGGTGCGGTGACCGCGGGCGAACTCCTCGAGATCGCCGTGGCTCGGGCGGAAGCGGTGCAACCGCTCGTCAACGCGATCGCCATCTTCGACCTCGAGGAGGCGGAGCGACGACTGGCCGCTCCTTTGCCCGCCGGGCCCTTCCGCGGGGTGCCGTTTTTGTTCAAGGATCTCTATGCCTTCCTGGAAGGCACCGCGCTCTCCAACGGCAGCCGGCTCACCCGCGATCTCCGGGCGAGCTTCACCTCGACCTTCGTTCATCGCTGTTTGGCTGCGGGTTTCGTGCCTTTCGGCAAGACCAGTTCGCCAGAATTCGGACTGAACGTCACGACCGAGCCCGTGCTGCATGGTGCCACGCGCAACCCGTGGAACCCCAGCTTCAGCGCCGGCGGTTCTTCCGGAGGTGCCGCTGCGGCCGTCGCAGCCGGGATCGTGCCGCTCGCCCATGCCACCGATGGCGGCGGCTCCATCCGTATTCCGGCGTCCCACTGCGGGCTCGTCGGATTGAAGCCGAGTCGCGCTCGGACACCGGTCGGCCCGCTCGTGGCGGAGGCGTGGAACGGGCTGGCGACGGGACTTTGCCTCGCCCGCAGCCTCCGCGACGTGGCGGCTTTTCTCGACGCCGTGCACGGCCCGGAAACCGGCGACTTCTACGCCGTACCGCCCCCCGCGGGGTCGTTTCGCGCCGCCATCGAGCGCGCGCCGCGGCGACTGCGGATAGGCATCCTGCGCCGTCCGCCCGATGGCCCCGCGGTGCATCCGGAAAACGCCGCCGCGATCGAACGTACCGCTAACCTCCTCGCTGGCCTCGGTCACCATCTCGAGGAGACGGCGATCCCGGTCGACGGCGAGCGGCTGTCGGCCGCCTTCCTGACCCTCGTCGCCGTCCATTGCGCCCGCGACCTCGACTCTTGGAGCCGCATCACCGGCCGACCGGCGGACGAGCATCATCTCGAGGCCTGCACGCTGCTGCTCGCCGAACGCGGGCGCGAGATTTCCGCCGTCGCGTTCCTCGAAGCCCTCCACACCGTCCAGGCGACAGCCCGCGTCTTCGGCCAGATGTTCGAGCGTTTCGACGTGCTGCTCTCGCCCACCTGCGCCGAACCGCCGCCGCGTCTCGGCGACATCCGCCAGGATGTCGCCGATCTCGAGGCCTTCCTCGCCGCCAACCGGCCCTATGTCGCCTTCACCCACCTCTACAATGCCTCGGGCTGCCCCGCTTTGTCGCTGCCCCTGCACACGACCGCCGAGGGACTTCCCATCGGGGTGATGTTCGGCGCGCCTTTCGGCCAGGAGGAAAGGCTCTTGGAGCTCGGAGCGGAGCTCGAGCGGGCCGCACCCTGGTTCCATCGGATCCCCCCTGTCTGAGCGCGAGGAGGTCGAAGTCGGTGCTCGCTGCCTTCCCCCTGCTCACCCTCGTCGTGGTCCTCTACAATCTCGCGGTGCTGCTCTCTGGCGGACCGCCCGACGGAGTGGCCCTCGTCGTCGATATGGTGTCGGGTGCGAGCCTGTTGCTCACCTGGGGCGAGCTCGTACAGATCCTCGGCCTGGTGCTCCTCTATGTCGAGATGGTCAAGGCGACGCGCACCGCAGCGAGCAGCATCGCCGATCACCTGCTGTCGACCTTGCTCTTCGTCATTTGCCTGCTCGAGCTCGTCTCCCTTCCCGCCTTTGCGACCGGTACTTTCCTTCTCCTCACCCTGATGACGCTGTTCGATCTCGTGGCCGGCTTCACGGTGACCATCACCGCCGCTCGCCGCGACATCGCCGTTGGCGATCGCGAGCTGCCCTGAGTGGCGCGGCCGCGGTCGCCGAGGGGCGCGGTCGACCCTCGGCAAGCCGGTTGCGCCGTGCTAATCGCCGGCACGACCTGGGAAGGGCGGAGAGATGACGGTCGAGCTCGACCCCTTGCTCGTGAGTCAGCTGACGGCCTTCGTGTCCGTGGTGCTCATCGACATCGTGCTCGCTGGCGACAATGCGGTGGTGGTGGGAACCGCGGCAGCCGGATTGCCGCCTCACCGCCAGCGGCAGGTGATCGCCATCGGCGTCGCCCTCGCGCTCGTCGCCCGCATCGCCTTCGCGCTCGTCGCCGTGCAGCTGCTCACGGTGATCGGCCTCGTCTTCGCCGGCGGCCTGCTGCTCTTGTGGGTCGCTTGGAAGATGTGGCGGGAGATGCACCCACCGACGATGCCTTCGACCGTCGAGGCCGAGAGCGCCGAAGAGATCTTGCCGCCGCGCGAGGGGCCGGCCAAGACCTTCGGCTCGGCGGTTCTGCAGGTGACGGTGGCCGATATTTCGATGTCGCTCGACAATATTCTCGCAGTGGCCGGGGCAGCCCGGGAACATCCCTACATCATGGCCTTCGGGCTGTTGCTGTCGATCGCCCTCATGGGCGTCGCCGCGGGTTACATCGCTCGTCTCATCGATCGGTACCATTGGGTGGCCTACGTCGGCCTGGCGATCGTGGTGTGGGTGGCTCTCGACATGATCTGGGAAGGCGGCCTCGAACTGTGGCACGCCGGCGTCGCCGCCGGTCTCTTGTGAACGCCCGCGGCCCGGATCGCGCTGTCAGCGCTTGCATGGCCTGGTCGGGGCTGGCATGCTCCGGCGCCAGCAGGGCCCGGTGGGGGTGCAGCGCGTGGTGGGAGGCGCCTGAGATGCGCAGCAGCTTGGCGGTGGCGGTGTCGATCCTGGCCCTCGCCACGGGAGTGGGCCAGGCGCAACAGGCAACCCAGGCACCGCCCGGTCAGGAGCGGCTCGACGTGACCGAGGAATGGTCCACGGTCACCCTGCCAGAAGCGAGCCCGCACTGGATCTGGGTGCTCGATGTCGCCTTCGACAATCTGATCGCGTCGCGCATCAACATCTTCGATGGCGACAGCGGCAAATTCCTCGGAGTGGTCCATTCCGGCTTCGTCCCCAATCTCCTGCTCTCTCCCGACAAACGCGAGATCTATGTCGACGAAACCTATTGGTCGCGCGGTTCCCAGGGCGATCGAGTCGACGTGGTCTCGATCTACGATGCGCGCACGCTCCTGCGCACCGGCGAGGTGATCCTGCCGCAGGGTCGAGCGCTCATCGTGCCCAAGCTGCCGACCGCGCAACTGAGTCCCGATGGCCGTTTCCTGTTATCGTTCAACATGAACCCGGCCACCAGCGTGTCGCTCGTGGACATTCGCGAACGCCGCTACGTCGGCGAGATCGAGACGCCGGGCTGCAGCTTTGTCTATCCGACCGGGCCGCGCAGTTTTTCGCTGTTGTGCCCGGACGGCTCGTTCGCCGACGTGACCTACGACGACTCGGGCCGGGCCCAGATCGCCAACAACCAACCCTTCTTCGACGCCGAAAGCGATCCGGTCTTCGAACATGCGGCGATCGATGTCGCCGGCGGCCGTGGCTACTTCCTCTCCTATGAAGGCATGTTCTACGAAGTCGCTTTCGAAAACGGCCGCACGCGCGTGACCGACCGCTGGTCGCTCACCACCGCCGAGGAAAAGGAAGACGGTTGGCGCCCGGGCGGCTGGCAGCTCGTCTCCTGGCACCCTGGGCTCCGCCGGGCGTTCGTGCTCATGCACCGCGGGCCGCGCTGGAGCCACAAGCAGCCAGGGGAGGAAGTCTGGGTCGTCGATCCCGAGGCCAACGCCATCGTCGACCGTTTCGCCCTCGAGGAGCCCTCGATCTCGCTCCTCGTCACCCCCGATGCCGAGCCGCTGCTCGCCACGCTGACCGACACTGGCGTCGTCGGCATCTACGATCCCGAGAGCGGCGAGCACCTGCGCAGCATCGACGGCACGGGAGTGACCCCCTTCCTGCTGCATGCGGCGGGCGGCTGAGCGCCGGCGGGGAGGCCCACCGATGATCGATCCGATCGTCTCCTGGGTGGCGCGGCTCCTCCTCGCCTCGATCTTCGCCACCGCAGCGACGGCGAAGCTGGCGGCGATGGGGCCCTTCGAGGGCATCGTGCGCAACTATCGCATCCTGCCGGAGCCACTCATTTCGCCCTTCGCTCGCGGCCTACCCTTCGTCGAGCTCGCGGCGGCCCTAGGCCTGCTCTTCGAGCCCACTCGGGAGGTCGCTGCCGGTGTCTGTGGCGCGCTGCTTTTGGCGTTCGCCATCGCGATGGCGATCAACATCCGGCGTGGCCGTACCGACATCGACTGCGGCTGCTTTGTCGGCCGCAGCCGGCAGCGCATCGGTTGGCCCCTCGTGGTACGCAATCTCCTGCTCCTTTTCGTCGCCGGCGTGGCTCTCGCGGAGCCGGCCGCGCGGCCGCTTTCGATCTTGGACTTCGCCGCCCTGATCGGTGCCACCCTGACACTGGTTCTCGTCTATCTCGCGCTCTCCCAGCTCCTCGAGCTCGCCCCTGTGAGGCGGGAGCGTACCCCATGATGGAAGCCCTCGTCGTTTCGCAGATCTTGCTGTGGGTCGCTTTCGTCCTGCTGGCACTCGCGCTCTTTGCCCTCACCCGCCAGATTGGCGTGCTTCACGAGCGCATCGCACCCCTGGGCGCGCTCATGATGGATGGAGCCGTCGAGGTCGGCGACGCCGCGCCGAGTTTCGCCGTGCGCACGATCGACGGTCGGCCGGTCACTGTCGGGGGGGCGCGGGCCGACGGCAAGGCGCAACTCCTCCTTTTCGTCTCCCCGACCTGCCCGGTATGCAAGAAGCTGCTCGGCATTCTCCGCCCGTTCGCCAAGAGCGAAGGCGGCGCGCTCGAGATCGTGCTCGTCGGCGATGGCGAGCGGAGCGAACAGGAACGGATGATCCGCGAGCACCGGCTCGAGGGGCTCACCTATGTCATCGCCCCCGAGATCGGCATGCGATTACAGGTGGGGAAGCTGCCCTATGCCGTGCTGATCGACGAGCGCGGCATCGTGCGAGCGAAGGGGCTCGTCAATTCCCGCGAACATCTCGAGAGTCTGCTGGTCGCCAAGGAAACCGGCTATGCCAGCATCCAGGAGTATCTGTCGGCCCGCGGTGCCTCACCGGACGGCCAACCGGTGATGGCCGGCAAGCGGACCGCGTGAGCATCGAGCGAGGGGGAAACCGACATGCAGCGCGAGACCGTCCTCGACCGGTGGATCGAGCGCCTGAGCCGGCGATTCGCCCAGCGCAGCTCGCGTAGGAGCCTGCTTGCGCGCCTCGGGGTGGCGCTCGTGGGAGGAGCTCTGCTGCCGCTCTTGCCGGTGGACCGCAGCGGCCAGTTCCGGCGCGCTCGGGCACAAGCATTCTTCGAGAACGCCCAGGCCGAGGACGACACCCAGTGCAACTACTGGCGCTATTGCGCCATGGACGGCTATCTCTGCACCTGCTGCAATGGCGGCGTCACCGCCTGTCCGCCAGGTGCCGAGCCCTCGCCCACCTCCTGGGTCGGCAGCTGCGTCAACCCCCAGGACGGCAACACCTACCTCATCGCCTACCGGGATTGCTGCGGCAAGGAGGTCTGCGGGCGCTGTCCGTGCCTGTCGACCGAGGGAGAGATGCCCGTCTACCGGCCGCAGCTGTCGAACGACATCGACTGGTGCTTCGGCGCCCGCAGCATGGTCTACCACTGCACCGGCGCTGGCATCGTCGGCCGGGCATGAGGCGACTTCCCGCCCTTCTCCTCGCCCTCCTCCCCTTCACCGGGCTTCCCGCGAGGGCGGAGCCGCGAGCTGTCACCTCGGTCACCGGCGTTGCCGAAGACTATGCTCGCAACTGCCAGGGCTGTCATCGCGAGGACGGCATGGGGGCTTTTCTCTCCGTGCCGCGGCTCAAGGACTTCGTCGGCCTGTTCGCCCATCTGCCCGAGGGTCGCGACTATCTGATCCGCGTACCCGGGGTGGCGTGGGCCATGCTCGACGACGAACGGCTCGCCCGAGTGGTCAACTGGACCCTCCTCACCTTCAGTCGCGGCCAGCTGCCGGCGGAGTTCCGCCCCTATACCGCCGCCGAAGTCGCCAGGGCTCGTCGGCAGCCTCTCGTCGCGGTGCAAGCCACCCGTGCCCGGCTGATCGCGGCGCTCCAGGCGCGCGGTCTTCTGCCGCCGGGCGAGGACGGTCTGGTCTCGGCGAGACGCTGACCCTCTTCAGCCGGCGAGCAAGCCCCGCGCTGCCAGATTGTGCAGCAGCGCTCCCGCGCCAAAGGTCCAAGGCGGAATGCGGTCGCAGCGCTCGACCCGGTTGACCAGCCGGCCGAGCCGCGGCGAATGGATCTCGACCACGTCGCCGACATGATGGGTGAAGCCGGCTCCGGGCGCGTCGCGATCCTCGGTCGGTGCGAACATGGTGCCGCACATCAGGACGAAACCGTCCGGGTATTGGTGCTGCGGGCCGATCGTCTGGGCCACGAGGTCGGCGATATCGCGGCTGATCTCGCGCATGGAACTGCAACCTTCGAGCCGGAAGCCGTCGTCCGCCCCCTCCACCTGCAGCCGCACCTCTGCCTGTCGCACATCGTCGGGATCGAAATGCTCGTCGAAGAGACGGATGAACGGGCCGATGGCCGCCGAGCCGTTGTTGTCCTTTGCCCGCCCGAGCAGCAATGCGCTGCGTCCCTCGAAATCGCGCAGATTGACGTCGTTGCCGAGGGTCGCACCGCGCATGCGCCCGCGACTGTCGACCACCAGCACCACCTCGGGCTCCGGATTGTTCCACGCACTCTCCGGGTGTATGCCGATCTCGGCACCGTGACCGACCGCCGCCATGGGCTGGCATTTGGTGAAGATCTCGGCATAGGGCCCGAGCCCCACCTCGAGATACTGCGACCAAGCGCCGATGGACCGGAGATGGTCGCGCAGTCGTTCGGCCTCGAGCGAGCCGGGCCGAATGGCGGCGAGCGATCCGCCGATCCGCGCCTCGATCTCGGCTCGCACCGCCGCTGCCCGTTTCGGATCGCCCCGCGCCTGCTCCTCGACCACGCGCTCGATCAGGCTCTTGGTGAAAGTCACCCCTGCCGCCTTCACCGCTTGCAGATCGCACGGAGCCAGCAGATGCGGTCGCGCGAGCGTCCGCCGATCCCAGCGAGAATGGGCGACGAGCTCCTCGAGGCTGCACAGACGCGGCGCCGCCGCGTGGCGCGCGATGGCCACCGCGTCTTCGCGCTCGCAGAGATCCCGCACGGTCGGGACGATGGCCGTGAGGTCGACGACCTCGTCGCCCCGCACGGCGATCACCGCCGGACCCTCGGGCTGCGAGGCAATCCAGGCACGCCCGATCAGGGTGGCCCGCTCCGCATCCTCGGGCAGCGTTGCGCGAGCCGTGAATTCCACCATCCTCCTCCCCCTTCGTCTGCCCTGCCGGCCTAGAGGGTCTTCGCCCGTTCGCGCAGAACGAACTTCTGGATCTTGCCGGTCGAGGTCTTGGGCAGCGGCCCGAAAACGATGTATCTCGGCACCTTGTAGCGCGCGATCTGGGTGCGCAGGAATTCCATCAGCTCTTCCGCCGTCACCGTGGCCCCTTCGCGGAGGGTGACGAAGGCGCAGGGGGTCTCGCCCCATTTCTCGTCGGGTTTGGCCACCACTGCCGCCTCGAGGACATCCGGATGGCGGTAGAGAGCGGCTTCCACTTCGATGCTCGAGATGTTCTCGCCGCCGGAGATGATGATGTCCTTGGCGCGATCCTTGATCTCGACATAGCCGTCCGGGTGCATCACCGCCAGATCGCCGGTGTGGAACCAGCCGCCGGCGAAGGCCTCGGATGTCGCTTTCGGGTTGCGCAGGTACCCCTTCATGACGATGTGACCGCGCATCATGATCTCCCCGAGAGTGGCCCCGTCCGCCGGAACCGGCTGCATGGTCGCCGGATCCATGACCTCGAGACCCTCGAGCACCGGATAGCGCACGCCCTGGCGGGCGAGCCGCTCGGCCCGCTCGCGCGGCGCGAGGGCGCTCCACTCCGGCTTGACCTCGCACACCGTGGCCGGGCCGTAGACTTCGGTGAGGCCATAGACGTGGGTGACCTCGATCCCGAGCGCTGCCATCTTTTCGAGCACCGCGGGCGGCGGCGCCGAGGCCGCCGTCATCATGTGCACCTTCTGGCCGAAGGGCTGGCGCACTTCCTCTGGCGCGTTGACGATCATGCCCATCACCACCGGCGCGCCGCAGAGATGGGTCACACCATGGTTGGCGAAGGCGTCGTAGATGGTCCGACTGTCGACCCGGCGCAGACAGACGTGAACCCCCGCCTGCAGCGTCACCGTCCAGGGGAAGCACCAGCCGTTGCAATGGAACATCGGCAACGTCCAGAGATAGACGGGAAAATGCGGCATCTGCCAGACGAGGACATTGCCGATGGCGTTGAGGTAGGCGCCGCGGTGATGATAGACGACACCCTTGGGATTGCCGGTCGTGCCGGAGGTGTAATTGAGGGCGATCGCCTGCCATTCGTCGGCGGGGAAATACGGGAGAAAATCGGGATCGCCGCTTTGCAGGAATTCCTCGTAGGTGACATCCCCCAGTCGCTCGTGCGGACCGGAAAAGGCCTCGTCGAGAATGTCGACGACGAGCGGCCGTTCCGGCAGCCGGGCGAGTGCCTCGCGAATCACCGGGGCATATTCGGTGTCGGTGAGGAGCGCGCGGGCGCGGCCATGTTCGAGGATGAAGGCGATGGTGGCGGGATCGAGCCGCACGTTCAGGGCGTTCAACACCGCCCCGGCCATCGGCACGCCGAAATGAGCTTCGAGCGCAGCGGGGATGTTGGGCGCCATGACGGCCACCGTGTCGCCCGGGCGGATGCCGGCTCGTTCCAGCGCCGAGGCCAGTCGGTGGCAGCGCTCGCGCAGTTCGCCATAGGTCCAGCGGCGCGCGCCATGGATCACCGCCAGCCGCTCCGGGTGGACGTCGGCCGTGCGCTCGAGGAAGGTGAGCGGTGTGAGCGCCGCATAGTTCGCCTCGTTGCGATCGAGGTCGAGGGTGTAGGGATTGCCTTGGGGGTGCGTGCACAGCCTCGGTTTCCGGCGTAGCATGGGTCCTCCCTGCCTCGGCCGCGGGGCCGCCCGCGCGGACGTCGACATCCGCGCAGGTGATGGGACGCGCGGTTCCACGCGTCAAGCGGAAGCGCGGGCCTGTTCCCCTGCCCTGCCGGCTCGTGCGAGCTCCTCTTCGTTGACGAGACGGTCCTCGACATCCCGGACCACCACCCGATTTCGGCCGCCCTGTTTGGCCTCGTAGAGGGCGGAATCGACACGCCGGAAAAAGCGATCGAGGGGCTCGCCCGGACAGTAGGCGCTGAGCCCGATCGACAGGGTCACCATGCCGAGATCGCGCCCGTCTTCGCGCGACCGCAGGCGGCGACCGGCGACCGTCGCGCGCAGCCGCTCGGCGACCGCGGCGGCCTCCGCGAGCTCGACACCCGGCATCAGCACGGCGAATTCCTCGCCGCCGAAACGCGCCACCACGTCGTTGTCGCGCACGCCGCGGCGAATCACGCCCGCGACGAGACGCAGCACCACATCGCCGACATCGTGGCCGAACGTGTCGTTGAAGCGTTTGAAGTGATCGATGTCGGCGAGCATCATCGAGAGCGGCGTGCCGTCCTCGAGACTGCGGGCAGCGAGCCGCTTGAGGGCAACGTCGAAATGTCTGCGGTTGCCCACACCGGTAAGCGGATCGGTTTCGACTTCTCGTTGCATCCGCTCGAGATGGCTCTGCAGCTCGGCCACCTCGCGGCTGCTGCGCTGCAGCTCGCAGCCCAAAGTGCGGGTCTCGGCCGCCATCCGCCGCGCCTCGGCATCGAGCGCGACCACGACCCGCCTGATCTCCTCGAGGCCGCAAGTGGTCGCCAGCGCGCGCGCAGCCGCTTCGAACCGCGAGCTCGCCCGCGCGCTCTCCTCGCCCGAATGGGCGAGAAGGTCGCCGAGCCGCTCGGTGAGACCTTTGATTCGGTCGGTCGCCTCGGCGAGCGTTCGCTGCATGTCGCTGCGCAAAAAGTAGCGGGCATAGAGCTCGCGACAGCGCTTGGCGTCGAAGCTGTCGCGGTTCTGCTCGAGCAGGCGGATCATGCGACTGAGGGCCGGATTTTCGCCGGCCAGATGGGTGTACCACACGAGGTAGTTCTCGGGAGACGGAAGGATACCCCGCTCCCGCAGCGCCGCGAACGCCCGTTCGCCGATCTGCACGATTCGGGTCTCGTCGTTCATCCTGGCCGCGATCCCGTTCTTGCCGGTGGACCCGTTTCTACGACCGGTTTTCGAACAATTCGTTAAAGCTATCGCCCTGGGCGAGAGCACCATGGGATTACCCGCAACCTCGTCGCGCTGGTCGACCACCGGCGGACGGGCTATGCAGGGTCATCCTTGACTGCGTGCGTGGAAGAGTCCCAACCGATGCCGCATCCGAGCTTCGATGATGTCCATCCCGTGGTCCTCGCCGGCGGTTCCGGCACCCGTCTGTGGCCACTGAGCCGGATCGGCCGTCCGAAGCATCTCGCCCCCTTGCTCGGCGAGCGGTCGCTTTTGCGACACACCGTCGAGCGGCTGCTCGCTCTGGTGCCAGCCGACCGCATCATGACCGTCGGGGCGGCGGCGCAGGCGGAACTGCTTGCCCGGGAACTCGAGCACATCGACGCGGACCTGCTCTCCGGCCTTTTGCTCGAGCCCGTGGCGCGCAACACGGCCGCCGCCGTCGGGCTTGCCGCTGCTGTGGTGGCCGAGCGGCTGGGCGGCGAGCGCGTGCTCTGGGTGTGTCCGTCCGATCACCTCATCCAGCGGCCCGACGTGCTCCGCGAGGCGGTCGTCACGGCTTTGCCGGCGGTGCGCGAAGGCGCCCTCGCCACCTTCGGCATCCGGCCGTCCCGCCCGGAGACCGGCTTCGGGTATATCCGCCTCGGGCCGCCGCTCGCCGGTGGGAAGGGCGTCCATCGAGTGGCCGCCTTCGTGGAAAAGCCGCCGCGGGAGCAGGCGCAGGCGATGCTGCAGACAGGCGATTGGCTGTGGAACAGCGGCATTTTCCTGTTCCGGGCCGACTCCTTGCTGGCCGAGCTCGGTCGTTTCGCTCCGGCGATCGGCGAAGCGGTGCAGGCTGCAGCGAGAGCCGTCCGCTCCGGCTCTCTGCCGCGGCCGCCCTCGGACCTCTATGCGCGCATTCCCGAGCAGCCGATCGACAAGGCGGTCATGGAGCGCTCCCAGCGGCTCGTGGTCGTGCCCTGCGATCCCGGCTGGTCGGATCTGGGGTCGTGGCAGGCCCTTTGGGAAATCGCCGACCGCGACGACCAGGCCAATGCGTTCTCGGGCGAAGTGACGGCAGAAGCCGTCCGCGGCTGTCTGGTGCACGCCTCCACTCGTCTCGTGGCGCTCGCCGGGGTCGAGGACCTCGTGCTGGTCGACACGCCCGATGCGCTGTTCGTCGGTCGCCGCGACGGCAGCGAGCCGCTCAAGCGGCTGGTCGCACGGCTGGCAAAAGAGACCCGGCCGGAAGTGCTCGAGCCCTTCGCCCATACCGCTCCCTGGGGCGAGGAACGGCTGGTGGCTCGGCTGGATGGCATGGAGCTGCGGGTGCTGCGGCTCGTCCCCGATGCCCCCGCCTACCCTGCCGAGGACCCGAATGTCGTCTGGACCGTGGTCGAGGGCGAGGTCGAGCGCAGCCGCGATGGCCAGGCGCTGCGGGCAGGTCGCGGCGAGGGTTTTCTAGGCGAGCGCGGGCTTTGGTTACGGTGCGCCGGCAGGGGCGATGCCCGTCTCGTCAAGATCTGTCCGACACCGACTCCGTCGCTGGAGTGAGGGAGCCGCCCGGACGGCGATCCGCTTCGCAAGAACGAGGAGCCGCGGTCGAGCCGCGGCTCCCTTTTTCTTAACGGTCGGACAGGCTGCTCAGAAGCGGTGGCCACCGCCCCGGCCGCCGGGGAACCGGCCGCCGCCGCGATTCCCGAAGCCGCCACCGCCGCCGCGTCGCGGGCCACCGCGATCCTCGGCCTCGCGCACCGCGAGCGGCCGGCCACCGAGATCGACGCCGTTGAGCGCCCGGATGGCGTCGGCTGCCTGCTGCTCGGTGCCCATCTCGACGAAACCGAAGCCGCGCGAACGGCCGGTCTCGCGATCGGTGGCGATCTTCGCCGAGACCACCTCGCCGTGCTGTTCGAACAGCTCGGTGAGATCCTCGGCGGTGGTGTTGTAGGGGAAGTTGGCGACGAAGATCTTCCGCGTCATGACCTGCTCCAGGGTCGAAAGACAAAACATCGGCCATCCCGCCGGGAGGCTGACGTTCTGTCCGTCTTTCGGCCCTGAGGTGAGGAAACGACGCGGCGGAGACGACACGGAGATCGGCGCCGGACGTAGTCCCGGGAAACGCGGAGAACCCGCACCGACGTTACGGACAGAAGTGAGCGCCGGACTCCGTGAAGCGGAACAACCTGGTGGAGAGGTAGCGCATCCCCTGTCAGGAATCGAGAGGAAAATAATCCTTGTCTCGCCGCGCCCCGGTCGGCTCCTTCCCTTCCGGCGTGGCTGTCCCTTCCGCTGCCGTGCCGCAGGCGAGCTCCAATCCGACCGGCGTCGTCTGCGGCAGAGCCACCCAGGGGCTGCGTTCGGTGGCTGGCACCGGCGGCCGGACCGTGCTGCGGTAGATCCCGAAGATGGCGATCGCCAGGTTGACCGCGGCGACGAAGGCGACGAAGCCGCCGGGCCCCAATGCGTCGAGAACGAAGCCGCCCAGGCTCGGGCCGAGGGTGGCGCCGATACCGTTGGCGAGCAGGATGGCGCTGCTCGCCGCCACCATCTCTTGCGGTCGCAGGAAGTCGTTGGTGTGAGCCACGCTCAGGGAGTAGAGCGGATAGGTGAACCCCGAGAACAAAAAGAAGCACAGGTACAAGAGCCAACGGTGGACGCCTTCGGCGAGATGACCGAGGACGATCCACAGAGCGGCGCCAGCAGCCGCGGCGATGAGCACATAGCGCCGGTCGGTGTGGTCGGAAATGCGGCCGAACGGCCACTGCAGCACGGCACCCCCGACGGAGAGGAGAGACATCAGGAAGGTGATCTCGAACACCTCGAGCCCGATCGCGCGGCCGAAGAGCGGCCCGATGCCGAGCACCGCACCCAGAGTCACCCCGACCCCGACGATGGCCACGCAGCCGAGCGGCGAGGTCCGATAGAGTTCGCCGAGACCGAAGCGAGCGGGAGCCGAGAGCGAAGGTGTGGGGACAGCGGTGAGGAGCATGGGCACGACGGCGAGCGAAAGGGTCACCGACACCCAGACAAACGGTTCGAAACTGGCGGGATCGGTGAAGTTCAGGAGCAGCGGGCCGATGGCAAAGCCCAGAGTCTGCAAGGCCATATAGACCGACAGCAGACGCCCGCGGGTGTCGTTCGTGGTGCTGGCGTTGAGCCAGCTCTCGGCGACGATGTAGATGCCGGCAAAACAATAGCCGGTGACGATGCGCAGGACGAGCCAGGCAAAGGGTTCGACCACCAGCACGTGGAAGAGGATGGTGGTCGAGGCGATGGCTCCCATGGCCGCGAACACTCGCACATGGCCCACCCGCGAGATCAAATGCTGGACGGTGAGCGAGCCGGCGAGAAGGCCGAGGAAATAGCCCGACAGCACGATCCCGGCGAGGCCGGTGGGAAAGCCAGCGATCGCCGTGCCGAGGCTGAGAAGGGTTCCCTGGAGCCCGTGTCCGATCATGAGGACGAGGATGCCGAACAGCAGGGCCCAGTTGCCGGCGATGAGGGCAACCATGCATCCTCCCACACCAACCTGCACCTCCGCCCCACATTGAAGCGATTCCCGCTTGCTTCGCCTCTTTGGAAGCGGCACCGCCGTTGCCACCGCGACATGCGCCACCTGGACCGGCCGGTCCATCGTCGCGCGCTTCGCGGCTCGCATCGAAAAGGGCCTGACGGGGATGGTACTGCGACTTGGCATCGACACCGGCGGCACGTTCACCGATGCGGTGCTGATCGACGACAAGGAACAGGTGATCGCTGCCGCCAAGGCCGAGACCACCCACGCCGATCTCGTGGTGGGTATCGGGCATGCGGTGCGCAGGGTCCTCGCTGCAGCCGATCAGCCGATCGGGCTCGTGGGGCTGTCGACGACGCTCGCCACGAATGCCATCGTCGAAGGACGCGGTGGTCGCGCCGCGCTCGTCCTCATCGGCCTCGAGCCGTCGCTGCTCGAGCGCGCGCAGTTGCGCGCCGCCGTCGCGGATGCTCCCGTCGTCACGCTCGCTGGAGGACACGATGCCTTCGGCCGCGAGCTCGCCCCCCTCGAGCTTGGCGCTCTCGAGCGGGCATTCTCCGAGCTCGTCGGCCAGGTCGAGGCCGCCGCGGTGGTGAGTCAGTTCGCGGTCCGCGAGCCCACCCACGAGCTCGCCGCAGCGGCGTTTTTGCGCGAGCGCTTCGCCCTTCCCGTGACCTGCTCCCACGAGCTCACGAGCCGCATCGATGCGGCGCGACGAGCCCTGACCACTTTCCTCAACGCCCGCCTACTGCCGGAAATCGACCGCCTGCTGCGAGCGGTCGGTCAGCTCATGGGCGAGCTGGCGATTGCCGCGCCGCTCATGGTGGTGCGCGGCGACGGCTCCCTCATCCCGGCCGAAGCTGCCCGCAAGAAGCCTGTCGAAACCATCCTCTCGGGACCGGCGGCAAGCGTGGTCGGCGCCATCCATCTCGCCCGGCTCGCCGATGCCGTGGTGGTCGACGTCGGCGGCACCACCACCGACATCGCCGCGGTCGAGAACGGCCGGCCCCGGCTCGCTCGGCGCGGCGCCCGGATCGCCGGCTACGAGACCATGGTGGAGGCCGTCGAACTGGAGACCACCGGTCTCGGCGGCGACAGCGAGGTGCGGCGCCAGACCGAGGGCCGACTCTCGGTCGGCCCCACCCGAGTCGTCCCGATCGCCGCCCTGGCCATGCGCCATCCCCCGGTGCTTGCCATCCTCGAGCAGCAGATCGCGCGCCCATCGCGCGAGCACGACGCCCGCTTTGCCGTGGTGGCGGGAGAGCTGACCTCCGCTCTCCTCGACCGCCGCGAGCGGCGTCTGGCCGAATTGCTCGCTCAGGGACCGGTCCCGCTCGAGACCATTGTCGACCGCGAGGTGCTGGGCTCGGCTCTGCGACGCTTGGAAGGGCGCGGGCTCGTCCGCCGGGCGGGCTTCACCCCTACCGATGCGGCGCACGTCCTCGGTCGCCAGACCACCGGTTCGGTCGAGGCGGCGCGCCTCGCCGCCGCGCTCGAGGCGCGGAAGCCCGTTGCCGGACGATATCCCGAAACCGGCCCGGTCGAACTCTTCGCGCGTCAGGTGCTGGAGGCAGCGGAGCGGGCGATGACCGCGGCCCTCGTGCGAGCCGCCCTCGCTCGGCAGGGCGAGGCCGGCGACTGGCTCGAGGGGGGACAGCTCTCGGCCACGGTCGAGCGCGCCCTCTCCCCGTCCGCACCACGCTGCGGTCGACCGCTTGTGGAAATGCGATTGCGTTACATGCGGCCTCTCGTCGGGGTGGGCGCACCGGCCGCCCTGCTGCTGCCCCGCCCCGCCGTCCATCTCGACACCGCCCTCGTCGTTCCGCCGCACTATGCGGTGTGCAACGCCGTGGGTGCGGTGGTCGGCGAAGTGATCGAGCGGGTCGAGGTGCTGATCGGTCGCGACGAGGAGGAGCGCTTCCTCGTCCACCTGCCGGACGGTACCCGGGTGGTCGACGATTTGGCGACCGCGCGGGCCCTCGCTGGGGCGGAGGCAGCAAAACGGGCGCTCGCTCGTGCAAGAGAAGCCGGTGCGGTGGAGGCTGCGGTGGCGATCCAGGAAGAGGTGCGCAGCGTCGAGACGGCGGACGGCGGCAGCCTCGTCCTGGACGTGCGGGTGGTGGCCACCGCGCACGGCAGACCGCCCGTGACTCGGGAGTGAGCGCGATCGGCGCCGGGAACGAAGGGAAAGAACGCCCGGACGGAGCTGTCGCCCCGTCCCAGCACTTGCCGACCGCTTCCAGACATGCCAACGGTGGCTCGGTGGAAGCTGAGCCGGAGGCATCGGTGGCGAGCGCGGAACTCGTGCGGCTTCCCGCGCGGGAGGTGGTGCGACTGCTTGCCGAGCGGGAGATCTCGCCGCTCGAAGCGATCGACGCGGCGATAGCGCGAATCGAAGCGGTGGATCCGGACGTGAATGCCGTACCCACCTTGTGCATCGAGCGCGCGCGCCAGCACGCGCGCCGCCTGGAAACAGCGCTGCCACCCGAAGACCGGCGCGGCTGGCTCGCCGGCCTCCCCATCCTCGTCAAGGATCTGACCGATGTCGCCGGAGTCCGGACGACCTATGGCTCGCCGATCTTCGCCGAGCATGTGCCCGAGCGCTCGGACATTCTGGTCGAGCGGCTGGAGGCGCGCGGGGCGATCGTCCTCGGCAAGACCAACACCCCCGAGTTCGGGGCCGGCGCCAATACCTTCAACGAGGTCTTCGGTGCCACGCGCAATCCCTGGAATACGGCCTTAACCTGCGGTGGCTCCTCGGGCGGCTCGGCGGTGGCCCTGGCCACCGGGATGGCCTGGCTGGCAACCGGGTCGGATCTCGGCGGCTCGTTGCGGACCCCCGCCGCCTTCTGCGCCGTGGTCGGGCTGCGCCCATCCCCCGGACGGGTGCCGCACGGCCCCTCCCTGACCCCTTTCCAGACTCTTTCCGTCGAAGGACCGATGGCGCGCGATGTCCGCGACCTCGCGCTGTTCCTCGACGCCATGAGCGGCTTCGACCCCCGCGACCCGCTGAGCTTCGAGTCGGGACGCAGTTCCTTCACCGATGCCGTCGGCTGGCCGCCGAAGCTCCGGCGCGTGGCCTTCAGCCCCGATCTCGGCGGCATCACCCCGGTCGACCCTGAGATCGCCCACATCTGCCGCGAGGCGGCGGGACGCTTTCGGGAATTGGGCGCGGACATGGTCGAGAACGCGCCCGATCTGTCGCCGGCGGTCGAAGCCTTCACCGTGCTGCGCGCCGAACATTTCGTGACGGCCCGTGCGCCGCTGCTCGAGGCGCATCGCGCTCGGCTCAAGCCCGAGGTGGTGTGGAATATCGAACACGGCTTGCGGCTGACCGCCGCCGACATCGGTCGCGCCGAGCGGTTGCGCGCTGCCATGTTGCAGAACACGGTACGGTTCTTCGAGGATCACGACTTGCTCCTCTGCCCGGCGGCGGTGGTGCCACCTTTCCCGGTGGAGATCCGCTGGATCGAGGAACTCGCCGGTCACCGTTTCCCCTCCTACGTCGACTGGCTCACCATCACCTACGCCATCACCCTCACCAGCTGTCCCGCCATCTCGGTACCCTGCGGCTTCACGGCGAACGGCCTACCGGTCGGGCTGCAGATCGTTGCACCCCTTCGGGGCGAAGCCCTGCTCCTGCGAGCGGCGGTCGCCTTTGAGGATCTCATCGGTATCGCGAGCCAGCTGCCGATCGACCCGCGGGCGGGATGAGTGGCGGTCGGCGGTGGCCCTTTGGCGGCCATCGCGCTGCTCCGGCGCGTCGCTACCGCCGGCTGCCGGTATCGGCGTCGCAGCGGGCGGCGGGCGTGAAGGCTCGCTCATCACCGAGTCGGAAGGCAGCGATGGCGGCCTGCCCCTCCGGCGATACCAGCCAGTCGCGAAAGCTCCGCGCCTCGGCAAAACGCACCCTTGGATGGCGCTCGGGATTGACCAGGGCGATGGCGTAGAGGTTCTCGAGACGGGGGTCGCCCCGCACCAGCTCTTCGAGTTCCCTGCGGTGGGAAAAGGCGAGGAAGCTCGCACGGTCGGTGAGAGTGTAGGCGGAGAGATTGGCGGCGATCGTCAGGGTTGCCGTCATCCCCGAGCCGACCTGGCGATACCAGCTGGTGTCGGCAACCCCGAGCTCGATACCGGCTTGCCGCCATAACGCCTGTTCGCGGCGATGCGTGCCCGAGTCGTCGCCGCGCGAGACGAAGAGAGCTCGGCTATGGGCGATGCGGCGAAACGCGTCGACGACATCGTCTAAACCCCGGATGCCGGCTGGATCGTTGCGCGGCCCGACGAGGACGAAGTCGTTCCGCGCCACCTCGCAGCGCAGCACTCCGAAGCCCTCGCGGACGAAGGCGCGCTCGGCCTCGGGATCGTGCACCAGCACCGCGTCGCCATCGCCGTTGCGGGCGTGGTAGAGGGCCTGGCCAGTGCCCACTGCCACTACCCGCACCTGGATGCCGGTCTGGGCGGTGAAAAGCGGCAAGATGTGTTCGAGCAGACCGGAGTTCTGGACGGACGTCGTCGACTGCAGGACGAAGTAGCGTTCGCCAGCTTGCACCGGCGTGGCCGCGCAAAGGAGGAGGAAAAGGCCCGAGAGGGACGGTTTCATGTCGGGAGCTCCCCGGCGAGACACAGGAAGGCTTCGCGCGTCGCCGGCCGGGTAAAGAACACCGAAGCCGGTGCCTCTTCGAGCACCCGGCCGCCGTGCAGGAAGATCACGCGATCGGCGAGGCGCCGAGCCTGCGCCACGTCGTGCGTGACGAGGAGCAGATGCGTGCCCTCTGCCGCCGTCCGCCGCAGCAGATCCTCGATCACCAGCGTCGCCGCAGGATCGAGGCTCGCGGTTGGTTCGTCGAGCAGCAGGAGCTCGGGCTCGAGGACGAGCGCTCGCGCTAGGGCCACCCGCTGTTGCTCGCCCCCGGATAGTCCGCGGGCTGGACGATCCGCCAACGCCTCGAGTGCGAAGCGGGCGAGAATGGCCGCTAGCCTCCGCTGCCGCTCCCCTCGCGCGAGGCCGCGGGGGCGCAACGCAAAGACGAGATTGCCGACGACCGAGCGGCGCAGCAGGAGCGGCCGCTGGAAGACGAGGGCCTGGCGGCTGAGCACGTCCGGTCCGAACGGTCGGCCGTTCCACCGCATCTCGCCCGCCACCGGCTTCACCAGGCCATGGAGGGTGCGCAAAAGCACGCTCTTGCCGGCACCGTTGGGGCCGAGCACCACCGTCGTGCCCTGGCCGGCAATGGTCAAGGAGACCCGGTCGAGCACACGCCTTCCGCCGATCTCCACCATGAGGTCGCGCACCTCGAGCGGCAGAATCGGCTGACCGAGGGCCACGGTCCCTCCCCGGTTCTCAGCCATAGGCAAGGCGCATCGCCGCCTGACGGAACAGGGCGACCAGAAGATTGACGGTAAAGGCGAGCACGAGCAACACCAGGCCGAGGGCAAGCGCCTGGGCGATCTCGCCCTTCGCTGTCTCGAGAGCGATGGCCGTGGTCATGACCCGGGTGAGATGGGCGATGTTGCCGCCGACGATCATCACCGCGCCGACTTCGGCGATCGCCCGCCCGAAGCCGGCGAGCAGCACGGTGACGAGCCCGAACCGCCCCTCCCACAGCAGGGTAGCGAGGACGGCAGCCGGCCGCAGGCCGAGGGAGCGGAAGAGCTCGTCGTACTCCTCGTGCAGCGACGACAAGAGTTCGTGCGCAAGCGCCACGACGATCGGCATCACCAATACGGTCTGGGCGATCACCATGGCGCTCGGGGTGTAGAGGAGACCGAGGGCGCCGAGCGGCCCGCTGTTCGAGAGCAACAGATAGATGAAGAGACCGACCACCACCGGTGGCAGCCCCATGAGGGCATTGACGGCGACGATCATGACCCGCCGTCCGGGAAAACGCAGCGCCGCGAGGACCGCCCCGAGCGGCAGGCCCAAAAGAGCGGCGATCGTCACCGCAGAGAGGCTGACCAAAAGCGACAGCGCCACGATCTCGAGGAGCGCCGGATCGGCCCCGAGGATCAAGGCCGCGGCACCGACGAAGGCGGTCGTCAACTCGTCCATTCCGGCGTCGCATCCGGCGAGAGGTCCGAGCGTGTTATAGAATCGACCCCTGGTCGCTTCAACCGTCTCGCGAGCCAGGACCGGCGCCGAGTTCGCGCACGAAACAGTCGAGACCTTGCGCGCGCGCTCGCGCGCAGAGCCCCGAGGCTTCCCGGCGGTCGGCGAAGGGGCCGAACAGCACCCGCCAGAACGTGCCCTTGCCGGCGATCTGCACCGGCTGCGGCGGCAGCGGGTCGAGGGGGCGAAGAAAGTCGTGGCGCTGCTTCAGCTCCCGAGCTGCGGCACGCGCCGCTCCTTCCGACGTCATGGAAGCCAGGTGCACGGCATAGCCGGCGACCGGGATGCCGGCCGACTGCGGGCTTCGCACCGTCCTCTGCTGGCCGCGTTCGTACGCGCCTCGAGCCACGGCGCTGCGAATGCGCTCGATGTTCTGCTCGAGGACGCGGATCTGTGGATGGTCGGCGGGAAGGCCGCGCCTGGCGAGCTCGAGGGCCCGCCGCTCCAGTTCGAGAGCAGCCTGCGGTTCGCCACGCGCGAGCTTCAGCATCGCCCAGTTGTTGAGCAGGCGCGCGAGGTCGGGATGGTTCGGCCCGAGGTTCCCCTCGAGCAACTGCAGCGCCTGTCGATAGAGGTCCTCGGCTTCCTCGAAACGTTTCTTGGCGCGGTAGAGCAGGGCCAAATTGTTGAGAGTCGTCGCGGTTGCCCCGGGGTCGGCCGACCCCCGCTGACGGTCGAGGGAGAGAGCTTCGAGATAGAGTTTCTCGGCCTCCTCGAGCCGGCCGAGCAGGCGATAGACCTCGGCCAGATTGTTGAAATCCGTGGCGAGACGAGGATCGCCCTCGCCGTAACGCTCGCGAGCCAGAGCGAGAGCCCGCTCGAAATGCCGCGCTGCCGCCTCGAGGTCGTCGGCGCGATAGGCGCGCATGCCCGCATCGTAGGCCTCGCGGAGTGGATCCGCGCTCTGGGCCGAGACGGCCATGGCAACGGCAATCGCAAGGAGCCAGAACAGGGCTCCGAGCCGTGCGGCACGGGCGATGGCCATCGCAGCCTGCTCCTTTCGCCAGCGTCCTCGGCACCCTCTGCTATCAGCCTGCGAGGCAGGAATCGAGCCGCTCGCGCGGAGCCGGAGCTGGCACCTTCGCCGCTGGGCCCGCCGAGGGCTTGAGTCCGCTGGCACATCATGGCAGGAGGCGCGGGGCGGATGGCGGAGACACGGATGGGCCTCGTACCCGACCTGTGGTTCGAGAATTTCGTCGTGGGTCAGCGGTTTACCACCCGCGGTGCCACCCTCAGCGAGGCACAGATCCTCGAATTCGCGTTGCAGTGGGATCCCCAACCGTTTCACCTCGACAAGATCGCCGCGGCCCGCAGCCCGTACGGGGGGCTCATCGCCAGCGGCTTTCAAACCCTCCTTGTCGCCTTCCGGCTGCTCTACCAGGAGCGGGTAATCAATGCCGCTTCGCTCGGCGCCCCGGGCATCGACGAAATGCGCTGGCATGTGCCCGTCCGACCCGGGGATACCCTCCGTGTCGAGGGAGAGGTGGTGGAGGTTCGCCCATCCCGCAGCCGAGCCGACCGGGGCACCGTGACCATCCAATATTCCGTGTTCAACCAGCACGGAGAAAAGGTGATGAGCTTTCGGGTGCCTCATCTCATGCAGCGGCGTCCACCGACCACTGACGAGCCGGCCTAGGATAGGCGAGTCTTTTCGTAGCGGAGCCTGCAGTTATGGAACTGCTCTTCCAGCCCTCGACCTGGGCGAGCTTCGTGACGCTCGCCGCGCTCGAGATCGTTCTCGGAATCGACAACATCATTTTTCTCTCTATCGTCACGAGTCGCTTGCCCCCGCACCAACAGGCCTTCGCCCGCCGCTTCGGTCTCGGGCTCGCACTCCTTCTGCGCATTCTGCTGCTGCTTTCGATTTCGTGGATCATCGGGCTTACCGCTCCGCTCGTGACGATCGCCGATCACACCGTGTCATGGCGCGATCTCGTGCTCGGGGCTGGCGGGTTGTTCCTGCTCGTCAAAGCGACGATGGAGATCCACCACACTCTCGAGGGCGGCGACGGCGCGAAACACCCACGCACCGTTTCGCTCACCGGCGCGGTGATCCAGATCGCCCTCATCGACGTGGTGTTCTCGCTCGATTCGGTAATCACCGCGGTCGGCATGGCCGAACATGTCGAGGTGATGGTAGCGGCAGTGGTGGTGGCCATCCTCGTCATGCTGGTGGCAGCGGAGGCGACGAGCCGTTTCGTCAACCGGCATCCGACGGTGAAAATGCTCGCCCTCTCCTTCTTGTTGTTGGTCGGCGTGGCGCTGGTCGCCGATGCGCTGCACTTCCACATTCCGCGCGGCTACCTCTACTTCGCCATCGCCTTCTCCGCTCTGGTCGAGGCGCTCAATCTGATCGCCCGGGCTCGGCGCCACCGACCCGCACCGCCGCAGGAAGGGGAGTAGGGCCGAATTCCCGCCTTGCGACTCTCGGTGTCGCGCCGACGCGCGAGCGCCAGCGGGTGGCGGGATAGGGGATTGGGGACGCGGCGACGACCGCGCGGGCGAGAGGATTGGAGGTCGCATGAGCCGGGAAGGACGCCGGGGCGGACGCGACGCGCGCCGCAGCGAGCGGATGCGTTTCGAGATCCGCGCCCTGCCACCGCTCGAACGGCGGATTCCGGTTTTCCAGGTGCTCGACGGCGAGGCCGAGGAGCGCATCCACCACGCCGCGATGGGCATCCTCGAGGAGATCGGCATCGACTTTCACTATCCGCGGGCGCTCGATCTCTGGCGCGGGGCCGGGGCTCGGGTGGACGGTTGGCGGGTGCGCATCGACCGTGGCCTTTTGCTCGAGCTGGTCGCCAAGGCACCCGAGCGCTTCCGCATCCGCGCCCGCAATCCGCAGCGCGATATCGAAATCGGCGGCTCCTGCACGGTGTTCTTCCCGACCTACGGCTCGCCTTTCGTGCGGATGTTCGACGGGCAACGCCGCTATGGGACGCTCGTTGATCTCGAGCTCTTCCACCGCCTCGCCTACATGGCGCCGGCACTCCACGGCACCGGGTCGATCACCTGCGAGCCGGTCGACGTGCCGGTGCCGAAGCGACATCTCCACATCACGGCAAGCGCCATCCGCAACTCCGACAAGGTCTTCATGGGCCCGGTGACAGCGCCCGAACGGGCGGAGGACGCGATCCGGATGGCGGCGCTCGTGTTCGGCGAGGAGGTCGCGCGCAACGAGCCGGTCATGGTGTCGCTCGTGAACTGTAACTCGCCCCTCGTCTGGGACGAGACCATGCTCGGCGCCCTCGACGTCTACGCCCAGAACAACCAGCCCGTGATCGTCTCCCCTTTCACCATGGCCGGCGCCAACACCCCGGCCTCGCCGCCCGCGACCGTGGCCCAGCTGATCGCCGAGGCCCTTGCCGGCATCGCCTTCACCCAGCTGGTGCGGCCCGGCTGCCCCATGATCCTCGGCAATTTCCTCTCCGCCGTGTCGATGAAGTCGGGCGCGCCGATGGCGGGAACCAGCGAGCTCGCCCTCATGAACTTCATGATCGGCCAGATGGCCCGCCGCTACCGGCTGCCCTGGCGGTCCTCCGGCATGCTCACCGGATCGAAGATCGTCGATGCCCAGGCTGGCTACGAGAGTGCCTTCAACATGCTGCCGATCCTTTTGGCCGGGTGCAACCTCGTGATGCACACCGCCGGCTGGACGGAGGCCGGACTCACCGCCAACATCGCCAAGTTCGCCCTCGATGCCGAGCAAATGGAAATGCTCTGGCGGCTCGGCCGCGGCGTGAACTTCGCCGATTTCGACGAAGCGCTGCGCGCCATCGCCGAGGTCGGGCCAGCTGGACATTTCTTCGGCACCGCCCACACCCAAGCGCATTTCCGCGATGCCTTCTTCATGTCCGAGCTCTTCGACAACAACAGCTTCGAGCAGTGGCAGCTCGAGGGCGAGAAGGACGCTGCGGCGCGCGGCCTCGAAGCCGCTCGCCGCATGCTCGAGGCGTGGGAAAAGCCGCCGCTCGACCCCGGCATCGACGAGGCGATCCGCGACTTTGTCGCCCGACGCGAGCGCGAGCTGCCCGACGCGGCGATGTGAGCCGATTCAGGCGCAGGCGCGCATCCCGTCGAGATCGCTCTTGGCACAGTAGAGGTGGTAGAGAGTGGCGATGATCGCCTCGACCTCCGGCGAGGCCAGCGAATAGAAGATCTGTTGGGCCTGCCGCCGGGTGCGCACCAGCTGATCTCGCCGCAACCGGGCGAGATGCTGGGAGAGCGCCGACTGGCTCAGCCCGATGAGGCGTACGAGCTCGCTCACCGACCGCTCCCGCCCGACGAGCTGGCAGAGGATCAGCAGGCGATGCTCATTGGCCATCGCCTTGAGCAGACGGCTCGCATCGCGAGCGCTCTCGTAGAGGCGCGCGAAATTCGCTTCGTCCGCCTCGGCCAGCGAGGTCGTCGGCTTTGCCGGAGCTGTCTTGACGCTCATGCAGGATCTCCTGGTTCGCGAGAAACATGCGATCGCGCACCGACGAGCGGGATGCGGGACAGGGGCACGGACACCAGACGGCCGGTCTCGAGCCAATGCAATGCCGAGCGTGCCCCGAGGACGATGCCGCCCACGGCGAGCAGAGAACCGAACGACAGGGTCGACAAGCCCGTCAACCCCTGGCCGACGGTGCAGCCGAGAGCCAGGGTTCCGCCCGTTCCCATGAGCACGCCGCCGACGAGGTGGCGCAGGAGATCGCGCCGGTCGACGAAACCCTCGGGGCGAAAGCTGCCGGTCAGGCGGGCAGCGGCGAAGGCCCCGGCAAGGGTGCCGAGCGCCAAGGCCGCGCCGAAGGATGGCAGGCTACCGGCGCCAGCCACGAACCAAAAGAGGGCGCGGGCTGTGGGTCCGACATAACTGAGAGAGGTCGGGCGCACCTCGGCGAAAGGATCGAGAGCCGCAAGCGCGTTCACCGCCCAGCCAGCCACCACCAGCAGGCCGAGGCCGAGGCCGGCTGCGAGTTCGCGCGACGGCCGGCGCAGGGTCGGCTCCCTCAAGGCCCACATCAGGAGGGCCACCGCGGCCAGGAGCCCGACGCCGAGGCGTGTCGGGGCGAGGCCAGCTCCCAGCCAGGCCGCCACGAGCTCGGCAAGGCCTGGCCACGCCAGCTCCGGGGAGACCATGGCCCGCACCCTTTCGTGGAGCGGGGAGAGCAGTCCCGTCATGGTGGCTTGGGCGCTCAATGCCACCACCAGCAACACGAAGAGCGAACGCAGACTCCCGGCGCCGGCCCGCGCGAGGCTGCGCGACACACAGCCGCCGGTGAGCACCATGCCGAAACCGAAGGCGAGGCCACCCAAGGCCAGCGCCCCCACCGCCGTGACCGGCTCGAGATAGCTGGTGCCGGCGAGATCGAGCAGGCCGGCGGCGGCAAGCCCCTGCGTGCCGACGACCGCTACCGCCACGGCCAAAGCCCAAGCGCGCAGGCGCCGCGTGCTGCCGAATACAGCCCAGTCGGCGATCGCCCCCATCGCACACCAATGGGTGCGCTGGAGGAGTACCCCGGCGACAAGGCCGAGGATCAGTCCAGCGACGGCAAGGAAGGTCTCGGGATCCATGGGCACGCGGCACAGCCTGCATCAGAAGTCGCTTGAATTCTAATACGAAACTCCGTGCAGTCAACGGAATTGCCGAGTTTACCTATTGTCGAATGGAAAATGTGGACGGGGCGGTCGACCTTGCCACCGTCACACCGGCAACGCATCTTTCGGCAGGTCGGCCCCACCGTCGGTTTTCGTACCGTCCGAGAGCGGCACCGCATGGACTCGTGGATCCGCGTGCGCGGCGCACGCGAACACAATCTCAAGAACATCGACGTCGACATTCCCCGCCACCGGCTCGTGGTGATCACGGGGCTTTCCGGTTCCGGCAAGAGTTCCCTCGCCTTCGACACCATCTATGCCGAGGGCCAGCGGCGCTATGTCGAGAGTCTCTCGGCTTATGCGCGGCAGTTCCTCGAGCTCATGCAGAAGCCCGATGTCGATCACATCGACGGGCTCTCGCCGGCGATTTCCATCGAGCAGAAGACGACGAGCCGCAATCCGCGCTCCACGGTCGGTACGGTGACCGAGATTTACGACTACATGCGGCTTTTGTGGGCGCGAATCGGCATTCCCCACTCGCCGGTGACGGGTCTGCCGATCGAGGCGCAGACGGTCTCCCAGATGGTCGACCGCATCCTCGCCAAACCGGCGGGCGCCCGCATCTATTTGCTCGCTCCGTTCGTTCGCGGCCGCAAAGGGGAGTACAAGAAGGAGTTCGCCGAGCTGCAGCGGCGCGGCTTCCTGCGGGTCAAGGTCGACGGCCGGCTCTACGAGATCGACGAGGTCCCTGCCCTCGACAGGAAGCGCAAGCACGACATCGAGGTGGTGGTCGACCGTCTCGTGGTGCAACCCGGCATCGCCTCGCGGCTCGCCGATTCGCTGGAAACTGCGCTCGGGCTCTCCGATGGCCTGGTCGTGGTGGAGGATGCCGACAGCGGCGAGCGCAGCTTGCTGTCGGCGAAGTTCGCCTGCCCCGTCTCCGGTTTCACCCTGCCGGAGATCGAGCCGCGTCTATTCTCGTTCAACAGCCCCTATGGCGCCTGTTCTGCCTGCGACGGCCTCGGTCGAAAGATCGCCATCGACCCGGAGCTCGTCGTGCCGGATCCGGAGAAGTCGATCGTCGAGGGCGCGGTCGAGCCCTGGGCCAGCCAGACCATGCAGTTCTACCCGCAGGCGCTGCTGTCGCTGTGCCGCCATCTGGGCGCCGATCCGACGGTGCCGTGGCGCGAGCTGCCGGAGGAGGTGCGGCGGGTCATCCTGTTCGGCTCCGACGGCATACCGGTGCGCATGGTCTTCGAGGATGGCACCCGGCGCTTCGAGACCAACCGGCCGTTCGAGGGGGTCGTGCCCAATCTCGAGCGGCGGCTGCGGGAGACCGAAAGCGGTTGGATGCGCGAGGAGCTCTCGCGCTATGCCCGCGAGAGCCCGTGCGAGGCTTGCCATGGCTACCGGCTCAAGCCCGAGGCCTTGTGCGTCAAGATCGCCGGGCTCCACATCGGCCAAGTGTGCGAGATGGCGATCGACGCGGCGCGCGAATGGTTCTCCGCCCTGCCGGCAAAGCTCACGAGCAAGCAGAACGAGATCGCCTCCCGCGTGCTCAAGGAGATCCGCGAACGCCTCGGTTTTCTCGTCGACGTCGGGCTATCCTATCTCACTTTGGCGCGCGATTCCGGAACCCTTTCCGGCGGCGAGAGCCAACGCATCCGCCTGGCCTCGCAAATCGGTTCGGGCCTCACGGGTGTCCTCTACGTGTTGGACGAGCCCTCGATCGGGCTCCATCAGCGCGACAACGACAGGCTGCTCGCCACCCTCGAGCATCTGCGCGATCTCGGCAATACGGTGATCGTCGTCGAACACGACGAGGAGGCGATCCGTGCCGCCGACCACGTGATCGACATGGGTCCGGGCGCGGGCGTGCACGGCGGCTACGTCGTCGCTCAGGGAAACCCGGACGAAATCGCCGCCCATCCCGACAGTCTCACCGGCGCCTATCTGTCCGGCCGCCGCCGCATTCCCATTCCGACCCGTCGCCGTCGGCCAGCCGGCTGGCTCGAGCTCAAAGGCTGCCGCGGCAACAACCTCAAGAACATCGACGTGCGCTTCCCGCTGGGCTGCCTGGTGGCCGTCACCGGGGTCTCGGGTTCCGGCAAGAGCACCCTCGTCGTCGACACCCTCTGGCCGGCCCTCTGCCGCAGACTGCACGGCGGGCGGCTGCATGCCGCCGATCATGACGAGCTGGTGGGCGTCGAGCAGGTGGACAAAGTGGTGGACATCGACCAATCGCCCATCGGCCGCACGCCGCGCTCCAATCCAGCGACCTACACCGGCGCCTTTGCGCCGATCCGCGACTGGTTCGCCAACCTCCCCGAGGCGCGTGCCCGGGGTTACCGCCCCGGTCGCTTCAGCTTCAACGTCAAAGGCGGACGCTGCGAGGCCTGTCAGGGGGACGGGGTGATCAAGATCGAGATGCATTTTTTGCCCGATGTCTACGTCACTTGCGATGCTTGCAAGGGCCGGCGCTTCAACCGCGAGACCCTCGAGATCACCTGGCACGGGAAGTCGATCGCCGATGTCCTCGAGATGACGGTGAGCGAGGCCTCGCAGCTGTTCGCGGCGGTGCCAGCGGTCCGCCACCGGCTCGAAGTGCTGGAGCGGGTGGGGCTCGGTTACATCGCCCTCGGTCAGCGCGCCACCACCCTTTCCGGTGGCGAGGCGCAGCGGGTGAAGCTGGCGCGGGAGCTCGCCCGCCGCGCTACCGGTCGGACCGTCTATATCCTCGACGAACCGACGACCGGCCTCCACTTCGAAGACGTGCGGCGGCTGCTCGAGGTGCTCCAGGCCCTCGTCGACCAGGGCAATACGGTGATCGTGATCGAACACAATCTCGATGTGGTGAAAACCGCCGACTGGGTGATCGACCTCGGCCCCGAGGGCGGCGACGGCGGTGGCCGCATCGTGGCCGAAGGGACGCCGGAGGAGGTGGCGCGCGCGGCGGAGAGTTGGACGGGCCGCTATCTCGCACGGCTGTTCGCCAAGACTCGCGAAGGAGCGCTCGCCTGATGCCGTCGACCGCGCCACGCAAGGCCCGCCACCATGCGTCCCGCCAGCCGCCGCGGATCGGCCTCGTCAGTCTCGGTTGCCCCAAGGCCCTCGTCGATTCGGAGCGCATCGTCTCGCGGCTGCGGGCCGAGGGTTACGAGCTGGTCGGCAGCTATGACGAGGCCGATCTCGTCCTCGTCAACACCTGCGGGTTCCTCGATAGCGCCCGAGCCGAATCGCTCGACGCGATCGGTGAGGCGCTGGCTGCCAATGGTCGGGTGATCGTCACCGGCTGCATGGGGGTGGAGGCGGACCTCATCCGCGATCGCCATCCCGAAGTGTTGGCCATCACGGGCCCCCACCAATACGAGCAGGTGATCGCGGCCGTCCACGCGCATCTGCCGCCGGCCCACGATCCCAAGCTCGACCTGGTTCCGCCCGAGGGCCTCAGACTCACCCCGCGGCATTATGCCTATCTGAAGATCTCCGAGGGCTGCAATCACGCCTGCAGCTTCTGCATCATCCCCAAGCTGCGAGGGCCACTGTGCAGCCGGCCAGCGCGCGAGGTCCTCTACGAGGCCGAGCGCCTCGTGCGCGCCGGCGTCAAAGAGCTCTTGATCATTTCCCAGGACACGGGCGCCTATGGAGTGGATCTGCGTCACGCCCCGAGCCGCTTCCGCGACCGCGAGGTGCGCGCCCACATCGTCGATCTCGCCCGGGCGCTCGGTGAATTCGGCGTGTGGGTACGGCTCCACTATGTCTACCCTTATCCCCACGTCGACGATCTCGTGCCGCTCATGAACGAGGGCGCCATTCTCCCCTATCTCGACATCCCCTTTCAGCACGCGAGTCCGACGGTGCTGCGCGCCATGCGTCGGCCAGCGCGGCAGGACCGGATGCTCGAGCGGATCCGTCGCTGGCGCGACATCTGCCCCGAGATCGCCATTCGCTCGACCTTCGTCGTCGGCTTTCCGGGCGAAACCGAACGCGACTTCGAACTCCTGCTGGAATGGCTCGAGGAGGCGGAGCTCGACCGGGTCGGCTGCTTCGCCTATGAGGATGTGGCCGGGGCTGCGGCCAACCATCTGCCCGGGCACTTGCCAGAGGAGGTCAAGGAGGAGCGACGCGCCCGGCTCATGGCGGTGCAGGAGGGCATCAGCCGCCGGCGACTCGCTCGCCGGGTGGGTCAGGACATGGCGGTCCTGATCGACGAAGTGACGAGCGACGGGGCGTTCGGCCGAACCTATGCCGACGCGCCGGAGATCGACGGGCGGGTGTTCGTGGAGGACGGCGAACACCTGAAACCCGGAGAGATAGTCTGGGTGGAGATCACCGGCTCGGACGCCCACGACCTCGTGGGCGAACTGGCCGAGGAATAGGCTTCGCTCGCGGTCCTGCCCGGTTGCGGCGACAGGGCCGCGACACTAGCTTGCGGCCGGCGCTCGAACAGCACGGACCGGATATCCGGAGACATCCCATGGCGCTCGACAAAGCGACCGTCGCACGGATCGCGCATCTGGCGCGCATCCGCGTCCCCGAGGAGGAGCTCGAGCCCCTGACGCGCGAGCTCGCCCGCATCCTCGACTGGGTGGAGCAGCTGGCCGAGGTCGACACCGCAGCGGTCGAGCCGCTCAGGAAGGTCATGGACATCCCCGCCCATTGGCGGGAAGACGTGGTGACCGATGGCGGCCGGCCGGAAGCCATCCTCATGAACGCACCGCGTCGGCACGACAACTTCTTCGTCGTGCCCAAGGTCGTGGAGTGAGGGTCGTGAACGCCCTCACCCACCTCACCCTCGCCCAAGCGCGCCGGCTGCTCGCTGCGGGCGAAGTGTCGGCTGTCGAACTCACCGAGGCGCATCTGCGGGCGATCGAGCGCGCTCGTCATCTCAACGCCTTCATCACCGAGACCCCGGAGCGGGCGCTCGCCATGGCGAGGCGCTCGGACCAGCGGCGGCGCCAAGGCTCGCAGGGACTGCTCGAGGGAATCCCGATCGCCATCAAGGACCTGTTCTGCACGGAGGGCATCCGCACCACAGCCGCTTCCCGCATCCTCGACGGCTTCATCCCACCCTATGAATCGACGGTCACGCGCAAGCTGTGGGAGGCGGGTGCGGTCTGCCTCGGCAAGACCAATCTCGACGAGTTCGCCATGGGCTCGGCCAACGTCACGAGCGCGTTCGGACCGGTGCGCAACCCGTGGACACCGCCGGAGGAACCGGTGGCCCGCGTCCCGGGCGGCAGCTCCGGTGGCTCGGCGGCGGCGGTGGCCGCGCGTCTCTGCCTCGGTGCCACCGGCACCGATACCGGCGGCTCGATCCGTCAACCCGCGAGTTTCTGCGGCATCGTCGGCCTCAAGCCGACCTATGGCCGCTGCTCGCGTTTCGGCATCGTGGCCTTCGCCAGCTCCCTCGATCAGGCCGGGCCGATGGCCCGTACCGTCGAGGACTGCGCCATCATGCTGCAGGCGATGGCCGGCTTCGACCCCCTCGACAGTACCTCGGCGGATCTGCCGGTGCCCGACTGGGCCGGCGATGCGAGGGGCGAAGTGCGCGGGCTGCGAATCGGTGTTCCCAAGGAGTACCGAGCCGACGGTATGCCCGACGAGATCGACCGGCTGTGGCAGCAGGGGGCGGCTTGGCTCGCCGCAGCCGGGGCCGAGATCCGCGAGATCTCCCTGCCTCACACCCGTTATGCCCTCCCCACCTATTACATCGTCGCGCCGGCCGAAGCCTCTTCCAATCTCGCCCGCTACGATGGCATGCGTTTCGGACTGAGGATCGAGGGCGAGAACCTCGTCGACACTTACGAGCGCACGCGCGGCGAAGGCTTCGGCCGGGAGGTGCGACGGCGGATCTTGATCGGCACCTATGTGCTCTCGGCCGGCTACTACGACGCCTACTATCTCAAGGCCCTCAAGGTACGCCGGAAGATCCGCGAGGACTTCGATCGCGCCTTCGAGCACGTCGACGCCATCCTGACTCCCACCGCACCGTCTGCCGCCTTTCGCATCGGCGAGAAGATGGACGATCCGGTGGCGATGTATCTCAACGATGTCTTTACCGTGCCGGCGAGCCTCGCCGGCTTGCCAGCGCTCTCGGTCCCGGCAGGTCTGTCGGCGGAAGGGTTGCCGCTCGGACTGCAGGTGATCGGCCGTCCCTTCGACGAGACGACGGTGCTGCGGGTCGGACGCGCCATCGAGGAAGCCGCCGACTTCCGTCACGTGCCACACGGGCTTGCGGGGAGCGAGGCATGAGCTGGGTGATCGAGGGCGAGACGGGAAAGTGGGAGCTCGTCTGCGGGCTCGAGGTCCACGCCCAGGTGATCTCCAACTCCAAACTGTTCTCCGGCGCGTCGACCCGATTCGGCGCACCCCCCAACAGCCAGGTCTCGCCGATCGATGCCGGCATGCCGGGCATGCTGCCGGTCCTCAATCGCTTCTGCGTCGAGCAGGCAGTCCGCACCGGTCTCGGGCTCCGGGCGCAGATCAACCTGTTTTCGGTGTTCGAACGCAAGAACTACTTCTATCCCGACCTGCCCAACGGCTACCAGATCAGCCAATATCAGCATCCGATCGTCGGCCGCGGCAGCCTCACGATCGAGCTCGCCGATGGCACCACCAAGGAGATCGGCATCACCCGACTGCATCTCGAGATGGATGCGGGCAAGTCCCTGCACGACCAGCTGCCGGACGCCACCCTCATCGACCTCAACCGCTCGGGGGTGGCGCTCATGGAGATCGTTTCCGAGCCCGACATCCGCTCGCCCGAGGAAGCCGTTGCCTACATGCGCAAGCTGCGGTCGATCCTGCGCTATCTCGGCACCTGCGACGGCGACATGGAGAAGGGCAATCTGCGCTGCGATGCCAACGTCTCGGTGAGACGGCTCGGCAGTCGCGACTTCGGAACACGTTGCGAGGTCAAGAATCTCAATTCCATGCGGTTCATCGCCCGGGCGATCGAGTACGAGGCGCGCCGGCAGGTGGACATTCTCGAATCCGGAGGCGTGGTGGAACAAGAGACGCGTCTCTTCGATTCCGTGCGGGGGGTCACGCGCTCCATGCGGACCAAGGAAGAGGCCCACGACTACCGCTACTTTCCCGACCCCGATCTCCTGCCCCTCGAGCTCGAGCCTGCTTTCGTCGAGCGCATCCGAGCCAGTCTGCCGGAGCTGCCGGACGAGAAAAAGGCCCGCTTCATGGCCGAATACGGTCTCTCGGCCTACGACGCCTCGGTGCTGGTGGCCGAGCGGGCGACGGCCGATTGGTTCGAGGAGGCGGCTCGCGGGCGGGATGCCAAACAAGTGGCGAACTGGGTCATTACCGAGCTCTTCGGTGCCCTCAATCGCACCGGCCGTGACATCGACGCCTGCCCGATCCGCCCCGCCCAGCTCGGCCGCCTGCTCGATCTGCTGAACGACGGCACGCTCTCGGGCCGACTCGCCAAGGACGTCTTCCAGATCATGTTCGAGTCCGGCGAGGATCCCGAGACCATCGTCGAGAAGCGAGGACTGCGGCAGGTGACCGATACCGCCAGCCTCGAGCCCGTGGTCGAGCGGGTGATCGCCGAGAACCCCGCCCAGGTCGAGAAATACCGCAAGAACCCCAAAGTCATCGGCTGGTTCGTGGGCCAGGTGATGCGAGCGACCGGCGGCCGCGCCAACCCGCAACTCGTGCAGGAGCTGCTCGAACGGCGTCTCCGCTGAGGGGCGGGGTCGGGCTCGAGGAGCCTCTTGCCCATGGTCGCAGTCGTCGGGTAACTGCGCGCCGGCTCTCGGCGTGGAGAGAACGCCGTGCCGGACTCGGCAACGAAGACCTTCGACGTTCTCGGCATTGGCAACGCCATCGTCGACGTGCTGGCGCATGCGGAGGACGAACTTCTCGAGGAACTCGGCCTCGCCAAAGGGGCGATGACGCTGGTCGATGCCGATCGCAGCGCCTTTCTCTATTCCCGCATGGGACCTGCCCTCGAGGTCTCGGGCGGCTCCTGCGCCAATACCATGGCCGCTGTCGCGGACCTCGGCGGCCGTGCGGCCTTCATCGGCCGCGTGTGCGCCGACCAGATGGGCGAGGTGTTCCGCCACGATATCCGTGCCGCTGGCGTGCATTTCACCACCCCTGCCAGCCACGACGGCTCGCCCACCGCTCGCTGCCTCGTGTTCGTGACCCCGGATGCGCAGCGTACGATGGCGACCCATCTCGGCGCCTGCGCCGAACTCGGGCCGCAAGACATCGACCCGGAGCTGGTGCGGCGCAGCCATATCACCTATCTCGAAGGCTATCTGTGGGACCGTCCGCAGGCCAAGGCCGCCTGTCTCGAAGCGGCGCGATTGTGCCACGCGGCCGGCAACCGCCTGGCCCTCACCCTGTCCGATCCGTTCTGCGTCGACCGTTGGCGGGACGAACTCCGCGCCCTCGTCCGCGAGGAGGTGGATATCCTCTTCGCTAACGAGGCGGAGATCACCTCCCTCTATCGCGTCGACAGCTTCCTCGAGGCGCTCGAGCTGGCCCGCCGCGACGTGCCGCTCGCGGTCCTCACCCGCGGCCCGCGCGGCTCGGTCATCGCCACCCGAGAGGAGGTGCTGTGGGTCGATCCCGTGCCTCCCGCGCGGGTGCTCGATACCACCGGCGCGGGTGACCTCTACGCCGCCGGCTTTCTGCGCGGGCTGACCGCCGGGCTCGATCTCGCGAGCTGCGGCCGGTTGGCGAGCGCCTGCGCGGCTGCCATCATCGGCCAATACGGGGCGCGCACCGAGACCTCGCTCCGACCGCTGTTCGACGCCGTAGCCGTCTCGGCCGTGCAGAGGGGATCCTAGGTTTCGCCGAACGCTCGCCGCCACTCCGCCTCGACGGCCCGTTCGACCGCAGCGATACCGCCGCGGAAGGCATAGGCGTCGAAGCCCGCCTGTTGCATGAGCTCGGCGACGAGCGGCGTGCGCGTGCCGAAGGTACAATAAAGGACGTAGCGCTTGTCACGGTCGAGGCTGCGCCAACGTTCCATCAGTTCGTCGGCCGGAATGTTGACCGCCCCGGGCACGTGCCAGCGGCGGTATTCCGCCGGGGTGCGGCAGTCGATCACCACCTCGCCCTCGCCGAAGCGGTCGACGAACAGATAGGGTTCGCGCAAATCTTCGGCTTTTAGTGCCATGACATCGAGCGTCCGCCGGCTGTCGAGCGCACGCGCCAACATCTCCGGCTCGAGCTTCGCCAGTTCCGCCTCGAGCTGCCCCACCCGAGCGGCGATGGCCGGCTTCGCTCCCGAAAGCCCGCAGAGCTCCGGCACGCGCTCGGACAGCGGGGCCGTGCCGATGCGGCGCGCTTCGGCGACGATTTCGGCCTTGTCGAAGCCGGCGAGCGGGCGCAGCACGGGCACTTCGGCGAAGCGGTCGAGGGTAGCGAGATTGGCGAGGGTCTGGGAGGAGACCTGGCCCAATGCCTCGCCCGTGACCACCATGTCCGCCCGTTCGATCCGGGCGAGCGCCGACGCCGCCCGATAGAACAGGACCTTGAGCACCAGCTGCCAATAGGGCCTTGCGGTCCTCCGCTTGAGCTCCTCGACGAGCGGCGCGAAATCGACGAGATAGAGCCGCGGACGGGTGCCGTGGGCCCACAGCTCGCAGAGGAGCTTCACCACCTGTACCGCGAGCCGCTCCTGGGCTCGGCCGGCCAGGCTGCAGTGAAGGAAGTGCACTTCCGCCCCGCGCCGCAACATCCGCCAAGCCGCGACGGGCGAATCGAAGCCGCCCGAAATCAGCGCCAACACCTTGCCCTGCACCCCAGCCGGCAGACCTCCCGCACCCGCGAGCCGCTCGCGGGAGAGAAAGGCAGTGTCGCCCACGAGCTCGACCCGCACCGTCACTTCCGGCGCATCCAGGTCGACCTTGGCCAAAGGCGCGAGCGCCGCCCCCAGCGCCACCTCCACGTCGCGGCTGGTGAAGGGCTCCGGGGTCAGCCTCTTGGCCCGCACGGCGAAGCGCCGGCCGCGCACCGCCTCGGCGAACACCCGGCCGCCGACGAGAGCGA
The DNA here is from genome assembly GCA_002898275.1 of bacterium HR40. Lineage (GTDB taxonomy): Bacteria > Pseudomonadota > Alphaproteobacteria > Geminicoccales > Geminicoccaceae > HRBIN40. Next base: position 854,213 of record BEIQ01000001.1, read on the forward strand.
TCTCCCCGGGGTCGGCGCGGCAGACAGCGTCGACCGGACAGATGGCGGCAAGCCCGAAGACGTGGCTGAGCACCGAGGCGGCGGCATCGACCGCCGCTGTCTCGACGAGGAAACGGGTGCCCAGACGGCGCAACGCGAAGGTCGAGCCGGCGCGGCTCAGGGCATCGCGCACATTGTGCTCGAGTTGGGCGATAAAGCGCGTTCGCGTGCGTCGCGACTTCACCACGATATCGGGACCGATGAGCGCGAGCAGCGCGCCCGGCCGTTCGTTCATCCTGCTGGCTCCTCGATCCTCTGTCCCGAGCTCGTTCCCGACCGCGCCGCGCCGTCCGCGCCCCGCCTTTCAGGTGGCCGCCGCCCGCAGCGCCTGGTCGAGATCGGCGATGATGTCGTCCACCGTCTCGATCCCGATCGACAGACGGATGACCTCTGGCCCGGCCCCAGCTGCCCGCTGCTGTTCCGGCGACAGCTGGCGGTGGGTGGTCGAGGCCGGGTGGATGATGAGCGAGCGGGTGTCGCCGATGTTCGCGACATGGGAAAGGAGCTGGCAATTGTCCACCACCTTGACCCCCATCTCATAGCCGCCCTTGACCCCGAAGGTGAACACGCCGCCCACGCCCCGCGGACAGTATTTGTCGACCGTCGGCGTGCGGTTTTGCGGCAGCCGCGGATAGGACACCCAAGCGACGAGCGGATGGTCGGCGAGAAAGGCGGCGACCCGGTCGGCATTGTGGACGATGCGCTCCATGCGCAGCGGCAGGGTCTCGATGCCCTGGAGGATGAGGAAGGCATTCATCGGCGACAGGCAGGCGCCGAGATCCCGAAGCCCCATCGCCTTCGCGCGCACGGAGAAGGCGAAACGACCGAAGGTCTCGGCGAAGCGGAGGCCGTGGTAGGCCTCGCAGGGCTCGGTCATGAGCGGGAATTTGCCGCTCGCGAACCAGTCGAAACGGCCGCTCTCGACGACGATGCCGCCAATCGAGTTCCCCTGCCCGCCGAGATATTTCGTGAGCGAGTGCACGACGATGTCCGCTCCCCATTCGAAGGGCCGGCAGAGATAGGGCGTGGGCAGGGTGTTGTCGACGATGAGCGGGATCCCGTGCGCGTGCGCGATGTGCGCGATGGCCTCGATATCGGCGACGATGCCATCGGGGTTGGAGGCACTCTCGATGAAGATCGCCTTGGTCCGCGACTCGATGGCGCGGCGGAAATTCTCGGGATCGCGCGGATCGACGAAGCTCGCGCGCCAGCCGAATTGGGGGAAGCTCTGTTTCAGCTGGTTGATCGATCCGCCGTACATGCGGCTCGAGGCGACGATGTGGTCGCCCGGTTGCATGAGGTTGAAGAAGGCCAGCACCTGGGCGGCGTGACCGGAAGCGGCGGCACAGGCAGCGCTGCCCCCCTCGAGCGCCGCTACCCGCTCCTCGAGTACCGCGACCGTGGGATTGGTGAGGCGCGAGTAAATGTTGCCGAACTGCTGCAAGTTGAAAAGCGAGGCCGCGTGTTCGACATCTTCGAACACATAGGAAGTGGTCTGGTAGATGGGCACCGCCCGCGCGCCGGTCGTCGGGTCCGGCGCGGCACCCGCATGCACCGCCAGCGTCTCGAATCCGTACCGCCGTTCCTGGCTCATGCTCGTCGACTCCCTCGCCCATACCGCAGCCGGTTTCCTGTTTGCCGCCGGCCGCGTCCCGGTTCGCGTGTGGGCGGGTTATAGGGCATCCTGGCGCGGCGGACAGGCGGGCCGGCCCATGGCAGCGCCGGACCGCCCCTAGCCGATCCGCTCGGGCCAGAAGCGCGGTGGGGAGCCGGCGAGCTTTTCCGCCGCCGCGACCAGAGCGAGCTCGTCGGTACCGAGCCGCGCCGTCTCTTCGAGCACCGCGAAGGTCGCCGAGACCGTGCGCGCGAGGGCGAGAGCGGGCGGGGTGGCAGCGAGCAGCTCGACGAGGAGCCGAGCGGCAAAGACATCGCCGGCACCGGAGGTCGGGCAACGCAGTCGCGGTGTTTCCACCCAGAACGCAGCCTCCGGCGCCGACCACAGCACCCCGAGGCGGTCAGGAGCGCGCGTCGGCAGGCCGGTGGCGACCACGAGACGGGGCCCTCGCGCATGCAGCGCCCGGGCAGCGGCGAGCGCATCTTGCGGGTTGTCCACCGGGCGGCCGGCGAGCCAGGCGAGCTCGAAGCGATTGGGCGTCACCACGGCCGCATGCGGCAGGGCTCGCTCCCGCAACAGCTCGGGCAAACCCGACGGCACGTAGAAGCCACGACCTTCTTCCCCCATCACCGGATCGCACAGCCAAAAAGGGAGACGATTCCGTTGGCGCAGCCCGTCGAGGAACTGGATGACGGCTTCGCCGACGTCGGGGCTGGCGAGATGTCCGGTGAGGACAGCCGCGAGACGCTCGAGCCTCGCCGCGGCGTCGAGACCCGCGAGGAGGGCGGCGACGGCGGCGGCATCGATCGGCAGCGCCGCCGTTTTGCCGTGCCCTGGATGGTGGACGAAGAAAAGGGTGGGCACGATCACCGGCTCGAGACCGAAGTGCTCGAGAACGAGGGTGGCAGCTCGGTTGCCGACCCGGCCGCTCGCCACGAGGGACTGGATGGAGAGGACCTGCTTCACTCTGGCGTCTTTTCCCGCTGCTTCGCGGCGCTAGAGAAGGAACCGATGGCAGAGACGGCAAGTGGGAGGAGAGCGTGGCCGCAACCGATAGCAGGGCCCGACGAGACTACGATGGGCCGGCACTGCTCGAGAGCGAGGCCGCTGACGATCCCTTCGTGCAATTCGGCCGTTGGTTCTCCGACATGCTGAAGGCCGGTTTCATCGAGCCGCAGGCCATGGTGCTGGCAACCGCGGATGCCGCCGGAACGCCATCGGCGCGCATGGTGCTGCTCAAGGAATGGGACCGTTCGGGCTTCGTCTTCTACACCAATTTCGACAGCCGCAAGGGCCGCGAGCTCGCCAACAATCCACGAGCCGCTCTGCTCTTTTACTGGGATCGGCTGCACCGGCAGGTGCGCATCGAGGGTCGGGTCGAACGGGTGCCGGACGCTATGGCGGATGCCTATTTCGCCGTCCGTCCCTACGGCAGCCAGATCGGCGCCTGGGCGTCGCGACAGAGCGCGCCGGTGCCGGACCGGGCTTGGCTCGAAGCGCGGGTCGAGGAGCTCAGACAGCGCTATCCTCGGGAGGTGCCGCGGCCGGCCTGGTGGGGCGGCTTCCGCGTGGTGCCGCATTGGTTCGAGTTCTGGCAGGGTCGGCCGGACCGCCTCCACGATCGCCTCGCCTATGAGCGCACCGACGGGGGTTGGCGACGCTTCCGGCTTTCCCCCTGACGCCGTTCCAGCCTTGCCGACGGGGCAGCTGACGCCAGCTTGAGAGTGGCTTCGCGCCCAGGAGGAGCCCCATGGACGGCGAACGCAGAACAGTCTTCATCACCGGAGCGAGCCGCGGCATCGGCCATGCGACAGCGACCTATTTCGTCCGCCGCGGTTGGCGCGCCATCACCTGCTCGCGCGAGCCGGTGCCGCCACAATGCCCGCGCAACGAGCGCCACGCCCATATCACCATCGACCTCGCCGATACCGAACGGCTGCCCGAGGCGGTGGCACGCCTCGAAGCCCTTCTCGACGGTCAGCCGCTCCACGCTCTCGTCAACAATGCCGGCTATTCGCCCAAGCACCCCGACGGCAGTCGCATCGGCTGTCTCGACGGCGAGATGACCCTCTGGGAACGGGTGTTCCGCATCAACTTCTTCGCTCCCGTCTATTTCTCGCGCGCCTGCGCCCCGCTGTTGGCGAAAAGCCGCGGTGCGATCGTCAATATCACCTCGATCGCTGGCCACCGCGTCCACCCGTTCGCCGGGAGCGCCTACAGCACGTCCAAAGCGGCCCTCACCGCGCTGACCCGCGAGCTCGCAGCCGACCTCGCCCATCTCGGCATCCGGGTCAACGCCGTCTGCCCAGGGGAGATCAACACCGCCATCCTCTCCCCTGGTACGGAGGCCCTGGTGGAACGCATTCCGCTCCGCCGTCTCGGCTCGCCCGAAGAGGTCGCTTCGGTGATCTTCTACCTCTGCGGCGAGGAAGCCTCCTACATCACCGGCGCCGAGATTCCCGTGAACGGCGGCCAGGACGTCTACTGAAGCGTCCCCCTGCCCTTGCTACGGTTTGCGGCCAACGGCAGCGAGAAGGACGAAGAGAAGGGCGAGACAGGCCAGCACCAGCCATTCGCCACGCAGGACGATCCCGTGGGTGGCGAGGTCCGAGAGCAGGGTGCTCGCGGGCACCGGCCCGCCGGCAAAGCCGAGGCGATCGGCGAAGAGCACGAGCCCGAGCCCGAAGCCCGCAGCCACACCCAAGGTCGCGAGGAGGAGGAGCCAACGCAGCCACATGGCGGCTAATCGCGAATGCCACGAAGCTGCAGGCTGCGACGCCTGAGACCCTCGGCCGCGAAGAGCAACGCCACGGCGAGCAGAACGAGCAAGGTGGCGGCAGCGAGGATCGTCGGGCTGATGTTCTCGCGAATCCCGTCGAACATTTGCCGCGGCAGGGTGCGCTGGCCGGGCCCCGTGAGGAACATCGCCACCACCAGCTCGTCGAAGGAGGTCGCAAAGGCGAACAGCGCCCCGGACACCACCCCCGGGGCGACGAGTGGCAACACGATGCGCCGAAACACGGTCCATGGCCCGGCGCCGAGCGACAGGCCGGCACGCACAAGGTTGCGATCGAAACCAGCCAAGGTGGCGGAGACGGTGACGACGACGAACGGCGCGCCGAGCGCCGCATGGGCCAGAGCGAGCCCCAGCAGGCTCCCCGTGAGGCCGAGCCGAAGATAGAAGAAATAGACCCCCGTCGCCACGATCACCACCGGCACCACCATGGGAGACAGCAAAAGGCCAGTGAGCAGCCGCCGAAAGCGGAAATCGGCGAGCTCGAGGCCGATGGCGGCCGCCGTGCCGAGCACGGTGGCGATGACCATGGCGGCAGTGCCGACGACAACCGAATTGACAAAGGCCCGCCACCACAGTTCCGACTGCCACAGCTCGCGATACCAGCGGAGCGATAGCCCGGGCAGCGGAAAACTCAGAAAAGCACCGGAGCTCAGCGAAAGAGGCACGATCACGAACAAGGGCAGGACGAGGAAGGCGAGGACGAGGATCGCCCAGCTCCAGAGCACGAACCGCCCGGGTGCGAGGTGCACCGTTCCCTCCTAGCCCAGCCGCAGACGATCGACACCCACCACCCGGGCAAAGAGCGCATAGAGGGCGAGGGTGACCGCGAACAACAGGGTGCCGAGGGCGGCTGCCATGCCCCAGTTGACGGTCTGCAAGGTGAAAAAGGCGACGAACCAGCTGATCATCTGATCGTCCGCACCCCCCAGAAGCGCAGGGGTGATATAGTAACCGATGGCAAGGATGAAGACGAGCAAGCAGCCCGCGGCAATTCCCGGCACGGAGAGCGGCAAGAAGATGCGGCGGAAGGCAAGCCAAGGGGACGCACCCAGCGAAATGGCGGCCCGGACGTAGCTCGGGTGGATGTTGCGCATGACACTGTAGAGCGGCAGCACCATGAAGGGCAGGAGCACGTGGGTCATGGCGATGAGGACGCCCGCCCGGTTGAAGACCAGCTGGAGCGGTTGGTCGACGAGACGGAGTCCCTGCAGGATCTGGTTGATGGGCCCCTCGCGCTGCAGCAGCACGATCCAGGCGGCACTGCGCACGAGGAGCGAGGTCCAAAAGGGCAGCAACACCAGGATGAGGAGCGGATTGGCGTAACGTTCCGGCAGCCCCGCCAGCAGATAAGCGAGCGGATAGGCGAGCACCAGACAGGCTGCGGTGACGAGGAAGCTGATCCACAGGGTGCGACCGAGGATGCCGAGATAGATGGCGCGCTCGGGAGCGACGCGGCGGATCTCGCCCTGCTCGCCGCGCTCGAGGTCGAGGGCAGCGAGCAAGTAGAGGTCGGTCCACGGTGCCGCTGCCCGACGGAGGGCTCCCCAGATCGCCGGCTTTCCCCATTCGGGATCGAGCGCGAGGAAGGTCTCGGTCCAACTGCCCGCCGGGGTTTCCGGGAGGTTGCGGCCGGTGGCGAGCACCAATGTACGGAACCCGGCGCTCTCCACGTTGAGGCGTTTGGCCAGGCGCGCCAGAGTGCGGGCGGCGTGGGCCGCCCGCATCTCCCGCGCCAGCACGGCGAGCACATCTTCGGGCGGCATCCCCTCCCCCGACCAGGCGCGGAGCAGAGCGGTCGTCTCGGGGAGCGTGGTGGCGAGCTCGTCGTTGGCCACCGACAGTCGCAGCATGCCGAGGATCGGCAGCACGAAGAAGACGAGGAGATAGGCGACAAGCGGTAGGGTGAGCCCGACCGCGGCGAGCCGACGGCGGCGCCCGCTGCGCCGCACATGGCGGCGCAGCGCCGTCGCCGCGAGGTGCGAAACGGCGGGATGCGCCGTTGCCGCTGTCACCGGGTCACTGAGCCGCCCAGGCGTTGAAGCGCTCGGTCAGCTTTTCCACCTGGTCGACCCAGAAGTCGCGGTCGAAGAAGAGACCGTAGGCGCGGTTGCCGGGGGTACCGGGAATGTCGTTGCGCACCGCCTCCGGAATGAGCTCGGCGGCATCGACCCGGGTCGGACCGTAGGGAATGAGCTCGGCCAGCTTGGCTTGTTGCTGGGGCTGGCTGGCAAAAGCGATGAAATCGAGAGCTTCCTCTTTTTTGTCGGAATTGGCGAGAATCACCCAGCTGTCGATCTGGTACACATAGCCCGCTTCCCAGGCGATGCGGAAGTGCCGGCCCTCGTTGCGGTTGGCGGCGCTGATTCGGCCGTTGTAGGCGCTCGTCATCACCACCTCGCCCGAGGCGAGCAACTGTGGCGGCTGCGCGCCAGCCTCCCACCAGACGAGATCGCCCTTGATCGAATCGAGCTTGGCGAAGGCCCGCTGCACGCCCTCCTCGGTGCGCAGCACTTTGTAGACCTGATCGAGCGGCACACCGTCAGCGAGAAGCGCGAACTCCAGGGCCTGCCGGGGACCGCGGCGCAGGGCGCGCTTGCCCGGATACTTCTTGGTGTCGAAGAAATCCGCCCAGCTCTTGGGTGGATTGTCCTTGAAGCGGTCACCGTCGTAGGCGAGCACGGTAGCCCAGATGATGTTGCCGACACCGCACTCGTGTACCGCTTCGGGCAGGTAGCGGTCCTTGCCGCCGAGCTTCGCCCAATCGAGGGGAACGAGAATGCCCTCTTCGCAGCCGAGCACGAGCTCGTCGGTCTCCACCTGCACCACATCCCAGGTCGCCGGACCTTCGGCCTTGGCCCGCAGCGCCCCGATGCCGCCGTTCCAGCTGTCCTCGACCAGAGCCTTGCCCGTGGCTCGCTTATAGGGTTCGAAGACGGCCTGGCGCTGAGCATCCTGATAGGAGCCACCCCAAGAGACGACGGTGAGATCGCGCCCGTCTGCCGGCCCACCGGCGGCGGCGAGCGCGAGACCGAGCGCCCCCGACAGGGCGAGATGGCGAAGCTGCATGCGGACCCTCCCTCGGACTGACGGCCGGCACTCCCACCGGCCGGCCCCCGCGCTTGATGCCACGCCCGAGCGGCAGGCGCCAGAGCCGTCTGCGACCCCCTTCAGGCATCGAGCGCCCGACAGTCCTCGACCCGCCATCCCACCACGAGCTCGGTGCCGCGCGCGAGGGTGTCCGCCATCCCGGGGCGGTTGGGCAGTTTGACGATGAACGCATCGCTGCCGAGAAGGGCCAGTCTCAACCGCAGATGGTCGCCGTGATAGACCGTCTCCAGCAGGCGGCCGGCAAACCGGTTCGGCAGGTGGTGGGCCGCTTCGCCCGTCACCACCCGCTCCGGGCGCAACGAGAGAGTCGTGGGTTTGCCGATCCCGGCGACGTTCACCGCCAGTGCCCGCACCTCCGCCTCGCCCACTCGCACCCGGCACACTCCCCCCTCGATCCCCTCGACGATACCGCGGAATCGATTGTTCTCGCCGATGAAACGAGCCACGAAGGCGTTCTTCGGCTCCTCGTAGAGCTCGCGCGGGGTAGCGAGCTGCTGGATGCGGCCCGCCTCGAAGACCGCGACCCGGTCGGACATGGTGAGCGCCTCGGATTGGTCATGGGTGACATAGACCACCGTGAGCCCGAGTTGCTCGTGGAGCTGGGCGATCTCGTACTGCATGCTCTCGCGCAACTGCTTGTCGAGGGCGCCGAGTGGCTCGTCCATGAGCACGAGCTTGGGCTCGAAGACCAGCGCCCGGGCGAGCGCTACCCGCTGCTGCTGGCCGCCCGAGAGCTGCGCTGGCCTGCGATGCTCGAAGCCAGACAGGCGCACCATGGCGAGGGCACGCCGCACCCGCTCCTCGATCTCGGCCCGGCCCAGGCGGCGGACCTCGAGCGGAAAAGCGAGGTTTTCCGCCACCGTCATGTGCGGGAAGAGGGCGTAGCTCTGGAACACCACACCGATGTCGCGACGGTGCGGCGGCACCCGCGACAGGGGCCTGCCCTCGAGACGGATCTCGCCCGCCGTCGGTTGTTCGAAGCCGGCCAGCATCATGAGACAGGTCGTCTTGCCGGAACCCGAGGGACCGAGCAGGGTGAGGAACTCGCCGCGCGCGATCTCGAGGTCGAGGTGGTCGACCACGAGATGGACCCCGTCGTAGCTCTTCGTCACACCCTCGAACCGCACGAACGCGTCGTCGGCCCTCGGCATCGGCGCCATCCCTCCCCTGTCGGCCTGACCGCGGCCTCAGCTAGAGACCGGCGATCGCGCGGTAAAGACCTCGACCGCCCCCCTTGAGCTCGCCCGCGAGGGTACCTATCGAGCGGTTCGGGCCCGTAGCTCAGCGGTGAGAGCGGACCGCTCATAACGGTCTGGTCGCAGGTTCGAATCCTGCCGGGCCCACCGACCGACCGCGCCGTTCTCCACCCGTCTCGCCCATCCTCAGCCGCAGATGCGAATCGAATCGGTGGGCGTCGGCCGTGTTGCCGCTTTGCAACGCTATTTCGCTCGACAGAGCCCTAGCATCGAGATACAAAATCCCTGAACTGATGTTTCAGACATGATCACAGGACGTCAGATGCGTGCCGCCCGCGCCCTGCTCGGCTGGGATCAGCGCCAGCTCGCCGAAGCGGCCGGCCTGTCGCTGCCGACGATCCAGCGCATGGAGGGCTGCGAGGGAACAGTGCGAGGCAATGTGGAATCGCTGATGAGGGTGGTGGAGGCTCTCGAGCGTGCCGGTATCGAACTCATCCGCGAAGGCGACGTCAGCCGCGACGGAGGCCGCGGAGTGCGCTTGAAGCGGCCGTCCAGCGGCGAGAGCAGCGGGAGCAGCAACCCGTGAGCGCTCTCGCGATCGAGCTGGTCGTGGCGGCGGTGCAGGGCACGGTTGGGCTGCTGGCTGCCGCGAGTCGTCCCGGAAGGGGATGGGCTTTCTTCGTCTACGGCGCGACCGCGGTGGCCTCGGCCATCGGCTTTCTTACCGTCCTCGTCTTCCTGTCGTCCGGGTCGCCACCGGCCGCGGTGGTCCTGCCGCTCGGACTGCCGTGGATCGGCGCGCACCTGCGACTGGACCCGCTGGCCGCCTGGTTCTTGCTCGTCCTCCATCTCGGATCGGCGGCAGCCAGTCTTTTCGCCCTCGGTTACGATGCCGAGCCGCCACGGCCGCGGGCCGTGCTGCCCGCCTATGCGGGGTTTCTCGCGGCGATGAACGTCGTACCCCTGGCCGCCGACGCATTCAGCTTCCTTTTTGCTTGGGAAGCCATGTCGCTGTTCTCCTTCCTGCTCGTGCTCGTGCACCACGAGGAGGGGGAAAACCGGCGTGCCGCCTACGTCTATTTGTTGATGGCAGGCTTCGGTTCGGTATGCCTGCTCCTCGCCTTCGGCCTGCTCGCCGGCCGCGACGGCTCCTATGCCTTTGCCGACATGGTGCAGCATCGGCTCGCACCCTGGGCCGCTGCAGCCGTCTTCCTCCTCGCGGTGCTCGGGGCCGGTTCGAAAGCGGGACTGTTCCCGTTGCACGTCTGGCTGCCGCTCGCCCATCCGGCGGCGCCGAGCCATGTCTCCGCGCTCATGAGCGGCGTCATGACGAAGCTCGCCGTCTACAGCTTCGTGCGGATCGTCTTCGATCTGGTGGGGCCGTCGCCCTGGTGGTGGTCGGTACCGCTGCTGGTGGTCGCCGCGGCGACCGCGGTGATGGGCGTGCTCTATGCCCTCATGCAGCATGACCTCAAGCGCTTGCTCGCGTATCACACGGTCGAGAACATCGGCATCATCTTCCTCGGGCTCGGCCTCGCCCTCGCCTTTCGGGCCTCCGGTCTCGCCCTCGGCGCGGCCATCGCGCTCACGGCTGCCCTCCTCCACGTGCTCAACCACATGCTGTTCAAGAGCCTGTTGTTCCTGAGTGCTGGGGCGGTGCTGCAAGCGACCGGCGAGCGCGACATGGAGCATCTCGGCGGGCTCGTGCACCGCATGCCGGCGACCGCTCTCGCCTTCCTGCTCGGCTCCATGGCGATCTCGGCGCTGCCTCCCCTCAATGGCTTTGTCTCGGAATGGCTGACCTTCCAGGCGATCCTCGTGAGCCCGGCGCTGCCGCAGCCGCTTCTCCACTATCTGGTGCCGGTGGCCGGGGCGCTTTTGGCGCTCGCCGCCGCCCTCGCCGCCGCCTGTTTCGTCAAGGCCTTCGGCGTCACCTTCCTCGGACGAGCGCGCTCGTCCGCGGTGGCCGACGCGCGAGAGGTCGACCGCTTCCAGCTCGCCGCGATGTTCGGTTTGGTGGCTTTGTGCGTGTTCGTGGGCATCGTCCCGGCCGGGGCGATCGGGCTGTTGCGCGGCGTCACGCAGACCCTCGCGGAGGGCGCCGTGCTCGGCGAAGGCTGGCTCACCGGCTGGCTGTCGCTAGCCCCGGCAGGAGCCTTGCGCAGCTCCTACAACGGCCTCGTCGTCCTCTCCTTCGTGCTGTTCTCGGCCGGCGCTTCGGCGTGGTCGGTGCACCGGTTCGCTTCCGCCCGCCTCGTGCGGGGCCCGATCTGGGACTGCGGCTATCCCGATCCTAGTCCGGCGACCCAATACACCGCTGCCAGTTTCGCCCAGCCGATCCGCCGCGTCTTCGGCAGCGTGGTGTTCCGAGCTCGCGAGCAGGTCGACATGCCGCCGCCCGGCGATCCGACGCCCGCCCGGCTGGTGGTCCGGCTCGTCGATCCGGCATGGAACTGGCTCTTCGAGCCGCTCGCCGCCCGGGTCGCGGAGGTCACGGAACGGCTCAATCGCATGCAGTTCCTGACCATCCGTCGCTATTTGGTGCTCGTCTTCCTCGCTCTCGTGGCACTCCTCGTGGTGATCGCGCTGTGGCAGGTCTGATCGACATCTTCGCCCAAGGCCTCGAGATGTTGCTCGTGGTCGGGCTGGCGCCGTTGCTCGTGGGCTGGGTTCGCAAGGTCAAGGCGCACGTGTTCCGCCGCCGCGGACCTTCTCTGCTCCAGCCCTACCGCGATCTCCTGCGGCTGTTCTCGAAAGACGCGCTGCTCGCGGAGAATGCCTCCTGGATCTCTCGCACCGCTCCCTATGTGGTGTTCGCCGCTGTCTGGGTGGCGGCGGCGTTGATCCCGACCTTCGCCGCCGGCCTCGTCTTTCACTGGGCCGCAGATCTCATCGCCATCGTCGGTCTCTTCGGACTCGCGCGCTTCGCCCTCGCCGTCGCCGGGATGGATGTCGGTACCAGTTTCGGCGGCATCGGCAGTTCGCGGGAAATGCTGCTCGCATCGCTGGCCGAGCCGGCCATGCTCATGGTCGTGTTCACCATCTCCCTGTTCGCCGGTAGCAGCCAGCTCGCTTCGATCGTCGATTTCGTCCTGGCAGGCGGCATCGGCATCCGACCCTCCCTCGGGCTGGCGCTGGTGGCCGTGGCCATCGTGGCCATCGCCGAGAATGCTCGTATCCCCGTGGACAATCCGGCGACCCACCTCGAACTGACCATGGTGCACGAGGCGATGGTGTTCGAATATTCCGGCCGCCACCTGGCGATGATCGAGGCGGCGGCAGCCGTGAAGCTCCTCGCTTGGTTGTCGCTGATCGCCGCCATTTTCCTTCCCTTCGGGATGGCACCGGGACCGCACTCCGGGTTCGGCGCCATGGCGGTGGGCCTTCTCGCTTGGTTGGCCAAGCTCGCGGTGCTCGCCACCTTGCTCGGTCTGTTCGAGGCCTCGATCGCCAAGATGCGGGTGTTCCGTGTGCCGGAATTCCTCGGCGGCGCCTTCGCACTCGGGGTGCTGGCGACGGTGCTCCTGTTCGTCTCGCGAGGCTTGTGATGAGCGGGATCGATATCGAACTCGCGCGCCTGATGGCGACCCTCATGTTGGTGGTCAGCTTCATGCTGCTCTACCAGGATCGCTTGGCTGGTCTCATCAATGCCTACGCCCTGCAAAGCGGGCTCCTCGCCTTGGCGGTGGCGGCTCAGGCACATGCCCAGGAAGCGCCCCATCTCTACGTGACCGCCCTGCTCGCCCTCGTGGTCAAGGGCTTGGCGATCCCCCTCGCCCTCCACCGCATCGTGCTGCGGCTCGGCGTTCACCGCGAGATCGAGAAGGTCATCGGGGTCGGCACGACCATGTTGTTCGGCCTCGCCGTGACCATGCTCGCCGTGCTCGTGGTGCTGCCGGTGACCGAGACCGCCGCAGCGCTGACGCGCGAGGATCTGGGCTTCGCCCTGGCCATCGTGCTCCTCGGCCTGCTCACCATGATCAGCCGCCGCAATGCCGTGAGCCAGGTCATCGGCTTCATGAGCCTCGAGAATGGTCTGATCCTCGCCGCCACCGGCGCCCGTGGGATGCCGCTCGTGGTCGAGGTGAGCGTCGCCTTCTCGATCCTGATCGCCTTCATCGTGGTCGGTATCTTTCTCTTCCGCATCCGCGAGCGGTTCGACAGTGTCGATGTCCACGCCCTCGACCGTTTCCGCGGAGAACTGCCGTGAGCGACCTCTTGCTGATTGCGGTCCTGCTGGTACCGGCGGTAGCCGCGCTGTCGCTCGCCTTCGTGCGCGACTATCGCACCGGTGCCACTCTCAATGTGACGGCGGCGCTCCTCGCCTTCGCCGCGAGCGTGGCGCTGTTGCTCGGCGATCGTCCCCCCGCGGGCGAGCTGCTGATCGTCGACGACCTCAACACCACCTTCGTGGTGCTGAACACCTTGGTCGGTTTCACCACCAGCGTCTTCAGCGCCAGCTACATCGGCCACGAGCTCGACAGCGGCCGGCTCACGCCGGTACTGCTGCGCTTCTACCACGCCATGTACCAGGTCATGCTCGGGTCGATGAGCCTCGCACTCTTGGCCAATAACCTCGGCCTGCTGTGGGTCGGGGTCGAGGTCGCGACTCTCACCACCGTGGTCATGGTCGGCATCTACCGCACCGAGCCGGCCCTCGAGGCGGCATGGAAGTATTTCATTCTTGGCTCGGTGGGTATCGCCCTCGCCTTCTTTGGCACCGTCCTCGTCTATCTCGCGGCGCAGGAAGTGCTCGGCGAAGGCCTGCCGGCGCTCGCCTGGAATCGGGTGCTCGAGGTGGCACCGCGGCTCGACCCGCGCCTGCTCGACCTCGCCTTCGTCTTCCTGCTCGTCGGCTATGGCACCAAAGCTGGCCTGGTCCCCTTCCACGCCTGGCTGCCGGATGCCCACGCCGAAGGCCCGACCCCGATCTCGGCGGTCCTCTCGGGGCTTCTGCTCAACGTCGCCCTCTACGCCCTCTTGCGCTTCAAGTTCTTGCTCGCCGGCAATCCCGAAGCCTTTGCCCCTGGCCCGCTCATGATCCTGCTCGGGCTGGGTTCGCTATGGTTTTCCGCCCTCATGCTGTACCGTCGCAGGGACATCAAACGGTTCTTCGCCTACAGCTCCATCGAACACATGGGCATCGCGTCCTTTGCCTTCGGCGTCGCCGGCCCGCTCGCTAATTTCGCCGGCCTTTTGCACATGGCCATGCACAGCCTCACCAAATCGGCGATCTTCATGGCGGTCGGCCATGTGGCGCAAGCTCGCGGTACTCAGAAAATCGCCGACCTCGGCGGTCTCGTGCGCACCCACCCCATGCTCGCGGTCGGGCTCGGTGCCGGCATGGTGGCGATCGCTGGGCTACCGCCTTTTGGCGTGTTCACGAGCGAGTTCCTCGTCTTGAACTCGGCCTTCGCTGCCGTGCCGTCGCTCGCGATCCCGCTCGCCATCGGTCTGCTCGTCGCCCTGGGCGCCCTGCTGTTGCGATTCGTCCAGATCCTCTTTGGCGAACCCAGTGCACAGGGCGAGCCGGTCCAGGCGGCTGTCTGGCCCCTCGTGCTGCACCTCGGGCTCGTCCTGATCGCTGGCGTCGTCTTGCCGGACCCCCTCGTGCGCTGGTTCCAGCATGTCGCCGCCTTGCTCGGATGATCCGCCCATGAGCGAGCTTCTCGCCTGCTTCGAAGGTCTGCGCGCCGAGCCGGACCACCACCCGTGGCCCCGCTTTCGGGTCGACCGGGAACGCTGGCTGGCGCTGCGCCAGGGGCTCGCGCGCGATCGCTTCGCGTTGCTCGCGGAATTCGGCGAACCGCAGGAAGTCCATGCCATCCTCTTCGATGGCGAGTCGCTCGCCCTCGTTGTCGCCAGCCTGGCTTGTCCCACCGGGCGCTTTCCTTCGCTCGCCGTGGACCATCTGCCGGCAGTCCGCTTCGAGCGCACCCTCCGGGACCTCGTCGGACTCGAACCAGAAGGCCTCTTCGACCTGCGACCTTGGCTCGATCATGGCAAATGGCCCCTGTCGCGGCCGCTGGCATCGAATCCAGGCGCGCCGGAGGTGGCCTTCGACTATGCCTTCCTACCGGTCGAAGGCGAGGGGCTGCATCAGATTCCGGTCGGGCCCATCCACGCCGGCATCATCGAACCGGGCCACTTCCGCTTCACGGCGAGCGGCGAGACCGTGGTGCGGCTCGAGGAGCGGCTAGGCTGGGTGCACAAGGGCATCGAAAAGCGTCTCGTCGGTCTCGACCTCGAGAGCGCGTGCCGGATCGTCGGTCGGGTCTCCGGCGATAGCACCGTAGCCTTCGCGTGGGCGTTCGCCCGCGCTGCCGAAGCGATCGCCGGAGTGGTCCCGCCGGCTCGGGCGGTATGGCTGCGCGCGCTCATGCTCGAGCTCGAGCGCATCGCGAACCATTTCGGCGATATCGGCGCGATCTGCAACGATGCCGCCTTCACCCTGATTCACGCCCACTGCGGCATCCTCCGCGAGCGGGTCCTGCGGGCGGCCCACGAGGTCTTCGGCCATCGCCTGATGATGGACCGGGTGGTACCGGGTGGTGTCGCGGTCGACCTCGACCCTGGCGGGATCGCGCGGCTGCATCGGCTCGTCGACGAGCTCGCGCCGGCCTTCGACAAGGTGGTGTCCGCCTACGACAACACCCCTTCGCTTCTCGACCGCACCGCCGAGACCGGGCGCGTGTCACCCTCTCTCGTGCGCCGTTTCGCCGCCGGTGGCCACGTCGGACGTGCCGCAGGCCGGCCCTTCGATAGCCGTGCTCATCTCGCGACCGAACCCTATGACGACCTCGGCTTCCGGCCAGTGGTGCGCGAGGCAGGCGATGTCGACGCCCGGGTGTGGATCCGGATCGAGGAGGTACGCGAGAGCCTGCGGCTGGTGCGCGAGATCCTCGCGAAACTGCCGGCTGGACCGGTACGGGTGGAACTCCCGGTGCGGGCTGGCTGCGGCCTCGGGGTGGCGGAGGCGTTCCGCGGCGAAGTCCTCGTGTGGCTGCGGCTCGACGAGGCGGGACGTGTCCGCCGCTGCTACCCGCGCGATCCCTCCTGGCTCCAATGGCCCCTGCTCGAAGCGGCGATCGAAGGCAACATCGTCGCCGATTTCCCCCTCTGCAACAAGAGCTTCAATTGTTCCTATTCGGGACACGACCTGTGAGAGAGCACCCATGCGCCGGCTCTATTTCCACTCCCTCCTCTCCCGAGCGGTCACCGAGCCCGCACCGACTCCCGACGAGCGTGCGCTCGCCGAGCTCGGCGCGAGCCTGCGGGCACGTGCCCGCGCCCGGCTCGGTCGTTCGCTCGCCATCCGCGAGGTAGATGCCGGCTCGTGCAACGGCTGCGAGCTCGAGATCCACGCGCTCAACAACGCTTTTTACGACCTCGAGCGATTCGGCATCCGCTTCGTCGCTTCGCCGCGACACGCCGACGTGCTGCTGGTGACCGGTCCGGTCACGCGCAACATGGCCTTCGCGCTCAAACGCGCCTTCGACTGCACGCCCGATCCCAAATGGGTGGTGGCGGCCGGTGACTGCGCTTGCGGCCGCGGTCTCTTTGCCCCCTCCTACGCGCTCGAGGGCGAGGATGGCGCCGTAGCTCGCGTATTGCCGGTCGATCTCCATATTCCCGGCTGTCCCCCCACGCCTGTCGACCTCCTGCGCGGCCTGCTGGCGCTGCTCGAGGCAGCCGATGGCCGCATCCCCCATGCCGCCTGTCCGACCTGCTGATCAGTCGACAGCCGCTCCGTCCCCGCTGGATCGGGTCGCTGGCGGAAAGCGACGCCCGGCCTCGAGCTCGTTGAGGTCGAGGTGGTTGCGCATGTATTGCCGCGAAGCATCGGTGAAGGGCTGGAAATCCCAAGCCCGCCAAGTCCCTTGGCGCAAGGCCGAAAACACGAAGCGGCGCCGCCTCTGGCTCTCGAGGACGGCACGATGCAGCGACTCCGGCTGCCAATGACGCCGGATCTCGGCCAGCCATTCCTCGACTCGTGCCGCCGACGAGGGTTCGGTGGCGAGATCGACGAGCTCGAGCGGGTCGGCCGCGAGATCGAAGAGGAGCGGCGGATCGGCCGGCGACCAGATGAACTTGTACCGGTCGTCGCGGATCATCAGGATCGGGGCGATCGCCCCTTCCGCCGTGTATTCGGCGAGCACCGGGCGAGGGGCGAGCGGCTCGCCACCGAGCGCCGGCAACAGACTGCGGCCGTCTAGCCCCCGCGGCGGAGTCCCACCCGCGAGCTCCACGAGCGTGGGAAAGAGATCGAGATGCGAGACGGGCTCGCGCACCCGAGCCGGCGGGAAGCGGTTCGGCGCATGGACGAGAAGCGGGACGCGCACCGCCGGCTCGAAGAAATGCATTTTGTACCACATGCCGCGTTCGCCGAGCATTTCACCGTGATCGGCGGTGAAGATCACGATCGTATCGTCGAGACCGAAGGTCGCCAAGGTCGAGAGCAGCCGGCCCAACTGCTCGTCGATATAGGAGATGGCCCCGTAGTAGGCGCGGCGAGCCCGTTCGACATGGAAGGCACCGATCGCCGCGCGGTCCATGGCGTTGGCGAAATAGAGGCGCCGACTGTGGGCATCCATTTCGGCGAGGGGGATGGGAGGAACCCGTGGAGGGTCGATCGCGATCCCCTCGTAGAGATCCCAAAAACGCCTAGGTATGGCAAAGGGATCGTGGGGATGGGTAAAGGACACGCAGAACAGAAAGGGACGGCGATCGCGCTCGCGGGCGCGGTCCGCGAGCCAGCGGTTGGCGACGAACCCCACCTCCTCGTCGAAGTCGAGCTGGTTGGTGGCCTCGGCCACTCCTGCTTGGAGCACCGAGTCCATGTTGTGGTACCACCAGTCGATGCGCTCCTGCGGATGGTCCCAGTCGGGCGTCCAGCCAAAGTCGGCGGGGTAGATATCGGTCGTCAGACGCTCCTCGAAGCCGTGCAGCTGATCGGGACCGACGAAGTGCATTTTTCCGGCCAGTGCCGTACGATAGCCGAGGTTCCTTAGCGCATGGGCGAAGGTCGGGATTTCGGCCCGGAACTCGGCGGCGTTATCGTACACCCCCACACGGGTGGCGAGCTGCCCGCTCATGAGCGCCGCCCGCGCCGGCGCGCACAAGGGGAAGTTGCAATAGGCGTGGTCGAAAACGACACCGTCGGCGGCCAGCCGGTCGAGGTGCGGGCTGCGGCTCACCGGATGACCGTAGGCTCTGAGGGCGAGCGCCGACAGTTGGTCGGCGACGACGAGGAGAATGTCCGGCCGCTTCACGGAAGGGCCTCAGCGGGTGCGCAGGGTCTCGGTGCCACCGTCGACGGCGATGGCTTGGCCGGTGATCCGCCGTCCGAGGTCGGAACAGAGAAAGAGGATCATGTTGGCGATGTCCCTGGCCTCGACGAAAGTCCGCAGCGCATTGGTGCGGAGATAGGCGGCGCGCGTTTCCTCGATGCTCCGCCCGGTCACCTGGGCATCGGCGGCGATCACCCGTTCGATGCGCGGCCCCTCGACCGGTCCCGGGCAGATGGCGTTGACCCGTATGCCGCGCGGCCCGAGCTCCATGGCGAGCGTCTTGGTGAGGCCGATAATACCCCATTTGGCGGTGGCATAGGGGGTGCGGTTGGGAAAGCCGAAGAGGCCGGCGGTCGACGACAGATTGACGATCGAGCCGCCACCCGCCTTCACCAGCTCGGGCACGGCGCGGCGGGTGCAAAGAAAGGTGCCATCGAGGTTCACGGCCAGGCAATGCTTCCAACCCGCGAGGTCGAGGCTCTCGACAGGCCCCGTGGGCCCGGCGATGCCGGCATTGTTGACGAGGATGTCGAGCCCGCCGAGCGCTGCGAGTGCCGCCGCGAACAGCCGCTCGACATCCTCCTCCCGGGCGACATCGGCATGAATGCGGCCAATCTCCGGCCGCTTGGCGGCGACATCGGCGAGGGCACGATCGTCGATGTCGCACACGAACACCCGCGCCCCGGCATCGACGAAGGCCTCGGCCGTCACCCGGCCGATGCCCGCGGCACCGGCGGTCACGATCACCCGTTTCCCGGCAAGTCCCTGCACCTCTGTCCTCCCCTGAGCGGTCGTGGCGTCAAACTGCACGGACCATCCATGGCCCGGAGCATGGAAAACGTCGCATGCCTGCGCAAGCCCGACATGGCCTAAAAGAAGCCCGAGGCCGCGGCTTTACCGCTCTCTCCTCGGCAGGACGGCCCGAAGCGGGCGAGACCCCGTGCGGCCCAGGCGCTTGACGGCCGGCGGTGGCGGCCATAGATCGGCGCGCGGGGGCGGAGTAGCTCAGCGGTAGAGCAGCGGAATCATAATCCGTTGGTCGGGGGTTCGAATCCCTCCTCCGCTACCATCTCCCGAGTTCGGGCGCCGATCCCATCCGGCTCCGGCCGGTCCGCCGGTGCCGGGCCCTAATAGGCATATTCCGCGAACACCGGATCGACGCTGCCCTGCCACGGCCCGTAGAACTTCTCGAGCTTCTCTTCGGCCGGGGTGCGGCCGCTCTCGGCGATCTCGAATAAACGGGCGAGGAATTGCCGCTCGTCATTGCCCTCGAGGTCGGTGTAGGAGCGGCGGGCGAGTCCGCCGGCGGCGATGGCGAGCGCATCGAGCGCCCATTCGCGCAAGGTGCGGTCGCGAAACGGGGTACGGAGCGCGGTGCGCGGCACCTCGCGGCGCAAATAGAGGTGCTCCTCGATCGTCCAGTCGCGGCACAGCTCGAGCGCCGCATCGAGCGCCGCGGGATCGTAGAGCAACCCCGCCCAGAATGCCGGTAAGCCACAGAGCTCGCGCCAAGGGCCGCCGTCGGCACCGCGCATCTCGAGGTAGCGCTTGAGCCGCACCTCGGTGAAAATGGTCGTCAGATGGTCGGCCCAGTCGGAAAGGGTCGCCACCTCGCCGGGCAGGGCGGGCAGCCGACCAGCGAGGAAATCGCGAAACGACTGGCCAGCGGCATCGATGTAGCGGCCGTCGCGATAGACGAAGTACATGGGGACATCCAGCGCATAGTCGACGTAGCGCTCGAAGCCCATGCCGTCCTCGAAGACGAAAGGGAGGATTCCGCAGCGGTCGGGATCGGTGTCGGTCCACACATGGCTCCGGTAACTGAGGTAGCCGGAGGGCCGCCCATCGACGAAGGGAGAATTGGCGAAGAGGGCAGTGGCGATCGGCTGGAGGGCCATGCCGACACGGAATTTGCGCACCATGTCGGCCTCGTCGGCGAAATCCAAATTCACCTGGATCGTGCAGGTGCGCAACATCATGTCGAGGCCGAGCCGCCCTTTCTTGGGCATGTAGGCGCGCATGATGCGATATCGCCCCTTCGGCATCCAAGGGATCTCCTCGCGCCGCCACTTCGGCTGAAAGCCCATGCCCAGCATGCCGACGCCAAGCGGCTCTGCCACCTGCCGAACCTGCTCGAGATGCTCGTGGACCTCGCAACAGGTCTCGTGGACGTTCTGCAAAGGAGCGCCCGAGAGCTCGAACTGACCGCCCGGCTCGAGGGTGATGGCACAGCGCCCGCGGACCAGGGCGATCGGCAGGCCGTTCTCGAGGACCGGCTGCCAGCCGAAACGGTGCGACAGCCCCTCGAGCAAAGATCGGATACCGGCTGGGCCCTCATAGGCGAGGGGCCGCAGCGTGTCTTTGTGGAAGGCGAACTTCTCGTGTTCGGTGCCGATCCGGAACTCGCTGCGCGGTTTGCAGCCCGCTTCCAGCCATTCGACGAGCTGGCGACGGCTCGTAATCGGCTCCCCCCTTCCGGCGGGCGGTCCCGACATCGCTCTCCTCTCCCCCTTGCCTGACAGGGCCGCTGGCCATCTCTCCGCGACCCCTGCCAAAGACGATCACAAGCCCGAAGACCAGCGCCAGATCACCCCTGCCCCTCGCGTCCCGCGGGCACCGGCGAACCGCGCGCGGCCGCCCATCGGCTTTCGCCACACCCGTCGCGATCGGCCGGGGCGGCGCCAGGGGTTGGGGTCTTCGCGAGCCGGCAGTCCTTCCTGCCCCGCGCTCGCGCCAGTCTCGCCGCGCACCGGCCAATGGCGAACCTCCGGTGGCGGCGGGCGGCGGTTCGTGCGGGTTGTCCTTCGTGGGCAACGCTGCGCGTCATATCGGCTCCGGCAAGCGGGCGGCCGTCAATAGCCGCGCTCGCGTTGCACCAGATGGAGCAGCGGGCGGCCGTCGCGCAAGCGGCGAATGTTCGCGGCGACCACCGCCGCTCCGGTCGCCGGCAGGGAATAGCCGGCGACGTGGGGGGTGATGCGGATGCGCGGATGCCGCCAGAACGGATGGTCGGACGGCAGCGGTTCGGTGGCAAAGACATCGAGTACGGCCCCGCGCAGCTGGCCGCACGCCAACATGGCCAGCAGATCCGACTCGACGAGCTGCGGTCCGCGGCCGACATGGACGAGGACCGCGCCCGCCGGCAGGGTGGAGAACAGTCGGCGATCGAGGATGCCCCGCGTCTCGGCGGTGAGCGGCAAGAGGCAAACGAGGACCTCGCTCTTGCGCAAGAAGGCGTCGCGCTCGGCGCTGCCGGCGAAGGTTTCGACGCCCTCGATGCGATGGCGCGAGCGGCTGTAGCCACACACGCGAAAACCCGCGTCGGCGAGGGTGCGGGCGACGGCGCTGCCGACAGCGCCCAGCCCCATCACCCCGACCGTGCGCTCCGCTGCCGGTCGTGGCATGCGGAAACGCCATTCCGCCCGCCGCTGCTGCTCCTCGAACAGATCGAGATCGCGATGGTAGAACAGCGCTTGGGCGAGAACGTATTCGGCCATGGTGCGGGTCAGCGACTCGTCGACCATGCGGCAGAGCGGTACCGGCGGCAGGGTGGGATCCGCGAGGAGGCCGTCGACTCCGGCCGAGAGCGCCTGGATCAAGCGGAGGTTCGGGAGCTGAGCGAGCAGGCCGGGCGGCGGTTGCCAGACGAGCGCCACCTCGATGTCGGCGGGATCGCCGATTTCGGGATAGACGCGGAAGTCGAGCTCGGGCAGCTCGCGCGCGAGCGCCTGCCGCCAAGCCTCGGGGTCGTCGACTGGACTGACGAACAAAAGGGCCATGGGTCGCCTCGGAGGGTGCCGGCGATGCTGGCTAGCGCCGGGCCGAGCAGCGGTCCAGCCCATCGTGCTCGCCATCCCCCTCGGGAGAGCCTGCACGCGGACCGCGATCTGCCCTTCGACCCTCTGGACAAGCGGCGCATGCCGCGTCACCAAGGAGGCGTGGCACAAGGGAGGAGGCGGGGATGAAACGACCGTTTTCCTTGGCACTCGCGGCCTGCGCGCTGGTGTTCGCAGGTACACCCGTGGGTGCGCAAGAACTGCGCATCGGCATGCTGACCACCTTGTCCGGGCCCGGTTCGGGTCTGGGCATCGATATCCGCGACGGCTTTCGCCTCGGCATCGAACATCTGGGTGGCAAGCTCGGCGGGCTCGAGACGGTGGTGGTCGAGGCCGACGACGAGCGGAAGCCGGATGTCGCGGTCCAGAAGACCGACGAGATGATCTCGCGCGAACGAATCTACATCATGACCGGCCAGGTGTGGTCGAACCTGGCGCTCGCCATGATGCCGACGCTCGCGCGCAACCAGGTGTTCTTCATCAGCCCCAACGCCGGCCCTTCCCAGCTCGCTGGCAAGCAGTGCAACCCTTGGTTCTTCAACACCGCCTGGCAGAACGACAACAACCACGAAGCGACCGGCGCCTACGTCCAGAAGCGCGGCTTCAACCGGGTTTATTTGCTCGCACCGAATTATCCGGCGGGCCACGACTCCCTCAACGGCTTCAAGCGCTATTATAAGGGCGGAATCGCCGGCGAAGTCTATACGCCGCTCGAGCAGATGGACTATGCGGCCGAGATCGCCAACCTTCGCGCCGCCCAGCCGGATGCGGTGTTCTTTTTCCTGCCCGGTGGCCTCGGCATCAACTTCATCAAGCAATACGCTCAAGCCGGTCTCAAGGACCGTATCCCCTTGTTCGGCCCCGCCTTCTCCTTCAGCCAGGATATTCTCCAAGCCGTGGGCGAAGCCGCCGTCGGAGCCTACAACGGAGCCCAGTGGAGCCCGGATCTGCCGAACGAACTGAACCGGAAGTTCGTCGACAGCTTCAAGCAGACCTACGGCCGCCTGCCCTCCCTCTACGCCTCTCAAGGCTACGACACGGCGCTCGTCATCGACGCAGCGCTGCGCAGCGCTGGCGACAAGTGGATGGACAAAGCGACCTTCCGACTCGCCCTCGAGAAGGTGGTGCTGGAGACGACACGCGGAGCCTTCCGCTTCAACCGCAATCACTTCCCCGTCCAGGACTATTACATCCGTCAGGTGGTCAAGCTCGAAGACGGCACGATCACCAATCGCATTGTCGAGAAGATCTTCGAGGACCACGAGGATGCCTATGTCCAAGAGTGCCCGATGAACCGATGAGTCGCACACCCGCGCGGTCCGGTCGACCGCGCGGGGCGGATCACAGCCGATGGACCCGCTTCTGCTTCTGCAACAGACTCTCAACGGTCTGCAGCTCGGCGTCATGCTCTTCCTGATGGCAGCCGGGCTTACCCTGATTTTCGGCATCATGGATTTCATCAACCTCGCCCACGGGGCGTTCTATATGCTGGGCGCCTATCTCGCCGCCTGGCTCGCGGGCCTGTTCGACGCTTTTGTGCCTTCCGTCGCCGTCGCGCTCCTGTTGACTGCCATCGTCGGGTTTCTGGTCGAGCTCGTGGTGGCGCGCGAGCTCTATCGCCGCGACCATCTCTATCAGGTGCTCGCCACCTTCGGTCTCGTGTTGTTCTTCGACGAACTGGTGAAGCTCCTCTTCGGCCCTCAGCCGATTTTCCTCGAACCGCCGCCTTGGCTCGAGGGCCAAGTGGAGCTCTTCGGCGCTCCCTATCCGGTGGTGCGGCTCGCCATCATCGCCACAGGGCTCGCGAGCGCGGTCTTCCTGTGGTGGCTGATCGCCCGCACTCGCCTCGGCATGCTGATCCGGGCGGGCGCGGACAATCGGGAGATGGTGCAGGCGCTAGGGGTCGATATCGCCACCCTCTTCGCCCTCGTCTTCGCCCTCGGAGCGGCCTTTGCCGCCCTCGCCGGGGCGATGGCCGGGACCATCGTGGCCGTGCGCATCGGGATGGGCGAGGAGATCTTGATCCTCACCTTTGTCGTGGTGGTCGTCGGGGGCATCGGTTCGATTCGCGGCGCCTTCGTCGGAGCGCTCCTGGTCGGCCTCGTCGATACTTGGGGCCGCGCCCTCTTGCCCGGCCTCTTGGGACTCGTCTTCGAGCGCAGCGTTGCCGATGCGGCCGGAGCGGCACTCGCGCCCATGGCGATCTACGTGCTCATGGCCCTGGTCCTGGCGTTCCGGCCCCAGGGCCTGCTGCCGGCGAGGGGCTGAGCGGTGCCGCGGCTGCGGGAGCTCGCTCCCCTGCAGACGCTCGCTCTCGCCCTTTTCTTCGGTTTCCTCGTGGCCGCTCCCCTCGCCGAGGAATGGCTGCTCAAGCTCGCCACGCGGATGGCCATCTTTGCCATGGCCGCCGCCGCTCTCGACCTCGCCCTCGGCGTCGGCGGGATGGTGAGCTTCGGTCATGCCGCCTTTCTCGGCCTCGGCGCCTATGTGGTAGGCATCGCCTTCGTCCACGGCTTCGAGGGCTCGACCCTCGCGGGTTTCGAACCGCCCGCCGACATCTGGCGGCAAATGCTGATCGCCATGCTGGCAGCCAGCGCTTTTGCCCTTGTCACCGGCTGGGTCAGCCTGCGCACGCGCGGTGTCGCCTTCATCATGATCACCCTTGCCTTCGCCCAGATGCTCTACTGGTTCTTCGTGTCGCTCAGGCGCTATCAGGGCGAAGACGGCATCGCGCTGTGGAATCGCTCCCAGGGCCTCTTCGTCGACCTCGAGCCACAGCCGAACTTCCACCTCTTTGCCGTGCTCTGCCTGCTGCTCTTCACCCTCCTGGCCCTGCGCCTCTACCACAGCCGCTTCGGGCGCGTCCTGCGGGCTGCCCGCGACAACGAGCGCCGGGTGAGCGCCCTCGGCTTCCCGATCGTGCGGTTTCGCCTCGTCGCCTACGGGATCTCGGCAGCGGCCACAGCCGTCGCCGGCGTGCTCCTCGCCAATGCCACTTGGTTCGTCGGACCCTCCTACCTCTCCTGGCCGGTCTCCGGCCAGCTCATCGTCATGGTGGTGCTGGGGGGGATGGGCACGATTTTCGGGCCGATGCTGGGCGCGGCGCTGTTCGTGCTGCTGGAGCAGTTCCTCCCCGATCTCCTCGATCTCCTGGAACCGGGTGCAGGCGAACATTGGAAGCTCGTGCTCGGGCCGCTCCTCGTCCTGCTCGCCCTCCGACTGCGCCGCGGGCTCTTCCCCGCCCTCGCTCGCGGACGGCCGGGCGCAGGAGCGGTGCTGCCGGAGGTCGACCGTGGCTGAGCCCGTGCTGGTCGCCGAAGGGTTGGTGCGCCGTTTCGGCGCCATCGCTGCCGTCGACGGCGTATCCCTTGCGCTCGCGACGGGCGAGATCCACGCCCTCATCGGCCCCAATGGGGCCGGCAAGACCACTCTCGTCAATTTGCTGAGCGGCGAGCTCGCACCCCAGGCCGGCCGCATCCTCTTTCTCGGCCGCGACATCACCCCCCTGCCGGTGCACGCGCGCGCCCGCCTCGGGCTCGCCCGCAGTTACCAGATCGCGAGCGTCGTCGGCGGTCTGACCGCGCTCGAGAACGTCGCCTTGGCGCTCCAGGCGCACGCCGGCTCGAGCTTTCGCTTCTTCGCGGATTGCAGCGGCGAGGCCGAGCTCGAAGCGGGTGCCAAGGAGCTGCTCGCGCGCGTCGGCCTTGCCGCCCGTGCCGAGGTCCCGGCGGGACTCCTCGCCCACGGCGAGAAGCGGGCGCTCGAGCTGGCCATGGTGCTCGCCGGCTCGCCGAAGGTCCTGCTGCTCGACGAGCCGCTCGCCGGTGCCGGGACGGAAGAGAGCCGGAGGATCGTCGAGCTCGTGGCCGGACTGCGCGAGGGTCGGGCCATCCTCCTCATCGAGCACGATATGGACGCGGTGTTCAGGCTGGCCGATCGCGTCACCGTCCTCGTCTACGGCCGGGTCATCGCCTCCGGGACCCCAGCCGAGGTACGCCGCGATGCCGGCGTGCGCGCAGCTTATCTCGGCGAGGAGGCGATGGCGTGAGGCTCGAGGTCCGCGAGCTGGAGGCCGGCTACGACGGCACCCAGGTGCTGTTCGGGGTCGATCTCGCGATCGGCGAGGGCGAGCTGGTGACCCTGCTCGGCCGCAACGGCATGGGCAAGACGACGTGCATCCGCGCCATCCTCGGCCTCGTGCGACCGAGCTCCGGGCGAGTGACCGTCGACGGTCGCGAGGTCGCCGGCCTGCCGCCACACCGGATCGCCCGACTGGGTATCGGCCTGGTGCCGGAGGGGCGACAGGTGTTCGCCAGCCTCACCGTCGAGGAACATCTGCTGGCGGTAGCCCGTCCGCCGACGCGCCGAGGCTACCAGCCGTGGACCAGGGACCGCATCTTCGCCCTGTTCCCGCGCCTCGCCGAACGGCGGAACAGCCGCGGCAACCAGCTTTCCGGCGGCGAGCAGCAGATGCTGGCGATCGCCCGAGCGCTGTCGACCAACCCGGAACTCCTGATCCTCGACGAAGCGACCGAGGGCCTCGCCCCACTCGTACGCCGCGAGATCTGGCAGGTGCTGGCCGAGCTCCGCGCAGCCGGGCTTTCGATCCTGCTCGTCGACAAACACGTCGAGGCCCTGCTGCGGCTCGCCGATCGGCACTATGTGATGGAGAAAGGGCGGGTCGTGTGGCGCGGCTCGACGGCCGCCTTCCGCGCCGAACCCGGTCTGGCGGAGCGCTATCTCGGGGTGTGAGCGCGGGCGATGGCCCGCAGCGCATCCTCGAGGATGACCGCAGCGGCGAAATGGTCGAGATGGCGCGAGCGGCGCTGACGGCGGCCGATCCTTCCCTCCGCGATCGCCGCTTCCACGGCGAAGGTCGAAAGTCGCTCGTCCTGCAGCAGCACCGGTAGACCCACGACGGCCGCTAGCCGCGCGGCGAATTCGCGCATCGCCCGGGCCGGCGGCCCTTCGCTTCCATCCATGGAAAGCGGCAGGCCGAGGACCAGGCCCACAGCCCCTCTCTCGCGCGCCATCCGGGCGACGCGCACCATGTCCGAGGCCTCGTTGCCGCGCAGGAAAGTGAGAAGCGGAGTGACCAGCATCCGTCCGGGGTCGGTGGCCGCCACCCCGATTCGCCTCGGACTGACATCGAGCGCGAGCAAAGCGCCTCTTTCTGGCAGCGCAGCGACGAAAACCGCGGCATCGGTGGTGACGGTTGCGCATCCTGGGGGCTGGCACCCTCCGCCTTCCCCCTTATATGGCAGATGTTCGTCTTCCGTTCGCGCGGCCATGCCCGGTTCCGGCCTTCTCGCGCACGCCCTCTTCTACGCTTCGCGCGGGTTTTCCGTCATCCCCCTCGAACCGCGCGGCAAGCGACCCCTCGCGCGCTGGCAGCGCTTTCAGTCGGAGCGCGCCAGTCCGGCACTCCTGACACGGTGGCTGCGGCGGTTCGCCGAAGCCAATCTGGCGATCGTGACGGGTGCCGTCTCCGATCTCGTGGTGCTCGACGTCGACCCGGCCCACGGCGGCGCGGACAGCCTCAAGGCACTCGAGCGGCGGTACGGCCGCTTGCCGCACACGGTCGAAGTGCTCACCGGCGGCGGCGGTCGCCATCTGTGGTTCCGCCATCCCGGAGGGTTCTTCCCCAACCGTGTCGGTCTCGAGCCGGGGATCGACCTGCGCGGCGATGGAGGCTATGTGGTGGTCCCACCCTCCATCCACCCTTCCGGACGGCCCTACGCCTTCGAAGTCGATCGTCACCCTGAGGAGGTAGCGGTCGCCGCCATGCCGGTTTGGCTCCGCGACCTCGTGCATCGGGGACCGCGACGGGAGGGACATCCGCGGGGGTACTGGCGCGCACTGGTCGTCACCAGGGTGGAGGAAGGTCTGCGCAACACCACTCTTGCCTCCTTTGCCGGCCACCTCATCTGGCACGGCGTCGATCCGCTGGTGATCGAGGAGCTGCTGCAATGCTGGAACCGGGTGCGCTGCCGACCGCCGCTTCCAGCCGACGAGGTGACGCGAACGGTGTGGAGCATCGTGCGCACCCATAGTCGCCATGCGGGCCGGCCCGGAGGCGGCAGCGACAGGCGGGCTACGGGCGGCGAAGCCGGGAGATGAGGATGGAGGAAGCGCGCTACGATCTGGTGTTGCGCGGTGGCCGGGTGGCGACAGCGGCCGGCTGTTGCGAGGCCGATATCGCGATCTCGGGGGAAGTCATCGTCGCCCTCGGCCGGGACTTGCCGGCCGGCCGCAGCGAGCTCGATGTGCGCGGTCGCATCGTCACCCCGGGCGGGGTCGACCCCCACTGCCACATCGAACAGTTGGCGGCAAGCGGCCTCAGGAATGCGGATACCTTCGAGACTGCGACGCGCGCCGCGCTCGCCGGCGGAACCACGACGGTGATCCCCTTCGCCGCCCAGCACGTCGGTATGTCGCTCGCCGAGGTGGTGGCGGACTATCACGCGCGCGCCCGGCGCGGTGCGATGGCCGATTACGCCTTCCACCTGATCCTCGCCGATCCTCGCCCCGAGGTGCTGCGAGAGGAGCTGCCCGCGCTCGCCCGCGAAGGGCACGGCTCGCTCAAGTTGTTCATGACTTACGACAGGTTGCGGGTGGACGACGAGCAGCTGCTCGACGTGCTGTGGACGGCACGGGGCCTCGGCCTCATGGTGTGCGTGCATGCCGAAAACCACGGCATGATCCGCTTCATGGGCCGGCGGCTCGTGGAAGCCGGCTATACCGCGCCCCGCTACCATGTACCGAGCCATCCCCGCCTCGGCGAGGCGGAGGCGATCGGCCGGTTGGCCGCCCTCTCGGCGCTCGTCGACCAGCCGGTGATGGTGTTCCATGTGTCCACCCGCGAAGGGGTCGCTGCGGTCCAGCGAGCGCGCGGCGAAGGTGTCAAGATGTTCGCCGAAACTTGCACCCAGTACCTGCTCTTGACCTCCGAGGCCCTCGATCGGCCGGGGATCGAGGGGGCGATGTGGATCTGCAGCCCGCCGCTGCGCGAGCCTGCGGACCGCGAGGCGCTGTGGTGGGGACTCGAGATCGGGGCGCTGCAATGCGTCTCCTCCGACCATGCGCCCTACCGCATGGATGCGTCGGGCAAGCTCGCGCGCGGTCCCGAGCCCAGCTTTCGGGAGATCGCGAATGGCATGCCCGGCATCGAGCTCCGCTTGCCGCTCCTCTTCGATGCCATGGTGAGCCGCGGCCGGCTCGGGCTCGAGCGCTTCGTCGAACTCACCGCCACCGCCCCGGCGCGAATCTACGATCTCTTCCCCAAGAAGGGCACCATCGCACCCGGCGCGGATGCCGATCTCGTCGTGTGGGACGCCCAGCGCTCGGTGCGCATCGAACAGGGCCCGCGCTATGACAATGCCGGCTACACTCCCTACGCCGGCTTCGAGATCCGCGGCTTTCCCGAACTCGTCCTGCGCCGCGGCGAAGTGGTGGCGGAAAACGGCGTGGTCCTGGCACAGCCCGGTTCCGGGCGGTTTCTGCCGCGCGGCGGCGGCCAAGCTGCCCGCCCGCGCGGTTTGCCGGCACCCGAGTTCGATCCCGCCCGCAATTTCGGCGCCAGGCTCGAGCCGCGCTGAGGACGCGAGGCGAGCGGCGTCTTCGCCGGCTTGCCGCGTGACCCGCGATCGTCTAACCCCCATTCGATTCCGGATGCATGCAGGATCCCCTCGATGTTCGCCCTTTGCCGGCTCGTCGATACCGTGGTGACCCTCTACATTTGGCTGCTGATCGCCTCCGTGGTCCTGAGCTGGCTCGTCGCCTTCAACGTGGTCAACACCCACAACCGCTTCGTTCGCCAGCTCGGCGACTTCCTCTTTCGCGTCACCGAACCGTTGCTCGCACCGATCCGGAGCGTGCTGCCGGCTATGGGCGGATTCGACATCTCGCCGGTGATCCTGATCCTCGCTCTCTACTTCCTTCGCGACCTGTTCTTCGAGTACGTGTGCTTTCGGTAGATCGACATGAACGAGCCCTGGCGCACCCAGGCCGAGGGCCTCGAGATCGCGGTCCGCGCGACGCCGCGCGGCGGCCGCGACGCCATCGAGGGTATCCGTGAGGATGCCGCCGGGACGCGGTGGCTCCTGGTGCGGGTGAGTGCCCCACCCGAGGATGGGCGGGCCAACCAGGCGGTGATCCGGGTCGTCGCCCGCGCCTTGGGAGTGTCACCTTCGGCTGTTACCCTCCTCGCCGGCGCCGGCGCCCGCAGCAAGCGCCTGTTCGTGCGGGGCGATCCGGTCGCCCTCGCGCAACGCGCCGTCGCCCTGTGGCGCGCCGATTCCGGCGGCCGCCGCTAGCCGCGACGGGAAGCCAGAGGAGAGGCGGATGAGCTCGATCCTGGACGGCCGCGCCTTCGCCGCCGAACTCCGCAGCTGGGTGGCGGAGCGCGCGCGCGAGCTTGCGATGCGGACCGGCGTTCGGCCACGGCTCGAGGTGCTGCTCGTGGGCGATCATCCGGCGAGCCGCGCCTATGTCCGCACCAAAGCGCGCATGGCACAGGAGGCCGGGATCGCGGGCGGTGTGCGGGAACTCCCCGCTTCCATCGACACGGCTGGCCTGCTCGCCGAAATCGCTCGTCTCGGGGCGGATCCGAGCGTCCACGGCATCCTCGTGCAATTGCCACTGCCGTCGGCGATCGACGTCGCCGCGGTGCTGGCGGCGATTCCGCCCGAAAAAGACGTCGACGGCTTCCATCCGCTCAACGTCGGTCGACTGTGGAGCGCGCCGCGGCCCCTCGAGTCCGGCCTGCTCCTGCCGTGCACACCCCTCGGCTGCATGCTCCTGCTCGAGGCCGTGTGCGGCAAAGACGGGCTCGCCGGCAAACGGGCGCTCGTCGTCGGCCGCTCCAACATCGTCGGCAAACCGATGGCAGCCCTCCTGCTCGCTCGCGACTGTACGGTCACCATCGCCCATTCGAAGAGCCGCGATCTCCCTGCGCTCTGCCGCGAGGCGGAGATCCTGGTCGCCGCCGTGGGCCGACCGCGAACCATCCGCGGCGACTGGATCCGGGAGGGAGCGGTGGTGCTCGATGTCGGCATCAACCGGGTGCCGACGCCCGAAGGTTCGCGCTTGGTCGGCGACGTGGCCTTCGAGGAAGCGACGCGCCGGGCCGCTGCGATCACCCCGGTCCCTGGCGGCGTCGGACCGATGACGGTGGCCTGCCTGCTCGCCAATACGCTCGTCGCGGCGAGCCGCGCTGTCGGCGCGACACCGCCTGCCCTGCCGCGCTTGCGCCGCCATCTGGTAGCTGCCGGTTGACATCGGTGCGGCCGTGGCCTTCTTGCGGACGAGTGCAAGGGAGGCCAGTCATGGTCCGTGTGGCGATCGCCGGCTGTGCCGGACGGATGGGTCGGACGAACCTCGCCCAGGCCCTCGCCGATCCCGACGTCGAGCTCGTTGGCGGCTGCGAACGGCCCGGTCACCCCGACCTCGGCCGCGACCTCGGGGAACTCGCCGGCCGCAGTCCGCTCGGACTGGTGGTGAGCGAGGATTTCCAGGCCGTCGCCAGGCAGGCCGAGGTGGTGGTCGAGTTCTCGACACCCGCGGCGACGCTCGAGCACGCCGAACTCTGTGCCCGCATCGGCTGCGCCCATGTCATCGGCACCACCGGGCTCGATTCCGCTGCCGAAGCACGGCTGCGCGAGCTCGCCCGACACATACCGATCCTCTGGGCACCCAATATGAGCCAGGGCGTCAATCTGCTCCTCGCCCTCGTCGAGCGCGTCGCTCGCACCCTCGATGCCGGCTTCGACATCGAGATCGTCGAGATGCACCATCGCCACAAGGTCGATGCCCCGTCGGGTACCGCGCTCGCCCTCGGGCGGGCGGCGGCCCGCGGCCGGGGCATCGACTTCGCCACTCAGGCGGTGTTGACCCGCGCCGGCGAGATCGGGCCCCGACCCGAAGGTGCGATCGGCTTTGCGGTCCTGCGCGGGGGCGACGTGGTGGGCGACCACACCGTGATCTTTGCCGGTCCGGGCGAGCGGATCGAGCTCGCCCACCGCGCCTCCGACCGGGCCATCTACGCCCGCGGGGCCATGCGCGCAGCACGGTGGATCGCCAGACAGCCACCCGGCTTCTACGGCATGGCCGACGTCCTCGGCTTTGGCTCCCCTCAGTAGGTGACGAGGGGTTCCAGCTGCCGCGCCTGGGCGATCCAGTCGGCGACCTCTTCGGGAGTCGGCGAGCGACGCGCGAGGCGCATCCGCTGATTGTAACGCCGCAGTCGCTCGTGCAGTTCCGCCGGATCCTGAACCGCCAGCGTCTGCACGTCGCGGATCCCGAGGTCCTCGAGCATCATACCGAAGATCGCACCCACACCGCGGATCCGACTCATGTCGGCGCGCTGGACGAGGGTGGTGAGAAGCGCGGGGTCGATGCCGGTGAGCTCGGCGAGGCTTGCCCGCCATTCGGCCTTGCCCGCCGCCCGCAATAACTGGCCGCAGCTCGAGATCCGCCGCGCCTTGAGAGCCATGCGCACACGCGGCGGCACACCGCGGAGCTTGCTGACCGGCAAGGACGAGCGGCTATTCGGGGCCTGTCTGATGATCTGAGCGAGATCCTGCTCTTCCGTCATGGCCGGATCGGACTCTCGACAATCGATCACGACAATGTCTCGTCGTAAAGTTCCATATCATTTCCGCAAAGAGCGTGCCAAGATCGAACAGGCACTCGAGAAAAGCTGGGCCCGGGGCTGAAAAAGGGCGATGGCGCTACTTCTAGGTGAAGATATTGTGGCGTTCCCTATCTCGAGGCGTCCGGAGTCGGCGAGGAAACGCGCTCGGCCTAGGCATCGCGTCGGCTGGACTTGCGAGCTCTCTGCAGACTGTAAGAAATTCTGACGGAACCGACCGGTGAGCGGGCAGGAAGGTCGCGGCGACCGTGGTCGCCGATTTCGGCCGACTCGTTTTCCGGGCTAGCAGCACCGGCCCGGAGCCCGTCACGCTGTCACAGGCCGCTTTCGAGCTCAGCGGTGGCCGGAACCGGGAGGCCGGCGTCAGAAGAGCGGACGGCGGAAGCGCCGGAGCGCGTCGCTCAGCGCCTGTGCGAATTCGCGCCGTTCCTCGGGGGTGAGAAAGCTGCCGAGCGCAATCCGCCTTCCGTGGGAGGACAGCACCACCAGACTATGGGGTTGCGGCGGCTCGTCGAAATGGATCTGCACCCAAGAGGGTTCGAACTGCCACTCGGCGGTGCGCCCATCGGGCGCCACACGCCGCACGGTCACCGCCCCGGCGTCGACCCTGACCCATTCCTGCCAGCGGGCGTTGCGGCGGGCGGCGCGGAAGGCGAGCCACAACAGCAAGAGATCGAGGCCGAAAAAGCCGCCGACCGGCCAGGCCCCCAGGGAGACGAACAGGCTCGCCATCGCCACGGTAACAGCGCCGGTGAGGGCCATGAACAGCCAAAAAGCCCGGTCGCTGAGGGCTGGATTGGGGTAGAGCACCGCTTCGAAGGCGTGCTCGGCAGTGGATGCGCCCGCCGTCACTCCCGCACCTCCGCTTGCCGCGACGGCAAATATACGGCTAGGACCGGCAGCGCCAAGGGAGCCGAACATGGACGCGTCCAGGGCCGCCCGTCGCCGCCAGGGGCGAGGCCCCAACCTCCCGGGCCCGCTCCTGAGCCCCGAGGAGATCGACGCCTTCTTCGCGCGGCTCGCCGCCGAGCGCCCGAATCCGGCTACCGAACTCCGCTACCGCGATCCCTTCACTCTCCTGGTGGCGGTGGTGCTTTCGGCCCAGTCCACGGATGCCGGAGTGAACCGCGCGACCGAGAGGCTGTTCGCGCTCGCGCGCACGCCGCAGGAGATGGTAGCTCTCGGCGAGGAGCGGATCGCGCAGATCATCCGCACCCTCGGCCTCTATCGCAGCAAGGCCAAGAACTTGGTCGCCCTCTCGCGCATGCTGATCGACCGCTTCGGCGGCGAGGTGCCGCGTTCCCGCGAGGACCTCGAGAGCCTGCCCGGGGTCGGGCGCAAGACCGCCAATGTGGTGCTCAACGAGGCCTTCGGCGAACCGACGATCGCCGTCGACACTCACGTCTTCCGGGTGTGCAACCGCACCGGTCTCGCTCCCGGCCGCAGCCCCCGCGAGGTCGAGGAAACCCTGGCGCGAGTGGTGCCCGAACGCTTTCGCCGCGGCGCCCACCATTGGCTGATCCTGCTCGGCCGCTATACCTGTCGGGCGCGCCGCCCGGAGTGTTGGCGCTGTCCGGTGGCCGACCTCTGCCGCTATCCCCACAAGACTCCTGCCCCGCCGACGGCAGTCAGTCCGGATCGAAGCGGCCAACAGGGCCGGAAGGCGTGAGGCGAACCCGGCTCAGACGCCGTTCGCCCATGCACATGCGAAAGGCGAGCAGAGCCTCGGCGCAGGCGAGCCGGTCGGAAAGCCGGGCCGGCTGCGCAGCGAGATCGCGGCAACAATCGGGGTCGCTCGCGAGATCGAAGAGCAGCGGCGGCAAGCCGAAGAAGTGCACGTAGAGCGAGCGGCGGTCGACACGCAGGATGAGCCCACAGGCGTCCTCGGACAGCCCCAGGCGCTGTTCGTAGGTGCGGCTCGCGGGATCGGCGAAATGGTGCTCGCATACCGCAGCCTGGCGCCAGATCACCGGGCGTTCACCTGTAAGGTGTCTCGACAGCGACAGGCCATCGCATTGGAGGGGAACGCGCGTGCCGGCCGCCTCGCAGAGGGTGGGGAACAGGTCGACGTGCTCGGTGAAATCCCGGACGACGAGGCCGCGCGCTGCCCCCGGTCGGGGATCGCGGATCACGAGCGGGACGCGGAAGGCCTGTGGAAAGAAACCCGACTTCCCGAACAGGCCGTGGTCGCCCAGCATCTCGCCGTGATCGGAGGTGACCACGAGGAGGGTGCGGTCGAGCAGCTCGCGGCGGGCGAGCGCCTCGAGGATCCGACCGAGATGGAAGTCGACCTCCGAGACCAGCCCGTAGTAGACCGCCCGGGCCTCCACCAGACGGTCGGGCGCGATCCTGCCCGGCTGCCCGACGTGGCGACCGACCCAGCCCTCGTAGCCGATCGCCCGGTGGGCGATCAACCAAGGATGATCGGGACCTGAGCAGGCAACCGCGGCCGGGACCCGGGCGCGATCGACCAATCCGTGCCAGGGCTGGGCCGCGAGCCAAGGCGGGTGAGGCTTGATCCAGGAGAGATGGACGAACCACGGCTCGGCTGGGCGGCGGTCGAGCCAGGCGAGGAAGGCGTCGGTGAGGAAGGCCGTCTCGCTGTCCTCGGCTCGCCAAGGGGCGGGACGTTCGACCGGGCGATCGTGGAGATCGGCGAGCGTATGGCGACCGTAACCGCGTTCGGCGAGATGGGCGAGCCACGGCTCGAGGTCCTCGAGGAGCAGGAGCTCGGGGCAAAAGCCGGCCGCCACCCCCTCGTAGGTGAACAATCGCGGATCGCCAGGCGGCACGGTGCGGGGGTCGACGCTCGTATCGGTATAGCCAAAGAGCCGGCACGCATAACCGGCACGCGCGAGGATCTCGGCGATGGTCCGGTGGCGGGCATCGAGCGGCGTGCCGTTGGTGATGGAGCGATGGTTGAACGCATAGGTGCCGGTGAGCAGGGAGGCGCGCGCCGGACCGCAGGGGGTGGCTTGGCTCCAGTGGTTGGCAAAGAGGACACCCTGGCGTGCGAGACGGTCGAGGTTGGGCGTCCGCACACTCGGATGCCCGAGGATGGAGAGACAGTCGGCACGCCATTGGTCAGCGGTGATCAAGAGAATGTTCGGGACCACTCTGCCCCCTCGCGCTGGGATTGCCAGGTCATGTCTAGGATGATATACCTACTACAGGTCCATGTTCCTGCAA
The DNA here is from genome assembly GCA_002898275.1 of bacterium HR40. Classification (GTDB taxonomy): domain Bacteria; phylum Pseudomonadota; class Alphaproteobacteria; order Geminicoccales; family Geminicoccaceae; genus HRBIN40. The sequence continues at coordinate 889,934 of BEIQ01000001.1, forward strand.
GGTGCCCCCATGCTCTTCCTCACCAACCGCGCTCTGGTCGAAGGTCCTCGCTCGCAGCCGGGGCGCCGCGTCCACTTCGATCTCGCCGACAACGAGCCACGCGCCTCGCTGTTCTTTTGCGAGCGACGGGGCCCCGGGGATGTGATCGAATTGGGCGCGGCAGCCTGGTTCGACCGGCTGCGCCGTAGCCCGAGGCGGCAGGTGCTGCTGTTCGTCCATGGTTTCAACGTCCAGCCCGAACCCTCGGCGTTCCCGACCGCCCTTCGATTGCAATCGGGCCTCGATCGGCTGCTCGGGCCGGAGGTCGAGGTGGTACCGGTGATCTGGCCGTGCGACGACGATTTCGGCCTCCTGCTCGACTATTTCGACGACCAGGAGGCGGCCGAGATGAGCGGCTTCGCCTACGCCCGAGCGATCGGCAAGTTCCTCGCCGACCGCGAGCGTTCCGCCGTCCAGTGCCTCAAGCACGTGAACCTGCTCGCCCATTCCATGGGCAACCGCCTGCTGCGCTTCGCGCTCGCCCGTTTCGCCGAGACCCATGGGGCGGTGCCGGCGCTCTTCCGCTCGATCTTCATGGTCGCCGCCGACGTCGCCAACGAGACTCTCGAGCCCGGCCGACCGGGATTCGCCATCACCCGCGCCGCCCGCAATGTCGTCGTCTACTTCGCCGCGGACGACTTCGCTCTGCGTTCGAGCAAGATCGCCAATCTGAAGAACCGCGTCGTGAGCCGCCGCCTCGGCCATACCGGTCCCGAGAATCCGGATCGCACCCCGCGCAATGTCTTTGCGGTCGACTGCGATGCCGTCAACGGCTGCTACGACCGACTCGGTCATACCTATTTCCTCGACGATGCCGATGGCCGTCCCGGCGCCGTGCTGCAGCACATCGCCGCGACCCTGGCGACCGGCACTCCGCCGGGCTTCCAGAACGGCAGCCGCTCTTTCCGTCTTCCGGCCGACTTCGCCTTTGTCGCCCACAGCCGTCGCGCGGCCTAGAGGCCGCGGGAGGCAACGCAGCGCTAGGCCGGTTCACAGCCAGGACGTGAGGGCAGGCGGGCGGTCGAAACGGTCATTGGCCCCGTCGACATACACGATCGGCAGGGCGGCGAGCTGCTCCGGCGAGAGATCGTCGAGACAGGTGATTTGGACGGCAACACTGCGACCATCGGTCGACATGCCGAACGGTCGCACCCCGCAGCTCCGGCAGAACCGATGGCGGATGCGGCCGGGGCCGAAGCGGTAGTCCGCGAGCATCTCCTCGCCGGCCAGCAGCCGGAAGCGGTCCGCCGGTACGAGCGCGAGCCAGGCGCGGGTCTTGCGGCAAATGGAGCAGTTGCAGCGCAGCGTGCCGGCTTCGAGATCGGCATCGACCTCGAAGCGCACGGCCCCGCAGTGACAGCTGCCGCGATGGGTCAAAAGTGCCATCCTCGTTCCCCCTGAGCGGTTGACGCCAGCGGGCCTATCCTGGAACAGGAGCGCCGGCTGGTGCAACCGCCGCGTCCGGCTTCCCGCCTGTCCGGAGGGCAGCTGGGCAGGGCTCGCCGGACCTTGTAAAAGCCGGCGCGGCGAGCGAGGAGGCAGAGTTGGTCTCGTTGCTCCATCTCGGCGAGGTCGTCGCCACCCACGCGCGCATCCACCCCGACCGGGTGGGAGTACGCGATCTCGATCGCCAACTGACCTTCGCCCAGTGGAATCGACGTGCCTGTCGACTGGCCAATGCGCTTTTGGGTCTCGGGCTGACCAAGGGCGACCGGGTGGCGGTGCTCGCCTACAACCGCCTCGAATGGATGGAGATCTACGCGGCGGTGGCGAAAGCCGGGCTCGTCGTCGTGCCCGTCAACTTCCGCCTCGTCGGTTCGGAGATCGCCTTCATCGTCCAGGATAGCGGGGCGAAGGTGCTCATCTGCGAAGACGAGCTCGTCGAGCGCCTCGAGGGGATTCGCGCCGAGTTGCCCCTTTTGCCGCAGGGGTGGGTTCATCTCGGCGGGCGACGTCCGCCCGCGGGCTTTATCGCTTACGAGGAGCTGGTCGCCGCGGCATCCGAGCGCGAGCCTGGCGTATCGGTGACGGCCTCGGATCCCTGGGCCTTCATGTACACCTCCGGTACGACCGGTCGCCCCAAGGGCGCCATCCGCTCCCATGGCGCCTCGGCGCTGTTGTCGCTCGTCACCGAGGTGGAACTCGGCTTTCACCGGCGCGACACCGCTCTCCTCGTCATGCCCATGTGCCACGCCAACTCCCTCTATTTCGCCACCTCCCTCGCCTACTGTGGCGGCGGCTGTTTCGTCTACAATCGCCGGAGCTTCGATCCCGAGCACGTGCTCGCGACCCTCGCTGCGGGTGGCGCCACCTTCACCTCTCTCGTGCCCACCCAGTATGTGATGATGCTCGAGCTGCCGAAGGCGGTCCGCGCGCGCTACGATCTCTCGCAGGTGCGCCGGCTCATGATCTCCTCCGCCCCGGCGCGGCGCGACACCAAGCTCGGGATCATGGAGCTCTTCCCGAACTCGGGTCTGTTCGAGCTCTATGGCTCCACCGAACAGGGCTGGGTGACGATGCTGCACCCCGAGGAGCAACTCGCCAAACTCGGCTCGGTCGGACGCGAGTGTGTGGGAAGCCGTCGCGTGCGGCTGCTCGACGATGCCGGACGAGAAGTGCCGGACGGCGAAGTGGGGGAGCTGTTCGCCTGGACGCCCTATCTCTTCGACGGCTACTGGAACGCGCCGGAGAAGACGGCAGCGGCGATGCGGGATGGATTTTGCTCGGTGGGCGATATGGCGCGACGCGACGAGGACGGCTTCATCTGGCTCGTCGACCGCAAGAGCAACATGATCATCTCCGGCGGCGAGAACGTCTACCCGTCCGAGGTCGAGGCGGTGCTCCTCGGCCATCCCGCGGTTCGCGAGGCGGCGGTGATCGGCCTGCCGGATCCTTTGTGGGGCGAGCGGGTCCACGCCGTGGTGGTCTTGCATCCGGGCGCGGCGCTGGATTCCGCCGAACTCCTCGAGTGGTGCCGGCCGCGCTTGGCCGGCTACAAGCGTCCGCGCTCGCTGACGTTCATGGCAGCCGAGGACATCCCCCGCACCGCCACCGGCAAGATCCAGCATCGCCTGCTGCGCAACCGCATCCTCGAGCAGGAAAGGGGACCGACCCCATGACCGCCCCAGCCGTCGCCGACCATGGCGCTGCCGAGACCAGCGCCGCCGCCTGGGTCGCGCGCTTCCTCGAGCGGCGCGGGGTGGACCGGGTCTTCGGCCTCCAGGGGGGCCACATCCAGCCCATCTGGGACTGGCTCGCCCGGCTCGGCATTCGCATCGTCGACGTCCGCCACGAGGGCGCCGCCGTGCTCATGGCGCAGGCGCATGCCGAGCTCACGGGCACCCTCGGTGTCGCCATGGTGACCGCCGGGCCGGGAATCACCAACACCGTCACGGCCGTCGCGAACGCCAGTCTCGCCCGCGCCCCGGTGCTGGTGATCGGCGGCTGTCCACCGCGGCCGCAAGCCCATATGGGGCCACTGCAGGACATCCCCCATGTCGACATCCTCCGGCCCGTCACCCGCCGGGCGCGGACCTTGCGGGTCGCCGAACAGGTGGTGCGCGAGCTCGACGAAGCGGTCGCCTTGGCTCTCGGCGATGGAGGCGAACCCGGACCCGTCTTCGTCGAAATCCCGACCGATGTGCTGCGGGAAAGGGTCGCTCCGACACTCGTCCTCGAGGAGTGGCTCGCACCCAAACCACCGAGGCAGATTTTGCCCGATCCGGCAGCGATCGAGGTGGCGCAGCGACTCATCTGGCAGGCCAAGCGGCCGCTCGTCATTTCCGGGCGAGGCGCACGGGAGGCCGGAGAGGCGCTGTTGCGACTGCTCGATGCTTCGCACGCTCTCTACCTCGACACGCAGGAAAGTCGCGGACTCGTTCCCTTCGATCATCCCGCCTTTGTCGGGGCCGCGCGGGCGCGGGCCATGCGCGAGGCCGACCTCGTCGTCCTCGTGGGTCGCAAGCTCGACTATCAGCTCGGTTACGGCTCCCCCGCGGTGTTCCCCAACGCCCGCTTTCTCCGCATCTCGCAAAGCCCTCTCGAGCTCGTCGACAACCGCCGGGGCGTGGTCGAGATCCTTGCCACGCCAGGGTTGGCATTGCGGGCCATCGTCGAGGCGGCGGGCAATGCCCGACCGGCCGCCGACCCCGACTGGATCGCCGAGCTGCGGGCACTGCACCGCAAGCGCTCGGCCGCTCCCTTTGGCGACGCGCCGACCTCGGGCCCGGACGGACGGCTGCATCCGCGGGTGATTTTCGAGGCCATCGAAGCGCTCGCCTCGCCCGACTTCGTCGCCGTGGCCGATGGCGGCGATCTGCTGAGCTTCGCCCGCATCGGTCTCGGCCGTGCCCGCACCTATCTCGATTCCGGCGCCTTTGGCTGTCTGGGCGTCGGCGTGCCGTTCGCCGTCGCCGCCGCCCTGGCCTTCCCTGGCCGGCAGGTGATTTCGGTCAATGGCGATGGCGCCTTCGGTCTGCACGCCATGGAAGTCGACACCGCCGTCCGGCACGGAGCACGGGCGGTGTTCGTCATCTCCAACAACGCTGCCTGGAACATCGAGCGCGTCGATCAGGAAATGAATTACGGCGGCCGCGTGATCGGCACCACCCTGCGCCACTGCGACTATGCCGGGCTCGCCCGGGCCCTCGGAGCGCGGGGGGAACGGGTGGAAAGGGCGGAGGAGATGTTGCCGGCGCTCGAACGGGCCCTCGCCGATCCGCCGGCGGTGGTGGACGTCCTCACCTCGCAGCAGACGATCTCTTCGGACGCCCGCAAAGGGCTCGGTTTCGTGCCCGACTTCCAGCCCCTCCTGGACTGGGACGAAGCGGAGCGGCAGCGGCGTGCCGGCAACTGAGCCCGTCCGCTCGACGCCCGAGGTCGAACGCCCCAAAATGCCGCGTCCTTTCGCGGTCGAGCGGCACCTCGGGCGATCGGAGCGCCCGACTCTCCGGCCGAGCCGCACAAGCCCACGAGAAAGCTCCCTCCGCCTGCCGAGGCGCAACCCTCTCCCCCAGCGCCGGTGGCTCCATCCCATGTCCCCGATCGCCATACGCTCGGCCACCGGCAGCCGCATCCGTCATCGAGGCAGCCGCTCCTGCGCCTGTGCCGATGGCATCGCCGTGCTAGGAGGTGACAGCGACGAGACTGCGGGAGCGAGCATGCGCCCCACCCCTGCCCTCATGTTCCAAGCCACCTGTTCGAATGCCGGCAAGTCGCTGATCGTCGCCGGCTTGTGTCGGGCGTACCAGCGTCGCGGCCTGCGCGTGCTTCCCTTCAAGCCGCAGAACATGAGCAACAATGCCGCCCCGGCCGAAGGTGGCGAGATCGGCCGCGCCCAGGCGCTGCAGGCGCGGGCGGCGCGGGTTCCCCCCTCGGTGCACATGAACCCGGTGTTGCTCAAGCCGGAAAGCGAGAGCGGTGCCCAGGTGGTGGTCCATGGCCGAAGGCGGGCCACGGTGTCGGCGCGCGACTACCAAAGGCTCAAGCCGAGCTTGCTCGCGGAGGTGCTCGCGAGCTTCCATCGCCTCGAGGCCGAAGCCGAACTCCTGCTGGTGGAAGGGGCCGGCAGCGCCGCGGAGGTCAATCTGCGCGCCGGCGACATCGCCAACATGGGCTTCGCCCTCGCAGCCGGCGTGCCCGTGGTGTTGGTGGGCGACATCGATCGCGGCGGGGTGATCGCGGCCCTCGTCGGCACCCACAGGCTGCTCGCCGAAGACGAGCGGCGATTGCTCGGCGGCTATGTCATCAACAAGTTCCGCGGCGATCCGACGCTGTTTTCCGGCGCTCTGCCGCGCATCGAGGAGGAGACCGGGCTCGCGTGCCTGGGCATCGTCCCCTGGTTCGCCGATGCCCGACTGCTGCCGGCCGAGGATGCCCTCGGGCTCGAGGAGCGCAGTCGGCGGGGTCCCGCCCCCATCCACATCGCCGTCCCCAAGCTGCCGCGCATCGCCAATTTCGACGATCTCGACCCGCTCGCCCAGGAACCCGACGTCGCCCTCGCCCTCCTCGATCTCGACGAGCCTCTGCCGGTCGACACCGACCTCGTGCTTTTGCCGGGCAGCAAGGCAGTGATCGACGATCTGCTGGCCCTCCGGGCCTCCGGCTTCGCCTCGGACATCTACGCTCACGTCCGCCGCGGCGGTTGGGTGCTCGGTATCTGCGGCGGTTATCAGATGCTCGGTCGCAGCGTCGCCGATCCCCATGGTCTCGAGGGCCCGCCGCGCACCGTTCCGGGGCTCGGGCTTCTCGCCCACACGACCCTGCTGCTGCCGGACAAACAGGTGCGCGCCGTCTCCGGCAGGGAGTACGAGAGTGGATTCGGCCTGACGGGCTACGAGATCCACCTCGGACGCAGCGAGCGCGGGGGCGACGACGAGCCGTGGCTCGAGATCGAGGGCAGGCCGGAGGGCAGCGTGCGACGCGACCGTCGCGTCTTCGGCACCTATGTGCACGGTCTCTTTGCCAACGATGCCTTCCGTCGTGCCTTTCTCGCGCGCCTTCGGCCGGACGTGCGCTCCCGTCTCGATTACGAGGCACGGATCGAGGATACCCTCGACCGCCTCGCCGACCATCTCGAAGCGGCCATCGACCTCGACCGGCTCTATCGACTCGCCGAGACCAGGACGAGGCCTGCCGCCACCGTGGCCACGAGCAGCGAGAACGCCCGTCGCACCAGCCGCAGCGCGCGGTAGATGTCGGCGGCGTCGAGATCCGCCCGTCCGTCGCCTATCCAGGGCTCGTCGCTCGCCACCCCACCATAGCTGCGCGGTCCCGACAGACGGAAACCCAGCGCGCCGGCCGTAGCGGCCTCGGGGAAACCGGCATTGGGCGAACGATGGCGACGGGCGTCCCGGCGCAGGATGCGCAGCGCCTGTCGTGCGTCGGCATCGGCGGCAAGGCCCGCCGCCGCCACGAGCAGCAAGGCGGTGAGGCGGGCCGGCAGGAAGTTCAGGGCATCGTCCAGCCTGGCACTCGCTCGCCCGAAATGGAGGTAGCGGGGGGTACGATAGCCGAGCATACTGTCGAGCGTGTTGATCGCCTTGGCGGCGAAGAGACCGGGCAGACCCAAGAGCAGCATCCAAAAGAGCGGCGCCACCAGCCCGTCGGAGAAGTTCTCGGCGAGGGACTCGATCGCTGCCCGCGCTATCCCGTGTCGGTCGAGGGCCTGGGGATCGCGACCGACAATGTGGCGGACGGCGTTCCGCCCGCCCTCGAGACCCTGCTCGAGGCCGCGCGCCACCGCCACCACGTGCCGCTCGAGGCTACCCCAGGCGAAGAGCACGCCCGCTGCGAGACCGGATGCGAGCGCACCTGCTGGCAGGGCAGCGAAGAGAGCGGTCAAGCCGTAGCCGATCGCCGCTGCCAGTCCCACGACCCCGAGACAAAGCGCCGTGCCGCGCAGGAGGGCGGCGCGGGGCCGTGGCACATGCAGACGTCGATCGAGCCAAGCGATCGCATGCCCGAGCAGGGCAACGGGATGCGGCAAGCGATCCCAGAGGGCCGCGGGATCGCCGACGAGGGCATCGAGCAGCAGGCCCACGAGAGCCGCGAGGAGGATGTGTTGGGGATCCTCGAACAGCATCGCCCGGCGATCGGTCCTTCGGGGTTACGGCCGCCCATGCAGGCGAGCGAGGAGCAAGCCCGGGAGCGGCCAGTGCGGAGGAAGGGTCTTGAGGCGCAGCGGATCGAAACCCGCCTGCGCGAGTCTCGCCAGGCGGCTGCGCGCGAGGCGGCGGGTCAGCATCGGTGCGAGCAGCCGCCGCGGCGGACGGCCGTTTCCAGCTTCCGCCAGTGCCGTCTCGGCGAGCTGCGCGAGACTGCCGGCGAGCCGGCACAGATCCGTCTCTTCGCCCGGCGCGAAGCCAGCCTGTCGCAAGTCCGGTAGGAGTGCGGCGAGGCGCAGCAAGGCGAGCGCTCGGCCGGCCGCAAAGGCGCGTTCGCACCAGTCGCTCCCACCGCCCAAAAGCTGCATGGCGAGAACGAGGGTGCGCGCCCCGCTGCGATCGGCGAGACTGACCGCCTCGGCCGGGGCCGGCAACCGGCGGCGTTCGAAGAACGCCTCGTGCGCCGCCAGCAAATCCAGGAGCTCGTCCACCGGGAACCGGCCGGTCGCCAGCTCCGGCGAGAGGGCCTCGAGGAAGGGGTGCGGCGCGCCGGATGCGCCCGCTGCTACCCGCTCCAGGGCCTCCCGCCACCAGGCGAAGCGGACCAACCCGGCCATCGGCTCCTCGATCGCGAGGGCGATCCGCGCGAGCTCGGCGTCGAGCCCGAAGAGGCCGGCGATGGCTGCGCGCGCCGCAACCGGGGCGAGCAGGGCGAGCCAGCCTCGCTCGCGGTCGAGGCGAAGGAGCTCCTCGAAGAGGATGCGCTCAGAGGTCGGGATAGGCGACCACCTCGCCCTTCGCCCCGGGATGGGTGACCGCGCCCTTGTAGGCCGGACCCACGGTCTGAGCGTATTTCCAGAGCGCCCCCGAGCCGTAGAAAGTGGGCTTGGGCTTCCAGTGGCGGCGACGCTCTTCGAGCTCTTGCGGCGACAGCTCGACATCGAGCCTCCCCGCCTCGGCGTCGATGGCGATGATGTCGCCGTCGCGCAAGAGGGCGATCGGACCCCCCACCGCCGCCTCCGGGCCGACGTGACCGATGCAAAAGCCGCGGGTCGCACCCGAGAAGCGACCGTCCGTGACGAGCGCCACTTTGTGCCCCATGCCCTGGCCGTAGATGGCGCTCGTCACGCCCAGCATCTCGCGCATGCCCGGGCCTCCCTTCGGCCCTTCGTAACGGATCACGATCACTTCGCCTTCGCGGTAGCGGCGCGCCTGGACAGCCGCCATCGCCTCTTCCTCGCTGTCGAAGACGCGGGCGGGGCCGCGGAACTTCAAGTGTTCGAGACCGGCGACCTTGACGATCGCACCCTCCGGCGCAAGCGAACCCTTGAGGCCCACCACACCACCCCAGGGGGTGATCGGCCGATCGATCGGTCGCACCACGTCCTGATGGGGATTCCACGCCACCTCGGCGAGGTTCTCGGCGACGGTTCGGCCGGTCACGGTGATGCAGTCGCCGTGCAGGAACCCACCTTCGAGGAGCGTTTTCATGATCAGGGGCACGCCACCCACTTCCCCGAGATCCTTCATGACGTAACGCCCGGCGGGCTTGAGATCGGCGATATAGGGGGTCTCGCGGAAGATGCGGGCGACGTCGAAGAGATCGAAATCGATCCCGGCCTCGTGGGCGATGGCCGGAAGGTGCAAGGCAGCGTTGGTCGAGCCGCCCGAGGCGGCGACCACGCGGGCGGCGTTCTCGAGACTCTCGCGGGTCACGATATCGCGCGGGCGGATGCCGAGCTCGAGGAGTCGCATGACCGCTTCGCCCGAGGCTTCGGCCCAGCGATCGCGCGCCTCGTACGGAGCCGGAGTGCCGGCCGAACCGGGCAGGGCGAGACCGATCGCCTCCGACACGCAGGCCATGGTGTTGGCGGTGAATTGGCCTCCACAGGCACCGGCGGAGGGGCAGGCATGGCGCTCGAGGTCCTCGAGCTCCTCCTCGCTCATCTCGCCGACGGCATATTTGCCGACCGCCTCGAAGACGTCCTGGACCGTGACGTCGCGTCCGCGCCAGCGACCGGGCAGGATCGAACCGCCATAGAGGAACACCGAGGGCACGTTGAGGCGGACCATGGCCATCATCATGCCCGGCAGCGATTTGTCACAGCCGGCAAGCCCGACGAGAGCGTCGTAGGCGTGACCGCGCACCGTGAGTTCGATGGAATCGGCAATCACCTCGCGCGACACGAGCGAGGCCTTCATCCCTTGGTGGCCCATGGCGATGCCGTCGGTCACCGTGATGGTGGTGAATTCCCGCGGCGTGCCACCCGCGCGCGCCACCCCGACCTTGACCGCCTGCGCCTGACGGTGCAGGGCGATGTTGCACGGTGCCGCCTCGTTCCACGCCGTCACCACGCCGACGAAGGGTTTCGCGATATCCTCCTTCGACAGGCCCATCGCATAGTAGTAGGAGCGGTGCGGCGCCCGGTCCGGACCGACCGTGGCGTGGCGGCTCGGCAGCCTGGACTTATCGAAGATGGTGATGGTCGGCATGGCTCCTCCCGCGCTGCGACGCAGGCGCAACATAGCCCCGGCTCGCCGGGCCGACCAGATCGTCGCCAAGAGCTAGGGTCCGGGCGTGTCGCAATTCCCCGTCACTGGACGACCGCCCCGTCCGCCTGCCAACGGGCTCGAGCCGATCGCCGGCCTGCCGGGTCCGATCGTCCCGGCGCCACGCCGCCGGCGATGGCTCGGCGATCGCCGGGAGATGCGCAAGCGCATGCGCCGTCGGCTGGCGCCACTGCGCGCCGTCCTCGCCGACGCGATCTCGGACTTCTTTCTCGGCGACAGTCTCATCCTCGCGGGCTATGTCGCCTTCACCGCGATTTTCGCCGCCTTTCCCTTCCTCATCTGTCTTTTGACGATCGCCGGCTTCGCCGGTCAAACCGAGGCGGTCCGCCGCTCGATCGAGCTCGCGCTGGAACTGATGCCGCCCGAAGTGGCGTCGGTGCTGCGTCCCGCCGTCGAGGAAGTGGTTCGCGGGGCCAGCGCCGGGGTACTCACCATCAGCGCCGTGCTCTCGGTGTGGTTCGCCTCCTCCGGCCTCGAGAGCCTGCGCCACGCTGTCAACCACGCCTTCAAGGTACCGGAACCGCCGCATTTTCTGGTCGGCCGCCTGCAGAGCATTCTCCTCACCATCGCCTCGGCCCTCGTCATCCTGATCGCCACCGTGGCCCTCGTCGGCTGGCCGGTAGCGCAGGAGATCGTCGCCTGGTTGGCCGAGCGTACGGTGTTCGAACGCAATCTCTACGCCATCGCCCGCTACGGGCTCGGGGTCGGGCTCCTGTTCGCGCTGACCTGCACCCTCTATCTGGTGCTGCCGGCCATCGACCTGCGTTTTTCCGAAGTGGTGCCCGGTGCCCTGTTCGCCGTGCTCGCCTGGACCGCCCTCGCCGAGGCGTTCTCTTGGTATCTGCGCAATTTCGCTCGCTACAGCGTCATCTATGGCAGCCTCGCGGGCATTGTTCTGACCCTGTTCTTCTTCTACATCTCCGCCGCCCTGTTCATCTTCGGGGCGGTCCTCAACAGCGCCATCCGCCGCCATCGCATCGAGCGGGCGCGTGCCGCGCAGCGCGAAGGGGCCGCCGAGCGCGAAGGACCCGGTCGATCCGCCTGAGACAGCCCGTGGAGCCTATCTGCATGTCCGATCCCAATCCGCTCATGGCAGGCAAGAAAGGTCTGGTCATGGGCATCGCCAACGAACGGTCGCTCGCCTGGGGTATCGCACGCGCAGTGGCCGAAGCGGGTGCCGAACTCGCCATCACCTATCAGGGTGCCACGCTCGAAAAACGCGTGCGACCGCTTGCCGAAAAGCTCGAGGCCAGTATCGTCCGCGACGCCGACGTCACCGATTCCGCCAGCCTCGACCGGCTGTTCGAAACGATCGCCGCCGTCTGGGGCAGACTCGACTTCCTCGTCCATGCCGTAGCCTGGAGCGACAAGGAGCAGCTCAAGGGACGCTACATCGACACCACGCGCGACAACTTCGCTCGCACCCTCGACATATCGTGCTATTCCTTCACTGACCTCGCCCGCCGCGCAGAACCGCTCATGCAAGACAAGGGCGGCAGCCTCCTCACTCTCACCTATCATGGCTCCGAGCGGGTGATGCCGCACTACAATGTCATGGGGGTGGCGAAGGCCGCCCTCGAGGCCTCGGTGCGCTACCTCGCCATGGACCTCGGGCCGCGCAGCATCCGCGTCAATGCCATCTCCGCCGGCCCCGTGCGCACCCTCGCCGCCTCGGGGATCGGCGACTTCCGCTATATCCTCAAATGGAATCAGTACAATTCGCCCCTCCGCCGCAACATCACGCTCGAAGACGTCGGCGGTGCCGCGCTCTTCCTGCTCTCCGACCTCGGTAGCGGGGTGACCGGGGAGATTCTCCACGTCGACAGCGGCTACCACGTGGTCGGCATGAAGGCCGTGGACGCGCCCGATATCTCGGTGGTCAAGGACGATTGATCCGGACCATGGCCGGCAACAGCTTCGGTACCTTGTTCCGTTTCACGACCTGGGGCGAGAGCCACGGGCCAGCCATCGGGGTGGTCGTCGACGGCGTCCCGCCCCGGATCCCGTTGCACGAATCGGATATCCAGCACTGGCTCGACCGGCGGCGTCCCGGGCAGAGTCGCTTCACCACCCAGCGCCGCGAAGCCGATCGGGTCGAGATCCTCTCGGGCGTGTTCGCGGGGTTCACCACCGGCGCGCCGATCAGCCTCCTCATTCGCAACGAGGACGTCCGCTCGCGCGACTACTCCGACATCCAGGAGGTCTACCGGCCGGGTCACGCCGACTTCACCTACGACATGAAGTACGGCATCCGCGACTGGCGGGGCGGCGGCCGCGCCTCGGCGCGCGAGACCGCTTGTCGCGTGGCAGCCGGCGCCGTGGCCCGCAAAGTGCTCGGCGAGCGGATCCGCATCCGCGGCTATCTCGTGCAGATGGGCGATCTGGCGATCGATCGCGACCGCTTCGATGACGCCGAAATCGACCGCAATCCCCTGTTCTGTCCGGACGCCGAGACGGCAAAGCGGTGGGAAGAGCTCTTGCTCGACGTGCGCAAACAGGGCTCGTCGATCGGAGCCATCGTCGAGGTGGTCGCCTCGGGCGTGCCGCCCGGGCTCGGCGAGCCCGTCTACGACAAGCTCGACGCCGACTTGGCCAAGGCGATGATGAGCATCAACGCCGTCAAGGGCGTGGAGATCGGCGCCGGTTTCGCCGCGGCGCGGCTGCGGGGCGAGGAGAACGCCGACGAGATCGTCCGCCGCGAGGGCCGCCCGCATTTCCTCTCCAACCGGGCAGGCGGCATCCTCGGGGGTATTTCCACCGGTCAAGACATCGTCGTGCGCTTCGCCGTCAAGCCCACCTCCTCGATCCTGGTGCCGCGCCGCACCATCGATCGGCTCGGACGCGAGCGCGAGATCGTGACCAGAGGCCGCCACGATCCCTGCGTCGGGATCCGCGCCGTTCCCGTCGGCGAGGCGATGATGGCCTGCGTACTCGCCGATCACTTGCTGCGCCAGCGGGCGATCGCCGACGGGTGAGCCTCTACCACAGCACATCGAGCAGCTGTTCGAGGCGATCCCAGTGCTCGCTCTGCGGGTTCTTGAGCTCGGGGTCGAGGACCTTGAAGGTCTTCGCCACGGCGATGGTGAGCGCGCCCACGAGCTCCGGCAGCTGTGCCTCGAGCTCGGCGCTCGGAGCGAGTTCGAGTGGCGGGAGGCGCGCGAGATTCTCGAGCACCGGCTGCAGGCCGACAGCCACTCCGAGATGCCGGAACTCGTGCAGCCGCTCCTGCAAGCCCTTGGTCACCGGCAGGTCCCATGCCTCGATCACATCGCGGCCGTTAGCCTTGGCGTGGGCGACTCCGACCACCAGCATGTCGTGCAGCTTGCGATGGACGTAGTCGGACAGTCGCCGGACGTCGGCCTTGTCGATGTCCAGCGATGCCGCCTGGCGAAACAGCCGTTCGAAATGCGTAACTCCATGGACGACCATACGACCCCTCCCGCAATATCGGGGACACCCTGGCGCGGGGTGTGCCCATCGATGACCTTCTCGCAGGTGGGGATCCGTTCGCCGGGCCACAAGACGGGCGAGGCAGCGGTGGCCCGTCAGGGCTCCTCGAGGAGGACGGTGCGACCGCTGCGCAGCGACTCGTAGGCGGCGTCGGCGAGCCTCAACGCCCGTCTGCCGTCCTCGAAGCTGACGGGAGGACTGCGTCCGTCGAGGACGGCAGCGAGGAAGGCGTCGAGCTCCCGCACATAGGCCTCGCGATAGCGCTCGACGAAGAAGTGGAGGAGCGGCTCTTTCGCCTCGGTCGCCTCCCTCGACCAGTATTCCAGGGTGGTGGCGCGCCGGTTACCGGCGACGATCACCCCGTGCTCGCACACCGCCTCGATTCGCTGATCGTAGCCATAGACGGCGCGGCGATAGTTGTTGATGCAGACCTGGATGCCGCTCGCCGTGCGCAACAGCACCATGGCGGTATCGTGGTCGCCGAGCTCCGCCACCCTGGGATCGATCAAGGCGGAAGCGAAGCAGGTGACCTCGACCGGTTCTTCGGGCAAGAGGAAGCGCGCCATGTCGAAATCGTGGATCGTCATGTCGCGCAAAAGCCCGCCCGCGCCCCTCATATACTCGACCGAGGGGATATCCGGATCGCGGCTGGTGATGATGAGCTGCCGCAGACCGCCGAGTCGCCCTTCCCGCAGTTCCCGGTGGAGTTTCTCGAAGGAGGGATCGAAACGGCGGTTGAAACCGATCTGGATAACGGGGTTGAGGTCCTTGATCGCCTCCCAGCAGGCCTCGACCCGGGCCATGTCCAGATCGATCGGCTTCTCGCAAAGGATCGCTTTGCGTGCCCGGGCGGCGCGGGCGATGAGGTCGACATGCGTGTCGGTCGAGGAAGCGATCAGCACCGCCTCGACCTCGGGATCGGCGAGGGCCTCGTCGACCGAATGGGCGATCCTCCCGCCATAGCGTTCGACCACCGCTGCCGCGGCCGCCGGCACCACGTCGAAAACGCGCACCAGCCGGCAGCGTGGATGGGCCGCGATGTTGGCGGCGTGCATGCAGCCAATGCGGCCGGCACCGAAGAGCGCGAAGCCGAGCACGGACCCGTCCTCCCCGCAACGACGGCCGCCTTCTAGCCGCTTCAGTGGGGCGCGACCAGCCGATATTCCTCGCAGGCCGAGACCTCGCCCTCGAACTCCATCTCGAGGGTCGTGTGCGCGATTCCCCAGCGCTCGCGCAGCATGCGCTTGGCTTCGGCCTTGATGGCCTCCATGCGGGCGGGGCTCACCTCGGGGATCACGATATGCGCCTCGAGCGACAGTTCGTGCTCGGCAAGCGCCCACACGTGCAGGTGATGGACCCCTCGCACTCCCGGGATCGCCAGGAGGTCCTGCTCGATGTGCGCGAGCTCGATCTCGGCCGGCGTGCCGCCCATGAGCATGCGCACCACCGGCACGGTGTCGCGCCCGGCATGGACGAGGATATAGCCGGCAATCAGCAGGGTGACGAGCGGGTCGACGATGGCGAGCTGCCACAAGAGCGCCGCGGCTCCCGCTACGATCACCGCGAGCGACCCCAGGGCATCCGCCACATTGTGGAGGAAAGCCGCGCGGACGTTGACGCTCGTGCGCGCGAGGCGGTGGGTCAGCAAGGCGGTGGCGAGATCGACCGCGAGTGCCACCGCTGCGACCCATACGACCATCCAGCCATCGATCGGCGGCGGTGCCACGAGCCGGACGAGCGCCTCCGCCACGAGGTAGAGGCCGATAGCTACGAGAGTCGTGAGGTTGACGAGCGCCGCCACCAGTTCGGCGCGGCCATAGCCGAAAGTCATGCCGTGGTGGGCCGGCCAGCGGGTGATGCGGCGAGCGAGAAGCGCGATCGCCAGCGACAGCGCGTCGCTCAGATTGTGCACGGCATCGGCAACGAGCGCCAGGCTGCCGGCGATCACGCCACCCGCGATCTGCAGCAGCGTGAGCAAGAGATTGACCGCCACGGCGAGCGCCAGCCGGCGATCGCCCGCGGCCGCCTCGGGGCCGTGCCGGTGGCGATGATGGAGATGACCGTCCGCGGGCATGGCGTCGCTCGCACCCTGGCGCCAGATTGGCGTCGCTTCATCGCGACGGCAAGCGACAAGCTCCGTCGTCGACGAGCGCCACGAGGCGCGGCAGGGCGCTCCGCAAGAGGCGCTCGAGATCCGAGGCCGCACGAGCCGCAGCAGCGAGCGTCTCGGCGTGCGAGAGCGGTGTCGGTGCCCATCCGGCTGCGAAGTTGGTGACCACCGCGATGGCCGCGACCCGAAGTCCGAAGTGCCGAGCAGCGACGGCCTCGGGCACGGTCGACATGCCGACGAGATCGGCGCCGAGCGCCCGGAAGGCTCGGATCTCGGCTGGAGTCTCGAAGCAGGGTCCGAGAGTCGCGAGATAGACGCCGGATGCGAGCGGCAGGCCGAGGAGCGCGGCCGTGTCGTCGAGCGCGCGGGCGAGCTCGCGGTCGTAGACAGCGGAGAGATCGAGGAAGCTCGGGCCGCTTCCCGTCTCGAGACCGACCAGCGGATTGGTCGGGAGCAGGCTGATGTGGTCGTCGAGACGCACGAGCCGCCCCGGCCCGAGATCGGGGCGCAAGGATCCCGCGGCACAAGTGAGGAGGAGCGCCCGGCAACCGAGATCGGCCGCGAGCCGCACGTACGGCAGAACGGCGGAGGCCGGACGGCCCTCGTAGAGATGGATGCGCCCGCGAAAGCAACAGACTTCGACCCCGCCCAACCGCCCGAGGACCAGTCTTCCGGCATGGCCCGGAACCGTGGGGTGCGGCAGGCCGGGAAGGTCGGCGAAAGGAACGACCACCGCCTCTTCGATCGCGTCGGCGAGGGAATCGAGGCCGGATCCCAGGATGAGCCCGAGGCGCGGTCGCAGCCGTGGCACCCTCGCCTGCACTGCCGCTGCGGCATCCTTTCCCCCCTCTCCTCGCGACTCGTGGCCGAGCGCCGCGAAGGCATGGGGAAGGAGTTCGCCGAGGGACAGGCTCAGGAGACGATGGCCGTCGCCCGAGACCATATGGACGCGGCTTTCGGGGTGGGCGAATTCGGCGAGCCGTTGCCGGCAGCCCCCGCAGGGCGGACAGGGATCCGGCCCGCTGCCGACGATGGCGATTTCGCGAATCCGGCGCTCGCCCGCCGCCACCATGGCTCCGATCGCCACGGCTTCGGCGCACTGGCCTTCGGGGTAGGAGGCGTTCTCGACATTGCAGCCCAGGTAAACGGCCCCCGAAGTGGTGCGGATCGCGGCTCCCACCCGAAAGCCGGAGTAGGGCGCATAGGCTCGCTCGCGCACCCGGAAGGCTGCCTCGATCAGATCCCTCATCTTCCCCTCGCCTGCCTGCCATCCGGTAGAGCTGCTGCGCGCAGCGGGAAGGTCCAGAGACCGAGAAGGTTCGCTCGGATCGAAACCGACAAGACGGGAAATCCGGGCATGGGCGACGCGGCGCGCGCGGCCGCGGCTGCGGCAAGCCGAAGAGGGAGCGGAGGGCGGGGAGAAAAGCCAGCTGCGAGCCGGCGAGGATCGCCACCGCGCACGTCGCGACATCCTCGCCTCCGGCGGTCCTCGACGCTGGTTTCGGGGCGACAGGGCCGCCGATCGCGGCACCCGCCGACCCGGCGAGACGGCCGGCGAAAGGGCGCGCGCGGCGGATGCCGCTCATCCCTCTTTCTCTGCACCTCGCGCGAACTCGCCCCACAGGGTGAGGGCCAGGCTGCGGCGACGCGGGCCGTCGAGCTCGACGAACAGCAGCCGTTGCCAAGTGCCCAGCGCGAGCGCCCCGCCGCTCACCGCCACGGTCTGCGATGGACCGAGCAGCATGGCGGCGAGATGGGCACGGGTGTTCTCGGGCTCGCCAGGAAGCGAGCGCGCGAGCGCATCGTGCTTCCAGCCGCCGGCTGGCACGATGTCGCGCAGCCAGCGGCCGAGGTCCTCGAGCAGGTTGGGTTCGTACTCGTTGATGACCACGGCCGCCGTCGTGTGACGCGAGGCGATATGGACGAGCCCGTCCCTCAGCCCCGCCCGTTCCACCTGCCGGAGGACCGCCGCCGTCACGTCCTGGACCTCGAACGCCTCATGGGTGTGGAGCTCGAGCTCTGCCCGAATCAGTCTCATGTCCTGGCCTCCGCGCGATCGCCCAACCCTCGGGGAGGCGTCCCTCGCTCCCCGCGCCGATTCCACGGCTCGTTCGCCAACTGCGCCCATGCCCGAAGGGGATCTCCGGGTGGGAGTCGATGCCGAAGCCGGCGCGCCGGGCTTCCGCCCGACGCCCGCCGTCCCGCTCGCGCCCGTCCCCACGGCTACGGCCGCGGTCGGGCGAGCACAGCCGCGACGGGACAGGTGCGAAAATCGCCTGACCACAGCAGCGGTCGGCGAGGACCGCAGGGAGCCTTGCGGGCGCTCCGACCGCGAGCGGCGCTTCGCGCGGCTGGCGCTCGCGAGCCGCGAGAGTCCCGCACCGGGCCGAAGTCTCGTCGTCTCCTCGCCTCCCCAGCCCTCGGTCAATCGCGCGGGCTCGCGACGGTCGCCGACTCGCCAACGGTGAGCGCCTCGATCTGCCCCTCTGCCTCGAGCCAGGCCTCCTCCGCAGCGGCGATCTCCGTTTCCAATTCGGCGAGCCGCCGCCGCAGAGCCGCCACCCGTGCCCCGTCGCTATAGGTCGAAGGACGTGCCAGCGCCGCATCGATCTCCGCTTTTTCCGCCTGCAATGCGAGCAGCTGCCGCTCCACTTCGCGGGCGCGAGCGCGAAGCGGCACGAGGGCGGCACGCCGCTGCGCAGGGGTGAGGCCGGGGCGCGGGCTCCGCGCCGGGGCGACGGTCTGGGGGCGTTCGTCGGCGGCAAGCAAACGGTCACGATAGGCCTCGAGATCGCCCTCGAAGGGTTGCACCCTGCCGCCCTCCACCAGCCACAGACGATCGCAGACCAGCTGCACGAGGTGCCAGTCGTGACTGACGAGGAGGATGGCCCCGGGATAATCGTTGAGCGCGCGCACGAGAGCCTCGCGCGAGTCCATGTCGAGATGGTTGGTGGGCTCGTCGAGCACCAGGATGTGGGGATCGTGCGCGGAGAGGAGCGCGAAGCACAGACGCGTTTTCTCGCCGCCCGAAAGCGAGCGCGCCGGGGTCTCGGCGCGCTGGCCGGAAAGACCGAAGCGCGCGAGTCGGGCCCTGACCTCCTCCTCGCGGAGACTGGGCAGGAGACGCGCGAGATGGCGAATCGCATCGGCTTCTGGATCGAGGTCCTCGATCTGGTGTTGGGCGAAGAAGCCGACCCGAAGCCCGCGGGCGCGGGTGACGATGCCCGAAAGCGGCTCGAGTCTTCCGGCAACGAGCTTGGCGAAGGTGCTCTTGCCGTTGCCGTTGCGGCCGAGGAGCGCGATGCGGTCATCCGGGTCGATCCGCAGCGACAGACGGGAGAGCACCGGCCGACCATGATAGCCGACACTGACCTCCTCGAGAGTCAGAAGCGGGGGTGCCGGCAGGTCTCGGCAGGGGAAGGCGAAGTGCACCTCGGGCTCGAAGACGACCGGGTCGAGTTCGGGCAGACGTTCGAGCATCTTGAGCCGGCTCTGCGCCTGGCTGGCCTTGCTCGCCTTGGCTCGGAACCGGTCGATGAAGGCGCGGATGCGGCGCCGTTCCGCCTCCAGGCGGGCGCGTTCCCGCTCTTGCCGCAGGAGCCGCTCGGCGCGGGTGCGGGCGAAGCGGTCGTAGTTGCCAGGATAGACGGCGAGCTTGCCGCCCTCGAGATGGCAGATCCGCTCGGGCACTCGGTTCAAAAGGTCGCGATCGTGGCTCACGAGCAACAGGGTGCGCGGATAGCGGCGCAGGTGCTCCTCGAGCCAGGCCACAGCCTCGAGGTCGAGGTGATTGGTGGGCTCGTCGAGCAGCAGCAAGTCGGGCTCGAGGAACAGCACGCGCGCCAGCGCCACCCGCATGCGCCAGCCACCCGAGAAGCTGCTCAACGGCCGCGCCTGCATCTGCGGATCGAAACCGAGCCCGGCGAGGATCCGGGCGGCACGGGCAGGAGCAGCCTCCGCACCGATCTCGGCGAGCCGGGTATGGATCTCGGCGATGGTCGCGCCATCCTCCGCAGTCTCGGCTCGCGCGAGCAGCATCCGCCGCTCGCTGTCGGCTTCCAAAACGGCTTCGAGCGGCGTGAGGTCGCCGCCCGGCGCCTCCTGGGCGATCATGCCGACGCGGGCAGCGCGCTGCAGCCGGATCTCGCCGCCATCCGGTACGATCTCGCCGGCAATCGCACGCAGGAGAGTCGTCTTGCCGGTGCCATTGCGACCGATCAGTGCCATGCGACAGCCGGCTGGCACATGCAAACTGGCGCGATCGAGCAGCGTGCGGCCGGCAATGCGAAGAGTGACGTCCTCGAGATGCAGCATGGGGCGGATCCCTTGACCGCGGCGGGCTTCCTACCGCCAGCCGTGGTAGCTCCGATGCCATTCGACGAAGCGCCGCACCCCCTCCTCGATCGGTGTCTGCGGCACGAAGCCGAGATCGCGCCGGCTCGCTTCGATGTCGGCAAAGGTTTCGACGACATCGCCGGGCTGCAGCTCGGCGAGCCTCACCTCGGCCGGCCGGCCGATGGCGCGCTCGAGAAGACGTACGAGTTCGACCAGCTCCACCGGTCGGTTGTTGCCCAGATTGTAGAGACGATGGGGTACACCGCCCTCGCGAGGAGGTGGACGGTCGAGCGCCGCCAGCACCCCTTGCACGATGTCGTCGATGTAGGTGAAGTCGCGCCGCATCCTGCCGTAATTGTAGAGGGTGAGAGGTCTGCCGGCGACGATGGCATCGGCGAAGATGTAGAGGGCCATGTCCGGCCGGCCCCACGGTCCGTAAACGGTGAAGAAACGCAGTCCAGTCTGGGGAATACCATAGAGTCGAGCGTAGCACTCGCTCAATAGCTCGTCGGCGCGCTTGGTGGCGGCGTAGAGCGAAACCGGCTGATCGACCCGGTCCTCCACCGAAAAGGGCACTTTGGCATTGGCGCCGTAGACCGAGCTCGAACTCGCGTACACCAGATGTACGAGCCCCGGCAAATGGTGCCGGCAGGTCTCGAGCACCACCATATGGCCCACGAGGTTGGATCGCACATAGTCGAAGGGATGCGTGAGCGACCACCGCACGCCCGCTTGGGCCGCGAGATGCACGACCCGGTCGATCTGGTCGGCATATCGCGCGGCCAGCGCCGCCATCGCCTCGTGATCGGCGATGTCGAGAAGCTCGAAGGAGAAGCCCGGCCGCCCCGCGAGTCGTGCGAGCCGCGCCTGCTTGAGGGCCGGATCGTAGTAAGGGTTGAGGTTGTCGACGCCGATCACCCGTTCGCCACGCGCGAGGAGGGCCTCGGCCACATGCGCGCCGATGAAACCAGCGACACCCGTGAGCAGGACCGTCACCGCGTTTTCTCCCTAGGGCTCGAGGTCGGCGAGCAGCCGTGCCCGCAGCAGCCGCGAGGGCCGGGCGGGCGGCGAGCCGGGGGCGAGTGCATCCACATGTTCCATGCCCTCGACCACCTGGCCCCAGACGGTGTACTGGCCGTTCAAGTGCGGGGCCGGCGCGAGGCAGATGAAGAATTGGCTGTCGGCACTGTCGGGATCTCGGGTGCGCGCCATACCCACCGTTCCGCGCTCGAAGGGCAGACCCGAGAACTCGGCGGGAAGGCTGCCACGGCCGGAGCCGCCCCGGCCGCTGCCGGTGGGATCGCCGGTCTGGGCGACGAAGCCGGGAATGACACGGTGAAAGATCACGCCATCGTAGAAGCCGGCCCGAGCGAGCTCGCGGATGCGGGCGACGTGCCGCGGTGCCGTCTCGGGCAACATGCGGATCACCACCCGGCCGGTCTCGAGCTCGAGCACGAGGGTGTTCTCGGGATCGAGGGGCTTTGCCTGCGCCGTCGAGAGGACGAGAGCGTGGGCGATCGCGAGCGCCATGAGCGAAAAGGACCGCACGCGTGACCTCCAGTCAAGCCTGCCAGGACCTGCTCCCAGTTAGTGCGCGGCTTCGCCTGGCGAAAGCACCGCGTCCCCGATGGGCATACCCGCTCCGGTACGCGGCCCTCGTCCTCGTCCTTGCCTGGCTCGCCGCCTGCAGTCGGCCGATGCTGCCGTTCGACACCGAAACCCCTCCCCTCGTCTTGGCGCCGGCTCGTCTTGCCGGCATTCGCGACGACCGCGGTCGCTTCCGCGAGATCGTCTGCGATATCCTCGCGCGCGAGGGCGAAGACTGCGAGACACGCCTGTGGCGCATGGCGGCCGAGCCGCCAGGAGTCGGGGCCGAACCGGGCGCGGGCCCGCTGGCTCGCCGCTATCGGCTGTTACTGGTCACGGGCTTCGGCGCCCAATGCTTTTTCCATCTCGTGCGCGCCTTCGAAGATGCCGAAGCACGGCTTGCCGCGATGGGTGCGCAGCTCGTCCACGTCCCGGTGACCGCCTTCGGCAGTGTGCGGCAGAACGCAGCGATCGTGCGCGACGCGGTGCTCGCCGAAGCCGCGTCGGATGACGCCGCCCTCGTGCTCCTCGGCTACTCCAAGGGAGCGGCGGACGCGATCGAGGCTCTTCGCCGGTACCCCGAGGTGGCGAGGCGGATCGTCGCCTTCGTGAGCATCGCCGGCGCGGTCAACGGTTCGCCGCTCGCGGAAGCGGTGCCCGATTGGCTCCAGCAATTCGTCGCCTTCCTGCCCGCGACCCGTTGCGATCCGGGCGACTGGGGGGCACTCGCCGATCTCTTTCCCCGGCGCCGACTGGCCGCCCTCGCCGAGATCCCAGGTTCCCTTCCGGTGCCCACCTTCGCCCTCGTGGCTTTCGCGGAAGAGGAGCGAATCTCGACGCTCCTGCGCCCCTTCTGGTCGCGGCTCGCGGCGGCCGATCCGCGCAACGACGGCCAGGTCCTGTGGCATGACCAGATTCCGCCGGGCGCGACACTGCTCGGTTACCTGCGCGGCGACCATCTGGCGGTGGCGGTACCGGTAGCGCAGAAGCTCCCCCGACTCGCGCACCAGCGCATCGACCGCAACGATTTCCCCCGCGCCCTCGTGATGGAAGCGCTGATGCGCTATCTCGATGCGACGCTTCCTGCCACGAGTGGCGGTTCGGTGTCTGGGAACAACGGCTCCGGCTCGCCCACCACCAGCACCCGGCAAATGTCCTCGCCCTTGAGCCCGACCAGCCCGGGTCGCGCGCATCCCGGCACCAGCGCCAGATCGTAGAGCTCGCCGACGACGCCGGAAAAGCGCAGCCAATGACGAACGATCCCGGTTGCGAGCTCGACCACCAGCACGCCACAGCGCGGCTCGGCGCCTCGGCGAGCCAGCTCCGCCTCGAGCGGCAGTCCGCCGAAGCTCGCCACATCGCGCGGGCGCGACAGGCCGATCACGGCATGACCGTCGACGAAAGCGAGCCCGCGCGCATAGCCGGGACAGAAGCAGAGCGGCTCGAAGCGGCCGGTCTCGGGATCGAGGCTACCGAGCCAGCCGGTGCCGGACTCGAGCAACCATAGCCGGCCGGCGTGCCAGCGCGGCGAATGGGGCATCGACAGGCCGCGGGCTATCACGCGGTCGCGGCGCAGGTCCATCACTACCCCACCGTCCTGCCGCCGGTCCCTCCAGCCGTCGGCGACATCGCAGTCGGCGACGGCCGTGGCAAAGGCGGGTTCCCCCGCCACCAGGGCGAGACCGTTGAGATGGCAACGGTCCTCGGGGACGAGCCGACTCACGAAGGGGGGCCGCCACAGGGGAACGAAGCTCTTGCCCTGGCCGAGGGTGGCGATGCAGTTCACTCGGGTGGCGACGAACAGGACACGACCGCGGCGGTCGACGGCGATGTCGTGGATGTCGAGCTCGCCCGTGGTCCAGGCGATCCGCGGCACGAACAGCCGGTCCCGAGGTCCGATGGCGGCTACCGTGTCGAGCGCGTCCTCGAACTGCCAGAGCTGGAAGAGGGTCGCGAGCCAAAGCCGCCTGCCGTCGGCAGCCGCCCAGAGACCCATGGCGCGCGGGAAACTGCGCTCGACGATGGCGAGCCTACGGCCGTCACCGCCCCCGACCACGAAGAGCTTGCCGGTCTCGTACGTCGAAAGAGCGAGGGCGAGCCGTCGTTGCGCGAGGAAGGCTGGAAAGCCGGTGGAACAGTCGATGCGCAGTGCGGGCTCGACGACCGCTGCCATGGGCCGAAGCGAACGCGGACACCGAAACGAAGCGTAAAGGGATGCCGTGGAAGATTCAACCACAGCGCGCGAGGCTGCGGGCTGTCCGCACCGTTTCGGGCTTGCCGGGACAGGAGCGAGCGGCTAGCTGGCGGCCCGTCGCCACCTGTCTTTGCCCTGCCCGGCCGGGGACGTACCGATGGATCCAGCAACTTTGGCCCATGCTGCTCTGCTCGGCATCGTCGAGGGTCTCACCGAGTTCCTGCCGGTCTCCTCGACCGGGCATTTGATCCTCCTCGTCGATCTCCTGGGGTTTCGCGGTCCGCCCGGCAAGCTGTTCGAGGTAGTGATCCAGTGCGGAGCCATCCTCGCCGTGTGTCTCGCCTACGCCGGACGCTTCGCGCGCGTGCTCTCGACCCTCGACCGCGACCGCGCAAGCCGGGCGTTCGTGCGCAACATCCTGCTCGCCTTCCTGCCCGCGATGGTACTGGGAGCGAGCCTGCACGGGTTCATCAAGGACGTGCTGTTCGACCCGCGGGTGGTGTCGATAGCGCTCGTCGCCGGCGGCATCGCCATTCTCGTCATCGAACGGCGGATCCATGTGCCGCGCGTGCAGAGCGTCGAGACGATGCCGGCACGAACCGCGCTCGGCATCGGCTTCTGCCAGACCCTGGCGATGATCCCAGGGGTGTCCCGCTCGGGTGCCACCATCATGGGCGCCCTCCTGCTCGGGGTCGAACGCCGCACCGCCGCCGAGTTCTCGTTCTTCCTCGCGGTCCCGACCATGTTCGCCGCGGCGGTGTTCGATCTCTACAAGAACCGCGAGTTCCTCTCGGCCGATGGGCTCGGCCTCATCGCCACGGGCTTCTTGGCTGCCTTCCTGTCGGCGCTGCTCGTGGTGCAGACGTTCGTCGCCTTCGTCGGACGACACGGCTTTGCTCCCTTCGCCTGGTACCGGATCGTCCTCGGCTGCCTGATGCTGAGCGGACTCGCGTGGCGCTGAGCCGGGCCTTTGGCTCACAGCACGGGGACGCGCAGCGACCGGCGAGCGAAGGTCACGAGATACTGCGGCACCACCACCTCGACCGGGGTCGGCCGGATGCCCAGATCGGCCAGACCCCTAGCGCCTGCGGCGACGATGTTGTCGCGCCCGAGCAACAGGATCTGGTCGCGCGTGAGGGGCGGCTCGGGAAGCCACTCGGCCAACGCCGCGACGAAACGCGCGACCGGCAGCGGCAGGTCGATCACGAGGCGCCTGCGGCCGGTCACCTCGAGCACATAGTGGACGAGTTCGACGAAGCTGTAGATGCGCGGGCCGCCGAGCTCGAACGTGGCACTCGCCTCTTCCGCGAAGGCCGCAGCGATCACCGCATCCGCCACATCGCCCACATAGACCGGCTGGAAGCGCGTGCGCCCTCCCACGATCGGCAATACCGGCGACAACTGGGCCATGCGCGCGAAGCGGTTGAAGAACTTGTCCTCGGGGCCGAAAACGATGCTCGGTCGCAAGATGGCAGCCTGCGGGAAGGCGGTTCGCACCGCGGCCTCGCCTTCGGCTTTGGTACGGGCATAGACGCTCGCCGACAGGCGATCGGCGCCGATCGCCGAGACGTGGACGAGCCGCCTGCAGCCGGCTGCCGCTGCGGCTTCCGCCACTGCACCGGCGAAGCGGACATGCACCGCTTCGAAGTCGCCGGGTCGGCGCTCGAACAGGATGCCCGCGAGATTGACGACGAGATCGGCCCCTCGCACCAGCGGCGCGAGGGCGGCTGGCGTGGGTTCTCCGGCGAGAGGCAGCAGCACGATCTGCCCGACCTCGCCGAGCGGCTTCAGATGCAAGGCGCGGTCGGGATCGCGAGTGACCGCCCGGATCACCGCGCCGCGCTCGGCGAGGCGCTTGACGAGATGACGCCCGATGAAGCCGGAAGCCCCGAAAACCGTCGCCGTGTCGAGACGCATGCCGCCTCTCCTCTGCCCGTCCTCAGCCCATGTTCGCGGATCCGCAAACCGCGCCAACGGGACGTCGCACCGCGAGACCAGGTCAAGCCGGCTCGCAAAAGGCGAGCTCGACCTTCACCCCGTTGGGATCGCGCAGGAAGATCTGCCGCAGCCCGCCGCCCGTTGCCATGCGCGCCTCGTAGGGGACACCGGCGGCATCGAGCCGCCTCCGCACCTGGTCGAAATCCCTGCAGGCGAAGGCGATGTGGTCGATCGCTCCGGTCGTCGGACCGCTCTCGGCCTCGGACCGGTGGACGAGATGGATCGCCGCCCGCTCGCCGAGATCGAACCACGCTGCCGGCGAAGCGAAAGCGGGTCGCCGCCCTTCGGTGAGCCCCAGGACGTCGCGGTAGAAGCGAACGGGGGCCTCGAGGTCGGATGCGAGGATGTTCACATGGGCGAGCTCGAACACCGTCATGCCTGTCCTCCCTCGGCCAGGCTTCGGAGCGACCGCTCGGCGAGATGGCCGTCCGCGAGAGCATAGATCCGGTCGCAGCGGCGGGCGAGCTCGAGATTGTGGGTCGCCACCAGCGCCGCCGCACCCCGCTCGCGGACGACCCGCAGCATGAGGGCGAAGACCTCTTCGGCGGTATGGGGATCGAGATTGCCGGTGGGCTCGTCGGCCAGCACCAGATGCGGACCGTTGGCAAGCGCTCGGGCAATGGCCACCCGCTGTTGCTCCCCGCCTGACAGACGACCGGGACGATGGCGCAGCCGGTCGGCAAGACCGAGGCCCGCGAGCAGTTCCCGCGCCCGCGCCCGCGCCACACCCGGGGGGCAGCCGCGCAGCAGCTGGGGCATCATGACGTTCTCTTCCGCCGAGAAATCGGCGAGGAGATGGTGGAACTGGTAGACGAAGCCGATGGTCTCGCGGCGGATGCGGGTCCGCTCGCGATCTGCGAGCGCCCCGCACGCCCGTCCCGAGATCACCACTTCGCCGGCGGTGGGCGGCTCGAGCAGCCCGGCAATATGCAACAGCGTCGACTTCCCGGATCCCGAGGGCCCGACCAGGGCCACGAACTCCCCCGCAGCGAGCCGGAGATCGACCCCCTTGAGCACCTCGAGCACGGTATCGCCCTGGCGGAAACTGCGGCGGATCGCCTTGAGCTCGAGGACAAGCTCATTCATGGCGCAGGGCCTCGACGGGATCCGTCCGCGCCGCCCGCCAAGCGGGATAGAGCGTGGCGAGGAAGGAGAGCGCGAGCGCCATCGCCACCACTTGCACGACGTCGCCGGGCAACACTTTCGCTGGCAGCCGCGAGAGGAAGCGGATTTCCGCGCTCCACAGCTCGAAACCGGTAAGTCCCTCGAGCCATAGGCGGATGGTATCGATGTTGAGAGCAAAGGTGAGGCCGAGGGCGAATCCGACGAACGTCCCGATCGTTCCTATGGTCGCGCCCGCCAGGAAAAAGATTCGCACGATCGCCGCTCGGGTCGCACCCATGGTGCGCAGGATCGCTATATCTCGCGTCTTGCTGCGCACCAGCATAGTGAGTCCCGTGATGATGTTGAACGCGGCAACGAGCACGATCAAAGTCAGGATGAGAAACATCACATTGCGCTCGACTTCGAGTGCGGCGAAGAAGTGCGAATTGAGCTGTTTCCAGTCGACCAGTCGCGCCTCGGGTGAAAGCCATCGCTCGATGTCCGCCCGAAAGCGTTCGACCTGTTCGGGATCCGCGACCATGATTTCGATCGCGTTCACCCGTCCGGGAAGCTGGAAATAGACCTGAGCGTCGGCGAGCGGCAGGTAGACGAAGCCATTGTCGTACTCGTACATGCCGACTTCGAAGATCGCCGCCACCCGGTAGGAGGCGGTACGCGGCACGGTGCCGAGCGCCGTGGCGACCCCTTGCGGCGAGATCAGGGTGATGCGATCGCCCACCGACAGTCCCATGCGACTGGCCATGCGGCTGCCGATCGCGGCCGTTCCGGTATCGGCGAGAGCGGCGAGCGAGCCGGCGACGAGGTGATCGCGGAGCAGCGCCTGCGGTGCCAGATCCTCGGGCCGGAGGCCGCGCACGATCGCCCCCGAGGCGATGCCATGGGCCGATGCCAACACCTGGCCTTCGACATAGGGTGTGACCGAGACGACACCCTCGACTCGGCGGATCCGCTCCGCGAGCGCCTCGAAATCGGCAATGCCATCCGGCCCGGTCACCACCGTGGCATGGCCGTTGAAACCAAGCACGCGGCCCAGTAACTCCACCCGGAAGCCGTTCATCACCGCCATGACCACGATGAGAGTGCCGACCCCGAGAGCGATGCCGAGAAGGGCAAAGGCGGCGACGAAAGAGATGAAGCCCTCCTGCCTGGTCGGCCGGAGATAGCGCCAGGCGACGAGGCGCTCCGCGCGGGTGAACATCAGCCCGTCAGGCGCGCGAGAGCCGATTCGGGCGAGAGCTCCTGGCGTTCGGCTGTCGCCCGCGACCGCAGTTCGACCAGCCCGACTCGCGCACCCCTCGGCCCCACCACGAGCTGCCAAGGCAGACCGATCAAATCCATGGTCGCGAACTTGCTGCCAGCTCGCTCTTCGGTATCGTCGTAGAGGGTCTCGACCCCAGCGGCGCGCAACTTCGCATAGAGGTCGTCCGCCAGTCGACTGCACTCCGCCTCGTCGGGGCGCAGATTGACCAGCCCGACTCGGAAGGGCGCGACGGCCTCCGGCCAGACGATGCCGCGCTCGTCGTGGAATGCTTCGATCAAGGCGCCCACCAGCCGGGACACGCCGATCCCATAGGAGCCCATCTCGACCGGGACCTCTCGCCCGTCGGGACCGGTGACGGTCGCCCCCATGGGCTTGGAGTACTTGGTGCCGAAATAGAAGATGTGGCCGACCTCGATACCCCGGCCGGTCCGCAGCCGCTCTGGCGGCACCGGACAGCGGGCCGGGTCGTGCTTCTCGTCGGTCGCGGCATAGAGGTTCGTCAGCTGTTCGACGTCGATCTCGCCGGAGCCCAGATCGAGCTCCTCGAAGGCGGCATCGTAGTAGACCTGGCTCTCACCGGTGGACGCGAGGATCTGGAACTCGTGGCTCATGTTGCCGCCGATCGGGCCACTCTCGGCCTGCATCGGGATGGCAGTGAGCCCCATGCGGCGGAACGTGCGCAGATAGGCGACGAACATGTTCTCGTAAGAGCGCTTGGCGCCAGCGTAATCATAGTCGAAACTGTAGGCGTCCTTCATGAGGAACTCGCGCCCGCGCATCACGCCGAAGCGCGGCCGCACTTCGTCGCGGAACTTCCACTGGATATGGTAGAGGTTGAGGGGTAGCTGCCGGTAGCTCCTCACGTGGCGGCGGAAAATATCGGTGACGTTCTCCTCGTTGGTCGGCCCGTAGAGCATCTCTCGGTCGTGCCGGTCGCGGACGCGCAACATTTCCTTGCCGTAATCGTCATAACGGCCGCTCTCGCGCCACAGATCGGCAGGCTGGATCGTCGGCATGAGGATCTCCAGCGCCCCGGCGCGATCCATCTCCTCGCGCACGATCTGCTCGACTTTCTTGAGCACCCGGAAGCCCAGCGGCAGCCAATTGTAGATACCGGCAGCGAGCTGCTGGATCATGCCGGCTCGCAACATCAGCCGGTGCGAGACGATCTCCGCCTCGGCCGGATCTTCTTTGAGGACAGGCAGGAAATAGCGCGAAAGTCGCATGACGTGGCTCGCCCGGGGTTGTCCGCCCATCGCGCCGGCAATCTAGGGGGCACCGGTGGTGCGGGCAATCGGGGCCCTCGGCCGCAGAGGCCGCTAGAGGCTCCAATAGAGACGGCCGGCCGGTATGTCTTCGGGCTCCAACATCGACTTGACGTCGACGAATACGCCGTTGGGCGCCAGCATCTCGCCGAGCCTCTGCGGCAGAAGCGGCCGGTAGGCGGCATGGGCCACCGCCCAGACGAGCCCATCGAGGTTCGAGAAGGCCTCGAGCGCCGACAATCGGATCGCCGCGATTCGCTCGGCCTCTGCCGGATCGGCGAGCGGATCGTGGACGAGGGGCGCGATTCCGAAGCTTGCGAGCTCGCGCACCATGTCCACCACCCGGCTGTTGCGGATGTCGGGGACGTTTTCCTTGAAGGCGAGGCCGAGGATGCCGACCCGCGCTTGGCGCACCGGTATGTCGCGCGCGATCAGGAGCTTCACGAGCTTCTGGGCGAGGAAGACGCCCATGCCGTCGTTGATGCGCCGACCGGCGAGGATGACTTCCGGGTGGTAGCCGAGGCTCTCGGCTCGCGAGGTGAGGTAATAGGGGTCGACCCCGATGCAGTGGCCGCCGACGAGGCCGGGGGTGAAGCGCAGGAAATTCCACTTGGTCCCCGCCGCCTGGAGCACCTCCTTGGTGCGGATGCCGAGCCGGTCGCAGATGAGGGCGATCTCGTTGACGAGCGCGATGTTGAGATCGCGCTGAGTGTTCTCGATCACCTTGGCGGCTTCGGCCACCTCGATCGAGCTCGCCTCGAACAGTCCTGCCCGGACCACCGGGCCGTAGGCATGGCGGAGCCGGGCGAGGGTCGCCGGGCTGTCGCCGGCGATGACTTTGACGATGGTCTCGAGCCGGTGCTCGCGGTCGCCGGGATTGATCCGCTCGGGCGAATAGCCGACCCCGAAGTCCTGACCAGCCCGGAGTCCCGAGCAGGCCTCGAGAAGAGGCACGCAGACCTCGCGCGTGGCCCCGGGGAACACCGTCGATTCGAACACCACCACCGCCCCGGGCGCGAGCGCCTGGCCGACGGTGCGGCAAGCGGCACACAGCGGTCGCAGATCGGGCTGGCGATTGCCGTCGATCGGGGTGGGCACCGTGACGACGAGGAAGCTCCGGCCCGCGAGAGCCTGGGGATCGGTGGAAAAGCGCAGGCCGGGAAGGCGCAGGTCCGCCGCCTCGACCTCGCCGGTACGATCGAAGCCGGCCTCGAGCTCGGCGATCCGCCGGGCGTCGATGTCGAAGCCGAGGACATCGCCGTGGGCGCGGGCGAAGCCCACCGCCACGGGCAACCCGACATAGCCAAGACCGATGACGGCAAAACGCTCGCCCATCGCCTTCCCGCCTCCGCGACGCGCACCGTGCCGCCAGTCGACCCCTTTTCGCCCGACGCGGCAAGCGCCCCCGCGGGATGGGGAAGATTCTGTCAGTGTACCCGACAGGGCAGCCGTGCTGCCCGCAGGAGAACCGACGGGAAGGAGAAAAGAGTCCGACGGACCTCTACCGCCCGCGAGAGCTTTCGCCAGCGGATCGCCAGTGGCGACGCGCTCAGCCAGAGAGCGGCAAGCTGCCCGCGGCGGAATCCTCGACACCCACGAGCTCCGAGTGGGACAGCACGATCATGCGGCATCCCTTGGCCAAGCGGGCGCGGTAGTCGGCGGGATCGAGGGCTCCGACCTCGACCCGGCAGAGGATGTCCCCCAAGCCGCAGACGAAGAGGATCCAGAGCTGGCGAAGGTAGAGCTGGCTGCCCTGGGCGGTCACATGCTGGCTCAGTCGATCGATGGCGATGGGCTGCAAGGCCTCCCGCGCCCGGCCGAACGCCTTTTCGAGCAGCGGTCGGTCCGGCCCGAAGAGAGGCTGGTTAATCACCTGCTCCGGGCTCGGCGAGGGGTGGAGATCGAAAAGGCGTAGGAGCGGGTCGGAAACCGCCAAAACCTCGAGCCGCTCGTCGAGCAAGGCCACCGCCACCGGCGACAGCCGGACGAGGGTGATCAGGGTTCGCCGGCCCTCGCCGGTGATCGCCTCCACGGCCTGCTGGATGCGGCGTCGTTCGCCCACCGTCGGCACCTGTTTGCCCGCTTCCCAGCGGGAGAGCGTGGCCTGGCTCACCTGGAGCAAGGCTGCCGCCTGCTTCTGCGTCAATCCTCGGACGCGTCGAAAGCGTGCAATGTAATTCGCCCAGCTCTGCATCGCCTATTGGATTGGCGCACCGTGGCGCCCCCGCTTGCACTTCGCCGTGGCAGGTGCCAGCCGACAGAGCCGCCCCTCCGTGGCCGATGATCCGTGCCTCGCGTCTGCTGTCGGGAACAGCAGACGGTCCTCGCTTCGCGGAACGCGTGTCGCCGTCGCCATACGGTCCAGCGCTCCCGCAGCGGCCCCGAGATCCGCCAAGGAGCCAGGAGACGGCAAGGGGTCGGCAGGTCGGGGCGCCGACAGGTGCCGTTCTTATACGTATCGATCCGCATAAAACGTTCGCCTCGGAGTTCAGTTCTCGGGCCGCTTGACAGCACGTTAATTGCTATGGGGCGATGTCAAGGCCCGCGTGCCGCCACCGTCGCGGCAGAGTGGGGAAGAACGAGTATGGCCAATTCAGCGGAGTCGGGGCAAAGCTTGCGCTCGCGGCCGGCCCGAGAGCTCGAGACCCAGCTCGAGGAGCTGGCTGCGGAGCCGCTCGCGCCGGCTGTCGCCCGTGCCGTCGAACAAGCGATCGCCAGCGTGCACGCCGAGATCCACCGTGACGTCGAGCGGCGTGCCGAGTCCGTCGGCCTGCTCGCCGATCGCAGCCGGGCGGCGCGCATGGCAGAGGCCCATGCTTGCCACTCCTACCGGGCGTTGCTCGGGAGCGGTGCCGACGCGACCACGGTCACCAGCCGCGAGGCGGGAGCCCTGCACTTCCATCGCGGCATCGATCTCGAGAGCATGATCGCGGCGTTCGGCCTCCTCCTGATCCGCACCCTCCGGCAGGCCCTGTCGGCGATCCCCGCTTCTTCCCACGAAGCCGCGGCGGGGTCGTTGGTAGCACGCGGTATCCACGAGATCCTGCGCTTTTCCGCCGGCTATGTCGCGGCCATGCGCGAGGAGCAGCGGGAGATCACCGAGCAATTGCGGGATCTCGCGTTCCGCGATCCGCTCACCGGGCTCGCCAACCGGCGCCTGTTCGAGGAACACCTCCTGCTCGCTCTCAAGAGCGCCCGCCGCCAGGGTCATCGCGTCGGGCTGCTGCGCCTCGATGTGGACCATTTCAAGAGCCTCAACGACTCCTACGGGCACGAAGCGGGCGATCTCGTGCTGGTGGAATTTGCTCGCCGTCTGCGCGGGTGCGTGCGCGAATCGGACCTCGCGGCGCGCGTCGGCGGCGACGAGTTCGCCGTTCTCCTCCCGGCTGTCGGAACGGCGGACGAGCTGGCGCGGATCGCCGATCGGATCATCCGGGCGACCCGCGTCCCCGTTCCCTGGCGCGGTGGCGTCCTCGAGTTCGGAGTGAGTGCGGGTGGTACCATGTCCAACGGCGACGTCGATGCCGACGTGCTCCTCCGCGCTGCCGACCGCGCGCTCTATCGCGTCAAGTCTGGCGAACGCGGCCGCTACGCTTTCCGCCGGGCCGATCCCGAACACAACCGACCGAGCGATCTGCTCTCCGACTTCGCCCGCGCCCTCGATGGCGGCCAGATCGAGTTCCACTACCAGCCACAGGTCGCCCTCGCCACCGGCGCGGTGATCGGCATCGAGGCCTTGCTGCGCTTCCGCTCGCCGCCCTTGTCGCAGATCCGACCGGACGTGGTGTTGCGCAGCGTTCAGGCTTCCCGCCTCCTCGGCCGGTTCACGGCCTACAGCTGTCAGCGGATCGCCGACGACATGCACGTCCTCGCCGCCTCGACGCCATTTCGCGGGATCGTCGCGATCAATCTCTCTCAGGCCCAGATCCACAGCGGCGGAGCGTTGCGGGACGTCCTGCGGCTGCGCCGTCAGTTGCAGAAGCTCGGCATGGCCCTCGAAGTCGAGGTGACCGAAGACGTGTTCGGAGGAACGGACGTTTCGGTCATCGCCCACACCATCCGTCGGATCCGGAACGGCGGCATCCACCTCGCTCTCGACGATTTCGGCACGGGTTACGCCTCCCTGTCGCACCTGCGGATCGTCCCCGTCAACCGGCTCAAGATCGACCGCCAGTTCGTGCGCGACATTGGCACCTCGGGCATCGCTCGCAGCATCGTCAAGGCGATCCTCGAACTCGCCCGCCAGGCTTCGGCGACCGTGGTGGCGGAAGGGGTCGAGACCGCCGAGCAGGCCACTCTGCTCGAGCGCTATGGCTGTGAAGCTGCGCAAGGCTTTCTCTTTGCCAAGGCGATGCCGCTCGCGGGCTTGCTCGCCTGGCTCCGGGACTGGCAGGAGAAGGGGGAACGAACATCCTGGCATGTCGCTGGATACGGCTTCCTGCCGGCTGCGCTGGCAGCGGGCGCGGTATCGCCGTCTACCTCCTCCCCTCTCTGAGGGCGGACGTCGTCGCTGGCCACCGACCTGCGTCGGCTGGACGACCGACCGGGGCACCGTTAAAGTGAATCTCGACCCCAGGAGGGATGCGCGGCCGGCATGACCGGAATGCCAGCGGATATCCGCGTCCTTCGCCGGGACGTGGTCCCGGACCGACGACGGACCGCCCATCCGGAGCCGTACGCCGCCGCTCGGCGGGACCGCTATCGGCGAGCTTTCGGCGATCGCTTGCGATTGTCCGATATCCGGGTCCACCTCGCCCGGCTCGAGCCCGGTGCCGCGACCTCGCAGCGCCCCTGGCATATGCGAGAGGGCGAGCTCGTGATGGTGCTCGAGAACGAGGCGGGGCGCGTGTGCGACGAGAGCGAGACGGCGATGCCTGCCGGCAGGGGCATCGGCTTCTTGCGCGAGGGGGTCGCGAACGCGCACCGGCTCGTCCATCGCGGCGAGGTCGCGGCTCTCGTGCGCGAGGTCGCAACGCGACGCCCCGACATCGACGAGGTCCCCTATCCCGACATCGGTCTCCGCTGTCGGCCAGGGCGGAGGTTCGTCCCCCGCGACGGCACACCCTGGGAGAGGCCGTGAACGGAACGTCGCTGCCGCGCCGGTCGGTCCTCGCCGGCATGGCCGCCATGGTCACCGGTTTGCCAGGCTGCTCGGTGCTTTCACCCCCGCGGAACGAGGGGCCGGCCTCGGTCGTCCCGGCCGATGCGGCCTTCGCCGTCTACCGGGCGCGGCACGAGGATACGTTGATCGAGCTCGCCCGCCTCTTCCGCCTCGGTTACGTCGAGCTGCAAGCGGCCAATCCCGGGGTCGATCCGTGGCTCCCCCGAGAAGGCACGGCGATCCGGGTGCCGACCCGCCATCTGCCGCCGGAGGCTCCGCGCCGCGGGCTCGTCGTCAATGTCGGAGACATGCGGGCGTGGTACTATGACAAAGATGGCAAGAGCGTGCGCAGTTGGCCGATCGGTATCGGTCGCGAGGGCCACGACACCCCGCTCGGCACCACGCGCATCGTGAAAAAGCAAGAGCTCCCGACCTGGTATCCTCCCCCGTCGGTCCGGCGCGAACGGCCGGAGCTGCCGAGGGCCGTGCCACCGGGTCCCGACAATCCCCTCGGCAGCCACGCCCTCTACCTCGGCTGGCCCGCCTATCTGGTGCACGGCACCAACATCCCGTGGAGCGTCGGCCGGCGGCAGAGCAACGGCTGCATCCGCCTGTATCCGGAGGATATCGTCGAACTCTATGCCCTCGTGGACGTCGGTACGCCGGTGACCGTCGTCGACCAGCCGGTGAAAGTGGCGTGGCTGTCCGGGCGGCTGTGGGTCGAAGCGCATCCGACGCGCGACCAAGCCGACGAACTCGAACAGCGGGGCAGCTTCACCCCGGTCGACGACCGCGCCGCTCTCGCCCGCGTGCTGCGCATGGCTGGCAAGCATCGCGAACGAGTCGACCTGGCGGCGGTGGAGCGGATCCTCGCGGAGCGGCGCGGCTGGGCGGAAGCCGTCACCCCGCCCGTTGCGACCTGATCAGCCACGATGTCGGCGCTCGTATTCGGCGAGCGCCCGTGGCATCAGTCGCTGCAGCCGAGCGATGCGGGAGCCGTAAGACGGATGGGTCGAGAGGAACTCGATCGACGGACCCGAGCCGAACGCGGCGAAGTTCTCCCAGAGTCGGAGCGCCTCGCGCGGATCGTAGCCGGCCCGTGCCATGTAGAGGAGCCCGATTTCGTCCGCCTCCGCCTCCTGCTCGCGCGAGAAGGGCAGCGAAATCAGAAGGGTCGCGGCGACACCGGCGCCCGCCGCTACGCGTTCGTCACCCACCGCCGCGCCGAGCCCGGCGACACCGAGCGACAGCAACATCTCCCGCGACATCCGCTCCACCCCGTGGCGGGCGACGGCATGCGCGATCTCGTGGGCGAGCACCGCTGCGAGCTGGGCGTCGTTCTTGGCCACCTTGAACAGCCCCGTATGAACGCCGACCTTGCCGCCGGGGAGCGCGAAGGCATTGGGGTCGTCGTCCTCGAAGACGCGGAATTCCCACGGCCAGTCGGGGCGCGGCGAGACTCGAGCGATGCGCGAGCCGACCTCGCGGACCCGGCGGTCGAGCTCGGGATCGGTCGAGATCTTGCGCTCTTTCAAGAGCTGCCGCCAGGCGTTGAGGCCGAGGCCCAGATCCTCGCTCTCTGGCAGCAGCACGAGCTGCGAACGACCGGTCTCGGGGACCTCGGCGCACTGGGCGAGCAGCCCCACGATCACGAGGAGAGTGGCGAAGGTCCGATGAAACTGCTTCCTGTGCACGCCGCTTCCTCCCGCGGCTTTGCGCTCTCGCTTGGGGACATATGACATGAGCCGGCGCATCGTCGACCTCACGCTACCGATCCGCGCCCATTTCCGCTGGCGCGTCGAGCGGTCGCGCACGGGCGATTTCGCCCGCGGCGACATTTTCGAGATCACCCAGCTGCGGTTTCCCGTCCACGCCTTCACCCACATGGACAGTCCGCGCCATTTCGTGCCCGACGGTCCCACCACCAGCGACATTCCCCTCTCGGCCACCATAGGCGAGGCTGCGGTCATCGATCTCGCCGACGTCGGGCCGATGACCGCCATCGAGAGCGGACGGCTGGCGGAGCGGGCCGGACATGTGCGGCGGGGCGACATCGTGCTCTTGCGCACCGGCTGGTATGCCCGACGCTCGATCGACGATCCGGCTTTCTGGCTCGAGGCCCCGTGGCTCGAGCGGGATGCGGCGGTGTGGCTGCGGGACCGCGGAGTTCGCGCCTGCGGCTTCGACTTCCCGCAGGACTATACCATCCGGTTCTTGCTCGCGGGAGAGGTGCGACCGCGCGAGGAGCATGTCACCCACTTCGAGCTCTTGGCCCATGGGGTGATTCTCATCGAGTACCTCACCAACACGCTCCAACTCGTTTCTCCGCGCGTAGAATTTTTTGCCCTTCCCCTTTTCGTCCCGGATGCCGATGGGGCGCCGGTGCGGGCCATAGCCTGGGAAGCGGAAGGATCGGCATGAGCGACAAGCGACCGGTGATCGGGGTGACCCTCGATTCCGAACCGGGCGGCGGCTACAGCCGCTATCCGTGGTACGCGCTGCGGGAGAACTATTGCGACGTGCTGGCCGATCACGGAGCGCTGCCGCTTCCCCTGCCCCACGCGCCCGAGCTCGTGCCGCACTATCTCGCCCTGCTCGACGGGCTCGTGGTGAGCGGCGGCGCCTTCGACATCGACCCTGTTCTCTACGGCGGCGGACCCCCGCATCCGACGGTGCGGCTCAAGGCGCGGCGCACCCGCTTCGAGTGGGAGATCACCCGCGCCGCCCTGGCCTGCGACTTGCCAATCCTGGGAATCTGCGGTGGCGAACAGCTCTTGAACGTGGTGCTGGGCGGCACACTTCTGCAGCACATACCGGATGCCGTACCCGAGGCCCTGGCGCACGAGCAGCCCACGCCGCGCCATGAACCGGGACACGAGATCGAAGTCGTTCGCGGCACGCTCCTGCACCGGATCACCGGTCGCACGCGAATGCGGGTGAACAGCGCTCACCACCAGGCGGTGGATCGCCCGGGACCCGGGGTCGTGGTCGCGGCGCGGGCGCCGGATGGCGTGATCGAGGCGATCGAGCATCCGGGATACCGTTTCTGCCTGGGCGTGCAGTGGCATCCGGAATTCCTGATCGATCCTGGCGACGGAGCCCTGTTTGCCGCCTTCGTCACTGCCTGTGCGAATCGATGTCCATGAAGAGTGCCGTGGTGCCAGCCGTGAGCGCCGAGCCCCTCGCCAAGCGCATCGCACGCGCCGGACTGTGCTCGCGGCGCGAAGCCGAGGAGCTCGTCCGCCAAGGCCGGGTGACCGTCGACGGTCGTCCGATCGACACACCGGGCCTGCACGTCGGGGCGGGTTGCGACGTCCGGATCGACGGTGAGCCCTTGCCGGAACCCCAGCCGCCGCGGTTGTTCCGCTTCCACAAACCGCGCGGGGTGGTGGTGAGTCGGCGCGATCCTGCGGGTCGGCCGACGGTGTGGGACTTGCTGCCACGCG
Source organism: bacterium HR40 (assembly GCA_002898275.1). Taxonomy (GTDB): domain Bacteria; phylum Pseudomonadota; class Alphaproteobacteria; order Geminicoccales; family Geminicoccaceae; genus HRBIN40. Next base: position 928,020 of record BEIQ01000001.1, read on the forward strand.
AGTTCCAGCGGCTGCTTCCGGTCGGGCGACTCGACATCGCCTCGGAGGGGTTGTTGTTGCTCACCAACGACGGCGAGCTCAAGCGTCGGCTGGAGCTGCCGGCGACCGGCTGGAGACGCCGCTATCGCGTGCGAGCCTACGGTCGGGTCGATCCCGAGAGGCTCGCTGCCCTCGCTCGCGGTCTCGACATTGGCGGGGTGCGCTATGGTCCCGTCGAGGTGCGCCTCGACCGCCAGGAGGGAGCCAACGGCTGGTACACAGTGGTGCTACGGGAGGGGAAGAACCGCGAGGTGCGCCGCATCTTCGCGACGCTCGGGCTCGAGGTGAACCGATTGATCCGCGTCGCCTACGGTCCCTTCCAACTGGGATCGCTGCCCAAGCGGCGGCTCGCGGAGGTGCCAGCCAAGGTGATGCGCGAGCAGCTCGGGAGTCTGCTCGAGCAGTCGCCGATTTCGACTCGCGAGGCGCTCCGGAGACTGCGGTCGTGAGCGTGCGCATCTTGACCGGTCGGTTGAAGGGGCGGCGGATCTATGTGCCGCGAGGCCAGGATATTCGCCCGACGAGCGAGCGCACGCGAGAGGCCCTCTTCGACATTCTGGCCCATGGCACGCCGCGGCTCGTCGGCTGCCGCTTCCTCGACCTCTTCGCGGGCACGGGAGCGGTCGGGATCGAGGCCTGGTCGCGCGGCGCGGCCGAAGTGGTGCTGGTGGAACTCGAGCGGACGGCGCGGGCGGTCATCGAGCGCAACCTCCGCACTCTCGATCTTCCCGATACCGTACGGCTGCTCGTCGCCGATGCCACCAATCTCGGCGCCTGCCCGCGACCGTTCGACATCGTCTTCCTCGATCCGCCCTGGCGATCGGGGCAAGCCCGGCCGGCACTCGAGCGGGCGCTCGCCGGCGGCTGGATCGCGCCGGAAGCCCGGGTGATCGTCGAACTCGCGGCCAAAGAGCCCTTCGCCCCACCTCTCGGCCTCGAGATCGTCGACGAGCGGCGCTACGGCCTCGCCCGCCTCGTCTTCCTGCGCCCGACCCTTCGCCCGCAGACGGGCCCTGTGCCATGAGGCGCGTCGTCGCCCGTCGCGCGTTCGAGACCGCGATCCTGCTCCTTGTCGTGTCCTTCGCCATCTACGCCCTCATCGGGCTCATGCCGGGCGATCCGATCGATCTCATGATCAGCGCGGATCCCCGCGTGACGAGCGCCGATGCGGCTCGCCTCAAGGCGCTCTACGGTCTCGACCGCCCCCTGGTCGAGCGGTACGGACGTTGGCTTGCCTCGGCCCTGACCGGAGACTTCGGCTACTCGCGCCTCTACGGCCAGCCCGTGGTCGCCGTGCTGCTGCCGCGCCTGTTCAACACCCTCCTGCTCATGGGCCCGAGCCTGATCCTCGCCCTCGCGCTCGCTCTTCCCGCAGGCGTCCTCTGTGCCCTGCGGCCGGCGAGCCGCCTCGACGCTACCCTCAATCTCCTCGCCTTTGCCGGCTTCTCTCTTCCCTCTTTCTGGCTCGCCCTGCTCCTCATCCTGCTGTTCTCGGTCGTGCTCGGCTGGCTGCCGGCTGGCGGCGTGGCGAGCCCGGACGGCGGCGACCTCCTCGACCGTGCGCGTCACGCGGTGTTGCCGGTGCTCACCCTGACCCTGCTCACCGCCGGAAGCTTCCTGCGCTTCGTTCGCGCCGCGCTCCTCGAGACCCTGAGCGACGACTATGTGCGCACGGCGCGCGCCAAGGGCTGCGGCCTGCGGCGCGTGGTGCTGGTGCACGCTCTTCCCAATGCCGCCCTTCCCATCGTCACCGTGGTGGCGCTGCACATGGGCACACTGCTCTCGGGTGCACTCGTGGTGGAGACCGTCTTCGCCTGGCCGGGGACGGGACGGCTCGTCTACGATGCCATTCTCGGCAACGATTACAACCTGGCTCTCGCCGCTCTCATGCTCGCCACACTCCTCACCTTGTCGGCCAACTTCCTCGCCGATCTCCTCTATCTCCGCCTCGATCCGCGCATCCGAGAAGGAGTGTGAAAGGAGTGTGAGATGAGCGTCGAGGCAGCGCCCTTCCCCGCGGTTGGCCGGTGTGCGGGACTGTGTGCGCTCCTGCATCGCCCCTCCGGCTGTGCTGGGCTCCTCCTGCTCGGCACCATTGCCACGAGCTGTCTCGCAGCCCCTTTCGTCGCCATGCTTCTCGGCACCGATCCCGAGACCATCGACTTGCTCGCCCGACTCCAACCCCCGACGCCGACCCATCCCCTCGGTACCGACGAACTCGGCCGCGACCTCCTGCTGCGGCTTCTCTATGGCGGCCGGGTATCCTTGTTCACCGGCCTGCTCGCCGCTCTGCTGGCGGCCGCGCTCGGCACCGCGATCGGAGTGGTCGCCGGCTATGTGGGCGGGCGGGTCGACGCCTTTCTCATGCGCCTCACCGACGCCGTCATCGCCCTGCCGCTTTTGCCGCTCTTGATCGTGCTGGCAGCAGTCGACCTCGCCAAGCTCGGCCTTCCTGCCGACTTCGCCTCGGGATCGGTGGCGAGCGTCCTGCGCATCGTGACCATCGTGGCGCTCTTCGGTTGGACCACCGTGGCCCGGCTCGCCCGCGCCGCTACCCTATCGCTGCGGGAACGGGAGTTCGTGCTGGCGGCGCGGGCCCTCGGGGCTTCGGACTGGCGCATCGTGCTCGTCCACATCCTGCCCGGGGCGGCCTCGTCGATCGTGGTGGCGACCACCCTCTCGATCGGCAATGTCATCCTCGCCGAGTCGGTCTTGAGCTTTCTCGGTCTCGGCATCCAGCCGCCGCTCGCGAGCTGGGGCAGCATGTTGACCCATGCCCAGGAGCTGGTCTTCGAAGCGCCGTGGCTCGCTCTTTGGCCGGGACTCCTCATCTTCGCGACGGTCCTCGGCTTCAATCTCTTGGGCGATGGGCTGCAGCAGGCCCTCGACCCGCGCCGGCGCGAGGGCCCGAGCTGAACCCTGCTTTCGGGAGGGACCGCCGATGGAGCTCTGCACCTGCTATGTCACTTGTGCCTCGAAGGAGGAAGCGCTGGCGATCGGCCGGGCGGTGGTGGACAGGCGGCTCGCCGCCTGCGCCAATGTCGTCGACGGCGTGACCTCCATCTACCGCTGGCAGGGGACCGTGCACACCGACCCGGAAGCGCTCCTGTTCCTCAAGACCCGTCGGGACCTCGTGGGCGCCCTGGTGAAGGCGGTGGTGGCGCTGCACAGCTACGACTGCCCTGCCGTCACCGTCCTGCCGATCGTCGACGGCCATCCGGACTATCTCGAGTGGGTGATCGAACAGACCTCGCCCGAGCCGGCCGATTGACCGCTCGCGAACAGCGGCGCATCGTGCGGGCGGCATCCAGGTACGGGACGCAACCCGGTGTTCGAGCTCGACGACAATCGCGAGGCGCTGCGCCAAGCCGCGGCCGATTTCGCGCGCGAGGAGATGGCGCCCCATGCGCCGCGCTGGGACGAGGAGCACATCTTTCCTGTCGAGACCCTGAGGAAGGCGGCGGCGCTCGGTTTTGCCGGCCTGTTCGTGCGCGAAGACATGGGCGGAACGGGCCTGTCGCGGTTCGATGGGGTGCTCATTTTCGAGGAACTGGCGACCGCCTGTCCGTCGACCGCGGCCTATATCTCGATCCACAACATGGTCGCCTGGATGATCGACTGTTTCGGCAGCGAGGAGCAGCGCCGCCGTTGGCTGCCCGACCTCGTGACCATGCGCAAATTCGCGAGCTACTGCCTGACGGAGCCGGGATCGGGCTCGGATGCGGCGAGCCTGCGCACCACCGCTCGCCAGATGGGCGACAGCTACGTGCTCGATGGCAGCAAGGCCTTCATTTCGGGTGGCGGAGCGAGCGACGTCTATCTCGTCATGTGCCGCACCGGCGGCGAGGGAGCCAAGGGTATTTCCGCCATCCTTGTCGAGAAGGGCACACCGGGCCTGTCCTTCGGCAAACAGGAGAAAAAGATGGGCTGGCACAGCCAGCCGACTTCCCTCGTCCAGTTCGATGGCTGTCGGGTGCCGGTGGCCAACCGCCTCGGCGCGGAGGGCGAGGGCTTCCGCATCGCCATGCAGGGGCTCAACGGCGGACGCCTCAACATCGCCGCCTGTTCGCTCGGCGGAGCTCGCGAATGCTTCGAGCGGGCGCGACGCTACGTCCGCGAGCGACGGCAGTTCGGACGGCCGATCGCCGATTTCCAGGCGACCCAGTTCCGCCTCGTCGACATGGCGACCGAGCTCGAGGCCGCCCGGCTCCTCGTCTGGCGTGCCGCGAGCCAGCTCGATGCCGGAGCTGCCGACGCCCCGGCCTGGTGCGCCATGGCCAAGCGTTACGCGACCGACGTCGGCTTCCGCGTGGTGGACGAAGCCCTCCAGCTGTTCGGTGGCTATGGCTACATCCGCGATTACGACATCGAGCGCTACCTGCGCGATCTGCGCGTCCACCGCATCCTCGAGGGCACCAACGAGATCATGCGGGTGATCGCCGCCCGCCGGCTGCTCGCGGAGGCGTGAAGAGGGATGCGGGCGCAAGACCTCTCCTCCGAGGACATCCATTTCGCCCAGCGAGGTGCGCTCGGGCTCGTGACCCTCGACCGACCGAAGGCGCTCCATGCCCTCACCCACGACATGGTGCGTCGCCTGTCGCGGGCGGCGGCGCTGTGGAAGGACGATCCGACCATCGGGGCCGTGCTGGTGCGCGCTACGCCCGGTCGCGCTTTTTGCGCCGGCGGGGATATCCGCGCCATCGTCGACGTGCTCCAGAGAGACGGGGTCGAAGCGGCCTGCCGCTTCTTTTTCGACGAATACCGGATGAATTGGCGGATCGCCCATTTCCCGAAGCCCTGGATCGCCCTGCTCGACGGCATCACCATGGGCGGGGGTGTCGGGATCTCGGTGCACGGCAGCCACCGGTTGGTCACCGAGAACACCATCTTTGCCATGCCGGAAACCGGGATCGGCTTCTTCCCGGACGTCGGCGGGACCTTTTTCCTGCCGCGTCTGCCGTGGCGAGCCGGCATGCATCTCGGTCTCACCGGCGAGCGTCTCGATGCCGGCGACTGTCTGGCCCTCGGGATCGCTCAGGCGTTCGTGCCGGCGGCACGGCTCTCGGACCTCGTCGACGCCCTCGCTCGACTGCCGGCCGCCGACCTCGCCCGGCAAGTCGACCGGGCGATCGCGACCTTCGCTCGCGAGCCGGGGCCATCTCGCCTCGCCGGTGAGCGGACCCGACTGGAGAGCGTTTACGCGGCGGACGACTTCGCCTCCCTCATCGCCAACCTCGAGCGCGAGCCTTCCGGCTTCGGCGCTCGGGTCCTCGCCACCCTCGCCGACAAGTCGCCGCTTTCCCTCCGCGTCACCTTCCTCCAGCTTCGCCGGGGAGCAGCCCTTGCCTTCGCCGACTGCATGCGGCTGGAATATCGGCTCGTCCATCGCTTCCTCGCCTGCGGCGAGTTCGCGGAGGGGGTGCGCGCATTGGTGATCGATAAGGATCGCCGGCCGCGCTGGCGGCACGCCAGTTGGTGGGAGGTGGACGAGGGCGAAGTCGAGGGCTTTTTCGCACCGCTCGCCGGCCCCGATCTCGCCTTCGACTGGGAGGGACCAGAGCTCGGGACATCCGGGCGGACGGGAGACGGGGAATGACGGTGATCGCGTTTTTGGGCCTCGGCAACATGGGCCTGCCTATGGCGAAGAACCTGATGGCAGCGGGATTCGACGTGCGCGGGTTCGACGTCGCCGCAGCCGCGCGCGAGCGCGCCGCCGCCGCCGGCATCCGGCTCGGGGCCGAGATTGCCGATACGGTGCGCGAGGCTCAGTTCGTCATCACCATGCTGCCGGCCGGACCGCAGGTGCGCGAAGCCTATCTGTCTCCCGGCGGAATTCTCGACAATGCGGCCGACGGCGTTCTGCTCGTCGACTGCTCCACCATCGATGTCGAGACCGCGCGGGAGGTGCATGCGGAGGCGAGGAGCCGCGGCTTCGCCATGCTCGATGCCCCGGTTTCCGGCGGGGTGGCGGGTGCCGAGGCGGCCACCCTCACCTTCATGGTCGGCGGCGAGGAAGAGGCGCTGAAACGAGCGGAGCCGGTGCTCGCGCGCATGGGCCGAGCGGTGATCCATGCCGGTCCCGCCGGTACCGGGCAGGCGGCGAAGATCTGCAACAATCTGATGCTCGGTATCCAGATGATCTCGGTGTGCGAGGCCTTTGCCCTGGCCGAGCGACTGGGGCTCGCTGCCGACCGTCTGTTCGCCATCGCCTCGCGCTCCTCCGGCCAGTGCTGGTCGCTCACCCATTACTGTCCGGTGCCGGGCCCGGTGCCTTCGGCACCCTCCAACCGCGGCTACCGCCCGGGCTTCACGGCGAGCATGATGCTCAAGGACCTGCGTCTCGCCCAGGAAGCGGCGGCCCGGGTCGGAGCGGTCACCCCGCTCGGCGCGGAGGCATGCCAGCTCTACGCTCTCTATAGCGCGCTCGGCCATGGCGGGACCGATTTTTCCGGCATCTTCGAGATGATTGCAGGAAAGGCAAATAAGCTGTAAGGCGAATACGCACGTTCACGTTGGACGCAGGCATCGGCCGGGTTCCGCTGGCGAGGGCATCGTGAAGGACCAGTACATTCTCACCTCGCGCTTGATCGAGCGGCTGCACCGCCGCTTCCTCGATGTCGTGAAGGCCGAGCTCGACCGTCACAGCATCGAGGACATCAACAACGTTCAGACTCTCATCCTCTTCAATATCGGAGAAGAAACACTGACCGTGGGCGAGCTCACTCTCCGCGGCTACTATCTCGGCTCGAACGTGTCCTACAATGTCAAGAAGCTGGTGGAGAACGGCTATCTCGTCCAAGAACGCTCCGCCCACGACCGCCGCATGACGCGCGTGCGCCTGTCCGACAAGGGATTGCAGCTCATCGAGAAAATCGACGCCCTGTACGCCCGCAGCGCCAAGGAGCTGGAGGCCGCCGGCATCCGCGAGGCGGACCTCGACGCGGTCAACACCGTGCTCAAACGGCTCGAACGGTTCTGGAGCGTCCAGCTCTCCTTCATCCGCTGAACGCTGCCGCACCACCCGCTGCGACCGGCGAGCCGCGTCCGGATCGCAGAAGTTCCTGCCGCATCCCTAGCTGGCCGCGACCGCGCCGCCCGCTCACTTCCGGGACACGCGAGGATCCCTGGCCCCGGAGGTCTCAGCCATGAACCCGCATCCCAGCGACATCGAGATCGCGCGCGCCGCCAAGCTCCTGCCGATCGAGGAGATCGCCGCACGCCTCGGCATTCCACCCGAGGCCCTTCACCTCTATGGTCGCCAGATCGCCAAGGTCGACCTCGACTTCGTCGCTCGCCTCGAGGGCCGGGCGCAGGGGCGGCTCGTGCTGGTGACTGCCATCACCCCGACGCCGGCGGGCGAAGGCAAGACGACGACGACCGTCGGTCTCGGCGACGCGCTTCAGCGAATCGGCAAGAAAACGGCGATCTGTCTGCGCGAGCCGAGCCTCGGACCGTGCTTCGGTGTCAAGGGCGGCGCGACCGGCGGCGGCAGGGCGCAAGTCGTGCCCATGGAGACCATCAATCTGCATTTCACCGGCGACTTCCACGCCATCGGCTCGGCCCACAATCTGCTCGCGGCCATGATCGACAACCATATCCATTGGGGCAACGAGCTGGGCATCGATATCCGCCGTATCCGGTGGCGGCGGGTCGTCGACATGAACGATCGGGCGCTGCGCTCGATCGTCATCGGCCTCGGCGGGTCCGGCAACGGCTTCGCGCGCGAGGACGGCTTCGACATCACCGTGGCCTCGGAAGTCATGGCCGTCTTTTGCCTCGCCCGCGACCTGCGCGAGCTCGAACAGCGGCTGGGCGAGATGGTGGTCGCCGAGCGACGCGACCATTCTTTGGTGCTGGCGCGCGATCTCTCGGCCCACGGGGCCATGACCGTGCTTTTGCGCGATGCGCTCGCCCCGAACTTGGTGCAGACCCTCGAACACACCCCAGCCTTCGTGCACGGCGGGCCATTCGCCAACATCGCCCATGGCTGCAACTCGGTGATCGCCACTCGCACCGCCCTCGCCCTCGCCGACTATGTGGTGACCGAGGCGGGCTTCGGGGCCGATCTCGGCGCCGAGAAGTTTTTCGACATCAAGTGCCGCAAGGCGGGGTTGCGACCGCATGCGGCGGTGGTGGTGGCGACCGTCCGCGCCCTCAAGATGCACGGTGGCGTGTCGAAGGCCGACCTCGGCCAGGAGAACCTGCCGGCCCTGCGCAAGGGCCTCGCCAATCTCGCCCGGCACGTCACCAATGTGCGCAAGTTCGGGGTGCCCGCCGTGGTCGCCCTCAATCGCTTTGCCGCCGACACCGAGGCCGAGCTCGCCTATGTGCGCACCTACTGCCGCGAGGAGCTCGGAGTCGAGGCCTTCGTGTGCACCCATTGGACGGACGGCTCAGCCGGGGCCGAGGATCTCGCCCGCTATGTGGTGGAACTCTGCGAAAGCCCGCATTTCCTCGATGGGCGCGGCTTCCGCTTCCTCTATCCGGACGACATGCCGCTGTGGGCGAAGATGCGCACCATCGCCACCGAACTCTACGGTGCCGCCGACATCATCGCCGATCGCAAGATCCGCGAGCGCTTCCGTGCCCTCGACGAAGAGGGATATCGCCAGCTGCCCATCTGTGTCGCCAAGACCCAGTACAGCTTCTCCACCGACCCCGACCTCAAGGGCGCACCGAGCGGCCATGTGGTGCCGATCCGCGAACTCCGTCTCGCCCGCGGCGCCGGCTTCGTCGTCGTCATCTGCGGCGACATCATGACCATGCCCGGGCTGCCGAAGCACCCGGCGGCCGAACGCATCCGCCTCGACGACCACGGGCGGATCGAGGGCCTGTTCTGAGCGGCGGCACGGCAGGACGGGCGTTCCCCAGGATATCCACAGGACGTCCGTCCTGCATGATGCGGCATGAGACAGGCTTGAGAGATCGTCTCAATCGGCGGGCCGCCAGGCCTCGTAGTCGCCGGTGGCAGGTGGCCTCTTGCCCCCCCGCAACGGATGCCCCGGCGGCAGCCATGCCTCTGCCGTTCCCGAACGGTTCGGGAGGTGCGGCTTTTCCCAGAAGGGCCGACGCAGCGGAAGACGGGTCGGGGGTTCGGCGACGACGTGGTGGAGCCAGGCGTGCCAGCCGGGCGGCACGGTGCTCGCTTCGATCTCCCCGTCGCCGGCATAGATCACCCAACGCCGCTCCTTGCGCCAGTCGCGCGCACCGCGCTCGCGATAATAGCGGTTGCCGAACTCGTCCTCGCCGACGAACTCGCCCTTGCGACGGGTGAACAGCCAGGTGGCGAGCCGGTTCCAGCCGAGCCAATCGCGCACGGGAGGCCTCCTGCGGCGGTTGCAACGCACGGGACTATGGCGTCCTCCCCCGCCCCGGTCCAGTTGGTCCGATGACGGGGTCGGTCGCCCCGCCGGGGGCTGCCGCGGCGAGCCCTCGGCCGTGACCCGGAGGACACTGTGGAGCGTGGCTGGAAAATGCCCGCCATCGCCAGCTGTGGAGGACGGGGGAAAATGATGGGATTGATCGACTCTCCATCTCATTCCGCCTCGGCCACACCCTCTCCACCAGCCGTGACGTCGGGAGCGGGAGAAGCCGGAACGGGCGCGGTGGTTGATCCAGGATCAGGATAGCTGATTCCTGCTCCACGACTGTCACGGCGCCGGATCCCGACGACTGCTGCGCGTTCGACATACAAGATCTTGTTGCGTTCGCGTGCCAGCCTTGCTAGATGTAGAAGTGTCGCGGCATCCCGCGGACGGCATCGATGGTCCGGGGGTGCCGGTCGGCGGTATCGCTCGCGCCATCTCCGTCTCGGGAGCGGGTCGCACTTGTGTCGGCGAGGCGATGGGTATAAACTGCGCGTTGAGTGAGAACGCGATCAGTTTTTGCTGATGGGTCTCATCGCGCATCCGGCCCTGCTCACCGCGTGCGGAGTCGAGGCGTTTGACGAACGCGCCACGAACGTTTAGGGTACAGGGCGAGGAGATGCAGGGCCGATGAAAATCGAACGGCGGTTTACCCGAGCTGGCGACAGTCCCTATGCCGACATCCCGTTCCGGGAGGCCGAGAGCGAGATTCGCAACCCCGATGGCAGCCTCGTTTTCCGCCTCGAGGGCATCGAGGTGCCGGCCCATTGGTCGCAGGTCGCCGTCGACGTCCTCGCGCAGAAGTATTTCCGCAAGGCCGGCATTCCTCGCCGGCTGAAGCGCGTGCGAGAGGCGGACGTCCCTTCCTGGCTGCAGCGACGGGTGGCCGACGAGGCGGCCCTCGCTCGGTTGCCCGTCGAGGAGCGCTATGGTGGCGAGACCAGTGCCCGGCAGGTCTTCGACCGGCTCGCCGGGACCTGGACCTACTGGGGATGGAAGTCGGGCTATTTCGACAGCGAGGAGGATGCCCTCGCCTTCTTCGACGAGCTGCGCTTCATGATGGCGATGCAGCTCGGCGCCCCCAACTCGCCGCAGTGGTTCAATACCGGGCTGCACTGGGCGTATGGGATCGACGGCCCGGCGCAGGGTCATTTCTGGGCCGACCACCGCACCGGCGAAGTGCATGCCTCGGCTTCCGCCTACGAGCGGCCGCAGCCCCACGCCTGCTTCATCCAGTCGATCCGCGACGACCTCGTGAACCCGGGGGGCATCATGGACCTCTGGGTGCGCGAGGCGCGCCTGTTCAAATATGGCTCGGGCACCGGAACCAATTTTTCGGCGCTCCGGGGCGAAGGCGAGCCGCTCTCGGGCGGCGGCCGCTCCTCGGGGCTCATGAGCTTCCTCAAAGTCGGAGACCGCGCGGCGGGAGCCATCAAATCCGGCGGCACCACCCGGCGTGCGGCCAAGATGGTGATCGTCGACATCGACCACCCCGATGTCGAACAGTTCATCGAGTGGAAGGTGGTCGAGGAACAAAAGGTGGCGGAGCTGGTCGCCGGTTCGCGGCTACTGGCGCACCACGCCCAGGCGATCATGAGGGCCTGCCACGAGGCGCCGGCGGAGGTCGAGGACCGCTTCGATCCCGAGCGCAATCCCGAGCTTCGCCGGGCCTTGCGCGAGGCTCGCCGCGCCATGCTGCCGGATGGGATCCTGCAGCAGATCGTGCTCTTCGCCAAGCAAGGCTATCGTCACATCGAGGTGCCGGTCTACGACACCGATTGGGACAGCGAAGCCTATCTCACGGTGTCGGGCCAGAACTCCAACAATTCGGTGCGCGTTCCCGACGCTTTCCTGCAAGCGGTGCTCGAGGACGGCGAGTGGCATCTCGTTCGCCGCACCGACGGCAAAGTCGCGAAGACTCTCAAGGCGCGCGAGCTTTGGGAAAAGATCGCCGTCGCCGCCTGGGCGAGCGCCGATCCCGGTATCCAGTACGATACCACCATCAACGACTGGCATACCTGCCCGAACGCGGGCCGGATCAATGCTTCGAACCCGTGTTCGGAATACATGTTCCTCGACGACACGGCGTGCAATCTCGCCTCCCTCAATCTCGTGCAGTTCCTGCGCGAGGACGGCCGTTTCGACATCGACGCCTTCCGTCACGCCGTGCGGCTGTGGACGATGGTGCTCGAACTGTCGGTGGTGATGGCCCAGTTCCCGAGCGCGCGGATCGCCGAACTGTCGTGGAAGTACCGCACTCTCGGTCTCGGCTTCGCCAATCTCGGCGGGCTGCTCATGGCCTCCGGCATTCCCTATGACAGCGACGCCGGCCGCGCCTATGGTGCGGCGATTGCCGCCCTCATGACCGGCACCGCCTATGCCACTTCGGCCGAGATGGCGCGGGAGCAGGGGCCGTTCGCCGGTTTTGCGGCTGACCGCGAGAACTGCCTCAGGGTCCTGCGCAACCACCGGCGTGCGGCTTGGAGCGAGCGCGAGGGCTATGAGGGGCTGCACACCCTGCCGGTGCCGCTCGATGCGGAGAACTGCCCGCAGCCGGAGCTGGTCCAGGCGGCGCGGCAGGCATGGGACCAGGCGCTGGCACTCGCCGAGCGCCACGGGCTTCGGAATGCCCAAGTCTCGGTGGTGGCCCCGACCGGCACGATCGGGCTCGTCATGGACTGCGACACCACCGGCATCGAGCCCGATTTCGCCCTGGTCAAGTTCAAAAAGCTCGCAGGCGGCGGCTTCTTCAAGATCATCAACCGCCTGGTGCCGCGGGCGCTGAGGCGGCTCGGCTATGACGAGGGGCAGATCGAGGACATCGTCCGCTATGCGGTGGGCCACGGCACCCTCGCCGGTGCTCCCTTCATCAACCCCGAGACGTTGGCGGAGAAGGGCCTGCCGGAGCCGGTCATCGCCCGCATCGAGAAGGCGATCCCCACCGCTTTCGACCTGCGCTTCGTCTTTAGCCGCTGGACCGTCGGCGAGGAGGTGCTCGACAAGCTTGGCATCGGCAAAGAAGAAAGGACCAAGCCGGGTTTCGACCTGCTGCGGGCGCTCGGTTTCACCCGCGAGCAGATCGAAGCGGCCAACGCCTACTGCTGCGGCACCATGACCCTCGAGGGGGCGCCGCATCTGCGGCCCGAGCATTTGCCGGTGTTCGACTGCGCCAACCCCTGCGGGCGCGTCGGCAAACGCTATCTGTCGGTGGACAGCCACATTCGCATGATGGCCGCAGCCCAGCCCTTCATCAGCGGCGCCATCTCCAAGACCATCAACATGCCGGCGCACGCCACGGTCAAGGACTGCGCTCAAGCCTACATGCAGGGTTGGCGGCTCGGCCTCAAGGCGCTCGCCCTCTACCGCGACGGCTCCAAGCTGTCGCAGCCGCTGCGCAGCATCGCCCTCCCCGACATCGACGAGGACGACGGCGGCGAGTCGCCGGTGGAGCGCACGGTGAAGACCGCTGAACGGCTCGCCGAAGCCTTTGTCGCCCGGCGACGCAAATTGCCGTCGCGGCGCAAGGGCTACACGCAAAAGGCGATCGTCGGCGGCCACAAGGTCTATCTCAGAACCGGCGAGTACGAGGACGGCACGCTCGGCGAGATCTTCATCGATATGCACAAGGAAGGGGCTGCCTTCCGCTCGCTCATGAACTGCTTCGCCATCGCCATCTCCATCGGGCTGCAGTATGGAGTGCCGCTCGAGGAGTTCGTCGAGGCCTTCGCCTATACCCGCTTCGAGCCCTCCGGTCCGGTCCAGGGCAATGACTCGATCAAAATGGCGACCTCGGTCCTCGACTACATCTTCCGCGAGCTCGCTATCTCCTATCTCGGGCGAACCGATCTCGCCAACGTCGATCCGAACCAGCTGCGGCACGACTCCCTGGGTCGTGGCATCGAGGAGGGAAAGCTCGTGCCGGATGCGGTGGTGCAGATCGCGAGCACGGGATTCTTGCGCGGCCGGCTGCAGCTGCGCGATCGCAGCGCGAGTCGCGCGACCGACAGCGGCGCGGCGAAGAACGGCACAGCCACCATGCAGCTCGCCGAATCCGCCGGCGCCTACGAAAGCCGCGTCGAGCAGGTGGAAATCGCGCGCCTCAAAGGCTACAGCGGCGATCCCTGCCCGACCTGTGGCAACTTCACGCTGGTGCGTAACGGCACCTGCCTGAAATGCGACACCTGTGGCAGCACCACCGGGTGCAGCTAACGGGTGCGCATGGCGTCCCGTTGGGCAGCGGGACGTCTCTTTCCTGCATTCTCCTCCAATTCGGGCCCGGGATCTCCCGGGCCCCTTTTTCTTTCCGGGCGCCCGATCGTCGCGGCGCGGCCCCCGTCACCGCCTGACCCCGCCTCGGCCCTCGATCGCCGACCGCCGCTGGCCGGCCCCAGGCTGCAGCGCCTGCCGACCTCGCGGGATAAAAAAGGGGCTGGGATCACCGGGGACTCCCGCCACGCGCGGGTCCGCGGGCACACCCGGAGTTGTCGCTCGCCTCTCGGGGCCGATGCGGCATCTCCAGACCAGTATCGACTTCTACCCTCATTGCCGCCGGGGCGCAAAGCCCATGTCCATCCTCCCTCGAGAGCCGCGCCGCGACCATGATCGCCGGGCATGACACGGGGCCAGGAGGCTGGCCGGGCCTCCACCGGCTTCGCGCCACAGCCCTTTGTCGAGGGATGCGAGGTGAGAGCGGCAGCCTCGCTGGGCGGGCTCCCCTTTTGCCTTCGCCCGAGCTACGGTGATGGCCGGGAGATGGACCGTGAAGCTCAGGGGTGTTCTCGAAACCGTCCTCTATGCCGCCGATCTCGAGGCGGCGGAGCGGTTCTACGCTGGCCTGCTCGGCCTCCAGCTCGAAAGCCGCAGGCCCGGTGTCTTTCTCTTCTTCCGCATCGGCCCGGCGATGCTCTTGATCTTCGACCCGGAGGCGGCGGCACGCTCGCGCGAGGTGCCCTCGCATGGGGCGGTCGGTCCCGGACATGTGTGTTTTGCCGTTCCGGAAGCCGAGCTGCCGCTCTGGAAGGCGCGCCTCGAGGAGGCGGGCGTCGAGATCGAGCATGTCCACCGCTGGCCGCGCGGCGGCTGGTCCTTCTACGTGCGCGATCCTGCCGGCAACAGTGTGGAGTTCGCCACCCCCCGCATCTGGGGTCTGCCCGAACCCGAATCCTTCTGAACGACCGATCGGTGTCGCTGCCGGCGCGCTTGCGCTGGTGGCGGCGAGCGGTTATTTTAGCTCTAAAGGAAAGGGACAGGCGGTGTCGGTAGAAGGCGACGGCGTGCACCATGATGCGGAGACGGTGGCGGCACTGCGCCTGTGGCTGAGGCTGCTGGCCACCGTCACCGCAATCGAACGCGAGCTTGCGCGGCGGCTCCGCCAACGCTTCGACTGCTCGCTCGCGCGCTTCGATCTCATGGCCCAGCTCGATCGCAGCCCGCACGGGCTGTCGATGAGCGAACTCAGTGCCCGGCTCATGGTCACCAACGGCAATGTCACGGGCCTCGTGCAGCGGCTCGAACGCGAGGGCCTCGTCGCCCGCGAGACCGATCCCGTCGATCGCCGACTGCAGCGGGTGCGCCTGACGGCCGAGGGCAGCGCGCTCTTCGCCCGGATCGCGCAGGAGCACGGCAGCTGGGTGCGCGAGCGGCTCGGGCACCTGCGACCGACCGAGCGCGAGGCGCTGGCTGCGCTGCTCGCCCGTCTCCGGCACCCCGAGGCTTCGCTTCAACAGGAGGAGCTGGCCCGTGTCGCTCCGTGAGCTCCGGCCCCGCCACCTCCAGTGGGAGGTCGAGGGCAGGGTCGCCACCATCACCCTCTGTCGGCCGGAGCGCAAGAACCCCCTCACGTTCGAGTCTTACGCGGAGCTCCGCGATCTCTTCCTCGCCCTGCGGAGCGAATCCGAGATCCGAGCGGTGGTGATCGCGGGTGCGGGGGGCAATTTCTGTTCTGGCGGCGATGTGCACGACATCATCGGTCCTCTCACCCGCCGCGACATCACCGGCCTTCTCGCTTTCACCCGCATGACGGGCGATGTCGTGGTCGCCATGCGGCGCTGCCCGCAGCCGATCGTCGCCGCGGTCGACGGTGTTTGCGTCGGCGCCGGTGCGATCCTCGCCCTCGCCTCCGATATCCGCTTCGCCACCCCGCGTGCCCGCACCGCTTTTTTGTTCGTACGGGTCGGGCTCGCCGGTTGCGATATGGGTGCCTGCGCCTTGCTGCCGCGCGTCATCGGCCACGGCCGCGCGGCCGAACTGCTCTACACGGGCCGGGTCATGACGGCGGAAGAGGGTGAGCGCTGGGGGTTCTACAACCGGCTCGTGGAGCCCGAGCAGCTGCTCGCCGAAGCTTCGGTCTTCGCTCGCCAGCTGGCCGATGGACCGAGCTTCGCCCACGGTCTCACCAAGACCATGCTGCACCACGAGTGGTCGATGTCCATCGAGCAGGCGGTGGAGGCCGAGGCCCAGGCGCAGGCCCTGTGCATGGCAACGCGCGACTTCCGCCGCGCCTTCGAGGCCTTCGTGGCCAAACGCGAGCCGCAGTTCGAGGGCGACTGATGGTCGAGACGCGGTTCCTCGACTGGCCCTTCTTCGACGATCGCCATCGGCAGCTCGCGGCCGAGCTCGAAGGCTGGTGCGCGGCGCGCGCGGCCTTGCTCGCGCGACGGCCAGCGGGAGAGGCGCCGGATGCCGCCGATGCGCTCTGTCGGGTCCTGGTGCGGGCGCTCGCCGCCGACGGCTGGCTGCGGCACTGCGTGCCCGCCGCCTTTGGCGGGGCGAGCGAGCGACTCGAGGTGCGGAGCCTGTGTCTGGTGCGCGAGATCCTCGCCCGCCACGCGGCCCTCGCCGACTTCGCTTTTGCCATGCAGGGGCTGGGCAGCGCCACCATCGCCCTCTTTGGCAGTGACTGGCTTCGCCAGCGTTATCTTCCGGAAGTGGCACGTGGCGAGCGGATCTGCGCCTTCGCGCTATCGGAGCCGGAGGCTGGAAGCGATGTCGCGGCGCTCGCCACCACTGCCCGCCGCGACGGGACCTTTTGGATCCTCAACGGCGAGAAGACCTGGATCAGCAACGGCGGCATCGCCGACCACTATGTGCTGTTCGCTCGCACCGGGGAGGGTCCGGGGACACGGGGGATTTCGGCTTTCGTGGTCGATGCGCAAACGCCAGGGCTGGAAGTGGTCGAGCGCATCGCCACCATCGCCCCCCATCCCCTCGCCCGCCTGCGCCTCGCGGACTGTCGGGTTCCGGCGGAACAGCTCGTCGGCGAAGCCGGAGCCGGTTTCCGTTATGCCATGGCCACCCTCGAGATCTTCCGTCCGACGGTGGGAGCTGCCGCCCTCGGTATGGCGCGCGCCGCCCTCGCCACCACCCTCGCCCGGGTCACCCGCCGCCGACTGTTCGGCGGCCCGATGAGCGGACTCGCCGTGGTTCAGGAGAAGCTCGCCGACATGGCCACCGCGATCGATGCCGCGGCGCTGCTCGTCTACCGCGCTGCCTGGGAAAAGGACCGTGGACGGCAGCGCATCGACCGCGAGGCGGCGATGGCGAAGCTGTTCGCCACCGAGATGGCGCAGCGGGTGGTCGACGAGGCGGTGCAGCTCGCCGGAGGGCTCGGGGTGACGAGGGGAAGCCGCCCGGAAGAGCTCTACCGCGAGATCAGGGCTCTTAGGATCTACGAGGGCGCCTCCGAGATCCAGCGCCTCGTGATCGCGCGCGATCTCCTGCGCGCCCTCGCCTGAGGTCGGGAGAGGGAGGATGGCCGAAACCGCGCATCTCGACACCTTCGTCCGGGACCATCTGCCGCCCGAGGCGGAGTGGCCCGAGCTCATCTTCACCATCCCTGACGTGCAGTACGCCGAGCGCGTCAACTGCGGCGCCGAACTGCTCGACCGCATGGTGGAAGCGGGCTTTGGCGACCGCCCCTGCCTGCGCTCCCCCAGCCTCGCCTGGAGCTACGCCGAGACGCTCGAGCGGGTGAACCGGATCGCCCGGGTGCTCGTCGACGAGATGGGGGTGGTGCCCGGGAACCGAGTGTTGCTGCGGGCACCCAATAGCCCGATGCTCGCCGCCTGCTGGCTCGCGGTCATGAAGGCGGGAGCGGTGGCCGTCACCACCATGCCGCTTTTGCGCGCGGTCGAGCTCGAGAAGATCGTGCGCAAGGCGGCAATCCGCCATGCCCTCTGCGACGCGCGACTGGCCGAGGAGCTGGAGCGCTGCCGGCAGGCGGTGCCCACGCTCGACCGGATCCTCTACTTTGGCGGCGACGCTTTGGACGGGCTCGAGGCACGGATGCGGCGTCAGAGCGACGATTTCGAAGCCTGCCCGACACTCGCCGAGGATCCCGCACTCATCGCCTTCACATCGGGCACGACCGGCGTTCCCAAGGGGTGCGTCCACTTTCACCGCGACGTGCTGGCGATGTGCGACACCTTCTCCAGACACATCGTCAAACCCTTGCCCGACGATCTGTTTTCCGGCAGTCCGCCCCTCGGTTTCACCTTCGGTCTCGGTGGACTGCTGTGCTTTCCGCTGCGGGTCGGGGCTTCGACCCTGCTGCTCGAACAGGCCCCGCCGCATGTGCTCCCCGAGGCGATCGAGACGTTCCGGGTCACCTGCCTCTTTACCGCCCCCACCGCCTATCGGCTGATGCTCTCCCAGCTCTCGAGCCGCAACGTCTCCAGTCTGAGGCGCTGCGTGTCGGCAGGCGAGACCCTGCCCAAGGCGACCTTCGAGGCGTTCCGCGAGGCGACCGGGATTCGGCTCATCGATGGCATCGGGGCCACCGAGATGATCCACATCTTCATCTCGGCCGCCGACGACGACATCCGCCCGGGTACGACCGGCCGGCCGGTGCCCGGTTATGTCGCCACCGTGTTCGACGAAGAGTTCAACGAATGCCCGCCGGGTGTGCCCGGCCGGCTCGCGGTCAAGGGCCCGACCGGCTGCCGCTATCTCGCCGACGAGCGGCAACGGCAATATGTGCAGCGCGGCTGGAACATCACCGGAGACACCTATGTGCGCGATGCGGATGGCTATTTCGCCTATGTGGCGCGCAGCGACGACATGATCGTCTCGGCCGGCTACAACATCGCCGGACCCGAGGTGGAGGCCGCGCTGCTGACCCATCCGGCGGTGCTGGAGTGCGGCGTGGTCGGCGCTCCCGATCCCGAGCGCGGCCAGATCGTCAAGGCCTATGTGGTGCTGCGGCCGGGCTACGAGGCGGGCCCGGCTCTCGTCGCGGAGCTGCAACATCACGTGAAGACCACCATCGCGCCCTACAAATATCCCCGCGCCATCGAGTTCGTGCACGAACTGCCGAAGACCCTCACGGGCAAGCTGCAACGCTATCGCCTGCGCGAATCGGCAGCGAGGCAGCCGGCATGACCCGGCGGGTGCTGCAGCCAGCCGGCTGGCCGCGGCCGCAAGGCTATGCCAACGGCATCGAGGCGACGGGGCGGATGGTGTTCGTGGCCGGCCAGGTGGGCTGGGACGAGGAAGGGCGGTTCGTGGCTGGCGACTTCGTGGCCCAGACACGCCAGGCCCTCGCCAATGTGCTGCGGGTGCTGGCCGAAGCCGGGCTCGGGCCCGAGCATGTGGTGCGCATGACCTGGTACGTGACCGACATCCACGCCTATCGGCAGGCCCGCAAGGCGTTGAGCGCGGTGTGGCGCGAGCTCATGGGTCGGCATTTCCCGGCCATGACGCTGGTGGCCGTGACCGCCCTCGTGGAACCCGAGGCGCTCGTGGAGATCGAGGCGACGGCGGTCGGCTGAGGGGGAACGGGCGGGACCGGAGGTCCGGAGACCACCTCTTGCAAGCTGCCCGCAGCTCGCTACATAAGCCGCCAGCAAAGCCGCACGGACAGGCGAGGCGCACTGCCGCAAAAGGGGTGCGCTTCGTCGTTCGTAGGGGCGGGGTGCGATCGGCAGGTCTCCTGCAAGAGCCCTTAATAAGCCTTCGGGCTCCCGCCCGCGGAAACACGCTCTGCGGCCGGAGGCGCTAGCCCGTCCGGCCGACCCTTCACTTCCATTTCCGACAGGAGGAGAGGAGCCATGGCCTACTCTCTCGCCCGTATCGGGATGGAAGCCGAAGCGGAGGTGCTGGGCACCCGAGCCGAGGTTTCTGAAGCGGCCTTCATTGCCGAAGGCGGCCTTCCCGAGGCGGACACCCGCAAGGACTTCTTCGTCGAGCGCAATGGTCTGCGCTTCGCCGGCACCCATCTCATCCTCGATCTCTGGGACGCGGAGCGGCTCGACGACCTCGCCCACATCGAGCGCACGCTGCGCCAGTGCGTGGCGGCGGCGCGGGCGACGCTGTTGCACATTCATCTGCACGCCTTCACCCCGAACGGCGGTGTCTCGGGCGTAGCGGTACTGGCCGAAAGCCACATTTCCGTGCACACTTGGCCGGAACGTGGCTATGCCGCCTTCGACGTGTTCATGTGCGGCGCCGCCGACCCCCATGCCACCATTCCGGTGCTCAAGCAGGCGTTTCGTCCGGGGCGGCTCACCGTCACCGAACAGCTGCGGGGGATCTTCTGATGGAAGATCAGTGGTACGAGGAGCTGCTGCACCAAAACTGGCGGCAGCGCCTCAAAATCGAGCGGGTCGTCTACCACTCCCGTACCGACCATCAGGATCTGCTCGTCTTCGACAGCCCCGATTGGGGGCGGGTGGTGTCGCTCGACCATGTGCTCCAGCTCACCACCGCCGACGAGTTCGCCTATCACGAGATGCTGGCGCACCCGCCCATTCTCGCCCACGGGCGGGCCCGCCACGTCTGCATCGTCGGTGGCGGCGACGGCGGCACGCTGCGCGAGGTGGCGCGCCACGCCACAGTGGAGAAGATCACCCAGGTCGAGATCGACCGCGGGGTGGTGGAGTTCTGCAAGAGGTGGATTCCCGAGGTGAGCGCCGGGGCCTTCGACGACCCACGGCTCGACCTGGTGATCGCCGATGCCGCCCTGTACATGAGGGAGGACGGACCGAAGTTCGACGTCATCATCGTCGACTCGACCGATCCCCTCGGTCCTGGCGCGGTGCTGTTCACCGAGGAATTCTACCGCAACTGCCGCCGGCGTCTCGCCCCGGGCGGCATCCTCGTGACCCAGCTCGGCAATCCGGCGATCGAACCGCGCGAGTTCGTCGACTGCCAAGACCGCCAGCGTGCCGCTGGTTTCGCCGATGTCGCTTGGTATCTCACCGTGGTGCCGACCTACATCGGCGGGTTCATGACCCTCGGCTGGGCTTCCGACGATCCGACCCGGCGCAAGGTGCGGCTCGAGACCCTGAAGAGCCGGCCGGTGCCCGAAGGCCTGCGCTATTATTCGCCGGACATCCATGTCGCGGCCTTTGTGAGTCCGCCTTGGATCGAGCGACTCGCGCGGGAGCGGGTGATGCCCGATGGCCGGCGGGTCGGCTGAAGGGAGCCGCGAGGATGGCGCGCATCGCGATCGGCGGACTCCACCACGAGACCAACAGCTTCGCCCCCCAGCCTGCGACGTACGAGCGTTTCGTCGAGGCCGACGGTTGGCCGCCGCTCTCGCGCGGCGAGGAGATCTTCGAGCATACCGCCGGCGCCAATCTCGCCGTCGCGGGCTTCGTCGAGGCGGCACGGGCCGGCGGGCACGAGCTCGTGCCGCTCTTGTGGGCGAATGCCTGTCCCTCCGGCCCCGTCACCCGAGACGCCTTCGAGCGGCTCGCGCAGGAGATGGTCGCGCGCCTGCGCGCTGCCCTGCCGGTCGACGGGCTGTTCCTCGACTTGCACGGAGCCATGGTGACCGAGCATCTCGAGGACGGCGAGGGGGAGCTCCTGCGCCGCATCCGCGACTGCGCGCCGGAGCTGCCGATCGTCTGCGCCCTCGACTTGCACGCCAATGTGTCGGAGGCGATGGTTCGGCACGCCGATGCCCTTCTCGCCTACCGCACCTATCCGCATGTCGATCTCGCCGAGACGGGGGCGCGCTGTTTGCCGCTGCTCGAAGAACGTCTGCGCGGCGGGCGCCTTTGCGCCTTCCATCGCAAGGGGCGCTATCTCATCCCCTTGCCTTGGCAGTGCACCGGCATCGATCCGGCACGGGCGCTCTACGCTCTCCTCGCCGAACTCGAGAAACGAGAGCGGGTGTCTCTTTCCCTCTGTCTGGGCTTTCCCGCCGCTGACACGCCGTGCTGTGGCCCCTCGGTGCTGGCCTACGGCCGCGATCCGCAGGCGGTCGCACGGGCCGGGGAGCAGCTCGCCCGGGCCCTCGCCGAAGCGGAGTCACGCTTTGCCGGACGGTTGTGGAGTCCGGGAGAAGCCGTCGTCTATGCCCTCACCCGGTCGTCGCGGCAGGGGCCCGTGGTGCTTGCCGACACTCAGGACAATCCCGGTGGCGGCGGCACTTCGGACACCACCGGCCTCCTGCTCGAGCTCGTCCGTCACCGAGCCGAGGGAGCGGCGTTGGCGCTGCTGTGCGATGCGGAAGCGGCGCGCGCTGCCCATGCCGCCGGCGAGGGTGCGGTGTTGCGGGGCATGCCCCTCGGCGGCCGGCACGGCCCGCGGGGCGTGGAGCCGGTGATCGCCGATTGGCGGGTGGAGCGGCTCGGTGACGGTCGGTTCGTCGCCACCGGTCCGATGTACGCGGGCAACCGCTGCGATATCGGACCGTCCGCCCTGCTGCGACCGGAGGCGGCGCCGGGAGTGGCGGTGCTCGTGTCCTCGCGGCGGTTGCAAGCGGCGGACCGAGCGATCTTCCGCCACCTCGGCCTCGCTCCGGAAAGCTGTCGTCTGCTTGTGCTCAAGAGTTCGGTTCACTTCCGTGCCGACTTCGAGGCCATCGCATCCGAAATTCTGGTTGTAGAAGCCCCAGGTTTTGTTACCGTAGATCCCCGCAACTTGCCGTTTACGCGTCTCCCACGGGAAATGCGGCGCGCACCTCTCGCCGACTGACTGCAGCGTAACGAAGTATACATTCGGCGATTTATCGGTCATCGGCGGCTTTCCACGGGGGCAAGCGACCTTGTCGGTTTCCCCCTGGCGCGTTAGTCGTAAAGCACGCCGACGGCGGCGGCTGCCCGGTCGCCAGGTGCCGCGGCGAACGCAGGAACGAGGCCGATGACAGAAACGGAGACGGAGGCCGCAGCGGCGGGCGCCGCGGGGCAGTCGTCAGCCGGCGCGTGGGAGCCCGCGGAGAAGGCGGATCGGGTGGTGCTCAACCTGTCGGAACTCTTGTGCGACGAGAACGGCGAGGTGGTGCTCTACAACGACTCCGGTTTCCGGCGGGTGGTGCTGGAAGCCGACGCGCGTCCCGTGGCCCAGGGCATGGCCGAGCCCCATCTGACCGCGAGCGGCGAACAGGTGGCGGGTTATGCCTACGTCGCCTTCGACAATGGCATGACCTTGTACTATCCGCCGGATCTCGAACTGATCGTGGTTCCGGGGCCGGCCTGACGGAACCCGCGGGCCGGGTGACGGGTGGGCCCCATCACCCGGCCGGCGGCATCAATCCTCTCCATGGTCGAACTCTGCGTCCTCTTCGGCGAGGGCCGCGAGTTTCTCCTCGAGGGCATCGGGCGCATTGCGCAGCTCGAACGGCCGCACCAGCCTGAGGCGGTCGGCGATCCACAAGAGCACCCGCAGATTGCCGTTGCGCACCTGCCGCTCGAGGTGAGCGTAGACCAGGTCGACCAACCGACGATAGGTCTCCTCCGGACTTTCGGCGCTCTCCTGGCGGTAGCGGGCGACGAGCTCGGCCACCCCACCCCAGCGCCGGATGCGCGCTCGCAGGGCACGCAGATCGCAGTCGAGGATCGTCGCCACCTCCCTCTCGTCGAGACCGGCGGCGAGCAAACGCACCACTTCTTGCCGGGGTACGGGTCGGCGGCTGCCCGCCCGCGTCCCCGCCCTGCCCTGCCCGTCTGGCTTCCTCGTGCCTCGCTCGGCCTTGTCTGCGGGGCGTTTCGGCATGCTCGCACTCCGTTTGCTCGGCGAATCCGCGCCGGTGGCGCAGCCTGCAGCATATAGGAAAACTTCCCTATGTCCAGTCGATTGTCGCCACAGTTGATGTTTTCGACCATGATGATATCAGAGGTTGTGGAGACCGGCTGCCACGTCCGGAGGCCTCGCGGTGACCGCCGCCACCGCTACCCCCGATCTTGACCGCTCCTTTCTCGCCTTCGTCACCCACGACATGCGCGAGCCGCTCAACGCCGTGGTCGGCATGACTCGCTTGCTCGCCGAAACGCCGCTCGACGCCGAGCAAAAGGGTTACGTGGCGGCGATTGGCGATGCCGCCGAGACCCTGCTGACGTTGGTGAACGATCTTTTGGACCTCGCGCGGGTGGAAGCCGGACGCCTCGAATTCGCCCGTATCGACTTCGATCTCGCCGACTTCCTCGAACGCCTCGTCACCCTGCTGCGGCCGACCGCCGAAGCCCAGGGCGCCCGTCTCGAGCTCGCCCTTCTTCCCGGGCTGCCGGCGCGGGTGCGGGCCGACCCCGCGCGGTTGCGCCAAATCCTCCTCAATCTCCTCGGCAATGCGGTGAAATATGGGGGCCCCTGTACCATCCGCCTCGATGTCGCCGCCGTCGGCCGTGGCGAGGTCGAGTTCCGGGTGATCGACCACGGACCCGGCATGTCGCAGGAGACCCTCGCCCGGCTGTTCGAGCCGTGGCGCCGGGGCCCCGAGGAACGGGCGGGTGGGCCAACGGGAAGCGGACTGGGCATGCTCCTCGCGCGCCGGCTGGTCGAGGCCATGGGGGGAAGCATGACCGTGGAAAGCCGCGAGGGTGCCGGCACCCGCGTGACAGTGCGGCTCGTCCTGCCAGAGGCTCCGGCCCTGCCTCCACCTGCAACGACGGCTGCGGCGTCGCGCCTCCGGGTGCTGCTGGTCGATCCGCAGCCGCGGACCCGGCTGCGGGATGCCGCCTTGTTGCGCGGCTTCGGTGCCGAGGTCGAGGCAGTATCCGACCTTGCCGAGGCGCGACGGCTTTTGGCCGGGGCTTCGCCGCATCTGCCGGACATCGTGCTGCTCGATCGCGATGCGGCGGGCGAACTGTTCACGACCTTCGGCCAGGAGCTGCGGGCTCTGCCGGGCGGCGAGCGCATCCGCCTCGTCCTGCTGTCGGCCGCCGGTCTGCGGGGCGACGCCGATCGCGCCCGCGCCGCCGGTTACGACGCCTTCCTCGGCAAGCCGCTGAGCGCCCGCCAACTCGAGGCTTGCCTGGTGGCGCTCGCTCGCGGCCGGCCGCCTAGCCTGCTCACCGCCCACGAGCTCGAAGCTGTCGCAGGTCCACCGCTCACCATTCTCGTCGCCGACGACAATCCGGTGAACCTCCGGTTGCTGTCGGTGATGCTCGGGCGCCTCGGACATCGCGTGCTCGAGGCGTCGGATGGTCAGGAGGCGCTCGCCCTGTTCGAGCGCGAGCCGGTCGATCTCGTGCTCCTCGATGTCCAAATGCCGGTCCTCGACGGGCTCGCCACCGTCGCCCGCATCCGCGCCCACCCCGATCCGGCGAAGGCCGCCACTCCGGTCGTGGCGGTCACCGCGAATGCCCTAGCGGAGGACGTCGTCGCCTATCGCCGAGCCGGCATGGACGATTGTCTCGCCAAGCCGATCGACCGCCTGGCGCTCGGGCGAGTCTTGGCGTCCTGTCGGCGGTCTGGGTAAATCTTCCCCTTTACGTTAATTTTCTGCTACGTATTCTACTCCTGGTTGTTCGCACAGGAGTCCTCGGCATGCCCCATGGTCGGAGGGCAACTGTCGCGGCGTGGTTGATGGCCTTGACGCTGCTCGGCGCCGGAGCTGCCCTGGCCGCGACCACCACCGCCACCCTCACGGTCACCGCGACGGTGCGCAGCGGCTGTTCGGTCGACAACGCCACTCTCGATTTTGGCACCTATACGTCGGGCCAGACCACCGATCTCGATTCGACCGGTTCGCTGCGTCTGCGCAACTGCCAAGGAAGCGCCCCGATCGTCGTGGAACTGGGCCCTGGCGGCTCCGGGAATGTCAGCGACCGGCGTATGAGCAGCGGCAACAATTCCCTCCGCTACCAGCTTTACCGGGACAGCGCGCGCTCGCAGGTGTGGGGGACGGGCACCAACGCCGCCCAGTTCCAAGTGCTCAATGCCGACACTCAGGTGCAGGTCTTCGGTCGCATCCCGAAGAGTCAAACCGTACCCGCGGGGACCTACGCCGACACGGTGACCATCACGGTGACCTTCTAGGGATGTGGCGCGTCGCGCGACTGGCGGGGCTGTTGGTGGTGGCGGTCCTCCTGACTGGCGGAGGACGGCCGGGCGGATCCGCGGCTGTCGCCGCCTCCCTCACCGTCGTCCCGACCCGGGTCGTGCTCGAGGGAGACCGCCGCACCGCGAGTCTCGTCGTGCGCAATGGCGGCAGCGCACCGGTGCTCGTGCGCGTGGAAACGCTCCGCTGGATTCGGGCCGTACCCTCGATCGCCACCGAACCCGACCGCGAGCTCATTGCCGTGCCACCGGTCTTCCGGTTGCCGCCGGGGGGCGAGCAGACGATCCGCATCGGACTGCGGCAGATGCCGCCGTTGGAGCGCGAGCAGACCTATCGCCTCCTGGTGAGCGAGGTTCCGACCGAGGAGCCGAAACCCCGCGGTGGGGTGCAACTCGCCCTGAGGTTCAGCATACCGGTCTTCGTCCAACCGGCGGGCGTCGCACCGCGGCTCGAGGCCGCGCTCAGCCGCGAGCGCGATCGGCTCGCCGTCGTCCTGCACAATCGCGGCAGCGCCCACGCCCGGGTGAACCGCTTGCGGATCGCGCGCGCCGGGCGGGGCGACAGGTTGGGCGAGGCGGATCCCGGCTATTTGCTGGCCGGCGAGAGCCGGGTCGTCGAGCTGTCCGAACCCCTGCCGGTCGGCACGGTACTCGAAGTGGAGGTCGAGACGGAGGGTGGCACACGATCGTTCGAGCTGGTGGTGGCTGACGGCTAGCCTGCTCGCCTCGGTCGTCGGGACCGCCGCCTGGTGGTCGGCGGTCAAACCGGCGGCCGGGCAGGGAGCGGAGCTCCACTCGGAGATCCCGGAAGCGCTCCTCCGCCGCCTCGGCGAGCGTCGGGCACGACACCGACTGGCCGTGGCCGCGGCCAGGCCTGCCATCCCGCCGATCTCCTCGCTGGCGCAGCCCCTGCCGTTGCCTCCCTCATCCTCGGAGCCTCGGCGCGACGGCGAGAAGACCTACCTCGCGCCGGAGGATCCCGTCCTCGGCGCGCCGCCCCCGCACGCGCCAGCGGCGCCGGAATCGCAAAGCAGTCAGGGCCATCCTTCTTCCCTGCCCCCTTCGGCGGTCTCGAGCGAGCCGGACTCGGGTGCTGGCGAGACCAAGCTGGCGGGAGAAGCCGCAGCCGCCTCGCGCTCGGCTACGGCCGTGGTGTCGCCCGCAGCCGACGACCGTCCGCTGGCGACCGTCGAGCCGGCGGCGGGACCGCCCCTCACGCCCCGCCGCGATCCCTTGGACCTGCCGCTGCGCGAGGAGGAGCGATGGCAGGAATGGCTGCTGGCTGTGAAGCTCAATGGCCTCGAGGTGAGCAGCGGCACCCTCGTCATCCGCGATCGGGCGACCGGTCGTGTCGCTGTTCCGGTCGAGGAAATCCGCCGATGGCGCATCCGGATCGAGCAGGATCGCATCCTCACCTTCCAAGGAACGCCCTGGTATCCGCTCGACGCTTTGACCGAGGCCCGGATCGAGATCGACGAGGCCGGACTGCAACTGCGACTCGCGGTCCCGCCGGAGCTGTTCGAGCCCACGGTCATCGACGGTGCCGCGCCGCCTCCAGCCACGCTGGGGGGTGCCCCAGCGATGGGGTTCTTCCTCGACTACGACCTCGTCTACGAGGCCGGCGAGCGCGCGCGGGAGATGCTCGACGGGCTCGCGGAATTCGGGCTGTTCGGGAAACTTGGGGCCCTGCTCTCGAGCGTGGTGCTGCGCGACGTCCCCGACGACCCCGAACTCGACCGGCTCGAGACCACTTTTCTGCGCGACTTTCGCGACACGCGCACGAGCCTGCGCCTCGGGGATAGCCTCACCGCCGGTGGCAGTTTCGCGCGCTCGGTCCGCTTTGGCGGCATCCAGTTCGGCACCAATTTCGCCACCGACCCGGAGTTCGTCGCCTTCCCCCTGCCGGTGATCGGCGGCTTCGCGGAACAGCCCTCGACCATCGAAGTCTTGGTGGACGGCGTCCGTCAGCTCACCGAGCGGGTGCCGCCCGGACCGTTCACCATTCCCCAGGTGCCGGTCGTGACCGGTGCCGGCGAGATCCAGATCAAGGTCACCGACCTGCTCGGTCGCGAGCGGCTCGTCACCCAGTCTTACTACGTTTCTCCCCGGCTCCTGCGTGCCGGGGTGCACGACTTTTCTTACGAAGCCGGCTTCGAGCGCGAGGCGTTCGGCGAAGGGAGCTTCGACTATGGCTCCCCCTTCCTCGCCGCTACCCATCGCTATGGCTTCAGCGACGAGGCGACGGGCGAGCTGCATTTCGAGGCGGAGCCGGACCGGATCGCTGCGATCTTGGGTGGCGGGCTCCGGGTCGGATCCTTCGGGGTGCTCACCGGCGGCATCGGCGGCAGCGCCGGCGACCGCGGACCTGGTGGCTTCCTGCAAGCCGCGTGGGAATATGTCGGACGCAGCTTCGATGTCGGATTGCGCAGCCGATGGCTGGGATCCGATCTCGAACTCCTCGGCGAGAGCCGGCGGATCGAGCGCACCGACGCCGCCAATCTCGGACTGCGGATCGGCGAGAACGCCCATCTCGGCCTTCTGCTCTCGCACCAGGTCCGACGCGACGACCGAGACGTGCTTGCCGGCAGCCTGAGCTTCAGCAAGCCGCTCGGCCCCGGCTCGCTCATCCTGAGCGCGGCCGCTCTCTTCCAGCCCGACCGGGATCTGGCCTTCACCCTCTCCTACACGCTGCCGTTCGCCCATTACCGCTCGGCTACGACCCAGCTCGATGTGCGGCAGGAGCGCGTACGTGCCCGCGCCCAGTTCCGGCAGGGGCGCGGCGCCTCCGATCTCGGCCTGGATTGGCGGGTCGCGGGAGAGGTCGGGCACGACCCGCGGTTCCTCGATGCTCGCCTCTCGTGGCAGGGACACCGCGGCGAGCTCGAGCTCGAGGCGGTCGCCGACGAGGATGGGGCCGACCTCCGCCTGGGTGCGGCCGGGACACTCGCCGCCATCGACGGCCGCACCCTGCTCACCCGCCGCATCGGTCGGGCCTTCGGCTTGGTGCGCGTTCCCGGCTACCCGAACGTCCGCGTCTATCTCGACAATCGCGAGGTCGGCCGCACCGACGCGCGGGGCGAGCTGCTCGTGCCTGGGCTGCAACCGTGGAACGTGAACCGGCTGCGGCTCGAACTCGACGACCTGCCGGTGGGCGCCTTGCCCGAGACCGCCGAGCTCGCGGTGGTGCCGGCGGACCGGGGTGCGGTGGTGGCCGAGTTCCGCATCCGCGGCGGTCACCTCGCCACCGCCCGGCTGCTCGCCGCCGACGGCCAGCCCCTGCCGGCAGGGCTCGAGCTCACCGCCGACGGTGTCACAGCGGTGGTGGCGGATGAAGGCTTCGCCCAGATCACCGGCCTCGGCCGCGATCCGGTCGAGGTGCGCGGCGTCGATGCCAGGGGTACGAACCACCTCTGCCGCCTGCCCGGCACCAGCGGCGACGATCCGCTACCGGATCTCGGAGAAGTCCGATGCACGGCAACGTGACCGTCCTTCTCCTCGCCCTCTTTGTCGCCCTGAGGGTGACCGTTGACGCTCGGGCCTGCACCGTCGACGTTTCCCCGGTCAGCTTCGGCACCGTCGATCTCGACCGCATCAATCGTTCGAACGGGCGCATCGACCTCGAATGTCCGGTCGACACCACGGCGGAGATCGCCATCTCGGGCCAAAGCGTCGGCAGTCTGCGCGCCATGAGCGGTCCGGGTGGCCATCTCCTCTACTATCAGCTCGCGGCCGATTCCGGCTTCCGGCGGCCGTGGGGCGATGGCGGCAGCAGCGGCGATCCCGTGCGCGTCGGCCTGTACGCCGGACAGCGCGTGAGGGTTCCGGTCTACGGTGTGGTGCCGGCGCAACCCGGTGTGCCCGAAGGCGATTACAGCGATCAGCTGGTCGTCACGATAACCTATTGACGCGGAAGCAATCCGCACCGGCCGTCGGCGATCACGGTAAATTCCCGCGAAAGACTCGCACCCCCGCTGATGCTAAGGAAGAGCGTGCTTCCCGGTCTCGGGGAAGCCAAGAAGGGAGTGAACGCCCATGCGGGTGCGATGGCCGTGGTTCGGACGGGTTGCGAGCGGGTGCGCGACACTGTCCCTCCTGATGGGAATGGCAGCTGGGCCGCTCGAAGCGGCATCGACGAGGGGAACGCTCGGCGTGCGGGTGGTGGTGGTGTCGCCGTGTCCCGGCGCCGCCCTTTGCGGTACGCTGGCACCCGGCGGCACCGCGGCGGGAGCGACGAGCCTACCCATGTCTTCTCTGCCGCTCGTCGTCTACACCGAGACCCATGGGACGCTCGTGATCCGCACCCTCGTCTTCTGAGGGACGCAGCGCGCACGGGACGCAGACAGCTCCAGGTTGCGCACGCCCACGGGCTGGAAACGGAACAGTGGTCGGGGTACCCTGCTCGCGCAGCGTCGGATGCGGGCAAAGGGTTTGACTGGAACCCGTCGGAGTTTCCTCTTCGCTCTGCCGGCGGCGATGGCGTTCGCGCCCATCGCGCGAAGGGTGCGAGCCGCGGATTTCCGCGACTGGCTCGCCGGGCTGCGGCAGGAAGCGCTGCGAGCCGGCATCTCCGCCGCCACGTTCGAACGGGCATTCGCTGGGGTCGTGCCGCTTCCGGAGGTGATCGAACGCGATCGTCGCCAGCCGGAACGGCGGCTGAGCTTGCGCGAATACCTCGAGCGGGTGGTGACGGCCGCGCGCATCGAGACCGGACGTCGTCGGCTGCTCGAGCATCGGCCGCTGCTCGATGCGGTGGAAGCGCGCTACGGCATCCCCGCTCGCTTCATCGTCGCCCTCTGGGGGGTCGAATCGGATTACGGCCGTGTCCGCGGCCGCTTTCCGGTGATCGCCGCCCTCGCCACCCTCGCCTTCGAGGGCCGGCGAGCCAGCTTCTTTCGCCGGGAACTCCTGGCAGCACTCGCCATCCTCGAGCGCGGTGACGTGCGCCCCGAGGCGATGTACGGCAGTTGGGCTGGCGCTATGGGCCAGCCCCAGTTCATGCCGACTACGTTCCTCGCCCACGCGGTCGATGCCGATGGTGACGGCCGCCGCGACATCTGGGACAGCCTCGCGGACATTTTCGCTTCGATGGCCCGATATCTTTCCGCCGCCGGCTGGCGGCCCGGATGGACTTGGGGCCGGGCGGTACAGGTGACAGGGAACGTCCCCGCCAGCCAGCGCGGCCTCGACTACCGCGCCGCCCTCGCCGTCTGGCACCGGCGTGGCGTGCGGCTCAGCGATGGCGGACCGTTGCCGCAGCTGGCGGTCGAAGCCTCGCTCCTCATGCCGGAGGGGGACAGTGGACCCGCCTTCCTCGTCTACGACAACTTCCGCGCGCTGATGCGGTGGAACCGATCCACGCACTTCGCTTTCGCCGTGGGGCATCTCGCCGATGCATTGGCCGATCGCCAAGCCTAGCGCTGGGCTCCGTTGCAAGCGGTGGATGGCGCGCGGCTTGTTCTGCGGTCTCCTGCTGCTGCTCGCCTCCTGTACGGCCGTGCGCCGCGAGCTGCCGGAGACGCCTACCCCGCAGCCTCGCGGCTGGTACAAGCTCGGCGAGCCCTACCGGATCGGCGACCGCTGGTACTATCCCGAGTACGATCCGGACTACGATCGTATCGGCCTAGCCTCTTGGTACGGGCCGGAATTCCATGGCCGCATCACCGCCAATGGCGAGCTCTTCGACCGCCGGCGGATTTCGGCCGCGCATCCGACCCTCCCGCTTCCCAGCCTGGTCGAGATCACCAATCTCGAAAACGGCCGCAAGCTCGTCGTCCGGGTCAACGACCGCGGGCCCTTCATCGGCGAGCGGCTCATCGATCTTTCCGAAGCCGCCGCAGCGGAGCTCGGGTTTCGCGAGCGAGGCCTGGCTCGGGTGCGGGTCCGCTTTCTGAAGCTGGCCGAGGATGCCCTCGGCACGCCGCCGCAGCCGACCCGCCGCGCGGCAGCACGGGCGCTGCAAGCGGTGGCCACACGGGACATGGCGAGGACCGCTTGCGGCGATGGCACCGAAGGCTACCTCGTGCAGGTGGCGGCGGTTGGAGATCCGGACCGGGCGCGCCAGCTCGCCGAGCGCCTAGCCGGTCTCGCACCCGTGCGACTGGAACCGGCCAAAGGAGCGAGCGCGCGCCTCGTCCGGATCCAGCTCGGACCGGTGTTCGATGCGGCGGTGGCACGGCATCTCCTCGAGCGGGCGCGAGGCCTCGGCTATCGAGGGGCGTTCCTCGCTGCGGCGCCGGCCGAAGCTTGTGCGACCGCCTTCGTCGAGCGCGGGTGAGAAACCATGGCCTTTGTCGCTGTCTTGTTCTCGCTGCTGCTGGTCCTGGGCGGCCTGGGGCCAGCCCCGGCGCAGGCCGTCACCTTCGATACCATGGCACGGGCGGCGATCCTCGTCGACCATCGCACCGGACAGGTGCTCTATGCCCGCAATCCCGACGAGCCCCTGCCACCCGCCTCCATGAGCAAGCTCATGACCGCTTACCTGGTTTTCGAGCGGCTACGGGCGGGCACACTGTCGCTCGACGACGAGCTGCCGGTGAGCGAGAAGGCCTGGCGCACCGAAGGCTCGCGCATGTTCCTGGAGGTCGGCAAGCGGGTGAAGGTGCGGGATCTCCTCCGCGGCATGATCATCCAGTCGGGCAACGACGCGTGCGTCGTACTGGCCGAGGGGCTTGCCGGCAGCGAGGAGGCCTTCGCCGCCATGATGAACGACAAAGCGCGCGAGCTCGGGCTCACCCAGAGCCACTTCGCCAACGCGACCGGCCTCCCCGATCCGCGGCACTACATGAGTGTCCGCGACCTCGCCATTCTGGCCTCCGCCATCATCCGCGACTTCCCCGAATACTACCGCATCTATTCGGAGCGCGAATTCACTTGGAACGGCATTCGCCAGTACAACCGCAATCCCCTGCTGCAGCGTGGCGTGCCGGGGGTCGACGGCATGAAAACCGGCTATACGGCAGAGGCCGGCTACGGGCTCGTGGCCTCGGCCGAGCGCAACGGTCGGCGGCTCGTGCTCGTCATCAGCGGACTCGAAGGTGCCCGCCAGCGCGCGAGCGAGGCCGAGCGCCTGCTCGAGTTCGGCTTCCGCGAGTTCCAGGAGTACCGGTTGTTCGAGGCCGGGGAGACGGTGGTCGAGGCCGATGTGTGGTTGGGCGAGGTGGCAAAAGTGCCGCTCGTCGGCCAGCAGCTCATCGCCGTCACTCTCACCCGGGAAGCGCGCAAAGACCTGGTCGTCAAGGCTCGCTACGACAATCCCGTGGCGGCTCCGATCGCTGCCGGCACGCCGCTTGGCGAGCTCGTGGTGACCGCCCCCGGTATGGAGCGCTACAGTGTGCCCTTGATCGCCGGCCGCGACATCGCCTCGGCCGGGGTCCTCGGGCGCATTTCCGGAATCCTCCGTTATGTCCTGTTCGGAAACGGATGAAGGCGGGCGACGGCGGGCGCCCTTTTTGACCTTCGAGGGTGGCGAGGGGGTCGGCAAGTCCACCCAGCTGCGCCTGCTCGCCCGTCGTCTCCGCAGCCTCGGCATCGACCCGCTCGAGACCCGCGAGCCCGGTGGCTCCCCGGCCGCGGAAGCCGTGCGCCGGTTGCTGCTCGCCGGTGCGCCCGATCACTGGCTGCCGCTGTCGGAGCTCTATCTCGTGCTGGCGGCGCGGGCGGACCATGTGGCGCGGGTGGTGGCGCCAGCGCGCGCTGCCGGACGCTGGGTGCTGTGCGATCGCTACGTCGATTCCACGCGCGTCTATCAAGGCCTCGCCGGCGGGCTCGGGCTCGATCTCGTGGAGCGATTGCAACGACCGGCGGTGGCCGGCGAGTGGCCGGATCTCACGATCCTCCTCGATCTGCCCGTCGAGGAAGGTCTCGCTCGCCGCAGCCGCGCGGGACCCGGCAGTCGCTTCGAGGACAAGGATCCGGACTTCCACGCCCAGGTGCGGCAGGGCTTTCTCCATCTCGCTGCGCTCGAGCCGCAGCGTTTTGCCGTGATCCCGGCATCGGAGCCACCCGAGACGGTGGCCGAACGGATATGGCACGCGGTGCGTGACCGCTTTGCCCGCGAGTTGGCGCCGTGACTGTCGCCCTGCCGCCACCGCGCGCCCAGGCGCTGCTCGTCGGGCATGGACAGGCGGCCGAACGCTTCCGCCGCGCCTTGGCGGCTGGCGCCTTGCATCCCGCGTGGATGATCAGCGGACCGCGGGGAATCGGCAAGGCGACCCTCGCCTGGCATTTGGCCCGCGAGCTGCTGGCCGATCCCGCGACCGCGCCGAACGCGGTGCACGATCCCACCTCGCCCCTCTTCCGCCGCGCGATGAGCGGATCGCACCCCGATCTCTTCGTGCTCGAGGCGGAACAAGGTCGCGGCGGACGGACGGTGGAGCTCGCCGTGGAGCGGGTCTCGGAAGTGGTGGAACGCCTCCACGGCACCGCCTACGGATCCCGCCGGGTGGTGGTGATCGACCCAGCGGACGCGCTCAATCGCAACGCTGCCAATGCGCTCCTCAAGCTGCTCGAGGAGCCACCGGCGCATACCGTGTTCCTGCTCGTGGTCCATCGCCCGGCGGCGGTGCCGGCAACCCTTGCCTCGCGCTGTGTGCGGCTATCCCTCGCCCCCCTCGCCGAGCCGGAGATGCGACAGCTGTTCACGGCCCTGCTCGGCGAGCTGACGGAACGCGAGCGGGAGCGTTTGGTCGAGCTGTGCGAGGGCCGCCCAGGTCAGTTGCCGTTGTGGCTCGATGGCCGCGCCCTCGCGCTTTACGAACAGCTGCTGGCCTGGCTCGAGGCGCGAGCGCCGGCGTCCCAGCTCGCCCCGCTCGTCGCCGCCTTCGAGGGCCACGCACGCGACCTCGGGATCGAGGCCACCTGTGCGGTTCTCGCGCTTCTCCTGCGCCGCATGGTGCATGCCGTCCTCGGCACGCCCTCGCGGGCGACGCTGGTTCCCCGCGAGACTGTGCGACTCGGGGAATTGGCCCGCCGCACCCCGCTTGAAGGCCTCGCCCGGCTGTGGGAGAAGCTCACCGCCCTGCCGCGGCGGATCGAGGATCACTATCTCGATCCTGCCCAGGTTTTCATTGTCGCCCTCGATGAGCTCGCCCGGACGTTGGTCGCTCCGGGAGAGCCATCCTGATCGCCCGCGTGGAGTCTCGCATGTCGGCGCCCGACGCCTTCTACGTCACGACCCCGATCTATTACGTGAACGATTCGCCCCATATCGGTCACGCCTACACTTCGCTCGCCTGCGATGCCATCGCGCGCTTCGCCCGCCTCGATGGCAGGCGGGTGCGCTTCCTCACCGGCACCGACGAGCACGGCCAGAAGGTGGAGAAGGCCGCCCGCGCCGCCGGCATGGAACCCCAGGCCTTCACCGATCTCGTCTCGCAGCGCTTTCGCGGGCTGGCGACCCTGCTCGACCTGACGCCGGACGATTTCATCCGCACCACCGAAGAACGCCATCGCCGGGGAGTGCAGGCCTTCTGGCAGAAGCTCGTGGAAGCTGGCGCCATCTATCTTGGCCGCTACGCCGGCTGGTACTCGGTGCGGGACGAGGCCTATTATGCCGAATCCGAACTCGTCGATGGCCGCGCCCCAACTGGCGCACCGGTCGAGTGGGTGGAGGAGCCGAGCTATTTCTTTCGCCTCTCGGCCTGGCAGGAACGGCTCCTCGCCTTCTACGCCGCCCATCCGGACTTCGTTCTGCCCCAGAGCCGCTACAACGAAGTGGTGAGTTTCGTGCGGGGCGGTCTCACGGACCTTTCCGTATCCCGCACGACCTTCCGCTGGGGGATTCCCGTTCCGGGCGATCCCGATCACGTCGTCTATGTGTGGCTGGATGCGCTCACCAACTACATCACCGCGCTCGGCTACCCCGACACCGACAACGAGCTCTTTCGCACGTTCTGGCCGGCCGACCTGCACGTCATCGGCAAGGACATCCTGCGCTTCCACGCCGTCTACTGGCCAGCCTTTCTGATGGCGGCCGGGCTCGAACCGCCCAAGCGCGTCTTCGCCCACGGCTGGTGGACCAACGAGGGCCAGAAGATCTCCAAATCCCTCGGCAATGTCATCGATCCGGTCGAGCTGGTCGGGCGCTACGGCCTCGATCAGACCCGCTATTTCCTCTTGCGCGAGGTACCCTTCGGCCAGGACGGGGACTTCCGCCACGAGGCGATGGTGCGCCGGATCAACCATGACCTGGCCAACGACTATGGCAATTTGGCGCAGCGGGTGCTGTCGCTCATCGCGCGTCACTGCGAGGGCCGGATGCCGGAGCCGGAAGGTCTTTGCAGCGACGACGAGGCGCTCCTCGCCCTCGCCTACGCACTCCTGCCGCGCACCCGGGCCGCCATGCGCGAGCAGGCGCTGCATCGTGCCCTCGAGGCGATCTTCGAGGTGATCGGCGAGGCCAACCGCTACGTCGACACGATGGCGCCATGGGTGCTGCGCAAGACCGACCCGACACGGATGCGCACGGTCCTCTGGACCCTGGCCGAGACCCTCCGCCACATCGCCACCCTCACCCAGCCTTTCGTGCCACGGGCTTCGGCCCGACTCCTCGACCAGCTCGGGGTGCCGCCCCAGCGCCGCGATTTCGCCGCCCTCGGACCCGACGGCACGCCGGTCGTTCCCGGAACGCCGCTGCCGCCGCCGGAACCCATTTTTCCGCGCTGGCAGGAGACGCCCTGACGCATGTTCGTCGACAGCCACTGCCACCTCGATTTCCCGGGCCTTCGCGAACGCGTCGAGGAGGTGGTCGCGCGAGCACGGGCCGTCGGTGTGGAGCGGATCGTCACCATCGCCACTCGGCGAAGCGCCTGGGAAGAGGCCATCGCCTTGTGCGAACGATTCCCCGAGGTGTTCTGCGCCCTGGGCGTCCATCCCCATCAGGCCGCGTCCGAGGGCCTCGAGGATGTCGAGCCGCTTTGCGCCGCCTGTCGGCATCCCAAGGTCGTGGCGGTGGGGGAAGCCGGTCTCGACTATCACTACGATCGGGCGCCCCGCGAGCGGCAGCTGGCGAACTTCCGTGCACACATCGAGGCCGCTCGACAGACCGGCCTGCCGCTCGTCGTGCACACCCGCAATGCCGACGAGGATACGGCAGAGCTGCTCGAGGAGGAGATGGAACGGGGCCATTTCACCGGGGTCATCCATTGCTTCAGCTCGAGCCGCGCGCTCGCGACACGTGCCCTCGCCATCGGCTTCTTCTTTGGCATCGGCGGGATCCTGACCTTCCGTCGCAGCGACGAGCTCCGCCGCATCGTCGCCGAACTGCCGACCGATCGGTTGCTGCTCGAGACCGATGCCCCCTACCTCGCCCCCGAGCCCTGCCGCGGCCGCACCAACGAGCCGGCCCTTCTCGTGCACACCGCCGGCATGCTGGCACGCCTCAAGGGAGTGGCCGTCGAGGAGGTGGGACGCATCACCACCGCCGCCTTCGATCGTCTGTTCTGGAAAGCGCGAGTGCAACGGTGCGGGTCATAGTGCTCGGCTGCGGGACCTCGGCTGGCGTGCCGCAAATCGGGTGCGACTGTGCGGTGTGCCGGTCGTCCGATCCGCGCAACCATCGGCGTCGCTGCGCCCTCTACATCGAGGTCCTTGGTCAGAGGATCCTCGTCGATACCGGCCCCGACCTGCGCATGCAGTGTCTCGATGCCGGCATCGCCGCCATCGACGCCCTCATCTATACGCACGGTCACGCCGACCATCTGCACGGCATCGACGATCTCAGGCAGATCAACAATCTCATCGGCCGGCCCATTCCCACTTACGCCCATCCGGAGGTGTTCGCCAGGATCCGCGAACGCTTCGGTTATGTTTTCGAGGGCGGGCGCAGCGAGTTCGGCTTTTGGCGGCCGGAGCTCGAGGCGCACGAGGTGGGCGAGGGGCCGTTCGCGATCGGTCCGGTTCCCTGCCTGCTCTTCCGCCAGAAGCATGGCCGCGGCTCGAGCTTCGGCTTGCGCATTGGCGGCTTCGCCTACTCCACCGATACCGATGGCCTCGCCCCGGAGGTCATGGCGCAGCTGCGAGACCTCGAGGTGTGGATCGTCGATGCCCTGCGCGAACGGCCGCACCCCAGCCACGCCCACCTCGCCCTCACCCTTTCCTGGATCCGCGAACTGGAGCCGCGGCGCGCGTACCTGACCCACATGAACCATGAAGTCGATTACGCGAGCTGGCTCGCCAAACTGCCCGCCAACGTCGAGCCGGCCTACGACGGACTGGTGATCGAGCTTCCCGATCCGGAGCCCTCGGCATGAGCGCCGGCAGGCTCGAGCGCGATGGCTATTACGAGGTGCCAGCGGGCAAGATCGCAGCCGTGGTGACCTCGCTCGAGATGCACGAACCGCCCGCCGCAGAAGCACCCCCCGCGCCCGAGGGGGTGGCGTTGGTGCGTGTCATGGCACCCGACGTCGACTGGTATCTTTCCCTGTTTCGGGCAATCGGCACGCCCTGGCTGTGGTTTTCCCGCCTGCGCCTCGGGCGAAACGAGCTTTCGGCCATCCTCGCCGATCCGCGCATCGAGGTCTGGGCAGTCCGACACCGAGCCACCGACATCGGTCTCGTCGAGCTCGACTTCCGCGATTCCCCCCATGTCGAGCTGTCGTTCTTCGGCTTCCGACCCGAGTGGACCGGCCGCGGCCTCGGGCGCTTTGCCATGGCCCACGCCATTTCCCGGGCATTCGGGAATGGCGGCCGTCGCCTTTGGGTGCATACGTGCACCCTCGACCATCCGGCAGCCTTGCGTTTCTATCTGCGCTGCGGTTTCCGCGCTTTCGCCCGCTCGGTCGAGATCGCCGACGATCCACGACTGACGGGCCTTCTTCCCCGCGATGCCGCGCCCGACGTGCCCCTCGTCGACGGCGTCGGGCGTTAGGCCGCAGGAGACGGCCTCGCTGGCGGCGGGAAGATCTGGTCGCGACCAGCTTCCTTCGCTGCGTAGAGCATGCGGTCGGCGGTGGTCAGCAGCCGATCGAGATCGACCTCGTCCCCGCGCAGCGCCGCAAGGCCGATGCTGACGGTCAGGCCGAAATCGGCCTGTCGCCTGAGCCTCTCCCGCAGTCGCTCGGCGTAGCGCCTGGCCCCTTCGAGATCGGTGAGGGGCATGAGGACGGCGAATTCATCGCCGCCGAGGCGGGCGACGAGCTCGCTGGCGCGTGCCTCGCTGCGCAATGCCGTGGCCACCTCGCGCAGGGCTGCATCGCCGGCGGCATGGCCGTAGCGGTCGTTGACCGTCTTGAAACGGTCGATGTCGCAGAGTGCGAGGGCAAGGGAATGACCGTAGCGCCGGGCGAGCGCGACGAAGGTCGCACCCCGCTCGAAAAAGGCTCGGCGATTGAGGAGCCCGGTGAGATCGTCGGTATCGGCGAGACGCCGCAAGCGCAGCTCGACATGCCGCCAACGGTGCAGCTGCTCGTACAACTCGGCCCGCGCCCGCACCCATTCGCCCGCGGCACGGGCAAGCCACAGGGCCGGCATGCCACTTCCGACCGCCGCGGCGACCGCCGCGGTGGCGGCGATGGCGAGGCGCTCGTCCGTCTGCCGGGTGAGCGACCAGGCGAGCAGGCCGGCGACGAGGGCAGCTGCGCCTGCCACCACCAGCGCCGCGCCGAGCCGCGCGGCGCTGTTCACGAGCTTGAGCCACAGGGCCAACATCGACGGCAGCGGCGGCAAGCGAACCGGTTCGAGATGCCGCTCCGGTGCTCCCTCGTCGATCCCGCTGCCGCACGCCGCCACAGTCGCATCCCTGCTGCGGGCGGCCGCTGCCGCCCGCATCCTGTTCGATCAGTAGAGATATTTCCAGGCTCCGCCAGAGACCTCGAGCATTTTGAAGGATTCGAGGCCGAGGCCCATGTGGTCCTGCGGGCTCATGGTGAAGATGCCATCCACTCCGACGAAGCCCTTGGTCGTCTCGAGAGCCTCGCGCACCTTTTCGCGGTCGGTCGTCCCGGCGCGGCGGATCGCGTCGACGAGCAGCATGAGACCGTCATAGGCATGACCGCCGAAGGTCGAGACGTCTTCCTTGTAGGCCTTGGTGTAGGCCTCGATGTAGGCGAGGGCCACCGCACGCTGCGGATCCGACTCCGGTAGCTGGTCGGCCACGAGAAGAGCGGCGCAAGGGAGGCGCACGCCTTCGGCAGCGGCGCCGGCGCCCTGGATGAACTGCTTGGAGCACGAACCGTGATTGTGGTAGAGCCGAGCCGAAAGACCGAGCTGGGCGAAGTTCTTGGTGACCACCACCGACGGCGCGCCGAAGCCGCAGAATAGAACAGCCTCCGCACCTGAGTTACGAATATTGACGAGCTGGGGCGTGACGTCGGTGACGTCGGTACCGTACTGCTCGGTCGCAACGATCGTGAGCTCGTAGTTCTTTGCCTGCTCCTGGGCGTTCGCGAGACACGACTTATCGAAGCCGCCCGATCCGCCGATCAGACCGACCTTGCGCAGGCCCGCCTTCTTCATGTCTTCGTAGACCTTCTGGACCGCCATGCGGTCACTGTGCGGGGTCTTGAACACCCACTTCTTCACCGGTTCGACGATGACCGAGGCGCCGGCCAGCGAGATGAAGGGGATCCCGGCTTGCTCCACGAGCTCGACCACCGCCATGGTCTCGCCGGTGGTGGTGCCGCCGACGATGAAGTCGACCCGATCCTGCTCGATCAGCCGCTTGACGAAGGTGACCGCATCCTTGGCACTGCTGCCGGTGTCGTAGACCACGAGCTCGACCTTGCGACCGAGCAGGCCGCCCTCGTCGTTGAGCTTTTTCACATAGAGCTCGAGCGTTTTCTTCTCGGGATCGCCGAGAAAAGCCGCCGCTCCCGTGACGGCGAGAAAGGAGCCGATCCGGATCGCCTCCTGAGCCGACGCCGTAGCGCTGGCCAGGATCGCGACAGCCATCGCAGCCCGTGCGAGTCCGCGCATTCCCATTCCTCCCTCGGTTGCTGGTGCCGGCCTTCGCAAATCTGCCGGCGCCATCGCGGCTCGCCATACACCGGCCGGCACCGGCAGGCAAACGCGCGGGCGCGAGTCCACGGCTGGACTTCCCGAGTGC
Organism: bacterium HR40; assembly: GCA_002898275.1. Taxonomy (GTDB): domain Bacteria; phylum Pseudomonadota; class Alphaproteobacteria; order Geminicoccales; family Geminicoccaceae; genus HRBIN40. The sequence continues at coordinate 968,685 of BEIQ01000001.1, forward strand.
GCGCGACCATAATTGGTCGCTCGAGCGGCGAACGAGTCGCAGCATGAACGAACTTCTGGCTCTCGTCTTCCTCGCCTGTACCACCGTTGCCGGCGGCGAGCGCTGCGAGCGGATCTCGATTCCGTGGGACCGCCCGGCGATGGCCTGCATGTTGCTGGGACAGGCGGAAATCGCCCGCTGGTTCGAGGAACATCCCCGCTATCGGTTGCGGGGCGGATGGCGGTGCGAGCGGGATCGCGACACCTGACGCCCCGCGCTGGTCGCGACACGGCGACGCAGGAGGGGCAGACGAAAGACTTTGCCATCCGGCGGTCGTGCTGCTAACTCGGGGCCGCCCCGGTAGCGGTTCGGGAGGTCACGGGAAGGATGTCCTTGGTGCGTGCCGCCGTATTCGTTGGTCTGCTCGCCTTCGCCGCTGGCAGCGGCTTCGCGCAGCAGCAGGGCCAGAGCAGCGACAGCGACGACGCCTACGAACGTCCCTACAAGATCTGTGCCGAGAACACCGTCGATCCCGGCACCTATAACGGCTACCGGCGCTATCATGCCTTCTGTCACCAGTGCCATGGGCCGGACGGGCTGGGCAGCTCCTACGCCCCGAAGCTCGTCGATTCCCTCCAGGTCCTGAAGCGAGACCAGTTCAACGAGGTCGTCGTCAACGGCCGCCAGAACTTGGCCGCCGGCCAGGAAAAGGTGATGCCGTCGTTCGGTCACGTCGAGGACGTCATGATGTATCTCGACGACATCTATTCCTATCTCAAGGCGCGTTCGGACGGCAAGCTCGGCCGCGGCCGGCCGCAGCGCTGCCCAGCCTGAGGTCGGAGAGTCGTGCGCGGGGCGCTGGTCGGTCTGGTTTTAGCCCTCCTCTCGTTCGCCGGCCGCGAGCTGTCGGCGGCAGGTGAGCCCAGCCGAGGCGAGCTCGCCTCGCGCACCGCTTTCCGGGTCTGTGCCGATCCCGACAATCTGCCGTTTTCCAACGCCGCCGGAGAAGGCTTCGAGAACCGTATCGCCGAGCTCTTCGCCGCCGAGCTCGGGCTTCCGGTCGAATATACCTGGCATCCGCAGACACTGGGCTTTATCGCCAACACGCTCCGCAGCTACCGCTGCGACGTGATCATCGGGACGAGCGCCGTCCACGAGCTCGTTCAGAACACCCGCTCCTACTACCGTTCCACCTATGTGCTGGTGTATCGGGCGGAGGATCGCGACCGCTTCTCGAGCCTCGACTCCCCGCTCGTCGGAATCGCCCGCATCGGTGTGGTGGCGAACACGCCGCCGGCGGCGTTGCTCGTCCGTCGCGGGCTCATCGCCAATGTCCGTTCCTACGATCTGCAGGTCGACACCCGGATCCGCCATCCGGCCCGCGAGGCGGTCGAGGCGGTGGCCAGCGGCGAGCTCGACATGGCGCTCGTCTGGGGCCCGATCGGCGGCTATTTCGCCGCCCGCAGCCCGGTACCCCTCGAATGGGTGCCGGTGGCGAGCGAGCCCGGAAGCCCGCCGATGGACTATCGCATCACCATGGGTGTGCGCTTTGGCGAGACCGAGTGGCTCGACACCTTGAACGAACTCATCCGCAAGAAGAGCCGCGAGATCGAGGCCATCCTCGCCGACTATGGCGTGCCGTTGCTCGACCGCAACGGCCGCCTCATGAACCCTCCGCCCTGGCTCGCCTCGCCCCAACGACAAGGACAGCTGTTCGACCCTCTGGGCTATCGGATCGCCGACTACCGCGCCCCAGTGCCAGACGCGCCGGAGGGGGTGAGCGCCGCGGCCACCTCCGAGGTGGTCGCGCTGCTGCGCGACGGTGCGCTGGCCCTCGACGTCTTCCCGGCGTCGCCGCGGCCACCTGGCCGGCCCGCCGATGCGCTGTGGCTTCCGCCCAAGCGCGAGACGATCGCCGGCGCTGTCTGGTTGCCCAATGTCGGCCTCGGCATCCTTCCTCCCGACACGGCGGCCTATCTGCGCGCGGCCCTCGCTGCCCTCACGGGCGGCGATCGCGCGCGTCCCTTGGTCTTCTTTTGCGAGCGCGACTGCTGGATGTCGTGGAACGCCGCGCGCCGAGCGCGTCACGAGCTGGGCTTTACCCGCGTCTTCTGGTATGGGGACGGAACGGATGGCTGGCGAGAAGGCGGGCATCCGCTCGTGTCGACAACGCCCTACGAAGTGCCCCCGCACACTCAGTGAGGCGCACGGCGAGGGGGCGGTGAGAGGAGGGTGATGCGTCGTCGCCATCTCCTGTACGTCGCAGCATCTGGCCTCGTGGCGGCGGCTGCTGGCGTGCGCGGCCAGAGCATGATGGGGAATGTCGATCTCGCTTCCCCGCGCATGTCCCAAGCGGAGCTCAGCCGCGCCGATATCGAACGCATGCTGGGCGAGGCCTCCGGAACCCCTCTCGATCTCCGCGACCGCAGCCTCAACCGTCTCGACCTGTCCGGTCTGGATCTGCGGGGCGCGAAGCTGCAATGGGCGCGCCTCAACGGTGCGAACCTCGAGGACTGCCAGCTCGAAGGAGCCGATCTCTCCTTGGTGTGGGCGATGGGTGCCCGGTTCGCCGGGGCCCGGATGCGTGGCAGCGATCTCTTCCAGGGCCAGTTCCGGGGCGCTGTTTTCGACCGTGCCGATCTGAGCGGTGCGCGGCTCGTCGGCAATTTCGAGATGGCGCGCTTCGACCATGCCATCCTGCGGGCGGTGCGGGCAGGTGCAGACATGCGCAACCAGAGCATGGGCCTCATCCGTGCCGTCTTCCGCTCGGCGACGCTGGTCGGCGCCGATCTGACGGGCGGCGACTTTTCCCGCGCCGACTTCGAATATGCGCGGCTCGCGACTGCGACCCTGCGCGACGCCGACTTCACGATGGCGCTGCTCGGGGGTGCCAATCTCCAGGGCGCCGATTGCACGGGTCTCGATCTTACCGGTGCCGACATCGCGAGTGCCGATTTCCGCGGCGCCCGTGGCATCGAGGGGATTCGCGGCCTCGATGCCACCACGAACCGGCATCGCGCCTTCTTCTGAACCGGAGGCGCCCAGCTGGCGCGAGCCCGCCGCCACCCGAGCCTCCGCCCGTGACAGCATGGATCGCGGTTCTCGGTCGGAGGCCGTGCCGGTGCCGGGCGAGGCCGCCGCACGGTCGGGCGGTGCGCCGCCGGCATGCGCGACTGCAACGGCGAGGGGAGATGCAGCCATGACACGGGAGCGGCCGTCCCGGGCCGAGGCGGAAGCGGCGGTGCGCACGCTCCTCGCCTTTTCCGGCGACGATCCGGGACGGGAAGAACTGCGGGCCACCCCGGCGCGCGTGGTCGAGGCGTTCGAGGAGTATTTCTCCGGCTATCGGCGCGAGGCAGCGGAGTTGTTCCGCGACAGGATGCCGGCGGGTCCTATGCGCGGCCAGCCGGTCGTCCTGCGGGGGATCGACTTCGCCTCCCATTGCGAACACCATCTCGCCCCCTTCTTCGGTACCGCCCAGGTGGGCTTCATCGCCGGGGAGAACCTGGTCGGCCTCGGGCAACTCGTCGAGCTCGTGCGCATCTACTCCCGGCGGCTCCAGATCCAGGAGCGGCTCACGCGCCAGATCGCCGACGCGCTCGAAGCGCATCTCGCCCCTCTCGGCGTCGGGGTCCTGCTCGAGGCCACCCACACCTGTGCGGCCGTGCGCGGCCCCTGTCAGCCGCGCGGCCGTTTTGTCACCGCTTGCTTCCGGGGCGCGTTCGCCGAGGATTCGGCGCTGCGCGAACTCTTGCGCAGCGGCACCACGGGCTCCTCCTCCCCGTCCGTGGTCTGCGGTTGAGCCGCCCCGGCGACTCCGCCCCTCAGAGCCTCACCCGCTCGATCACGAAGTCCGGGATCGCTCCGAATTCTTCGCCGAGTTGGCGGGCGACGGCGGCTACCTGCGCGGGCGTACGGGCTGCGGCAAAGGCGTCGCGATGGATGCCCGAGGTGACGAGGCAGACAGCGAGACCGGAACGCTTGGCCCCGACGACGTCGTGCGAGGCGGAGTCGCCGATCGCGAGAATGCGTTCGCGGGCGACGCCCGGGAGACGGGAAAGGCAAGCGTCGTAGATGAGCGACGCGGGCTTGCCGATATAGGTGACCGGTCCGCCGAGTTTCTCGTAGGCTTCCGCCACGGCACCTGGCCCCAGCGCCAGATGCCCTCCCACTGGGGCGATCCGGTCGGGATTGGAACAAATGGCCGGAATGCGTCTGATCGCCGCCTGCTGCACGATGGGCAGATAGTCCTCGAGCGTCTTCAGCGGGCTGTCGACGCCGGTGATGAAGAGGAAATCGGCCTTGTCCACGTCGTCGACGAGCTCGAGATCGAGTCCCTCGACCACCCCGAGGTCGCCGAAGCGCGTCAACAAGTAGCAACGACGTCCGAGCTCCGAAAACGGGGGCTCGCTTCGCGCTTTGAGCAGCTCGTAGGCCACCTCGCCCGAGGTGACCGAGCCGGCGAGGAGCGAAAGATCGAGTCCCATCTCGGCAAGCCTGCGATCGTTGTAGGAGGCACGCCGGCCAGAGTTGGAGAGCAGCACGATCCGCTTGCCCGCCGCCGCCAGCTGGGCGAGAGCATCGATGACGCCCGGGAACATGCACCGGCCGTCGTGCATCACTCCCCACTGGTCGAAGAGGAAGGCGTCGTAGTGCTCAGCGATCTCCGCGAGAGACCGCAGGACCTGGGGCTCCGCCATGCCGTATCCCATGGGCAGGTGAGGGTTCGCTCGAAAGGTCGTCGGGTGCGATGCGACGTCAACCCGTGCGGCCGTCGGTGCGCTCTCGCCCAAAACCGGGAAAGATGCGGGCAAAGCTGGCACACCGTGCGGACAGGCGGCCGAGATTCACCACCTCCTCGAGGCGACGATCGAGAAAGGCCCAGGTATCCCGGTATCCCTCGCTGTCTTCCTCGAGCCAGTAGAACAGGGTGGCAACGAGCACCCCGGCGAGCAGGATGCGACGGGTGTACCCGTTCGCGCCCTCGCTCTCGGCATCGTCGAAGCCGGCCTTCTTCCAGATGCGGTCGCACGTCCGCCACAGTGCCGCCACACCTCCGGGGAGATGGCGCGGCAGGCCGCGGGCGAGCACTGCCCGGCGCACCGCCTCGCGGTAGGGTGCCAAGGCCTCGAAACGCGCGCGCACCAGCCGGGCGATGCGCCGCCGGACGGGAAGCTTCGTCAGGTCCTCTTCGGCGACGGCCGCGAGCATCCGCCGATCCGCCCAGTCGTCGAGCCAGTCGAGGAGAGCCGCCGGACCTTGGGGGAAAAGGCGGCGAGCGGTGGCCGGATCGATGCCGGCATCGGCGATGGCACGGCGGAAGGTGTGCTCGCCGAACCCGTCGAAGGCGGCATGTTCGAGGGCCGCTTCGAGGATCCGGTCCTTGAGCTCGATTCGCTTGCGGACGGCGTCCTTCACTTGCGGCTCTCCGGCGCGACGACTTCCGCGAGGAACCGCTCCAGCTGCTCCTCGACCGAGAGATAGCGCAGATCGGGCATGCGCATCAAAAACAGAATGCCATCGAGGTGATCGATCTCGTGCTGGAGGATGCGCGCGAACAGGCCCTCGGCCTCGCCCTCGACGGCCTCCCCCTGCTCGTCGACAGCGCGGTAGCGAACGCGCCGATAACGCGGCACGAGCCCGCGCAGCGAGGGGATCGAGAGACATCCCTCGAGTCCCATTTCCATCTCCTCGCCGAGCGGTTCGACGACCGGGTCGACCAACACGAGCGGTGGGACCTGGCGTGCCGTTTCCCGCTTTCCCACCGGTCGGGCAAGCAGGATACGCAGGCTCTCGCGCACCTGCGGTGCCGCCAATCCGAGACCGCGCGCCTCCTCCAGGGTCTCGCGCATATCGGCGACGAGCCGCCGGATGTCGCCTGTCGTGGGATCCCCGACCGGCTCCGCCCGCCGCAGCAGGACCGGATGACCGATTTTCGCGATGTCCAGAACCGCCAAGGGAGACTCCTGCCCTCTGCCTCCTCGCCAACATATCGGGCATCGTGCCCGCACGCCAACGGGCCGAGACTGCCAGCCCCTGCGCAGGCTGCGACGTCGCCGGCGATTGACCCGATTTGCGAGACAGCCTAGCTAGCCGGTGGGCTGCCGGTCCGGGCGCGAGCCGGACGGCGGCCGGATCCCGCAAACTCGAGCGACGGGCTCTGGCATCCGTGAGCGAACGCCCCGAAGCCATCGGTTCCTGGCCCTATTTCCGCCGCGATCCGGAATGCGTGGTGCTGCCTCCGCGCCCGGGCGTGCGGCCGAGCGACAAGCCGCCGGTGCGGATCTTCCTCGGCACCGAGGACGCCCAATACCGGGCCGAGCGCATCTTCTTTTGGTCGATCGAGAAGGTGCGCGATCCCTCCCGGGTCTATGAGATTTATCTGATGAAGAACATCGCCGGCTTCAACCGGCGTGGCTGGCGTACCGGATTCACCAACTACCGCTTCGCCATTCCGGACTTCGCCGGTCGCCGAGGCCGCGCCATCTACAACGACGTCGACCAGATCTACCTCGCCGATCCGGCACTGCTCTTCGACCTCGATATGGGCGGCCACGGCTATCTCACGATCGATCCGCGCGACACCTCGGTCATGCTCATCGACTGCGAGAAGATGTGGCCGTACTGGAACCGCGAGACGGCCGCGCGCAGCAGCAAGACGGAGCTCGTCCAGAAGCCGGCTGCGGTGCCCGGGCTCTGCGGATTGCTCGATCCGCATTGGAATGCCCGCGACCTCGAATATGTCGAGGGCCGCACCAAATGCCTGCACTATACGGCTTTGCACCAGCAGCCGTGGCAGCCATTCCCGGGCGATTATTCCTACCACCCGAACCCCCTCGCCTATATCTGGTACGAGCTCGAGCGCGAGGCGGACGCGGCAGGCTACCAAGTGTTCACCCGGCAGCGACCGAGCCCTGGCTTCGCCGTCACGCTGTCGCGCCGCGACCTTTCGCTCTCTCCTCTGCCCTCCGGTCTGCCGGGAGTCCGGGCGCTGGCGCTCGCCAACCAGCTGAAGATCGCGAGCCAGCTCGTGGTGACGGCCGGCGGCGAGGCACCGGAGCTCGGGCTTGCCGCTGATGTCACCGCGCGCCTCGACCTCACCGCCGATCCCGCGGGGTGGCCGGACAGCCGGTTCGATGCGGTGGTCGCAGGGTCGCTCTTCGAGCGGGTGCCGCCTTCCGACATCGCCTGGTTGCTCGACGAGCTCTTCGCTCGGGCGCGCCGTCTCGTCGTGCTGGCGATCGCCGCGACGGCTCGCTACGGCCTCGGCAGTCCCGAATGGTGGCACCGGCGAGTGGCCGAGGCGGCGGGGCGCCGTCCGGGTGTGAGCTGGCACCTCGATACCTTTCCGGCGACGACCGAGGCTCCGGCGCGCATCTCCTTCTCCGCCCTGCGGCGCGAGGATCCGGGCCAACCCAAGGTGTGGGCGCTGCTCGGCGACAATGCGGTCGGCAACGCCCAGGTGCGGCGTCTGGTCGAGGCACTGGGGTGGCCCTACGAAGAGCGGAGACTCGCTTTCAACGCGCGCGCCGCTTTGCCGCCGTTGCTGCTCGGGGCGAGCCTGGCTGGAGTCGATGTCGCCCGTTCGAGCCCGCTCGCGCCACCCTGGCCCGACCTCGTGATCGCGGCCGAGTCGAAGAGCGTTCCGGTCGCCCTGTGGATCCGTCGGCAGTCGCAGGGACACACCCGCCTCGTTCAGCTCGGCCGACCGCTCGCCCCCTTCCATCTCTTCGATCTCATCGTCGCCGGGCCGCAGCACCGCCTGCCCATCCGCGACAATGTCTTGCACGTGACCGCACCCTTCGCCGGCATGGATGCAGCGACGCTCGCTCGCGCCACCGCCGCCTGGCGGCCGCGAATCTCCAACCTGCCGCAGCCGCGCACGGCACTCTTCGTCGGCGGTGGTGGTTGGCTTCGGCGGGTTGCGGTCGGCAAGGCTGCCGAGCTCGCCCGAACCGTTTCCCGGCGCGTGGCTGCGGAAGCGGGCTCGGTGCTGGTGGCCTTTGCTCCGGACGTGCCGGCGCGGGCGCGCGAGGCCCTTCTCGCGGCCCTGGATGTGCCGCACCTGGTGGCGGATCCTGGCCGCGAGCGCGAGGCGCAGGCGGCCTTCCTCGCCCTCGCCGACGGGTTCGTCGTCACCGACGACGATCCGGCGCTTCTCGCCGAGGCCTGCCTGACCGGCAAGCCCGTCGCTCTGTTCGGGCGCTCCCACCGCGAGCCGAGCCGGCTCCTCGACCCGCTGTGGAAACTCGGGGCCATGGTCCTGGGCCTTACCTATCGGGGTACGCCGCACCAACAGACCTGGCTCGGGCGGCTCGCTGACGAGCTCGCGACCCGCGGGCTGCTCGTCCTGCCGCGCGACCTCGAAGCCTATCACGATGCGCTCGAGGCGCGCGGGCTGCTGGTGCGGATCGGCTCCGAACCACGGGCACGACCGCGGCCGCTGGACGATTTGGCACGGACCGTGGAGCGCGTGCACAGCCTCATGAGCGAGGTGCCGCAGGCAGGCTGACGGCTGGTCGACCGGCGGTGCGGCGAGCGCGCTGCCGGCAAGGGGACGTCGAGCGATGCGACTGGTGTGGGGTCCGTGGGATCCGGAACCGCGCCTGCTGAACCGGATGGGGTTCCGCGATCTGTTGCGCGCCTATTTCACCTACTACGCCATCCAGGTCTATCTCCTCTGCGTCGTCGCTGGAGGTCTTCTCGCAGCGCGGTGGGCCGAAAGCTGGGAAGGGCCAGCGTTGGCCGCGCTCGTCACCGTCCTCGTCTACCCGTTCGTCGAGTATCTCGTGCACCGTTTCGTGCTGCACTCGCGGTGGCTCTATCGCAGTCGTTTCACGGCCCGAGTGTGGAAGCGCATCCACTACGATCATCATCGGAACCCGAACGATCTCGGAGTTCTCTTCGGCGCCCTGTACACGACCCTGCCGACCATCGCACTCGTCACCCTGCCGCTGGGCGGTCTCATCGGCGGTGCCGCCGGGGCCGCCGCGGCTTTCGCCGCTGGCTCTGCCGTCTTCGCCTTTTACGAGTTCTGCCATTGCGTGCAGCACCTCCCGGTGAGCCCGAAAAACCGCTGGCTCCGCGATATCAAGCGGCGTCACTTGGCCCACCACTTTCACAACGAGCAAGGGAACTTCGGCATCACGAGCAGCCTCGTCGACCGCCTCGTCGGCACCTTCTACGATCCGCCTCACACGCGACCCAAGAGCCCGACCGTCTTCAATCTCGGCTATACCGGTCCGGAGCGAGAACGCTATCCCTGGGTCGCGCAGTCCTCGGCCGAGGAGCGCACGAGCGCTCGCGCGCGTCGGCGACGTGCGGAGACGTTGGGTCGGACGTGAGCGACATCCGCATTGCTGCGGTCGAGAGCCGCGAGGATCTCGTCCGCTTTCTCGAGCTGCCGGCGTCGATCTACGCCAGCGACCGCAACTGGGTGCGGCCACTGCTGTTCGAGCGGCTGCGGCACCTCGACCGGAACCGCAACCCTTTCTGGCGCGGCATCGACATTCGCTTCTGGATCGCCCGCCGCGGGGCGCGCGAGGTGGGACGCATCAGTGCCCAGGTCAACCACCGCCATCTGGAGCGGCACGCCGACGCGACGGGCCATTTCGGCTTCCTCGAGGCGGTGGACGACCCGGAGGTGTTCGCGGCCCTGTTGGAAACGGCAGAAGAGTGGTTGCGCGCCCAGGGAATGGAGCGCATCGCCGGCCCCTTCGATCCGTCGATCAACGACTCCTGCGGGCTCCTGGTCGCCGGTTTCGAGCGACCTCCCAGTATGATGATGGGCCATGCCCGACCCTATTATGCCCAGCGGCTCGAGGCTCTCGGCTACCGTAAGCTGCGCGATCTCCTCGCCTATGACTTCGACGTCACCGCCGACTGGCCGCCGGCGGCGGCTCGCTTGCTGGCTCGTGCCCGGCGACTCGAGGGCGTGCGGGTGCGTCCCCTCGACATGCGGCGCTGGTACGAGGAGATCGACACCATCTGCGCGATCTTCAACGACGCCTGGGCGGAGAATTGGGGCTTCGTGCCTTTCGACCAAGCGGAAGCGCGCTATCTCGCAGACGAGATCCGGCCCCTCGTGACCGGCGGTTGCTTCGCGATCGGCGAGCTCGACGGAGAGCCCGCAGCCATGACGGTGACTCTGCCCAATCTCAACGAGGCCATCGCCGATCTCGGCGGTCGGCTTTGGCCATTGGGCTGGGCGAAGCTCCTATGGCGGCTGTTCGTGCGCGGCGTCTCGAGCTGGCGCATGCCCCTCATGGGGGTACGGCGCCGTTACCAGAACAGCCCGCACGGGGCGGCCCTGGCGCTGCTCGTCATCGAGGCCGTCCAGTCGTACCACCGGGCTCGCGGCGTGGCACGCGCCGAGCTCTCCTGGGTGCTCGAGGACAACCGACGGGTGCGCGATCTCATCGAGACCGTGGGCGGAGTGCCCTACAAGACCTACCGCATCTACGCGAAATCCTTGCGATGACTCCGATCCCTGCCCTCGTCCTGGCTGGAAGCCGTCTCGGGGAACACGATCCCGTCGCCCGCATCGCCGGTGTGGCCCACAAGGTGCTCGCTCCGGTGGCAGGCGAGGCCATGGTCTCGCGGGTGCTGGGCGCGCTCGAGGCCTGCCCGCGGATCGCCGGGATCGTGCTGGTCTCGGATATCGGCGACGAACTGCGCCGGCTGCCGCGGGTGCAACGCATGGAGCGTTCCGGACGGCTGCAACTGCGCGAGGCTGCCTCGAGCCCGTCGCTGTCGGTGGCGCAGGTGTTCGCCGAGTTCGGTGCGCCGCTGCTCGTCACCACGGGCGACCATGCACTGCTCGACCCCCCTATCCTGGCGGAGTTCCTCGCCGGCGCCGAGCGTGGCGGGAGCGATCTCGCCGTGGGCCTCGTCGAGGAGCGGGTGATCGCCGCGCGCGTGCCCTCGACCCGACGCACCTATCTCCGCTTCCGCGACACCGCCGTCTCGGGCGCCAATCTGTTCCTCCTGCGCACGCCTGCTGCTGCCGCCGCACTCGGCTTCTGGCGGCGGGTCGAGGCCGAACGCAAACGCCCGTGGAAGCTCGCTGCGGCCTTCGGGCCACGGCTGCTCCTGGGCTTCTTGCTGCACGGGCTGACCCTCGAGCGGGCCTTCGTCCTCGCCGGCCGGCGCTTGGGTCTCGCCGTGGCGCCGGTGCTGCTGTCGGCAGCCGTTGCCGCGATCGACGTGGACCGACCCGAGGATCTGCAGCTCGTCCGCCAGCTCGCGGCAGCCCGTGCGCAGGCGGAGCCCGTAGCGTGAGACTGGCGCATCTGAGCGACCCCCACCTCGCCCCCCTTCCCTGCCCCCGAGCGCGCGACCTCCTGGGCAAGCGAGCGAGTGGCTTTCTGTCGTGGCAGCTGCGGCGCCGCTTCCGCCATCGTCCCGAAGTGCTAGAAGCGGTCGTCGCCGATCTGCGCGCGTTTGCACCCGATCACATCGTGGTCACAGGCGATCTCGCCAATCTCTCGCTGCCCGAGGAATTCGTCCGGGCGGCACGCTGGCTCGCCGGGCTCGGCTCGCCCGAACGCGTGAGCCTGGTGCCTGGCAACCACGACGCCTATGTCCGCCTGGCGCCCGAACAGAGCGCCGCCCAGTGGACGCCCTGGATCACGGACGATGACGGGCGGTCCGGTTTTCCCTGGCTGCGACGGCGTCCGCCTTTGGCGCTCATCGGCCTTTCGAGCGCCGTGCCTTCCGCATGGTTCCGAGCGACCGGCTCGGTAGGGGAGACGCAGCTCGAGGCCCTCGAACGGATGCTCGCCGACCTCGGCGACGAGGATCTCATCCGCGTGCTGCTCGTGCACCATCCGCCGCTCGAGAGGGTGCCGCGGCGCAAGGCCCTGCTCGATCGCGAGGCGCTTTTGCGGGTCATCGCCCGGCACGGGGTCGAGCTCGTGCTCGCCGGCCACCTCCATCGCTTCGCCGTGGAGTGGCTTTTCGGACCGCGGCAGCCGGTGCCCCTGCTCCTCGCCCCCTCGGCCTCCCTCCTCTCCTCCGCCGAAGGCTGTGGCGGCTATGTGCGGCTGGTCGTCGAGGGAACCCGCCGACAGCCCCGGATCGAGGTGGAGCTGCGCCGTTTCGACCCTGGATCGGGCCGGGTGACGGGCACCGGACGTTTCTCGCTTTCGGCCGCGGCCGCCGGCCGCGCAGAGGCTGAGATGGCCCTGCCGTGAGGGTGCTGTCCCGCTATCTCACCAGCCAGACGCTGCATCCGATGGCGGCGACCCTGCTCGTCGCGCTCCTCGCATTGCTCGCCGAACGGGCGCTGCGGGTCGTCAATATGGTGATCGGCTGGCGCGGCAGCCTGTTCGCCATCGTCGAGATGCTGAGCTACCTCGTCCCTCACTACATGGGCCTGGCGCTGCCGGCGGCCCTCTTCCTCGGCATTTTCCTGGCGATGGCGCGGATGGCGCGGGAAGGTGAGGTGGACGCCATGCAGGCGGGCGGAGCGGGCCTCTGGACCTGTACCCGGCCGCTCTTTTTCAGCGCACTCGGCGTCGCCGCCGTCCACCTGCTCCTCGTGGGCTATATCCAACCCTACAGCCGCTATGCCTACCGCGCCGCGGTGTTCGCGCTCACCAATGTCTCCTTCCAGACCCTGCTCGAACCCGGCGTGTTCGCGACCCTCGGTCACACCACCTACCGGGTGCGCACCCTCGACCCGCGCAAGGAGCAGTTCGAAGACCTCTTCCTTTTCTCCGAGCTCGAGTCCGGCGATTCGGTGGTGCTCACCGCCCGTCGCGGCCGCATCGAGATCGAGGGCGCGGCACGTCCCATCCTCTTGCGCCTCGAGGATGGAGTACAGCAGATCGTGCCCGGGGAGCTTTCCTTGCGCGGGGTGGAGCGTCTGCCGCGCTCCCTCACCCTGCGCTTTCGCAACTTCACCACCGACCTGCGCGGCGCCGAGCCCATCGGGTTTCGGCCGCGGGGCGAGGACGAGCGTGAACTCACCCTCGGCGAGCTGTGGATGTTGCGCGACCGCCCCCCACCCCACATCGATGCCGCCGAGATCCGCGCCGAACTCGACGGGCGGCTCGCCCGCAGCCTGTCGATCCCGGTCCTGCCCTTCCTCGCCGTGCCGCTCGCTCTGGGCCGTCGTCGCGGCCGGCGATCCTATGGGTTCGTGATCGGGGTGCTGGTCCTCGTCGCCTACCACCAACTGCTGCAGACGGGTGAAGGGCTCGCCGACAACGGCGTCCTCGACACCGGGACCGCGCTTTGGCTGCCCACCGGCTCGTTCGGCCTGCTGTCGCTGCTCCTCTTCCTGCGCCGCGCCACGACCGTGCCCGATCCCGCCCGCGGCGCGGTTCTCGATCGCTTCGCGGAAGCCGTCCAAGATCGTCTCGCCCGCTTGCTGCAAGAACGGATCGCCGACTGATGGGCGTGCTCTCCCGCTATCTCTTGCGTTTCGTGCTGACGCGCTTGGCAGCGGTGCTGTTCGCCATTGTCTGCTTCGCTTTCCTCATCGACCTCCTGGATGCGAGCGAGGATCTGCTTGGCCGTTCCGATTCGCCAGTGCGCGATTTGCTCGTCTATACCGGTCTGCGTACGCCCTCCCTGCTCAGCGAGATCCTGCCCTTTGCCCTCCTCCTCGGTGGACTGTTCGCGGCGACCGACCTGATCCGACACCGCGAGCTCGTGGCCATCTGGAACGCTGGCCTGTCCTCGGCCGGCATCGCGCTCAGGCTCTTGCCGCTCGCTTTGCTGCTGGCAGTGGGCAAATATGGGAACGACGATCGTCTGATCCCGGCGAGTGTCGAGCGGCTGCGCGACTGGGGTGTCGGCCTCTTCTCCTCTCTCGGACCCGGACGCGACGACCGTTGGTTGTGGGTGGCTGCCGACGACACGGTCCTGCGCTTTCACGCGCGAGCGGCGCGCGAGGGGAAGTTGCGCGAGATCGCCATCTTCCGCCGCAACGCCGAGGGGCTTTTGGTCGAGCGCATCCTCGCCGCCGAGGCGGAGGTACGGGAGGACGGGCTGCTGCTGCACCAGGTCGACCGCCGCCCGCTCGGTCAGGAGCGGAGCGAGAACATGGAGAGCCTGCTCGTTCCGGTGCACATCGACCTCGAGGCGGTGGCACTGATGACCCGACCGGCGAGCGAGCTGTCGCGAGCCGATCTCCTGCGCGTGGTGGCAGCGCGGGGCTTCGGCATGCAGCCGATCCACGCCCATCGCACCTGGCTCTACCACCGTCCGGCTGCAGCGCTCGCCGTCGCTCTGTTGCTCCTTTTGCCCTTCGCTCTCGCCCGCTCGGTACGACGGGTCGGGGGAACCACCGCCCTCTTCCTGCGCGCGCTCGCCTTGGGCTTCGGCTACCAGATCGGCAACGGCTTGCTCGTGGCCCTCGGCGAGGGTGGCTTTCTTGCCCCGACCATCGCCGCCTGGGGCGCTCCTTCGCTGCTCGCGCTGACCGTGCTCGGGCTGTTGCTGCTGGGCGAAGTCGAAGGCCGACGGGCATCGGCAATGCCGGCGGAGGCCGCCCGATGCGCATGAGCCTCGTCCACAATCCGCAAAGCGGCCGCAATCACCGCGACCCCCTCGATCCCGAGCGGCTGGCCCGGGATGTCCCCACTCTCGACCTCCATCTCCTCGGGCCAGACACCGACACCGCCGCGCTCGCCTGCCGCCTGCTCGACCGCCATCCGGACCTCCTCGTGGTGAGCGGAGGCGATGGCACGCTGCAGCGGCTGCTCACCGCTCTTCTGCAGGCAGCCGATGGCGCCCCTCTTCCCGCCGTGGCGATCCTGCCACGCGGTACCGCCAACATGATCGCGGCCGATCTCGGCCTCGTGCGCCGGCCGCCGCGCGCCACCACCGTCGCCCGCCTGCTGCGCGATCTCGACGAAGGCCGCCGCGCCACCATCATGGAGGAACGGGCGGTGGTCGCGATCCAAACCGGCGATGCGCCGCCCGAGGCCGGCTTTTTCTTCGCGACGGGCGCGGTGTGCGATGCCATCGACTTCTGGGCCGAGCGGTTCCAGCGTCGGGGATTGGTCGGGGGGGTCTCCCAGCTCCTCACCTTCCTCGCGCTGCTCGCCGGGATCGCCACCAAGGGGCCGGAAGCCGCCGGTCTCAGACCCTTTACCGGCAAGCTCGAGATCGACGGGCATCCACCGCTCGCCGGCTCCTTCCTGTTCGCGTTCGCCACGACTCTCGACCGACTGCTGCTCGGCGCCACTCCTTTCTGGAATGGCGACGGGGCCGCGCTGCGGGTCACGGCGGTGGAACGCGATGCCCCGCACTTGCTCGCCCATGCCTGGCGGGTCGTGCGCGGCAAGATGCGCAAACCGCCGCCCCGATACCATAGTTTTGGCGCCGGACGGGTACGGCTGCGGGGAGCCGAGCGCTTCGTCGTCGACGGCGAGTTCCGCGTCGTCGCCCCTGGAGCGGAGATCGTAGTGGCTGCTGGCCGGAGGCTGCGCTTTGTCCGGTTCGTCGACTGAAGCGGGGGTGCGGGCCGAACTTGCCCGCATGTTGCGCGACGAACTCGCGGCACCAGTGCCGGAACCGGTCCGGATCGCCGCCGAGATGGCGCGGGCGCGCCACGGCGAGGGCATCGTCGCGGTGCTGTTCTATGGCAGCTGTCGCCGCGACGGCTGGAGCCCGAGGAGCCTCATCGACCTCTATCTGCTCGCCGAGACGTACGCGGCCGTGCATCGAGGCTGGCTCACCCGCCTCGCCAACCGCCTCGTCCCCCCCAACGTCTATCATCTGTCGGCCCCTTCGCCCTCCGGCCTCGTGCAGGCGAAATACGCCATCGTCTCCCTCGCCCAGTTCGTGAACCGCATGCGGCCGCAGGTGCGCAACCCCTATTTCTGGGCGCGCTTTGCCCAGCCGGTCGGGCTCGTGTGGGCGCGCGACGCCGACGTGCGGGAGACGATCGTCGCGGCCTGTCTGCTCGCCATCGAGACCGCTTGGGCGACGGCCCGGACCCTGTTCCCCGAAGCGGACACCCCGGAGGAGCTGTGGCCCGCTCTGTTCGCCGCCACTTACGCCACCGAGCTCCGCAGCGAGAAGCCCGAGCGGGCGCGCGAGATCTACCTCCATGACCGCGCCCGCTACGATCGCATCGGCGAGCTGCTGCGGCGGCTCGAACCGCTGCCGGTTCCGCGCAGCGGCCGCAGGCGACGGGAGCTCGAGGGCAAGATCCTCTCGCTCCTGCGCCTCGCCAAAGCCGCCTTCACCTTCGACGGCGGAAGCGACTATCTGGCATGGAAGATCGAACGGCACTCCGGGGTCCGCGTCGAGCTCGGCCCCTTCTTGCGCCGCCATCCGCTCCTCGCTGCCGCCGTCCTCGGCCTGCGACTTTACCGCCAGCGCGCCTTCCGCTGACCAGCGGTCCCTAGCCGGCGCTGCGCTGCTTCTTGAGCCGCTCCTCCATGGTCGCGAGGAGCCCCTCGATCCCCTTCTGGCCGACGATCTCGGCCACTTCCGACCGCTGGGTGACGAGCATGCTCACCCCTTCCGCCACCACGTCGATCACCAGCAATCGCCCGTCGTGATCGCGCAGCCGCCAGTCCACCACATAGGGCGCGCCGCCGTTGGGCCGCTGCACCAATGTGCGGACGATGGTGTCGCGGTCGTCCACCTTTTGCACGTCCGTGACATCGAAGCTCTCGCCGCTGTAGCGATCCAGCCGCTCGGCAATCGCCCGCCGCAGCAATGCCCGAAAGAGCTCGAGATAGCGTTTCTGCTGGTCCGGTGTCGCCTGCCGCCAGTAGCGCCCCATCACCAAGCGCGCGATGAGATCGAGGTCGGTCGCCTCCTCGAGGAGGTCCTCGAGAGCGCCGATCTTCGCTTCGCGGTCGAGGTCGGTGCGTCGCAACACGGCGAGCGCGCGATCGCGCAGGTCGAGCACGAAAGCCTTGGGATCGGAAGCGGCGGCACCCGCCGGCAGGGCCCACAGCGCGACCCATCCCAAGCCCGCTGCAGCCAAAAGACGGCGACGCGCCCAACGCCGGACCGACTCATCGATTGGCGGGGTCTTCGAAGGACTCATCAGGCGTCTCCCGGTAGACCGAGTCATCGAACGGGGCCGGCGCACCGTTGCGAATCTCAGCCCGTCGCCGCTGCAAATAGCTCGAACGCACGGCGGCGTAGAAATCGAGGCTCGAGCGTTCGAGATCGTCGAGCAGCGGATCGAGCTCGTAGCGGGTGACCACCGCCTCCGTCGCCAAGCGCGCGAGCTGGGCCTCGCCCGATAACGCCAACCCCGCAGGATCGAGCAGCACCGTGTCGACCGCACTGCCGACGAAGTCGCGCACCGTCGAAGGCCCGAGGAGAGGCAGCACCAAATAGACGCCCTCGCCCGCGCCCCACACCGCTAGAGTCTGCCCGAAGTCCTCGTCTTGCTCGAGGTAGCCGAGCTCGGCGGCGAAGTCGAACAGGCCGAAGAGCCCGAGGGTCGAGTTGATCATGAACCGGCCGAGGGTGATCCCGGCACGCTCCCGCTCCCCCTGGAGGAGCGCGTTCACGAACACGACCGGCGCCGCGAGATGGTCGAGCAGGTTCCTCACCATCCTCCGCACCGGCCGCGGCACCACGAGGCCATAGACTTCGGCCGCGGGCTCGAGGACCAGTCCATCGACCACCCGATTGACGGCGAACACGGCCCGGTTCACGGGTTCGAGGGGATCGTGGACGTCGCCGCGGGCTGTGGCACAGCCCGCGAGCAAACAGACCCCGAGCGGCACCAGCCGCGCCGCGCTGAAAAGCCGAGTCGTCTGCCAGCGACCCGCAAAAGCCGAAAGCGAGCTGATCACGGTCCGTTCCCGCCACCAAGTAAACAGCGTTAAAGCGTAACACCATGCACCCGGCAAGGCATCGCCCGCATTGCCGGGCGGGTGCGCGATCGGTAAAATTTTCGTGAAATTCCAGCGATGCTCCGACCTCGCCAACATGGGGAAAAGGTCACCATGGATACCGTCCGCGTCGTTTCCCTCGTCGCCCTGCGACGCGACCTCGCCGAGCTGTTGCAGCCCCATCCGCTGCTGCGCCTGCGCTTCGAACGCGCGCTCGCCAAGCGCGATGGCAAGCTCCTCGACGACGCTTTCCGCACTCTCGCCCTCTATCCCCAGTCCCTGCGCGAGGCGATCGAGGATGCCATCTGCCGCTGGCTGTTCGGCGGCCGTCTCCTCTCCCGCGACAGCGTCGGCGGCCACGATCGGACGGGCGTCGCGGGCAGCTGAGGCCGGTCTGCGGTCCCCTCCCCGGAGAGCCGCTGTGCCGCGGCACGAGCCGTCGTCGGAGGACGCCCGATCCACCCACGACCGGCGGCCACCAGGCAGGCGCGGCCGTTCGGAGCGATGCTTACGAGAGTCCAGCTATCCCCTCCTGCCGAGGTGAAGAGCTCGAGCAGATAGCCATTGTCGGCGAGCCCGTAGGCGATCGGGCGCTCGCCGAAACGCTCCATGAGCATGGTACCGAGAGCCTCGCGTGTGGCACAGGGCAGCCGCGCTACCGCTGCCGGCACCGCGGCGCTCGCCTCCGCGACACCGACCAGACTCAAAAGACCCAACAGACAAAGGCGCATCGGCAGGCTTTCCGCAGGAAGGGACACGGTCGTTCGCACCGGCGATCCAACCACGCTTGGGTTGAGGATCGGTTAACGGTACAGCCTCTCGACAGGCTGCCTCGCGGCGGTCCATCCTGCCGGCGGTTCCAGTGCCAACCGAGCGCCCCATGACGACCGATCCCACCCTCTGGTCCGTACGTCGCATCCATCAGGCCTTCGGCCGTCGCGAGCTGTCGCCGGTGGAGCTGGCGCAAGCCTGTCTCCAGCGCATCGCCGAGCTCGATCCGTCGTTCGGGGCCTTCTGCCTGGTCGATGCCGAGCGCGCCCTCGCCGATGCCCGCGCTGCCGAGGCACGCTGGTTGCGAGGCGAGCCGCTGAGCCGTCTCGACGGCATTCCGACGACGGTCAAGGACCTCGTCGACGTCAGCGGCTGGCCGACGCGGCGGGGCAGTCGAACCCTCGACGATGCACCCCCTGCCACCGCCGATGCCCCGGCCGTGGCCCGGTTGCGGCGCGCTGGGGTGGTGTTTCTCGGCAAGACCACCACCCCCGAGTTCGGTTGGAAGGCGGCGACCGACAATCCCCGCGGCGATCTCGCCCGCAATCCCTGGCAGCCGGAGCGTACCCCGGGCGGCAGCAGCGGCGGGGCAGCGGTGGCCGCGGCGACCGGCATGGGGATCCTCCATATCGGCACCGACGGCGGCGGTTCCATCCGCATCCCCGCGGCCTTCACGGGCATCTTCGGCCTCAAGCCGACTTTCGGGCGGGTGCCTGCCTATCCTCCGAGCCCCTTCGGCAACCTCGCCCACCTCGGACCGATGACCCGCACGGTCGAGGATGCGGCCGCCATGCTCACGGTCATGGCCGGGCACGATCGCCGCGATTGGTACGCCCTGCCCGAGGATGGCCGGGACTATGTCCTCGGGCTCGAGTCCGGGATCGAGGGATATCGCATCGGCGTCTTGGCGAAACGCGGACGGATGCCGGTACCGACCCGGGTCGAGGAGGTGTTCGCCAAGGCTCTCTCGGTGCTCGAGGACCTCGGGGCGCGTCTCGAACGGACGGCTCTTCCCATGGACAGCGAGCTCGAGGAGATCTTCGACGTCCACTGGTCGGCCGGCGCCGCCAATCTGCTCGAACGCCTTCCACCGGAGAAGCGGTCGCTCGTGGAACCGGGCCTCGCCGAGATCGCGGCGCGGGGAGCGGCGCTCGACGCCGCCCGTCTGAGGCATGCCCAGCTTGCCCGGCAAAGCTTCGGCTCGGCACTCGAACAGATGTTCGCGCGCTTCGACCTGTTGGTTTCCCCGGCTGTACCGATTGGCGCCTTTGCCGTCCGCCGATTGGCTCCGGAGGGACTGCCGGCCGGTCGCTGGCTCGACTGGACCCCCTTTTCCTACCCCTTCAATCTCGGACAACAGCCAGCCTGCTCGGTGCCCATGGGCACGGACGAGGACGGCCTGCCTCTGGGCCTGCAGATCGTCGGCCCCAAATATGCCGATCACGAGGTGCTGCGAGCGGCACGCGCCTTCGAGAGCCGAGTGGCGATCGGCCTCCCGCCGGCGCTCTCCGGTCGCCCTGCCCCGTCGGGTGACGGACGAGGAAAGGTGCCGCTCTCGCCCCGACGCGCGCGGGAAGGTGAGCGGTGATCGACGAGGAGAATCCGGAGCGGCTGCGCCAGGCGTTCGTCGGCGCGATGGCGCGGGTGGTGTCGAGTGTGACCATCGTGACCACGGACGGGCCTGCCGGTCGCTTCGGCGTCACCGTCAGTGCCATGAGCTCGGTCTCTGCCGACCCGCCGCTCATCCTCGCCTGCATCAACCGCCGCAGTCCCGCCTGCCGGGCGATCGCCGAGAACCGCGTGTTCGGCGTCAACGTGCTCGCGAGTACCCAGCGGCACGTCGCCCAGACCTTCGCCGGCCGGCCCGAGAGAGGGCGGCCGTTCGACTTCGGCTGTGCCCGTTGGCGGGTGCAGATCACCGGTGCGCCCATCCTCGAAGGATCCGTCGCTGCCTTCGACTGCCGGCTGCTCACTGCCTACGATGCCGGAACCCACCGCATCTTCATCGGCGAAGTGCTGGAAGCCACGACCGCACCGGGCGATCCTCTGCTCTATGGCGAGCGCCGCTATGGGCGGCGGGTCGCCCTCGCCGGCCCGGAGCCAACCCCTCAATCCGGGTGACAGCGCGAGAGCCGATCCGCAAGCCGTACTGGCTCCGGCAGACGGAACCCGCGGCAGCAGGAGAGGGTGAGAGCGATCGCCCGCGGCAGGGACAGACGGTGACCTACCGAAACGTAGACCGGCCGCGCGCCACGCCGCGTGCGCAGGACCGCACCCACCACCTCCCCATGGTCGACGAGGGGGACATGATCGCCGGGCTCCGGGCCCGGCTCCCGATGCTCGCCGACGAGCCGCGATTTCGCCACACCTATGGTCGGCAGGCCAGTCAGCAGGCCGATATGGCAGGCGATCCCGAAGCGGCGCGGATGGGCGTAGCCGTGGCCATCGACCACGAGCAGATCGGGGATCGGGGCGAGCAGGGCGAGCGCCTTGAGGGCCGCCGGCGCCTCGCGGAAGCTCAACAACCCGGGTACGTAGGGGAAGTCGCTCGGCACTGCGGCCAAAACGCTGAGCTCGAGGTCGAGATCCTGCAGGAGCAGAAGCGCCGCCGCCGCCCAGGCGAGGCCTCGGCGCGGCTCGTAATGGACGTCGATACCGCAGACGGTGGTCACGGGGCCAAGCTGGTCGCGAAGGACGATGTGGGCGCGCAACGCCTCCTGCAGTTCGCGCGCCGCCTTGGGCGTCTTCGGCCAGTCCTGACCGGCAAAGCGGGCAGGCCAGGTGGGATCCGACAGCGGCACTAGCGCAGCTCCGCTATCCTCGGCACGATCTTACCCTCTGGCCCCGCCCCGCCGATACCCCTCGTCCTTCAGCTGCCGTGGATCCTCGAGATGGCCTCATGGAGCGCCAGCGTCCGCTGCGCCATCGCGACATGGAGGTTCTCCACGAGCCGCCCATCGACCACGACCACACCCTGGCCAGCGGCCCGGGCCGCCGTCCAGGCCTCGATGATCTTGCGCGCCCGCGCCACCTCCTCGTCGCTCGGCGAGAATGCCCGATTGGCGGCATCGATCTGCTTGGGGTGGATCAGGGTCTTGCCGTCGAACCCGAGCTCGCGCCCCTGGATGCAAGCCGCCTCGAAGCCCTCCATGTCCTCGAGGTCCAAATGTACCCCGTCGAGAATGGCCAACCCCGCAGCGCGGGCAGCGAGCATGCACAGGCCGAGAGAGGTCAGCATCGGCAACCGCAGTGGAGTATGGGCACAATTGAGCTCGCGCGCGAGATCGGAGGTGCCCATGACGAAGCACGCCACCCGGGGATGGGCGCCGGCGATCTCCTCGGCGTGCAACACCCCGCGCGCGGTCTCGAGCATGCACCACACCGCGAGCTCGTCCGGCGCGCCATGCGCCTCGAGGATCGCGATCGCGCGCCGCACCGTGTCGGCGCTCTCGACTTTGGGCAATAGGATGGCATCCGCTCCGGCCCGGGCCATGGCGACGAGATCCCCATAGCCCCAGGGCGTGTCGAGGCCGTTGACCCGCACGACGAGCTCGCGCCCCCCATACTCGGCCCGCCGGTCGAGGGTAGCGCGGATGGTCGCGCGCGCTTCTTCCTTCTTGTCGGGTGCGGTCGCATCCTCGAGGTCCAAGATCACCCCGTCCACGGCGAGGCTCTTGGCCTTTTCCTGGGCGCGCGGATTCGAGCCCGGCATATAGAGAACGCTGCGGCGCGGGCGGATCGTCATCGTCCGATGTCTCCCCTGCGATCCTTCACCGGTGCCGACGCTTAGCCGGGCACGCGCGATCGTGCCAGTCTCCCGCGACCGGATTGCCAGCCACCCGAGAAGCTGGTATGGCGAGTACAATCGAATGCTAATGCAGAGGAGGCAGAGACCATGGCCCAGAGCTGGCGGCCCGACCCGAGCTTCTATCCGGCACCCCGGCTCGCCACCAAGGCGCCCCCGGAAACTCTCGCCTATGTGGTGGCCTTCGACCCGAACCGGAAGCTGCCGGACCATCTCGCGGTCGTCGATGTCGACCCGAACTCTGCCACATACGGGCAAATCGTCCACCGCACCGCGATGACGGCCGTCGGTGACGAGCTCCATCATTTCGGCTGGAACGCCTGCAGCTCGGCCCTCTGCCCGAACGCCCCGCATCCGCATGTCGAGCGACGCTATCTGGTAGTTCCGGGGCTGCGTTCCTCGCGCATCCACATTCTCGACATCAAGCCCGATCCGGCGAAGCCCGAGGTCGTCAAAGTGATCGAGCCAGAGGAAATCGCCGAGCGGGCAGGCTATTCGCGTCCCCACACCGTGCACTGCGGCCCTGAAGGAATTTACGTCTCGGCCCTCGGCAATGGCAATGGCAAAGGGCCGGGGGGCGTGTTCCTCATGGATTGCGAGAGCTTCGAAGTGCTCGGACGCTGGGAGCTCGATCGCGGCCCGCAATATTTCGCCTACGATTTCTGGTGGCATCTCGGTCACGATGTGATGGTGACCAGCGAATGGGGTACGCCCGACATGTTCGAGGACGGGCTCATCCCCGAGCTCATCCTCGGCGCCAAGTACGGACGGCGACTGCACTTCTGGGACCTGCACAAGCGTCGCCATTTGCAAGAGATCGACTTCGGCGACAAATACCAGTTGGTCTTCGAACTGCGCCCGGCCCACGATCCGACCAAAGCCTATGGCTTCGTCAATTGTGTCCTCAGCCTCGAAGACCTCTCCTCTTCCATCTGGGTCTGGTACCGCGACGGCGACCGCTTCGCGGTCCGCAAGGTGATCACGATCCCGGCCGAGCCTGCCGACCCCGATCGGCTTCCTCCCGTCCTCAAGGGGTTCAAGGCGGTGCCGCCCCTCGTCACCGACATCGATCTTTCGGTCGACGATCGTTTCCTCTATGTCTCGTGCTGGGGTACCGGCGACCTGCTGCAGTACGACGTGTCGGATCCCTTCGCGCCCAAGCTCACCGGGAAGGTGCGCATTGGCGGGATCGTGTCGCGCGCGCCCCATCCCTCGCGACCCGACCGGCCGCTCAACGGCGGGCCGCAAATGGTCGAGGTGAGCCGCGACGGCAGGCGCATCTACTTCACCAATTCCCTCTACGGCGCTGTCGATCCGCAATTCTATCCCGACGGTATCGATGGTTGGATGGTGAAGGTCGAGGCGGATCCGCGAGGTGGACTGCGATTCGACGAGCGCTTCTTCGTCGAATGGCCGGCTCCGCACCGACCGCATCAGGTACGGCTGCAGGGTGGGGACGCGTCGTCGGACTCCTATTGCTATCCTTGAGTCCGGTGGACCGTCGCGCAGCGCGTCACCTCTGACCTGCTCCGGTGCGTGAGCTCTGGCCCTGGCTCGCGATCGGCGGGCTCGGGGCGTTCCACGGGCTCAACCCGGCGATGGGTTGGTTGTTCGCGGTGGCCCTCGGGCTGCATCGTGGAAGCGGGCGAGTCGTGGCATTCGCCCTGCTGCCGATCGCCCTCGGCCATCTGGCAGCGGTCGCCGGCACGCTCGCCGTTTTCCTCGGGCTCGGGCTCGTCCTCGACGGTCCATGGCTGCGGCGGGTCGGCGGCCTGCTGCTCGTGGGCTGGGCTTTCTGGCACTGGCGTTTCGGTCGGCGCCATCGCGTGCGTTTCGGTATGACAGTCGGCTCCCTCGGCCTCTTCGCCTGGTCGTCGCTCATGGCGAGCGCCCATGGCGCCGGCCTCATGCTGATCCCGGCCTTTCTCCCGATCTGCTTCACCCCGGCCGGAGAGTTCGCTTCGTCATTCGGGACTTCGGTCGGCCTCGCCCTCGCCGCGGTCCTTCTGCACACCGGCGCCATGCTCGCCACGACTGCCCTCCTCGCCTTCGTCGTCTACCGTCTTGTCGGCGTGGCGGTGCTGCGGCAGGCCTGGATCAACTTGGACATACCGTGGACGGCCGCCCTCGTCGTCTCCGGGAGCCTGTTGCTGCTGTGGCCCTGAGGGCCGCGCGCGGCGGCTGTCATCGTCTTCTTGCACGGACGTCACGAATCTGCCTAACCTTTCCCGCAAACGGGAGGCGTTCCGCGTACCAAGGAGACCAGCCATGACCGAGATGGGCGTTTCGCTCTGCCGCGGCCTGCAGGAGAGCGACGACATCCCGCGCAGCCGAGCCGACAATCCGACCATCGGAGAGGTGATCGCCGCCCGCTTCGGTCGCCGCGACCTGATGAAGGGTGCGCTCGCCGCTACCGCGGTCGCCACCCTTTGGGGGCCACTCGGGCTCGTCGGCGGTCGCAAGGCCGAGGCCGCACCGGCAACCTTCCGCTTCGAGGAGGTGGCGGCAGGCGTCGACGAAACGCACCATGTCGCGCCTGGCTACCGCGCCCAAGTGCTGCTGCGCTGGGGCGATCCGGTAGTGCCGGGCGCGCCCGAGTTCGACGCTTACCATCAGAGCGCGGAAAAGCAGGCCAAGCAGTTCGGCTACAACTGCGATTTCGTGGGCTTCTTCCCGCTCGACGGCAGCAACGAGCATGGCCTGCTCGCGGTCAATCACGAGTACACCAACGAGGAACTCATGTTCCCCGGCATGGTGCGCCAGGACACCAAGGAACAGGCCTTCGCGCGAATGACCCGGGAGCTCGTCGACATCGAAATGGCAGCGCATGGTTGCACCGTCGTCGAGGTGCGGCGCGGCCCCCAGGGCTGGGAGGTGGTGCGCGACAGCCGCTACAATCGGCGGATTACCGCGGAGACCCCGATGCGGATCTCCGGGCCGGCGGCGGGTCATCGCCGCATGCGGACGAGCTACGATCCCGAGGGCCGCATGGTGCGCGGCACCCTCAACAATTGCGCGGGCGGCAAGACGCCCTGGGGTACCTTCCTGACCGCTGAAGAGAATTTCCACGGCTATTTCTGGGGCAAGCTATCGCCGGACCATCCCGAGAAAGCGAACTACGAGCGCTACGGTGTGCCCGAGAATTGGTACGCCTGGGGGAAGTTCCACGACCGTTTCGACGTCGAGAAGGAGCCGAACGAGGCGAATCGCTTCGGTTGGATCGTCGAATTCGACCCCTACGATCCCGAGAGCGTGCCGGTCAAGCGCACCGCGCTCGGGCGGATGAAGCACGAGAATGCCTCGCCGATCGTGAGCCGCGACGGGCGAGTCGCGATTTACATGGGCGACGACCAGCGGTTCGAGTACATCTACCGCTTCGTCACTGCCCGTCCGTGGAACCCGAAGGATCGCGCTGCCAATCGCGATCTCCTCGACGAGGGCACGCTTTCGGTCGCCCGCTTCAATCCCGACGGCACCCTCGACTGGCTGCCGCTCGTCTTCGGCGAGGGCCCGCTCACCCCGGAAAACGGTTTTCGGAGCCAGGCCGACGTGGTGATCGAGGCGAGGCGGGCGGCGGATCTCCTCGGGGCCACGCGCATGGACCGGCCGGAGGAGGTCGAGCCCAACCCCAAGACCGGCCGGATTTACGCCACCCTCACCAACAACACGCGCCGCAAGCCGGAAGAGGTGGATGCCGCCAACCCGCGACCCAATAACGCCTTCGGCCACATCATCGAGATGATCCCGCCGGAAGGCGATCACACCGCCGATCGCTACCGTTGGGAGATCCTCGTGCGCTGTGGCGATCCGCGGCTCGGGGAGGTCGGCGCCACCTTCAATCCGGCGACCAGCGAGCATGGCTGGTTTGGCATGCCCGACAATGTCGCCTTCGACAGCCACGGACGGCTGTGGATTGCCACCGACGGTAACAGCGGCAAGGCGACTGGCCGCAGCGACGGGCTGTGGGCGATGGAGACCGAGGGTCCAGCGCGCGGCACTTCCCGCCTCTTCTTCCGCTGTCCTGCCGGAGCGGAGCTGTGCGGGCCCGAGTTCACGCCGGACGATCGCGCGCTTTTCCTCGCCATCCAGCATCCCGGTGACGACGGCGAGGAATGGCCAGCCTTCGGCCGTCCCTCGACCTTCGATGACCCTTCCACCCGATGGCCGGACTTCGAGCCAGGCGTGCCGCCGCGGCCGTCCGTCATGGTCGTCGAGCGCGAGGATCGCGGGCCGATCGCCGTCTAGCGTGCGAGCGGCCGCGGCGATGGGGGCGGCACGAGCCGCCCCTCGCGTTTCCCAGCGCCGGGCAACCGCTCTTACGCCGCGCGGCGGGACACACCATCTGGAAGGAGGAAGCGAACCGGACCGGAGGAGTGCCCATGAGTGGCGCAGGAGCACAGCCCGCCACCGATGCCCGCCTCCACCACCCCCGTCCCACCGCCGATCGCCGACTCGCACACGGGCTGAGCCCGTGCGAGCCGCCAGCCGCGGTGCCAGTGCCGCTCGCCGCCACTTTCGAGAACTTCGATCGGCTGCTGCACGCCCTCGAGGCACGTCTCACCTTGGGCATCTCGCCCATCGCCTTGACCCTCGCCCGACTCGATTGGCTCTTGCATTTGGCGAACGCCCCGGGCCGCCGGCTCGCACTCTTGCAACAGGCCTGGCTCGATGGCCTCAGGCTGGCAAGCTGGGCCGGACGGCGCATGTTCGGGGCCGAGGATCCACCGCCCTTTGCACCCGAACCCGAGGACCGTCGTTTCCTCGATCCAGCGTGGCAGTGGCCGCCGTTCGTCTTTTTCGCCCAGGGTCAGCTCGCCCTCGAGCGATTCTGGGAAGCCGCCACGAGCGATCTGCGAGGCGTCCTGGGGCCGCATCGCCGACAGGTGGAGTTCCTGACGCGGCAGGACCTCGACCTGCGGGCTCCCTCCAACTTTCCCTGGACCAACCCCGAGGTCATCCGGCGAACCGTCGCCGAGGGCGGGTGGAACCTGCTGCGGGGCTTTTCCTTCTTCGTCGAGGACCTCTACCGGCAGTTTTCGGGTCAACCGCCGGTCGGTACCGAGCAGTTCCGCCCCGGTCACGAGGTGGCCGCGACCCCGGGACAGGTGGTCTTCCGCAACCATCTGATCGAACTCATTCAATACGAACCCAAGACATCCACCGTTTATCCCGAGCCTGTCCTCATCGTTCCAGCTTGGATCATGAAATATTACATCCTAGATCTCTCGCCGAACAACTCCCTCGTCCGCTATCTCGTCGATCGCGGCTTCACGGTATTCATGATCTCCTGGCGCAATCCCGGTCCGGAGGACCGCGACCTCGCCTTCGACGACTACCGTCGCCTGGGCGTGCTCGCAGCCCTCGACGCCATCGGCCGCATCGCGCGAGGGCGACGCGTGCATGCCGTCGGCTATTGCATCGGCGGGACGCTCCTCGCCATCGCCGCTGCCGCCATGGCGCGCGATCGTGACGAGCGGCTCTGCACCCTCACCCTGTTCGCCGCTCAGACCGACTTCAGCGAAGCTGGCGAGCTCATGACCTTCGTCGACGAGGCTCAACTCGCCTTCCTCGAGGATCTGATGTGGGATCAGGGGGTCCTCGACACTTGGCAAATCGCCGGGACCTTCCGGCTCTTGCGGGCGCGCGACCTCGTCTGGTCGCGGATCATCCGCCAATACATGCTGGGCGAGCGGCCGCAGCTGTCGGATCTCGATGCCTGGAGCCTGGATGCAACCCGCATGCCGGCGCGCATGCACGGCGAATATCTGCGGCACCTGTTCCTCGAGAATCGCCTGTCGCGGGGCCGCTATGCGGTGGCCGGGCGGCCGGTGGCGCTCACCGACATCCGGGTGCCGCTGTTCGTCGTCGGCACCGAGCGCGACCACATCGCTCCTTGGCAGTCGGTCTACAAGATCCGATTGCTCACCGACGCCGAGATCACCTTCGTCCTCGCCGCCTCCGGCCACAACCGCGGCATCGTCAGCCCACCGGGCGAGCTCGGCCGCCATTTCCGCATCCGCACCATGGCCGAGGACGAGCCCTACATTCCGCCCGATCATTGGCCGGCTGTCGCGGAGCTGCGCGAAGGCTCGTGGTGGCCCGCCTGGGTCGAGTGGCTCGCTGCCCGCAGCGGAGAGCCGGTACCGCCGCCGCCCATGGGGGCGGCGGAGGCCGGCCTGCCGCCGCTCTGCCCGGCCCCCGGGACCTATGTGACCATGCGCTGAGGGGATTTTGCATCCGCGTCAGCGTTCTCGCACGATCGCCGCGGATCCCGGGAGCGCGCCGTCTGGATCGGCGCCGCATCCACCGCTAAACCCGTCGCGCTGGCCGGATTCCGGCCGAGGAGGTGAATCGGTGGCGCCGGATCGTGCTCCTTCCCTCGCCAGCCGCTTGGACCAGATCGCCGGCTTCGCCGTGGTACTGCTCCTGCTCGTCGGTTGCGTGGTGGTGCTGCGGCCGTTCTTCTCGCCGCTTTTGTGGGCCGTCGTGCTCACCACTTCCACCTGGCCGCTCTATCAGAAGCTGCAGCTGGTCTTCTACGGCCGGCGCGGGCTTGCCGCGCTCGTCATGACCCTCTCGCTCGCTGGCGCTTTCGTGCTCCCGCTCCTGCTTTTGGGCGTCAGCCTCGCCGACAATGTCCGCAGCCTCGTCGATATGGTGCGCGCGACCTTCGCAGCCGGGCCCCCCTCGCCGCCAGCGTGGCTCGCCGCGATCCCCTGGGTCGGTCACTCCCTCGCCGAACAGTGGCGTGCCTTCGCCGCTGATCCGCAACGTCTCGCCGAAGCCCTGCAGCCGCTGTTCGCGCCTTTGCGCGATCTGGCGCTCCAGAGCGGGATGACGGTCGGCACCGCCCTCTTGCAGATGAGCATGAGCGTGCTCGCCGCTTATTTCTTCTACCGCGATGGCGAAGCCATCGGCCGTTACGCGCGAGCCGTCGCCCAGCGTCTCGCCGGTGGGCGGTCCCTCGCCTTTTTGAGCGTGGCGCAGACGACGATGCGCAGCATCGTCTATGGCACGGTCGGCACCGCCATCGTCCAGGGTGGGCTCGCGCTCGCGGGCTTTCTCCTGGCCGGTGTGCCGGGTGCCTTCCTTCTCGCCTTCGCCACCTTCGTGCTCGCCCTTTTTCCCGCCGGGGCGCCGCTCGTCTGGTTGCCGGTCGCCATCTGGGTGTGGAGCGCCTCGGGCTGGGGTTGGGGCCTGTTCATGCTGCTGTGGGGCGCCCTCGTCGTGAGCGGCTCGGACAATGTCGTTCGTCCCTGGCTCATCAGCCGAGGCAGCCAGCTGCCCTTTCTCGTCGTGTTCATGGGAGTGATCGGCGGGGCGATCGCCTTCGGCTTTCTCGGCATTTTCCTCGGTCCCACCCTGCTCGCCCTCGGCCTCGCCTTGGTGCGCGAATGGAAGGCAGGCAGCGCCGATGATGGCGGCAGCTTCGCGAACGCCCGAGCGCCCGGCGGCCCCGGAAGGGATGGCGGTTGACGGTGGCGCTCGTCGCCGCCATCGGTCGCCGCGCGCTTCCAGCGCGCCCCGGCGCGCGCCGCCTCGTTCGCCTCGGCACCCCTAGTCCTCCCGACGGGGCCGCAGACCGACGTTCATCCCCACGTTCATGCCGACGTTCATGCCGACGTTCATTCCCGCCGCGCTGCCAGCCGCAGCGAGCCCGAGCAGCTGCTCGAGCGTCCCGGAAGTGGCATCGAGCCTGAGGCTGATATCGTTCTTGTCGTAGACCCAAACTCGAAGTCCGGGAATGTGCGGACCGGCGCCGCGCACAGGCGCTTCCTCGCCCTCGCCGTGCACCAGCATGAGCACGGCCCCCGGAAGATCGAACTCGTTGCTGCCGATGCCGATGAAATAGATGCGGGCAAAGCGCGCTCCGGCGGCTTCGAGCTGCCGTCGCAGTGGCCCGCCGGCACCGAGCTCCTGCGGCGCTCCGGCGAGATCCACCGCAAGGCCCGGTACCACCCGGCCGTAGAGCCGCACCTCCGTCACCCCGAGCAAAGTCTCGCCCATTCCCTTCCTCCCTCGTGTCGGGATCGATCGCAGGAGTTCATCGCCGGGTCATCCCGAGCGGGACGAACGTCCGAGCCGAGCCGAGATGGCTGCGGGCCGGTTGTGGCCGCAGGAGGGGGCCGACCTCGATCGTGCCGATGCCGCGCCAGGCGAAACTGTCCCTGAGCGTGCGGGCGAAACGGCCATTGGACACTCGCCGCTCCGCCTGCAGCGCCGCCTGCACCAAACTGGCGAAGGAAAGGCGCACGCCAGCCAGGCCGCGGATCGTACCGGCGACGATCCGTCCGGTGAGGGTGCGCGCCAGGGCGAGGGCCCGGCGGAACGGTTCCCTCGAGCGAGCGAACGCATCGCTGAACACCTCGTCGAGCGGATGGGCGAAGGCGGCGGCTCGCTCGGGATCGTCGGCGAGCTCGATCACCCAGCTGGGAATCACGCCCCACTCCACGAGATGGATCTGGTAGATCTCGACCAGGATGTCGAAGAAGGCGCCGACGAGGGGCAGAGCGAGATCGTGCTCGTCGGTCCAACCGTCACGGAACTGTGCGAGGCTCACCGAATTGCTGGCCTCGCGCAGCTGGTCCGCCGGCGACAGTTCGGCAAAGCGGCCGAGCTCGTTGGCCAGATAGAGGTTGCCGCAGGTGCGCGCCAGCACGTCCTCGACGACCGGTTCGAGGGCGGCTGCCGCGAGCAGGGCGACGACATCCGCCATCGCCTCGTGAATGGCACGGAACGCAGCATCCTGCCACGCGGCGGGCGGTATGCCCAGGAGCGAGAACAGCAGGAGATGGCCGAGTTCGTGGGCGATGACGTCGAAATTGAGGGCGAACGGATGGGAGTGGCCGCGCCATCCCCGGTTCCAGCCGAGCTCGATGTAGCCAAAGCCCGCCTGGGCATTGTCCAAGCCATCCGTACACAGGATCTCGAGCCGCGGCGAAAAGGACGAGAAGTGCCAGCGCACATGCCCGAGCCAACCTTGCCAGAGGTCGAGCGCAAAGCGGGCGCAGGCCCAGGCGTGCATCGCGAGGAACCGGGGATCGTCCGGCTCGAGCCAGTCGAAGTGGCCCCGGGCATCGGGCCGAGGCGGCGGCAGGCTGGCGCCGCGCCAGGGCGGCAGGAACGGCACGAGCCTGCCCGAGCGGTCGCACAGAAGCCCGTAGGGTTGGGTCTTGCCGAGGGCACACACGGCGTACATGCGATCGCAGGCTGGGCCCGGTGCCACGCTTCCAGCTGCGACGTCGAGGGTGAGCGGGACGGGGCCGCGGACGCCGTCGAGAAACCAGGGCTGGGGATAGATCCGCACGCGTACGCCCGCACGCGCAGCGTCCTTTTGCCCTGGATCCTGCCAGGTGGGCATGCCTCCCCGCCTCTTCGCCGTCACGACCCGTTACGATAGCGCCATTCGACATCGAGCGCACGGACGAGATCGTCGAGGTCGCGAAAGCCACGTTCGCGTGCGACCTGCTCCGCATCGGCCGGTATCCGGCCTCCGAGGAGGACCTCGAAATACCAGGAAAGAAGCGCTTGCCGCCGGGCAGGCCCGACCGCTTCCGCGACCTCGGCATGCGGCAGCTTGCGGCGGGCGCGCGCCACGACAGCCGGCCACAGGCCGCAGGATATGGTCTCGTGGACGAGCGCCATGAGGAAAACGTCGTCGACGGCCGTCGCGGATGTCGCGAGGCGGGCGGCGTGGAGGGCGAGATCCTCGAGCCATGTGGCCTCGAGTCCTTGGTGCGCGAGCCAAGCGATCTGCTCGCATCGCGTCGGAAGACCGAGGCGATGGGCGATCGCCGCTCCCGGATCGACCAGGGAAGCGCCGGTCGCCGCTGCGGCGAGCCGAGCACGATCGGCCACCAGAGCGAAGCGCACGGGGTCGAGACGGATCTCGTCGAGCGCGAGGCGCCAGAGCGGATCGGCGTCCACCGGCACGGCGAGCGGATGCTCGGGCGAGCCTGCCAGTCGGGCGAAGATCTCGGTCCAACCGAAGTCGGCGGGTACCGTGGACGGGATCGGTGGGATGGCGCAATCGCCGAGGAAGGCGACGAGAGCTCGGGCATCGAGCCGCTTCTGCGGCACTTCGAGCTGCGGTAAGCTCCTGGCCAAACGTTGCAGAATGGCCGGATCGGCACCGCTTCTCTGCGCGTCCTCGAAGACCCTCTTCCAGCTGCGCTCCTTGTAGAAGATCCTCTTGCCTGCGGCGACGAGGACCCGGGCAGTCGACGCATCGAGCAGGCCCCGTTGGACCGCGGCCTCGATCGTCGCCCGCAGGTCCACCATGGCCAGCGAGACGGTCGGCCAACCGAGCTCTTGCGGCCCGTGATGGACGGCAACCTCGTCATCGTCGACGAGAACCCCTTCCCGGTACCAGGTGAAGATGCGTCCGATCCCGACCATGCCGAAGGGAGCGAGCTCGGCTGCCCGCAGGGCTCCCATGCTCGCTGCACCGAGGACGGGAATGCCCTCGGCGAGCGCCCAGAGGATCTCCTTGTGCGACACTGCCGGGACGCCCTCGAACAGGCCGTCTATGATGGCAATGGCGCAGGGACGCTGGCGCGAGGCCACGAGACGGGCGACGTCGCCTCGGGCAACCGGCGGCAGCCAGAGGACGTTCGAGTAGGCCGGCCGGGCGGCCGGTGGGAGCGAGGGCCCGGCGAACACGGCGGTCGCTGCGGGCATGTCCACTCCGACCGTTGCCATCCTTTTTCCGCTAGCCGCGACACGCGCTCGCTGCAACCGGCTTCGCAGCGGCTCCAGCCCCTTGTCGCGATGCCATTTCATCCGATCATCTCGGCGAACCCCGAGGAGAACGGAAACGGCCGTGGCGATGACAGCGGCGGCTCGAACCGACAGAAAAGCGCTCCACCTCGACGGCTTCCGCCTCGAGGTGCGGCAAGTCGGACCTGCGCCGGCTGCCGCTCCCACCCTCGTGCTGCTCCACGAGGCGCTCGGCTGCGTCGGGCTGTGGCGCGATCTCCCCGAGCGTCTCGTGGCTGCGACTGGGTTCGGGGTCCATGCCTATAGCCGTCGCGGTCACGGCCATTCCGATCCCGAGATCCTGCCGAGGCCGCTCACCTACCTCGTGCGCGAGGCCGAGGAGGTGTTGCCGCGCGTGCTCGATCGCATCGGGTTCCGCCGCGGGCTGCTGATCGGCCATAGCGATGGTGCGACCATCGCCGCCCTCTACGCTGTGCGCCGGAACGACCCCCGGGTACGGGGTCTCGTGCTGATCGCCCCCCATGTCTTCGTCGAGGAGCGGACCCTGGCTGGCATCGGCCGCGCGCGCGAGGCCTTCTTCGAGGGCGACCTCCGGCGACGCCTGCGACGCTGGCACGGGGCCAATGTCGATGCGCTCTTCTCCGCCTGGGCTGACACCTGGCTCGCGGCGGAGTTTCGCGGCTTCGACATGCGCGCCGAGCTCAGCCGTATCCACGTGCCGGTGCTGGCAGTCCAGAGCGAACACGATCCCTACGGCACCCTCGCCCAGATCGAGGCGATTCGGCAGGCGGCCACTGGCCCGGTCGAGACCTTGATCCTTTCGGGAGCGAGCCACGCACCCCACATCGACGCTGCGGACGAGACGGTGGCAGCGATCGCCGCCTTCGCGCGCCGGTGCCTTCCACCGGAGAACGACTCCGGCGCCGCCGCCTCCTGTTCTCGACAGCCCTCGAACCCGCGGGAGTGACAGCGTGTCGGATCCGCGCCATCGACCCCTCGTTACCCCGGCAGCCGACGGCATTCATTTCGCTTTCGACGCTCCTCCCTTCGAGGAGCCGATGGAGATCCTCCCGGACCTCTGGTGGGTGCGACTGCGCCTGCCGATGCGTCTCGACCATGTCAACGTGTGGCTCGCTCGGGACGACGAGGGCTGGACCCTGATCGACACCGGTTTCGATACCGCGGAGACTCGCCTCGCCTGGGAGCGGTTGCTCGCTGGCCTGCTCGCGGATCGGCCAGTGTGGCGGATCCTCGCCACTCACTACCATCCCGACCATATCGGCCTCGCTGGCTGGCTCGCCGCACGCACCGGCGCCCAACTGTGGACGACGCGCACGGAATGGTTGCTCGCCCGCCTGCTGTCGCTCGACACCTCCGAGGAGTTCGACCGCGTGCACGAGCTCTGGGACCGGCGGGCGGGCCTACCCGAGGAGTTGGTGCGGGAGCGTCGCGCTGCCGGCAATCTCTACCGGCGGCGTGCCTCGCCGCCACCCGGCTGCTACCGCCGCTTGGTGGACGGCGAGGAGGTGTGGCTTGCCGGGCGCCGATTCCGGGTGGTGATCGGCGAGGGCCACGCCCCGGAAATGATCACCCTCGTCAGCCTCGAATTCGACCTGGTGATCGCCGCCGACCAGCTGCTGCCACGGATCAGCCCGGTGGTCTCGGTGCCAGCGAGCGCACCCGATACCGATCCCCTCGGCGCCTTCCTCGCCTCCTTGGCCCGCTGGCGGGACGTGCCCGCCGACGCCCTGATCCTCCCCTCCCACGGACGACCCTATCGCAATCTCCCGGTCCGCCTCGACCAGCTGGCCCAGCATCACGAGGAGCGCCTCGCCCGGGCACTCGAGGCTTGCGTCGACCCGGCCACGGTGTGGGAAGTGATGCCGGCCTTGTTCGACATCGAGATCGGCCCGGGCCAGCTCGGCTTCGCTTTGGGCGAGACCTACGCCCACCTGAACCATCTCTTGCGCCGCGGCGCGGTCGACCGCTGGCTCGCGGAGGATGGGGCCTACCGCTTCCGCGCCCGCTGAGGGGCGAAGGCGGCTGCGGCTTCGGCCTTTCGCTTGCATGTGGCCGAACGCGCCGCTAGAGCGGAAGGCGGGCTGGAGCCGCGCCCTCTTCCATCGGGGCCGGGTGCGACCTACGTGCAAGCCTCGGGGGAGGTCACCCCGACCGGCAACACGGCGGAGTCACGAAAAAGGGGGAAACGATGGCTTTCGAACTTCCGGATCTGCCCTATCCCTACGATGCCCTCGAGCCCTACATCTCGTCGCAGACCATGCATCTGCACCACGACAAGCACCATCAGGCCTATGTCACCAATCTCAACAATCTGATCGAGGGCACGGAGCTCGAGAACAAGAGCCTCGAGGACATCGTCGTCGCCACCTTCAACCAGCCGGCCAAGGAGGGCATCTTCAATAACGCGGGTCAGCATTGGAACCATTGCCTGTTCTGGCGGGTGATGAAGAAGGGGGGCGGCGGTCAACCTGGCGGCGAGCTGTTGCGCCGAATCGAGGACGCCTTTGGCTCCTTCGAAGGCTTCCGCGAGAAGTTCCGCGAGGCCGCGGTTACCCAATTCGGTTCCGGCTGGGCGTGGCTCGCGGTGGACGGGGAAGAACTCAAGGTCCTGAAGACCCCCAATGCGGTCAATCCCCTGGTCTACGGCATGGTGCCGATCCTCGGCCTCGACGTGTGGGAGCACGCCTATTATCTCGACTATCAGAACCGTCGGCCGGAATATGTGGCGGCGTTCCTCAATCACCTCGTGAACTGGGAGACGGTCGAGGAGGAACTGCACAAGGCACTCTCCTGATCGCATCGGGTCTGCGGACACGCGCGGAGGAGCCTGCGGCGACGCCGCCGGCTCCTCGCCGCTGTCCCGTCCCCTTCTTTGGGCTTCGCGATCCCCTCAGCCCGGCAGGGCGACCAACAGAGCCGCCACCCTGCGTTCCTCGCTGACGAGCAAGTTGAAGGTCCGGCAGGCGGCAGCGGTGGCCATCGATTCGACGGCGATGCCGCGCCGGCGGAGCTCTCCCAGCAGCGCGGCCGAGGGCAAGACGAAGACGGCACCCGTGCCGAAGATCAGGAGATCGGTGCCCGTTGCGGTATCGAACAGCGGGGCGAGGTGGGCGAGCTCGACCTCGTGGATGTGGGTGACCGGAGTGGGCCACACCCTCTCGGCTGTCAGCAGGAGCGAACCCGCGAATCGGATCCCCGACACGGTGAAGCCACCCGGTCGGTAGGACTGGATCTCCTGCCGGTCGGGCGGAACGCGATGGGCGACGAATTCCACCTGTTCACGGGCGAGCCGTTGCGGCCGCCCCCTCCTCTCGTGGCGTGACCGCGCGCAGGTTGAAGTAGATCAGGATCGGCGAAGCGATGTACACGCTCGAATAGGTGCCGACGAGGATACCAAAAATCATGGCGAAAGTGAACCCGCGAATCACTTCGCCACCGAAGAAGAAAAGCGCCAATAGTGCTAGGAGCGTCGTGACACCGGTCATGATCGTGCGGGCGAGGGTGTCGTTGAGGCTGCGGTCGATGATCTGTTCGAGCGGCATGGTCTTGTAACGCCGCAGGTTCTCGCGGATGCGGTCATAGACGACGACGGTGTCATTGAGCGAATAGCCGACGAGCGTGAGGAGAGCGGCGACGGTCGATAGATCGAACTCGTAGCGGACCACCGCGAAAGCGCCGACGGTAACCAAGACATCGTGCAAAAGGGAGACCACCGCGCCCACCCCGAATTGCCACTCGAAACGGAACCAGATGTAAACGAGGATGAGCCCGACAGAAATCGCCACCGCGAGCACACCGCCCCGCAGCAGATCTTGGCTCACCTTCGGTCCGACATATTCGACACGGCGGATCTCGATGCCTGGATCGTGCTTCTGCAGAGTGGTCTTGACCTCCTCGACCAACGACTGCTGAGCCCGTTCGTCCTCGAGCTGGCGCTCGAACCGGATCAGCACTTCCCTCCCACCCCCAAAGTTCTGCAACTGGACCTCCCCGAGGTCGAGGGGGCCCAGGGCCTCCCGCAGCCGCGCGAGGTCGGCCGGCTCGCTCGTCCGCACTTCGATGAGGGTCCCGCCTCGGAAATCGATACCGAAGTTGAGGCCGAAGACCGCTACCAGCAGCACCGAAAGCAGCGTCACCGCGGCCGACAGGGACAGGGCGAGCACGCGGTAGCGCATGAAG
The DNA here is from genome assembly GCA_002898275.1 of bacterium HR40. GTDB lineage: Bacteria > Pseudomonadota > Alphaproteobacteria > Geminicoccales > Geminicoccaceae > HRBIN40. The sequence continues at coordinate 1,005,981 of BEIQ01000001.1, forward strand.
GAGATGTGGGTATCGTCGGGAACGAAGCGCGGCAGCAGGCGCATCGGTAGCCCTTCTCAGAGGGGGATGGTCTTCGGGCGCATACGCAGATACCAGCTCCAGATGATGAGCCGGGTGAGAGTGACCGCGGTGAACATGGTGGTGATCACCCCGATCGACAGGGTGACGGCGAAGCCCTTGACCGGCCCGGTGCCGAACTGGAACAGCACGAGAGCGGCGATGAGCGTCGTCAGGTTCGAATCGACGACCGCTCGCAGCGCCTGCGAAAAGCCGCTCTCGATGGCTGCCGCCGGCGACCGGCCGGCCCGGATCTCCTCGCGGATGCGCTCGAAGATCAGGACGTTCGAATCCACCGCCATGCCGATCGTAAGAGCGATTCCCGCGATACCGGGAAGAGTCAGCGTCGCCCCCAGCACCGACAGAGAGCCGATCATCAGCACGAGATTGGCGAGCAGGGCGAGATCGGCGAACAGCCCGAAAAGACCGTAGTAGCCGGCCATGAACAGGGCTACCAGCACCATGGCGAGCATGCTCGCCAGCGTTCCCGCGCGCACCGAGTCGGCCCCGAGCTCCGGGCCGACCGTCCGCTCCTCCACCACGTGGAGGGGAGCCGGAAGCGCGCCGGCGCGCAGGAGAATGGCGAGTTCGTTGGCCTCCTCCACGGTGAAACCGCCCTCGATGATGCCGGAGCCGCCGAGGATCGGCTCGCGGATGCGCGGGGCGCTGATCACTCGGTCGTCGAGGACGATGGCGAACAGACGGCCGACATTCTCCTGGGTGATCTTGCCGAACAGCCGCGCACCCGTGGAATCGAAGCGGAAGCTCACCACCGGCTGGTTGTTCTGGAAGCTCGGCTGGGCATCGACGAGATGTTCGCCGGAAAGCTCCACTTTCCGCTTGAGCACATAGTGCGACGGTCCGTTGGGGTCGGCCGAGGCTACCAGCATGTCGTCCGGCGGCAGCCGACCCTCGCGGGCGTCCTGCAGGCTGACCTCCAGGTCCACGAGATGGAAGGTGAGCCGGGCGGTCTTGCCGAGCAACTGCTTGATGCGGCCGGGATCGTGCTCTCCCGGCACCTGGACCAGGATGCGATTCTCGCCCTGCCGCTGGATGGTCGGCTCCCGGGTGCCGAGCTCGTCGATCCGGCGCCGCACCACCTCGAGCGACTGTTGCACGGCCGCTCCCACGAGCTGCTCGCGCCCCCGCTCCGAAAGTCGCATGGTGATGCGTCCGTCGCGATCCGCCTCGATCTCGAACTCGCGGATCGTGCCGCCGGTGAAGCCGATCGCCTGGACGAGCGGGTTGAGCTCGCGCAGCTTTTCGAGCGCCGCGTCGGTCTGCGCCGGATCGGTCAGGGTGAGCACCACGCTCTCGCCGTGCACGCCCAATCCGCGATAGCCGATGCGAGCCGGGCGCAGGGTCGCCCGAATGTCGCTCACGAGATTCTCGAGCCGCTCGCGGACGAGCGCTTCCGTGTCGACCTCGAGCAGCAGGTGCGAGCCACCCTGGAGATCGAGACCGAGGGTGATCTGACGCTTGGGCAGCCAGTCGGGCAGGCGGGCGAGAGTCTCTTTCGACACCAGATTGGGCAGGCTCGCGAGGACCCCGAACAGGCAGACACCGAGGATCAGCGCGACCCGCCAGCGCGTCAGATACCCCATCGCCCGGCCCTACTTCTTGGAGAATAGCCGGGCGAGAAAGCCACCGCTCTGGCTCGCACCAGGGATCGCGCCGGTGGGCTGATTGACGTTTGCCCCAACCGGCTTGTTGAGCACGTCGGTGATGGTGCTGCGCACCACCTCGACCCGGACGTTCGGTGCGATCTCCACGGCGATGGTGTCGGCACCCTCCTCGGCCCGCACCACTTTGCCGACGATCCCCCCGGCGGTCACCACCTGATCGCCCTTCTTGAGAGCCGCCACCATCTGCTGGTGCTCGCGCATCTTCTTCTGCTGGGGCCGAATCAGCAGGAACCAGAAGACGATGAAAATCAGGACGAGCGGCAGCAGGCTGACGATGAAATCGCCGCTACCGCCGCCGGCGGTTTGAGCCCAGGCCGGGGAGATGAACATCGCTGCCTCGGGAGTGGTTGCACCGGGAACCGGGGCCGGACTATAGCGGCCGGGCGAGCGTTTTCAATCCGACCCGGCCCCTCCCCGCCGGAGCCCCGTCACGAGCCCGATCGGACCGACCCACGCATGGCGCAGATCGAGACCAGTAACCTCGAAACCCTTCTCGAACGGATCGCCGTCGCCCTCGAACGGCTTGCCCCGCCACCGCCAGCTGTCCCCGATCTCCGAGCCGCGGATGCCTTCGTCTTCGAACCGCGACGCGGCCGGTTGCGACCCGTTCCGGTGGTCGCGCGAGTGGAGTTCGAGCTCCTCTGCGGGATCGAGCGGGTGGCCCAGATCCTGCTCGACAACACCCGCCGCTTTGCGAGGGGGCTTCCCGCCAACAATGCGCTGCTGTGGGGAGCGCGCGGCATGGGCAAGAGCAGCCTCGTCAAGGCCGTCCACGCCGTGGTCAATCGCGAGATCCCTCGCGCGCTCGCGCTCATCGAGATCCACCGCGAGGACATCGCCGAACTCCCCGAGCTCCTGCACCTGCTCGCCCGCAGCCAACGCCGCTGCCTGCTGTTCTGCGACGATCTGAGCTTCGATCCCGGGGAGACCACCTACAAGAGCCTCAAGGCAGTGTTGGAGGGCGGGCTCGAGGGCAGGCCCCCGAACGTGCTGTTTTACGCCACCTCCAACCGCCGCCACTTGATGCCGCGACAAACAATCGAGAATGAGCGCAGCTCCGCCCTGCACCCCAGCGAAGCGGTCGAGGAGAAGGTCTCGCTGTCCGACCGCTTCGGCCTATGGCTTGGCTTCCATGCCTGCGATCAGGCCACCTACCTCGCCATCGTGCGGCGCTACGCTGCCCACTATGGGCTGCCGATCGCCGACGCGGAGCTCGAGCGCGAGGCCCTCGAATGGGCGACCACGCGCGGTGCCCGCTCGGGCCGCGTCGCCTTCCAGTTCATCCAGGATCTCGCCGGTCGTCTCGGCGTGAGGCTCGCGACCTGACACACCTTCAGCGCTGGGCGAGCTGTCGCGGCGAGCCGAGAAGCGCCACCGGATCGAGGGGTTGGGTCCCCTTTCTGACCTGGAAATGAAGTTGCGGCACGGTGACGTCGCCGGTCGCACCGACGCGGGCGATCACCTGGCCGCGCCGCACGACATCCCCCACCGTGACGAGGAGGGTGCGATTGTGGGCATAGGCCGTGAGCCAGCCGCCGTCGTGGCGCAGCATGAGCATCCGACCGAAGGCGGGGATCGCCTCCCCGGCATAGACCACGACCCCGCTCTCGGCAGCGCGCACCGGCGTGCCTTCGGGAGCCGCGATGTTGATCCCGTCGTTCCGCATGCCGTTGGGCTTGGATCCGAAGCGGTCGAGGATTTCGCCCTCGACCGGCCACAGGAAGCCCTCGCGCGACAGCGGTGGGGCTGGTGTTTCGGCGGCGCGACGGAAGGCCTCGGGCGGTACCGAAAGAGGCGCCTCGCCGGTATCGGCTGGCGAAGGACGAGAGGCCAACGTGGATGCCGGCGACGGCGGCTGCGACCTGGTGCTGGGAATGCGCAAAGGCTGCCCGGCTTGCAGGCGCCCGGCCGGGAGATCGGGATTGGCGGCCTGCAATTCCGCGGTCTGCAGACCGTAGCGGGCGGCGATTTGCGGCACGGTCTCGCCCGCCTGCACGCGGTGGATCCGGCTCGCCTCGACCGCCGGCTTGGGAACGATCTGCAACACCTGGCCGACGTAGATCCGATAGGGCGGCTTGAGGCCATTGAGGCTCGCGATCTGCCGCATGGGCACGCCATAGCGCTGGGCCAGCTCGCTCACCGTGTCGCCGGGCATCACGAGATGCTGTCCAGGCCCGGCCACCAGCGGACGTCCTCCTCCGCCCTTCCGGTCGCCGCCGGCCAGCGCTCGCTCGCGGGCACTGCTGCGCCCGGTGCCGAAGTCCACCGGAACGAAGCCAGCGCAGGCAGCCAGTGGCGCCAACATCGTCAGGACGAGAAGTGTCTTCGACAGTCGTCCCATCGACCCGGTCGCAGTTTCTCTCCCCGCTTTGTCTACCGAAAGCTGGCCCGAGAGGCAAGCCTCGTGGCAGGCGACCGGTCATCACTGTGAACTATTCGGCAACACGGCCGCCGCTTGCGGTTGATGCATTGGTTGACACGGCCTTTCTGTCTCCGACCTTTTGCACGCGCTTGGCGGCAGAGGCGAAGGAAACATCTTCGAACAGTCTTCCGAGCGTCGGCAGGCTCGCGTAGTGGGTCATGTCCATGTGGATCGGGGTGACCGACACCCAGCCCGAGGCCACCGCCGCGATATCGGTGCCCTCGCCCCCGCTCTCTTCCTGCCGCAGTGCGCCGATCCATACATAGGGCTCGCCACGCGGATCGAGTCGCTCGACGAGCTCGTCGCCGATCTTGCGCTTGCCTTGCCGGGTCACCGCGATGCCGCACACCGCCTCGGGATCGACATCGGGAAAGTTGACGTTGACGAGCACGTCGCGACCGGGTGGCGCCAGCAGCAACCGGGCGATCACCTCCGGCGCGTAGGTGGCGGCGGTGCGCCATTTGACCGGATCCCGGTCGCGACAGGCCTGCGACAGCGCGATCGCCGGTACGCCCAAGAGCGTCGCCTCCATGGCGGCGGCGATCGTCCCCGAATAGGTGACATCGTCGCCGAGATTGGAGCCATGGTTGATGCCGGAGAGAACGAGATCCACCGGCTGCCGGATGATGTGCTGGAGCGCCAGCAGCACGCAGTCGGTGGGCGTGCCGTCGACGGCGAAGTGACGCTCCGACAGCCGACGGATGCGCAACGGTCGCCTCAGAGTGAGGGAGTGACCGGCGCCGCTATGGTTGGTCTCCGGCGCCACCACCCAGACTTCTTCGGCAAAACCGCGGGCGATCTCCTCGAGCAGCATGAGACCCGGTGCCCGCACACCGTCGTCGTTGGTGACGAGGATGCGCTGCAGCCGCCGCCTTTCGCTCATCGCGGTTCGAGCCGGCTGATGCCGCCCATGTAAGGCCGCAGCACCTCCGGTACCCAGACGCTGCCGTCGGCCTCCTGGAAGTTCTCGAGCACCGCCACCAGGGCCCGCCCCACCGCGACCCCGGAGCCGTTCAAAGTGTGGACGAAACGCGGCCGACCGTCGGCCGGCCGGTAACGCGCATTCATCCGCCGCGCCTGGAAATCGGTGCAATTGGAGCAGCTCGAGATCTCGCGGTAGCGCCCCTGACCCGGCAGCCAGACCTCGATGTCATAGGTCTTGGCAGCGGCAAAACCGGTATCGCCCGAGCACAGAGTGACCACCCGATACGGCAGCTGCAGGCGCTTCAAGACCTCCTCCGCACAGGCCGTCATGCGCTCATGTTCCGCACGCGACTGCTCGGGCGTGGTGATGCTCACGAGCTCGACCTTGTCGAACTGGTGCTGGCGGATCATGCCGCGGGTATCACGGCCAGCTGCCCCGGCCTCGGCGCGGAAGCACGGAGTGAGCGCGGTGAAGCGAAGCGGCAACTCGCTCTCGGCCAGGATCTCGCCGGCGACGAGATTGGTGAGCGGCACTTCGGCGGTCGGGATCAGCCACAGACCGGCCGTGGTGGTGAACAGGTCCGCGGCGAACTTCGGCAGTTGACCGGTGCCGAAAAGGGCGGCATCGCGCACGAGATAGGGCACCGCGACCTCGGTATAGCCATGCTCGCGCACATGCAGGTCGAGCATGAATTGGGCGAGGGCCCGCTCCAGCCGGGCGAGCCGGTCGTAGAGCACGACGAAGCGGGCTCCGGCGAGTTTCGCCGCCCGCTCGAAGTCCATACCGAGGCCGCGGCCGAGGGCATCGTGCTCTTTCGGCGCGAAGGCGAAGTGGCGGCGTTCTCCCACCTCGCGCTCGACGCGATTGCCGCTTTCGTCCGGACCGTCCGGTACCTCGTCGAGCAGCACATTGGGGAAGAGGACGAGCTCGTCGCGCAGCCTGGCCTCGAGCTGACGCAGCTCGTCCTCGCCACGCTTGACCTCCTCCTTGAGCTCGGCCACGCGCCTCAGCAAATCCTCGGTCGCCTCGCCGAGCCGGCGGCGTTCGCCGATCTCGCGGGACAGGCGGTTGCGCTCCGCTTGCAGCTCCTGCAGCCGCGTCTCGAGTTCCCGCCTCGAGCCGTCGAGAGCGAGGATGCGCTGCGCCGCAGGAGCCTGCCCGCGCCGCATCAACGCCCGGTCGAAGGCCTCAGGATGTTCCCGGATCCAACGCAGGTCGATCACCTTTTGTCCCCCCGCCAGCACGGGGTCGTGCGGAGGCGATGGCGGATGTGCCGCTCACGGCCCGCTCGCGCCTGCGGCATCCCCTTCTGCCTCGGCGGCCTCGCGCTCGCGCCGCCGCTTTTCGGCGAAACGCACCATGAGGATGGACACCTCGTAGAGGGCAATGATCGGCAGTGCGAGGGAGATCTGGCTGATGACATCGGGTGGCGTGAGCACCGCCCCGACGACGAAAGCGGCGACGATGGCGTAGCGGCGGCTGCGGGCGAGCCCGTCCGCCGTCACCAGCCCCACCCTCCCGAGCAGCGTGAGCGCCAGCGGCAGCTGGAAGCACAAGCCGAAGGCGAAGATCAGCTTCATGACGAGATCGAGATACTCGGCTACCCGTGCTTCCAGCATGATGGGCAGCGACCCCTCGCCGCCGGGTGTCTGGAAACTCAGGAAGAACTTCCAGGCGAGAGGGAACACGATATAGTAGACCACAGCACCACCTGTAAAAAACAATATCGGCGTGGCGATGAGAAATGGCAACAACGCCTGTTTTTCGTGACGGTAGAGCCCGGGCGCCACGAACAGCCATATTTGGGCGGCAACGAACGGGAAGGTGAGAAACGCGCCAGCGAAGAACGCCACCTTCACGTAGGTGAAGAACGCCTCATGGAGGGCCGTGTAGATCATACGCGTACATGCCGGGCGATCGTCCCCTATCGTATTCTGCAGGCAGACTTCCGCCAAAGGACGCGTGAGGAACGCATAGATTTTGTCAGCGAAGAAGTAGCAGACGACGAATCCGATGAAGATCGCCACCACGGAGTACAGCAGACGGTTCCGCAGCTCGATCAGATGATCGAGCAACGGCATTTCGCGATCGTCTATGTCCTTGATGAGCGACACTCAGCGCTTCTCCGCGCTACCATCCGCCGTCGCTGCGACGGCGTCCCCGGAGCGCCCGGCCGAGGCTTCGGTGGTCTGTCTCGCCGCCGCATCGCCCGCCCCGGGATTCGCCGTCGGACTCGCCACGCTGCCCGTCCGAGCCGCGGCGATCGACGGCCGGTCAGGTCCGTCGAGGCCGATCTGTTGGCGATCGAGGCTGTGAAGCTCCTTGCGGATGTCCTCGAGTTCGGCCTCGCGCGCCATGTCCTCGAAAGAGCGCTGGAACTCGCGTGCCATCGCCCGCGCCTTGCCCGCCCAGCGGCCGAGCGTCCGCGCCACCTTGGGGAGGTCCTTGGGTCCGATGACGAGGAGCGCCACGAGGAGCACCAGCGCCATCTCGGACCAACCGATGTCGAACATGGCGCGACGTCCGCTGGTCCCCGGTCCTCAGCCGCGCGACGGCTCGTCCTTGCGCACCGCCACCCCCTCCACCACGCGACCCGAGGGCTCGCTCTTGTCGGCGGTGAGCGGCTTCACCCCTGCCGTCTCCTCCTCCCCCTCGTCATCGCTCAGCCCCTTCTTGAAGGCGCGCACGCCCTTCGCGAGATCTCCCATGACCTTCGGCAGCTTGCCGGCGCCGAACAGGATCAGGACGATCAGCAGGATCAGCACGACCTGCCAGATTCCGATGCTCATGCCGCTTCCTCGCTCTGTCTCCGGCCCGTGCCCGGGGACGTCGACCTAGGGCACAGCATCGCAGAATTCCAGAGCGGCGGCAATGCGACCTCGGGTCCGGCTCATGCCCGATCGCCAAAGACGAAGACGTGCCTGGGATCGAGCTCCACCTCGACCTCCTCGCCGACAGCTGCGGAGAGGATCCCCGTCTCCCTGACCTTGACCCGAGTGCCGTCGGCGAGAGCGAGCCAAATGAGGTGGATCGGTCCGAGATCGCGCCGGTCGACCAGCCGCGCGCGACCGCTGCCGGCCGTGGCTCGGCGCAGCCGAATGCCCTCCGGTCGCACGATCACCAGCGCCCGCTCGCCCTCGGCGAGGCCGTCGGCCGCCACAGCGCCAATGGGCGTGTCGATGCGGCCGCTCCGAACCCGGCCGCGGAAGCTGTTCACCGGACCGAAGAAGTTGGCGACGAAGGGATCGGCGGGCCGGGCGTAGAGCTCGGAGGGGGTGCCGCTTTGGACGATGGAACCGTCGAGCATGGCGTGAATGACATCGCCCGCTCGGATCGCCTCTTCGGCATCGTGGGTGACGAGCAGCGTCGAGGTGCCCGCTTCGCGCAGAATGGCGAGCGTCTCCTCGCGGATCTGGGTGCGCAAGGCGGTATCGAGCGCGGAGAAGGCCTCGTCGAGCAACATGAGATCGGGCTCGGGCGCGAGCGCCCGGGCGAGGGCCACCCGCTGCTGCTCGCCGCCCGAGAGCATATAGGGGTAGCGGTCGGCGAAGGCTGCCATGTCGACCCGCTCGAGCAGTCGCCGCACCCGTTTTTGCCGTTCGGCCCGGTCGAGATGGCGCAGCCCGAACGCCACGTTCTCTGCTACGGTCAGGTGCGGGAACAGAGCGAAATCCTGGAACATCAGGCCGACCCGCCGCTTCTCGGGCGGCAGGCCGCGGCCTGGCTCGGCGACCAGCCGGCCGCGGATGCGGATCCGTCCCTGCTGCACCCTCTCGAGCCCGGCGATCAGCCGCAGGGTGGTGGTCTTCCCGCAGCCCGAGGGACCGACGAGGCAATGGACCTCGCCGCGCCCCATGGTGAGGGAGACCCGATCGATCACCAGCCTGTGGTCGAACCGGTGTGACAGCTCCTCCACCTCGAGGCCGGGTGCCGTGGTGTCCTTCTCTTCCGCCCGAGCGAGGGCGGTGGCCGGCATGTTGCCGATGGCCGTCTCCTGTCGCATCCTCGTCTACCGTGCCGCGGTCGCGCCGAACAGCGAGTTGCCCTCGAGCTCCTCGAGCCGGGGGAGATCGTCGAGCGAGGCGAGCCCGAAGTGGTCGAGGAACGCCGCCGTGGTCACCCACAGCACCGGTCGCCCCGGCACCTCCTTTCGGCCGCGCGGTGCGATCAACCCGAGCTCCAAGAGCTGCTCGAGAATGCCGCGGCCGACCGTCACCCCGCGCACCGCTTCGATCTCGGCCCGGGTCACGGGTTGACGATAGGCGATCACCGCTAGGGTTTCGAGGGCCGCCCGCGACAGGCGGCGGGGCCGCCGGTCGATGCGCCGCAAGAAGGGGGCGACCTCGACCGCGGTGCGCAGCGCCCAGCGGCGGTTTTGCTGCTCGAGCCGCACGCCGCGCCCGGCCAGGGCCCGCTGGAGCGCCTCGAGCACGCGCCGCGCCTCGCCGCGCTCGCCGAGGACCGCCTGGATCTCCTCCTCGCTGAGCGGCTCGGCGCTGGCAAACAGCAGCGCTTCCACGATCTGCTCGGTCAAAGGGTCGCTCATGCCCGTCGCCTCAAGAAAATGGGGCCGAAGGGTTCGGGTTGGTAGAGATCGATCTCGCCCCGCCGCGCCAGCTCGAGTGCCGCCACCAGACCGGAGGCCATGGCCGAGCGGCGGAGGAGTTCGTCCCGCCATTCGGCTGGCAGAAAACGCTCGATCCGCTGCCAGTCCCGGCCGACCAGTTGACGCGCGATGCGGTCGAGCACTTGCTCGACCGACACCCATCGCCGCGGCGGGAGTTCCACCGACTGCGGCGCAGCTCGCCGAGCCACCGCCGCCCATGCCTGCAAGAGCTCGGCAAGCCTTGCCACGAGCGGTCCTTGCCGCTCGACGGCCGGACGCTCGGGCGCACCGCGCGGCAAGCGCTGATCGCCGAGGCAAGGTCGCTCCGCCAGCCAGTCCGCAGCGCGTCGGATCGCCTCGAGCAGTCGCAACCGATCGGCGAGATCGACGGCCTGTCGCTCGATCTCCGGCTCCTCCCGCTCCCCGACCGGCAGCAGGAGCTGCGATTTGAGATAGACGAGCCAGGCCGCCATCACGAGATAGTCGGCGGCGAGCGCCAGCCGGAGCTCCCGTGCCCGTTCCAGCCACGCGAGGTACTGGTCGACCAGTTCCAGGATGGAGATGCGGGCGAGATCGACCTTCTGGGCGCGCGCGAGCTCCAGCAGGAGTTCGAGCGGCCCGGAAAACGCCTCCAGCGAGAGGGTGAGGGCCTCGCCGCTGGGCTCCTCCCGTGGCGCGTTCATCCCGTCGGCCAGCCGGTGGCGAGCAGCACGAGATCGTAGACGAGCGAGACCACCGGCCACAGCACCGTGGCGAGCGGATTGACGGTGTAGCCGAGTTGCCGCGCGATCACGGGCACGAGGAAGAGCAGCAGCAGAAGGATGAGCATGCCATAGCGCTCGAGGCGCGCGAACCGCCACGACCAGGGACGAGGCAGCAATCCGACAACCACGCGCCCGCCATCGAGCGGCGGGATCGGTACCATGTTGAAAGTCGCGAGCACGACGTTGATGGCGATGGCGTTCGCGAGATTGTCGGCGACCCAGCCGGACCACGGGTCGGGAAGCGCGGCGACCCCGTGGTAGGCAAATCCGCAGCCGAGAGCGAGCAGGATGTTGATGGCGGGCCCGGCAAGCGCCACCCACACCATGTCGCGCTTGGGATGGCGGAGGCGATGGAAAGCGACGGGCACGGGCTTCGCCCAGCCGAAGACGAAGGGGGCATCGAAGAGGACGAGCAACCCGGGCAGCAGCAAGGTGCCCACGGGATCGACGTGGGCGAGCGGGTTGAACGTCACCCGACCAAGCCGCCGGGCGGTATCGTCACCCAGCCGTTCCGCCATCCAGCCATGCGCCGCCTCGTGGAAGGTGATCGCCACCAGCACGGGTAGCAGCCAGACGGAGAGAGTGTCGAGAAGGTCACGGATCTCGGGCATCGGCGGCGGAAATAGTGTCCGCGAGCTGGCGGGCGAGATCTCTCGGCTCGGCGATCGTCTCGGGACGGCGCGCCGCGGCAAGAGCGGCAGCGAGCCGAGCCTCCAGAGCGGTGTCGGCCTCCGGCAGCGCGGCGAGGACCTCGGCCGTGCGCCCCACGTCCCCGTCGCACCACAGCACGAGATCGCTGCCAGCGGCCCAGGCCGCGCGCGCCCGGTCCTTCGGTGAACCGACCAGGGCTCCCATGCCGAGGTCGTCGGATAGCAGGATCCCGCAAAAGCCCAGCCGGCCGCGAACGACCCCGCGAACGATCGGCGCCGACAGGCTCGCCGGATGTCGGGAATCGAGAGCCTCGAACAGACAGTGGCAAGTCATGGCAAACGGGGCGTCGCGGCAGGCGCGGAACGGCACGAAGTCGCTCGCCTCGAGGAGATCGGCTCGGGCGTCGACCCGCGGCAGTTCCAGGTGGCTATCGCACCGTGCCCGACCGTGGCCTGGAAGATGCTTGATCACCGGTACGATGCCGCAGCTCAGGAGCGTGTCGCAGACGATGCGGCCGAGGGCCGCCACCCGATGCGGATCGCCGCCGAAGCTCCGATCGCCGATCGCCGCGGTCGTCTCGGCGAGGTGCAAATCGAGGACCGGCGCGCAGACGACGTCCAGGTCGGCCGCGGCGAGAGTGGCAGCGATCGCCCGGGCGTAGAGCCGGGCTGCCTGCCGACCGCGACGCGGGTCGCGATCGAAGAGGCGGCCGATGGTACCCGCTGCGGGCAGCGCTGGCCAGTGGGGCGGCCGCAGGCGCTGCACCCGCCCGCCCTCCTGGTCCACGAAGAGCGGAAGCCGTCGGTCGGGGAAGAGCGCCCGCAGCTCGACGACGAGCTCCTCGAGCTGTTCCGGCTCCAGGCAGTTGCGCGCGAACAGGATCACCCCGGCTGGCGGCAGCTCGCGGAAGAGCGCCCGTTCCTCGGCACTCAGGGTGGCGCCGGCGACGCCCACCACCGCCGGACGAAACCGCCTCCCGCTCACCGGCCGACGGGGAAGCACTCGCCGCCGCCGGCGCGAATCGTCCGGCAAGCGGCCTCCGCCTCTGCCCGGCTGCGGTAGCCTGCCGCCTGGATGCGGTAGAGGGTGCGCCCCCCGCTCTCGAGCGGCTCGACCACGAGTTCCCGCCCGGCCAGCACCTGAGGCCAACGTCGCTGCAAGCTCGCCCAGCGCGCCTCGATACCCTCCCGTCGACTCACCGCCGCGAGCTGCACCCGGATCGTGCCGCCCGTCGGCAGGGCCACCGGCCGCATGGCGCCGGCGGAGGCGGGCGCCGGCGCTCCCACCGCGGTCGCCGACCCGCTCGTCCGGCGTCCGGAATCGCCGGCCTGCCCAGCGGCTACCGTAGCCGGGCCCGGGCTCGCGGCGGGATCGACGGGAGCCGCCACCGTCGCTTGCGCAGCGGGAGCTCGCGAGGCGGAAGCGGGCCGGTCCGCTGCGGTCGCGGCCGGTCGTGGACCAGCGGCAGCAGCGGGCGCAGACGGTGGCAGGCTCCCGGTGGGCGGCAGCGACGGCCCCGCTTCGGTGTCGGTCGGACGGGCTGCAGGTTCGCCGGCCTCGGGTCCGGAGTGCGGTTCGCTTGCCGGTGCGGCGCCGGCCTCCGGACCGGGCTTGGGTGGCAGCAGCGAACGTGGATCGCTTGGCGGTGCGCCCTGGGCGAGCTGCGGCTCGCTGGCGGAGGCAGCCCCGTCCGCCTGGCCATCTTTCGCCTCTGTCCCGGCCGGAGCGGCCGACGGCTCCCCGCTCGGCAGCACCGCGGCCAGGCTGCGGACGTCTGGATCCTCGACCGGCAGGATGCGCTCGGGCTCCTCGACCGATCCCTCTCCCGCCTCGAGGAGCCGCCCGATCGGCCGATTCTCTCCCACCAGCGAGAGGCCTCCCGGATTCTCGGGCGAGACCTTCCACGGCACGGTGGGGGCGGCGAGGAGCGGCACCTCGTCTCCCCCGATCGCGTGGCTCTCCATCCACGCGTACCAAACGATGGCGCCAAACAGGCCAAAGACACCGACGAGTGTGGCCCCTGCGATCAAACGGCCCCGCGGCTGCCTTGGCGGGGCCGCGGTGCCGGCCGGCCGACTGCCGGAGACCGGACGGATGGGCGCGTTGCTGTTCGCCACGCAACGATCTCCCCGGCGGGCGGGCGGGCTCCGGAAGACCGCCCTCAGTGCAGTTCCTCGAGGGGTTCCACCCCGAGCAGTCGCAGCCCGTTCGCCAGCACGATGCGCACCGCAGCCAGCATGGCGAGGCGGGCGCGGGTCGTCGCCTCGTCCTCGGCAAGGAGGAAGCGCAGCCCGCTCTCTTCTTTACCGCGCGTCCAAAGCGAGTGGAAGGCACCAGCGAGATCGTGAAGGTAGAATGCGATGCGATGCGGTTCGAACTGGCGAGCCGCACCCTCCACCACCCGCGGCCACTGGGCCATGGCACGCAGCAGCTCGAGCTCGGCGGGATCGCGCAGCCGCTCGAGCGGTACGCCAGCCCACCTCCCGGTATCCATGCCGGCCTCGGCGGCATGGCGGAACACCGAACAGATCCGGGCATGCGCATACTGCACGTAGAACACCGGATTGTCCTTGGACTGGCGCACCGCCTCGACGAGATCGAAATCGAGCGGGGCGTCGTTGCGTCGCGTGAGCATCATGAAGCGAAAGACGTCTCGCCCGACTTCCTCGAGCACGTCCCGCAACCACACGGTGCGTCCGGCGCGTTTCGACATCCGCAGCGGCTGCCCGGCGGAATAGAGCTTGACGAGCTGGCACAACCGAACGACGAGCTCGACCCGCCCCTCGCTCAGCGCTTTGACCGCCGCCTGCATGCGCTTGACGTAGCCACCGTGGTCGGCTCCCCACACATCGACCAGCAGCTGCGCGCCACGGCGAATCTTGTCGAGGTGGTAGGCCACATCGGCGGCGAAGTAGGTCCAGGCGCCGTTCGAGCGCTTGAGCGGCCGGTCGCTGTCGTCGCCAAAAAGGGTGGCCCGGAACAGGAGCTGCGGCGTCGGCTCCCAATCCTCGACCGGCTTGCCCTTGGGCGGCGGCAGGGTGCCGACGTAGACGAGCCCCAGGCCGTCGAGATGGCGGATGGTCTCGTCGATGCGCCCAGCCTCGATGAGCGCCCGCTCCGAGGTGAAGACATCGTGGCGCACGCCGAGAAGGGCGAGGTCCTCGCGGATGCGCGCCATCATGGCCTGCACGCCCGCCCGACCGAAGAGGTCGAGCCAGTCGGATTCCGGCTTGCCGACCCATTTGGCGCCGTCGCGCTCGACGATGGCCTCTGCCACCGGCACGAGCTCTTCGATGGGATAGAGCCCTTTCGGTAGCGGTTCGTCGGTCTGGCCGAGGAGCTGCAGGTAGCGGTGATAGATGGAACGGGCGAGGGCTTCGATCTGCCCCCCACCGTCGTTGATGTAGTATTCGCGAGTGACCCGATAACCTGCGAACTCGAGGAGATTGGCCAAGGCGTCGCCGAACACCGTGCCGCGCCCATGGCCGACATGGAGCGGCCCGGTGGGATTGGCCGAACAGTATTCGACATTGACCCGCAGCCCCCGGCCGAGATCGCAGCGCCCATAGTCGGCGCCTTCCCTCAGCACGACCTCGACCTGGCGGCGCCAGACATCGTCGGCGAGGGTGAGATTGACGAAGCCCGGAGAGGCGACCGTGACCGCCGCGACGTCCGGCAGCCCGCGCAAACGCGCCGCGATGGCCTCGGCGAGCTCGAGCGGCTTCGTGCGCGCGGCCCGGGCCAGCACCAAGGCGGCGTTGGTGGACATATGGCCGTAGGCAGGATCGCGGGGTGGCTCGACGGTCACGGCGGAGAGGTCGAGATTGCCAGGAAGTTCGCCGCGTGCCTGCAACTCTTCGAGTGCCGCGTGAACTTTTTCGAGAATCTCGTGGTAGACGTTCATATCGGATCCCGGCTCATGCGGAACATGCGCTCGTGCTCGCAAAGCGCGTAGCGATCGGTCATCCCGGCGATATAGTCGCGCACCACGCCGGCAGTGTGCGCCTCGCCGGGTCCGCCCGCGCGCTCCCGCCAGCCGTCCGGCAGACAGTCCGGTGCCGCGAGGAACGCCGCGAACAGCTCGCTCACGAGGCGGGCGGCCTTGCGCGCCGTGCGGTTGACCTTGTAGTGGCGGTACACTCGCCGGTGCAAGAACGCCCGCAATTCCTGCACCCCGTGTGCCACTTCCGGCGAAAAGGCGACGAGGGGTGCCGGTGCGGCCCGCACGTCGTCGAGGTCGCGCACCGCCGCGAGCCGGATTCGCTCGCGGGTGGCGGCGAGCAAATCCGCGACCAAGCGGTCGATCAACCGGCGCACCGTCTCGTGCGCCAGGCACTCGGGCGCCCTCCTGCCGTAGCGGCTCAAGACCTCCTCGACGATCGGCCGCACGAGCGGCAGCTCGAGGAGCTCCTCGAGGGCGAAGAAACGGGCACGCAGTCCATCGTCGACATCGTGGCTGCAGTACGCCAGATCGTCGCAAATGGCCGCCACCTGGGCCTCGAGCGGCGCCTGCAGCTGGAGATGGAAGCGATCGGCCAGCGGATGTCGGGCGATCGCTTCCGGTATTTCGTCCCGCAGTGGCCCGTTGTGCTTGATCACACCCTCGAGGGTCTCGGCGGTGAGATTGAGACCCTCGTGGTCGCCGTAGCGGCGCTCGAGTCGGGTGAGGATGCGGAAGGTTTGGAGATTGTGATCGAAGCCGCCGAACTCGGCGAGGGCGCGATCGAGGGCCTCTTCGCCCGCGTGGCCGAAGGGGGGATGGCCGAGATCGTGGGCGAGAGCGATCGCCTCCGTCAGATCCTCGTCGAGGCCGAGCGCACGGGCCACGGTCCGACCGATCTGGGCCACTTCGAGACTGTGGGTGAGGCGGGTGCGGAAGTGGTCGCCCTCGAAGTTGACGAACACCTGGGTCTTGTACTCGAGCCGGCGGAACGCGGTCGAATGGACGATACGATCGCGGTCGCGCTGGAAGCAGCTGCGGATCGGGCTTTCCGGAATCGCCACCGCCCGCCCGGCGCTGCGTTCAGGCCGGCAGGCGAAGGGAGCGCGAGCGCAGGCGGGGACAGTTTCGGCCAAGGGGCGAACGCCGGACGCTTGGATGTCGCAGGATCGGACCATAGATAGAACCAGGCGTGTCGTTGTGAACGCGTCATCGGAGAGTGCCGTGAGCGAATCCGTCTCGCCTCCCCCTCCCGTGCGGCTGAGCGAGCGGGCCGCCCGCCGGATCCGCGACATCGTCGCGCGCGACGGGCGACCGGGTCTGTTCCTCAGGCTCGCGGTCGAGGGAGGGGGTTGTTCCGGGTTCCGCTATCGTTTCGATCTCGACGACACGCCGCAGCCCGACGACGTGATCGTCGAGCGTGACGGGGCGCGGGTTGCGGTCGATGGTCTGTCGCTGCTGTTCCTCGTGGGCGCCGAGCTCGATTTCGTCGAGGACCTGACCGGCGCCTGCTTCCGGGTGCACAATCCGAACGCCACCGCCTCTTGCGGCTGCGGCACCAGCTTCGCCGTATAGGGCACCCCATACGGTTGTGCGCCGCGGACTTGCCGCCCCTCGGGCCGCCCCTATGATGCGGCCGCCAACGCCCTCAAGCTCGGGTCCTCTGCGTGCCGCAGATCGGCGATCTCGCTCCCTGGCTGGTCCTGCTCACGCTGCTCGCCGTCATGGTGGCGTTCGTGAGCGAGCGCATGCGCATCGAGGTGATCGCGCTCACTGCCGCCACGTTCCTCCTCGCCACCGGGGTGATCGGTGTCGACGATTTCCTCGCCGGGCTCGCCGATCCCGCTCCTTTCACCGTGCTCTGCATGTTCGTTCTGAGCGCCGCCCTCGAGCGCACGGGGACCATCGAACAGCTCGGCGAACGGGTGACCCGGATGGCCCATTTGCCGCGAGCGGCTGCCTTGGCGGTGCTCATGATCGGCGTGGTGGTGATCTCGGCCTTCGTCAACAACACCCCGGTCGTGGTCGCCCTCACCCCCGTCGTGATCGCCTTCGCCCGCAGCCGCAACGAGGCACCCTCGCTCTATCTGCTGCCCCTCTCCTTCGCCGCGGTGATGGGCGGAACCTGCACCCTGATCGGCACCTCGACCAACCTCGTCGTCGACGGTGCCGCCCGCAGGCTGGGTCTCGAACCTTTCTCCATCTTCGAGATCACCTGGGTGGGCGTGCCCATCAGCTTGGTCGGCGTTCTCTTCATGGCGCTCGTGGGACGTCGCCTGCTGCCGGCCCGCGAAAGCCTGCACGATCTGTTGCCGGACCCCAAGAAACGCCAGTTCCTCGCCGAAGTGCTCGTGCCTCTGGGCTCGCCGCTCGTCGGCAAGACCCTCGACGAGACGGCCCTCGCCAAAAAGCTCGGCGCGCGGGTGATCGAAGTCCTCCGCGACGATGTCCCGCTCGGTGCCCGCGCCGGCTCGGTGCCCCTCGAGCCGGGCGATCGGATCTTGCTGCGGACCCAAGCGAGCGATCTCCTCGAGCTGCGCGAGAAGGGAGACGTGGTGCTCGGAAGCGATGGAGCGCACGCCCTCGAGCCGATCGCTGCCCATCAAACGGTGCTCATGGAAGGTATCGTCGGACCCAATTCGCGTTGGGTCGGGCGCAAGGTATCGAGCCTGAATTTGCAGCGGCGCTTCGGGGTGACGATCGTCGCCATCCACCGCCAGAACGAGAATCTGCGCGGCAATTTCGACGAGACCCGGCTCCAGTTCGGCGACACCCTCCTGCTCGAGGGTCCACCCGAGGCTTTCCGGCAACTGTTCGACGACCAGTTCCTCATCGGCCTCACCGCTCCGACCATACGCCCCTACCGCCGCGATCGCCAATGGATCGCGCTCGCTACCATCGCCGCCGTGGTGGTCGGGGCGAGCCTGGAAATCGCTCCTATCACGGCCCTGGCGTTGATCGGGGTGACGGTCGTCATCCTCACCGGCTGCCTGGAGCCGGAGGACGCCTATCAGGCAGTCTCCTGGCCGGTGATGGTGATGATCTACGGCATGCTGGCGCTCGGGCATGCCATGGAGGAAACCGGGGCGGCCCGCATCCTGGTCGAGGGCCTGGTGGACCTGTTCGCCAAGCTGGGGCCATGGGGCGTGCTGGGCATCGTCTATTTCGCCACCGTGGCGATCACCGAGGTGCTGAGCAACAACGCCGCCGGCATCCTGATGACACCCATCGCGGTGGCGATCGCCCAGCAGCTCGGGGTCGATCCCCGCCCCTTCGTGGTGGCGGTCATGGTCGCGGCGAGCAACGCCTACGCGACACCGATCGGCTATCAAACCAACACCTTCGTCTATGCCGCCGGCAATTATCGCTTTCGCGATTTCGTCGTCGTCGGCCTTCCCCTCAACGTCCTGATCGGCCTCACCGCCGTGCTGGTGATACCGCTCGTGTGGTCGTTTACCGGCCCCTGACCCGCTATCCCCCCGCAAACGCGGCGGCCAAAGGCCCGACCACCGATGGAAGAACCCGGTTCGCTGTGCTGTCCCGTTCAGGGAATCGTCGTCCCGGTCCAGGCCGGAGGATCGCTGGCCGGAAAGGACTCGAGGTCCGCCTCCTCGACCGGATCCACCGGTTCCTCGCCACTCCGGCCTTCAGCTCGAAAACGCTTTTGGGAAGCCTGTTCGGGCGCGCCGGCCACGGCGGCCTGGACTCTCTCGGTGACGGACTCCCCCGGAGCGCCTGCCCGCTCGTCTTCGGCGAGCAGCAGTTCGAGCGGCACGCCTTGCACCAAGCCTGCAGCCAGGGGCGACATCGTGCGGGCAAAGTGCTCGGCCAGCACTTCCGCATACGGTCGAGCTCGGGCTCGTCTGACCGGCGGCTCCGCCACGACCCACGGCCAGCCGTGCGCCTCGGCGAAGGCGACGGCGCTCTCGAGGTCGGGGAATTCCAAGCGTTGCCCGCGCAGGGGATCGCCGCTTCCCGTCCAGCCAGTGAGGCGGTCGATTTCGGGTCGCAGCCAGGGTTCGAACTCGAGCACCCAGCGTTCGGCGAACGCCTGTCCGCCGCGCCCGACCTGCCGTTCGATCCGGTGGATCCAGGCTGTCGGCAGGGCCACTGCGGCAGGCGAACGGGAGCCGGGCAGGAGTTGCAACGCGCGTCCGATGTTCGCCAAAGCCATGACCGCGTCTCCTCCGATGAAACCCAGCCGAATGCTGTCCGCGCCTTGCAATCGGCCGCACGGGGCACCTTATATGTGGGCGCGCGGGCCGCAGGCACAATCGCGAACAGTTTTCTCCATTGTTTCGAGGTGAGCGTCGATGCGGGGCGATCCGTTGTGGTGGATGTGGGCGGAAGCATGCGAAATGCTGCGTCGTGCCGAGCGGCTAGAGCGGCATTTCTTCGTCCCGGCAGCGGCTCGCGAGCAGTCGGGGTGGGAACCGCCGGTGGACGTGCTCGAAGCCAATGGCCGGATCGCCATCACCGTGGCGCTACCCGGCGTGCGGCGGGAAGACGTCGGCCTCGGGATCGAGGACGATGTGCTCGTGATCACCGGCGAACGTCGGCCGCCCCGCGGCTTGGCAACGGCGCGCCTCGTGCGCATGGAGATCCCGTTCGGCCGCTTCGTGCGGCGCATTCGCCTGCCGCCTGGCTCCTGGCGGCTGCTGCATACGGAATATGCCGACGGTTGCCTGTCGATCGTCATGGAACGTCTCTGAAACATACGGGGAAAGGCCGTGGGCGGGACATCCGATATCGAACGCACCGGCAGCGAAGCTTCCCGTGAAGGCCGGGGCGCACCGCGACTGCCGGAGGGCGTGACCGCCATCCTGCCGCTTCGCAATGCGGTGCTCTTTCCAGGGGTGGTTCTGCCGCTCAGCGTCGGGCGCCGGTCGTCCGTGCTGGCCGTCCAGGCGAGCCTCGAGGCCGAACGGCCCTTGGGCGTGGTGCTGCAGCGCGAGCCCGAGGTCGAACAACCCGGTCCCGATAGCATGCACCAGATCGGCACGGTGGCGAACGTGCTCCGGGTGGTTACCGCGGGCGAAGGATCCCATCACGTCATCTGCCAAGGCGTGCGTCGCTTCCGCATCGTCGAATGGGTGGAAGGTCTGCCGTTCCTTGCTGCCCGCATCGAAGAGATCGCGGTCAAGGAGGAGCTGACGCCCGCGGTGGAAGCGCGCATGCAGGAGCTCAAGCGCCTCGCCAACGAGGCCCTGGAGCTCGCGCCGCAGGCACCAGCCGAGGTGCGCGAAGCCCTCGCCGGCATCGCCTCGCCCGGCATGCTCGCCGATTTCGTCGCCTCGGTCATGGACTTCGAGCCCAAGGACAAGCAGCGCGTGCTCGAGACCCTCGAGGTCGAAGCTCGTCTCGATCTCGTGCTCCACCTGTTGGCCCACCGGCTCGCGGTCCTGCGACTGTCGCGCGAGATCGCCGAAGAGACCCGCCAGACCATCGAAAAGGAGAACCGCGAGCGGCTGCTCCGCGAACAGTTGCGCACGATCCGCCGCCAACTCGGCGAGGAGGGTGAACGCGAGGCCGAGATCCAGGAACTCGAGAAGGCGATCGCCGCCGCTGGCATGCCGCCCGAGATCGAGGAGCATGCGAAAAAGGAGCTGCGACGGCTCGAGCGCCTGCCGGAGGGGGCCGGCGAGTACGGCATGCTGCGCACCTATCTCGAGTGGCTCACCGAGCTGCCGTGGTCGAAGCTCGATCCGGAAGTGATCGACATCGCCAAGGCGCGCGAGATCCTCGATGCCGACCACTTCGATCTCGAGAAGGTGAAGAAGCGCATCCTCGAATATCTCGCCGTGCGCAAGCTCAAGCCGGACGGCAAGGGGCCGATCCTCTGTTTCGTCGGTCCGCCGGGAGTGGGCAAGACATCGCTCGGCCAGTCCATCGCTCGGGCGACGGGGCGAAAGTTCGTGCGCATCAGCCTCGGTGGCGTGCACGACGAGGCCGAGATCCGCGGCCATCGACGCACCTACATCGGGGCGCTGCCGGGAAACATCATCCAGGCGATTCGCAAGGCCGGCACCCGCAATCCGGTGCTCATGCTGGACGAGATCGACAAGCTCGGGGTCGGCATCCACGGCGATCCCGCCTCGGCCCTCCTGGAAGTCTTGGATCCGGAGCAAAACCATAGCTTCCGCGACAATTACCTCGGCGTGCCCTTCGATCTCTCCAAGGTGATGTTCATCGCCACCGCCAATATCGCCGACACCATACCCGGTCCGCTGCGCGACCGCATGGAGGTGATCGAACTCCCGGGTTACACCGAGGAAGAGAAACTCGAGATCGCCAAGCGCTACCTCGTACCCCGCCAGCTCGACCAGAACGGCCTGCGTCCGGAGCAGTTCTCCATCACCGATGCCGCCCTCGCGAGCATCATCCGCCAGTGGACGCGGGAGGCCGGCTGTCGCAACCTCGAGCGGCAGATCGGCGCGGTGGTGCGGCGGGCAGCGGTCGAGATCGCCGAAGGCCGAGCCGATCGCGTGGCGATCGATGTCGACGATCTCGCCGACATCCTCGGGCCGCCGAAGTTCGAGGACGAGGTGGCGATGCGCACCTCGGTGCCAGGAGTGGCAACCGGGCTCGCCTGGACACCCTACGGCGGGGAAATCCTGTTCATCGAGGCGACGCGGGTGCCCGGCAAAGGCCAACTCATCCTCACGGGCCAGCTCGGGGACGTGATGAAGGAGAGCGCCCAGGCCGCCATCACCCTGGTCAAGGCCCGCCACGATCGCCTCGGTATCGATCCGGCGCTCTTCGAAAAGAGCGACATCCACGTGCACGTGCCGGCAGGCGCGGTGCCCAAGGACGGGCCGAGCGCTGGGGTGGCGATTTTCACCGCCATCGCGTCGTTGCTCACCGGCCGCTGCGTGCGCCACGATGTGGCGATGACCGGCGAGATCTCGCTGCGCGGCCTGGTGCTGCCAGTGGGCGGCATCAAGGAGAAAACGCTCGCGGCCCACCGGGCCGGGGTCAAGACGGTGCTGTTGCCAGCGCGCAACCGCAAGGACTGGCCGGACATTCCGGAGGCGGTGCGGCGCGAACTCAACTTCGTCTGGCTCGAGACGGTGGACGACGCTCTGCGCGAAGCCCTGCTGCCCAAGGAGGAGACGGTCGAGGCGGCCGCCTGAGGCTCGCCGCCTGGCGACCGGGTCGCCGCAGCCGAGTCGAGGAGGTGCGTGCGTGGCCGAAGACTTGTACGCGGTGCTCGGAGTAGAGCGGAACGCCTCGCAGGAGGATATCCGCAGGGCCTACCGCCGGCTCGCCAAAGAACTGCACCCGGATTTCCATCCCGGAGACAAGGAGGCGGAGGAGCGCTTCAAAAAGGTCACCGCCGCCTACGAGATCCTGGGAGACCCGGAAAAACGCGCCCGCTACGATCGCGGCGAGATCGACGAGACCGGCGCCGAGCGGCCGCGCCAGCGCTTCTGGCGCGAGTTCGCCGACACGGGTGCGGGCGAGCGTTACCACTCCACTGCCGACTTCGCCGACTTCGCCGATCTCGACGAAATCCTCGGCGGTTTCTTCGGCCGGATGCGCGAGGGCGTGCGTGCCGGCCCGCGGCGTGGCGCCGACGTCCGCTACCATCTGACCGTCGATTTCCTGGATGCCGCCCGCGGCGCCCACAAGCGGGTGACCCTGCCCGACGGCAGCGTCCTCGAGGTCCACATTCCGGCCGGCACCGAAAGCGGTCAGGTGCTGCGGCTTCGGGGCAAAGGCGCACCCGGCATCCAAGGCGGACCGCCAGGCGACGCCCTGATCGAGATCGCGGTGCGTCCGCATCCCCACTTCCTACGCGAGGGCGACGACATCCGCATCCGGGTGCCCATCTCCCTCGACGAGGCGGTGCTCGGTGGTCGGATCGAGGTGCCGACGATCCACGGCCGAGTGGCGATGACCGTCCCTAAGGGAACGAGCAGCGGCCGCGTCCTGAGACTGCGCGGTCAGGGCATCCGCAACGCCCTCACCGGCCACACCGGCGACCAGTACGTGGAATTGGCGATCGTGCTGCCCGAGCGCATCGACCCCGAGCTCGAATCCTTCATGCGCAGCTGGCGCCAGCAGCACGCCTACGACCCGCGCCGCGACCTGGAGACGGCCCCATGAGAGTCTATCGCGAGAGCGAGGCGCTCGCCGTCGTTCGCGGTCTCACCCGCGAGCGGCTTCGGGCATGGGTGGCGCGCGGGCTGGTCAACCCTCGTGCCGCCGAGGACGAATATCTGTTCGACGAGCTCGACCTCGCCCGCTTCGAGCTGCTCGTGACGATCCGCGAGGATCTGGGCCTGCGCGAGGAAGACCTGCCGCTCGTGGTCGCCCTCCTCGATCGCATCTACGGGCTCCGGCGCCAGCTCCGCCGCCTGCTCCAGGCGATTGGCGAACTGCCGCAGGAGCAGCGCCAGCGCATCCTCGAGCGTCTCGCCCGGGATTGACGGCCCGCTCGGGAGAAAGCGACCGGCCCTGGCAGGAAGTCCCCGACCGGTAGGGGCCAGAACGCATCCCGAAGGCCGTCGCGCGTCCTCGAAGTGCGACCGGTTCGGCGGCATGGCCTGCGGCCACCCCCGCGCAAGCGCGGGCATCGCCGCCGCCAGCGGGAAACCGAGGCTCGAGGTCAAATCACCCGCACCCGCACATGGCGCTTGCGGCCAGCGGAAAGCTCGATCTCTTCCTTCTCGGCGAACTCCGGCCCGAGCACGAGCTGCTCGTCCTCCAATCGGCGCCCATCCAGGCGCGCGCCACCGCCGCGGATCAGCCGTCGCGCTTCACTGTTGGAGGGAGCGAGTCCGGCGAGCCGCAGCAGTTCGGCCACGCGAATGCCCTGCACGAAGCGGGTGCGCGGCACTTCCACCACCGGGATGGCGGCGCGATCGCCACCCCCGCCCTCGAACAGCGCTTGCGCCGCGGCGGCAGCCCGCCTCGCCTCTTCCTCGCCGTGGACCAGGCGAGTCTGTTCGAAGGCGAGGATTTTTTTGGCTTCGTTGAGCTCGGCCCCCGCCAGCCGTTCGAGCCGCTCGATCTCGGAGAGCGGCAGCTCGGTGAACAGCCGCAAGAATCTGCCGACGTCGCGATCCTCGGTGTTGCGCCAGTACTGCCAATAGTCGAAAGGCGAGAGCTTGGCGGGATCGAGCCACACCGCCCCCTGCGCCGTCTTGCCCATCTTGGCGCCCGAGGCGGTGGTGAGGAGCCGACAGGTAAGGCCGAAGAGTTGAACGCCTTCGACGCGGCGGGTGAGCTCGATGCCGCAGACGATATTGCCCCACTGGTCGGACCCCCCCATCTGCAGCCGGCAGCCGAAGCGGCGCCAGAGCTCGAGGAAGTCGTAGGCCTGCATCACCATATAGTTGAACTCGAGGAAGGTGAGCGGCTGTTCGCGCTCGAGCCGCAGGCGCACCGAGTCGAAGGTGAGCATACGGTTGATGGTGAAGTGACGGCCGTACTCGCGCAAAAACGGAATATACAGAAGGCCGTCTAGCCAGGCGGCGTTGTCGACCAGAAGGGCGCCGCGTTCGAAGTCGAGGAAGCGCTCGAGGTTGCGGCGAATGCCGGCTTTGTTGCGCTCGATCTCGGCGTCCGAGAGCAGCGGTCGGGCCTCGTCCTTGCCCGACGGATCGCCGACCTTGGTGGTGCCACCTCCCACGAGCGCGATCGGCCGATGGCCCGTGCGCTGCAACCAGCGCAGCATCATGATCGAGATCAGGTGGCCAGCGTGCAGGCTGTCGGCGGTACAGTCGAAGCCCACATAGCCGGTGATCGGCTGCTTGGCGGCAAGCTCGTCCAGTGTCTCCGCGTCGGTGCACTGGTGGACGAAGCCGCGCTCGTGGAGGACCTTGAGGAACTCGGAACGCCAGGCGACCATTGCCCGACCTCACCGGGCAATGGCGACGGGTTCGACGGTGCGGCCGAGCCGTTTGTCGAGGTAGGCCTCGCAGATCTCGGCGAAGTCGTCGAAGGCGTCGCGGAAGAAGTGGTCGGTATTCTCGATGGTGTGGAAATCGATGGTGATACCGCGCTGCTGGGACAGTCGTGCCACCAGTTTGGCCACCGCCTCGGTCGGAGTGACCATGTCGCGTTCACCGTGGATCACGAGACCCGATGCCGGGCAGGGCGCGAGGAAGCTGAAATCGTAGAGATTGGCCGGCAAGGCCGCGCAGATGAAGCCTTGCACCTCGGGCCGGCGCATCAAGAGCTGCATCGCGATCCAGGCGCCGAAGCCGAAACCGGCGACCCAGGCCTGGGTACTGTTGGGATTGTGGAGTTGCATCCAATCGAGAGCGACAGCGGCGTCCCTGAGCTCGCCCTGACCATGGTCGAAGGTGCCTTGGGAGCGGCCCACACCGCGCGAGTTGTAGCGCAGCACCGAGAAGCCGCGGCGGGCGAAGGCGTGGAAAAGGATGTAGACGATGCGGTTGTTCATCGTCCCGCCGTGCAGCGGGTGCGGGTGCAGGATCAGCGCGAGCGGCGGGTTCGGACCCTTGCCGTGCACATAGCGACCTTCAAGACGACCGTCGGCGCCATTGAAGATGATCTCGGGCATGCGCGGTTCGACCCCGAACTGACGGACCGGTGGGCGGTACGACCGGGCGAAGGCCCTCCCTCCGGCACGGGGCCGTAATTGAAACGGTGGGCCCGCCCGCTATAGTTCATGCGGGCCCGAGCGCGGGAGGACCACTGTCCCCGATGCGGGCCCTGAGCCGCGAAAGCGGCTTCCGGCAACGACATGTGGCGCGGGCACCGGCATGTTCAAGACACTGCGCGAGGACATCGACTCCGTTCTGGCACGCGATCCGGCGGCACGGTCGCGGCTCGAGGTCCTGCTGTGTTATCCGGGCCTGCACGCTGTCCTTTTCCATCGCCTCGCGCACGCCCTGTGGAGTCGCGGCTGGCGGCTCACCGCCCGGTTGATCTCGCAGCTCAGCCGCTTCCTCACCGGCATCGAGATCCACCCCGGAGCGAAGATCGGCCGGAGACTGTTCATCGACCATGGCATGGGGGTGGTGATCGGCGAGACCGCCGAGATCGGCGACAATGTCACCCTCTATCAAGGCGTCACCCTCGGCGGTATCAGCCTCGACAAGGGCAAACGCCATCCGACCATCGAGGATGACGTGGTGATCGGGGCCGGTGCGGCGGTGCTCGGTCCGTTTCGCGTCGGTCGGGGGGCGCGCATCGGTTCCAATGCCGTGGTGCTCCGGGAAGTGCCGCCGGGCGCGACCATGGTCGGGGTACCGGCGCGCATGGTCGGGCCGCGGCCCGTGCGGGAGCGGGAGCGCTCCGCTTTTCCCGCTTACGGGACCGAGCCCGGCGAACTCCCGGATCCCGTGGTGCAGGCCATCGAGCGGCTGAGCGCCCGCATCGCCGAACTGGAAGACCGGCTCGAACGGCTCTGTGGGGGACACGTCGAGGGCGGGACCGACGCCGCCGATGCGGCGGTCCCGCGGCGTGCCCGGGGCTGCAGCTGACTCCCCCGACATGTCCGGGCGAGGCTCCCGGGTCTATCTCGATCACAATGCCACCTCTTGGCTGCGGCCCGAGGCGCGCGAGGCGATCCTCGCCTGTCTCGACGAGCCGGGCAATCCCTCGTCCGTGCACGCCGACGGCCGCCGCGCCCGAGCGAGGCTCGAAAAGGCCCGCGAACGCCTCGCGGCGGTTCTCGGGGTGGCACCGGCCCAGCTCGTCTTCACGAGCGGCGGCAGCGAGGCCGACAATCTCGGCCTCCACCAGACCGATCGCCCCGTCCTGGTGTCGGCCATCGAACATCCGGCGGTCCTGGCGGCGCGAGCCGATGCCATCCCCATCCCGGTCGAGGAAAGCGGCATCGTCGATCTCGATGCCCTCGAGGCCCTTCTCGTGCGCCACCGGCCGGGAATGGTCGCCGTCATGCTGGCCAACAACGAAACCGGGGTCATCCAGCCGGTGGCAGAAGTCGCGCGACGGGTGCATGCCCACGGCGCGCTTCTGCACGTCGATGCCGTTCAGGCCCTCGGCAAGCTGGATTTCCGCCTGGACGAGCTAGGTGCCGACTTCCTCGCGGTTTCGGCCCACAAGCTCGGGGGACCGGTCGGCATCGGCGCGCTCGTCGTCCGGGAAGGGCTCGCACTGCGACCGCTGGTGCGCGGCGGCGGTCAGGAGCGCGGGCGGCGAGCCGGCACCGAGAATGTCGCCGCCGCGGTCGGCTTCGCCGCTGCCCTCGCCGCCTGGAGCGAGGAGGAGAAGCGAAGGCTCGCCCGTCTGCGCGACCGCATGGAGGAAGCGATGCGGGACCAGGTTCCCGAGGCTCGGATCATCGGCCTCGGCGCGCCGCGCCTGCCCAATACCAGCTGCGTGGCCTTGCCCGGGGTCGATGCCGTCACCCAGCTCGTGCGTCTCGATCTCGCCGGCATTTCGGTGAGTGCCGGGAGCGCCTGCTCGTCGGGACGGATCGGTCGTTCCCACGTGCTCGCCGCCATGGGCCTGCCACCGGCCGTCTGCAACAGTGCCATCCGCATCAGCCTGGGCTGGTCGACCACGGCGGCGGAAATCGAGCGATTCGTGGAGGCCTGGACCGGCATCGCCCGGGCATTGCTGCCAGCGCGTGGTCTTGCTCTCGTCCCCGCGCGACCGACATGATCGACAGGCAGTTTATCTTCGGTCTGGACGGAGACTTCCTGCCATGGCGACGACCACCGAATCGCTCGTGCGGCTGACGGAACGCGCAGCCAGCCGGATGCGCGCACTGCTGCAGAGTCAGGGCGAAGGAGCTTTCGGCATCCGCCTCGGCGTCCGCCCGCGTGGCTGCTCCGGCTATAGTTACGCCCTCGATTTCGCGCGCGAGGTGCGGGCGGCCGATCGGGTGGTGGAGTGGGAAGACGTCCGCCTCGTGGTCGACGGCGACGCGGTGCCGATGCTCGCCGGCACGGAGATCGATTGGGTGGAGGATCGGCTGGGCGCGCAGTTCGTGTTCCGCAATCCGAACGAGAAGGCGCGCTGCGGTTGCGGCGAGAGCTTCGCCGTCTGAGGGAGCCGAGGTGGCGCGGGTGACCTTCCTCTTGCCCGGGGGCGAGCGGCGCCAGGTGACCGCCCGGGCGGGCTGGACCCTGCTCGAGGTCGCCCGCGATGCCGGGATCCCGATCGAGGGCGCTTGCGGTGGCGCCATGGCCTGCGCCACCTGCCATGTCATCCTCGAGGAGAGCTGGTTCGTTCGCTTGCCGGTGGCGAGCCCCGAAGAAGAAGCCATGCTCGATTTCGCCGAGAGCCTCGCTCCGACCTCGCGCCTCGGCTGCCAGATTCGGGTGACCGAGGAGCTCGACGGTCTCGTGGTCGCCGTGCCCCCCACCACCTTGATCGACGGCTGACATGCACCCACCCGTCATCCGCCTGCCGGGCGTCGAGCCCCACGCGCGCGTCGTCGTCGCCATGTCGGGCGGTGTCGACAGCTCCGTCGCAGCAGCCCTCTGCGCTCGTTCCGGCTATGAGGTGGTGGGCGTCACCCTCCAGCTCTACGACCATGGGGCGGCGAGGGGCGGGCGTGGCACTTGCTGTGCGGGACAGGACATCTACGATGCGCGCAGGGTCGCCGATCACCTCGGCATCGCCCACTATGTGCTGGATTTCGAGGAACGCTTCCGCCGCGAGGTGATCGCCGACTTCGCCGACACCTATGCGCGCGGCCGCACGCCCGTGCCCTGCGTGCGCTGCAACGAGCGCATCAAGTTCCGCGATCTGCTCCAGGTAGCCCGCGATTTCGGGGCGAGCGCCCTCGTCACCGGCCACTATGCGCGACGCCTCGAGGGTACGCACGGCCCCGAACTTCACCGCGCCCGCGACGCGAAAAAGGACCAGAGCTGGTTCCTCTTCCCCATCACTCCGGCGCAGCTCGCCTTCTGCCATTTCCCCCTCGGTGAACTCACCAAGGCGGAAACCCGGGCGATTGCCAGCGCCCTCGGCCTTCCCGTCGCCGACAAGGCGGAAAGCCAGGACATTTGCTTTGTCCCGGACGGCGATCACGCCCAGCTTCTGGCGCGGCTGCGCCCCGAGGCACTGCTGGCCGGCGATATCGTCCACCTGGACGGACGGCGGCTCGCCCGCCACGCCGGGATCGGCCGCTACACCGTGGGCCAGCGTCGCGGGCTCGCCGCCGCCACGGGAGAGCGTCTCTACGTGCTCGAGATCGACGCCGCCCGCCATCGCATCTTGGTCGGTCCGCGCGCCGCCACCTATTGTCGCGAGTTGGTGACGGGCCCGGTCAACTGGCTGGGACCACCGGGTTCGGTCGCGGATCTGCCGGTGATGGTCCAGCACCGTTACAATCAGCCAGCGGTACCGGGCCGTATCCTGCGTCTCGATGCCACCGGCGCCCGGGTGATGTTCGAGACGCCCGAAAGCGGCGTCGCCCCGGGTCAGGCTTGCGTCTTCTACGCCGGCGACCGGCTGCTCGGCGGTGGCTTCATCGACAGCGCCCCCCGCCTTTCTCTCCCCGCGCCCGAAACGACCGCGGCCGTGGTGTGAGCCGGTCGGCGCTGCGAGCGCGGAGCGGGACCGCTTGCCGCGCGTGGGCTGCACCTCCGTTCACCTGTCCTTTACCGGCGCCGTTGATCCTTTTGCGCGACGACAGGTCATCTGGCGTACCATGGCCAGCGACATCCTTCTCGAATGCGTGCGCCTGGGTCGGGTCGTCCGGGTCGCCGCCGTCGATCCTCGAAGTCTCGCCGAGGTGGTCTTCCAAGCGCCAGCCGGGACCGCCCTCGCCGATCTCGAGCGGCTCGCTCGCGCCCGCCTGGAGCACTTGCGCCGGCGCCGGAAGGCGCGGGCTGGAGACGGCGAACGCGGTCCGTCCGCGACCTTCGCCTGAGGTCGGCCGCGCGCACCCTTGCCGCCGGACCGCGGATGCGATAATCCCGCAGCAAGCCTGGTGCACATACAAATATCGGCGGTGGAAACCGCCGGCGCACAGCGGAGGGATGGGGCGAGCATGTATTACTTTTTACAGCAGCTCGTCAACGGCGTGACTCTCGGCGCCATGTACGGTCTTATCGCCATCGGCTACAGCATGGTCTACGGCATCATCGGCATGATCAATTTTGCCCACGGCGAGATTTACATGATCGGTGCCTTCATATCGATCATCAGTTTCCTGTTGCTCGGGATACTCGGCATCACGTGGGTGCCCCTTGCCCTGCTGCTCGTGCTCCTCCTCGCCATGGTGTTCACCGCCACCTACGGCTGGACGGTCGAAAGGCTCGCCTATCGCCCGCTGCGCGGCTCGTTCCGCCTCGCCCCGCTGATCTCGGCGATCGGCATGTCGATCTTCCTGCAGAACTATGTGCAGTTGCTGCAGGGCGCCAATGTCAAGCCGCTTCCGCCCGTCGTCACCGGCGGCTGGGTGCTCGGCCGCGACGGCACCTTCACGGTGCAGATCAGCAACATCCAAGTGATCATCATCGTCCTCACCGTGCTCCTCATGACGGTCTTTTCGTGGCTCATCGCGAAAACGCCTCTCGGGCGAGCCCAACGCGCCTGCGAGCAGGATCTGAAGATGGCGGCGCTGTGCGGCGTCGACGTCGATCGGACGATCTCGCTCACCTTCGTCATGGGGGCGGCGCTCGCCGCGGTGGCTGGCCTGATGGCCACTCTCTATTACGGGGTGATCGACTTTTTCATCGGCTTTCTCGCCGGCATCAAGGCCTTTACGGCCGCGGTGCTCGGCGGAATCGGATCGATTCCGGGAGCGATGTTGGGCGGTCTGTTGCTGGGTCTGGTCGAGGCCTTCTGGTCGGGGTACTTCTCCACCGAATACAAGGATGTCGCCGCCTTCTGCATCCTCGTGGTGGTACTGATCTTCTTGCCGACCGGCCTCCTCGGCAAGCCCGAGGTCGAGAAGGTCTAGGATCATGAGCCTCACCCCCGCCACACCCCGATCCGCGGCCGGTCCCCTCGATCTCCCCGCCCGGTTGCGCGATGCCGGGCTTGCCGCCTTCGTCGCCTTCATGCTCTTTCTGCCCCTCGTCGGCTTCCGGCTGGAGGGGGCGGAAGGCCGCCTCGGCCTCGCCTGGCGGCCGGACTGGGTGGTGATCGGCACCGCCGCCGTCTTCCTCGGCCATCTGGCGCTGTCCATCGTGCGGAGCCTGCGCCCGCGGGCCGTGCGACCGGCAGGCGCCGGTCCGTTCGGCCGCTTCGTTTCCCGTCATGCCCTCTGGCTCGGTGGCGCCGGCGTGGCGTTCGCCCTCGCCCTGCCCTTCCTGCCGTTCTCGAGTCGCTATGTCATCGACGTGGCGACCACCTTGCTGATCTACGTGATGCTCGGCTGGGGCCTCAACATCGTCGTCGGTCTCGCCGGCCTCCTCGATCTCGGTTATGTCGCCTTCTATGCCGTCGGTGCCTATTCCTTCGCCCTCGGTTACCACTGGTTCGGACTCGGGTTCTGGGAAGCGTTGCCACTCTCCGGCGCGCTCGCGGCCCTCTTCGGCATCCTGCTCGGCTTTCCGGTGTTGCGTCTGCGCGGTGACTATCTGGCCATCGTCACCCTCGGCTTCGGCGAGATCATCCGCATCGTCCTCCTCAACTGGGTCCAAGTGACCCGCGGCCCCAACGGGATTTCCGGCATCCCGCGGCCGACCTTTTTCGGGATCGAGTTCACCCGACAGCCGGCCGAGGGCGAGCTCGCCTTTCACCAGCTTTTCGGCATCGACTATTCCCCCGACCATCGGGTGATCTTTCTCTATTACCTCATCCTTGCCCTGGCCCTTCTCACCAATGTCTTCGTGCTCCGCTTGCGCCGCTTGCCCATCGGGCGGGCGTGGGAGGCGTTGCGCGAGGACGAGATCGCCTGCAAGGCCCTCGGCATCAATCCCACCAACACCAAGCTCACCGCCTTCGCCCTGGGCGCGATGTTCGGCGGCTTCGCCGGCACCTTTTTCGCCACCCGGCAGGGGTTCATCAGTCCGGAGAGCTTCACCTTCATCGAGAGCGCGACGATCCTCGCCATCGTCGTTCTGGGCGGAATGGGCAGCCAGCTCGGAGTCGTCCTGGCCGCCGCGGTGATCGTGCTGTTGCCGGAGTTCGGACGCGAGTTCGAGCAGTTCCGCATGCTGCTGTTCGGGGCAGCCATGGTCGGCATCATGGTGTGGCGGCCTCGCGGGCTGCTCGCCCATCGCGAGCCGACGGTGCGCCTCCATGTCCGTGGCGCCCACGAGGAGCGACCGCGATGAAGCGACCGTTGCTCGAGGTCCTGCATTTGAGCATGCGCTTTGGCGGCCTGGTGGCCGTCGACGATCTGAGCTTCACCGCTTTCGACCGCGAGATCACGGCCATCATCGGCCCCAATGGGGCGGGCAAGACCACGGTGTTCAATTGCCTCACCGGCTTCTACCGGCCCACCGTGGGTCAGATCACCTTTCATGGCCATCACGGCCCGGTGCTGCTCGAGCGCATGGATGGCTATCGGATCCCGCGCCAGGGCATCGCCCGGACCTTCCAGAATGTCCGCCTGTTCGCGCATATGAGCGTGCTCGAGAACCTCGTGGTCGCCCAACACAACGCTCTCATGCGGGCCTCCGGTTACACGCTTTTCGGCCTGCTCGGGCTGCCCGGCTACCGGCGGGCCGAAGCGGAGGCGGTGGAACGGGCCCGCTACTGGCTCGAGCGTATGCAGCTCGTCGCGCGCGCCGACTGGGAGGCGGGCAGTCTGCCCTATGGCGAGCAGCGCAAGCTCGAGATCGCTCGCGCCATGTGTACCGGCCCCAAGCTCCTGTGCCTCGACGAGCCGGCTGCCGGCCTCAATGCTCGCGAGACCGCGGAGCTTGCCGATCTCCTGCTCGAGATCCGCGACCGCGAGGGGATCGGCATCCTGCTCATCGAACACGACATGAGCATGGTGATGCGGATATCCGATCACGTCGTGGTGATCGACTATGGCCGCAAGATCGCCGACGGTACGCCGGCCGAAGTGCGACGCGATCCAGCGGTCATCAAGGCCTATCTCGGCGAGGCCGAGGACGAAGCCTTGCCGCAGGACGTGGCCGCCGATCTTGCCCGCGAGGGACGCCTGTGATGCTCGAGGTGGAAGATGTGCACACCCGCTACGGCCACATCGAGGCGCTCAAGGGCGTGAGCCTCGAGGTCCGGCGGGGAGAAATCGTCACCATCATCGGCGCCAACGGTGCCGGCAAGTCGACCCTGCTCATGACGATCTGCGGCAACCCCCGGGCATCGGCCGGCCGCATCCTCTTCGAGGGCGAGGATATCACCGAGCTCCCGACCTACGAGATCGTCCGCCGCGGCATCAGTCAGGCCCCGGAGGGCCGGCGGATCTTCCCGCGCATGACGGTGCTCGAGAACCTGCAGATGGGGGCCGTCCCCAACGGCGGCCGCTACTTCGAGGAAGATGTCGAACAGGTGTTCGAGCTGTTCCCGCGGCTGCGCGAGCGCCAGCATCAGCGCGGCGGTACCCTCTCGGGCGGGGAGCAGCAGATGCTCTGCATCGGCCGGGCGCTGATGGCACGGCCGAAGCTCCTGCTGCTCGACGAACCCTCCCTCGGTCTCGCCCCCATGCTGGTGCGGCAGATCTTCCACTCCATCGTCGAAATCAACCGGACCCGCGGCCTCACCATTCTGCTGGTGGAGCAGAACGCCTATCAGGCGCTGCGGATTGCCCATCGCGGCTATGTGCTGGCAACCGGGCAGATCGTCATGGAGGGCACGAGCGCCCAGCTGCTCGCCGACCCCGAGGTCCGCGCCGCCTATCTCGAGGGCGGGCACTGAGGACAGAACCGATGCAGGAGTTTCTCGGCACGAGCCCAGCGGTGTTCCTCGGTCTCACTCTGTTCGTCACCGGCCTGCCGGCGATTCTCGCGGGCCGGGCGCTGGGCGATAGCTGGCGCTCGCCGCGGCAGGTGGTAGGCGCTTGCGTGGGTCTCGCGCTCGCTCACCGCTTCTTGGTCTACGCCCTGTTCGGTGGGCCGCTGCTCCACCTTCCCGGTTTCGTCGCCGCCCTGGCGCCGCTGCTCGTCCTCGCTCTGACGAGCTGGCGGATCGCCCGGGTCGCCCGCATGGTGCAGCAGTATCCCTGGCGCTACCGCCGAACCTCCCCCTTCACCTACGTCGAGCTCGGCCCCGGTTGACCCCATCGCCATTCGAACCGGTTCTCGGTCCCGGCGAGCAGTCGCCGGATATTGTCGGAATGGCGGACCAGCACGATCGCGGCGAAGAACACATAGAGTTCCGCCGCCTGCAGGTCGCCAAGCAGCAAGGCGAGAATGGGTGCCAGCACGGCGGCGCTGATCGAGGCCAAGGAGACATAGCGGCTGGCGACCAGGATGGCGACGAATACGCCGGCGAGCAACAACAGCAAGAAAGGGGTGAAGGCCGCCACCGCGCCGGTGGCGGTCGCCACCCCTTTGCCGCCGCGAAACCGCAGCCACACTGGAAAACAGTGCCCGAGGACGGCGCCGAGGCCAGCGACCATCGCTCCACCCGCGCCGATCCAGGCGTCGGCAAGG
This sequence comes from bacterium HR40, assembly GCA_002898275.1. Taxonomy (GTDB): domain Bacteria; phylum Pseudomonadota; class Alphaproteobacteria; order Geminicoccales; family Geminicoccaceae; genus HRBIN40. Next base: position 1,040,503 of record BEIQ01000001.1, read on the forward strand.
GCGACCGGCAGCAACCCCTTGAGGATGTCGGCGATCAGGGTCGCGGCGGCGAGTCCCTTGCGGCCGGTGCGGAGCACGTTGGTGGCGCCGATGTTGCCCGAGCCGACGCGCCGGATATCGCCGGCCCCGGCCCATCGCGTGAAGATGAGGCCGAAGGGAAGCGAGCCCAGCAGATAGCCGCCGCCGAATGCGAGGATCAGGGAAAACCAGGATCCGGGAACAGGGAGCGGTTGGTCGAACATACCGCCAGGTCCTCCCGATGAAAATGACGGCGGGGTGCCAGTCCTTGCCGGAACCAGCACACCAGACTCACCATGTCGAACACCGGCCGTGCCACTTGCCGGGCTATGGCGGCAGCGAACGGACACATATTCGTGCACTCGAGGACGATGGCGGCGACCTCCGGATAGCACCGCACCAGTCTGTCCGCCGCAACGAGCAGATCGTGCTCCGCCGCCTCGATGTCCATCGTCGGCCGATCGCCCAAGATGGCGCGCGCGAATTCGCCCTCGGGCGGACAGCCGACCACTGGCGCATCGACCGGTACACCGGCAGCCCGCAAATGGTCGGCCGACAGATCCTCGGCCGAGATGGTGAGAATACCGACCCTCCGTCCCGGTGGCAGCAAGGCTTGGACGAGGGGCACCTGGAGGAGACTCGAGGTCGCGACCGGCACGGACAGCGCGGCCTGGAGCGCCTGTTGCTGGAGGACGAGGAAACCGCAGTTGGTGACGATGCCGTCCGCTCCCGCGGCGACGAGCTCGCGCCCGGCAGCGACGAAGGCTTCGAGCAAACCCTCGGCGCGATGCCGAACCACCCGCTCGGGCGTGGCACCTGGAACGACTCGGTAGAGGACGGGAAAAGGCCAAGTGGCGGCATGGCCGACATCGCCTGGAAGACGCGGGAAACGCGCCTCCAGCAGCAGAATGCCGACCTGGGCGCCGTAGACGGCCTTGCCGCCTTCGACGATCACTCCCCCCTCCCTCCGCTCGACGGAGGCTCATGCTTAATAGGTGGAGCAGCCGCCGCTGCCAAGCCTCCCGCGACCGGCTGTCCACCCCGCAACGGCAGACCGTCGCTATCCCTGCACCGTGGCGGATCGTCCAGGAAACCGCGCCGGTGACGGCGAGGTCGCGGCTTCCGCTCTGTCGCCTCCTGAGCCGCGGGGGCTCGGGCCGACACGCAGGGGCCCGGCCTCCACGAGCGAAGCGAGACGGGTAAACGGAACGGGTGGCGACCACAGCCAACCCTGGCCGTCCTCGACGCCGAGCTGCGAGAGATAGGCCGCCTGTTCCAGGCGCTCCACCCCCTCGGCCACGAGCGGTAGACCGAACGCGCGGGCGAGCCCGACGATCGCCTCGACGATGGCTCGGTCCTCGGCATGGTCCGGCAACTCGCGCACGAACGCGCGGTCGAGTTTCAGGCGATGGACGGGAAAGCGCTTCAGATAGATGAGGGAGGAATAGCCGGTACCGAAGTCGTCGATCGACAGTTGCACGCCGATGTCTCTGAGCTGCTCGATGGTGGCGAGGACGTCGCCGCTCCGCTCGAGCAGCACGCGCTCGGTGATCTCGAGCTCGAGGGCAGCCGGCGGCAGCTGGTGCCGGGCGAGGAGATCGGCGACCTCGCCGGCGTAGCCGGGGTCGGCGAGCTCGAGCGGCGAGACATTGATCGCCACCCGCAGGCTCCGCCCGGCGAGCTGGCGCAGGCGCGCGAGATCGTCGAGGGCACGCTCCAGCACCCAGCGCCCGAGTTCGCGGATGAGCCCGCTTTCCTCCGCAACCGCCACGAAGAGGTCGGGCGGCACCGGCTCGGGACTGTCCTTGGGCCAGCGGACCAGCGCCTCCGCCCCGACCATGCGACCGCTCGCCAGCTCCACCACCGGTTGGTAGTGCAGCTCGAGCGTCCCTTCGGCCAGATGGTGGCGCAGGGCGGCTTCGACCGCCCGGCGTTCCTCCACACCCTCGGCCATGGTCGGATCGAACGTCGCCCAACAGCCGCGACCGAGCGCTTTTGCCCGATAGAGAGCCATATCCGCGGCGGCCAGCAAGGCGGTGGAGTTCCGGGCGTGCTCGGGAGCGACGGCGACGCCCATGGAAGCCCCGATCCGGCAGGTGCGTCCGTCCACCACCACCGGTCGTGCGAGAGCGGCGACGAGCCGTGCCGCCACCGCTTCGGCTCCCACGACGCTCGCCAGATGCGGGAGCACCACCGCGAACTCGTCGCCGCCGACGCGGCCGACGGTATCGCAGCTTCGCAGTTCCCCTCTGAGGCGATCGGCCACGGCTTGCAGTACCCGATCCCCGAAGCCGTGGCCGAAGCTGTCGTTGAGACCCTTGAAGCCATCGAGATCGAGGAGGAGCAGACCCGCGCAGTGACCATCCCGGCCAGCGAGCCGAATCGCTTGCTCCAGGCGATCGAAGAACAAGGCGCGGTTCGCCAGACCGGTCAACGGGTCGTGGCGCGCGAGAAAGACGAGCCGTTCCTGGTTTCGTCGCCGTTCCGTCACGTCGGTGCCGAGGAGCAAGACCGCTCGTTCGCCTCGATCGACGATGGTGCTCGCTCGCACTTCCACCCAACGCTCGATACCGTCGGCACGCCGGATGCGCATCTCGACGGGCGGTACCGCCTCGTTGCGGGCGAGCGCTTGCCAACGCTCGCGGATGCGATCGTGCTCCGCGCGATCCACGAACTCCAACACCGACCGGCCCACCAGTTCGGCGCCAGTCGGGAAGCCGAGGAGAGCTGCCGCACTCGGATTGGCGTAGCGGATCCGACCGTCGACATGGACGACCACCGCATCGGGCGCGAGCTCGACCAGGCGGCGGTAGCGCTCCTCGCTTTCCCGCAGCGCGATCTCGGCCTCTTTTTCGGCCGTGATGTCGCGGGCAGTACCGCGATAACCGAGGAATCTGCCATCGTCATCGAACACTGGCTTGCCGCTGGTGGCAATCCAGTGATCGCCCTTCGGCCCGCGCCGCTTGAACTCGAAATTCCGAAACGGCAAGCGACTGTGCATGAGCCGCATGTTCTCGGCCACGGCTGCCGGATCGCTGTCGGGAGCGGCGATTTCGGCTCGAGTCTTGCCATAATGCCATTCCGCCGGCACCCCCGTCTTGGTCTCGACGTTCGACGACAGCCATCTGAAGCGCAGATCGGGCCCGGTTTCCCAGAACCAGTCCGACGCGAGTTCCGCGAAGTCGCGCAGTCGCTGCTCCTCGTGCCGACGTTCGCTGACGTCGCGGATGACGGCGAGGAGCGCCGGTTGACCGCGATGGTGGACGAAACTCGGGCGTCCCTCCCCCCAGAACGAGGAGCCGTCCAAGCGCAGCCAGCGCAATTCGGCGGGTGGCTCCGGCTGGCGGCGAGCGAGCACTCGGCGCGTGCGCTGGCGCGCGAGCGGGCGCGATTGCGGATGCACCAGGATCAAAGCTGGCCTGCCGATCAGAGCCTGGGGGTCCGGTGCCGCGAACAGACGGGCAGCGCTCGCATTGGCGAAGACGATGCGACCGCGGACGTGGACGATCACCGCCTCGGGCAGCGCCTCGACGAGCGTACGCCACCACTCCGCCGTACCCTCTTCCCGCAGCGGCACCTCCTGCCGCATGTCGACTCCCGTCCGGCCGTTTCGTGCGAATTCGTCTAATGGCGCGATTTCGTTAATATCAGGTTGCGCGCGAGGCGAAAAGTCGACGAGGTGGCGGGGGAAGAGGACTCAGGCCACCCGAGCCCGGGCGCGGCGCCCTCGGCTGCGGTCGCGTTTGGGATCGAAGAGGTCCGACAGTTGATCCAGCATAGCGCCGCCGAGCTGCTCGGGGTCGCTGATGGTGACTGCCCGGCGGTAGTAGCGAGTGACGTCGTGACCGATGCCGATGGCGAGCAACTCCACGTCGGAATGTTGCTCGATCCAGCGGATCACCTCTCGCAAGTGGCGTTCGAGATAATTGCCGGGGTTGGTCGAGAGAGTGCTGTCGTCGACCGGCGCGCCGTCCGAGATGACCATGAGAATGCGCCGCCGCTCCGGCCGGGCGAGCAGACGGTGGTGGGCCCAGAGGATGGCCTCGCCGTCGATGTTCTCCTTGAGCAGCCCCTCGCGCAGCATCAGGCCGAGCGCCCGCCGTGCACGTCGCCAAGGGGCATCCGCCGCTTTGTAGACGATGTGGCGCAGATCGTTGAGACGTCCGGGATTGGGCGGTTTTCCCGCACGCAGCCAGGCCTCGCGCGCCTGTCCGCCCTTCCAGGCGCGGGTGGTGAAACCCAGAATCTCGACCTTCACTCCGCAGCGCTCGAGCGTGCGGGCGAGGATCTCCGCACTCATCGCCGCGACCGCGATCGGCCGCCCTCGCATGGAGCCGGAGTTGTCGATGAGCAACGAGACCACGGTGTCGCGGAATTCGATTTCTCGCTCCTGCTTGTAGGAAAGCGGCGTCAGAGGGTTGACGACGACTCGCGCGAGTCGAGCAGTGTCGAGAATCCCCTCTTCGAGATCGAACATCCAGGAGCGCCGCTGCTGGGCGAGAAGCCGTCGTTGCAACCGGTTGGCCATGCGGGCGATCATGCCCTGGTAGCGGGCGAGGTACTGATCGAGCTGGGCGCGGAGCCGGGCGAGCTCGCTCGGGCCGCACAGTTCCTCGGCGTGCACCACCTCGTCGAACTCGGTGGTGAACACCCGGTAGGCGAGGGACTCCCCTCCAGGTGGCAAGAAACGCGGGCGGTTCGGGCGCGAGTCGTCGCCCTCTCGTTCGCCCTCCTGCGGTCGCTCGCGCGCATCCGCACGCTCCGCCTGCGCCGCTGCGTCTTCGCCCGCCTCGCCTTCGCCGCGGTCGTCGGGCGTTTCCGACTCGGCTTCGCCCTCGCTCTCGGTTTCCCCGCCCTCGCCGCGGTTTTCGCTTCGCTCCCGGCTCTCCTCGCCGGCCTGTTCCGGATCGGGCTGCTCGGGCCGTTCCTCGAGCTCCTCGCCCATGCCGAGATCGGCGAGCAGACCGCGCACCCGCATGGCGAAGCGCTGCTGGTCGTCGATCGCCGCGCCGAGCTCGGGCAGTTGCGGGTCGACCTTCTCTTCCAGCCAGCCGCGCCATGCCTCGAGCTGGATCCGCTGCAGCGGGCTCAACTCGTAGCCGAGCCATCGCTCGCGCGCGTAGAGCTCGATGATCTCGACGAGGTTGGCATCGCGGCCTACCTGTTCGCCCATCGCCGAACCATGGCGCAGGCGGAACAGCTGTTCGAGATTGCGTCGCACCCCCGTCCAGCGTCGGCCCCCCAGCGCCTCGAGGCGGAGCCGTTCCAGCGTCTCGTAGACCTGGCGGCCCGTCTCGTTCTGCGGCAGGAAGCGACGATGGGTGGCGGCGTCGTGGAAGCGCACCCGCAGGGCGGCGAGATCCGCTTCACCTCGCAGCCGATCGATGTCGGTGCGCGGCAGGTCCGGACGCGGCGGCGCGAGGCGCACCACCGCCTGGGTTTCCACCGGCTCGTTGCGGCGCCGAGCGAAGGCGACGGTCAAATCCCGCCGCCCGGAGATGGCGCGCGTCGCTGCGCCGATCGCCCGTTCGAGCTGCTCGACGAGCCCCTCCGAGCGAGATCCGGAAGCGTTCACGTCGACGATCTCTGTGCTGATCAGGCAGGGACCCGAGCCGCGACCGACTCCGGCAGCTCGATGCCGAAGCAGCGCTGGAAGTATTCCGCCACGAGCGGACGTTCCGCCTCGTCGCACTTGTTGAGGAACGTCAAGCGGAAGGCTAGGCCGACATCGCCAAAGATTTCGGCATTCTCCGCCCAGGTGATCACGGTCCTCGGCGACATGACGGTGGAGATGTCACCGTTGATGAAGCCACGCCGAGTGAGTTCGGCGACGTGGACCATCCGCTCGACGATGCGCCGCCGTTCCGGACTGGCGTAGGAGGGGCATTTGGCCAAGACGATCCGGCACTCCGTCTCGTGTGGCAGGTAGTTGAGCTGGACCACGATACTCCAGCGGTCCATTTGCCCTTGGTTGATCTGCTGGGTGCCGTGATAGAGGCCGCTCGTGTCGCCGAGACCGACCGTGTTGGCGGTGGCGAACAGGCGGAAGCAGCGATGCGGCCGGATGACGCGGTTCTGGTCGAGCAGGGTCATCCGTCCCTGCGCCTCGAGCACCCGTTGGATCACGAACATCACGTCGGGCCGCCCGGCATCGTATTCGTCGAAGACGAGAGCCACCGGCCGCTGCAAGGCCCACGGCAGGATCCCTTCGCGATACTCCGTGACCTGCTTGCCCTCGCGCAGCACGATCGCATCCTTGCCGACGAGATCGATACGGCTGATGTGGCTGTCGAGATTGACGCGGATACAAGGCCAGTTGAGGCGCGCGGCGACCTGCTCGATGTGCGTCGACTTGCCGGTGCCGTGATAGCCCTGGATCAGCACCCGGCGATTGTGTTGGAAGCCAGCCAGGATGGCGAGGGTGGTATCACGGTCGAACTGATAGGTCGGATCGAGGTCGGGCACGTACTCCGTCTTCAAGGAGAAGCCGCGCACCGTCAGGTCGGCATCGATGCCGAACGTGTCGCGCACCGACAGCTCTCGATCGGGCACTTCCGGCAGGCCCAGGGAATAGTCATGCTCGTCGCGAACGCTCGTGTGACCCGTCAAGATGCGCTCCCCCGAAGAACCGTGGACCGCTGCCGCGGCCGGAGCCAGCACCGCCTCAACGCCGGGGCGGAGCCTCGGGCTCGTAGAGCCGCTCCGCCACGAGGTATGTGTACGCCTCGACGATCGACTTCAAGCGCTCCTCGGCGGCCTTGTCGCCACCGTTGAGATCGGGATGGTATTTCTTGACCAGCAGCTTGTAGCGACGCTTGAGCTCGGCGAGCGTAAAGGGTGGCTCGAGCCCCAGCACGTCCATCATCATCTGCGCCCGCGTGCGCCGACGCCGTTGGGGCCGCTCGGCTTCCTCGCCCAACAGTCGGTGCGGGTCGTGGAAGCGAAAGCCCGTTCCGGTAAAGCCGGCGCCGAGACGCCAGGTCGGTCGGTGCCAGGTGTAATCGGCGGCTCGATGGGCCTCGATTTCGGCCGCGCTCATACCGGCGAAATAGTCCCAGCGCCGGTTGTATTCGCGCACGTGTTCGAGGCAGAACCAGATGAAGTTCCGCAGCTCCTCGCGCGAGCGTGGTGCCGGGTAACGGCCCGGCCGAGCGCAGCCTGGCCAGGCGCAACTCGGTTCGGATGCGCCTTCGCGAAAGGGGCGCAGGCGGACTGCCGCCATGCGCTCCTCATACTTGGGCTGTCGCCGTCCGTCGCTCATGATCCGGTTATGGCGCTGCCCGAACCGCCCGGCAACGGCGTCCGACGAACCGACCGCAGCGCTCATGGCGGCTCGGGATAAGGACCGCCGAACAGGTCGCCGAGGGCGCGGCGAGCCAACCGCCGCAGCCGGCGACGCCGCAGATGCTCGGGCCGATCGTGACGCAGGTGGCAACGCTGGCACAGCGCCTGCAGATTGCGCGGACGATTGTTGGTAGGATCGTGATCGAGATGGGCCACGCCGAGGAGGATCCAGCGCTCGCGCCCACTCGCCCAGTGCACCAGATCCGGCCATGCCGAGGGCCGGCCGTCATCGTCTCGCCAGATGCCGGTCAGCGGGTCGAGCCAGCGGCCATCGGCGAGCTGCCAGAGACGCGTACCGTGGGGTCTGCCGCAGCTCTCGCAGCGGCCGCGGGCACGGTCGAAGCGGATCCTGCGGCTCAAGATCGGCCAGTCGATCGGATAGAGCCAGCGGAGTTCGGGACGAATGGGCACACCGGTCGCACCCGAGAGACGAAGACGGTTCCCGTCTGCACCGCAGCAGCCCGAAGAGGAAGCCCTTTTCGCCGAACAGTTGGCCCGTGGCGCGCGTCTCGCCGCATGGGTGCGGCTGGCGGTGCTCGTCGGTATCGCTCTGTGGCTGCCGGCACGGGTCGGCGCTCACATGTTCTTCCACTATCTGCCGCCGATCGCGCTCTTTGCGTTCTTCGGGCTCGTGCAAGCCGCAGCGGCCCACCGTCGCCACCTGGCCGCACGCCTGCTCCAAGCCCTGCTCATCGCTCTCGACATGGCGATCCTCACATGGGTTCTCCTCGTGCCGCCCCCCATGGCAGGGCCGGATTGGCCACCGTCGATGCAGCTGCGCCTCGGCAGCTTCCCTTTCCTCTTCCTTTTCGTGGCGTTTGCCGCTCTCGGCTATGCGCCCCTGCTCACCCTGTGGACGGCCGCTGCCGGCGCTGCCGCATGGTCGGCTGGGCATCTCTGGATCCTCGCCCAGCCAGGCGTCTTCACCGTCACCGACCTCGGGCGTCTGCACGGCCTGACCACGGCCGGAATCGTGCGGTTGTTGCTCGACCCGCGGTACGTGAGCGTGCTCGTGTGGCTGCAGGAAGTGTTGCTCCTCCTCGCCGTGGGCGCGATCCTCGCGGTGGCCGTAGCCGGTGCTCGGGCCCTGGTCGCTCGGGCAGCGCGCATGGCGGCGGAACGGGCCCGGCTTGCCCGTCACTTTTCGCCGAACGTCGTCGACGAGCTGGTCGCTCGGGCGCCTGGCACCTTCGCGCCACGGCTCCAGCCCGCGGTGGTGATGTTCGTCGACCTGCGCGGTTTTACCGCCTTTGCCGCCACCCATCCCCCGGCGGCCGTCGTCGAGCTTTTGGGCGAATTCCATGCGATCGTGGCGGAAGCGGTGTTCCGGCATGGCGGGACGCTCGACAAATATCTGGGCGACGGGGCGATGGTGACCTTTGGCACCCCGGCCCCGGGCGACGACGATGCCCGTCGTGCCCTCGCCTGCATCGGCGACCTCCACCGCGCCGCGGGGACATGGTCGGAGCAGCGCGCAGCCCACGGTCGTGCACCGGTGCGCATCGGCATCGGCTGTCAGGCGGGAGACGTGTTGGTGGGCGATATCGGCGATGTCCGCCGCCTCGAGTTCGCGGTGCTGGGCGATGCCGTGAACGTGGCCAGCCGCCTGCAGGAGCTCACCCGCCCGTGGGACGTCTTCGCGGTGCTCGGGAACGAGTTCGTGCACCGCTGCGGCGCGGATGCGCTCGCAGGCCTGACAGGCCTCGAGGCCGAGCGGCGCGGCGAGGTGGCGTTGCGCGGCCGGGAGCAGCGGCTCGATCTGTGGTTGCTGCGCGACGTCCCCCGCGGTTGAAAGACCGCGGGCCACCGGCGGCCTCATGGGCCTGTCGCCGATGCGGCCAAGGGTCGCGATGCCACCGCTAGCGTCCCTTCCACCTCGGCGGGCGCTTCTCGGCGAACGCCCGCGCTCCCTCCTTCTGGTCCTCGCTGTCGTAGAGGCGGGCGACCGTGGGATAGGCACGGGCCGCGATCCGACGCAGGGCCTCCTGTTCGGGAAGCGGCCAGGTCTCGCGGACCACTTCCTTGATCGCGGCAAAGACGAGGGGTGGGCCGTCGGCGAGGGTGCGGGCGAGCTCGCAGGCCCGCGCGAGCAGTCGGCCTCGGGGAACGATCTCATTGACGATGCCGAGGCGTTTCGCCTCCTCCGCGTCCATCCAGCGGCCGGTCAGGAGGAGTTCCATGGCGAGGTGATAGGGGATGCGCCGCGGCAGCTTGACGGTAGCCGCATCGGCCAGCGTGCCGGCATGGATCTCCGGGAGAGCGAAACGCGCGTGCTCGGCGGCGAGGATGAGATCGCAAGCCAAGGCGAGCTCGAAACCACCTCCTACCGCCATGCCATTGATCGCCGCGATCACGGGCTTGTCCAGACGGGGCAAGAGCTGCAGGCCACCGAACCCGCCGATCCCGAAATCCGCATCCGGAGCCTCGCCGGCGGCTGCCGCCTTGAGATCCCAGCCGGCCGAGAAGAAGCGCTCGCCGCTGCCGGTGACCACGGCCACGCGCAGCTCGGGATCGTCGCGGAAGGCGGCGAACACCTCGCCCATCCTCCGGCTGGTCGCTGCATCGATGGCATTGGCCTTGGGCCGGTCCAGGGTGACGATCAGGATGCGACCCTCGCGGGTCGTGCGCACCGGATCCTCGCTCATGCGACGGCTTCCCCCTCTGCGACGATCCGCAGGAAGGCGTCGACGGCGACGCATCCCCTGCCCTCGGGCAGCACCAGAAGCGGGTTGATCTCCGCCTCGACGAGTCGCTCCAGCCGCGCCTCCAGGAAGCGGGCGAACGCCCACACGGTTCTCGTCACCGCCGCGACATCCCCAGGTGGCTTTCCGCGGTAGCCACGAAGGAGAGGGAAGATGCGCAGCCGCACCAGCGCCCGCTCGACGTCGCTCGGCGCGAGCGGCAGCGGTAGGGCCACACGGTCGGCGAAGAGTTCGGCGAAGATGCCGCCGGCACCCAAGAGCAGAAACGGCCCGAGGACCGGATCGCGACGGAAACCGAGCAGGAGCTCGGCCACCGCGCCCTCCACCATGCGTTCGATGCGCAGACGGGCAAAGCGTAGGAAGAGCTCGCGGCAGACTTCGTCCAAAGCTGCGGCACGATCGATCCCGAGCCGGACCGCGCCGGCCTCCGTCTTGTGCAGCAGATCGGCTGACAGTCCCTTGACCGCGAGCGGAAAGCCGAGCCGTTCGGCGAGCGCTCGGGCTTCCTCGAGGTCCGCCGCTTCGCCCCCCGCCACGACCGGAATGCCGAAACGGGCGAGCTCCGCTTTCGCCTGCCCCTCGTCGAGATTGACGGAAGGTCCCGCAGCGAGCTGGCTGGCCGCAACCGGCGGATGGCCGGAGTCGCGCCAGGCTTCGCCGATCGATGCCGCCGCCTCGATCGCCGCCAGCGCCTCGCGCACACCCGCGAGAGCCGCGAGCCCGAGCGCTTCGGCCGTGCCCGCCCGCTCCTCGGGCAAACAGTCGGGCAAAGTCGCCACCAGCGCCGCGGGCGTGCCACTCGCCCGGCTGGCCGCGGCGATGGACTCCATCGCCGTGACCCAATCGGCATCGGTACAGCGATCGGCCCGCGGCCAGTCGAGGACCAGCATGCCGAAGTCGACACTGCTGGCGAGCGCAGCAGCGAAGGTTGCCCGCATGCGCTCGGCGTCGCCCCAGATGAAGGTGTGGTAATCGAGGGGGTTGGCGATGCGCACGAGGGGACCGAGCTCCGCTTTCAGGCGCTCCTGCACCTCGCCGGCAAAAGGCGGAAAACGGAGCCCGCTGCGGGCCGCGGTCTCGGCCACGAGCGCCGCCTCGCCGCCCGAGCAGCTCAACGATACCACCCGCCGGCCGCGCAAGGGGCCGTGCCGGTGGAGGAGAACAGTCGCCGCGAGCAGGCTCGGCAGGTCGTCGACGAGGGGCACCCCCAGCCGCTCGAACCACGCCCGGGCCAGGAGATTTTCGGAGGCGAGCGAAGCGGTGTGGCCGAGAGCCGCCTCCCGACTCGCCTCGCTGCCGCCGACTCGGAGCGCGACGACGGGGATTCGACGGGCGCGGGCTTCGCCCACCGCCTCGATGAAGGCCTCTGCCTGGTCGATGGTCTCGAGATAGAGGCCGATGGCGGTGATGCGCGGATCCGCTACGAGGGCATGGATGAGGGCGGAAGGTCCGAGCGCCGCCTGATTGCCGAGGCTGGCGACGAAGGCGATGGGGATCTCCCGCCGTTGCATGGTGAGGTTGATGGCGATGTTGCCACTTTGCAACACGAAGGCGACGCCGCGCTCCACCGGCATCCCGCCGTGCTGATCCGGCCACAGAGCAACGCGATCGAGGTAGTTGAGATAGCCGAGACAGTTGGGGCCGAAGACGGGCATGCCGCGGGTAGCCTCGACGAGCGCGCGCTGCAGTCTTTTCCCGTCTTCTCCGGCCTCGGCGAAACCCGAGGCGTGAACGACGGCTCCGCCCGCGCCGCACTCGGCGAGTTCGCTCACCAGCCGCACTGCCTCGTGGCGGTTGACGGCCAGGAAGGCGGCATCGGGCGGCGCTGGTAGATCGCCGATGCGCGCCACCGCCCGTCGGCCCGCGATCTCTCCGGCCGTCGGATGGACGACGTCGATCGTTCCTGCAAAGCCGAGCCTGTCGCACGCTGCCACCACCCGGGCCGCGACCCGGCCTCCGATCACCGCGATTCGCCGAGGCGAGAGAAAGCGGCCGAGCTCCACGGGCCTCACCCTCCCAGGGGGCGCAGCAGGCTTCTCGCGATGATGTGGCGCTGGATTTCGCTCGTGCCCTCCCAGATGCGCTCGACCCGGGCATCGCGCCAATGCCGTTCGATGCTTGCCTCCTCCATGAGCCCCATACCGCCATAGATCTGCACGACGTGGTCGGTGACGCGGGCGAGCATCTCGCTCGCGAAGAGCTTCGCCTGGGCGATGGGACGCTCGGCCGGAAGGCCACGATCGACCAGCCATGCGGCGTGGAGGGTCAGCCAATCGGCAGCATCGATCTCGGTGATCATGTCGGCGAGCTTGAAGCCCGTGCCCTGGAAGCGGCCGATGGGCTCGCCGAACTGCCGGCGCTTGGCCGCCCAATCGAGCGCGAGATCGAAGACCCGTCGGGCGCGGCCGACGCACATGGCGGCCACGGTGAGTCGGGTGGCGAACAGCCACTGGTTCATGAGCTCGAGCCCGCCGTCGACCTTTCCGAGCACGTGGAAGGCCGATACCCGACAGTCGTCGAAGGTGAGGATGCAGTTGCGATAGCCGCGATGCGAGACCGAGCGGTAGCCCGCGTGCACGGTGAAGCCCGGCGTCCCCTTGTCGACGAGGAAGCAGGTGAGGGTCTTCCTCCGGCCGCGTCGCGTCTCCTCCTCGCCCGTGGCGGCGAAGAGGATGACGAAATCGGCGATGTCGGCGTGGCTGATGAAGTGTTTGGTGCCGTCGATGACGAAGTCCGAGCCATCGCGGCGAGCGAAGGTTCTCATGGAACGCACGTCCGAACCTGCCTCGGGCTCGGTCATGGCGAGGCAATCGAGCTTTTCGCCGCGAACGACCGGATCGAGCCAGACCGCTCGCTGGTCCGGCGTGCAGGCGCGGAGGATCGCCGACGGCCGACCGAATCACACGGTCAACGCCATGCTGGCGCGGCCGAGCTCGCGCTCGAGCAGGGTGAAGGTCAGGGTGTCGAGGCCGCCACCCCCGAATTCGGCCCGGATGTTGGCAGCCCAGAACCCCATTTGCCGGACCTTGCGCGCGATCTCGCGCCCGATCTCGAGCGGCACTTCACCCGTGCGCTCCACTTCCGGCTCGAGCGGATAGAGCTCGCGTTCGACGAAACCCCGCACCGTGTCGACGACGAGCTGCTGCTCGGGACTCAGCGCAACGTCCATAGGCCCACTCCTAGCCCCGCCCGCGCCCTTCGCCCACTCTTCGCCCCACCTCCGGCGGCCGCGGCAGGACGGCATGGGCCTCGGCGATGCGACGGAGGCGCGCGACGATCTCGGGCCGCGCCGGACACGCCCGGCTCGCGCGGGTGTCGACGTGCAACAGCATCTGCTCGGCGGTCGCCAACAGCTGGTCCTCGCCGTCTCGATAGAGGCGGTGGAAGAGGTGGATGCGCTTGTCGTCGGCGGCGAGCAGCTGAGTGGTCGCGCAGAGGGCCTCGTTCGCCCGCGCCTCGCGCAAGTGCAGGATATGGGTCTCGACCGTGAAGTAGCTGAAACCGGCTGCATGATAGGCGGAATCGACGCCGATGTAACGGAGCAGGGCATCGGAGGTGTCGCCAAAGACTTGGAGGTAGCGGGACTCGGTCATGTGCCCGTTGTAGTCGACCCACTCCGGTGCCACCCGGGCGGCGTGCAAGCGCAGTGGCTTCGCGAGGTCGTCGTCTTCCCCCATCACGACGGGATGGGTAAGCTCGTAGAGGCGCTCCTCGTAGGCACGCAATACCTCTCCGGCACCCCAGCCGCGCGCCTTGAGCGCCTGGAGCACGCCCACCAGACAATCGTCGCGCAGTCGCTCGAGTTCGGCGATGCTGCGACCCTCTGCCTGAGCGTCCGACTGTTCGACCAGCCGGTCGACGAGGTCCGACGTCAGCTCGGGCGCGTCGAGGCGAGTCCAAGGCAGCTTCAGGGCTGGGCCGAACTGTTTTATGAAGTGGCGCATGCCGCCCTCGCCGCCGCCCAGGCGGAAGGTGAGGAAGCTGCCCATGAAGGCCCAACGCAGGCCACAGCCGTAGATCACCGCGCGATCGAGCTCGTCGGCGGTGGCGATCCCGTCGTTCACGAGATGGAGGGCCTCGCGCCAGAGGGCTTCCATGAGTCGGTCGGCGAGAAAGCCGTCGATCTCGTGACGCACGACAAGCGGCTGCATGCCGAGCGTACGATAAAACCCCTCGGCGCGGCGAATGGTGGCGGGATGGGTCTGCCGTCCACCGCAGAGCTCGACGAGCGGCAGCAGATAGACGGGATTGAAGGGATGGGCGACGAGGAACCGTTCCGGCCGCCGCATCCCCTGTTGCAGTCGGCTCGGTCTGAGCCCCGAGGTGCTCGAGGCGATCAGGGCATCGGGCGGACAGCTCGCATCGATGCGCCGCAGGAGCTCGCATTTGAGCTCCTCGCGCTCCGGCGCGCTCTCCTGCACGAGCCCAGCGTCCGCCACCGCCTCCTCGAGCGAGGTGGCAAAGCGCAGCAGGTCTCGCGACATCCGCACCGGGGCGAGAGTGAGATTGCGCCAGGCGCGCTCGGCTCGCTCCAACACTCCGAATACGCGCTCGGGCGTGCGGAGATCGGGATCGAAGAGGGAGACGTGGAGGCCATTGAGGGCCAAGCGCGCCGCCCAGCCGGCTCCGATCACCCCGCCGCCCACGAGAGCTACCCGACGGATCGCCTGCATCTCCATGACGGCTCTCACCACCGCTTCGCGAGGCGCAGCTTCTCGCGCACGTCCGCAGGCCCGAGAATGCGATAGCCCATGCGGGAAAGGATGCCGATCGCCCGCTCGACGAGCTGCCCGTTGGTGGCCGGAACGCCGCGCTCGAGCCACAGATTGTCCTCGAGCCCGACCCGCACATGACCGCCGAGCAGGGCCGCCGCCGCCACCCATGGCATCTGCATACGGCCGATGGCAAAGCTGCTCCAGATCGCATTCTTCGGCAGCCGCTGCACCATGGCGAGCATGGTGGCGAGATCGGCAGGAGCGCCCCACGGAATGCCGAGGCAGAGCTGCACGAGCGGCGGATCCTCGATCAGACCCTCCGCCACGAGCCGTTCGACGAACCAGAGATGGCCGGTGTCGAACACCTCGAGCTCGGGTTTGACGCCGAGCTCGCGGATCCGCCGCGCCCCGGTGCGCAGCTGCTCCGGGGTGTTGGTCATCACATAGTTGCCGTCGCCGAAATTCATGCTGCCGCAGTCGAGGGTGCAGATTTCGGGCAGGAGCTCCTCGACATGGACCAGGCGTGCGAGCGGCCCCACGAGATCGGTCTCCGGTGCGGGCGGAAGCGGCCGCTCGCCGGGCCCGATATAGAGATCGCCGCCCATTCCGGCCGTCAGATTGAGCACCATGTCCACTCCCGAGGAGCGAATGCGGTCCACCACCTCACGATAGAGGACGGGATCGCGCGCCGCCTTGCCGGTTCGCGGATCCCGCACGTGGATGTGGGCGATGGCGGCCCCCGCCTTCGCCGCCTCCACGGCAGCGGCGGCGATCTGTTGCGGTGTCACCGGGACATGAGGGCTACGGCCGACGGTATCCCCTGCTCCCGTCACGGCGCAGGTGACGAAGACCTCGAAGTTCACCTGACCTCCCCTTTTTTTCCTCGAACCCGGCAGCCCCAGCCTAACCGTGCCTCGAGGGATCCGGCAATGTCAGGATTTCGCCATGTCCTGTTGTCGATGCGACCTCGACTCCGGATGGATGCGACCTTCCTCAGCTGCGCCGCCGGGAGAGGCCTTCGGCGCGCGCCGCCTCTAGGGTAAGCCGCGGGGTCAGGGCTTCCGGCGAGACCAAAAGATGCAGGATCGCCGGCGCGCTCGAGCGCCGCGCTTCCTCGAAGGCGTCGAGGAACTCGTCATCGTGGCGCACGGTAGCCCCGAAACCGCCGTAGGCGCGGGCGAGCGCGGCGAAGTCGGGATTGCGCAGGCCGGTCCCGATCACCCGCTCGGGATAGCGCCGCTCCTGGTGCATGCGGATGGTCCCGTACATGCCGTTGTCGACCACCAGCACCAGGATCGCCGCCCCGTACTGGACAGCGGTGCCGAACTCCTGCATCGTCATTTGAAAACAGCCGTCGCCGGCAAAGCACACGACCTCGCGCTCGGGGAAACGGATTTTGGCCGCCACCGCTGCCGGCAAACCGTAACCCATGGAACCCGACACCGGCGCCAGCTGGGTGCGAAAACGACGGTGACAGATGTAGCGGTGGACCCACACCGCGTAATTGCCGGCGCCGCTGGTGACGATCGCGTCCGCCGCGAGGCGGTCGCTGACCTGCCGCACCACATGGGAGAGGCGGAGATCTCCCGGCGTCGGATCGGGCTCGTAGCGCCAGCGGCGATGGGCAGCGTGGAGCTGCGCCGTTTCGCCCGCCCAGGGACGGGCGGCGGGAGGGGCGAGAGCGGCTATGGCCTCGAGAAACGGTGTCGAGCCGGCAACCACAGCCAGGGTCGGCCGGTACACTCGGCCGATCTCGTTGGGATCGGGATGGACGTGGATCAGCTCCTGCCGCGGCACCGGAGGACGGAGTCGCGTGTAGTCGCCAGTCGTCATTTCGTCGAGCCGGGTGCCGACCGCGAGCAGGAGATCGGCGTCCGCGACATAGCGCAGGAGCGTTGGCTCGGGCCCGATACCCAAGTCACCCGCGTAGCATGGATGGAGATTGTCGATATAGTCCTGGCAGCGGAAGCCGTTGGCCACCGGGAGCTGCCATGCGGCGGCGAAGCGCTCGAGGGCCAGCCGGGCGGCTTCCGACCAGCCGCCGCCGCCTATCAGGACGAGAGGCCTGCGGGCAGCCGCGATTCGCCGGGCGACCTCTACCACCTCCTCGGCAGCCGGCCGCGCCTCCACCCGCCCCACCGGCAGCGCGTCCGCCACCTCGGCTGCCTCCGCCAGCATGTCCTCGGGCAAGGCGAGGACCACCGGTCCGGGCCGACCCGCCATCGCCAAGTGGAAGGCGTGGCTCACATATTCGGGAATGCGCCGCACGTCGTCGATCTCTGCCGCCCACTTCGCCAGCGGCGCGAACGTCCGACGGTAGTCGACTTCCTGGAAGCTGTCGCGGTCGCGGGCATCGCGACCCACCTGGCCGACGAAGAGCACCATCGGCGTCTGGTCCTGCATGGCGATGTGCACGCCAGCGGCGGCGTTGGTGGCACCGGGCCCGCGAGTCACGAAGGCGATCCCGGGCCGGCCTGTGAGCTTGCCCGTCGCCTCCGCCATCATCGCCACCCCGCCTTCTTGACGGCCGACGATGGTGCGGATGTCGTTTCTGTCGTAGAGCCCGTCGAGCACCGCGAGGAAACTCTCGCCGGGCACCTCGAAGATGGTGTCGACCCCTTGGATCGCGAGCTGGTCTGCGAGGATCCGCCCGCCGTGACGCATGCCGCTTTCTCCCCCGTTTCGCGCGCTGCCTGCTTACGTCAGGCAAACGCCGCCGTCGACCGGCACCGTCGCATCCCCCGACCCCGCAGCGGAGCGTACGCATGAGCGATCGCTACCAGGGCTATCGGAAGCTCAGGATCGACCGCCCCGAGCCTCGCATCCTGCGCATCACCTTCGACGATCCGCGAACCAGGAACGCCCTCGACGCCGAGGGCCACCGCGAACTGGCGTCGATCTGGCGCGATATCGACCGCGACCCGGAAACCTCCGTGGTGTTGGTCACCGGTGCCGGGGATGCCTTCTCCGCCGGCGGCAGCTACGACTTCGTCGAAGAGATCGCCCGCGATCCCAAGGTACGGCTGCGCGCTTGGCGAGAAGCCCGCGATCTCGTCTACAACATGATCGACTGCAGCCGCCCGGTGGTGGCGGCGATCCGAGGTCCGGCGGTGGGCGCCGGACTCGTGGTCGGGCTTCTCGCCGATGTCTCGATCGCCTCCACCACCGCCCGCATCGTCGACGGCCACACCCGGCTCGGCGTAGCGGCCGGCGATGTCGCAGTGCTGATCTGGCCCCTGCTCTGCGGCCTCGCCAAGGCTCGCTACCATCTGCTTCTGTGCGAGCCGGTCGACGGTCGCGAGGCGGAGCGCATCGGCCTCGTGTCGCTGTGCGTGGAGGATCACGAGCTCGACGAGCGGGCGATGGCCGTCGCCCGGCGCCTGCGCGACGGCGCGCCCGCCGCCATTCGCCTCACCAAATACGCGCTCGCCAACTGGCTGCGGGCCGCCGGGCCGCTTTTCGACGTTTCGACGGCCCTCGAGTTCTTGGGCTTTGCCAGCGCCGAAGTGCAGGAAGGCCTGCAGTCTTTGCGCGAAAAGCGACCGCCCCGCTTCGATCCCGACTGCCCCGTCTGAGCCCCCTCGAGAAAGGCTGGACTTTCGGGGCCCCGCTGCTCGCCCCCGCCCCGCCGCGACCGCGCCCGCGCCTCGGGGCGGCACGAGAACCAGCGCGGTCCTGACAGGATCGGTCGCCGTTCCTCCCCATGGGATCCCAGTGCCTGCGGCTTCGGCTTGCATTCCCAGGCTCGACGAGTAAGAGAAGGTCGAAGGGGCAAACCGCTCTGCCCATCCAGCGTTGCCCGGCTCGCAAGGCCCGCGCTTGGCTGCAGGAGACCGTGTCGTGACCGTCTATGCTCGCGATCCCAACTGGATCCGCGCTCTCGATTGGCTGGTCGGCGGCCAGCCGCTCTCTTGGGTGAAGCCTGCCGCAGGGCCGCTGCTGCTCGACTATCATCCTTGGCATCCGGACGAGGGAGCTCCGGTCGTCGTGCGGATCGGCGACGGCACTCGGCCGCGGCCGCTCTCGACCAGCGAGGAGGTCGCCCTGGCCAAAGCGACGGCCGCCTTCGAGGCTGTGGCCGATGTCGATTTTCGCGCGAGCGACGTGCTCTCGGGTGCCGAGATCCGCGTGCTCTATGCCGACATCGTGCGGCCTTCCGTTCTCGGCATGACCTACGTCGATTTCGACAGCGCGGGCCATCTCCTGCACGCCGAAATCGTTCTCGACGACCGCCCGACGATGCACGACCTCCGCCCCGGCACGCTCGGCTTTCTCGTGACGCTGCACGAGCTCGGGCACGCCCTCGGTCTCGGTCATCCCTCCGAGGGCCCTGCCCGGCTCCAAGACGTGCGCGACCACCGGGCATTCACGGTCATGTCCTACGATCCCCACCCGACCGCCGGATACGATGGTGGGATCCTCGAACCCCGGACCCCCATGCTCTATGACATCGCCGCGCTGCAAGCGAAATACGGGATTGCCCGCGCCGGCGCCGGCGACAACCGTTATGCCTTCCCCGATGGAATCGGGCCGATCCTGACGATCTGGGATGCGGGTGGCAGCGACACCCTGGATGCCTCGGGACAGCTGCTGCCGGTGTCCATCGATCTGCGCGAGGGAGGATTTAGCGACATCGGCCGGCGCGGAAGCGGCGCGGAATACGGCGAGCCGGCCCGACAGAACGTGGCCATCGCCTACGGAACCAAGATCGAAAACGCCATCGGCGGGCGTAGCGACGACATCCTCGTCGGCAACGGGCTCGCCAATCTCCTCCGCGGGGAAGACGGGAACGACTTGCTCCTGGGCTTGGCCGGCAGCGACAGACTGGTGGGTGGCACCGGTAACGACATCCTTCGCGGTGGAGCCGGCGACGATCGCATCGCCGGCGG
Source organism: bacterium HR40 (assembly GCA_002898275.1). GTDB lineage: Bacteria > Pseudomonadota > Alphaproteobacteria > Geminicoccales > Geminicoccaceae > HRBIN40. Next base: position 1,060,171 of record BEIQ01000001.1, read on the forward strand.
TGCGGGACAGGATATCGCCTGGTTCGATGGGAGGCTGTCCGGATACCGCTTCGAGCGGGTAGAGGGGATATGGTACGTCCGCGACGTGGACAGCCGCAACGGCTTCGAGGGGCGCGACCGGCTCGAGGCAGTCGAGCTCGTCCAGTTCGATGACCTGCTCGTCGATATCGGCGGTGCAGTGGCCAAACCGGTGGGATCACCGATCGTCACGGTCGACCTCGACGAGCTGCTGGCTCCCGCCTACGCCATCGTCTGATCCGCCGGGCTCAGGTCCCACCGGAGCGACGCCGGGATCGCCACAGACCGCTCAGCGCCAGGCCGGCCAGGGCGAGGGCGAGGATCAGGTTCCAGTTGGCCAGCGACAGACCGAGGATGGTCAGGGCCGGCTGGTCGCAACGCGGCACAGTGGCGAGGATCGCCGCTTTGAGCTCGGCGAGGTCCTGGCTCGCACCCTGTGCCTCGCAGCCCTGCGGCAGGACGAGGAGCCCGAGCTCGACCGCCGAGTGCCAGGCCGCTATGCCGGCATCGACGAGAAAGAGCAGCGCGGCCACCGCCAGACCGAGTCGCGGCCATCCCACGACCGCCGTCAAGGCAAGCCACGGTACGGCCAGATAGTAGGGATAGCGCTGGTACAGGCAGAGCGGGCAGGGCGCATATCCCGAGGCTTCGATCGCCCAAGCAGCGGCGAGTGCGCCGGCCGAGATCGCAGCGAGTAGCCAGCACAGACGAAAGGGATCGGCGAGCAGGCGCGCCATCGGTTCCCCCCTAGATCAGCCGCAGGGCGACGAACCCGCCGAGCAGCAGCAACACGAAGGCGGTCGTCAGCCAGCCTAACCAGCGCTCGACGAAGGCGCGAAGCGGCGTCCCGAACCAACGCAAAAGCGCGGCGACGAGGAAGAAGCGCGCGCCGCGGGTGAGGAGCGAGCCGACGAGGAAGGGCAGCAGCGGATAGAAAGCGACCCCGCTCGCGATCGTCACCACCTTGTAGGGAAAGGGGGTCAAGCCACCGATGACGACGATCCAGAAGCCCCAGTCGCGGTAGAGCGCTTGAAAGCGCAGGAACTCCTCGCCGTATCCATAGAAGTCGATCACCCTCTGCCCGATAGTCTCGAACAGAAGGGCGCCGATGAGATAGCCGGCGAGCCCGCCGACGACGCTCGCCGCTGTCGCGACTGCGGCGATCCGCCAGGCGTGCTCGGGGCGCGCCAGCACCATGGGGATGATCATGACGTCGGGCGGCACCGGAAAGAACGAGCTCTCGGCGAATGCCACCACCGCGAGTGCCGGCTCGGCGCGCCGGCCGGCGGCAGCGCGCATCGTCCAGTCGTAGAGTCGCCGGATCACGCGGGCACTCCGTGGTACCGCGACGGGCTTAGGGTCGGGCCAGCCGCCAGGCAAGCCCGATAGCGGACGAGGCGCTCGCGCATGCGCCTCGTGCCGTTGGCCGCGCAGGCCGCGCAGCTGTGGCCTCGCATTCGGCGGGGCGCGAAGGGCGGGGTCCCGGGAACGAAGAAGCCCGCCCACAGGCGGGCCCCGTTTTCCCGGATCGCGCGAGAGAGGTCAGAGCTCGTCGCGTTCCATCCGCTTCTTCATGAGCTTGCGATACCGGCGGATGGCCTCCGCCTGCTCGCGCGCCCGGCGCTCCGACGGCTTTTCGTAGAACCGTCGCATGCGCATTTCCCGATAGAGACCCTCGCGCTGCATCTTCTTCTTGAGAGCCCGCAGCGCTTGGTCGATGTTGTTGTCGCGAACGGCAACCTCGATGATGGCTCGACCTCCTCGGCTTGAGACGTCGGGACGCAAAAACCTCTGCCCTCTCGCGAGGGCAGCGCTGACATAGGCGAGCTGCCGGCTGCCCGCAAGCCCCGAAAGCTGCCCGCAGATCCGTCGCACGGTCGCGCCTGTCGAGGGGAGTGTCGGGGCCGGCACGCGGCGGAGCGGAGGGTGGGTCGGCTGCCGCATCCCGGGCATCCCCCTTGCCCTCGGGCGCTTAAGGGGCCATGACGGCGACGTCTCGTGCGGAGATCGAAAACGAGCGTGAAGGTTCGCCTCCCCGTCGCACTCGACCGGCTGCTGTTCCTCGGCGGGCTGTTCGTGCTGGTTTTTGCCTACGGCTACGCCACCGGCCGCTGGGACTGGCCGCCAGCCGACACCATCGCCCGGGCCTTGGATGCTGCCGCCGACTGGCGGGACAACTGGCGTCACTATTTGCACATCCGATCGAAGTATTTGGCCGAGCGACCGCGGCAGCAGGGTGGTGTCACCGTGTGGGACCGCGAACGGGCCTTCGCCGGCTACACCTTCGTCACCGCCTTCACCGGCGAGCGCTTCGAAGGCCTGCTCCTGGACATGGAGGGCCGGGTCGTCCACCGCTGGCGGGTCTCGCCGCGCGAGGTGTGGCCCGAGCCGCAGCACGTCGACGTCATCCCTGACGACTGGGAGGCGAGCTGGCATGGGGCGCTCATGACCCCCGAAGGGGACGTCTTTGCCTCCATCGGTGGGGCGGGCACGGTCAAGCTCGATCGTTGCTCGCGCGTCGTGTGGAGCGTGCCCCGCCGCACCCATCACGACATCGACCTGCTGCCGAACGGCGAACTCCTGATCGCCAGCCTGCAGGAGGTGCGGGAGCGACGTCCGGAGCGGCCGCACATTCGTCCCGGTCCGAGTGGCTACTATTACGACGAAACGATCCTGCGGGTGGCACCCGATGGCCGCATTCTCGAAGAATTCTCGCTGATCGACTCGATCCTGAAAAGCAATCGTTTCGAACTCCTGGTCGCGGATCCCGGAGCGAGCGCCTCGATGGAAGCCGACGACCCTCTGCACAACAACACGGTCGAGATGCTGCGACCGGAGATGGCTCCAGCTTTTCCGTTGTTCGCAGCCGGCGATATCATGGTATCGATGCGCAACATCAACACCATCGCCGTGCTCGACGGGCGGACCAAGCTCGTCAAATGGTCGCTCACCGGGCCGTTCCTCGGCCAGCACGATCCGGATTTCCTCCCGAACGGACACATTCTCATTTACGACAACCGTATCACCGGTGGCTCGCCCAAATTCGGCAATACGCGCCTCATCGAGCTCGATCCCCTCACCTATCGCATCGTCTGGCAATGGGAAGGAAAGGGCCCGTTCGCCTTCTACTCCGAATCGCGAGGCGAGCTGCAGCCGCTACCCAACGGCAATATCCTCGCCGTCGACGCCCACGGCGGTCGGGTCTTCGAGGTGCATCGGCAAAGCGGCGACGTGGTCTGGGAATGGGTCAACCTCGCCGAACCCGGCTGGGTGATGATGGTGGTCGACGCCGAACGCTATGCGCCCGAGGAGGTGCGTTTCCCCGGCCAGCCCTGTGCGGCGGGCTGAGCCGCAGCCTCTCCCTTCTGCTCGCACTCAGCGCAAAGGAGCCTCGCCTTCTGCCACCTCGATCCGCTCCTCGCGCCCATCGACGAGATGGAAGCATGCCGTCTGCGGGGCGTCCATCTCGAGCATGGAGGCGTGCGGCAGATCCCGGTAGGCACAGCGCAGCGCCCGTCCGAAGGTGCCGTGGGAGACGAGCAGGATTCGCGCTCCGGCGGGCAGTGCAGACAACCAGCGCCGGGCGCGCTGTAGCACGTGGAGCCGGCTTTCGCCGCCATTCGGCGGTGCCTCGGCGAAGGCATCGGCGAGCCGCCGTCGCCAGAGCTCCGGCTCTCTCGCCTCGATCTCGGCCGCAGTCAGACCGTCCCAGGATCCCCAGCTGATCTCCTGGACGAGCGGTTCGAGGCGGATGCCGAGCGGGTCCAGACCCGCCGCCTCGGCGACCAGAACGGCACTTTGCCAGGCGCGACCGAGCGGGCTCGCGACCAGCTCGAACGCGTCGAGACCGTCGCCCAGCATCCGCCGCAAGCAAGCACCGACAGCCAGCATCTGGGCGATGCCGCGACCAGTGAGCGGCGAATCCCGCTGCCCCTGGAACCGCCGTTCGCGGTTCCAGAGCGTCTCGCCATGACGCACGAGCAGAATCTCCGGTCGCCTCATGGCGGTATCACGAGTGCGACCGACCCGGGAGCGGACCGTGCGCCGACAGCCGCGCACCCCATAGCGACAGCGCCGCCACCCGGCGTCGCCAGGCGTTATCGGAAGGCCCCGGGCGCTCGCGGTCCTGCAGGATGGCCCAGAATGGCAGGGTAGACGTGTCCTGCAGGAAGACGCCGCAGCCGGCCCTGCCCCCGCCCGCACGACGTCGGTCGATCGCCGGACTTTCGGCGACCGAAAGCACAAGGAAACTGCCGAACGCCGCGACGCCAGCGAAACGACCGCGCACGACCCGGGACAGGGCTGCCCGCGAGACGATGCTCCGAAGGAAAGGACGACAGATGGCCGGCAGCGTGCCAGTCGCTGGGTCGCGCGCATCGCCATCGCGATGCTGGCCGATCGCCACCGACTCGGCGGGGGTGACGGCATCGGCCGTGGCACGGAGGGCCGCAGCCATGGCGGCGATCGCGGTCGGGGGCCGGCCAGTGTCGGCGGTGAACAGCGGCAGCCTTCCCTGCGGGCGGGTGCAGGCTCCCACTCCACACGCTGCGGCTCGCATGCCTACGGCCACGGCGGAAAAAAACCTCGTCTGCCGGCGCCGGCTGGCTATCCGGGACGACTCGATCGCCACCCCTGCACTTTCCCTCTTTCTTCACCGGTCGACGAAGCGGGGGGTTCGCTTCTCGGCGAACGCCGCCATGCCCTCGCGCCGGTCCTCGGTGGCGAAGGTGGCGTAGAACATCCGCCGCTCGAACAACAGCCCCTCCGCCAGGGTCGTCTCGAAGGCGCGATTGACGCACTCTTTGGCCATCTGCACGATCGGCTTCGACTTCGAGGCGATTTCCTCGGCGAGTTTCACCGCTTCCTCGAGCAGCTGCGGATAGGGAACGACCCGCGACACGAGATTCGCCCGCTCGGCTTCTTCGGCGCCCATCATGCGGCCGGTGAGGATCATCTCCATCGCCTTGGACTTGCCGATGGCGCGCACGAGCCGCTGGGTACCGCCGGCGCCGGGGATGGTGCCGAGATTGATCTCGGGCTGACCGAAGCGGGCATTGTCGGCAGCGATGATGATATCGCACATCATCGCGAGCTCGCAGCCCCCGCCCAGGGCGTAGCCGGCCACCGCAGCGATCAAGGGCTTTCGCCGCTGGGCGATCCTCTGCCAGGGGCCGATGAAATCCCGCTTCCACGCGTCCATGAAGTCGAAGCCGCTCATCTGCTTGATATCGGCGCCAGCGGCGAACGCCTTCTCGGAGCCGGTGATGACGATGGCCCCGATGTCCGGATCCGCCTCGAATTCGTCGAGAGCGGCATTGAGCTCGGAGATCAGCTCGTCGTTGAGGGCGTTGAGCTGTTTCGGCCGGTTCAGGGTGATGATGCCCACCGCACCGCGCTTCTCGGTGAGGATGGTGGTGAAGGCCATTTCCTCCTCCTCCCATGGGGGCTCCAGCCGGTGCCGCCTACAGCCACGAACGGCAGCCGGCGCCAGCAGTCGGGAATGGATCGCGGCGCCTTCTAGCAGAGGCGCCGGTGCGGTCCAGTGCGATCCGGATATCGCGACGGCACGCGCATCCGCTCACGCTGCGGCCCGGAGTTCGCGCGCGAGCTCGGCAAAGCGCGACAAGGCGGCATCGATCTCGGCTGGCTCGTGCGCCGCCGACACACTGCAGCGCAAAAGACACAGACCCTCCGGAGTTCCGGGAGGCAGCGCGAGATTGACGTAGACCCCGGCGACCAGCAACCGGTTCCACGCCCAGACGGCGCTCCGCTCGTCCGGAAGCCGGACCGCGACCACCGGGCTTGGCGGCGCGCACACCCCGAGCCCGAGGTCGACGAGACCGGCGTGCAAATGGCGAGCGTTGCGCCACAGGCGCGCGAGGAGCCCGCGGTCGGCGGCGATGCGCTCGAGGGCGGCGCGAGTCGAAGCCATGGTCGCCGGACTCGGAGAGGCGGTGAACATATACGGCCGCGCACAGTAGCGCAGGAGATCGAAGTCCGGATCGTCGGAAGCACCGAACCCGCCTACGGCCCCGAGACTCTTGCTGAAGGTGCCGGCGATGAAATCGACGTCTTTTTCCACCCCCTGCGCTTCCGCTACCCCGCGCCCGTTGGCACCGTAGACGCCGAAGCTGTGCGCCTCGTCGACGAAGAGGTGGGCATCGTGACGCTTTTTCACCTCGATGAAGTCGCGCAGCGGCGCCACGTCGCCGCGCATGCTGTAGAGCCCCTCGACTACGATGAGCCGGCACTCGCCCTCGCCGGCAAGACGCCGGAGTCGGCGGTCGAGATCCTCGGGATCGTTGTGGCGGAAGCGGATGACCTTGGCTCCCGACAGCCGGCATCCGTCCCAGATGCTGGCGTGGCTGTCGGCATCCACGAGGAGGATGTCGCGGGGTCCCGCGAGCCCCGCGAGCATGGCGAGATTGGCCTGATAGCCGGTGGTGAAGACGATGCAGGCGCGGCGGTTCAGGAAGCGGGCAAAGGCCTCCTCGAGCTCGCGGTGCAGCCCGTACGTGCCGTTGGCGATGCGCGAGCCGGTCGTTCCCGTGCCAAAGCGACGGCTCGCCGCACAGGCGGCCTCGACGCAGGCGGGCTCGAAGGTGAGGCCGAGATAATTGTTGGTGCCGAGAAGAATGGTCTCGCGACCGTCGATCACCGCTCGGGTCGGCGACAGCACCTGTTCGAGGCGGACCGCGAAGGGATCGATCCCGAGGGCGCGCACCACCTCGCGTCGCGCCGCGATGCCGCGATACTTGTCGAAGATACCCATCAGCCGCGTCGCTCCTCGATCTGCCTGCGCACGAGATCGACGAGATCGCCTACGGTGCGCAGCTCGGAAATCTCGTTGACCGGAATGTCGAGATCGTAGCGCTCCTCGATCTCCATGACGAGATCCATGGCGGCCACCGAATCGATCGACAGGTCGGCGGCCAGATCGGTGTCGCGCCGGATCTCGATCCCGGCCGAATTGTGAGCGGAAAGCAAGGCACGAATGGTCGAGAACAGTTCCACCTCGTCGGGCACAGCGGTCATCGGCAGGACTCTCCGAGGGTTCCGGTGAGCGACCGGCGGGCCGGTCGCACCCACCCTGCGGCACGATACCAGTCGAGCGTACGCCTGACACCCTCCGCAAAGCCGACGGCGGGTCGCCAGGCGAGGCTGGCAGGACCGGCACGCTCGCGGCAGACCCAGTCGCAATGGTAGAGCTCGCCGAGCTTGTCACGGGCGAGGGGACTCTCCAATCCGAACAGCCGCCAGCAGATCTCGGCGATACCGGCAGCCGCCGAGGCGAGTGGTCGCGGCACAAGCCGCAGACGCACGGGATGGCCGAGAGCGCGGGCGGCGATGGCGGCAATGTCCTCCCATCCGTAGCCTTCTTTCCTCCCGTCATCGGGCTCGAGCAAAAGCGTGCGGTGCTCGGGTGCCAGCGCCAGTCCGGCCAACAGCTCGGCCAGATCCTCGACGTAGATCAGGGAGAAGCGGGCGCTGCGGACGCCGGGTACGACCAGATGGCCGCGCGCGAGGCCGCGAAAGATCTCGAGCGTCGCTTTGTCGCCTGGACCGTATACCGCGGGCGGGCGGACGATCGCCGCCTCGAACGCGCCGCTGCGCGCCAAAAGTGCCGCCTCTGCCGCGGCCTTGCTCGCCGCGTAGGCGGAAACCTGCGGGGCGCGGGCGGCAAGGGAAGAGACGAGCAAGATCCGCCGGACCCCGGCCTGGGCGGCAGCGGTCAGGAGCCGTTCCGTGCCCGAACGGTTGACCCGGTCGAACGCTTCGGGCGAGCGCGCGCGGACCAGACCGGCGGCATGGACGACGACATCGGCCCCTCTTGTCAGTCGCACGAGGACCTCGTGGTCGTCGAGATCGCCCACGATCGGCTCGGCGCCCTCGACCGCCATCGCCGGCTCGAGACGGCGCACGAGCAGGCGCAAGCGCGCCCGGCCTGCGAGCGCGCGCGTCAGGTGACGGCCGATGAAGCCCGTCGCTCCCGTCACCGCAACCAGCACGAGCCGACCCCCGCGCCCTGATCCCACCCGACGATCGTCACGCGGCGACCAATGCCGCTGCCGTTTCCTCCGCTCCCGCATCGAGATCGAGGATGTCGCCAGCCAGCCAGCGCTCCCGCGCGGCGGCGCGGCTGAGCTTGCCGGACGTGGTGTAGGTGAGCGAGCGCGGTGGCGCGAGCACGACCGTCGCCTCGACCCCGGCGGTTGCGGTCACCACCCGATGGACCTCGCGCCGCAGCTCGGCGCGGGCGGCGCGGTCCTGGAGACGACACTCGACGATCACCACCACCCTCTCGCCCTCGTCCTTGTCGGCTACCGCGAAGGCACAGACGTCACCCGGCCGCACTCCCTCGATGCGCTCCACCGCCCATTCGAGGTCCTGCGGCCAGATGTTGCGACCGCCGACGATGATGAGATCCTTGCTGCGCCCGGTGATCACGAGCTCGCCGTCGACGAGATAGCCGAGATCGCCGGTATCGAGCCAACCGCCGCGATCGAGCACCCGCGCCGTGGCCGCAGGATCGCGGAAATATTCGCGCATGAGGCTCGGTCCGCGCACGCACACTCGGCCGATGGTGCGCTCGGGCAGCGGCCGCCCCTGATCGTCGCGAATTTCCACCGCATAACCCGGAAGCGGCCGTCCGCAACGCACGAAGTCGCGCACGGCCCCGGCCTCGTCGGCGGCTGCCGGCTGGGCGATCCGGCGAACCTCGAAGAGGGGGCCGCGGCGCACGCGATCGACCCGCGAGCCGCAGCCGAGCGGTGCGAAGGTGACGGCGAGCGTCGCTTCGGCGAGGCCGTAGCTCGGCACGAAGGCGCGAGCGTCGAAGCCCGCGGGATGGAAGATGCGCGCGAAGCGGTCGAGCACGCTCTGCCGGATCATCTCGCCACCGATCCCGGCCACCCGCCAGGAGCGCAGGTCGAAGCGGTCGATGCCGTTGGCCGTCTGGGCTCGACGCACGGCGAGCTCGTAGCCGAAGGTGGGAGCGAAGGAGATCGTGCCGCCGTTGCGGCTGATGAGCTCGAGCCACAGCAACGGCCGACGGGCGAAGGTAGCCGTGGCGATATAGTCGACCGGGATCTGCGTCATCACCGGGGTGAGGCAGCAACCCACGAGACCCATGTCGTGGTAGAGCGGCAGCCACGAGGTGCAGCGGTCTCCGGGCCGCAAAGCGAGCCCGTCCCGGGCGATCGCCAGGGCATTGGCGACCAGGGCCCGCTGGGTGACCAGCACGCCCCGCGGGAAACTGGTGCTGCCCGAGGAATATTGGATGTAACAGGGCTCGTCGGAGCCGAGCGGTTCAGGCTCGACTGCGGCGGCCGGACGCAGCATGAGCTCCTCGACCGTGTGCACCCCGAGGACGGCCGTCTCGCGCGCCGCCTCGACGAGCACCGGCAACAGCTCCCGTCCGGCAATCCCGAGGCGGGCGTCGGCGGCGCGCAGCATGCCTCGCAGGCGCTCGATATAGGCCTGGCGGGTGCCGAAGCCGACGGCGAGCGGCAGCGGTACCGGGACCAAGCCCGCGTATTGGCAGGCAAAGAACGCGACGACGAAGTCCGGAGACGTCTCGGCGATCACTGCCACCCGTTCGCCGCGGGCCATGCCGGTTGCCGCCAGTCGGCGGGCGAGCCGAACCGCGCGCTCGCGCAGCTCGGTATAGCTCAGCACGCAGACGAGTTCGCCGCGGGAGTCGTGGAAGTTCATGCCGGTGCGACCGCGTGCGGCATAATCGAGACCCTCGGCAAGGGTGCGGAACCCTTCGGTACGGAACGGCAGGATCTCGTTCGTGGTCGGCGTGGGCAGAAGCATCCTGTTCTCCTCGCGTGCCCTTTTCGGCCCTTCGCGGCGCGGCTGCCACACTGGGGTGCTGCGGGAAGCTCGGCGGATCGTTCCGGTGATAGCCGGCTCGCCCACGGTATACGGCTCCGGCTACCGCACGCGGTGGCCGCATCACCCCCCGACGCCAAGCTAGCGTGCCGGGCGATTGTCCACCATTCACGTTGTGTTTCGGAATGTTACAGGAGCGCTGGCGAGGGGCCGACGCGGTCTTGCCGGGGGCGAGGTCCTATTTGCGCCGGAACCGATCGAGGGTCACGACCTTGCCGCCCTCCTCGGGTTCCCCGGGCGCCGGCTCGCCAGCCTCCTCCTCCGCTGCCGGTGCGGCAGCAGCCGTTCCCCCCTCGACTGCGCCACGGCCCGAGGTCGAGGTGATCGGCACCCGCACCGTTTCCACCGCGGACTCCGGCACGCTGAACTGCAGGCCGAACTCGACCGCAGGATCGGCGAAGATGCGGACCGCCCGGAACGGCACGGTGAGCCGCTCGAGGACGTCGTTGAAGCTCAGCGTGACGCTGAAGCTGTCCTCGTCGACCTCGAGATCCCAGAACTGGTACTGCAGGACGATCGTGATCTCGTGCGGATAGCGGGCGCGCAGATAGTCGGGCATCACGACACCCGGCGCCCCGGTACGAAAGGTGATGTAGTAATGGTGGGGTGCCCCGATCTCGCCGCGGGCCAGTCGGGTCAACACCTCGCGCACGACTCCGCGCAGCGCGTCTTCGACGAGCGTGGGATAATCGATTCGACCGTGGCGCACCATCGCGGGCATCCCTTCGACCGCCCTGCCCCGGTATGAACCGCGCGCAAACGAAAGTGGAGGGCTTCTGTTGCCCGGCGCCCTCCGAGCCGCGCCGGGGACCGAAGTCCCCGGACTTGTCGGGAGAGTTCTGTTGCCCGGCCTCTCCCGGCCGCGCTTACCTAAGCGTTAGGCAGCGAGAGCCAAACGGTTATCGTTGGCACTTGTAAGGGTGGCCCGATAACGGCGGTACCATGCCGGGCGAACTCTGCCCCTTTGCCACGCGGCGTCGAACCTATTTCGCCCCCGCGAGCGAAACGGCGTTGGTGGAGGCGCCGGGTACTGCCCCCGGGTCCGCCGCGCCTATTCCGGGCAGGCTTTATCGCCATAGCCGGCCACGGCCGGCAGCTCCTATATAGGTCGCTTGCGCCCGTGCGCAACCGCTGCGCAGACGGGCGTGACCATCCTCAGCGCAAGGTCCAGCCGCTGGAGCCGCCATGCCCATCACCGGTGACCAGGCCCGCGAGATCGAGGCTCAGCGCCGCACGCGCAGCGAGACCCGCCGCGCCACCGTGCCGGCGCTCGAAGAAATCCTCTACGAGCCGATCCCGGTCCTCGACCACGGCTTCGTGCGGGTCATCGACTACATGGGCGATGACGCCGCCATCGTTCAGGCAGCCCGTGTATCCTACGGCCGTGGCACCAAGCAAGTGAGCACGGACCGCGGGCTCATCAACTACCTGATGCGCCACCGTCACACCAGCCCGTTCGAGATGTGCGAGATCAAGCTCCATGTGAAGCTGCCGATCTTCGTCGCCCGGCAGTGGATCCGTCATCGGACGGCCAACGTCAACGAGTATTCAGCCCGGTACTCGATCCTGGATCGGGAGTTCTATTTGCCCGACAGCGAAAAGCTGGCGCTCAAGAAGACGCTCGCCCAACAGCCCGCCCTCTTCGAACAGCTGTCGATGGCCGAGGCGACGGCCGCCCAGTCGACCACCAACCGCCAGGGTCGCGAGGCAGCGCTCGATCCGGCGGCGGCAGCCGAGGCGGTGCGCAAGATGCGGGAGGTGGCGAATCGCGCCTTCACCGCTTACGACCAATTGCTCGGCGAGGGCGGCCGGCCAGCGGTGGCGCGCGAGCTCGCCCGCATCGTCTTGCCGCTTTCCACCTACACCCAGTGGTACTGGAAGATCGACCTGCACAATCTCCTCCACTTCCTCGCCTTGCGCGCCGACCCGCACGCGCAATACGAAATCCGCGCCTATGCGGAGGTGATCTTCGACATCGTCCGCCGCTGGGTACCGCTCACCGCTGCCGCCTTCGAGGACTACCGCCTGCACGCTGTCACCCTCTCGGCCCGGGCGCGCGAGGTGGTGCGCCGCATGATCGCGGGTGAAAGGGTCACTCAGGAAACGAGCGGCCTGTCCTCGGGCGAGTGGCGCGAACTGCTCGCCGCCCTCGATCTCCCGTCCCCCGAGTGAAGGCCGCGCATGCGGCGGGCGGGATCATGCCTCCTGCTGCTCGAGCGCCTGCAGGATCTCGAAGACCCTAGGGGCGAATTCCTTGAATTGTTTGGAATCGGTGTTCGCGCGCAGCTTGAACGGGATGAGTTTGCGGAATTCCTCGTCGTTTTGCGGGCGATATTTCAACAGCATGTCGATCATTTGCTCGCGCAATAGCCCCCGCTCGCGCGGCACGTCCGGAAATCTGGGAACGACCTCTCGTTCGCGCAGGGCGATCAACGCCCGTCGCGCATCTTCGATGCTGGCGATCCGCGGTGGCGCCCAGGTCTGGCTGGGCTCGGGCAGCTGTCGCCGAGGCGAATCGTCGGTCTCGCCGTCGGTCTCGCCGTCGGACTCGCCGGCGGCCGGCTCGCCATCGGCCTGCACGTCGTCCCCCGGCCGCTCTCGTTCGGCCGGCCTGCCCTCGCGCCGTGCTTTCTCGAGGATCTGGAGCACGCGCTCGAGCTCGCCTTCGGGGTCGGAAAACCAGTCGGTGGACCAAATGCGAATGACGTTCCACCCCAGTCTTTCGAGGATCTCCTGGCGGAGACGATCGCGATCGCGGGCCGAACGGGTCGCATGATAGGTCGCGCCGTCACACTCGATACAGGCGATGAAACGACCCGGCCGATCGGGATCGCGCACCGCTAGATCGAGGCGGTAGCCCGCCACGCCGTACTGCGATTCGCACTCCCAGCCATGGTGGCGCAGGGCGTCGCGGACTGCCTCCTCGAACGGACTCTCGGGCGCGCCCGTGCTGCCTTCGGAGCTGTCCGCCAGCCGGCCGGACTCGGCGAACGCCAGGAAGTCGCGCAGAGCGACGAGGCTGCGACGCGCCGACCCGTCGACGACGATATCGCTCGCCCGCATCGAGCTGAACACTTCCATCCGCTCTCGCGCTCGCGTGAAAAGCACGTTGAGACGCCGCCAGCCAACCTCTTGATTGATGGGTCCGAAGCGCTGCGGCACCCTGCCCCCGGGGGTCTCGGGTCCGTAGGTCATGCCAATATAGACGACGTCCCGTTCGTCACCTTGGATGTTCTCGAGATTCTTGACGAACCAAGGCTCCGCTCCGTTGCGCAGCTCTTCCGCTCTCCTAAAGAGGTCGGGCATATCCCTCAGGCGTCGTTCGATTTCGTCTTCCACGCGCTGCGCCTGTTTGATGTTCATGACCGCGACGCCAAAGCTGCGTTTGTCGTTCTGGAGATGGCGGATGACCGCATCGGCGAGCCTTTCCGCCTCGGCGTCGTTCACACCATTTTTGGTTGTTCCTCCGACAAAATTCCAACCTATACCGTAGCGCTGATCTTCTCCATGCGGAGAAGCGAAAACATAGAGTTTACGATCGTAGAATTTGGCGTTGGAAAATTCGATGAGCTTTTCGTGCCGCGAGCGATAGTGCCAACGAAGTGTGAGCGTACGGTCGAGTTGCTGCCGGGCAACGTCGATCAGACTTTCCACACCGACAAATCCCGATTCGTCTTCACTTTCGTCTTCATCATCGTTCAAACGCTCGAAGAAACGCGATGGAGGTAGCTGGTTCGAGTCGCCGGTGATTACGACTCGGCGGCAGCGTGCCAAGGCACCGATGGCGTCCTCCAGCCGGACCTGCGATGCTTCGTCCACGATCAGGATATCGAAAATTGCGTCCTTAGGCAAATAGCGCGAAACCGAGAGCGGGCTCATCATAAAGCAAGGTTTGATATCGAGAAGTACATCTCTAGATTGTTCCATCATTTTCCTTAGACCTATATGCTTCTTTTGTTTGGCGAGCTCGCGCTTGACTATTTTTAGCTGATTTCCATCCAAAGGAGCTGTAGCCCATGCGCTCAAAATTTTTTTGATCCGAACTTTCATGAGCTCTTTATCTAATTCGACATAACGTCGGCGTATTTGCTCGAGCGTCGACTGTGAATATTCTTGTATTTCAGGCCATTTCCGCATTGCGTCTCGGGCGAGGGTCACATGGAGCCAGCAGTCGAACTGGCGCGCGAGGGCGCGAGCGACGATTTTCCCTTCCTCGACTTGGCTGGCGATGGCGCGGGCAATGGAGCTCTTGAGCGACCGACAAACCCGATCGTAGGCCAGCCACGCTCGCAGTTCGCTCGCTCCGGCCGCCAGCGCTCGCTGGCAGCGGGCGCTCAGATCGGCTGCCTTCCAGCTGTCGACCGGTAGCCCACTCTCCCTGGCAACCTCGAGGGCGCGCACGAGCGCCGCGCGGGCAGCCTCGACCTCCTCCAGACGCTGGCGGAGGGTATGCGCGAGGTCCGGCTGGTCGACGAGACGGACCACGAGCGGTCGCTCCAGTCCGAGCTCCTCGCCGAGCGACAGGAGAAGAGCCCGGACGAGGGCGGAATCGTCGGAAATCTCGAACGCTTTCGACCAGTGCGAGTTCGCGATCCGCCTGAGGGCCTCGAGTACGGACGGCCGATAAGCGGCCGGGAACTCCCACAAGGTTCGGGCAAGCTGCGGTACCTTGGCCTCGGTGGCTACCGCTCGCAGACTGACGCCGATTCGGTGCGCGCTTTCCAGAAGGGAAAGATCCGTACGCAGGCCCTCGAAGCGGCTTTCGAGCTTGGCCTGCGCTTCGCCGTCGGCTTCGACTTTGTTCAAGGCCTCGATCGCCGACGCCGCCTCCTCGAGACGGTGCGCCATCTCGTCCCGGGCCGGAAGCTTGGACTGCCGCCACAGTCGGCGAAACCGGTCGCGTGCACGCCGGAAGTCTGCGGACCAGATCCGATCGATCCACTTGGCCTGGCGCAGGATACGGGCGGCGTCGCGGAGCTGCGACGGAGACTCGCTGCGGAGCCGCTCGATGTCGAAACCTTCGGCCAGTTTTTGCCAGTCTTTTTCGACCTTTTTGATCTCCTCCCGGAGCCGTTGCAGGAGGTTCCCAGTCTCTTCGTCCAGCAATGCGATCGGCAGCGGTTGACTGTCGAGGGCGGCGAGCTCGGCGAGGTGCTGAGCGAGCGTCGCCGCCAGCCGGGCGGTCTCGCCATCGAGCCGTGCCGGCCAGCCACAACTGTGGCGCAGTCGGACGAGCGTTCGGGCGATCCCCTCCAATTTCCCTCGCTCGCGGACGAAGTCGGCGATTTTCCGATCGAGACCCTCGGCACTCGCGACCGCGATTCCCGCCGTCTCCTCGAGCCTGCCCACACACTCCTTGAGGGCGTTGGCTCGCTCCGCAATGTTCCGTACTTTCTCGCAGATGTCTTCGACCTCGTGACCGGCGACGCGATCGCTGGCGACACCGAACCACGGATGGTCGATCACTCGTTCCTGGCTCGCGAGGTCCTCGATCGCTCGCTCGAAACGGTCGAGCTCGTCCTTGATCTCCCTCACCGCGATTTGGCTCAGCGCCAGCGCGCTTTCTCGAATGTCCAGCGGTTTCAAGTTCTCTTTTTTGCGCCATAGCCCCCCGGCGCCCGCCCGCTGCAAGAGTTCGGCCAGCGGAATCGACAGTGCCCCTACCGGCTGTTGCCAGAGTTCGCAGATCCGATCCAGCTTGTCGCGTTCGTGCCGAAGCCTCTCGATCACCTCACGGGGACGTTCACCCTCTTCCGCTTGCGATCGACGAGCGTACTCTTCGCGGTAGCTCAATGTTTGACCGAGATCTGCGATAACGTCCGATTTGCGGAGGATTTCGGCGTGCGCGAACATACACAATTTGTCGAGACCGCAATCCTTTAGACGCCGAGCTACGACATCGAGCGCAGCAAATTTTTCGGATACGAAAAGGATTTTTTCCCCACGCGCCAAGGCGATCGCGATCAAATTGACGATGGTCTGCGACTTCCCGGTACCGGGCGGCCCCTCGATCAGCAAATCCTCGCCGGCACGCGCATACCAAAGTGCTTCCGCCTGGGAACTGTCGGCCGGCAGCACGACCTCGAGGTCGAGATCGAGAACCTTGCTTCGCTGGGGTTCCCGGGGCAAGTGCCAATCACCTGACTGCTTGGAACGGGATTCTCCACCGATCACCCTCCGGATCAATGGACTATCCACCAAGCCCGGCCACGCTTCGGTGTCGATATCGCGATAGATATGGTATTTGTAGTATCCTACCAATCCCAGGCAAATGAAATATCTTAGATCGCTTTTGACCTCTTTTAATTTTCTGGCTGCGTTTTTGAGCTGCCGACGTATCCTATCTTCTGGAGCGTCGTCGCTCTCGGAATCTTCTCCAGTATCCGAAATGTCGATGTCGAAATCTTTTTTGTACTTCATAACGATAGCGTGGTTTATTTCTATATCCTCTCCGGTCCATTGCAGCGTCCAACGAGCTCCGTCGCGTCCCAACCTGACCGGGACGATGTAGTACGGAGCAAAATGACGCTTTTTTTCATCACCGCGTTGCTCGATCCACGGCACGAAACCGAACATCAAAAACAATGTATTTGCGCCAAAGTCTCTAAGTGCACTTTCGCTGCTCGATCGCAGTTTTCTCAGGCGAGAATCCATGGACTCATTGTAGTCCAAAAAATATAAATCGCGAGACTTTCGACCTTCCACGCGATCGATGTCGTGGTCGTATTCGGTGGGAATTCCAATAATCCTCGCCCAGTCTTTGGCTTGAGGCAACTTCGAATCCCCACCTCCGAGACCGTGCGTCATGCGGTCCAACGGGGTCGGTTCGGGAACCGGAAGGATGGATAGCGAACGGCGCGTGGCGAGCTCGGCGAGGGCGCCGACGAAGTCATGGCTCACCAGGCGCAGGCACCTCAAAGAGTCGAAAGAGAAGGCCAGCAGACGGTTGCGAGGTGACAGATCGACCAATCGAGTCCGGATTTCTTCGATCGCCTGCTTTATCCTTTCCCGTTGCGGGTCCGCCATCGCCGCGTGCGCCATGGTCCCCTGCCCGATCCCTCATCTATCGCGAACATCATAGAAAGGCCGCCAGCGCCTGTCGACCGCAGGCAGCGCTGGTCAACGGCGAGGAACGTCCAGCCTCATTCCGGCGGAACGGGACGAGGACGACGGTGATCGTCGATGGCCACGCAGGTGAAGCGGCCTTCCGTCACCTTCACGTCCTCGCCCGTGCGGGCCCGCCGCGCCCAGACCTCGACATGGAGCGTGATGGAGGTTCGACCTACCCGCACCACCTCGGCGTAGACGCTCACCACATCGCCCACGAACACCGGCTCGTGAAAACTCATGGCGTCGACCGCCACCGTCGCCACCCGGCCACGGGCCCGAGCGTAGGCCACGGTGCCAGCGGCGATGTCCATTTGGGCGAGCAGCCACCCGCCGAAGATGTCTCCCGCCGGATTGGTGTCGGCCGGCATGGCGAGGGTGCGCACCGCCGGCTCGCGTTTCGGAGGTCCCTCGCTCACTCCCCCTCCCTTCGCCACCGTGGCGCGTCTGCCACCCTTCAGGCCACGGTGCGCTCGCGCACGAGCCTCGCCTTCTCGCGCTGCCAGTCGCGCTCCTTCATGGTCTCCCGCTTGTCGTGCAGCTTCTTGCCGCGGGCGAGCGCGAGCTCGACCTTCACCTTTCCGTTCGGCGCAAAATAGATGGAAAGCGGGACGAGAGTCATGCCTTTGCGCTGGACGGCGCCGATGAGATGTTCGATTTGACGTTTGTGGAGCAGCAGCTTCCGCGGCCGGCGCGGCTCGTGATTGAAGCGATTGGCCGCCGGATATTCCGAGATATGCGCATTGAACAGCCACAGCTCGCCGCCCTGCTCGGCGGCGTAGGCTTCGTTGATATTGGCACGACCCTCCCGCAGCGACTTGACTTCGGTGCCGGTGAGCGCGATCCCCGCCTCGATCGTTTCCTCGATGTGATATTCGAAGCGGGCGCGCCGGTTCTGGGCGATCAGCCTGCGTCCCTGGGGCTTGTCGCTCATCCGGCGCTCACGACGGCAAGGTCTCGAGCAGTCCCGCCTGGGCCAGTGCCCGGTCGACCGCCCGGCGCGTCGTTTCCGACACCGGCACGAGGGGCAGTCGCAGCTCCTCGCTGCAACGCCCGAGCCGCGCCAGGGCGTATTTGACCGGTGCCGGGTTGGTCTCGAAGAAGAGCGCGCGGTGCAGGGGCAAAAGCCGCTCGTGGATGGCGAGCGCCCGCGCCGGATCGCCGCGCCGCCAGGCGGCATGCATTTCGGCGCACAGGCGGGGCGCCACATTGGCGGTGACGGAGATCGCACCGTGACCGCCGTGGGCGAGGAAGGCCACCGTATTCGCATCCTCCCCCGTGAGTTGGAGGAAGTCGGGACCGCAGAGCTCGCGGATGCGCAGCGGCCGCACGATGTCGCCGGTGGCGTCCTTGACCCCGACGATGTTCGGCAGTTCGGCGAGTCGGGCCATGGTCTCCGGACTCATGTCGACGACGCAGCGGCCCGGAATGTTGTAAATGATGATGGGGATATCCACGGCGTCGTGGATGGCGCGGAAGTGGGCGTAGAGGCCTTCCTGCGTCGGCTTATTGTAGTAGGGGGTGACCACCAGCACCGCATCGGCGCCCGCCCGCTTGGCATAGCGGGTGAGCGAGATCGCCTCCGCCGTCGAATTGGAGCCCGTGCCGGCGATCACCGGCCGACGGCCGGCCACCGCCTCGATACAGAGGTCGATCGCGCGCTCGTGTTCGGCATGGCTCAGGGTCGGACTCTCGCCCGTGGTGCCGACCGGCACGAAGCCGTCCGTGCCCTCGGCGATGTGCCACTCGACCAGCGCGCGGTACGCGGCTGCGTCGATCTCGCCATTGCGAAACGGCGTGACCAGGGCGACAATCGAGCCGTGGATCTTCATGGGGAACCCGCCGCGCGACCGTGATCCGGAGCGTGACGATAGTTGCGCATCCGCCAGGCCGCAAGCGGCCAAGGGGTGGACAGGGAGTGCAAACGATGGCGTTAGGGTGCGGATCTCTCGAGCGGCTCCGAGCCTTCTGGCGCTTCGCCCTTGCCGCCCTCGTCGCCACCCTCCCCGTCTTCCCGACTGTCGCCGCCGTCGAGCGGGTGGAGCTTTCCATCTTGCAGGAAGCGCTCGCGGCTGCCGCGGCCCGAAACTGGACCGAGGTCGAGCGCCTCGCCCCTCGTCTGAGCCCGCCCCTTCGCGCCTATCTGGGTTGGCGCGAGCTGGTCGAGAGCGACAGCCAAACCCCTTTCTCGAGCCTTGCCGACTTTCTCGAGCGCCATCCCGGTTGGCCCGACGAGAGCAAGCTGCGGCGGCTCGCCGAGGGGCGGATCGGCGAGGACGTACCAGCCGAGCGCCGCCTCGCCTTCTTCCGGCGCTTTCCGCCCCTCACACCGCTCGGCCGCTTGCGCTACGCCGAGGCGCTCGCGGCTACCGGCCGGCTGGCCGAGGCGCGGGCCGAGTTCGTGCGCGCCTTTCCGGATCTCGTGCTGGGCCCCGACGATCTGCGGGTGGTCGAAGCCCGTTTCGGCCAGTGGATCGACCGAGAGCTCGTGGCTCGGCGGGTCGATCGGCTGCTGTGGCAGGGCCGGATCACCGAGGCGCGCGCGCTCCTCGGCCGTCTCGACGACGGGCGACGACGGGTGGCGGTGGCGCGCATCGCGCTCCAGACCTCCGCCCCCAATGTCGATGCCGCCGTCGCCCGGGTGCCGGGCAAGCTCGCCGGCGATCCCGGGCTCGCCTACGATCGGCTACGCTGGCGCCTCGCCAAGGGTCTGCGCGAGCGGGCACGCGAAATCCTGCTCGCGCCGCCAAGCCGACTCGGCGAACCGGCGCGCTGGTGGGAGATCCGGAAGGCGGAGATCCGCCGCGATCTCGAGCTCGGCCATTTTCGCCGGGCCTACGAGCTCGCCCGTCGACACGGGCAGGAAGACGGACCGGCGTTCGTCGAGGCGGAGTGGCTCGCCGGCTGGCTCGCGCTGCGCTATGCGGGCCGACCGCAGGAAGCGCTCGAGCGGTTCGAGCGACTCTATCGCGCCGTCGGCACACCCATCAGTCGGGCGCGCGCCGCATACTGGGCAGGACGCGCCGCCGAGGCCCTCAGCCGCGACGCCGAGGCACAGCGCTGGTACGAGCGAGCGGCATCGTATCCCACCACCTTCTACGGTCAGCTCGCCACCGACCGGCTCGGCCGCCCCCTCGCCCTCCGGCGGGACGCCTGGCGCCCGCTCGCGGATCCGGCCGCTGCCACTGTCGCCCGCACCCGATACGACCCGCACGACGAACGTCTTGCGATCGCCCGCACCCTCTGCCGGATCGCCGGCGACCAGCACGCCGACGATTTCTTCCTCGCGGTGGCGAGCGAGGTCGAGGCGACGGGAGCCGAAGCCCTGCTCGCCGAAGTGGAGAGTTGCCGGCGGGCGCATCTCTACGTCGTGGTGGCCAAACAGCTCGCGGCGCGCGGGCTCACCGACCATCTGCAGACCTTCCCGCTCCTCGATCCCCGCTATCTGGGCGAAGACGACGGCAAAGTGGATCCGGCGCTGCTCATCGCCATCGCCCGCCAGGAGAGCCACTTCGCTCACGACGTCACGAGCCGCGCCGGCGCGCGGGGGATCACGCAGATCATGCCGGCGACGGCGCGCGAGATCGCGGCCCGCGCCGGCCTTCCCTTCAGCCTGCGACGCCTCGAGGCGGACCCCTCCTATCAGATCGCTCTCGCCCGGGCCCATCTGGCCGAGCTGCTCGCTGCCTATGACGGCTCGCTCGAGCTCGTCGCCGCCGCCTACAACGCCGGACCCGGGCGAGTCGCCGAATGGCTGAGGCGTCTCGGCGATCCGCGGCGGATGTCGGTCGACAAGCGCATCGACTGGATCGAGCGCATTCCCTTCGCCGAGACTCGCAACTACGTCCAGCGCGTGATCGAAGGGTATCGGGTCTATCGGCAGCTCCTCGAGGATGGCGCCCATGGCCATCCGCTGCTGGCGACGGGAGCCGGCGACGTCGCCGAACCGGTGGCCGTGCCGCGCCTGCGCGGCGGCACGTGAGCCACCGGCGGTTGGCCGCAGGGGTCGTTCCGGGGGCTGTCCGCGCCGCGCGCATACTCCGACTTCCCGCAACCTCGGGCTCGGCCATGAGAGCAACGGTGGAAAACCAGTCGGTTCCGGTCGGCTTCGCCGATGTGCTGGCGGCACGTCGGCGGCTTTGCGGCGCAGTGGTGCGCACGCCGCTTGTGGAGAGCGACCGCCTCAATGCCCGTCTCGCTGGCCGCCTGCTCGTCAAGCCGGAGGTCCTGCAGCGCACGGGGTCCTTCAAGTTCCGCGGCGCCTACAACGCGGTGATGGCACTCGCGCCGAAGGCTGTCGTTGCCTTCAGCTCCGGCAACCACGCCCAGGGCGTGGCGCTCGCCGCTCGGCTCGCCGGTATTCCCTCGACCATCGTGATGCCGGCCGATGCGCCGGCGATCAAGCTCGCCCGCACCCGTGCCTTCGGCGCCGAGATACGGCTCTACGACCGGCGGCGCGAGCGCCGAGAGGAAATCGGCGAGGACATCGCCCGCCGTACCGGGGCGGTGCTGATCCGACCCTATGACGAGCCCCTCGTGATCGCCGGCCAGGGCACCGCCGGCCTCGAGATCGCCGAGGACTGTCTGGCTCGCGGTCTCCTGCCGGATGCCGTACTGGTGCCATGCGGCGGCGGCGGACTCGTCGCCGGGATTGCCACGGCCATATGCGCCACCCTGCCCGGCACGGCGGTCTACGCGGTGGAACCCGAGGGCTTCGACGACACCCGGAGATCGCTCCTCTCCGGGCGCCGCGAACAGGCGGCGCCAGGAGCTACCAGTTTGTGCGATGCCCTGCTCGCTCCCACACCGGGCGAGCTCACCTTCGCCATCAATCGCCGGCTGCTCGCGGGAGGGCTCGCGGTGAGCGACGCCATGGTCGAGGAGGCCATGCGGGTCGCTTTCGACGAGTTGCATCTCGTGGTCGAGCCAGGCGGCGCCGTGGCCCTCGCCGCGGTGCTCGCTGGCGTGTTCCCGGCCGCCGGTCGCACCCTCGTCGTGGTGCTCTCCGGAGGCAACGTCGACTCTAGCCTTTTTGCGCGGGTTCTGGCAGGTCGCCCGGGGTGAACGCGCCGGTGGCCTCCAGCGCAAGCTTCCGGGGGGACGCATGGGCTGGGTCATCGCAGAAGGGGCACGACCGAGTGTGGCGGTCGCGGGAAGCCGCGACCGGTTTCCGGTCCGGCGGGTGTTCTGCGTCGGCCGCAATTATGCCGAGCATGCCCGCGAAATGGGCCACGACGAGCGGGAACCCCCGTTCTTTTTCGGCAAGGCAGCCGAAGCCTTGATCGAGGATGCCAAAGTCCCCTACCCGCCCATGACCCGTGACCTGCACCACGAGGTCGAGCTCGTGGTGGCGATCGCAGCCGAAGCCTTCGATCTCACCGCCGACCGGACCCGTCCCTGCATTTTTGGCTATGCCGTGGGCGTCGATCTCACGCGCCGCGATCTCCAGGCGGAGGCGAAGAAGCTCGCCCGGCCGTGGCATCTCTCGAAGTCGTGGATCGGCGCGGCGCCGATCGGGCCGATCGTGCCAGCGGCCCACATCGGTCACCCGCGGGTCGGCGCGATCTGGCTCGACGTCGACGGCAAAAGGCGACAGCAGGGCGACCTCGCGGCGATGATCTGGTCCGTGGAAGAGATCATCGCCCATCTCTCGCGCTACGATCGTCTGCTGCCTGGGGACCTCATCTTCACCGGTACTCCCGCCGGCGTCGGTCCACTCCATCCGGGCGATCGGGTGAGGGCCGGGATCGAGGGCCTGCCACTCCTCGAGTTCACCATCGTCGAGCCCCTCTAGCGGCTCGGCTCGCAGCCCCGCCGCCGTCGCTGGCACCTGCGCCACGGGCGCCGGAAGCCGGATCCTCGATTGCCGCGCCGTCGGACGCCGGCAGCGTTCGGAGACGGGGATCGCGACACAGCCGCCCCTCGAGGGGTGTAGCGAGCAGCCGCAGGAACGGCCGGTCGCGCAGCCCCTCGACACCGATGCGGAGATCGGCCGTGCGAGGGGTCGGGGACCGGGTACCGAAGAGCCGGTCCCAGAGCGAGAGGATGGTGGCGTAGTTGCTGTCGGTGTCGCGTCGCCGCGCATGATGGTGGATCCAGTGGATGGACGGGGTCACGAGGAAATGCGCGAGGCGACGCTCGAGCTCGGCCGGCAGGGCGACGTTCGAATGGTGGAAGATCGCAGCCACCATCACCAGGGCCTCGAAGATCAACACCGAGGCGAGCCCGATATCGAGCAGCAGGATCACCGCTGCGCGCACCAAGGCCGAGAGCAGCACCTCGCCGAAGTGGAAGCGGAGGGCGGAGCTGGTATCGAGCCACTCGTCCAGGTGATGGACCAGGTGGAAACGCCACAGCCAAGGGATCTCGTGGTTGAGTCGGTGCCACCAATAGATCCACAGATCGAGCAGCAGCACATCGACCGGCATCGCGAGCGGGCTCTCGAGCCAAGGCGGGCGCCAGCCGAGGCTCGAGCGGTCGGCGAGCACCGTGAGCGGCACCACCACGAGCGGCCCGAGGAGAAGATTGAGGACGAAGAGACCGAGGTTGCGGCCGAGGCGGCGAAGGGCTTCGCGACCGTGCGCGAGGGAGGTCAAGAGAAGCGGCGAGCGGACGGCCGGACGCAGCCGCTCGAGCGGGACGAACACGAGCAACGCGGCGAGCACGAGCAGAGCCTTCGCGGTCAGCAGGGAGTCGGAGAAAGCCAAAGCCGCTGCGCCTCCGGGCGGGTCCCGCTCACCCATATGGCGCACCCGCACCCCGTCGCGAAGGCGGATCGCCGTTGAACGACGGAGAACCGCGGCCTAGCTCAAATCCGGTTGGAACGCTGGCTCTTGCGCCGCACCCCATATGGTCTCGATCGATGGCACGGCAGACCCCATGAGCGATCCTTGTTTTCCACCGCTCGTCGGCATTACCTGTTGCCTGCGCCCCGCCGATCACGCCTTCGTCCATCAGGTCGGGGACAAATATGTCGACGCCGTGGTCGACGGTGCCGAGGCGGTTCCCGTTTTGATCCCGGCCCTCGGGGCGAGGCTCGATGTCGATGCCCTGCTCGGCCGCCTCGACGGCTTGCTCGTCACGGGCAGCCCCTCCAACGTCGATCCTGCCCTCTATGGCGGCCCGCCGCCACGCCCGGGCAATCTCGCCGATCCGGCCCGGGATGCGACGACCCTTCCGCTCATCCGCCGGGCGCTCGCCCTGGGTGTCCCCCTCTTCGCCATCTGCCGGGGGCTGCAGGAACTCAATGTCGCTCTCGGCGGAACGTTGCACCAACACCTTCACGAGCTGCCCGGCAGACGCGATCACCGTTCCAACAAGGACCTCACCCCCGCCGAGCGCTATGGCCCGGCGCATCCCGTGCGCCTCGCTCGAGGCGGCTTCCTCCAGCGCCTGCTCGGTGGGGCCGAGTCGATCGTCGTCAATTCTCTGCATGCACAGGGGATCGATCGGCTCGCACCTGGACTGGTCGTGGAGGCCGTGGCCGAAGACGGCACCGTCGAGGCGGTGACCGTGGCGGGGGCCTCGAGTTTCGCCCTTGCCGTCCAGTGGCACCCGGAATGGCGGGTGCGCGACAATCCCGACTCCCTGCGGCTGTTCCGGGCGTTCGGCGCGGCCGCCCGCGAACGCGCAGCGCACAGGATGGACCATGTCACCGAGCGAGATCTTTCGCGAGTGGCTCAAAGAGCATAGGATCACCGAGGTCGAGTGCATCGTCCCCGACATCAACGGCATCGCCCGCGGCAAGATCCTCCCCGCAGACAAATTCTTGAAGTCGGTCGAGGATGGCACGCTGCGGCTGCCGGAGAGCATCTTCGCCCAGACGGTGACCGGGGAGGTGCCGGAGGTGTCGGTGATCGATCCCACCGACCGCGACATTCGCCTGCGTCCCGACCCGCGCACGCTCCGTCTCGTGCCCTGGTACGAGGAACCGACCGCCGAGGTGATCGCGGATGCAGTGCATCTCGACGGCACCCCGGTCGCCATCTCGAGCCGCTGGGTGTTGCGACGGGTCCTCGGCCTCTACGCCGAGCGCGGGTGGCGACCGGTTGTGGCGCCGGAGCTCGAGTTCTTCCTCACCAAGATCAACACCGACCCCGACTATCCCTTGGAACCGCCCGTCGGCCGCTCTCGCCGGCCGGAGACGGCACGACAGAGTTACGGTATCGATGCGGTCAACGAATTCGATCCGGTCTTCGAAGACGTCTACGATTGGTGCGAGGTGCAGCGGATCGACATCGACACGCTGACCCACGAGGCGGGTGCCGCGCAGATGGAAATCAACTTCAACCACGGCGACCCGCTCGAACTTGCCGACCAGACCTTTCTCTTCAAGCGCACGGTGCGGCAGGCGGCTCTCAAGCACGGCATTTACGCCACCTTCATGGCCAAGCCCATCGAGAACGAGCCGGGCAGCGCCATGCACGTGCACGTCAGCGTCTACGACCTGGAGACCGGACGCAATCTCTTTGCCGGTAGCCAGGGCGAGCGCTTCTCGCCATCGTTCTTGAGCTTCATCGGCGGGCTGCAGAAGTTCTTGCCGGCGGCGATGCCGCTTCTCGCCCCGAACGTCAATTCCTACCGCCGGCTGCGGCGCTACTCGACCGCCCCGATCAACGTCCACTGGGGCATCGAGAACCGTACCGTGGGCCTCCGGGTTCCCGACTCGGACCCGCAATCGACCCGGGTCGAGAATCGCGTCGCCGGTGCCGATGCCAACCCCTATCTGGCGATCGCCGCTACGCTAGCCTGTGGCTGGCTCGGCATGGTGCACGCCATCGAACCCTCCGATCCCGTCAAGGGCAGTGCGTATCGCCTCGCCCAGACGCTGCCGCAGCAACTCCCGGACGCCCTGCGCAAGCTCCAGAACGCCGGGCCCCTCGAGGAGATCCTGGGCGAAGCCTTCGTCGAGGTGCTGCTCGCCGTCAAGCAGGCCGAACACGACGCCTATCAGCGTGTCATCAGCTCTTGGGAGCGCGAGCATTTGCTGCTCAATGTGTGAGCCGGCAAGCGGCCGGGAGCGCGAAGGAGAGGGCTATGCGCAGACGGATCCTGTTGATGTCGGCGGCGGCGATGTGGGTTCCCCTCGCTGCCGGAGCGCGGGAGCTGCCGCCCGTCGAGGTGGTCAAGGCGAAGGGCTGTTCCTGTTGCGAGGGCTGGGTCAAGCACATGCGCGCGGCCGGCTTCACGGTCGCGGTGGAGGAGCGGTCGCCCGAAGAGCTCGAACAGCTCAAGCGCGCCCTCGGCCTGCCCGAGGAACTCTGGTCGTGTCACACGGCAAGGGTGGCGGGCTATGTGATCGAGGGCCATGTGCCGAGCGAGGACGTGGTGCGGCTGCTCGATCGCTCGCCGATCGCCCTCGGCCTCGCCGTCCCCGGCATGCCGGCGGGATCCCCGGGCATGGAGGTCCCCGGCCGCCGCGATCCCTACGACACCCTTCTCGTCGGAAGCGACGGCCGCGCCACGGTGTTCGCCCGTCACCGATAGGCGAGGATGGCCCCCCGCCGCGGCCCTCTCGCCCGGCACACGGGCGGCACGTCCGTGCCGCGACGCCGAGCCCCTCGGGCAGGGAACGAGGCGGCGAGAGCGGATCGCCCCGGACGCGGACCGGGACGAGGATGGTCGGCCTGTCACCGCCACTCGGATGGGCGGATGCCCCAGCCTTTGCCAAAAACCTCGGGATAGCGCCCGAGTTGTTCCACGAGATCGCGGTCCCAACGGATCGCGATCACGCGATAGCCTCGGCGGACGAGCTCCTCGCGCAGCCTTCGATCCCGATCTGCCTGAGAGGGCTCGTCGTGCACGGCTCCGTCGCAAAACACACAGACATTGGGCTCGTAGAAGAAATCGGGGATGCACCGGGGCTCGGCGATGGGTCTTTGGGCGTCGTGGGGAAGGCGGTAGCCGCTTTTGGCCAACACCTCGAGGAAGCGGCGCTCCAGCTCGGAGCGGGAATCCGCGAGGGACTGCAGCCACGCCAGGTGCTCCTGCCGTGACCGGCCCTGCACGCGCGGCTCGGTACGGCATTCCGCCAAATCCAGAAGAATCTGCCGGATCCTGTGCCGGTCGAGGAGCAGGGCCTCGTGCTGGTTGGCGAAACTCGACAGACACTCGTAGCAGGCGGCATGGCAGTCGGGCTTGAGATCGTTGCCTGCGGCATCGAAATGGCAGATCTCGAGGGCAGAGCGCGCGACCTCGGCGAAAGCGTCGGGCTCTTCGACGAGACGCCGCAGTACCCCTGCCCCTCCCTCGGCCGCCTCGTAGAGGAGGATGGCGCGCTTGCAGCCCGCACCGATGACTTCGGCAGCGAGCTCGGTCTCCTCGAGCTGGAAGGCTTCCTCGAGTCCGCGCTTGATCGCGTAACGCAAGCTCGCCGCGAACTCGGCATCGCTGAGATCGTCCGAAAAAGAGCGGACGAGGAGCATGTTCTGGGTCGCTTGCACTGCCAACTTCACCCGCTCGAGCCGCCTCGGCCGACCAGCTCGAGCGTCTGCGTTGTCTTTGTCCGTGACGAGCTCCCCGCTTTCGAAGTCGACGAGAAAACCCTGCCGCCCGGAACCCCGCCAGCCGTGATTCAGCCGCACGAGCGTCGCCGCCGGCGCATAGACGAGGCGAACAATGGACGTCTGCTCGATCACCACATCGGCCTCGAGCACGCGGTGCCCTGTGCCTTCGGGCGCAAACTGGAAAAACGTCTCGAGCTCGTAGCCGCGGCGCCGCCGCTCTTCCTCGTCGGCGGTGATGCGCGCCCGTCGCCGAACGCGCACGTTCGGCATGTCGAGAACGGTGGCGATCCGACTGTTTTCGGGATCGAAGGAAACGCCGCACATCGGGCAGACGTCGAGATCGGGGCTCGAGAACCCACCACAGCTGCGGCAGAACCGTTTCTGGCTTCTCCTGTCGTCGAGGCCGCCCGGCGGTGCTTGGAACGCTCTGCACTCCCACTGCGCTCCCTCGTGATAGAGGAAGTTCTGCGGGGCGAACTCGTGGATCGCCAGAAACCGCGGCCGGGCGATGAACTCCCCTCCGTCTCCGCGAGGTACCCAGGCACGTACCGGCAAGGCAGGAAAGTTGTATCCGGGCAAAAATCCTTCGCTGGCTAGATAACGGTACGGGTAAAAATCCCCTTCCTCGCGGGCGACATCCTGCTGCAGGAGCAGGTTCAGCTGGTGTCGGGCCTCATCCTGTCTGCGTCTGGCGCGATCCTGTTCCTCCCGGGTTCCTGCCCGATCCTCTTCGGCTCGGGTGGCCTCGCGCTGGCGCTTGGCCGCCCGATACAGCTCGCGCCAGCGGTCGAAGGCCCGGTCGAACGCGCGCGGAGCTTCCTCGATCACGCGCTCGATCCATCCGTCGCCGAACCACCCGCTCGCCGCCAGCGTGCCTTCGTCGGCCACCAGGAGCTGGCGAACGCGCTCTCGAATCTCTTGGCGCCTCCCCTCGCTGAGTTGGATGTCCTGCGCAAGCTGCTCGCGAAGGGGCAGGTCGTCGCGTTCGATGTCGATCACCTCCTTGATCGAACGCCCCAGAGGAAGACGGATGTGCGCCAGCCA
This sequence comes from bacterium HR40, assembly GCA_002898275.1. Taxonomy (GTDB): domain Bacteria; phylum Pseudomonadota; class Alphaproteobacteria; order Geminicoccales; family Geminicoccaceae; genus HRBIN40. The sequence continues at coordinate 1,088,742 of BEIQ01000001.1, forward strand.
CACGGCGTGAAGGTGCGCGCGCAGCAAGGCCTCGTTGGCGAGATCCAGCCGCGGGGGCCGCACGCTCCCCGCCACCATCTCCGCACGTCGGCGGAAGAAGTACTGGTCGTGGCTGTTCAAGGCACCGCAGTAAGTGACGACGAGCCCGGGCTGCCCCTGGCGACCGGCGCGGCCGCTGCGCTGGGCGTAGTTGGCGGGAGTCGGCGGCACGTTGCGCAAGTGCACGAGGTCCAGATCGGCAATATCGACCCCGAGCTCCAGGGTCGGAGAACACACCAGGTACGGAAGCCGACGGCCCAGTTCCGACGCTTCGGAGCCATCGAGGTCGTCCCAACGGAAGCGGCGCTCGCGGCGCTCTCGTTCGCCGGGCGAAACCACCTGCGCCGTGTGCTCACGGGCCTCGAGGGCGGCCAGGCTTGCCGCCTTCTCCCGATAGAACCGCTGGAAGAAGGGGTTCGCCCTCGGGACGATCTCGGCATAGCCATTTCCCGAGGCCCGACGCGAATGGAGGGGATCGGGAGGGGGCGGCGTGCCGTCGCCCAAGCACCAACGCAGGCAACCGGCGTCCAGTTGATAGAGCCGGTGGTCGTCGACCGCTTCCAGGCGCACGAGCAGCCCGTGTTGCACCAGAAGATCGAGGAGACGGTCCAGGGTGTCCCGATACGCTTCTCCGCTCACCCCGAGCCGGTCTTGGAGGAATCGGCCGATCGAGCTGCGCTCGCCCAGGCTGAAGCCCGAGACCTCTCGGCTCGACCGACCCGGTCGCACGAAGCGGTGGGCGGGGCGCAGTTCGTCGTAGTCCTCGAGTCCCCAGAATTCGTTGAGGTACTGCTCGGAGCGCCGACGCAGCTGCTGCTGGAAGGTTTCGTCCAGCACCCGGGCGCGAATCGCCAGTTTCCTGCGGAACTGGTCGAGGATGGCCCGAAGCAGGATCTTCCGCTCTTCGAGCGCGAAAGCTGAAAGCTCGGGACTGGCGGCTGTAAGCTCCGGGCTCTGGCAGAGCTCGTCGAGACCGCGGTACGCGACCTTGAGGAGCCCCACCTGCTCGAGATTCGGATGGGTCACCCGCCAGCCGCGCCGCAAATCCTCGTAGAGCCGGTATTCGGTAAGATCCGTGAAGACTTTCCACACCTCCGCAGCCACCGGCGCGTGCGGCGCCAGATCGGGGTTCTTGGCGATGTCTTTGAGGGTCAACTCGGAAGCTTTTACCACCGCCAGCGCGACGCGATCGAAAGCGAGTTCTTTTTCCTTCTCGAGCGCCGCATAGAGGGCAGCGCGCAGCACCCCCACCTGCACGAAGTCGTTGAAGTGACCGGCCTGGAGCGAGGCGTCCTGGCGGTTGTCGGTGAAGGTGAGCAATTTGGCGCGCGCCGCCCGAGTGCGGACCGCCTGTCGCAAAAGGGACGTCGCGAGGATGGTCGTGGCACTCGAACGGCCCTCGCTCGAGAGCGACGCGAGCTTCGCGAAGTCTCTCTCCCGCCCGCTGTAGAACTCCCCGCAAGCGAGACACAAGGAAAAGGGCGCCGGCTGCCACCACATCTTCTGCGCATCCGGCTGGGAGGAGGTGCTGAACGAGCCGTCCGGTCGCACCCACACCTCGAGGGGCACGCGGGTTCGCCAGCTCGGCTTGAGCCTCCCGTTCGCGTTGAACCACTCCTCGGGAAGCTGTCGGGGCGACCACCCCCCCTCGTCGGGGGCCAGCATGAGATAGCCAGGTTTCTGCTCTTCCTCTTCCGGCTCGGCGCCAATCGGATGCGGCAGGAACCGGTCGTCGCTGCGCAAGACGTGGTAATAGTCCTGGCCGCAGTGGCGGCAGAACGTGATCGGTACGAAGAGCCGGTTCTCGCCGGCCTGGAGTCGACCGTCGAGCGAGAACTCTCGGCGCGCGCGGTCCTCGAGCGTGGCATAGAGCGCCCGCCCCTGAGCGACGAACTGATGGAGTTTGAACGCCAGCGCCCGGTTGCCGTCGGGCGTTTGCAGATCGCCGCCGCAAACGAGCACCTCGCGCAAGCGGCTCGCGCAAGAATCGGGAGCCCATCCCGTCGCCTCGGCGAGCTGCTCGGCCACCTCCGAAAGCGGTCGCGGAACGCGACGTTCGAGGCGCCCATCGGCTTTCGGCTCGATCCCCAGCTGGTACTCGAGCCACCGGACGACGGGATGGCGGCGAAACTCCGCGAGATCCCGGGGCAGCGGTGCTGCGAAGGCCGCCCGCAGTTCGTCCACCGAAGGCGGGCCGCCCTCGGTGAACGGCGACAGCGTCTCCTCGACCACCTGGTCCGGCGAAAAGGGGTGGCCGAAGAACAGAGTGGCGAAGTCGGCAACGCTCCGGCGCCGTTGCCCCGCGTCGGCGTCCCGTCGCGCCACCATGGTGGCGCTGGTCCCGATGCACACGAGATCCGGTGCCGCGCAGCGCTCCTTGAGGCGGCGCACCAGCATCGCCACGTCCGCTCCCTGACGGCCGCGGTAAGTGTGCAATTCGTCGAACACCAGAAAGCGCAGCCCTCGGCCGTCGAGGAAGCGTCGATCCTCGGGCCGCACCAGCAAGAGCTCGGCCATCACATAGTTGGTGAGGAGGATCTGCGGCGGCCTCTGCCGCATCTCCTCGCGTTCCGCCTCGGGTGTTTCGCCGGTGTACTTGGCGAACCGTACGGGGAAGGGCCGACCGGTGCGCTTCTCGTACTGTTTTTTGAGCGCCGTCAACGCCTGGAACTGGGAGTTGACGAGGGCGTTCATGGGATACACCACGAGCGCCACGACGCGCTCGCTTCGATCCGGGTCGCGCAGGAGGCTGTCGACGATGGGCAAGAAGTAGCACAGGCTCTTGCCCGAGCCGGTACCGCTGGTGACGACGAAGCTCTCCCGGGCGAGCGCCTTGCGGATCGCCTCCTCCTGGTGGCGGTAGAGACGCAGCGGGGTGTCGTCCTCGCGGCAAAAGATCCGCGCCGTCTGTTCGGCGACGAGCCCCTGACGGGCGAGCTCGTCCACTCGCGCCCCCGCGGCATAGGCGGGACTCAATTGCACCAACGGCTCCGGCCAGAGCTCGCCCTCCTCGGCCAGGGCCCGATCCACGAACGCCCGCGCGCGCTCGTCCGAGACGAGGATGAACGAGCGCACGAAGTCGCGATAATCCTCGAGGACGTTCTCGTGCAGCTCAAAGATCGTCATGCGACCTCGACCCCTCCCTGACCTCCGGCTGCGCTCGCAGCCATCGCTGTCCGGCGTCGGAAATCTCCCATATGCCATGCGGCGAATCGGCCTTCATCAAGCCTTCCCGCACGAGGCTCATGCGGCACCAGCTGGCGGTATTGCGCCAGCGGATGAACTGGGGACTGCGGGGCAGAGGCTCGCGATCGTAGGCGTTCAGGACCTGCGCCATTTTCTCCTCGACCTTGTCGAGGACCTCGCCGCTCGAAGCCCGCCCACCGAGCTCGACCAGGGCTTCGAGGATCGGTCGGCGGAAGTGGTCCTCCGGCGTACGCAGCCCCTTGGGCAAACGGGGGGCGGAAGCGCGACCGGCGGCCTTCTCCGGCAACGATCGTCCTTTGCGAAACGCCGCCCACTCTTTCTGCAGATCCTTGATCTTCCTTCGCAATTCTGCAACGCGCTCGGCGTCCGCGATGGCGCGGCGCGCCTCTTCGTATCGACCCGATACGAGAGCTTCCGCACCCTCTTCCTGGAAGTCGTTGGCGACCTCCTCGATGATCTCGAGCAGCAGCTCGAAGGCGGTGCGGACGTCATCGTCGCGCATGGATTCCTTCCTTTCCGGCGATCGATCGCCACGGTCTGCCGCTGCGCCTCGCTTCTACCATGGCATCGTAGATCTCCAAAATCGCCCGCTTGGTGCGGTATTCGCCGAAACGCTTTTCGTCCTTGCGGCGGACGATGGGGAACTGGTCGAGGATGTAGGCGACGGCATCGCGCGGAGTGGGGAAGAGCGCCTCGAGGTCAGGCGTGGCTCGCGCTTCCCATTCCTCGGTGGTGCCCAAGTAGAGGTGGAAAAAGAGCGCGTCGAGCTCGCAGCGCAAGAGGAAGCGCCGCTCGCGGTCGTAGGGGAAAGGAGGGCCGTCGTAGCCCAGGTCTCGAGCGAAGGGCTCCAGGTCCCAGGCGGTGTAGGTGAGTTCGAGCACGCGGGGGCGCACGAAGTCCGCGATGGTGGGCGGCGAGGAATGGGGAGACAGGGGCGAGCTCCCCCACTCCCAGGGGAAGGGCAGGGGCTCCTCGAAGACGCAGGGCGGGAGGACGGGGAGTTGCTTCATAGTGAAGTACTTGAGACTGGTGCCTCCCAGTTTTTGTCGAGCGCAATAATCAAAACAAAAGGAATCGAGTAATCCCACCAGCAGTGACGCGTGCTCAGGATCCGCGGGAAACATAAGCAGAAATTTGTTTCCCACCCCCACCCTCGGGATGACGGCGGCGATGACGGTGCGCTCGTCGGTGCTGCGGCAGATGTCCCGCCAGCCCAAGAGCCAGCCGCGGTCCCAGCCCTTAGTGGCCAGGCGCGCTTCGACTTCCGCTTCCGGCACCCAGTAGCGGGGCAACACGCAGTAGTGGGGATCGGCCAGGCGTTCCCACGGCACCTCCGGCAGCTGCGTGCTCTGGGAGCCTTCCGGCTGCATGGCGTAGTCGCCGAAGCGGTGGTCGAACTGGTGCACCATCTTGGCTTCGTAGAGGGGCAAGAAGCGCTCTCGCCCCTTCACGAAGACATTGCCCAGAAGGCGAAAGCCCTCGTCCTCGAGCTCCTCCCGGGTGCGGAAGAGCTGGGAGTCGTTGGCCATATGTAGCATGGGCAGGAATTCCACCCCCCACGGATTGCCCGCCTCGCCCTTGGCTTCCTCCACCAGCACCGGCACGCGGCGGTAGATGTGCTTGGTGAGTTCCGCATCGCGGCGGCTTCTGAAGATGGGTGCGGTCTTGGTGTTGGGGTTGAGCAGGCGGAAATCCTCGGGCGCGAGAGTGAAGCGCCGCTCGGGATCGGCGAGGTCGGCGGCTTCGTGGAGGAAGAAGGCGAACTCGGCGGGCGGCGAGTGGCGAATGGCCGATGGCACGGCTTTGCCACCGTTCGCCCTTCGCGCTTTGCTGCTCGCGAGAGTGAGAAGGGAGAACTTCATCCGGCTATCTATTGCCGGGAAAATCTTCTTGCGATTCTCGAAATCGTACAGGCTTGCCAGCTCTCCCTGTTCTACGACGTCGGCGAAAAAGTGCTTGTTGGTATCGTCGGTGGCGATTCCGGTGGGGACGATGACGCCCATGCGCCCGCCGGGCTCGAGCAGCGCCCGCATGCGCTCGGCGAAGACCGAGTAGGTGTTGATGTCGCCTCGCCCGGTGAGGGGGAAGAAGCCGCTTCCCCGCAAGAAACGGCTTTGGCTTTCGGCGGCGTGGAGGGCCTGGCGGTAGGCCTGCCAGAGTTCGGGCTTTTTCGTGGGCAACTCGGCGATGAGCTGCTTGCGTCTGGCCGCGGTGGGGGCGTTGGCGATGGCGGCATCGCGCGAAGCGAAGAACTCCTGCTCCTGGAGCTTGATGCGCTCCCACGGCGGATTGCCCATCACCACATCGAACCCGCCCTCGGCGAACACCTCGGCGAACTCGAGTGGCCAGTGGAAGAAGCGGTGCTGCGCGGCGAGGGCCTCGGCCTGGGCCACGGCTTGGGGGTGGGCCCTGCCTTCGAGATGGTCTGTTATCGTGTCGGTGGTGATGGCGTTTGGAGCGCGGGAATTCTCGAAACGCTGGAAGAACGCCGCCGTCCACAGGTTGCAGGCCTCGAGTAGCTTCCTCCGCTCGGGATCGTGCTGGTGGGAGGCATAGCGCTGCTTTTTGTGCCGCACGAGCTCCGGCGAGTCGTCAGGGATCGCCTCGATCGCTGCCTCCCGGTGCGCGAGGTCGGGCAGAATCGCCTGGGGATCGAAAGGCAATCGCTCTTGGCGGAACTCTCGCGCTCGGCGCTCGGCGCGGTTGCGCTTCTTGAGCAGGCTGGCGGCAGTCCGGTCATCGGCGCTGGCGGCAGCGAAGGCCTCGTCCGGGATACCCTGCTCGAGCACCCCCAGGTCCACCACCCCCACCAGCGAATCGCCGCATTTGATGCGGTGGTCGAGGAAGGTCAGCGGCTTTCCTGCGCAGTGCGCTTCGAGCCAGAGGGCCACCCGGCACAGCTCCACGGCGAGGGGGTTTTTGTCGACACCGTAGATGCAGTGGCCGACCACCTCGCGGATCGCCTCGCGGACCCGCTCGGGGGCGGGTTCGTCCTCGCCGGTGCGGATGCGGGCGAGCTCCTTGCCCAACCGTCGGGCGGCGGCGAGCAGGAAATGGCCGGAACCGCAGGCTGGGTCGAGCACGCGCAAGGAGAGAATAGCCCGCGCCTGCTCCTCCCTCGTCTTTGCTCGCCGCAAGCGCTCTTCGAGCACCGGCTCGAGCGCCGACCGGACGAGTTCGGCCACAAGTTCCGGCGGGGTGTAGTAGGAGCCGGTGGCCTTGCGCTCCGAACCGTGGGCCAGCTCGAAACGGGGCACGCTGCCGGAGGCGTCGATCTGCGGGTGGTAGTCGAGCAGGCTCTCGTAGACCGAGCCCAGCTCCTCTACGTCCAGGGCGGCGTAGTTCACCCGGCGCGGCGGACTGTCGGACCTATCGCGGTAATAGGCCAGGTGCCAGAAGGCCTCGAGCAGGTCGCGATTGCGGAGAGCGTAGGCATCGAGGTCGAGCGGCTCGAACAGTTCGCCGTTCAAGGGTGCAGCGCCAAGCATAGAGGCCAGTTTCTCGTCCGACAGCACCTTCCAGAGCACGCGCAGGCTGCACCAGAGGTCGTCGTGATCGGTGTAGGCGCTGCGGCGGTCGAGGTAGCGGCGCAGACGGCCTGCGCCGTAGTGCTCGCGGTAGAGGGGATCCGCGCTGATCAGGCCGCGGTCTTCGGAGACCAAAAGAAAGAGGAAGCGATAGACCAAGCGCAGGAGTTGCCGGTAAAGCTCCTCGGGGGAAAGGTGATCTGCGTCTTTGGCCGACGCCAGGACGCGCTGCCGGAGTTTTCCGTTGGCCGGATGGACGAGGAAGCCGTTGGCGAGCCGGACGAGGCATTGTTCGACTCCTTCGCGCAGGCCCTCCCGCACGCGCTCGCCTTGTTCCAGCGAGTCCCGATGGTACTTCTCGAGCCAGCAATCCCTCGCGTCGGTGACGGAGCGGGGCAGGCGCGTGCGGTGGAGGAGGCGGTACAGTACCACGAAGTCGTTGAAGCGCTGTTCCTCGAAGATCCGCGCGAGATCGAATTCGATGTAGGCCTGGCGGCGGATGTAGCTGCTGTCGCGCAACAGCCGCAGGGTCTTGCCGTTCGTCACGATGCCCCAGAGCTGCTCGCTGCGGTTCAAGAACTCCTGCACCAGCGAGTGGGGCGACAGGCGTGGCCGGCCCGTGGCGGCTACCCGTCCCAGTTCCTGCCGCTCGCCCACGATGTGGACCGGTGGCGCGTCGTTTTGCTCGCCAGCGCGGTGGGAGATGGCGAAGCTCGCTCCGTCCACCTCGTAGGCGCGGGCGTTATAGCGGAGTTCGTAGCCGAGGAGGCTCAAAAAGGGGATCATCCAGGCATCCCGGGTGAACGACGTGGCGGGGTCGGTTTCCGGCAAGCGCTCGAGCCGGCGTCGGAAAACCTCCCACTGGGTGCGCGCATCGGCGAACACGCTGGCGATCTCGTCGGTCAGGCTCCGCCGGCCGTCGAGGCCGAAGTCTCGGGGCTGCTGTCCCGCAAGATCACCCGTCAGAAGCCGATCCAGGGTGTCAGGCCCTAACAGGCCTCCTTCGATGCGGATGGCGGGAAACGCGATCATGGCCTCACCATCGGTTGCAGCACGAGGATGCCCAAAAGATCGGTCGGAAGCTGAGGCTTGACGTCGAGCTCGCGCACCCGCAGCCCCGCTACCCGGCGAATCCGCTTGTGGCTCTCCGCGAGGGTCTCGGCCCGCCGCCGAACGCGACCTTCGAGGTCGTCGGCGAGCCGCGGCCACATGTCGAGCGCGCCTCGAATCAATTCCTGCTTTTCCGGGGGAGGTATGTTGCCCTCGGCTTTGGCCTCGGCCAAAAGCCGCAACGCTTCCCCATCCTCGAGCCAGCCGAGCTGCCCGCGTTCCTTCTCGCGGCCGGCCAGCACGAGCACCTCCTCCGCCAGCATCGGGACCTTCTCGGGTTGCTCGATCAGATAGCGGACCCGCAGCAGGAAGAGGGTGGTGAGCTCGGCCACAGCCGGCGTGCGCAGCGCCCCGAAGCGCGAGGCGCGAGCGCTCCGCTGGTCGCCGAGCGCCTCCTCGAAGAGGAAGCGCGCGAGCGTCGCCACGAAGGGATGGTTCCGCCCCAGGTACTCGGCTCCTTCCGGGGTCGGAGAGTCGAACGAAACGACCCACCAGTCGCTGCGGACAGCGGGAAGGGCCAGCCGAATCGTCTCGGGAAGCGCTGCGGTTGCTGCTCCCGACACCGCCACCCGAAACACCCCGGGGCGGCGATCGGGTTGCAGCGAAAGACCCAGCCGCTCGGCGGCTGTGAGTACGAACTCGCGCACCGCCGCGGGGTCCCCCAGGACCGCATCCGTCGCCTCGAGCTCCCGCTGGACCTCCTCGGTTTTGAGGGCGCGCTGGGCAAAACGCGTGCGGTTGATCCGCTCCCGCTCCGCGTCCCGTTCCCAACGGCGATGAAGCTCTCCGACCTCGGGAAGGCCGAGGTCCAGGACCAGTTGCCTTCCGGAACCCCGGCCGCCCCGGAGAAACAGGGCTTTTAGGACCGCTTCCATGACCCTTTCCCCGTCCTCGGGTACCGGTACGTGCGTGCCGAGCGTCCGGTGAATCTCCCGCGCCTTTTTGAGGAGCACATCGATCACGGCGCCGTCCACCGGGTTATCGCGCCCGAAAAATCGTACCACTTTCACTGTCTCGGCTGGCTGCCCGTAGCGATCGACGCGACCTTCGCGCTGTTCCAGCCGGTTCGGGTTCCAGGGCAGGTCGTAGTGCACCACGGCCGTGAACTTTTCCTGCAGGTTGATCCCTTCGGAAAGGCAGTCGGTGGCCACGAGCACCCGGGGCCGCTTCGAGTCGATCTCTTCGATCCGTGCCTGCCGCTCGTCGTCGCCCGTCCGCCCCGTCAGGCACACCACCTGGACGTCCTGGACTTCGCCAAGGAGGGTTTTCCGCAAGTGGTCGGCGACATATTCTGCGGTGGCGACATACCGGCACCACAGGATGGGATGGAAACCCTCCTGCATCAGGTCGCGAACGATCCGGATGGCGCAGGCAAGCTTGGTGTCCTGCTCGGGTCCCTGGAGTCGCTCGGCCAGGCGGGTCAGTTCCCGCAACCGCCGGCGGTCGGCGTCCGGCAGGGTCTCTGCGGCCGCCTCGAGGGGGGGTGTAGGCGCTTCGTCGTCGCTGCGATCCTCCGTTGATTCGAAGACGAACGGGTGGAACTCGGGCTCTTCGTCGTCGCCCGATGGGCCTCCGCTCCGCTTGCTCAAAGCTGCCACGGCAGCGGCCGGACTCGACATCACGCAGCGCAAAAGGGCCAGCGCCCCCCAATAGCGCACGCGGCGCTTGCGCTCTTCGAGCCGTTCGCCGGTGCGCACGATCTCGGAGCAAAACTCGTAGGTGCGCTCGAACAACTCCCGGTATCGGTCCGAAAGCGCATAAGCCTCGTCCACCGGCTCCCGCTTGGGGAAACACGATGCCCTTTCCCACTCCTGCTCGATGTCGCGCCGCGTGCGCTGGACGAAGTGGCGGGCCAAGGCGATGCGCTGCTCTTCGTCGAGCGCGGCGAGATTCCATGCGGCGAAATCGGGGTGCAGGAGCCCGAGCAGGGAGCGGAAGGCGTCCTCGATACCGGAGTGCGGGGTGGCGGTGAGCAGGACGAGGTGACGCTTTTCGTCCTTGGCCAGCTGTCGAAGCAATCCATGGCGTTCCTGCTGGCTCGTCCCTTGCGCCGCCGCCGCTCCATGCGCCTCGTCGACGATCACGAGCTCCGGACAGAACTGCAAAAACGCGTGCCGGTTGCGGTCCGTCTTGACGAAGTCGATGCTCGCCACCTGCACGGGAAAATGGTCGTACACGGTCTTTCCCGGCGGGACCTGCCGCTCGAGCGAGCCGATGGTACCGGAACGGACGACCACCGGGTCGAGATTGAACTTTTCCCGGATCTCCTTCGCCCACTGTTCGCAGAGGTAGGGCGGGGACAGGACACAGAACCGGCGGATCTCGCCGCGATCGAGCAGCTCCCGGGCGATCAAGAGGGCCTCGATGGTCTTGCCCACCCCCACGTCGTCGGCGATGAACAGCCGCACCGGATCCAGGCGCAGCGCCATGAGCAGCGGCACGAACTGATACTGCCGCGGCCGAATGGAGATGCGGCCGAGCGACCGGAAGGGGGTCGCGCCCTCGCGCAAGATCAGCCGTGCCGCCTGCCACAGGAGACGCACGCTTGCGGCATCGCGCACGGCCGCCTGCTCGATCTCCTCGCTCTTCGGCAGGGGGAAGGATGCGCTTTGGGGCCGCTCGTAGGGAAAGTCGTAACCTACGAGCTGGGCGAGATGCTTGTGGATCAGCACCACATCGTCATCGGTCCCGGCGAGCGGCCGCAGCGCCCACACGTCGTCCCGGTCGCTCGGCAGCAACACCCATTGGCGGTTGCGACACGCCACGATCCCACCCGGTTTCAAGCGTTCCGGCTGCAAGGGTTCGCTCCTTTCGCTCTTGACCGCGCCCCGAACTCGTCCTGGTCGGCAGGCGTAGCGAACGAGGCCTCCCACCGGCAGCATCGGCTAGCATCGGGCTGCGCTGCCTGCAACACGAGCCGCATGGCCTGCCGAGGTGACGCCGAGACCCGAGCCTGGGCCCCACCTTCCCGCACCGTGCCGCGCCGAGCCGCCGCGGGCGGTCATCCTACGAGAGAACGCGGCACGCTGGTTCGCGCGTTCGCCATCCTCCACGGGCGGCTCGCCATGAGCGAAAATCTCGCCCCGGTGCCTCCACCGACGCGGCGAGAGAGGGTCGGCCGCCGAGCGCGTCCGGCCGTCCGCCGCCGCGCGACGGGAAAAAGTTGCGAGGCGAGCTCGCTGGCGTGCGCTTCCTTCTCGACGAGCGGCGGGAGAGCGGCCGCAAGCTACGGCGTCTTTTCGGGAGATCGCGGTCGTCGACGGCGATTGTCACCCGCGAGGCGAACCCGGGTCTCCGTCCGACCGGGGATCGTCCGCCCACAGGAGCACGATGTCGGCCTCATCGAGCGGCTCTTCGACCGCATTGCGCAGCCACGAGGGGTCGAAACCCGCTGCGGATGTGGCCTCGACGCTCAACGTCACGATCCCGCCATCGGCCTTGTCCGCGAGATTGGCGATAGCCGGGAAGGCCTTGAAAATCTGCGCACGCGTAGCCTTCAAGGAAAAGCGCACCGATCTCGTCGATCGAGCGAGCGGCGCACCCGGCGCGGTCGGCGCGCTGCCGGCAGCCATGGCTGGCATGGGCGCAGCGGCTGCGGACGTCGGCATGCCCGATCCGCTCGGCACCGTTCCCGGCGAGCTCGGCGACGCGGGAACGGCTTCCGGAACCATGAGGAAGCCGGAGTCGAGGTCTACCTCGTCTTCGCCAAGCCGTCGCCCGAGCACCACCTTCTCCGGGCCCACCTGGAACTTCCCGTCCGCGCCCAGGGCCGGGGGGGAGCCGCTCGTGTAGGCGAAGATCCGTTCTTCGACTCCCCGGGCGATGGCCTTTTTCAGCGCATCGGCCGATTCCAGCCGCGGGGGGGCAAGATCGCGGAAAAACGACTCCACGACTTCCGCGACGGGCACACCGAGGCGCGGCGCTTCGCCAGCCGCCCTGGCCTCGCCCAACCGCACTCGTTCGACCATCTTGCGCGGGGTGACGCTGGAATAGACCCGGGGCGTATCGACGCTGGTGAGAAGCTCCATGATCCGCTCGTGAATGCCGGTCGCCTGAAGCGGTCGGCCCCCACGTTTTACCCGGTCGAGGAGCACCTCGCCGTTTTCGACGCGCGGCAGCCACACTTCCGCATAGAGGTCGCGCAAGCAAGACTCCGCCGCTGCCTCCTCCGTCTGCTTCCTCTCCTTGAGCTGTTCCAGTTGGTCCTCTGTCAGCCGATATTCCCGCTGACGGCTTTTCACCGATTCGATGGCGAGGAGGTAACGCACCGCTCGGCGCAACGCCTCGATCTGCTTCTTTTCCGGTATCGCGAGGACGACGCCGTTGCGATAGCGCCTCGGGCGATCGCCACAGTTGAGGAGATAGTCTCTGGCCAGGCGCTCTTGCTCCGGTTCGCCTTCAGCCGCGAACTCGAGGGGCAGGTAGGCGATCAACAAGCGCGGGGCGTTATCCGGAATGTCCTGGCTCTTGCTCGGCCAGACGATGGCCCCGCGGTGTCCTGCGAGGCGGGCCTCCAACATCTGCTCGATCTTGTCTCGCACCTTGCCACGGCCTCGGGCCGCGAGCTCCTGCTTGGACACCTCTTGCTCGGCGTCCTCGATGAGTTTGGTGATGTTGGGGTCCTTCTTGAAGCAGTAGCGGACGCCGTCGTAATGTAGATAAAGGCAATGGTTGCGCAGTTCCGAGAGCACCGCTTTCGCCGTGATGGGGTCCAAGTCGGGCCCCACGCAGGCGGCCAAGAGCTCGCTTTCCGTCACTCCCGGCGGAAGCGTTTCCGATTCGCTCGCCCCCTCCCGCCGGAGGCCGCCGAACGAGTAAAGGAAAATCGCCGTGGCGAGGCGCGTCGCCGGCTTGACGCTCCCGAGCTCGGGCGTCTCGCGAGCGAATCGCTCGTCGATCCGCTTGGCCCGCGCGTTCGACCCGGCGATGTCCGCGGCGACGACCGGATCGTATTGGTTCTGAGCCCCGAGATCGTTGAGCATTTTGACCCGAACGTTCCGATCGTGAAGGGGCACGTCCGTCGGACCGAGCAGCGGTCGGGCCCCGCCATCGCGCTTGAGCGAGTGCATGCACGCGGCGAGAAAGCGCAGCGCGCCGCGAGTTCTCTGGAAGGCGTCGACAGCCGTCCAGCGCTCGCGCATGATGTCGATCAGCGCGGGGTGAAACGGGTACGCCTCCCTGATCCGGTCGCGCAGCAGGCGGCCTTCCTCCTCGGCCTGATGGCGCTCGGCAGGCTTTTCCGCGTACGCCGTCCGCATGCCCGTGACGACACCCTCGTAGGCGGTGGCGACTTCCGTGGCCACGTCGGGGTCCGGAAGGGCGGCGAGCAGCCGACGCTTGAGGACGGGGAGGATCTCGTCCCCGCTCACCGGCTCGCGTAGCTGGTCGACGCGCGCGGCGAGCTTGTCGATCTCTTCGAGCAGGGGGACGTTTCCCAAGGCCTCCCGGGCGCTCCAGGTGAGCGAGTAGACGAGCGCTGCGTTCGTGCTTCCAGACACCTCGACGGTCAAGTTCTGGAAGAAGTCCATGGCCTGGCGCCGCAGGGTGGATTCGCGCACGCTCACCGCAGCCGCCCGCTCCATGTACTTGAGCACTTCGTCGAGCAGGATCAGCACCGGTCTGCCGGCGGCGCCTGCGGTGAGCAGCTCGCGGATCGCGTCGCCGCCCGGGGCGACACGCTCGCGGTCGTGGTCGGCCACGAGGGGGAATGCCCGCTCCGGATCGATTTGCCAGGCGATCCACCCCCACATCGTGCGGATCGTCCGGCCGCCCTCGAGCTCCTTGCCCTTTTGGGCGTCGAACTTCTCTCCGTCGAACACGGCGACCGCCACGTTCTCCGGCTTGGGGAACCGTCGCGCCTCGGGCACATGGCCGAGCTTCTGCGGATGGCGGGCGGCATGGAGCAGCGCCGCCAGCGTGTGCGACTTGCCGCCACCGAACGGCGTGCGGAGCTTCAGCACGCGGTTGTAGCCCGGGGTTCCGGCAAGCGATGCCAGGACTTCCTCGAGCAGCCGCGCGAGATCCGCTGTCAGATAGGTTGCCTGGAAGAAGGCCTCGGGGTCGCGGTACACCACGGGCACGTTGGGATCGCCCGCGGCGATGGCGCCGAGATCGATGGCGAAGACCGCCTCGGTGAGCGTACCCGCTTCGACATCGGGATGCAGCCGTACGAGTTCCGTCCATGGCCGAAGGGCTCGTGTTCTCAAGCGCTGTCCTCCCTCGCGCGCAAGATCCGGCCGGCTCCGACGAGCGAAAGATAGGCGCCCATCAAAAGAGTCGACCCTGAACCATCGCCTCCTTCCGTTCCATCAGCTGGCCCCAGGCGGCGAGCAGTTTTTTGAGCGCGGCTTGTTCCGCGGACGTGGTGATGACGCTTCGCTCGCTGTCCTCGTCCGTGCCGCCAGACAGCGCACGGCCGGCGAGCGCTTGCGCCACCAGGCGCAGGCGCTCGCGGTCGGGCCGGGCCTTGTCGAGGAACTCGTTCAGTTTGCGCGGCTGGTTCTCCACGAGCCACAGGATGCGGTGCAGCGCATCGATGAGAGGGGCCGGGCTGCCATCCTCCGCGGGCAACCCCAGTTTCTCGTCTCTGCCCCGCTCGGTGAAGTCCCGCAGGCGGTACTTCCCCTTCTTCTTTTCGACCAAGGCGTGCCGTCCGGTCGAGAGGCCCTGCGGACCGTCGAGTTCCACGTTCTGCCCGTAGGTGAAAACGATCGCCTCGCCGGCATCCATCTCGGCTGCCTTGTAGGCATAGCGCCAGAGGACGTAGAAGCGGCTCGGACCGTCCACGGCGGAAACGCCGCTCCTGGGAAGGCCGAAAATCTTCTCGAGAAGCGTCTCGAGGACCACCCCTTCCACCTCGGCGAGGAACTTCTCCGCTGGAACCTCCTCGCCGTTGGCGTACTCGACGCGGGCAAAGCGCGTGTAGGCGCGAAGGCCAGCCCCCACGGCGGCGATCACGAGATCCGCACCCGCGATCCCCATCTTCCAGAGCGAATCCACGCGCTCCCGCACGATCCGCTCCAGCTCCGGCCGGACCTCCTCCTCGTAGGAGCCCATCTCCGCCCCCTCCCGTTTGCGGGCAGCGAGGAAGATGCTGGAGGCAAGCGATGCCGTTTCCATCGCGATGAGGCGCGACTTCATCTCGGTATCGAGCGGCCACGCTTCGGTCACGGTGAAGCCCGCCCGCCGCAAGGCATCGACCAGCGTGGACCAGCCGAGCGTGCTCTTGTGGGCGTAGACCACGACCATCGAGCCGCCGGGTTTGAGCACCCGGTTCGCCTCGGCGAAGGCCTGCGCCATCATCTGTTCGTAGGCGGCGCGCGCCTGCTCCTTGCTGCCGCCGTGCCGAACGGGATCGGCAACGATTTCCTGCTTCTTCGGCGTCGCGTCAGTCGCGAAGTGCTCCGGGTAGAGATGGCCGATGGTGCGCTTGAGCCAGACATAGAAGAAGTCAGCGAGACGCGAATAGTCTACGTTGTCGTAGTACGGCGGGTCGGTGACGACGGCGTCGAAGGAGGCATCGGACCAGGGAAGCGCCGTGGCCGAGCCGCGGGTGACGGTGGCGGGCAGACCAGTAGCCGCTTGTGCTTCGGCAACGCTGGCGACCCACTCGATGGCTTGTGACGCATCGCCAGATGAGTCTCCAAATGG
This sequence comes from bacterium HR40, assembly GCA_002898275.1. Taxonomy (GTDB): domain Bacteria; phylum Pseudomonadota; class Alphaproteobacteria; order Geminicoccales; family Geminicoccaceae; genus HRBIN40. Next base: position 1,104,275 of record BEIQ01000001.1, read on the forward strand.
GTTGGCCTCAGCAAAGTCCCACACCATTGGGAGGGCTTGGCGGCCAAAGGTGTTTGCAGTTTTTGTGTATGCGTTATCCCAATGGCAGAGACTACTCCCGCGATCAGCGATTCGGTTAATCGCGACCCCTAAATACGTCCCCACCGCCTTCGCCCGCTCGGGATCGATGCCCGATTGTCGCATCGCCGCCTGCGCCTCCCGCACCGCCGCGGCGAAGGTGAGCAGGCACAGCATCTGGCGGGGGGTGAAAAGTTCCGACCACTTGGTGATCCCAAAACCTCGACCAGCGACCGTTGTTTGACTTTCCGTATCCATCGGTTCGCTCGGTACCGTCAGGCCCGTGCGCTGGCACAGCGCCTCGATCCGCTGGCGGATCGCTTCGTCATCGGGCCGAAACTGAGGGTAGTCATCCGCCGAGAGGTAAATCTTCCCCTGTCGGCCGGGCCGGGCGCAGACGATGGCCATCATTTGGTGGGACAGGCGTCCCGCCTGTCCTTCCTTCTTCACATATTTGCTGTCCGCCACGGTTCCGCAGAAGGGGCAAGTGGCATTCCCACCCTTGGAGAAGGCTGCCGGATCGAAGCCCAAACCTTCTTCCGTCGCTCTCTCGACCACCTCGAAGCGCACGCGCTTTTCTCCCCGGGGCGCGACCATGCGAAGCGCCACATATCTCTTGGTCTTCTTGCACAGCCAGGTCTGGCGCACGAGCGGCACCGTCGCCCCGCAGGTCGGGTTCTTGCAGCGCACGGTGCGCGTCCACAGATAGGCGACGGGCACGAGATAGCCTGCCTCCTCTCGCTTCGCCGTTTCCCACCACGCCTGCTGGCCCTCGGACCCCCGCCCCTGCGCCTCGGGAGCGGGGACGAGCGGGTACAGATCGCCGATCTTGGCCTTGACCTTGTCGAGCACCCACTCGCCAAAGTAGCGAACCTCTTCGGCAAGCCCACCCCAGGTCGTCTCGCCGTTCGCATTCTTGGGGCCGGTCATGCCGCGGGCGTTCGGGTCGGGCTTGCCGTATTTCTGCGGATAGACCAGCGTGCAGAGCTCGATGATGTGGGCCACGGGGTTGAGGTCTAGCGCGTAGGCCTCGCACCCGAGGCGCAGCGCCTCGAGCGGGATCGCCCCGCCGCCGGCGAACATGTCCAGCACCTTGGGACGCGGCGCGCCGCCCTGGACGATGTCCTCGACCGTGACCTTCTTGCCGGTCTCTTCGGTCAACCGCTCGGCGTGGGCTTCGAGGATGTGTCGTTGGGCCTGAGCAATCACCCGCGGGTTGCCGGGGTACTTACACAACTCGGTCACGAACTTGGCCGCGTTGGCCCGGCCCAGGCTCTGCTTTTTGTTGTCCGGCCCGTTTGCCGGCACGAACCGCGAGGCCGGCACCAGTGCTCCGTACACCGCCGCCCGACACGCCACCAGCGGCCGCCGTGCCCACCACAGGTGCAGCGTGGAGATGTGCCCCTTGCGGACGGACTTTTCCCGCGCGGCCTCCTTGCTGATCGCCTCGATGGGCAGGTAGTCCTCGATCAGGCGGCGGTCGTCGATCATTCCCTTCCTCCTCGCTCCGCGGCTTCCATCACGGCTTTGGCCGGGATCTCGACGAACCGCGCCTCCCGGAGGTCGATCGCCGCATGCTCGAGACGAGCCGCTGGGTTGTTGATGCGCACGAGCTCGGGATCGCGGCCGAGCGGATCCCAGACCACGTAGAGCCAGTAGGTCTCTGCCAGCTGTTGGGCCTTGTACCACTCGTTGGTGGTCAGGCGGATCGCCTGGCCGCGCATCCGTCCCTTGACCTCGATGCGCTTGACGAACAGCGCGCCAGTGGCGGGGTCGGCGACGCGGTAGGCGCGGATATCGAAACCCAGCTTCTGGTGCCCGACGCGCTCGATGCAGTCCTCGGGAAATCCCTCCTCCCGCAGGGCGGCGACGACCCGCTCTTCGGCGGCGAGTTCGCTCTGCCGGCGCAGGGAGGGCTCCGCTTCGTCGGCGGGAGAAACGAACCCGACCGCAGGGTCCGCGCCGGGCGGGAGCACCATGACGGTGGCCAGATGCCGCACCGGTCCGGTGCGGACGAGTTCGAGCCGCTGCAAGCCGGACAACCGCTCTTTTTTCTGCTGCTCGAGTTCGTCCACATATTTCGCGGCTTCCGCTACCGCCAGCTTCAACTCGGGTTTCGTATGTTCCTCCGCCTGGAGCGCCATGGTGCGCTCCTGGGCCCGCTTGATGCGGGCCGCGAAGGATCGCTCCAGATATTCCCGGCAGATCTCCGCGTAACGCCGCCGCTCTTCGCGGACGCGCTCGCGCAGGGCGAGCTGACGGGTGCATTTGAGGTAGTCCATGGCCGCTTGGACGTCCACCGGCTCGACCCTCGGTGGCGGATTGCGGTGAGCCGGCAGATCGAGGAGCACATCGTTGGGAACGATCGTGAAGTCTCCAGCCTGTTGCCGAACCGCCACCATTTCCCCGTACAGGCAAACGTCGTTCCCCTTCGAGTCCTTGCCCAGGATCGAAAGCTCGAAGAACGCGATCCAGTACGGCTCGGTGGCCAGCGGGTCGACATAAAAGGCGATCCGGCCGGGGGCGATCCCGAGCTTTTCGTCGAGCTTCTCTTCCACGGCTGCGTAGAGGGGATGACCGGGTCCGACGAGCACCGCGTCCATGTGCGCCCGTTGCTCGAGATGTTCCTTGTGGAAGGTGATTTTGCGGTAGGAGGAATCGGGTTTGCCGAGGCGCTGGACCGCCTTCAGTCGCTCGCTCCGCAAGCTGCTCGGCACCTGCTCGATTCGCCACAGGCCGTCGGCGCGCCGTTCCACCCGCAAGCCGACCTCCTTGGCGGCTGCCAGGAAATGCGCTTCGACGTAGCGGGGCATGAGGCGGTTCTCCTCCACTTCGAGATTGCCCCGCTGAAAGGCGGTGAAGTCGACGTGGCTGCGCGCCAGAGCGATGCCCGTGGCATTCTCGTACTCTTTGAGCTTCGCGGGATCGATCCGGTCGATCTGGTCGAGATATTCGTCGAGCCGGCGCGGATCGCACGCCGCCTCCCGCAGCATGTCGGGCAGGTTGACGTCATTGAGTGACAGCACCTCGCCGATAACGTCGAAGACGCGCCCTTCGAGCGCCTCGTTCATCGTCTCCAGCTTCGCGAGAAGGCGCTGGAGGATACGCCCCTCGACGATGGGCTCGCCGTCCTCCGAATCGGTGGCGACGAAGTTGAAGACAAAGACGTCTCGATCCTGTCCGATGCGATGAATGCGCCCCAGGCGCTGCTCGAGACGGGTCGGGTTCCACGGCATATCGTAGTTGATCATCAAATGGCAGAACTGAAGGTTGATGCCCTCGCCCGCCGCTTCCGTCGCGACACAGACTTGCGCCTCCCGGAGAAAGCGTTCCTGCGCGTGCTTGCGCTCTTGAGGATCCATCCCGCCATGAATTTCGCATGTTCGATATCCCCAATTTTCGAGATGTTCACGTATATACTCTAGCGTGTCACGGTGTTCCGTGAATATGATGAGCTTTCCCTGCCCATCTTTCAACTCTGCGAACTGAGATTGGCTCAGGCATTGTTTTAGCGCTAGGAGCTTTGAATCCATTCCCAACTTTCTCACGTAATCCGCTTCATCGACCAGTTCTTTCAGTACGTGGATCTCTTCGCGCAACTGATGTAGATCGCGCGCCGACGTGAACTCGCTCACCAAGCGATCTCGGACCTCTTCGTCCAAATCGTCTTCGTCTTGCTCTACGTCGAATTGCCGTACTGGTCGAACTTGGAGACGCTGCCGCCTCTCTTCCGTTGAAATGCTCTGCAACTCGTCGAGCAGGTCTTGCTGCTTTTTGAGACGGCGCTTCAGCGATTCGTGGATGGCGCGGGTCGAACTGACCAAACGCCGCTGCAGCACGATGCGGGTGAGCGCCGCCGATGACCGGTTCGGTCCTGATTGTTGGGAATGCGGAATGAACTCGTTGATGTACGCGGTGACCTTCTTGTAGAGCGCGTATTCCTCGCGGCTCAGGCGGAAGGTAACGGTTTTGGCATGGCGGTCCGGGAAGAGGCGCCTGCCGTGCAGATCGCGCAGATCTTCTTTGAGCCGACGCAAACACCACGGTGAGTTTTTGCCGAGCTTCAAGACCTCCTTGCGAATCGTGCGGGCTTCTTCCGCCAAGCGATGCGGTTCCGGGAACAGGTCCGGATCGAGCAGGCGCAGGAAGTGGGCAAAGCGGTCTTCGTCGCCATGGTGGGGGGTGGCCGTCAGGAGCAGCACGTGATCGGCTTGTTCGCACAGGCGCTTGGCCAGCTGGTAGCGCTTGGTCTCCGCCACCTCGGCGCTGCGCCCGGTGCGGGATTTGGTGTACGCCGCACATTTGTGCGCCTCGTCGATCACCACCAGATCCCAGTGCTGTTGCCAGACCCGCTCGCGCACCTCGTCCTGTTTGGCGTAGTCGATGGAAGCGATCACCTGTGGCGATCGTTGCCATGGATTGAGGTGCCGCTGGTCGACCCCGGAAAAGACGATATCGAACGACTCCCCGAACCAGCGGAGCAGTTCATCCTGCCACTGGATGGTGAGCGGAGCGGGACACAGGATGAGGACCCTCTCGATCGCCCCGCGCAGCTTCATCTCCTTGATGAGCAGGCCGGCCATGATGGTTTTGCCGGCTCCTGGGTCGTCGGCCAAAAGAAAGCGCAAGCGAGGCTGTGGCAGCATGACCTCGTAGACGGCCTCGATCTGATGCGGAAGGGTGCGGATGGCCGAGAGGCTCACGGCGAGCTGACGATCGTGCGCGAAGGCGAGGCGAATGCGCGCTGCTTCGATCCACAGTCGCAAACGCTCGGCATCGACCGGCGCGAGGGTCGAACCGGCCGCCGCTTCCGCGGCACCCAAGATCCGCGCCGCTTCTTCTGCCGAGATGGTCACCTCATGGAGCGTCCCATCGGGCAGACGAACCCGGCATTCGTAACCTGTCGGCGAGTCTCCACCGAGCGCGCGCACATCCTCGAGCTCCACCGGACCGTCGAAGTGCCCCGGCAGGAGGATCCGACGAGTCCCGCCCTGAACGGCGCCCCCGAGGCGGACGGAGATTGGCCTATGCTGTTCGGACATGTCGGAATATCCTTCGAGATCCTTGCCAGACTGGCGAGCCTCGATGGCCTGTGCGCCCCGTCGCGTTGAACGAGAAGGGAGCGTGGCAATCGCCGGCGCGGCGTACCCGCTCCCTTCCGCGGCGAGGACTCGGGGATTCCTTGCACCTCCGGCCGGCGGTCGACAAGGTGCGGCGGGCACTCCCCTCACGCCGCTCGCCTGCCGGCCCGCGAGCCACGGGCGCCATCGGCTGCGGGCACCGGCAACTCGCTGCGCCCCGTCGCGGTGGCGATGGTCGGTGCTTTTGCGTCGTCCGGTCGCGACCCTACCCCGCTGCGCCCCCTCGACGATTCGGCTCGGTGCGGGAAACCGCCGTCGCCCGGAAAGGCCCTATGGAATGGCCTTCGCCCGCCGAATCAGGGATCGATCACTTTGCCGGGATTCAAGATGTTGTGGGGATCGAGGGTGCGCTTGAGCTGACGCATGAGATGGATCTCGGCCGGCGTGCGCACGAGCGCGAGCCACGGCTTCTTGATGGTGCCGATGCCGTGCTCGGCCGAGATCGTACCACCGAACTCCGATACCAGGCGATAGACCAGCGCCTCGATGGCATGCGCCGACACACCCTCCGGCACGCTCGTCACCACGTGCAGATTGCCGTCGCCCAAGTGCCCGAAATAGACAGCGCGAATGCCCGGGAACTGCGTCTCGAGCAGGGGCGTGAGACGATCGACGTAGGCTCCGGCGTGCTGGGGCAACAGCCCGATATCGAAGTTGATGTGGGGACCGAAAATGCGCCGGAACTCCGCCACCGCGTCGCGGATCTCCCACAGCCTTCGGATCTCGGCCTCGCTGCCGGCCAGCGCCGCATCGGCGAGCAGCCCGTCCACGAGCATCCCTTCGAGCAGCTGCTCGAAGCGCGAGCCGTCACGGTGGGGATCGTATCCCTGTGCCTCGAGCAGCACGTACATCCCGTGACGGCCGGAAAGCGGTCGTCGCAGATGCGCACATTCCGCGAACATGGTCTCGCAGAAGACCGGCCACATCACTTCGAAGGCCGACAGCAGTCCTCCGAGCCCGCGCCGCGCCCGGCGCAACAGTTCGACGACCGCCGGATAGTCGCGCAATCCGCAGAAAGCGGCAACGCGGGTGACGGGCTGCGGCTGCAGGCGCAGCACCGCGCGCGTGACCACGCCCAGCGTGCCCTCGGAGCCGACGAACAGCTGTCGGAGATCGAAACCGGCATTGTTCTTGATGAGCCGGTTGAGGCTCGACATCACCGTGCCGTCGGCGGTCACCGCTTCGAGCCCGAGCACCATCTCGCGCGCCATGCCGAAGCGGATCACCCGGTTGCCGCCGGCATTGGTGGCGAGATTGCCGCCGATCTGGCAGGAGCCGCGCGCGCCCAGATCCAAGGGCAAGAAGAGGTCGGCAGCGGCGGCCGCTTCCTGCGCGGCCTGGAGCGTGGTGCCGGCACGCACGAGCATGCTGGCGCTCGCCGGATCGATATCCTCGACCCCAGCGAGCCGCTCGAGGGAAAGGGCCACGGCATCGGCTCGGGGTCGGGCTCCGCCCGCCAGCCCGGTGAGACCTCCCTGGGGAACCACGGGCAGCCGCCACTCGCTGCAGATACGAAGCGCTGCCGCCACTTCCTCGGTGGAGCGCGGACGCACGAGCGCGAGCGGCCGCACCGGGTCGAGGCCAGCCCAATCGTTCCAGTTGCGCACCGGAATTTCGTCGCCGGTCGCTACCACCTCGACACCGAGCGCACGCTCGAGCGCCCCGATCCCGTCGCTCATCCCCGCGATCCCCTACCGACGCGCCGGGTTTGACACGCGACGCGCCCCTCGGCAAGGCGTCGGGCCGAGAACACACCGGATCTGCGGGAGAACTCGGATGAGAGCCTTGGTGCTGAGCGATCGGCTCCGACCGGACGGGCTGGCGGTCCAGGAGGTAGCCGAGCCGATGCGACCTGCCGGTTGGGTCCGGGTCGCCGTGCGCCGCATGTGCCTCAACCGCGTCGACGTCTACATGCGCCGAAGCGGTGCGGGCATCACCCACCGCCTGCCACTCGTCCTCGGACTGGATGCCGCAGGCGAAGTGGTCGAGGCCGATCCCGGCTCGTCCCTGACCCCCGGCACCCGGGTCGTCGTCTACCCTGCCCTCTTCTGCGGCCGCTGCGAGGCCTGCGTGTCCGGCGACCATCCGCTGTGCGAGCGGGTGCGCTACATGGGCGAACATGTCGATGGCGTGTTCGCCGAGTCCGTCGTGGTGCCGGAGCTCAATGTCGTGACGCTGCCGCCCGATGCCGACCTGCAGCAGGCGGCGGCATTGCCGACCGCCTATCTTACCGCCTTCCGCATGCTCTACGGCAAGGCACCGCTGCGGCCCGAGGAAACCGTATTGATCCAAGGGGTGGGCGGCGGGGTATCGCTCGCGGCGCTGCAGCTCGCCCAGCTCGTCGGAGCCCGCACCATCGTCACCTCGAGTCGCGCCGAGGTACGGGAGCGGGCGCTCCTGCTCGGCGCCACTCACGCTCTCGATAGCGGCGATCCGGAGCTGCCGCAGCGGGTGCGCGAGCTCACCGACGGCCGCGGCGCGGACATGGTGATCGAGAACGTCGGCGAGGCGACCTGGAGCCGCTCCCTGCGCAGCCTGCGGCCGGGCGGCCGGATCGTCGTCTGCGGGGCGACGACGGGCGGCTCGCCGCCCGCCGAACTGCAGCGCCTGTTCATTCGCCAACTCGCGGTCTTCGGCTCGACCCTGGGCTCGCTCGGCGAGTTCCGCACCCTCGTTCGGATGTGGACAGAAGGCCGCTTCCAACCCCTCGTCTTCCGGGTCTTCCCCTTCGCCGAGGCGGTCGCCGCCCTCGATCTTCTCGAGCGCTGCGGTCAGTTCGGCAAGATCGGGTTGGCCTTCGACCTGGGCTGACAGGCCAGCGCGTGGCAGCGATTGCGACAGCAGCCGCGCGGTGGCATGGTCGCGGCGGCAGGACGTCGTGCCGTCCCTAGGAGAGGAGGAAACCCATGCCCATCGCCGTCGGAGAGCGACTGCCGAACGCCACCTTCAAGGTGAAGACCGAGAACGGCATCGAGGACATGACCGTCGAGCAACTCACCCGCGGCAAGCGGGTGGTGTTGTTCGCGGTCCCCGGCGCTTTCACGCCCACCTGCCATATCAAGCACTTGCCGAGCTTCCTGAGCAACCTCGAGGCGCTCAAAGCCAAGGGTGTCGACACGGTGGCCTGCGTGGCCGTGAACGACCCCTTCGTGCTCGATGCCTGGGCCGAAGCCTCCGGCGCCAAGGGGAAGATCCTCATGCTCTCGGATGGCAACGGCACCTTCACCCGGGCGATCGGCATGGATTTCGATGGCAGCGCTGCCGGGCTCGGGGTGAGAAGCAAGCGCTACGCCATGCTGGTGGAGGACGGGGTGGTCAAAGCGCTCGAGGTGGAAGAGGCTCCCGGCAAGATGGAACGCTCCTCGGCCGAGCGCATGTTGGAGCTCCTGGGCTAGGGCTGGGGCCTCGGGGTATTCGGGTCGGCCTTGGGAATGGCGGCGCGAGCGAGCCGATCGACGCGTTCATTGAGCGGATCGTCGGCGTGCCCGGCGATCCACACCCACTCCACGCGATGCTGCCCGACGAGCTGCTCGAGGCGCTCCCAAAGGTCGCGGTTGGCGACCGGACGACGGTCCGCGGTGCGCCAGCCGCGCTTCTTCCACTCCGGCAGCCACCGTTCGATCCCCTGCTGGAGATAGCGGCTGTCGGTATACACCCGCACTCGCACCGGCCGCTTGAGGCTCTCGAGCGCCCGGATCGCCGCCGTCAGCTCCATGCGATTGTTGGTGGTCTCGGGCTCTCCGCCCGAGAGCACTTTCTCGTGTCCCCGCCAGCGCAGGATGGCTGCCCAGCCGCCCGGGCCGGGGTTGCCGCTGCAGGCACCATCGGTGTGGATCTCGACGACATCCTCTGCCGCTTCAGCTGGGGTCGAGGCCATAGGCGGCAGGGCCGGCGACGTGACGGTGGAAGCGCAGTCTGTGGAGATACTCGAGCGGGTCCTTGGGTTTCACCAGGGCTCCCTCGATCCGATTGAGCCAATCGTAGAGACGGGTGAGAAGAAAACGCATCGCCGCGCCGCGGGCAAGCACCGGCAGGGCGGCGATCTCCGCGGGCGAGAGCGGCCGCTCGCGCCGGTAGCCGGAGAGGAGCGCGCGCGCCTTGCTGACGTTGAACTCGGCTCGCGGCTCGAAACACCACGCATTGAGGCAGATGGCGAGGTCGTAGGCGAAAAGATCGTTGCAGGCGAAGTAGAAATCGATGAGGCCGCTCACCCGGTGGTCGTCGAAGAAGACATTGTCCGGGAACAGATCGGCGTGCACCACTCCGGCCGGCAACTGCCGCGGCCAGTCGCGTTCGAGCCCGTCGAGTTCCGTCGCCAGTTCTCGGGCGAGCCCGGCCTGCACCTCGTCCGCTCGCCCGGCGCAGGCCTCGAAGATCTCGCGCCAATGGTCGACCGAGAGCCGGTTGGCGCGTCGCAACGGGAAGTCGCGGCCGGCGAGATGGAGTCGCGCCAGCGCCGCACCGAGGCTCGCGCAGTGCTCCACCTCGACCCGCCGCACCGAGCGGCCGTCGAGGAAGGTGACGACTGCCGCCGGGCGGCCCCGAAGGCTGCGCAGGCTTGCGCCATCGCGCCCGCACACCGGCACCGGACAGGGCACGCCCTTGGCCGCGAGATGTTCCATGAGGCCGAGGAAAAACGGGAGATCCTCGGGTGCGACGCGCTTCTCGTAGAGGGTGAGGATGAAACGGCCGCGATCGGTAACGAGGAGATAGTTGCTATTCTCCACCCCCTCGCAGATGCCTTCGAGGCGCCGGAGCCCACCGAGATCGTAGGCAGCCAGGAAGGCCTCGACCTCGGCCTCACTCACATGCGTGTAGACGGCCACCGGCGACCCCGCATCGGCTTGGGGAGCACGCCCATACCCGAGGCCCGCTCATGGCACGGGCGCGACGACCGGAATGGGCGGCAGCCGGAAGACGACGTCCTCGTCCACCAGCCGGACCTCGCGCACGGCGAGCCGGAAGCGCTGCCGGAGCGCCTCGAGGATGCCGTGGACGAGCCGTTCCGGCGCCGAGGCGCCAGCCGTGAGCCCCAGCCGCGTCACACCGTCGAGTTCCCGCCAGTCGATGTCATCGGCGTCCTGCAGGAGGCGCGCCCGGGCACAGCCGGCGCGCTGCGCCACCTCGACGAGACGCAGGGAATTCGAGGAATTGGGCGCGCCGACCACCCAGACGAGTTCGGCCTCGGCGGCGATCCGCGCCACCGCCTGCTGCCGGTTGGTGGTGGCATAGCAGATGTCCTCGCGCCGCGGACCCTCGATCCTGGGGAAGCGGGCCCGCAACCGGGCGACGATCTCTGCGGTGTCGGCGACCGAGAGTGTCGTCTGGGTGGCATAGGCGAGACGCTCGGGATCGGGCACCTCGACCCTCTCGGCATCGGCCAGGGTCTCGATCAAGATGACACGGCCCTCGGGCACCTGTCCCATGGTGCCTTCCACTTCGGGATGACCGGCGTGGCCCACGAGCAACACCGTACGACCGGCGGCGACATGGCGCTCCACCTCGCGGTGCACCTTGGAGACCAAGGGACAGGTGGCGTCGGCATAGACGAGCCGCCGGCGGCGGGCCTCTTCCGGAACCCGTTTGGGCACACCATGGGCTGAGAACACGACGAAGGCGCCCTCTGGCACTTGGTCCAGTTCGTCGACGAAAATGGCGCCCTTGGCCTCGAGTTCGGCGACCACGTGGCGGTTGTGGACGATTTCGTGGCGGACGTAAACCGGTGGGCCGTTCTGGGCGAGCGCCCGCTCGACGATCAGGATGGCGCGTTCCACCCCGGCGCAAAAGCCGCGCGGACTGGCAAGGAGGACTTCGAGATCGGGCAGGAAAGCGTCCTCGGACACGCGCTCACCGACGGCTGCGGCCGCTAAGCCTCGAGACCCGAACCGGAGACCGGACAAGCGCACCAGCGCGAGACAGCACGACGCCGCTCGCTCGCCACGGCCGCTGCGGCCGGCCGCACCGGGGCGCCACCGCTCAACCCTGCCGCACCTTGTAACGCGGGTTGGTCTTGTTGATCACGTACACGCGCCCCCGCCGCCGGATCAGTCGGCAGTCCTTGTGGCGATTCTTCAAGGTTTTCAGGGAATTGACGATCTTCATCGCCGGCTCCCGTTCAGCTCTGCTTGTTGCGCCGGCGGAACTGTTGGAACCGCCGGTTGAATTTTTCGACCTGACCGCGTTCGATCACTTGCATCTGGCCACCGGTCCAGGCCGGATGCGATTTCGGATCGACATCGAGATGCATGACGTCCCCCTCCTTGCCCCAGGTCGAGCGGGTTTCGAAGGTGGTGCCGTCGGTCATCACCACCGTGATGCGGTGGTAATCTGGATGAATGCCCTCCTTCACGCCGACATCCTCCGCACGCGTCGCGGCGCTCATATAGCGGTGGCTTCCGCCGCTGTCGAGGCGACGGCGGGAAAGGTCCCGAAGATGGCGCGATCGCCGCACCCGTGGACTCCGGACCGAAGTCGCCCCAAACCGGGCACGGTGCTCGAGCAGTGAGGATCCGCGAGATGGAAAGCGCTTCCCAGGTCCTGAGCGGGGATGCGGCGCGCCGTCCTGGCTCGCGCGATCTGCGCCATCTGCGTCGGCTCGCCGGATATCTTCGCCCTTACCGGGGCGAGGTCGCCGGTGCCGCGGTGGCGCTCGTCGTGGCCGCAGCCTCGGTGCTGTCGATCGGTGTCGGACTGCGCCACCTTGTCGACCGTGGCTTCGCGGACGGTCGGCCACAGGCGCTCGATCATGCCCTCGAGGCCGTTCTCCTCGTGGTTTTCGCTCTGGCTATCGCGACCTTTTTTCGCTCCTATCTCGTGCATCGTCTCGGCGAGCGCGTGGTGACGGATCTGCGCCAGCAGGTTTACCAGCACGTGCTTCGGCTGTCCCCAGCCTTCTTCGAGACCCGGCGGACGGGCGAAGTGATTTCGCGCATCACCGCCGATGCCACCGTCATCCAAACGGTGATCGCCATGGGAGCCACCCAGGCGCTGCGCAACCTGCTGTTGCTCGTCGGCGGTACCGTGCTCCTCGTTCTCACCAATCCCCGACTTACCGGCATCGTCCTCCTCGTGGTCCCGTCGGCAGTGCTGCCGATCGTCGCCTTCGGTCGTCGGGTGCGCCGCTTTTCGCGCGATGCTCAGGATCGGATCGCCGCTGTCGGCAGCCAGGTCGAGGAGACCCTGAACGCCATTCGCACCGTTCAGGCTTTCACCCAAGAGGAGCGCGAGGCGGAAGCCTTCGTCGTCCGCAGCGAAGCCGCTTTTTCGGCCGCCGTGCGCCATGCCCGGGCGCGCGCTTGGCTCGCGGCGACGGTGATCGCACTGGTGTTCGGCGCCATCGTCGTGGTGCTGTGGATCGGCGGCCACGATGTGGTTGCCGGCCGCATCACTGCCGGGCAGCTGTCTTCGTTTGTCTTCTACGCCGCGGTGGTAGCCGGCGCCATCGGCGGACTGAGCGATGTCGGTGCCGACTTGCAGCGGGCAGCTGGGGCTGCCGAGCGGCTGTTCGAATTGCTCGACACTGTCCCCGACATCGCCCCGCCCGCCGAACCGCTTCCTCTGCCTCGCCCGGCCCGCGGTGCGGTGTCGCTGCGCAACGTGACCTTCGCCTATCCGGCCCATCCCGAGCGGCCGATCCTGCGCGACTTCACCCTCGACGTGCGGCCGGGCGAGTGCGTCGCCCTCGTGGGCCCATCGGGCGCGGGCAAAAGCAGCGTGTTCCAGCTGCTCCTGCGCTTCTACGACCCGCAGAAAGGAAGCATCACCTTCGACGGGGTGCCCATCGACCAGGTCGATCCCCGCGAGTTGCGCCAGCGCATCGCCATCGTGCCGCAGGAACCGGTGATCTTCTCCGCCGACGCCTGGACCAATATTCGCTACGGTCGGCCCGACGCCAGCGATCGGGAGGTGCGGGAGGCGGCGGAAGCGGCGCTCGCCGCCGAGTTCCTCGATCGGCTGCCACAGGGTTTCGCGACCTTCCTCGGCGAAAAAGGCGTCCGGCTGTCGGGTGGCCAGCGCCAGAGAATCGCCATCGCCCGAGCTATTCTCCGCGATCCCGCCCTGTTGTTGCTCGACGAGGCGACGAGCGCGCTCGATGCGGAGTCCGAACGACTCGTCCAGCAGGCGCTGGCCCACCTCATGAAAGGCCGTACCAGCCTCGTCATCGCCCACCGGCTGGCGACCGTCCAGCGCGCCGACCGCATCGTCGTGATGTCGGAGGGCCGCATCCTCGACCAAGGTCGACATGCCGAACTCATCGCCCGCGGTGGGCTCTACGCACGGCTCGCCGCCTTGCAGTTCGCTGCCGACTCTCCAGTCCCGGCGACGTTCGGCTGAAACCGAACGTTAACGACCCGCCGGCACACTGCCTTCGCACACCATCGCCCCGCCGAGGCTGCCGAGACCGATGCTGCGCATCCTCATCGCCGATCCGGATCCCGGCACCGCGCTCGCGGTGGAGCAGCTCTTTGGCGAAAGACACGCGACTCGCCTCGAAGTGCAGGCCTGCGCCAGCCTCGAAGAAGCTTGTTCCCAGGCCGCACAGCGGCGTCCGACGGCCGTGCTGGCGGGCTCTTCCCTCCTGCCGCTCGAGCAGGAGGATCAGCTGCGCGAGCTGGTCGGCCGCTTCGCGCCAGCGCCGCTCGTCGTGCTCGCCGAACCGGAACATGCGCGCCGCTGCGGTCGGGTGGTGGTGGCCGGGGCCTATGACTGGATTCCCAAGGACTCACCGCTCTTCCTCGCGCTCCCGCGGATCATCGTGCACGCCGTCGAGCGGGCCCAAGCGGAGCGGGCGATGGCCCAGTTCGAGCAGGCAGCGCGCAGCGCCGAGACGTTGCTCGCCGACATCCTCGAGAGTGCACCGTGGGCAGCCCTCCTCCTCGATGCCGCTGGCCGGATCCAGCAGTGCAACAGCGCGGCCGAGCGGCTGCTGTATCGTAACCGGCGGCGCATCGAAGGACGGGAATTCGCCGATTTCCTCGTGAAGAGCAGCTTGCCGTCGTTCCGCGAGGCCTTCCGCCGCGCCACCACGCGGGTCGGTCAACAGCAAACCGCCCACGTCTGGCTCGCCACTGCCGACGAGAGCGAGGTCGTCCAGCTCGAGATGCGCGGCAGTGCAGGCGACGGCGAGGGGCCGATGGTCGTCCTGTGGCTGCACCCGGTGGACAAGGACATCACCTGGGTCGAAGCGCATCCCGATTCGGACCTTCGCCGCATTCTCGAAGAAGTGACGGCCTCCGGGCGAAGCCAGGTGCCGATCGTCCAGGTCCATCTCCTCGGCCTCGGCGAAGTGCGGGAAGCGCTCGGCCAGCGCTGGCCGGAGATGGAGTGGCGGGTGCACCGGATCGTCCAGCGGGTGCTCGCGAATCTGCTCCAGCCGCACGAGCGCTGGTGCCGGAATGGCGAAGACGGCTATATCTTGGTGTTCACGCGCGCCACGGCCGAGGAAGCGGCGAAGCGCGCCGAGACCATCGCCGAGGCGATTCGGGCGGCGGTGCTCGGCGCCGACGACTTGACGGCCCGTGCGCGCTCGCTGGTGCCGCCGGTACCGGAGGCCCAGCGCCATGCCCTAGCGCAAATCGTCACCGCCCTCGGCGAAGCGGACGGCAGCGGGCTCACCCTTGCCCGTCCCGCCGTCGTCGCTCCGCCGGAAAACGACCGCGTCGCCGATCTCGGCCGCCGACTGCGGGAGGTGTTGGAGGTGGACTTCGAGCCCGTCTACGACCAGACGGGATCTCCCACCCCGCTCTTGGTCGCCGCCGCTGGATCCGAGGCGGCGCCGCTGCTGGCGGAATTGCGCGAACTGGCGGGCGAGGAACCGGAAGCCCGGCTCGCCCACGATCTCGCCCTGCTCGATTCGACCCTCGCCGCGATCGAGCGCGAGGCGGATCGCGACCAATCGGTGTTCGTCTTCGACGTCCAGTGGGAGACCCTTGCGACCCGCCGACTCGCCGACGCCTATGTGGAGCGGTTGCGGGGCCTGGATGCCGGTCTGCGGCGCTATCTCGCCCCGGCGATCGTCGGCGTGCCGCCCGGCACCTACCCGCCGCGCATCGGGCGGGCGGTGGCGTTGCTCCGCCCCTTTTCCAAGCTCCAGTTGCTGACCGTGCCGGATCCGATCGGCGAACCGCCCCATCCCTCGCTGGGAAGGGCATCCATGCTGGCGATCGACTACGAGACACTGCAGCGGCGCTCGGCAGAGGCCGCGGATGGGCTCCGCACGTTCGTCAAGCGCGCGCACTCCCTGAACTATCGCGTGCTGGTTCGCCGCGTGCCACGGGGCACGGCCCCGCTGTTGCGCGATCGCTTCGACATCGACTTCACCTGCCCGGTGTGAGGCGACGGCCGCGGCACCCCTGTCTCGGCAGTGCGCCGCGGATCGCCGCGAGCCATCGAGCCGATGCGGATGTCCCGTCCTTGCGGCCCGTGGCTCGAGCCCATCCGCCCCGTCGTCCTCCCGGAGCACGGGCGCAAGCGGGCGAAGCCCGAGCGAGGGGACAGCGGGGGCGAGTGTGGGCCGGGGTTCATGCCCGATACCTCGAGAGCGTCGGGCACCGTTGACCCGAGCCGACGAAAAGCGCCGCAGGATGACGCGGCCGCTACGAAAAGCAGGCTATCGAAGGGCCCGAGGCCGGTTTGCGTGGCGCGCTCGCGGGACCAAGGGCCCCGAGAGCAGCGGGAGCTGCCGCCCTCGCCCGCACCGTCCGGACGGCGAGCTTGTCCTGTCCCGACAGGAGATCGAGCCCCAACGACGGGGAAGGTCGTCCGGCACGGGCGCCGTGCTGGAGCCAAAAGCGAGCGCCGGTTCCAAGCACGGTCCCCACAGGTCGAACTCGAGGGTTTTGCCCATTCGAGCCGCGCACTGGCGCGAAGACCGCGAACGCGACGGTTTCCGCCGACACCCGGCGAGCGCGAGGTCCGTCCATGCTTTCTCCGACCTCCGGCTCGGTCGTGGTCGAACCTTCGACTCCCACCCGACACGGGTGGGGTGCGGGACCTCGACGGCAGCGTGGGCGAGAGCAACGGCGCCGGCTACGATCCGTTGTGGTAGCGAGCGGCCTCCCCGCCTATCGCCCGCCCGCGGCGCTCGCGATGCTGGAGTGCTTTTGCTCCAACCGTCCGGGTCGGGGTCCGATAGGCGGCGGTGCGCGCCGATACAGGAGCAGCGATCGAATCGCTCGGCGGTCGGCGAGCCGGAACGGGGTTCGTCGGGGGAACGCCACAGCGTGCGATCTCCCCCTGGATCGCCCGATGCAGGCGACCGTTCCGCGGGTACCGTACGGGCCCGTACGATGGTAGCTTGACGCACGCGATCGTTCGTCTAGCGTGCTGTTCTTTAGCAGTCGCTGACATCCACCGCGTGGCGCGAGGCCACGATCCATGCCGCCCTGGCAGCGGCATGGGTGAGAAAAGGGCTGTCTGTCCTCACGCCCGCGGTTGCGACGATACTCGGCGCATGCCTTTCCTCCTGCTGCGCCCCAGCGCGATGCATCACCAGCGGGCGTCCGCCGACAGGCGCACGAGGCTTTCGACCGAGAGCCCGATTCGCTCGGGCCAGCTGCCATGCACGGCCGAGGAGGGCCGCGAGTGGTGGAACGGTGCAATCGGCCGCCGAGGGTACGGTGTCTCGCCCTACCCCCGCCGGCTCCGCGGCGAAGGGGTCGGGGATCGTGCTGGATGCAGGCCGGCTGGCGTGGGCACCCATGCAGGCGAATCGACCGAAGCTCGGGCGCTGCGCGCGGGGCTTCCCGCTTGCGCTGGCGGCGTCCCGCGAGGGGGTGGCACCCGCGAGCGGCGCGAGGGAGGTCCACGGCGCTCGCCTCGATGCGGCGCACGCCACTCGTGTGCGCGAAGGGCGTTCGGGATGCGGTGCTGGCACTCCCTGGTCCGATCGCCTGCTACGGGGGGACAGCGAGGGGTATCGGGTCGGCACGGTCATCGCCCTCTTGTCGGCGCTGTTCGAGAGCGGGATGGCAAGACCGCTCGTCGCCGCGAACCGCCCCTCAAGGCCGGAGGGTCGGTCCCGCGAGCTGCGCCAAACGAGCACAGCTCGCTCGGTTGCCGTTCGCGCGATCTTGCCGCCGATCGCGAGGCTCCGGTGCGGATCGCCGCTTCCTGGAAGGCGGGCGAGCCTGCGCGGCCGGTGTCCGTGACGAGCGACCCGATGTCGCGAACGGTCTTCGCCTCCGCTACCTCTGCAAGGCATCGCAATGGCGCCTCGGCGTCCGGCCGGTCGTGCGCTCCCACGGCCACTCTCCGCACGGGCGCGGGACATACCGTACGGTCCATCTCGGCGGCGTGCTCCATCCCTGTTGTGCGGTGGGGGGTGTCGCGGCCGAAGTCGCTCCCCTCGCCCCGCGCAGGGAGCCAGGCGCCTCCAGGCCGAAGGCGTTTTCGGTCCCGAATTTTGGATCCCGTGCGAGGCGGCTATGGGTCCCTTCCGCCACGCGCTTTTCGACCTCGCGACCGCGCCATCGATGGTCGGCGGCGCGGGCGGAACGGTGGACGGGTCGGGAGGTTTACGACGCCTGCCGAAGCCTCCCTCCCCGAAAGGATCGCAGCGCGGAGCGCCGTCGGACATCGCGACGGTGCGACCGATCGGGGAGCCTTTCGCGCCGGCTATATGCCAACGCGCTGCCTCGAGCCGAGGCTCGCGTCTGGCGCGGTCACCCAATCCGGGTTCTCTACGGCGACAGGGTATCGCATCGCCCTGAATGCCGGGCGCGACCCGTGCGGCGGCAGTGTCGCGGCGAGCAGTCCTCCGACCGACCCGGCCGGAGGCGCGAAGGCACGCTCGAGGCGGCGGGGGGACGATTCGGCTACCCCGAGCGGAGCGACGGGCTCCTTCTTCGCCGCTGGTTCGCCAAAGCGGGACAGCGAGCGGACCCACGATCTCGTTCGCGGCACAGGCAGGCCCCGAAGCGTGCAGTCGTCCCTGCCACCAAGAGGAGAGCCGAATGACCCCGAAGAACAGGATTTGCATCTGGTACGACCGGGAGGCCGAACAGGCTGCGCGCTTCTATGCCTCGGTCTTCCCCGACAGCCGGGTCGGCGCGATCCACCGGGCGCCCAGCGACTCTCCCGGGGGCAAGGCGGGTGACGTGCTGCTGGTCGAGTTCAGCGTCTGCGGCATCCCCTGCGTCGGACTCAATGGCGGGCCGGAGTTCCCGCACACCGAGGCCTTCTCGTTCCAGATTGCCACCGACACGCAGGAGGAAACCGACCGCTACTGGAGCGCCATCGTCGACAACGGCGGACGGGAAAGCCAATGCGGCTGGTGCAAAGACCGCTTCGGCGTGAACTGGCAGATCGTCCCGCGCACCCTGACCGAGGCCATGGCCGCAGGAGGCGACGAAGCCCAACGAGTGTTCGCGACGATGATGACGATGAAGAAAATCGACGTCGCCGCCATCGACGCCGCGCGGCGCCGGTGAAGCCCATGCCCAAGCTGACCAGCTTCACCTTCCAATCCATCGACGGCTTCTACAAAGGCGTAGCCGATGACGTCTCTTGGAACCGCCAAGGGCCGGAAGAGGTCGCATTCGCCGAAGCGCAGATAGCACGGGGCCAGGTTCTGGTCTTCGGGCGGCGCACCTACGAGCACATGGCCGCGTTCTGGCCCACAGCCGAGGCTGCCGCATACCTGCCGGCCATTGCCCATGGCATGAACGCGGCGCAGAAGATCGTCGTCTCGACCGGCTTGCGCGACGCGCCATGGGGCCCGGCTCGCATCCTCGGGGGCGATGCGACCGAGACGATGCGCGCACTCAAGGCAGCTGACGGACCCGACATGACGATCCTCGGCAGCGGAGTCTTGGTCGCATCTCTAGCCGCCCAGGGACTGATCGATGCACTGGAGATCCTGATCTATCCCGTCGCCATCGGCGCAGGAACGCCGCTTTTCGCTGGGATCGGGCGGCATCTGGATTTCACCCTGATCGGACATCGCGTTTTCGCGAGCGGCACGGTGCTGCTCGCTTACGCCCCGCGGAATCGGTCCACATGACCCGAAGTATTCGTCGATACCGTCCCATCGTCCCATGGTCCCGAGGCTGGACGGTTCCATGGCGCGCGAACGCACGGCCATGGGACACCTCGGCGACCCGGGCTCCATGGGCCGGGGCGGGAAGTGAAGCGCGTGGATGGCCCGCCGATCTTCGAGCGACGTCCGATCGGACGGCTGGCGTGCAGCGAACCTGGCCTGGTCCACGACCTGTTTCCTCGCCCGTTCGCGCGTACCGGCGCGGCTATCGCGGATCGATGCACGTTGGAACAACGAGGCTTTTTGGCCGGAACTGGCGGCGTTGCTCGGACCGATCTATCGTCCGCCATTCGCGCCTGTCCCGGACGCCTGGGCGATACGGTATTCGCCCTTGTCGGCGAGACCGCGAGCGCCGAGCGTTCGCCGGCTCGCGCCGCGAGCGAGAGCGCTCGAAACGAACCGCGCAACCGGAACCGATCGTGCTCGGGGGCATTGGTGGAGCCGAGGGGAGTCGAACCCCCGACCTCCAGAGTGCGATTCTGGCGCTCTCCCAACTGAGCTACGGCCCCACGCGGCGGCTGGTATGGGTTGCAGCGGCCTGGCTGTCAAGCCGTTGCAGCCATCGCCACGAGGAGCCGCCGACCCGAGTCCGACACGGGAGGACGCGAGGGACGACGGACCCCTCGCTGCACCTCTCGGTTTCGCACAGCTGCCCCTTGTCCTCTCGCTGCCATCGCCGGCAGCCGATGCCAGCCGCGCGTTGGCCGCTATTCGCCGTACCCTCGCTGCGAGCCGTCACCGGCCCGCTCGGCCGCCCGATGCGGAGCGGGTTTGCCGCTATTCGCCGGCCCCTTCCCCGGTGTTGCGGGCCAACTTGAGCCGCAGGCGCTCGCGGCTCGCGGCGAGCGTCAAACGCGGTCGGGTGCCTTCCGGCGTCTGTGCCGGCGCCGGCTTCGCTACCACCGTCGGTTCGCTGGTCTCCGGTTCCGGCTTCGTCGGCGGTGCCGGCTCGCCTGCCGGGACGCGCGTGCTGGCGGCCAGCGACAGAGCGAGCGCGCGCAGCCGCTCCGGCGACACTTCCGGAGGCGGTGCGGTCGCGGCTTCCGCCTGCTTGGCTTCCTCCTCTTCCGCCGCCTCGGCGAGCATGGCCTCGGCGTCGGCGACCGTGAGCTTGAGGCGCGCCAGCTGCTCGAAGAACTCCTCGCGGCGCGCCGGCGGCAGACGATCGAGTACCCGGTCCTGAGCGAGCTTTTCGGCCTGCTCCAGAATATTGCGGGCGTGGACCAGTTGGCCCGAAGAGCGCGTGTGACCGGCCAACATCTGGGCGAGGGCCTTGGTCGCGGGCTGGATGAGCGGCAGGAGTTCCGCCGGTGACTGCGGAATCCGGCGGTGACCCTCGCGCCGGTGGCCTGCCCTGTTGCCTTTGGCCTTTTTGCGATTGCGCCGGTAGGGGAAGATGGGTTTGCTGCTCATTCCTCGGTCCGCTTCGGCGTGAGACGGTCACGCTCCGGTGGACATCGACGGGAGCCCGGACTGTTGTACTCCGGAACGTACCACGAGCGACTGCGTGCGCCGCCTGCCGCGGCGCTCCGGCCCGATCGCGCCGGCAGCGCTCTGCCGGCCGGCTGCCCGCCACATCGTCGACGAAAAGGGGCTCGGATCGGACGGGTTCCGGGATCACCCGAACAAGTACCGACTCGCGCCGGGATTTCAAGAGCCGCCGCGGCCGCCGTCAAGCGGTGATGGGCCGAATGCATCCCGATTCGACCATGCAGGTACGCTGTGGCGCCAGGTCACCACCCATCCCCGGGCCGTCGCCCGTACCCGGGCTCCAGCGGCGAGCAAGTGGCGTCGAGCGAAGCGTCGATGAATGAGCCCTTCTCCCGACCCCGACTCCCCGACTCGCGGCAAAAGGAGTACCAGATGACGGAAACCTGAGCATACCCGGACCACCGCGGCCGGCGGATACGGATGGAGGACCTCCTGCAGCGCCTGGCGTGCGGTTGCGAGTCGGCTGACGACGGCGAGGACCGGTAGAGCGCCTCCGAGCCGGGCATCGAGCCCCAAGGCCGCGAGCAGGGAGCTCGTCGGCACCGGCTCGAGTTGCCGCGGTGTGCGCCGCCCCGCCGCTTCGCTCTCGCCCAGGAGCCTGAGATGATGCTCGAGCCGCCGCATCGCCGCGGCAAGCCGCGCCAGCGTCTCGAGGGCCTCGAGCGACAGTCCCCCGACTTCCCCAGCCAGCAGCCGCTCCGTCTCGGCGCGCAGGCGGTGGAGTTCGCTGAACAGCTCGTGTGCGGCGAACCAAGCCAAGAGGGGCTCCCGGGGCGACGGCATGCGGCAGAAGCCATTCTCGGGCCCATCCTTTAACAGCAGGTTACCTCCTGCCGGGTCGGGACGCGCGCGAGCCTTCCGGGGTCGCTGGCTTCGGGGAGAGGCCGAGACTTCTGCCTCTTCCTGTGGCGCCGCTGCAGGGCTAGGGAAGGATTCGGGATCGCGCCGCGAGCGTCGGCTTCGCGAGGAGGACCATGGCGTGGCGGTCTTCGTCGAACGGGTCGGGGAATATCGTGACAGGCCCGTCCATGCTTTCGTGCTGCGTTCGTCCTGCGGCATGGAGGCGCGGCTTCTGGATTTCGGCGCCACACTGCAGTCGCTGCGGCTGCCCGTTGCGGAAACCACGCGGGAGCTCGTGCTGGGTTTTCGCGACTTCGCCGATTATCCTGCGAAATCGCCCTATTTCGGGGCCACCATCGGCCGCTACGCCAATCGCATTGGCCACGGACGCTTCGCCCTGAACGACCGCTTCTTCGCGCTTTCGCGCAACCAGGATGGCCGCCACACTCTGCACGGCGGCGCCGACAATTTCTCCTTCCGCCCATGGGATGGCGAGGTGCTCCCGAGTGGCGACGGCGTTCGCTTCACGTTGCGCTCGCCCGACGGCGATCAAGGCTTTCCGGGCAATCTCTATGCCGAGGTGACCTTCCGCTTGGCCGAGCGGGCGCTCGTCATCGAAATGGAGGCGCGCGCCGATGCCCCGACCCCGGTCAACCTCGCCCACCACAGCTATTGGAACTTGGATGGCGGCGGCTGCATCGACGCCCACCGACTCGAGCTCGCTGCGGACTTCTACCTTCCGGTCGACGCCGAGCGGGTGCCAACCGGCGAAATCCGGGAGGTTGCCGGGACTGCACTCGATTTCCGCCGTCTGCGCCGGCTCGACGCCACGGGCGAGCCCCGCTTCGACCATTGCTTCGCGGTGCGCGGCCGCGGCTGGCGGCGGGTCGCGCGGCTGATTTCCGGCGATGGCCGAGTCGCCATGGAGCTGTTCTCGGATCAGCCGGGCGTGCAGCTCTATACCGCTTTCAACCTCGAGGTCACGGCGAGCGACGGCCGGCATTTCGGTCCGCGCAGTGGCCTGTGCCTCGAGACCCAGAATTTCCCCGACGCACCGAACCGATCCCACTTTCCGGACCCCTTCCTGCTCCCCGGTCAGATCTACCGTCACGTCATGGCCCACCGCTTTGCGGTTCTCTCGGTCCCCTGCGACTAATCCGGGATTCTGCGGAAGAGGTGAGCGAGCACGAGCTCCTTGAAGGCGGTTGCCGCCACCTCGCCCTCCGGCAAGAGCTCGGGCGCATTGGACATCACGAGCGGTCCGTCGTCGGCGCGGTCGACGAGTCGGCCATGGGAACCGCGCACGAGGGAGGTAGGCGCAATGGGGACGACATCGAGCAAGGTTCGGAAGCCGAGGGCGCGGGCGAAAAGACGACGGCCGATGGCCAATTTGGGAAAGCGGAAGCGGGGATCGACGAAGAGTTCCATGGGATCGTAGCCGGGCTTGCGGTGGATCTCGACGAGCCGGGCGAAGTCAGGGGCACGAGCGTCGTCCAGCCACCAATAGTAGGAGAACCAGCGGTCGGCTCGGCTTATGGCCACGAGTTCCCCCGAGCGCGGATGATCGAGACCGAAGGCTCGCTTCCCCTCCTCGTCGAGCACGAGCTCGACGCCCTCCGTCGCCTCGAGCAGCCGTTTCACCTCGGCGACCGGCGTGCCGTGCTGGAGATAGACATGCGCCACCTGGTGGTCGGCGACGGCAAAGGCGCGCGAGGCGCCAGCATCGAGAAGCTCGCGACCGAGCTCTTCGCGCACGGCGAGGAGCCCCGCCTGTCGCAGCACGCGGTTGATGGCCACCGCATCGACCACCGGCGTGATCCCGTATTCGGACACTACGATCACGCGCGTTCCGTCGCGCTCCGCTGCCTCGATGAGTTCCCCCACGATCGCATCGATGGCCGCGAGTTCCCGGGCGACCCGTGGATCCGTCGGATCCGGGCCGAATTTCTGCAGGCCATAGTCGAGGTGGGGAAGGTAGCAGAGGGTGAGCGTCGGGTCGAAGGTCCGCCGCACCCACAAGGTGGCATCGGCGATCCAACGGCTCGAGCGGATATCCGCCCCGGGACCCCAGAATTGGAACAAGGGAAAACGGCCCAAGCGGCGGGTGAGCTCGTCGCGGATCCCTGGCGGATAGCTGTAGCAGTCGGGAATCTTGCGGCCGTCGGCGAGATAGATCGGCCGCGGCGTGACGCCATAGTCGGCGCTCGTATACATGTTGTACCACCAGAACATCACCGCACAGGTGAAGGCGGGATCGCGGCGCTTGGCCGCCTCCCACACTTTCTCGCCCGCCACCAGCCGGTTCGACTGCCGCCACAGCCAAACCTCGGCGAGCTCGCGGAAGTACCAGCCGTTGGCCACCGCGCCATGACCGGAGGGCAAAAGCCCGGTGAGCAGAGTCGATTGCACGCTGCAGGTCACGGCAGGGACCACGGTCCGCAGCGGGCGCATGCCGCCGCGAGCGGCGAAGCGCGCGAGATGGGGGGTGTGCGCGCCGAGCAGCCGCGGAGTCAGACCGACGACGAGCAGGACGAGCGTGCGGTGCACTCGGGCCTCCCGGCGATGTCCGTCTCCGGCCGCGGTTTCGCAGGCCCGGGCGGATGGCGCAAGGGGTGCTGCGCCGTTGCCGGATGCTTGCCGTCGACCGCGGTGAGCGCTAGGCGGAGGCCGAATCCGGAGAAGGCAAACCCATGGCCGCACCGCTCACCGTCGCCGAGGCTTGGCTCGCCCTTCTCAAGGCGCGGGGTGTGGACTTTCTGTTCGGCAATGCCGGGACCGATTTCGCCCCGGTCATCGAGGCGCTGGTGCGCGGTCGCGAGGCGGGAATCCCGATGCCGGAGCCGGTCACCGTCACCCACGAACACGCTGCGGTCTCGATCGCCCACGGCTACTGGCTCGCCACCGGCCGACCGCAGGCGGTGATGGTGCATGTCAACGTCGGCACCGCCAATGCGGTGATGGGACTTTTCAATGCGGCGCGCGACCGCGTGCCCATCCTCTTCACCGCCGGTCGCACGCCGCTCACCGAGGAAGGGCCGCTCGGCGCCCGCGATCTGCCCATCCACTGGGGGCAGGACATGCCCGACCAGGGCGGGCTCGTGCGCGGCGCCTGCAAGTGGACGGCGGAACTCCTCCATCCGGCCCAACTCCCCCTGCTCGTCGAGCGAGCGTTGGCGATCGCCACCAGCCCACCCATGGGACCGGTCTATGTGGGCCTGCCACGCGAGATCCTGGCGATGCCTGTCGACGGCCGCGTCCTCGGCCCGGCCGGGCTGCACGCAGCCTCCCGCCCCGCTCCCGATCCGGCTGCGATCGACGAGGCCGCTCGGCTCGTGGCGCGCGCCGAACGGCCGCTCCTGATCGCTGCCCGGGAAAGCGGCGGCGGCCGCGGCTTCGACCATCTCCTGCGGTTCGCCGAACGTTTCGCCGTGCCGGTGGTGGAGTTCTGGCCCTCGCGCCTGTCCTTCCCGACCACCCATCCGCTGCACGGCGGATTCGATCCCGCACCCTGGCTCGCCGAGGCCGATCTGGTCCTCGTGCTCGACGCCCTGGTGCCCTGGATCCCGAAGATAGCGAAGCCGCGACCGGGAGTCCCGGTGATCGCGATCGGCTGTGATCCGCTCTTCACCGATACCCCGTTTCGGGGACACCGCAGCGACCTCTCGATCCTCGCCGATACGGCGCTCGCCCTCGACGCCCTCTCCGCCGCCCTCGCGGACCGCGTCACCGGTCGAGACGACCGGCTGGAGGAGCGGCGACGAGCGATCGCCGCCCGCGCCCGGGAGTTGCGCGAACAGCGGCTTGCGGCGGCGCGCGCCCAGGCCGGGCCGCCGATGTCGCCGGCGTTCGTCTCCACCGTCCTGTCGGAGGTGCTGGCCGCCCAGCCAGAGGAAGCAGTGGTGGTGAGCGAGCTCGGTTGCCTGCCCCAGGTCATGCGTCTCGAGCGTCCAGGCAGCTATTTCGGTCACTCGCTCGCTGGCGGCCTCGGCTGGGGGTTGCCCTGCGCCATCGGTCTGCGCATGGCGCGACCCGACGCCCTGGTGGTGGCGACCGTCGGAGATGGGTCCTACATCTTCGCGAACCCCCTCGCCTGCCACCAATTCGCCGCAGCGCAACAGGCGCCGGTGCTCACCGTCGTGTTCGACAATGGCGAATGGCACGCCGTGCGGCGCACGACGGCTATGGTCTATCCCGAGGGATGTGCGGTGCGGGCGAACGTCATGCCTTTCACCGCACTCGCTCCGGCACCGGACTATCGCCGCGTGGTCGAGGCCTGCGGCGGACGGGCGGAGCGCGTGGAGCAACCCGCGGACCTGCGGCCAGCCCTCGAACGAGCTCTCGCCACCCTGCGCGAGGACGGATGTCAGGTGTTGCTCGATGTGGTCGTGCGCTCGGGCTGAGGGTCGGAGAGCAGACCGGATGGGTCCGGGGCATGGGGCGAGCGACGGGATTCGAACCCGTGACCCCCAGGACCACAACCTGGTGCTCTAGCCAGCTGAGCTACGCTCGCCACGGGGTGGGCGACATTTGGCGCGGCGCACTCTTTCGGTCAAGCCGGATGGCCGTGCCGGTCTCGGTTCTTCCGTTATCTGGCGCTGCGACGGTCAGCCGGCCCATACCCGCGGTAGCCACAGAGTGAGCCCAGGCCATAGCAGGAGCAGGGTCACGCGCACCAACTCGATGCCGAAAAACGGCGCCACGCCGCGGAAGATCTCGCGCATCGGCACATCCGGTGCGAGCGCCGCGATGACGAACACGTTCATACCCACCGGCGGGGTGATCAAGCCGAGCTCGACCACGATGAGGGCGAGGATGCCGAACCAGACTTTGAGATCCTCGGTCGACAGGCCGAACCCCGCCCCCTCCGCCAGCTGATAGACACCGCCGTTGAGCTCCACCAGAACCGGCCAAAAAAATGGCACGACGAGCAGGATCATGCTGAGGCTGTCCATGAGGCAGCCGAGGAAGATGAGGGCGACGAGCAGGGCGAGCAGGACCGCCATCGGCTCGAGCCCCGAGGCCAGCGCCCACTGCGCGGTGAGCTGCGGCAAGCCGAGCCGCGAGACGAAGATCTTCATCATCTCGGCACCGAGCAGGATGAGATAGATCATGCCCGTGGTGCGAGCGGTCTCGAAGATCGCCTCGACCAGCTGACGAAGACCGACGGTGCGGGTCAGGAGCCCGTAGAGAAGGACGAGGAACACCCCCACCGAGGCGGCTGGCGTGGGATTGTAGAAGCCGGCGTAGATCCCGCCGAGCACCAGGCCGAAGATCGCGACCACGGGCAACACGCCCAGCGTGGCGGAAACGAGTTCTTCGCGCCGCGGCCGCTCGGCGCGCGGGCCCGCTTCGGGGCGGAGCCATACGTAGAGGGCGGTCGTCAGAAGGAACAACACCACCGCCAAAAGCCCCGGCACCAATGCGGCGGTGAACATGGTGACGATGTTGGCCTCGACGATGATGGCATAGACGATGAGCACCACCGAGGGCGGGATGAGGATGCCGAGGGTGCCGCCAGCCGCCAGCACGCCCGTTGCCAGTGCCGGCTCGAAGCGATAGCGTCGAAGTTCAGGCAGCGCCACGCGCCCCATGGTCGAAGCGGTGGCGAGGGACGAACCGCAGACCGTCCCGAAACCGGCACAGGCGGCGATCGCCGCCATGGCCGTGCCGCCGGGAAATCGTCCGAGCCAAGCGGATGCGGCACGGAAGAGGGCCTGACTGAGGCCGGCATGGGCAGCCAGCGCCCCCATGAGGACGAACATCGGCACCACCGACAGGTCGTAGATGGCGAATTGGCCCCAGGCGAGGGTCTTGAGCTGGGAGAGCATGCGGCCGGGGCCGTCGACGAGGGTGGTGCCGAGCCCCCCGACGACGATCATGGCGTAGGCGATCGGCATGCGGATGGCGATGAGCACCACGAGCAGGCCGAAGCCTGCAAGGCCGAGCGTCACCGGATCGTTCAAGTGCCTACCCCCTCTTCACGAGATCCGCGATGGCATCCCGCAGGGTCAGAACCGCAGCGACCGACCACAGAACGATGGAGGCAAGCGCGAGCGCAAAGCCGATCCAGATGGGGAACTGGAGCACGGCAGTGACATGGCCGTAGGCGCGCTGGTCCAGCATGCCCTCGAACATCCGCCACAACAAGAGGAGGGAGAACAGCACCGCGACCGCCGAGGCGAGCAAGCGGAAGAGAGCGAGGAGCCGCGGGCCGGCACGCTCGGTGAAGATGTCCGCCGTGACATTGCCGCCCACGAGCTGCACATAGGGGAGGAAGGCGAAGGCCGCGACCGCGACCCCCACTTCGGTGAGTTCGAAGTCCCCCGGAAAGGACGAGCCGAAGGCGGCGAGCACGACGGCGAGGACATTCATCGCCATCACGAGCAAAAGGAGGACGCCACCGGCGAGCGCCCACAGTCGGATCCAACGCACCGCTGGCCCGCCTGCATGTGGGCGCCCGCCAGAACCGAAGTCCTGCATCACCGGCTGCTGTTGGCGGCCATCAGTTGGCGGGCCCTGTCGACCAGAGCGGCACCGTCCACGCCCTTGGCTTTGACATCGTCGACCCAGCGCGCCACCACAGGCTCGAGCCAGGCTCGGTAGGCCTCGGTCTCTTCCTGGCTGAGCTCGATGTGCTCGTTGCCGCTCTTCACGGCGAACTCGAGGCCCTCATTCTCGGTCTGGCGCCAAATCCGCCCGACCTCCGCCACCCATTCGCGATTGCTGGCGGTGCGGAAGACCTCCTTGATCTCGTTCGGCAGGCTTGCCCACCGAGCGGCATTCATCGACACCTGGAACGTCGTATTGCCGAAACGGGTGTTGGCGTGGCCCTCGATCTGGTAGCGGGTCTGCTCGTGCAGCCGCAGCGCCGGAATGATCTCGAAGGGGATGAGGGCGGCATCGACCACGCCCTTGGCGAGCGCCTGCGGCAGTTCGGTGACTGGCATGGCCGACGGGCTCGCCTTCATCGCCTCGATCACCCAAGCGCCGGTGCGCGTCGGGATGCGGATCTTGAGGCCTGCCCAGTCCTCCGGGCGCCGTACCAGGCGATCGCGGGTATGCAGCGCCTGACCGGCATGCACGTGCAGGAACATCACTTCGACACCGCTGTACTCCTCGCGAAGATGGTCGTCGAACATGTCGTAGAGGGTGAGATTGGCGGCGACCGGATCGTTCACGTAGACGAACGGCAGCTCCATCACCTCGGTGCGCGGGAACAGACCCGGGGTATAGCCGTTCACCGTCCACACGAGGTCGACCACCCCATCGCGAGCCTGGTTGATGAGTTCCGGCGGCCGACCGCCGAGGGTCATGCTCGGATAGATCTCGATCTTGACCGCACCTCCCGCGAGCGCTTCCACGCGCCGGGCCCAGGGCTCGAGGAAGCGCGCATGGGAGGGTGAGGTCGGGCCCAGGAAATGGTGGAACTTGAAGGTGAAGGTCTGGGCGCGCAGAACCGCCGGCGCGCCGATGCCGGCCGCTGCCGCAGCCGTAGCAGCGAGGAAACCGCGACGGGTGATTGCAGTCGACATGGGGTCAACCTCCCTCTTCCCTGACGACCCGGCCGGCAGGCGAGCTCCGGCTGCCGCTGCTTGCCGCAAATGACGGCTTGCGTCCAGTCCCGCGGCAGCCGCCGCAGGGGATGTCCCTGGCCGTCGCGTTAACCGGATCTATACGATATCGGTCCACCATAGGAAGAAGGCGAAAGGAGCGACGGAGGCCTATGGCGATCCACCTCCATCGCGGCGATTTGCCGGACGGCCTCGAGTTCGGCGAGATCGTCGCCATCGACACCGAGACCATGGGGCTTGTCCCCGGCCGCGACCGCCTCTGCCTCGTGCAGCTGTCGGCCGGCGATGGCCATGCCCATCTCGTGCAGTTCGTCGACCGCCGCTACGAGGCACCCAATCTCGTCCGCCTGCTCGCCGACCCCGGCCGGCTCAAGCTGTTCCATTTCGCCCGTTTCGATCTGGCGGTGCTCTACCACTATCTCGGCGTCGAGTGCCGTCCGGTCTGGTGCACCAAGATCGC
This sequence comes from bacterium HR40, assembly GCA_002898275.1. Lineage (GTDB taxonomy): Bacteria > Pseudomonadota > Alphaproteobacteria > Geminicoccales > Geminicoccaceae > HRBIN40. Next base: position 1,133,873 of record BEIQ01000001.1, read on the forward strand.
TTCGAAGCTCGCGCGCACCTATACGGATCGGCACGGGCTCAAGGACCTTTGCCGCGATCTCCTCGGAATCGACCTGCCCAAGGAAAAGCAGACCTCCGACTGGGGTGCGGTGGAGCTCGACGAGGCGCAGCTCGCTTACGCCGCCAACGATGTCCTCCATCTGCATCGGCTGCGGGAAGCCCTGGTCCCGCTGCTCGAACGCGAGGGCAGGCTCGCCCTCGCCGAGGCGTGCTTCGCCTTTTTGCCGGCGCGCGCCCAGCTCGATCTTTTGGGCTTCGACGAACCCGACATCTTCGCCCACTGAGATGCCACGACTCTTCGCCCCCCTCGCGTTGACGCCCGCCGGAGCGGCTCTCATACTCCTGCCGTCCTTCTGCGACCAAGGGGGCCGCTTGGACCCCAGCGAAGAACAGCCGGATTTCCCGGAGATGGCAGGAGAACGGGCAGCCTTCACCGATGCCGCCGAGCTCGACGAACGACAGCGAGCGGCGATCGCCGCCGGCCGGCGCGTGCTCGAGGCGGAGGCGGAAGCCCTGCGGCGCGTCGCCGAGCATCTCGGGACCAGCTTCGCCCGTGCCGTCGACATGCTCGCCGCATTGCGCGGCCGGGTAGTGGTCACCGGCATGGGCAAGAGCGGGCATGTCGCCCGCAAGATCGCCGCCACCTTCGCCTCGACTGGCACGCCCGCCATCTACGTCCATCCCGCCGAAGCCAGCCATGGCGATCTCGGGATGATCGTCGAGGGCGATCTCGTGCTGGCGCTCTCCAATTCCGGCGAGACGGCGGAGCTGCGGGACCTCACTCTCTACACACGCCGGTTCCACATCCCGCTCGTCGCCATGGTCGGTCGCCCGAAGAGCACCTTGGCCGAGGCAGCCGATCTCGTCCTCCTCCTCCCCGACATTCGCGAAGCCTGCCCCATGGGCCTGGCTCCGACGAGTTCCACCACCGCCATGCTCGCCCTCGGCGACGCCCTGGCGGTGGCGCTCCTCGAGCGCAAGGGTTTTTCCGCCCGCCAGTTCGCCGTGTTGCATCCGGGCGGCAGGCTCGGCGCACAGCTGCAGCGGGTGGAACAGCTGATGCGGCGCGATGACGAGCTGCCGCTCGTGCCGCTCGGCACGCCGATGCCCGAGGCGGTGCTCGAGATGACCCGCAAGTGCCTCGGCTGCGTCGGGGTGGTGGGGAACGACGGCCGACTCGTCGGCATCGTCACCGATGGCGACTTGCGCCGCCACATGGGGCCGGATCTGATGGCTCGACAGGTCGAGGAGATCATGACCACGCGGCCGCGTACCATCGATGGCCGCGCCCTCGCGGTGGAGGCGCTCGCCCTCATGAACGAATGCGCGATCACCGTGCTGTTCGTGCTGGACGCCCGGGGTCGCCCGGTAGGCGCCCTGCACCTGCACGACTGTTTGCGCGCCGGTATCGCTTGAGGAGGTGGCGGTGCCGGCGTGCCCTCCCCCACGCGGTTTCGCCGGTTGGCTGCTCCTCGCCTGCTGGCTCGTGGTGGGCGCTCCCGCCCGCGGCCAAACCGGCCTCGCCCAGCACGACTCCACCCTGCCGATCGAGATTGCAGCGGACCAGCTCACCGTCGAACAGGGACGGCAGCAGGCCGCTTTTTCCGGCAATGTGCAAGCCGTTCAGGGCGATCTCACCCTGCGCGCCGACCGCCTCCTCGTGCATTACGACCTCGGCAAGGAAGGGGCCGCCGCCCAGGCGGTCCGGTTGATCGAAGCGGAAGGACAGGTGGTCATCGCGTCGCCGGCAGAAAGCGCGACGGCGAATCGTGCTGTCTACGACGTGGTGGCCGGCACCATCGTGCTCGAGGGCTCGGTGGTGCTCACCCGCGGGGAGGACGTGGTGAAGGGCGGCCGTCTCGACATCGACCTCGCGAACAAGACCGCCGTGCTGCACGCGGCAGGATCCGAACGGGTGCGGGCCCTGTTCCGTCCCTCCTCGCTCGGCAGGAAAAGCGGCGGATGAGCACCGTCACCCTCGAACAGCCACGGGCAGCGCCGAGCCGCTCGGATCCAACTCCCGGCCACCACCGTCGGCTGGCGGCGGAACGCATCGGCAAATCCTTCCGCGGTCGGCGGGTACTGCGCGACGTGTCGATCGAGGTGATACCCGGCGAAGCGGTCGGATTGCTCGGACCCAACGGCGCGGGCAAGACCACGACCTTCTACATCGTCACCGGCCTCGTCGCAGCCGACAGCGGGCGCGTGCTGCTCGACGGCCGCGACGTCACCCGCCTGCCGATGCACCGGCGCGCCCGCCTCGGCATCGGCTATCTGCCCCAAGAGGCCTCGATATTCCGCGGCCTCGACGTCGAGAACAACATCCGCGCCATTGCCGAGCTCCACACCCCTGACCGGCGCAGCTGCGAGGAGCGGGTCGAGATGCTGTTGGCGGAATTCGGCCTGCTCCATTTGCGCCGAAGCCCCGCTTTGGCCCTTTCGGGCGGTGAGCGCCGGAGGGTCGAGATCGCCCGTGCGCTGGCGAGCAATCCCCGCTACCTCCTGCTCGACGAGCCCCTGGCCGGCATCGATCCGATCACGGTCGCGGAGATCCGCCACCTCGTCGCCCACCTCAAGGATCGCGGACTCGGGGTCTTGGTGACGGATCACAATGTGCGGGATGCGCTCGAGATCATCGATCGAGCCTACATCCTCCACGACGGCACGGTGCTGCGCGAGGGCACGCCAGCCGAGATCGTCGCCGACCCCATGGTACGGCGGGTCTATCTCGGCGACGGCTTTCGCCTCTAGGTCGCCATGAGCATCGCCCTCGGCCTCGAACTCCGCCAGACTCCGAGCCTCGTGCTGACACCGCAGCTGCAGCAGGCCATCCGCCTCTTGCAGCTGGCCGGACCGGAGCTCGAAGCGGCGGTGGCGAGCGAGGTCGCCCGCAACCCCTTCCTCGTGCGCAGCGAGGCGACGCAACCGGCTGGCCGGCTGCGGCCAGAGCGCCAGACGGCCGCCGTCGCCGACGATCCCGACGGCTGGCTCCAGCCCGCGGGCCCGCTCGCGGCAGATCGCAGGCTGCGCGCGCGCCGGGTGTCGCCCGCGGCGGAGGGCGAAGCGCTGCCGTCGCTCGCCGAGCGCCTCACCCGACCCCCGGGGCTGCACGAGCGCCTCGCCGAGCAGATCGGGGCCGATGTGCGGGATCCGCATCTCCGGACGCTGGCCCTGGGGCTCGTCGGTTTCGTCGACGAAGATGGCTATTTGCGGGAGAGCGACGAGGAGCTCGCCAACCTTTTGGGTGCGCCGCGGGAACTGGTAGCGGCGGCGCGGGCGGCGCTGCAACGCTGCGAGCCGACCGGAGTCGGAGCGCGGGACCTCGCCGAATGCCTGGCCCTCCAGCTCGCCGAGCGCCAACGTCTCGATCCGGCGATGCGGGCCCTCCTCGCCCGTCTCGACCTGGTCGCTCGGGCCGACTTCCGGCGGCTCGAGCGCATCTGCGGGGTGGGGCGCGAGGATCTCGAGGCGATGGTGGCCGAGTTGCGGACCCTCGATCCGCGCCCGGGCGCCCGCTTTGGCGTCGCGGACCCGGACTTCGCCGTACCCGATCTCGTGGTCCGGCGCGACGGACCTTCGGGTTGGCGGATCGCCCTCAACCCCGCCGCTTTCCCGAAGCTTTCCGTCGATCGCGCCTACTACGCCGAGCTCACCTCGCTCTCCCTCGACTCCGAGACCCGTCGCTTCCTCGACGGCCAAGTCCAGGAAGCGTCCTTTCTCGTGCGCGCGCTGCAGCAGCGCGCACGCACCATCCTGCGCGTCGGCCGTGCCATCTTCGCTCGCCAGCGACGATTCCTCGAAGAAGGCCCGGCTGCCCTCGCCCCCCTCGTCCTGCGCGAGGTCGCCGAGGCGCTCGGTCTGCACGAAAGTACGGTGAGCCGAGCGGTGGCTGGAAAGAGCGTCGCCACGCCCCACGGCGTCTTCGCCCTCCGTTACTTCTTCACCGCTCGCGTCAACCAAGGCGCTGGCGAGGAGCTGGGCGCCGAGGCGATCCGCGTGCGCATCCGTCGCCTGATCGACCAGGAGAGTGCCGAGACCGTGCTGTCCGACGAAGAGATCGTCGCGCGGCTCGCCGCCGAGGGCATCCGTATCGCCCGCCGCACCGTGGCCAAGTACCGCGAGGCGATGGGCATTCCCTCGTCGGTGGAACGGCGTCGCCTGCGGACCCTCGGGCGATGACGGGCGAGCGGCGGGGCGTGCGGTGGCCGGGAACGAGGCTCGCGCGGCCGGGCAGGCGGGCGGTTTCGCCCGGTCCCGTCTTGACAGTCGCGCGCCCGGGCTCTAGCTGGCAGCGCCTCCACAGGCCGGGCACCACCCGGACCGGAACAACGACCACGAAGCACGTGCTCCGCGCGTCCCGCCGGCGGAGTCGGAGGGATCGCCGGCATCGGGCGGATGGGACTCGCGGCCGATGGGTGGAGCCCCCGTGCCGCTGCCGGCATGGCCGGGAGGACTGGTGATGGTCGAGCTCGCCGAATTGCTCTCGCCGCGGCGCATCGCCCTCGACCTGAGGCCGGGCAGCCGCAGGCAGCTGTTCCGAGAGATCGCGGCGCTCGTCGCCCCCGACATCGGCGTCGACGTCGAGAGGATCGTCGATGCCCTGCTGGAGCGGGAAAAACTCGGCACGACCGCCATCGGCGGCGGAATCGCCATTCCCCACGCCAAGCTGCCGGAGCTCGACCGCATGGTCGGTGCCTTCGCGCGGCTTGCCGAACCGGTGGACTTCGAAGCCCTCGACGGCAAACCGGTGGATCTGGTCTTCGTCCTGCTCGCTCCCGAAAACGCGAGCGCCGAACATTTGAAGGCGCTCGCCCGTCTCGCTCGGCTGCTGCGCGATCCCGCACTGTGCGAACGGCTGCGCCGCGAGCAGGACATCAAGCGACTGCACGCGGCGCTGACCGGACGCGCCAAGAGCCAAGCCGCCTGAGGCGCGGTCGTGCCGGCTGCAGCCGGTCGTCCGCTTCGTCGCCATGGCTGCTGTGTCCTCTGGCGGGGCCGCGGCCTTTTCATCCGCGGCCGCTCGGGAGCCGGCAAATCGGCCCTGGTGCTCCGCCTGCTCGCCCACGGCGCCTGGCTCGTTGCCGACGATCTCGTGGAGCTGCGAGCGGTGGACGGGTGCCTCCACGCCTGCGCTCCGAGCCCTCGGGGCCACCTCGAGGTGCGCGGGCTCGGGCTCTTCCGACTCGTGGGTCTGGCCGGTTGCCGGATCCATCTCGTGGTCGAGGTGTCCGCAGCACGCCGTGCACGGTTGCCGGAGCCGCGCGAGGCTTCCATATGCGGCGTGCCACTACCGGAGGTGACCATCGACGCCGCTTCGCCGACCGCCCTGGCACGCATCGAACTGGCGTTGTTCGCCATGCGGGTTCTGTGATGACGCGGATCGTGGTGGTGACCGGTCTTTCGGGGGCCGGCCGAACGAGTGCCCTCCGAGCCCTCGAGGACATCGGCTTCGAAGCCGTCGACAATCTGCCCATCGGCCTCTTGCCTCGGCTCCTGCACACCGACCGCGGCCTCGACCGACCGCTGGCGGTTGGCGTCGACCCCCGCACCCGCGCCTTCGATCCGGCCCTGCTGCTCGCCACGGTGGAGCGCTTGCGACGCCGCCAGCTGCCGGTTCGGTTGCTCTATCTCGAGGCCGACGACGACACCCTGCTGCGCCGCTTCTCCGAGACCCGCAGGCGCCATCCGCTCGCTGCCGACCGTCCGGTCGCCGACGGCATCGCCCGCGAGCGACAGATCCTCGCCCCCCTTCGCGCGGCTGCCGATCTCGTGGTCGACACCACCGGCCTCGCGCTCACCGCGCTGCGTGCTCTGCTCGCTGGCCATTTCGGCGATCGCCCCGGAGACGAACTCCTCGTCCACATCGTCTCCTTCGGCTACCGGGCCGGGCTGCCGCGCGAAGCCGATTTGGTGTTCGACGTACGCTTTCTCGCCAACCCCCACTATGTCCCGGCGCTGCGTCCGCGCACCGGACGCGATCCGGAGGTGGTGGCGCATGTCTGTGCGGATCCCTTCTATCCGCACTTCGAGCAGATGCTGGATGCGTTCGTGAGCGAACTCGTGCCGCGCTTTCGCGCGGAGGGTCGCAGCTACCTCACCGTGGCGATCGGCTGCACCGGAGGTCGCCACCGCTCGGTCGTGGTGGCGGAACGTCTTTCCGCCCTGCTCGCGGCGCGCGGCTTGCGCACCGAAGTCCGCCACCGCGACCTCGAGCCGGCTGATCCCGCACGCGAACCGGTACCGATGACCCCATGATCGGCATCGTCCTCGTCACCCACGGTCGACTAGCGGCCGAGTTCGTCGCCGCGCTCGAGCACATCGTCGGCCGCCAGGAGCGCATCCGTCCGGTATGCATCGCCCCCGATGACGACATCGAGGCGAAACGGCGCGAGATCGCGCAGGCGATCGAGAGCGTCGACGGGGGCCAGGGGGTCGTGGTCCTCACCGATATGTTCGGCGGCACACCCTCGAATCTGGCGATCTCCCTCATGGACCGTCCGGGCGTCGAGGTGGTGGCCGGGGTGAATCTGCCGATGTTGGTCAAGCTCGCGGCGGTTCGCCGCACCCTCCCGCTCGCCGAAGCGATCCAGGTGTCCTGCGAAGCGGGCCGCAAATACATCAGCGTCGCGAGTCATTTACTGTCAGGTGGACGTTCCTGAGTGACGCCATGGAGGGCGAGCCCAGCGTCGTCCGCGAGGTGACCATCGTCAACGAGCGCGGCCTGCACGCCCGGGCTGCCGCGCGCTTCGTCCGCCTCGCCGAAGGTTTCGACGCCGAGATCACGGTCTGCCGCGACGAGGTCGCGGTGCCAGGGACCTCGATTCTCGGCCTCATGATGCTCGCCGCCGCACGCGGCACGCAGCTGCGCCTCGAGGGGCGCGGCCGCGAGGCGGAAGCGGCAGTGGCGGCGCTCGCCGAACTTGTCGAGCGAGGTTTCGACGAATAGGACCTGCGGCCACGACCGCAATCGCGCAAACCAGCCGGAGAGGCCGTACACCGATGAGCCGTTTCACCGATTACCGCGTCGCCGACATGTCCCTCGCCGAGTGGGGGCGACGGGAAATCGCGATCGCCGAGCGGGAGATGCCCGGCCTCATGGCCATCCGCGAAGAATACGGGCCGAGCCAGCCGCTCAAGGGCGCCCGCATTGCCGGTTGCCTGCATATGACCGTCGAGACCGCGGTGCTGATCCGCACCCTCCGCCACCTCGGCGCGGAGGTGCGCTGGTCCTCTTGCAACATCTTCTCCACCCAGGACCATGCGGCGGCCGCCATGGCCGCCGAGGGGGTGCCGGTCTTCGCCTGGAAGGGCGAGACGGAAGAAGAGTACGAGTGGTGCATCGAGCAGACCATCCTCGGTCCCGACGGCTGGCGACCGAACCTGCTGCTCGACGACGGCGGCGATCTCACCCGCATCATGCACGACCGTTTTCCCGAGCTTCTGTCCGGGGTCCGCGGCGTGTCCGAGGAGACTACCACCGGCGTCCACCGTCTCTACGAGATGGAGCGCACGGGCCGGCTCCGGATCCCCGCCATCAACGTCAACGACAGCGTCACCAAATCCAAGTTCGACAACCTCTATGGCTGCCGCGAGAGCCTGCTCGATGGCCTCAAGCGGGCCACCGGCACGATGATCGCCGGCAAAGTGGCGGTGGTATGCGGCTACGGCGATGTCGGCAAGGGCTCGGCCCAAGCCCTGCGGGGCCAGGGCGCACGGGTCATCGTCACCGAGATCGACCCGATCTGCGCCCTGCAAGCGGCCATGGAAGGCTTCGAAGTGTCGACCATGGAGGAGGTCGCGCCCATCGGTGACATCTTCGTCACCGCCACCGGCAACATCGATGTCATCACCCTCGACCACATGCGGGCGATGAAAAACGGCGCCATCGTCTGCAACATCGGACATTTCGACAGTGAAATTCAGGTGTCTGCCCTGCGAAACTTCAAATGGCACGAGGTCAAGCCACAGGTCGACGAGGTGGAGTTTCCTGACGGCAAGCGGATCATCGTCTTGGCGAAGGGCAGACTCGTCAATCTCGGGTGTGCAAAGGGACACCCGAGCTTCGTCATGAGCTTCTCTTTTAGCAACCAGGTCCTGGCTCAGATCGAGCTGTGGACGAACTCCGGCAAGTACGAGAATCGGGTCTACATGCTGCCAAAGAAACTCGACGAAAAAGTGGCTCGCCTGCACCTCGACAAGCTCGGCGTCAAGTTGACACGGCTCACGCCGAAACAGGCCGCCTACATCGGTGTCGATCCCGAAGGTCCCTACAAACCCGACCACTACCGTTACTGAGAATCGGGTGACAGAGGCACAGCGGATTGTCGTCGCCGATCTCGAGTCGACTCGCCGCTTCGCTGCGGCGCTCGCCGCTCTGCTGCGCCCGGGTGACGTCGTCGCGCTCTCGGGCGAGCTCGGCTCCGGCAAGACCGAACTCGTCCGCGCCATGATCCGCGCCCTCGCCGGCTCGGATGTCGAGGTGCCAAGCCCGAGCTTCGCGCTCGTCCAGCATTATGCGTTGCCCGGCCTGGAGCTCTGGCACGCCGACCTCTACCGTCTGTCGACGCCCGGCGAGGTCGCCGAGCTCGGCCTCGAGGAGGCGGTGGAGAGGGGGGCTGTCGTCGTCGAATGGCCGGAGCGGGCGGCCGGCGAGCTGCCCGCCGACCGCCTCGATCTCCGGCTTTCCTTCGCCCCTCATCTCGGCGAGAATGCCCGCATCCTCGAGCTTCGCGCCGGTCCGTCGTGGCGCGAGCGACTCGCGGTCCTCGTCGAGCGGGCAGGAGCATGAGCGAAAGCGGTCTACCACCGCCTGGCGTTTATTCCATCGATCCGCATCTGCCCTTTCTCGAGCTCCTGGCTTCGGCGCTCGTAGCGGAGCCGCCGGAGCGCCTCGCCGATACCCTCGTGTTGTTGCCCTCGCGGCGAACGTGTGGCGCGCTGCGGGAGCTGTTGCTCGCGCACGCTGGTGGACGCACCCTCCTTCTGCCACGGCTGCGGCCGGTGGGCGAACCGGACGAGCCGGAGCTCGCCCTCGACCCCGACCTCGAGGTCGCCGTCCCGCCCGCGATTTCGCCGCTGCGGCGACACCTCCTGCTCACCCGCCTCGTCCATGCCTTTGCCGGTGTGCCTCACGAACAGGCGGTACGGCTCGCGGGCGAGCTCGCCCGGCTGCTCGACGAGCTGCAGACCGAGGAAGTCGACCTCCGCGCCCTCGATCGAGTCGTTCCCGACCGCTTCGCCGAGCACTGGCAGCGCACGCTCGCCTTCCTCGCCATCCTGCGGGAGCATTGGCCGCGCATTCTCGCCGCAGAGGGCCGGCTCGATCCGGCCGAACGTCGCCGGCGGCTGCTCGAGCTGCAGGCGGAGCGCTGGCGCCGGCATCCGCCCAAGGAGCGGGTGGTCGCTGCCGGTATCACCGGCAGCATCCCGGCGGTCGCGCGTCTGCTCGCGGTCGTGCGCACCATCGGGGGCATCGTCGTCTTGCCGGGCCTCGACCGCGACCTCGACCGGGCGAGCTGGCAGGCGGTCGGGACCGAGCCCACCCATCCGCAGCATGTGTTCGTGCGACTGCTCGAGACCATGGGGATCGAGCGCGAAGCGGTGCGGCCATGGCCGGGCCCTCCCCCGAAAGGGGTGCGCCCGGCTCGTCTCGCCCTCTGGCGGGAGAGCATGCGGCCGCCGGCGACGAGCGAACTGTGGAGCCGCAATCCGCCCTTCTCCGAGGAGGCGCTCGCCGACCTCACCCTCATCGAGGCCCCCGATCTCGCCCGCGAGGCCATTCAGATCGCCCTGCTGTTGCGCCGCACCCTCGAGGTTCCAGGCAAGCGCGCGCTCCTCGTCACCACCAACCGCCATCTCGCCCGCCGGGTCGCGGTCGAGCTCGCGCGCTGGCAGATCGAGGTCGACGATAGCGCCGGCGTGCCCCTCGACCAGACACCGCCCGGGAGCTTCTTTCTGCTCGCCGGCCATCTCCTCGCGGAGGGCGCCTCGCCATCCATCCTGCTCGCGACCCTGGGTCATCCTCTCGCCCGCGGCGGCAGCGATCAGGGGCAGTTCCGCCGCTACGTGCGCGCCCTCGAGCGGGCGATCCTGCGCGGGCCGCGGCCGGCTTCCGATCTCGAGGGTATCGTCGCGGCCCTGCGCGCGTTGCCCGCCGACCGCGAGCGCATGCGCTACTACAAGAGCCCCATCCCACCGCTCGAGCTCGCCGACTGGCTCGCCCATATCGCTTCGTTCGCCGCGCCCTTTGCGAGACTGCGGGCAGCAGGCGAGCGGGCGCCGCTCTCGGCGCTGCTCGACGCCCATCTCGCTTTCGCGACCCAGCTCGCTGCCGACGAGAACGGGGATGCGAGCGAGCTTTGGACGAAAGAGGCGGGCCAGGCGCTGTCCACCTTCCTCCTCGAGTTGTCGTTGGCCGCCGACAGCCTGCCCGACCTGCCGATCGCCGTGTGGCCGGCATTCCTCGCCGTGCTGATGGCGGGTGTCACCGTTCGGCCGATGCGGCCCGGCCATCCCCGCATCGCCATCCTCGGCCAGTTCGAGAGTCGGTTGCAGCAAGCCGACCTGGTGATCGTCGGAGGCCTCGTCGAGGGCAGCTGGCCGCGGTCGGTGCAGAGCGGTCCCTGGCTCAACCGGACGATGCGGCAGGAACTGGGTTTGCCGCCACCGGAACGCCATGTGGGCTATGCCGCCCTCGATTTCCTCGCCGCGGCTTCGGCGCCCGAAGTGGCGCTTTCCCGCGCCCGGCGCGACGAGACCGGGGCCCCGACGGTGCCCTCGCGCTGGCTCGTGCGATTGCTCGCGGTGTTGCGCGCCGCGGGCACCGATCCGGCTCGCCTGGAGGATCGCGAGCTCGCCGCCCTTGCCGCCGGACTCGATCGCCCGCCGGGGCCGCGCCGTCCATGCCCGCGACCGAAACCGCGCCCCCCCGCACCGAGTCGGCCTACGCGCCTGTGGGTCACGGACATCGAGGACCTGATGCGCGATCCCTACCGCTTCTACGCCCGGCGCATCCTCGCCCTCGAGCCCCTCGATCCGCTCGATGCCGAACCGGGCCCGGCGGAGCGCGGCCTCCTCGTTCACCGCGCCCTGCACCGATTCGTGGTGCGCTATCCCGACGGCTTGCCCGAGGATGGCGTGAGCCAGCTGCTCGCCATCGGTCACGAACTGTTCGCACCCCTTGCCGCGAGCCCGGACGTCTACGCCCTGTGGTGGCCGCGTTTCCAGCGCATCGCCATCTGGTTCTGCCGGCGGGAGCGCGAACGGCGGGTCCGGCTCGAGCGCGTTTTGGCCGAGGTCGAGGGGCGGATGGCGGTCGAGGCGGAAGGCCGCCGTTTCGAGATCCGGGCGCGCGCCGATCGCATCGAGCTGCACAATCCGGCGGGACTCGTCATCGTCGACTACAAGACCGGCACCCCGCCCTCGCGCCGCGAAGTGAGAGCCGGTCTTGCCCCGCAGCTCGCCGTCGAGGGGTTGATCGCCCAGGAGGGCAGCTTCGACGGAGCCTCCGGGCCGGTCGTCGGACTGGAGTACTGGCAGCTCCGGGGCGACGAAGCGGGCGGCTGCGCGCGCGAGGTGTGTGCCCGGAAGGAGCTCGAGGATTTGCTCAACATCACGAGAGACGGGCTGTCGAAGCTGCTCGCCCACTTCGCACGCGAGGACATTCCGTTCCTCGCCATCCCCAGGCCGGAGGTGGCAGCCCGCCACGATCCCTACGCCCACCTCGCACGTCGGCAGGAATGGTGGGGACAGGAGAGCCCACAATGACCGCGGCTCCGGGTCTCGCACCGACCCCCGAACAGCGGCGCGCGGCCGACCCCTCCCTTTCGGTCTGGGTCACCGCCAATGCCGGGACGGGCAAGACCCGGGTGCTTTCGGACCGGGTGTTGCGGCTTTTGCTCGCCGGCGCCCGGCCGGAGAGTATCCTCTGCCTCACCTTCACCCGGGCGGCGGCGGCGGAGATGACGGAACGGATCGAAAAGCGCCTCGCCGCTTGGGCGGTGGAGCCCGACGACAGGCAGCTCGCCGCCGACATCGAGGCGCTCGTCGGGTGTCCGGTCGACTCCCCGACCCTCATGCGGGCACGACGTCTGTTCGCGTCCGTCCTGGATCTGCCGCGCGGCCTGCCGGTGACCACCATCCACGCCTTCGCCGCCGAGCTCTTGTCGCTTTTCCCGCTCGAAGCCGGCGTGTCGCCGCACTTCGAGGTCCTGGATCCGCGCACGCGCGCCGAGCTCGATCTCGAGGCACGCAGCCAGGTGCTCGAGAGCGTGCGGCGGGCGCGCGGTCAGGGTCGACTCGCCGAAGCGATCCAGCGCCTCGCCGTGTGGGTCGGCGAGCGCGGGTTCGGCGAGGCCCTGCACACCATCCTCGAGGACCGGCTCGCGCTCCTCGCAGCATGGGCGCGCCACGGTGGCGAGGAAGGTCTGCTCGAGGCGATCCGCAAGGCCCTCGACGTGCCGCTCGACGAGCGCGAGCCCGTCGAGATCGTGGCGGAGGCGGCGGAGCGGGCCGACTTCGATGCCCCGGCCCTGCGCGCTGCGGCCGAGGAGCTGCTCCGCTCGACCACCGCGAGCGACCAGGAACGGGGACGGGCCATCCTGGCCTGGCTCGAGGGCCAGTTCGCCGATCCCATCGAAGCCTTTCATGCCTATCGCCGAGCGTTCCTCACCGAGGAGGGAAAGGATCGCCGGCGGCTCGGCACGAAAGCGATCTCCGCGGCCAGTCTGCGCACCCTCGCGCGCGAGCAGGCGCGCCTGCTGCGGGTCGAGGAGCGGATCCGATGCCTGCTCGCCTTCCGCCGCAGCGAGGCCCTGTTGCGCGTGGGCCATGCCCTCGTCGAAGCGGGGGAGCGCCTTCGCGCCCGTCGCGCCGCCCTCGACTTCGACGACCTCGTCGAGCGGGCGCGACGACTCCTCGATTCCGCCGTCGACTGGGTGCGCTTCAAGCTCGACGCGCGAATCGACCACATCCTCGTCGACGAAGCGCAGGACACGAGCCCTGCCCAGTGGGCGATCGTCGAAAAGTTGGCGGAGGAATTCTTTTCTGGCGAAGGGGCGAAGGAGGGTCCGCGCACCCTCTTCGTCGTCGGCGACGAAAAACAATCGATCTACGGCTTTCAGGGTGCCGACCTTGCCACTTTCCGGGCCGTGCGGGCACGCATCCGCCAGCGTGCCCAGGCTGCCGGCATCCCCTTCGCCGAGGTATCGCTCACTCGCTCCTTCCGCTCGACCGAGGCGGTGCTCCGGCTCGTCGACGCCGTCTTCGCCCGGCCCGAGGCCCGCTCGGGGGTCCTGTGCGCGGGCGAAGCGCTCCGCCACGATACGGTCCGCCGCGGCGAGCCGGGGCTCGTCGAGCTGTGGCCCCTCGCCGAGAACGAGGAAGAGCCGTCGGCCGACCGGTCGTGGCCGCTGCCGGACGAGGTGCGGGCGCGGCCGGAGGCGGAGGCCCAGGTCGCGACGGCGATCGTGCGCACCGTCCGCGGTTGGCTCCAAGGCGGCGAGATCCTCGAAAGTCGGGGCCGCCCGATCGCGCCCGGCGACATCATGGTGCTGGTGCGCCGCCGCGGCACCATCCAGGAGCGCATCGTGCGCGGACTCGAGGCCGCGGGTGTGCCGGTCGCCGGCATCGATCGGCTCACCCTCGCCGAACATCTGGCGGTGGCCGATCTTCTCGCCCTCGGCCGGGTGATGCTGCTGCCCGAGGACGACTACTCTCTCGCCTGCCTGCTCAAAAGCCCCCTCGTCGGCCTCGACGAGGAGCAGCTGTTCGAGCTCGCCCACGGGCGCGGGCAGACGAGCCTCATGGAGAGGCTGCGGGCCCGTGGCCGCCGGGATGCGCCCGATGGCCCCTTTGCCCAGGCCTTGCGGAGGCTCGAGGAGTGGCTGCGGCGTGCCGATTTCATGCCGCCGTTCGAGTTCTATGGCTGGGTGCTCGGGGCGGATGGCGGGCGGCGGCGACTGCTCGAGCGACTCGGGCCCGAGGCCGAAGAACCCATCGAGGCCTTCCTCGGCCAGACCCTCGCCTACGAGGAGGGCCATCCGGCCTCGCTGCGCGGCTTTTTGCACTGGTTCGAACTCGCTTCGGGTGAGCTGCAACGCGATCCTGGTCGCAGCCCGGATGCGGTGCAGGTGCTGACCGTGCACGGCGCCAAGGGGCTCGAGGCACCGATCGTGTTCCTCGCCGACGCCGGTCCGCACGCCGAGCCCAGACGGGAACGCCTCCTCTGGGCATCCCTCGGCGGCAACGGCGAACGACTGCCGTTCTGGCGTCTCGCCGAGCGCGAGCGGCCGGAGAAACTGGCGGCCGCCTGCCAAGCGGAAAGGATCGCCGACACCGAGGAGGACCTCCGACTCCTCTATGTCGCTCTCACCCGCGCCGCCGACCGTCTCTACATCACCGGCTGGAAACCCCGGCGCGAGATCTCGGGCGTCTGCTGGCACGAGCATGTGCGCCGTGCCCTGAAGGACCTGGCCGAAGTGGAGCGATGGCCCTGCCATCTCGGTCCGGGTTTTCGCGGCGAGATCCTGCGACTGCGCTGTGGCGCCGCGACCCTTCGCCCGACCGAGGAACCGGCGGTGCAACCACCACCGGGAACCGCGCGCCCGCCCTGGCTCCACCGACCGGCCCCGGTCGAGAGCGCGCGCCTCTCGTCCATCGCCCCTTCGGCGCGAGCGCCCGAGGAACCGCCGCGAACGCCGCCACGGGGGACAGAGGAACGGCGCCTGTTCGCCCGCGGCGCAGCGCTCCACCGGCTGTTCGAGTTGCTGCCGCGGGTCGCCGCCGAGGAACGGGAAGGGACGGCGCTTCGCCTCCTGAAGCTGTTGCTTCCCGAGGCCGATGCACGCAGCCATCTCTCCCTCTGGCAGGAAGTCGAGCGCGTCCTGACTCTGCCCGAACTCGAGGCCGCCTTCGCCCCCGAGGCGCGGGCCGAACAGCCCCTTTGTGGCGAGATCGACGGAGTGCCGGTGGTGGGCCAAGTCGACCGCTTCGTCGTGCGCGACGACGAGGTGCTCCTCGTCGACTTCAAGAGCCACCTCGATCCACCCGACCGCCAGGCGATCCCTCCTGCCTACCGTCGCCAGCTCGAGCTCTACGGCCAGCTGCTCAAGCGGCTCTATCCGGGCCGGAGGATCCGGGCAGCGCTGGTATGGACAGCGATCCCGCGAGTGGATCTGTTCGACCTCGGGCAGGGCGAGGATCGGAAAGATGGCCTTTTGCTGCCATCGTCCTCCGCCGCATGGGATGGAGCGGCGGCAGCCTCGAACGCGGAACGACATCCCCGGTGAGAGGAGGCTCGGGCGAGCCGCGAAGGCGATCGATACGTGCATGCGCCTCGGGGCGAAATGGACGAACCGGACATGGGCGTCGCCGACCACCACCCGCTCCCTCGTGGGAACGGATCGGAAAGGGACCGCCTCTGCGCGCGCGAGCGGCGGGGAGGAGGATGCCCCGTGGCGGGAGCGAGGTGTGGCCTACCGGCGGCGAACGGTCGGTTCCTGCGCGCCCCGCTTTCGCCGATGTCCGAGGCTGGCAGCCTTTCTCGGGATCGTCCCCCGCAGGTCGGAGGCTCGCGCGGCGCTGGCGAGCCGAGCTCCCAACGCCGCTTTTCCCTGAACGAACCTCCTCATCCGCCCCGCCGCGCGAAGCGGAACAGCGGACCCGATCCGCGCAGCAATACCCACACCGCCGGAATGACAAGCAGCGTGAGCGCCGTCGAGGCGGCAAGGCCAAAGACCAGGGACACAGCGAGACCCTGGAAGATCGGATCCATCAGGATGAAGGCAGCCCCGGCCATGGCGGCGAGCGCGGTGAGGGCGATCGGCTTGAAACGGATGGCACCCGCCCGCATCACCGCCTCCTCCACGCTCCTGCCCTCCGCCCGTTCCATGCGGATGAAGTCCGCGAGCAGGATGGAGTTGCGCACCACGATGCCGGCGAGAGCGATGAAGCCGATCATCGAGGTAGCGGTGAAATGGGCTCCCCAGAGCCAATGGCCCGGCAGGATGCCGGCGAAGGTGAGCGGGATCGGCAGCATCACCGCGAGCGGGACGCGGAAATTGCCGAACTGCCAGACGATGAGCAGGTAGATCAACAGCAGGGCGGCCACGAACGCTCCGCCGAGATCGCGAAAGGTGGTGAAGGTGATCTCCCACTCGCCGTCCCACAACAGGGTCGGCTGCGCATCCTCCCGCGGCTGACCGTACCAACGGATGACCGGGGGCCCCAGGGGACCCCAGTCGTCGCGCAGGGGGAGGCGTCGCATGACCTCGAGCATGCCGTAGATCGGTGCCTCGAAGCGACCGGCGAGCTCGCCCGTGACCATCTCCAGGGGCACCGCATCCTTGCGGAAGATGGGAAGCGAGGCCGGCTCTCGGGTCACGGCGACGACATCGCCGAGCTCGACATTGCGCACATCGATGCCCGCTGGGCCGCGCGCGGGAACCGGTGTCGCGAGCAGTCGCTCGGTCACCTGACGAGCCCGTTCCGGCACCCGCACCACGATCTCGGCCGGATCGGCTCCGCCGCCGCGGTGCGAGTAACCCACGACCACACCCGGCCCCAGCAGGGCGGCGATGGTGTCGTAGACCGCCCGTTCCTCGACCCCGTGGAACTCGAGATTGGCATGGTCGATGGTGATCCGCAGGCGGTCGAAGGCGGTGCCGAAGCTGTCGTCGACATCGACGACGAAGTCGATCCCTTCGAAGATCTCGCGCACCTTCCGGGCATATTCCCTGCGGGTCTCGGCATCCGGCCCGTAGATCTCGGCGAGCAGGGTGGCGAGCACGGGCGGACCCGGCGGCACTTCCACTACCTTGATCGCGGTCCCCTCTGGCACCGCCACCCGGGCGAGGCGCTCCCGCACCTCAAGAGCAATCTCGTGGCTCGTCCGCTGGCGCTCGGCCTTGGGCCGGAGCACGAGGTAGAGGTCGCCGAGCTCGGGGCTGTTGCGGATGTAGTAGTGGCGCACCAGGCCGTTGAAGTTGAAGGGTGCCGCCGTCCCGGCATAGAGCTGAAGCGAGGCGAGCTCCGGCAGATCGGCGACGGCCCGGGCAAGGGCCTCGAGGGTGCGCTCGGTGGCTTCGAGCGTCGAGCCCTCGCGCAAGTCGACCACCACCTGCAGTTCCGATTTGTTGTCGAACGGTAGGAGCTTCACCGTCACGTCGCGGGTCCAAAAGAGGAGAAAGGAACCCAGGGTCGCCGTGCCGACAGCGAGCAACAGCAGCAGCGCTCGCAACCGCGTGCGGTAGAATGGCGGAGCCACGCGCAAGTAGAATCGGCCTACGGCATCGATCCCTTCCGCCGACGACCCGCCGCCCTGGCTGGCATGCCCCCGACCCAGTTTCACCCGCATCCACGGCGCGACGATGACCGCCACGAAGAAGCTGAAGAGCATCGCAGCCGAGGCGTTGACCGGGATCGGTTCCATGTAGGGGCCCATGAGCCCCGAGACGAAGAGCATCGGCAGCAGCGCCGCCACCACGGTGAGGGTGGCGACGATGGTCGGGTTGCCGACCTCCGCCACCGCTCGCACCGCCAGCTGCACCAGGTCGCCGCGAGGCTCCATGCGCCAGTGGCGCGCGATGTTCTCGATGAAGACGATGGCATCGTCGACGAGGATACCGATCGCGAAGATCAGGGCGAAGAGGCTCACCCGGTTGATGGTGTAGCCGAGCACCCAGGAGGCGAAAAAGGTGAGCAGGATGGTGACCGGGATCGTCCACAAGACGACCCACGCTTCCCGGAGCCCGATGGCGAGGGCGACGATGACGACGATCGACACGGTCGCGAGCAAGAGGTGGAAGAGGAGTTCGTCCGCCTTTTCCGCCGCGGTCTCGCCGTAGTTGCGCGTGACCGCCACCTCGACATCTTCGGGAATCAGACGGCCGCGCAGGCCCTCGAGGCGCTGGAGCAGCTCCTCCGCCACCACCACCGCATTGGCCCCTTCGCGCTTGGCTATGGCCACCGTCACGGCGGGAAGCCGCACGAGCCCGCCCCTTCCATCGGGCAACAGCTGCCACACCCGGCTCAGCGTCTCCTTGGTGCCGACGACGATGTCCGCGACGTCCTGCACATAGACGGGTCGACCATCGCGAGTGGTGACGAGCAGCAGCCCGATGTCCGGCACACCCCTGAGGGTCTGGCCACCGAGCACCTCGATCGAGCGGTCCCGCTCCCGCAGCCGGCCCATGAGGAATTGACGGTTGGCGTTGCGCACCTTGTCGACCAGCTGCTCGAGGGTCACCCCGTAGAGCGCCATGCGCTCGGGATCGGGCTCGATTCGGATTTGGTCGGGGCGGCCGCCGACGATGAAGGCGAGGCCGACGTCGGCGGCTCGCACCAGCTCGTTGAGGGTCTCCTCGGCAATTCGGTAGAGCGCATTGTCGGTCCAGGCGGAGAGCCGGTCGGCAGGCAGATCGGGACGCGGGTGGAACGTCAGGGTCAGGATCGGGACGTCATTGATGCCCCGCTTGACGATGAGCGGCTCGGGGATGCCGAAGGGAATGCGGTCGAAGTTGGCGCGGATACGCTCGTGCACCCGGAGGATGGCGTCGTCCTCGGAGGTGCCGACGAAGAAGCGAGCGGTGACCACGACCCGGTCGTCGCGGGTCTGGGAATAGACATGCTCCACCTCCTTGATGCCCTTGACGATGGTCTCGAGCGGTTCGGTCACCAGTTCCACCGCATCCTCGGCGCGCAGACCGTTGGCCTCGACGAAGATGTCGACCATCGGCACGGAGATTTGCGGCTCTTCTTCGCGCGGCAGGAGCCACAGGGCGATGGCTCCGGCCACAAGCGAAGCGATGAGCAGGAGCGGCGTGATGGGCGAGCGGATGAAGGCGCGGGCTAGGTGTCCGGACAAGCCGAGTCCGTCGCGTTCGGCCGTCATCGACCGGTCTCCGGCGGTAGGAGGCGGTCGCCGGCCCGTAGCCCGGCGAGGATCTCGATCCTGCCGTCGCGCGTCAAGCCGCGTTGCACCACGACCTCGCGCCCGTCCTCGAGCCGCACGAAGTCGACGCCGTAGCGGTTGCCCACATAGTCGGGCGGGAGGAGGAAGACCTCGCGGGCGCCGGCCTCGATCTCGATCCGCGCGCGCTCGCCGACGAAATAGTCGCCAAGGCCGTCGGCCTCGATATCGACGACCACCCGTCCGCCCTCGAGTTCGGGATAGACCATGACGATCCGGCCCTCGCCCACCGGCTCCCCGGGGCCGAGACCGCGCGGGCCGATTCGCACCCGATCGCCCGGTCGGACGAATCGGGCATGGCGTTCCGGCAGTCGGGCGCGCAGCAGATACCGCTCGACCGCGAGCTCGGCCACCGGCTCCCCGGGCAACACGAAGGTACCGGCGGTGACCCTGACGCTCAGGATGCGGCCGGCACGCGGCGCGAGCACTCGCCCCTCGGCGATCCGCTCCTCGAGCAACGCGAGTTCGGCGCGCTTGGCAGCGAGATTGCCCTCGACCACCTGGAAGGCGGACTCCGCCTCGTCGAGCCGCGCCTGCGGGATCGCCTGGCGGCTGCGCAGCTCGCGCGCCCGCTCGAGCTCGGTGGCGGCGAGCCGGCGCTGCGCTTCCAGGGCTCGGATCTGCGCCTCGATCGCCGCCTTCTCGCGGTCGAGCTTGGGGTCGCTCACCCGCGCGAGCGGCTGTCCCTCGGCAACCCGGCTGCCCTCGTCGACGAGGAGCTCGGCGACGGTGCCGGCAATGCGGCTGCGCGCGAGGGTGCGGTCGACGGGCTCGACGGTGGCGAACACCGCCTTGAGGTCGGCGATCCGCACTGGCTGCACCTCGAGTGGCGGTGCGGCGACTGCCGATTGGGCGGACGCTCCCACGAGAAGCATCAGGGCGACGAGACGACGCACCGGAGTTCTCCCTTCACGTTGCATTCGAAATTTCTAATTTGTTCGATGGTTCCCCAAGCCGGGTGAGACGAAATGACCGTCGACCGTGCCGTGATGCTGTTCGCAGGGCTCGTGATCCTCGCGAGCGTCGCGCTCGCCCTCGTGCACTCGCCGTGGTGGCTGCTGCTCACCGCCTTCGTCGGCGCCAACATGGCCCAGGCGGCGATCACCGGGTTCTGTCCCCTGGCGATCCTGCTCAAAAAGCTCGGGGTGCGTCCCGGCGCCGCCTTCCGCTGAACGGCTAGCCCTGACGGCGGCCCCTTTCCAAGCTTCGGACCGCGGGTCATTTCGCTTGCCGTAGCCGGCATCCGGAGGGGACCGCCGTGGCACAGCCGACGCAAGCAGAATCGCGCCGACGCGGATGGAGGTGGCTTTTCCGCCTGCCCTTCGCGGTCGCCGCTCTCGTCGTCCTCTATTACCTGGTCGGCATGGCGCTCATCCATCGGATCGATGACGATCCGGAATTTGCCGCCGACCTCGAAGTGCCGGAGAAGGCCTCGCACGCGGTGGCCGTGGCGGCAGCGCTGATCGGGCGCGAGGTCGACAGCCACCGCTGGGTGGCCAACGACCCCTTCTTCATGCCCGGCTGGATGCTCGACAATATGCCGAACTTCCAGCAGGGCATCATCTACGCCCTCTCGCGCTTCGCCGTCGAGCTCACCGACCAACTCGCCCGGGTCCGCGGCTCGAGCGAGATCGATCCGGATGCCGACCGAGCGGCCGGCTTGCTCAAATATCCTGGGGATGTGTGGATCCTCGAATGGTCGGCGGTGCCGGTGCAGCGCAGTTCGGAGCGTCAGTACCGCGAGGCGCGCGACGCCCTTCTCGCCTACAATGCGCGGCTCGCCCAGGGAGCTGCCGTGTTCGACCGGCGGGCCGACAATCTGCGCACGACCCTCGAGCGCATGGCCTCGGATCTCGGCTCCTCGAGCGCTGCCATAGCCGAGCAGATCGCACGCGGTTCGGGCTGGCTGCCGGACGTGCACGCCGATGATCTCTTCTATGCCATCAAAGGGCGCAGCTACGCCTATTTCCTGCTGCTGCGCGGCCTCGGCGCCGATTTCGCCCAGGTGATCGCCGAGCGCAACCTGCAGAATGTGTGGAACCAGATGGTCGACACCATGCGTCAGACAGCGGTGCTGGATCCGTGGGTGGTGAGCAACGGCGCACTGGACGGCCAGCTGTTGCCGAACCATCTGGCAGCGCAGGGCTTTCTGCTGCTGCGGGCACGCACGCAGCTGCGCGAAGTCTCCGACATCCTGCTCAAGTGACGCGAGGACCGGAATCGCCGGTCGCCGCCTGAGGAGCTGGACGATGTTCATCGAGACCGAGCCGACCCCCAATCCGGCCACGATCAAGTTCCTGCCCGGACGGGAGGTATCGCCGCAGGGTGCGGTCGATTTCACCGACCCCGAGACGGCATCCGCCAAGTCGCCCCTCGCCCGCCGCATCTTCGCCGTCGGCGGTATCGTCGGCGTGCACCTCGGGCGCGACTTCGTAGCGGTGACCAAGGCCGACACCGAGGATTGGTATTTCCTGAAGCCGGCCGTACTCGGCGCGATCATGGAACACTATCTCTCCGGCGAGCCGGTGATCGCGGGCGAGCTGCCGCAGGAGCGAGCGGCCGCAGACGAGGACGAGACCTCGCGGCGCATCCGCGAGCTCATCGACACCCGGGTGCGGCCGGTCGTGGCGCGCGATGGCGGCGACATCGTCTTCTACGGCTTCGAGCGCGGCGTGGTCTATCTGCATCTGCGGGGTGCTTGTTCGGGTTGCCCGAGCTCCATCGTCACCCTGAAGAACGGCATCGAGAATCTGCTCAGACACTATGTTCCCGAAGTGGTCGAGGTCCGCGCCGTCTCCTGAATCCGCCTTGGCGACGGCGCGCATCCTCGCCTTCGACTTCTCCTTTAGCCCCTTGGTCGCGGTCCTCGTCGAGGGCGGGACGGCGAAGGCCTCGCTCGATGCCCATGCCGGTTGCGACCGCGGCGAGATGCTGGTGGCGGAGCTCGCACGGCTGCTCGCGCGAGCCGGCGTCGGCTGGCAGGAGATCGACCTCTTCGCCGTCGCTCGCGGGCCCGGCAGCTTCACCGGCATCCGTGCGGCAGTGGCTGCGGCGCGCGGTCTTTCGCT
Organism: bacterium HR40; assembly: GCA_002898275.1. Taxonomy (GTDB): domain Bacteria; phylum Pseudomonadota; class Alphaproteobacteria; order Geminicoccales; family Geminicoccaceae; genus HRBIN40. The sequence goes on from BEIQ01000001.1 coordinate 1,155,928, forward strand.
CGCCACGGGTCGGCCGGTGCTGCCGCTTTCCAGCCTCGAAGTGCTGGAGGCGGAAGCGCGCGCTCGCGCCGCGACCGAGGGACCGCTTTACGTGGTCGCGCCAGGCCGCCACGGCAGCTGGTACGCCCAGCTGTTCGCCCGTTCCGGCTTGGCCGCCGGCCCGCCCGAGCTCGTCGATGCCGCCTCCCTGCGCGAGCGGGTACGGGCGGCATCCGCGGTGGCCGGGGTGCGCAGCGGGCGACTCGCGGACGAGCTCGGCGATCGGCCTGTGGTCGAGGTGACGGCGACCGCGCAAGCGCTCCTTCGGGTCGTGACACGAGCCCTCGCCGAGGGACGCGCGGCCGTCGCCGGCGCGGAAATGGATCCGCTCTATCTCCGGGATGCCGATGCGGATCCCAAAGCCGGGCTGCCGCTTCTCGAGCGGCTGGGACTCGGATGCTGACGCTGCGCCGGCCGGCGGCGATCGTGCTCAAGCCGGTAGGTCCGTTCGATCTCGGCCGGATGGCACGGCTGCACCGGATGTGTTTCGAAGACGGGTGGAGCCGCACCGATCTCTCCCAGCTCCTCGCCATGCCCGGGGCCTTCGGGCTGCTCGCCCGCTGCCGCGAGCGCTCGCCGTTCCGGGTCGACACCCTGCGCACCGCGGGTTTTGCCCTGGTGCGCATCGTCGGCGAGGAGTCGGAGCTGCTGTCGATCGGCGTCGCCCCCGCCTTCCGTCGCCGAGGGGTGGGGCGAGAGCTGCTGCGCGCCTGCCTCGAGCGCTGCCGGCGGGCTGGCTGTACCACCATGTTCCTCGAAGTCGCCGTCGACAATCTCGCGGCCCAGCGGCTTTACGAGAGCCACGGTTTCCGTCGGGTGGGCGTGCGGCCCGACTACTATCGCCATACCGACGGTAGCCGCTCGCACGCCTTCACCATGCGCTGCGATCTCGCGCTCGGCCCCTCGCCTACAGCCGACAATGGCGACCCGACCGGTCTCAGCGATCGCCCTTCTTGACCAGGATTTCGGCAAGTCCGTCCGCTAGGCGCCGGATGGCGAGGACTTGATGTCCGTGGTCGAGCAGGGCCCGCGGCACATTGTGGAGCGGTTCTTCCCCTCGCAAGCGCAGGCGGAGGACGCTGCCGGCAGGCATCGTCTCGAGCCGCAGCTTGGTGCGGACGAACGTCATCGGACAGACTTCGGCGGTGATGTCGAGCTCGTCGTCGACCCGCTCCACGCTATTTCCCCTCTTCTCTTCGCCTTCGGAAAAGGCTTGCCATATCCAGTCCATGCACTATTGTCTGGGTGCCTTTTGTGGCACATCTCCAGCATGAGGGCCCTGAACCGTCATGACCGAGAAAATAAGCCAGAGTGAGCTCTTGTCCCTCACCACCGAGATCGTGGCATCGCACGTCTCCAACAACACCGTGGCGGTGAGCGATCTGCCGAAACTCATCGAGCTCGTGTACACTACGCTGGCAAAGCAGGGCGGCGAGGCCGAGCCGGAGAAGGAAAAGCCCCAGCCCGCCGTACCGATCCGCAAGTCGGTCACGCCCGACTACATCATCTGCCTCGAGGATGGCAAGAAGCTCAAGATGCTCAAGCGCCACCTCAAGACCCACTACAACATGACGCCGGAGGAGTACCGGCGCAAGTGGGGTTTGCCGGACGACTATCCGATGGTGGCGCCCAACTACGCCGCGCAGCGGAGCTCGCTCGCCAAGAAGATCGGCCTCGGCACCCAGCCGCGTGCCCGCGGTCGTCGGGCGGTGTGAGGGGCGAGCCGCGAATCCTTCGACCACAGCTGGCCGCACCGGCGCTGGCGCGCCGCGCCGGTGCTTGACCGGGGTCGGCGCACGGATATCTGGAGCTCGGGCCGCAGTTCTCCGCTTCGAACCGAAGGCGCGTGCGCAGAAAGCTGTTCATCAAGACTTGGGGCTGCCAGATGAACGTCTACGACTCGGATCGTATGGCGGCCCTTTTGGCACGGCACGGCTACGAGCGGACGGACAGAGCGGAAGAGGCCGATCTCATCCTGCTCAACACCTGCCACATCCGCGAGAAGGCGGCCGAGAAGGTCTATTCCGAACTCGGCCGCCTGCGGCAGTTGCGCGAGCGGCGGCGGCAGCAGGGAGCCGAGACGCTGATCGCCGTGGCGGGTTGCGTCGCTCAGGCGGAAGGCGAGCTCGTCTTCGAGCGCGCTCCGTTCGTCGACATCGTCGTCGGGCCCCAGGCCTACCATCGGCTACCCGAGCTGCTCGCCCGGCGAGCCCGCGCCCTGGGCGGGGTGATCGACACCGACTTCGCCGTCGATCGCAAGTTCGACGAGGTGTCGCTGCCGGAGGTCAATGGAGCGGTCTCCGCCTTCCTGACGATCCAGGAAGGTTGCGACAAATTCTGCACCTTTTGCGTCGTGCCCTACACCCGCGGCGCCGAGATCAGTCGGCCGGCTGCCGAGGTGCTGGCGGAAGCCCGCAGGCTCGTCGCTGCGGGCGTGCGCGAGATCACGCTTCTCGGCCAGAACGTCGATGCCTGGCACGGCGAGGGTCCGGACGGGCGTTCCTGGAACCTCGCCCGCCTCATTCGCGCGCTCGCCGAAATGCCAGGGCTCGCCCGCATCCGCTACACCACCTCGCATCCCCTCGACATGGACGCGGACCTCGTTCGCGCCCATGGCGAGGTGCCGCAGCTCGCTCCCTTCCTGCATCTGCCGCTGCAATCCGGCTCCGACCGCGTGCTGCGGGCGATGAACCGCCGCTATACCGCCGACGACTACCGCCGGCTCGTCGGAGAACTGCGAACGGTTCGCCCCGATATCGCTCTCTCCTCCGACTTCATCGTCGGCTTTCCCGGCGAACGCGAGGAGGATCACGAGGCCACCCTGCGACTGGTCGAGGAGATCGGTTTCGCCCAAGCCTATTCCTTCAAGTTCAGCGCTCGTCCGGGGACACCCGCCGCCGCCATGCGCCAGCAAGTGCCGGACGACGTCAAGGAACGGCGGCTCGCCGAACTGCAAGCGCTGCTCGATGCCCAGATGCGGGCGTTCAATGCCGCTCAGGTCGGTCGGACGCTCGAAGTCCTGTTCGAGCGGCCAGGGCGCCACCCAGGTCAACTGGTCGGGCGTTCGCCCTATATGCAGGCCGTGCACGTCAGCGATCCCGAGCTGGCGATCGGCGATCTCGCTTCTGTCGAAATCACGGAGTATCATCCGCACAGCCTCGCGGGGAGGGTCGTCACCCCGCACTGAGATGGGAGAGAACGCTCTGACTCGTTTCGCACCGCTTGCCGAGCTCGCTCGTGCGAGCCAGCGTGTCCGGTTCGAAGACAACGAATCCTGCGCCCGTCTCTACGGCTTCCACCAGGTCAATCTCGCCCGCATCGAGCAGCATCTCGCCGTGAGCCTCGTAGCCCGCGGCAACGAGGTGTTCGTGCAGGGCGAGGACGAGGCCAGTGTGCGGACCGCCGTGCGGGTGCTCGAGCATCTCTATGCCGAGCTGCAGCGTGGCACCCCCATCGACCGCGAGGAGGTGGATGCCGCGGTGCGCATGCTGCGCAGTGGCGATCTGCCGCCCGATCGCAGCCTGTTCGAACTCCAGCTGCGGGCGGAGCGGCGCACGGTGGTGCCGCGTTCGCCCAACCAGGCCGCGTATGTGCGGGCACTCCTCCAGCACGAGCTGGTGTTCGCCCTCGGGCCTGCCGGCACCGGCAAGACCTATCTCGCCGTCGCCGCCGCGGTGGCGATGCTGCGCCAGCGCCGCGTGGATCGCATCATCCTGTCGCGTCCGGCGGTGGAGGCGGGGGAACGGCTCGGCTTTCTTCCGGGCGATCTCAAAGAAAAGGTCGACCCTTATCTGCGGCCGCTCTACGATGCGCTCCACGATCTGCTCTCCGAGGGCCGGCTCAGTCAGCGCATGGAGCAGGGACAGATCGAGATCGCGCCGCTCGCCTTCATGCGCGGGCGCACCCTCGCGAACGCCTTCATCATCCTGGACGAGGCCCAGAACACCACCGTCGCGCAGATGAAGATGTTCCTCACGCGACTGGGCGAGAACAGCCGCATGGTGGTCACCGGCGATCCCACCCAGACCGACCTGCCGCCCGGCACCGTGTCCGGCCTTGCCGATGCGGTCGAGCGTTTGGGTCATCTCCCGGGTGTCGGGCTCGTCCGCTTCGACCGCTCCGACGTCGTTCGCCATCCCCTCGTGGCGCGCATCATCGAAGCCTACGAGGGTGCACCGGGCGTCCGTCGGCAGGAGGAGGGAGAGACGCCGGAGAAAGGAGCCGGCGCCCCCGGGAACTGACCATGGACGACGACAGTCCGATCGCGCTCGCGGTGGAGATCGCCGACCCGCGCTGGCGACGGAGCATTCCCGATCTCGAAGACCAGCTCGCACAAGCAGTCGCCGTCACCCTGCCGGAGCTCGACCTGCCAGCGGGATGCCGTTTCGAGGTCGCGGTGACCCTCGCCGACGACCGGATGGTCCGGGAGCTCAACGCCCGCTACCGCGGCCGCGATGCCGCCACCGACGTGTTGTCTTTCCCCCAGTTCGAGGCCGACGAACTGGCGCGGTTGGCGTCGCCAGCCGGGGTGGTTCCGCTCGGCGATATCGTCCTCGCCTTCGAGACGGTGAGCCGGGATGCCGCCGATCTCGGGCGGCCGCTCCTCGCCCATCTGCTCCACCTCTTCGTCCACGGGCTTTTGCATCTGGTGGGATTCGACCACGTCGGGGAAGCCGAGGCCATGCGCATGGAACGGCTCGAGGCCGCCATCCTCGCCCGCCTCGGCCTTCCCGATCCGTATCGGGAGGAACGAGAGCCATGAAGCCGCTGGCGCGGCGAGCCGAGGCGCGCGCCGCACCGTCGCTGTTCGTCGCCCTCTTGCGGCGGCTGCGGGCGATCGCCGGTCGCGAGGAAGAGGATACCCGTGACGCCCTCGAGGAGATCATCGAGGAGGCAGAGGCGGAGGGCGACCAGACCCTGTCTCCGGAGGAGCGCGAGATCCTGCGCAATGTGCTGGCCTTCGGGGAGCTCCGGGTCGACGACATCATGGTCCCGCGCACCGACATCGTCGCCGTCGACATCGACACGGGACTTGCCGGAGTGGTCGCGGCTATGCGGGATTCGGGCCATTCGCGTCTGGTCGTTTACCGCGGCAACCTCGACGAAGTGGTGGGCCTCGTCCACGTCAAGGATCTGCTGCGCTACTGGGGCGACGGCGAGAGCTTCCGCCTGGCCGATATCCTGAGGCCGGTCCTGGTGGTGCCGCCGAGCATGCGCCTCGTCGACCTGCTCATCGAGATGCGCGAACGCCACCAGAACATGGCCGTGGTGGTGGACGAGTTCGGCGGTACCGACGGACTCGTCACCATCGAGGACGTGGTCGAAGAGATCGTGGGCGATTTGCCGGAGGAGGACGAGGACGCCGAGCCCGAGCTCGTGTCCCTTCCCGACGGCAGCCTGGAAGCGGATGCCCGCCTCCCGGTCGAGGAGCTCGAACGGGAACTCGGGACGTCGCTGCTCGGCCCGGAGGAGCATGAGGAGATCGACACTCTGGCCGGTCTGATCTTCCATCTCCTCAACCGCGTACCGGCGCGCGGCGAATTCGTCGACCATCCAGCGGGGTTGCGCTTCGTGATCCTCGACGCCGATCCGCGGCGCATCCTGCGTCTGCGCATCGAGCGCACCCGGACTTGGCCACGGTCGAGAGCGGCCAATGAATGACCCGCTTTTCGGCGGCCGCATCGCCGCCATCGCGCGCGCCCGTCCCCTGAGCCTGTCCATCCTCGCCGGGCTCCTGCTGGCGGCCGCGCTGCCGCCCTTTCATGTGCTGCCTGGCATCCTGGCCCTGGCGGTACCCTTTTGGATCCTGCGCAGCGAGCCGCGGTCGGCCCGCGCTTTGGCCGCCACGGGGCTCTTCGCCTTCGCCTTCGCTCTCGCGAGCCTATGGTGGGTGGCCATCGCCTTTTGGACCGACCCGACCCGCTGGGGAGCGCTGGCCGCACCCGCGGTCCTCGGTCTGTGCCTCGCCTATGCCGCCACCATCCTCCTGTGCTGGTCGGCGCTGCGGCTGCTGCGGCGGCTTCCGTTGGCGCTCTTTGGCTTTCTGTTCGCCCTCGCCTGGACGGCTTCCGAGCTCCTGCGAGCGAGCCCCTGGCTGCGTTTTCCCTGGAACCCGATCGCCTCGGTCTGGGCCTTCTCCGACCTCACCCTTTCCGCCGTCGCGGTGTTCGGGGTTGCGACCACCGGTCTCGTCACCGTCGCCGGTGCCGTGCTAGCCGGCAGCGTCCTGCTGTACCCGCAACCCTGGCGCACCGTCGGCGTCGCCGCCCTCCTCTTGCTCGTGGCGGTACCCGCAGCCGGCGGGTTTCGCCTTGTCTTTCTCGAGGATGTGCCCGACACGGAGGTGCGGGTGCGACTGGTCCAGGCCGGTCTCGGTGAGCATCACGGCTGGCAGGCGGAGCGGATGGAAGCCTGGCTCCGCCGGCATCTCGAACTCACGGTTGCGCCACCGGCGGAGGGACCGCCGCGCCTCGTGGTCTGGCCGGAAAGCGCCATTCCCTACGATCTCGAACCCTTCGACGCCTCGGCCGAGTTGCGCGCGGCGATCGGCCGAGCCCTCCCGGCCCATGCCGTGCTCGCCGCCGGAGCGGACCGCTTCGTGCAGCACGAACGGGGCTACGAACTCACCAACAGCCTCTATTTCCTCGACCCTTCCGGGCAGGTCCTCGACCGCTACGACAAGGTCGATCTCGTCCCCTTCGGCGAGTTCTTGCCCTTCCGCCGCCTGCTGCGCCGGCTCGGATTGCGCGCCTTTACCGCGAGCAGCGTCGATTTCCAGCCTGGGCCGGGCCGCCGCACCCTCCTGCTCGATTCGCTGCCACCCTTGAGCCCTCTCATCTGCTACGAGGCGGCCTATGCTGGGCGAGCGACCGACGACAGCGGTCGCGCTCGGCTCCTGCTCAATGTCACCAACGACGGCTGGTTCGGCACCAGCCCTGGTCCCTACCAGCACTTCGCCATGGCCCGCATGCGCGCGGTAGAGACCGGATTGCCGCTTTTGCGGGCGGCCAACACCGGGATTTCGGCGATCGTCGATGGCGCCGGCCGCGTACGCGCCTCTCTGGCTCTCGGCACCGTCGGGGTGCTCGACGGCGTCGTTCCGGCCGCTCTCCCGCCTCCGCCCATCGCCCGCTTCCCGGGACTCGCGGTCCTCGCCGCGCTCGCCGCGGGTGCGCTCTGCCTGTTCGCCGACGTCCGGGCGAAGCCTCGGCTCGGGACAGCCGCAATGGCGAGCTCGATGGCGATCGTCCGCGGGGAAAGCGAGCGGTGAGGGAACGCAAGCTCCATCCCTTCGACCGCCATCTGGGCGAACGCCTCCGGCTCGCCCGGACGCTCGCCGGCTTGAGCCAGAGCGAGCTTGCCGCGCGGCTCGCGGTGAGCTTCCAGCGGGTCCAAAAATACGAGCGCGGCGAGAGCCGCATCGGCGCGAGCCGACTGTTCGAGCTCGCCCGCATCCTCGGGGTGGAGGTGGCCTTCTTCTTCGAGGGCCTCGAGTCGGCAGCGCCGGAAGCCTCCACCTCGCCGGCACCGGGCCTCGCCGATCCGGGTTCGTCCTTCGTTTACGACGGCCCGCCGGCAGCTGCCCCGGCGGCGAGCCGGCTCGATCGCCGCGAGAGCCTCGAGCTCTTGCGCGCCTTCAACGGGATTGCCGATCCGCTGGTGCGTCGACGGCTGTGCGAACTGGCACGGGCCCTCGCCGCCCTCCGTTACCGCCGCTGAGTGCTGCCCAGGGCGTCGGAGGCCTAGCGCTGTTCGCGCTCCCGGCGCGCCTCGGCGAGGGTCGCACGAAACGTCTCGAGCCGCTCGCCCAACAGATGGCAGCCGTAGAGCAGGCGCAGGATGACAGGCCTCGCGCCGGGCAGCGGAAAGCGCGGCGGCACCTGCGCCAAAAAGGGCGGCAGCGGCCAGTCGGGGGTACGTCCGGCGAGACGGAAGGCCGCCAGTCGGCCGGCGAGGGTGGCGAGCGCGACACCACTGCCATGCCAGCAACCGGCCAACCAGGCACCGGCAAGCCCGGGCAGCGGACCGAGGTGCGGCAGGCCATCGCGGGCGAGAGCGACGAGCCCCCACCAGGCATACTCGACGCTCACATGGCGCCAAGCGGGAAAGCGCTCCCGCATACGGGCCTCCAGCCAGGCTCGGCGTCGCAGGAAGCTGGCAGGGTCGGCGCGGAGACCGCCGCGGGCGCCGAACAGCAGCCGCTGGTCGGGCAAAAGGCGCATGTAGAACAACAGCTCGCGCGTATCGGAGACGAGTGCGGGCACGAGAAAGCCCTGGGCCTCGCGCTCCGAGACGGTGAGCGGCCGGGTGACCAGGATCGCGGAGAGGACCGGCAGAGTGCGGCCCTCGAGCTCGCGGGCGAGGGTCTCGGGGGTGTAGGCATCGGTGGCGAACAGTACCCGCTCGGCCCACACCGTGCCCGAGGGTGTGACCAGCCGGTGGAGCCGCCCCTCCCGTCGCCACTCGATCACGGGCGTTCGCTCGTGCACGCGGGCGCCATATTCGATCGACGCTCGCGCCAGGCCGCGGAGGTAGCGTAGCGGATGGAGGCCGAAGGCCGGCTGGAGGTGGAGTGCAGCGTACGCCTCCGCGAGCGCGATGCCGCGCTCGCGAAGCTCCGCTGGCGACAGCAACGGCCACTCGGCAGCGGCGATGGCACGGGCCTCCTCGGCCGCTCGCTCGAGCATGCGGATGTGCCGGGGGGTGTGGGCCACCACATACTCGCCCTCGCCCGCCGCCCGCAGGTCGATCCGGTGGCGGAGCGCGAGGTCGCGTACGAGCTCCACGGCGTGGACCTGCAGCTGGTACCACTGGCGCGCCGCCTCGCTGCCGAAGCGGCGGGCGATCCAACCGAGCGAGCGCCGCGCCCCGCCCGGGCCGCAAAACCCGGCATTGCGTCCCGACGCGCCCCAGCCGAGGGGTCCCGCTTCCAGCACTCGCGCTTCGATGCCATGGTCGCGAGCGAGGTGCAGCGCCGCCGACAGGCCGGTCAGCCCACCGCCGACGATGGCGACCTCGGCATCGACATCCCCCTGGAGCGGGTCGACGGCCACCGGAGGCGGACCGCCGCTCGCGTGCCAGAAGGTGGCCGGTGCCCGCGACCAGTCGTAGTGATCGGCATGATAGAGGTGCGATGCCGGTGGTGGCCCGGCGGCGCGGACGGGACTGGACATCGGCGGGTCCGGGCTCTAGCCATTCGAGCCTGTGAGGCCACCACCAGCGGAATGCCAGAGGAGGCGGTTTGGTCAAGCCACAGCTGCCGTCGGCCTACGATCTCGTGGTGCTCGAGGGCGAGCGCGATCCGGTAGCTCGCGCCTGTGCGCTCGCCCGCGACAGGGGATCGGACGGCACGCTCGTATGGGCCGACCGGCCCGATCGCCTGTCGCTCGCGCTCCTCCTCGAACCGGACGCCGACCTGCGCACCACCGCCCTCGATTGGCACACCTTCACGGTTGCCGCCCAAGACGCGCTCGCCGGCCTCACCCTCGCTGCCTATCCCCTCCACTTCCGTTTCCCCAACCGGGTCCTCTTCGACGGTTGCGAGCTGGCGCGGCTACGCTGCGTCTGGCCGCGCAGGACTGCGCCCTGCGAGCGTCCGGCGTGGATCGTCTTCGGTCTCGAGGCGGAGATGCAGGAGCCGGCGGAACCCGGAGCCCAGCCCGAGCGCATGACCCTGGCCGGCGCCGGGGCGGAAGCCCCTCCTGTGGCCTTCGTCGAAGCCATCGCCCGACAGTTCCTCTATTGGCTCCAGCGGCGCGACGCGGTCGGATTCGAGGGCGTACGCCGGATCTGGAACCACCGACTCGAGCGGCGTGGCGAGCTCGGTAGCCTGCGGCTGGGCGGGATCGAGGCGGCAGGGGTGATCGAAGGACTCGATGCGGAAGGCCTGTTCCGGATCGGCGGACAGGCCATCGGCCTGTGGGACATCCCCGAGGAGATCCTCGCGTGAGCGGCCTGCGGCTCCTGCGCACCCTGCGCTTCGATGCCACCGACGAGCTCGTCTTCGAGCACGCCGCGGCGCCCGACGAGTGGGCGGTTCCCGGTGGGTTCGCGTTCGCCAACGACACCCCCGAAACCCTGATCGGCAAGCGCCTGCAGGCTTTCCGCCACGGCTTCCTCGGGCTCGACAGCTTCGGCTGGTCGACTTTTGTCGCCGTGGCCGCCGTCAGTCCCGAAATCCTCGATGAGCTGACCGTTCGCCTCGCTCGCCATTTCGTCGATCGTTACGGCGCTCCCGACCTTGCAGCGGCGCTGCCGGTAGCGCGCCACGAGTTGGACTTCGCCCGCTCGCTTGCCGAGCCGCACCCGACCAACACCGTGCTCGCGGTCGAGCGCGAGCTGGTCGACGAGGGCGTGCGCGAACGCTTCCGGGTGGTGAAGCCCGCGGGCGGCGAAGTGCACGCGCGGGTCTTCGACATCGTGGCCGGTGAAGAGGAGCCGTGAGCCGTTCGCTGTCCTTCTGGCCCTCCGACCGCCTCGACTTGCTCGCGCACGACGACACGGGCCGCCTGCGCCTCACCGATGCTTGGCTCCTCTCCTGGCTCGACCGTCCGGAGCTCGCGCTCGCACCCGAAAGCTGCGCTGCGGAGCGCCAGCTCCACGCCGCCCTCACCGAGGATCCGCGGTGCACGGTCGGGCCAGCCGCGGTCGCCGCCATCCGCGATCCGGACGTGCGGGAGAACTGGCAGCTGTTCCTCGCCTTCCGCGACCATTTGCTCGCCCATGGCACCATCGATGAGGCCTGGGCCGCACTCTTCCGGACACCGCACCCGCCCGTAGCACCTCCTTTCGTCGATGCCCTCGCTCGGCTGCTCGTCCACGATATGCTCCGGACGGAGCGTGACGCTTTCGTGCTGCGCGCGGCCGAGATGTTCTTCCGACCGCAGAGGGCGAGCGTGCAGAACGGGCGGGTGTTGGTCGCCGATGCCGAGACCGTGGAGCGGCTCGCTCGCGGCGAAGCCTTTGGCCGCCTCGGCACCCTGCTGCGCGAGACGGGGATCCCGCTGCAGCCGGTCGAACTCGACGTCCTCGATGAGGAACGCGCGTCCGACTGGTTCTCTCGTTCCGAGCGGTTCGATTTCGTGCTCGACCTCGGCTTCGGCGGTCGCGGCCTCGACGCGCTCTGTCGGGTGCTGGAGCGCTGGGTGGTGCGGCTGTTCGGCATCGAGGTCGCGGTCCAGCCGCTCGCCCGGATCCGCGACGAACGCTGGCGTTGGCACCTGGGCCTCGACGGCGAGGCGACAGCCATTTTGAACGATCTCTATGCCGGCCGCGAGGTCAGCGACGAGCGGCTCGCCCGGCTCGTTGCCCTGTTCCGACTCGATTTCCGCGACCCCGAGGTGGTGCGGCCGGAGGTCCGGGGCTTCCCCGTCTACATGGGGCTCGCCATGGATGCCGGCAGCCGGGTGCGGCTCAAGCCGCAGAACCTGCTCGTCAACCTGCCCCTGGTAAGGGCGGCCTAGCGGGAAGGAGCACAAAGATGGACGAGAACGTGCTCAACCTGAGCGTGCGCAAGTTCCTCAAGAAGCTCGGCGTGACCGCCCAGCGCGAGATCGAGCGTCGCGTGGCGGAAGCGGCAGCGCAGGCTCGCCTCGGCAGAGATGCCAGGCTTGCGATCGCGGCGCATATCACGGTGCCGGCGATCGGTCTCGAGCTCGCGGTCGACGGCACCCTCGAACTGGAGTAAAAGGCTCTCCGGTCGGCCGCCCCTTCACCCTTGCCGTACGGACGGAGACCGAAGGGGAGAGAGGTGGATCATGCGCCCAGGACCTGCGCTCGCTCTCGTTCTCCTCATCCCCCTCGTGGCCTGCGTCGCCAAGGTCACCCCGCCCAAGGTCGAGGTCGGGACGGCGCCGGTCGTGGTGGAAGTCGGCGGTCGGCCGGGCTTCTGCCCACCTGGCCAGGCGAAGAAGGGCAACTGCTGAGGCGGCCTCAGCTCCGTCCAGCTGGGCCTTCGCCACCGGGCTTCCCGTCCGCGCGCGGCTGGCGACGGATCGCTTCGCCTTCCTCGCGCTCGCGCAGATAGTCTTCGGTCGTCCGTGGCTTGCGCGGGGTGCCGAGGACGAACGGCCTGTCCTCGGCCTCGAACTGCGCGACGACACGACAGTCGGCGCACATCTGCAGCCAGGCGATCTGGCGTTCCGAGCGATACATCCAGTGGCTGCCGGCGAGCTTGGCGAGGATGCGGTCGATCGAGCTCTTCACTCCGAACGGCTTGCCGCAGCGGATGCAGGAGAACGGTTCCTCCTCCTTGACCAGGCGAGGGCCAGCGACGAGGGCGCCGAAGGCGAGCCGCGGCTCGAGCCGAATCACTTTTTCCGGGCAGGTGTTGCGGCAGAGGCCGCACTGCACGCAAAGAGCCTCGTCGAAACGCAACATCGGCCGGTCGGGATTGTCGAGGAGCGCCCCCGTCGGGCAAGCGCCGACGCAGGAGAGACAGAGCGTGCACCCCTCGGTATCGACGACGACCGTGCCATAGGGTGCCCCAGGCGGAAGCGGGATCGCTTCGACCGGGTTTGCCGCCTGCGCGTGGAGATGATCGAAGGCGAGCCGGGCGAGCTGGCGCTTCGTCCCGAGGGCAGCGTGAGTGGCCGGCGCAAGGGATGGACCGTCGAACGGCGCCCGCAACAGCCCGTCCACGACTTCCGGATCGTCCTCGAACAGCAGCAGGAGCCGCTCCCGGCCGTAACCCAGCCCGTCCAGCACCTCCTGCACCACCTGCACGTTCTGCTCGAGACCGGGGAGCTCCGCCCTCTTGCTGGGCGGTGCCAACACCATCACCCGGCGCGCGCCCCAGGCGAAGGCCGAAGCGAGAAGCTCGATGCCGATCAAGCCGATCTCGGGCAGACGGAACGGCAGGGTGCGCGCCGGCAGGCCGCGTCCGAGGCGCGCCCACAGGCTCAACATCTCGCCGCCATGCCGATCCTCGTAGAGAAGGAGATCCGGCGCCGCACCGCCCGCCCGCAGGAAGGTCAGGAGCAGGGTGCGCAGACGCTCGAGCAGAAAGGACGGCGCAGGGGAGGCGTAGCTCACCGCGGCGGTCGGGCAAACCCCGCTACAACTGCCGCAGCCGGCGCAGACATGCGGTTCGATCACCACCCGGTCCTCGCCCGAGGTGATGGCCCCGGTGGGACAGACATCGAGACAGCGCGTGCAGCCCACGATGCGCGAGCGCATGTGCACGCACACGCCCTCGTCGTAGGTGACATAACGCGGCTTCTCGAACTCGCCCACCATGTCGGTGAGCTGGAAGAGCGCGCGTTCGACGGCGAGGGGATCGGCGGGATCGACCCAGAGATAGCCGTCGCGCTTGGCCGGAGCGGGAAAGAGCGGCGTTTCGCCCGAGAGATCGAGGATCAGATCGCAGGTGAGCTGGCTCTGGGGAACGGGCTCGCCGAAGACCAGCGCGGCCCGCGAGGAAGGCCGCGCAGCGGCGAAATCCTCGACCTCGAGCTCGAAACGGCCGAGCCAGCCGCGTGCCTGCCGGATGCGTCCGCGGAACACCGGCACGTTCCACGCCCGCGGTGGGATGATGTCGCCAGCCTCCCGCAACAACACCCTCGGCGCCAGGCGATCGGCGAGCCGGCGGGCGGCCTCGAGGGCGAGCTCGCCGCGACCGTAGACCACGATCTCTCCACCCGAACTCAGGCTCACCGACGGCGCCGGCTCCCCCTCCAACAGCGCTTCGGCGAGCAATGCCGCCATCTTGGCAGCCGCGCCCTCCCCCTCGTCCGACCAGCCGGCGCGATCGCGGAGATCGACGAACCGCAAGGCGCTCCCGAAACCCGCAGCCTGCGCCACCTCGTCGAACACGGCGGCCTCTTGTTCACAGGCCACCAGCAGGGGTTCGCCGCTGGCGAGCGCCCGTTGAAAGTGCGCGATCTGAGCGCGGCAGAGCTGATCGAAGGGCTCTTCGACCGCGCTCGCCCCGAGAGCGGAGGCGATGGCCCGCACATCGACGGACATCGTCCCCTCGCAACGGCAGAGAAGACAGCGTCGGCCTGCCACCCGCATGCTCTGGCTCCGCCCCTCGCGATCCCGGCCGTAGCGCCGGTCGGCCTGCCCACGGGAGTTGAGCGGCGGCACCGGCAAATCAAGCCGCTCCCACACTCCCGAGCTTCTGCGGTTGCAAGGCCGGGGACACTCGGGCAGGATGCGCGCCGCGTCCCGAGGGAGCGTTCCGCTCCCGTTCACGTTGCGTGCCCGAGGGAGGCCTTTCCATGACCCGATTCACGCGTCGCGATACCCTCCAGCTGGGGCTCGGCGCGCTCGCCGGCTCCACCATGCTGGGCAGCCGCGCTCTGCTCGCCGAGGTCCCGGTCAAGAGCGTGCCGGTGCCCAACTGGCCCATCGAGAAGGGAGCAAGCCTGCGGGTATTGCGTCCTTCCAAATTCGTGGCCGCCGACGAGGAATGGTTCCTCAAGAACACCGAAAAATTCACCGCCGAGACGGGTGTGCCGGTCAAGGTGGAGTTCGAGAGCTGGGAGGACCTGCGTCCGAAAACCGCCGTCGCCGCCAACGTCGGCAGCGGCCCGGACGTCATTGTCGGCTGGAGCGACGATCCGTTCCAGTACGCCGACAAGCTCCACGACATGACCGATCTCGCGACTTACCTCGGCGAGAAATACGGTGGCTGGTGGCCCCTTGCCGAGAAGTACGGGATCAAGAACGGTCGCTGGATCTCCATCCCCTTCGGCGCCGCGGGCGGCCGCATCGTCTATCGCAAGTCCTGGATCGAGCAGGCGGGCTACAGCGACGTGCCGCAGGACCTCGACGGGTTCCTCGATCTCTGCCGCAAGCTCAAGCAGATCGGCCATCCCGCTGGCTTCGCCCTCGGCAATGCGGTGGGCGATGCCAATGCCTGGTGCTACTGGCTGCTGTGGGCGCATGGCGGGGCGGTGGTGGACGAGAACGATCGGGTGATCCTCGACAGCAAGGAAACGGTCGAGGCCCTGAAATACGGCAAAGCCCTCTACGAGACGTTCATTCCGGGTACCGAGTCGTGGCTGGATCCGGCCAACAACAAGGCATTTTTGGCCGGCCAGATCAGTCTCACGCAAAACGGCATCTCGATCTATTTCGCTGCTCTCAATTCCAACGACCCGAATGTCCGCGCGCTCGCCGACGACATCTATCACGCTCGTATGCCGATCGGCCCGGTGGGCTTTCCGACCGAGCGCTGCCTCGTCGTCAATTGCATGGTCTTCAAGTACACCCCCTATCCCAATGCGGCGAAGCACTACATTCGCTTCATGATGGAGCGGGAGCAGTACGATACCTTCCTCACCAAGTGCATCGGTTACTGGAATCACCCGCTCAAGGCCTACGACGAGAGCGACGTGTGGAAGACCGATCCCAAGGTCACGCCCTACCAGCACGTCATGGCGGACTCGCTGTGGGACGGCTACAAGGGCAGCCTCGGTCCGGCTTCCCAGGCGGTGCTGGCCGACTTCGTGGTGGTCCAGATGGTGGCCGCGGTCTGCACCGGGCAGCTGAGCCCGGAGGAGGCCGCTCGCGAGGCCGCCAAGCGGGCGAAGCGTTACTACCGGAGCTGAAGCGGAGGGCGGGCCGCCGGGAGCCCTCCGGTTCCCGGCGGCCGTGCCTTCGGGGGAGGAGGTGGTGGCGTCGCGGAGCGAAGCCTCGCTGTGGCAGGGACGGCAGGAGAACTGGCTGGTCCGCCTGTTCGACTGGAAGCCGTTCCTCATCGTCATGTGCATGCTACCGGCGGTGGGTCTGCTTCTCGTCTTTCTCACCTATCCGCTGGGACTCGGCATTTGGCTCGCGTTCACCGACACCCGGATCGGCCGTGCCGGCGAGTTCGTCGGTCTGCTCAACTACGAACTGCTCGAGACCGACCGCATCTTCTGGATGTCCGTGGGCAATACCATCCTCTACACGGTGGTGGCCACCATCGGGAAATTCGGGCTCGGCCTGTGGCTGGCGCTGCTGCTCAACCGCCACCTGCCGTTCAAGTCTTTCCTGCGGGCCATCATTCTCGTGCCATGGATCGTGCCCACCGTGCTCTCGGCCATCGCCTTCTGGTGGATCTACGATCCGCAGTTCTCCATCGTCTCTTATGTGCTCGTCGACGTCCTCGGATTGCGCGAGACCTACATCAATTTCCTCGGCGATCCATGGAACGCGCGCTGGTCCCTGATCGCCGCCAACATCTGGCGGGGCATCCCCTTCGTCGCCATTTGCCTGCTCGCCGGGCTCCAGACGATCTCGCCTTCCCTCTACGAGGCGGCGCTGCTCGACGGTGCCACTCCTTGGCAGCGCTTCCGCTACATCACCTTCCCGATGCTGTTGCCGATCCTGGCGGTGGTCCTCACCTTCTCCGTGCTGTTCACCTTCACCGACTTCCAGCTGGTCTACGCCATCACTCGCGGCGGCCCGGTGAACTCGACCCATCTCATGGCCACCCTCGCCTTCCAGCGGGCGATCCCCGGTGGCCAGCTCGGGGAAGGTTCGGCGATCGCCGTGGCGATGATCCCCTTCCTCGTATTTGCCACGATCTTCAGCTATTTCGCGTTGGCGCGGCGCAAGTGGCAGCAGGGCGAGGGCAACGACTGATGGTCGAAACGAGACCGGAACAAGCGGAGCGTCCGATCGGAGGGCGCGAGCGCGTCGGCGTCATCCAGTGGGAATCCGTTCCCCGGCAGATCGTCACCGTCTGGGTGCCGCTGGCCTGTTTCGTCATCGTCCTCCTGTTCCCTTTCTACTGGATGGCTGTGACCACCCTCAAGTCGAACGAGGAACTCTATAACTACAGAGACTTCAATCCGTTCTGGGTTCACTCTCCTACGCTCGCGAATGTCTACAAGCTCCTGTTCGAGACCGATTATCCGCAGTGGCTGTGGAACACCATGCTGGTCGCGGTGGTCTCGACGTTCCTGTCGCTGTTCGCCAGCGTGCTCGCTGCCTATGCCATCCAGCGCCTGCGCTTTCGCGGCTCGCAGTGGGTCGGCCTCGCCATATACCTCGCCTACCTGGTGCCGCCGTCGATCCTGTTCATTCCGCTCGCTACCATGGTCTACAATCTCGGTCTGTTCGATAGCCCCCTGGCCCTGATCCTGACCTACCCGACCTTTCTGATCCCGTTCTGCACCTGGCTCCTCATCGGCTACTTCAAGTCGATTCCCTACGAGCTCGAGGAATGCGCTCTGATCGACGGGGCGACTCGACTGCAGATCCTGTGGAAGATCACCCTTCCGTTGGCGGTGCCGGGGTTGATCTCAGCTGGTATCTTCGCCTTCACCCTGAGCTGGAACGAATTCATCTACGCGCTTACCTTCATCCAGTCGAGCGAGAAGAAGACCGTACCGGTCGCTGTCCTGACGCAACTCGTGGAAGGCGACGTCTATCACTGGGGATCCCTGATGGCAGGCGCGTTGCTCGGCTCGATCCCGGTCGCCATTATCTACAGCTTTTTCGTCGAATATTACGTATCGAGCCTGACCGGCGCGGTCAAGGAATAGGCTTCAGTCGAGCTCGATCAGCACCGGCGTGTGGTCGGAAGCCTTGGGCATGGCGCGCGGCCGGCGGTCGATGCGGGCGGCGCGCAGCCGGTCGACGGCCTGCGGCGACAACAGCAGATGGTCGATGCGGATGCCGTGATCGAGCTGGAACGCCCCGCCCTGATAGTCCCAGAAGGTCCAAGCGTTCTTGTCTTCGGGATGGAGCGCGCGAAAGGCGTCGTAGAGGCCGAGCCACAGCAGCGCTCGGAATCCCCGGCGCGATTCCGGTCGGAACAGGGCATCGTCCTGCCAGGCCGCCGGATCGTGGCAGTCGATGGTCTCCGGGATCACGTTGTAGTCGCCGCCGAGCACGAGCGGCTCGTCTTCCTCGAGGAGACAGGCGGCGTGGTGGCGCAGGCGCTCGAGCCAACGCAGCTTGTAAGCGAACTTGTCGCTGCCCACCGGATTGCCGTTCGGCAGGTACAGGGAGGCCACGCGCAGTCCTGCGGTGCGGACCTCGAGGTAGCGTGCTTGTGCATCCTCCTCGCCAGGTAGCTGTCGGGCGAGTTCCTCGATCGGGTGACGGCTCGCCACCGCGACGCCGTTCCAGTTCTTCTGTCCCACCACCGCCACCCCGTAGCCGAGCCGGGCGAACCCCTGACGCGGAAACGCGTCCTCGGTGCACTTGATTTCCTGCATGAGCAGGACATCGGGCTGCACTTCGCCGAGCCAACCGAGGACCAGGCTCTCGCGCGCCTTGATCGAGTTGACGTTCCAGGTGGCGACGACGATGGTCACGGGCGACGTCCGCTCCTCGCTCACTCCGGGCAAGGCCTGCCCACGTAATCGGCGGCGTCATAGCCGATGCGCAGCCCGTCGAACACCGTGCCGACCCATCCGGGCTCGACTTCGTTCACATATTCCCACACGATGCGCGGCGCGGCCTCGCGAGTGACTTCGAAAATGCGCCCGCCCTGGGGTTCGGTGACGAGGAGATTGCCGTTGGGCAGCCATTCCACCTTGCCACCGACCTCGGTATAGAAGGGATCGTCGTCACTGCCCTCGTACGTCCACACAATACGGTTGCCGTCCCGCGGGTCGATCTCGAGGACACGCGACCAGCCGAGGCGGGGCACGGGTCCCGTCAGCCGGTTGTCGAACACGGCGATATGGCCGTTCGGCAGGAAGTCCGGATCGTGCTGGTGCAAGAACGGCCCCGTCATCGACCATTTGGGGCGAAAGTCGTCGCCGTCGACGACCAGGATGGTGTTGACGTTGCGCAGCGACAACAGCAGGTCGCCCGGCTCGAACTGCGGAAAGGCGGCGGCGATTGTCGGATCGAGAGGCTCGGCATTGTTGGTATGCAGGATGTCCTCCACCGCCAGCTGGAGGCCGACGCCTGGCCCGCTCGCCCACAGATAATCGGCACCGTGACGCGCGAAGGCCTCGAACTCGGAGCGCTCCTCGAGCCGCGTCCCGTCCGGCGTGAGATAGACGATGGTGTCCTCGTACCAAAACCCGGTCGGTCCCGGCCGAATGCTCGGGCGAAGAGCGAAGGGCTCCGTGCGCTGCTGCCGGCCGGGCACGACGATGCGGCCGTCGGCCGCGATGGCAATGTCGTGGTGGGCATGGAAACCGCGGGCCCACAGCAACCGGGAGCAGCGGTCATAGCGGGCCACGGCTCCGCCGGCGATATTGAGGACCACGTCGCCGCCCGCGAGCAACGCCGCCCCGTGGATGGAGATATCGACGTCGGGAACCGGCGGCTCTTCGTAGCCCGCTGCCTGCCACAGGGCTGCCGGGTCGATCCGCCAGCGGTGCACCTCGCGGCCATCCATGTCGACGAGCCAGGCGCCGAACAGGCCATCGCGGTACCCGGTGATGAAGGTGTAGCCGGCGAACGCCGATTGCGGATCGTGGCGCGTGACGCCTGCACCGCGCCGGTTCGGCCGCAGCCACTTCGACCGCCAGCCGAGATAGTGCCGCCAGTTCTCGCGCCAGTCGCGCGCAGCATCGAGCGCGGCATCGAGCTGCGACACCGGAAACAGCCGGTAGCGATCGAGCGCGATCCCGACGAGGACGAGAAGGCAGGCGGCCCCCGCCGCGAACAGGGTCTTCTCCAACCAAGAGGGCATTTCGGCTCCTGCCCGCTCCACCACGGCCCCCCAT
The DNA here is from genome assembly GCA_002898275.1 of bacterium HR40. Lineage (GTDB taxonomy): Bacteria > Pseudomonadota > Alphaproteobacteria > Geminicoccales > Geminicoccaceae > HRBIN40. The sequence continues at coordinate 1,175,592 of BEIQ01000001.1, forward strand.
TAGGCCCCGGTGCCCATGTCCGGCAAGCGACGTCGCAGGCTCCCCGTCTCGCGGCGCACCGCCGAGCTGTCGTGCGGCCGCCGACGACGTCCCGCCCTCCTGCCGCTCGTGCTCCCTCACTTCTCCCTCGAGCTTCCGGCTGTCGGCCGCAGATACCGCCGGAACCAATCGGTGGCGAGGGACACCACCTGTTCGAGGGTGCCTGGCTCTTCGAACAGATGGGTCGCCCCGGGGACGATCTCGAGCCGCACCTCGCAAATCATCTGGCGCATGGCGAGCCGGTTGAGCTCGAGAACGGTCTCGTCTCGCTCTCCGACCACCAGGAGCGTAGGCGCCATCACCCGCGACAGAGCTGCACCGGCGAGGTCCGGGCGGCCGCCGCGCGAGACCACCGCCGCCACCTCTTGTGGCAGCTCCGCTGCCGCCACCAATGCCGCCGCAGCGCCCGTGCTCGCCCCGAAAAGGCCGATCGGCAGGGATCGGACCGGGGGGTGCGCGCGGACGAACTGGATCGCCTCGAGCAAGCGCTGAGCGAGCAGGGGAATGTCGAAGACCCTGCGCCGGTCGATAGCCTCGGCGGGGGTCAGCAGGTCGAAGAGGAGAGTGGCGAAACCCGACCGTTCGAGCGCGCGGGCAACGAAGGCGTTGCGCGGGCTGAAGCGCGACGAGCCACTGCCGTGGGCGAAGATCACGATTCCCTGGGGCTCGTGCGGCAGACCGAGAAAGGCGCCGAGCCGGTGCGGCGGCAGTTCGAGCTCCCGGACCGGGGTTGCCGACATTTCCCCCTCCGCGCGGGCTTCTGTCGCGAGAGATGGGAGGAAGTCCGCCACTCGCCCAGGGGCAGCCGCGCCGCCCCCAGTCACAACAGGCTGCGCGCGAGGCGGTCGAGCAGCAGGCCCAGGACGAGGTCCACGAGGACGAAGGCGCTCGCCATCCAGCCGCTCGTCGCCAGCGCCTCGCGGGCGACCAGCCAGCGATAGGCGAGCACGAGAGCGAGGGTCGCGACGAGGACGAGCGAGGCCAAGGCCTCGGGTAGCAGGCGAGCCACCGCCACCGCGAGGGAAAAGGCGAAGAGCTGGAGGACCGTCGCCCAGTTGTTGACGACGATATAGACGACGTAGCGGTGACCGAGATCGACGAGGCGCACCAGGAGGAAGACGGCGATGGGAAAGAGCGCCCAGTCGAGAGCATAGGTCACGGCGCGCACGAAGGCGGTCCAGAAGGGATCGGCAGGCGCCCCCGCGATGGCGTATTCGTGAAGCGCGAGGAAGAGGTAGAAGGGAGCTGCGAGCAGCGCCGCGAAGAAGGAACGCCAGAACCCCTCGACGGTGAACTCGAACCATTCGAGCGCCCGTGGGTCGCGCACCCCGACCAGCCAGGCGCCCCAAAGGGCCCGCTGGATCTCGCTCCGGCTCAGCATTGCCAGCGATCGAAGAAACGGTCGAGGAGCGCCCGGTAGATCGCCGTGAGCGCCTCGATGTCGGCGATCCGCACGTGCTCGTCCACCTGGTGCATGGTCGGTCCCACGATCCCGCATTCGACCACCGGACCGGCGGGCGCGAGGAAGCGTGCATCCGATGTGCCCCCCGAGGTCGACAGTCGCGGACGCAGCTTCTGTACGGCGAACACCGCATCCCCCACCAGATCGGTCAGCCGTCCCGGGAGCGTGAGGAAGGGCTCGGCGCCACAGTGAACGCGCAAGTCGTAGCGCACCCCGCAGCTGTCGAGTCGCGCCCGCAGCAGCGCTTCGAGGCTGGCGGCATCGTGGAGGTCGTTGTAGCGGACATTGAAGACCGCCGTGGCCCGGCCGGGAATGACATTGCCTGCCGGATTGCCTACGTCGATGGTCGTCACCTGCAGGGTCGAGGGTTCGAAGTGGGCGCTGCCGCCATCGATCGGCTCCCCGATCAGCCGCGCGAGCAGCTGCACCATACCGTGGGCGGCGTTGTCCGCGCGCTGCGGGTAGGCGACGTGACCTTGGCGGCCGAAGACCGTGAGATGGCCCGAAAGCGAGCCGCGGCGGCCGATCTTGATGGTGTCGCCAACGATCGCTTCCGAGGTGGGTTCGCCCACGATCGCGGCATCGAAGCGGCCACCGTTGTCGCGAAACCACCGCAGCAGCGCCTGTGTGCCGTCGATCGCCGGGCCCTCCTCGTCGTTGGTGAGGAAGAGCACGATGCTGCCGCGGGGCGCACCCCGGTCGCGGAGGAAACGCGAGACGGCTGCGAGGAAGGCAGCGATCCCGCTCTTCATGTCGGCGGCACCGCGCCCGTAGAGGCGACCGTCGCGGATCTCGCCGGCAAAGGGGTCGACGGTCCAGGCCGCAGGATCGCCAGGCGGCACCACGTCGGTATGGCCGCAGAAGAGGAGGACCGGGGCGTCGGTGCCGAGACGGGCGAAAAGGTTCGGCACGCTCTGCCCCCCGGCGGTCGAGCGAAAGGCGAGCCGCCTCGAGGAAAAGCCCATGGCCTCGAGGCGCTGCTCGAGGGGCGCGAACACCCCGGCCTCGACCGGCGTCACGCTCGGGCAGCGCACGAGCGCACGCGTGAGCTCGACCGGATCGACGACCTCCACCTCAGTTCCGCAACAGCTCGTTGATCGAGGTCTTGGCGCGGGTCCGTTCATCGACTCGCTTGACGATCACCGCACAGTAGAGACCGGGCCCCGGAGTGCCATCGGGAAGCGGCCGGCCCGGCAGCGTACCGGGCACCACCACCGACCAGGCGGGGACGCGCCCGGTGAACACTTCGCCGGTGGTGCGGTCGACGATACGGGTCGAGGCGCCGATGTAGACGCCCATGGCGAGGACCGAACCCCGTTCGACGATCACCCCTTCCGCCACCTCGGCGCGGGCGCCGATGAAGCAATCGTCCTCGATGATCACGGGGTTCGCTTGCAGGGGCTCGAGCACGCCGCCGATCCCGGCACCACCGGAAATGTGGCAGTTGCGGCCGATCTGAGCACAGGAGCCGACGGTGGCCCAGGTATCGATCATGGTGCCGCTCTCGACCCGTGCCCCGACGTTCACGAAACAGGGCATGAGCACCACTCCGGGAGCGATGTAGGCGGAACGCCGCACGATCGCGCCTGGCACGGCGCGGAAACCGGCGCGGCGGAAGCGTTCCTCGTCCCAGCCCTCGAACTTGGTGGGCACTTTGTCGAACCAGTGGCTACCCCCGGGGGCGCCGGGAATGGGGCGCATGTCGGTGAGCCGAAAGGACAGCAGCACCGCCTTCTTGAGCCACTGGTGCACCACCCAGCCGGCCTCGGTCTTCTCCGCCACCCGCCAGCGGCCGCAATCGAGGCCCGCGAGAGCCGCCTCGACCGCCTCGCGGACCGGACCCGTGGTGTGGGGACCGAGTTCCTCGCGCCGCTCCCACGCATGCTCGATGATCGTCGCCAATTCGGTGGAGTCCATTGCCGCCCCGCCCGGATCGTGCTCGGCCAACCTATCGCCCCTCCCCTCCCTGTCAATCGGAGGCCGCGGGCCCGGCGGCATGCCGGCGGAGCACCCGCTCGAGCACATAGAGAGCGATACCGGCGGCCACCGAGACATTGAGGCTCTCGATGCGCGGGTCGATGACGATCCGAGCGTGTTCATCGCAGGTCTCGCCGACCAGCCGACGGATCCCCTCGCCCTCGCTGCCGAAGACGAGCGCCCGTCGCGGCACCCAGGCGAGCTCCTCGATGGGCGTCGGAGCCGCGGCATCGAGGGCGGTCACCCGAAAGCCGGCCTCCTTGAGCCGGAGGAGCGCGCGGGTGATGTTGGTGACCTCCACGATCGGGATCATGTCGAGGGCGCCGGCTGCGGCCTTGGCCGCCGCGCCGCCCATTTCGGCGCTACGCCGTTCCTGCACGAGCACCGCAGCGGCACCCATGGCCACCGCCGAGCGCAGGATGGCGCCAAAGTTGCGGGGATCGGTGATGCGGTCGAGCACGAGGAAGAGGCTTTCCGCCGGCTGGACCGCCAGCACTCGGTCGAGGGCGAGCGGCGGCAGCGGTGCGACCCGCAACGCCACACCCTGGTGGACCGCTCCGGCGGGGACGAGCCGCGCCACTTCGGCCGGCGTGGCGACGCGGATCTGCAGGCCCCGGCGCTGGGCCGCCTGACCCAGACGCTCGAGGGCCTGTTCGGTGGCGACCAGCTGGTAACAGCTGCGGCGCGGATTGCGCAGGGCGGCGAGCACCGCATGGTAGCCCCACAGCCACAGCTCGCGGACGCTGCCGCGACTGGCTTCGCCACCGCGGCGGGAGGAGGACCTGGCCTTGGCTGACGGCCGTTCGTCCGCCGAACGGGCGGCCGCGACGGCGGTGGCGGCGGCACCTCCGGTCCGCCGCGGGCGGCCGGGGGACGGGGTGGCTTGGGGGCGGGTTTCCTGTTTGCTCATCGGCTCTTCCAGCAACCTTCTCGTGGTTGACTTCCGCATGGTACTCGCCATATTCCGCGCGCGTTTCGCCTCCGGGCGGACGTGGAGGGGTGGCCGAGTGGTTAAAGGCAGCAGACTGTAAATCTGCCGGCGTCAGCCTACGTAGGTTCGAATCCTACCCCCTCCACCAGGTCCCGGATGCGGTTCGGCCCGTGGTGAACGCGGGTGTAGCTCAATGGTAGAGCACCAGCCTTCCAAGCTGGCCGTGGGGGTTCGATTCCCCTCACCCGCTCCAGCGCGGACCGCGACGCGACTTTCGGCGCAACGACCCTCCGAAGCAAGTGGAACGACAGGACACCGGCGATGGCCAAGGCGAAGTTTGAGCGGACGAAGCCGCATGTGAACATTGGGACGATCGGCCATGTGGATCATGGCAAGACGACGTTGACGGCGGCGATTA
>BEIQ01000002.1 GCA_002898275.1 bacterium HR40
TAGCACAGGGGAGACCGTGGGGGAACCACGGCCCACTGGCCATCACGAGGGCGAGGGCGGTGGTGCTTAGCACAGGGGAGACCGTGGGGGAACCACGGCGCGCGTCCATGTCGCTCAAGAGTCGCTCCAGTGCTTAGCACAGGGGAGACCGTGGGGGAACCACGGCTCGCGCGGTCATGCTGAAAGTCGCTCACCTGTGCTTAGCACAGGGGAGACCGTGGGGGAACCACGGCCGTGATAGGCCTGCTCTCGCCGCGGCGCGCGTGCTTAGCACAGGGGAGACCGTGGGGGAACCACGGCTCGCCTCTGTGCGAGCTGACCTGGAGCGAAGTGCTTAGCACAGGGGAGACCGTGGGGGAACCACGGCAAGTGGCCGTATGGCTTCACTCGGTTCAAGGTGCTTAGCACAGGGGAGACCGTGGGGGAACCACGGCACAGCGCCGCGCGTTATCGAGGACTTGACGGTGCTTAGCACAGGGGAGACCGTGGGGGAACCACGGCTATAGGGGGAGGTCGGGGGCGGTCTGTCCGGTGCTTAGCACAGGGGAGACCGTGGGGGAACCACGGCTGAACGGCATGCATTGAATTATAATTAGCCGTGCTTAGCACAGGGGAGACCGTGGGGGAACCACGGCACGGTGAAACCGTAAAGCTGGCGAACCTTGGTGCTTAGCACAGGGGAGACCGTGGGGGAACCACGGCCCACTGGCCATCACGAGGGCGAGGGCGGTGGTGCTTAGCACAGGGGAGACCGTGGGGGAACCACGGCGCGCGTCCATGTCGCTCAAGAGTCGCTCCAGTGCTTAGCACAGGGGAGACCGTGGGGGAACCACGGCTCGCGCGGTCATGCTGAAAGTCGCTCACCTGTGCTTAGCACAGGGGAGACCGTGGGGGAACCACGGCGGATCCGGCCGGACCCGGCCGAGCCCCACGCCCGCCAGCCCCTCGTCGCCCTCCCGAAAAACCCGCCCAACCCCTGCGATCGCATGTCGCATCCTCGCACCCCCCTTCGACGCGAACATTGCCCGACTCGGAGATGGCTTCGGATCCCGCCATGATCGCCCTCGCGCGACGCAATCTGCGCACGCTTTTGCTCCTCGCCCTACCCGTCGCCGCCATGATCGGCCTGGTCGCCGCCTCGCCCACCCTCTACCGCCTGTTCTGCGCCGTCACCGGCTACGGCGGCACCACCCAACGCGCCGACGCCCCGCCCGCCACCCCTGCCACCGACCGGCCCGGCACCCTCCCCACCCTCACCGTGTCCTTCGACGCCAATGTCGGGCGCGGCCTGCCCTGGCGCTTCGGCCCGCGCGTCTCGCACATCGACGTGCGCCCCGGCGAACCCGTCCTCGTACACTATTTCGCCGAGAACCTCGCCGACCGGCCGGTGGTCGGGCGCGCCACCTTCAACGTCACCCCCTTCAAGGCCGCACCCTATTTCTTCAAGACCGAATGCTTCTGCTTCAGCGAACAGAAGCTCGACCCGGGCGAGCGCGTCGAGATGCCGGTCCAGTTCTTCATCGATCCCGGCCTGTTCGACGATCCCTACGCCCGGGAAGTCCGCCACATCACCCTGTCCTATACCTTCTTCCCGCAAGACGTCGATCCGGCCACCGCCCGCGATCTCGCGGACACCGCCGCCGCCCGGCGCGAGGCGCTCGCTCGCGGTGCCAGCGGGCCCTTCCGCGCCGACGCCCCGCGCCGCTGACCCCGCCTCGCCCGCGCCCCGCCCCCGGACGCTCGCCCTCACCCGGACGGCACGGCCCCGGAGCCGCGCTCCAGGGTGGCAGCGAAGCGCACCCTCGGAAAGTCCTTCTGCGCTCGCTCGAGATCCCAGAGGTTGCGGGCGAGATAGACGAGATGGCCGTCGCTGTCGACGCCGAGGCTCGCCCGTTTGGCGGCGACGAAGCGCTGCCGCTCCGCCTCGTCGGCCGGCCGACACCAACGGGCGGTGACATAGGGGGCGGCCTCGAACGCGATCGGCAATTGGTACTCCGCCTCCAGCCGGGCGGCCAGGACGTCGAGCTGGAGGGGACCGACGGCACCGACGATCCAGTCCTGGCCGAGCAACGGTCGGAAGACCTGGACCACTCCCTCTTCCGCCATGTCGGCGAGCGCCTTGTTGAGATGCTTGGCGCGCATGGGATCGCCGAGCCGCACGCGCGCCAAAATCTCGGGGGCGAAATTGGGAATGCCCGAAAACCGCACCGGCTCGTCCTCGCCCAGGCTGTCGCCCACCCGCAGCTGGCCATGGTTCGGCAAGCCGACGATGTCGCCCGCCACCGCCTCTTCCGCGAGCTCGCGGGCGCGGGCGAAGAAGAAGATGGGATGGGCGGTGGCGATGGCGCGACCGTCGCGCGCCGCCCGCAGCCGGACGCCGCGGGTGAAGCGACCGGAACAGAGGCGCACGAAAGCCACCCGGTCGCGGTGGCGCGGGTCCATGTTGGCCTGCACCTTGAAGACGAAGCCGGTCACCCGCGGCTCGGTCGGGGCGACGGCGCGCGGCTCCGCCGGCTGGGGACGCGGCGGCGGAGCGAAACGGGCGAGATGATCCAATAGCGCCCGCACCCCGAACTGGCGCAGCGCGCTGCCGAAGAACACGGGAGACAGATGGCCGGCGCGAAAAGCGGCAGGATCGAAGCGCGGCAGCGCCGCCTCGACGAGCGCCAGGCTTTCGGTGAAGCGCGCGAGGATGTCGGGCTCGGCGTGGGCGGCGAGGGCGGCGCGGTCGATGGCGCGCTCGGGAAAGGGCTCCACGGTCGGATCGAACAGCCACAGCCGTTGCGTGGCGAGCTCGAAGGTGCCGCGGAAGCTGCGGCCGCTGCCGACCGGCCAGTTCACCGGCGCGGGATCGAGGGCGAGGCGGTCGTGGATCTCGTCCATGAGCGACAGCGGATCGCGCGCCTCGCGGTCGAGCTTGTTGACGAAGGTGGCGATGGGGATGTCCCGCAGCCGGCACACTTCGAACAGCCGCAAGGTGCGGCTCTCGATGCCCTTGGCCGCATCGATCACCATGACCGCGCTGTCGACGGCGGTGAGGGTGCGGTAGGTGTCCTCGGAGAAATCCTCGTGGCCCGGGGTGTCGAGCAAGTTGAACACGCAGCCGGCATATTCGAAGGTCATCACCGAGGTGGTGACGGAGATGCCGCGCTTTTGCTCGATGGCGAGCCAGTCCGAGCGCGCCCGCCGCCGTTCGCCGCGGGCCTTGACCTCCCCGGCGAGATGGATCGCGCCGCCGGCCAAGAGCAGCTTTTCCGTGAGCGTCGTCTTGCCGGCGTCCGGATGGGAGATGATGGCGAAGGTGCGCCGACGGGCGACCTCGGCGGCGAGATCGGGGCGTGCATCCACGGACAACAGCCGAGCTCCGGAAGCAGAGAGGATCGACGCAGGTCGGTCCGTCAAATGGGACGCCCCCTGGGGCCGGCAAGGGCGGCCGCGGCGGTCAGGCGATCCACTCGCTCACGGGTGCCGCGGCCTCCTCGAGCGGCTGACAGAGGATCTCGAGCAGGGCCGGGCCCGACGCGCGCAGCAGGCGCGCGACCGCCGGCTCGAGGGCGCGCGGGTCGTCGACCCGCTCCGCTTCGAGGCCGAAGGCCCGCGCCACGGCGGCGTGCTCGAGCGGGCCGAAGTCGACGGAGAAATAGCGGCCGCCAAAGCGAGTCTTTTGACCCGCCCGGATCCAGCCGTAGCTGCCATTGGCGAGCACCACGAACAGCACCGGCAGGCCGAGGCGCACGGCGGTCTCGAGTTCGCCGCACGCCATGGCGAAGCTGCCGTCGCCCATGACCGCCACCACCTTCTGCTCGGGGCGCGCCAGGGCCGCACCGAGCGCCGCCGGCAGGGCCCAGCCGAGGGCGCCATGGGCGCGGTTGGAGAGGAAGTGGCGGCCCGCTCGGGCGAGCGGGAAATAGGCCGAGAAATAGGGGCAGGGGGTGCCGGGATCGCACAGCAAGATGGCATCGGCGGGAAGCAGCCGCGCGAAGGTGGCGACCACCCGCTCCGGCCGGATCGGCCGCTCGTCGCTCAGGGCACGCTCGCGAAAGGCGGCGAACTTGCGCTCGCGCAGGCTCGTCACCTCCTGCCGACTGCGGCGGGCCACCGACGGCATGGGGTCGAGGGCGGCGAGAAGCGCCTCGAGAGCCGTGCGGGCATCGCCGACCAAGGCCGCCTCGGTCGGATAGTTGGTGCCGATCGCGGCGGGATCGATGTCGATGTGCACGACCCGCACCTCGCCGGGCTTAGGGTGACGCCAGCGTTCGGTGGTCACCGATCCGGCGCGGCAGCCGACGAAGAGCACGAGATCGGCGGCATCGACGAGCGCTCGGGTCTCGGGGGTGCCGCCATTGCTGCCGACCACCCCGACCGCGAGCGGATGGGTCTCGGGGATCGCTCCTTTGCCCGAGATCGAGGTGGCCACCGGCAGATCCAGCCGCTCGGCGAGGGCGAGGAGGGCCGCCTCCGCCCCCGAGGCGAGCACCCCCCCACCGCAAATGGCCAGCGGCCGCTCGGCTTCGCGGAGCGCCCTCGCCGCCCGCTCCACCTCCGCCGGATCCGGCATCGGACGTTCGGCCGGCCACTGCTGGTTGCGCGGTTCGACCCACAGTTCTTCGGGCGGCACCGTCCCCTGCTGCACGTCGAAGGGGATACCGAGATGGACCGCTCCCGGACGGCCACATGTCGCCATCCGGAACGCCTTGCGGACGGCCCGCGGCAACGCCTCGGGCCGATCGACCACCTCGCTCCAGCGGGTGACGGGCCGGAACAGGGCGGCTTGGTCGAGCTCGGTCAGGGTGAAGCGTCCGCGGGCCGTCACCGCGACGTCGGTGGTCAGGGCCACGAGGGCGGTGGCGCTGCCGTCGGCTTCCGCGACGCCCGGCAGCATGTAGGTGGCACCGCCTCCGGAGGGCCCCTCGACGACCCCGGGCCGGCCGGTGAGGCGGGACCAGGCTTCTGCCATATAGGCGGCGTGCCGCTCGTCGCGGGCGAGCAGGTGGCGGATCGCGTGACGGCCACGGGCGAGGGCATCGTAAAAAGGCAGGCTGGTATCCCCGCACAGGCCGAACACCAGGCGCACGCCGTAGGAGTCGAGGAGCCAGACGAGCGCCTCCGCACCGCTGTAGGCGTTGCTCAAGAGCGTGCCTCCCCTCGGGCTGCGATCCGGCTTTCGCCCGCGACGGCCTTTCGGTCAAGACCGCCTGCGCCGTGCGGGAGGGCGCCCGAACCGTCGGCCGCGATCTTCAGCATGCGTTAACGGGAGCGTGTTCAAATGGGCGCGGTCGGGTCGCGGATGGGATCGTGCTCGCCGGCGAACCCCTCGAACTGTTGCGTGCGCTCGCGATGTTCGTCGCCGGGGGCGAACCCTCGCCGGCGCGGCTCCGCGACATCTCGTGCCTCGCCACCAATGTGTGGTTCGAGGCGCGCGGCTCGCCCTTCGTCGACAAGCTGGCGGTGGCCCAGGTGGTGGTGAACCGCGTGCGCGATCCGGCCCGGCCGAATAGCGTGTGCGGGGTGGTGTTCGAACCGCACCAGTTCTCCTGGACCAGCGACGAACGTCCCGACCACGTCCGCATCACCAACCGCATCGAGCGCGAGGCGTGGCTCGACAGCGTGCTGGCCGCCATCACGGCCCTCGACGGTCGTATGCCCGACCTCGCCGCCGGTGCCACGCATTTTCACAATCCGCAGGTGTCGCCCGCTTGGGCAGCCGCATTCGAGTATGTCGCCCGCTGGGGCGGCCACCGCTACTATCGCCCGGCCGAGCCTGCGGCTCGGAAAACCGCGGCGCGCGCGGGCGAGCGGGACCCGCCGCCGGGGCCCCGCGCCGACGCTCCTCGTCGCGGCAATGGGCCGGCAGCGACAAAGGTCCCGCCGCCGCGACCGGGCGAGCGTGGCCTCGCGTTGTTCTGGCGCTATGCGGCACCGCTCGGGGCGGTGGTGGATTCCTCCCGTGCCGCCCAGCCGGCCCGGCGGCAGCCCTTCGCCTGGCTGCAGCCGCCTGCCACATGGGCGGGGCTCGAGCCCACCGCGTCGCCGGAGAAGCCTCGCGGCAACACCGGGCGACCCTGACGAATGGGCGAAGTTGCAGAGACCTGTGCGAGGATGTTAAGGTGCCGTGCGATCGGGCCGGGATGGCTCTCGCATGCACCCACGGAATCCCCGTCTCGACCGCCTCGCGGATTTCCCCTTCCGCCGTCTGGCGCGCCTTCTCGCTGGGCTCGCGCCACCGGCCGAGGTGGTGCCGATCGATCTGTCGATCGGCGAACCCCAGCACGCGCCGCCGCCCCTCTTGGCCGAGACCCTGGCGGCGCACGCCCATCTCTGGAACCGCTATCCGCCTCCCCAGGGCACGCCGGAATTCCGCGCCGCTTGCGCCGCTTGGCTGGAGCGCCGGTACCGGCTGCCGCCGGGTTCGGTGGATCCGGAGCAGCAGGTCCTGCCGCTCGCTGGCACCAAAGAAGGGCTCTTCCTCGTCGCTCAGCTCGTGGTCGATGCCGAATCCGCCTCCCGCCCTCCTCTCGTGGCCATGCCGGATCCGCTCTACGCCGTTTACTACGGCGCGGCGGTGGTGGCTGGAGCCGAGCCGCTTTGCCTTCCCGCTACCGCGGCGTCCGGGTTTCTGCCCGACCTCGACGCCCTCGACCGGGACCAGCTCGATCGGCTGGCTCTCTTCTATCTCTGTTCGCCGGCCAATCCACAGGGAGCCGTCGCCGACCGGGACTATCTCGCCCGCCTCTATCGGCTCGCCCGCGAGCACGACTTCCTGGTCGCGGTGGACGAGTGCTACGCCGAGATCTACGATGGCCTTGCACCCCCGGGTGCGCTTGAGGTGGTGCGTGCGATCGATCCGGAATGGCGGAATCTGCTCGTCTTCCATTCGCTCTCCAAGCGGTCGAATGCGGCTGGGCTGCGCTCGGGTTTCGTCGCCGGCGATGCGCGGGTGATGCGACGGTTTTTGGAACTGCGCGCCTATGCCGCCGCGGTGCAGCCGCTTCCGGTCTTGGCAGCGGCGACGCGGCTCTGGCAGGACGAAGCCCATGTCGAGGCGAACCGCCGGCTCTACCGGCGCAAGTTCGACGTGGCAGAGGAGGTGCTCGGCGGTCGTCTCGGCTTCTATCGGCCGCCGGGCGGCTTCTTCCTCTGGCTGGGGGTCGGTGATGGCGAGGCCTTCGCGAGGCGAGCGTGGCGGGACGCAGGGGTGAAGCTGCTGCCGGGTGGCTATCTGAGCCCCGGAGTCGGGAAACACGCTCCCGGCGCGGGTCACGTGCGGGCCGCACTCGTGCACGGCGAGGAGGTGGTACGGGAGGCCCTCGGCCGGCTCGCGGCGCTCGCGACTTGAGAGGCTTGTTTGCGGGTAGCAAGCGGAAACGGTTGGCGATGGCAGCGACGATCGCCGGCGAGCGGGTAGGAGGGGTGATCCGCAACCTCGTGCTCGGGCTTCTGCTCCGTACCGGCGGTGCCGTCCTCCTGGGATTGGCGGGTTTCCTCGCTCTCGCCCTCGTGGGCCACGATCCTGCCGATCCCTCCTTCAGCACCGCGAGCGACCGGCCGGTGCGCAATCCGGCGGGGCTCGCCGGGGCGGTGCTCGCCGACCTCGTGCTCCAGCTCTTCGGGCTCTCCGCCTGGCTGTTGGTCGCCGTCTCCCTCTCCTGGGGCCTGCGCCTCGTGCTGCGGCGGCCGCTGCGCTGGCCGTGGCTGCCTGTCGCGTTCCTGCCGCTCGCGCTCCTTTCCACCAGCGCCTTTTTCGCCCTCCTTCCCCAGCCCGCCCCCGCGAGTTGGCCCTTTCGGGTGGGACTGGGCGGTCTGGTCGGCGATTTCCTGTGGTCGCGGATCCAGACCCGGCTCGCCTTCGAGACATGGTATCTCGGCACGCTCGTCGCCGCGCTCGTGTCGAGTGTCCTCGCCCTCGGCTTGCGGTGGGGCGAGTCGCTCTGGGCGCTCGGACGCATTGCCGCCGGCTCGCTGTGGCTCGGCCGTCGCGTGAGCGCGGCTGCGGTGCGCGCCGGAAGACTGTCGCAAGAGGCATGGCGCGGCGCACGGTCTTCGGTGGCGCCGCCCGTCCACCCGGTCGCGCCGCCCGCCGCAGCGGAGCGGGGAGAAGAGGCCGAGCCTTCGCCCGCGCGCCGCCGGCGCAACCTGTGGCGACGGGTCGGTCGGCCGCTCGAAGCCGTGGCTCGTTGGCTCGATCCTGAAGAGGACGACGTCGCCACCGCCGGACGTCGGCCGGGCCAACTCTCCCTGCGGCCCGCGGTCGAGGAAGAGGCCGTGTCCGCTCCTCCGACACCGGCCGGGGAGCGCCGCCAGCCACGCTCTCGCAACCGTCCCTCGCGCGTACCGGAGCCACAGGCGGTGGCCGCTGCGGCGGAAGGAGAACGACCCTTTGCGCTCCCCTCGCCGGAGTTGCTCGCGGAAGCTCGGCGCGACAGCCGGCATGCCCAGTCGCGGGGGGCGCTCGAGGAGATGGCCCGCCGCCTCGAGGGCGTGCTCGAAGACTTTGGCGTGCGGGGCGAGATCGTCGACATCCGCCCGGGTCCGGTGGTCACGCTGTTCGAGCTGGAGCCTGCACCCGGTACGCGTTCCCAGCGAGTGATCAATCTCGCCGATGACATCGCCCGCTCGTTGTCCCAGACTTCGGTCCGCATCGCCACGGTACCCGGGCGCAACGTCATCGGCATCGAGCTGCCCAATCCGAAGCGGGAGATCGTCTATCTCCGCGAGCTCATCGAGAGCGAAGCGTTCCGCTCGACCGAGGCCCGCCTGCCCCTCGCCCTGGGCAAGGACATCGCCGGCGAACCCTATGTGGTCGATCTCGCGCGCATGCCGCACCTCCTGATCGCCGGCACGACCGGCTCGGGCAAGTCGGTCGCCATCAATGCCATGATCCTCTCCCTCCTCTACCGGCTCACCCCCGACCAGTGCCGGCTCCTCATGATCGATCCCAAGGTGATCGAGCTTTCCGTCTACGAGGACATTCCCCACCTCCTCTGCCCGGTGGTGACCGAGCCGCAAAAGGCGGTGGTGGCGCTCAAATGGGTGGTGCGGCAGATGGACGAGCGCTACCGCCTGATGTCCTATCTCGGCGTCCGCGACATCTTCTCCTTCAACCGCCGGGTGGCCCAAGCGCGCGCCCGCGGCGAGCGCCTCGAGCGACGGGTGCGAGTCGGCTTCGAGCCCGGCACCGGCGCCCCGATCATGGAAAACCAACCCATCGATACCACGCCGCTGCCGCTCGTCGTGGTCATCGTCGACGAAGTGGCCGATCTCATGATGACCGCCGGCCGCGAAATCGAACACGCCATCCAGCGCCTCTCGCAGAAGGCCCGGGCCGCCGGCATCCACCTCATCGTGGCCACCCAACGCCCGTCGGTCGACGTGCTCACCGGTGTGATCAAGGCCAACCTCCCCTCCCGGATCAGCTTCCGCGTGAGCTCGAAGATCGACAGCCGTACCATTCTCGGCGAGTCCGGCGCCGAACAGCTCCTCGGCCAGGGCGATATGCTCTACCTCATGCCGGGCGACCGCATCACCCGCATCCACGGGCCGCTGGTCACCGACCAGGAGGTGGAGGCGGTGGTGGAACACCTGCGCCGGCAAGGCGAGCCCAATTATCTCGAGGAGATCACGCGTGGCGACGACAACGAGGCCGAGAGCCCGGGCCCGTGGCCTGCGGGCGAGGGCGGTGGCGAGGATCTCTATGCCCGCGCGGTGCAAATCGTGATCCGCGACGGCAAGGCCTCGACGAGCTACCTGCAGCGCCGGCTGAGCATCGGCTACAATAGCGCGGCGCGCCTGATCGAACGCATGGAAGCCGAAGGGATCGTGAGCGCCGCTGACCATGTCGGTCGCCGGCAGGTCCTAGCCGGTCGGGGTGGTGTGGACGGCACCGAGCCCATGGACCATCTCTGAGACATGAATGCGCAGTGCTGCGGAACCTGCCGGCGGCTGCTCCGCGCCGCCTTGCTGCTGATCGTCGCGCTTGTCGCCACGGGCGGCACGACATCGCCCGCGACCGACAGCGATCCCGACGTGCTCGCCCGGGTCGAACACTATCTCGAGGGCCTTCGGAGCTTTCAAGCGCGCTTTTCCCAGATCAACCCCGACGGCAGCGTCGCGACCGGCACCATCTCCGTCGAGCGGCCCGGGCGCATGCGGGTCGATTACGATCCGCCGTCGAAGGTATTGCTCGTCGCCACCGATTGGCGGCTCGTCTTCTACGACGGCAGCATCCGACAGGTGAACACCATTCCCCTCTCCCAGACCCCTCTCGCCTTCCTTCTCGCCGAGGATATCGATCTCGCCAAAGCGGTGCGGGTGACCGAGGTCCGCGAGACCGCCGACACGCTGGATGTCCGGGTGGTGCGAGCGGAGGCCCCCGATCAGGGTAGCCTCACGCTCCACTTTTCCACCCGTCCCTTCGAGCTCCGGAGTTGGACGGTGATCGATCCCCAGGGTCTCGCGACCCAGGTGGTACTCGAGGACTTGCGCACCAACCTCGCCTTCGACCGCGAGCTCTTTCATTG
The DNA here is from genome assembly GCA_002898275.1 of bacterium HR40. GTDB lineage: Bacteria > Pseudomonadota > Alphaproteobacteria > Geminicoccales > Geminicoccaceae > HRBIN40. The sequence goes on from BEIQ01000002.1 coordinate 10,518, forward strand.
GCGCGATCCGGCGATCTTCGGCCTGCCGGATGACTGACACATCAGGGAGGTCTGGTGGCAGACGGCCCGCCCACAGCCGCAAGCCGATCGGCATCGACCTCGTGGTCGAAGCGAAGGCGCAGAGTTCGGAAGATCGCCACGTCGCGGAAGCCCACGAGGAGCGGCCAGCCGTCTCCGGCGTAGGCGTCGAACGGCAGCGCGCCACAGCCGGGCCGCGGCTTCGGCCGCAATGCGGCGTCGACCCGCTGCAGTAGGGCGAGGGCGCGCACCAGCGGTTCGAGGAAGGACTTCATCCAGGGACTCGAGAGGACCTCTGCGCAGATCGCCTCGCCACGCCGCAGCACCCCGTACTGGCTCGCATATCCGGCAACGGCCGGGCCGCGGCTCCACCGCTCGAGCTGGAAAATCCCCTCCGGCGTGCCCGCCTCCGACGACGCCGGCGCCGCAGCCCCGCCGGGCCAGATCTTGCCGGCTGCGAGATCGACGAGCTGGGTGCGCCCGTCCACCGTCACCAGCACCCGGTCGGGATCGCTGCCGAGTTCGAGCCGCAGCGGCACTCCCTCGAGGCGAGCGTCGACGAGAATGCCAGCTTGTGCTGGCGCTCCGGTGACCAAGACCGTCGCGAGCCCGAGCGTCGGCAGGCGCCTTCTCACCCTCGGCCACTCCCGCCGAAGACACGGGCGAAGATCCGGTCCACGTGACGGGTGTGGTAGCCGAGATCGAAGAGGGAGTGGAGCCGCTCGCGCCCGAGCCGGCCGACCACTTCGGGATCCTCCAAAAGGAGATCGAGAAGGGGGCGTCTCTCGTCGAGCGCGCGCATGGCGTGGCGCTGGACGATCGCGTACGCACTCTGGCGCGGGAGACCGCTTTCGGTGAGGGCGAGCAGCACGCGCTGGGAAAAGACGAGGCCGTGGGTGAGGTCGACATTGGCGCGCATGCGGTCAGCCCGGACCACGAGACCGTCGACGAGAGCAGTCGCCCGCACGAGCGCGAAGTCGCAAAGAACGAGGGCGTCCGGCAGCATCACTCGCTCGACCGAGCTGTGCGAGATGTCCCGTTCGTGCCACAGCACGACGTTTTCGAGCGCCGGCGCCAGGGCGGCGCGAATCATGCGGGCAAGGCCCGTGAGGTTTTCGGCCTGGATCGGATTGCGCTTGTGGGGCATCGCCGAGCTGCCCTTCTGGCCGGGAGCGAACGGCTCCTCCACTTCCCCGACCTCGGTCCGCTGCAGATGGCGCACCTCGACCGCCAGTCGTTCGATCCCGGCGGCGAGCAGCGCCAGGGCGGCGTGGAGGGCCGCGTGGCGGTCACGGGGCACCACCTGAGTGGCCACGGTCTCGGGCACGAGCCCGAACCTCTCAGCGACTCGCTCCTCGACGCGCGGGTCGATGTTGGCATAGGTGCCGACCGCACCCGAGATCTTGCAGATCGACACTTCCGCCCGCGCCCGCACGAGCCGCTCCCGGTTGCGCTGCATCTCGGCGAAGAATCCCGCGAGCTTCAGGCCGAAGGTGGTGGGCTCGGCGTGAATACCGTGGCTGCGCCCCATGCACACGGTCATCCGGTGTTCCAGGGCGCGACGTCGAAGGGCCGCGAGCAGGCCGTCGAGATCGGCCAATAACAGGTCCGTCGCCCGGCGGAGCTGGATCGCCAGGGCGGTATCGAGCAAATCCGAGGAGGTCATGCCGAGATGGAGGACCCGCGCATCCGGCCCGCACACCTCCTCGACGTGGGTGAGGAAGGCGATCACGTCGTGGCGGGTGACGCGCTCGATCTCTTCCACCCGGGCGGGATCGACGAGGCGCGAACGCTCGCGCTCGGCGGTCCGCAAAAGACGCTCGACGAGGGTGCGATCGACGAGACCGAGATCGGCCATCGCCTCGGCCACTGCCAGTTCGACATCGAGCCAGAGCGCGAGGCGCGCCTCGGGCGAAAACAGGCCCGCCATTTCGGGCCGGCTGTAGCGCGGGATCAAGACGCCCTCTCCTTGCGCAGGACGCCGCGCTTCTAGCAGCTGCAAGCTTGGCGGGGGAGCCTCGCCGGCCTCGCTCCTCGACAGCCGGACCGCTCGCAGGCGACCCGCGCGCCACTTCCGCCCGCGGGCGTGGGCGATTATGGTGCAGCCGACGTCGAGGATGGCCGGGAATGCTCCATACCGCCGTCGTCTGCCCGTTCTGCCCGCTTTTGTGCGACGATCTCGAGATCGCCGACGAGGGCGGACGGCTCGAATTGCGCGCGGGCGGCTGCCGGGAAGCGCGGACGAGGCTGGCGCAGTTGGAGCCCGCCGGCGAACCATCGGTCCGGGGCGAGCGGCGGAGCTACGACGAGGCCCTCGCTCACGCTGCCGCTCTCCTCGCGCGTGCCCGTCAACCCCTGATCTCCGGCCTCGGCTGCGACGTCGACGGCATCCGCGCGGCGTTGCGACTGGCCGAGACGGTAGGGGCGATCGTCGATCATGGCGCGAGCGACGGGCTGTTCGCCAACCTCCTCGCCATGCAACGTCAGGGATGGGTCACGGCGACACTCGCCGAGATCCGCAACCGTGCCGACATCGTGCTGTTCTTTGGCACCGACGGCGGCCCATGGGCGGAAGTCCTGGAGCGCCGGGTGTTGCAACCGGAAGCCGCATTGGTGACCGAGGCGCCGGCCCGCCGCCGCCTCTTCTTGGGGCCCGGCACTCCGCCCCCTCGCACCGAACTCGCGATCTCCTGGCCGGCCGAGACCCTGCACCGAGCGGCGGCGATCCTGCGGGCGCGGCTTTCCGGTCGGCGCCTCGCCGACGGCTTCGAGGTCGCCGCCATCGATCGCCTGGCGGCGTCGTTGCGCGCGGCACGCTATGCGGCGATCCTTTGGGATGCGGCGGCGCTCCCACGAGAGATCGCCGAGGTCACGGTGGCGCAGCTCGCTGGCCTCTTGCTCGAGCTCAATCGGACGACCCGGGCGGTGGGCTTGCCCCTCGCCCGCAGCCATCACGCGGTGTCGGCCAACCAGGTGTGCACCTGGCAGTGGGGCGTGCCTTTGCGCACACGGGTCGCGGCGGACGGTCCGGAACCGGATCCGCTCGCCTTCGCCAGCGACCGCCTGCTCGCGCGCGACGAGGCCGATCTTCTCCTCTGGATCTCGGCCTTCGGCGATCTGCCGCTGCCGAGAGGGACACGCCCCACGATCGCCCTCCTCGCCCCGACATCGACGGCGGTCGCGGCCGATGTCGTGCTGCCGGTGGCCGTTCCGGGCATCGACCATGCCGGCACGGCCTTCCGGATGGATCAGGTGGTGGCGATGCCGCTGGCCGCACTCCGCAGCGCTCCGCTTCCGACTGTGGCGGACGTGCTCGATTCGCTCCGCGAGCGGATCGCGAGCAGCCCCTGAAGGTCGCGGCTCGGCTCACTCGCCCTTGCCGGTGGCGGCGAGAAAGCCGCGTTGCGGATTGTAGCCGAGGAGCGCTCCAGCCAAGAACAGAGCGGTCCAACCGACGGTGATCGCAAGTGCCTCGACGTGCAACTGAAGATAGAGCGAGAACCGGATCAGCTCGACCGCGTGGGTGAAGGGGTTGAGCATGGCGATCTGCCACAGCGCGTAGCTCGCTTCCTTCACTCGCCACAACGGATAGAGGGCCGAGCTCGCGAAGAACATCGGGAAGATGACGAAGTTCATGACCCCGGCGAAGTTCTCGAGCTGGCGTACCAACGACGATAGCAGCAGGCCGAGCGCACCCAGCATGAAGCCACCGATCACCAGCGCCGGAAGGGCGGCGAGATAGCCGAGCGCCGGCGGCCGCACTTCCCACAGCCAGGCGATGGCGAGGAAGACGTAGACCTGGAGGCTCGCCACGACGACCCCAGCGAAGAGCTTGGCGCAGAGCAAGAACCATCGCGGCAGCGGGCTCACCAGCAGCACCCGCATGGAGCCCATCTCGCGGTCGTAGACCATGGAGAGCGAGCTCTGCATGCCGGCAAAGAGCAGGATCATGCCGCAGAGCCCGGGTGTGATGTAGACTTCGTAGAGGACGTAGCTTTGGTAAGGCGGCTGGATCGACACGCCGAGGATGGAGCGGAAGCCGGCGGCGAAGATGAAGAGCCAGACGAGCGGGCGAATGAGGGCGGCGAAAAACCGGCTGCGCTGCAGGAGAAAGCGCAGCAGCTCGCGCCACAAGACGCCCGCGAGGCAGCGCAGCGCCCGGCTCAGGACGGCTCCGCTGTCACGCGCACGTAGACGTCCTGCAGGCTCGGCACTCGGTAGGTCCGTGTGAGCTCCGGCGGCGAGCCCGTGGCGCGCACGCGCCCGCGATGCAGGATCACCACCTGGTCCGTCGGCCGGATCTCGTCGATCAGGTGCGTCGTCCAAAGTACACTCACCCCGTCGGTTGCGCACAGATCGTGGACATGGTCGACGATCGCCCGCCGGCTATCGATGTCGAGGCCGACCGTGGGCTCGTCGAGGATGAGGAGCTCGGGCTCGTGCAGGAGTGCCCGGGCGAGCTCGACTCGACGCTGCTGGCCGCCCGAGAGGGTGCGCACCGGCCGCCTCTCGAGGCCCCCGAGGCCGAGCCGCTCGATCACCGCGGCGATGCGGGCCGTCGCCCGCGCGCGTGGCAGGCCCTGCAACGCGCAGGCATAGCGCAGGTTCTGAATCACCGACAGATCGACATCGAGAGTCGGGCGCTGGAACACCACGCCCATGCGGGCGAGTGCGGCGCAGGTGTGGCGGGCGAGGTCGAGACCGCATACCCAGATCCGTCCTTCCCGCGCCCGGAAGAGATGGGTGACGAGGGCCATGAGGGTGGTCTTGCCGGCTCCGTTCGGCCCGAGCAGGGCGGTGAAGCTGCCCCGCGGCACCGCGAGCGACACGCCGTCGAGCGCCCGCTGCCGCCGTCCGTAGGCGAAGCTCACCTGTTCGACCAAGAGGGCAGGTTCGCTCACGCCGATGTCCCCTCTCGTTCGAGGAGCCGCGCGAAGTCGCCGAGGCGCAGGCGAAACTCTTCCACTGCCGATTCATCGGAACGCGCCTCGCGAGAAAGCGGTACCGCAATGTCGGCCACGATCTCGGCCGGCGGATGCGACAGGACGAGGATGCGGTCGGCAACCGTCACCGCCTCGCGCAGGTCGTGGGTGACGAAAAGGGTGGTGGGTCGATGGGCGGCGAGCAGCTCGAGCAACAACAGCCGCATGCGGCGCGCCGTGGGAGTATCGAGGGAGACGAAGGGCTCGTCGAGCAGCAGGAGTTCCGGCTCGATGACGAAAGCCCGGGCGATCGCCACCCGTCGCGCCATGCCGAGCGACAGACGCGAGGCAAAGACATCGCGCGCGTCGGCGAGACCGACTTCGGCGAGGATGCGGGCGATCCGTTGCTCCTGTTCTTCCCGGGAGCCAGCCAGGACGAGGCGGAGATTGTCGGCCACCGTGCGCCACGGCAGGAGTCGCGGCTCCTGGAACACGTAGCCGATGCGCCCCGACGGCGGCCGCTCGACGTGGCCGCGGAAGTCGCCATCGAGGCCGGCGACGATGTTGAGCAGCGTGGTCTTGCCGCAGCCCGACGGGCCGGTGATCGCTACCGTCTCCCCGGCCGCGGCGGCAAAATGTACGCGGCCGAGCACGTGCTTTTCCGGTGCCGCCCCGACCGCCGGGAAGCGTTTTTCCTCGATCGCCACCCTCAGCGCCGCCATCGCGCGATCCGCCGCTCGACCGGCTGCAGAAGGCCCCATTCGATCGTCTGCACGACGGCGACAAAAGCGAGCGCGTAGGCGAGGATGCCGGCGACGTCGAAGAACTGGAAGAAGGTGGCGATCTGGAAACCGACCCCATTGGGACGGCCGAGAAGTTCGACCACCAGCACGATCTTCCAGATGAGGGCGAGCCCCGAGCGCGCCGCTGCCGCCACATAGGGAGCGAGCTGCGGCAGCACGACATGACGCAGGCGGCGCGGCCAGGGCACGTTGAACACCCGCGCCATCTCGGCGAGGGCCGGGTCGAGGGCGCGTGCCCCCTCCCGCAGGGTGACCGCCACGTTCGGGATCTTGTTGATGGCAACGGCGAAGATCGCCGCTGTCTCGACGAGCCCGATCCAGATATAGGACAGGACGATCGTCACCAGGGCTGGCAGGTTGAGGAAAAACACCAGCCACGGCCCCCCGAAGGCGTCGGCGAAGCGGACGCGTCCGAGCAAGATGCCGATCGCGATCCCCACCGCCATGGCGATCACGAAACTCGCCACCACCCGCACGAGGGTGATGCCGAGGTGAGAGAATAGCGCCCCACTGCGAGCTTCCGCGACCATCCGGGCGAACACCGCGGCTGGCGGCGGCATCAGCCGCGGCTCGGCGGCGAGCCAAGCGAGCAGCTGCCACAGGGCGACGAGCGCCAACAGCGACAGCACCGGGATCGCCACCGCCCGCCCGAGCTGTTGCGAGGCGCCTGCTGCCGTGCCCGGCAGGGTCGCCGTTTCGCCGATCGCCCGCGCCACTGCTCAGTACCGCACGCCGTCCCAGAAGGTGCCCTCGGGCAAGACCTTCGCCTTGCCCACCAACTCCTCGCCACCGAGCTCCGCGAGGATGGCGAACAGCTTGGCCGCCTGGGCACGCTCCTCGTCGCCCCAATGCTTCACGATGCCGGAACGATAGCGGCGGACCAGAACCTCGAAGACCGCGTCGTTCTCCGCCTTGGTGAGGGGGCGTAGACGCTGCCATTCGGCATCGTCGGCAGCGAGGATAACCTTGGCTGCCCGCGACGCCGCGGCAAAGGCCCGCACCACATCCGCCTTCTTCGCCAGCACTTCGCCACGACAGACATAGCCGAGCTGGGGCACGTCCCTCGTCACCCCGAGCTCGACCTGGGCATCGGCCACCTCGAGCAACACGGGATGGCCGGCCGCCTCGAGCCGCGACACGAAATGCCAATAGGTGAGCACCGCGTCGAGCTCGCCGCTCGCGAACTTCTCGCTCAAAAGCGGGGGCGCGCCGTAGGCCAGCGTCGCGACTGTAGCGAGATCGATGCCGTGTCGTTTGCGGGCGATGGCCCGCACGAGCAGCCAGCTCTTGTCATAGGCACCGCCCGCCACGCCGAGCCGACGTCCGGCGAGGTCGTCGAGCGAGTCCATCGCCGAGTCCTTGCGGGCGACGAGCGCGCCGACACTGCTCGAATAGGGGAAGGCATAGGCGATGTCGGCTCCGTCGGCGCGCATCCGCGCGACCCACAGATAGTCGTCGACGATGCAGTCGACCTCGCCGGCCATGAAAGCGACATTGCTCGCTTCGCCGCCGGCGAACCCCATGATCTCCAAGTTGAAGCCTTCGCGGGTGTCGAGCCCGTGATGCTTGATGACATCGAGCTCCCACTGGACGGTACCGAACTTGAGGACACCGAGCTTGAGCGCTGCCTCCTGTGCTGCCGCTCCGGCGGCGAGACCCAGCGACAGCAAGGACGCCAGCACGATCCGCAACGCCGACATGGTGCCCGACCTCCCTTCACCGCCGGACCAGGAGCGAGTTAGGGCACCGCCTCGGCCGCTGCAAGCGATGCCGCCTATTCGACGCGGATAATACCTGTCATACCGCGTTCCTCGAGACCGCGGCAGGCGAACGGATACTGGCCGGGGCGCACGGGGACGAAGGTCAACTCGAACTCCCCCTCGTCGTCGAGCTCGACCACGGAAAGCTTGGCGTTCAGGAATTCCACCTCGCCTGCCTTGGCTTGGCGCAACCAGACGTTGTCGAGGAAGTCGCGCATGTCGAGGACGCATTCGACGGCACCGGTGGAGTTCACCGTCAGCCGATAGCCTTTGCCGGTCTCGAGCGTGTATTCCTTGGGCTCCAGGCCATAGCCCGTATCGCCCAAGCCGATGCGCAACGGGGGCAGGGGTTCCGCCCGGGCCCCGAGATAGCCGGCGGCGTTCGCCGGCGACCCAACCAGTCCGGCCAGCGTTGCCAACGCGATGATCGTGCTTCGCATCGTCTTCGTTCTCCCCTGCGCTCGCTCCGGCGTTCAGAACCTGCAGGCGGACATCGGTTCGTCGACGCCGAGCGTGTCCAGATGATTGCGGGCGTGGAGGAATTCGGGAAGCGGCGCGTAGGCGATGACGGCGTCGTCCGTGTGCAACACGATCGGCTGACGCATCTGGTGGTCCCAGCTGCGGAAGCTCGCCGGCACACCCTTGTAAAGGTCGAAACGCATATCGGGCGACAGCAGGGCCTGACGGAGCGCCGCGAAGTCGTCGCTTTTCGTCCGCATCACCGCTTCGAGCAGCGAGCGGATCGCTGCCCAAGCTGCGAACTCGGGGTCCTGCATCCGCCGCAGCCGGCCGACATGGCGCTCGAAGCGGCTGTTGAGTTGCGGCGACCCGAAGCGCTCCGAAGCCCAGTGCCAGGCGGAGGGGACGAGTCCGACGCTCCCCACCACGGGGCGCGGTAGCACCGTGTCGTAGGGAACGTAGCGGGCGAACTCCCCGAGCGTGTCGACCACCAGCACGGTGTCGTAGTTCACACCGGTGGTGAGCAGCTGCACGTCGTTTTTCTCTCGCGCCCGCGGGTCGTTGCCTGAAACGAAGTCGCGCTTTTCCACCACTTTCACGCCGAACTTGGCGAGCGACGCCTCGTAGGCAGCAGCGAGCGCAGCATCCTCGGCCAGCGGTCCGTGGAGGAGAAGGACGGCGCGCCAGTTCTTGTGCGCGAGGAACTGAGCCAGCGCATCCGTGAGCATCGATCGGCTGGGCACGATGTGCAGCACATTGGCGGCACAGCGCGCCCCCCTGAGCGCGTCATCGATTTCGGAAACGTTGAAGAACAGGGCATCCCGTCCGGCGGCGTGGCCGGCGACGCGAGTGAGGGAATCGCTATCGAGGTCGGCGACGAAGAAGCGGACGCCGAGCTCGTGGAGGCGGTCGAATGCCGCTTCCAGTTCGGCGGCGTCCCGCACCCTCGCGGCTTCGAGGGTGAACTCGAAACCGGTGGCGCGGCCGACGATCTGCGCATCGCGAAGGGCGATCTCGACACCGGCCATGGTATCGATGGCAGGGCGGAGGATCAGGCGGGCATAGGTCTCCCGCGCCGCGTGTCGAGGGTCGTTGTCGAGGCCGAGGAAACCGATGCGAAATGGCTTTCGCTCCGCCGCCAGCGCCGCGCCCGTCCCCAGCACCGCCAGAAGCACGAAAACCCAGGCGCGAAGTGCCTCCATCGCTCGGCAGACCCGGTCCCTCGACAGGCGCCTGCGCATCGTCGGTCGCCCTCCCTTACCGCACGGCGAGGAAGTTATTCTGGAAAATCGGGCGATCAACCCAGGGGGGTGCGCGAGCGCGCGGCGAAGACCGGGGCGAGCCCACGCGGCAAGAGCAGCCACAGCCGGCCCGGATGCTTCAAGTGCCCAGCGATCCATTCGGCCTCCGGACCCGCGCCGAGGAAGAGATCGGCGCGCAGCGGCCCGCGGATCGCCCCTCCGGTGTCCTGGGCCACGACGAGCCTCGCGAAGGGTCGCTCACCGTCCGGGTACGGCAGGGTGGTGGCGAGCCACAGGGGCACCCCCAGCGGGAGGTAGCGACGATCGACGGCGAGCGACCGGCCGGGTTCCAGCGCGACACCCATGGAGCCCGGCGGTCCCTCGTCGTCGCGGGCTTGGCCGAGCTCGCGGAAGAACACATAGGAGCGATTGCGCGCCATGACCCGCCGCGCCTCCCCGGGATGGTCCCGCAGCCACGCGCGGATGGAAAAGAGCGACAGCTGCTCGGGGGCGAGCGCACCCATCTCGACCAGGTCGCGGCCGATGGCTCGATAGGGGTGACCGTTCTGGCCGGCGTAGCCGACACGAATGGTCCGGCCATCGGCCAGCCGGATCCGTCCCGAGCCCTGAATCTGCAAGAAGAAGAGGCCGATGGGATCGTCGACCCACAAGAGCTCGAGGCCGCGGCCGGCAAGCGCCCCATGGTCGATTTCGGCCCGCTCCGGATAAGGAACGAGGCGCTGGCCGTCGAGCCTGCCGACGAGCCGACGGCCGTCGAGTTCGGGGTCGAAGAGCCCGAGTTCGACCGTCACCAGATCCTCGGGAAGCCGGTAAAGGGGGTAGCGGAAACGGTCGTCCGGCCGTCGTGCCCCGGCCAACAGCGGCTCGTAGTAACCGGTGAGAAAGGCTCCCGGATCCTCGTGGTTGCGCAGCCCGAAGACGACGAAATGCTCCTCGAGAAAGCGCCGGGCGGCGCCGGGAGCGCTCGTGGCACCGGCGGCCGCGGCGCAGGCGGGAAGCCAGTCCGCGATGACGCCGAAACGTCGATCCTGAGCGAGGGGAGCGTCCGGAGGCCGCGCCATCCAGACCTGGCAGCTGCGCGAAAACGCCCGCAGCGCCGGGCGCGGATCGTCGTCCTGCCAGCCGGGAAGCTCGGCGAAGCTCGCCGGAGCGAGGACGAGCCGTGGTTCCGCGGGAGGCGGCGGTCGTCGCTCGCAAGCCGCGAGCGGCACCAGCAGCAGGGCGAAGACGAACGCCCACCCCTTCATTCGGGAACGCGGGTCTCGACGAGCTGCCAGTTGGGATCGGAGGAACGGACGTCGCGTTCGAACGTCCAGATGTCCTCGACCTCCTGGATCTTCGACGGATTGCCGTCGACGAGATGGCCCTCGGCATCGCGCGTCGCGGTGATCTGCTCGCTGAGGAACCGCACGGTGATGCGGGCCCGCCGGCCGCGCATGCCGGCTTCCACGACTTCCGCCCGGCGGATCGCCACCACCTCCACGGTGAGCTCGTGGCCGCGCGCCAGGCGTTCATCGATCGCCCGCGCGAAGCTGTCGTAGACCTCGGGGGCGAGCAGCATGCGCAGCGTGTCGCGATCGCCCCGGGCGAAAGCGGTGAGGATCATCTCGAAGGCCGCCTTGGCGCCCTCGAAGAAATGGTCGAGATCGAAGTGCGGGTCCTGCAGCCGGATCTCGGTGAGGCCAGCCTTGAGGGCGGGGTCGGCAGCGTCGGCGATCGGCGCCGTCTCGCCCGCTTCCTCGTTTCCCGCGGCCCGACGTCCGAAGGGCACCACCTTGTCGGGCGCGGCCTCGAACGGGGTCTCCCGGCGTCGCTCGTGGCCGGTGCGGCGGCCGAGCACCGAACCCAGCCGGAAGACCACGAAGGCGGCGATCATGGCGAAGAAGAGGATATCCAGGTAAGCGAAGCCGTCGGACATCGTCCACCGTCGAAAGAGAGAGGTCGCGGGCCGCTGCACTGCACGCCCGAGGTCGCATCCGGCTGGCCCGGGTGCCATTGCTGCATCATATAGCCCCGGTGCCGGGAAAACAAACGTCCGCTCCGTGCCGCTCTTCGCCCTTCTCCTCGTCTTCCTGCTGGTGCCGCTGGTCGAGCTCGCCGTCCTGATCGCGGTCGGCACGCGCATCGGCGTCCTGTCGACGGTCGCCCTCTGCCTCCTCACGGCGGTCGTCGGCGCCGCCCTGGTGCGTGCCCAAGGGCTGGCCGTGCTGCGCAGTCTGCGGCGCGAGCTGGAGCGGGGACAGCTACCGGTCGCTCAGGCCTTCCACGGCCTCTGCCTGTTGCTGGCCGGCGCGCTGCTGCTGATCCCGGGCTTTTTCACCGATCTCCTCGGCCTGCTCCTGCTCCTCCCGCCGGTGCGGCGGGGGCTCTATGAGCTGCTCCGGCGCCGTTTTCTCGTCGCGAGGAGAGGGCCCCGCGACGTACCACCGGTCCTCGAGACGGAGTATCGCGTGATCATCGATGACGAACCGCCGTTGACGGATCGCCGGAGGCCTCGGTGATTTTCCTTTTGCGCCACGCGGAATCGCTGTGGAATCGGGAATTCTCGGCCTGGCGCGTGGATCCCGGATTGCCCGATCCACCCCTCACCGAGGTCGGTCGCCGACAGGCCGCCGCCCTCGCCGAGCGCTTGCGGCGAGAGCGACCCCGGCGGGTGCTGGTGAGCCCCTACCGGCGGTCGATCGAGACCGGGCTCGTGCTCGCCGAGGTGTGCGGGGCGGAGCTCGCGGTGGAGCCGCTTTTGCGCGAGCGCTGCGCCTTTTCCTGTGATATCGGCACCCCCGCCTCCGAACTGCGGCGGCAGTATCCCGGGCTCGCCCTCGACGGCCTGCCGGAAGTGTGGTGGGGTGGGCTCGTCGAGAGCGACAGCAGTCTCGAACGGCGCTGCCGCGAGCTGTTGCGGAGCCTCCATCGGCACGAAGCAGGGCGGGTCCTCGTGCTGGTGTCCCATTGGGGATTCGTCCGTGCCCTCACCGGACATCGGCTCGATAACGCGGGAATGCTGTGTACCGACTGGCAGAGTCTCGAACGAGGGGAGTGGTGGAGCGCATGAACGGCGACAGACAGCACAACGGCGGCCAGCAGCCGGCCGCCGACGAAGGCCAGCCGCAGGGCCCGCGGCTCGCCATCCTCGCCCAGTACGTCAAGGATCTGTCCTTCGAGAACCCGCGGGGTCCGGGCGGCTTCGCGGGGATCCAGGCCCGTCCCGAGATCCAGATCCGGGTCGAAGTGCGGGGCGAACCGCGCGGCGAAGACCAGCACGAGGTGGTGCTGGAGCTCGCGGTCGATGCCCGCCTCGGCGAGCAGCCGGTGTTCTTGCTCGAGCTCGCCTATGGCGGACTGTTCGCGTTGCAGAACATCCCGCCCGACGCCCTGCAGCCCCTGCTCATGATCGAATGCCCGCGGCTGCTCTTCCCCTTCGCCCGCCGCATCGTCGCTGACCTCACTCGCGACGGCGGCTTCCCTCCGCTCATGCTCGATCCCATCGATTTCGTCTCGCTCTACCGTCGGCAGTTGCAGCAGCAGGCTGCCCAGCGACCCACCGGCTCGGCATGACCGCGATCGCCCGGCGGGTGCCTTGACAGGGCTTCGCCCCGGCGCTTCCCTACCGGCGCGAAGGAGGGGGTCGGGGAGCGGATGACGGCCTGGGCGTGTCCGGCCGGTCTCGATGAGGCCTTGCGGCTTCTCGCGGGAGGAGCCCAGCGGGTGGTCGCGGGAGCCACCGATCTCTACCCCCTCGATGCCGTTCGACGCGCCTCGTGGGATGTCCGCGTCGGACGGGAGCTCCCGCTCCTCGATGTGTCGCGCCTTCCCGAACTCCGCGAGATCCGGCTGAGCCCGAGCGGGCTCCGCCTCGGAGCGGCGGTGACCTTTTCCGAGATCGCCGAAGCCGGCCTGCCGGATTGGTGCCGGGCCCTGGTGCAGGCAGCGCGCGAGGTGGGCGGGCGGCAGATCCAGAACCGCGCCACCATCGGCGGCAACCTCTGCAACGCCTCGCCCGCAGCCGATAGTGCGCCTCCCTTGCTGGCCTTCGAGGCCGAGGTCGAACTCGCGAGCGTGGCGGGTCGGCGGCGCCTGGCCCTGTCGCGGTTCCTCCTCGGCAATCGCAAGACGGCGCTCCTGCCAGGCGAGCTCCTGGTCGCCATCGACATCCCCCATCCTGGCCCGGGCACTCGTTCGTTGTTCTCGAAGCTCGGAGCGCGACGGCATCTCGTCATCTCCATCGTCTCGCTCGCCGTTGTTCTCCGCCTCGAGGCCTCCGGGCGCATCGACCGCGTGCGCCTCGCCGTCGGCGCCTGCGCACCCACGGCCGTGCGGCTGAAAAGCTTGGAGGAGGAGCTCTCCGGCCTCGATGTCGGGACGGCCGAGGCGCGGATCGCGCCTGCGCGGCTGGTGGAGCTCGCCCCTATCGACGATGTGCGGGCGAGCGCCACCTATCGCCTCGAGGCCACGGCGGAACTCCTGCGGCGGGCGTTGCGGGAGCTTGCCGCAGTGGCTCGCTGCGCCGGAGGATCCGACCGGTGAGCGACGAGCCGATGGTCCTGCGGTTGCGGGTCAATGGCGATCCCGTCACCCTGGCCGTGGATCCTTTCTTGCGCCTCAGCGAGCTGTTGCGCGAGCGATTGGGCCTGTTCGGTACCAAGGTGGGCTGCGAGGCCGGCGACTGCGGCGCTTGTACCGTGTTGCTCGATGGCGCGCAGGTCTGCGCCTGCCTCGTCCCTGCCTTCCAGCTGGGCGACCGCGAGGTCACGACCATCGAGGGCCTGACCCGGGATCCCCTCGGACGCCGCCTGCAACAGGCCTTCCTTGCCTGCGGCGCCGTGCAATGCGGGATCTGCACTCCGGGTATGATCATGGCAGCCTACGACCTGCTGCGCCGGATACCGCACCCGTCGCGCGAGCAGATCGAGACGGCGCTCGGTGGTGTGCTCTGCCGCTGCACCGGCTACCTGCGCATTCTCGATGCCGTACTCGCCGCCGCCAGTGGCCGGATCCCCGAACTCCCGCCTTCCGGCGGGGTAGGAGTCCGCATCGCCAAGCGCGACGGTCTCGGCAAGGTGACCGGGCAAGACCGCTTCGGTGCCGACGCGGCTCCCGAGGACGCGCTGTGGCTGCGGGTGGTGCGATCGCCTCATGCCCGGGCGCGCTTCGAGTTGGGCGATCTTGCAGCGTTCTGCCGCCGGCATCCGGGTATTCGGGCGGTGTTCACGGCGAAAGACGTGCCCGGCCGCAACCGCTTCGGCATCTACCCGGATGTCAAGGATCAGCCGGTGCTCGCCGAGGGCGAGGTGAGATATCGCGGCGAGGCGGTGCTGCTGCTCGTGGGCGATCGCGACGCGGTCGAGGCGGTGCGTCTTGCCGATCTGCCGCTCACCTTCATGCCCTCGGACGCGATCACCAGCCCCGCTCAGGCGCTTGCCGGCGAGCTTCCCCCGGTGCACGCGGACCGACCCGACAATGTTCTGGTGCGCGGCACCTTCCGCACCGGTGACGCGGCGCACCTCCTGGCTTCGGCTCCGTTGCGCGCGAGCCTCGAGCTCGAGACCTCGTTCGTCGAGCACGCCTACATCGAGCCCGAGGCTGGCTGGGCTCGACGGCTCGGCGAGCGGATCGAGATCGGCGTGACCACCCAGACCCCGTATATGGACCGCGACGAGGTCGCGGCGATCCTCGGGCTCGCACCGGAGCAGGTGCGAATCCTGCCGACCTGCTGCGGCGGCGGCTTCGGCGGCAAGCTCGATCTCTCCGTCCAGCCTTTCCTGGCACTGGCCGCCTGGCTTTCGAACGCGCCGGTGCGCATGGTCTATGACCGCATCGAGTCCATGGCCTCGACCACCAAGCGGCATCCCGCGCACATCCGCGTCGAGGCGGCGGTCGACGCCAGCGGCCGGATGTGCGCGCTGCGCTTTTCCGGTACCTTCGATACCGGTGCCTATGCGTCCTGGGGTCCGACCGTGGCCGGCCGGGTGCCGCTCCATGCGAGCGGCCCCTATCGCCTCGCCCACATCGATGCCGAGGCCCTCGCGGTCTACACCAACAACACGCCAGCCGGCGCGTTCCGCGGCTTCGGGGTGCCGCAAACCGCGCTCGCGGTGGAACAGCTGGTGGACGAACTCGCCCTGCGGCTCGGCCGCGACCCGCTCGCCTTTCGCCTCGACCACGCTCTGCGCCGCGGCGATCCCACACCTTTTGGCCAGCGCCTGACGAGCTGCGGACTCGTCCCCTGCCTCGAGGCGCTGGCGCCCGCCTGGCGCGAGCTCCGTGCCCGCAGCGAGGCGATGAATGCCGAAGCTCGGACGCGCGGCGATGCGCGCCGGCGCGGCGTCGGGCTCGCCGCCATGTGGTACGGGTGTGGCAACACCGCGATGAGCAATCCCTCGGAGATCCGGGTGGGGCTGCGGCGCGACGGGCGGTTCGTGCTCTTCAACGGCGTGCAGGACATCGGCCAAGGCTCGAACACGGTCTTGGTGCAGATCCTGGCCTCCGCCCTCGGGGTGCCCGAGGATTGGATCGAGTCGACGGCCGCGGATACCGCGCTCACTCGCGATGCCGGCAAGACCTCGGCCTCGCGCCAGACCTACGTCTCCGGGCGAGCGACCGAGCTCGCCGGGCGCGACCTGCGCGCGAAGATCTTGCGGCTCGCCAATGCCGGGCCGGATGCGCGGATCGTCGCCGAACCCGGTCGGCTCGTGGTCGAAGATCGCGGCCTTCGCCACGAGCTCTGGCTCGAGCGGCTGGCCGCCGACGCCGACGGCATCGTCCTCGAGGGACTCGGGCGCTTCGACCCGCCGGCTCGCGCCGTGGAGGATGGCTGCGGTGCGCCCTATGGGGCCTACGCCTTTGGCGCTCAGCTCGCCGAAGTCGAGGTGGATCTCGGCCTCGGCACGGTGCGGGTGCTGCAGGTCCATGCTGCCCACGATGTCGGTCGCGCGATCAATCCCCAGCAGGTCGAAGGTCAGATCCACGGCGGCATCGTCCAGGGCATCGGGCTCGCGCTCATGGAGGAATACGTGCCCGGGCGCAGCGAGAACCTGCACGACTATTTGATCCCGACGGTGGGCGACGTCCCGACGATCGTCGTGCACCTCATCGAAGATCCCCAGCCCGACGGGCCCTTCGGTGCCAAGGGCGTGGGCGAACCGGCGCTCATCCCGACGGCGCCGGCGATCCTCAACGCTATCCACCACGCCACCGGAGTCCGGCCGCGCAAAGTGCCGGTGTTGCCGCACCGGCTGCGCGCGGCTCTGCTCGCACACGGAGAACCACCGTGAATCTTTCGCGGGAGTCCTCGGCCACCGGCCGCGCCGATATGACGGAGCGTTTCGGGGCGCGGGAGGAAGGTGGCATCGTCCGCTGCGACGCCTGCCCCGTACTGTGCCGCATCCGCCCCGGGCGCAGCGGTGCCTGCGGTCGCTACGCGAACGAGAACGGAGCCCTCGTGCGCACCGATCCGGTGGTGTTGCTCGAACGGGTGCGAGCCGAAGGTGGCGCGGTCGTGCCCTTCGCCGCTGGGGGCCGAGAGGGGGCGCTGGTGACCCACCGCGACCTCTTCGTCACCGGCATCGGCGCCGGTACCACCTACCCCGACTACAAGCCGGCCCCCTTCATCGTGGCGAGCCGCTACGACGGCATCGATACCGTGACGGTGGTCTCCGAAGGCATTTTTTCCTACTGCGGCGTCAAGGTGAAAATCGACACCGACCGTCACCTCGGCCCGGAAACGGCGACGATCCGGGTCGAGGGGGAGCCGGTCGGGCACGTGACGACAGCCGAGTACGGCTCGCAGATGCTGTCGATTGGCGGGGTGCGCCATCTCACAGGCGGCAGCAAACGCGAGGGAACGGTCACCTGCGAGACGCTCCTGCGCCTGTGCAATGGCGAGCCGGTGGAACTCTCGATCGAGGGTGGAGCGCAGGTGGTGGTGCAAGCGGGTGCCGCGCCTATCGTCGACGGCCGGCGCGAGGAGCGCATGCGAGTCGGTTGCGGCTCGGCGACCATTGGCATCTTCGCCAAACAATGGTACGGCCATGTGGACGAGGTGATCGTGGTCGACGACCATATCACCGGTGTGCTCACCGAACATCAGGCCGGCCGCTGTCTCGGCATGCGACCCTCGGGTATTCGCATCGAAGGCCGGCGGTCGACTCCCGGTCGCTATTTCCATGTCGCCCGCCCGGGCAAAGGCTGGGGCGGCACCGACATCACCGATCCGCTGTCCATCGTGCGCGAGATCGACCGCCAGCTCGCCTGGCCGGGAATGCGGGTGTTGTTCACCAGTACCACGGGCGAGGACGCGCTCTTCTGCCTGCTCGACGAGGACTTCCGCCTGCGCGAGGCGGAGATGCCGGAGGCGGTGCGGCAGACGATCGAACGCATCGCCGAGAACTGCGAGCCGTCGCTCTGCTCGGTCTTGTTCATGGCTGGAGCTGGCGGCTCGCTGCGCGCAGGAGTGACGGAAAATCCGGTGCGGCTCACGCGTTCGGTGCACCGCGGCGAGACCCGCATCACCATGGGCGGCGCACCGGTCTATCTGTGGCCGGGGGGTGGCATCACCATCATGGTGGACGTCACGCAGCTGCCGCGACGCGCTTTTGGCTATGTGCCCACGCCGGCGCTGGTCGCTCCCATCGAGTTCACCCTGCCGACCTCCCTCTATGCCCAGATCGGCGGCCATGTCGCGGCGGTCGAGCCGCTTGCCGAGGTGGTCGCCCGCTATCGCGAGGCCGCACGCATCGAGCCCGCGGACCCCGCACTGCCTTGGCCCGGACAGCCACCTCGAGGCGATGGAGCCGATCTCCCGTGACCGCCGTCGTTTGGCGCGAGCGGGCCGTCGCCGCTCGCCTCGGTCCCAACCGGTTGCATCTCCAGCACGGGCCCATCGATCTTTTGGTCGACGTCGAGGGTCCAGCGCCTTCGGTCGAGGCGGCGTTGACGGCCGCCCGCCGGCGTTTCGACGGGCTCCTCGAGGGGCTGTGCGCCGTGCTGCCGGTGCTGCGTCGCCCGATTCCCCCGGGCTTCGACGCGGCCGGGCTGCCCGAAACGGCACAGCGGATGATCGAAGCGGTGCGGCCCTATCATCCGATCTTCGTCACTCCGATGGCGGCGGTGGCGGGCGCGGTCGCCGACACCATCCTCGCGGCGATGCGCCGGGTCCCTGGCCTCGGCCGAGCGATCGTCAACAATCGTGGCGACATCGCCCTGTCCTGCCCGCACGGTCGCACCATCCGCACGGGCGTGGTCACCGACCTCGCGCGTCCCGTACCGACTCTCGTGATCGAGACCGGGCCCGAGATCGGCGGTATCGCCACGAGCGGCCGGGAGGGCCGGAGCTTTTCCCTCGGCATCGCCGACGCGGTCACCGTCCTCGCCGACGACGGGGCGACCGCGGACGCCGCCGCCACCCTCGTCGCCAATGCCGTGGACCTCGACCATCCCGCGGTGGAACGGCGTCCGGCCGCGAGCCTCGATCCCGACAGCGACCTCGGCGGACTTCCGGTGGTGACCCGGCTCGGGCCGCTCGGCCGGGCGGAGGTAGCGGCCGCTCTCGATGCCGGCGCTGCCTTTGCCCGCTCGCTCGTCGCGATCGGCCGCATCCGCGGGGCCGTGCTGGCCCTGCGCGGCCAACTGCGGATCGTCGGCGAGGTCGGAAGACTTGCGCATGGCGCGCCAGCGCGCCATCGACACCATCGCCCCCAGCCAGGAGAGGAGAGCCCGGGATGACCACGAGACGGGATGTTCTGGCCCTCGCGAGCGCGCTGATCCTGCTGCCGCCTGCGGTCGCCGCGGCGGCGGAGACCATCCGCATCGGCGAGCTCATGAGTTACAACCGCTTTGCCGCCTTCGCCGAGCCCTACCGCAACGGCTGGCAGCTCGGCATCGGCGAAATCAACGCTGCCGGCGGCGTCGCCGGAAAGATGCTGGAAGTCGTGAGCCGCGACGACGGCGGCACCACCGGCGACGCGGTGCGCGTCGCCGAGGAGTTGGTCTCCGGCGAAAAGGTGAGCTTCCTGTTCGGCACCTTCCTTTCCAACGTCGGCCTCGCGGTCGCCGACTTTGCCAACCAGAAGCGCATCCTCTTCATCGCCGCGGAGCCGCTGACCGACGCCCTGAGCCTGGACAAGGGCAACCGCTACACCTTCCGCATGCGCCCCAGCACCTGGATGCAGACGGCCATGCTGGTGGACGAAGTGCGGGATCTCGGCGTCAAGCGCTGGGCGGTGGTGGCGCCCAACTACGAATACGGCCAAGCCGCCGCTGCCGCCTTCCGCCAGCTGCTGACACAGCGCATGCCGGGAGCGGAGATCGTGGCCGAACAGTTCCCGGCGCTAGGCAAGATCGACGCCGGTGCCACCATCGCTGCCCTCGAGCAGGCCAACCCGGATGGCATCTTCAACGCCCTCTTCGCCGGCGATCTCGCCAAATTCGTCCGCGAGGGCTCGATTCGCGGCACCTTCGAGGGCCGCACGGTGGTGAGCCTGCTCACCGGCGAGCCCGAATATCTCGACCCGCTCGGCGCCGAAGCGCCGGTCGGCTGGATCGTCACCGGCTATCCCTGGGACAAGATCGACGATCCGAAGCACCGCGCTTTCGTCGAGGCCTATCAACAGAAATACAAGGATCATCCGCGGCTCGGCTCGCTCCTCGGCTATATCATCGCCCGCACCATTGGCGCGATGCTGCAAGAGACCGAGGGCTCGACCGACACCGAGACGATGATCGCCGCCCTCGAGCGCATCACCGTCGACACGCCGGTCGGACCGATCCGCTTCCGTGCGCTCGACAACCAGTCGACCCTCGGCGCCTGGGTCGGCAAGCTCGCCGTCGAAAACGGCCGCGGCACCATGGTCGACGTGCGCTATCGCGACGGCGCCGATTACCTGCTTCCGGAAGCCGAAGTGCGCAAGGTGCGCACCGACTGAATGGAACGTGTGGGAAAGGCGGCGGGGGCGACGGTCCCGCCGCCGCTTTTTCCGACACCGGCAAGGCGGCAAGGCGGATGGATCTCGGTTTCGTCGCTGTCCAGTTCCTCAATGGACTCGCGAGCGCTTCCTCGCTGTTTTTGACAGCCGCGGGACTCACCATCATCTTTGGCGTGACCCGCATCGTCAATTTCGCCCATGGCTCGCTCTACATGCTGGGAGCCTATTGCGCCCTGAGCCTGCTTGCCGCCATGGGTCCATGGGCGTCGACGCCCACCGGCTTCTGGCTCGCGGTCCTGGCTGCCGCCGCGGCGGTCGGAACGATCGGGATCGTCGTCGAAGTCGGTCTGCTGCGGCCCATTTATCGCGCGCCGGAGTTGTTCCCGCTGCTCCTCACTTTCGGCCTGGTGCTCATCGTCCAAGACCTTGTCAAATACCTATGGGGGCCGGAAGATGTGTTGGGACCGCGAGCACCGGGACTGGCGAGCTTCGTGCGCATCTTCGGCTATCGCTTCCCGCAGTACGATCTGCTGTTGATCGCGATCGGGCCGCTCGCGCTCCTCGCCATCTGGCTCCTTTTCCATCGCACGCGCTTCGGCATTCTCGTGCGCGCCGCCACCGAGGACCGCGAGATGGTCGAAGCGCTCGGCGTCAATCAGCGGCTGCTGTTCACGAGCGTCTTTTTCCTGGGAGCAACTCTTGCCGGGCTCGCCGGAGCGCTGCAGATCCCGCGCCAGGCAGCCACTCCCTTCATGGACCTCGACATCATCGTCGAAGCCTTCGTCGTCACCGTGATCGGGGGTATGGGCAGCGTCGCCGGAGCGTTCCTCGCTGCCCTCTTGATCGGCGAGTTGCACGCCTTCGGCATCCTCCTCTTCCCCCGCATCACCCTCGTCTTGGTCTTCCTCGTGATGGCAGTGGTACTGGTGCTGCGCCCATCGGGCCTGCTCGGTCGGCCAGAAGCGCCTTCGGCTGCCTCCCGTCACGACAGTTTCCCGCCGCTCCGGCCTTTTGGCTGGCGGGCGCTCGCCACCGTGGCAGTTGTCCTCGTCCTGCTCCTGCTCTTGCCGATCTTCGTCTCGGAATACGGGCTCAAGGTGGCGATCGACACGCTCGTCTTCGCGCTCTTTGCGACCAGTCTCGGCTTCCTCATGGGTCCGGGCGGGCTCATCTCCTTCGGCCACGCTGCCTGGTTCGGGCTCGGCGCCTATGCCGCGGCCCTGCTCGTCGATCACCTCGGGGCGCGGATGGAGGTCACGTTCCTCGCCGCTCCGCTCGCCGCGGGGCTCGGCGCCTCGTTGTTCGGTTGGGTGATCGTGCGCCTGTCGGGTGTGTACCTCGCGATGCTCACTCTCGCGGTGGCGCAGATCCTCTACGCCATCGCCTTCCAGTGGGTCGAGCTCACAGGCGGTGACAACGGGCTCATCGGCATCTGGCCGCCGGAGTGGGCGCGCGGCCGCACGGTCTACTATTACCTGGTGCTCGCCGTCACCCTTTCCGGCCTCGCCTTGCTGGGGCGTGCGACCTTCGCACCCTTCGGCTATGCGCTGCGCGGCATCCGCGATTCGCAGCCGCGCGCGGAAGCCATCGGCATCGACGCCCCGTTCCATCGCTGGCTGGCCTTCGCCTTCTCGGGAGCGCTCGCCGGGCTCGCCGGCTGTGTCTACACCTTCTCGAACGGCAGCATCGATCCCAGCCTGCTCGCCATTCCGACCTCGGTGGATGCCCTGGTGATGACCCTCCTCGGCGGCATTCATGCGGTGAGCGGTCCGGCGATCGGCGCCCTCGCTTTCACCCTGCTCGAGGATCTGGTGATGCCGCTTACCGACTATTGGCGGGCGCTGCTCGGCGCGATCATCGTGCTGCTCGTGCTCGGCTTCCGCGACGGCCTGGCTGGAAGCCTGGAGCGCCGCTTCGCGACGAAGGGCTGACCCGTGTCACCGCTGCTCGTGGCGGAAGGTCTCGTCAAACGCTTCGGTCCGGTGCTCGCCGTCGATGGGGTGAGCTTCAGCCTGGCGCCGGGCGAGCGGCTCGCCATCATCGGCCCGAACGGGGCTGGCAAATCCACCTGCTTCAACCTGATCGGCGGCCAGCTGCGCCCCGACCGGGGACGAGTGATCCTCGACGGCCGGGACGTCACCGGTTGGCCCGCCTCGCGCATCTGGCGCCTCGGCGTCGGGCGCACCTTCCAGATCGCCCGCACCTTCCACTCCATGACCGTGGCAGAGAACGTCCAAATGGCGCTTTTGAGCCTGCACCGCCGGACCCGCGCCCTGTTGCCGCGGGCGAACCGGCTGTGGCGGGAGGACGCGCTCGCGGTGCTGGCGCAGGTCGGCCTGCTCGACGCCGCGGACCGACCGTGCGGCGAGCTCGCCTATGGCGATGTCAAACGCGCCGAACTGGCGATCGCCCTCGCCACTTCGCCGCGCCTGCTGCTCATGGACGAACCGACGGCCGGCATGGCACCGGCCGAGCGGCATGCGCTCATGGAGTTGGTCTCGGAGCTCGCCACCGGTCGCGGCATCGCGATCTTGTTCACCGAGCACGATATGGACGTGGTCTTCCGGCACGCCGACCGCATCCTGGTGATGGCCCAAGGGCGGACCCTCGCCATGGGCACCCCGAGCGAGGTGCGCGAGGATCCGGAGGTGCGCGCCATCTATCTCGGCGGCGGCATGCGGCGGGAGATGGTGCTTTGACGGCCGGCCTCGAGCTGGAGCGGGTGGCAGCGGCCTATGGTGCCGCGCAAGTGCTCTTCGATATGTCCTTCGCGGTGGCAGCGGGCGAAGTCGCGGTGCTGCTCGGCCGCAACGGTGCCGGCAAGTCGACCACGCTGAAATGCATCATGGGTCTCGTCCGCCCCCTCTCCGGCACGATCCGCTTCGAAGGACGGGACATCACCGGCCTCGAACCCTGGCGCATCGCCCGCCTCGGCATCGGCTACGTGCCGGAAGAGCGGCGGATCTTCTCGACCCTGACGGTGGAGGAGAATCTCGAAGTGGGCAGACGCCGAGCAGGCGGGCCCCGGCTTTGGAGCTACGACCGTCTATTCCGCCTCTTCCCCAATCTCGCGGTCCTCCGCCGCCAGCGCGCCGGCCATCTCTCGGGTGGCGAGCAGCAGATGTTGGCGATCGCCCGCACGCTCGTCACCGATCCGCGGCTTCTTCTGCTCGACGAGCCGTCCGAGGGCCTCGCTCCCGTCATCGTCGAGCAGCTGGCGGCGGCCCTGATCGAGATCAAAGCACAGGGTGTGAGCGTGCTGCTGTCGGAGCAAAACCTGCACTTCGCTGCCGCCGTGAGCGACCGCGCCTTCGTCGTCGAACGCGGCCATGTTCGCTATGCCGGGGAGATGAGGCGGCTTTTGCAGGAGCGCGCGGTCCTCGAGCGCTATCTCGCCATCGAAGGAGTGCCATGAACGAGCAAGCGGGACGGGCGGGCGGGCTTCGGGTCGGCATCGACGTCGGCGGCACGTTCACCGACCTCATGCTCGTCGACGAAGCCGGTCGGGTGCGCGTCGCCAAGACCCCGACCACGCCGGACAACCAGGCCGAGGGCGTGCTCGCCGCTCTCGAGGCCGCCGGCGTCGATCTCTCCGCCGTCTCCCTCCTCGTGCACGGCACCACCACCACGACCAACGCCTTTCTCGAACGCCGCATCGCTCGGGTCGGGCTCATAACGACCAAGGGGTTCCGCGACGTGCTCGAGCTCGGCCGACGTACCCGTCCGCGACCCTACGGCATGACCGGGACCTTCGAGCCGCTCGTCGAACGGCCCTTCCGGCTCGAAGTGGACGAGCGGATCACCGCCGAGGGCGAGGTGTTGCGACCGCTCGATCCCGAGGAGGTGCGAGGGCGTGCCCGCGCGCTCTTGGACATGGGGTGCGAGGCCGTGGTGATCCATTTCCTCCACGCCTATGCCAATCCTGCGCACGAGCTGCTGGCGGAGCGGGTGGTGCGCGAGCTGTGGCCCAACGACTATGTCACCGTCGGCCACCGCATCCTCTCCGAATATCGCGAATACGAGCGGGGCTGCACGGCCAGCGTCAATGCCGCGGTGCAGCCGGTGCTCGACCGCTACCTGCGCCGCCTCGAGGCTCGGTTGCGGGAACGCGGTTACCGCCACGAACTCCTCGTGGTCCAGGGCAACGGCGGCACCCTGCCCGCCCGGATGGTGGTCGAGGAGGCGGTCAAGACCCTGATGTCCGGCCCGGCGGCGGGAGTGATCGCCGCTGCCTGGTGCGCCCGCCAGGCGGGCTTCGCCCATGTCATCACCTACGACATGGGCGGCACTTCGACGGACGTGGCGCTGATCGAGAACGGGGTCCCGGCGGTGAGCTCCGAGCTCGAGCTCGCCTATGCCATGCCGGTGCACGTGCCGATGGTGGACGTCGTCACCCTGGGTGCGGGAGGAGGCTCCATTGCCCACGTCGACGCCGGCGGCGTGCTCAGGGTCGGACCGCGGAGCGCGGGAGCGGTGCCCGGTCCCATCGCCTACGGCCGGGGTGGCGACGAGCCGACGATCACCGACGCCCAGCTCGTCCTCGGACGGCTGCCGCCCGACCGACTGACCGGGGTCGAACGGCCGGTGCCGCCCGCGGAAGTGGCGCGCCGGCTCGAGGAGCGCATCGGTCGCCCGCTCGGGCTCGACGGTGTCGGCGCGGCAGCGGCCATCCTGCGGGTCGCCGACGACCGCATGGCGGGGGCGATCCGCACCACCTCTCTCGCCCGCGGCTACGACCCCCGCGACTTCGTGTTGTTCGCCTTCGGCGGCGCAGGACCGCTGCACGCCTCTGCCCTGGCCAAGGAACTCGGCATTCCGCTGGTGCTGGTACCCCCGCGGCCGGGGGTCACCAACGCCCTGGGTTGCCTCGTCGCCGATGCGCGCCACGACTTCGTGCGCACCCTCAATCGGCCCTTGGCAACCCTCGACGTCCAGGATCTCGCCGCCGTCGCCCGCGCCCAGCTCGGCGAGGGCGAGGCTGCGCTCGGGCGCGAAACCACCCCCATTCTCGGCCGCGAGGTGCGGATCTCGGCGGAGATGAAGTTCGAGGGTCAAACCCATTTGATCCGGGTCGAACTGCCCGCCGAGGAGGTCCTTTCCGGCCGACTCACCCGAACGCGTCTGCTCGATGTGTTCGCCGAGGCCTACGACCGACGCTTCGCCGTGCGCCTTCCCGGGATTCCCGTATGGCTGGTCAATCTCCAGACGACCGTGATCGGCCGTCGTCCGGGGCTCGATCCGCATGCCCTTTTGCCCGAACGCGCGGCCAGCGACGCCGAAGCCGCCTGCATCGGGGTGCGACCCGTATGGTTTTCCGGTCGGTTCTTGCCGACCCCGATCCTGGCGCGCGAGCGTCTCGCGCCGGGAGCGCGTTTCCAAGGTCCAGCGATCGTCGAGCAGCTCGATGCGACGACGGTCGTGGAGCCGGGCGACGAAGGGCAGGTCGACGCCTTCGGCAATCTCGTCCTGCGCGTCCGCTCCGACTGGGAGGGCTGAATCGGTGAGCAGGCTCGATCCCGTGACCCTCGCCGTCATCCAGAATGGCCTCGTGCAGGTCTGCAACGAGATGGACATCGCCTTCTCCCGCGCCGCCTTCAGTCCGGTGATCGCCGAGGCCAACGACCGCTCGGACGGCATCTACGGCCGCGCGGACGGGTCGCTCATCGCCCAGGGCGAGCTCGGCCTGCCGATCTTCGTCGGTACCATGCAGGACTCCACCCGCGCGGTGATCGAATGGATCGAGGCCGGCCGAGTCGCCCCGCCCGAGCCCGGCGACGTCTATGCCGTCAACGACCCCTATCTCGGCGGCACGCATCTCATGGATGTGCGCTTCGTCAAACCGTTCTGGTATCGGGGCGAGCTGTTCTGCTGGCTGGCCAACACCGGCCACTGGCCGGACATCGGCGGCAGCGTGCCGGGAGGTTTCTCGGCATCTGCCACCGAGATCGAGCAAGAGGGGCTGCGTATCCCGCCGGTCAAGCTCTACAAGCGCGGCCAACTGGATCGCGAGCTCTGGGCCCTCGTCACCGCCAATATCCGCATCGCCGAGCAGCGCATCGGCGACATCGAAGCCCAAGCCGCTGCCCTCGAAGTGGGAGCCCGTCGACTCGCTCGTCTGCTCGACCGCTACGGTCGCGACACGGTGGACGCGGCGATCGCCGAGATGCGCCAGGCGGCAGCCCGACTGATGCGGGCGCGGATCCGCGAAGTCCCGGACGGAGTCTACGAGAGTGTCGCTTGGATCGACAGCGACGGCGTGGTGGACGAGCCCCTCGCGATCCGCCTCCGCCTCACGGTGGACGGCGAGCGCATGGTGTTCGACTTCCGCCACAGCTCGCCGCCCTGCGAGGGGCCGATGAACTCCGTCCTCGCGACCACCAAGAGCGCTGTCTACCTCGCGATCAAACACGTCTGGCCGGAGGTGCCGATCAACGCTGGCATGTTCGAACCCCTCCACATCCCCGATCCCGAGGGCACCTTCCTCTACGCCCGCTATCCGCGTCCCGTTTCGGGCTGCGCCGCCGAGGTCTCGCAGCGCATCGCCGAGGCGGTGTTTCTCGCCCTCGTCCAGGCGGTGCCGGAGCGGCTGTGGGGAGCTCCTGCTGGTACCTCCGGCAATTTCTCGCTCGGCGGCTACGACCCGGAAAAGGGCCGCTCGTGGGTGATGTACCACATCACCGGTGGCGGTTACGGGGGCAACGCCGAGACGGATGGCCTGAGCTACGGCTGCTCGACCATCGGCATTTCCAAGAGCGCGCCGATCGAGGTCACCGAACAGCAATACCCCGTCCTGTTCGAGCACTATGCCTTGCGCGAGGGATCGGGGGGACGGGGTCGACATCGCGGCGGCTTCGGCCTCGACTACGCCGTCCGGCTGCGCCGCGGCCGCGCACGCGCCTCCTTCGTCATGG
Source organism: bacterium HR40 (assembly GCA_002898275.1). Lineage (GTDB taxonomy): Bacteria > Pseudomonadota > Alphaproteobacteria > Geminicoccales > Geminicoccaceae > HRBIN40. Next base: position 37,572 of record BEIQ01000002.1, read on the forward strand.
ACCACGGTCGCTTGGGTCCACCCGGCGTACTCGGCGGCGAACCCGGGGCACCCAACGAGATCGAGATCCGCTTTGCCGACGGTCGGGTGTGGCAGCCGCCGCACCGCTCCAAGGCGCAAGGGATCGAAGTGCGGGCAGGCGACGTCATCCACATTCGCACCCCCGGCGGTGGCGGCTACGGCCGCCCGGAAGAACGCGACCCCGAACTCATCGCCCGCGACCTTCGCCGCGGCTACTACGACCGCTGGTGATCGGCACCAGCGGCCGGCATCCTCCTCGGGCCACGTTCCCGCGCTGGCGAGAGCGGTCGTTAACCGATCGTTGGGAACTCGACGGCATGATCTGGCCCAGAACTGCCGGCGTCCTCCGTGTCGCCGGCTCGACGAGGACCTCGCAGCCGGTATGCTACCGGTGCCGTCAAGGACGCATCGTCGACGGGGCGCCACCAGGAAAGATGGCGGCTTCCGGTCGACGCGGGCCACGGCCGAGTGGCCATGGCCGGCACGCGGGAGCGGTCATCCGGCCGGGTACGCGCCACTCCCCGCGTCCTGTCCGCATCGCGGCGCGACCGGCACGGCGCACCAGCGCCCGACCGATGGGAAATCGGCGATCCTGCCCGGGCGCGGCGCCGTTCGCCCGCTTCGCTCTCCAGGGCCACCTGGCGGGGTCTCGGGATGATCCCGAAACCGCGCAACTGGCCCCTCGTGGTGCGGGCCCTCGTCTTGATGTTGGCGGCCCAGGTGGCCGGGCTCGCGCTGCTCTTCGCCAATGGCGAGCGGCTTGCCGATCGCGCCGCCGAAAGCGCTTTTGCGCGGCTGCGCGACGAAGTGCTGCCGAGCCTCGCTCGGGCCATCGCCGCAGCGGCGCTGGACCAGGACCGCGACGAGATCGGGCGCCTGCTCGCACCGTGGGTCGAGGCGGACGGGGTGTTGGCCATCCAGTTGCGAACAGCGAGCGGGCAGCTGCTTTACGAGGTGCGCAACCCCCAGCGCGCGGCCGAGACGTCTTCGACCTTGGCGCTGCCGGTGACACTCGGGGCCGAGGAGCTCGGCACGCTCGCGGTGATGGTCGACCTCGAGGCGTTCCGGAGTCTCACGCGCAGTGCGGCGAGCAGCAGCATGCTGCTGGTGGCTTGCGGGCTGTCGGCGGGGACGTTGTTCCTGGCGCTGCTCGCGGTCCGGCTCGCGGGCCGCGTGGAAGGACTGGCGCGGGCGGCGACGGCCATTGCCGAGGGTGCCACCGGAGCGCGCGCCCCCGTCGCCGGTCCGCCGGAGCTGCGCGCTCTTGCCGGCGCATTCAACGCCATGGTGGACCGCCTGCTCGAAGCGAACCACCGTCTCGCCGAGGAGCGCGAGCGGCTGGCGAACAGTGAGCGCCGGTTTCGGGAATTCGCGCAGGCAGCCTCGGACTGGCTGTGGGAGACCGATGCCGATCATCGTTTCGTCTATTTCTCCCAGTTGGACAATCCCGAGCATCCGTTCGATCAGCCAAGACTGCTGGGCAAGCGCCGGCAGGACGTGATCGCCGAATGCGATCCCGAGCTCTTGCGGCAGCATCTCGAGGATCTCGCCCAGCGTCGGCCGTTTCGGGACTTCCGCTACGCCATCCGCGACCGCCACGGGACGCTGCGCACCATCGAGGTCAGCGGTCGGCCCCAGTTCGACACTTGCGGCCGCTTTACCGGTTATCGCGGTGTCGCTCGCGATGTCACGGAGAAGATGGAGGCGGAGCGTCGCATCCACTATCTCGCGACCCATGACACCCTGACCCGCCTCGCCAACCGGCCGGCGTTCGACGAGCAGCTGCGCCGAGCACTGGCGGTTGCCCGCCGCAACGGCTCCAAGGTGGGCTTGCTGCTGTTCGATCTCGACGGCTTCCGTCGGGTCAACGAGCTCTACGGCCATGCTGCCGGCGATCTGCTCTTGCGGCACACGGCCGAGCGGCTCGTCGGGGCGATCCGCGAGGGCGATTTGGCGGCCCGCTTGGCTGCCGACGAATTCGTGGTGCTGCAGCCGGATGTGACCAATCCCGGCGAGTGTGCGGCGTTGGCGAGTCGCCTCGTGCGCGAGCTCGGCGAGCCCTTCGGGGAAGGGCGCTGTCCCTTCCGCCCGAGCGTCAGCTGTGGCATCGTTCTCTTTCCCGACAATGGCGAGGATGCGGAAGCGCTCTTGCGCCACGCTTCGGTCGCGGTCGCGCGGGCGAAGCACGATGGCGGCGGCGGCTTTCGCTTCTTCGAGGCGGACATGGAGAAGGTGGAGGCGCGCCGACGGCTCGTCGAAGCCGAACTGCGGCGGGTCCTCCAGCAGGCCGATGGTGCCGGCCTCGCCCTTCACATCCAACCGCGAGTCACCCTCGACAAAGGCGAGCTCTGTGGCGGCGAGGCCCTCCTGCGCTGGCGGCATCCCGAGCTCGGCGAATTGCCGCCCTCGCTCTTCGTGGCCATCGCCGAGCAAGCCGGGCTCGCCCACGAGCTCGGCAGCTGGGTCCTGCGCGAGGCCTGTCGACTGCTCGCCAGCTGGCATCGCGAGCTGCCGGCGGGTTTCCGGCTCGCCGTCAACCTCTCGCCGCTGCAGTTCCGGCGCCACGACATCGTCCGGGAGGTGGCCTCCGCGCTCGCCGAGAACCGGGTGCCGGGTGGACTGCTGGAACTCGAGATCACCGAGAGCGCTCTCGTCGAGGACACCGACGCCACGGTGCGCCAGCTCGCCCGCTTCCGCGAACTGGGCATCGCTCTCGCCCTCGACGATTTCGGCACCGGCTATTCCAGCCTCGGCTATCTCAAACGTTTCGCGCTCGACAAGCTCAAGATCGACCGCTCCTTCGTCTCCGGACTCGCCGACAGCAAAGAGAACGGGGCCATCGTCCGGGCCATCATCACTCTCGCCCGCAGTCTCGAGCTCGGAGTGGTGGCGGAAGGGGTGGAGAGCGAGCCGCAGCGGCAGTTTTTGCTGCGCGAGGGTTGCCGCGAGGCGCAGGGTCATCTGTTCGCAGCCGCCTTGCCAGCCGAGATCTTCGCCCGCGACTGGCTCGCCCTTCGGGAGAAAGACGCTGCGCCGCCGTCGCGGCTTTCGCCCGCGCAATGGCACTTGTCATTCTCTGCCGCCAGCGATTGACTGCGACGGCCTGCGACTGGGGAGCCCTCGTCCTGACTCCGATCCGCCCCGTGGTCCGACGTCTCGAGCTTTCCGCCATCATGCGGGTGGCGATCCAAGCCCTCGGCGATCCCGAAGTGGTGCCGCTGTGGTTCGGCGAGAGCGATCTGCCCACACCGTCGTTCATCCGCGACGCGGCCAAGCGCGCCCTCGACGAGGGAAGAACCTTTTATTCCTTTGCCCGCGGCCATCGGCCTCTGCGCGAAGCCCTCCTTGCCTATCACCGCCGACTCTACGGAATCGATCTCGATCCCGACCGGGTCACGGTGCCGGGCTCGACCATGCTCACGGTGGTGATCGCCTGCCTGTGCACGGTCGAACGGGACGACGAGGTGATCCTGATTTCGCCCTACTGGCCCAACATCCGCACCGTGGTCCAGCTTCTCGGCGGCCGACCGGTGGAAGTGCGTCTCGAAGAAGGGCCGGAGCAGTGGTGGCTCGATCTCGACCGCGTGGCCCAGGCGATCGGGCCGCGCACCCGGGCCATCTACGTCAATTCGCCCGCCAACCCGACGGGCTGGATCGCTTCGCGCGACGAGCTCGCAGCCCTGTTGGAGCTCTGCCGCCGCCACGGTCTCGCCCTCATCGCGGACGAAGTCTACCATCGGTTCGTGTACGAGGGGCGCGATCCCGCCCCTTCGCTGCTCGAGCTCGCCGATCCCGAGGAACCGGCGTTCGTGCTCAATGGCTTCTCCAAGTCCTTCGCCATGACGGGCTGGCGCCTCGGCTGGCTCGTCCACCCCCGCGGTCTCGCGGAACCCATGGCGGTGCTCGCGGAAGTGCTCAACACCGGCGCCACCTCTTTCGCCCAGTACGGGGCCATCGCCGCCCTCGAGCAGGGGGAGGACTTCGTCTCGGCCTTTGTCGCCCGCTGCCGCCGCAACCGCGATCTGGTGGTCGAGCGTCTCGGCGGTCATCCGCGCGTGCGGTTGCTGCCGCCGCGCGGCGCCTTCTATGCCTTCCCGCAGATCCGCGGCCTCGGCGACAGTCTCGCCTTCTGTCGGCGGCTTCTCGCCGAGGAGAAGGTGGGAACCGCCGCCGGCTATGGCTTCGGCGCCGGCAATGCCGGCCATATTCGATTGTGTTTTGCCATCGCCAGCGAACGACTCGAGCAGGCCCTCGAGCGCCTGTGCGCTTTCCTCGACCGCATGCCGGAGGCTGGCTGATCGCCACCGCTCGCGGCGGGACTGGACAGGGGCGGGCACGAGCGCGATAAGGGCGAGGACGGCGGTGCGAATCCAGGGAATCCGGTGCGAATCCGGAGCTGCCCCCGCAACCGTGAACGGTGAGCCGCCTCCAGATGCCACTGGGCCCCGCGCCTGGGAAGGCGGAGGCGGCGTTCGAACCGTGAGCCGGGAGACCGACCGCCGCGAAGGACCACAGCATGCGGGCGGAGGGCCCGCGAAAGGAGAGAACCATGGCCATCTCGCGTCGTTCCTGGGTCGTCGCTGCGGCGGCTCTGGCCTTTCTGCCGTCCCTTGCCGGAGCTCATCACCCGGGCGAGGAGGGCGTGCAGGTGGGAGAGCTCCGCGTGGGTCATGCCTGGGCCGAAGAACCCTCGGCCATGCAGCATTCGCTCCCGGTGTGGCTGACCATCGAGAACCTCGGAAGCGAGTCCGACGAGCTGTTGGAGGCGCGGACGGAGGTGGCGGAGCGCGCGGTGATCCAAGGTCTCGTGGTCGACGCCCATGGCCGCGCGGCTTTGCGCGAATTCGGCAGCCTCGAAGTGGGACCCGGTCAGACCCTGTCGTTCGCCCCGGGTGGCCTCGCCCTCATGCTGCACGGACTGCGTCTCGAAGCCCTTCCCGCAGCCGGCGATCACTTCGATCTCACGCTCCGGTTCGCCAAGGCCGGAGAGGTGACCATCGAGGTCGAGGTCGAAGAACGGCAGCTCAAACCGGCGTCTTGACGCGCATCGCACCCACGGCCGGCGGGATCGGCGCCACCGGGTCGGGACGCCACGCGCGGTGGTGCCGGTCTGGGGCTCGGAGCCGGGACAGCGGGACAGCGCTCAGCGCTGGTACTGCTCGTCGCTCACCGGCTCGAGCCATGTGACGTGCTGGCCGTCTAGCGCCTCGTGCACCGCGATATGGGTCATGGCGGTGGTGGGGGTGGCTCCGTGCCAGTGTTTCTCGCCGGGCGCGATCCATACCACGTCGCCGGGGCGGATCTCCTCGATCCGCCCGCCCTCGCGTTGCACCCAGCCCACGCCTGAGGTGACGATCAGGGTCTGACCCAGAGGGTGGGTGTGCCAGTGGGTGCGCGCACCCGGCTCGAACGTCACGCTCACGATCCGCACCCGCGCCGGGTCGGGCGCCTCGAAGAGGGGATCCTGACGCACCTGTCCGGTGAAATAGCTGTCCGCCGCCCGGCGCGAAGGTCGCGACCCTACTCGGTAGATCTCCATCCTACCCCCATTGCGGATACCGGCCCGGAAAGCCGCTCGAGCCGCTCGCACGGCTGCACGATCCGGAAGACGAGGCGTTCGTCAAGAACCCGAAACGGCGAGCCGGACCGTCGACAGCCGACGGCGACCCGCGACCGCAGCCGCCGCGCCCGATCGGCCAGTCGGTCTGGAAGCCGTGCCCGCTGCCGTTATACTCCGCTCCATCGGAGCGTCCGGATCGTGGCATGCGCTGTCCGTTCTGCAGTTCGGAAGACACCCAGGTCAAGGATTCGCGTCCCGTCGAAGACGGCACCGCTATCCGCCGCCGCCGCCAGTGCGGGGCCTGCGGCGGACGCTTCACCACTTTCGAACGGGTGCAGTTGCGGGATCTCGTGGTGATCAAGAAGGACGGCCGTCGCGTGCCGTTCGACCGCGACAAGCTCGCGCGCTCGATCCGCATCGCCACTCGCAAGCGCGGCATCGATGAGGAGCGGATCGACCGCATCGTGGCCGGCATCGTGCGGCGGCTCGAGACCAGCGGCGAGACGGAGGTGCCGTCGACCCGTATCGGCGAGCTCGCCATGCAGAGCCTGGCCGAACTCGACGAAGTGGCCTATGTGCGCTTCGCCTCGGTCTACCGGGACTTTGCCACGGCGCGCGATTTCGAGGAATTCATCCGCCGTCTCCCGACCGCCGAAGAATCCGCGGGCGGCCCCATGGAGCCGCAGGCGGCAGCCGGGGGACGGATAGTTTGAGCTCCGCCACCGACGAACGCTTCATGCGCGCGGCCCTCGCGCTCGGTGCTCGGGGGCTCGGCCGCAGCTGGCCCAATCCCTCCGTCGGCTGTGTGCTGGTGCGGGACGGGCGAGTGGTCGGGCGCGGTTGGACCCAGCCCGGTGGTCGGCCGCACGCCGAGACCGAAGCCCTGCGCCGGGCTGGCGCACTCGCCCGCGGGGCCACGGCCTATGTGACCCTCGAGCCTTGCGCCAATTGGGGTCGGACTCCGCCCTGCTGCCGCGCGCTGGCGGAAGCCGGGGTAGCGCGTGTGGTGGTCGGCTGCATCGACCCGGATCCGCGCACCAACGGCAAAGGTGTCGCCTTCCTGCGCGAGGCCGGGATCGAGGTGGTCGTCGGTTGCCTCGAGGACGAGGCGCGGCGGCAAAGCCTCGGCCTGTTCCGGCGGATCTTCGCCGGTCGACCGATGGTGACCCTCAAGCTCGCCCTGTCCCTGGACGGACGGATCGCCACCCGCACCGGGCACAGCCAGTGGATCAGCGGCGAGCGCGCCCGGCTCGAGGCCCATCTGCTGCGGGCAACACACGACGCGGTGCTGGTCGGGAGCGGCACGGTCCTCGCCGACGATCCCGCCCTGACCTGCCGGATTCCCGGGCTCGGCGACGCCCGACCGCTGCGGATCGTCCTCGACCGCCGCCTGCGCACGCCACCGAGTGCCAGACTGTTCGCCGGCGGGCCTCCCGTCCTCGTCTTCACCCGCCGCGACCACCAGCGGGAGTCGGCCGAAAAGCTGCGTGCCCGAGGCGCGGAAGTGGTGGGGGTGGACGAGCCCTATCTTCCCAATGTGCTCGACGATCTCGCCCGCCGGGGGCTCACCCGGCTGCTCGTCGAAGGCGGCGCCCGGGTGGCCGCCGCCTTCCTCGCCGAGCGGCTGGTGGACCGACTCTGCCTCGTCTATGCTCCCATCCTACTGGGCGGCGATGCCCATCCCGGCATCGCCGACCTCGCGCTCGACGAGGTCGGCGAGGCGCCGCGATTTCGCGTGACGGAGCGCCGATCGCTCGACCAGGACACGCTCGTCGAACTCGAAGCCGTCGCGGGAGAGTGAGCCTTGTTCACGGGGATCATCACCCATCTCGGCCGGGTCCTCGCTGTCGCGCCAGGCGCGGGCGGCAGACGGCTGCGGATCGCCCCCGACTTCCCCGTGGCGGACCTCGCCATCGGCGGCTCGGTCGCGCACGACGGTATCTGTCTCACCGTCGCCGCATGCGGACCCGACTTCTACGAGGTTTTCCTCGCCGAGGAGACCCTGGCCCGTACCACGGCCTGGCAGTGGCAACCTGGGCGACGGATCAATCTCGAACGGGCATTGCGGCTCGGCGACGAGCTCGGCGGGCATCTCGTCTTCGGCCATGTCGACGCCACCGGCCGCATCCTCGCGCTCGATCCGGTGGGCGAAGGGTTTCGGCTGGTCGTCGGCATGCCCGAAAGCCTCGCCCCGCTCGTGGCCGTCAAGGGCTCCATTGCCGTCGACGGCATCTCCCTGACGGTGGTGGAGGCGGACTCCGATCGGTTTTCGGTGGCGATCGTGCCCCACACCTTCCGGGTCACCACCCTCTGCGACCGTCGGCCGGGCGATGCGGTCAATCTGGAAGCCGACATGCTCGCGCGCTATGTGGCGCGACAGCTGCAGTTTCGCGATCTTCCCGGATCCCCATGAATCAAGCGGTGCGTCTCAGCCCCATCGAGGAGATCATCGAGGCCGCCCGCCGCGGGGAGATGTTCATCCTCGTCGACGACGAGGAGCGCGAGAACGAGGGCGATCTCGTCGTGCCGGCGCAGTTCTGCGACGCGGCGGCGGTCAACTTCATGGCCAAATACGGGCGCGGCCTGATCTGTCTCGCCCTCACCCGCGAGCGCTGCGAACAGCTCGGCCTGCCGCTCATGGCGCAGGGCAACGAGCATCGGCTGAGCACCGCTTTTACGCTCAGCATCGAGGCGCGCGAGGGGGTAACCACGGGTATATCCGCCGCCGACCGGGCGCGCACCATTGCCGTTGCCATCGATCCGCAAAGCACCCGCGAGGATCTCGTCACACCTGGCCATGTGTTCCCGGTCATGGCCCGCGACGGTGGCGTGTTGGTGCGGGCCGGACATACCGAGGCGGCAGTCGACATCGCGCGGCTTGCGGGCCTCAATCCGTCCGGCGTCATCTGCGAGATCATGAACGATGACGGCACCATGGCGCGGCTGCCGGATCTCCTCCTTTTCGCGCAGCGTCATGGGCTCAGGATCGGCACCATCGCCGATCTCATCGCCTATCGGCTCAAGCATGACCGGCTGGTCGAGCGCGACCTCGCGACCGCCTTCCACAGCCGCTACGGCGGGGATTTCCGGCTCCAGGTCTATGTCAACGTGCTCGACCGCGTGGAGCATGTGGCCCTGGTCAAGGGAGACATCGAGTCGGGCGGTCCGGTGCTCGTGCGAGTGCATGCCGTCAACATGCTGGAGGACCTGCTCGGCGAAGGCGAGAGCGGCCGCGGCGACCAACTGCACCGGGCCATGCGGATGATCGGCGAGGCCGGCCGCGGTGTGGTCGTGATCCTCCGCGAGCCCGCACCGGATGCCATCTCGCGCCGCATTCGCGAACGCCTCGGCCATCGCCAGCCGCCGCCGCGCGACCTGCGGGTGTACGGTATCGGCGCGCAGATCCTCGTCGACCTCGGCGTGCGCGAGATGATCTTGCTTTCCAACTCGGGCCGCTCGATCCCCGGGCTCGAGGGCTACGGTCTCCACGTGGTGGAGACCCGCCCGATTCCCGCCGACGGCTGAGAAGCCCATGGCCGGCACACCGGAGCTCGCGGAAATCCCGGTGCTCGCGGGAGCGCGGGTGCTCCTCGTCGAGGCCGCCTATCACCCGCGAATCACCGCGCTCCTGCGCGAGGGGGCGATGCGGGTGCTGCGCCGTGCCAAGGTCGAGGTCGACCACCGACTGGTTCCGGGAGCCCTCGAGATCCCGATCGCCATCGCGATGGCCGTACGCACCACCCGCTACGAGGCCTGCGTCGCCATCGGCTGCGTCATCCGCGGCGAGACCATCCATTTCGATCTCGTCGCCGGCGAGAGCTGCCGCGGGCTCGTCGAGCTCGGCATCCGGCACGCCCTGCCCATCGGCAATGGCATTCTCACCGTCGACAATGAACATCAGGCGCTGCAGCGGGCCGATCCGGCGGGCGAGGACAAGGGCGGGTTCGCTGCGCTGGCAGCGCTCCGGCTGCTCGAGCTCCGCCGTTCGCTCGGAGCCCCCTCGTGAACCGCCGCCAACCCAGCCTGCCGAAGCGACGAGCCGCGCGTTTTGCCGCCGTGCAAGCGCTCTACCAGCTCGAGGTCGGCGGCCAGCCGGTCGAGGAGGTGGTGGGCGAGTTCCGCCAACATCGCTTGACGAGCCTGCTCGAACCCTTTGCGCCCGAAGCCGCGTCACCTCCGGTCGATGCCGCTTGGTTCGAGAGGGTGGTGCGCGGCGCCCATCGCATGGCGCCGGAACTCGATCCCATGATCGAGGCCTGCCTGGCGCCGGGTTGGACCCTGCAACGCTGCGGCTATCTCTTGCGCGCCTGTTTGCGCGCCGGCGCTTTCGAACTCGCTGCCTGCCCGGACGTGCCGGTGGCGGCGGTGATCAACGAATATGTCGAGGTCGCCCATATGTTCTTCGACGGCGACGAGCCGGCTTTCGTCAACGCCGTGCTCGACCGGCTCGCCCGCCGGTTACGGGCGGCGTCGAGCTCCAACCCGGCCTCCTGAAGGATGGACGAGTTCGCCTTCATCGACCGTTTCCTACGGCCGCTCGCCGCCCGCTCGCCAGAAGCCCTCGGGCTTCGGGACGATGCCGCACTGTTGTCCTGCCGCAGCGGCGAGGAGCTCGTGCTCACCAAGGACGCACTCGTCGAGGGCGTTCACTTCTTTCCCAACGATCCGCCCGATCTCGTCGCCCGCAAGCTGCTGCGGGTCAATCTCTCCGATCTCGCGGCGATGGGAGGGGAGCCGCTCGGCTATCTGATGGCGCTCGCCTTGCCGCGGCGGTGCGACGAGCGATGGGCGGAAGCCTTTGTCGGCGGGCTCGCCGACGACCAGCTGCGCTTCGGTCTCGGACTCTTCGGCGGCGACACGGTGTCGTCGCCGGACCGCATCGTGCTCTCGCTCACGGCCATTGGCACGGTGCCGGCGGGAAGGGCCCTCCGGCGCAGCGGCGCGCGGCCGGGCGACGACATTTGGGTCTCGGGGACACTGGGCGATGCTGCCCTCGGGCTTCGCATCCTCATGGGCCTCGCCGTGCCCGAGGAGGAGGCGGAGCCGTTCGTGATGCGCTATCGGCTGCCCGAGCCCCGGATCGCCCTGGGACGCGCCCTGCGCGGCCTGGCCCATGCCGCCATCGACATCTCGGACGGCCTGATCGCCGATCTCGGCCATGTGTGCTCGGCCTCGAGCGTGGCGGCGGAGATCGAACTCGAGCGTCTACCGGTGCGGGCCCTCGCTCGCGGCATCCCGGGCTGGCGAGAGGCCGCGCTCGCCGGGGGCGACGATTACGAACTCCTGTTCACCGCCGCACCGACGCGGCGCGCCGAGGTGGAGGCGCTGTCGGCGGAGCTCGCCCTGCCGCTTGCGCGTATCGGCCGTATCGCCGAGGGCAGCGGCGTGCGCGTGGTGGACGCCTCCGGCAAGGAGGTGCCACTTTCGCGAACCGGCTACCGTCACGAAGTCTAGGCGGGCCAGCCCTCCTCGAATCCGACGAGCACGTTGACCACGTTCTCGCCGAGGGTTTCGAGAGCGTAGCCCCCTTCCATGACGAACAGGGTGGGTCGGGCGAGTCGGGCGATGCGCCGGCCGATTTCGGTCAGCTCGTGGCTCTCGAGATCGAAAAAGCCCAGGGGATCCCCTTCCCAAATGTCCACGCCGAGCGACACCACGAGCACATCCGGCCCGAAATCGTCGATGCGCGAAAGGGCGTGGTCGAGCGCCTCGGCATAGGTATCGAAGCCGGTCGACGGTGGGAGGGGGATGTTGAGGTTGTACCCCTCTCCGGGTCCCGCGCCGATCTCGTCGGCAAAGCCGGAAAACCACGGGAACGCGTCGCGGGGATCGCCGTGCAGCGATGCGAATAGAACGTCGTCGCGTTCCCAAAATATGTCCTGAGTTCCATTGCCGTGATGGAAGTCTACATCGAGAATAGCCGCTCTACTCACTCCGTTGTCGATCATATACTGTGTCGCGATCGCGGCATTGTTCAAGAAACAATAACCACCGAACAGGTCCCGGCTGGCGTGGTGGCCTGGCGGCCGACAGAGGGCGAATGCCGCCCGTTCGCCCGCGAGCAAGCGCCCAGCAGCCGTGAGCGCCACATCCACGCTCGCCGTTGCTGCATCCCAGGTGCCCGCGTCGATCCCCGTGTCCGCCGAGAAGGTATAGTAACCCAGTCGGCCCTCGATAGCCCGCGGTGGCTGGCCCCGCATCCGGCGGCCCGGCCACACGTCGGCGATGGCCTCGCCGCTGCGACCGCTGGCGTGCCAGGCGTCGTGGGCAGTGGCGAGGAACTCGAGATAGTCCGGCGTATGGATGCGAAGCAGCGGCTCGAGACCGTGCTCGCGAGGGTGGAGGATCTCTCCCAGCCTGACCTCTTCGATCCGCCGGCGAACGATTTCGACGCGCGCCGGCGAGTCCCATGGCGGGACGAGCCGACCGCCATCGAATTCCACTTGCGGATCTCGTAAAACGTGTTTTTCCGAGAAGATCGTATGCATCGGCCACGAGCGGTCCTTCGCAGGCCCTCTACGCCATAGACCGCGGCGGTCCGCCGGTCTGTGCGAAAACGCACATCTCCGCGATCGTCCGACGCCAGGCTCGCCGCCCGCCGAACGGCCGGTCTTCGCCGACCGGAAGGAGGAAACGGTCTCGAGGGGCAGCCTCAACCTTTGAGCCGCGGCCGCAGCAGCAGCTCGAACAGGGTCTGCTGATCGGGAAGCCCGGTGACCGGGAGGTTCTGCTGTTTCTGAAAGGTCTCGAGCGCTGCCTTGGTCTTGGGCCCAAAGGTACCATCCGCCTTGCCGTCGAGGAGCTTGCGGTCGATCAGCGCCTGCTGCACCCGCTTGATCACTTCGCCATAGATGCGGAGCTTCTGTTCCCCCTCGCCGATCTCGGCGACTTCGGAGCGGGTCGCGAGCCGATCCTGGGCGAGCAGCAACTGCAGCTGGTGGACCACCTCGAAGAGGCGGTCATCCGGATGCTGCTCGCAATGGGCGCGGATGAGCGACAGCAGCATTCCGGAAGTCTCCCAAGGTGCGATGTCGAACGTATCCGGCCGGTAGCGATTGACCGCCGTGAGATAGCCTTCGACCCAGCCGCGGAACTCGGCTACGCTCGCCAGCTTCTCGGCCGCCGCTTTGACGAAATTGCGGCAGGTATCGGCCCCGAGGCCCTTGACGGCGAACTCGCCCTTTTCGCTGAAGGCGCGGGCAGGCGCAGCGGCCAGCACGGAACCGAGCAGGAGGAGATGGACGAGGCGTCGCGTAACGGCCGACATAGGGACTCCTTCGGGCAGGTCCTAAAGCCGCCTATCTCGGATGGCTCCGGCGCCTTTCCAGACCCCGTCCCCTCAGTCGCTGCGGCGGCAGGCGCGGGCCAGCGCCACGCGCGAGCGATTCGGTCGCCCGAGGAGGTCGCAGATGAAGGCCCCGGCTGCGATCAGCCGTTCGAGGTCGATGCCGGTCGGGATCGCGAGCCCCTCGAGCATGTAGACCAGATCCTCGGACGCGAGGTTCCCGGCCGCCCCGGGCGCGTAGGGACAGCCTCCGAGACCGGCCACACTGGCATCCAAGGTGCGCACGCCGCACTCGAGGCCGGCTAGGGCATTGGCGAGCGCCTGGCCGTAGGTGTCGTGCAGATGCAGGGCGAGGGCGGAAAGCGGCAGTTCGCTGGCGCAGGCGCGGACCACCTCGACGATCCGCCGCGGCGTACCGACCCCGATGGTGTCGCCCAGGGACACTTCGTAGCAGCCCATGGCGTGGAGCGCCCGAGCCACCTCCACCACCCGACGGATCGGCACCGTGCCCTCGTAGGGACAGCCGGCGATGCAAGACACATAGCCACGGATCGCGACCCCGGCTGCCCGTGCCGCCTCGCACACCGCACGGCAACGCGCGAGGCTCTCGGCGATGGAGCAGTTGACGTTGCGGCGGCTGAAGGTCTCGGAGGCGGCGGCGAAGACGGCGATCTCGCGCACCCCCGAGCGAAGCGCCGCCTCGAGCCCGTGCAGATTGGGGACGAGAGCCGAGAACGCGACGCCGGGAGTCTGCGGCAAGCGGGCAAAGACCTCCGCGGTGCCGGCCATCTGCGGCACCCATTTCGGCGACACGAAGGCTCCCGCTTCGATCCGCCGGCAACCCGCCGCGACCAGCCGCGCGACGAGCTCGAGACGCGCTTGGACCGAAACGGGTGCGGGTTCGTTCTGCAGCCCGTCGCGAGGTCCCACTTCGACGATCGACACCCGCTCGGGCAGGTCGCTCAACGGATCGCGCCCGCTCACGCTGTCTCTTCTCCGGGTTCGAGGACGATGAGCACCGTCCCCTCCTGCACTTGCTCGCCCGCTTCGACCCGGACTTCGGCCACTCGGCCATCGCGCGGGGCGAGGATCTTCTGCTCCATCTTCATCGCCTCGAGCAAGGCGAGGAGCTGGCCGCGTACCACGGACTCGCCCGCGGTCACGCAGATGCGCACGAGACGCCCCGGAAGCGGGGAGGTCACCACATCAATGGCGCGGTCGTCCTCCCCCGCATGTTCGACCGTTCCCGGCCGGCTGAAGATCGCGGCTTCCCCCTCGTCCACGACCGCGAGCTCCTCGCTTCCGAAAAGAGCGAGCACTGGACGCGACAGTCCCTCTTCCTCGATCTCCACGAGCGGCGGTCGATAGGCGTTGAGGCGGGCCCGCAGCCGCCCCTGCGGCGCATGGACGAGCCAGCCGTCCCCATCGCTCTCGACGAGCAGACTCCGTTCGCCGGATCCATCGTCCAAGCGGACGAGATGACGCGCCGGCTGCGCCAGCCGGAAGCCATCTGCCACATCCCAGGGCGATTGCGGGTGGGTCGCATCCCAGCGCTCGAAGGCATGCCGGCGACGGGCGACCTCGGCCAGGGCCGCCAGCGCGAGAAGGCGCGGCGAGCGCGGTGCCGGCACGAGAAGGCTCTGGCCCTCGCCGCGCTCGAGCCAGCCCGTGTCGACCTCGCCTCGGCGGAAGGCTTCGCTGCGCACCACCCGCCGCAGCAGATCGAGATTGGTCGCCACACCGAGCACTGCGCTGCGGTCGAGTGCCCGCTCCAGACGGCCGAGAGCCGTTTTGCGGTCGGGACCGTGGACGATCAGCTTGGCGATCATGGGATCGTAGAACGGTCCGATCTCCGCTCCCTCGTCGATGGCGGAATCGATGCGCACCTCCCGACAGCCGTGGGCGAGCGCGAGACGCTCGATGCGCCCGGTCGAGGGCGCGAAGTCGCGGGCGGGATCCTCGGCGTAGACGCGCGCCTCGAAGGCGTGACCGTGGCAACGGACATCCTCCTGCGACAAGGGCAGAGACTCCCCGGCTGCGAGCCGCAGCTGCCATTCGACGAGGTCGAGGCCGGTGATCGCCTCGGTCACCGGGTGCTCCACCTGCAGGCGGGTGTTCATCTCGATGAAGAAGAAGCGGCCGCTGCCGTCGACCAGGAATTCCACGGTGCCGGCATTGGCGTAGCGGGCGTGGCGCACGAGGGTGACGGCGGCTTCCCCGAGGGCCGCTCGGGTGGCCTCGTCGAGCCCCGGTGCGGGCGCCTCCTCGACGATCTTCTGATGCCGCCGCTGCAGGCTGCAGTCGCGCTCGAAAAGATGCAGCGCGCCGCCGCGCCCGTCGCCGAACACCTGCACTTCGACGTGGCGCGGAGCCTCGAGCCGGCGCTCGAGCAGGAGCCTGCCATCGCCGAAAGCCGCCTCGGCTTCCCGTCGGGCCGCGGCGAG
This sequence comes from bacterium HR40, assembly GCA_002898275.1. Taxonomy (GTDB): domain Bacteria; phylum Pseudomonadota; class Alphaproteobacteria; order Geminicoccales; family Geminicoccaceae; genus HRBIN40. Next base: position 52,881 of record BEIQ01000002.1, read on the forward strand.
GGCCTCGGCGAGATCCTCGAGGCGCTCGACCCGGCGCATGCCGCGACCGCCGCCCCCAGCTGCAGCCTTGATGAGGAGCGGCAGGCCGATGGCGCGCGCCTGCTGCTGCAGCACTCCCTCGTCTTGGAGCTCGCCGTCGTAGCCTGGGAGTATCGGCACACCGGCCTCGACGGCAAGCCGCCTTGCCGTGTCCTTGGCGCCGAGGAGCTCCATCGCCTCGGGCGACGGACCGACGAACACGAGGCCGGCATCGCGCACGGCGCGGGCAAAAGCGGGACGTTCCGAGAGAAAGCCGTAGCCGGGATGGATGGCCTCGGCACCGGTTCGCCGGGCAGCCTCGAGGATACGATCGATGCGCAGATAGCTGTCGGCTGCCGGCGGCGGCCCGATGCGCACCGCGACGTCGGCCGCGCGCACATGCGGGGCATCCCGGTCGGCGTCGGAGAACACGGCAATGGTGCGAATGCCGAGGCGCTGGCAGGTGCGGAAGATGCGGCAGGCGATCTCGCCTCGGTTGGCGACGAGGAGGCTTCGGAACATCGTCAATCGCCATCGCCCCGCCAGCCCGGCCGGCGCTTTTCGAGAAAGGCCAAGACGCCCTCCTGTCCCTCGCGCGAGGCGCGGCGTTCGGCGAGGATTCGCGCCGTGGTTTCGGCGACCAGCGAGCCCTCGCGTCCGGCGACCGTGCCGACGAGGGCTTTGGCTTCGGCGAGCGCCTCGGGACCGCCCGCGAGCAACGCGTTCACGAGCTCGCAGGTGCGGTTGGCCAGCGCGTCGTCGTCCACCACCTCGTGCACGAGACCGATCCGCCGCGCCTCCTCGGCTGAAAAGCGTTCTCCCGTGAGGAAATAACGACGAGCCGCGCGCGCCCCGATGGCGCGCACCACATAGGGAGAGATGACTGCCGGCACGAGCCCGAGGCGAACCTCCGAGAAAGCGAAGACCGCGCGGCGTGCGGCAATGGCTACGTCGCAGGCGGCGACGATCCCGGTCCCACCGCCGATGGCGGCGCCATTGACCATGGCCACCGTCGGCTTCGGCAGTTGGTCGAGCACGGCCAGCATGCGGGCGAGCCGGCGCGCGTCCTCGATATTCTCGGCAAAACCGTATGCCGCGGTTCGCCGCATCCAGTCGAGATCGGCCCCGGCCGAGAAGCTCCTGCCCGCTCCGGTGATCACGACACAGCGCACCGCATCCTCGACGGCGAGCCGCTCGAGGGCCTCGGTGAGGGCGGCGACGAGCCGCTCGTCGAAGGCATTGTGTACCGCCGGCCGGTCCATCACCAGCCGCGCGACCGAACCTTCGCGCTCGAGGCGCAGGCAGCTTTCGCTCATGACCCTACATCCGAAAGACGCCGAAACGGGTGTCGGGAATCGGGGCATTGAGAGCGGCGGCGATGGCGAGCGCGAGCGCGCGGCGCGTATCCACCGGGTCCAAGATGCCGTCGTCCCACAATCGCGCAGTCGCGTACCAGGGATTGCCCTGGCGCTCGTACTGTTCGCGGATCGGCGCCTTGAATCGCTCCTCCTCCTCCGCCGACCAGCGGCCACCGCGGGCCTCGATGGCGTCGCGACGCACTTGGGCGAGCACGTTGGCCGCTTGCTCGCCGCCCATCACCGAGATGCGCGCATTCGGCCACATCCACAACAGCCGAGGCTCGAAGGCACGCCCGCACATGCCGTAATTGCCGGCCCCGAAACTGCCGCCGACGATCACCGTGAACTTGGGGACCCGTGCACAGGAGACGGCGGTCACCAGTTTGGCGCCGTCGCGGGCGATCCCGCCATGCTCGTACTTCTTGCCGACCATGAAGCCGGTGACATTCTGCAGGAAGACGAGAGGAATCCGCCGCTGGCAGCAGAGCTCGACGAAATGCGCCCCTTTCAAGGCGGATTCGCTGAACAGCACGCCGTTGTTGGCGAGGATGCCGACCGGATAGCCCCAGATGCGCGCGAACCCGCAGACGAGGGTGGGGCCATAGCGAGACTTGAACTCGTGGAATACCGATCCGTCCACCAGCCGGGCGACGATCTCGCGGATCTCGAAGGGTTCGCGCAGGTCCTCGGGCAGCAGTCCGTAGATATCCTCGGCTGGCCACAAGGGCTCCACCGGGTCGGCGACGTCGAGGACAGTGCGCGAGGGCGCCGGCAAGCCGGCGACGATCTGGCGGCACAGCCGCAGCGCGTGACGGTCGTCCTCGGCGAGATGGTCGGCGACACCCGAGATGCGCGTGTGCACATCGCCCCCGCCCAACTCCTCGGCACTCACCACTTCGCCGGTCGCCGCCTTCACGAGCGGCGGCCCCCCGAGGAAGATGGTCCCCTGATTGCGCACGATGACGGTCTGGTCGGCCATCGCCGGTACATAAGCGCCGCCCGCCGTGCAGGAGCCCATGACCACGGCGATCTGGGGGATGCCCTCGGCTGACATGATCGCCTGATTGTAGAATATCCGTCCGAAATGATCGCGATCCGGGAATACCTCGTCTTGATGCGGCAAGTTGGCCCCGCCGGAATCCACGAGATAGATGCAGGGAAGACGGTTCTGGCGGGCGATTTCCTGGGCGCGCAGGTGCTTTTTCACGGTCATGGGAAAGTAGGTGCCGCCCTTGACCGTGGCGTCGTTGACGACCACGACGCATTCGCGGCCGCATATCCGGCCGATACCGGTGATCAGTCCGGCTCCTGGGATATCCTCGCCATACATGCCCCATGCCGCGAGGGGCGACAGCTCGAGAAAGGGCGAGCCGGGATCGAGCAGATGTTCGAGGCGCTCGCGCGGCAGGAGCTTGCCGCGCGCGAGGTGACGTTGCCGCGCCTGCGCCGGGCCGCCCTCGGCCACTCGGGCGATATCGGCCCGCAGCCGCTCGGCGAGGGCGCGATGATGGGCATAACGTCGGCGGAAGACCTCGCTGCGGCGGTCGATGCGACTCTCGAGGACGGTCACCGCGTCACCATCCGCCGGTCGCCAGCCAACGCTCGACCTGGTCCAGGCGGTCCGCGCCCCAGAAACCCTCGCCGTCGACGATGATGAACGGAGAGCCGAACACGCCCTTTTCGATCGACCTCTCGGTCTCGTCGCGCAGCCGCTGTTTGATCGCTGGCTGCTGCACGGCCGCGAGCAGGTCCTCGGGCGAAATGCCGAGCCGTGCCGCGATCTCCGCCACCGCCTCCGGTGCCGAAAGGTCCCGTCCTTCGCCCCAATGGGCGTGGAAGATGCCGCGGGCGAATTTCTTCGCGAGACAGCGATCCCGCTCGAAGAGCCACCAGTAGGCGCGGCTCGCCGCGAGCGAATTCATCGGCATCACCGGTGGCAGCCTGAGGGGCACGTCGAGAAGCCGCGCGAAGCGCTGGATATCGTGCTTGAGATAGTCGCCCTTGATGGGGATCTGCACCGTCGGCAGCTGCCCGGTACGCTTGAGCGCAGCCCCGAGCATGATGGGCTTCCAGATCACCTCGCGCTGGTAGCGGGCGGCGACATCGTCGATCTGGGTGCTCGCGAGATAGCCATAGGGACTTGCGAACTCGAAATAGAACTCGATGGGCGCGCGCGTGGGCATGATATCACCCCGTGATACGGAAGAGTTCCCGACCGATCAGCATGCGACGGATCTCGCTCGTCCCGGCCCCGATCTCGTAGAGCTTGGCGTCGCGGAGAAAGCGTCCGGTGGGAAAGTCGTTGATGTAGCCGTTGCCCCCGAGTGCCTGAATCGCCTCCAGCGCCACCCGGGTCGCGCTCTCGGCGGCGAACAACAAGCAGGCTGCCGCATCCTGTCGGGTCAGTCGCCCCTGGTCGGCGGCTCGCCCGCACATATAGGCGTAGCTGCGGGCAGCGTTGAACGCCGTGTACATGTCGGCGATCTTGCCCTGCATGAGCTCGAAGGTGCCGATCGGCTGCCCGAACTGCACCCGCTCGTGCACGTAAGGCAGCACCACATCGAGGCATGCGGCCATGATGCCGAGCGGCCCGCCGGAGAGGACCAGGCGCTCGTAGTCGAGCCCGGACATGAGGACCCGGACGCCCTCGTTCACCCTGCCGAGGACATTGTCCTCGGGTACCTCGCAATCCTCGAACACGAGCTCGCCCGTATCCGAGCCGCGCATGCCGAGTTTGTCGAGCTTGGGCCCGCTGCGGAAACCCGGAAAGCCCCGCTCGACGATGAATGCCGTAATGCCGCGGGCTCCCGCCGCCGGGTCGGTCTTGGCATAGACCACGACGACGTCGGCGACCGGCCCGTTCGTGATCCACATCTTGCTGCCGTTGAGCAGGAAACGGTCGCCGCGCTTCTCGGCCCGGGTGCGCATGGACACCACATCCGAGCCCGCCCCTGGCTCGCTCATGGCGAGCGCCCCCACATGTTCGCCAGACAGCAGCTTCGGCAGATAGCGCCGCTTCTGTGCTTCCGTGCCATTGAGGCGGATCTGGTTGACGCAGAGGTTCGAATGGGCGCCGTAAGACAGTCCGACGGCCCCCGAGGCACGGCTGATCTCTTCCATGGCGACGAGGTGTTCGAGATAGCCGAGTCCGGCGCCGCCATACTCCTCCTCGACGGTGATCCCGAGCAATCCCGCTCGGCCCAGCTGCGGCCACAGATCGCGCGGAAAGCTGTTGGTACGATCGATCTCGTCGGCACGCGGGGCGATCTTCTCCTCGGCCAGGCGACCTGCCAGCTCGCGGATGGCTTCGGCGTTCTCGCCGAGATCGAAGGGCATGGACGGAGTCCGAAAACCGTGGGTCACGCCGCCTCCGTACGCTCCCGCGACAGTCCGACTACAAAAGCACGAGGGTTGCAAGACCGAGAAAGACGAAAAAGCCCAACATGTCGGTGACGGTCGTGACGAAGATCGACGAGGCGACCGCCGGATCGAAACCCAGTCGTTCGAGCACGAGCGGCACGAGCACCCCACCGAGAGCCGCACCGGCGAGATTGATCAGCATGCCGCAACCGAACACGATCGCCAGTTGCGTGTCGCCGAACCAAAGGAAAGCGAGGAGAAAGCCGACCAGCAGGAAGACGAGTCCATTGAGGGCGCCGGTCGCCAGCTCCCGCAGGATCATGCGGCCGGCGTTGGCCGGGCCGAGCTCGCGCGTCGCCAAGGCACGCACGGTCACGGTGAGGCTCTGGGTGCCTGCGTTGCCGCCCATGCCGGCGACGATGGGCATGAGCACGGCGAGGGTGGTAACGCGAGCGATGGTATCCTCGAACATCGCCACCACCGAGGCGGCTGCCACGGCCGTCACCATATTGACGAGCAGCCAAGGTATTCGCCGCTTGGCGCGTTTGAGGGGTGGGGCATAGACGTCGGTCTCGTGCAGGCCGCCGAGGCTCAGCAGGTCCTCTTCGGCCTCTTCTTCCATGACGTCGACCACGTCATCGATGGTGATCACCCCGACGAGCCGCCCGTCCTCGTCGACCACGGGTGCCGAGACCAGCCCGTACTGGCGGAAGAGGAAGGCCACTTCCTCCTGGTCCATCGTCGCCGGAATCGGGCGGATCTCCTTGAGCCTCAGCTCCCGTAGCGGGACGGAGCGGTTGCTGCGCAGCACCCGGCTGACGGGGACCCCACCCACCGGGCGCATGCGCGGGTCGACGATGAAAATGTCGTAGAACTCGTCGGGTAGCTCCGGCGTCGCCCGCAGATAATCGATGGTCTGGCCGACCAGCCAATATTCCGGCACCGCGACGAACTCGCGCTGCATCAGCCGGCCGGCGCTGTCCTCCGGATAGGCGAGCTGCTGTTCGACCGCAATCCGCTCCGGGGGCGGCAGACGTGCCAGGATCTCGGCCTGCTCTTCCGCCTCGAGTTCGCTCAGAAGGTCGACGACATCGTCGGTCTCGAGGCCGGAGACGATCTCCGCCACCCGCTCCACGCCAAGCGCTTCGACCAGCTCCTCCCGCACCTCCTCCTCGAGATAGCTGAACGTCTCGGGATCGAGGCGCTCGCCCAGCGCGCGAGTGAGGGCGAGCCTTTGTTCGGGCTCGAGCAGCTGCAAAAGGTCGGCGAGGTCGGCGGCATGCAGCCCTGCCACGAGCTCGGCCGCGCGCGGCCAATCGCCGGCTGCGATGGCGCTCTGGACCTCCTCGACCAGCTCGTCGGTGAGGGGGCGCGCGTTCGACTCCACGCCGCTACCCTCCGCCGCGCTCACGCTGCCGCCTCCGGGCGGCCGGCAGAACGGCGTACCAGGGCATCGACGCAGGCGAGTGTGGCCATGTTGACGAGGCCGCGGGTCGTCACCGAGGCGGTCACGATATGGGCGGGGGCGCCGATCCCGAGCAGGATCGGCCCGACCGCGACCACTCCGGTCACGGCCTTGACGAGATTGAAGGCGATGTTGGCAGCGTCGAGACCAGGACAGATCAAGAGATTGGCGGCTCCCCGAAGGGTCGAGGTGGGCAGGATGCGCGCCCGGATCTCCTCCGACAGCGCGGCATCGGCATGCATCTCGCCATCGATCTCGAGCCCGGGTGCGAGTTCGCGGACTCTCGCTAGCGCCTCGCGCATGCGCAGCGCCGAGGGGCTGTCGCGGCTGCCGAAATTGCTGTGGGAGAGCAGGGCCGCTCGCGGCTCGATGCCGAAGCGCCGCACCATCTCCGCGGCCGCGAGGGTGACGCGGGCGATCTGTTCGGGTGAGGGCTCGTAACAGACGTAGGTGTCGGCGAGGAAGAGCGGCCCGCGATCGAGCACGAGCGCGTGCAAGGTCGCGGGTTCCGGCAATAGCGGATCGAGTCCGAGCACACCGGCGATGTGTTTGAGATGGCTCTCGAACACTCCGACCGGGCCGGCGACCAAAGCATCCGCTTCGCCCTTGCCGACCATGATGGCGCCGATCACCGTCCGGCGGGTGCGCACGATCTCGCGCGCCATCGACGGCGTGACGCCCCGCCGCCCCATGCGAGCGAAGTAGAAGGCGACGTAATCGTGATAGCGCGGATCGCTGTCGGGATTGACGAGCTCCAAATCGATGCCGGGAGCGATGGCGAGGCCGTAGCGCTCGATGCGCATACGCACCACTTCGGGCCGGCCGATCAAGATCGGGCGAGCGAGGCCCTCCTCGACGATCACCTGCACCGCCCGCAACACCCGCTCTTCCTCCCCATCGGCGAACACCACCCGCTGCGGATCGCGGCGGGCACGCTCGAAAAGCGGCTTCATGAGGAAGCCGGATTTGAACACCCGCTCGGCCAGGGAGGCGCGATAGGCCTCGAGATCGGCGATCGGCCGGGTGGCGACCCCGGTCTCCATCGCTGCCTTGGCGACAGCTGGCGGGAGCTCGGTTATGAGCCGCGGATCGAAGGGCTTGGGAATGATGTAATCGGGGCCGAAGGAGAGACTCTCGAGCCCGTAGACGGCGGCCACCGTGTCCGGCGTGGTCCGCCGGGCGAGCCCGGCAAGGGCCTCCACACAGGCGATTTTCATCGCCTCGTTGATGGTGGTGGCGCCCACGTCCAGAGCGCCCCGAAAGATGAAGGGGAAGCAGAGGACATTGTTCACCTGATTGGGATAGTCCGAGCGACCAGTGGCGACGATGGCATCCGGCCGGACTTCCTTCACCTCCTCCGGCATGACTTCCGGCACCGGATTGGCGAGCGCCAGGACGAGCGGCCGCTCTGCCATCCGCCGCAGCCACTCCGGCTTCACCACCCGCGGCGCCGACAGCCCGAGGAAGACGTCGGCACCCTCGAGGGCTTCCTCGAGGGTTCGCAGATGGGTGCGCTGGGCGTAGCGCGCCTTGAAGGGATCCATGAGCTCGCGGCGCCCCTCGTAGACCACCCCGGCAATGTCGGTGGCGATGATATTCTCGCGCGGCAGGCCCATGGTGACGAGCAGATCCAAACAGGCGAGCGCCGCCGCCCCGGCGCCACTCGTCGTGAGCCGGATTTGCGACAGTTTCTTGCCGACGAGCTCGAGACCGTTGCGGATGGCGGCGGCGACGATGATCGCCGTCCCGTGCTGATCGTCGTGGAAGACCGGAATCCTCATGCGCTCGCGCAGCCGACGCTCGATCTCGAAGCACTCGGGCGCCCGGATGTCCTCGAGGTTGATGGCGCCGAAGGTCGGCTCGAGGGCGCAGACGATCTCGACGAAGCGGTCCGGATCGGGAGCATCGATCTCGAGGTCGAAGGCGTCGATGTCGGCGAACTTGCGGAAGAGAACCGCCTTGCCCTCCATCACCGGCTTGGCCGCGAGAGGGCCGATGTTGCCCAGGCCGAGGACCGCCGTGCCGTTGGTCACCACCGCCACGAGGTTCGATCGGATCGTGAGCTCGGCTGCAGCCTTCGGGTCGCGCGCGATCTCCTCGCAGGCAGCGGCAACCCCTGGCGAGTAGGCGAGCGACAGATCGCGCGGATTGGCGAGCGGTTTGGTGGCGACGACGGCGAGCTTGCCGGGATGCGGCCGGCGGTGGAATTCGAGAGCGGCTTCGCGCAGGCGATCGGCTCGCTCGGTCATCTCCACCTCCTGCCCGGCTCGGCTCCCTGCCGGGCACGCGTCGCGCGGCCTCTACCCTTATCGACCCCCGGGACGATGCATCCGGCGGTCTCGTCGCGTTCGCGGGCGGTAGGCGTATGGTGCGGCCGAGAAGACTCGAACTTCCACGGGGTTGCCCCCACCAGCCCCTCAAGCTGGCGCGTCTACCAATTCCGCCACGGCCGCCTAGGTGTTCCGGGCGGACCGGGAGGTAGCAAACGGGCGGTCGCGTTTCAAGAGGCCGGAGATGACGGTAGGCCACCAGCAGGCGGTGGAATGGTACCGGAGCGCCGAGCTCGTAGCCTACGAGCCAGCCCTCCGCTGGATGGAGGAGCGAGTCGAAGCGATCCGCGCCGGGCGGGCAGCCGAGTGCGTCTGGCTGCTGGAACACCCCCCTCTCTACACGGCCGGGACCTCGGCGCAGCCAGAGGAGCTGCTCGATCCGCGCTTTCCCGTCTACCGCGCGGGCCGCGGCGGCCGTTTTACCTACCACGGGCCAGGTCAGCGGGTGGTCTATGTGATGCTCGATCTCGCCCGGCGCGGTCGGGACGTGCGGGGGTTCGTCGCCGCCCTCGAGGAGTGGCTGATCCGCACCCTCTCCGACTTCGGTGTCAGAGGCGAACGGCGACCTGGCCGTGTCGGCATCTGGGTGCCCCTCGCCGACGGGCGGGAGGGGAAACTCGCTGCGATTGGCGTTCGCCTACGCCACTGGGTGAGCTATCACGGCATGGCCATCAACCTGGCGCCCGATCTCGGGCATTTCTCCGGGATCGTGCCCTGCGGGCTGGCGGGCTATCCGGTGGTCTCCCTGGCCTCGCTCGGTCACTCGGTGCCCGCGGCCGCCTTCGATGCCGCCCTCTGCCGCCACTTCGAGGAGCTGTTCGCGACAGCCACCGTCCCCGCCGAAGCTCCCGCTGCCCTCGCCGTCACCGCTTGTGCTGCCGATGCTGTGGGCTAGGTATTGTCTATGGCCATACCCGTCGTCCTGCCCCGGATCGTATTTCTCGCTGTTTTCGGCGGCTTCTTGCTGCTGACCCTGACTGTCCCGCCGGCAGCTGCCGGTTGCGCCGACGCCCCGCGGCCGGGCGTGGAATGGCGCCGCTGTCTCGTCGATGGAGTCGATCTCGCCAACATCGATCTGAGCGGCGCCGAGATCCGCGATTCCTCCTTCAAACGGACCAATCTCGAGGGCGCCGTCTTGGCGCGGGTGGATGGGCGTCGGGCCAAATTCGTTTCGGCGCGGCTGGTGGGAGCGGATCTGAGCGGCGCCAATCTCGTCGAAGCCGATTTCACCAATGCCGATCTCACCGGTGCCAAACTCGTCGATACCGATCTCCGCGGCGCTCGGTTCTTCCGCGCCATCCTGCGCCAGGCCGATCTCAGCGGAGCCCGGCTTGATCGCGCCGACTTCCTCTACGCCGATCTCGGGGGCGCGCGCTGGGTGGATGGCCATACCCTGTGCGCCGAGGGCTCCATCGGCCGCTGCCATCCCGCTCGCGAGGATGGTGCCGCTGCCGGACCGGCGCGGGCAGCGGAAGCGCCGACGCATATCCCCCGCTGAACGGCCATGCCTCGTCGCGAAACCACCGGCGAAGCCTTCGCATGGGCGGGAACGGGCGACATGCGGGGGCTCAGGCGCTCATCGCCCGGCGACGAGGCCAACCGGGAAGCCCGGCAAATGGCACCAGGCCGCAGGCTCGTCGCCGCGGGCATCCTCGCCCTGCTCGTCCCCGCCCTGTTGGGGCTCTGGCACCTGCGGGCGCCGCTCTTCCTGGTGCACCATGCCCCCGAGATTTTCGAAGCGCGTGCCGGCGCCTTTTCCGCCAACATCACCGGCGAACGCTCGTGGCGGACGGAAGCGCTCAGCTGGCGCCTCGACGGCGGGCCGCCGCAACCCCTCGCTGTCTGGCCGCCGCGAGTGCCATGGCCGCAGTTCGTCGTGGAGATTCCGGCAACCATGTTGCTACCCGGTGACCACGTGCTGGTGGTCGAAGCGACGGCACCGTTGCGCCCGCGGCAGATCTGGGAGCATCGGTTCCGTTACGATCCCCGACATCCGTCCGGACCGGTGGTGCGGAGCTGGCAGCCGGCAGAGCCGCTCGACGTCCAGGACGGCCACTTCCAGCGCATCCGCCGCGGTGACGGGAGCTTTTGGGTGCGCCCCGTACCCGGCCGCGAGGGTTGGGACCGCACCCTCGTGGTCACCGGGGCGTTCGTGGGCGCCCGCCGGGTCGAGACCCGATTGATCTTCCGCTACCCGACCGTCGACCATGGCCGATTCGGCTTCGGCATGTTTCCGCTCTGGGGCGGTCGGCCGGATGTCGGCCATCGGCCGGCGCGCGGCTGGCGGTTCGCCATCCTCTGGTACTGGGGAGACCTGCCGGGACTGCAGCTGGGCTTTTCCGAACGGGTCGGCGATGCACCGCCGGTCGACGGTCCGCGAAGCTGGCCCTTCCTCTTCGAGCCGGGCCGGATCTATCGACTGATCGCCGAGGTTTGGCCCGCAGCCGACGGCCGCTGGCGATTGCGGGCGAGAGTGCATCCCGAAGACGAGCCCGCCTCCGTCGGCTGGTTCGTCGCGGAGGACGACAACGGGCTCTTTGCCGCCGACGAACCCCTCGGGGTCCCCCTCTTCGCCCACCGGAGTCAGGTGGAGTTCGGCGAGACCCGCGTCACGCCGCTCGCACCGCCCTGGCCTGCCGATCCGCAGGCGCCCTGGCCGAACGGGTGAACCTCCGTGCGCATCGCCCAGATCTACCCCCACGCGCGCCTGAGCGGAACGCCCCTCTCCGCCTCGGATGCCATTTCGATCGTGCAGCTCGCCCTCTGCCGCGAGCTGGCGAAGCGTCATGCCGTGCTCGCCGTGGCGCGCCGTTTTCCCGGCGACAGCGCGGCCGAGACTGCCGAGGGCTTCGAGCTGCGACGATTGGACCCCACCCTCGATCGCGTTCTCAATCTCGGCATGCTGCTCGACGGGCGGCTTTTCCCCCTCGAGCGGCCGTTCCGCACCCGTGGGCTCTATTTCCTACCCTTCGCCTGGCGCACCGTCCGGCTGCTGCGCGCATGGCGGCCGGATGTCGTGCATCTGCACGGCACTGCGGCGATCGCCCCGATTCTCGCCCGCCGGCTCTCGGGGATCCCGCTCGTGTTGCATGTCCACGACCATGCACTGGCCGAACTCGACCCGAGCTGGGCCGAGAGCTGCCTCGCTTCTGTCACCCTCGCCCTCTGCTGCAGCAACTGCGTGGCGGAGCGGCTGCGGCAGCGCTTTCCCGCCCTGGCCTCGCGCATCGCTGTGCTGTGGAACGGAGTCGAGCCGGCATTCGGCGACCCGCCCGCAGATCCCGCCGCCCATTCCGACATCCTCTTCGTCGGCCGGCTCGCGCCGGAAAAGGGCGTGCATCATCTGATCGAGGCCTTCGCCCGCATCGCTCCGGCTTTTCCCCGGACGCGACTGCGGCTACTGGGACCCGACAGCTATTCGCCGCCCGAATTCGTCGATCCCGAGGCCGCGGATCCGGTGACCGCGGCCTTGCGTCCCTGGACCATCGATCCGCGGGCATATGCGCGGCGACTGCGGGAGCTCGCCGCACCGCTCGGCGATCGGGTGCGCTTCGAGGGCGGGCACGATCATCGGGGCGTCGCACGCGCCATGCGCGAGGCCGCAGTTTTCGTCTTTCCCTCCCTGTGGCACGAACCCTTCGGCATGCCGGTGGTCGAGGCCATGGCAGCCGGCCTTCCGGTGATCGCCACCCGGGCCGGCGCCTTCACCGAGACGGTCGAGGAAGAGCGCACCGGCATTCTCGTCGAGCGCGGCGACATCGACGCTCTGGCCGCTGCCCTCGCCCGCCTCCTCGCCGATCCGGCGCTGCGCCAGCGGATGGGCGAAGCGGGACGAAGACGGGCCCTGCAGTCCTTCACCTGGCCCACTCTCGCCGGCCGCCTCGAGCACCTCTACGCCAGCGCCCGCCAGGCCGCCGCGAAGGCGCGGGCGCGCTCCCCCACCTCCCTCGCCGATGCACCGGGCCGATAGAGATGGGAGCCGAGGCCGAAGCCGTCGGCCCCGGCTCGGCGATAGGCCTCGAGCTTGTCCGGCGCGATACCCCCGACCGGAAACAGCAGGACGTCCTTCGGCAGGACCGCGCGGAGCGCCCGCACCGCCTCCGGAGACAGGATCTCGGCCGGGAAGAGCTTGAGAGCGCGGGCACCGGCCGCGAGGGCGGCAAAGCATTCGCTCGGGGTCGTCGCCCCCGGAACCACGAGCATTCCGGCGGCGACCGCATGACGCACCAACTCGGGATCCGTGTGCGGCATCACCACGATCCTGCCTCCGGCCGCGCGCACCGCATCGACGTCGGCCGAAGCGGTCACCGTACCGGCCCCGACCAACACCCGTTCGCCAAAGTGTCCGGCGAGGAAGCGAATGCTCGCCAACGGATCGGGAGAATTGAGCGGCACTTCGAGAATGCGAAAGCCGGCCTCGACCAAGGCCTCGCCGACCGCGATCGCATCCCCCGGTGGCAGGCCGCGCAACACCGCGAAAAAGGGAAGCGGCATCAGCCAGGAGCGCAAGTCGCTCATTCGACGGCACTCTCCTCGAGAGCGGCGATCGCCTGTCGATGCAGGCGCGCCGACTCCGTCCCGAAGCAGCAAAAGATCACGGTTTTCGGCCGTTCGTTGCGCTCGAGGAACTCGGCCACCGTGCGCACCGCGATCCGTGCTGCGCGATCGGCAGGAAAACCGTAGACTCCCGTCGAGATAGCCGGGAACGCGATACTCTCGATGTCGCCGCGATCCCGCGCCACCTCGAGCGCCCGCCGATAGGCCGAGGCGAGCAACTGATCCTCGCCTCCTTCGCCACCGCGCCACACCGGCCCGACCGCGTGGATCACGTATTTCGCCTTGAGCCGATAGCCACGGGTGAGCTTGGCATCACCGGTGGGACAGCCGCCGAGCCTGCGGCACTCTTCTTCCAGCTCGGGCCCGGCAGCGCGATGGATGGCGCCGCAGACGCCGCCGCCACGCCGCAACTCGGTGTTGGCCGCATTGACGATGGCGTCGGTGTCGAGCTGGGTGATGTCACCCTCGACGACCCGCATCCGCCTGAGCGTGGCAAGATGAATCGCACTCACCCCTTACCTCCCGGCCGTTGCGGCCTTGCCCTTTCGCGGCCTCCGCTCAGATGATGGGCACGCATCGATGGCCGCACAAGCAGCCGGGGAGTCATGCAGCTGCCACCCGTCATCTTCCGACCGAGCCCGGCCCAGCAGAGGCGCCACAAGATCCGCAACATCCTGCACTCGCTGCTGTTGATCCTCGGGATGGCGGCCATCCTCGGCACCAGCGCCTTCGCCCTGTTCGGGCCCGAGGGGATGGTGTGGACGCTCATCGTGGGTGGCGTGACTTTCCTCCTCAGTCCATCGGTGCCGCCGGACTGGGTGATGCGGCTCTATGGGGCGCGCGAACTCTCCTACCGCGACGCACCGGATCTGTTCCGCCTCGTGGCCCTGCTCGCCGACCGTGCCGAGCTGCCGCAACCGCCGCGTCTCTTCTGGGTGCCGAGCCCGATCCTCAACGCATTTGCAGTCGGCCGGCCGGCCCGCGCGGCAGTCGCGGTCACCGACGGGCTCTTGCGTAGCCTCAGCCTGCGCGAGCTCGCGGGGGTTCTCGCTCACGAAATCAGCCACATCCGCAACGACGATCTGTGGATCATGCAGCTCGCCGACAGCATGAGCCGCATCACGAGCCTGCTGTCTTGGCTCGGCCAATTCCTGCTCGTCGTCAACTTTCCCCTCATGCTCACCGGGCACACCACCATCTCCTGGCTCGCGGTCCTCGCCCTCGTCTTCGCGCCGACCCTGATGGCTCTCCTCCAGTTGGCCCTCTCCCGCGCCCGCGAATACGATGCGGATCTCGATGCGGCGGGACTCACCGGCGATCCAGCCGGACTCGCGGCCGCCCTCGAGAAACTCGAACGCTACCAGGGGCGGTTCTGGGAGGAGATCTTCCTGCCCGGTCGGCGTATTCCCGAGCCCTCGCTGCTGCGCACCCATCCGCCCACCGAAGAGCGCATTCGGCGCCTGCTCTCGCTCTACGAAGCGGTTCCGGCGGAGCGGATGGCGGCGCGCGGTCTGTTGCCAGAGCGCCTGGTCCTGCCCGACCATTTCGTCCCGGCGGGCGGCCGCCCGCGCTTCCGCCGCTTCGGCGTCTGGTACTGATCAACCGCAGGCGCTGCTCGCTGCTCCGAAGATGACCCCTTTGCCGGGAGCGGCATCCAGCAGGGCTCGGGTGTAGGGATGGCGCGGAGTGGCGAAGACCTCGCGGGTCGGCCCTTCCTCCACCACCTCGCCTTGGCGCATGACGAGGATGCGATCGCAGATGGTGGCAGCCACCCGCAGATCGTGGGTGATGAACAGCAGCGCGAGATCGAATCGCCTCTTGACCTCGTCGAGCAGCTCGAGGACCTGCGCCTGGACCGAGACATCGAGCGCCGAGACGGCCTCGTCCGCGATCAGCACTTTGGGCTCGAGGGCGAGCGCCCGAGCGATGCAAAGCCGCTGCCGCTGGCCGCCCGAGAACTGATGCGGATAGCGGTCCAGGCAGTCCGGATCCATGCGCACGATCCGCAAGAGACTCCGCGCTCGCGCGAGCGCTTCCGCTTTGGGCACGCCGAAGTTCATCGGCCCTTCGATGATGGACTGGCCGACCGTGCGGCGCGGATTCAGGGATCGATAGGGATCCTGGAAAACGATCTGGACGTCGCGCCTGAGCCGCCGGTCGATCCGCCGGGTGCCCGCACCGAAGCGGTGACCGGCCACTTCGACCTCGCCGGAAGTGGGCTCGAGCAGGCGCACGATACAGCGGGCGAGGGTGCTCTTGCCCGAGCCGGATTCGCCCACCACGCCGACCGTCTCGCCGTGACGAACGGCAAAACTCGCGCTCCGCAGCGCCTCGACCCGCCGGCGGATCCCGAACCAGCCTCGCTCCTCGAACACTTTCGACAGCCCGCGCACCACGAGTGCCGGCGGTTTGCTGACGGGCGGCCGCTCCGGCGGCGTGAGACCGGGTACGGCGGCGATCAACATGCGCGTGTAGGGATGGCGGGGGCGGAACAAGATCTCCCGCACCGGCCCCTGCTCCACCACTCGGCCATGCTGCATCACCACGACCCGGTCGGCGATCTCGGCCACCACCCCGAAGTCATGGGTGATGAACAGCACCGCCGTGCCATGACGGCGCTGCAGATCCCGGATGAGAGCGAGAATCTGAGCTTGAGTGGTGACATCGAGGGCGGTCGTCGGCTCGTCCGCCACGAGCAAAGCCGGCTCGAGGATGAGCGCCATGGCGATCATCACCCGCTGGCGCTGGCCACCGGAAAGCTGGTGCGGATAGGCGTGGTAGAGCTGCTCGGGCTCGGGCAACGCCACTTCGCGCATGGCGGCGATGACACGCGCCCGCCGCTCCGCGGCGTTCAGGGTGGTGTGGATCTCGAGCACTTCCTCGATCTGGGCACCCACGGTGAGCACCGGATTGAGCGCCGTCATCGGCTCCTGAAAGATCATCGCCATGCGCCGGCCGCGCAGCCGCCGCAGCTCCGCCGCCGGTCGAGCGAGGAGATTCGCGCCCTCGAGGAGCACTTCGCCGGCCACCGGCACGAGACCGCGCGGCAACAGCCCCATCACCGTGTAGGCGGTGACGGACTTGCCCGACCCGGATTCGCCGACCACGCACACGATCTCGCCGGCAGCGACCTCGAACGACACGTCCTCGATGGCGAACCGGCGATCCGCCCGTTCCGGCAGCCGTACCGTCAGGCCGCGCACCTCGAGGACGGAACGGAAGGACGCTGGCGCAACCGTCATCGCATCTGCCGTGCGATGCGGGGGTCGAGGGTATCGCGCAGCCCGTCACCGACGGTGTTGACCGCGAGCACGGTGAGCGCGAGGCAAGTGCCCGGAAAGAAAATGATCCAAGGGGTGAGCTGGAAGTAGGTACGACCCTCGGACATGATGTTGCCCCAAGAGGGGATCTCCGGCGGGATGCCCGCCCCGAGAAAGCCCAGGATGGCCTCGGTGAGCATCGCCGAACCACAGATGTAGGTCGCCTGGACGAGAAGAGGGGGCACGGTGTTGGGCAGGATGTGGCGGAACAAGACGAGCGGGAGTGGCGTGCCGACGGCGATCGCCGCCTCCACATAGGGCTCTTCTCGCACGCTCAGCACCACCGAGCGCACGAGGCGCACGACCCGCGGGACCTCCGGCACCACGATGGCGACGACGACCGTGACCAGACTGGCCCCGGAGACCGAGACCAAGGCAATGGCGAGCAGAATGCCGGGGATGGCCATGAGACCGTCCATCGCCCGCATCACCGGCTGATCGAGCGCCCGCAGATAGCCGGCCACGAGGCCGATCAAAAGGCCGATCGCCACGGCCAGCACCGCCACCGCCAGGCCCACGGCGAGAGAGACCCGAGCGCCCCACACCACCCGCGCGAACAGGTCGCGACCGAGGTAATCCGTGCCGAACCAGAAGCTGGCATCGGGCGGCCGCAGGCGCGCTGTGGGTGTGATGGCGAAGGGATCGGGAACGAACGTCGGGCCGAGGACCGCAGCCACGACCATGGCGAGCAGCAAGCTGCCCCCCAGCAAGACGGAGGGATGGGAGAGGACGAGGCTGGCGAGCGCTGGCTCGATAGCGGTCCGCGGACGCTCCTCGACCGGGAGAATAGGCGCGCTCATCAATAACGGATCCTCGGATCGAACAGCGTGTAGACGAGGTCGATGACGAGATTGATCAGAATGTAAACAAAGCTGAAAAGAATGATGAGGCCCTGGATAATCGGATAATCCCGCTTGAGGACGGCGTCGAGAACGAGCCGTCCGAGCCCGGGAATGTTGTAGACGCTCTCGGTCACGACCACTCCCCCGATGAGCAACGCCACGCCCAAGCCGATGACAGTGACGATCGGTACCGCCGCGTTCCGCAACACGTGCCGAGTCATCACCCGGAGTTCGTGTTGGCCCTTGGCGCGCGCCGTGCGCACATGGTCCTCGTGCAGGACGTCCATGACCGTCGCCCGTGTCATGCGGGCGATGAGGGCCACGAACACTGTGCCGAGGGTGAGGGTGGGCAGGGCGATGTGGCGCAAAAACGGCCCGAGGCCGTCGGTGAACGGGCTGCGGTAGCCCTGCACCGGCAGCAGCTGCAACCCCATGGCGAAGAGATAGATGAGCAGATAGCCGAGCACGAACACCGGCACGGAGAAGCCGGCGACCGAGAACAGCATGACGCAACGGTCGAGCAGTCCACCAGCGCGCCAGGCGGCGAGGGTGCCGAGGGGCACGGCCACCAGCACCGAGAAGGTGATGGTGGTGAGCGCGAGCAGCAGGGTCGGCTCCAGCCGCTGGGCGATCAGGGTGGTAACCGGGAGGTTGGTGAAGATCGAGGTGCCGAGATCGCCACGCAGCACCTGGGCCAACCAGGTGAGAAACTGTTCCAGGAGCGGCCGATCGAGGCCGAGCTGGCTCCGGATGCGGGCGATATCGGCGGCCGAGGCATAGTCGCCGGCGATCACGGCCGCCGGATCGCCGGGTGTGAGCCGCAGGATCAGAAACACCACCAGCACTACCACGCCCATGACGGGCACGGTCGCGAGCAAGCGCCGGAGGACGTAACCCCACATCGCCGTTCACGCCCTGCGGCCTGCGGCGGCGGCCGCCGCAGGCCCTAGGCTGGTCACTGCTTGTCGACGTTCCACAGGAAGAACACCGGTGAACGGATGAGCCCGGTCACGCTCTTGCGATAGGCGACCGGAGTGAAGAACTGGCCGATGTGTCCGGAGGCGGCGATGGCGAGCAGCCGCTCCTGGGCCTTGCGCGCCCACTCCTTGCGCTCCTCCACACTCTGGGCGCGGGCGAAGGCGGCACGCGCCTTCTCCAGTTCTTCGTCCTTTGGCCAGCCGAACCAGCCCTTGTCGGGATTGCCGGAAAAGGCGATGGCGGTGGGATCGATGACGTCGGCCCCGATCCACCAGGTATGGAACATGTTCCAGCCGCCCTCCGCCGGTTTTTCGCGCTTGGCGCGGCGCGACGTGAGGGTCGCCCAGTCCATGGCCTGCACGTCCACGTTCATGCCCATCCGCCGCAGCTTGTCCGCGGTGACCTGGGTGAAGGCGGAAAGGAGCGGAATGTCGGTGGGGTGCAGGATCACCACCGGCGTGCCATCGTAACCGGCTGCCTGCAGGGCCGCCTTGGCCTTCTCGATGTCCCCGACCTTCAGAATGTCCGAACCGACATCGTTCTCGTAGGGTGTACCGCAAGGATAGACACTGTAGCATGTCCGCCAATACTTAGGATTTCCGACCGCTGCCGTCATATAGTCTTCCTGCTTGATCGCCATCAGGACGGCACGGCGGATCTCCGCTTTGTCGAAGGGCGGATGGAGGTGATTGAAGCGGAGGAATCCGATGTTGCCGATGGGGTTGACGATGTCGACGACGACGTCGGGATTGCTCTCGAGGAGCGGCATGAGGTCGTTCGCCGGTTGTTCGAAAATGTCGACCTCGCCAGCGAGAAGCGCGTTGAGCGCGGTGGTCTGGTCCGGGAAATAGAGCCACTCGACCCGATCCACCCTCGCGACCTTGCCGCCGGCGGCGGCGGAAGGCGGCTCGCTCCTCGGCACATAGTCGCGGAAGCGCTCGTAGACCACCTTGGCCCCCGGCACCCATTCCTCCTTTTTGAAGACGAAGGGACCGGAGCCGACGTACTCCTGGATCTGCTGGAACGGGTCCGTCTCGGCGACCCGCTTGGGCATCATGAAGGGTACGTTCGAGCTGATCTTGCCGATCGATTCGAGCACGAGCCCGTAAGGCTCGGAGAGCTTGAGCACGATGGTGCGCGCGTCCTTGGCCTCGAGACTGGCGACCGCGCTCATGAGCAGCTGGCCCATGCCGTCGCGGGCGCCCCAGCGCCGGAGCGAGGCTACACAGTCCTCGGCGGTCACCGGCTTGCCGTCATGCCATTTGAGGCCATCGCGCAGGACGAAGGTCCAGGTCAAACGGTCCTCCGACACCGACCATTCGCCCACCATCTGCGGCTGCGGCACGAAGTTCTCGTCCATGGCGAACAGCGTGTCGTAGATCATGTAGCCGTGATTGCGGCTGATGTACGCTGTCGTCCAGATCGGATCGAGGTTCTTGAGATCCGCATGCGGGATGACCCGCAGCACCTTCTCCGCCGACGCCTCCGGGATCCCCGCCAGCGAAGCCGCGACCGCCGCGACGGCGAACAGGCGACCGGTTTTTCCGATGTGCATGGGTGACCTCCCTCGCTGCGCCTTCGAGCACTGCCGCCTCGCTCGAGGCGAGTCAATGGCAGCCGAGCGGAGCGGGTCACATGAAGAGGGGCTCGCCCTCCAAGCCGCGGTACAATCCCGACACCCACTCGGCATAGCCGTTGAAGAGGCGGGTGGGCACCGTCTCGCCGCTGCCGAGCAGCCGCTCTTCGGCCTGACTCCAGCGGGGATGCGGCACTTGCGGATTGACGTTGGCCCAAAAGCCATACTCGTGCGGCACCACTTCCTGCCAGAAGGTGCGCGGCCGCACGTCGGTGAAGGTCACGCGCACGATCGACTTGATCGACTTGAAGCCGTACTTCCACGGGACGACCAGACGCAGCGGCGCACCGTTTTGCGGCGGCAAGGGTTCGCCGTACATACCGGTGGCGAGAAAGGCGAGCTCGTGGGTCGCCTCGGCGAGGGTCAACCCCTCGACATAGGGCCAAGGATACCACGGCTGGCGCTGGTTGGGCGCCACCTCGGGATCGAGGAAGGTCTCCATGCGCACATAGCGCGCCGCCTGCAGCGGCCGCGCCAGGTCGACGAGCGCGCGCAAGGGAAAGCCGGTCCACGGTACGACCATGGCCCACGCCTCGACGCAGCGGAAGCGATAGATCCGCTCCTCGAGCGGCATGCGGCGGAGGAGATCGTCGACATCGAGGACGAGAGGCCTCTCGACCAGACCGTCGATCGTCACCCTCCACGGGCTCGCTCGCAACGCCTGTGCCGCCGCAGCGACCCGCTTCGTCGCGCCGAACTCGTAGTAATTGTTGTAGCTCGTTGCCCACTCCCGCGCGGTGGGTGGGCGATCGACGACAAAGCGCGGGTTCCGCGACGCCGGATAGCGGTCGGCGGCGACCTCCTGCGACGAGCCCGCCGGCACGTCGAGCAATCCCGAGGCCGCCGCTGGTCCCGCGATCATCGCCGCCAACAGACGGCGACGGTCGAGGAACGCCTCCTTCGGCGTCACCTGCGACGAAGGCAGTTCCCAATCCCTACGCCGTCGGCCCGGCATCGACGTCCTCCCCGGCGGCACCACCGCCATTTGCTCTTCCCCCTGTCCGGATGGCCGCCACCACCGCCGGCAGATCCACGAGCCGCTCGCTATCCTCGTAGTAGCGGACGAGGAGGAAGCGGATGTTGTTCTCGATGAAATCGCTGTCCTCCCGCTTGAGGCTGTCGTCGACCGGGAGCACCTCGATCACCCGCCGTGCCGCGAGGGTACCGAGCAGACGGACGGGCTTCGGCGGAGCGAGAGCGGCCCGTTCGAGACGCCGGCGAACGCTCTCCGTGACGTCGTTCCAGTCGCGGCGGTGAAACGGCACGGGATGGCGGACGAGCGCCCTCTCCGCCATGGCGACGAGAACGCCGGCGAGCGGGGGCTCCGGAGCACCCGCACGGCGCAGAAGGATCTGGGTGACCTCGGCGACATCGGCCAGGACCGCGGCATACGCCTCCCAGCGACAGATCTCCAGGGCATCGCGCAGCTCCGGCAAGGCGAACAGCTGCGGCCAGCTCACCCCGAGGCGGGCCCGGACATAATCCCATGTCGCCTTTTGCGAGATCGCCGCGGTGTGATCGACGAGGTGCTGCTCGAGCTCGTCGAGCGTGATCAGCCGTCGACCGAGCGAGCCGCGCAACCGCTGGATCAGCGACGCGACAAGGGGCACACTCACCTCCGTCCGTTGCTGCGACAACCTACCGCATCCACCGGGCTCGCGAAAGCTCGCCGATAGCTATGACCGATTGCCGCAGCTGGGCAGACGCCCGTCGGCACGGCTGTCATCGGTTGACCGCTCGCAACGGGCCAGGATCCCCCGTTCCCGGAGGGCTCGCCGGGCCGGCGGGAGATCGGGGAGCGAGTCGCTGCAGTCCACAAGGCAAACAGGGGAGAGAGGGGCATGACATCACCCGGCCAGCTCGAAGAGTACTGGGGGAAGACGCGGAACCTGATGGTGACGACACTCGTCCTCTGGTTCGTCTTCAGTTTCGTCGTCCATTTCTTCGTCAACGTGCTGAACAGCATCACCTTCCTCGGCTTTCCCCTCGGCTTCTATATGGCCGCTCAAGGATCGCTCATCGTCTTCGTCGTACTGATCTTCTGGTACGCCCATCGCCAGAATCGCATCGACGAAGAGTACGGCGTGGCAGAGGACTGAGGGAGGCTAGACAATGCAGCAGAAAGACGCGTTCATCGCCAATCTCGGCAAGATATACGGAATCTACACTGGGGGTTTTCTCGGGTTCGTCATTTTTCTCGCTATCCTCGAGCAGCTCGGCGTCCCGAACCGCATCATCGGATACCTGTTCGTCTTCCTGACGCTGGCGGTCTACGCTGGCATCGGCATCCTGTCGCGCACGACACAGGTCTCCGAGTACTATGTCGCCGGGCGGCGGGTGCCCGCCGTCTACAATGGTATGGCGACCGCGGCCGACTGGATGTCGGCAGCGTCGTTCATCGCCATGGCCGGTACCCTCTATGCCCTCGGTTACGACGGCCTGGCTTTCGTTCTCGGCTGGACGGGGGGCTATGTCCTGGTGGCGGTGTTGATCGCACCCTATCTGCGCAAGTTCGGCGCCTATACCGTACCGGACTTCCTCGCCGCCCGTTATAGCGGGAATTTCGCCCGTTTCATCGGTGTCGTCATTCTTTTCATGTGCTCGATGGTCTATCTCATGGGCCAGCTCAAGGGTGTCGGGGTGATCGCCTCGCGTCTCCTCGATATCCCGATCAACGTCGGTATCTTCGTCGGTCTCGCCGGCATTCTCGTCTGCTCGATGCTGGGAGGTATGCGTGCCGTCACCTGGACCCAGGTGGCGCAGTATATCGTTCTCATCGTTGCCTATTTGGTACCGGTGATCTTGCTCTCGGCGCAGAAGACTGGAGTGCCGCTGCCCCAGCTCATGTACGGCGAGATCCTGCAGCGGATCTCCGAGCTCGAACAGCAGTTCGGCCAGCCAGGCGGCTATCTCGAGGGCGTGAAGCCCCATGTCCAACCCTTCCTGAGCTACACTCCCGCGAATTTCTTCGCGCTCGTCCTCTGTCTCATGGTCGGCACCGCCTCGCTGCCGCACGTCATCATGCGCTTTTTCACGACTCCTTCGGTGCGCGAGGCGCGCAAATCGGTCGGCTGGGCCCTGTTCTTCATTTTCCTCTTGTATTTCACGGCGCCGTCCTATGCCGCCTTCGCCAAGTTCGAGATCTTCGGCAACGTCCTCGGTCGCGACATCTCGACCCTCGAGCTCGCCCAGCAGTTGCCGCGCTGGATCTATCTCTATGGGAACGTCGGCCTGGTCACCGTGTGCGGTGTGGCCGCGACCTCGGCCGAAGCGGTGTTCCAAGCCTGCCAGGCCAAGGGGGTGTCCGTCCTCAATTTCGCCAACTTCGCCATCAACAACGACACGGTGGTCATCGCCACGCCGGAGATCGCCGGCCTGCCCTATGTGATCGCCGGGCTGGTGGCCGCCGGTGGTCTGGCGGCGGCGCTGTCCACGGCCGACGGCCTGCTGCTGGCGATGGCCAATGCCCTGAGCCACGACATCTACTACAAGATGATCGATCCCGCGGCATCGGCAGCGCGGCGTCTCATCGTCGCCCGGGTGCTGTTGGTGGCGGTGGCGGTCCTCGCCGCCTGGCTCACCATCATCGCTCCGGCGGGGGTGCTCAGCTATGTGTCGTGGGCCTTCTCGATCGCCGCAGCCGGTCTGTTCCCGGCCCTGGTGCTCGGCGTGATGTGGAAGCGCTGCAACGCGCCCGGAGCGATCGCGGGCATGATCGCGGGGGCCGGGGTGACCCTCTTCTACATCATCGGCACCTACGCCTACGGCATGAAGCCCTGGTTCGGGATCAACAATATCTCGGCGGCCATTTTCGGACTGCCCGTGGCGTTCGTCGTGACCTATGTGGTGGCCAAGCTCACGCCGGAGCCGTCGCGGGAAATGCAGGAGTTCGTCGAGCAGATCCGCATCCCGCGGGGCGAGATCCTGATGGAGGATGCGCGCAAGGCCGAATGACGGCGGCGGCAGCTTTTCCCTCGACCGGAGACGAGGGGCGGGGCACGTCGTGTCCCGCCCCCGTCCTTCGGACCACAGGAGGCGGGATGGACTATTTCCTCACCTACTGGTACTTCCACCTTCCCAACTATGTGTTGGCCGCGGTGTTCTGGACCATGCTCGGGCGTTTCCTGCTCGGGCTGTTCGTGCCACTCGACTGGGACAATTTCATCTGGCGCTTCTTCCGGCTCCTCACCGATCCGGTGTTGGCGCTGATCCGCCCCCTCACGTTCGGGTTGGTGCCCGAAGGCTTGCTGCCGCTCGTCGCGGCCTTCGGCCTGGTCGTTGTCCGCTTCGCCTATTGGGTGCTATTGTTCCGACTGGGTTGGGCGCCGCCCTTGCCGGGGGCGGTGGCGTCGTGAGGACCCGAGAGGCGGGCGGTGGAGGAGCTCGAACGGGCGGCGGAAATCTCGGTGGCGCGCGGTGTCGGGTTCGCCGCTCTCGCCATCCTCGTCCTCATGCTCGCCTTCATCTTCGAGCCCGCCCTGTCGCTTCTCGTCGGGGCAGCTGGCGCGCTCCTCGTGGCGAGCGTGCTCGAACTCAAGGCTCGGCTCGCACCCAGCCGCTGCTATCGCAACACCGAGGCCTGGCTCATGCTCGAGTCGCGCCCGGCCTGGAGCGGCGATGTGGCACAGCGGCTCGTCAGCACTGTCCTGGCCGCCACTCTCCGGCGCTATGCCCGTATCGCTCTCAGGGTAGCGGTAGCCTTCTGGGCGGCGAGCGTTCTGCTGCGCCTCTCCGCTCCGTGACAGGCGACGGCCGCGTCCGCGCGCGGCCGTCGCGATTGCCTCGACAAGCGGTCAACGGCGCCGGATCTCGACGCGCCGATTGCGGGGTTCCGGTCGATCGTCGGGAGTGGGTACCGCCAGCTGGGTCTCGCCAAAGGCGCGCACTTCCATACGCTCCCTGGCTACGCCGCGCCCGGCGAGATAGTCCGCCACCGCCTGCGCCCGGCGTTGCGACAGCCGCATGTTGTAAGCCGCCGGCCCCGCCGTGTCGGTGTGGCCGTCGACGAACACCCGCACCTCCGGATGATCGCGCAACATGGCCGCGATCCGATCGAGCTCGGGCTTGAACGACTCCTTGATCACCGCTTTGTCGAAGTCGAAGAGCACATCGGCTGCGAGCGTGATCACCGCCGGCATGGGTTGCGCGGCCTGCCGGGTCGCCGCCTCGGCCGCTGCGATGGCGTCCTCGAACGTCCGACGGCAGCGGGCGATGTCCTCGGGCTGGAAGTTCTCCTCCTGCTGCTCGAGCCAGCAGTCGAAGGCGGCCTGGGCCCGCGCCGTCGCATCGGGGGCCTTCTGCGGGCCGCCACCGGCGAGAACGGCCTTCAGCCGAGCATGGGCGGCCTCGAGCTGTGGCGCTGCATCGGTCGGCAGCAGGCGGCTCGTGGGATCGTCCGGAGCCACCGAATCCCCGCGCGCCGCTGCCAGGGCCTTGCGCGCATGGTGAAGGGCATCGGGATAGTCCTGCATGGGATCGAACTCGTAGTCGGCGTGACCGAGGTATTCCCGATGCAGGGCCGCGCGGAATCCGTCCGAGGGCTCGCTCGCGGCACGGGCCTGCTCGAGTTCCGCGCGCGCTGGCCAATACGCCTGGAGCTTCTCGGGCAGGGTCACGAATTGCGGTCCGCCGGAGCAGCCGGCGAGTACCAGCATACCCGCGCCGAGCCAGAGATGTCTCTTGCCGATCATGCTCCCTCCTTTCCATGTCGAGGGTGGGACGCCGTGTCCGCTCACAAAGCGCCAGCGTTCGCTCTAACTGAGGTCGGAACCCCGGGGTGCAAGGAGCGCGCGATCGCGCTCCGGTGGCTGTGGCGTGAAAGCGACATCCCGCGGTATGGGGGTGAGTCCCGCTCTTCGGCAAAAAAAGGGAGCATGCGATGGCATCGACGGAGATGGAGCAGGAACGCGATGCCGGCCTCGACGCGCCGGTGGTGATCGCCTCGCTCGTACCTTTGCTGCTCGTCCTCGTGTGGATCGCGTTCGGCTTTTCCGCCATGTTCTGGCCGGCCTTGGTGCTCGCGCCGATCGTCTTTTACGTCGTCGTGAGGTTCTCGACCGGTCGGGTGTAGAAGGGGCGGTCGGTTCCGCCCTGCCGGGCCGGCCGGTCGCGCTCTTGGGATTCGCCGATCGGGCCGCCGGCCGGTAGCGGGACGGCTGTTCGAGCCCGCGTCCCCGACGCGAGCTAGGGTTCAGAATTCCGGAGCGAGGGTCACCCGGATGCCTGCGAGCTCGGGGCGGAAACGGATCTGGCAAGCGAGCCGGGAGGTCTCCCGCACCTCGAAGGCGCTATCGAGCATCGCGTTCTCTTCTTCGCCTGGCTCCTCCAGCCTGCCGAGCCATTCGGCGTCGACATAGACGTGGCAGGTGGCGCAGGCGCAACAGCCGCCGCAGGCCGCCTCGATCGGCAGACCCGCCTCGCGGATGATCTCCATGAGCGACCAGCCCGGCTGGCCCTCGAGTTCGTGTTCGACACCCTCGCGGTCGACGACATAGACCTTCGGCATTCAGGCCACACCCAGACGCTTGTGGAGTTCCGTGCTCGAGGTGGTGTAGCGGAAGACGAACTTCTCGTTCGGCCGGCAATAGTCGAAGGCCCGGCGGGCCATCAGCGCCCCCTCGTGGAAGCCGCAGAGGATGAGCTTCAACTTGCCGGGGTAGGTGCAGATATCCCCGATCGCGAAGATCGACGGCACGCTCGTTTCGAACGCCTCGGTATCGACGCGGATGAGATTGCGTTCGAGATTGAGGCCCCATTCGGCGATGGGCCCGAGCTCCATCTTGAGCCCGTAGAAGGCGAGGAGTCGGTCGCAGCCGTAGCGGATCTCCGTTCCCTCGGCAGTCCGGATGCGCACCGCTTCGAGCTCGCCGTCGCGGCCTTCGAGGCCGGTGATCTGGCCGATGAACAGTTTCATCCGTCCGGCCTCGACCAGCGCCCGCATCCTGGCCACCGAATCGGGCGCCGCGCGGAACTCGTCGCGGCGGTGGACGAGGGCGATCTCGCGGGCGATCGGCTCCAGGTTCAAGACCCAGTCGAGGGCGCTGTCGCCACCGCCGGCAACGAGAATGCGGCGATCGCGGAAGTCGTCCCGTCGCCTCACCACGTAGAACAGCGATCGCCCCTCGAAGGCCTCGGCGCCGGGAAGCGGCATCTTGCGCGGCACGAAGCTGCCGGCACCGGCTGCGATCACGATCACCGGTGCCTCGAACACGGTACCGGCCGAAGTCTCGAGGCGCCAGCGCCCCTCCGCGGTACGCGACAGCTTCTCTGCCTGCTGTTGCAGATGAAACGTGGGGCGAAACGGCCGGATCTGCTCCATCAGCCGGTCGACGAGTTCCTGCCCGGTGCACACTGGAATCGCCGGGATGTCGTAGATGGGCTTGTCGGGGTAGAGCTCGGCGCACTGCCCGCCGACTTTATCGAGATTGTCGACGAGATGGCATTCGAGCCCGAGCAGGCCGGCTTCGAACACGGCGAAGAGACCGACCGGGCCCGCGCCGATGATCACGATGTCGGTCCGGATGGGTTCGACGGCCATACGAACGTCCGCGAAGGGGAATGGCAAGGATCACTCGGGTTGCGCAATATGTCGGTCGCGACGTCGGCGGCAAGGCGCTGCGGCGTTCAGCTCTGGCCTGCCCCGGCAAGGCGCAGGTGGAAGCTCTTCGGCCGCGTCAGCTGTTCGTAAGCGAGGCGCGACAGCGACACGCCACGGCCGGAATCCTTCACCCCCACCCAAGCGAGATCGGGGTCGAGATAATCGCAGCGGTTCATGAACACGGTGCCGGTCGCGAGCTGGTCGCCGATGGCCACCGCCGCCTCGACGTCGCGCGTGAAGATCGCTGCGGTCAGACCATAGTCGCTGTCGTTCATGAGGGCCACCGCTTCCTCATCCGAGCGCACTTTCATGATCCCCACGATCGGCGCGAAACTCTCCTCCCGCATCACCCGCATGGCATGGGTGACGTCGACGAGACACTGCGGTGCCATGTAGGGAGAGCCCGGCCGGTCGAGGGGAAAGCGCGCAGGATCGACGAGGGCTCGCGCTCCCTGCCGCACCGCCTCCTCCACCTGACCCCGCGCGAAATCCGCCGCCGAAGCCCGCACCATGGGCCCGAGAGTGGTGGCTGGATCGCGCGGATCGCCGAGGACATAGCGCGAGGCGAGTTCGACATAGCCAGCGACGAAATCATCGAACAAGCTCTCGTGCACGTAAATACGCTCGATGCCACAGCACGACTGGCCGGCATTGAAACAGGCGCCGTCGACCAGCGTTTCGACGGCGTGGGCGAGATCGGCGTCGGCGCGCACATAGGCGGGATCCTTGCCGCCGAGCTCGAGATTGGTAGCCACGAACGCATGGCCGGCCGCCTCCTGCACCGCCCGTCCGCCCGCGACCGAGCCGGTGAAGGCGACGAAAGCGGCGCGACCGGAACGCACGAGGACGAGCGCGTCCTCGTGAGCGAGGTGCAGATATTGGAAAGTGCCCTCGGGCAGGCCGGCCTCGTCGAGGACTTCCTTCAGCCGCTCGGCGCACAATGGCGTCTGCGACGAGTGCTTGAGGAGGACGACATTGCCTGCCGCGAGGGCCGGCCAGATGGCGTTGACGGCGGTGAGATAGGGATAGTTCCAGGGCGCCATGACGAAGACCAGGCCGAGCGGCTCCCGGCGCATGAAGCGCCGGAAGCCCGGCTTTGGTCCGGGATCCACGTCGGCCAGCGCCGCCGGCGCCAGCTCCAGCATTCGGCGGGCGCGTTCCTCGAAGCCGCGCACTTCACCCGGGCTGTGGGCGATCGGCCGGCCCATCTGCAGGGTGATCTCGAGGGCGATCCGATCCTTGCGCGCGACGAATAGGTCGACGGCGCGGGAGAGGAGTTCCAGCCGGCGTTCGAGCGGGGTCTGTCTCCACACCGGGAAGGCCCGTTCGGCGCGGGCGAGCGCCGCCTCGATGTCACCGGCGGTGGCGAGCGTTCGTTCGACGACCACACTGCCGTCAATCGGCGAGAAGGTGCGCAGGATCACGAACGGTGCTCCTTCGACAGGCTGCGGGATGGGCCGGTCGCGCGGCCGTGCGGCGGGCGGAGAGGAGCCTCACCACCCGCTCAGGGCTCCATCTCAGGCCGGAGCATCCGGCTGGTTCTCCGGACGGGCACGGATGAAGGCGGCAAGCGTGTTGAGGTGGGCGTCCACCCGCACCACGGTCGGGAAGTCCTCGAGCGGACAGCCGTAGCGCCGGGCATTGTAGACCTGGGGGACGAGGAAGGCATCGGCAAGGGTGGGGGCATCGCCGAAAGCGCAGCTCCCGGCGGTGCGTTGGAGCTCCCGCTCGAGCAAGGTGAAGCCTTCGCGGATCCAGTGGCGGTACCAAGCGAGCACCTGTTCCTCGTCGAAGTTCCAGTCGGTGCGCAAATGGTTGAGCACCCGCAGATTGTTGAGGGGGTGGATCTCGCAGGCGACGAGATCGCACAAAGCCCGCACCCGCGCTCGCTCGACCGGAGTGCGCGGGAGAAGCCGGGGTTCGGGGTAGGTTTCTTCGAGATATTCGCAGATGGCCAACGACTGAGCGAGACCGACCGTGCCGTCCTCGAAGAAGGGAACGAGCCCTTGCGGGTTGCGGCGCAGATAGTCGGGCGCCTTCTGGGCCCCGCTCCGGAGGTCGATCGCTACCTGGTCGTAGGCGATTCCCTTGAGTTCGAGGACGATGCGCACCCGGTAGGCGGCCGAGCTGCGCCAATAACCGTAGAGTGTCGGCACTCCCTCTCTCCCCCGCTGAACGCCCTGTTGCGGGCCAGCCTGCGGCGCTATCCTGGCGCCGACAGCGACCGGCGTCGAGGGGATGCCATGCGCGAGCGACTCGAGCTCAGCGACGAGGAATGGCGGAGACGGCTTCCGCCCGAGGTCTACCGGGTCGCCCGTCTCGGCGGCACCGAGCGACCGTTCAGCGGCGCCTATGTGCACACCAAGCTACCCGGTACCTACCACTGTGCCTGTTGCGGTGCGCCGCTCTTTGCGAGCGACGCCAAGTTCGACAGCGGCTCCGGCTGGCCTTCCTTCACCCGGCCCGTGCAGCCGGAGGCCGTGTGGACGCGCGAGGATCTCAGCCACGGCATGCGCCGCACGGAAGTGTTGTGCAGCCGGTGCGATGCCCATCTCGGCCATGTCTTTCCGGACGGGCCGCCACCCACGGGACTTCGCTACTGCATCAATTCCGTGTGCCTGCGGCTGCGCCCCGCAGGCGAGGACTAGGAAGCGGCGGGCGGAACCTGCGACGGCAGGTGCGGGATGGGAGAACCCATGAAAGCCGCGATCGTCGGCGCTCTCGGCGTCATCGGCCGCAATCTGCTCCACTATCTCGAACGGCACACCGACGCCGCGCTCGTCGGGATCTCCCGCAGGCGACCTGACTTCGCGACGCGGGCCGAATGGATCGCGGTGGACCTCCTCGACCGTGCGGCCGCCGAAGCGGCGCTCTCGCGTCTCGAGGATGTCACCCACCTCTTCTATTGTGGGTTCGTTCCCGCCTCGACCTGGGCCGGGCATACGGCTCCCAATCTCGCCCTCCTCGTCCATAGCGTCGAGCCCATCGCCCGGGCGTCGACCCGCCTGCGCCATGTGCAGTTGATCGAGGGGACGAAGATCTACGGCAGCCACCTCGGTCCGTTCCGTACCCCTGCCAAGGAAACCGATCCGCCGCATATGCCGCCCAACTTCTACTTCGAACAGGAGCGGTGGCTGCGGCGCTTCGCCGAGGGCAAACCCTGGCGCTTCTCGATATTGCGGCCCCAGACAGTGTGCGGTTTCTCGCTGCGCAGCCCGATGAATCTCGCGGTGGGACTCGCCGTCTACATCGCCATATCCAAGGAACTGGGCCTGCCGCTCCGCTTTCCCGGGACCCCGCTCGCGCACGAGAAACTCTACCAGGTCACCGATGCCGAGCTGCTCGCCGAAGCGATGCTATGGGCGGCGACCAGCGAGGCGGCGCAGAATCGCGTCTTCAACGTCACCAATACCGACTATTTCCGATGGTGCTACGCTTTTCCCGAGTTCGCTCGCTTCTTCGGTATGGACTATGCTGGCGTCCAGACGATTCCGCTCGCCGAATTCATGGCCGACAAGGAGCCGCTTTGGCGGGATATGCAGCAGCGTTACGGACTTTTGCCCCATCCCTTCGAGGAGCTGGTGAGCTGGCCCTTCGTCGACTACTGTCTCAGCCGCGACTATGACGTGATGAGCTGCACGCTGGCCATCCGTCAGGCGGGCTTCCACCGCTGCCTCGATTCGATCGACATGTTCCTCCGTCTCTTCCGCCGCTTCCGCGAGATGCGACTGATCCCGTGAGGGCGAGGCGCGGCCGCGGCCGGATCGGTGTATGCCCGCTGAAGGAATGGGCTTTACCCGCGCCGGGATGCGGGGCTACGGTTAGGCGCCATTAAGGAATGCGCCGTGCCGGCAGGGACGCCGCGCGGGAGGGAGATCATGCTCTGGCTGCCACACACCCGAGCCGAGCGGGCGATGACCATCCGGCGCGCCACGGTGGGCGACGCGCCAGAGATTGCCCGCGTCTACGTCGACAGTTGGCGCGAGACCTATGCCGGGCTGCTACCCGACAGCTATCTCGCCGGTCTCTCCTACGAGGCCTTCGAACGTCACTGGCGGCGCACCTTCCTCGCCCGTGGCTGGGCCTTCGTGGCGGAGGTCGACGGGCGCATCGTCGGGCTGGCGAGCGGCGGACGAGCGCGCCAGCGGCAGCTCGCCGCCGGAGAGCTGTTCGTGCTCTACGTGCTGCGCCGGCACCAGAGACGGGGTATCGGTCGTGCGCTCTTCGACGCGAGCCGTCTCGAGCTGGCGGTACGCGGCCTGGCCAGTACCGTCGTGTGGGTCCTGGCCGCCAATCCGGCGCGCGGTTTCTACGAGCATCTCGGCGGCGTGGAGATGGCCGAGAACGAGCTGCAGGTCGCGGGCGTGCGGGTGCGCGAAGTCGCTTACGTCTGGCCCGACTGAGCGACGAGTGGCAATCCGCGCGGCACATAGACGAGATCCTCGCCGCGGGTGCGCAGCCTGCCCCTCACCCAAGTCCCATCGGCGGCGTACCACACCTCGCCGGAGCGGCCGCGGTTGGCGCGTAGCGCGAAACGCCGCGCCGTCACCGCCGTGGGCCCGAGGTGGAGTCGCTCGACCGGTCCCGGCCGTACCTCGATCGGCACCATCTCGCCGGTCCAGGTATCGAGCACTGCCGTCTGGCGGGTGATCTCCAGGGTCCAGAAGTCGATATCGGTCAGGCAGCCGGCAGGAAGCGGGCGACGGCTGCCTGCCGCATGCAGGACGAGCCCGCCCTCCTCTTCCGCGACGTCGAACGCCCTCGCCTCGCCCTGGTCCTCGATCTCGATGGCGGCCGCCACCATGCGGCCGTTCCGCCAACGCGCCACCACCCGCTCGCGAAAGCTGTAGACGGTGAAGAGCGCGAGTCGCACCGCCACCTCGATGTCGGTGGTCACTTCGAGGATATCCGGCGGCAGACGGCGGAAGGTCACCCGATGTTCGCCGATCTCGTCCTCGGCCCGAAGGATCCGGAACACGAGCTCCTCTGCCCGGGCGGCAACGACCGGAAGGGGTAGAAACGCCCCGCACACCGCACCCCCCAAAAGCCCGAACGTCGCCCGCCGCGTCCAGGCGCGGTCGCCGTGACCGAGCGCTCCTCTGACCGTCATTCTCGGGCTCCCTGCGGGCATGCTTCCGTTTCTAGAGCGTCGGCAGGGTGCGAAACCCGGCCGGTACGTCCAGCTTCTCCTCCACGTCCTCGACCGCGACCCGCTCGACCCGGGCCAGCCGCGGGCCCCGGTGGCAGCGGCGGATCATCTCCTCCACGACCGCCGCCGGGCCGACGAAGAGCGCCTCGAGGCTACCGTCGCGGCGATTTCGCACCCAGCCGTCGAGACCGAGCTCGGCGGCCTGCTCCTCTGTCCACGCACGGAAGCCGACCCCCTGGACCCGGCCGAATACACGCACCCGCGCGATCCTACGGTGGAACCCCATGCTCTCCCGGACAAACTCTTGCGCACAATAAACCGTACTCCGCCGTGTCACGCAAGCGCGATCGGATGGCCTCCCCCGCCCCATCCCTCGACCTGTCGCCGGCGTGCCACGACGATCGCGCCGTCGGGGCGACGGTTGCCGCCTCTGGCCGCCGCCACTAGATAAGCCGCGCTCCGCGGAGGGATGCCGGAGCGGTCGAACGGGACGGTCTCGAAAACCGTTGTACCCTCACGGGTACCGAGGGTTCGAATCCCTCTCCCTCCGCCAACGCAGCTGGCCCGACCGGGCCTGCGGCCGCAACCAGGATGGGTGTCGTGTTTCGCGCGCGGTCGCGCGGCTTGGCGGAATCGGGCCGGCGAGGAAGCCGGATGGCGATGCCCGACCGCCCCATGTTGCCGCCTCCGTCTTCTTCCCATCGAACCGGCAGCTCCCTCCTCGGCCTGCACGAGCGGGGCTCTTTTCCGTGGGGGCCTGGCGACGGCCAAGGTTCGCGGTTGCACGAGACCCGTTCGTTCGTCCTGATCGGCGATCGACCGTCCGCGACGAGATCGACCTTTAGTCCTTCGCAACGCGGCGAGCCCTCGCCAAAGAGCGCAAAACCTCGAGGAGAGCAGCGCCGTTTCGATCGCCAGTTCGGTCGAGGCTTCCGTTCTGCGCTACCGGCCACAGGACCCGGTAGCGCCTCGACCGACACCGGGTCTCGATCTGTCTCGCCGCCACCCTCCTCGGGTTCGGCAGCGTCGCGCCGAGCATGTCGACCCTCTTCGAGGCGCCAGTCTGGCCGGCGTTCGGGCTCCTGCCCTATGCGACCGCCACCCAGGTCCCGCTGACGCATCTGCCCGAGGCCTTCCGCGATCGCCCCTTCATGGGCGCCGTCCGGGTCGCCAACTTGCTTCGCGTCCCATTCGTCGTTCGGGGTCTGCTCGTTTTCCTGCCGCACGATCCATCGATCCGCCTGGGCGTGCTTCTCGTCCTGCTCGTGCCCTGCGCCGACCGATCCATCGCCTTCACGCATCTCGGCCGTGGCGGCACGAGGCCGGCCATCGCTGCGACGCCGGTCGATCCGATCGGCGAGATCGCCTTGCTGCCGATCGAGTCGTGGCTGTTCCTCGGCCAACGCTTCGTCGACATCCTAGCCGGCGAGCGGAGTGCGACGGTCTTCGTGCTCCTCGTCCTGTTGCCCCTCTCGGCTGCCTCGCTCACCGAGCGATGGGCCCGCCACCACTGGAAGGGGGCTGCCGTCGCCGAGCGCCTGGCCTGGTTTCCGGTGCCGCTGCTCGCTCTGGTCGTGTTCCCGATCGCCGCTTCCCAGGTTCGGGCGGTCGTCGTCGTCCTCCAGTCGTCGGTCGGGCTGTTCGGGATGGTCGCCGATCTGTCCGTCGTGCCCGGCCTCGTCCGGGCTAGCGAGCCCGGTTGCACATGAGAGGCGCCTCGTTGTCTCCCTCCTCGCTCGCACTAAGATCGGCGAGGGCCCGGAGAACCGATCCCAGCATGGCGCCGCGTCGACTTCGCGCCCGAGGTCCCGCGGCGGCCGCTGCGGGTGCGAAGAGAATTCGCCGCAGCCTGTGGAACGCAGGCCGTGCAACAGGCCCTCGGGGCGGGGAAGAGGAGCGCGGGGATGCGACCCTCCCCCTCGCCGCCCCTGTCCTCGAGCAGGCGGCGGCCTCGCCACTGACAGAGGCCACGAGCGCCATGGTGGGATTGCGCGAGCGCGTGACAGACCGGTAGGTGCGTACTCGGATGCACGATTATTCCATCGATGCGTGGCGGCACGAGCACGTCTTTCTCGGTGCCGATCACGCCCGCCACGAGCGCCGGACCTGGATCGTGATTGGCCTCACGGCGACGATGATGGTGGGCGAGGTCGCGGCGGGTCTGGCATTCGGGTCCATGGCGCTGCTGGCGGACGGTTTCCACATGGCCACCCATGCCGGTGCCCTCGCCATCACCGCCCTCGCCTACCTCTATGCTCGGCGCCACGCGCGCGACGACACCTTCACCTTCGGCACGGGCAAGCTCGGGGAGCTCGCCGGCTTTTCGAGCGCCGTCATCTTGGCCGTCGTCGCCCTCTTGGTCGGCGTGGAGTCGGTGCTGCGCTTGGCGGCGCCGGTCGCCATCCGCTTCGACGAGGCCATCGCCGTTGCCGTCCTCGGCCTGATGGTCAACCTGGTGAGCGCCTGGCTCCTCCACGAGGAGGCGCATCACCATGGCGAGGATCGCGAACCCTCGCACGCCCACCACCATGACGACCACAATCTGCGCGCTGCCTACTTTCACGTGCTCACCGACGCCCTGACCTCGCTCCTTGCCATCGTCGCCCTGACCACTGGCCGCTTCTACAGGTGGATCTGGATGGATCCGCTCATGGGCATCGCCGGCAGTGCCATCATTGCACACTGGTCGTGGGGTCTGCTGCGCGGGGCGGGTGCGGTCTTGCTGGACACCGTGCCGGACCGCCGGCTACGCGACGGAATCCAACAGATCCTCGAGGCGAACGGCGACCGGATCGCGGATTTGCATCTGTGGCGACTCGGCCCTGGCCACATGGCGCTCGTCGTGTCGATCGTCACCGCCCGACCGCAGATGCCGGACATCTACAAGCAAAAGCTCGCGCGATTCCGCGAACTCTCTCACATCACGGTGGAAGTCCATCCCTGCCAGCCGAAGCGCGAGGCGGCATGATCGCCAACTCCGATCGGCCTCTTCGCTGTCTCTCGCGTCCGCCTGCGGGGAGCCGAACCCTCGACATGGAACGCCGCAGCGCCTCCATCCTGGAGCCGCCGACGAACCTCGAAACAGGTCCTCGAGCCTGGCGGACCCGAACCGTCCGCCACCGCGCCGCCCTGTGTCTTTCACCGAAGGCCGACCCGGGACGGGCCTTG
Source organism: bacterium HR40 (assembly GCA_002898275.1). GTDB lineage: Bacteria > Pseudomonadota > Alphaproteobacteria > Geminicoccales > Geminicoccaceae > HRBIN40. The sequence continues at coordinate 88,659 of BEIQ01000002.1, forward strand.
ACCATGGTCAAGGACTCGCCGGTGGTACCCCGTTAGGTGCCGCCCGAGGTCCGTGTCGACGGGCTTCGGGTGCAATGGGCACGATCGGCTTTTCCATTCCGAGCATGCGCGAGTCTGCGGTCTCTTTGGCGTGCGCACCGCTCGCGTTCGCACTTTCCGCGCTGGTCGCGAGCATCGCCGCTCGTCACCCGCGCCTCTTCGCCCGGCTCGGTGCCCATGCTGGCAAGGTCTTCTGTATCGACCCGATCGATCTCCCCTTCGCCATCCTCCTCCGTCCCCGACCGGAGCGGCCTTTCCTGGCTTTGCTCCCTCGGGGACGGTCAGCCCACTGCGATTGCCGGATCGCTGGAACGCTCGCGGCCCTTCTCGCGCTCCTTCACGGTCGTGCCGATGCCGATGCGCTGTTCTTTGCCGGCGAGATCGTCATGGAAGGCGACACCGAAGCAGCCCTCGGCCTCCGGCACGCGATCGACGACGCGGAGCTCGATCTGCTCGCCGAAGCAGCTGCCCTGCTGGGCCAACCGGGCAGCCTGATCGCTGCGCTGTTGCGGCCGGCGGTAGCGACGCTGTCGCACCTCTGGGGGCTGCCGCTCACCCGAGCGGAGAGCTGGCCGTGACCGGCCGCCGCCTCGAGCTGGTGTGCCCGGCCGGCACGCCCGCGGCGCTGCGCGTCGCCGTCGATTCCGGAGCCGATGCCGTATATTGCGGCTTCGCCGACGAGACCAACGCTCGCAACTTTCCCGGTCTCAACTTCTCGCGCGACGAGCTCGCCTCGGCCGTGGCCCATGCGCATTCTCGCGGCGCTTGCGTCTACGTCGCCGTCAACACCTTTCCCCGCGCCGGAGCCGAGGCTCTCTGGCAGGCGGCGGTGGCCGATGCCGCGAAAGCGGGTGCCGATGCGGTGATCCTCGCCGACCTCGGTCTCGTCGCCCACACCGCCGAACGCCATCCCGGGCTGCGCATCCATCTCTCGGTGCAGGCAGCCGCCGCCAATCCCGACGTCATCAACTTCTGGGCCGAGAACTTCGGCGTGAAGCGGGTGGTCCTGCCGCGGGTGCTGAGCGTAGCGGAGATCGCCGCGATCAACCGCGAGATCGACATCGAGACCGAGGTCTTCGTCTTCGGGGGCCTGTGCGTCATGGCCGAAGGGCGCTGTGCCCTTTCCTCGTGGCTCACCGGTCGCTCGCCGAACATGCACGGCGTTTGCTCGCCGCCGGGTCACGTGAGCTATGGCGAGCGAGCGAACGCAATGATCGCCCGCCTCGGCGGCTACACTCTCCACACGGTGGAACGCGGCCGTCCCGCGCCCTATCCCACGGCGTGCAAGGGTTGCTTTCATGCCGGCGGAACGACCGGCTACCTGTTCGCGGAACCGGAGAGCCTCGATGCCGAGCCGCTGCTTCCCGCCCTCGCTGCGGCCGGGGTCGCGGCGCTCAAGATCGAGGGTCGGCAGCGCAGCCGCGCCTATGTGGCCGAGGTCGTTGGCCGGTTCCGTCGGGCGGTGGACGCGCTCGCGGCGGGCCGACCGCTGTTGGCGAGCGACCTCGCCCATCTGAGCGAGGGTCAGGCGACGACTGCCGGGGCGTACGACCGGGCCTGGCGCTGAGGGCGAAAGCGAGAGCGATGCATCTCACCCTCGGGCCGATCCTGTTCCACTGGCCGACACGGCAGTGGGCCGATTTTTACGCTCGGATCGCCGACGAGGCGCCCGTCGACCGCGTGGTCGTCGGCGAGGTGGTGTGCGCGAAGCGCGAACCGTTCCAGCGGCCGGTCCTCGAGCAGGTCGTCGAGCGGCTCCAGGCGGCCGGCAAGGAGGTGATGCGGGCGAGCCTCGCCCTCCCCACTCTTCCGCGCGAACGCCAGGAGCTGGCGCGCCTCGTCGAGGGACGTCTTCTGGTCGAAATCAACGATCTCACCGCCCTCCGCTTTCTGCGTCGGGAAGCGCGCTTTGCCGTCGGTCCTCTCGTCAATGTCTATAACGAGAGCACCTTGCGCCTGCTCGCCAGGCGAGGGGCGATTCGTCTCTGCTTGCCGCCGGAGCTGCCACTTCCGTCCATCGAGCACCTTGCCGCCGAGGCCCGAACGCTCGGCGTCGACATCGAGCTGTGGGCGTTCGGGCGGGTTCCGCTCGCCATTTCCGGTCGCTGCTACCACGCGCGCTTATCCGGCCGCAGCCGCGACTCCTGTCTCTTGGTGTGCGGCCGCGACGCCGATGGCCTCACCGTGACCACGCTCGACGGCGAGCCGATTTTCGCCCTCAACGGTGTCCAGACCCTTTCCGCTGCTTGGGCCAATCTCGCGGGCGACGTCGACATCCTCGCGAAGGTCGGAGTGAGCGGCTTGCGGCTGTCGCCACACAGCTGCGACATGGTGGCCGTGGCACGCATCTTCCGCGCCGTATGCGATGGTCGATGGACGGCGGAGGAGGCACTGGCCTCCCTTGCGGAGCTTGTGCCAGGGGTGCGGTTCGCCAACGGTGCGCTTGCCGGTATGGCCGGCGCCTCGTGGCAGCTGCGGTCGACGGCACGCGCAGGTCTCGAGCCTCGGAACCCCGATCGACCCGCGGCGACGCGCGTGCCCGCGAGACCCTTGCCGGGTCGAGAGGGATAAGCCAGTTCAACGGATCGCCGATCGGGCCCTCGACCCTCATGGCAGGCTCGATCCTGCCCCGGGAGCCCGATGGCGCGGTTTCGCCTCGCTGGAGCTGCCGCATGTCCATCCTGAACCGCCGTCGCTTCCTTGCCACGACCGCTGCGACCGCGGCGTTGACGGTGCCGATCGGGCACCTCGCGCCGATGTCCGCCTGGGCTGCCGGATCCCCACCCACCGTCTTGCGGATCGTCCGCCGGGTGATCGAGGTCGACGGTCGCCCGGCGTCGGTGTTCGGCCTGCTGCAGCCAGATGGCAGCCACGGTCTCGTCACCGAAGCCGGCAAACGCTTCCGGGTGCGGCTCGAGAATCGGATCGAGGAGCCGACGCTGGTGCACTGGCATGGGTTGCTCCCGCCCTATGGCCAGGATGGCGTGCCGGATCTGCCGCAGCCGCCCCTCCCGCCCCAGGCGGCCTACGACTACGACTTCCCGCTCGAACGGCCGGGAACCAACTGGATGCACGCCCACCACGGGCTGTTCGAACAGCAGCTCATGGCCGCACCGCTCGTCGTCCGCGATCCGAGCGAGGCGGCCGCCGATATCCAGGACGTGGTCGTTTTGTTCCACGACTTCACCTTCCGCGACCCGGCGGAAATCCTCGCCGAACTGCGGGCTGGTGGCGGCGGGCACGCCATGCCGACCCAGCCCGCGCAACCCGCCATGGGCCACGGCGGGATGCACGGCGCTGGGCACGGCGCGGCAGCGACTGCCCCTGCCATGCACGGCGGACAGGCACCGATGTCGATGCCGCACCTGCACGACGTCGAGTACGATGCGTTCCTCGCCAATGACCGCACCCTGGCCGATCCCGCAGTGTTCCGGGTCGAAGCCGGCGGGCGAGTGCGGCTACGGCTCATCAACGGCGCTGCGGCGACCAATTTCTGGCTCGATACGGGAGCTCTCCAAGGCCGGCTGGTCGCCGTCGACGGCGATCCCATCGAGCCGATCGACGGCCATCGTTTTCCCTTTGCCATCGCCCAGCGGCTCGACATCCTGATCGAGCTGCCGCGCGAGCAAGGTGCCTGGCCGATCCTGGCCCTGCGCGAGGGAGACAATCGGCGCACGGGTTTCGTTCTCGCCACGCGCGAGGGACGGATCGCCAAACTGCCGGAAGAGGGAGGGGAGAGGACGCCGCCCGTCGGGCTCGACCTCGAACGGCGGCTGCGAGCCAGCCGGCCGCTGGCTGCGCGGTCCGCCGATCGCACCTTCACCCTCACCCTGGACGAGCAACCGGGCTACGTATGGAGCCTCGGTGGCAAGCCCTTCGGTAGCCACGAGCCCCTGCGCGTGCGCAAGGGCGAACGGGTGGAAGTGACGCTCGTGAACCGCACCACCATGTCCCATCCGATGCATCTGCACGGCCATCGCTTCCAGGTCGTCGCGATCGATGGAAAGCGCTTGTCTGGGGCGGTGCGGGACACCGTGCTGGTGCCCATCGACGGCCAGGTCACCATCGCCTTCGACGCCGACAATCCGGGCACCTGGCTCCTCCATTGCCACCAACTCTACCATATGGTGGCCGGTATGATGACCACCATCGTCTATGAGAGCTGAGGAGCGCGGGCGTCCACCTTCGGGGCGGCGCTCCGGCGGCGTCGCGGCTTCGATCTTGAAGCGCCAGCTGTCGAGAGCAAGTGGAAAGGCGAGCCAGGGAGAAAACCGCCATGGCCGAGCGGGAGGCATTGGTCGCTGCCCTGCGCCAGCAGGTGCCCGTGGCGCTCACCAGCTACCGGCTACCTGAGGCCGCCGGGCTCGTGGTGATCGACGAGGTGAATGGCTTCTGTACGCCGGGTGCGGGGAATCTCGCCCCTCCCCGGCCGGATGCCCGCATCGCCGCCATGGTCGAGGAGACGGTGCGGCTTGCGCGTGCCTTCCTCGAGCGCAAGCGTCCCCTCTTCGTCACGCTCGATACCCACGAGCCCGACCGGCCCGAGCCACCCTATCCGCCCCACTGCATCCGCGGCAGCGGCGAGGAAAATCTCGTGCCCGAGCTCGCCTTCCTCGAACATGAGCCGGAGGCGACGCTGCTGCGGAAGGACTGCATCAACACCTTCGTCGGCGCCATGGAGCCAGCCGCGGTACGGGGCACCCACGGCCTGTGGGTCAACCGCTTCGTCGACTGGGCCAACGTCCATCGGCTCGAGAGCATCGTGACGGTCGGCATCTGTACCGATATCTGCGTCATGGACTTCGTGCTGACGGCGCTCTCGGCACGCAATCACGGCTTGCTCGCCCATCTGCGCGACATCGTCGTCTACGAGCCGGCCTGCGCCACTTACGATCTGCCGCGCGAGACGGCGGAGAGTCTCGGCCTGCCGCACACCGCCGCCCACCCGCGCGACATCGCCCACCATATGGGGCTCTATTTCATGGCCTCGCGCGGCGCCATCCTCGCCGACCGCCTCGAAGACCTCTAGGGAGGAGCACCCACGGCAGCGGCGGCACGCATCCTTTCTCTCGCCACTGCCTTTCCGCCCCACCGGCTCCCGCAGGAACAGGCGAAGGAGGGAGCGCGGCGTCTGTTCGCCGGGCGAATCGCCGAGCTCGAGCGGTTGCTCACCGTGTTCGACCACAGCGGGATCGCCAGTCGCCGGCTGGCCATGCCGGTCGAGTGGTATCTCGAGCCGCATGGCTTCGGGGAACGGAACCAGGTCTTCATCGAGGTGGCGCTGGACCTGCTCGCCGAGGCCGCGACGCGAGCGCTCGAGCGGGCAGGTGTGACGGTCGAAACGGTGGATACGGTGGTCTGCGTGACCTCGACCGGCATCGCCGTTCCCACCCTCGACGCCCGTCTCGGCGACCGCATCGGGCTGCGCCCCGACGTCGCGCGGGTGCCGCTTTTCGGCCTTGGCTGCGGCGGCGGGATCCTCGGGCTCGCTCGCGCCGCCGCTTTGGCGCGCGCCGACGCCGGCTCGCGGGTCCTGCTCCTGGTGATCGAATTGTGCAGCCTCGCTCTGCGGCGCGCCGATGCGAGCCGGGCCAATCTCGTCGCCTGCGCGCTGTTCGGCGACGGGGCGGCGGCCGCGGTGGTGTCGACCGTGGGACGAGGTGCCGCGATCCTGGCGACCGGCGAATACCGATGGCCGCACAGTGGCGAGGTGATGGGCTGGCGGGTGGAGGACGACGGCTTGGGTGTGCTGTTCTCGCCCCACATCCCCGAGTTCGTGCGAAGCCACCTCGGCACCGCGATCGCCGACTTCCTCGCCCGCCACCGCCTGGGCCGCGACGCGATCGATGCGTTTGCCGTGCACGCTGGCGGACCCCGCGTGCTCGCTGCCCTCGATGCGGTGCTGCAGTTGCCGGCCCGCGACCGCGAAATCGCCGCCGCCACCCTCCGCGATTACGGGAATATCTCGGCGGTATCGGTCCTCCTCGCCTTGAAGCAGCGGCTCCGTTCGCCATGGGAGCGGTTGCTCGCCCTCGCCATGGGGCCCGGTTTCACCGCCGGCTTCGCTTTGCTCGCCGCGTGAGCGTCGTCTGGGCCGTCCTCTTGGTGGCGCTGCAGCGGCTCTGGGAGCTGTGGTTGTCACGCCGTCACGAGGCGATCCTGCGGGCCCGAGGAGCGGTGGAATATGGCGCCGGCGATTATCCGCTGTTCGTGCTGCTGCACGCCGGTTGGCTTCTCGGCCTGCTTCTCGCTGTGCCCTGGGACCGCCCAGGCGAGCCGACCCTGCTCCTCGCCTATCTCGCCCTCCAGCCGTTGCGCCTGTGGTGCATCCACAGCCTCGGCACGCGCTGGACGACGCGGGTCCTGGTGTTACCGGGTGTGCCGCCGGTCGCGCGCGGCCCCTACCGCTGGCTGCGCCACCCCAATTATCTCGTGGTGACCCTCGAGCTCGCCCTGTTGCCCCTCGCCTTTGGCGCGATCGCCCTGGCGTTGCTCGTTTCGCTCGCGAATGCCCTGCTGCTCCGCCGCCGCATTCGCGTCGAAGATCGCGCGCTCGCCGAGGCCCTCAGCCTCGCTCCGTCGGGGGGCGCATCCGCCACACCTCGCCGAGCGCTTCGGGACCGGTAACCGTGGTCGCGAGATCGTGCAGGAGGCCATCGGCGACGTCATAGACCCATCCGTGGAGGGCGAGAGGGTGCCCGCGCGCCCAGGCATTTTGGACGATGGTGGTGCGGGCGAGATTGAGCACCTGGGCGCAGACGTTGAGCTCGACGAGACGACGCTCGCGCAGCTTCGGATCCCCGATCGCCGCCAGTTCCGCGGCATGGCGTTCCCGCAGCTCGCGGATATGGCGCAGCCAGTTGTCGATGAGCCCGTACTGACGCTCCGCCATCGCCGCCCGCACGCCGCCGCAGCCGTAGTGGCCACAGACCACGAGATGCTCGACCCTCAACACTTCCACGGCGTACTGCACCACCGAGAGCATGTTGATGTCGGTATGCACGACCAGATTGGCGATGTTGCGGTGCACGAAAATCGAGCCCGGGTCGAGATCGGTGATTTGCGTCGCGGGTACCCGGCTGTCGGCGCAACCGATCCACAGCAGGCGAGGCGCCTGCTGGTGGGCGAGACGGGAGAAGAAGTCGGGATCCCGCGCGCGCATGCGCGCGGCCCAGGCGCGGTTGCGTGCGAAGAGCTCGCGGATGTCCATCTCGTTTTTCCTCGAGGACAGCGGCGGGGAGCCGAAGCTCCCCGCCCGATCTCCCGCACCGACTGCCTCGGGCCCGTCAACGGTGGCCGACGAGCCGCTTGTGCTCTTCGACCAGGATGGGCACGATGGCCGGGTCGGCGAGTGTCGTCGTGTCGCCCAGGTTCTGGTACTCGTTCTCGGCGATCTTGCGCAAGATGCGGCGCATGATCTTGCCGGACCGGGTCTTGGGCAGACCCGGTACGAACTGAATGACGTCGGGAGTGGCGATCGGACCGATTTCCTTGCGCACTTGCTGCACCAGTTCCTTGCGCAGCTCCTCGCTCGGTGCCACGCCCTCGACGAGGATCACGTAGCAGTAGATGCCCTGACCCTTGATCTCGTGCGGATAGCCGACGACCGCGGCCTCCGCCACCGCGGGATGAGCGACCAGTGCGCTCTCGATCTCGGCTGTCCCGAGTCGATGTCCGGCGACATTGATGACGTCGTCGACCCGGCCGGTGATCCAATAGTAGCCGTCCTCGTCGCGACGCGCCCCGTCGCCGGTGAAATACATACCCGGAAACGTCGAAAAGTAGGTTTTCACGAAACGCTCGTGGTCTCCGAACACCGTGCGCATCTGACCGGGCCAGGAATCGACGAGCACGAGGTTTCCTTCGCACGCCCCCTCGAGGATCTTCCCCGAACCGTCGACGATCGCCGGGCGCACGCCGAAAAAGGGCTTCGTCGCCGAACCCGGCTTGAGGTCGATGGCGCCGGGGAGCGGGGTGATGAGGATGCCGCCGGTCTCGGTCTGCCACCAGGTATCGACGATGGGACAGCGCTCTTCGCCCACGACACGATAGTACCAGCGCCACGCCTCGGGATTGATGGGCTCGCCGACGGTGCCGAGCAATCTGAGGCTGCGCCGCGAGGTCCGTTCGACCCATTGGTCTCCCTCGCGCATGAGGGCACGGATCGCGGTAGGAGCGGTATAGAAAATGTTGACCTGGTGCTTGTCCACGACTTGCCAGAAGCGGGAGAAATCAGGATAGTTCGGCACCCCTTCGAACATGAGGGTGGTCGCTCCGTTGGCGAGCGGCCCGTACACGATGTAGCTGTGCCCGGTGACCCAGCCGACATCTGCCGTGCACCAGTAGATGTCGCCGTCGTGGTAGTCGAAGACGTATTTGTGAGTGAGAGCGGCATAGACGAGGTAGCCGCCCGAGGTATGGAGCACGCCCTTGGGCTTGCCCGTCGATCCCGACGTGTAGAGAATGAAGAGCGGATCCTCGGCGTTCATCCGTTCGGGCGGACAATCCGTCGACGCCTCGGCGACGAGCTGGCCGAGATCGAAATCGCGGCCGTCGACCCAGTTGACCTGTGCACCGGTATAGCGCAGGCACAAGACCTTGATGTTCGGGTCGCACTTGGCCAGGGCGGCGTCGGTATTCGCCTTGAGAGGCACCCGGCGGCCGCCGCGGATCCCTTCGTCCGCCGTCACCACCAGCTTTGCCCGCGCATCGTTGATGCGGTCCGCCAGGCTCTCGGAGGAGAAGCCGGCGAAGACCACCGAGTGGATGGCGCCGATGCGGGCACAGGCGAGCATGGTGATGGCGACCTCGGGGATCATCGGCAGATAGATCGTGACCCGGTCGCCCTTCTCCACTCCCATCCGGCGCAGGACGTTGGCGTAGCGACAGACTTGCTCGTGCAGTTGGCGGTACGTCAGTCTCCGGTCCTTCGCCGGATCGTCTCCCTCCCAGAGGATCGCCACCTGGTCGCCGCGCGTGGCGAGATGACGGTCGACGCAATTATAGCAGACGTTGAGCTCGCCGTCCTCGTACCAGCGAATGTAAACATCGCCGCGGAACGACACGTCCTTGATCTTGCTCGGCTTGCGGTACCAGTCGACGATCCCGGCCATTTCGGCCCAGAAGCCTTCGGGATCCTCGACCGAGCGCCGATACATCTCCTCGTACTTCGCCCTGTCGATCCAAGCACGTGCGGCCCACTCCGGACGGACGGGATAGACCTCGACCTGCATGGACACCCTCCCAGATTGCTGTGTCGCGGCTCCGACGGCGCGGTCGATACCCGGATTTGGCCCAGAGTACCCGGTCCGCGCAACCGTCACATGACCTTTTGCCGCAAGACGCCGGGGCTTCGCCGATCCCTGTCCACGCAACGATCCGCAATTCCATCCACAGGCCTCGCGATATCCCCAAAGCCATCAACAGCTTGTGGGTAACCCGCGGAACATGGCCCATTTTTCCGCAAAGACCGGATCGCCCTGCCCGCTCAGCGGGCGACCTCCCTGCCACTGCGTCGCATGATGAGCCATTGCTGGGCGATCGACAGGATGTTGCTCCAGGTCCAGTAGAGCACGAGACCCGCTGGAAAGCTCGCGAAGAGAAAGGTGAACATCACCGGCAACAGCATCAGCACGCGCGCCTGCACGGGATCGGCCGGCTGGGGGTTGAGCTTTTGCTGCAACCACATGGTGAACCCCATGAGCAGCGGCAGGGCACCGATGTGGAGGATGGCCGGAGGTTGCCAGGGAATCAGGCCGAACAGATCGAACAGATTGCTCGGATCGGGCGCCGAGAGATCGCGGATCCAACCAAAGAACGGCGCATGTCGCATCTCGATACTCACGAACAGTACCTTGTACAGCGCAAAGAATATCGGAATTTGAACCACGATCGGCAGGCACCCCGCCATGGGGTTGACCTTTTCGCGCCGGTAGAGCTCCATGAGCTCCTGGTTCATGCGCGCCTTGTCATGCTCGAAGCGCTCCCGGATCTTCATCATCTCCGGCTGGAGCTGCTTCATCCGACTCATCGCACGGAACGACTTGTTGGCGAGCGGGAAAAGAGCGACGCGGATCAGTAACGTGAGGATGAGGATCGCGATACCGTAGTTGCCGGTCCATTTGTAAAGCCAATGGAGAAGCTTGAAGATCGGCTTCGTCAGGAAGTAGAACCAGCCGAAATCGACCGCCCGATCGAACAGGGGAATCGCGTATTCCGCCTGGTAGCGGTCGAGCAGTTCCACCTCTTTGGCGCCGGCGAACAAGCGATCCGCCACCGTCGCGGACGCTCCCGGCGCCACCGTCACCGGTTCGCCGACGAAGTCCGCCTGGTAGCGGTCGCGACCGTCGGGTGCGGTATGGCGGAAGCTGGCGTTGATGCGCCGGTTCTGATCGGGCACCAAGGCGACGAGCCAATACTTGTCCGTGAATCCGAGCCATCCGCCGGTGGTCTCGAAGTCGATTCGCGCGTCATCGCGCAAGTCGGAATAGTCGATTTCCTGCAGGACACCACCGAGCACCCCGATAGGCCCCTCGTGCAAAATGTAGTACCCCAGGGTGTGCGGTGTCGACCATCGACTCACCAAAGCCCACGGATAGAGGGTGAGAGGCGCAGGGCCGTTGTTGATCACTTGCCGCTCGACGGTGAACAGATAGTCGGAGTCGAGGTGGAGCGTCTGCCGGAAGAGGATTCCGGCGCCATTGTCCCATTCCAAAACCAGCGGCTTTCCGCTCTCCAGCCGCTCTCCCTCGACCACGCGCCAGCGGGTGTGGCGGTCCGGCACCGCGATGCCTTCGCCGACCGCCGTCCAGCCGAACTCGGCGAAATAAGCGGTCGCCGTCCCGTAGGGCTGAAGCAGCCGGATCTCGGGCGCGCCCGGTTCGAGCGACACGCGATAGTCGGCGAGGGTGAGATCGTCGAGGCGTCCCCCGTCCAGGGACACCGAGCCGTGCAATCGGCCGTTATCGATCCGCACCCGCGGCACTTGGGCGAGCGCGGTCTCGAGCCGCATCTCGCCCAGTCCCGCCTCGGGCAGCGCGGGCGCCTCTCCGGGAGCGCCCGGCTGCGGCGTCGAGACGACGGGCTGCGCGCTCGTCGGCTGTTCGGCGACCTTTTGCGTCGCGCGCATGCGGGGAAGCTCGTAGAAATATTGGAACACGAGGATGATCGCGACCGAGAGCACGATGGCGAGGATGAGGTTGCGCTGTTCGGTCATCGCGGTCGCCCGTTGGTGGCACTCTCAGACAGACCGGCAGGAGGAGGCACCGGATCGTAACCATGGCCGCCCAGCGGATGGCAGCGGGCGAGGCGTCGCAGAGCGAGCCAGCTGCCCCGGAGCGGGCCATGGCGCGCGATCGCCTCTATCGCATATTCCGAGCAGGTCGGCAGATAGCGACAGGAAGGCGGGAAGAGCGGCGAGACGCCGTAACGATAGAGGCGGATCGCCAGGATCAAGAGCCGTGCCGCGACGCCGCCGGCGAGCGCGGCAGGCGGCGGTGCAGCCGATCGAGGGCACTGACGAGGTCCGCTTCCATCTGCCGCCAAGGCCATGTGGTCACCGCTTCCCGTGCGATCAGCACATAGTTGGTTCCCGCCTCGCCGAACTCCGGCAGGATCCGGCGGGCGAGCTCGCGGAGCCTGCGTTTCGCCCGGTTGCGCACGACGGCTTTACCGAGCCGACGGGTGGCCGTGAAGCCCACACCGATGGTCGGCTGCGCGTCCGGCCCGGTCCGTCGCTGCGCCTGGAGGACGAAAGCCGGGGTCACCACCTTGCGTCCCCGTGCCACCTCGAGGAATTCGGACCGGCGTTTCAGGCGGCAGAGACGGACCGGGCCCGCACCCGTCGACGTCACGCGGTGAGACGCTTGCGTCCTCTGGCCCGGCGGGCTTTGATCACCCGACGGCCGCCGGCGGTCGACATGCGGGCACGAAAGCCGTGACGACGCTTGCGCACGAGGCGGCTCGGTTGGTAGGTACGCTTCACGGGAGTGCCATCCTTCGGATGTACGGCAGAGGCGAAAGCGCGCGGTCATATAGGCGCCGCGCTCCGCCCTGTCAAACCGCGCCGACCACGGGGATCGTAGCGCGGCCCCCCGGTGGCCGGTCGCCTGCGGGAGACGGTGACATGCAGCCTGCGCACCGCTCGCTGATCCTCGCCCTGAGCTCGGCCGTCGTCGCCTGCACCGCCGGGTCGGGTCCCATCGCCGAAAACCGCCGGCTCGAGCAGGCGATCGTCAGCTATTATCGCACCCATGCCGCCGAAAAGGGCTTCACCTGCCTCGCCCCCGAGATCCGCGCCATCACCCGAACGGAGGTGGTGGAGGACAGGCCGGAGCGGCTCGTGCTCCGGGTCCGCTACCATTGGGTGGACGAGCTCTACGGCGAGGAGAACGGCGGCGATTTCGGCGTCGCCCTCAACCGTTGCAGCGGCTTCGCGGAGCGCAACTTCACCTTCGATCGCACCCAGGGGATGCGGGTCGTCGACATGAGCGGGCCGAAGCGGGCGCCATGATCCCGCCGCGGCCCAGCCAGCGGTCTAGCGACGGAAGAGATCGACGGCATAGGTGACCACCGGGGGCGGGGAGGCGATCAGCCCTTGCGTGGCGAGGAACGCGGCGAACCGCGCGTAGCGGCCGTCGTCCAGTGCCGCGGGACGGAGCGCGAAGCGCGGCAAGGTATCGCGCCAGGCGCGGGCGTTGAGCTCGTCGTCCAGTTCGGGGCTCGTGCGGCGAAAGAGATCCCAGGCCTCCTGCGGATGATTGACGAGCCAGTGGGTAGCTTTCTCCACCGCCAGCAAGAAGCGTGGCAGGCGCGGGTCGCCGAGGCGGTCGCGGTGGGCGACATAGATGAGCTCGTCATAGGCCGGGACGCCCTCCTCCTCGGGATAGAAGGCGCGGCCGGGATGGCCCGCCAGGGCGAGTTGGTTGAGTTCGAAGTTGCGGAAGGCACCGATCACCGCGTCGACTTGGCCGCTCACGAGGGCCGGGGAGAGGGAAAAATTCACGTTCACCAGCTCCACCTCCGAAAGCCGGAGGCCGTAGCGCGCGAGGATGGCGGCAAGCAGCGCATCTTCGAAGCCCCCCACGGAGAAGCCGATCCGCTTTCCGCGCAGCTCGGCTGGGCTTTCGATGCCGCTCGCCTCGAGCACCACGAGGCAGTTCAAGGGCGTCGCGACAAGCGTGCCGACCCGCACGAGCGGTAGCCCCTCCTGCACCTGGAGGTGCAACTGCGGCTGGTAGGAGACAGCGAGATCGGCCTTGCCAGCCGCCACGAGCTTCGGGGGATCGTTGGGATCGGCCGGGGCGACGAGCTCGACCGCCAGATCCTGTTCGGCGAAGAACCCCTTCTCCCGAGCGATCACGAGCGGTCCATGGTCCGGGTTCACGAACCAGTCGAGGACGAGAGTGAGGCGTTCGGCCGCCGACGCCGGAACGGACGCCAGCACCAAGAGAAAGGACACCAGTCGCAGCACCACGAATCCTCCTTTCGGGTTCATCCAGCGGAGAGGGTTTCTTTCTGCCAGAAGACGAGTCGGCGGAGCGCTCGGTCGACTGCGTACCAGAGCGCAAGGCCGGTCAGCGCGAGCAGGAAGAGCGCGGCGAACATCAGATCGATCTGCATGCGGGCGTTGGCGTGAAGCATCAGATAGCCGAGGCCGGCGCTCGAGCCGACCCATTCCCCCACGACTGCCCCGATGGGGGCAACCGAGGCCGCGACCCTCAGGCCTGAGGCGAGCGCCGGGAGCGCTGCCGGAATGCGGATCAGCCACAGCACCCGGTGCGGGCGGGCGTTCATCACTCGCGCGAGCTCGAGCCAGGCCGGCTCGGTACGCCGCAGGCCATCGAAAAAGGCCGCGGTCACGGGGAAGTAGATGATGAGGACGGCCATCGCCACCTTGGAGGCCATGCCGTAGCCGAACCAAAGCACCAACAGCGGAGCCAGAGCGAAGACGGGTAGCGCCTGGCTGACCACGAGAACCGGCAACAGCCAGCGGCGCAGCGGGGCGAACGCCGCGAGCAGCACGGCGCTCGCCGTGCCAACGAGACTGCCGAGCAGCATGCCGAGCAGGATCTCGGCGAGGGTGATGCCGGCGTGACGGGCGAGCAGGTCGGCGCGGGCCAGGAGCGCCCCGGCCACCGCGACGGGTCCCGGCAGGATGTAGGGTGGCAGCTCGGCCAGGCGAACCCCCGCCTCCCACACCGCCAGGAGACCGGCTGCCGTGGTCAGCGGCCTGAGGACGCGCACGACCGCCGCTCCATTTCCGCGTCCGAGCGGGCGAGCTCGCGCAGGAGCTCCGCCTCCAGCCGCAACAGCAGCGGGTCGGCCGGATCCCGCGGGATGGGTGAAATCGGGACCTCGATCTCGCGCAGCTGCACCGGCCTTCCCGCCATGACACAGACCCGGTGGCCGAGGCGGAGGGCCTCGAGGGGACTGTGGGTCACGAGCAGCACCGTGTGGTGGTCGAGATACCGTGCCGCCAAGTCCTGGAGACGGTGGCGGGTGATGGCATCGAGGGCCGAGAACGGCTCGTCCATGAGCACCACCGGCCGCCCTTCGAGGAGGGTCCGCGCCAGCGCCACGCGTTGCCGCATGCCACCCGACAGGGTCGCCGGCAGGGCATGGAGCTGCCCTTCGAGGCCGAGTTCCGCGAGCAGCCGGCACGCCTCCTCGACGAGCCTCCGCTCCCGGCGTTCGCCGCGCAGGCGATGGCCGAGGAGCACGTTGTCGAGCACCGTGAGCCAGGGCAGCAGCAGGTCCTGCTGGGCCATCAGCGCAAGCCGACCCTCGAGACCGCGGCCATCCTCCGTCGCCACGAGCGCTCCCGGCTGCAAGCCGGCGATGAGGCGCAAAAGCGTGGTCTTGCCGACGCCGGAAGGGCCGAGCAGACAGGTCCAGCGGCCACCTTCCAGGCGAAAGCGGAAGGATTCGAACAGGACCTCGCCGGCAAAGGCGAGCCGCGGAACGCCTACCGTGAGCGAAGGTGCCATCTCAGGCAGCGTGACGCGCTTCGAGGAAGCCTTGCACCGAAACCCGCGGCCAATCGCCGAGCCGCTCGAGCATGGCCACATAGGACCGATAGATGCGGGCCTCGATACCGCCCGCAGCGTCGAATCTGGCGATCACCTCGCGGGCGCTGTGGCGCGCGGCGGCGATCACCTCGTCGGGGAATCGCCTGAGCTGCACGCCATGCTCATGCACCAGCACCTTGAGGGCTTCGGCATTGGCGCGCTCGCTTTCGGCGAGGGCATAGGCGTTTTCGGCGGCACAGGCGTGGGCGACGACGGCCTTGAGCTCGTCATCGAGGCCCTCCCAGACGGCGCGGTTCACGATGCACTCGCCGGTTCCGTTCGGCTCGTGGAGCCCAGGCCAATAGTAATAGGGGGCGACCTTGTAGAAGCCGAGGGCGAGATCGCTGGCGGGACCGGCGAATTCGGCTGCATCGATGGCCCCGGTCTGCAGCGCCGGCAGGGTCTCGCCGGGCGGCAGGGACACCTGAACGATGCCGAACGGCCGGTACATCTCGCCACCCAAACCGGGCATGCGGAAACGCAGCCCTCGCAGATCGGAAAGGCTGTGAATTTCCTTGCGGAACCAGCCGCCCATCGACATGCCGGTATTGCCCGCCATGAATGGCTTCACGCCGAGGTCGGCATAGAGCTCGTCCCATAGCTGTTGACCGCCACCGTGGTCGATCCAGGCCATGTGCTCGAGCGGTGTCAGGCCGAAAGGAATGGCCAAGAAAAAGGCAGCGGCCGGAATCTTGCCCATCCAGAAGACGGCAGCGGTGTGGGCGAGTTCGGCCACGCCTCCCGCCACCGCGTCCAGCACCTCGAAGGCCGGGACCAGCTCGCCGGCGGCGAACAGCTCGACCCGGATGCGGCCTCCGCTCGCTCGCGCGATGCGGTCGGCAAGGCGCTGTGCGGTCACCCCTGGTCCCGGCAGATTGCGCGGCCAGGAGGTGACCATGCGCCAGCGCGCCGGGGTCGCGCCGCGCACCACCGCGGGAGCCGCGACGCCGCTGGCCGCGAGCGCCGTGAGGGCGCGACGGCGTGAGAGGGTCGTCATCCCCATTCCTCCGTTTCGAGGCGTTCGAGGCAGGGCCAAAGGGCATGGAAGTGGTGGACCGGCCCGTGGCCGTGGCCGACAGCGAGACGGTCGGCAGCGCGCAGTGCCTCGGTGAGCCAGGCCTTGGCCCGCGCTACCGCCTCCGGTAGCGGCTGGCCGCGGGCGAGCCAGGCGGCGATCGCCGAACTCAGGCTACAGCCGGTGCCGTGCGTGTGGCGGGTTTCCACCCGCTCGGCTTCGAACCACTGCAGTTCGCCGCCGTAGAGCAAGAGATCCGGACTCCGCGGGCCCCCGAGATGGCCGCCCTTGAGCAGCACATTGCGCGCTCCCAGTCCTTGTAGCCTCGCCGCGACACGGCCCATCTCGCGGCGCTCCCGCACCGGCTCGTCGCCGAGCAGCACCGCCGCCTCGCCAAGGTTGGGGGTCACGAGGTCGGCAAGGGGCAAGAGCTCCTCGCGCAGGCTCGCGACGGCCTCGGGAGCGAGCAGGCGGTCGCCGCTCTTCGCCACCATCACCGGATCGAGAACCACCCAACGCGGCCGCCAGTGGCGGAGCGCTGCCGCGACCGCGCGAATGACCTCGGATCGGCCCAGCATGCCGATCTTCACCGCATCCACGGGAAGATCCTCGAAGACAGCGTCGATCTGGGCCCGCACGAAACCGGGATCGACATCGAAGATCGCCGTGACACCCCGGGTGTTCTGGGCGGTGAGGGCGGTGATCGCCGAACAGCCATAGACACCGAGCGCCGAGAAGGTCTTGAGGTCGGCCTGGATCCCGGCACCGCCGCTCGAATCCGAGCCGGCGATGGTGAGCGCGATCGCGGTCATGGCTGATCTCTCCGCAAGGCCAGCGCGGCGTCGACGATACGGCGCAGCCGCCCCGCCGCCGCTTCGATGTCCGGGGCGGAGAACAGAGCCGAGATCACGGCGATCCCCTGCGCCCCGGCGGCGATCACCGAAGACGCATTTTCCTCGTCGATCCCGGCGATCGCCACCACCGGAAAGCCCGGCAGGCGTCGGTGCAGCCGCGCGACGAGGCGGGAAAGACCCTCGGGGCCGATGGGCGGATCGCCCGGATCTTTGCTGCGGGTGGCGAAGACCGGGCCGATGCCGACATAGTCCGCGATCCCCGCCACCACCCCATCGACCTCCTCGGGGCGATGAGCGGTGACGCCGACGATGGCTTGCGGGCCGAGAATCCTGCGCGCATCCTCGGGTGCCATATCCTCGCGGCCGAGATGCACGCCTGCCGCTCCTGCCGCGAGCGCCACATCGACCCGGTCGTCGACCACGAGCGGTACGCCTGCCGGACGGAGGACATCGTTCAGGCGGCGGGCGAGATCGATGACCGGCCGCGCGGCATACCGCTTGTCGCGCAGCTGCAAAAGGGTGCAACCGCCCGCGACCGCGGCACGCGCACAGGCGACCGGGTCGCGCCCGCCGAGCAGAGCGGGATCGAGGATGGCATAGAGGCGGAGATCGACGGTCGGTTTCATGCGAGTGTCAGCCGTCCCTCGAGGTCGGAGTGATCGAGCAGGAACAGCCGGTCGAGGAGAGCCGGCACGAAGGAACCCGGGCCACGCGCCTCGCCGGCGGCGAGCTCGCCTGCGACATCGAACACGGCGACTCCGGCGACGGCCGCCTCGAACGGGTCGTCGGCGACGGCGAGGAACGCCCCGAGCAGGGCCGACAGGGTGCAGCCCATGGCCGTCACCCGATCCATGAGCGGACTGCCGTTGAGGATCCGCAGCTGCCGGTTCGGGGCGGCGATGGTGTCGATCTCGCCGGTCGCCACCACCACCCCGCCGAAGCGCTCGGCGAGCGCCACTGCCGGCTCTTCCGCCCCGTCCGCGAGAACGTCGATTTCGCTGGCATTGGCGCGCAAGATCGCCGGCCCTCGCCCGAGCAGTTGGCGGGCGAAACGATGGCGCACCGGACTGCGTTCGACCTTCACCGGATCGAGGAGCCACCGGATGCGTCGTTCAGCCGCCACCGCGACGGCGCGCGGGATCGCCGCTTCGCGTTCGCTATCGAGCATACCGAGGTTGACCACGAGAGCCCGAGCACCGGCGACGAAATCGGCGACCACATCGGGTCGGCTGGTCATGCTCGGCACGGCACCGATGGCGAGGAGCGCGTTGGCCGAGATATTGGCGGCCACCGGGTTGGTCAGGACATGCACGCGCGGGCGCTCCCGGCGCACCCGAGCGAGCAGCGCGATGGCCAAGGAAGCGGCCTCGCGTTCGGCTTCCCGCTCACTCTCCGCGATCATCTTTCCCCCGACATCCGCCGGCCGGGGGAAGCGGGACGCAAGGCTCGACCTCGGGCATCTCAAATCCCTCCGCCGGTACGACCCGGATCAGGTTCGACGGGTTGCCGCGCTTGCGGCTCTCAGCCCCGAACGGGGCACCCCGTTGAGATCCGCCTTTCAGTTAGAACGCCCCGCACCGCTGGGCAAGCGGCCATCGCGGCCTCTGGCGTTCGTCGTGGCGGTGCGATTGCCTCGCGCACGATCCGAAGGCACAATGGCAAGGTTCGACGACGAGGAGGCTCGCATGCCCTCTCGGGCCGGATCGGCATCCGCTTTGTCGCTGCTCTTGGTGCTCGCCACGGCATTCCCGGGCAGAGCCGAGCCCATCGGACAGGTGGTGGCCCAAAGGGGGGCGGCCTCGGCGGTCCGCGACGGCGCGCCGCGAGCGCTCCACCTCGGCGCCCGAGTCGAGGCATCCGATCGCATCCGCACGAGTGCCGAGGGGCGCGTCCAAATCGCCTTCGCCGATGGCTCCAGCCTCGTCCTCGGACCGGCGAGCGAGCTCGAACTCACACGTTTCGAGCTCCGCGACGGCAGGCTCTTCGCGGCTGTGGTCGAACTCTTGTCCGGCATCCTCCGCATGCAGGTGCCGACGGCACCGCTAGATGTGGTCGAGGCACGAGGACGGACGGCCATCGCCACCGTGCGCGGCACCGAGTGGATCATCGAGACGGGAGCCGCCAAAACCGCCGTCTTCGTCCTGCGCGGCACGGTCGGCGTCCGGGGCACAGCCGCAGGATCGGCGGTGTCGCTGCATCCGGGCGAGGGCACCGACGTTCCGGCCGGCGCCCCCGCTCCGTCCCCCGTCCGCTGGGGCGAGGCCCGGGTGCGCGAGGTGCTCGCCCTCACTGCCGCACAGTGACCGCGCGTCGCCGCAGTTTCGGCCCGGTGGCGCGCCGGCGCGGATCCTTCGTCCTCGCCGTCTTCTTCGCATTCTTCGTCGCGGCGCTGGCCGCCCACGCGGCGCGCGAACGACTTCCGGGCGTCGCGGCCCTCGCCCGTTGGAGCACCGACCAACTGTTCCGCCTGCGCGGGACGCGCCCCGCCAGTCCGGACCTGTTGTTGGTCGCCATCGACGAGGCCAGCGTGCAGCGACTGGCTGGCCTTCCGCTGTCGCGCGCGATGCTCGCCGACGCCATCGACCGCCTGGCCGCAGCGGGAGCGCGGGTCATCGTCCTCGATCTCCTGCTCGACCGCACGCAGCCAGCGACTGCGGCGGGCGATCCCGATTCCCAGCTCGAGAGCGCGCTGCGCCGGGCCGGCCGGGTCGTCCTGCCCTTCGGCTTCGTCGATCGGCCCGAGTCGGCCAATGCCTTCGCTCCCCCTCCCGAACTCGCCAGCGCGACCTTCGCGGTCGTTCGTCAGAGACCGGAGCGGACAGCGGACGCACTCCCCCATCCGGCCGGCCTCCTCCTCCCGCTTCCCCGTTTTCTCGAAGCCGCTCGTCCTGCCCATGCCACCATTCATCCTGACGCCGATGGGGTACTGCGCCGTTTTCCCCTCGCGGTCCGCTTCGGCGAGGAGTGGTACCGCGGGGTACCGGTCGAGGCGGTCCGTCTCGCCCTCGGCCTGCCGCCCGATCGCCTCCTTCTCGAGCCCGGCAGGCGGATCCTTTTCGCCGACCGCGCCATCGCGCTCGATGCCAGCTCCGCGCTCGAACTCGACTTCCGCGGTCCTACCGGAACGATCGAAACCGTCTCGTTCGTGTCCCTCATGGCGAACGACAGTCTCTTGGAGCGCATCGCTGGCCGCATCGTGGTGGTGGGGGTCACCGCGCTGGCCGCCGGGGATCGCTATGTCACGCCGTTCGATCCTGGCCTGCCGGGGGTCGAACTGTTGGCTACCGCCATCGACAATCTGCTCACCGATGGCGGCCTGGTCCGGCTCGCCGGCCTCGATCTTTTCGCGCTCTCGGTGGCCACCGTTCTCTCCGGCGGGCTGGCGCTCGTCGGCCGGAAGCGGCTCTTGCGGTGGGCGGTGACCGGCGCCACGGCCGTCCTCTGGCTCGCCGTGGTGGCGACCGTCTTTTCGCTTTTTGCCATTCGGCTGGATCCGGTCCTGCCGGTCCTCGCCCTCCTCCTCGTCCCGCCGCTCGTCCGCCTGGGCAGCTCCTGCCTCGGGATGGCCGGCACGGCGCGCTCGGTCAGCGTGCGAGCGGGAGAGCCGATCGGATCCCGCCGAGCGCCGCTACCGGCCGCCGTGCTGTTCACCGATCTCGCGGGCTTCACGCGCCTCGGCGAGCGGTTGAGCGGTGTCGAGACGGCCGATCTCCTGCGTCGCCTGCACGCCACCATCGAGGCCTGCGTCGCGCGCCACGGCGGCGAGATCGTCGACTACACGGGCGATGGCGCGTTCGCGGTGTTCGGGCTCGCCGGCGAAGGTCTGCAGGCGGCGGCAGCAGCCTTGGCCTGCGGTCGCGATCTCCTCCGCGAGGTGGCACGGGCAGGGCCGGAACGCCTCGGCCTCGCCTGCCGAGTGGGCATCCACTTCGGTCCGGTGACCGCGACCGAGCTCGGCGGCCCGGGGACTGCCCAGGCGACCATCGTCGGCGACACCGTGAATGTCGCGAGCCGGCTCGAGCAGCTCAACAAGGAGCTGGGGAGCCGCATGGCGGTGTCGGATGCGGTGGTGGAGGCCGTCCGCGCCTGCGGACCGGCGGAGCTGCTCTCGGATTTCGTGCCGCGCGCGCCGCAGCAGCTGCGCGGTCGCGACCGGCCGCTCGGGGTGTGGACTCTGGGCTGAACGGCCGGTGGCACCTCTGTCCGGATGGCCAATGGCCGCCTTTTCGTCTGCGCTGCCGCCTCTGGATCTCCGAAGCCGGCAGCCGACATTGCCAGCGGTCAGCCGAAGGAGATCGGCGATGCCGCTCGTTCTCTGCCCCAACTGCCAGGAAGGCATGAAGGAGGTCGAACGCCACGGCGTGCGCGTCGATATCTGCCCGAGCTGTCGCGGCGTGTGGCTCGATCGCGGCGAACTCGAGAAGCTGCTCGCCGCGGCGCGCGAAGCGGCAGCGGAAGACGAGGCATCGATCCCGGTTTCGCCGCCGCAGGCGCCCCATCCGCCTCAGCCGAGCTGGCCGCCAACGCCGCCGCCGGGCTGGCCCCAGCAGGGCTGGCCGCAGCCTGCAGCCGGAGGTCACCCTCCCTACGAGCGGAAGAAGAAACGGCGTTTCTTCGACGATCTGTTCGACATCTTCGATTGAGCCGGCAAAGGCGGCACCGGGCAGCCGGGCAGGGCCGCGGCTCGCGTCCGGTTCACCGGCGCTCGAGGAAGCCCCGCAGCGCGGCGAGAAGCGCTCGGGGGGCTTCCACCATCGGCATGTGGCCGCAGCCGGGCAGCCGTTCGAAGCCACCCTCGGGCAGCATGGCGGCGAGCTCCTCGCAGGCGCGCACCGGTGTCATGCGGTCTTCGCTGCCGGCGAGCGCGACCGTCGCCGCACCCACTCGCGCCGCAGCCTCGGCGCTCGCACGCCAGCGATCGCAGGCCTCGAGGTCCGCGGCGAGCACCCCCGGTGCCGAAGCCAGCAAAAGGCGCATCGCCCACATGGGCGCGAAGCTTCCCGGCACCGCTTGGGCTCCGAGCCTGCGGGCCGGGGCAAAGGCCCAGTCGACGATCATCGCTGCGGCCCGCGGCAGATCGTGACGCGCCGCCTCCAGGAGAGCGGGGTGGACGGGCATGCGGGCGGCGGTGCTCACCAGGGCGAGCCGACGCACCCGTGGGTCCCGCGCGGCGAGGGCGAGACCGAGCAGGCCCCCCATCGAATGACCGACCACCGCATAGGCGGCGAGCCCGAGGGCATCGGCGAGACGGGCGAGCCACCTGGCCCGCTCGTCGATGGTCGGCCCGAAATCCGGGTGGGGCTCGGAGCGGCCATGGCCCGGGAGATCGGGGGCGAGGGCGTTGTGTCCGGCGAAGGCCAGGGCGCGGGCCTGAAAAGCCCACACGCTGTGGTCCATGCCAGCCCCGTGGAGGAAGATCACCGTGGGGCGCGCCGGATCGAAGCCGCGTCCCCAGTCGGCGACGTGAACCCGTCGATCCTCGCACACGAGCCGCATGACCTAGACCTCCCGCTGGGCGGCGCGCAGCGCCCGTTCGAGATCGGCCAGGATGTCCTCCGGATCCTCGAGCCCGACGGAAAGACGGATCATGTCCTCGCTCACCCCGGCTGCGGCGAGCTGGTCGCAGCCGAGCTGGGCATGGGTGGTGGAGGCCGGATGGATCACCAACGTCTTGGCATCGCCGACATTGGCGAGATGGGAGGCGAGCCGGCAGGCCTCGATGAAGCGGATGCCGGCGGCACGCCCGCCGCGGATGCCGAAGGCGACGATGGAACCCTGGCCCTTTGGCAGCAGGCGACGCGCCAGCGCATGGTCGGGATGATCGGGGAGGGAGGGGTGGAGCACCCAGGCGACCGCCGGATGGGCGCGGAGGAACTCGACCACCCGCGCGGTGTTGGCGACGTGTCGGGCCATGCGCAGGGGCAGTGTCTCGAGCCCCAGCAGGAAATAGAAGGCATGCTGGGGACTGAGGCAGGCGCCGAAGTCGCGCAACCCCTCGCTGCGAGCCCGTGCGGCAAACGCCTGGGGCCCGAAGGTGTCGGCGTAGACGATGCCGCCATAGGCGGGATCGGGCTCGCACAGGGTCGGGAATTTGCCCGCCGCCTGCCAATCGAAGCGACCGCCGTCCACGAGCACGCCGCCGACCGCCACCCCATGGCCACCGATCCACTTGGTCGCCGAATGCAGGACGAGATCCGCGCCGAGCTCGATCGGCTGGCAGAGGTAGGGCGTAGCGAAGGTGTTGTCGATCAAAAGCGGCAAGCCATGGGCGTGAGCGACCTCCGCCACCCTCGGGATGTCGAGCACCTCGAGCCGCGGATTGCCGATGGTCTCGGCGAAGACCAGCCGCGTCTCGGGACGGATGGCCGCGGCGAACCCGTCCGGGTCGCGCGGGTCGACGAAGCTCGTGGTGATGCCGAAGCGCGGCAGGGTGTGGCGCAGCAAATTCGCACTGCCACCGTAGAGGTTGCGGGCAGCGACGATGTGCCCGCCGGCACCCGCGAGGGTGGCGATCGCGAGATGGAGTGCTGCCTGACCGCTCGCCGTGGCGACCGCGGCGACGCCGCCCTCGAGCGCCGCCATCCGCTCCTCGAAGACCGCGACCGTGGGATTGGAGATGCGCGAGTAGATATGCCCCGGGAGCTCGAGGTTGAAGAGCGAGGCGGCGGTTGCGGCATCCGGGAAGAGGTAGGAGGTGGTCTGATAGATGGGCACGGCACGCGCACCGGTGGCGGGATCGGCGCTCTGGCCGGCGTGCACGGCAAGCGTATCGAAGCGAAACGGCAGGGTTGCGGTCATCGCGCGGATTCCCAGAAAGACACCGCGCCCAGGCCATAGCCCGACCCCGGACCAGCCGACAGAGAAAAATGCGGAGAGGGATGGCAGGCTCCCTCTCCGCAGCGAGCGCGTGCCGAGCAGCCGAGGAGCGACCTCCGTCGCGCGTACCCGGCACGTCCGGGCCATCGAGCCGCCTGCAGTCGGAGAGTGCGGTGGCGGTGCGGCCGACTGCAGAACCGCTTCAATGTGGCCCCTGCTAAGCACGACGAGGCCGACGCGGCATTGACCTCGATCAATGTCCGCCAGCTCTCGCCGTGGATGATGGTCAATCTTCGATGTAGATCCGGTTCGGATGTTGCGCATCGTCACCGGCGGTGACATAGACGGTGACCACCCGGTAGCGCTGGCTGATCACGTAGGGCACGACCTCGCCCGGGGCGTGCAGGGTCATCCCGGTGCCGGCGCGGATCTCGACGTCGCCGGTGCCGACTTTCATCACCCGGAACCAGGCACAGGGGACACCCACGGGCACGAGCCCGCTCGGCACTTCGAGCCAGGTCGGCGAGCCGTTGCTCACCCGTACGAGCCGGCCGAGATAGGAGGCGGGGATCGCGAATCCGCCCGCGGTCCAGTGCACGGGTTGGTAGTGATTCTCTTCCGCATCCGGATAGAGATCGGGAATGAGGACCTGATTGTCGGCAGTGACGTAGACCCGCACCCGCTGGTATTGGTGACGAATGACGTTCTTGCCCTTCGGCACCCGCAGCGTCGCTCCGCTGCCAGCGGCGAAGAACACGTTGCCCGTGCCCTCGCGCAGCACGTCGAACCAGCGCACCCCCTCGGCCACGAGGCCGGCAGGAACGGTGACGGTGCGGTCGGAGGCGTGGTTGACCCGGATGAGCTTGCCGAAATCGTCCACCGTCACGGTCCAGTCGAAGTTGCGGGTGCGCGACGGCAAGACGCCCCGGCGAGTGGCGATCGGCACCCAGGAGCGCACGCCGTCGGAATCGGCGAGCCGCAGGTACCATCCCGGCCCGAGCCACTGCTCTCCGGTCGCCGGCAAGGCCGTGGACGCCGAGGCATAGATGGCGAGCCCTTCGCGGTCGACCGGCGGCGGCGTGGTCCGGGGCTGCAGATAGAGCGGATCGCCGATCTCGATACGGGCGAGCTCGCCACGCGGGTTGCCCTCGCCATTGCCGAGCTTGAGGCGGACGTCGACGAGCTGCTGATTGGGATCCTCCGGGCTCGCCACACCCACCGATACGGTGCGGGTGATGGTGGCGAGTTGATGCGAGGTGAGGTCGAAGAGAATGCCGTGGTAGGGTTTGTCGTTGGCCGGATGGGTGTCCCACTCGGCCTGGGCCGTGCCCTTGTAGTGGGCAGTGAGCATCGGCAGACCGACATCGCGCGCGCGGATCTGCCAAGCCAGCTTGTCGAATTTGTCGAGACCGTTGATTTCCCGTGCGACCAAGCCAGTATCGCCGAGAACTCCTCCATCCCCTGAATAGTTACCTGTCGTCTTCGGACCGAAGAAATTGCAGCCTACGAAGGTACGCTTCGTGCACGAATTCTGGAACGTGTCGTTGGAATCCACGTATCTCCGGCTAGGATCTATGTTGTGCGTCTGACAAAGAACGTAGGTAATTGCATTGTTGCTTCCGGATATCCCGGATCTCTCGCTGTATTCGACGACGCCATAGTCGAGATACTCGAAATCGCACAGCAGCAGCAGGATGCGAGCGCAGTTGACGAGCTTCACCCCCACCGTGCCCGGCGTGCCGGAGGAGGCGGTGTGGACCTGCACCCGCTGCAGGATGACGTTGTTGATGAGCCGGGCAGGGTCGGCCTGCGAGCCATCGAGCAGGATGCCGACGGTGCCGTTGCCACGCAGGGCGATACTCACCTCTTGGATCAAGCTGTCGCCATAGTTCACCCCCGGCGTCTCGGCGCGGTAGCGAATGCCGTTGGCCCGCATGTCGCTGCGCCCGAAACCGCCGTTGATGCCCGCGATCCAGCACTCGTTGGCGTCGACGAGGTCGAGGCACCACCCCTCGGGATCGCTCGCCCCGAGCGGTGCCGATCCGCCTTCGAAGACGAGGTCGCGCGCCCGGAACTCGTGGCCGTAGACGAGCACGCCGCCCTTCGTCATGCGGATCGTCATGTCGGCGAGGGTCGAGCGATTCCAGTCGGTGGTGGCGGAGAAATCGACCCGCCAGGCACCCTCGTTGCGACGGAAAACGAAGGCGCGCGGTCCCTCGGCCAGGATGCGGGTGGCGTCGCGACCGGCCCCCACCAGGGTGCGCTGCGGCGGCACCTCGACCGGGCTCGCCAGCCTGTAGATGCCGCTCGGGACCTGGACCGAGGTATGGGCGGCGAGGGCCGCGGCAAACGCCGGTGCGTCATCGGCCACGCCGTCGCCGACGGCCCCGAAGTCGCGCACCGACACGACATCCTCGAGGCGCTGGGCAAGCCTGCGGACCACCGTGCCGCTGCCGGACCGGCGGAAGGGAAGATCGGCGAGAGGGGCCTTGCGGGTGAGGTGGCGGTCGGCCGTCGAGACGACGATGGCATCCTCCGGCACGAGCCCGCTCGCATCCGAAAGCTCGTGGATCTGCTTGGTGCTCATGATACGATCTCTTTGATGGCGAGGGCATTGCCCAGCTCGTCGACGAGGCGTTCACCGAGTTCGGTGACCAGCACCGTCGCGGTGCCGGATGGCGGCGTCGTCTGCGCCCGCGCCGCCTGGGTGCGGCCTGTCAGACCGAGACCGAGGCCGCGGACACGGAGCGTCCGGCGCATCGCTCACACCCGACCGATGACATAGGCCTCGCAGTCGGCACCCTCGGCGATGAAGGCGAGATAGCGTTCGCCTCGTCGCAGCGGGACGTCGACATAGATGCCGGGAAAAAGGAACGGGCTCGACACCGGGTCGGCGGTCACCGTCGCGTCGCCGACCTCGAACCGGCAGGGACCGGTGGCAATCAAGGTCACGAGTTCGATGTCGGAGGGAATCGGCTGGGGCGTTCGCGTAGAAGTGGAGGTGACGGCGATCTTCTGGGTGCCGCGATAATCGAACCCGAGAACCGGGACCGGATGTCCGTTATCGTCGAGGGGAAAGAGGAGGCTCATGGCGCAGGTCCGTCTCGTTGCGCGCGCCCGCAGCCCCATGCTGCGGGCGGCGGAGGTCCACGGCCGCGGATTATCAGGAAAGTAGTCCTATTGTCAACGCGGCCCGACGAGACGATCCCTGTCCGGTACGGCAACCGCCGGCGGACGCGGCGTGTCGTACCTGTCATCGCTGCTGCGGGCGGTCGCGGACCGCCGGGGAGGACGCCGATGCTCGAGGACGGACGGGTCCTGATCTATTCGCACGATAGTTTCGGCCTCGGTCATCTGCGCCGCTGCCGCACCATCGCCCATGCCCTCGTGGAGCGCTTCCGGCGGCTATCGGTGATCATCCTCTCCGGCTCGCCCATCATCGGCAGCTTCGACTTCCGCGCGCGCGTCGACTTCGTCCGGGTGCCGGGCGTGATCAAGCTGCGCAACGGCGACTATACACCGTTGCAGCTGCTCATCGACATCGAGCGTACGCTCGAGATTCGCAGCTCCATCATCCGCCACACGGCCGCGGTGTTCGATCCGCACCTCTTCCTGGTCGACAAGGAACCGCTCGGTCTGCGGGGAGAAGCGGAGAGCACCCTCGCGCTGTTGCACGAGCGTGGCGCCCATTGCGTGCTCGGGCTGCGGGATGTGATGGACGATCCCGCGGTGGTGATCGAGGAATGGCGACGCAAGGGGGTGTTTCCGGCCCTCGAACGCTATTACGACGAGATTTGGGTCTACGGCTTGCCCGAGATCTTCGATCCCCTCCGCGAGATCCCGGGAATGACCCGCTTCGCCGAGCGGCTGAGCTTTACGGGCTATCTCGAGCGCCATCGTCGGCACCAGCTCCGTCCGCCCGTGCTCACCACTTTGCCGGACCGCCCGTTCCTGCTCGTCACCACCGGCGGCGGCGGAGATGGAGCCGATCTCGTCGACTGGGTGATTTCCGCCTACGAGACGGATCCAGGGATCGATGTCCCGGCGCTTCTCGTCTTCGGCCCCTTCATGAACGTCGAACAGCGGCAGTGTTTCGAGAAACGCGCCGCCCGCATTCCCCTTCTCTACAGCAGCACCTTCGAGACCGAGATCGAGGAGCTCTATGCCCGCGCCCGAGCGGTCGTGGCGATGGGCGGTTACAACACCTTCTGCGAGATCCTTTCCTTCGGCAAGCCCGCCCTCATCGTGCCACGCACCGCCCCGCGCCTGGAGCAGGCGCTGCGCGCCGAACGGGCGGCGAGCCTCGGCCTGGTCCGCACGCTCGATGCGCGCGAGGGACGCGATCCCTGGCGTATGGCGAGGGAAATCCGCGCCCTCGAACACTGGCCACGCCCCGATCCCGCCCTCGCTGGGCGGCTGCTCGGCGGGCTCGAGCGGATCGCCGAGCTCGCGGCACCCTGGCTCGAGCCGGATGCCGCTCCCCGGGCGAAGCGGCTTCGGGCCTGAGACCATGGCGAGCCGATGCCGACGGCCGGCGGTGATCGTCAAGGGCTGGCCGCGCCTCTCCGAGACCTTCATCGCGCAAGAGATCCGCGCCCTCGAGCGGCTAGGTCTCGAGATCCTGATCGTCTCCTTGCGGCGCCCACAGGATCCGGCGGTGCACGATGTGCACCGCGAGACCCGGGCCGAAGTCCTCTATCTCCCCGAGTATCTCCGCGAGGAGCCGCTGCGGGTCCTGCGCGCGCTGGTCCGCTGCCTGCGGCTTTCCGGCTTTCGCCAAGCCCTCGGGCTTTGGCTGCGCGATGTCCTGCGCGATCCGACCGCGAGCCGCGGCCGCCGTTTCGGCCAAGCGCTCGTGCTCGCGGCCGAATTGCCCGCCGACCGTGACTGGCTGCACGTCCACTATCTGCACACCCCGGCCTCGGTCGGCCGCTATGCCGCCGTGCTGCGCGGGTTGCCCTTCAGCCTTTCCGCCCACGCCAAGGACATCTGGACGACTCCGGAGTGGGAGAAACGGGAGAAGCTGCGCGCCTGCGCCTTCGCCGTCACCTGCACGGCGGCGGGTCTCGCTCATCTCGCGGCGCTCGCCCCGAGGGGGCGCGTTTTCCTCGCCTATCATGGCATCGACCTCGAGCGTTTTCCGCGCCCCGAGCGCATCCATCGACGCGACGGCTCGGATCCCGAGGCTCCCGTGGTCGTCGCCTGTGTCGCGCGAGCCGTGCCGAAAAAGGGGCTCGATGTGCTGCTCGACGCCCTCGCCTCGTTGCCGGCAGATCTCCACTGGCGGTTCGTGCACATCGGCGGCGGCAGCGAGCTCCCGCTCTTGCAGGCGAGGGCGAGACGGCTCGGCATCGCGAACCGGATCGAGTGGCGCGGGCCCCAAAACAGCCGAAGTGTTCTGCGCCTCTTGCGCATGGCCGACCTCTTCTGTCTGCCGGCACGGGTGGCCGCCGATGGCGATCGTGACGGTCTGCCCAACGTCTTGCTGGAGGCGCTGTCGCAGGAGCTCGCGGTGGTCACGACGCCGGTGGGTGCCATCCCCGAACTCGTCGAAGATGGGCTCACCGGTCGGCTGGTCCCGGCGGAGGACCCCGAGCGGCTCGCTCGGGCGCTCGACGCGCTCGCCCGCGCTCCGGCGGAACGCCAGCGGCTCGCCGAAGCCGGGCGCCTGCGCGTCGCGCACGATTTCCGCTGCGAGACCGGGATCGCTCGTCTCGCTCACGCCTTTGGCCTCGTCGCCGAGACCGGAGAGCCCGTTGCATGAGAGTCGCCTTCTACGCCCCCATGAAACCGCCCGACCATCCGATTCCGTCCGGCGACCGGCAGATGGCGCGCGCGTTCTTCGACCTCTTCGCCGGACTCGGACACCGGCCGGAGATCGCCTGCCGGCTGCGCACCTTCGACGCGATCGGCGATGGCGATCGCCAGCGGCGTCTCGAGCGACTGGGCGAGCGCGCAGCCCGGCTCCTCGTCGCGCGCTTCGGCCGCGATCCCGCACATCGCCCCGATCTCTGGTTCAGCTATCACCTCTACGACCGGGCCCCGGATCCCATCGGCTGGCGGGTGGCGGAGCTCCTCGACATTCCTTACCTGGTCGCCGAGGCCTCGCTCGCCGCGAGCCGAGCGGTCGGCCCTTGGGCCGTCGGCCATGCCCTGTGCCTCGAGGCGCTCGCCCGCAGCGACGCAGTGCTGGCACTCACCCGACGCGATCTCGCGGGACTGCGCCAGAGCCTCGGCACGGATCCGCGGCTCCTCCATTTCCCGCCCTTTCTCGACCTCGCCCCCTTCGCCGCTGCCCATGCTGCGCGCCAGCACCACCGTGCGGCGACGGCCGCGGCGCACGGGGTGGATCCGGCACGACCTTGGTTGCTCAGCGTGGCGATGATGCGCAGACGCCATAAGCTCGCCTCCTACCGGCTGCTCGCCTCGGCGCTCGAAGCCTTGCGGGACCTGTCTTGGCATCTCTTCGTCGTCGGGGACGGGGACGCGCAAGCTGCAGTGCGCAGCGCTTTCGCGCCTGTGGCCTCGTGCGTCACCTTCACAGGTGCCCTGCCGTCCTCCGCTCTCCCTGCCCTCTATGCCGCTTGCGATCTTTACCTGTGGCCTGGCTTCGGCGAAGCCTTCGGCATGAGCTATCTCGAAGCGCAGGCGGCCGGACTGCCGGTGGTGGCGCTCGCCACGGACGGGGTGCCGGAAGTGGTGGGTGACGGCGAGGGGGGTCGGCTCGTCCGCGCGCCCATGCCTGCGGCCTTCGCCGACGCGGTGCGGGCGCTGCTCGCCGATCCCGCGGCGCGCATCGAGCTCGGCGAACGGGGACAGCAGCGGGTGCGACGCGACCATGGCACGGACGCGGCAGCGAGTCGGCTCGCCCAGCTGCTGGAGGCAGTAACGGAAGCCCGGCACCGCTCGGCCGGCGAGCGAGGACCGCGGCCGTGGCCCGGATCGTGATCTGGGTGCAGAGTTTGCTCGGCATCGGCCATCTGCGCCGGATGCTCTTGTTCGCCGGGACCCTCGCGCGGCGAGGCCATCGGGTGGTGGTGGCCAACGGCGGACCGCCGTCCCCTTGGCCTGCCGCCGACGGCGTGCGGATCGTGCAGCTCGAGCCGCTGCGGGCTGCCGATTCCACCTTCTCGCTTCTCCTCGATGGCGGGCACCGGCCCCCATCGGAGGCCCTATGGTCGGCCCGCCTCGCGCAGCTCCGTCGCCTCTCGCGGAGCTTCGCTCCCGAAGCGCTCGTGATCGAGCATTTTCCCTTCGGCCGCCACGCGTTCGCCCGCGAGCTGCTGCCATGGCTGTCCACCGTCCGCCGCCAGCGGCCTGCGATCCCGTTCATCGCCTCGGTGCGCGACGTGCTCGTGCGCAAGAAGGATCTTTCGCGCTACGAGGAGATGGCCCGTTTGGTGCGGCGCTGGTTCGATCTCGTGATCGTCCACGCCGACCCCTCGTTCGTTCCTTTCGGCGCGAGTTTCCCTGCCCTGGGGGCGATCCAGGATCGCCTGCGCTATGCCGGCTATCTCGTGGAGCCCCGGTTGCTCGACCTGACGCCAGCGCCCGAGCGCCGAGGGGTAGTGATCTCTGCCGGAGGTGGGGCGGTCGGAGCTCGCCTTTTCGAGACGGCCTTGGCTGCGAGACGCCTCTCTCGGCTCGCTGCCGAACCGTGGACGTTCGTCGCCGGCTCGCAACCCTCGACGGTTCCGTTCGCGCGGCTCGCGCCACCTCCTTCGCGCGTCCACGGCGAGGTCATCCTTCTCTCCCACGATCCCGACCTGCCGCTGCGCATCGCCAAGGCACGGGTCTCGGTGAGCCAGGCCGGCTACAATACCGTGGTGGAGACGCTGATGGCTGGTACGCCGATGCTGCTCGTTCCCTTTGCGCGCGACGACGAGACCGAACAGACGGAACGCGCCTGCTGTTTGGCCGAACGCGGCTTCGCCAGCTGGCTGGCCGAGGACGCCCTCACCCCGCCCTCCCTCGCCGCGGCCATCGATGCCACAGCCACGCGCCCATCACCGCCGCTCCACCTCGCGGTGGACGCCGGCGAGCGGGCGGCGATGCTGGTCGAGGCGGCGCTCGGCCGGAGGGAGAGATGAGCCGGCTGCGCCTGTGGCTGCGGGACGACGACGCCGGGCCCATGCGGCCCGAGCTCGCCGAAGCGATCCGCCTGCTACGGCCGCGGCCGATCGCCTTCGCCGTGGTGCCACGATGGCTCGAGCCGGCAACCGTGCGGGCGCTGCGCGCCTTTCCCGAGGCGGTGGTGCTCCAGCACGGCATCGCCCATGCCGATTTCGCGCCTGCCGGCGCAAAGAAAATCGAGCTCGGTGGCAAGGCCGATCGGGCGAGGCTGCAGCGGGACCTCGTCGGCGGCAGACGGCGTCTCCAGGCGGCGTTCCCCGACCAGTTCCTGCCAGTCCTGGTACCGCCTTGGAACCGCATCGATCCCGATGTCGAAGCGATGCTGCCGCAGCTCGGCTTCGCCGCGATCTCGAGCTTTCGTGGCAGGCGGGCGCCAGCCGTCGACGGGCTGTTGCGGATCGACGCCGACATCGACGTCGTCGACTGGCGGAAGCGGCGTCTGCTTTCGCCGGACGAGCTCGACCGCGAGCTTTCGGCTCTTGGTCGAGACCGGGGGAGCAGCGCGATAGGAATCCTCGCCCATCACGCGGCCCTCGGGCCCGCAGCCGTTCGCGCCTTTTGCGCCTGGATCGCCACACTCGAGGACCGGTTTCCTTTGGCATGGCTGGATCCGCGAGCGCTCCTCGCAGGAGTGCCCGCGTGACGCTACCCCTGCTCGCGGTCCGCGATCTCGCGGTGACGTTCGGCGACGGGAACCTCCGCCTGGCCGCGGTCGACGGCATTTCCTTCGACATCCCGCCCCGCCGCACGCTCGCACTCGTCGGCGAAAGTGGCTCGGGCAAGACGGTCACCGGCCATGCCCTGCTCGGGATTCTGCCACCCACGGCAAGGATCGAGTCGGGCCGTGCCCTGTTCGCCGACCCGGCGGCAGCTGCCCCGGTCGACCTCCTCTCCCTCGATCCGGACAGCGAGGCGCTGCGGCAGCTCCGCGGCAACCGCATGGCCATCGTTTTCCAGGAACCTGGCAGCGCCCTGTCGCCGCTGCACACCATCGGCGATCAGGTGAGCGAAGCGCTCCTCGTGCACAGCCGCGTCGGGCGTGCCGAAGCGCGGGAGCGCACCCTCGCGATGCTGGCTCGTGTCGGTTTCCCCGATCCCGGACGGGCCTTCCGCAGCTATCCCTTCGAGCTCTCGGGCGGCCTCAGGCAGCGCGCGGTCATCGCCATGGCGCTGGTGTGCGGCCCGGTCCTGCTGGTCGCCGACGAACCGACGACCGCGCTCGATGTCACCGTCCAAGCCCAAATCCTCGGACTGCTGCAGGAGCTGCGCGAGGAACTCGGTATGGCGATGCTGCTCATCACCCACGACCTCGGCATCGTCGCCGCGCTCGCCGACGAGCTCGTGGTGCTGCGCCGCGGCCGGGTGATGGAGGCGGGAGCGGCTGCCGAGGTGCTGCGGGAACCGCGGCATCCCTATACCCGGGCCCTGCTCGAGGCGGTGCCCCGCCTGCACCGCCAGCCGGCGAGCCGCCTGCGCCGTGTCGGCGACATCCCCGAGCGGATCCGCATCGCCCAGCTGTGGCCGCAATGGCGCGGCCGTCCCCGGGCGTCCGGCACCATCCTCGAGGTCCGGGACCTCACCAAACGCTTCGTGTCGCGCCGTGGCTCGCCGTGGTCAGCGGCGCGGCGGACCGTCGAGGCGGTCGTCGGTGTGTCGTTCGCGATCGAGGCCGGGGAATGCTTCGCCCTCGTCGGCGAGAGCGGCTCGGGCAAAACGACGGTGTGCAAACTGATCGTGCGGGCGCTCGAGGCCGATTCCGGTGAGATCCTGTTCACGAGCGGCAGCGAGGTGCTCGATATCCGTTCTCTCGCGGAACGACAGCTCGTCGCGTTGCGCCGGCATATCCAGTACGTCTTCCAGGATCCCTTCACCTCCCTCAACCCGCGCATGACAGCCTTCGAGATCATCGCCGAACCTCTCGTCGTGCACCGCATCGGCAACCGTGCCGAACGGCGCGAGCGGGTGCGACTGTTGCTCGAGGCGGTAGGGCTCGAGGCCCGGCACATGACCCGCTATCCGCACAGTTTCTCGGGCGGCGAGCGGCAGAGGATCGGCATCGCCCG
Source organism: bacterium HR40 (assembly GCA_002898275.1). Classification (GTDB taxonomy): domain Bacteria; phylum Pseudomonadota; class Alphaproteobacteria; order Geminicoccales; family Geminicoccaceae; genus HRBIN40. The sequence continues at coordinate 122,647 of BEIQ01000002.1, forward strand.
GGCGCTCGCTCTGGGACCGGAACTCTTGATCTGCGACGAGCCGGTCTCGGCCCTGGACGTCTCGGTGCAGGCGCAAGTCCTGGAACTCCTCCGCGACCTGCAACGCGAGCTCGGCCTCACCTACATGTTCGTATCGCACGACCTGGCGGTCGTCCGCCATATCGCCCACCGTGTCGGGGTGATGTGCCGCGGACGGCTCGTCGAGCTGGCACCGACCGACGCGCTGTTCGCCGATCCGCGCCATCCCTATACCCGCGCCCTGCTCGAGGCCGTACCCGACCCCGACCGACCTCGGGATTTTCGGACGACTGCGTTCGAGCGTGTCGCCGATCCGACCAGCTGGCCGGAACCGTTCGCGCTCGCCGGCGGTCCGGGATGGATGCGGCAGGTCGCAGCCGGCCACTGGGTTCGGGTAAGCGGCGGGGGAGAGATGCATGCGTAGCCCGAGCCCCTTTGCGGTCGTCGCGGCCGCGGTCCTCCTCGGCGCCGCACCGTCCGCTCGGGGCGCGCCCCCCGAGGAACCACTGGTGCTGACCGACATCCCCGAGATCGGCCAGCCCGGCGGTAGCTTGCGTATGCTCGTGGGGCGCACCCGCGACACCCGTCTCTTCACCGTCTACGGCCACGCCCGCCTCGTCGGCTATGCACCCGACCTCGCCTTCGTTCCCGACATCCTCGCCAGCTTCACCGTGGAGGAGGGACGGATCTTCACCTTCCGCCTGCGGCGCGGCCACCGCTGGTCGGACGGGGCCCCCTTCACCACCGAGGACTTCCGCTTTTGGTGGGAGGATGTGGCCCTCGACACCGAGCTGAGCCCGCTCGGCCCGCCGGTCGAGATGCTGGTCGATGGCGAGCCGCCGCGTGTCGAGGTGCTCGACCCCCTCACCATCCGCTACGTCTGGTCGAAGCCCAATCCCCTCTTCCTTCCTGCCCTGGCCCGCGCGACGCCGCTCTTCATCTACGCCCCGGCCCATTATCTGAAGCGGTTCCACCGCCGGTACGCCGACCCCGCGGCCTTGCAGCGTCTCGTTTCGCAGGATCGGGCCCGCGACTGGGTCCAGCTGTTCGGCCGGCGCGAGCGCATGTACGAGAGCGACAATCCCGATTTGCCCACACTCGAGCCGTGGATGCCCACCATCCGTCCGCCCGCCCAGCGCTTCGTCGCGATACGAAACCCCTTCTTCCACCGCGTCGACGAGCGGGGACAGCAGCTGCCCTACATCGACCGTTTCGTGCTCGAACTGGTGGACGGCAAGCTTATCGCCATGAAGACCGCCGCCGGAGAGACCGACCTGCAGGGACGCGGGCTCTCTTTTCGCGACTACACCTTCCTCAAAGAGAGCGAAGGGCGTAGCGGCCTCGAGGTGCGGCTGTGGAAGGAAGGGCGCGGCGCCCATCTCGCTCTCTATCCCAATCTCAATGCAGCCGACCCGGTATGGCGCGGGCTTTTCCGCGACCGCCGCTTCCGCCTCGCCCTGTCGCTCGCCATCGACCGCGAGATGCTCGCCCAGTACCTCTATTTCGGCCTCGCCACCCCCGCCAACAACACGATCCTGCCGGAAAGTCCGCTGTGGAGCGACGAGGTGGGCACCGCCTGTCTCGGCCATGACCCCGCCCAGGCCAACGCCCTCCTCGACGCGCTCGGTCTCGATCGGGGACAAGACGGGGTGCGCCGACTCCCGGATGGTCGACCGCTCGAGCTCGTGATCGAGACTCCCGGCGAGGAACCGGAGCAACTCGACGTCATCGAGCTGCTCGCCGATGATTTCGCGGCGATCGGGCTCCGCATCCACGGTCGGCCGAGCGAACGCGAGCTTCTCCGCAATCGACTCTTCGCCGGGCAAGCGCTGATGACGATCTGGTACGGCATCGAGAACGGCCTGCCGCGGCCGGAGACGAGCCCGCACGAGTTCGTCCCGACGAGCCAGTTCGACCAGCCGCAATGGCCGAAATGGGGTCAACACTTCGAGACTCGCGGCGCGGCTGGAGAGGCCGTCGATCTGCCCGAAGCCCGTCGCTTGCTCGACCTCTTTGCCGCCTGGCGGAATGCGGCCTCGCCCGCCGAGCAGGAGGCGATCTGGCGCGACATCCTCGTCACTTACGCCGAGCAGTGCTGGACGATCGGCCTCGTCCGGGACGTGTTGCAGCCCATCGCCGTCCGTCGCGGCTTGCACAATGTGCCGCAGCAGGCGGTCTGGAGCTGGGAGCCGCACGCCCAGTTCGGCATCTACCGCCCCGACACGTTCTTCTACCGGAACTAGCGGGTAGGGCGCGCCGCCTTCTCCGCGAGCCTCAGCCTCACCGTTCCGTCGCCGTCGCCTCGGCGCTATCTCCAAGGCGGGTGCCGCGGGAGAGAGAGCGATGAGCCAGCCGCTCTGGCGACCGGACCCGGCCCGTGCCGCTGCCACCGAGATGATGCAGCTGGCACGCGCAGCCGGCTTCGAGGGTGAGGCAGCGGTGCGCGAGCTCTGGCAGTGGTCGATCGCCGATCGCGCCGCTTTTTGGCAAATGGTCTGGCGGCGCTACCAGGTGATCGCCAGCCGGGAAGCGGAGCGCGTGCTCGAGAACGGCGACGCCATGCCCGGGGCGCGCTGGTTCGTCGGCGCCGAGCTCAATTTCGCCGAGAACTTGCTGCGCCGCGACGACGACCGGCCAGCGATCATCGCCCATGCCGAGGGCAAGCCGCGGCGGGAACTGAGCTGGCGGGAACTCGGGCGAATGGTGCGGGCCCTCGCCGCCGCGCTGCGTCGCGAGGGGGTGGGAGTCGGCGATCGAGTCGCCGCCTATATGCCGAACGTGCCCGAGACGATCGCGGCGATGCTGGCCACGAGCGCCATCGGCGGCACGTTTTCGTCCTGCAGTCCGGAATTCGGCACGACGGGTGTTCTCGACCGCTTCGGTCAGATCGCGCCGAGCGTCCTTTTCACCGTCGATGGCTACCGCTACGGCGGCAGGACCTTCGACATCCGGCCGAAGCTCGAGGAGATCGTCGCGGGCCTGCCGTCGGTGCGCCGGATCGTGGTCCTGCCCTGGCTCGCGGAAGCGCCCGATCTCGCCGCCATCCCCAACGCCGTGCCGTTTTCCGACTTCCTCGACCGCGATCCCGCGCCTCTCCGTTTCGTCCAGCTGCCCTTCGACTTCCCCCTCTATGTGCTGTACTCCTCGGGCACCACCGGCAAGCCCAAGGCGATCGTGCACGGGCAGGGCGGCACGCTGCTCAAACATCTCGTGGAACACCGCGCCCACACCGATCTCGCCGCCGGCCAGCGCCTCTTCTACTTCACCACCTGCGGCTGGATGATGTGGAACTGGCTCGCTTCCGGCCTGGCGAGCGAGGCCACCATCGTCCTCTACGACGGCAATCCTTTTTACCCCTCGCCAGCCGTGCTGTGGGACATAGCGGAGCGAGAACGGCTTCACGTCTTCGGCACGAGTGCCAAGTACATCGACGCCGTCAAGAAGGCCGGCATCGAGCCCGCCAGGACCCACGATCTGGGCGAGTTGCGAGCCCTCCTCTCGACGGGTTCGCCGCTGCTGCCCGAGAACTTCGACTGGGTCTACGAGAAGGTGAAGCGCGACCTCCATCTCGCCTCGATCTCGGGAGGCACCGACATCATCGGCTGCTTCGTGCTCGGCAATCCTGCAGGCCCGGTGTGGCGCGGCGAGATCCAGATGCGCGGGCTCGGCATGGCGGTCGAGGTGTTCGACGACGCCGGCCGGCCCCTGCGCGGCAGACCGGGCGAGCTCGTGTGCACGAAACCCTTTCCCTCGATGCCCGTCGGCTTCTGGAACGATCCCGACGGGAGCCGCTACCGTGCTGCCTATTTCGAGCGCTTTCCGGGCGTATGGACGCACGGCGATTTCGCCGAGATCACGGAGCGCGAGGGGATGATCATCTACGGGCGCTCCGATGCTACCCTCAATCCCGGCGGCGTGCGCATCGGTACCGCCGAGATCTACCGGGTGGTGGAGGATTTCGACGAAGTCCTGGAGGCCGTGTGCGTCGGCCAGGAATGGGAGGGAGATCAGCGCATCGTGCTCTTCGTCCGTCTCCGCGAAGGGCTGCAGCTCGACGACGATCTGCGCGAGCGCCTGCGCCGCGCGATCCGCGAACAGTGCTCGCCCCGCCACGTACCCGCCAAGGTGATCCAAGTGGCGGACATCCCGCGCACCATGAACGCCAAGGTGAGCGAACTCGCGGTGCGCGAGGTGATCCATGGCCGGCCGGTCAAGAACTTGGGCGCGCTGGCCAATCCCGAGAGCCTGCGCCTCTTCGAGAACCTTCCGGAGCTCGCGCACTGAACCCGCAGGTCCGCAAGCCCGCGACCGGCGTCTCGATCCTCTTCCCGGGGCTGGCCCCCCTCGCCCTTGGCTTCCTGTTGGCGTTCCTCGCCGGCCTTACACCGGCCGGGCTGCTCGCCGGGGCCGGGCTCGCCACCGCACTGCAGGTAGCGCTGCTGCGTCGGCGGTCGCGCGCCGTCCGCGAACTCGCCCGCTGGCTCGAATCCATGGCGGCAGGCGAGCGCCCGGCGCGGCTCGAGGGTCTCGACCGCGAACTCGAGACGGTGCTGGGGGGGCCGCTGCTGCGCCTGTACCGTAGCCTGAGGCGCGAAGTTCGGCGCCGGGAGGAGGTGCACCGGGCGCTCGTGGAGCTGGTCGAGGGCTTCGCCGATCCGGTGTTCGTCGTCGACCGGACGCTGCGCATCCTGGCCTTGAGCCCCCCGGCCGCCCGCCAGTTCGCCACCGCTCCCGGCCAGAGCCTGCTCGCCGCCGTGCGCGATCCGGGCTTGCTCGCGGCGCTCGAGGCCGCGTTCCGCGAGCGGCGGTCGGCGAGCCTCGATGTGTCGTTGACCAGCCGGCCGCCACGCCGCTTCAGCGTGCGCGTCGCCCCCCTCGGTCTGGCACCGGAAGGCCGGGGCGCTCTCGTGGCGCTGCGAGAAGTCACCGAACAGATGACGATCGAGCGCATGCGCTCGGATTTCGTCGCCAATGCCAGCCACGAGCTCAGGACACCGCTCGCCGCGATTGCCGCTGCCGTCGAGACGCTGCGCGGGCCAGCGGCGAACGATGCCGCGGCGCGCGAGGAGTTCCTCGCCCTGGTCGCCGACGAGGCGGCCCGCATGACCCGCCTCGTCGACGATCTCCTCGCCCTCTCCCGCATCGAGCAGAGCGCCACCCGGCCGCCCAGCGAGGCCTGCGATCTGGCCGCGGTGGTGCGCCGAGTGCTGGCGCGTTTCGAGCCGCTCGCTCGACGCCAAGGCGTTGCCATCGAGACCCGCATCGCCGAGGAACTGCCCTCCACGCTCGGCGATGCCGACCAGCTCGAGCAGCTCGTCTCCAATCTCGTCGACAATGCCATCAAATACGGCCGCGACGGCCGGCGAGTGATCGTCGAACTCGACGCGGTCGCTGCAGCACCTGCCGGGACCGGGCCGGTGACCGGTCGTCCGGCGCTGCGACTTTCGGTCACGGACTTCGGCCCGGGTATCCCAGCCGAACACCTGCCGCGCCTGACCGAACGCTTTTACCGCGTCGACAAAGGCCGCTCGCGCAGCCTCGGAGGAACCGGGCTCGGGCTCGCCATCGTCAAGCATGTGCTGCGCCGCCATCAGGGCCATCTGACGATCGACAGCGAGCTCGGGCGCGGCAGCACCTTCACCGTATGGCTCGCCAGCGACGGCGGGAGCCGTCGCGATCGTCACGAAACTGTCACGCATTCGCCATAGAGACGTCGCTGGGCGCTGGCATGCGAGGCGCGTCTTCCGACAGCGTCCGGAGGAGGAATATGCGCAGACTCCCGACAGCCACCGCGCTCGCCGCCCTCGTCATCGGCAGCAGCGTGGGATCCGCCGAGGAAGCCACCCTCGTGCGGATCGACGGCTCCAGCACCGTCTACCCGATCACCGAGGCGGTGGCCGAGGAATTCCAGAACGTCCATCGCGGCAAGTTCCGCGTCACCGTCGGCATCTCGGGCACCGGCGGCGGCTTCAAGAAGTTCTGCCGGGGCGAGACCGACATCTCGAATGCCTCGCGGCCGATCAAGGAGAGCGAGCGGCAGGCGTGCGCCCAGAACGGCGTCCAATACATCGAGGTTCCCGTTGCCTTCGACGCGCTCGCCGTCATGGTCAATCCAAAGAACGATTGGGTGGATTGCCTCACTGTCGAGGAACTCAAGAAGATCTGGGAACCCGAAGCCCAGGGCAAGATCGACCGGTGGAATGAGGTGCGGAGCAACTGGCCCGACCGCCCGCTCAATCTCTACGGCGCCGGTACCGATTCCGGCACCTACGACTATTTCACTGCCGCTATCGTCGGCGAGGAAGGCAAGAGCCGAGGGGACTATACGGCGAGCGAAGACGACAATGTGCTCGTTCAGGGCATCGCCAACGACCCCAACGCTCTCGGTTTCTTTGGCTATGCCTACTATCGAGAGAACGCGGACAAGCTCAAGGCGGTGCCGATCCGCAATCCGCAGACCGGCCAATGCGTGGCGCCCTCGGTCGAGACGGCGCGCGACGGGACCTATCAACCGCTGTCGCGGCCGATCTTCATCTACGTCAATGTGAAGTCGCTCGACCGCGAGGCGGTCGCCTCCTTCGTGGACATGTACCTCGACACCGATCGCATCGTCGACCTCGTCACGGAAGTCGGCTACGTGCCGTTGCCCGAAGAGGCCTACGTCCTCGGCAAAGAGAACGTGGACAAGCGGCGCACCGGCACTGCCTTCCACGGCGGCTCGCAGATCGGCGTGTCGATCTCGGATATCCTGGCCGCCGAAAGAAAGCTTTGAACCCGTGGCCCGGAGCCGTGGGCTCCGGGCCTCCACACCGCGAGGGGACGAAATGGCCGTCGAAGTGGCAGAGGAGATCCGCGCGACCGGGACGCTCGCCCCGACCGCCGCCTTCCTCGCGCGGCGCCGATGGGTCGATCGGACGATGCGCGGGCTGCTCGCGGTTGCCGCTTCGCTGTCGATCTTCGTCACCCTGGGCATCGTCTGGGTGCTGGTGAGCGAGTCCTTGGTGTTTTTCCGCCACGTCTCGCTGGTCGAGTTCCTCACCGACACCGAGTGGACACCCCTCTTCGCCAATCCGCGCTTCGGCATCCTGCCTCTTCTCGCAGGCACCGTCACGGTGTCGGCGATCGCGCTTCTGGTGGCGATTCCCTGCGGCACCGTCCTCGCCATCTACTTGAGCGAATTCGCCTCCTACCGGGCGCGCGAGGTGATCAAGCCGGTCTTGGAATTGCTCGCCGGTGTGCCGACGGTCGTCTTTGGCTATTTCGCGCTCCTGGTCGTGACACCCACCTTGCGCATCTTCCTCCCCGACATTTCCGGCTTCAACATGCTCTCGCCCGGACTCGTCATGGGCGTCATGATCCTGCCCTATGTGGTATCGCTCAGCGAGGATGCGATGCGCGCGGTCCCCAATAGCCTGCGCGAGGGGGCCTATGCCCTCGGCTACACCCGCCTGCAAACCGGTCTCCGCGTGGTGGTGCCGGCGGCCTTTTCCGGGATCACCGCCGCCTATCTCCTGGGCATGGCGCGGGCGGTGGGCGAGACCATGGTGGTCGCCATCGCCGCCGGCCAGAACCCGAAGTTCACCTTCAATCCCCTCGAGGGGGCGGCGACGATCACCGCCTATATCGTCCAAGTCAGCCTCGGCGACGTGCCGCACGGATCGATCGGCTACCAGTCCATCTTTGCCGCTGGCCTCGTGCTGTTCGTGTTCACCCTGTTCTTCAATTTGGTGGGCTTCATCCTGCGGCGTCGTTTCCGGGAGGTCTACTGAATGTCCCTCGCGTCTCGGCCGACTCCAGGGGTCGACCCCGTCCTCCTCGCCCGCATCCGGCGTGGCCGCCGGTCCGAGTTCCTCTTCGCCGCCATCGGGTTGCTCGTGCTGTTGATCGGCATCGGCACCCTCTTCACCCTGCTCGTCCAGCTCCTCCTCACCGGGCTGCCGCACATCGATCTCGACTTCCTCACCAGCTATCCGTCGCGCCGGGCGAGCCAGGCCGGAATCCTCTCGGCCTGGGTGGGGACGTGTCTCGTCATGCTGGTGACCGCAGCGATCGCCGTGCCCCTCGGCATCGCCGCCGGCGTCTATCTCGAGGAGTACGCGAGCGACAATCTCTTCACCCAAATCGTCGAGATCAACATCTCCAATCTCGCTGGCGTTCCCTCCATCATTTACGGTTTGCTCGCCCTCGGTCTCTTTGTCTATGCCTTTGGCTTCGGCGAGACGATCTTGACGGCCGGTCTCGTGCTGGGGCTGCTCATCATGCCCGTGGTGATCGTGGCGACTCGCGAGGCGATCCGCAGCATCCCGCGCGAGGTGCGGGAGGGGGCCTACGCCCTCGGTGCCGACAAGTGGCAGGTTACCCGGATGTTCATCCTGCCGGCGGCCAAGCCTGGCATCCTCACCGGGGTCATCGTGGGCATGGCGCGAGCCATCGGCGAGACGGCGCCGCTCGTCACCATCGGCGCGCTCACCTTCATCGCCTTCCTGCCACCTCCGCCCTTCCGTGCCGAGTTTCCGTGGCTGAGCTTCGACTGGCTGTGGTCGCCGTTCACCGTGTTGCCGATCCAAGTGTTCAACTGGGTGTCGCGGCCGCAAACGGAGTTCCACGAACTCGCTGCCGCCGCGGCGGTGGTGTTGCTCGCCCTCACTCTGTTGATGAATGCCTTCGCCATCTGGATCCGCTATCGCGCGCGGCGGCACCTGGGATGACGGCGATGGACAAGGCGAGAGATGGCTATACCGTGACCCTCGGCCGCGCCGCCGACCCCGGCAGCGAGTTCGCGGCCCGGGTGAAGGTCGAAGTCGAGGGCCTGAGTTTCTGGTACGGAGGGAAACAGGCGCTCTTCGATGTGACGATGCCGATCGCCGAGCGACGGGTGACCGCCCTGATCGGCCCCTCGGGCTGCGGCAAGAGCACCTTTCTGCGCTGCTTCAACCGCATGCACGATCTCTATCCCGGCAATCGCTATGCCGGGCGGATCGTGCTTCATCCCGATGGGATCGACATCGTCTCGCCCAAGACCGATCCGATGATCCCGCGATTGCGGATCGGGATGGTGTTCCAGAAGCCCAATCCCTTTCCCAAGTCGATCTACGAGAATGTCGCCGCGGGCCTGCGCATCCGCGGTATCCGCGATCGGGCACTCCTCGACGAGCAGGTGGAGAAATCGCTTCGCCGGGCGGCGTTGTGGGACGAGGTCAAGGATCGCCTCGACGCCAGCGCCTACGATCTCTCGGGCGGCCAGCAGCAGCGCCTGTGCATCGCTCGGGCGCTGGCGCCGGAGCCGGAAATCCTGCTCCTCGACGAGCCGACTTCGGCCCTCGACCCGATCGCCACCGCCCACATCGAAGAGCTCATCGACGAGCTGCGAGCCGAATACACGATCGTCATCGTCACCCACAATATGCAGCAGGCCGCGCGCATCTCGCAGTTCACGGGCTTTTTCCATCTCGGCAGGCTCGTCGAATTCGGCCCCACCCAGCAGCTGTTCACGCGCCCGCGCGAGACGATGACCCAGGACTACATCACCGGTCGGTTCGGCTAGGAGGCCAGGGAATGCCGGAGAGCGGCGAGGGGTTGCCCATCCGCAAGCATACGGTGCGCTCCTTCGACGAGGAGCTGGAACACCTCACCCGTCAGATCGTCCACATGGGAGCCCTCGTCGAACGACAAGTGGCGGAGGCGATTCGGGCACTCGTCGAACGCGACGGCGACACGGCGGCGCGAGTGGTGCAGCAGGACGACGAGGTCGACGAGCTCGAGGAAGCCATCGACCAGGAAGCCATCCGCATCCTCGCCACCCGCCAGCCGATGGCGATCGATCTCCGCATGGTGGCCATGGCCCTCAAGATCTCCAACGACCTCGAGCGCACCAGCGACTACGCCGTCAACATTGCCCGTCGAGTGCAACGGCTCATCGAGCAACCGCCCCTCAAGCCCCTCGTCACCATCCCGCGCATGGCCGAGCTCGTCCAGTTGATGATCAAGGACGTGCTCGATGCCTACGTGCGCCGCGACGCCGAACGAGCTCTCGACGTCTGGCGTCGGGACGAGGAAGTCGATCAATATTACAACAGTCTATTCCGCGAGCTGCTCACCTACATCCTGGAGGATCCTCGCAGGACGAGCATGTGCATCGATCTCCTGTTCATCGCCAAGAATCTCGAGCGGATCGGCGATCACGCCACCAATATCGCCGAGAAGATCCGCTATATCGTCCACGGCGATCTCATCAACCGTATGTCGCGCGACGTGAAGAAATGAGCGCCCGGATTCTCATCGTCGAAGACGAGGCCGCACTGCGGAAAATCCTCGCCTACAACCTGCGCGCCGCCAACTTCGAGGTCCTGCAGGCCGCCGACGCTGAAGAAGCGGAGCTGCTGGTGACCGAACAGCCCCCCGACCTCGTGATCCTCGACTGGATGTTGCCCGGCATGTCGGGGCTCGAATTCTGCCGCCGCCTGCGCCGCCGCCCGGCGACCGCCGAGCTGCCGGTGGTGATGCTGACGGCCCGCGCCGAGGAGACGGATCGCCTGCGCGGCCTCGACATGGGGGCTGACGACTATGTCACCAAGCCCTTCTCCACCGCCGAGCTGATTGCCCGCATCCGCGCCGTGTTGCGCCGCAGCCGACCGGGGCTCGTCGGCGATGTCCTGACTTTTCACGATCTGCGCATGGATGTCGCCGCCCATCGCGTCTTCCGGGGCCAGCGCGAGGTCCATCTGACCCCGACCGAGTTCCGTCTCCTGCGCTACCTCCTCGAGAATCCCGGCCGCGTGTTCTCGCGCGGGCAGCTATTGGATCGCGTGTGGGGGAGCGCTGCCGAAGTCGAACTCCGGACCGTCGATGCGACGGTCCGCCGCCTCCGGCGGGCGCTCAACGCCGCCGGCGAGATCGATCTCGTGCGCACCGTTCGCGCCGAGGGCTACGCCCTCGATCTGCCCTCGGCCACCGACCGTACGACCGCTTGCCCCCCACCCTCGACGGCCTAGCGGCGATCGATCGCTAGCCCCACTCCGTCGCGCTCCCGCGCCTGGGCGAGAAAACCGAGGATTTCGGAAAGCGGCACCATGTCCGCACTCTCCGGGGCACGGCGGATCGCGGTCACGCCCCGCGCGTCGACCACAGGTGCTCCCGGGAGTTCGTCGGAAGCGGCAAACGGCGAGCCGAGGGGCGCACCCCCTGCCCCTCCCGAATCGGCGAGGCGGAGCGGCTCGCCTCGCCGCGGTACCCAGAGAAGGGCGAGATCGCGCGCCTCGTCGCGGCTCTCGACGAGGCCGTAGGTCACGAGCCCGGGCGCCACGCCGACGGGCACGAGGGTGGTCGTCGGCAGCGTGCGGGCGAGGGTCAGGAGATGTTCCGGACCGATGTAAAAGGCGAGGGCGCGATCGCCGTCTTCGTCCCGCACCACCACCACTCGGGGATCGAGCCGGACAGTGGGTCGAGGTGGAGCGGCCGGCTCCAGGCTGGACAGGGACGAGAGGGCGCGCGCCTCGCCCGCGCTCCCATCCTCCTGCCGCCAGCGCCGCTCGAGATCGGCGAGGGCCAGGCGCGCAGGTGGCTCCAACGGCCGGTCCAAGAGCGCGCGGGCGATGGCGGCGATGGCGACGGCAGGCGGCTGCGACCGAGCCGCATCGAGGACGCTGCGGTCGCGTACCGGCACGAGGTCGGTCGTCGAGGGAAAACGCACATCGCGCGGGGCGGACGCCGGCAACAGGGCATAGGTGCGGACCTCCTCGACTGGCACCTCGCCCTGCCAGACGAGCTCGTGGCGAGGATCGACCAACGCCACCCTGACTTTTCCGCGCACCCGCACCGCCGAGCGCTCGACGGCAAGCGGCAATCTTTCCACCGTCTCTTCCTCGCGGGTGGGCGGCGTGCGGGCGAGCTCCTCCTCGAGGCGCGCCATCTCGGCCCCCCTGCCGGCCACGGTGTCCACCACATCGACGAGGGTTTGAGCGGCAAGCCCCACGAGGTCGACCGTCGGGTCGCCGGTGCGCAGAATGTCGCGGCGGTCGCCCCGCCGCTCCTGTCGCAGCTCGGCGAGCCGGCGCTCCAAGGCGGCCCGCTCGGGATTCGCGATCTTGCGCCGCGACACCACCCGTTCGACCTCGACGGCCAGGCTGCCGAGCGGTCGCACCTCGCTCTCGGTGATGCGCACCCGGTCGAGGAGGAGGAGACAGTCCGCTTGCGGCAGCTCCTCGCGGCGGACGAAGCCGGCGCTCAGCGCGATCGCCGCAGCCGGATCCAGCGATCGCACCGCGAGGGCGGGCGCATCTCGCGCCTCTGGCCCGCCCTCGACCAGGAGACGCAGCCGGTCGGGGCAGGAGAGGGTGCCGCCCGCGGCAGGAATCAAGCGATCGAGCGCCGCCGTCTCCCTTTCCGACCCGGGAGCGAACGGAGTCGTCCCCGAACAGGCGGTGGCCATCCCCGCGCACAAGAGGAGGATCCGCTTCACCTGCCACCGATCCGCGGCCTTGCGCACCTCTCGCCTCCGGCGGCCCTGCCGGAGATCGAGATAGAATACCGACGGGCGATTTTCTACTTCCAGTTATGCAGCCGGGTCGGCGACCGCGGCGAGGTTGATCGCCGTGCACACGAGGTCGAGAGCGCGATCGAGCAGTGCCTCGTCGTCGGCCTCCACCATCACGCGCACTACCGGCTCGGTACCCGAGGCGCGCACCAACAGCCGACCCCGCGATCCGAGCAGGCGCTCGGCCTCGGCGCGCGCCGCCCGCAGGGCCGGCAGTTCGAGATCGAGAGGACGGTCGATGCGGATATTGCGCAGTTTCTGTGGCACCGGCTCGAATACCCGGGCGAGCTCGGACAAGGGCCGGCTCGAAGTCCGCAGCACCGCGAGCAGTTGGAGGGCGGCCAACAGGCCGTCACCGGTGGTGGCATAGTCGCCGAGCACGATGTGACCCGACTGCTCGCCGCCGAGATTGCAGCCGAGCTCGCGCATCGTCTCGACCACGTAGCGGTCGCCCACCCGGGTGCGTACGAGGGTGAGCCCGCGGGACGCGAGATAGCGCTCGAGGCCGAGATTCGACATCACCGTGGCGACCACCTGCGGGCGGCTGAGGCGCCCGCGTGCCTGCCAATCGGCAGCGATGAGGGCGAGCATGTGGTCGCCGTCGACGAAGTGGCCCTTCTCGTCGACCAGCACCAAGCGGTCGGCGTCGCCGTCGAGGGCGATGCCGAGATCCGCGCCCCTCGCGAGAACCCGCTCGCGCAGCGTTTCAGGCGCCGTGGAGCCGCAGCCGCGATTGATGTTGAAGCCGTCGGGATGGGTCCCGATCGCCTCGACTTCCGCCCCGAGCTCGAAAAACAGTTCCGGAGCGATATGGTAGGCCGCCCCGTTGGCGCAGTCGACGACGATGCGCAGGCCGGAGAGATCGAGTTCGCGCGGGAAGCTCGCCTTGAGGTTCTCGATGTAGCGGCCGCGGGCATCCTCGAAGCGGCGGGCGCGTCCGAGCTCCTCGGGAGCCACCTGGCCATCGTTGCCGAGCTCCGCCATCGCCGCCTCGATCTCCGCCTCCTTGTCGTCCGACAATTTGTAGCCGTCTGGCCCGAACAGCTTGATGCCATTGTCGTCGAAGGGGTTGTGGGAGGCCGAGATCACCACCCCGAGATCGCACCGCAGGCTGCGGGTGAGGAAGGCCACGGCTGGGGTCGGCATGGGCCCGACGAGGATCACGTCCATGCCGGCGGAAATAAAACCGGCAGTGAGTGCCGGCTCCAGCATGTAGCCGGAAAGCCGCGTATCCTTGCCGATCACCACCCGGTGCGGCGGCTGGCCGCGGCGAAAGATGGCACCCGCTGCCCGCCCGAGGGCGAGGGCCACCTCGGCCGTCATGGGAAAACGGTTCGCCTTGCCGCGAATGCCGTCGGTGCCGAACAGTCTGCGTCGCATCGCTGCCTCTGCTTGCGGCGGAACATCCACGGAGCGCCCGGCGTTCCTTAACCTTCGCGGCCCGCCCTCGACAAGCCTCGGTTCTTCGGGAGCGAGCTTTTCCGGCTCGCCCCGGATCGGGTCAGACCTCGGCTGCCGTCGGCGCTTTCCCGCGTGGCAGCAGAACGAGACCGAGGGCCGGCAGCACGAGAGCGAGCGCCGAAAGCTCGCGCACCCCGGCCGGCTCCCCGAGCAGCAGTGCCGAGCTCGCGAGCCCGACAATGGGAATGAGCAGAGTGCTCATGGCCGCGACCGTCGCCGGGACGAGCGTCACGATCTTCACCCAAGCGGCATAGCAAAAGATGAGGGCGATGGTCGAGCCGTAGGCGGTCGCGACAATCCCCTGCCAAGTGAGGCGCGAGAGGTCGGGCACTGGCTCGAACCACAGAGTGAGGAGAACGATGGGCACACCGCCGATGAGCAGCTGATATCCAGCGAGCGCCAGCACCCCGACCGACCACCGACGCGCCTTGATGGCGACCGTCCCGATCGCCCAGGACACGGCAGCGAGCAGGACGAGCAGTGCGCCGAGCGGGCGCTCGCCCAATCGTCCGAGGTCCGGGCCGAGGAGCACCAAGAGGCCGCAGAGCCCGAGCAAAAGGGCCACCACCACCCGCCAGGAATGGCGCTCGCCGAGCCACAGGGTCGAGACGAGGGCGGCCCACACCGGCATGGTGAAAGCGACGATCACCGCCCGTCCGCTCTCGATCATGGTGAGGCCGAAGGCGGTCGACAGGTGCCATCCGGTGATGGCGAAGAGCGAGACCGCGCACATCGGCCGGACATCGGCAGTGGCCAAGCGCACCCGCTCGCCCGAGAGGCGGGCGAGCCACAACAGCCCGCTTGCGGAGATCGCGATGGTGACGGTGCGGAACCACCACGGCGAGAGTTCGCCGAGTGCGATCTTCATGGCCGGCCAGTTGACACCCCAGAAGATGCCGATGGCGAACACGAGCGCGAGCAACAGCCGGCGGTCTGCGGCCGCGAGGGCCGGGGTGTCGGTTGCCATACCGCCTCCTCGCCGGCTGGCAGGTCCGCTGCGACTAGAAATCGATGCAGCGGCCGTCCCGCTCCCAGTCGCCAAAGCGCGTGGGCTCGGGCCCGCGCGGTCCGCCGATCTCGCCCGGCGGCTGCACCATGGGCGCGCGCGCCGGCGGCTCGGGTGCCGGCTTCGGCGCCGGCGGATGCGAGGGCGCGGCCGGTTCGTCGGCCGCCGGCGTCACTCCGCCATCACCTGTGCGCGAGCCTGCTGTTCGCATTCCTCGAGGTGCTTCCGCAAGAGATGGTCGCTCAGCTGCTTGCCGTGGGCGGCGAGGTCCTGTTTCACCTTCTCGAGCATATCGTGGTCGCCCGGCAGCTCGAAATCCGCCATCACCACGTCCTTCGCGTACTCGAGGGCTGCCTTCTCGTCGAGACCGAGATGCTCGCGCGCGATCCACAACCCGAACAGCTTGTTGCGCCGGTTGCGGATCTTGAAGGCGAGCTCCTGCTGATGGCGGAACTTCGCCTCCTCGCTCTTTTCGCGGTCCTCGAATCCGGTCATCGGCAAGCCCTCAGCTGCTGTCGCGGCCCTCATATAGTGGCCGCTCGAGACCTCCGCCAGCGCGCATCGCGGCGCACGCCTCGGCGAGTCGCGCGCCGCCGCACCGGTTTCCGCCGCTTTCCGCACACTATATAAGGCGACAGCAGACCTCTTGTTGGACGAGACCGAGATCCATGGCAGAACCCGCAGTCGGCCGCCGTACGCCCGATGATCGCCAGCGCGCTCTCGATGCCGCCATCGCCCAGATCGAGCGTGCCTTCGGCAAGGGCTCGGTGATGCGCCTCGGTCAGCGTCAGCAGGTAGCGGAGATCGAGGCCATCTCCACGGGCTCGCTCGGGCTCGACATCGCCCTCGGCATCGGCGGCTTGCCGCGCGGCCGCATCGTCGAGATCTTCGGGCCGGAGAGCTCCGGCAAGACGACGCTGGCCCTGCATGTCATCGCCGAGGCCCAAAAGCAGGAGGGCGTGTGCGCTTTCGTCGATGCCGAGCACGCCCTCGATCCCAGCTATGCCCGCAAGCTCGGGGTCGACCTGGACAATCTCCTGATCAGCCAACCCGATACCGGCGAACAGGCGCTCGAGATCACCGACACGCTGGTGCGCAGCGGCGCCATCGACGTGATCGTGATCGATAGCGTGGCGGCCCTCGTGCCCAAGGCCGAGCTCGAGGGGGAGATGGGAGATAGCCATGTCGGCCTCCAAGCGCGGCTCATGAGCCAAGCGCTCCGCAAGCTCACCGCCTCCATCAGCCGGTCGCGGTGCTTGGTCATCTTCACCAACCAGATCCGCTCGAAGATCGGGGTCATGTTCGGCAACCCCGAGACCACGCCTGGCGGCAACGCCCTCAAGTTCTACGCGAGCGTGCGCCTCGACGTGCGCCGGATCGGACAGGTCAAGGATCGCGATCAGACCGTCGGCAACCAGACTCGGGTCAAGGTGGTCAAGAACAAGGTGGCGCCCCCCTTCCGCGTGGTCGATTTCGACATCGTCTACGGCGAGGGGATCTCCAAGACCGGCGAACTCATCGACCTCGGCGTCAAGGCGGGGGTGGTCGAAAAGTCCGGCTCCTGGTTCTCCTTCAACTCCCAGCGCATCGGCCAAGGGCGCGAGAACGCCAAGCAGTTCCTCAAGGAACATCCCGAGATCGCCGCCGAGATCGAGCGGGCGATCCGCGCCAACGCCGGCGTGGCGGCAGGCTCGGTCGGCCTCGACCTGCTCGACGACGAACCCGCGCTCGACGACTGATCGTCGCGGCACCGTAACGGGGATGGGCATTATGCTGACCAACGACATCCGCAGCGCGTTTCTCGAATATTTTCGAAAACACGGTCATGAGGTCGTGCCCTCGAGCTCCCTCGTGCCGCACAACGACCCGACGCTGCTCTTTACCAACGCTGGCATGGTGCAGTTCAAGAATGTTTTCACCGGTGTCGAGACAAGGCCATACAAGAGAGCGGTCACGGCGCAAAAGTGCGTGCGGGCAGGTGGCAAGCATAATGACCTTGACAATGTAGGATACACGGCACGCCATCATACGTTCTTCGAGATGCTTGGCAATTTTTCCTTCGGCGACTATTTCAAGGATGTCGCCATCGAGCTGGCGTGGAACCTCGTCACTCGCGAGTTCGGCCTGCCGAAGGAACGGTTGCTGACGACCGTCTACGCCGAGGACGACGAAGCCTTCGAGCTGTGGAAGAAAATCGCGGGCCTGCCCGAGAGCCGCATCATCCGCATCCCCACCTCCGACAATTTCTGGTCGATGGGGGATACCGGCCCGTGCGGGCCCTGTTCCGAGATCTTCTGGGACCATGGTCCCGAGGTGCCGGGTGGACCGCCCGGCAGCCCCGATGCCGACGGCGATCGGTTCATCGAGATCTGGAACCTGGTGTTCATGCAGTTCGAGAAGCTGCCGTCGGGGGAGATGGTCCCGCTGCCGCGGCCGTCGATCGACACCGGTATGGGCATCGAGCGCATCGCGGCGGTGCTCCAGGGTAAGCACGACAATTACGAAATCGACCTCTTCCAGCACATCATCCGCCACTCCGTCGAGCTCACCGGCAAGCCCTTCGCCGGCGAGTTCCGACCCTCGCACAAGGTGGTGGCCGACCATTTGCGGGCGGCGGCGTTTCTGATCGCTGACGGGGTGATGCCGGCCAACGAAGGGCGCGGTTATGTCCTGCGCCGGATCATGCGGCGCGGCATGCGTCACGCCCACCGCCTCGGGGCGCGCGAGCCGCTCATGCACCGGCTGGTACCGGTGCTGGTCGCCGAGATGGGCACCGCTTATCCCGAGCTCGTGCGTGCCGAGCCTTTGATCCAGGAGGTGCTGCAGCTCGAAGAGACCAACTTCCGTCGCACCCTCGAGCGCGGTCTCCAACTGCTCGCCGAAGAGGTGGCCAAGCTGCCGGCAGGCGCCCCGCTTCCCGGCGAGGTCGCCTTCCGTCTCTACGACACCTACGGCTTCCCGCTCGATCTCACCCAGGATGTGCTCCGGCAGGAGGGCCGCAGCGTCGATGTCGCCGGCTTCGAACAGGCGATGCACCGCCAGCGCGAGGAAGCGCGGCGACATTGGAAGGGTTCCGGGGCACAGGCCATCGACCGAATGTGGTTCGAGATCCGCGAGGAATGCGGTCCGACCGAGTTCGTCGGCTATCAGAGCCCGAAGGCCGAGGGCCGGGTGTTGGCGATCGTGCGCGACGGCCAACGGGTGGCTCGAGCCCATACCGGCGAAGAGGTGCGGATCGTCGTCAACCAGACGCCCTTCTACGGCGAATCCGGCGGCCAGATCGGCGACACCGGAGTGATGCGGGCGGGCGAGCTGCGGGTGCGGGTCACCGACACCCAAAAGCTCTTGGGCGACCTGCACGTCCATGTCGGCGTGATCGAGGCCGGGGAGCTCGTCGTCGGTCAGACCGTGACCCTCGAGATCGACAACGACCGCCGCCTGGCCCTGCGCCGAGCCCATTCGGCGACCCATCTGCTGCATGCCGCGCTGCGCCGCCGCCTCGGCACGCATGTGACGCAAAAGGGCTCGCTCGTCGCTCCCGATCGGCTGCGTTTCGATTTCAGCCACCCACGGGCGCTCACTGCCGAGGAGCTCGCCGTCCTCGAGGATGAGATCAACGCCTTCGTCCGCCAGAACAGCGAGGTCGTCGTGCGGATCATGGCTCGCGACGAGGCGATCGCCGCCGGCGCCATGGCCCTTTTTGGCGAGAAGTACGGCGAGGAGGTGCGGGTGGTGTCCATGGGCGTGGCCGACGACGGCCGACCCTGGTCGGTGGAGCTCTGCGGCGGCACCCATGTCGCCCGCACCGGTGACATCGGCTATGTGCGGCTCGTGGCGGAGACCGCGGTGGCCGCTGGCGTGCGGCGCCTGGATGCCTACACCGGGGCCCTCGCGGTGAGCCACGCGCGGGGACGCGACGAGCTCCTCGCGACAGCCGCGGCGACCCTCAAGGTTCCCGTCGAGCAGCTCCCGGAACGGCTCGAGCAGCTGCAAGACGAGCGGCGCCGGCTCGAACGCGAGGTCTCGGAGCTCCGCAAGCGCCTCGCCGCGGCCGGGCCCACCGGCGGTCCCGAGGTGCGGGAGATTGGCGGCGTGCGCTTTGCCGGCCGCGTGCTCGAGGGCCTGCCTGCCAGGGAACTGCGGGGGGCGGCCGATCAGCTCCTCCAGAGGGTGGGCGAGGGGGTGGTGGCCCTCGTCGCCGTGAACGAGGGCAAGGCATCGGTCGTCGTGTCGGTGGCGCGGCCGCTTTCCAGCCGCATCGACGCCCGCGAGCTCGTGCGACGCGCGGTCGAGGTGCTGGGCGGCAAGGGTGGCGGCGGTCGCCCCGATTTCGCCCAAGGCGGTGGCCCCGACGGGACCCGCGCCCAACAAGCCCTCGAGGCGATCGCCGAAGCGTTGGACGAAGCCCGAGCCCAGGTCGCGTGAGCGGCCGGCTGCGGACGGCGGGAGGTCACGAGCGATGTCAGAGACCCGAATTCGGGCGCGATTGCCGCAGCTCGATCTCGAGCTCCAGATCGGCCGCGACGAAGCCCGAGGCAGCGAGTGGCTCATGCTGAGCCTGCGCGCCGTACCGAGCTTTGTCGAGGCGGCCCAGCTGTTCGACCCCTTCGCCTGGTGGCAGGCGGCAGTCGCCCTCAACCCGTGGCTCGCTTGGCCCTGGTCGGCGATGCGGCTGCCCGCGCCGGCATGGACGCTGGCACCGCGACAGGACGAGGCCGGCGAGGAGGACATCCGGCTCCTCCGCGCATGACCCACCCACTTGTGCCCCCTGCCTGGCGAGCGCCTGTCCGCGGCGGCAGCCGGTGCGACCCGACACCGCTCGGGCCGACCTGCCGCATGGGGCGAGGGTGGCCTTTCTCCCTCCCCTGCGGAGAGCGTTGACGGCCTGTGGGCATGGCGCTCGGCATCGAACCCCGCACGGAGGCCTCCGCGTTCTGGCGCTTCGCCTCGCCGGTCCTTGCCGTGCTCGCGACCATGCTCGCCGGCGCCCTGCTCTTTGCCTTCCTCGGCCGCGATCCCGTTGTCGCCCTGCGCGCCTTCTTCGTCTCCCCCCTCTCGAGCGTCTACGGCCTCGGCGAACTCGGTCTCAAGGCCACTCCCCTCGTCTTGATCGCGGTCGGCCTCGCTTTCGGCTTCCGTGCCGGGGTGTGGAACATCGGCGCCGAGGGCCAGCTCACCCTCGGCGCCATCTGTGGTGGAGGCGTGGCGCTCGCGCTCTCGGGAACGCATGCGCCTCTCGCTTTGCCCCTCGTCATTTCGGCGGGAATCCTGGGCGGCATGCTGTGGGCGGCCATCCCCGCCTTCCTTCGCGCCCGCCTCGAGGTGAACGAGATCCTCGTGAGCCTCATGCTGTCCTATGTCGCGCTGCTCCTCCTCCAGGCCCTGGTCTATGGTCCGTGGAAGGATCCCGAAGGCTTCAACTTCCCGCAGTCGCGCATGTTCGATCCGGCCGTGATCCTGGAACCGCTGTGGCCGGGAACACGGCTCCACGGCGGAGCGGTGTTCGCGCTCCTGCTCGTGGCCGCGGCCTGGATCCTGGACGCCGTCGGCATGGCCGCCTTCCGGCTCCGGACCCTGGGTCTCGCACCGCGCGCTGCGGCCTATGCGGGTTTCGACCGCCGTCGGATCGTCTGGGGGACCATGCTCGCGAGCGGCGGGCTGGCCGGCCTCGCCGGCGTGTTGGAGGTGGTGGGCCCGATCGGCCAGCTCGTGCCGCAGATCTCGCCGGGCTACGGCTTTACCGCCATCATCGTGGCCTTCCTCGGCAGGCTCCATCCATTGGGCATCCTGTTGGCCGCGCTCCTCGTCGCCCTCTCCTACATCGGCAGCGAGAATGCCCAGATCGAAGCCGGCCTGCCGCAGGCGGCGGCGGGCGTGTTCCAGGGGATGCTGCTGCTGTTCCTGCTGGCGGCCGATTTCTTCGTCCGCTACAGAGTGCGTCGCATCGACACCCCCCGTCGAGCGCGGGAGATCCGGCCCTGGACCCCCTGACCGCGACCCTGTTGAGCGTGGTCACGGCGGCGACTCCGCTGCTGCTCGCCGCGACCGGGGAGCTCGTGGTGGAGCGGGCCGGGGTGCTCAACCTCGGGGTCGAGGGCATGATGCTGGTCGGCGCCGTCGCTGGCTTCACCACCGCCCTCGCAACCGGCAGCCACACCCTCGCACTCTTCGCGGCAGCGCTCGCCGGCGCCGGGCTCGCCGCCCTGTTCGCCTTCCTCGCCCTGCAACTGCTTGCCAACCAGGTCGCCAGTGGCCTCGCGCTCACCGTCCTCGGCACCGGCCTCTCCGCCCTCGCCGGCGCATCTCGCGTAGGCATCCCCGTCGAGCGGCTGCCGCGGCTCGCGCTGCCGGGACTCTCCGACCTGCCGGTCGTCGGACCGCTGCTCTTTGCCCACGACGTTCTCGTCTACGGCGCCTTTGCCATGGTGCCGGCCACCGCTTGGTTCCTCGGCCGCACCCGGGCTGGTATGGTGTTGCGCGCCTGTGGCGAGAATGCCGAGGCGGCCCACGCCCTCGGTCATCCGGTGCGGCGGGTACGCTGGCTCGCCGTCCTTTTCGGCGGTGTCATGGCGGGGTTGGCCGGTGCCTATCTGTCGCTCGCCTATACGCCCATGTGGGCCGAAGAGATGACGGCTGGCCGCGGCTGGATTGCCCTCGCCCTGGTCGTCTTTGCCGCCTGGCGACCGGGACGACTGCTTTTGGGGGCACTGCTCTTCGGCGGGGTGGGCATCCTGCAGCTGCACGCCCAGGGCCTCGGTCTCGTCGCCCTGCCGTCGCAGATCCTCTCCATGCTGCCCTATCTCGCCACCGTGATGGTGCTCGTCGCCATCGCCACGGTACCCGGACGCCGCCGCTTTGCCGCTCCCGCCTGTCTCGGGGAACCGTTCCTGCCGTCCCGCTGAGCTGCAACCGAGAGAGAGGAAAACCGTCGATGACCCCGATCACCCGCCGAATGCTACTCGCCGGTGCGACTGCCGGTCTCACCCTCGCCGCCGTCCGCCGGCGGCCTCGCGCCCAAGCGAGACTCAAGGCCGGTTGGGTCTACGTCGGACCGGTTGGCGACCACGGCTGGACCTTCCGGCACGATGTGGGTCGCCGCGAGGTCGAGGCGGCCCTGGGCGACCGGATCGAGACGACCTATGTCGAAAATGTGCAGGAAGGCCCGGACGCCGAGCGGGTGATCCGCCAACTGGCGGCAGGCGGCCATGGCATCGTCTTCGCCACCTCCTTCGGCTTCATGAATGCCGTGCTGCGGGTGGCCCCGCAGTTCCCCCAAGTGAAGTTCGAGCACGCGACGGGCTACAAGACGGCCACCAACGTCGCCGTCTACAATGCCCGCTTCCACGAGGGCCGAACGGTGATCGGCACGATCGCCGGGCACGTGACCCGCTCGGGCCTCATCGGCTATGTGGGCTCCTTCCCGATCCCCGAGGTGGTGATGGGGATCAATGCCTTCACTCTCGCCCTGCGCCGAGTGCGCCCCGATGCCCGGGTGCGAGTCGTGTGGGTCAATAGCTGGTACGATCCTGGCAAGGAAGCCGACGCCGCCAAGGCTCTGATCGACCAGGGGGCGGATGTCCTCGCCCAGCACACCGACAGCCCGGCCGCCGTGCAGGTGGCGCAAGAACGCGGGGTCTTCGCCTTCGGTCAGGCCTCGGACATGAGCCGCTTCGCGCCGCGTGCCCATCTCACCGCCATCATCGACAACTGGGGGCCCTATTATGTCGAGCGCTGCCGGGCGGTGCTCGAGGGCCGCTGGCAGACTCACTCCATCTGGTGGGGCCTCCGGGAAGGCATGGTCCAGATCGGACCGTACAATCCCATCCTACCCCAGGCGGTGGTGGACGAAGCGGAGCGGGTGCGCCAGGGTCTCATCGAGGGCCGCATCCATCCCTTCGCTGGGCCGATCCGCGACCAGAAAGGCGAGTTGCGGCTGCCCGAGGGCCGCACCCTGTCCGACGAGGACATCCTCAAGATGGACTGGTACGTCGAGGGCGTTCAGGCCTGACGTCCTGCCTGCTTCGGTGGAGGCGCGGCGAAGGGAACGGGAGGTCGAGCCGTCGGCCACCCCTCCGTCTCGCCAGGTGGCCGGGACGCTACGTTGGGGGGAAAGGCGCGGTGGCGTTCCTGCCATGCCCGCACACCGCGCCACCCAGCTCGGTTTGCCCAGCCCCGTGGCTTCGCCGATCCTGGGCGCGGTCGCGGGTGTGGCCTCGCCGCTCCGCGCTCGAGCCTGAGCCAAGTCCCGCCGTTCCGAGACGGGACGACCTCGGCCGAGCTCGCGAGCGCGAACCCGTCTCCTCCGGCAGTTCGCGAAAAGACCGCGGCCAGCACCGCTCCCGACTCTTCGTGCGATCGTGACGATCTCCGGCATGTTCCCGCGAGTTGCACGAGCGCGTCCGAACGGTCCTCGGGCTCCGCTTCGTCTTGACGCTACGACGCGAAGGTTTTATTCTCGCTCAACTTCAAAAAAGAAAGGGAGGGTGGCGATGCCGGTGTTCGAATGTCGACTTCAGAGGACGCGCCTGATTTTGATGTTTCTCGCGGCGATCTCTGGAAGTTGCGCTGCGCCGACGGCTCGGGTACCGACACCGACTTCCGAAGAATTGGCCGGTGAACGTATGCGCCAGATCGATATTTTCGTTCGCTCCTATCTCGACTACGAAAATCGGCTGTTGAACCATGGCCATAGAATCCTGGTCGGTGCCGCACCGCTTTGCGAGAAGAAGGGTTACGTCCATGGCATCGCGCTTTTCAATCCCGCTGCCATCAAGGACAGCGATATGCGGAATATGTTCATGCAGCGGATATCCGCGACCGACAGCCAGGATGGACTTTACGTTACTCGCACAGGGTCGGTGGATGTGTCGGCGGACAACCTGCTCCCGATCGGAAGTCGTGTCGTCGAGATCGACGGAACTGCAGTGTCGGACGTCCGAGATGCGCAGCGGCGTCTCGCTGGCAGCGAACAGGCGACAATCGCGTATGTGCATGACGGGTCGGTCCGCACCATGGTCCACCGGGGGACACTCGGGTGCGACTACGAGCTTGTTTTCAGCCCCACCGACGAGCCGAATGCTTGGACCGACGGGACCAGGATCGTCGTAACCCGCGGTCTGATGCGTTTCGTGCAAAACGACAGCGAACTCGCTTTTGTCGTCGCCCACGAGCTCGCTCACCTCGTTCGCGGTCATCTCGAGGCGACCCGGCGCAACGCCGTGGTCGGCGGGTTCATCGGGCTGATCTTCGATGCGCTCGTTCTCGCCGCCGGGGTCGACACGGGCGGCGCCTTCGCCCGTGCAGGGGCGGAAATGGCGGTGCAAACGTACAGCGCGGACTTCGAACGGGAAGCCGACTATGTCAGTCTCTATATTCTCCACCGATCGGGATACGACATCGGTGCCGTTGCCGAATTTTGGCGACGCTACGGCTCGACGGTCGACCCGGCGAGCATAAAGTATGCGCGTACCCATCCGACCTCGCCAGAACGTTTCCTCATTCTCGACAAAACCAAGGCCGAAATCCAGGACAAGGTCGCTCGCGGTTTACCCGTCCTGCCGGAAGAGAAGTCCGCGACGGATGTGGGAAGTCCGACCCCGGCCGGCTCTCCCTCGTCGGGGGAGGCGAGCTGATCTGCATCGTCTCGAATCCGGGCCCGGGACGAGGATCGCGGACGGTCGGTGCACCTCGGCGATCGCCGGCGCTAGAGGAATCCCCCCAGCTGCCGTCGCGTCGGCTCAATAGCTCTTGGGAAGGCCGAGCACATGGTGGGCGATGTGGGCGAGGATGAGATGGGTCGAGACCGGGGCGATGCGATAGAGCCGGGTCTCGCGCCATTTGCGCTCGACGTCGAAGGCACAGGCGAAGGCGAAGCCACCCAAGGTCTGCATGGCCGCCTCGCCGGCCGCCCACGAGGCCTCCGCCGCGAGCAGTTTCGCCATATTGGCCTCCGCACCGCAGGCGAGGCCAGCGTCGAAGCGGGCGCAGGCCTTGCGCACCACGAGATCGGCGGCCTCGGTCGCGGCATAGGCGCGGGCGAGGTCGAACTGGATCCCCTGATTCTGGCCGATCGGCCGGCCGAACACCTGGCGTTCCCGCGCATAGTCGCAGGCCCGTCGCAAAAACCAGCGGGCGTCGCCGAGACACTCCGAGGCAATGAGGATGCGCTCCGCGTTCATGCCATCGAGGATGCAGGCAAAGCCGCGGCCTTCCTCGCCCACCAGGGAATCGAGGGGAAGCTCGAGACCGTCCATGAAGATCTGGGTGGTGTGGTGATTGATCATGGTCTCGATGGGTCGGATCTCGAGTCCCCGCCCTTTGGCCTCGCGCAGATCCACGAGGAAGACGGAAAGCCCGTCGCTCCGCCGCTTCACTCGTTCGAGCGGGGTGGTGCGCGCGAGCAGCAGCATGAGATCGGAATGAAGCGCCCGGCTCGTCCAGATCTTCTGGCCGGTCACGACATAGCGGTCGCCCCGCCGCTCGGCGCGGGTGGAAATCGCCGGGGTATCGCTACCGCTTCCCGGCTCCGTCACCGCGAATGCCTGAAGTCGCAGCTCGCCGGTGGCGATTTTCGGTAGGAAGCGGCGTTTTTGCTCCTCGCTGCCGTGTCGCAGCAAGGTGCCCATGGTGTACATCTGGGCATGACACGCGGCGGCACTGCAGCCCGCGGCATGGATCGTCTCGAGCACGACACTCGCCGCCCGGAGCGGCAATCCGAGACCGCCATAGGCCTCCGGGACGAGGATGCCGAACAGCCCGGCTTCGCCCAGCGCCCGCACGAAGGCTTCGGGATAGGCGCGCTCGCGATCGAGCTGTCGCCAATATTCGCCCGGAAAGCGCGCACACAGCCGCGCGACCGCCTCGCGCAGTTCCGGCCAATCCGCGCCGGTTGCGATCTCTGGTGCCTCGGCCATGGCCCGCCTCCCGCTTGGACAGCCGCGCACGCGCCGCTAGTTTCTGGGCACGGATCGTTGCCCCGGACAAGTCCCCATGCCCGATGGCTCCTTCTTCGTTTCGGTCGCGCGCACCCTCACACGCCTCGCTTCCAAGACCGCCATCGAGGACGTCGATCGCGGACGCAGCTTCAGCTTTGGCGATCTCGACCGGCAGTCGGCGCGACTCGCCCATGTGCTCGTGCGCGCCGGGGCGAGCAAGGGCGATCGCGTCGCGGTGCAGGTGGAAAAATCGGTCGAGGCCCTTTGTCTCTATCTCGCCTGCCTCCGCGCTGGCCTCGTGTTTTTGCCTCTGAATCCCGCCTATCGGGCGGGCGAGGTCGCCCATATGCTGGGCAATGCCGAGCCCTCGGTGTTCGTCTGCGATCCCGCGCGCACGGCGGAGCTCGCGGAGGCGGTGGAGAAGGCCGGCGTGCGCATCGTCTTGACTCTCGGTGCCGCGGGCGAAGGCACCCTCATGGAGGCGGCGGCTGCGGCTCCCGAGAGCTTCGCGACGGTCGCCGTCGGTCCCGACGACTATGCCGCCATGCTCTACACGTCGGGGACCACCGGAAGACCCAAGGGAGCGCCCCTCTCGCACGCCAATCTGGCGAGCAACGCCACGGTATTGGTCGAGGCGTGGGGTTTCACCGAAGCCGATGTGCTGCTCCACGCCCTCCCCATCTATCACGCCCATGGCCTGTTCGTCGCCGCCAACTGTGCTCTGCTTTCCGGAGCGACCATGCTCTGGCTCGCGCGATTCGACCGGGCCAAGGTGATGGCGCTCTTGCCGCGGGCGACGGTGATGATGGGGGTGCCGACCTTCTACGTCCGATTGCTCGACGATCCTTCCTTCGGCCGCGAGCAAACGCGCAACGTGCGGCTTTTCATCTCCGGCTCGGCACCGCTTGCGGTCGAGGTGTGGAAGGCGTTTCGCGAGCGCACCGGCCATGCCATTCTCGAGCGCTACGGCATGAGCGAGATCCTCATGCACACCGGCAATCCGCTCCATGGCGAGCGGCGCCCGGGGTCGGTCGGTCGGCCGTTCCCGGGCTGCGAGGTCAAGATCGTCGACGAATCGGACCGCGAGCTGCCGCCCTTGGAAGTCGGGCAGGTGCTGGTGCGCGGTCCCAATGTCTTCCGCGGCTACTGGCGGATGCCCGAACGCCATGCCGAGGACTTCACCGCCGACGGTTGGTTCCGTACCGGGGACATGGGCTATCTGTCGGAAGATGGCTACCTCTACCTGGTGGGACGGGCCAAGGATCTCGTGATTACCGGCGGCCTCAACGTCTATCCGGCGGAAGTGGAGAACGCCCTCGACGCCCTGCCGGGAATCCGAGAGAGCGCCGTCATCGGTCTGCCGCATCCCGATTACGGAGAAGCGGTGACGGCGGTCGTGGTGCCCGAGCCTGGGGCGGTCATCGACGAAGGGCAGGTGATCGCCGCTCTCAAGGAGCGGCTCGCTGGCTTCAAAGTGCCCAAGCGGGTGATCGTGGTCGACGAACTGCCGCGCAACAGCATGGGGAAGGTACAGAAGCGCGACCTGCGGGAGCGTTATGCTCGCCTGTACGACAACGCCGCCGAGCCGACAGCCCAGAGGCGGAGTGCTTAGAGCCCGTTCTCGTCGCTGGGCTCGCGAGCGCGCGGATCGATCGTTCCGACCGCTGGGCTCGTGGCCGGCAGATTGACGAAAGGAGCCCGCGCGTCGGGGAACTTGGGCGCCCGCCGGACGATCCGGTAGAGGACGAAACCCACGAGCGCCGCATCGACAGCTGCCGCATAACCAAAGAGGGCGGCCGCGCCGAAGAGATCGATCAGAGCCGAGGCGACGACGGGCCCCGCGACCGAACCGCTCGCCCACGCGAGGAGCGCACTGCCGCTCACCGCCACCATCTGTTCCGGCGGGGCGAAGTCGGCGGCATGGGCAATGCAGAGACCGTAGAAGGACAGTGCGAAGCCGCCCCAAAGGAAGGCGAGGAGCGCGAGCAGCCACCGATCCCCGGGTCCACAAAGTGGCAGGAGCAGCGACAACGCCGCCACCATCGTGGCGCAGCCGACGATCACGAAGCGGCGGTCGGTGCGGTCGGATAGCCAGCCCAGCGGCCACTGGAGGACGAGGCTGCCAATTTGGAGCAGCGAGAGAAGGGTGACGGTGAAGGGCACGTCCAGTCCGATACGCGCGCCATAGACCGGGAACAGGCCGATCACCGCGCCATTGACGAGGCCCGCGACCGTGGTGCCAGCGATGGCGGCGGGGGCGAGGCGCGCGAGCCGCCTCAGGCCCATGCGCTCGACGGCGGGAAGCGGCGGCTGCGGCGCGCGGGTCAGGGCAACGGGGACGAGGGCGGCACTGAAAGCCGCACCGGCCAGGACGAACCATCCCTTGGCTAAAACTTCGCCTACGGCGAGCAGCAGTTGGCTGGCGATGTTGGCGACCTTCGTGAGGATCATGTAGACGGAGAGCACGCGACCGCGCTGGTGCCCGGGTGTGACGGCATTGAGCCAACCCTCGGCGGTGATGAACAGGCCGGCCAGGCAAAAGCCCATGGCCAGCCGCAAGAGCGCCCACAGTCCAGGCTCGGCATATTCGACGAAGGTCAAGGCGAAAACGCAGCAGAGGGCGGAGAGCGCGGCGAAGGCGCGGATGTGACCGACGGTGCGCACCAAACCCTGGGCGCGTCGGCAGCCGAAGAGAAAGCCGAGGCTGTAGGCCGAAGTGACGACACCCACGAGCCAGGCGGGGGAAGCCATGAGCTCGAGCCGGATCGGCAGCAACACCGCGAACAGCGTGTTGCCGAACTGCATCAAGGTCACGCCGCTCAGGATGGCGGCAACAGGGAGGAAGGACATCGGCCTGCCGCGGGTTCGGCTCACCGCGCAGTCATAGCAGCGTAGCGAGGTCCTGCCACTCGCGGCGGTCGTGCGTCACCGCGGCGCAGGAAAAGCAGCGTCAGCTCGCCATGCCTATCTCTCGCTCGAGGCGTGCACAGCGAGAAGGAGTCCGCGGATGATGCGCACCATCCTCTTGGCCGCCGATGGTTCCGACCCCGCCCGCAGGGCAGCCAAATGGGCTGGCGATCTGGCGGCGAAGTACGACGCAGAGCTCGTGATCGCCCACGTGCTGGTCAACCGGAAGATCCCCGAGGCGCTGCGGCGAATGGCGGAGATCGAACATCTCGTGGAGCCGCAGCCCCGGGTGCGGGTGGAACCGGCGGTAGGCTTGCAGCTGGCGCCCGTCGAGGACGTCGATGCCCGGCTGATCGCACTCCTCGGGGAAAAGATCCTGCAGGACGCCGAGATGCTGGCGCGCGAGCAGGGAGCCAAGCGGGTCCGCTCGCTCGCGCTCGAAGGCGAGCCGGCCGAGGCGCTCGTCGCCTGTGCCAGCCAGATCGACGCCGATCTCGTGGTCATGGGACGCCGAGGCCTCGGCGAACTCGGCGCGCTGCTGCTCGGCAGCGTGTCACACAAGATGATCCAGCTTGCTCCTTGCCCGGTCCTCACGGTGAAGTAGCGAGGCCAGTCCGGAACCGCGGGTAGACCGGTCGCCCGTCGACCCAGGTGGCGAGGACGCGACCGCGAAAGGTGCGACCCTCGAAGACCGTGTTCTTCGACAGCGAGTGCAGGCCCGTTTCGGTGACGGTCCACCGCTCGTCAGGGTCGAACAGCACGAGATCGGCCGGGGCGCCCTTCGTCAGTCGTCCCGCTGGCAGACGCAGGATCCGCGCCGGCCCCGTGCTCAAGACCTCGATCGCGCGCTGCCACGGCAGACTCCCGGCGTGCACCAGCTCGAGGACCGCGGCCAGCGCGGTCTCGAGCCCCACGGTTCCCGGCTCCGCCTGGGCGAAGGGCAGGCGTTTGCTGTCCTGGTCCTGAGGCGTATGGTCGCTCGCCACCGCATCGATGGTGCCATCGGCCAGCCCCTCGATCAGCGCCGCACGATCGCGCGCAGTCCTGAGAGGCGGCACGATCCGGGCGTAGGTCCGCCACCCCTCGACCTCTTCCTCGCCCAGCAGCAGATGGTGCGGGGTGACGTCGCAAGTGACCGGGAGCCCGCGCGCCTTGGCGTCGCGAATGGCCGCCACCGCTTCGGCGGTGGTGATGTGGGCGACGTGCAACCGCGCGCCCGTCGCTTCGACCAGCCTCAGGTCGCGCTCGAGGGCGATGATCTCGGCCCAACGCGGCACACCGGCAAGCCCCAGGCGAGTCGCCACGACGCCGGCATTCATCACGCCGCCGCGGGCAAGGCTCGCATCTTCCGGGTGGGTCTGGACGAGCAAGTCGAACACCGAGGCATAGGCGAGGGCCCGATACATGATCCGGGCGTCCGCCACCTGTCGATCGGCATCCGTGGCACCGATCGCACCGGCCTCGGCGAGCAGTCCGAGTTCGGCGAGTTCTCGTCCCTCGAGCCCGCGGGTGAGCGCTGCCCAAGTGTACACTTTGACCGATTTCAAAAGCCGGGCGCGGCGGGCGACGGATTCCACCATCGCCGGATCGTCGACGGGCGGTCGCGTATCCGGCAGTGCGGCGATGCTGGTGAACCCGCCGGCGGCCGCAGCCGCCACCGCGGTGTCGATGCGCTCCTTGTGCTCGTAGCCAGGTTCGCCCAGGCGCACCCTGAGATCGACGAGGCCCGGGGCGAGACAGCGTCCATCGGCATCCAGTACCTCGCAGTCCGCCGGCAAATCTCGGCCATCCAGTTGCGGTCCGAGATCGGCGATGCGCCCCTCGACGACGAGCAAGCCACCCCGCGCGTCGAGGCGGCTTTCCGGATCGAGCAAACGGGCGTTGAGGATGGCGAACGGCCGCATCATCCCCCCTCGGGTCGGAAACCATCGCCGTCCGCTGCCGGCCGCCGGTCGCGGGTGAGCAGGTCGAGACAGGCCATGCGCACCGCCACCCCCATCTCGACTTGGTCGAGAATGGCACTGCGGTGGATATCGTCGGCTACCTCGCCGTCGATCTCGACCCCCCGATTCATCGGCCCCGGATGCATGATGAGGGCATCGGGTGCGGCATGCCGCAACTTGTCCCGGGTGAGACCGTAGAAGCGGAAATACTCGCGCACCGAGGGCACGAAGCTGCCCTGCATGCGCTCGGTCTGCAGCCGCAGCATCATGACGATGTCGGCACCTTCGAGCCCGCGGCGCATGTCGTGGTGGATCTCGACTCCGTAGCTCGCGATCTCGCGCGGTACGAGGGTGCGCGGGCCGACCGCGCGAACCCGCGCCCCGAGACGTCCGAGCAGCAGCATGTTCGAGCGCGCCACGCGCGAGTGGGCGATGTCGCCGCAAATCGCCACGGTGAGCCCGGCGATGCGACCCTTGCGCCGGCGGATGGTGAGGGCGTCGAGCAGCGCTTGGGTGGGATGTTCGTGGCTGCCGTCGCCAGCGTTGATCACGCTGCAGCGCACGTGCCGGGCGAGCAGCGCCACCGCGCCGCTGTCGGCGTGGCGAATCACCAACACGTCCGGCCGCATGGCGTTGAGCGTCATGGCGGTGTCGATGAGCGTCTCGCCCTTGCGGATGGCCGAGTGCTGGACGGCCATGTTGACCACGTCGGCACCGAGGCGCTTACCGGCGAGCTCGAAGGACGTGCGGGTGCGCGTGGAGCTCTCGAAGAACAGATTGATCTGAGTGAAACCGCGCAAGATCTCGAGCTTCTTCTCGGGGCGCCGCTGCACCTCGACATAGGAGTCGGCGAGATCGAGGACGAGCTCGATATCCTCGGCCTCGAGCTGGGCGATGCCGAGCAAATGGCGGTGCGGGAAGCGCGAGCGAGCCAGATGGGTCATCGCGAACGCGGTTATGACGCCAGCTGGTACCGGCGGCAAGGCGGCGCGTGCGCGAGGGGCTTCGCCATCGCCTTCGTCCTTGCCGCGCTAGCCGGCCGCGGATAGGCTCGACTGCGGCTCCATCGGCTCGAAGAGGGGCCGTTTGCAGGTCACACCCGAACCGTGACGGAACCATGACCCGACTGCAGACATTGTTCCTCTGTGCATGGCTTGTGGTCTGGACGGGACTCGCCTGGCTCATGCTCACGCCGCGGCCGCCGGTGGCGCCCGTCTCCGACAAGATCGTCCATTTCGCCGTCTATCTGACGATGACGGCCTTCGCCTTGTCCTTCTCGCGCAGTCAGCTTTCGATCGCGGGGACCGCGACCTTGACCGCTATGCTCGCCTCGCTGCTCGAATATCTGCAGGGCTTCGTGCCCGGCCGCAGCTTCGATCCGGCCGATCTCCTCGCCAATGGCGCGGGCATCGCGTCGGGCTGGCTCCTCGCCGCCACCCTTCTGCTTCTCGCCCCCCATCCCCTGGCACGCTCGACCGACTGAGACCGGCGAGCGCCGCCTCTACGATTTCGGGAGCATGGCGCCGAGGCGGCGGCCGCCGAAGATGTGCACATGGAAGTGCGGGACCTCCTGGTTGGCGTCAGGGCCACTGTTGGCGAGGATCCGGTAGCCGGAACCGTCGAGGCCGAGCCGTTCGGCCGTGCGCCCGACGGCGCGGAAAAAGCCGGCGATCTCGGCGTCCGAGGCGTTCTTCGAGAAATCCACCATCGACACATAGGGTCCCTTCGGGATCACCAGCACATGCACCGGCGCCTGCGGATGGATGTCGTGGAAGGCGAGCGCGTACTCGTCCTCGTACACCTTCTTGCAGGGGAGTTCGCCGCGCAGGATGCGGGCAAAGACGTTATGGGGATCGTAGGCCATGGCCGCACCTCCGCTCCCACAGCCGCCACGGGCGTGGGCTCCGGAAGGCGACAAAGCTGCGCCACCCGGCCTTGTCAAGCCGTCGGCCGCGCCGCAAAAACAGCCACCGCCCACGGCAGCCGTGCCGGAGATCCGCGATGACGCTCACCGTCGCCTTCCAGATGGATCCGCTCGAATCCATCAACATCGACACCGATAGCACCTTCGTGCTGGGACTGGAGGCGCAACGGCGCGGCTACACCCTCCTCCACTACACGCCGCGCGACCTCTTCTGGAAGGACGGCCGGGTGTGCGCGCGCGTGCGACCGTTCCGCCTCCGACGCGAACACGGCAACCATTTCACCGCCGGAGCAGCCGAAACCGTCGACCTCGCCGGCGTCGACGTGGTGCTGATGCGGCAGGACCCTCCGTTCAACCTGAACTATATCTCGGCCACCCACCTGCTCGATCGGCTGCCGCCGCGCACGCTCGTCGTCAACGATCCGACCTCGGTCCGCAACGCCCCCGAGAAGCTGTTCGTGACCGAGTTCCGCGAGCTCATGCCGCCGACCCTCATCACCTACGACCTCGCCGAGATCCGGGCGTTCCGGGAAGAGCACGGCGACATCATCGTCAAGCCGGTCTACGGCAACGGCGGCGCCGGAGTGTTCCTGATTCGCCGCGACGACAAGAATCTGGCGAGCCTGCACGAGCTCTTCCGCACCTTTCTCGACGAGCCGCTCGTGGTCCAGCGCTATCTCCCGGCCGTGCGCCAGGGCGACAAGCGGATCGTGCTCGTCGACGGCAGGCCGCTCGGGGCCATCAACCGGATTCCGCCGCCCTACGACGCCCGTGCCAATCTGCACATCGGTGGCCGCGCCGAAAAGACCACCCTCACTCCGCGCGATCTCGAGATCTGCGAGATCGTCGGGCCGGTCCTCGAGGCGCGCGGGCTCGTCTTCGTCGGCATCGACGTGATCGGCGGCCATCTCACCGAGATCAACGTCACCTCGCCCACCGGCCTGCAGGAGATCGCCCGCTTCGACGGCCGTCACCTCGAGATCGACATCTGGGATGCCATCGAAAAGCGCCTCGCGCTGAGGCGCGAGGCGCTCGCAGGGAACTAGGGCTGCGAAGCGATCGCCGTGCCGCCCTCGCGCGCCCGCGATTCGACTTCACGCAGCCTTGAGCACTTCCTCGAGCCGGCGCGTCGCTTCGTCCTCGCCCACCCGCTCGATGGCGGCGATCTCCCGCGCGAGCCGCTCCAGGGCAGCGCGGTAGAGCTGCCGCTCGCTATAGGACTGCTCGGAATCGTCGTGACGATGGAGCTCCCGCACCACCTCGGCGATGGCCACGGGATCGCCGGAATTGATCTTGGCTTCGTACTCTTGGGCGCGACGGCTCCACATGACGTTGCGACGAGGCTTGACCCTGACCTTGAGGGCCTCCAAAGCCGACTGGATCTTCTCGCGCGAGCTCAGCTTCCGCATGCCGGAGCGGGGCGCCTTGTCGACCGGCACTCGCAGGGTCAGCCGCTCGTTGTCGAACCTGACGACGTACATCTCGAGCTCCACGCCGGCTATCGTCTCCTTCTCGATGCCGACGACTTTGCCGACACCATGCGACGGATAGACGACATAATCTCCAGCAGCGAAGGCGAGCCTGTTGCTCATGTCGTTCCGCTCCTGAGGGTCCGCTCCGATCCGGCCGACCAAGGCGAGCCGTCCGGGCACCGATCCGCACGGGGCCCTTCCGGCGCGCCGACACCCGGGCCAGGTGCCGAGCGCACGCGTCGGACCGTGCAGTACGGGACTGACGGAGGACACCCGAAGGCGACCGGATCTTCTTCGTCGATGCGCGATTTTTATCACAATTATGCCCGGCTTTCCAGACCGGAGGCAGCTGCCCGCCGCGGCAGGGTATGGCGGGCATGAGCGGATCCCCCCTGCCCCCGCTGTCGCGGCGGATCGGCCGCAGCTTTCTGCTCCTGCTCGTCGGCCGCGCCCTCACCGTCGCCGGCACCCTCGCCTTTCTCGCCATCGTCACCCGCCACCTCGGCCCCGCTGACTACGGCGCCTTCCGCACTGCCCAGGCGTGGCTCGGGTTCGTCTATCTGCTCGCCAACCTCGGCCTGCCGCCGGTGTTGTTGCGCGAGCTCGGCATCGCCCGCAGCGACCGCGCGCAACTGCTCGCCGCTGCCATCGGCCTCAGGCTCGCGAGCGCCCTCGGGTTCTTCGTGCCGGGCGCCGTCCTCGCCCTGCTGCTGCCCTTCGACGCCGCGGTCGAACAAGCCATCCTGGTGGCGACCGCGGGCTCGCTCGCGCTCTCGGTCTTCGACACGCTCATCGCCGTCTTCCGCGCCGAGTTGCGCCAGGAAGGTCAGTTGCGCGCGGAACTGGCCTCGTCCCTGTTCCTGCCTTTGGCCGCTCTCGCCGTGCTCGCGTTCGATGGCCGGGTAGTGGCCTTCGCCACCGTCCTCGCCCTCTCCCAGATCCTCCAACTGGTCGTCGCCTGGCGCGAGGTGCAGAGACTGGTCCCCGTGCGCATCGCCCTGGACGTCGCCCGCTGGCGCGCTTTGATGACGGCGGCCTTGCCCCTGGCGGTCGCCAATGTCCTCCATCTCGCCTACTACCGCACCGACACTCTTCTTCTCTCTTTGCTGCGACCGCTCGAGGACGTCGGCCATTACGGTCTCGCCTCGCGCTTGCTCGACACGGCCGTCGGCATCAGCATCCTCTTCGTGAGCCTGCTCTCGCCCCTGCTCGCCGGTGGCCGGGACGACCCCGATCGCTTTCGCGCCATCCTCGGCCACGGCATCGATGCGGTCCTCGTCGGTGGCGGCGGCGTGGTGCTGGTGCTCGCGGTCTTCGGCGCCGACCTCGCAGCGTCGATCGGCGGCCCGTCCTTTGCCGCCGCCGGCGGACCGCTTGCGGTGCTCGCCTTCACCTTCTGGTTCGCCAGTCTCACCCTCCTGCTGCGTCACGCCGTGACCGGCATCGACCGGCAGAAGGAGCTGCTTCCCGGCTACCTCGCCGGAGTGCTGCTGGCGCTCACCCTCCATCTCCTGCTGATCCCGCCGTTTGGCGGGATCGGTGCCGCTCTCGGCACGGTCGCCGGTGAGGGCTGCCTCTTGCTGTGGACTGGCCGGGTGCTGACCCGACAGGGGTTGATGCCGCGCCGCTCGCGCACCGCCGCCACCGTACTTTTCGCCCTCACCATGGCCGCCGCGGTCGGCGCTGGGGCCGAGACTTTGGTCCCTTGGCCGCTCGCCCTTCTCGGCTCCGGCCTGGTCTATCTCGCCCTCCTCCTCGTCGGCGGAGCGATCGACCGCGACCTTCTCGCCCTCCTGCTCCCGGTAGCCGGTCGCCAGCCGCCACCGGACGGATCGGACACGGCTACTGAGCGGTCCAGCCGCCGTCGATGGTGAGGGTGGCGCCGCGAATCTCCGCTGCCGCCGGCGAACAGAGGAAGACCGCGAGGGCGGCGATGTGTTCGGGTTCGACGAAGCGCTGCGAGGGTTGCTTTTCGGCGAGCAAGGCCCTTGCCGCGGTCTCGCCATCGACACCCTCGCGCACGGCCCGAGCTTCGATCTGCCGCTCGACGAGGGGCGTGCGTACCCAGCCCGGGCAGATGGCGTTGCAGGTGACGCCCGTCCCGGCGGTCTCGAGCGCCACCACCTTGGTCAGGCCCACGAGCCCATGCTTGGCCGCGACATAAGCGGCCTTGTGCACGCTCGCCACCAGGCCGTGCACGCTGGCGATATTGACGATGCGCCCGAAGTTGCGGCGCAGCATGGAGGGCAGGGCGAGACGGATAGTATGGAAACAAGCCGAGAGGTTGACGGCGAGCACCGCATCCCAGCGCTCGGGCGGGAACTCGTGTACCGGAGCGACATGCTGGATGCCGGCGTTGTTGACGAGGATATCGATGCCCCCGAGCTCGCCCTCGATCTCGCGCATCATGTCCTCGATTTCCGAGGGACGCGCGAGGTCCGCACCGACGTAACGCACCCGCACGCTCGCCTCGTTAGCGAGGTCCTCCCTGAGCGCCTCGATCGCCGCGGGATCGCCGAAACCGTTGAGCACGATGTCCGCCCCCTCGGCGGCGAGCGCTCGGGCGATGGCGAGGCCGATGCCGCTCGTCGAACCGGTGACCAACGCCAGCCTGCCGGAAAACGGTCGCATGCCTCCTCCGAGCCGTCTATGCAGCACCCGACTTACGATCTAGCCTTGCGGCTGTCGACGGCATGACGGGGAGGAACGGAGATGACCGAGCGACGCGACCTCGCGGGCAAGGTGGCGATCGTCACCGGGAGCACCCAGGGTCTCGGCGAGGCGATCGCGGATCTGTTCGTCGAGCGGGGTGTCGTCGGCATCGTCGTCACCGGACGCGACCGCGAGCGTGGCCGTCGCGTGGCGGACCGGCTGCAGCGAGCCGGCGCCCAGGCAGTGTTCGTCGAAGCCGAACTCGAGCGACTCGATCAGGTGCGCGCGATCGTCGCGGCGGCCGACCGGACCTTCGGGCGCGTCGACATTCTCGTGAACGCCGCCGCCATCACCGATCGCGGCAACATCCTCGACACCTCGCCCGAATTGTTCGATCGCATGTTCGCCGTCAATGTGCGGGCGCCCTTCTTCCTCATGCAGGAATGCGTGCGCATCATGCTGCGCGAGGGGATCGAGGGAGCGATCGTCAACATCCTTTCCATGTCGGCCCACGGCGGACAGAGTTTTCTCACCCCCTATTCGGCCTCCAAGACCGCTCTCCTCGGCCTCACCCGCAATGTCGCCTTCTCGCTGCTGCCACACCGCATCCGGGTGAATGGACTGGCGATCGGCTGGATGGACACGCCGGGCGAGCACCTCGTCCAAAAGAAGTACCACGATGCCCCGGATGACTGGCTCGCCCGGGTCGAGGCGGAACGGCCATTCGGGCGACTTTTGAAACCGGCCGAGGTCGCCCGTGCGGTCGCCTTCCTGGTGTCGCCGGAAAGCGGCATGATGACCGGATCCATCGTCGATTTCGACCAGACGGTGCAGGGCTGCTGGGATGCCCCGCCGCTGCCGACAGCGGCCGCGACCCGGCCGGCGGCCCGCCATTGAGGCTCGCGGCAGCGCTGCGAGCAACCGCTCCGCCACATTCCTGAGATGTCGCCGCATGGCATCGGCGGCAGCCTAGGCGTCGCGCGCCGCGATGGCCTCGACGATCGCCCGATGTCGGGCAAAACGGCGACGGTCCGGCGGCGGGCGATGGGGCGGGTCCGCGTCCTCGACCAGGTGTTCGGCACGTGGGCCGATCCGTTCGCCAGCGCCCCCCGAGTGCCCTGGTAGCGGTGTCGATGATCTTCTCCGGTCTCGGTCGGACCACCATGGTCGTCAGGGTCTTCCTGTTCGCGGTGTGGATCATCGCCCGCGACACCCGCACCGGCATTCGCCACCTGCCCGTCTCTCCGGTCGAGATGGGCCGCTCCTCCGGCGCCTCGCGCATCGCTCTCCCGACGAGACTCGTTCTGCCTTCGGCCCTGCCGGAGATCCTGGCCGGCATCCGTCTCGGCACGGTGCGTGGCATAAAGGGCGTGGTCGTCGGCCAGTCGCTCGTGTCGGTGATCGGCTAGGGCGAACTCTTCGAGCTCCGTTCGCGCCATGTCCTCATGGCCCGTTTCCGGGCTCTCGCGATCCTCCTCTTCGGCTTGGCGCTCCTCGCCTCCGAGATCATCGCGATGCTCGAGCGCCGGATCGAGCGGCGGGCGGCGGCCCGCCTCGGCTGGAGCGTTTCCCAGCTGCGCCGACCGGACGCGGCGACCTAGAAGGGGATCTCGTCGTCGAGCTCGTAGGAACGTCCTGCATCCCGGCCGCCCTCCCGTGCCGGCCGCGACGACACAGCCGGCGGTTCGTCGGCCGGGACCTCCTCTGCCGGTTCGCTCGGAGCCTCGCCGCGACGGCCGTCGAGGATCGCCAGTTCCCCGCGAAAGCGCGAAATCACGACCTCGGTCGTCCAGCGTTCCTGGCCGCCGGCATCGGTCCACCGCCGGGTTTGCAGCTGGCCCTCGACATAGACCAGTCTGCCCTTGTTGAGATAACGCTCGGCGATGTCTGCGAGCTGCTCGTTGTAGATCACCACCCGATGCCATTCGGTACGCTCGCGCTGGTCTCCCGTGTTGCGGTCGCGCCAGCGCTCGCTCGTAGCGATCGAGAGATGGACGATCTTGCGGTTGTCTTGAGTGAAACGAACCTCGGGATCTCGCCCGAGATGGCCCACGAGGATCACCTTGTTGATGCTGCCGGCCATGTCCGGTTCTCCCTCCGACAGAGGAGTGTTCGCGCCCCGACCGGCTCAGCCGGCCGCCTGCCTCGCCTGCGGACGCCCGAGCTCGCGGGCGCAGCGCGCGACCACCGCGTCGAACATCTCCGCGGTGAGCCTGCCCGTATGGATGTTGTAGCGGGAACAATGGTAACTGGCGACGAGTCGCCTGCCGTCGGCGAGTGCGTCCACTCGCCCATGGGCGAAGGGAAAGCGCGTCGGCGAGAGGCCGAGGGCGCGCAGCACGGTGCCGTGCGCGATCCGCCCGAGCACCAGCAGCACGGTCGGTCGCGGCGGTCGCTCGAGTTCGGGGAGAAGCCACTGCCGGCAGGTCTCGATCTCCGACGGCGAGGGGCGGTTTTGCGGCGGCACACAGCGCAGGGCGTTGGTGATGCGACAGTCGACGAGCTCGAGCCCGTCGTCGGGCCGGGCGCGATAGTGGCCGCGCGCGAACCCATGGCGAATGAGCGCCGGATAGAGGATCTCCCCGGCGTAGTCGCCGGTGAAGGGCCGGCCCGTCCGATTGGCGCCGGCGAGCCCGGGAGCCAGCCCGACGACCAGCAGCCGGGCCCCGGGGTCACCGAAAGACGGCACCGGGGCGTTGAACCAGTTGGCGTGTTGCTGCCGCAGCCGCTGGCGTAGGGCGACCAGGCGCGGACAGAGGGGGCAGTCGCGAGGCGGTTGCGGACGCGGCTCAGCGCTCGTCGTCACGGCCGTCGTCGAAACGGTCGCGACCGCTCTCGCCCTCTTCGCGCGGCTGGGTACGGGCGATCGCTGGCTGGAGATCGGCGAGATCGAGGAAAAAGTCGGCCTGTCTGCGGAGTTCGTCCGCGACCATCGGCGGCTGGGTGCGGATGGTGCTGACCACAGTGACGCGGAGTCCACGCCGCTGCAGAGCCTCGACCAACCGGCGAAAATCCCCGTCGCCCGAGACCAGCACGACATGCTGGACATACGGGCTGATTTCCATGGCATCGACCGCGATCTCGACGTCCATGTTGCCCTTGTACTTCCGCCGGCCTGACGTCTGAGTGTATTCGCGCAGCGGCTTGGTCACCATCGTATAGCCGTTGTACTCGAGCCAGTCCACCAGCGGTCGTATCGGGGAATACTCCTGCTCGTCCAACAGGGCCGTATAGTAGTACGCACGGAGAAGCCGGCAGTTGGTAGAGAAATTTTTGAGAAAACGACGGTAGTCTATGTCGAAACCGAGGGCGCGCGCAGTTTGGTACAGGTTGGCGCCGTCGATGAACAGCGCCACCCGTTCGTAGGGCTCGCAGAAATGGACGGCTTCCCGCGTCATGATGCATCCTCTCGCCACAGCCGGCTAGTCCGCTAGAACTAGTGCGCAAGGCGAACCCGGCCAGCCCCCTTTGCCCGTGCGGCCGGGCGAGCGCCATTGTTTCCCGGTACGGGGCTACCTACCTTGTTGGGGGTTGCAGTCGATCCTCCGCGGAGTGTCAGATGGCCCGTATCACAGTCGAGGACTGTGTTCAACGCGTTCCCAACCGTTTCGAGCTGGTGATGCTCGCGGCTCAGCGCGCCCGGGACATTTCCGCCGGCGCGCCGCTCACCCTCGATCGCGACAACGACAAGAACCCAGTGGTGGCGCTCCGGGAGATCGCCGAGGGCACGGTGGATCTCGACCATCTGCGCTACGAGCTCATCCACGGCCTCAGGCGGCATGCGCCGCTCGGTGCCCCCGAGGAGGAGCACCACGACATCGAGAAGGAACTCGAGGCCCTGCTCCCGGTCCTCGAGACGGAGGAGGGCGAGGCACAGGTGTTCGAGCCACTGCCCGAGGGCCAGTCCTACGCGGAGTTCGACGTCCCCGAGCGCGACTGACGGCCCGGGCAGGAGGCCGAGCGGGGAGGGGAGATGCCGGAGACGGAGCTCACCTCTGCCAGCCGGGGCACGAGTGGGCCCGCAGGTCCCGCGACGGCGGACAAGCCGGCGGTGCGCCGCCCGCTCATGCGGCAATACGAGCTCGTCGAGCTCGTCAAGAGCTACGATCCCGACGCCGACGAGGACCTGCTCAATCGCGCCTACGTCTTCGCCATGCAGGCGCACGGCAAGCAGCTGCGCGAGAACGGCGATCCCTATTTCCATCATCCGGTCGAGGTAGCGGGCATCCTCGCCGGCTACCGGCTCGACAGCGCGACGGTCGCCACCGGGCTGCTGCATGACGTCGTCGAAGACACCGAGGTCGGCCTCGACGAGATCGAACGGCTGTTCGGACCGACGGTCGCGCGATTGGTCGACGGTGTCACCAAGCTCGGCAAGCTCAGGCCGCAGTCGGTGCAGCGGGCTCAGGCGGAGAACTTCCGCAAGTTCCTGCTCGCCATGTCCGATGACATCCGCGTGCTCCTCGTCAAGCTCGCGGATCGTCTGCACAACATGCGCACCCTGCGCTTTCTGCGCGACCCTGAGCGTCGCCAGCGCATCGCCCTCGAGACCCTCGAGATCTACGCGCCGCTCGCCGAGCGCATCGGCATGGAGCGGATGAAAAGCGAGCTCGAGGACCTCGCTTTCGCGGAATTGTGGCCCGAGGCCCGCGAGAGCATTCTGCGCCGACTCGAACATCTGCGCCTGCACGATGCCGATCTCGTGGAACGGATCTGCGAGGAGTTGCGGCGGGCGCTGGCCGAGGACGGAATCGAGGCGGAGGTCTACGGCCGCGAGAAGTCGCCGCTCTCGATCTGGCGCAAGATGCAGCGCAAGAACGTCAGCTTCGAGCAGCTCTCCGACATCATGGCGTTTCGGGTGATCGTCGCGACGGTACCCGAATGTTACGCCGCGCTCGGCATCATCCACGGCCGCTGGACCATGTTGCCGGGCCGCTTCAAGGATTTCATCAGCATTCCCAAGCCCAACGGTTATCGCTCGCTGCACACGACCGTGCTCGGCCCCTACCAGCGCAAGATCGAGGTTCAGATCCGCACCCACGAGATGCACGAGGTGGCGGAGCTCGGGGTCGCCGCGCACTGGGCCTATAAGCAGGGCCGGCCGCCGACCGATGGTCGCCAATACCGTTGGGTGCGCGAGCTGCTCGAGATCCTCGAACATTGCGCGAGCCCCGATGAGCTGCTCGAGCACACCAAGCTCGATCTCCACCGCGACCAGGTGTTCTGCTTCACTCCCAAGGGCGACGTGATCGCCCTGCCGCGGGGAGCCACACCCGTCGATTTCGCCTATGCCGTCCATTCCGAGATCGGCGATCACTGTGCGGGGGCGAAGGTCGACGGGCGACTCGTGCCCCTCAACACGCCCCTCAATAACGGCGATCAGGT
Source organism: bacterium HR40 (assembly GCA_002898275.1). Classification (GTDB taxonomy): domain Bacteria; phylum Pseudomonadota; class Alphaproteobacteria; order Geminicoccales; family Geminicoccaceae; genus HRBIN40. The sequence goes on from BEIQ01000002.1 coordinate 164,881, forward strand.
GGAGATCATCACCCGCCGCGACGCAGTCCCGTCGCCGGAGTGGGAACGCTTCGTGGTGAGCGGCAAGGCCCGGGCTCGCATCCGCCGCTTCCTGCGCACCCGCCAACGTGACTTCTTCATTGCCCAAGGGCGCGAGCTGTTGACCCGGTTGGCCCGCAGCGAGCGCATCGCCCTCGGCGAGAAATTGCTCGACCGCGCCCGTCAGGCCTTCAATCTCGAGAGCATCGAGGAGCTCCTGGCAGCGGTCGGCGAAGGCAGACTCGCGGCCCGTCTGGTGCTGGAGACGGTGGAGCCCGGCCTCGTCCAGCGCCGGCGCGAACAGGCGAGCCAGGAGGCACGGTCCCGCCGGCGGCGGACGAAGGACGGCGCGGCGGTCGCCCCGTCGCCCGTCATCGGTTTGCCGAGCGGCGTGCCCTTCCAATATGCCGGCTGCTGCCGGCCGGTGCCGGAAGAGCCCATCGTCGGGCTCCTGCGCACCGGCCGGGTGTCGATCCACCGCCGCAACTGTCCGGTGCTCGCCCGCGTCCAGGACCGCGACCGCCGCCTCGTCGACCTCGCCTGGAACAGCCACGGGGCCGCTCGCGCGCCGGCGCGGCTGGCGGTGTGGGCAGTGAACCGGCCCGGTGCCCTCGGCGAGATCACCACCCAAATCGGCAAGCACGGAGTCAACATCAGCAACGTCAGCTTCGGCCTGCGCAATCGGGACATCTACGAGATCTTCATCGATGTCGAAGTCGACGGTAAAGAGGCGCTGGGTCGCCTCGAAGCGAGCCTGCGAGCCGCACCGGTCGTGACTTCGGTCCAGCGGGTGAGCGGCTGAGGCGGCGACAGCGAGGGTCTGACCACCGCCGACAGGGACGGGAAAGAACGGTCAGTCCACGAAGGGAGCGTGGTGGCATGGCCCGCGCCGATACGCCTGCGGCCCTCTCGCCGAGCGCCGCCGACCATCTGACGATCGCCCTGATCGCGACGGCCCATTTCGCCGCCCATTTCTACATCCTCGTGCTGCCGCCGCTTTTCCCCACCCTCGCCCGGGATCTCGGCTTGAGTTACGCCGAACTCGGCCTCGCGCTCGCCCTGCTCAACGGGACGACCGCGCTGTTCCAGGCCCCGATCGGCTTTCTCGTCGACCGCTTCGGGCCATTCGCCATCCTGCTCCTCGGGCAGAGTCTGTTCTCCGCAGCCATCGCCGCCATCGGCTGGTTCGCCGACCCGCGGGTGCTGTTCTTGGGTTGTGCCCTGGCCGGCCTCGGCAATGCCGTCTACCATCCGGCCGACTACGCGATCCTGGGCTCGCGTGTCAGCCGCGCCCGCATGGGTCGCGCCTTCTCGATCCACACCTTCGGCGGCTATCTGGGTTTCGCCGCCGCTCCGGCGACGGTGGTCGGGCTCGCCGAGTGGATCGGCTGGCAGAACGCTCTCTTGGGAGTCGGACTCGCCGGCTTTGCCATCTCGGCCGCCCTGCTCCTCTGCCGCGACCTGCTCGCGGTACCCCAAGCCGCGGCGCCCGTGGGCAGCGGAGCGACGGGCTCCTCCCTCGCGCTGTTGATGAGCCGACCCATGCTCCTCGCCTTCGCCTTCTTCACCCTCTATGCGCTGGCCCAGGGTGGCATCAACAGCTTCACCCCGACCGTCCTCGATGCCGTCTACGGGTTCGGCCTGGTCGCCGCCAATCTGCCGCTCGCCGCCTTCCTCGCCGCGAGCACCCTCGGGGTGCTGCTGGGCGGCATCGTCGCCGACCGCACGGAGCGGCACGATGCCGTGGTCGCCGTCTGTTTTCTCGTGATGGCCGCGTTTGCCGGGAGCGTGGCCGTATTGCCGTTGCCGCAGCCCTTGCTCGTGGGCTCGTTCGCCCTCGCCGGAATGGCTGCCGGCGCCATAGCCCCGTCGCGCGATATGCTGGTCCGGGCGATCACTCCCGAAGGCCAGAGCGGCAAGGTGTTCGGCTTCGTTACGACCGGCTTCAATCTCGCTGGGATGCTGGCACCGCCGCTCTTCGGGCTCGTCGTCGACGCCGGCGCGCCGCGGCTCGTGTTCGTGCTGGTGGCCCTGCTCGCCCTCGTCAATCTGCCGCTCGTCTTTGCCGCAGGCGGTCGCGACCGCGCGGGCTAAGCCGAAGCGCCGTCCTCCTCTGGCGCCGTCCGGCCGTCCTCGGGCGAGCGTGGCCGCATCTTTCGCCGCCGCAGATTGGCGCGCAGGGCAGCGGCGAGGCGTCGCTCCCGCTCCTCCCTCGCCCGCTCGCCTGCGGGCGAGCGGCGCGGCTGTCTGCGGCTTGTCTCCTCCCGGTCCGCCATTAGATTGTCCCTTGCCGATGCCTGCGGCATGTGGCAGGTGCGGCTGTGCGTCAAGCGCGGGCTGCCGTAGCTCAGCTGGTAGAGCACGTCCTTGGTAAGGACGGGGTCGGAGGTTCGAGTCCTCTCGGCAGCACCAGGAACATGAGGGCTCGGGTGGCAGGTCGGCAACTCCCCGAGCCGCTCGGTCTCGGTTTCCTTCGGGCTGGCAATCGCGCTCTCCCCCCGAGGGTGTCCCTGCGATCGAGGCGTCGGCGCTCGTGCCCCGAGCGCAAAGGGATTCCGCGTGTCCCACGCGGCCGCACCGAAGGTCGGTGGTCGGGCGCCGCCATCGCCCCCGACGACACCCCAACGGGTCGCGGACCGTGGGCCTCCGGGTCGCGGCCCGAAGCCTCGGGTGCGCCCAGGCCCGACCCCTGTTCCCGCGCTCGAGCGGAGGCTTGCGCGATCGCCCCGCGCCGTCACCCCGAACGACCAGGTGTCCCGAGTGTCGGCCGTGGCGAATTCGATCGCTCCGAGGTGGACGAGCGGGCCATTTGCGAGCCGGCAAAGGAGAGCCAGTCGGGAAGAGCGGTGCCAACCAGGCGGGATTTCCCTTCTCCGCTCATGGCCGCTCCGGTGCTCGATGCCGGCTTTTCCTGCGACACTCGAGAACCGCCTCGACCATGCCGTCGGCAGCGCGATCGGAAAATCCGCTCCGCGAATGGAAGAGACGCGCAAGAGAGCGGCGGAGCCCCGCAGGCGCTCCGGCAGGCAGCGATTCCCGAGCCGAGCGATCCGGGCAGGGGAGCGCGGGGAGACGCCGCGACTTTTCCGACGGCCCTCGACGGACGGTCGTGCATTCGTGCGAGAACGCTCGCCGGCGATGGCATGACCTCGCGATCGTTCTCGTCCGCGTTTCGACCCGAGCTCCTCCCTGGCGACAAGCCATGCTGCTCGAAGGAATCTTTCATCGTCGACTTTCTCGATTCCGCACGTCCTGAAGAGGAGAGAGCGACGATGGCTCGGCGCGTGCATCGTGCGCGCTCGGTGCCAGCGACGGCACGACTCGGATGTCGCGGTCCACAGCGAGATCCGGTCGGCTGTCGCTCGTCTTCGTTCGCACGTGCGGGAAGCTCGCCCGACGTCTCGGCTGCTACCGCGGTTGCTCCTCCCCCGAAGCCCGGCCCTCTCCAGCATCCGACGGCTCGCCTTTCCTCGTGCCCCGAGGATCTGCGCGCAGGCCCATGGGGAAACATCCGGCGGTCACACCGGGGCGACATCGCCCGGGCTCCGACGGGCACTCACGGTCGAGGCTTCAGCGGAGATCGCTTTCTCTCGAAGGGGATCCCGGGGAGGAGCGATGGCGATGCCCACGCTGCCGATGGAGCGGCAGCTCGTCGAGGCGCCCGAGAGCCCAGGTGCCGAGGCTACCGCGATCGTGGTCGGGGCGGGCGGATTCGAACCGCCGACCCTCTGCTCCCAAAGCAGATGCGCTACCGGACTGCGCTACGCCCCGCTCGCCGCTCCGCCAATCTAGCCCTGGCTGCCGCGGGTGGCAACGCCACCCGCGGCACCACCCCCGGCGCTCAGCCGGCGGCGGAGCGAAAGCGGCTCGCCGGGTCCTCGCCCGCTCCTTGTCCAGCGGGCGATGCAGCGACCTCGTCCGGCTCCTTGAGCACATAGCCGCGACCCCATACGGTCTCGATATAATGCGGACCGCCCGTGAGCGCGGAGATTTTCTTGCGCAGCTTGCAAATGAACACATCGATGATCTTGAGTTCGGGCTCGTCGATGCCGCCGTAGAGATGATCGAGGAACATTTCCTTGGTGAGCGTCGTACCCTTGCGCAGGGACAGCAGCTCGAGGATGGCGTATTCCTTGCCTGTCACGTGCAGCCGCTTGCCCGCCACCTCGACCGACCGCGTATCGAGATTGACGACCAGCTTGCCCGTGCGGATCACCGACTGGGCATGCCCCTTCGACCGTCGCACGACGGCATGGATGCGGGCGAGCAGCTCGGAGCGGTCGAAGGGCTTGGTGACATAGTCGTCCGCACCGGTGTTGAGCCCTTGCACCCGGTCGCTGGTGTCCGTGCGACCCGAGAGGATCACCACGGGGGTGCGCACGCGGGCCGCCCGCAGCCGCCGCAGCACCTCCGTCCCGTCGATGTCGGGCAGCCGCAGATCGAGGATGATGACGTCGAAATCGTAGAGTTTCGCCAGCTCGATCCCGTCCTCGCCCCGCTCGCAGCTTTCATAGACGATGCGCTCGGCCGCAAGCGCCGTCTCCACGAGCCTGCGGGACACGGGATCGTCTTCGATCACAAGGGCACGCATCGCCGACCACTCCTCATCTCGCGCCCGCCGACAGCCGCGCTACGCCTGCGGAATGCCACGCGACGCTTAAGCCTTCGTTAATCCCGGGCGGCTAACTTGTCCTCGAACCGCCTGCGGGGGTGTGGGTCTCCTGGGGCGATACAACCATGCGTTGATCATGGCCGCAAGTATGGGGTGTGCGAACGGTAAAGTTTACTCGCGGAAGTTGTGTCGGCCCCTCGTCACCGAAGCCGACCTCCAGCGGCTGAGCTCGGCTCTCGCCGACCTCGAGCCGCGCCGATTGCGCGGTCGGGTGCGCGCCTGCCTCGGCCAGAGTCTTGTCGCCGGCGGTCTCCACAGCTTCACCGCCCGGGGCGACATCTGTCGCATCGGCACCGACGACGGTCCCTTGTTGCTGGCGGAAGTGGTCGGTTTCGACGATGGCGGCGTGCGGCTCGTCGCCTACGCCGATCCCGCCGGCGTGGTGCGCGGCGCACCGGTCACCCTCGACCGCCGGTGGTCGGCGGTGCGTCCCCACACCAGCTGGCAGGGCCGGGTGATCGATGCCTTCGCCCGGCCGGTGGACGGTCTCGGGCCGCTGCCGCAGGGGCCCGAACCGCGGCCGCTGTTCGCTCCGCCTCCCGACGCCCTCGCGCGTCGGCCGCTGGGAGCGCGGTTGCGCACGGGTGTGCGGGCGCTCGACCTGTTCGTGCCCTGCGTGGAGGGCCAACGCCTCGGTTTGTTTGCCGGCTCCGGGGTGGGAAAGTCGACGCTGCTCTCGATGCTCGCCCGTCATGCCGAGGTCGATGTGGTGGTGGTAGGGCTCGTCGGGGAGCGCGGCCGCGAAGTCGGCGAGTTCCTCACCCACGCGCTCGGGCCCGAAGGCCGCCAAAGGGCCGTGGTCGTCGTCGCTACTTCCGACCAGCCGGCGATGCTGCGGCGGCGTGCGGCCTATCTGACCCTGACGGTCGCCGAATGGTTCCGCGATCGTGGCGCCCGCGTCCTCTGTCTGCTCGACAGCATCACGCGTTTCGCCGCAGCGCTGCGGGAGATCTTCCTTTCGGCGGGCGAACTGCCGGCGACCCGCGGCTATCCGGCGAGCGTGTTCACCGAATTGCCGAGGCTGCTCGAGCGTGCCGGGCCCGGTACGGGAACGGGCACCATGACGGCGGTCTTCAGCGTGCTGGTCGAGGGCGACGACCCCAACGAGCCGATCTCGGATGCGGTGCGCGGCATCCTCGATGGCCATGTCGTGCTGGCGCGAAGGATCGCCGAACGTGGCCGTTTTCCCGCCGTCGACGTGCTCGCGAGCCTGTCCCGTGCGGCGCCCCGTTGCTATGCGCCCGACGAACGCGAGCTCGTCGCCCGTGCGCGGGCCCTGCTCGCCACCTACGAGAGCATGGCCGAGCTCGTCGAGATGGGCGCCTACGAGCGGGGCAGCAATCCCGAGCTCGAGCGGGCGATCGCGGTACGGCCAGCCATCGAGGCCTTGCTCGCCCAAGCCCCCGACGAGCCACCCACCGACGATCCTTTCGCCCGCCTCGCCGCGGCCCTCGCCGCTGCCGAAGCTGGAACGAGCGGGAATCGCCCATGAGGCGGGACCCGGTGCTCCGTCTCGCTCGCTTCCTCCGGCAGCGACTCGAGCAAGAACGTCTCGCCCTCGCCCGGGCGCAGGCGCGCCTGTCGGCCTGCGAGGGGACACTGGCCGCCCTGGAAGAGCGTTGGGCCTCGGACGGCGAGCCGGTCGAGGCAGCCTGGCTCCTGCCCGTCGCCAGCTGGCGGCAGCGCCTCCTCCAGGAGCTCGCGCTCGCCCAGGAGCGGCGCCGGCAGGCCCTTGTCGAACGGCAACGCGCCGCCGACCGCTTGCGCGCCCGCTTCCGCCGCGCCGCGACTGTGGAGCGGCTCGTCACGCTCCTCGCCCGAGCCGAGGCGCAGGCGGCGGAACGGCGGCAACAGGCGGCCCTCGACGAGCTCTCCTCGCAGCGCGCCGCGGCAAGAGCTCGCACCCCTTCCTGTCCCCGAGGCGATGACCGGCGGACCTAGGCGCCCATGGATCGTGGCGAGCTCGGGCATTCGCGCGAGCGACGCCGCCCACCGCCGACGACGGTCTGTGTGGCGGAGGTGATGCGCCGGAGCGAGTCGCTCGCCGTTGCGGGAGCGGGCCTCCGTCGGTCGCGGCGCCCCGCGGCGGGCGGAGGCCGATCCCGCTTGGCTGGTGGCGCCGTCGTTCCTACCCTCGAAGCCAGGAAACCCGGCCGGCGGTGCCGCCGCCCTGCGGCGCGATGCGGCGGTGGCGCAGGCGGAAAAGAAACTGTCCGCTCTCCGCTTGCAGGGCGGCTCGGGTGTGGTCCTTGTGCGCGCCATGGGTCGGAGCGAACAGCGGGAGGGATCGGCGATGCGAACGCATGCGCGGGTCGTGGTGATCGGCGGCGGCGTGGTGGGAGTCAGCACCCTCTATCACCTCGCCAAGCGCGGCTGGAGCGATGTCGTACTGCTCGAGCGCTTCGAGCTCACGGCTGGCTCCACCTGGCATGCCGCTGGCCTGCTGCCGCTCTTCAACATGAGTTATTCGGTGGGCCAGCTGCACCGCTATTCGGTCGAGCTCTACAAGGGGCTCGCGGCCGAGACCGGTCAGGACGTCGGCTTCCATCCGACGGGCAATCTGCGGCTTGCGACCCATCGCGACCGGATGGACGAGTACCGCAACTACCAGTGCACCGCCGAGACCATCGGCGTCGAGTGCCACATCGTCGGCGTCGAGGACATCGTCAAACTGTGGCCGCTGCTCGATCCCAAGGGGCTGGTGGGCGGTCTCTGGCATCCCACCGACGGGCATATCGCTCCGGCCGACGTGACCATGGCCCTCGCTCGAGGCGCGCGCATGCGCGGCGCCGAGATCTACCAACATACGCCGGTGCTGGCGATCGAGCGCACCCACCACTACGAGTGGATCGTCAAGACCGCCAAGGGCGACATCCGCTGCGAACACCTCGTCTTCGCGACCGGCAGCTGGGCCCGCCAGACGGCTCGCATGGTCGGCCTCGAGATCCCGGTCATCCCGGTGGAGCACCAGTACATCGTCACCGATGTCGACCCGGTGCTCAAGGCCTATCGCGAGGCTGGCCATCGGGAGCTCCCCATCCTGCGCGAACCCGATGCCTCCTACTACTTCCGCGAGGAGCGCATGGGCTGGATCCTCGGCCCCTACGAAAAGGGGGCGCCCGCCTGCTTCGTCGAGGGAGTGCCCGCGGACTTCGGCAAGGAACTGTTCCCAGGCGACCTCGAACGGCTCATGCCGCATGTCGAGGCCTGCGCTCGGCGCGTGCCCTCGTTCGAAAAGGTCGGCATCAAGACCATCGTCAACGGTGCCATTCCCTACACCCCGGACGGCAATCCCATGGTGGGTCCAGCCTTCGGGATCACCAACCTGTGGATCAACGAGGGCCACAGCTTCGGGATCACCGCCGCCGGGGGCGCCGGCTGGCAGCTGGCGAACTGGATCGTCGATGGCCAGCCGTCGGTCGACATGCTCGGGGTCGATCCGCGCCGGTTCGGCTGTGTCACCAAGGACTATGCGCGGATCAAGAACCAAGAGGCCTATGAGCACGTTTTCTTCACCCACTATCCGATGGAGTACGAGAACCGGCCTGCGGCGCGGCCGGCCAAAGTGCCGCCGGTCTACGACCGGCTTCGGGCGCGCGGCGCTGTGTTCGGCATGCGCTTCGGCTGGGAACGACCGAACTGGTTCGCGCCCAAGGGGGTGGAGCCGCGGGATATCTATTCCTTCCGGCGTTCCAACTGGTTCCCGCATGTCGGTGCAGAGGTGCGGGCGGTGCGCGAGCGGGTCGGCATCATCGAGGCCAGTCCGTTCGCCAAGTTCGAGGTCGAGGGCCCGGGAGCCCGCCGCTGGCTCGACTCCATGGTGGCCAACAGCTTGCCGCAGAAGGTCGGCGCCATCCGTCTTTGCCACATGCTCTTCCCCTCGGGCTCGGTGCGCTCGGAGTTCACCATCTGCCGTCTGCCCGACGGGCTCTGGGGCGAGCGCTTCTATCTCGTCGGTCCCGCTGCCGCTCACGACATCGACTGGGACTATCTCGTGAAGAGCCTGCCCCGGGATGGCTCGGTCATCCTGCACGACGTCACCGCCCGCTATGGCGTCTTCCTGCTGGTCGGCCCGAAGTCGCGGACGGTGCTGCAGAGGCTTGCCGATGGCGACGTGTCGAACGAGGCCCTACCGTGGCTCTCCGGCCGCGAAATGTCGGTCGGCTTCTGTGCCGGCGTGCGGGTCCTGCGAGTGAACTTCGTGGGGTCGCTCGGTTACGAGCTGCACCACCCCATCGAGTATCAACTGCACCTCTACGAGGAGCTGTTGCGAGCGGGTGCCGAGTTCGATATCGCCGATGTCGGTCTGCGGGCCATGGACTCGCTCAGGCTCGAAAAGAGCTATCGGCTTTGGGGCAGCGATCTCAATGCCGAGAACACCCTGCTCGAGGCCGGCATGGAACGGTTCGTCCGCTTCGACAAGGGCGACTTCCCCGGCCGAGCCGCCCTCCTCGCCCAGAAGCAAAAGGGCCTGCGTTGGACCTTCCGCACCATCGAAGTCGCGGCGGAGGACGCCGATCCTTTCGGCAACGAACCCGTCTTCCTCGACGGCGAGGTGATCGGCCGCGGCACCGCCGGCGGCTACGGTCACTATGTCGGCAAGTCCCTGATGCTGGGATACATTCGGAGCGACGTGGCGGCGATCGGCCAAGAATGTCGGGTGCGCGTCCTCGATCGCATGCTGCCGGCCCGGATCGTCGCCGACAGCCCCTACGACCCGGACAACCTCGCGCTGCGCGCCTGAGCTGTCACCTCGGCGAGCGCACTCTCCCACTCCTCGCGCACGGTGGGATCGCGCTCGCCGGGGAGATGACGGCAGGCGAGAGCAGCCAACTCTTCGGGCGCGGCGAGCCGGCCTACCGCCCACACCGCGGCCCCGCGCACGAGCGGCGAGGGATCGGTGAGCCGGCTCGACGCTGCGCTCGAGAGTTCCGGCCGACCGGAATTGCCGATGGCGAGGAGGACGTTGCGCAGCAAGCGGGCAAGGCCGATCCGCCGGATCGCGGTGCCGCGGAAAAGAGCACGAAAGCCCGCCTGGTCGAGCCGCACGAGGTCCGCGAGCGGCGGCGCGTCGAGTTCCGATCGGTGGGCGAACAGGCCTCGCGACGCCGTTCGCGCGAACTTGTTCCATGGGCATACCGCCAGACAATCGTCGCAGCCGTAGATGCGATTGCCCAAAAGCGGCCGGAGCGAGCGCGGGATCGGGCCCTTGTGCTCGATCGTGAGGTAGGAGACACAGAGCGTGGGATCGAGCCGACGGGGGCCGAGGATGGCGCCCGTGGGGCAAATGTCGAGACAACGCCGGCAGGAGCCGCAGCGATCGCGCTCCGGCGGGTCCGCGGGGAGCTCGAGGTCGGTCAGGATCTCGCCGAGGAACAGCCACGAGCCGAACTGGCGCGAGACGAGATTGGTGTGTTTGCCCTGCCAACCGAGACCGGCCTGCTGGGCGAGGGGTTTCTCGAGAAGGGGGGCCGTGTCGACGAACACCTTGACTCGCGCTCCGGCCCGCGCCGCGAGCCAGCCCGCGAGCTGTTTGAGTCGGCCTTTGAGCACCTCGTGATAGTCGCGGCCCCGGGCGTAGACCGAGATGTTGCCCACCTCCGGCCGCGACAGGTTGGCCAAGGGCTCACCGGCGGGCGCATAGTTCATGCCGCAGACGACGGCGCTGCGCGCCTCCGGCCACAAGCGTGTCGGATCCTCGCGGCGATCGGCAGTGGCCACGAGCCAGTCCATGTCGCCGGCGCGACCCGCCGCCAGGAAGGCGCGATACTCGCGGCGTACGTCCTCCGGCAACCTCGCTTGGGTGACGCGGACGACATCGAACCCGAGCGCCCGGGCGCGCGCCTTTACCTCCGCAACCAGCTCCATGGGCGGGAGATCGCGCGTCCGGATCAGAAGTCCAGATCCCCATAGTGGGGCGGCGGCTTGAGCGCCACGATGCGGTCGGCGAGCAGGGGACGAAAGCTCGGGCGGGATTTCATCCGCGCGTACCAGTTGCGCGCGCTCTCGAACTGATCCCACGGCACGTCCCCGAGATAGTCCAGTACCGAGAGGTGCGCCGCGGCGGTAATGTCGGCCATGGTGAGCTCGTCCCCGGCGAGCCAACGCCGCTCCTCGTAGAGATGGGCGATATAGGCGAGGTGGAAGCGAATATTGGCGGTTCCCTGGCGCAGGGCCTCGGAATTGGGGGTGCCGCTGCGCTTGAGGCGCTTGAGCAGCTTTTCGCCCCAGAGCAGATCGGTCACCTCGCGGCGGAATTTGACGTCGAACCAGGCGACGAGCCGGCGGGTCTCGGCGCGCTGCTCGAGGGTGCGGCCGTAGAGGGTGGTATCCGGCCAGGCCTCTTCGAGATATTCGGCGATGGCGTTGCTGTCGGCGATGACGAGTTCGCCGTCGACCAGCACGGGCACTTCGAGGGCAGGATTGAGACGGAAGAACTCGGAATCCTCGCCTTCCTCCCACGGCGCCACCTCGACCAACTCCGCCGGCAGCCCCTTTTCCCTGAGCGCCACCCGGATCTTGCGGCTGAACGGACAAAGGGGCAGATGATAGAGGCGCAGCATCGGGCGGATCTCCAGGCCGTGACGGATCCCGGCACGGCGAGAGAAACGCGAACGATTGCCCGCGCGCAAGTGGGGCCCGGATGGATTCGGCCGTCGCGGTACGCTGTCATGGTCGCCGGGCGGCGCCGGCAGTCGCGAGGGGAGCGCGAGGCATGAGGTTCGCCAACCGGCGGGATGCCGGAAAACGGCTGGCGGAGAAGCTCAAGGGCACGATCGAAGGGCCGGTCTCCGTCTTCGCCCTGCCGCGCGGCGGCGTGCCCGTCGGGCTCGAGATCGCCAAGGCGTTGCGGGCTCCGCTCGATCTCGTCATGGTGCGCAAGATCGGGGCTCCCGGCCAGCCGGAGCTGGCGCTCGCGGCGGTCGCCGACGGCGAACAGCCCGAACTCGTGATCAACGAGGACGTGATGCGCATGACCGGGGCGACCCGCGACTATCTCGAGCGGGAAGCGCGGGCGGAGCTCGCCGAGATCGAGCGCCGGCGGCACCGTTATCTCGCCGGTAGAGCGCGGGCGCCGGTGGCTGGCCGCACGGTGATCGTGGTCGACGATGGCATCGCGACCGGAGCGACCATGCGCGCGGCGCTTCGGGCACTGCGTCGCGGCGGTCCGCGCGAACTGGTGCTCGCGGTGCCAGTCGCCCCGCCGGATACGCTCGATCGACTGCGGCCCGAGGCCGACCGCATCGTCTGCCTCTATACTCCCGAGTGGTTCGCCGCGGTCGGACAGTTCTATGACGAATTCACCCAGACGACCGACGAGGAGGTGATCCAAGCGCTCGCCGAAGCGCCTCCCGACCGGGAGGAGGAAGCGTGAGCGCCGCCGCCTCGCCCTGCACCGCCGCGCCGATGCTCGACATCCTGCGGACGCCGCTGCTGACCGACCTCTACGAACTCACCATGTACGACGCCTATCTCGAGGCCGGCATGGTGGGACCGGCGAGCTTCGAATTCTTCGTCCGCAAGCTTCCGCCTTGCCGCAATTTCCTGCTCGCGTGCGGGCTCGCGCAAGTGGTGGAGTTCGTGCTCGGCGCCCGCTTTGGCGAGGCCGAACTCGCCTGGCTCGAGGGCTGCGGACGATTTTCCCCGAGGACCATCGCCCGTCTCGCCCGCTTCCGCTTCACCGGAGATGTCGACGCCGTGCCGGAGGGCACGGTGGTCTTCGCCCACGAGCCCATCCTGCGCGTCACCGCACCCCTGCCCGAAGCGCAACTGCTCGAGACTCGGCTCGTCAATCTCCTCCACTTCCAGACCCTGATCGCCTCCAAGGCGGCGCGGATGGTGCTGGCCGCTGGCGAGGGCAAGATGTTGCTCGACTTCGGGCTCAGGCGGGCGCACGGGGCGGAAGCCGGCGTGCTCGCGGCACGGGCGAGCTACATCGCCGGCTTTGCCGGCAGCGCTACGGTGCCGGCGGAACCGCTTTTCGGCATTCCCGTCTATGGCACCATGGCCCATTCCTTCGTCCAGGCCCACGAGGACGAGATCCAGGCCTTTCTCCATTTCGCCCGCGCCCGACCGCAATCCCTGGTGCTCTTGATCGACACCTACGATACCGAGCGCGCCGCTCAGCGCGTCGTCGAGCTCGCGCCCAAGCTCGCCGCCGAAGGCATCCCGCTGCGGGGCGTGCGCATCGATTCGGGCGACCTCGCCGAGCACGCGCGAAAGGTGCGACGCATCCTCGACGAAGGCGGGCTTCGCGAGGTCCGGATCTTCGCGAGCGGCGGCATCGACGAGCAGCTGATCGCCCGCCATGTCGCCGAAGGGGTGCCGATCGACGGTTGGGGAGTCGGGACCAGCCTCACCACGTCGAACGACTGGGCATCCCTCGACTGCGCGTACAAGCTCGTCGACTATGCGGGCAAACCGCGACGCAAGCGTAGCGAAGGCAAGGCGACGCTGCCGGCGCGCAAGCAGGTCTTCCGCCGCTTCGACCGGAGCGGCCGGATGGTCGCCGACACCATCGCCCTGGAGAGCGAACGGCTCGCAGGCGAGCCTCTTCTCGTTCCCGTCATCCGTGGCGGCGAGCTGGTTTCGCCCCTTCCCTCGCTCGCGCGCATCCGCGAGCGGGTGCAGGCGCAATACCGAAGTCTCCCCGAGCCCCTCAAGGGCCTCGAGCCGGCCCACGACTATCCGGTCGACATCTCGCAAGGGCTTTCCCGGCTGGTGCAAAGCCTCGATCAGGCTGGTGATCCGTGAGGCATGGTGGCAGCCCGAGCCATCGACCGCGAGGTCGCCGAAAAGCTCCGCTTCCTGTCGGATCCCGAGAGTTACGGAGACGAGCGGCCGGCAACCGTCGAACGCATCGAGACCCACATGTCGTGGGTCTTTCTCACCGAGCGTTTCGCCCGGAAGCTCAAAAAGCCGGTGCGCTTCCCCTTCCTCGACCTGTCCACCCTCGCGGCCCGCGAACGCCTGTGTCGGATGGAGCTCCGGCTCAATCGCCGGCTCGCCGAGGAGGTCTATCTCGGTGCTGTGCCGCTCGTGCGCCGTGCGGACGGTCGGTTGCAACTGGGCGGCGAAGGCCGGGTGGTCGACTGGCTCGTCGAGATGAAACGTCTGCCGCGCGAGCGCATGCTCGATTGCCGGCTCGAGGCGGGACCGGTCGGCATGGCGGAGCTCCTGCCGGTGGTTCGCCGTCTCGCGCGCTTCTTTTCTACCGCCGAGCGCGCCGATCGCGATTTCGAAACCCACTGGGGTTTGCTCGCACGCGAGCTCGTCCTCGACCTCGCCGCCTTGGCGCAGCCCGCAGCGGGCATCGCCGATGTCACCGTCCGGCGAGTCTTTTCGGGTCTGTTCGCCGCCCTTGCCCGTCATCGCACCGCTCTCGCCGCCCGGCTCGCCGCCGGTAGAGTGATCGACGCGCATGGCGACCTGAGACCCGAGCATGTGTTCCTCGGCCCGCCACCGGCGGTGATCGACTGCCTCGAATTCTCGAAGGAACTGCGGGTACGAGATACAGCCGACGAGATGGCCTTTCTCGCCCTCGAGTGCGAACGATTGGGCCGACCCGAGACCGGTGAACTGCTGCTCGCCCTCTACGAGCGGGAGACCGGCGATCGGCCGGGAGCACAGCTCTATGCGCTGTTCAAGGCGCTGCGGGCAGCCCAGCGCGCGCGGCTCGCGGTCTGGCACGCCGCCGACCCCGGGAACCGGCCGAAGGCGTACTGGCTCGCTCGGGCGGCGACCTATCTCGAGCTCGCACTTCGGTACGTGTCGATCGCTCGTGCCGGCGAGCTGCCGCGCGACCGCGGTCTCCCCGGCCTCTCCCGCTAGTGCCACGAGCCGATGGGCGTGGCAGGCCGGAACCGGGCCTAGCTGCGTCCGTCGTCGAGACGTTCCACGGGTCCGCGCCGCACGCGCAAGAGCGCGAGCCGGTGCCGCTGCCGCCGCACCACCTCGACTTCGTAGCCGTCGATCTTCAAGGTCTCCCCCGCCTCGGGGATCCGCCCCGCCACTTCCATCACCAGCCCAGCGAGCGTGGCTGCTTCCCCTTCCGGCAGATCCCATTCCATGTGCCGGTTGAGATCGCGCACCGGCACACTGCCCTCGACCAGGGCACTGCCACCGTCCTCGCGCTGGATTTCGGCGAGCTCGACGTCCTTCTCGTCGACGATGTCGCCGACCACCTCCTCGACGATATCCTCGAGCGTCACGAGACCGAGCAGCGATCCGTACTCGTCGACCACGAGCGCCATGTGCAACTGGCGGTGGCGGAAGGCCAAAAGCTGGGTGGCGAGGGGCGTGGTGGCGGGCACGAACCACGCGGGCTTCATGATCGCCCGGAGGGTGACATCTTCGCGCAGCCGGCCGGTGTCGTCGATGCACTGCAGGATGTCGCGGATGTGCACGATGCCGACGATCTCCTCGGCCGTTCCGGCATGCACCGGAAAGCGGCTGAACGGTTTCTCCTTGAGGAGCGGCAGCACCGAACGCGGAGTCGCGTCCGCCGGCAACGTGGCCATGCGGCTGCGGTGCGTGACCACGTGCCGCACCTCCAGCTCGAGCAGGTCGAGCACGCCGGAGAGCATCTCGCGCTCGGGTTCGTTCAACACGCCGCGTTCGGTCCACAGCGCGATCGCCGCGCGCAGGAAGGCGGCGCGCGAGGCGGCCGCGGCACGACCGCGCGCGGCAGCGCGCGGTGCCATGGCGAAGAGCGCGTGCAGGAGGAGGGTCGCCGGCGTGAACAGCACCACCAGCCCGCGCAGCACGGGTGCCAGGGCGAGGGCGAGACGCTCGGCGTGGCGCATGGCATAGGTCTTCGGCATCACCTCGCCGAAGACCACGAGCACGACCGTCATGATGGCGGTGGCGAGATACACGCCGGCCTCGCCCGTCACTCGCACGAGGGCATCGGTCGCCACCGCCGTACCGAAGATGTTCACGAGATTGTTGGCAATCAGCAAGGTCGCCACCAGCCGTTCGCGGTCCTCGAGCAGCCGCTCGAGGATGCGGGCTCGCCGGTCGCCAGCCTGCACGGCCTGGCGTACGACGATGCGCGAAGCCGCGGTGGTGGCGGTCTCGCTACCCGAAGCGAGGGCGGAGAGGGCAAGCAGCACCACGATCAGCGCGATCGTGAGCCATTCGTCGCCGATCATGTTCGACCCCGATCCTTGTCAGTACCGGGAAGCCTGCCTGCCGCTGCCGCGCTCGGCCGGTGGGTGCCGGTCGAGCCCTGCGACAAGCGGCGAGCAGGTCGCGCGTCTAGGCGAGGGCATCGGTGAGCAGACGCCGCACCAGGTCCTCCGGCACGTCGCTGGCGATGAACGCCTGCCCGGGCCCGCGCCAAAGAACGAAGCGCAGCCGCCCGTCGACGACCTTCTTGTCGTGGCGCATGGCGGCGAGCAGGGCGTCCACCTCGAAGCGAAGACCGAGGTCCCGGGGCCGCACCGGCAAGCCTGCTTGCCGCAGGTGCCGCACGAGCCGCTCCGTCTGCGCGGATGGAGCGTAGCCGAGGGCTGCGGACAGTTCGGTGGCGCACACCATACCCATCGCCACCGCCTCGCCGTGCAGCAGGCCCTCGCCATAGCCGGCGCAAGCCTCGAAGGCATGGGCGAAGGTGTGGCCGAAATTGAGCAGCGCCCGGCGCCCCGAGGTCTCGAACTCGTCCTCGGCGACCACTTCCGCCTTGATTTCGAGCGCCCGGCGAATGGCCCGCCGGCAGGGCGCGGGCTCGCCTTCGACGACCGCGCGGCCCTGGCCCTCGAGCCAGGCGAGGAAATCCGCATCGACAATGCAGCCGTACTTCACGATCTCGGCGTAGCCGGCGCGCCGCTCGCGCATGGGCAGAGTGGCGAGGGTGGCGGTATCGACCAACACCATGCGCGGCTGATGGAAGGCGCCGACCAGATTCTTGCCGTGGCGGGTGTCGATCCCGGTCTTGCCGCCGATGGCGCTATCCACCTGGGCCAGCAGGGTGGTCGGGAGTTGGACATAGGCGACACCGCGAAGGAGGATGGCGGCGGCAAAGCCGGCGAGATCGCCGATCACTCCCCCACCCAGGGCCACCACCACCGAGCGGCGCTCGGCACCGGCCAGAAGCAGCTCGTCGAGCAGGCGCTCGAGCCAGATGAAGCTCTTGGTCGCCTCGCCCGGCGGCAGGACGATGCGCGCGAAGGTGAAGTCCGCCGCCGCGAGACCGTGTTCCAGACGGTCGGCATGCCCGGCCGCCACCACATGCTCGTCGGTCACGACGAAGAGCCGGCGGCCCGCGAACTGGGGCCGGAGAAGCTCGCCCGCCCGCTCGAGAAGCCCATGGCCGATGTGGATCGGATAGCTGCGGGCGCCGAGGGAGACCTCGAGGGTTTCCTGCTCTTCGCTCATCTCGCGCTTCGCCTCTCTTCCAGGATGCGCAGGATCTGGGCGACCACCTCGTCGACCGGTCCGTTGCCCGTCTTCACCCGGAAGTCCGCCTCGGCATAGATGGGATAGCGAGCCTCCATCAGTCGCCGGAGCACGTCGCGCGGTTCGCCGCGCGCGAGCAATGGCCGGCTGCCCGGCTTACGGGCGGTACGCTCGACCAAGATCTCGAGATCGGCCTCGATCCAGATAGAGATCGCGCGGCTGCGAACGAGGGCCCGGGTCTGCGGATCGATGAAGGCTCCACCGCCGAGGGCGATCACCGTTCCCCGCTCTTCGAGCAGCGCGGCGACCACTCGCCGTTCGAGCTCGCGGAACGCCGGTTCGCCGTAGCGCTCGAAGATCTCCGGGATCGACATGCCCGCCGCCTCGACGATGGCGTCGTCGGCATCGCGAAACGGGCGACCGAGGACCCTGGCCAGCCTACGGCCGACCGCACTCTTGCCGGCTCCCATGAGCCCGACGAGGACGATCGGAGGCGTGTCCGTCGCATCGGTGGCGGCAGGTGGGGAGGGCTGCTCGTCGGATTCCAGCATCGGCTCCCGATTGCGGGTGCTGTCGGGCGCGGATATAAACCCGGGGCGCATGCTGGCGCAAGCTTCCGCCAGCCGGCGGGCTCGTCCGGCGCCCCTCACGCCCCGGAGCCTCATGGGACGGTTCGGCCGCTACCTCTTGCTCGGCATCACGATCGTCGTGCTGGGCGCGCTCGTCTTCGTGTTGAGCTGGGATATTCCCCCACCCACCGTGCCGGTCGAGGTGGTCATCCCTGACGAGCGGCTCCAGCGGTGAAGCGATCGGCGAGGACGTTGTCGCGAGCGCTGCTGGCGGCGCTGTGGCTGGCGGCAGCCCCGGCGGTCGGCGAGGAACCCCGATCGCTCGTCCCGCGGATGGAACCTCCTTCTTCCACCGCCCCGGCGCCCCCTGCTCCCATCAGCGTCGCACCCCTCGCCTCCCCCGACATCGCCGCTGCCGGGCTCGCCGCTGTGCCGGGATGGAACCCTGACTTTTCTCGCTCCGACCCTAAGCGGCTCGTCGCCATGCTCGACCGGCTGCCTACGGCCCTGCCGTCCGAGGCGCTCGCCACGCGCCTCGCGGCGCGCATCGCTGCGCCCTGGGCCGGGGCAGGCGGTGGCGTCGCCCTGCTCGCCGCCCGTGTCCGCGCCCTGCTGCGGCTCGGGGCGGCAAGGGAAGCGGCTGCCCTCGCGCTCCTCGGCGAGACGGGAGGGCAAATGAACCCCGAACTGCGTCTGCTCGCCGCCGAGGCATTCGCTACCGCCGGCGAGGTCGAGCGCGCCTGCGCTGTGGCCGAGCCGCTCGAGGCCACGGATACGGCGGTCGTCGCTCTCGACTTCGCCTGCGCGCTCCTGCATGGCCAGGCGCCGCGCGCCACCCTCGCGCTCGAGCTGGCGCGCGAGCGCGGCATCCTGCCTCCAGCGAGTTTCTCGACCTTCGCCGAAGCCGCACTTTCCGGCTCTCCCCTTCCGGTGGAACTCGCGGAGGATGGCACCCGCGCAGCTCGGCTCCTGCTTTTGGCCACCCATCCGCTCGCGCTCACCGCAACCCTCCCGGCGAGCGCACCTCCGGCCCTTCTGCGCGCCGTGGCGCGCAACCCCGAGGTGCCGGTCGAGGTGCGGCTCGATGCCGGGGAGCGAGCGGCGATCCTGGGGCAATTCACGATCTCCGAGTGGCGGTCGATGGCGAGCACGCTCGCAGACGTCGCGACGGCGAGCGACGGCCGCAGCCCCTCGGCCCGAGCCCATCTGTTGCGGGCGCTTGCCGGAGAAGGGGTAGCGCTCGCACGCGCCGCCCTGCTGGCGCGCGCGGTGACCGCGGTCGCGGCCGGCAGCGAGCGTGTGCGCTGGCTCGAGGCCCTGTCCGTGGATGCCGAGGCCCTGCCCGTGGACAGGAGCCTCCTTTTCGCCGAGAGCGGAATCCTGCCGCCGCTGCTCGCCCGCGGTCTCTTCGAACGGGCGCGCGCATGGCTCGAACTCGCCGCCACGACACCTGACGAGACGCGCAGCGATCGCGAGCGTGCACGACTTCCTGCCACCCTGGCGCTCGCCGGCTTGTCTCCTTTCCCAGCTTCCGGCGACCGCCCCTCGGTGCAGCGCGCGCTGCTCCATGCCCTCGCCGACGGTCTCGGCATCGCCATCGACGCCGACGCCTGGACCGCTCTCTTGGTGGCGGAGATGCCAGGCGATCCGCGGCCGCCGCCGTCCGTGGGGCTGTGGCATGCGGCATCGGACGCCGCCTCTTCCGGCCGCAGGGGCGAGGCGGTGCTCGCCGCTTTCGCCCTCCTCGCCCCGGCCGTCGAGGCGGCACAGCCTCAAGCCCTCGCTCACGCCCTCACGGTGCTGCGACAGGCGGGAGAAGACGAACTCGCGCGCCTGCTCGCGGTGGCGGTGGCCCTCGCACTCCGTCTGTGAGGGCCGACCGTGTCCGCCCATCTCGTCGAGCGCTTCCTCGAGATGCTCGCCGTCGAGCGCGGGGCATCCCCTCACACCCTCGATGCCTATCGCCGCGACCTTGCCGATCTCTCTGCCTTCCTGCGCCGTCGGGACGGCCGTCTCGAAACGGCGCAGGAGGACGATCTCCTCGCCTGGCTGGCCGATCTCGGCGAGCGACGGCTGGCCGCCGCCACGGTGCGCCGTCGCCTGTCGGCCATAAGGCATTTCTACCGTTTCTTGTTCCTCGAGGGCACGAGACGGGACGATCCCACGGCGCGCATCGACCGACCGCGGGCCGCGCGGGCGCTCCCGCGCGTGCTCGAGGAGAAGGAGGTCGAGGAGCTGATCGCGGCGGCCCGCAGGCGACCGGGCGCCGAAGGGATTCGCCTGCTCGCCTTGCTCGAGCTGCTCTACGCTACCGGCGGACGGGTGAGCGAGATCGTGGCCCTCCCGCTTTCGGCCCTGTCGCCGGAACTCGATGCCGTGCGCCTCGCCGGCAAGGGCGGCAAGGAGCGCATCGTCCCGATCGGCGGTCCGGCGCGCGAGGCGCTCGGCCGCTGGCTCGCGGTGCGCGCAGCAGGAAGCCGGGCGCAGCGCGGGTCGCGCTTTCTCTTTCCCTCGCGCGGACGCAAGGGCCACCTCACCCGGCAGCGCGCCCTCCAGCTCCTCAAGGAGCTGGCGGTCGCCGCCGGGATCGATCCGGCGCGGGTCTCGCCGCATGTGCTCCGCCACGCTTTCGCCACGCACCTCCTCGCCCACGGTGCCGACTTGCGGGCGGTCCAGACCCTACTCGGCCATGCCGACATCGCCACGACCGAGATCTACACCCATCTCGAGGGCGATCGGCTGTCGAGGGTGATGACCAGTTTTCACCCGCTTGCTAGAGAGCGCGCCAGTGCCAACCCGTCCTCGGACGAGGGTGCCAGCCATAACCGGAATCAGCGGGGAGATGAGAGATGAGCTTCAAAATCGTCGAGGAGGCGCCAGCGCGTCTCAACCGCTCCGAGCTCGCGGTGCCGGGCTCGAGCCCGCAGATGTTCGAGAAGGCGGCGAAGAGCGCGGCCGATATCGTCTTCCTCGACCTCGAGGACGCGGTCGCGCCCGACAAAAAGGAGGAAGCGCGGCGCAACGTGATCGCCGCCCTCAACGACATCGATTGGGGCGACAAGACCGTAAGCGTGCGCATCAACGGTCTCGATACGCCGTATATGTACCGGGACGTGGTCGACGTGCTGGAGCAGACGGGCGACCGCCTCGACCTCATCATGATCCCGAAGGTCGGCACCGCTGCCGATGTCTATGCGGTCGACATGCTCGTGAGCCAGGTCGAGCAGGCGAAGGGCCGCAAAAAGAGGGTCGGTTTCGAGCTCATCATCGAAACCGCTCTCGGCATGCAGAACGTGCACGAGATCGCGGCGGCGAGCCGGCGCAACGAGTCGCTCCACTTCGGAGTGGCCGACTATGCCGCGTCGATCCGCGCCCGCACCGTCCGCATCGGCGGTGTCCATCCCGACTACGGGGTGCTCGCGGATCCCGACGAGAAAGGCGAACGCGACTATTTCTGGGCCGATCCTTGGCACTATGCCATCGCTCGCAT
The DNA here is from genome assembly GCA_002898275.1 of bacterium HR40. Classification (GTDB taxonomy): domain Bacteria; phylum Pseudomonadota; class Alphaproteobacteria; order Geminicoccales; family Geminicoccaceae; genus HRBIN40. Next base: position 186,029 of record BEIQ01000002.1, read on the forward strand.
GGTGGTGGCAGCGCGTGCCAACGGTCTGCGACCGGTCGACGGGCCGTTTGGCGACATCCGCGATCCCGATGGCTACCGCGCGGCGGCGCGGCGGGCGGCGGTGCTGGGCTGCGAAGGCAAATGGGCGATCCATCCCTTCCAGATCGAGCTCGCCAACGAGATCTTCACCCCCTCCGAGGCAGAGGTGGAACGCGCCCGTCGGATCCTGCAGGCCATGGAGCAGGCGGAACGGGAGGGTCGCGGGGCCGTGAGCCTCGATGGCCGGCTCATCGACATCGCCTCGATCCGCCAGGCGCGCACCCTCGTCGCCAAGGCCGATCGCATCGCCGCGAAGGCGGGCTGAGCCTCGCGCTCGGAGGGCGGTTAGAGGTCGACCGGGGATCCCGGACCGAGAGCCAAGGCCTCGACGGCACTGCCGCAGTTCACCGCGATCTCGACGAGGCCGGCACTGTTTTCGTACCAGAAGGCAGTGCCGGCCGGGAGATCGCCGAAGGTGCGAGCGCGGGCGAGCTCGCGACCGCTCACTCGCAGCCGGGCATCCGGTGGCAGCGCTGCGGCCCGTAGCCCTGTCCAAGCGTTGCCGTAGCGATCGCACCAAACGACCTCGGGGAGATCGTCCGGCCAGAGGGGAAAGCGCGACGGCACAGCGGGCGAGAGAGCGGAGAGATCGCCACGGGCGAGCCTCGCGGCCACCGGAGCGAACAGATCGCGGCCGTGGAAACTCGCCGACAGCTGCGGCGGCCGCCAATCGATCCGAAACGTCTCCGCCTCGCCTGCCCGACGGAGCACGAGCTCGAAAAGACCGTTGTCCGGACCGACGAACCACACGCCGTCCGCCCTGAGCGCCAGCGCCGCCCGCTCGGTGCCGACCCCCGGGTCGACTACCGCCAGGCAGACATCGCCGGCGAGGAAGCGCTGGGCGAGGGCGGCCAGGATATAGGCCGAGCGCCGGGGATCGAACGCCGGCGCATCCGACAACAGGCGGACGCGGGGCACTTCCGGTGCGAGACGAGCGAGCACCGCTTCCATCTCGCCGACATAGGGGCCTTCTTCGCCGAAGTCGGTAAAGAGCAGGATCATCGGCTGGCGTCGATCACTCCCGCGGCCACCCACCACTCGGGATGCCCGGCCGCGAGCCGGGCGGCAGCCCGCTGGGCCGCGGCTTCGGACGAGAACAAGCCGTAGCAACTGGAACCGCTTCCCGACATTCGGGCGACGAGGCAGCCCTCCTCGCCACGCAGCGCCTCGAGCACGTCGCCGACCACGGGGGCCAGCTCGCGGGCCGGCGCCTCGAGATCGTTGCGGCCGCGGGCGAGCCAGCTGGCAAAGCCGACGAGCGAGGGAGCGGCGGGAAGCGGTGGACGGGAGGCCGTTCCGAAGCGCCCGGCGAGGGCGCGAAATACCCGCGCCGTCTCGAGGGCGATCGCGGGATTGACCAGCACGAGCGGAAGCGGCGGCAGACCCCGGACCGGATCGAGGCGCTCGCCGATACCGCGCATGCGGGCCGTGTTGGCGAACACGCAAACCGGCACGTCGGCGCCAAGCCCGGCGGCGAGATCGAGCAGGACTGGCAGCTCCGGATCCAGACCAGCCAGTCGCACGAGAGCGCGAAGACAGGCGGCCGCATCCGCCGAACCGCCACCGAGGCCAGCTGCCACGGGGATGTTCTTCACCAGCCGCAGTCTGGCTGCCGTCGGCGGGCGGAAGGTACGGGCAAATTCGCGCGCTGCCTGGAGAACGAGGTTGCTCTCACCGCGTGGCACGGCAGCCGCGAACGGTCCCTCGACCGAGAGGGAGAAATCCGCCGCCGGCTCCAGCCAGAGCTCGTCGGCGACGAGACCGAAGACCACGAGGCTGTCGAGTTCGTGGAAACCATCCGCCCGCCGGCCGGTCACGAACAGATCGAGATTGATCTTGGCCGGCGCCCGTTCGCGGATCACGGTCTCAGCCACGGTCGACCGACGATGGACCATCGCCGAGCCCGGCGCGCAGCTTGCCCTCGATCTTCGCCGCGAGTTCGCTGTCCGGCTTGAGCGACAGGGCCCGTTCCCATTGGAAGCGCGCCTCGCGGCGCCGGCCGACTCGCCAGTAGGCATCCCCGAGGTGATCGTTGATCACGGGATCGCCGGGCTCGAGCTCGACGGCGCGCTCGAGATACTCGACCGCGCGCTCGTATTCGCCGAGCTGGTAGTAGGCCCAGCCGAGGCTGTCGACGATGAAGCCATCTCGCGGCCGGAGCTCGACCGCCCGGTGCAGCATCTCCTTGGCGCGATCGAGGTGCATTCCTTTTTCGACCCAGCTATAACCGAGATAGTTGAGGACGAATGGCTGTTCGGGTTCGAGTTCGAGCGCCTTCAAGAACTGCCGCTCCGCCTCCGGCCAGCGCCCCGTGCGCTCGAGGCTGATGCCGTGGACATAGAACAACCGCCAGTGGGCCCGCGTCGGCTGCGGCACGCGCGCGAGCGCCGCTGCATAGGCCTTCTCGGCTTCGGCGAAGCGCTCCTCGCGCCGATAGAGGTCGCCGAGAGCGAGCAGGGCGTCGATGCGAGCCGGACGTTCGGCCGCCATCCGCTCCAGCAGGGCCACCGCCTCCTCGCGCTTTCCGGCTTCGACGAGGGCGTCGGCCTGCAACAACCGGGCCTCCCAAGCGGCGGGCGAATCCATCGGCACCTGCGCCAACGCCTCCACCGCCTCGGACAAATCCTTGCGCTCCAGGGCGAGCCTGGCGACGACCAGCCAGGCATCGGCCTGCTTCGGATCGAGGAAAGTCGCGAGACGCGCGAACAGCAGCGCCTGGTCCCGCGCTTCCTCCTCGGCGAGCGCCTGAGCGAGACCGGTGAGGGCGTCCGCCATACCGCCTGTGGCGTCCTGGAACGGCGGCGGGATCGCGGTTTCCGCCAGCAATTGCTGCTCGAGCCAGCGCAGCACCGCATTCTCCGGCACGAAGCCGAGCTGGGCGCGCACGATACCGAGCGCTCGCTCGCGCTCACCGGCACGATCCAAGATGTGCGCCGTCGCGAACACGAGACGCGTCGGCGCCGCCTCGCTCTGCCGCACGAGGCGTACGACGATCCGACGCGCCCCCTCGATATCGCCGGCGAGCGCCCGCATCATCGCCGCGTGATAGTCGTGGAGCCGGCTCACGCCTTCGGAGGCGTCGGCATCGGCGAGACGCCGCACGCCCGCCTCCGCCCCCTCGAGGCCGAAGAGGGCCCAAGCATCGAGAAGGGGCACCGCGAGATCGATCGCACCGCGCCCCGCGACGCGCTCGAGCTCGCTGCGCGCACCGGACCAATCCTCGCGTGCCGCGGCATCGACGGCGAGGAGGAGGTGGGCCTCCGCCAGATCCACACCGAGATCGAAGAGCTCTCGTGCCGACGCCACCGCCTTCTGCCGTTCCCCAGTCGCCAGCTGGAGACGGAACAGTTGGCGGCGCAACTCGAGATCGCCGGGATCGGCAGCTACCGCTCGCTCCAACAGGTCGCGGGCGGCACGCAGGTCGCCGGCGCGGAGGGCGTGCATCCCGGCCAGATAGTTGCCAGCGGGCCCAGCCTCTTGGCCGGCCGTGGGCAGCGACGGAGTGCCACCGGCGGCGCACCCGACGAGCAAGGCGAGGCTGGCGAGAAAGCTCCAAAACGGCCTCGGGCCGCGACCCCGCGGCTGGCCCGAGAGCGGCTGCGGGAAAGGCTCGCCCTTGACGGATCGCCGGGCTTGGCCCATTGAAGATGAGCCGCGCGGGCGGGCCCCATGCGCAGCGGCATGGCGACCTAGCCGTCGAAACGGAGAGCACCTGATGCTGAAGACGTCGAAGAGCAAGAACGATCCTTCCGCGCGCGGACCGGCGCAACAGTACAAGACCTACGAGGGGAAGAAGGTCAAGCCGACACTCTACGTCGGAACCGCAGTCGGCCACGGGCGTTACATAGCCGCACAAGACGAGAGCGGCAAGCTGATCTATGGCGCCGACGGCCGGCCGATTCCGTACCGGGACATCTGACCCGGTCGCCGCGACCGAAGGGAGAGCGGTCGCACAGACAGGTTCGAACCAACCGAGGAGGTGACGGGCAGGCGGAGGGCGACCTGGATCGGTCCTTTGTGCCCGCGTGACGTCATGACCAACGCCGGTGGACAGCAGGCGGCATCGCCGAATGCCCACAGACGTGCCGTGATCGCCGCGTGGCTCGAGTGGCAGCTCGAGAGCGGGGTGGACTGCACACTGGAATGGCCGCGACCGAAGCCCAGGGACCTGGCTGGCGCGGAACCGACCATTCGCCCGGATACGCCGTCGGCGACCCAGTCCCTCGCTCCGGCGCCTCGCCGCCTTTCGGCCAGATCCTCGACGACCGGCGATGCCCGGGCGATCGCTCGGTCTTGCTCGACCCTCGAGGAGCTCCGGGCGGCCCTCGAACGCTTCGACGGTTGTGCGCTCGCCGAGACGGCGACCCGTTTGTGCTTCGCCGATGGCGCGCCGGATGCTCCGCTCATGATCATCGGCGAGGCGCCCGGTGCGGAAGAGGATCGGCTCGGTAAGCCGTTCGTGGGGCCGAGCGGCCAACTCCTCGACCGCATGCTCGCGTGGATCGGCCGCGATCGCCGCAATAGCTGGATCACGAACGTCGTCTTCTGGCGTCCACCCGGCAATCGTACCCCCACTGCGGCCGAGATCGCCGTCTGCCTGCCCTTCGTCGAGCGGCAGATCGAGTTGATCCGACCGCGTCTTCTTCTGTTTCTCGGCGGCATCGCCGCGCGCGCCCTGCTTGGCGTCGACGAGGGCGTCTCGCGCCTGCGCGGCCGCCTCTTCCAGTGGCAGAGCGAGGCGCTGGCGAGCCCCGTGCCGGCCCTCATCACCTTGCATCCCGCCTACCTGCTGCGCCAGCCCGCCCAGAAGCGGTTCGCCTGGCGCGATCTGCTGCAGGCGGCGGAGATACTCGGATGGCCGCAAGAGGAGGCGGGGAATCCCCGTCAGAACAGGCAGGGAAAGGAACGACCATCATGACGGCGACGGAGGCAGATGCGAAATGTCGGCAGGTACGAATCGCGATCGCCGTGAGCGTCGTCCTGTTCGCGGTCGCGGCAAGCGGACGGACTTCGCAAGGTGAAGAGATCGGCGAGCCCATGCGACTCGCCCGGCTCGTGCCCGAGCCGCGTCCGGAAGTCAGGGACCGTCTGCTACCCCGACCACTCTCCGATGCCGATGCCAGTACCTACCGGCGCATTTTTCAGCTGCAGGAAGAGGGCCGTTTTTCCGAGGCCGACCAGCTGATCGAATGGCTGAACGATCCGCTTCTCCTCGGTCACGTGTTGGCCCAACGCTATCTCCACTCCGGATACCGCGCCCGCTACAGCGAGTTGCGAGCTTGGCTCGAACGTTACGCCGATCATCCGGATGCCGAGCGCATCCATGCCCTCGCGAGCAAACGGCGCCCCAAGGGAGCACCTCCGCCGCGCGAGCCGGTGGCGGGCTTTCTCGGAGGGAGCGGGCACCCGGCGCGCTCGATCACCGAGGCCTTGACAGAAGGGGCACATCCCCCGCCCGGAAAGGCGGTCCGACCCCTGCTAGAACGGCTCGAGCAGCTGGTCCGGCGCGGGAGGGCCGACGAGGCGCGCGCGCTCCTCGACGGGCCAGTGGGGAAGCGGCATAGCGCGATCGATCGCGACCATGCGCGACTGGTCGTGGCGCGTGGCCTGTTCTTCGCCGGTCAGGCGGCAGCGGCCTTCGACCTCGCGCAGGCAGTCGCCACCGCCTCCGGTGAGCAGCTGCCGCTTGCCCATTGGATCGCCGGCCTGTCCGCTTGGCAGCTCGGACGGCATGCCGACGCGGCGCGCCATTTCGCCGTGCTGGCACGGCACGAACGGGCGAGTGCGGACGTGCGTGCCGGAGCCGCCTTCTGGGCAGCGCGCGCCCATATGGTCACGGGCCGGCCACAGCTCGCGGCGCGCTTCTTCCGCCTCGCCGCCGACGTCGGGGACGGCTTCTACGGCCTGCTCGCCCGCGCCATCCTGGGCGATCCCATCGGGATCGAGTGGCAGCAGGACAACGTCGACGACGACGTCGCATCGTTGATCGTCCGCTTCCCGGGCTCGCGCCGCGCCCTCGCCCTCGCCCAGGTCGGGGCGCTGGAGCGCGCCGAGGCGGAGATCCGCAAACTCGCCGCGCGCGCCCGCCCGCGCCTGCTGCAGGCGCTCGCCGCCCTCGCCGAGCGCTTCGAATTGGCCTCGGCGCAGATGCGCGTCGCCCAGCGCCTGAGCGCCCTCGAGGGCTCGCGGCAGGATCCCGCCCTCTATCCGGCTCCCGGCTGGGAGCCAGAAGGCGGTTTGCGAGTCGATCGAGCCCTGCTGCTCGCTCTCGTGCGAGCGGAGACCGGCTTCGATGCCGATGCCCGCAGCCACCGCGGGGCGCGCGGGCTTTTGCAACTCATGCCGGAGACGGCAGCGAGAATGGCAAGGGAAGCGGGTATCCCCTACCGCGGCCCGGCCGACCTTGCCGATCCCGCGAAGAACCTGGCGATCGGCCAGGCCTATCTGGAACGGCTGCTCGCCCATCCGCTCGCCGGCCGCAGCCTCATCCACCTCGCCATCGCCTACAATGCCGGGCTCTCCCGCCTCGAAGAGTGGAACGGACGGTTGTCCGCCTTCGACAACGATCCGCTCATGGTGGTGGAGAGCATTCCCTTCGAGGAGACGCGCACGTTCGTGCGCAAGCTGCTCACCAACTTCTGGGCCTATCGCATCCGCTTCGGCCAACCGGTAGGCTCCCTCGAAGCGCTGGCCGCCAACGACTGGCCGCGCTATGAGGCGACAGACACAGCCGGCAGCGAGCACCATGCCCGGGCGAATCGATGAGAGCATTCCCTTCCGGCCGCTGAGGATCGCGATCCTCACGGTCTCCGACAGTCGCGACCGCACCACCGACCGCTCTGGCGACGTGCTCGAGGCGTGCGTGCGGGACGCCGGACACGAGCTCGTGGCGCGGGACCTCGTGCGCGACGAGCTCCACCAGATCACGGCGAAGCTCCGCGCCTGGATCGACGACCCGAAGGTCGAAGTGGTGCTCACCACCGGAGGCACGGGAGTGACCGGTCGCGACGTCACGCCCGAGGCCCTCGCGGCCGTCGCCGAAAAGCGCATTCCCGGCTTCGGCGAGCTCTTCCGCTGGCTCTCCTACGGCAAGATCGGCACCTCCACCATCCAGTCGCGGGCCGATGCCGCCGTCGCTCGTGGGACCTACATCTTCTGCCTGCCTGGCTCTCCCGGTGCCTGTCGCGACGCTTGGGAGCTCATCCTCCGCGAGCAGCTCGACATCCGTCACCGGCCTTGCAACTTCGCGGAACTCCTGCCGCGACTGCGGGAACACGAGGCGCGGCAGGGCTGAGCCATGGGTACCGGCCGCGTGGTGCTGGTCGTCGCCGCCGGACGCGGCGAACGCGTGGGCGGGGATGTCCCCAAGCAGTACCGTATGCTCGCCGGCCAGCCGGTGCTGCGGCGCACCCTCCAAGCGCTCCTGCAACGATTTGCACCTGGGGAAGTGCGGGTGGTGATCGATCCCGCCCATCGCCCCTTGTACGAAAAGACCGTCTGCGGACTCGGGCTGCCCGAGCCGCTTGCCGGCGGCCCCAGCCGCCGAGAAAGTGTGCGGGCAGGTCTCGAGGCCCTCGCCGGCGATCCGCCACAGGACGTTTGGGTGCACGACGCGGTCCGCCCCTTCGTCTCCACCGCCCTGCTCGATCGGCTCGCCGAGGCGCTTGCCACCCGAGCGGCGGTCGTACCGGTGGTGGCTGTGGCCGATAGCCTCGTGCGCCGGAGTGACGGCGCCGTCGAACGATACGTGCCGCGCGCCGGTCTGGCCCGGGTTCAAACACCCCAGGCGTTCCGTTTCGATCTCCTGTTGCGGGCCCACCGTACGGTTCCCTGCGGCGACTTTACCGACGACGGCTCGATGGTCTGGGCGTGCGGCGAGGAGGTGGCGACCGTGGAGGGGGAAGAGGAGAATTTCAAGCTGACGACTCCGTCCGACTTCGCGCGGGCGGAACGGGTCCTCGCGACCCGCCGAACCGTGCGCACGGGTTTCGGCTTCGATGTCCACGCCTTCGCCGGGGACCGGCCGCTCGTCCTGTGCGGGGTGGGCATTCCCCACCAGCGCGGCCTTGCCGGTCATTCCGACGCCGATGTGGCCCTGCACGCCCTCACCGACGCCATCCTCGCCACCGTGGCGGCAGGCGATATCGGTGTCCACTTCCCGCCGAGCGACCCGCGCTGGCGCGACGCCGATTCGGCACAGTTCCTCCGCTACGCCCTGGAGATGCTCGCGCTCGCGGGCGGGCGACTCGAGCACCTGGATCTCACCCTCGTCTGCGAGGAACCCCAAATCGCCCCCCACCGCGACGCGATGCGCCAGCGTCTGGCCGAGCTCACCGGCCTGCCGCTCGCCCGCGTTTCGCTCAAGGCGACGACCACCGAAGGCCTCGGCTTTACCGGCCGTCGCGAGGGCATGGCCGCCTATGCCCTGGTGACGGCCGGCTTTGCCGAGGGGGAGCCGACATGACTCCGGAGCTGATCCGTGCCGCCGCGGACCTCTTGGACCTCTGCCGCCGCTTCGGGCTGCGCCTCGCCACCGCCGAGTCCTGCACGGGGGGCTTGGTTGCCGCTACCCTTACCGAGGTCGCCGGCTCTTCCGATGTCGTGGATCGCGGCTACGTCGTCTACGCCAATCGGGCCAAGGAGGAGATGCTCGGAGTCCGATCCGACAGCCTTGCCCGCCACGGCGCGGTGAGCGAGGCGGTCGCCCGGGAAATGGCCGAGGGCGCCCTCGCCAGAAGCGGATGCGATCTCGCGGTGGCGATCACCGGGATCGCCGGCCCGGGCGGCGGGACGCGCGAGAAGCCCGTGGGCCTCGTCCATTTCGCGGTGGCGCGCCGCGGCCATCCCACCCGGCACGAGCGCCACCTTTTTTCCGGCGACCGGCGGGCGATCCGCTTCGCCAGCGTCGAAGTGGCGCTGCGGTTGCTCCGCGAGGCCGCTTCCTCGACCATGTCCGCCTGAGGCTCAGGAGCTGGCCGCGCTTTCGGGGGTCGGCTGGCGCGGCGTCACCTCGGCGCCCTCGCCGTAGAGGGCACGGGCCCGGTTCTCGAAGGCTCGCACCATGCGTTGCACCGCTTCGTTGAACAGCAGACCGATCAGCTGCTGCAGGATCCTGGAGCGAAACTCGAAGTCGACGTAAAAATCGACGATACAACCTCCGTCCGGAGCGGGCTCGAAGCGCCAATGATTGTTGAGGTAACGAAATGGGCCGTCGATGTACTCGACGTCGATACCCCAGGGCGGATGCAACGTCACTTTGGAGCGGAAACGCTCCCGAAACATCTTGAAAGCCACCACGAGATCGGCCCAGAACAGATTGCCCTCGCGGCGCACGATGCGCGCCGCCCGGCACCACGGCAGGAACTCGGGATAGCGTTCGACCTCGGCCACCAGCCAGAACAGCTGCTCTGGCGACCACGGCAGGTGACGCTTCTCGGCGTGGGTGGGCATCAGCCAGCCGCGGCCCGAGGACTGGTATGCTGCGCCGCGCGCGCCGCGCGCAAACGCCGGAAGTCGTCGGCGGCGTGATAGGAGGAACGGGTCAGCGGCGACGCCGAGACCAAAAGAAAGCCCTTGGCACGCGCCATGCGAGCGTAACTCTCGAACTCCTCGGGGGTAACGAAACGCACCACCTCGTGATGCCTCGGAGTGGGCTGGAGATATTGACCGATCGTCAAGAAGTCGACGTCGGCGCAGCGCAAATCGTCCATCACCTGGTGGACTTCCCGAGTTTCCTCGCCGAGACCGACCATGATGCCCGATTTCGTGAAGATCGAGGGATCGAGTTCCTTCACTCGCTGCAACAAACGCAAGGAGTGGAAGTAGCGGGCTCCCGGTCGGACCGTTCGATAGAGCCGCGGCACCGTCTCGAGATTGTGGTTGAAGACATCGGGCTTGGCCGCGACGACGGTCTCGATAGCACCGGGCTTGCGCAGGAAGTCCGGGGTCAGGATCTCGATCGTGGTCGCCGGCGACAGGCGCCGGATTTGCTCGATGCAGCGCACGAACTGGGAAGCCCCGCCATCGGGCAGGTCGTCGCGGTCGACCGAGGTGATGACTACGTGGACGAGCCGCATCGAGGCCACTGCCTCGGCCACGCGCCGCGGCTCGTCGGGGTCCACCGGCTGCGGCCGGCCTGTCCTGACGTTGCAAAAGGCACAGGCGCGGGTGCAGGTGTCACCGAGGATCATGAAGGTGGCATGGGCCTGTTGCCAGCACTCGCCGATATTCGGGCAGGCCGCCTCCTCGCACACGGTGTGCAGCCGCTTGTCGCGCAGGAGCCTGCGCACGGCATGCACTTCCGGCGAGGTCGGCGCCTTCACCCGGATCCAGGCCGGCTTGCGCGGCAGCTTGCGGTCGAGGACAGTGACGGTCGCCATGCGCTGCTCCCGGACGCGGCCTCAGATATGGATCGCCCGCCCCAAGGCGTCGAGCACGGCTTCGTGCATGGCCTCCGAGATCGTCGGATGGGGGAACACCGTATGCACCAGCTCGAGCTCGGTCGCCTCGAGCCGGCGCGCGACGGCAAAGCCCTGGATCATCTCGGTGACCTCGGGGCCCACCATATGGGCGCCGAGCAGCTCGCCGGTCCGCGCATCGAACACGGTCTTCACCATCCCCTCGGCATCGCCGAGGGCGATCGCCTTGCCGTTGCCGATCAACGGGAAGCGGCCCACGCGCACGTCGCGACCCCGCTCCCGTGCCGCCCGCTCCGTGAGACCGACGCTCGCCACCTGCGGACGACAATAGGTGCAGGCGGGGATGGTGGTGACATCGAGCGGCTGGACATCCGCAAGGCCAGCAATCGCCTCCACGCAAAGGATTCCCTCGTGGCTCGCCTTGTGGGCGAGCCAAGGCGGTCCGGTCAGATCGCCGATGGCGTAGATGCCGGGCTCGTCGGTGCGGCAGAAGGGATCGGTGACGACATGGGTCTTTTCTACCCGTACCTTGGTATGTTCGAGGCCGATGTCCTCGACATTGCCCACGATACCCACGGCGAGGATCACCCGCTCGACGGCGAGTTGGACGCTCTTGTCGCCGGAGACGAGGGTGGCCTCGACGCCATCCTCTCGCGGAACGAGCGCCGCCACCGTGGTGCCGGTATGGATGCGGATGCCGCGGCGTTCGAAGGCCTTCCTCACGAATGCCGAAATCTCCTCGTCCTCGCTCGGGAGCACGCGATCGAGGAGCTCCACCACGGTCACCTCGGCTCCGAGCGAACGGTAGAAGCTGGCAAACTCCATCCCGATGGCGCCACTGCCGACGACCAGCAGCGATTTCGGCAGGTGCGAGGGCACCATCGCCTCGCGGTACGTCCACACCAGCCGACCGTCGGCTCGCAGCCCCGGCAGCTCGCGCGCCCGGGCACCGGTGGCGAGGACGATGTGGGGCGCCTCGAGGTCCTCCTCGCCGTTCTCGGTCCGGACGACGAGCCGATGGCTGCCGGCGATCCGGCCGTGCCCCTCGAACAGCGTGACGCGGTTCTTCTTCAGCAGATGGCCGACGCCGCGGTTGAGCTGGGCCGCCACTCGCCGCGACCGCTCGACCACGGCCGCGAGATCGAAACCGACCTTCTCGACCGTGAGGCCGAAGGCCTTCGCCTCGCGCAGCTGTTCGTAGACCTCGGCCGAGCGCAGCAGCGCCTTGGTCGGGATGCAGCCCCAGTTGAGGCAGATGCCGCCCAGATGCTCGCGCTCGACGAGTGCCGTTTTCATCCCGAGCTGGGCGGCGCGAATCGCCGCCACGTACCCCCCAGGGCCACCGCCCAAAACGACGAGGTCGAAGGAATGGCGGGCCATCGTATGGTCGTATCCCGTGGTCTGGAGCCTCAGACGAGAAGGGCGAGGGGGTCCTCGACGAGCTTCTTGAACTCCTGCAGGAACTCGGCGGCGAGCGCGCCGTCCACCACCCGGTGATCGACCGAAAGCGTGCAGGTCATCAGAGTGGCGATGGCGAGCGCCCCGTTCTTGACCACCGCTCGCGGTTCGCCGGCGCCGACAGCGAGGATGCAGGCCTGCGGCGGGTTGATGACGGCTGCAAACTCGCGGATCCCGTACATGCCGAGATTGGAAACGGAGAAGCTGCCGCCTTGATATTCCTCCGGCTTGAGCTTGCCGGCGCGGGCCCGCTCGGCGAGCTCGCGCATCTCTCGGGAGATGGCCGCGAGACCCTTGCGGTCGGCCTCGCGCACGATCGGCGTGATGAGGCCCCCCGGGGTGGCGACCGCCACCGCGATGTCGATGCTGCGGTAACGGTAGATGCGCTCGCCGCCGAAGGACGCGTTGACGTCGGGCTTCTTGCGGATGGCGAGCGCCACTGCGCGGATCACGAAGTCGTTGACCGACAGGCGGTAGTCGGCACCCGGCCGCTCGTTCAAGCGTTTGCGAAGCTCGAGCAGAGCATCGAGCTCGCAGTCGATGGTGAGGTAGAAATGCGGGATCTGCTGCTTCGCCTCGGTGAGGCGGCGAGCGATCACCCGACGCATGCTGGAAAGCGGGACTTCCTCGTAGGCCATCCCCGGTATGGGCTGCAGGAGGGTCGCTGACGGACCAGGCACGGATGGCGCCGCTGCTGCGGCAGCGGGTGCCGGGGCAGCAGGCGTCGGGACCGCGGGGGAAACGGCGGGCGCGACGGCCGGCCGCTCCGCTCCCACCCATGCCTGGCGTTCGGCGAGGGCGCGCTCCACATCCGCCCGCACGATCCGTCCGTGCGGCCCCGAGCCGCGAAGGGTACGCAGATCCAGTCCCGCTTGCTCGGCCATCCGCCGAGCCAGCGGGGAAGCGAAGATGCGCGCGCTCTCGGCGCCGCGCGACGCTGGCTGGGAAGAGGGCGCGGCGGCGCCGGCTGCCGAGACTGCCGCGGTGTCCGCAGCGGCCGGTGCGGTGGGGGCGATCGCCTGCGTCCCCGTGGACGCCGCCCCGAGCGCCGAAGCCTCCTCGCCTTCCGCGAGGAGGATGGCGATCGGCTCTCCCACCTTCACTCCGGCGGTACCCTCGGGCACGAGGATCTTGCCGAGCACTCCTTCGTCCACCGCCTCGAACTCCATGGTCGTCTTGTCGGTCTCGATCTCGGCAATGACCTCGCCCGACCGCACGGTCTCTCCCTCTCGTTTGAGCCAGCGCGCGAGCGTGCCTTCCGTCATCGTCGGCGACAGGGCCGGCATGCGGATCTCGATCGGCATCTCCCCCTCCCGGCGGTCAGCGGCGATAGCAGACCGCCTTGACGGCGGCGACCACATCTTCGACCTGCGGCAGGGCCATGCGCTCGAGATTGGCGGCATAGGGCATGGGCACATCCTTGCCGGTCACCCGCACCACCGGCGCATCGAGCCAGTCGAAAGCCTCCTCCATGGCGATCGCGGCGAGTTCCGCGCCGATCCCGCACACTGGCCAGCCTTCCTCGACCGAGACCAGGCGGTTGGTCTTTTGGATGGAGCGCACTACCGTGGCGCGATCCAGCGGTCGCAACGTCCGCAGGTCGATGACCTCGGCCTCTATGCCCTCGCGGGCGAGCGTCTCCGCCGCCGCGAGCGCGATCTCCACCATGCGCGAGAAGGCGGTGACCGTCACGTGGCGACCGCGCCGGACGACCTTCGCTCTGCCGATGGGCAAGACGAAGTCGTCGGTCTTCGGAACGTCGAAGCTATGGCCGTAGAGGATCTCGTTCTCGAGGAAGATCACCGGATTGGGATCACGGATCGCCGCCTTGAGCAGGCCCTTGGCATCGGCCGCACTCCACGGAGCGATCACCTTGAGACCCGGGCAGTGGGCGTACCAGGAGGAAAAGTCCTGGCTGTGCTGGGCGGCGACCCGAGCGGCTGCCCCGTTCGGACCGCGGAAGACGATCGGACAAGCGAGCTGCCCGCCCGACATGTAGAGGGTCTTGGCCGCCGAGTTCACGATGTGATCGATGGCCTGCATGGCGAAGTTCCAGGTCATGAATTCGAGGATCGGCCGTAGCCCGCCGAACGCCGCCCCCACCGCCAGTCCGGTGAAGCCATACTCGGTGATGGGGGTATCGATCACGCGCTTCTCGCCGAACTCCTCGAGCAGTCCCTGGCTCACCTTGTAGGCGCCCTGGTAGTGACCCACCTCCTCGCCCATGAGGAAGACGGTCGGGTCGCGCCGCATTTCCTCGGCCATGGCATCGCGCAGGGCCTCGCGCACGGTCATGCGCACCATCTCGGTGCCGGGCGGGATCTCCGGCTCTTCGTCCTCGGCCTCGGCCCGAGCGTGCGGGGCGACCACCGCCGGAGCCGCGGGCTCAATCGCCGCGGAAGCGGTCGGCGCGGCCGCCGCCGCGACCGGCGACCCGCCGACAGTCGCAGCCGCCTGCCGCTCCGCTGGGGCGATCTCCTCGCCGTCCTCGAGCAAGAGAGCGATGGGCGTGTTGACCGCCACATGCTCCGTTCCGGCGGGCACGAGGATCTTGCCGAGCACTCCCTCGTCCACCGCCTCGAGTTCCATGGTCGCCTTGTCGGTCTCGATCTCGGCAATGACTTCGCCCGGGCGAATGCGCTCGCCCTCGCGCTTGAGCCAGCGGACGATCGTGCCTTCGGTCATCGTCGGCGAAAGCGCGGGCATCAGGATTGGGGTCGCCATCGCTCGCGTCCTCCTCGCGCGCGGCGCGCGCCTTCCCTCGTCAGGCCTCGACGTAGACATCGGTCCAGAGTTCGTCCGGTTCCGGCTCCGGACTATCTTGGGCGAATCGCGCCGCTTCGTTGACGATGTCGCGGATCTCCCGGTCGATGTCCCGGAGCCGCCCCTCGTCGACCAAGTTTTTCTCGAGCAACAGTCGGCGCAGCTGCTCGATCGGATCGTGGTACTTCCGGTACTGCTCGACTTCTTCCCGAGTTCGGTACTTGGCCGGGTCGGACATGGAGTGACCACGGTAGCGGTAGGTGAGGGCCTCGAGGATGAACGGCCCATGGTCCCGCACGTGGGCGACCGCCTCCACCGCCCGGTTGTAGACGGCGATGACGTTCATGCCGTCGACCTGGTCTCCGGGAATCGCGAAGGCTTCGCCCCGACGGTAGAGTTCCGTGCTGGCGGTCGCCCGGGTGAGCGGCGTGCCCATGGCGTAGCGATTGTTCTCGATGACGTAGAGGACGGGCAGCTTCCACAGCGCTGCCATGTTAAAGGCCTCGTAGACTTGCCCCTGGTTGGCCGCCCCCTCGCCGAAAAAGGTCGCGCAGATATGACCATCCCCTCGATATTTGTGGGCGAAGGCCAGGCCCGTGCCGAGCGGTACCGGCGCGCCGACGATACCGTGGCCGCCGTAAAAGCCCCGCTCCCGCGCGAACATATGCATCGAGCCGCCTTTGCCCTTGGAGTAGCCGGTAACCCGGCCGGTGAGCTCGGCCATGACGCGTCGCGGGTCCATCCCGCAGACCAGCATGTGGCCGTGATCGCGGTAGCTCGTGATGATGGAATCGCCCTCGGCGAGCGCGTGCACGATGCCGGTCGCCACCGCCTCCTGACCGATGTAGAGGTGGCAGAAACCGCCGATGAGCCCCATGCCGTAGAGCTGGCCGGCCTTTTCCTCGAAGCGGCGAATGAGCAGCATGTCACGATAGAAGGCGAGCAGTTTGTCGAGCGGCGGCAGCTTTTCCTCGCTCGTCGCCACAGTGGCGGCGCTGCCCGCCTCCGGCCTGCGGCTCTTCCTTGCAGCTGTCATGGCACCGGTCCTCCCTTCGGGCTCTGCGTGGCGGCACGGCGGAGCCCATGTGCCTCGACGGGTTCCTAGAGCAAAGACGGCGGCGGAACCAGAACGTCCGACGCGGGGGCTACCCGCAGCAATTGCATGCGTCGCGACCGTCACTCGCTGTCCGCGGCTTCGGGCCTGGCTCCCGGCTCGGCGAGGATCACGAGCTCGTCGGGCCGCACATAGCCAAGCCGCCGCAGTTCGCTCTCGAGGAGATCGGCATCGACCGCCCCGGGGGAAAGCGCCTCGACCCGCTCCTCGAGCATGGCGCGCTCGCTCTCCAGGCGCGCCAGCTCCTGCTGTGCCGCCGCGAGTTCCCGCTCGAGGTCGAGCAGCGCGACGAGTCCGCGGCGGCCGTGGACCGCATGCCAGAGGAAGTAGACGAGGAGCAGGGCGAGCGGCAGGACGAGCCAATGGCCACGCACCAGGCGGCGGAGACGGTGGATCGCGTCGGCGAGGCGATCGGCAACGAGCATCGTCCTCAGATCCCGAGCCGGGCGAAGGCCTGGCGGCCAGCGTAGACGGCCGAGCGACCGAGCTCCTCCTCGATGCGCAGCAGCTGATTGTATTTGGCGACACGGTCGCTGCGCGAGAGCGAGCCCGTCTTGATCTGTCCGCAGCCGCAGGCGACGGCGAGATCGGCGATGGTGGTGTCCTCGGTCTCGCCGGAACGGTGCGAGACGATCGCCCGGTAGGCGTGGCGGGAGGCCAGCCGGATCGCCTCGAGGGTCTCGCTCAGCGTGCCGATCTGGTTCGGCTTGATGAGAATGGCATTGGCGATACCGCGGTTTATGCCCTCGCGCAGGATCTCCGTATTGGTGACGAAGAGATCGTCGCCGACGAGCTGGACCCTGTCGCCGAGGGTCGAGGTGAGCTCCTGCCAGCCGTCCCAATCGCCTTCCGCCATGCCATCCTCGATCGACGCGATGGGGAAATTCGCGCACAGCTCTTCGAGATACCGCACCATGCCGGCAGCATCGAGACTGCGGCCCTCCCCGCTGAGTTCGTAGCGGCCGTCGCGGTAGAATTCGCTCGCCGCTACGTCGAGGGCGAACATCACATCCTCCCCCGGCCGCCAGCCCGCCGCCTCCACCGCCCGCAGCAGGAACTCGAGGGCCTCGCGGGCATTGCGCAGCGCTGGGGCGAAGCCACCCTCGTCACCGACATTGGTGCTGTGCCCCGCCTCCCGCAGCCCTCGTCGAAGCGCCTGGAAGACCTCGGCACCCATGCGCACCGCCTCGGCCAAGCGCGGCGCCCCCACCGGCACGATCATGAATTCCTGGAAGTCGATGGGATTGTCGGCGTGCACCCCGCCATTGAGCAAGTTCATGAGCGGGACGGGCAGCACCCGCGCATCGGCACCCCCGAGGTAGCGGTAGAGCGGTTGCCCGGTCGTCGCCGCCGCCGCCTTGGCGACCGCCAGACTCACCCCCAAAATGGCGTTGGCGCCGAGGCGGCTCTTCGATTCGGTGCCATCGAGCTCGCACAGCACCCGATCGAGCCCGGCCTGATCGAGGGCATCGCGCCCCAGCACGGCATCGGCGATCTCGCCGTTCACCGCTTCCACCGCGAGACGCACCCCGCGGCCGCCATAGCGGTCAGCCTCGCCATCGCGCTTCTCGAGCGCCTCGCGACTGCCGGTCGAGGCACCCGAGGGCACGGCGGCGCGTCCGAAACTGCCGTCCGCCAGCACGACATCCACTTCCACCGTCGGATTGCCGCGGCTGTCGAGGATCTCGCGGCCCCTGACCGCGACGATTTCGCTGCTGCCATCACTGCGCATCGTTGGCCGGGCTCCTGTTGTCACCTCAGCCCGCAAGCTGCGGCATCGGGCGGCTGCGGGCGAGCGCATCGAAAGCGAGCCAGTCGTCGAGCAGGGTCGGTAGCGCCGCGAGCGGCACCATGTTGGGACCGTCGCTCGGTGCCCGATCGGGATCCTCGTGAGTCTCGACGAACAGGGCATCCACACCGACCGCCAATGCCGCCCGCGCCAGCACCGGCACGAAGCCGCGCTGGCCGCCGCTGCGGCCACCGAGCCCACCGGGCTGCTGGACGGAATGGGTGGCATCGAACACCACCGGCCAACCCGTGCGGCGAAGCTCGGGTAGCGCGCGCAGGTCGGTGACCAACGTATTGTAGCCAAACGAGACACCACGCTCGGTGACCAGGATGCGGCGGCAGCCGAAGGTCTCGAGCTTCGCCGTCACGTTGCGCATGTCCCAAGGAGCGAGGAACTGACCCTTCTTGACATTGACCGCGCGACCGGTTTCCGCGGCGGCCCGCAAGAGATCGGTCTGGCGACAGAGGAAGGCGGGAATCTGCAGGATGTCGACGACCTCCGCGACCGGCGCGCACTGCCAGGTCTCGTGCACGTCGGTGAGCACCGGGCAGCCGATGCGCTCGCGCACCTCGGCGAGGATCGCGAGACCGGGCTCGAGCCCGACCCCGCGCGGGCTTGCAGCACTCGTGCGATTGGCCTTGTCGTAGCTGGACTTGAAGACGAAGGGAATGCCGCGGGCGCGGGTGAGCTGCGCGAGCTCCTCGGCCACCGCGAGGGCGTGGTCGCGGCTCTCGAGGGCGCAGGGTCCGGCAATCAGGACGAACGGGCCGCCGCCCCCGAAGCGGACCGGGCCGACGTCGACCGGGTGGGTCACGACAGGATCCTTCACACGAGCCTCGACTGTTCGAGCGCGGCCCCGATGAAGGCGGCGAACAGGGGATGGGGCGCCAGGGGCCGCGACTTGAGCTCGGGATGGAACTGTACGCCGATAAACCAGGGATGCGAAGGCAGTTCGACGATCTCCGGCAGCCGGCCGTCCGGCGACATACCGGAAAAGCGCAGGCCGACCTGCTCGAGCAGGGCGCGGTAGTTGATGTTGACCTCGTAGCGATGGCGGTGACGTTCGTGGATCACCCGGGTGCCGTAGATGCGGTGGGCGAGACTGCCGGGCTCGAGGACGCAGGGATAGGATCCGAGCCGCATGGTCGCCCCCTTGGCGTCGCCTTCGTTGCGCCGCTCGATATGGTCGTCTTTCTCCCATTCGGTGAGGAGACCGACCACCGGATGGGGGCACGGTCCGAACTCCGTGGAGCTGGCACCGCGAAGCCCGGCGAGATTGCGCGCGGCCTCGATGCAAGCGAGCTGCATGCCGAAACAAATGCCCAAAAACGGCAACCCTTTCTCGCGCGCGTAGGTGACGGCAGCGATCTTTCCCTCGACCCCGCGCTCGCCGAAACCACCGGGAACGAGGACCGCATGCGCACCCTGGAGACGGGCATCGGGCGCCTCGCGGGCAAAGCTCTCGGCGTCGATCCACTCGATGTCGACCGCCACCCGGTGGGCGATGCCGCCGTGGACGAGGGCTTCGTAGAGCGACTTGTAGGCATCGGCGAGGCCGGTGTACTTGCCGACGATGGCAATCGAGACGCGGCCCTCGGGATGCGCGAGGCAGTCGACGATCGATTGCCAAGGGGAGAGATCGGGTTCGCCCCCCACCGGCAGGCCGAGTGCCTCGAGGACCACCCGATCGAGCCCGGCCGCGTGATAGCGGATCGGCACCTCGTAGATCGACCGGCAGTCGATGGCCGGGATCACCGCTTCCTCGCGTACGCTGCATTGCAGGGCGATCTTGCGCCGCGCCTCCACCGGGATCGGCCGGTCACAGCGGCACAGCAGAACATCGGGCTGGATGCCGATCGCGCGAAGCTCCCGCACGGAGTGCTGGGTGGGTTTGGTCTTGAGCTCGCCGGCCGAGGGGATCCAGGGCACGAGGGTGACGTGGATGTAGGCGCATTGGCCGCGCGGCAACTCGTTGCCGAGCTGGCGGATCGCCTCGAGGAAGGGCAGCCCCTCGATGTCGCCGACCGTACCGCCGATCTCGCAGATGACGATGTCGGCATCGCCGACATCGGCGCGGATCGCCTCCTTGATGGCGTTGGTGACGTGCGGGATCACCTGCACCGTCGCCCCCAGATAGTCACCGCGCCGCTCCCGGGTCACCACGTCGAAGTAGATCTTGCCGGCCGAAGTGCTGTCGGAGCGGCGCGCATCCACTCCGGTAAAACGCTCATAGTGTCCGAGGTCGAGGTCGGTCTCGGCGCCATCGTCGGTGACGAACACTTCCCCATGTTGATAGGGCGACATGGTACCGGGATCGACGTTGAGATAGGGATCGAGCTTGCGCAACCGCACGCGATAGCCGCGAGCTTGCAGCACGGCCCCGAGGGCTGCGGCGGCGAGCCCTTTGCCAAGCGAGCTCACCACACCGCCGGTAATGAAGACGTAGCGCGTCATCGACCAACGGTACCCCGTCCGCTCGTACCCGAACCGCGTCGGGACAGGTCCGTGTCAGTCGGCCACCGGCGCCTGTGGCTTCCCCGCCTCGCCACCCTGGGGTGCGGTGGCGGGCGCCGCCGGCGCGGTGGCCGGGACCCGCTCGAGGATCTCGCGGGCGCGATTGGCGTTGCCGGCGAGGATGGCGAGCAACAGGCTCGTGCCGATGAAGGCGGTAGCCAGAATCGCGGTCGTGCGGGTGAGCAGATTGGCGGTGCCCCGGGTGGTCATGAGCCCGCCCATACTGCCGCCACCAATCCCGAGCCCGCCGCCCTCGCTGCGCTGGACGAGGATGACCGCGACGAGGGCGATCGCAATCAACAGGTGGATGACGAGAACGACCGTGACCATGTCGGAAATCCGCAAGATCCCGCGGGCTCAGCTGCCGCCGCCGGCGAGGTAGATACGCCAGAACTGCTCCGGATCCAGACTCGCACCCCCGACCAGCACGCCATCCACATCCGGCTGGGCCATGATGTCACCGGCATTCTCCGGTTTGACCGAGCCCCCATAGAGCAGCGGCAGATCGCCGACCGCCGGGCGCCGGGCGCGAAGACGCTGGCGCAGCCAGGCGTGGGTGTCGCGGATGTCTTCGAGGGTCGGCGTGCGGCCGGTCCCGATCGCCCACACCGGTTCGTAGGCGATCACCAGCCGCCCCGCGGGGACCTCTTCCGGCAACGAACCGGCGAGCTGACGGTCCAGCACCTCGAAGCGGCGCCCGGCGAGCCACTCCGCCTCGGTCTCGCCAATGCACAGGACCACGAGCAAACCGCTCCCCCAGGCTGCCTGCACCTTGCGGCAGATCCATTCGTCGCGCTCGCCGAGACCGTGGCGCCGTTCGGAATGGCCGAGGATGACCGCGCGGGCCCCGGCGTCGGCGAGCATGGGCGCACTCACGCAGCCGGTGAACGGGCCCTCGGGACGATCATGGCAATCCTGCCCGCCGACGATCATGCGCGTCCCCGCGACCCGCCGCGCGACCTCGGCGAGTACGGTGAAGGGCGGGAAAATCCCTAAGCTACCGGACGGTCGCACATAGCGCTCGGCGAGACTACCCGCGAGCGCGAGGGCGTCGCGGCGCAGGCCGTGCATCTTCCAGTTGCCGAAGACGATCGGCCGCGGCAGCGACATCGCCAGCTTCTCCCCTTTCGCATCGCGCCGCTAGGTATCACGGGTGCCGCTCCTGTCAAATGCGACGGCGACGCGCGGATCGCTCGCCAAGAGCGCCCTCAGTCCCTCGCGATAGGTGGGATAGCGCAACCTCACGCCGAGCTCTTGGCGGATCCGTCGGTTGCATACCCTGCGGTTGTCGGCATAGAAACTGCGCGCCATGGGGGAGAGCTCGGCGCTCTCGAACGGCTGCTCGGGCGGCGGCTCGATTCCCAAGAGCGCGGCGGCATAGCTCACCACGTCCTGTGGCGGCGCTGGTTCGTCGTCGCACACATTGTAGATCCGGCCGGGATGGGGCCGCCTCATCGAGGCCACGAGCACCTGCACGAGGTCGTCGACATGGATGCGGGAGAACAGCTGGCCGGGTTTGACGATCCGGTGCGCGCGCCCCTCGAGCAGCGCCACGAGGGAGTTGCGGCCCGGGCCGTAGATGCCGGCCAGACGGAAGACGTGGACGGGTAGGCCGGAGGAAAGCCACGCCTGCTCGGCACGCAGACGCGCGACCGCCCGCGGTAGCCGAGGTGTCGGCTCGTCCTCTTCCGCTACCCAGTCGCCGCCGCGATCGCCATAGACGGCGGTGGTGCTGAGATAGCCCACCCAGCGCAGGGTGGAAAGCGCCTGCAGATCGCCGAGATGCCGGTCGAAGACGGGATCGCCGAGGGAATCCGGGGGAATGGACAGCAGCAGGTGGGTCACGCCGGCGAGAGCCCGGGCCGGGTCGGCGAGCGGATGCTCGCGCGCAAAGCGCCAAAGAGCGACCCCATCCTCGGTTCTCTCTTCTGGCTCGCGCACCGTGCCGCGGATCGCGAAGCCACGGGCCCGAAGCGCACGCGCGAGATGGCCCGCCGTGTAGCCGTACCCGAAGCAAAAGAGGACGCCCACTGCAGCCCCGCCCTCCGGACGACGGCAGAGGAGATGGCAGCCATGCCCATCGCGACAAGCACGCCGGGAGCGCGTTCACGGATACTCTCGGCGTACACGACGCCAGCGGGCGCGCACGAGGCGCCAAGGGACGTAGCCGGCCAGCGCCACCAGGGCGACGCCGAACAGGTAGAAGGACGGGCGCGGCCCCTGGCCCGAGGAGACCGCCTGCCACCATGCCATGCCGATGCCCGTGGCCGCCGCTCCCGCGCCCGCGGTCGCGGCGATCCACGCCTGCCGGCGATAACGCTGGCGCAACAGCCACAGCGTGCGCACCCGGCGCGCTCCCGCCATCGCCTCGCGCTTCACGGCCCGACTTGGTCATGGTTACCGCTGGTGACAGTGGGCGGCAAGCGCCCATCACGATCCGCCTTCCGTCGCCTGCTTCCGGGTATGCGTTGATCGCGTCCGGCATGCATCCGCCGCCACGCCGCGAGGCCCGATTGCCGGTACCGCGGCCCGTGCCATATCGTCGATCATGCCGTCCGCTTCCCGTCGCAGCCTGCGCTTTCCGTCTCCCCCTCTCCCGCCCGAGGGCTTTCGCTACTTTCCCGGCGCCCTGGACGAAGGGGAGCAGCGGCGATTGCTGGGCGAGGTGCTGGCGCGGGTGGAGCAGGCCGGCTGGTTCCAACCCACCATGCCGCGCAGCGGCCGACCCTTGTCGGTGCGAATGTGCAACCTCGGCCCGCTCGGCTGGGTGAGCGATCGCGACGGCTATCGCTACCAGCCGCACCATCCCGTCACCGGCGCAGCTTGGCCCGACATGCCGCCCGCCCTCGTCCGCTTGTGGGAACGTTTCACCGGCTGGCCGGATCCGCCGCAGTGCTGTCTCGTCAACTTCTATCGGCCGG
The DNA here is from genome assembly GCA_002898275.1 of bacterium HR40. Classification (GTDB taxonomy): domain Bacteria; phylum Pseudomonadota; class Alphaproteobacteria; order Geminicoccales; family Geminicoccaceae; genus HRBIN40. The sequence goes on from BEIQ01000002.1 coordinate 209,084, forward strand.
GAGCTCGCATGGGCCTGCACCGGGACGAGGACGAGGAGGCGCGCGACGCCCCCATTCTCTCCATTTCGCTCGGTGATGCTGCGGTGTTCGTGATCGGCGGGCGCGAACGGCGCGGACCGACCTGCCGTCTGCGGCTGAGCAGCGGCGACGTCCTGGTGCTCGCCGGCGAGGCTCGGCATGCGTATCACGGCATCGACCGTATCGTCGCCGGAACGAGCGATCTCCTGCCAGAGGGTGGACGGATCAATCTGACCCTGCGGCGGGTCACCCACCGGTGAGCGGCGAGCGTCGCCCGGGCGGGCGCCGTCCCGCAGGCGGCGCCCGCCCAACGCGGGGACGAGCGGAGGCGCACGCCGCTCGTGGCCTCCGCCGGACCCGATCGCAGGGACGCATCCGCAGGGCACGAGTATGCGGCGATCTTGCTGCAGGTGGACGCGGTGTCTGTGAGTCTTGCCACACCTGGCGCGCACCGCTTGCCTGTGGCGCAGAGGCAGCCCATCGTGCCGCCGCCAGCCACCCGGAGAGCTGCCGTGACCGAGCCTGCGGAGAACGCGCATTTCCTGCCTCGCTCCGGTATGGACGTACCCCGCTTCGCCGGCATTCCCACCTTCATGCGACTACCGTATTGCCCGCCCGAACAGGCCGCACCCGTCGAGATCGCCATCGTCGGTGTGCCCTGGGACGGCGGCACGACCAATCGCGCCGGGGCACGCCACGGACCGCGGCAGCTGCGCGATCTCTCGACCATGATCCGCCTCGTCAATCAGGCGACCGGCATCTCCCCGTTCCGCTTGGCCCGCTGCGCCGATCTCGGCGACGCTCCGGTCAATCCTGCCGATCTCCACGATTCCCTCGCCCGCATCGAGGGGTTCTTCGCCAGCCTCGACACCCGGGGCATCGTGCCGCTGGTCGCCGGCGGGGACCATCTCGTCTCGCTCCCGGTGCTGCGAGCCCTAGCGCGCGGCCGTGCACCCCTCGCCATGATCCATTTCGACGCCCACACCGATTTCTACGACAGCTACTTCGGCGGCTTCCGTTACACCCACGGCACGCCCTTTCGCCGGGCCGCCGAGGAGGGGCTGATCGACCCGGCGCGAGTGGTGCAGATCGGGATCCGCGGCACCGCCTACGATGGCGAAGACGTGGCTTGGGCGCGGGCCCATGGGGTGCGCGTGGTGTTCATCGAAGAGCTCGAGGACCGAGGCTTTCGCGCCATCGTCGAAGAGGCGCGAGCGATCGTCGGCAGCCATCCTTGTTATGTGAGTTTCGACATCGATGCCATCGATCCCGCCCAGGCGCCGGGCACCGGCACGCCCGAAGTCGGTGGCATTCCGGTGCTCACCGCCCAGCGCATGATCCGCATGCTGGATGGGCTCGACCTCATCGGCGCCGATCTCGTCGAGGTGAGCCCGCCTTTCGATCCTTCCGGGCAGACCGCTTGGGTCGGGGTCAATTTGATGTTCGAGCTGCTCTGCGTGCTCGCCCGCGCCGTCGTCCGCAGACGCCAAGCCGCGGGCTGAGCTCTCAACCCTCGGCCTCGCGCGCTTCGGCCATCGCGAGAAGCGTGGGGAAACGGAAATCGGGAACGACGGCGACCGACACCGTCGGAGTCGCACCCCCCGGGCATCCCTGCCGGCGGTCGATCCAGCAGGTGGCGAGACCGGCGGCCTTGGCCGGAACATGGTCGTGGAACAGGCTCTGGGCGGTGTGCAGGATGCGCTCTTTCGCGATCCCCCGCTCCGCCAGCCGTTCCAGCATCCAGCCGAAATTGCGCAAATCGGGCTTGTAGGAACCGATGTCCTCGGCGGTGAACACCCCGTCGAAGGCGACCCCGAGCCGCTTCGCCGAGCCGGCGAAGCTGCGACGGTCGACGTTGGAGAGGATGAAGAGGCGATAGTGCCGCTTGAGGCGAGCGAGGGCCGTGGGGCTGTCGGGAAAGGCCGGCCAGTCGCCGACCGAGGCGCCAAAGGCGCGCCGATCCTCCTCGTCGACCGGGACCGCGAGCTCGCGACCGAGGCGCAGGAGCACTCGGCCCAGCAGTTCGGCGTAAGGCATCCGCGGGGTTTCTCGCTGCTGGGCCGGCTCGTGGCGGGCGAAGAGCTGGAGCAATCCCTCGGGCTCCGCGCTCCGCCCGTAGCGAGCGAGCCAGCGGGCGAGGGCCTCGAGGATCCCGGTCTCCCAGTCGATCAGGGTGCCGTAGCAGTCCAGGGTGAGCACATCGAAGTCGCGAAGACGCATGGCCTCTCCCGGATCGGATGACGGCTCGCGTGCCGATCGGTCGCGCCAGGGATGGGGGGACGCCCCGTGCCGCTCGCCGTCGGTCGTTGCAAGCGCGGATCGAGGTGCCTATGTTGAGCGCTGCCGGATGGGGCGTCGCCAAGCGGTAAGGCACCGGATTTTGGTTCCGGCATGCGCAGGTTCGAATCCTGCCGCCCCAGCCATCTCAAGCCGGACCGCGCGGGGCGAGCGCGCCCTTGCGACTCCTGAGTTGCATGGCCTGGCCGCGCTTCGCGGAAACGATGCCGCGATTCACGCCGAGCCAGCCGATTTCGCCAAAGAGGCGGCCATATTCGATTTTCGGGCAACGATCCATCACCACCTCGAGGCCGGCGGCCCGGGCCCGTGCTGCCGCCTCCTCGTGGATCACCCCGAGCTGCATCCACACCACCTTGATGCCGAGCCGGATCGCCTCCTCGACGATCGGCGGCACCTCCTCGCTGCGGCGGAAGATCTGCACCATATCCGGGACTTCCGGCAAGGAGGCGAGATCCGGATAGACCGTCTGGCCGAGGATGGTCTCACCGGCGACCCGCGGATTGACCGGAAAGATGCGATAGCCCTTGTTCAGCAGATACATCATGGCGAAATAGCTCGGCCGCATCTCGTTGGGCGACGCGCCCACCATCGCGATGGTCCGCACCCTCAGCAGGATGTCGCGGATCCTGCGGTCCTCGTCGGAAAGTCCGCTCATGCCCGTCCGGCCTCCACCACCGTCGCCTCCTGCACCCCTCGTGCCCGCACCTGTGCTTCCGGCTCCCGCCTGAGATCGGCGGTCAATCGGGCCAGCTGTTCCTCGTCGAGGGTTTCGGTCTCGAGCAACCGCCGGGCACAACGTTCGAGCACGTCGCGGTTGCGCGCGAGGATATCGCAAGCGCGCGCGAAACACTGATCGACGATGCGTCGCACCGCGAGATCGATTTCCCGCGCCGTATCCTCGCTATAGCGTCGCTCCGTGAAGCTCTGGCCCGGCGCCGGTTGAAGGAACGGGCTGCGGTCGGTCTCCCAAGCGACATAGCCGAGCTCTTCGACCATGCCATAGCGGGTCACCAGGCTGCGGGCGATGTCGGTCGCCCGCACCAGATCGTCCGCCGCACCTGTCGACAGGTGACCGAAAACCAACCTCTCCGCCGCGCGCCCCCCGAGCACCACGGTGATGCGGTCGAGCAGCTCCTCGCGCGTCATGAGATAGCGGTCCTCGGTCGGCCGCTGGATGGTGTAGCCGAGCGCCCCCACGCCACGCGGCACGATGGACACTTTGTGCACCGTCTCGGTGCCGGGGAGGGCGAGCGCCACCAGTGCGTGCCCCATCTCGTGAAAGGCCACGATCTCGCGCTCGCGCGGATTGAGCACGCGGTTTTTCTTCTCGAGGCCGGCGACGATGCGCTCGAGAGCGCGCGTGAAATCCTCCATACCCACCGCCTCCGCTCGGCGGCGGGTGGCCAGCAGCGCCGCTTCGTTGACGAGATTGGCGAGATCGGCGCCGGAAAAGCCGGTGGTCATGGCCGCGATCTTGCCGAGATCGACATCCGGCGACAGGCGGATCCGCCGCACATGGACCCGCAGGATCGCCTCCCGCCCCCGCCGGTCCGGCCGGTCCACCAGCACCTGGCGGTCGAAGCGACCCGCTCGCAAGAGCGCCGGATCGAGAATCTCCGGCCGGTTGGTGGCGGCGATGATCACCACCCCTTCGCTGGGATCGAACCCGTCCATCTCGGAGAGCAGCTGGTTCAGCGTCTGCTCCCGCTCGTCATGGCCACCCACCGCCGGGAAAGGCGACCGCGCCCGGCCCAGGGCGTCGAGCTCGTCGATGAAAATGATGGCGGGAGCATGCCGGCGCGCTTGCTCGAACAGGTCGCGCACCCGAGCTGCCCCTACCCCGACAAAGAGCTCGACGAACTCCGAGCCGTTGATGGAGAAAAAGGGGACGCCCGCCTCGCCGGCGACCGCCCGAGCGAGCAAGGTCTTGCCCGTGCCCGGCGGTCCGACGAGCAACACCCCTTTGGGAATGCGCGCGCCAAGCCGACCCCAGCCCTTGGGATCCTTGAGGAACTCCACGATCTCCTGGAGCTCCTGCTTGGCCTCGTCCACACCGGCAACGTCCTCGAAGGTGACCCCTGTGTTCTTCTCCATATAGACCTTGGCGCGGGAGCGGCCGATGGACATCAGTCCGCCCATTCCCTGCCGCTCGACGAAGCGTCGGAAGAAAAATGCCCAAATAGCGAAGAACAATACGATGGGAACGACCCAGGAAAGGATGTCCCTTATAAAATTGTTCTCGATAGCACCAGTGAACGTCACATCGTACTTTTCGAGCTCGCGCGCGATGACAGGGTCGACACGCGGCGTGACAAAGCGAACTTTGCCGTCGACCGGCTCCCGAAAGTAGCCGGTGATGGTATCTTCGCCAACGATCACCCGTTCGACCTTCCCGCTCTGGAGATATCGCTCGAAGTCGCTATAGGGAATGACCTCGGTCGTGTGTGCCGTGTGCCACCAATCCTGAATGATCAACAACAGCAGGAAGGCAGCGATGACGTACCAGAGGTGGAACTGGGCGCGCTTGTCGTTCAACATGACTCTCCGCGGAGCGTCGTCCGCTCTCCGGCCGCCGTCCCCGTGGCCCCGCCGCTCGATGTAGGAACCGCGACCGCAGCTGTCGAGGCCGCGCGCGGCCTGCCCGCTCGCGCCGGCCAGCGCCCTCGAGCCTCGCCGGCATGCGAGCCGCGGAGCCGACCGCCTCTCTCGAGGCGGCACGTCCCCTCGCCCGAGCGCCACGCCCATGGGGGTCCAGCGAGAGGACGCGGATGGCCCCGCTCCGTGTCCCCGATCACTCACGCCGGTCGATCGGACCGGCGAGGGCACGCCGTGTCCGTCCTGCGGAAAGCCAGACGCGGCGCAGACCGTCCGCCTCGGCTGCCGTCCATTCGGCGCGCCTCCGGCACCGATCGCGCCTCGTCGGGTTTGCCGGCATGCCGGGAACCGGACACCTAGGAGAACGGACGCTGGGGCAACGGTGGCTCTCCCCTCGCGCCGTCGGCGCCCCGCTCGCGCGGCGACGACGGCAGGCGGCGAGGCGCGCCGCGGTGCCACTTGGTTCGAGCCTGGCGCGCGAGACCGGCAACCGTCGGCCGGCGCATAGCGGTCGCCAAGGCGGGCAGCGCAGCGACTGCCTGGTCGCGCTCCGGCAGCCGAGACGGAGTCGCCCCGGGCATTGGCGATCGCTCGCAGAGCGCAGCATCGCACCTCGCGCCTCGGGCGAAGGCCGAGCGAGCCGAACCGGCACGAGGGACACCCGTCGATCCGCTGCCCGGATCCCTCCGATCGTCCGGCTGGACGCCTCGCATCGTGGCGCCCCGTCCGCGCCGCTCGCCGCCCGTGCCGTCAGTCGACGCCCGAGAAGGGGATGCCGAGCCGAGTGCGACAGGGATCGGCCGCGAGACCGGCGCTGCCGATGACGACGAGACGGGAACGGCGCTCCTCCCCGGCCCGCCATGGCCGGTCGAAATAGACCTCGACCCGGTCGCCCACCGCCTGCACCACGAGCCGCATGGGCCGGCCGGCGACAGCGACGAAGCCTTTGACGCGATAGATCGGCAGTTCGCGCGCGAGTGCCCGCAGGGCCTCCACCAACGCCGTCGGGTCGGCGATCTCGCCGGCCTCGAGCACCAGGCTCGTGAACTCGTCGTGATCGTGCTCGGCTGCGCGATCGGTGTGCGAGGGACGACTTTCCAGATCCTCTTCCGCGGCTGCCGCCACGCCCAGCAGAATCGCCGGATCGAGGCGCCCGAAGCGTGCCCGCGCCACTCGCACGCCCGGCCGCAGGTGGGGAGCGATCGCCGCTTCGGCACGTTCCAGCCCGGCTGCGTCCACCCGGTCGGTCTTGTTGAGCACCACGAGATCGGCGCAGGCGATCTGTTCGGCGAAGAGCTCCTCGAGCGGGCTGTCGTGATCGAGCGCCGGGTCGGCGGCACGGGCCCGCTCGACGGCTGCGGGATCGGGGGCGAAGAGCCCGCGCGCCGTGGCCTCGGCATCGATCACCGCGACCACGCCATCGACGGTGGCGCGGGTGCGCACTTCCGGCCAGGCGAAGGCCTTGACGAGCGGCTTCGGCAGGGCGAGGCCGGAGGTCTCGACCAGGATGTGATCGGGCGGTGTCGCGCGGTCGAGCAGGCGACGCATGGTCGGCAGGAAATCGTCCGCGACCGTGCAGCAGATGCAGCCGTTTGCCAGCTCGACCAGGTCCTCTTCACGGCAGCCGGCGAGCCCGCAGCCGAGCAGCAGCTCGCGATCGATGCCGACCTCGCCGAACTCGTTGACGACGAGGGCGAGCCGACGACCGTCTGGATGTTCGAGCAGGTGCCGCACCAAGGTCGTCTTGCCAGCGCCGAGGAAACCGGTGATCACCGTGACCGGAACGCGTGCCATGGGGCGGTCTCCCTCAATGCGGGCGGCGGTGGCACCGCACGCGACGCGCGAGGCGCTCGCGCGGCCACAACGCGACCTCGCGCAAGAGGTCGCGCAGCTCGTAGTCTGCGCCTTTGCGCTGTTGCCCATTCCAGCCGAGAATGCGGCAGGCGGCGAGCGCTGGATCGAGCCCGGCCGGAAGCCGCAGGAGCCAGCACAGCAAGAGCTCGCGGACGTTCGCATCCGGTCGGTCGGCCAGGAGCGCCGCCCGCATCAAGCCTCCTGGATCGCAGGCCTCGAGGTCCGGGGTAACGGCGGACGCCAAGGTCGAGGGGATCGGCATCGACGGTTCCTCCGGGGGCACCCCGCCCCGACAGGTGGCGCGACGGATTGGCGGCAGGTCTCCTGGCTCGCGGGTCGCCGCCCCGATCCGCCTTCCCGGGTCGCCCCAGTGGCCCGATGGATCGGGACTCGCCGCCTACAGTTGCGGGGGCAGCGCCGGCTTTGGCCCGAAGCCGCACCGGCTTCCCTCTTCGTCCCTCGCGGGAACCGCCATCCGCGCCCTGCTTAGCCCAGTCGGCCCATCGTCGCAACGGGGGCGCCCTGCTCGCGCCGTCACGCCCACTCTTCCCGCGCGAGCCCGCGGCGAACGCTCGCCGGCGGGCCGCCGCGGAAGTCGGCGCGCGGCGCGCCGAACAGAAACCCCTGACCGAAACCGACACCCAGCTCCTCCATGGCCCGGCATTCCTCCTCGGTCTCGACGTTCTCCGCGACCACCTGGATGCCGAGTTCTCGGCACAGCTGCACGACCGACCTCACGATGGTCCGCTCGCGGGGCGAAGCCTGCACCGATTTGGTGAAACTGCCGGCGAGTTTGACGAAATCGGCCGGCAAATAACGGATGTATTGGAAAGCTGCTGCACCGCTTCCAAAATCGTCCAGACAGATCATGTGCCCGCGCTCTCGCAGATGCAGGAGAACGCTCCGGGCATGAGCCATGTCGACGAGTGCATGGCTTTCGGTGATTTCGAACATGAGACGGATCGCGTCCACATCGGATTTGGAGAGGATTTGCAAAAGCTCTGCGATGAACCGTGCGTCTTCGATCGAACGGGCAGAGAGATTGGCAGCTACCCGCACCTCGGCCGGCGCTTGCCTGAGTTCCGCCAGCACCCGGCGGACGATGCGCAGGTCGAGTTGTCCCACCAACCCGGCCTTCTCCGCGAGCTGCAGCGTGGCTTCGGGACTCTCGCCCGCCTGCGAGAAGCGGATCAGGGCCTCGAAATGGTGCGCCGTTCGCTCGGGGAGGCGGACGATCGGCTGGAAGACGAGAGTGAAGCGGAGGTCCTCGATCGAGGCACGGAGGCGATCGAGGCGCTCGAGGGTGGCGCGCAGGTGGGCGTCGAGGGCCGCAGCGAGCGAAGGCGATACCGCCTCCCGGCCGTGGGCGGCGAAGACGCCGAGCAGGTGCGCGATCGCCTGCGAGAGCTCGCGGATGCCGAAGGTCGGCTCGCTGAGCGGGATGGCGACCGCGTCGAGAGCGAGCGGGCCGGGCTCCACCACCATCGCGAGGAGGTGGCGCACCTCCTCGCGCAGGTCTTCGCCCGCTGCCTGACCCTCGTGCACCACGGCATAACGCCCGGGTGTCAGTTCTGCCGCCATCTGTCCGTCGATCGAACCGGCGCGCAGGACGGCCATCAGCTCGGCGACGAGCTGCGCGCCACACCGACTGGACAGCCGATCGAATCCTTTGATGTCGATGAGGCTGAGGTGCGGATCCACCACCCCTTCCGCCTCGGCGAGCAGGCGGTCGAGGGCCGCCACCAGCTGGTCGCGGCGGAGGAGGGGTGGTCGGGAGAGACCTTCGGCCAACCGAGCGGCCCGCATGTCGGAGAGCGTCACCGCGACGATGTCGGAAGTGGGATCCGCGAGGGCCCGCAGTCGGGCGATCGCGCCGGTCACCGAGGTCACGACCACCGGACCGACCCGTTTGCCTGCCCGCGCTCGGCGCAGGAGATGGCGCACCAGCAGATAATCGTCGGGAGCGAAGAGATGGACCACGGATCGGCCCACGAGCTGCTCGGCGGGAGCTCCCACAAAGAGCCGCGCTGCGCCGGCAGCGAAGCGTACGGCGTCGTCGTCCCCGACCGCGATCAAGAGATCCGCGGCAGCGAAAGCAAAGGTGACGAAGCTCGCCTGGGACCGTGTCCGACAGCGCATCGCTCTGGGGCCAGCCGGGACGCGCGGCAAGATCCATCACCACGGGTGAAGACGCCGTTAACGACGAGTCTCGGGGTACCGTACCGCGGGCCGTTTGGCCTCGGCGCCCCGACCCGCCTTTGGGGGCTTGCCGAAAGCCGCCAGCACGGCGACAAGCCGGGCAGCGCAGGGAGCGGGCGGCCTCGACGCCGGTTCGGGCAGAGCGGATAGGGAAGGACGGCGCCATGTGGCGGTTCGTCGATCGCGACATCTACGAGCGGCAGCCGAGCGGCATCCGCATCATTCCCCTTCCGCGCCGCACGCAAATCCTGATGGCCGCCGGGCTTGCCGCCCTGGTCGGGCTGTCGCTGCTGCTGCTGGCGGCCACTGTCGGGCTGTTCGTGCTCTGGCGGCAGCAGACGGCCGCCACCCAACAGCTGCAGCGCGAAACTGCACCCGTCGCGGAACGGGTCGCCGCCGCCGTCGCCCGGGCGACGCGGGAACTGGAGGAGGAGCGAGCCCGTTTGCAGCAGAGGCTCGCCCAGCTGGAAGCGGATCTGCGGCGCACCCGCGAGACCCTGGAGACCCGTCTCCAGGCAGCGGAACTGCACGCCGCCCAGCTCGCGAAGGAGCGCGACACCCTCGCCTCCGAGCGGGCGGAGCTTGCAGCGCGCCTGGAGCGGTTGAGCCTGCGCGTGGCCGAAATGCCGGCAGGAGAGGGCGCGACGACAGCCGGCAGGGCAGCGCGGGAGGACGACGGCAGCCCCGAGCGTCTCCGTCATCGGGCGATACTCGAGGGGCTGCGGCGGCACCTCAACGCCGCCCTCCTGGCGGCAGCTCTGGCGCGCCGGGAGCGAGAGCGGAACCTGGCGAGGAGCCCGTCGGACGCCGGCGCCCCCACAAGCTCCGGGTACCCGCCGCAAGTCGAGGCCGAGCTCGCAGAGTTGCGCGCCCAGCGCGATCGGATGGCACAGGAGGCAGCCTCGCTGCGGACGAGGCTCGCCGAGCTCGAACGGTCGAACGCGGCGGCTCGCGATCCGAGCCGCGGCGGCGAGGCTGTGGCCGCCGCGCTCGCCCGCGCGGAGGCCGCCGAGGCGGCTGCGGCGACCCTGGCTGCCGACCTCGAAGCGGCGCGGCGCAAGATCCGCGAGCTCGAGCAACGGATCCTCTCGCCTGCGGGCGAGCTGCCGACCGCGGAGGACGATGGCGAGCCTTCCCGCACCCTCTCCGCAGGAGGGCTCTTCGGCACGCTCGCGCCGCAGCCGCCACGGCCCGCTCCGCGATGAGGAAGGAGACGCGCATCGACCATCTCGACACCCCGGCGGTTTTGATCGACCTCGAGCGGGTCGGCCACAATCTGTTGCGCTGGCAGCAGCATTGCGATCGCCACGGCCTCGCCAATCGTTCGCACATCAAAACCCACAAACTCGTCCGTTTCGCGCGGCGCCAGATCGAGCTGGGCGCGGTCGGCATCTGCTGCCAGAAGCTGGGCGAGGCCGAGGTGATGGCGGATGGCGGCATCGACGACATCTTCGTGCCCTACAACCTCGTCGGCAGGGCGAAGCTCGCGCGAGCGGTGGCGCTCGCCCGCCGGATACGGCTCGCCGTGGGCTGCGACAGTGCGGAGGTAGCGAAAGGGCTGTCGGCTGCCTTCTCGGCAGCCGGGCTCGAGATCGAGGTCAGGATCGAGTGCGATACGGGAGCCCGACGTTGCGGGGTCGCGGACCCCGAAAGCGCCCTCGCCCTCGCCCGTCTCGTCGACCGTCTGCCGGGACTCCGCTTCGGCGGCCTGTTCACCTATCCGCCGCCGGGCGCCACGGCCGCGGTCGCGACTTTCTTCGCCCGCTGCCGCGAGCTCTTTTCGACCGCGGGTCTACCGCTGCCGCTACTGTCGAGCGGCGGCACCCCGGATATGTGGCGGGCACAGGAAGCGGTGGGGGTGGGCGAGCATCGCGCGGGGACGTACATCTACTACGATTGCATGCAGATCGCGGCGGGAGCGGCCCGCCTCGAGGATTGTGCCCTCACGGTGCTGACCACGGTGGTGAGCCGGCCCGCGCCGGATCGGTGCATCCTGGATGCCGGTTCGAAGACACTCTCGGCCGATCGCAGTCCCGGACACCACGGCCTCGTCCTCGAATACCCCAGGGCACGGATCGTCCGGCTGAGCGAGGAGCACGCCCACGTCGATCTTTCGGACTCGCCAGAGCGGCCGCGAATCGGGGAGCGCGTGCGAGTGGTCCCGGCCCATGTCTGCCTGGTGAGCAATCTCGCCGACCGCGTCTTCGGAACGGTCGGCGACGAGGTGGAATGGGACTCGGCCGTCGATGCCCGCGGGCGCGTGGTTTGAGTCTTCAGTGGGCGAACAACACGGGCACGGTCATGTGCTCGAGCACATACTGGGTGGTGCCACCGAAGATGATTTCGCGCAGCCGCGAATGGCCGTAGCCACCCATCACCAGCATGTCGGCTCCCTCGTCGGCGGCATGGCTCAGAATGACGTCGGCGACGTCCAGACCCCCGCTTTCGATGTCCTTCACTTCCACCGCAATGCCGTGGTGGGCGAGGTGCGCTGCCATGTCGGCGCCGGCGATCGGCCCGACGCGACCGCCGAGGCTCTGCGGATCGACGACGGTGACGAGCACCCGTTTTGCTTTCTCCAGAAACGGAATGGCATCGTTGATGGCACGGGCCGCCTCGCGCGAGCCGTCCCAACAGCAGATCACCGTCTCGGGCGGCATGGCGCGAGCGCCAATGTAGGGAACGACCAGTGCCGGTCGGCCGGAGTGCATGAACGCGGATTCCACCAGAAGCGCCTGGTCGGCAGTATTTTCCTCCGGATCCGGCTGGCCGACGACGACGAGATCGGCATGCCGGCCGTGCCGCGCGAACAGCACCGGCAGTCGGTCGATCGGGGCGATCTCGCGCCGCCGCTCGACCGGTCGAGCGAATCGTCCCGCCCGTTCGTCCACCCGGGAGAGCAGGGCATCCGCTTCCTCTTCCGCTCGCCGGCGCTGCTGTTCCAGGATCTCGGGCGGGATGTTCACCCCGACCGCGGCCGGAATGTAGGGCTCGGGCACGAGCGCGAGCGCCACGAGATGCGCATCCCACGCATCCGCGAGGGCGAGGGTCGCATCGATTCGGGCCGTGCTCCCGCGCCCGCCGTCCACCAGCAGCAGAATGTCCCTGATCGCCATGGATGCCCCCTCCGGGTCGGCGCCTCCGCCGTCACACATAAGGAGGCGGAAGGGCAGGCGGAAGAGGTGTGGCGTCCCGTCTCACACGACTGCTGCGCCTTTCCCACGCCCCGAGCGATTGCCCGCCCCTTGCCGCTCGGGCAACGCGCGCTCGGCCACGGTACGGGCGAGAGCCGTGAGCGCCGCCCGCACCGTCTCGTCGTCGATCGCCTCGAAGGCGCGCACGAGCTCCACTGTCCGCCGCGAGCTCGCGGCCCCTGGCGCCGGGTCCGGGGTATCCTCGTCGTCGTCGCCGAAGCCCAGGAAGAACCAGTCGACCGGGACCTCGAGCCGCCTGGCGATGCGCAGCAGCGTGCCGGCGCTCACGCGATTGGCTCCCGATTCGTACTTCTGCACCTGCTGATAGGAGCAGCCGATCGCCGCTGCCAGCTCCTCCTGAGTGAGGCCGAGACGGGTGCGGCGACGGCGGATACGTTCACCTATATACTGCTCGAGCGACGACGGACGCCTGGTCACAGCGCATACCCCGCACCCGGGAAGCAGATGCCGGTCGGGCCCTGCCGCGCCGAACCTGCAAGGTGTCCGCCGGCCCCGCCAACCTAGCCGGAAGGTGGAACGTGCACAAGCTCGCCCGATCGCTGCGACGCCTCAGCCTCGTGCTGCTGCTCATGGCCCTGCCGCTCGCCGCCTGTAGCGGCACACGGAACGGTGGCGAGCAGGTGGAAAAACCCGCCGAGGAACTCTGGGCGGAGGCGACTCGACTGCTCGACGAGGAGCGCTTCGAGCAAGCCGCCAAGGCGTTCGAGGAGGTCGAACGCCAACATCCCTATTCGCAGCTCGCCACTCGGGCGCAGCTGATGGCCGCCTACGCCTATTACGAGGGCGGGATGTACGACGCCGCCATCGCCGCTGCCGAACGCTTCATCGAACTCCATCCCGGCCACGAGGAGGTACCCTACGCCCACTATCTCGTAGCGGTGTCGTGGTACGAGCAGATCTCGGATGTCGGCCGCGACCAGGGGGCGACCGAAAAGGCGCTCGAGGCCTTGAACCTGGTCGTCCAGCGCTTCCCGGACAGCGATTACGCGCGCGACGCCCAGTACAAAATCGATCTCGTACGGGACCATCTCGCCGGCAAAGAAATGGAGATCGGCCGTTTCTATCAGCGTCAGGGCCGCTGGCTCGCCGCCATGAACCGGTTCCGGCGGGTGGTCGAGGCGTACCAGACCACGACCCATGTGCCGGAAGCGCTACACCGCCTCGTCGAGTGCAATCTCGCCCTCGGGCTCGAAGAGGAGGCTCGAGTGGCGGCCGCGGTGCTCGGCCATAATTTTCCCGACAGCGAATGGTACCGGCGTTCCTATGCGCTGCTCCAGGGCCGCGGGCTCGAACCGGAGCCGGAAAAGGCGGGTTGGCTTTCCCGGCTCGCCAATCTGTGGCCCTTCTGAGGCCCGAGCGGGTCTGCCGGCATGCTGTCGACGCTCGTCGTTCGCGATTTCGTGCTCATCGATCGGCTCGAGCTCGCTTTCGGGCCCGGCCTGACCGTCCTGACGGGCGAAACCGGGGCAGGCAAGTCGATCGTGCTGGATGCCCTCGGGCTCGCACTCGGCGGCCGAGCCGAGCGCAGCATGGTGCGACGCGGAGCCGCGCAAACCCAGGTGACGGCCGGCTTCACCCTGCCCGCTGGTCACCCCGTCTTCGAGCTGCTCGCCGCTCAGGGAATCGACGCTGCCGGCGAGGAGATCCTGATTCGCCGCCAAGTCTCTGGCGACGGACGAAGCCGCGCCTGGATCGAGGACGTTGCCGTGGGCAACAGCCTGCTGCGCCGGATCGGCAGTCTGCTCGTCGAGATCCACGGCCAGCACGCGAGTCGCGCCCTGGACGAGCCGGGCTTCCATCGCGACATCCTCGACCGCTTCGGCGGCCACGAGGGACTGCGGCGGCAGGTGCGCACGGCCTTCGAGGACCATCGAGCGGCCCGGCACAGGCTCGCCGCCCTCGAGGCGCAGCTCGAGCAGACGCGGCAGGAACGCGAGGAGCTCGAGCGGCTCGTGCAGGATCTCGAGGATCTCGCCCCGCGGCCGGGCGAAGAGGAAGAACTGGCGGAGAGGCGGCGGCAGGCGATGAACCGCGAGAAGCTCGCGAGCCTGCTCGGCGAAGTGGGAACGCTCCTCTCCCAGGCCGTGGAGCGCCTCGGCGGTGCCGAGCGACGCGCCCGTCGGGCGCTCGAGTTCGATTCCACCTTGGCGTCCGCAGTGGCAGCCATCGAGCGGGCGGCGATCGAGGTGGGCGAAGCGGAAGCGCAATTCGGGGCGGCCCTCGAGCGGGTGCGACAGGACACCGGCCTGCTCGAGAAGGCGGAAGCCCGTCTCTTCGCCCTGAGGGATGCCGCGCGCCGTTACCGTTGTCGGGTGGAGGAGCTGCCGCAGAGGCTCGAGGCGGCGAAGGCGCGACTCGGCGCTCTGGCCGCGGCCGATCCGGCGCTAGCCGAGGCCAGGCGCATCATGGAGCGCTGCGAGCGGGCGCTGCAGGACGCGGTATCGGCGCTCTCGCGCGCCCGCCGCGAGGCAGCGGAGCGGCTCGCCGCCGCGGTGGCCAGCGAGCTGCCGCCGCTGCGGCTCGACCGCGCCCGCTTCCGGGTGGCACTCGACCCACTCCCTCCCGAACGTTGGGGACCGGAGGGCGGGGAGCGGGTGCGCTTCGAGGCTCAGACCAACCCTGGACAGCCTTTCGATGCCCTCGACCGCATCGCCTCGGGCGGCGAGCTCGCCCGCTTCATGCTGGCGCTCGAGCTCGTGATCGCCCGCCTCTATCCGGCTACCACCATGATCTTCGACGAGGTGGACAGCGGGATCGGGGGAGCGACGGCGGCGGCGGTGGGCGAGCGGCTGGCGCGGCTCGCTCGCGAACGGCAGGTGCTCGTGGTCACCCATGCGCCGCAGATCGCGGCCCGGGCCGACCGTCATTTGCGGGTCGAGAAACAGGAGAGCCCGGAGGGCGTGTCGGTGCGGGTGGAAGTGCTAGGCGACAGCGGCCGTCGCGAGGAGCTCGCCCGCATGCTGGCCGGGCTCGAGGTGACCGAAGCGGCACGGGCGGCAGCCTCCAGCCTGCTCGACGCGAAAGGAGGGAGCGGAGCGTGAACCGACGCCCGGAAGAGGCGGTGCCACCTCGGAGTCTCGCGCGGCTGCGGCCACCTCCGACGTTCTTCCAGCCCGTCTCCGCGCTGTCGGAAAAGGAGGCGGGAGCCGAGCTCGCCTGGCTCGCGCGGGAGATCGCTCGACACGACTATCTCTACTACGTGCTCGCCCGACCCGAGATCTCGGATGCCGACTATGACGCGCTCGTGCGCCGCAATCGGGCGCTCGAGGCGCGTTTCCCCCACCTCCAGCGGCCGGACAGTCCGAGCCTGCGGGTCGGTGCACCCCCCGCCGAAGAGTTCGTCAAGGTCCGGCACACGGTGCCGATGTTCACCCTCGACAATGCCATGAGCGAGGGGGAGCTGCGCGATTGGGTCGATCGCGTTCGCCGGCTTTTGCGACTGGACGCGAGCGAGCCGCTCGTGTTCGCTGGCGAGCCCAAGATCGACGGTCTGTCCTGTAGCATCCGCTACGAAAATGGGCTCCTCGTTCGCGCCGCCACGCGCGGTGACGGTTTTACCGGCGAGGACGTGACCGCGAATGTCCGCACCATCCGCGAGATCCCGCAGCGGCTGTTGACCGACCGGCCGCCGCCGGTCATCGAGATCCGCGGCGAAGTCTACATGAATCGCAGCGCCTTTCTCGAGCTCAACGAGCGTCGCCGAGCCAGCGGCGAGCCGCTCTTCGCCAATCCGCGCAATGCCGCCGCCGGCTCGCTGCGCCAGCTCGACAGCCGGATCACGGCGCAACGGCCGCTTCGGTTCTTCGTCTGGGGCTGGGGCGAAGCCGATCCGCCGATCACCGGCTCCTATCTCGCCTTTCTCGAGACCGCCCGCTCCTGGGGCCTACCGGTCAATCCGCTGGTCCGTCGGCTCGCTTCGGTCGAGGAGCTCGTGGCCTACCACGACGACCTCGAACACCGCCGAGCCGAGCTCGACTACGACATCGACGGGGTGGTGGACAAGCTCGACGACATCGCGCTGCAGGAGCGCCTCGGCTTCGTGCAGCGGGTACCCCGCTGGGCGATCGCCCACAAGTTCGATCCGGAAAAGGCTTGGACCGTCCTGCGCGACATCGTGGTGCAAGTCGGACG
This sequence comes from bacterium HR40, assembly GCA_002898275.1. Taxonomy (GTDB): domain Bacteria; phylum Pseudomonadota; class Alphaproteobacteria; order Geminicoccales; family Geminicoccaceae; genus HRBIN40. The sequence goes on from BEIQ01000002.1 coordinate 225,394, forward strand.
CACCGGTGCCCTGACCCCCGTCGCCATGCTCGATCCCGTCACCGTCGGCGGAGTGGTGGTGCGGCGGGCCACCCTGCACAACGAGGACTACATTCGCGAGCGGGACATCCGCATCGGCGACACGGTCGTCGTCCAGCGCGCCGGCGACGTCATTCCGCAGGTCCTCGCCGTAGTGCAGGAGAAGCGGCCCGCCGATGCCCGCTCTTGGCAGCCGCCCGAACGCTGCCCGGTGTGCGGCAGCCTCGCGGTGCGACCGCCGGACGAGGCGATTCGGCGCTGCACCGGCGGGCTGTTCTGTCCCGCCCAAGCAGTGGAACGGATCGTCCACTTCGTGTCCCGACATGCCTTCGACATCCCAGGCCTCAGCGACAAGCAGGTGCGCCAGCTGTTCGAAGCCGGGATCATCCGCGACCCGGTCGACCTCTTCCGCATCCCGCGGGACGCTGCGAAACGAGAGGCGATCCGGCAACTTCCCCGCTGGGGCGAAAAGAAGCTCGCCAATCTCGTGGCGGCGATCGAAGCGCGCCGGCACCTACCCCTCGACCGGTTCATCTACGCCCTGGGCATCCGACATATCGGCGAGGTCAACGCCCGAAGCCTCGCCCGCCATTTCGGCAGCTTCGCCCGCTGGCGGACGGCCATGGAGCGCCTCGGCGCCGGGGACGCCAAGGCGCGGGAGGAGATCCAGGACATCGAGGGCGTGGGACCGGTCATCGCCGAATCGCTCGCCGAGTTCTTCGCCGAGCCGCGCAATCGCAGCCTGGTCGACGCCCTCGCCGCCGAGGTGGAGATCGAACCCGTGGCGGCACCGCAGGTCGCCGGGCCGTCGCCTCTCGCCGGCAAGACCGTGGTCTTTACGGGCGAGCTCGCCCACATGAGTCGCGAGGAAGCCAAGGCGGTGGCCGAAAGCCTCGGTGCCAAAGTCGCCGATTCGGTGTCGAGGCGGACCGATTTCGTGGTTGTCGGCGAGCGTCCGGGGAGCAAATACCGCAAGGCCGTGGAACTCGGAGTGCGGATCCTGAGCGAGGACGAATGGTACCAGCTCGCGGGTCGACCGTGAGCCGCATGGTCTTGACCGCCCTGGGCTACGGGTTCCTCGCCCTCGGCGTGGTCGGCCTGTTCCTGCCGTTTTTGCAGGGTGTCCTGTTCATCGTGGTGGGCCTGGTTCTGCTGTCCCGCCACGCACCCTGGGCGCAGCGGCTGCTCGAGCGTTTCAAGGCGCGGCATCCTGGCGCGCGCGCGGTGGTGGAACGGGCCGAGCGGCTGGTGCGCCTGCTCATCTATCGGATGCGGGTGACCACACGCCGCCTGCTGCGCTGGCTGCGGATGCGGGCCTGAGGGGGAATCACAGAGGCCGGCAGGCGGCCTCGAGCCACTCGCGCACGTCCCGCTCGAGATGGGGGGCGAGGCTCTCGACGACCCGCGCGTGATAGGCATCGAGCCAGGCGCGGGCGTTGGCAGGCAGCTCGTCCTTGAGCACGAGGCGGCGATCGATGGGCACGAGCGTGAGCGTGTCGAAGCCGAGCATGCGCCGTTCGGCTCCGGGAATCTCTCCCATCTCGCGCACCACCATCAAGTTCTCGATGCGAATCCCGTAGGCGCCAGCGCGATAGTACCCGGGCTCGTTCGAGACGATCATGCCCGGCTCGAGAGGAACGTTCGCCGACTGGCGGGCGATGCGCTGCGGCCCCTCGTGCACGCAGAGATAGGCGCCGACGCCGTGGCCGGTGCCGTGGTCGTAGTCGAGGCCGCTCTTCCAAAGCGGCAGCCGTGCGATGGCATCGAGCTGCCCACCGCTCGTCCCGTCCGGAAAGAGGCAGGTCGCGAGGTCGATGTGACCGGCGAGCACCCGGGTGAAATGCCGACACATCTCCTCCGTCGGTTCACCGAGGGCGATCGTGCGGGTGACGTCGGTGGTGGCATCGAGATAGTGGCCACCCGAATCGACGAGGAGCAGCGAGCCGGGAACCAAGCGCCGCTCGCTTTTCTCCTCCACCCGATAGTGGACGATCGCGCCATTCGGCCCGAAGCCGGCGATGGTCTCGAAGCTCGGACCGCGGAAAAGCGGATCGCGCTTCCGCTCCTCGAGGATGCGCCGGGCGACGTCCCGTTCGCCGACCGAACCGTCGAGAGGAATCTGCGACAGCCAATGGAGAAAGCGCACCATGGCGAGTCCGTCGCGCCGGTGCGCACGCCGCGCTCCTTCGATCTCGGTCGGGTTCTTCTTGGCCTTGGCGAGCGGGATCGGATCGACGCCCTCGATCACTTCGGCCCCGGCCGCACGAAGCCGATCGGCAAATCCGACCTGCACCCGCTCGGGATCGACCAGCACCACCGCGCCTTCCCGCCCCAGCCGATCGAGAGCGGGAAGGAGGTCGTCATAGTCCCGCACCTCGACTGCAGGCTCGGCAAAGCCCGAATCGCGGAGCTTCCGCGGATCGACGAACCATCGACAGTGCCCGTCGCGGTGCAACAACAGATGGCTCAAAACGAGCGGATTGAAGGGGATGTCGCCGCCGCGCACGTTCAAGAGCCAGGCGATGCTGTCGCAAGCGGAGACGAGGAGCCAATCGGCCCCTGCCCGTTCCACCGCCGCACCCATTCGCCGGCGTTTGTCGAGGCTGCTCTCGCCGGCGAATTCCTCGGGCCACGGCACCACCGTCGCGGCAGGTCGGGGCGGCCGGTCGGTCCACACCGCATCGACCGGATCGGGAACGAGCGGCACGGGCCGACCTCGCCGGCCGATCGCTCGCTCGAGCCGCTCGAGCTGCCGGCGGGTGAGCAGGAAAGGATCGTAGCCAAGCCGGCCGCCCGGCGGCAAATGGGCAGCGACCCATTCGTGCGGCCGGTCGTGGACGAGGTGCAGCGGCTCGAACAAGCTCGGATCCACCTCGTCGCGCACCTGCAGCGTGTAACGGCCATCGACGAAGATCGCCGCACGCTCGGGCAGCACCACCACGAGCGCTGCCGACCCGGTAAATCCCGTGAGCCAGGCCACCCGCTCCTCGTGCGGCGGCAAATATTCACTGCCGTGCGGATCGGTCCGCGGCAGCCACAGCCCGTCGCAGCCGCGCCGGGCGAGCTCGGCGCGCAGGGCCGAAAGCCGCGCCGCGTGAACCGAAGGCGCACTCACGCGGAGCCTCCGCGGCGACGGCGCTCGGCTTCCAACCAGCGGCCCCAACGCTCGTAGGCGAGCCGTACGAGCTCGAGACGACTGCTCACGCCGAGCCGTTGCATGAGGATGCGCAAGTGCGCCTTCACCGTGGGTGCCGCGATCCCGAGCTGGGCCGCGATCTCGCGCGTACCCTCGATTCCGGAAGCCAGCATGTAGACGATATCCGCCTGCCGATGGGTGAGCTCGTCGGGAACGGCCGCCACGCCGGCCGTCGCCGGGGGATCCGACCGCTCCCCTGCGGCTCTTTGCCGTGCCGCGAGCAGGGCGAAGAGGTCGGCATAGCCCGAGAACAGTTCCAATTGCCAGGCATCGGGCGCCGTGTCGGGTTCGAGCAGGATCTCGAGGGCGAGCGGCTCCCCGCTGGCCTCGACGGGAAACCCCAGGCGCAATTGCACCGCTCCCCCTGCCCCGAGCTCCTCGCCGGCCGCTTCGACCACGAAGGACCGCTTCGCGGTCCCTCCGCCCTGCGGCGAGCGGGCCGATCCGTCCTCCCGGGCCGCCAGCCGTACCGCTTGCACCTCGGGCAGGGTGGCGAGCTGCGCGAGTGCAGCCTCCCGAGCGCGCGCGGGCTCGGCCTCCTCGCTGTGCGCCCACAGGGCGGTGAACGCCTCGAGCTCGCGCAAGCGGGATGCCGCCGGCCCGTCGAAGGCCATGGGACGGAGCGCCCGGCCCTCGATCTCCGCCGCCTCGCCGCTGCGGCGGCCGAGCCGCAGCAACAGGTAGAGGGGGCGCGGATCCTCCGGCGCGCATGCGAGGCCGAGCCGTTGCTGTCCGCCGCGCGCCGCCTTTCCGAACGCGGCGATGGCGGCCTGCACGCAGGCGCGCATCCCCTCCTCCTCGCACAGGGCGAGCAGCGCCGCTCCCCCTTCGACCGGACGGATGCGCCCGCCGGGTTCGATCTCGATGCGGAAATGCGCCTGTTCGGCGGCGGGCAACGAACCTCTACCTCACAGGTGCCATCACCATCACCATCTGTCGGCCCTCGAGCTTCGGCGTCTGTTCGATCTTGGCGAGATCGCCGACGTCGTCCTTCACTCGCTCGAACAGCCGCATGGCGATATCCTGGTGGGCCACCTCGCGCCCGCGGAAGCGCAAAGTGACCTTGACCTTGTCGCCTTCGGCCAGAAAGTCGCGCACTTTCTTCATCTTGATGCGATAGTCGTTCTCGTCGATGTTCGGCCGCATCTTGATTTCTTTGACTTCGATCACTCTTTGCTTCTTGCGCGCGGCACTGGCCTTCTTCTGCTGCTCGTACTTGAACTTCCCATAGTCCATGATCTTGCAGACCGGCGGGGTGGCAGTCGGTGCTACCTCTACCAGATCCAGCCCCGCCTGGGCGGCCCGCTCGAGGGCCACGGCCAGGGGCACGATGCCGACCATCGTGCCGTTCTCGTCGATCAGACGCACCTGGCGCGCGTCGATCTGTTCGTTGATGCGGTACTCCTCGCGTGTCTGTGCTGCCATTAAGGGCGGCCAACCTCCATAGTTCGGTTCAGGGGTGCGCACCACCACATGGCTGCCCGCGCACCCGCACGCAGCCTAATGTGGGTGGCGCTCGGCTTCAAGCCGATCTCCACCTCGGGCGACGGACAATCCGTCACGTCCACAAGCGCCGTCAGCGGATCTGCCCGTCGAGCTCGTCTTCGATATGGGCACGAATGATGGAATCGAAATCCGGGTCGGCGGCGAACCCCAACTCGAGAGCCCGGCGCACGCGGAAATGCGGGGGCCAGCTATCGACGATGCGCTGGATCCTCGGATCGGGCGAAAAGCGCACCCGTGCCCGCACCTGCGGACCGGCGACGCGCTCGAGCGCTTCCAGCATGTCTCGCACGCGCACCGTGATTCCCGGCAGGGTGAGCGCGCGAAACCATCCCCAGGCCGCGTCGGGAAGTCCTGCGGCGTGGATGAAGGCATCGATCACTCGCCGCGGCGACAGCACGTACATGGCGGTTTCTGGCGATACCGGACATATCGCCTCCTCGCCCGCGAGGGGTTCGCGGATGATCGAGCTGGCGAAGGTCGAAGCCGCGAGATTGGGCCTGCCCGCCCGCACCACGATGGTAGGCAGGCGCAGGCTTCCCCCCTCGATGAAGCCCTTGCGGGCATAGTCGTTGACCAATAGCTCTCCGGCCGCCTTCTGGGTGCCATAGGAGGTCTGCGGTGTGAGATGGGTAGTATCGGTGATCGGCTCCCTCGGATCGCCACCGAAGACCGCGACGGAGCTCGCGAACAGCAGCTTGGGGCGCCGGCCCGTACGCCGCAGAGCCTCGAGCAGACGCCGCGTGCCGTCGAGATTGACTCGATAGCCGAGGTCGAAATCGGCCTCCGCACCCGCACTCACCACCGCGGCGAGATGGAAGACGAGATCGCAGTCGGCCACCAGAGCATCGAGCGGTCGGTCGCTAGCGAGATCGACGGTGACGATCGCAAGCCGCGGATCGGCCGGCAGTTGCGCCGGCGCCACGTCGGCCACCACCAGCCGTTCGATCGCCGCCCCACCGAGCGCGCCATCGGCGAGCAGCCGTGCTGCCAGCTTGCGCCCGAGAAAGCCGGCGCCTCCGGTGACGAGAACCCGCACGGCAATCCTCCCCGTTTCGATCCTGCGGGCTCGGCGTCGGCCCGCGCCGGCGCAGTTAGCATTGCCCGCCGACCAGCGGAAGGGGCGAGCGAGGACGACCACCTTCCCACGTCCGTGCCGGCGTCCTAAGTCTGCGCCATGCCCGACCCCGTGCCATTTGCCGCCAACATTCGCGAATACACCGTCTCGGAACTCGCCGTCGCGCTCAAGCGGACGGTCGAGGACGCCTACGGCTGGGTGCGGGTGCGCGGCGAGATCTCGGGTCTCAAGCGCGCATCCTCGGGCCACCTCTACTTCGCCTTGAAGGACGAGAAGGCGGTGCTCGATGCGGTCTGTTGGCGCAACAGCCTGCCGCAGCCTCAACCCGTCCTCGAAGACGGACTCGAGGTGGTCTGCACCGGCCGACTGACCACCTACCCGCAGCGCTCGCGTTACCAGCTCGTGGTGGAGCGAATCGAGCCTGCCGGCGCCGGCGCCCTCATGGCGCTTCTCGAGGAGCGCCGGCGACGGCTTGCCGCCGAAGGCCTGTTCGCCGCCGAGCGCAAGCGCCCGCTACCGTTTCTGCCCGAGGTCGTCGGCGTCGTGACCTCGCCTACCGGGGCGGTGATCCGCGACATCCTCCACCGCATCGCCGATCGCTTCCCGCGCCGGGTCGTGCTCTGGCCCGTGCTGGTGCAGGGCGAAGGAGCCGCCGAGCAGATCGCCGCCGCCATCCGCGGCTTTTCCCGCCTTCCGCCAGGCGGGCCCATCCCGCGGCCGGACGTGTTGATCGTCGCCCGCGGCGGCGGCTCGCTCGAAGATCTCTGGGCGTTCAACGAGGAAATCGTCGTCCGCGCCGCCGCCGAATGCACGATCCCGCTGATCTCGGCCGTCGGCCACGAGACCGACACCACGCTCATCGACTACGCCGCCGACCGCCGCGCGCCCACGCCCACGGCCGCCGCCGAGATGGCCGTGCCGGTGCGCCGCGAACTCGCCGAGCGGGTCGCCCGACTGGCCGAGCGGCTCGATCACGCGATCCGGCGGCACTTGCGCGAGCTCTCCCGCCATCTCCAGGGTCTCGCGCGGGGATTGCCCGATCCCGCGAGCGAGATCCGCCTGCGCGAACAGCGGCTCGACGATCTCTCCGAACGCCTGGCCCTGCGCAGCCCCGCGCGACTCGTCGGCGAGCGCCGAGAACGGCTGGCACGGCTCGCGCTTCGCCTCGGTGAGCTGATGCGCGACCGGCTCGGACGCGAGGATCTGCGTCTCCATGCGGTGGGAGCACGATTGCGGCCGGCGCCCCTCGTCCACCTCCTCGCGGCCCACGCGCGGGCGCTCGGGCGCGAACAGCAGAGGCTCGCGACCGCCGCGGCGCGACTGGTGGGCACGCGGCGCCTGGCGCTGGATGCGCTCTCGCGCCAGCTCGAGAGCCTGAGCCACAAGAGCGTTCTGGAGCGCGGCTATGCGGTGGTGCGGCGAGCCAGCGACGGGCAGCTGGTGCCCCGGCTGGCAGCCCTCGACGGCGAGACGCGGCTCGAAATCGAATGGTACGACGGCCGTCTCTCGGTCCTGCGCGGCGATCCGCCGCACGCTGCGCGCCGGCGCCCGTCGTCACCCTCGTCCCAGACGAGCCTGTTCTGAACGGCTGCAACGGGAGCGCGCGATGGAGGAACGGCCCATCGACCGCCTGCTCGCCATCATGGCGCGGCTGCGCGACCCGCAACGCGGCTGCCCGTGGGATCGCGAGCAGACCTTCGCCACCATCGCCCCCTATACGATCGAAGAGGCCTTCGAAGTGGCCGACGCGATCGAGCGGCAGGACGCGACCGCCCTCGTCGAAGAGCTCGGCGACCTGCTGTTGCAGGTGGTCTACCACGCGCAGATGGCGAAGGAGCAAGGCCTCTTCGATTTCGACGAGGTGGCACGGCGGATCGCCGACAAAATGGTGCGCCGCCATCCCCACGTCTTCGCCGAGGAGCCGGTAGCGGACGCCGCCGAACAGCGTCGCCGCTGGGAAGAGATGAAAGCCGCCGAGCGGGCGAGCCGCGATCAGTCCGGAGACGCGAGCGCACTCGCCGGGGTGCCTCGGTCGCTGCCGGCGCTCGTGCGGGCGGTGAAGCTGCAACAGCGGGCCGCCGCTGTCGGCTTCGACTGGCCCGATGCCGACGATATCCTCGCCAAGCTCGAGGAAGAGATCCGGGAGCTGCGCGAGGCCCTTTGCGAGGGCCGGAGCGCCGCGGTGCGCGAAGAGATGGGCGACCTGCTGTTCACCGTCGCCAATCTGGCGCGTCGGCTAGCCATCGATCCCGAGGCGGCGCTCCGGGCTGCGAACCAGAAGTTCGAGCGCCGCTTCCGGGCCCTCGAACAGGACGCCAGGACTGCCGGTCTGCGGCTCGACGCGCTCGACCTCTCGGCCCTCGAGCGACTGTGGACGGCAGTCAAGGAGAGAGAGGCCGCCGGCGCCGCCGAGGCGCCCAGCCGGGCGGGTGGCGGCGCCGCCGGTCCCGCTCAGGTGCAGCGGTAGGGCGAGCCCGCCTTGCGCATGGTGTCGATGTACTCCTTGAGGATCTTCACCACGCGGGCGTTGCGTTCGCTCGTCTGGGCGATCTCGTCCCAGAACTTGAAGGCTTCTTCCTCGACGGTCTTCCATTCCTCGTCGGGGATGGTGGTGAGCTGGAGCTTGCCGCCACGCACGCGATAGTGGGCCTCGCCCCACCAATACCAGTGCAGGCGATAGTAGTGTGACGTATCGATGCACATCCGAAACAGCTGCTTCAAATGTTCCGGCAGCTCGTCCCAGCGTTCCTTGTTGACAAAATACGATCCTGCCCAAGCGCCTGAAATCGGATTGGTGAGGAAGTATTTGGTAACGTCTGCCCAGCCTACGGTATAGACTTCGGTGATACCCGACCAACATACGCCGTCGAGCTCTCCCGTCTGGATCGCTACCTGTACGTCGGAATAGGGCAGCGAGACGGGGACGACGCCGAAGCGCTGCATGAACTGACCACCGGTCGGGAACATGTAGACCCGAAGGCCCTTGAGGTCGGCGAGCGAGCGGATCGGCCGGGTGGTGGCGAAGTTGCAGGGGTCCCACGAGCCGGTCGACAGCCACACCACGCCCGGCACCTCGCTATAGGCTTCCTCCCAGATCTTGTTGAGGCCGTACCAATGCCAGAGTGCCGGCACATCCAGGCTGTAGCGCGCGGCGAGGGGGAAGTAGGCGCCGAACACTTTGATATCGACTGGCGCGCCGATCGAGTCGTCGTCGGACTGGGCGGCGTCGATGGTGCCGTTCTGCACCGCTCGGAAGAGTTCCGGATGCGGCACGAGCTGGTCGGCGTAATAGAGTTCGATCTCCATCTCGCCGTTGGCTGCCCGATTGAAAGCGTCGATCGAGTTCTTGATCACGTGTTCGCCGAGCGCCGGACCGGCATAGGTCTGCATCCGCCAGCGGATCGTCCGCTGCGCCTTGACGTAGGGCGCTGGGAAACTGCTGGCCGCCGTGGCTCCGAGCACGGTGGCGCCGGCGGTCTTCAAAAAGGATCGTTTCTCCAGATCGACGGTCGGTTTTCCTGTCGTCACGATGGCTCCTCCTCGGTCTCTGGTCCTCTGGTCGACAAGTCGGCGGCCCGTCGGCGCGCCCAGCGCCCCGGACCGCTCGGCGATGGTTTGGGCGTTGCCTTCACCTCCCCCGGACCCGGCCGGCCGCAGTTTCTCCTCAACGGCTGTAGACCTGCTGGGGTAGCCACAGGGCAATCTGCGGGAACGCGGTGACCGCCAACATGCCCGCGATCATGATCAGCACGAAGGGCCAAACGGAGCGGTAGATATCGGAAAGCGAGATCTCGGGCGGCGCCATCGCCCGCATGAGGAACAGATTGTAGCCGAATGGAGGCGTCATATAGGCGATCTGACACGTAATCGTGTAGATCACACCGTACCAGATCGGATCGTATCCGAGCTTGATGACGAGGGGAATGTACAGAGGAGCAACGATCACGAGCATGGCTGTATCGTCGAGAAACATGCCCAGTATCAGATATGAAAGCTGCATCATGAGAATGACTTGCCATGGCTCGAGACCCCAGCTCAAGAAGATTTTCTCGATCGCGCGGATCGCTCCCAGCCCGTCGAATACCGAGCTGAAGCACAACGCCGCCGTGATCACCCACATGAACATGCAGGTGATGGATAGGGTGCTTTGCAATGTGCGGTGGAAGATCTCGAAAGTGAACTTGCGTTTGACGATGGCGTCCACCGTCGTGGCCAAGGCCCCGAGCGCCGCGCTCTCGACGAGGCTGGTCACACCGGTGAAAAACGAGCCCATCATCACGAAGAAAATGGCGAGCGGACTGATGCCGGCGCGCAGCAGTGCGATCTTCTCCCGCAGCGGCAGATTCCGCTCTTCCGGCGGCAGGGCCGGACCCAGTGCCGGGTTCCGCCAGCAGCGGAAGGCGATGTAGACGATGAACATCGCTGCCAGCATCAGACCGGGCAGGACTCCCGCCAGCCAGAGATTGCCCACCGGCTGGCGAGCGATCATGCCGTAGAGCACCATGACCACGCTCGGCGGGATGAGAATGCCGAGAGAGGAGCCCGCCTGCACCACCCCGGTGATCATCACCTTGTCGTAGCCGCGCGCGAGCATCTGCGGAATGGCGATAGTGGCGCCGATCGCCATTCCGGCCACCGACAGGCCGTTGATGGCCGAGATCAACACCATGAGCAGGATGGTGCCGATGGCGAGACCGCCGCGCACCGGTCCCGACCAGACGTGGAACATGCGGTAGAGATCGCCCGCGATCCCGGCATTGGCGAACATATAGCCCATGTACACGAAGAGCGGCAGGGTCACGAGCGCATACCAGTTGACCAGCGTGAAGGCGGCATTGAACGGCATCTCGAAGCCGCCGCGGCCCCACAACAAGAGCGCGAACAGGCTGCCGACAAAGCCGATGACCCCGAACACCCGCTGGCCAGTGGCCAACAGGAGAAGCATCGACAAAAACATCAGGAGTGCGATGGCCTCGTAGCTCATTCGAGGCTCTCTCCGCGCGCCCGAGCGAGGTCCTTGAAGAACGTCGCCACGAGCTGCAGCAATAGCAGGAAGATCCCGACCAGCATGATCGCCTTGATCGGCCACAGGTAGGGACCCCAGGCCGAATAGTTCTTCTGTCCGTATTGGAGCGCGTAGATCGTGCTCGACAGACCGCCGCGAAAGAGGAGAATGCCGTAGACGATGACCATGAGGATCGTCACCGCATCGCAAAGAGCGCGGGTACGCGGCGACCAGGCGGCGTAGAAGAGGTCCATGCGGACGTGGGAATCGAGCTGGATCGAGTGGGCGGCACCGAGCATGTAGTAGGCGACCATGGTGAACTCGGCCATCTCCACGACCCAGATGAAGCTGGTGCCGGTCGTCAATCGGGTCGCTGCCGACCACAGCAGCATGCCCATGAGGAACAGGAACAGATACATGGCGAACAGGCCGACCGCGTGGCTGATGCGGTCCACCAGTCGGACATAGGCACGGATCGGTGCCGGCAATTCACGGGCCTCCTTCTTCTCCCGCCAGCGGCGCGCCGCCGGCGCCACGCTTCGCGCCCACCGCCGTGCGAGGGCGACACGACCGCCCGCACCGGTCCGCGGATCCACCGGGATCGGGCAACAGCTTCCCTCCCTCCTACCGGCTGCCCGTCGAGCGAGCCTCGGGCGACACGCCCGAACCGCCGCGAGAATTCCGAACCTGCACGACCTGTCAAGCACGGGGACGGCGAAGGCGACCGCGAGCTGCGGCAGCTGCGCCTTCCCGGCATCCCCTTGCGCTCGGCCGTCCGGTGCGGCACAGCTCGCTGCATCCCTGGGAGGTCTGCAGTGAACATGACCCCTCGTTCGATCCCGCGCCGCAACCTCGGATCGCTGGCGCTCACCGAGCTCGGATTGGGCGGCGCGACCATCGGCGGCATCTTCGAGGAAGTCTCCGATGATCAGGCGCGCGCCACCGTGAGCGCGGCGGTGGACGCGGGCATTCGCTTTTTCGACACCGCTCCCCTCTACGGCCATGGCCGCTCGGAACACTGCATGGGCGATGTGCTGCGCTGGCTGAGGCGCGAGGAGTTCGTGCTCTCGAGCAAGGCGGGTCGCCTGCTGCGCCCGCGCAGCCGGACGGGGATCTCCACCGATCCCTGGAAGCAGCCCTTTCCGTTCGAGATCGTGTGGGATTACAGCTACGATGGCGTGATGCGGTCGTTCGAAGACAGCTTGCAGCGACTGGGCATGGACCGCATCGACATCCTCCTGCTCCACGACATCGGCGCCTATACCCATGGGCCGGAGGCGCATCCCGCCCGGATGCGGACGGCCATGACGGGCGGCCTGAGGGCCCTCGAGGAGCTCAAGCGGGGCGGGCAGATCGCCGCCATCGGTCTCGGGGTCAACGAATGGCAGGTCTGTCGCGAGGCGCTCGAGTGGGGCGACTTCGACGTCTTCCTGCTCGCCGGCCGCTATACGCTGCTCGAGCAGGAGCCAGTGGAGACACTCTTTCCCGATTGTCGCCGGCGCGGGGTGCGCATCGTCGTCGGCGGTCCGTTCAACTCCGGTCTGCTCGTCGGCCGCGACTTCTGGAATTATGCGCCGGCACCGCCCGAGGTCATCGCCCGAGCCCGCGCCATCGCCGCGGTCTGCCACGACCACGGCGTGCCGCTGCCGGCGGCCGCACTGCACTTTCCCCTGCTCGAACCGTTGGTCGTGTCGGTGATCCCAGGGCCCCGCAGTCCTGCCGAACTCGCCCAGATCCTCGCCTGGTACGACACGCCCGTCCCCTCCGCGCTGTGGCGCGATCTCAGAGCTGCCGGGCTGCTCCATCCCGCAGCGGCCATCGGCGAGCTCGCGCCTTGAGGGAGGACAGCCCATGGCCCGGATCGACGCGCACCAGCATTTCTGGGAAGTGGCACGCGGCGACTATGGTTGGCTCGTCCCGCAGCTCGGCCGCATCTACCGCGATTACGGGCCTGCGGATCTGCTGCCGAAGCTCCAGGCCTGCGGGATTTCCGGCACGGTGCTGGTGCAGGCCGCCCCCACTCTGGCCGAGAGCGCCTATCTCCTCGCCATCGCTGAACGCACGCCGTTCGTGCGCGGTGTCGTCGGCTGGGTCGATTTCGAGGCGGAGGACGCCATCGCCCAGATCGACCAGCTCGCTCGCCACGCCAAGCTGTGCGGCATCCGGCCGATGATCCAGGACATCCCGGATCCCGACTGGATGTTGGATCCGCGCTTCGCTCCGGTGTTCCGCCACCTCGCAGCGCGCGGCTTGGTCTTCGATGCGCTGGTGTTCCCGCACCATCTGCCGCGTCTCTTGCGGCTGCTCGAACGGCATCCCGATCTGCGCTGTGTGGTGGATCATTGCGCCAAGCCGCGCATTGCCGAAGGCGCCTTCCAGCCGTGGGCCGACGCCATCGCCCGCATCGCCCGGGAGACGGCTGCCTTCTGCAAGATCTCCGGGCTCGTGACCGAGGCTGGACCCGGTTGGACGGTGGCGAAGCTGCGCCCCTATGTCGAACATGTGCTCGCCGTGTTCGGACCCGAGCGCTGTCTCTGGGGCTCCGACTGGCCGGTGCTCGAGAACGTCGGCAGCTACGAGGCTTGGCACGCGGCCACCCTCGAGCTCCTGGCGCCGCTCGCCGAGCCTGCGCGGGCTGCCATCTTGGGCGGCAACGCCGTGCGCCTCTACGGGTTGTCGCTCGCCACCGAGGTGCAAGCACCCGCTGCCGATAGCGGCTCGTCCGGATAGCGCACCGCCTCGAGATAGAGACCGCAGGCCGGGGCCGTCGGCCCCGCCGCCCGCCGATCGCGCGCCTCCAGCACCTCGCGCACCCAGGCGATCGGTCGCCTGCCGTCGCCGACCAGGACCAAGGTCCCGACCATGTTGCGCACCTGATGGTGGAGAAAGGAGCGTGCCGCGGCTCGGATCTCGACGACACAGCCGCGACGTTGAACGACGAGGCGGGAGAGGGTCTTGACCGGCGAGGCTGCCTGGCATTCGGCGTCGCGGAAACTCGAGAAGTCGTGCCGACCTTCGAGCAGTCTCGCTGCCTCTTGCATGTGCACGACATCGAGGGGCCGCACGACGTGCCACACCCGGCCCCGCTCGAGCACGGGCGGCGCCCGTCGGTTGAGGATGCGGTAGACATAGCGGCGCTCGATCGCCGACAAGCGGGCATGGAAGCTCCGGTCGACGACGCGCACCTCGAGGACGGCGATGGGATGGGGGCGGACGAGCGCGTTGATCGCTGCCTGAACCCGCTCGGGCGGATGGAAGCGGGCGAGATCGAAATGTGCGACCTGTCCCGTGGCGTGCACCCCGGCGTCGGTGCGGCCGGCCCCCTCGACGACCGCCGCCTCGCCCGAGAAGATCCGGATCGCCTCCTCGAGAGTGGCCTGGACGGAACGGCCGTTGGCCTGGCGTTGCCAGCCGACGAAGCCACTGCCGTCGTATTCGAGGAGAAGACGGTAGCGGGGCATGGCTCAGCCGAGCCGGCTTCCCACGGGAATCGAAAAGCCGCGCTGCAGCTCCTCGGCCGACATCGCCCGCCGCCCCTCGCGCTGGACGGTGCGGCAGGCGAGCGCATCCCTGCCGCAAGCGATGACAAGGGGCAAGGCGACGACCGTCCCCGGCTCCGCCGGGTACGGTGCCCGCACCACTTCGGCCTCGTGCACGCGGATGCGCTCGCCGCTCCAGCAGAACCAACAGCCGGGCCACGGGTCGAAGGCGCGGATCCGTCGCTCGAGCACGGCTGCTGGCTCGGCGAAGTTGAACCGTCCCTCCTCCTTCCGAATGCGGGGCGCATAGGTGGCACCCGAGGCGGGCTGCGGCCATGGGCGCAGGCGTCCCGCGACATAGCCCTCGACCACTTCGACGACATGCGCTGCGGCGACGGCGGCGAGCTCCTCGAGCAATTCCGGGGCCCGGATCCTGGGGCGAATGGGGTGCTCGAACACGGCGAGCAGCGGGCCCGTATCGATCCCTTCGTCCATGACGAAGAAGGAGACACCCGTGACCTCGTCGCCGGCCTCGATCGCCCGCTGGATCGGCGCCGCCCCGCGCCAGCGCGGCAGCTTGGAGCCGTGAATGTTGATGCAGCCCAGCCGGGGCGCTCGCAACACCGCGGCGGGCAGGATGAGCCCGTAGGCGGCAACCACCGCCAGATCGGCGCCGAGCGCCGCGAAGGCCTCGCTGGCTCCTTCCTCGCGCAGGCTTTCCGGAGTGCGGATCTCGGCGATCTGCAAACGCAGCGCCGCCTCGTGCACCGCCGTCCGGCGTTCGCCGAGGCCACGTCCGGCCGGGCGCGGGGGCTGGGTATAGACGGCGAGCGGCACGTGCCCGGCGTTCACGAGCCGTTCGAGAGCCGGCACCGCGAACGGGCCCGTGCCCATGAAGACCAAAGCCGGTCCTCGCGCCATGTCAGGCGCTCGCCCGAAGCCGCCGGGCCTTGGTCAGTCGCCGCAGGACCATGCTGCGTTTGAGGGGCGACAGGCGATCGATGAACAGAATGCCGTCGAGATGGTCGATCTCGTGCTGGAGGCAGCGGGCGAGCAAACCCTCCGCCTCGAGAGACCGTTCCACTCCGCATTCGTCGAGGTAGACGACTTCGACCGCTTCCGGACGCTTCACTTCCGCGTATTGGTCGGGGAGGCTGAGGCAACCCTCCTCGGCCGCCACCAGGATCTCCGATCGCCAGGTGATGCGCGGATTGACGAGGCGGAGCGGCGCATTCTTCTGTTCGCTCACGTCGACCACCACGATCCGCTTGGACACCCCTACCTGCGGTGCCGCCAGTCCGATGCCCGGCGCCCGGTACATGGTTTCCAGCATATCGTCGAGCAGCCGCCGCACCGTATCGTCGATCCTGTCAACCGGTTCGGCGGGCCGTTTCAGGATCGGGTCGGGATATTCACGGATACGCAGGACAGCCATGGGAGGACCCGCTCCACCCCTGTCAGACGATGGGCTGGCGGGCGCGCAGCGCCGCCTCCAGCGTGCCCTCGTCGAGGTATTCGAGTTCGCCGCCCACCGGAACGCCCTGGGCGAGCCGGGTGATCCGGCAACCGAGCGGTTTCAGCCGCTCTGCGAGATAGTGTGCGGTCGTCTGGCCTTCCACGGTCGCGCCGAGACCGAGGATCACTTCCTCGACACCGCCCTCCGCCACCCGGGCGAGGAGGGCGCCAACGCCGAGCTCGTCCGGGCCCACCCGGTCGAGGGCCGAGAGGGTGCCGCCGAGGACGAAATAGACGCCACGGAACGACCCGGCACGCTCCATCGCCCAGAGATCCTCGACGTCCTCGACGACGAAGAGGATCTTCGGGTCGCGCTCGGCATCGGAGCAGACCCCGCAGGGATCGCGCACGTCGAGATTGCGGCATCGGCTGCAGCGCCGCACATGCTCGGCACAGGCCGCGAGCGTCTCGACGAGCGGCTGCAGCAGCACTTCCGGCCGCTTCAGCATGGCGAGGGCCGCCCGCCGGGCCGAGCGCGGGCCGAGACCCGGAAGGCGCGCGAGCAGGCGAATGAGCCGTTCGATCTCGACCGCGGCCACGGCTCGCTCAAAACGGCAATTTCATGCCCGGAGGCAACGGCAGGCCGCCCGCGAGCCGGCTCATCTCCTCTTGGATCTTCGCCTCGAGGCGGCTGCGGGCATCGGCGTGAGCCGCCACGACGAGGTCTTCGAGGATCTCGACCTCCTCGGGCACGAGCAGCGAGCGGTCGATCTTCACTCCTCTCAATCCGCCTTTGCCGTCGAGGGTGACCCGCACCATGCCGCCACCGGCCGTGCCCTCGACCCGCAGATCGGCGAGCTTCTCCTGCAGCTCCGCCATGCGCTGCTGCAGCTTCTGCGCTTCCTTGAGCATGTTGGCGAGGTTCTTCATCCTTCACCCGTTCGTTTGTCCTGGCTTTCCCCGAGGGGCTCGACCTCGACGATGCGCGCCCCCGGGAATGTCGCCAAGGCTTGCCGGACGATCGGATCGGCGCGAACCGCCTCGAGCCGCGCCTGTCTTTCCGCCTGCTCTTCCTCGGCGAGGGTCGGTCGGCTGCGATCGTGACCCACGACCACGACCCAGCGCCCGCCCACTGCCCGTTCGAGAACGGCCGACAGCCGATTCGGCAAGTCCTGCACCGGGCCGGGGGAAAGCGCGAACTCCATGCGTCCGGGCTCGAAGCGGATCGGATGGACCCGCTGGCGGACGGCGGCGGCGAGGAACGGCTCCCCCACCTCCTGGAGCAGTCGAACGAGCTCGCGCAGATCGCGCGGTGGAGACCGCTTGGGGCCCGCCTCGGCTTCGCCCGAGCCCTTCTCGGGCGCCCGCCTGCCACCCTCCGGCGGCGACCCTTGCAGCCCGTCGAAGAGATCGCGCCCGACCGGCGTCGTCGCTTGGCGCGACGGTCTCGTTTCGCCGCGCAACATCTGGACGAGCTCGGCCGGTGGCGGGAGGTCGCTCACGCAGGCGAGACGCACGAGCAGCATCTCGCCGGCCGCCCGCGGATCGGGGGCCAAGCCGATGTCGCCGAGCCCCCGCAGCAGCATCTGCCACAGTCGTTGCAGGCGCGGATGCGACAGCTCGCCCGCGATCCGACGGGCTCGCTCGAGGCCAGCGGCATCGAGCCCGAAACTCTCGAGCGTCGACGCATCGCCGAGGAGCATCCGGGTGAGCCCGTATACGAGGTCCAAGAGATCGCGCGCGAGCGCTGCCGGATCGGCACCGCGGGCCCAGAGCTCGCCAAAGAGTGCCACCGCGGGTCCGGGTTCGCCGCGCAGGATATGCTCGAACAGCTCGAACAGCCGGCTGCGGTCGGCAAGCCCGAGCATGGCTTCGACATCGGTCACCTCGACATGACCCGCACCCGCGGTCGCCGCCTGGTCGAGCAGGGACAGGGCATCGCGCACCGATCCCTGTCCGGCACGAGCGATCAGGGCGAGGGCTCGCTCGTCCGCGCGGATGTGCTCCTGCTCGCAGATGCGGCGCAGATGTCTCGCCAGAACCTCGGTCTCGACGCGCCGCAGATCGAAGCGCTGGCAGCGCGAAACCACGGTGACGGGTACCTTGCGGACTTCCGTCGTGGCGAAGATGAACTTGACGTGCGGCGGCGGCTCCTCGACGGTCTTGAGCAGCGAGTTCCAGGCCTTTTCCGACAGCATATGGACTTCGTCGAAAATGTAGACCTTGAACCGCGAGGCGGCCGGCGCGTACTGGACCCCTTCGATGATCTCCTGGATGTCGTCCTTGCCGGTGTGGGAAGCGGCGTCGGTCTCGATGACGTCGAACGAACGTTCCTCGGCAATCGCCCGGCAGCTCGGGCACAGTCCGCAAGGCTCGACGGTCGGGCCACCGTGGCCGTCCGGGCCGGTGCAATTGAGACCGCGGGCGATGATGCGGGCGACGGTGGTCTTGCCCACGCCGCGGATCCCCGAAAGCAGAAAGGCATGGGCGATCCGCCCGCTGGCGAAGGCCTGGGTGAGGGTGCGCACCAGCGCGTCCTGCCCGATCAGCTCCGACAAGCGCTGCGGGCGGAAGGCGCGCGCCAACACGCGATAGGAGGAAGAGGAAGAGGGTGTCACGGCACCTGGCGGGTACGGTGTGCGGCGGAAGGCTGGTGTGCGACCCGGCACCGACCTCGTTACGGCTGCTTCCTTCCGGACCTGACCGGGTTGGCGAGCGTGCCGTCCGCGACCAGCCTTCCATGGCGCAATATCGACCCGGCCGGAGGCTTGCGCAAGGGGCGCCCCCGTGCGAACGGCGACGGACCGGGAAGGACTTGGGATCGCCGCCATGCGCGCAGGACCCGAACTCCCGCTCGTCTACGATACTCTCGCCCTCGATCGCGCGGCCGAACGGCGCAACGACGAGCGATGGCTCGAGCAAAGCCGCCGCAGCCCGGCGAGCCGCGTGCTGCGCCTCGCCGGCTTGGCGGTGCCGCTGCGGCGAGAGAGCGCGGAGCCGCGGCTGCGCTACGACTCCGCCGCCGCCCTCGCCGATTTGCCGCCCGAACGCTGGATCTTCCTCGGCATGTACGAGGATGCCCCGCTGTTCGTGCGACTCGACCCTGGCGGGGCCTCCGCCCCGCCGGGCTTCGCCGAATTGCGCGAAGTGGGGGCGCTCTTGCCGCCGGCGGAAGCGGGAATCGCCGCCTGTGCCCGGGCTCTCGCCCATTGGCACTCGCGCCACCGCTTTTGTGGCGCCTGCGGCACCCCGACACGCGTCATGCAGGCCGGGCACCTGCGCCTGTGCCCGACCTGCGGCCTCGAGGTTTTCCCGCGCACCGATCCCGCGGTGATCGTCCTCGTCGAGTACGAAGATCGCGCACTGCTCGCCCGCTCGCCGCGTTTTCCGCCAGGCATGTACTCGACCCTCGCGGGCTTCGTGGAACCGGGCGAGAGCCTGGAGAGCGCGCTGCGGCGCGAGGTGTTCGAGGAGACGGGGATCGAGCTCGCCGAGGTGCGCTATCGCGCCTCGCAGCCCTGGCCGTTCCCGCAGTCCCTCATGCTCGGCTTCCGCGCGCGGGCGAGGGCGCCGGAGCTGCGCATCGATCGCGCCGAACTCGAGGACGCGCTGTGGCTCAGCCGCGCCGAGCTGCGCGAGGAGAAACGCCGCCCGGTGGTGCTGCCCCGGCCCGACAGTATCGCCCGTTTTTTGCTCGAGGAATGGCTCGCCGAAGGCGATTAGCCGTCGTCCCTGGGATCCGCCCCATCGTTACCCTGCAACCGCCGCGCCGCCACCCTGGCGAAACGCAACAACAGCGCTCGCCTCCGCGCCGGAGCCAACGGCCGCTCTCGCGCCTCCCGCAGCCACGCCGCCTCGAAGCGGTCGGCGATCACCACCCCCTCCTGTGGCGGCAGACAATCCACGGGAAAGCCGATGGGGACGGCAAAGGCGAAGCGGTCGGCCCAGGGCAGATACTCGCCCCACTTGTGGTCGGAACGGAAGTCTTGCAGCGTGGTCTTGATCTCGACGGCGACGAACCGGCCGCTGCGGTCGAGGGCCAGGAGATCGAGGCGCCGACCACAGGGAAGCGGGAACTCGGCGAGCGAGACGAGGCCATGGGCAGCGAGCAGCCGCTCGACCCCGCGGCGGATGTCCTCGGCGCGCAGCATACTCCCCCGATGACGCGGCCTTAACCGTCCGTCAACTCCCGTGCGCCACAATGGGCGACGCCGGATGGCGGAAGCGCGGCGATTGCGCGGATGGCTCTCGGGATTGGAGGGCAGGTGAGCAGACGGAAGGCAGCCCTCATCGAAGCAGGGCAGGCAGCGCGGGAGCAACGGCTGGGGCTGGCCGATGTCGAGCGGCTGGCGCGCGACCGCAGCCCAGCCGTCCGTTCCGACATTGCGCGCAAGTTCGGCGCCCAGTTCGACGAATTCGCGACCGGCGAGAGCGGCGAGCTCGCGCGCGCGGTCTTGCTCCTGCTGGTCCGCGACGTGGCGCGGGAAGTGCGCAAGGCCCTCGCCGAACAGTTGGCGACGAGCGAGAACGTGCCGGCCGACGTCGCCTCCCGCCTCGCCCGAGACGAGATCGAGATCGCTCGGCCGATCCTGGAAAATAGCCCGGTGCTGTCGGACGAGGAGCTGATCGACATCGTCCGCACCCATTCCCTCCAATACGCCCTCGCCATCGCCGGTCGCGAACGGCTCGGCGAAGCCCTCTGCGACGCGCTCGTCGATACCGGCCATGCCCCGGTGGTGGCCCGGGTCGTGGAAAATCGACGGGCCGAATTGTCCAAACGCACCCTCAAGCGAATTCTCGAGGATTTTCGCGACTGCCGAGACGTGACCGAGCGTCTCGTGCGCCGACCCGAGCTGCCCTATGAGCTCGTCGATCAGCTGGTCTCGCTCGTCGGCGAGCGTCTCGCTTGGGACCTCGTGCGGACCCGGCGCATGACCCGCGAGGAAGCGCATCGCATCATCCAGGCGATTCGCGATCGCGTGAGCATCAGCACGGTCGCGCACGAGCATGGCGAGCGCCGGCTCGAGAGACACCTCCGCGAACGGCTGGCGGCCAACGAGCTCGGGCCGGACGAAGTGCTCGGCTTCTTGCGCGAGGGCGATATCGCGAGTCTCGAGATGGCCCTCTCGGTCATGAGCGGCATCGAGCTGCGCAAGGTGCGCAAACTCCTCTACAGCACCGACCGGCGTCGGCTGGCGGCCCTGTGCATCGCCGCCGGTATCCCCACCCCCCATTATGCCGCCCTCAGGATGGCGTTGGAGTTGGCCGAGAGCTGCCACGCCCAAGGCGGCGAACGCACCTATTCGAGCGAAGCGCTCGATTTCGTGCGCGCCCAGTACGAGCGCCTGCGTTTGGATCCCGAAAAGGTGAAAGAGCTGCTCGACATCAACTGAGCCGGCCCGAGGGCGCGAGCGGACGACGGCATGAAGGAGCGGCGGGCTCGACAGCGCTCGAGCGCTGCCCGAGCCAACCCGCGAGCTCTTCCCGTGCGAGGGTCTCGAGCAGGTCGATGTGCCCGTCGCTGTCGTTGAGGCAGGGGATATAGGCGAATCGCTCGCCCCCGGCTTCGAGGAAGCTCTCGCGCCCGACCTCGGCGATCTCCTCGAGGGTCTCGACACAGTCGGCCACGAACGCCGGCGAGACGACGGCGATCCGCTTGACGCCACGCCGGGGCAGCTCGCGCAGCGTCGTATCGAGATAGGGCTGAAGCCACTCCTCGGAGCCAAAGCGGCTCTGGAAGACGACGAGGACGCGTTCCTCCGGAAGACCGAGCCGCTCGCGCACGAGCCGCGTGGTCTTCATGCAATGGCAGTGATACGGGTCACCGTCGCGCAGAAGGCGCACCGGCATGCCGTGGTAACTGAAGAGGATCTTTTGCGGCTCGAAGTCGAGCTGGGCGAGATGGTGGCGGATGCTTTCGGCGAGCACCTCGATGTAGCGGGGATGGTCGTAGTAGGGCGGCAAGGTGCGCACCGCCGGCTGCCACCTCATGCGCACCTGCTGCAGGGCGGCGAACGCCCGGTCGTAGGCCGAGGCCGTGGTGGGCGAGGCGTATTGCGGATAGAGGGCCATGAGCAGGAGCCGCCGGCAGCCGTCGCGCAAAAGGCGCTCGATCACCGACGGGATCGACGGACGGCCGTAGCGCATCGCCCAGTCGACGAGAATGTCCGGATGGCGATGCTGGAACCTCTGGGCGAGCTTCTCTGCCTGCCTGCGGGTGATGATGCGCAGCGGACTGTCGTTGCGCTCCTCGTCCCAGATGCGCCGGTAGGCGGCGCCCGAGGTGAAGGGGCGTTTGGAGAGGATGACGAGCTGCAGGAGCGGCTGCCAGAACCAGGGCGAATAGTCGATCACTCGGCGATCGGAGAGGAACTCGCTCAGGTAGCGCCGCATCGACCAATAGTCGGGAGCATCGGGTGTGCCGAGATTGATGAGCAGCACACCGATGCGGGAAGGCGGAAGCGGCGGGTGGTCGACCCCAGCGGCGGAAGCCGGTCGGGCGGGAGCAGATGGGCTCTCGGACACGCTCTCACCCTTTCGCTGCGGACCTCGTCGCAGGTGCCGGGGGCCGCCGGTTCACGCCTCGCTGACCGCCTCCGCCGCCTGCTGACGGGCCCACATGTCGGCATAGAGACCGCCGCGGCGCAAGAGCTCCGCATGGCGGCCCCGCTCGACGATCCGGCCCTGGTCGAGAACCAGGATCTCATCGGCATCCACGATCGTCGACAGGCGGTGGGCGATGACCAGGGTCGTCCGGCCGCGGGCGACCCGCTCGAGGGCTTCCTGTAGGGCCCGTTCGGTGCGGCTGTCCAGAGACGAGGTCGCTTCGTCCAGCACCAGGATCGGTGGATCCTTGAGCACCACCCGAGCGATCGCCACCCGCTGCTTTTCGCCCCCCGACAGTTTGAGGCCGCGCTCGCCCACCACCGTCTCATAGCCATCCGGCAGACTCAGGATGAAGTCGTGGATCTGGGCGACCCGTGCGGCATGCTCGATCTCGGCGCGGCTCGCACCCGGCCGCCCGTAAGCGATGTTGGCGGCGATCGTATCGTTGAAGAGCACGGTGTCCTGAGGCACGAGCCCGATCGCTCGCCTCAGGCTCTCCTGGGTGACCGTGCGCACGTCCTGCCCGTCGATGCGCACGGCCCCCTCGTCGACGTCGTAGAAGCGAAAGAGCAGCCGCACGAGGGTGGATTTGCCAGCCCCCGAGGGTCCGACCACGGCCAGCTTGCGGCCAGGCGGGATGACGAAGTCGACTCCTTCGAGGATGGGCCGGCGCGGGTCGTAGGCAAAGGAGACGTGCTCGAAGCGGACCTCGCCACCGCGCAGCACGAGGGGTCTGGCGTCGGCCGCATCGCGGATCTCGGGGACCAGGCGCAGGAGGCGGTCGATGTGCTCGAGATCGGTGAGCGACTGGCGCAGCTGGCGGTACATCACACCGAGGAAGTTGAGGGGCTGGTAGAGCTGCAGGAGAAACGCGTTGACCAGCACCACATCGCCGACGGTCATGCGCCCCGCCACCACGCCCTCGGCCGCCATGGTCATGACGACTGTCACCCCGATGGCGATGATCCCTGCCTGGCCGGCGTTGAGCAACGCGAGGCTGGTGGCCGATTTGACCGCGGCATCCTCGTATGCTGCTAGGGAGCGGTCGAGCCGCTTCGCTTCGTAATCTTCGGCGGCAAAGGCCTTCACCGCTTCGTAGTTGACGAGACCCTCGACCGCCGCCGCGCTGAACTCGTTGTCGCGGCGGTTCATCTCGCGCCGGAATTTGGTGCGCCATTCGGTGGTGAGAACGGTAAAGAGCGCATAAGCAGCGATGGTGAGAAAGACGACCAGGGCAAAAGGCGGCGGATAGTTCCCGAGCAAAAGACCGATCACCAACAGGAACTCGAGGATCGTCGGACCGAGGCTGAAGAGCGCCGTTTGCAACAGGAAGCTGACCGAATGCACGCCACGCTCGATCGCTCGCGCGTGCTCGCCGGTGCGTTTTTGCAGGTGAAAACGCAAGGAAAGCGCAAACAGGTGGGCATAGACGCGCAGGGCCATGAGTCGTCCGGCACGTTCGCCCACGCGCGCGAACACCGCATCGCGCAGTTCCTGGAAGACGCTCGCCCCGAAGCGGGCGGCGCCGTAAGCGATCAGCAGGGCGAGCGGCAGACCGGCGCTCGCGCCGATGCCGAGCGCGTCGACGACCCCTTTGAGGGCGAACGGGACCGAGACATTGACGAGCTTCGCCAGCAAGAGAAAAACCACGGCCACGACCACCCGCAGCCGGAAGCCCGGGGTATCCGCCGGCCACAGATAGGGTAGGAGTAGCCGGGCGAGCCGGCGCAGATCACCGGCGCCCCGATCCGCACGCATGCGATCCTCCGCGTTTTATGGTCGCTGCCGATCTAGGGCGGGCTCGGGCCGGCTTCATCTGCGGCGGCACGCCCCGGCCCGGCGACCGCACGCCGCGACCCCGCGGTCGCCGGGCCTACGCCACCCGACCAGCGTTTGGCGAGCGCGTGGAGTTTGCCCAGGATGCCGTCCGGCATGAAGATGATGAACAGCACGAGCAGGAGGCCGTAGATCGTCCCATCGAGGCCATGCACGTCATGGCCGACGAAAATGCGCAGGCTCTCGCTGAGCAGCAGGGTCACCACGGCGCCGACGGTCGGGCCGAGCTGGCTGAACATGCCTCCGGCGATCACCGCGAACACCATCTGCAGGGAAATCGCGATACCGGAGACGGTCTCGGGGTTGATATAGAGCTGATATTGGGCGTAGAGGGCGCCGGCAAAGGCGGTGGCGACCGCCGAGATCAGGGTGACGGTCAGCTTGCTGCGCGTGACATCGACCCCGATGGCCGCTGCCGCATCCTCGTCCTGGCCTGCCGCCTCGAGAGCATAGCGCAGCATGCTCCGGTCGAACGCCCGCCAGATGGCGAGACCGCCGAGCCACACCGCCAGCGCCACGTAAAACCACACGGTTTTGTCGGCGAACTGGAGGGCCGTCAGCGAGAAACTGGCGCCGTCCACGAGGGCGCTCTTCGGCGTCACCCCGAGCGAGCCGCCGGTGTGGTCGCGAAGGGCGACGATCACCAGACGAACGATTTCGGCGAAAGCGAGGGTGACAAGGGCGAAATAATGTCCGGTGATCCGGAAGCGGAAACACGGTATCCCGATCGCCAGCGCAAAGAACGCCGCGAGGACGAGGGAGAGAGGAACGCCGAGCCACGGACTGACGCCGAAATGGTTCCACAGCATCACGGTACCGTAGGCACCGATGCCCATGAAACCACCATGGCCGAGCGACACCAGAAAAAAACGCCCCATGAGCGACCACGAGGTATAGGCGAAGGCCCATATCAGCATCATGATCGCGACGTGGAGCACATAATCGTTGGGCGCGAGCCACGGGACGGCGGCGACGACCGCCAAAAGGGCGACGGCTGGCAATCGGTTCATGTCAGCTCCGCCGCGCGAACAGACCCTGGGGACGCAGGAACATCATGGCGACGAAGAAGACGAAGGCCATGACGTACCCCCATTCGATATGGAAGAAATAGCCGCCGAGCGACACGAACTGAGCGAAGATGAAGGCTGCGACAAAGCCGCCGAGCAGATTGCCGAGCCCGCCCATGACACAAATCATGAAGGTAATCGGGCCGAAACTCAGTCCGATGGCTGGATGGACATCGTACTGCAACACGAGGAGGCAGGCGCCGAGACCGGCGAGCCCACCGCCGATGGCAGAGGTCAGTAGGTAGATGCGGCTCGGGTCGGCACCGAGCAGCGGCATCACTCCACGGTCCTGGCTGATGGCCCGGATCGCCGTGCCGAGAAAGGTGAACCTGAGGAATGCCCACACCCCGAGCATGGCGCCGAGCGCCGTAGCGGCGGCGAGGATGCGCGACCAGGGCAAGTAGATGTCGCCGAGCGCCAGGCTCGGCAGCGACACCCCGAGATTGCGGAAGTCGATGCCGAAGAGGAGCGTGGCGAACGCCTGGAGGAAGATGAGGACGCCGCCCGTCACCAACAGCTGGTTGATGGGTTCGGAGCCTAAGATCGGTCGGATCACGAGCCAATGCAGCAAGACCCCGCACAGGGCGACGAAGGGAATGGCGAGCGCAAAGGCGAGGAGAAGCGGCAAGCCGAAGACGACGTGGGCGTAGTATACCGTGTACATGCCGATCATGACCAACTCGGCGTAACAGATCCACACCACGTCGATCACGCCGAAGATGAGGTTGAGGCCGAGTGCGAGCAGCGCCAGCACCCCGCCGAACAGCAGACCGTTGAGCACCGCTTCGAGCAGAAAGACGTCGAAAATCGCCATCGCTTAAAGCCCGATGTAAGCCTTGCGTAGGTCCTCGGAAGCGAGCAATTGGTGCGCCGGACCGGCGGCTCGGATGCGACCGGTTTCGAGCAAATAGGCGCGGTCGACGATTCGCAGCACCTGCTGGATGTTCTGCTCGACGATCAGCACCGTGTAGCCCTCGTCCGCGATCCGCCGCACGAGAGCGAAGAGCTGCTGCACGATGACCGGTGCGAGACCGGCCGAGGGCTCGTCCAGCATGAGCAGGCGCGGCCCCGACATCAGGCCGCGGCCGATCGCGCACATCTGTTGTTCTCCGCCGGAGAGCGTGCCGGCTGCCTGGTGGCGGCGTTCGCGGAGGCGCGGGAAGAGCCCGTAGACGAACGCCAGGCGTTCGCGCCATTGCGACCGGGCGCTCTTCGGAAAAGCCCCCATGAGGAGATTTTCCTCGACCGTTAGGCGCGGGAACAGCCGCCGATTCTCCGGTACGTGGGCGATGCCGAGTTCCGGCAAACGATGAGCGGGCAGGCCGGCGAGCGGCTGTCCGTCCAGCCAAACCTCGCCGGCGGTCGGCTCGACGAGTTTGGAGATGGCGCGCAGGAGCGTGGTCTTGCCGGCGCCGTTCGGGCCGATCACGGCCACGGCCTCGCCCGTACGCACCTCGAGGTCGACGCCCGAGAGGACCCGAAAGGAGCTGTAACCCGCCTCGAGACCGCGCACCACGAGCAGCCGGCGATCGCTGTCAGGCATGCCGCTCGCCACCCGCCACCCCCGCCTCGACTGCGGCCGCCCCGCTGCCGAGATAGACCTCGATGACCCGGGGATCGCGGGCCACCTCGGAGGGCAACCCCTCGGCGATTTTCTCCCCGTGATCGAGCACGAGGCAGCGATCGACGACGCGCATCAGCACGCCCATGATGTGCTCGACCCAGACGATGGCGACTCCGCGCTCGTCGCGCACCCGCTGCAAAAGCTCCGCCGCCTGCTCGGTTTCGCGTTCGTCGAGACCGCCCAGGCTCTCGTCGGCGAGCAGCAGCTGCGGTCGGGTGGCGAGGGCGCGGGCAAGCTCGAGCTTCTTGAGACCCGCCGCGCCGAGGCCATCGACCCGGGCCTCCGGCGACCGCGGCAACCCCAGGGATTCCAGCACCTCGCCGGCGATGCGCGCCGCCTGCTGGCGATCGATATCGCCACCGTGGCCGTAGTAGGCCGCGACCAGCACGTTCTCGAAGATCGAGAGTTTGCGGAACGGTCGCGGGATCTGGAAGGTGCGGGCGATGCCCAGGTGACAGATGGCGGCCGGCCCGAGCCCGGCGATCTCCTGCCCGCGGAAGCGGATGCTGCCCGAGGTCGGACGCAAAGTACCGGCGATCAGGTTGAAGGTCGTGCTCTTGCCCGAGCCGTTGGGGCCGATGAGGCCGAGGATCTCGCCTTCGTGCACGGAGAAAGCGAGATCCCGCACCGCGGTGAAGCCGCCGAAGCGACGAGTCAACCCGCGGACCTCGAGCAGCGGACCGCTGCGAAACCGGCTCACTGCACAGCGTAGGCGTGGCCGGGCGGCAGCGGCAGCACCGGGTCGGCGGTGCGAATGGCGCTCGGCCACACGACGCGCGCCTTGCCCGAGACGAACTGCATGACCACCGGCCAACTGCGGAGGTTCTGGCCGGCCATCTCGTGGCCGGGTGGAGCGAACCGCACGCCGTAGCCCTGGATGGTTCCCCCATCCGGGATATCGGTCTCGAGCGCAGCCTGGCGCAATGCCTCCGGGTCGAACCCACCGTATTTGGTGATGGCCCGCGGCAACACATCGGTGAGCAGGATCCAAGTGTGGTTGAAGCCCATGCTGGCATGCGGAGGCACGTCGCCCGGCCCCTTCTCCGCCTGGTAGCGGCGCATGAGCTCCGCGATCAGATCGCCGAGACCGGGGGCCAAGGACTTGGGATCGAGCAGCTGGGATGCCACCGGGTCGACGTTGAAGACATAGTCGACGTCGGCGCCGAATGTCGCGTAGAGCCTGTCGATCTGGGCATAGCCGGCGCCATGGCCGATGAGCGCCTTGAACCGCAGACCCTGCTCCTTGGCCTGCCGGAGGAACAGGGTGATGTCGGGATTGTAGCCGGTGTGCAGGATGACATCCGGCCGTGCGCGGCGCAGTTTGGTCACCAGGCTCGAGAGATCGGGGGCGGTAGCGGCATAGCCCTCCTTGAGCACCACCTGCATACCGTAGCTCTTGCAGGTCTGCTCGTTGCCAGCGGCGATGCCAGCCCCATAGGGGCCATCTTCGTGGATGATCGCCACTCTGAGGTCGGCCGGCACCACGCCGAGCTTCTCTTTAGCCACGTCGTTGAGGAAGGTGCAGGAGGCCCAGCCGTACTGATCGCTGTGCACCTGCGGCCGGAACACATATTGGAGGTTTTTGCCCTTGAGCACCGCCGAGGAGACGCATACGGTCGCCCAGAGGAACTTCTTCATGGAGTCGACCTTTTGCGCCATCGGCACGCAATGGGCGCTCGAATAGACGCCCATGAGGAACGCGACCTTTTCTTGGGTGAGCAACCGCTCCGCTTCGGCGATCGCCACCTCGGCCTTGCTTTGAGCGTCGGCCCACACCGGCTCGATGCGGTAGCCCTCGACGCCGCCACGCTCGTTGATCATGTCGATGGCGATGCGGGTGCCCACCGCCGCCGCTTCCGAGCCGCCTGCGGCAAACGGCCCGGTAAAGTCGAAAATGATGCCGACACGGATCGTCTTTTCCTGCGCGCTCGCCACGGAGCCGACGGCTGCAGCGGCGAGGACGGCGGCGACGGCCACTCCCAATAGACGGCGCATTCCGACCTCCCCCGACTTTTTCCTCGTGGCGAGGTTTGTGCGGGCCGCTGCCGGCTGGTGTCAAGAGGAGGACTCGCTCCGCCGCCCCGACCCGACCTCAGGCGCGGCTCGCGAGCTCGCGTTCGAGCTGGGCCCGGTGCTTGCCATCGAGGGCGACCCGCAGGTACATGCGGCTCTCGCCCTCCCGGCGCTCCAGCACCTGTCCATGCTCGTGCAGCCAAGCGAGCAGCCGCCCGTCGGCCGGATCGAGATCGAGCTCCACCACTTGCCGCCGCGCCGCCAGCAGCTGGTCGATCCGGTGCAGCAGCCGCTCGAGGCCCCATCCGGTGGCGGCCGCGACGGGCACCACTCGCTCGCGCCTGGCTGCCTCGGCGAGCTTCGACTCCCGCTCCTCCTCGGCGAGCCGATCCACCTTGTTCCACACCTCGAGCACGCGCTCGCGCCGTTCGGCTTCGCCGATTCCGAGTTCCTCGAGCACCCGATCCACCTCCGCCGCCAGCTCGTCGCGGCGCGGATCGGCGATATCGCGCACATGCAACAAGAGCTCCGCCTCCACCACCTCCTCGAGGGTGGCGCGGAAAGCCGCCACCAGTGTGGTCGGTAGGTCGCTGATGAAGCCGACCGTGTCGGAGAGCACGATGCGTCGTCCGGAGGGCAGCTTGACCAGCCGCATGGTGGGATCGAGGGTGGCGAACAGCTTGTCGGCCACTTCCACGGCGGCGCCGGTCAAGGCGTTGAACAAGGTCGACTTGCCGGCATTGGTGTAACCCACGAGCGCCACCACGGGGTAGGGCACGCGGGCGCGCGCCTGCCGGTGCAGGCCGCGAGTCCGGACGACGCGGTCGAGCTCCTTGCGGATGTGCACGATGCGGTCGTCGATGCGCCGGCGATCGAGTTCGATCTGCCGTTCCCCGGGACCACCGACGAAGCCGTAGCCGCCGCGCTGCCGCTCGAGATGGGTCCAAGAGCGGACGAGACGACTGCGCTGCCAAGTGAGCGCGGCGAGCTCGACCTGCAGCGCACCCTCGCGCGTGCGCGCTCGCTTGCCGAAGATCTCGAGAATGAGGCCGGTGCGATCGATGACCTTGGTGGCGAGCGCCCGCTCCAGATTGCGCTGCTGGACCGGCGTGAGAGCGGCATCGACCACGACCAGATCGACCGGGTCCGCTCGGAAACGGGCAGCCAGTTCCTCGACCTTGCCGCGCCCCAGCAAGGTCGCCGGGGTGATCGCCCGCAGCGGTACCGACTCCGCACCCACCACCTCGAGGTCGATGGCGCGCGCGAGCCGGATCGCTTCGGCGAGACGAGCAGCCGGATCGCGGCGACGCGCATCGCCGGCGAGCCAGGGATGGACGACGAACGCTCGCCCGGTGCTGACCGGCGTCGGATCGGCTCTAACGAGATCTCTCAGCTGCTACCTCCTGCTTGGGACATCTCTTGACCCTGCGCTTGGGCGGCCTGGGGGTCGTACAGCCGCACCGCAGCAGACGGCATCACAGTCGACACGGCATGTTTGTAGACGAGCTGCACATGGCCGTCCCGACGCAACAGCAGGCAGAAATTGTCGAACGAACTAATCACACCCTGAAGCTTGACACCGTTGATGAGGAATACGGTCACCGGCACCTTGCCTTTGCGGATGTGATTGAGAAAGACGTCCTGAAGGTTCTGTTGTTTTTCGCTCGCCATCGTCCGGCTTCCTGTTTTTCGTGGCGGCAGGCCCGCGGCAGTTTCCGACGGTTGCGCGAGAGGTGTGAAGGCGGCAGGCACGGGTCAAGGGGGCGTTTGGGCGAGAGCGACCGCGTGCGACGGATTCCGCACCTCCCGCTCCGCTGCGATTGTCCGCTGCCCGCCTTTTCACATCCGGGCGAACTCTGCCGGAAGGCCGCAGCGCGCCGCGTAGAGGCGCGCGAGTTCGCGGGTGATCGCACCGGGGCGCCCGTTGGCTACGGCGCGGCCGTCGATGCGGGTGACGGGCAGCACGAGCGAGGTGGTGCTCGTCAGAAAGGCCTCGCGGGCGACCAACGCCTCCTCGAGGGAAAAGGGGCGTTCCACCACCTCGATGCCGTGGGCGCGAGCGAGCTCGAGCACCACCGAGCGGGTGATCCCAGCGAGAATCCGCCGGTCGGCCGGATGGGTGACGAGCCGTCCGTCGCCGTCGACGATCCAGGCGTTGGAAGCGCTTCCCTCGCGCACCTCGCCCTCGGTCCCGATCAGCCAGGCCTCGCGGCAGCCTGCTTCGGTCGCCGCTTGCTTGGCGAGCACATTGGGCAGGAGCGCGATGCTCTTGATGTCGGGCCGCCCCCAGCGGAGGTCGGGAAGGGTGCGCACTGCCACCCCCTCGCGGCGCTCGGCCTCGCCTGGGAACTGCGCCCGGCGCACCGTGATCACGAGGTTCGGCCGCACGCCCGAGGGGAAAGCATGGGCACGCGCCGCCGTGCCGCGGGTGACTTGCAGATAGAGGATGGCGAAACGCAGGGGATGGCGCCGCAGCGCCTCCCTCGCGACCTGCTCCAGGGCACGCCCGACCAGTGGCTTCGGGATCCGCAGTTCCGAGAGCGAGCGGTCGAGGCGCGCGAGATGGCGGTCGAGGTCGAGGGGCTCGCCGTCGATCGCTTTGATCACCTCGTAGACGCCATCGGCGAACTGATAGCCGCGGTCCTCCACCGAGACCCTCGCCTGGCGGAGCGGCAGAAAACGCCCAGTGACATAAGCAAGCCGGCTCACCTCGGTCTCCCACGGCTCAGAAGACGTCGGCGCGCACCGCGAACAGCTGTTCGACGCGGCGCACCGCGTCGCTGCGCGCCGCCAGCACCACTCGGTCGTGGGGCAGCACCACCGTATCCCCGGTCGGGCGCAAGACGGTTTCCTTGCCCCGCTCGTCGCGGCGCACGATGGCGCCGATGAGAATCGAACGCCCGAAACGCTGTTCCCGCAGCGGCCGCCCGATGATGGGCGAAGCCTCGAGGGCCTCCGCCTCGTACACTTCGGCCTCGCCATCGCGCAGGGTGTGTACGGCCTTGATGCGGCCGCGGCGCACGTGACGCAGGATACTCGAGACCGTGGTCTCGCGCGGGTTGATGCCAATGTCGATGCCGATGGGGTAGAGAATGCGGCCGTAATTGGGATTGTTGTAGAGGGCCATGGCGCGGCCGCAGCCGAGGTACTTGGCAAGCAAGCCGCTCATGACATTGACCTCGTCCTGATTGGTGACGGCGACGAGCGCCTCCGCCGAGCCGACATTGGCCTCGCGCAGGCTTTCGAGGTCGCGGGCGTCGCCGCACAGCACGGCGGCGCGGCGGAGCTGCCGGGCGGCAGTCTCGGCCCGTCCGCGGTCGGCCTCGATCAGTTTGAGGTCCATTCCCGGAAAACGAGCCTCCAGCTCGCGCGCCAGATAGAGACCGATGTTGCCGGCGCCCACGATCACCACCCGCTCGCTGCGTCCCGGATCGACCCCGAAGGCTGGCAACGCCATCGCGAGCTGCGCCGTTTCCACCACGAAGAACACCTCGTCGCCGACCAGAAGCGTATCGTCGGCGTCCGGCAAAAAGAATTGGTCGCCCCGGACGATGCCGATGCAGACGAGGTGGAGGTTGGGGAAAAGGTAGGTGAGCTGGCGCAAGGGGGTGTCGAGGATCGGCGTGTCGGGACGCAAGCGCACGGCGACGAGGCGCACCCGGTCGTCGGCGAAGGGAACGACGTTGAGCGCGCCCGGCACCTCGAGGCGCAGGGCAATGGCGTGGGCGACCTCGACCTCGGGCGAGATCACCACGTCGATCGGCAGGTGTTCGCGGCGGAAGAGGTCGCTCCAGCGCGGATCGAGATAGTCTTGCTGGCGGACGCGAGCGATCTTGATCGGCACGCCGAACAGCGAATGGGCCACTTGGCAGGCGATCATGTTGACTTCGTCGGCATGGGTGACGGCGATCAGCATTTCGGCGTGCGCCGCTCCGGCCTCCTCGAGGGTGCTGGGCAGGGAGGCGTGCCCGAGACAGGTGCGGATATCGAGGCTCTCGCCGATCTGGCGGACGAGCTCCGGCCGTTGGTCGACGACCGTCACCTCGTTGCCGGAATCGGCGAGGTAACGGGCGATGGCGAAGCCGACGAGACCGGCGCCACAGATCACCACCCTCATGCTGGCCGTCCTTTCGCCGCCTCTCAGTCCTCGCCGTGCAGGCCGAGCGCCTTGAGCTTGCGGTGCAGGGCCGAGCGCTCCATGCCGACGAACTGGGCGGTGCGCGAGACATTGCCGCCAAAGCGCTGCAGCTGCGCTTGCAGATAGGCGCGCTCGAAGTGCTCGCGCGCCTCCCGCAGCGGCATGGTGACGAGCTCGCCGTTGGTGCGCGGGTCCATCTCGGCGACCGAGCTGCGCGCGAGGGTGGGCGGCAGGCCTTCGATACCGATGGGGCTTCCCGGTTCGCCGGGCGTCATGAGCAGCATCCACTCGACGGTGTTCTCGAGCTGGCGGACGTCGCCCGGCCAGTCGGCCGCCTGCAGCACCGCCATCGCCTCGGGGGTCACCGGCCGCGGCGGCATGCCGAGGCGGCGGGCAGCCCGTTGCATGAAGTGGTCGACGAGCTCCGGAATGTCGGAGCGGCGGTCGGCGAGCGCCGGCATCTCGATCGGCACCACCGCGACCCGATAGTAGAGCGCCTCGCGGAAACGGCCGGTCTCGATCTCGCGCAGGAGGTTGCGGCTCGTGGTGGCGAGCACCCGGACGTCGACCTCGACCGAGGTCGCGCCGCCGAGCCTCGTGAAGCGCTGCTCGTGCAGCAATCGCAGGATCTTGCCCTGGGTCTCGAGCGGCATGTCGCCGATTTCGTCGATGACCAGCGTGCCGCCGTCGGCCCGCTCGAACATGCCCTGGATGCGGCGCTCGTTGCCGGCGAACCCGGGCTCCGCCCCGAACAACTCGACATCCACCCGTTCGGGCTCGAGCAGGGCCGCGTTCACCACCACGAAGGGCCCGGAGGCGCGGCGCGAGCGGAGGTGGATGAGCCGCGCCACCACCTCCTTGCCGGAGCCTGGCGGACCCGAGATCAGCACCCGGCTGTTGGCCGGCGCCACCCGTTCGATCAGCTGGCGAATGCGGGCGATCGCCGGCGACGAGCCGACGAGTTCCGGCCGCTGCGCCTCGCGCCGCAGTTCCGCGACCTCGCGGCGCAAACGGTTCGCCTCGAGCGCGTGCTGAACGGCGAGCAGCAGACGGTCGGACTTGAAGGGCTTTTCGATGAAATCGAAGGCACCCTTGCGGATCGCCGCCACCGCCGTCTCGATGGTGCCGTGGCCGCTGAACATGATCACCGGCACGTCGGGGTGGTTCTCGCGGATCCAGTCGAGGATCTGCACCCCGTCCATCTCGCTGCCCTCGAGCCAGATGTCGAGCAGGACGAGGGCCGGCTCCCGCCGTTCGATCTCGCTCAGCGCCTCGCGGCTATTCGCCGCTTTGCGCGCCCGGTAGCCCTCGTCCTCGAGGATATCGGCCACGACCTCCCGGATCGCGGTCTCGTCGTCGACGATCAGGATGTCCTTGGTGGTCATGGGACGTACCGCCGGATCGCTGCGTTATCAGACACCCGATTCGGCCCCGGCACGAGCCGGCAGGGAAACTGCCGGGCGCGTGGGCAACACGATGCGCGCGATGGCACCACCCCCGGGTGCGTCTCCGAGTTCGACGCGGCCTTCGTGTTCCTCCATGATTTTGCGCACGATGGCAAGTCCGAGGCCAGAACCGCGCGGTTTGGTCGTCACGTAGGGTTCGAACAGCCGGTGTCGGTCGCCTTCCGGGAGCCCGGGGCCGTTGTCGCGCACCTCGACCGCGACGGAGGAATCGCCGACGACCACCCGCACCTGCACCTCCGGCGTGCCCGCCGGAGGATGTTCCATGAGCGCTTCGACCGCGTTCTTGAGCAGGTTGGTGAGCGCCTGGGCGATCTTCTCGGGATCGCAGACGAGACGTACCTCCGCATCCGGAAGGTCGCAGACGAAGCGAATCGCGGGCCAGGCGTTCTGCTGCAGGAGCACGGCCTCGCGGACCAGGGCGATCAGCGATTCCTCCCGCATCACCGGTGCCGGCATACTGGCGAAAGCCGAGAACTCCCCCACCATGCGGCCGATGGTGTCGACTTGGCGGATGATGGTGGCCACCGCGTTCTCGAACGCGGTGCGATCCTCTTGCGCGATCTGCCGGCCGAAACGCCGCGACAGACGTTCCGCGCTGAGGCGGATCGGGGTCAGGGGGTTCTTGATCTCGTGCGCGATGCGGCGCGCGACCTCGGCCCACGCGGCCTGACGTTGCGCGGTAATGAGTTCGGTGATGTCGTCGAACGTCACCACATAGCCGACGACGGTCCCGGCATCGCGTTGCGCGGCGAGGCGCACGAGCAGCACATGGTGCTGCCCACCGCGCTCGATGACGAGCTGCCGTTCGATCCGCTCGCTGTCGGGCGACAGTTCCGCTAACAGCGGCAGGAGCTCCGGGAATACCCGATCGACCGGCTGACCCTGCGTCCCTCCCTCGCAGCCCAAGAGCTTTTCCGCCTGCCGGTTGGGCAGGACGATGCGCCGCATGGCATCGAGCCCCAGCACGCCGGCCGACACTCCCTCGAGCACCGCCTCGGTGAAGCGTCGGCGCACGTCGAGCTGTTCGTTGGCCAAGACGAGGGCGCGCTGCTGTTGGGCGAGCTGGGCGGTCATGCGGTTGAAGGTCCGGGAGAGGCTCTCGATCTCATCGTCGGCCTCGCCCTCCGGGACCCGCGCCATGAGATCGCCAGCACTCACCCGCTCGGCGGCGGCGATCAGCCGATAGAGGGGAGCGGCGAGCCGATCGGCGAAGTTCATGCCGGTCCAAATGGCGGAGAGCAGCAGCAACAGCGCCACTACCGCGAAGATGAGCGCCGAGGCGATCTGGATCTGCGAGCGCTCGCGCTGCATCGCCTCGTACTCGCCGACCACCTCTTGGGTGCGTTCGACAAAGGCGAGCACCTGCGGGTCCACGAACCTGCCGACCACCAGATAGAGACGACCGAGGCCCTGCAGCCGCAAGAGGGCGCGGACCCGGTCGTCGGCATTGCTGGTCAGGACCACCACCTCGCCCGCATCCGCACGCTCGAGCTCGGTCAGCGGCAGGCGCGAGGTGTCGAAGGTGAAACTGAGGCCGCTTCTCGCCACCACCGCGCCGGTCGCGTCGAAGATCACCGCTTCGCCGAGGGCCCGCAGGGCCGCCTGGGCGTCGAGCAGCTGCTGCAAATGTACCGGATCGTCGACATAAA
This sequence comes from bacterium HR40, assembly GCA_002898275.1. Classification (GTDB taxonomy): domain Bacteria; phylum Pseudomonadota; class Alphaproteobacteria; order Geminicoccales; family Geminicoccaceae; genus HRBIN40. Next base: position 261,527 of record BEIQ01000002.1, read on the forward strand.
AGGGCAGATCGCGGTTCAGATCGGCCGCCATCGCCAGGGCGTCGGCGCGGATGTTGGCGCGATGCTCGTCGAGATAGGCGCGAGCCACGCGCAGCGAGTTGGCGAGCGCGGTGTGGACGCGTCCGGAGAACCAGGCCTCGAGACCCGATGCGAGGAAAGCGACCGAGAAGCTGGAGACCACCAGGGTCGGGGCGAGGGCGACGAGGGCGAACAGCAGCACCAGCCGGCCGTGCAATCGGCTGCCGCCAAGCCCGCGCCGCCGCTCGAGGAAAAGCCGCACCAGCCGGCGGCCGATCACCAGGCCGAGCAAAAGGAGCAGCACGAGATCGAGCTGCAGCAGCAGGACCACGCGTCCGATGCTGGGGCCATGAGGGGGTGCGGTGGAGATCTCGAGATAGGTGACGAGGCCGGCGATCACCGCCGCCACGGCGAGCAACAGGGCGAGTCGCCGTTCGAGGTCGAGACGGCGGAGGCGCGACCACAGGTCGCCGTCACCTGCGCTCAATCCGGCCCACACGGCCCGTTCCTCTCGCCGTTCCTGCCCACCTCAGCCGAACCGCGGCAGATGGATCTCGAGTTCACGGATCTTCTTGCGCAACGTATTGCGGTTGAGGCCGAGTATATCGGCTGCCCGCAGCTGGTTGCCACCGGTAAAGCGCAGGACCCGCTCGATGAGCGGCCGCTCCACCTCGTGCAGGATGCGATGGTAGATCCCGGACGCCGGCGGTGCCTCGCCGAGCGCGCGGAAATAGCGATCGAGATGGCGCGCCACCGCTTCCCCCAGGCTTTCCGCCGCCGGGTCCTGCCGCTCCGGTCCGGCCGCCGCCGAGCGCGCCAGTTCGGCCTCGATCACCGCCTCGTCGATGGTGTCCTCGGCGTAGAGCACCGCCAACCGACGGACCAAGTTCTCGAGTTCGCGCACATTGCCCGGCCAGCTATAGGCCTTGAGGCGCACCATCGCCGCCGGCGTGAGGCTCTTGAACGGCAGACCCTCGGCAACTCCTTTCTGGAAGAAATGGGCGACCAGGGCCGGAATGTCCTCGACGCGCTCGCGCAGGGGCGGCAGCCGCAGGGGTACGACATTGAGACGGTAGAACAAATCCTCGCGGAATAGCCCGTCGCGCACGAGACTGGCCAAATCGCGGTGACTCGCGGCGACGATGCGCACGTCGGCGCGAATGGGATCGCGGCCGCCGACCGGGACGAACTCGCCCTGCTGCAGCACCCGCAAAAGCCGAGTCTGGGCCTCGAGCGGCATGTCGCCGATCTCGTCCAGAAACAAGGTCCCGCCCTCGGCCTGGGCGAACTTGCCAGGGCGGCGCGCGACGGCACCGGTGAATGCTCCTTTCTCGTGCCCGAAGAGCTCGGCCTCGATCAGATCCCGCGGGATCGCCGCCATGTTGACAGCGACAAAGGGACCGTTGCGGCGCTTGCCGAAATCGTGCAGAGCGCGGGCCACGAGTTCCTTGCCGGTCCCCGATTCGCCGGTGATGAGGACGGTGAGGTCGGTGCCGACCAACCGCGCCAGCATCCGATAGACTTCCTGCATCGCCGGCGAGCGGCCAATGATCGGCAGCCGCTGGTCCTCGGGCTCCACCTCGGGCAGGCTTTTCGGCTCGCTGCGCCGGCGCTCGAGGGCACGGCCGACGGTCGCCACCAGCACCTCGACGTCGAAGGGTTTCGGCAGATAGTCGAAGGCGCCAGCGGCGGTGGCGCGCACCGCGGTCACCAGGGTATTGTGGGCGCTCATCACCACGACCGGCAGATCCGGCCGCAGCCGCCGCAACCGCGGCAAGAGATCGAGGGCATCCTCGTCGGGCAGCCGGACATCGGTGACCACCACATCGCCCTCGCCCCGCGTCGCCAGATCCCAAAGACCGCTCGCACTCGCGGTCGCTCGCACCCGATAGCCACTGCGCGCGAGCGCCCGCGACACTACGGTGCGGATCGCCGCGTCGTCCTCGCACAGAAGGACCACGGGCTCGCTCACGGCTGCTCTCCCGCGATCGGCGGCGCGAGCGGCAGGCGCACCCGAAAGATGGCGCCGCGCTCGCTCGGGACGTGGGACACGAGGCCGCCATGGTCGGCCACGATACGCGCGACGATGGCGAGGCCCAGACCGCGGCCGCGCGGTTTGCCGGAGACGAAGGGCTCGAAGAGGTGATCGGCGAGCTCCGGCGGCACTCCCGGTCCGGTATCCCGGACCTCGACCGTGATCGGCAGTTCCAGGCGCTCGCGACGGTAGGGGACGGTCACCCGCAGCCCGTGCTGGTAGAGCGTGGCAAGAGTGATGGTGCCGGTGTCCATGGCCTCGGCAGCGTTGGTGACGAGATTGAGGAACACCTGAGTGAGCTGCTCACGGTCGGCCTCGATCTCGGGTAGCGACGGATCGTAGGCCTCGACGAAGCGACAATGCCGGGCCACTCCCGCTTCTGCCAGCCGTCGCACATGGTCGAGGACCTCGTGGATGTTGACGCGGCGGCGGCGCAGCGGCGGGGCGTCGGCGAAGATCTCCATCTCCTCGACGAGCCGACAGATCCTGTCGCTCTCCTCGCGGATCAGACGGGCGAGCGGCCGATCTTCCTCGGCGAGCTGCGGCTCGAGGAGCTGGGCGGCCCCGCGGATGCCGGCGAGAGGGTTCTTCACTTCGTGGGCGAGCAGGGCGGCGAGCGCGGCCGCCTTGCGGCCGCCGCCGCGCGCGAGATCGCGGTCGATGCGCGCCGCGAGGGAACAAGGGTGCAGCATCACCAGCACCGAGCCCGGCGCTTCGGCGAGCGGCACGAGGTGACAATCGACCTCGAAGCCGCCGTTGCGGGCGAGCCCCAGCCGCAGTCCGAAGGCCGAGCGCGACTGGCCATCGGCTCGCACCCCGGCGAGCGCCGCGAGAAGAGGCGAATCGGCCAGCAGCAGGCGCGCGAGCGGCAGCCCCTCGAGTTGGTTGCGGCTCGCCGAAAAGAGCTGTTCGGCGGCCGCGTTGACCCGCCGGATGCGATCCTGGGAATCGAGCAAGAGGACGGCGCTCGGCAGATTGTCGAGGATGCACTCGGCTCCCGGATCGCCGGCGGCGAGACTGGCAGCGGCGGCGACGCTCACGGCGCTTTGCCCGAATTTGCGGCAGATGCCCATTGCCTGCCTAGTTCGCAGGCAGATGTGGCACCGCCCCTCGCCTCCGGCAAGGCTCGACCGGCTCAGCGGGGCTCCGGCGGGCGGCGGCGGTAACTCACGGCTTCGGCCACATGGGTACGGCCGATCACCTCGGCACCCTCGAGATCGGCGATGGTGCGCGCGACCCGCACGAGGCGGTGCCAGGAACGGGCCGACAGACGGAGGCGCTCGGCGGCTTTCAAGAGAAGCTCGCGGGCTCGGCGGTCGATGGGCGCGAGGCGCTCGAGGAGATCTCCCTCGAGGGCGGCATTGAGCACCGGCTCGCGGCACCCCGCGGCGCGGCTGCGTTCGGCCTGCAGCTCGCGGGCTGCCGCCACCCGAGCGGCGACCTCCCGACTGCCCTCTCCGGGCGGTGGCAGGAGCAGATCCTGGGGCGAGACCGCCGGCACGTCGACGAAGAGATCGATGCGGTCGTAGAGGGGTCCGGAGATGCGCCCTTGGTACTGGGCAGCGCAGGCCGGGGCGCGAGAGCAGGCGCGTGTCGGATCGTCGAGATGGCCGCAGCGACAGGGGTTCATGGCCGCGACGAGCTGGAACCGGGCGGGATAGGTGACGTGCAGATTGGCCCGCGCCACCGTGACGGTGCCGGCCTCCAATGGCTGACGCAAGGCTTCGAGCACGTTGCGGTTGAACTCCGGGAGCTCGTCCAGGAACAGCACACCGCGGTGGGCGAGGGACACTTCGCCCGGGCGGGCATGCGGCCCACCTCCCACCATCGCCGCCATGGAGGCGCTGTGGTGGGGAGCGCGAAACGGCCGGCTGCGGGGCAGTTTGCCGTTCACGAGCCTGCCGCCGACGCTGTGAATCATGCCGACTTCGAGCACCTCGTACGGCTGGAGCGGCGGCAGCAGACCGACCAACCGCACGGCGAGCATCGATTTGCCGCTGCCGGGTGGCCCGATCATGAGCAGATTGTGGCCGCCCGCGGCCGCGATTTCGAGCGCCCGCTTGGCCGTCTCTTGGCCCCGCACATCGCGCAGGTCGGGATGCTGCATCTCCTCGGCCGCGAGCGCCGGCGACGGCGGCGCCAGCAATTGGTCGCCGCGCAAATGGGCGATGAGCTCGAGGAGATTCGCCGCCGCCAAGATGTCGATACTGTCGGCGAGCCAGGCGGCTTCGGCACCGCAGGTGGCGGGACAGACGAGGCTCATCCCGCGCTCGGCCGCGGCGAGGGCTGCCGGCAACACCCCGGCCACCGGCCTCAGACTTCCATCGAGGCCGAGCTCACCGAGGGCGAGCCGGCCATCGAGAGCGTCGCCGGGCAGAACGCCCATGACCGCGAGCAGCCCTAGGGCGATGGGCAAGTCGTAGTGGCTTCCCTCCTTGGGGATGTCGCCCGGGGCGAGATTGACCGTGATCCGGCGCGTTGGCATCGACAGCCCCATCGCCGCCAGGGCCGCCCGCACCCGTTCGCGGCTTTCGGCCACGGCCTTGTCCGGCAATCCGACAATGGCGAAGGCGGGCAGACCGGCACTGAGCTGGACCTCGACTTCGACGTCCGCGGCCTCGAGACCGAGAAGGGCGATCGTGTGTGCGCGCGCAGTCCGCAGCGATAGAGCGGCCTGGGCCATGGGCGTGCGTTCCGGTGCGACCCCGGCGTTTTAACCATCGGTGGAAGAATCTCGCAAGACATTCTCGACTGCGGCGAGAGGAGCGAGGGAAACGACCCCTCGACGGTGGATTTCCCCGCTGCCGTGTCATAGTTCTGTCACATTCCCTGCGGCAGGCAGGAAAAGGATGGGCTCGGCTGCGCTCCTGATCGAGATCACCGGGGCGGTGGCGCTGCTGTTGTGGGCGGTGCGGCTCGTCCGCACCGGCATCACCCGCACCTTCGGCGGCGGCCTGCGGAGCCTCGTCGCCCGCGCCGGACGCAATCGCCTCGCCGCCTGGAGCGCCGGGCTGATCGCCGCCACTCTCTTGCAGAGCAGCACCGCCACCGCCCTCATCGTCGCGTCCCTCGCCAGCCGCGACATCCTGCCGACCGCGACGGCGCTCGCGGTGATGCTCGGCGCCGACGTCGGCACCACCGTCGCCGCCCAGATCCTCTCCTTCCACCCGCAGTTGCTCGCCCCCGTGCTGCTCGTCCTCGGGCTCGTCCTGTTCTCCAGCGCCGAGAGCGGACCGCGCCGGCACATCGGCAGGTTTTGCTTCGGCCTCGGATTGCTGTTGCTGTCCTTGCGGCTCTTGCTCGAGGCCACCGCACCGTTGCGCGAGAGCCCGACCCTCGCCCTCGTGGTCGATTTGCTGTCGCGCGATCCGTTGGTCGCCGCTCTCGTGGCGGCCCTGCTCACCTGGCTCGCTCACTCGAGCCTCGCCATCGTGCTCCTGGTCATGTCCTTCGCCAGCCACGGTGTCGTGGGCGTCGAGGCGGCGTTCGCCATGGTAGCCGGCGCCAACATCGGAGGCGCCATAGCGCCGGTGGTCATGACGGCGGCCTCGGGTCCGGTCGGCCGGCGAGCCCCCATCGCCAATCTCGCCCTGCGCACCCTCGGCGCTCTCCTGGTGCTCCCCTTCGTGGGCGAGCTCTCGCTCCTTCTTGCCGCTCTCGAGAGCGACCCGGCGCGCCAGGTCGTCGACTTCCACACTGCCCTGAACCTGGCGCTGGCCCTCGCTTCCCTCCCATTCCTGCCGCTCGTCGCACGGCTGCTCGAGCGGCTGCTGCCAGCGCCGGCAGCGGAAGAGGATCCCGGAGCGCCGCACTATCTCGATCGCAATGCCGTGGACACGCCGGCCGTGGCACTCGCGGCGGCGGCGCGCGAGGCCCTGCGCATGGGCGATGTGGTGGAGTGGATGTTGCAGCGCTCGCTGGAGGCCTTGCGCACCAACGACTTCGCGCTGATCGCCGAGATCCGCGCGAAGGACGACATCCTCGACCGGCTGCACGAGGCCATCAAGCTCTATCTCATCCACGTCTCGCGGCACGAACTCGATGCCGCAGAAAGCCGGCGCTACCAGGAGATCCTCTCCTTCATCACCAACATGGAACACATCGGCGATATCGTCGATCTGAGCCTCATGGAGATCGCCGAGAAGAAGGCGCGCGAGCGCCTGCGCTTCTCACCGCAGGGATTCGAAGAGTTGCGCCGCATCCACGAAGCGGTGATGGACAATCTGCAGCTCGCCCTCGGCGTTTTCGTCACCCGCGACGTACGCCTCGCTCGTCGCCTCGTCGCCTCCAAGACCGAAATCCGCGCTCTCGAACGCAGCGCCTCCGACAGTCACCTGCGCCGACTGGCTCTGGGCGTGCCCGACAGCTTGCAGACCACTGGTCTCCACCTCGACGTCATTCGCGACCTCAAGCGCATCAACAGCCATCTCACGGCGATCGCCTATCCACTGCTCGAGGAAACGGGGGAACTCCGGGCGACTCGGCTCGCCGCCGAGAGTGCCAAGCCGTCGGTCGCTGGATCGGCGCTCGACGCCGGCAGTGCAGCCTCGGGCAGCCGGACGACGCCGCCCGGCATGGTGGCAGAGTAGCGGTCCGCTCCCCAAATCCCGATCGTCCGGACGATGGCGCGCGGGAGCTCGCGGAGGATGTGCGGCGTCGGCAAACCGGCCCAGCCGGCGGCTCGCGATGGCGAGGGGGATCGGGCGGTGTTCCTCTATGGCACCCTCCTCGACCGCGAGGTGCTCTGCCGCTTGCTCGGACGGGAGCTTCGGGAGGACGAGCTGGAGCCGGCACGACTCGCAGGTTTCCGGCGCATGATGGCGCGGGCCGGATGCTGGCCGGTCTTGGTGCCGGATCCCGAGGGGGTGGTCGAAGGCCTGCTGTTCGCCCGACCATCGCCGGAGGATCTGCGGCGCATCGCCCATTACGAGGACGACTACCGACCCGAGCGAATGGAGGTGGTGACGGCGGCTGGCCGAAGGGTGAGCGCCTGCGTCTGGCTCGCCTCTCTGGAACGGCTGCCGCCGAGCGAGCAGCCCTGGGATATGGCTTTGTGGGCCACGCAGCACAAGCGAGAGCTCCTGCAGCAGATCGACCGCTGGCTCGGCGAGCTCGAGGCAGAGCCTCGACCGGCCGCCGAGACGGTGGAGGGGGGTGCTGCCCGCTCGTCGGGACGAGGCGCGCGTCCCGCCGGCGCGAGAGATCTCCCGCGCCCCTCGACGCGCTTAAGGGATTCTTAGGTCTTTGGCGGCACCATCGGCCGCGATCGGGGATCGGGTGGGAGCCTCCGGTCCGCCCTGCGGAGATCTGGCCGATGAGCGAATCCCCTCGGATGCCGGAGCGGAGCCCGGCGGAGGACAGGACCGGCGAGGGTGGGGGCGCGCCGGTGTCGTCGGATCGGCAATCGCAAGAGCCAGTTGCGGGCGGCGACAGCGGTCCGCAGGACGACGCCGCCCTCCGGCTGGCGCGCGATCGGGCCTGCTTCCGCCAACTGCAGGCACGAGCCGAACAGGGTGACCCGGAGGCCATGTATCTTCTCGGGGTCTGTTATGCCCAGGGCCGGGGGGTGGCGGCGGATCAGACCGCTGCCGTCGACTGGTTCAAAAAGGCGACCGTTCTCGGCCATCTCAAGGCGAAGATCAGCCTCGGCTATTGCTACGCTTCGGGCAAGGGGGTCAAGCGCGACCTCGAGATCGCCTACATCCTGTTGCGCGAGGCGGCGGATGCCGGTGACCGCGATGCCTTCGAGCTCGCCGAGCGGGTCGCCCAGCGTCTGCACGGCGAGCAGCTCGCGCGCTTGGAGAAAAAGATCCGCCAGCGCCGCATCCTCGCCCGTGCCGGCCGACCCCAGGCGCCACCGGCGACGGACGAGATCGTCCTCGAGAACGGCTGAAACCGGACCCACCCGGCGAGCGGCAAACGGCGCGACGCCAACGAGATCGCTCTCGAGAGGGAAGCGGCAAGCCCTCGCGCGCTCGCTCGCCGAGGCCGCCGTAGCGGGCGCGCCGGGAGACGGACGAGGTCGGGCGGGCCGTCCGTCGACTGCCTGCCTCGCGGACGTAGCGCTAGACCGTTTCGGCGACGGCGGTCGAAAGCGGGGAAAGGCCGAGCTCGAGGAGCACGAGGTCGGCGATCGCCGCCGAGGCAGTGAGACCCGGGCTTTCGATGCCGAAGAGGCAGACGAGGCCGGGAATGCCGTGCACCGCCGGACCGCGGATAGCGAAATCGGCCGCCGGAGCGCCGGGGGGCGCGATCTTGGGGCGGATCCCGGCATAGCCAGGGGCGAGGGATCCATCCGGCAGATCGGGAAAGTAGCGGCGGATCGCCTCGTAGAACCGGACCGAGCGAGCCGGGTCGACGTCGTAGTCGATCTCCTCCACCCATTCGACATCCGGTCCGAAGCGGCAAGTGCCGGCGAGATCCAGGGTGACATGGATGCCGAGGCCGGCGGCCTCCGGGACGGGATAGATCAGGTGGCGAAAGGGCGAGCGGCCGGAGAAGACGAAATAGCTCCCTTTGCAGTACCAGCCTTGGGGCACGTAGCGCGGGTCGAGACCGCGGATGCGACGGGCCAACGCCGGGGCCTCGAGCCCTGCCGCTAGCACCAGGATGCGACTTTTCAGGCGGAAAGGTTCGGGTGTCGCAACCTCGAGGACGAACCCCCCTTCCGGCCGGACCTCGGCGCCGAGAACGCAACTCTCGTAAGCGATCCCTGCACCTTCGCTCTCGGCGTCGGCGAGATAGGCGAGCATGAGGGCGTGGCTGTCGACGATGCCCGTGGTCGGCGAAAAGAGGGCCGCGGTCGCGTCGAGGGCCGGCTCCTCGGCGCGAATGCGCGCGGCATCCCACCACTCGAGATGCGGCATGCCACAGGCGCGAGCGTTCTCGGCGATCGAGCGCAATCGCGCCTCCTGCTCCGGCGAGGTGGCGACCACGAGCTTGCCCAGCTGGGCGAACGGAATCCCTCGCTCGGCACAGTAGGCATAGAGGAACGCCTTGCCAGCGAGGCAGCAACGCGCCTTCAGGCTGCCCGGCGGATAGTAGAGACCGGCGTGGATCACCTCGCTGTTGCGCGAACTGGTCTCGCTGCCGAAGCTCGCTGCGCGCTCCAGTACCCACACTTCCCGCCGCGACAAGGCGAGGGCGCGCGCGACCGCGAGCCCGACGACGCCGGCGCCGATGACGACCGCTTCGACCTCCTCCACGACCCGCTCCGTACCGTCGATCCGCTTCGCCTCACTGCCTGCTCGCTGCGGTCGTAGCAACCGTTTCGAAGGGCCGGCGGTGGATCCTCCCCCAGCCGCGGGCGCCGCGCAGGAAACGCCAATGCCCCACGACCCGCCACAGATTGACGAGCTGGCGGTAGCCGAAGTTCTCGATCACCGCGACCATCGCGAGGATGGCCAAATCCCGCGCCCGCGGATAGCGCCGCAGCTCCAGCTCCTCGAGCAGCAGGGCGCCGCAGGAGACGAGAATGCCGGCGACGAAGGTGAGGGCGAGCCAGGCGAGGACGAATTCCCCCCAGATGGCTCCCGTCCACCAGAAGACCGGCAGCAGCACGAAGCCGGCAAGCTCGACGAGCGGGGTGAGCACGTCGAAAAGGACCATCGACGACAGACCGAGCAGGCCGAGACCGCCGTAGCGCGGCCGGAAGGCCATGTGGGCGTGGGCGAACAGGCTCTCGAGAGCGCCAACGTGCCAGCGGATGCGCTGGCGGGCGAGATCGCGCAGGGACTCCGGCACTTGGGTCCAGCATACCGGCTCGGGCACGAAGCGGACGGCGTGCGGCAGATCGTGCTCGCGGGCGTAGTGCACCATGCGCAGCACCAGCTCGAGGTCCTCGCCCACCGTCCAAGTGGCATAGCCGCCGGCGGCGCGGGCGATGGCCGTGGCGAAGATGCCGAAGGCGCCGGAGACGATCGGCAGCGCTCCGAGCCGGGCGAGGGCCAGGCGCGCCATGACGAAAGCGCGCAAATACTCGATGCTCTGCAGCCGCGCGAGCCAGCTGCGCGGAAGACGCACGGAGACGATGCGACCGCCATGCACCGCGCAACCATTGGCCACCCGCACCGTACCGCCCACCGCGACGGTGCGCTCGTCCTCGACGAACGGCCGCACCGCCCGCAAGAGGCTGTCGGCTTCGAGCAGGCTATCGGCGTCGACGGAACAGAAGAGCTCCGTCTCCACCAAGTTGAGGCCGGCGTTCAGGGCGTCGGCCTTGCCGCCGTTTTCCTTCTCGATCACGAGCAGGCGATCGAGGCTCGGCGACACCCACACCGCCCGTACCGGCGCGTGGGGCAGCGGCCCGTCGGACGCAAACGGCCGTCGCTCGAGCCCGAAGGCTTCGACCAACCTCGCGAGGGTGCGATCGCGGGAGCCATCGTCGATCACGATGACCCGCACGTGCGGATATTGGAGGGCGAGCAAGGCCCGCACCGAGTCGACGATGGTCTGCTCCTCGTCGCGCGCCGGCACGAGAACGGTGAGCGGCGGCGCCACTTCGACCAGGCTCGACCACAAGGCGCGCTTGCCGGCGCGCGGCGGACCCATGGCGAGGGCGAAGAGGGCTATCGCGAAGAGAGCGAGATGGAACAGGCTTTGCGCCAGCCCGACGAGGATCACGACGAGCCCGAGGAGCTGGCCGAGAAACGGCAGCAGGGCGGAAGTGGAAAGCGCGATCACCGGAGGTTCTCCAGCGGATAGGAGCGGGACAGCGCGCCGAGCTCGGCGAGCGACAGGCCGAGACGGAGGGCGGTGTCGCGGGCACGGCTGCGCACGAGAGGCTCGGGGTCCTCGAGGCGCTGCAGGACTCGGGGTGCAAAGGGCGCGAGCCGGAAACGGGCGACGAGGGCCAGCGCCTCGGCGCGCAGCACCGGCTCCGGATCGAGCAGCAGCCGCTCGAGGGCGGCGAAGGCCGCGGGATGGCGCCGTTCCAGGAGGCCGGCCGTGGCCTTGCGCCTGAGCTCCGGGTCCCCGCTCACCGAGGCCTCGACCACGGCCGGCAGGAGCTGCACGAGCCCAGCCGAGGCGATCGCCTCGATCATGAGTCTCCGCCTCTCCGGTTCGCTGGTGGCGGCGAAACAGGCCGAAAACAGCTCCGGGTCGCGGCCGGCGAGCAGGTGCCAGAAGCGTGCCGCGGGCGGGCGGGCGAAGGCCGAATCGGCCAGCACCCGGCTCTCGAGCGCCGAGCGCGCCGCCGGGCGGCCGGCGAGGCTCTCGGCAGCCGCCAGGCGTACCTTGGGGTGAGGATCGCGGAGGGCAGTCAGGAGCGCCGCCTCGCTCTCCGGGTCGCGGAAGAGGGAAAGCCGGGTCGCTGCGAGCGCTCGCACGCCCGTGCGCCACGAACGCAGCTCGGCCCGGAGTCGCTCCGGCAGGCCGAGCTGCGCTGCCAGTGCCACCAGCCGCAGCTGCATCTCGCCGCGAACGATCTGGGCGAGTTCGTCGACGAGGGCGGCGACGTCGGCTGCCGACCGACCGGCGAGGAGGGATCGGACAGCTTGCCAGTCCTCTCGCGCCAGGCCGGCGATCAGGCGCTGGCGGAGCTCCTGTCCTCCTGGCGGGGCCTTGCGCTGGCGCCATTCCTCGACCGTCCGGCGCAAGACCAAGGACAGGGCGAGCAAACAACCGGCAAGGGCACCCCACAGGCTCAGCTGCCAGATGGCGGTCAAAAACGGGTCGAGTTTCGCGGAGGCGAACGGCATCACGGCTCAGAACCGGATGCGGATCGCGAGCCCGAGCGCGCGGCGGTCGGGCAGATCCTCCCGCCGGACGCGCGCGAGGTCGGCGAAGAGTTCGACATCCGCCGAAAGAGCGAGGACGAAACCGGCAAAGAGGGTCCGTTCGGCGACCGTGCCATCCGCCGTTCCTTCGCGGGCGAGAGCGGAGCCCGCGAACAGCCGCAGGCGATCGCCGAGCCCGATGTCGAAGCGAGCGGAGAGGGCGGGATGGATCCGCCCCGCCTCGTCGCGGTCGAGGCCGGCCGCGAGAGTCGTCCACATGCGGCCATCCGCCCAATATTGCACGAGGCCCAAAGCGAGGCCGCTGAGCGTCCCGGAGGGATGGCGGGCGAGCCGCAGATCGGCCCGGCCGGCGGTGGTGGCGAGTGTACCTCGGCGGGCGACGAGCGGCCGCTCGAGACCCAGCCGGAGCTCGATCTGGGGGGAGAAGTCGGATCTGGGCGTGAGCTGCAGGCGAGTGGCGAGAGTCGTCTCGCCCAGACGATGGTCGAAGCCGACGGCGATCACGCTGTCGTGCCGACCCCAGCGGTGGCGGTCGCCGAGGCCGACGTGCAACACTGTCCGGGGATTCCATCTCCAGGCGAGCTCGAGCCCGACATCGCGCCAGGAAGTGCCGGCGCCACCGCGCAGCTGGCTCTCCGATGCCGCCAGGGTCAGGGTGAAGGGGTTTTCCGCGGCGAGCTCGGCGAGCCGGGTCCGCGCCACTTCCGCCTCCTCGCCGCTCGCACCCGCCACCCGTTCGAAAAGGGGCCGCGCCAGGTCGATCCGTCCGGCGGCGAGGAGGCGGTCGCCCTCGGCGAGCAGAATGCCGGGATCGTCCGGGGCGAGGGTGCGGGCACGGGCGAGCACCCGCTCCGCTCGGCCGCCGTCGCCGACGGCGAGGGCGAGCCGCGCAAGGAGCAGGAGAACCTCGGGCGAGCCCTCTCCTTCGAGCGGCGAGAGGAGGGCGAGGGCCTCCCGCGACCGTCCCTGCGCCGCCAAGGTCCGCGCGAGCGCCAGCCTGACGTCGGGATAATCCGGGGCGAGTGCGAGGGCGGCGCGCAGCACCCGCTCCGCCGCTCCGTGTTCGCCCCGAAAGAAGAGGAGCTGGCCCTCGAAAAGCGCGAGGTCGGCATCGCTTGGCGCGAGCTCGCGAGCGCGCCGCACCGCCGCGAGGGCCTCCTCGAGCTTCCCGGCATCGCGGAGCGCCCGGATCTCCGCCACCGTCGGCAGCTCGTCCGCGGCCCCGACCCGACCCACGAGAGCCACGAGGAGCAAGAGGAGGGACCACAGCCGCAACGATCGCGCCACCACCGGAATGCCGGCTCAGAGGAGGTGGGTACGGCGCAGGGTGCGGTCGATCCGCAGCGCGAGCTCCTCGGGAATGAACGGTTTCACGAGATAATCCTCGGCCCCGAGAGACAGCCCCCCGACCACGTCGCGCTCGTCGCGCCGCGCGCTCAACATGATCACCGGGAGCTCGGCGGTGCGCGGCTCGCCCCGCAGCCGTCGCAGTACCTCGAGGCCATCGAGCCCGGGCAGGATACCGTCCAGCACCACGAGGTCGCAGGGCTCGCGCATCGCCCGCTCGAGGCCGCTTTCCCCATCGGCGACAGCGACCACCTCGTGCCCGTGCAAGCCGAGGGTGAAGGTGAGGAGTTCGGCCAGGAGATCGTCGTCGTCGATCACCAGAATCCGCGCCATGGGCAGTGCTCCGTGCAAGCAGCCGACAGGACCCTGCCAGCCTTGATGCGCAGGCGAGCCAACCACGTCTTGGTGAATTTTCGGTTATCGCGGCCGGCTCTTGCACTTCGCCGTCGGACGGCGAATGCTGGCGGCGCCGACGGAACGGGGGAGGAAACGATGGCAACGGTACTGGCACGACCCGTGCTCGCCTACCGGGGCTGCGCCATCGATGGCGGCTGGGTGGATCCGGGACGGCGGCTCGAGGTGATCTGCCCGAGCGACGGCAGCCTCATCGGGGAGATCGCCCGTGGCAGCGAGCGCGAAATCGACCTCGCGGTGGCCGCTGCTCGCCGCGCCTTCGAGATCGGTCCCTGGGGTCGCATGCCGGCCTTCGAGCGCGGCCGCATGCTGCTCCGGTTCGCCGAGGCGATCCGCGCCCACGCCGAGGAGCTCGCCGGGCTCGAATCCTGCGATACCGGCAAACCGATCGCCCAGGGCCGCGCCGATATCGACGCCTGTGCCCGCTATTTCGAGTTCTATGGCGGTGCTGCCGACAAGCTCCATGGCGACACCCTTCCCTTCCTGCTGGGCTACACGGCCTTGAGCCTGCGCGAGCCGCACGGAGTCACCGCCCACATCATTCCCTGGAACTATCCGGCGCAGATCTTCGGCCGCTCGGTCGGCGCCGCACTGGCCGCCGGGAACGCCTGCGTGGTCAAGCCGGCGGAGGATGCCTCGCTCTCGATCCTCAGACTCGCCGAGCTCGCCTTCGAAATCGGCCTGCCCCGAGGAGCGCTCAACGTGGTGCCGGGTCTCGGCGAGGAAGCCGGGGCAGCACTCGCCGCCCATCCCGACATCGACTTCCTGTCGTTTACGGGCTCCCGGGAGGTCGGGACCCTGGTGCAGGCAGCGGCGGCCCGCAACCACGTCGGCTGCACCCTCGAGCTCGGCGGCAAATCGCCGCAGATCCTGTTCGCCGATGCCGACCTCGACGCCGCCATGCCGGTGGTGGTGCGCGCGATCGTCCAGAACGCCGGTCAGACCTGCTCGGCCGGCTCGCGGCTCCTCGTGGAACGGCCGCTCTGGGAGCGCGTGTGCAACGAGCTGCGGCAACGCTTCGCCGCCCTGCGGGTGGGGCCGCACGACTCGGGTGCCGATGTGGGAGCGCTCATCAACCGCAGCCAGTTCGAGCGGGTGCGGGGCTTCGTCGAGCGCGCCAAGGCCGATGGGATTCCGGTGATCGCCCAGACACCCCTGCCCGCGGACTTGCCCGCCGGCGGCCATTACGTGGCCCCGATCGCCTTCGGTCCGGTGCCCGAGGACCACGAGCTGGCGACCGAAGAGGTCTTCGGTCCGGTGCTCGCCTGCTTGCCGTTCGAGGGCGAGGCGGAAGCGGTACGTATCGCCAACGGCACACCCTATGGCCTGGTCGCCGGCGTGTGGACGCGGGACGGCAGCCGGGCCCTGCGGCTTGCTCGCCGAATCCGCGCGGGGCAAGTGTTCATCAATGCCTACGGCGCCGGCGGCGGCATCGAGTTGCCCTTCGGCGGCTATCGCCACTCCGGCCACGGACGCGAGAAGGGCTTCGAAGGATTGCTCGAATTCACCCGCATCAAGACGGTGGTGATCCAACACGGGGAGATCGGTGAGCGGCAGCCGTAGAAGCCCCTTGCCGGTACGGCAGGAGGCTCGGGGGAAACGAGAGGGGGGACGTGCGATGTGGCGTCGTCTGCTCGAGCGCGTGGTCCGCACGGGCCATCTCGTGATCGTCGATGCCGATGGCCGGACGTACGCGTTCGGCGATGGCTCGGGAGCCGAAGTGCGGGTGGCGTTCCGCCGGCCGGGCCTCGGCCGGTGGCTGATGCTGCGTCCCGATCCCCGACTCGGCGAAGCCTGGATGAACGGGGAGCTCGACATCGAGCGCGGCGAGCTCTTCGATTTCCTCGATCTGCTCGCCCGCAACTATGCGGAAGGTCGTCACCGCGGCTGGCTCTCTTGGCTCGAAATGGTGGAATGGCCGCTCAGGCGGCTGCACCAACTCAACTTCGCTCGCCGTGCCCAGCGCAACGTCGCCCACCATTACGATCTCGGCAACTCCTTCTATCGGCTGTTTCTCGACAGCGATCTCCAGTACTCGTGCGCCTATTTCGAACAACCGGGACAGGACATCGACGGCGCGCAACTCGCCAAGAAGCGACACATCGCCGCCAAACTCGCCCTCGAGCCGGGCATGCGGGTCCTCGATATCGGCAGCGGCTGGGGCGGGCTCGCCCTCTATCTCGCGAGCCGCTTCGATTGCGAGGTCACCGGACTCACCCTCTCCCACGAGCAGCTGGAACTCGCGACCGCGCGCGCTCGGGAAGCCGGCCTCGCCCATCGCGTGCGCTTCCTTCTGCAAGACTATCGCGAGCATCGTGGCAGTTACGATCGGATCGTCTCGGTGGGAATGTTCGAGCATGTCGGCATCAATCACTATTCGACCTATTTCGCCTGCGTGCGGCGGCTGCTCGCTCCCGGCGGGGTGATGCTCCTGCACTCCATCGGCCGCATGGCCGGCCCAGGCATTACCAGCCCCTTCATCCGCAAATACATCTTTCCGGGAGGCTATATCCCGGCGCTCTCCGAAGTGCTGCCGGCGGTCGAGGCCGAGGGGCTGTGGCTCGCCGATGTGGAGATCCTGCGCCTGCACTACGCCGAGACGCTGGCGGCATGGCGGCGCCGTTTCCTCGCCCGCCGCGCCGAGGTCAAGGCGATGTACGACGAGCGGTTTTGCCGTATGTGGGAGTATTATTTGGTGGCGTCCGAATTGTTCTTCCGCCGGCTCGACGGCATGGTGTTCCAAATGCTGCTCGCCCGCGAGCGCGACAGCCTGCCGCTGGTGCGCGACTGGATGGTGGAGACCGAGCACCGGCTGCGCGGACTCGATGCTGGCAGGCCGGTGGCCTGGCACGCGGCCGCGGAATGACCTCGCCGGCACCCCGGAGCGGCGCGGTTTCCCTTGCTTGCGAGCGCTTCGGCGAGGGACCGCCGCTCGTCTTCCTGCACGGCCTCTTCGGCAGCGGCCGCAATTTCCGCAGCATCGCGCGGGCGTTCGCCCCGCGCTTTACCTGCTTTCTCGTCGATCTGCGCAATCACGGACAGTCACCGCATGCGCGCCCGGCCGACTATCCGGCCATGGCGGCAGACCTGTTCGCCCTGCTCGACCGACAGGGATTGGCCGCAGCCGATCTCGTCGGCCACAGCATGGCCGGCAAAGTGGCCATGTACGCCGCCCTCGCCGACCCGGCGCGGGTGCGTCGTCTCGCGGTCCTCGACATCGCGCCGATTCGCTACCGACACGACCATCGCCAGCTGATCGACGCCCTGCTCGCTCTCGAGCTGTCGACGATCCGCCGGCGCGCCGATGCCGACGCGGCCCTCGCAGCCGCCGTGCCCGATGCGTCGTTGCGCGCTTTCCTCCTGCAGAATCTCGTCTTCGATGCGGAAGGCCGCGCGGCCTGGCGGGTCGCCCTCGCCATCCTGCGCGAGGACATGGACCGGCTGCTCGACTTCCCCCTGCCGAACGAGGACGCCTGTTTTCGCGGCCCGGCTTTGTTCCTGCGCGGCGGGCGCTCCGCCTATGTGCCCGCGGAAGCGGAGCACGCGATCCGGCGATTGTTCCCGAGGGCCGAGTTCGCCACGATCGCGGATGCCGGCCACTGGCTGCATGCCGAGCGTCCCGAGGACGTGCGGCGCGCCCTCGCGAGCTTCCTCGCACACCCGCGCGATCGTCGCAGCGCCGGATGAGCGAATGGGCGGCGCCACCTCGGCCGTTGGCTGCAGACACCTCGTTCCTGGGACCTGCTCAGCAGGTGGGCGCCATATGCCGTGGCCACGACCACGACAGGGACAGCTCCCTTCGGAACGACTTGGCCCAGGCGCACGGTCGGAGCCTGACGCACCGCGCAGCGCCGCCCGTACGCAACCTAGGCCGTCTCGAGGGCAGCGGCAAGCTGTTCGAGGCGCTCTGCCACCCGGGTGATCAGCGCCGCCACTTCGGCCTCGCTCTCCCGCGCCTGCTCGTTCCCGGCTTGGCGCAGACGGCGGATCTCGGCATAGGCATCGTCGAGCTCGTCGGCGATCAAGAGGGCCGCCAGCACGAGCAGGCGGGTGTCGCCGATTTGGCCGTATTGTTGGGCGAGCTCGCGCACCCTTCCGTCGACGTAGGAGGCGAGTCGGCGCAGTCGGCCCTCCTCGCCTTCCCCGCACTGGACGGTGTGCCGGCGCCCATTGATGGTGATGTCGAGAGTAGGCATCCCTCAGCGGCTCCCGAGCAGGGCGTCGACGGTGGAGGCTGCCTGTTCCATGCGCGCGACGGCTTCGGCGAGCGCCTGCCGCAGCCTCTGGTTCTCGGAGGCGACCCGCTGGAGCTCGGCGTCGAGGGCCGCACAGCGACGGCGCAGCCGATCCACCTCGGCTTGCGCGGAGCCCTCCGGATCACCGAGGTGCGCGAGCGCGCGCTCGAGCCGCCGCAGGGCTGCCTCGAGCCTGGCGCTGGCTTCCTCGATCGTCTCCATCTCCGCTTCCCGCCCTCGACAACGCCCAGGATCGGCGCATCTCTGTCATGCCCAGCACCAACCGTCAATCGCCGCCCCGGGCAGGCACTCCTTCGGCACGGTGCGCCATAGCCTGTCGGAGTGCCCGCACGAAGGCCTCGGGGCGTCGGCGCCTTTGATCTGGATCATGGGCAGCCGCCCCATGCCGTGGTATAGACGCCGACAAACCCGTGGAGGAAGCACCGTGCGCGTGCCGCAGCGGGCTCGCTGTCTACTCCTCGCCATCGCGGTCCTGCTCGCGGCTCTCCCGCTTGCGAGGGCGCGAGCGGGCGATGGGACGGAGCTGTTCGCCATAGCGCTCGCGGCCGATTCGAGCCATACCGGCCCCCTCGCCCACCATCGTCCGTGTGCGGCGCGGAAGTGTCTCGCCGGCGACCTCGGCTGCGCAGCGCTCCTGGCTGAACGTTCGGGCTGCCCGGAGACCGGCGGCAACAATCGGCACGGCGCCTCGCTCGGGACCATGTTTCGCCGCGGCCACCATCCCTCGGTTCCCACGCCGCCACCGAAACCTCCTGCCTGATCCTTCGCGCCGAGCTCCCCGGCACGATCCCGTGTCCGGGAAGTGAATCTCGAGTCGACGACGTTTTGGAGCAACCCGACCATGACGATGCTTTTCGCTTCGAGCCCGAGGATCGCGGCGGTTTTGGCCGTTGCCGCGGCCCTCGCGGTGCCGTTTGCCGCCCGTGCGGCAGCCCACCAGCCGGGCGCTGGCCCCGGTCCCATGATGATGGGCCAGCCGGGCGCGATGGGCGGACCCGGCATGCCGGGCCCCGGTATGATGGGTGGCTATGGCCCCGTGCCTCCCACGATGGGTGGACCCGGTATGATGGGCCCCGGCGTGATGATGGGACCGGGCATGATGGGACCGGGCATGATGATGAGTACCCCGTGCCCGCAGATGGCCCGGCAGGCCGAGCGCCCGCTTTCGGTCGACGATGCGCGCGCCTGGCTCGAGCAGTGGCTGGCCATGCATGGCAATCCTCGCCTGGCGGTCGGGTCGGTGACGGAGAAGGACGAGCGCACCATCGTCGCGGACATCGTGACCAAAGAGGGAGGTGCGCTGGTCGATCGCCTTGAGATCGACCGCCAGACCGGGATGATCCGGCGCGCCGGCTGAAACGACTTCGGGGGAGGCGGCACGGCGCCGTCTCCCCCTTTGCTCGGAGCGACCGGCACGCGATGCTCTCGTCGTTGCTGCGCGCCTTTCGTCACGAGATCGCTCGTTGACTGCCCTCGTGGTCTTCCTCGTCGCCTTCGGCGCCGCTACCCTGCTGCCGCTCTCCTCGGAAGCGGTGCTCGTTGCCCTCATTGCCGCCGACGGGACCCAGGCCGGGCTTCTGCTCGCGGTGGCGACCTTCGGCAACACCTTGGGAGCGCTGGTCAACTGGACGATCGGCTGGCTCTTCGGCCATCTGCGGGGCCATCCCCGTTTCCCCGTCGATGACCGTAGCCTCGAGCGGGCCGAGCGCTGGTTCGCTCGCTTCGGGGTCTGGTCGCTTCTCTTCGCCTGGCTTCCGGTCGTGGGTGACCCGCTCACCGTGCTCGCCGGCTTGCTGCGCACGCCATTGCGGCTGTTCCTTCCCCTCGTCGCCCTCGGCAAGTTCGCCCGCTATGCCGCGATCGTGTGGTTCGCTGCCCCGTGAGCGTCGACCCACGGCCTTGACCTGAGAACCCGCACACGCTACCTCGGCAGGCGTCCGTTCGCGCGGCCCGCGCGGCCGCCCATCCAACCTTTCGGGATGCTCGTCATGGCGCGACGCTGCCCGCTGAGCGGCAAGGGCGTGCTCGTCGGCAACAATGTGAGCCACGCCAACAATAAGTCGAAGCGGCGTTATCTGCCCAATCTGCAGTACCGCCATCTCTATAGCGAGACGCTCAAGGAGACCATCCGCCTGCGCATTTCGGTGAACGCGCTGCGCACCATCGACAAGCACGGCGGACTCGACGGCTTCCTGCTGGACACTCCGGAGAGGCAGCTGCCGCGCGAGCTCGTCTCCCTGCGTCGGCGTCTTCTCGCCAAGCGCGAGGCGGCAGCGCAGAGCTGAGCGCTCACGGCCGAAGGATGCGGGCGACGACCAGCAGCGTGCGCTGCAAAGGCGAGAAATTGTCGTCGGATACCAGATAGAGTCGGCCCGCGCAGCTCCCTCCGGTGGCTACCGCGATCGCCTCGAAGTTCTCGCCCGGAAGCGGCGGAGTGAGGGTGACGAGCGGGTGCGGGCGAGGCAACTGCCCGCCCGCAGCGATCGCCGGGGCGGAAAGCAACCCGAGACGGGCGGAGAAACCGATAAACGGGCTGAAACGGCGTTCGAGAACGAGCACCATGTCCTCGAAGGTCTCGGCCCCGACCGGGCGAAAACCCTCGGTGACCGGAAAGCGCAAGGGAGTGAGGCGGTTGCCGGCGACGATGGCCGCCCGCACGTTCCCCTCCGCGTCGATCGGCCCCTCGGTGACCACGAGCAGCCGATCATCGGCGAGCTGCGTCGCTGCCTCGATGCCGCGATTGGGAACGGCCGTGGCGAGGGCCGCGAGGGCTCGCGGAGCGGCCGGCGCGAGCCGGCCGTCGTCGCCCGCCACGACATAGAGCCCGGCCCCGCTCTCGCTCGCCACGAGCAACCGCCCTTCGCCGTCGCGCGCCAAATCCTCGGCATCGACTGGCCCGTCGAGGGCACGAAGGGATGTCACCGCGAGACGCAGAGCGGCCGGCTCGCCGATTTCGAGCCGCCGGCAAGGAACCCGCCACAGGGTGGCTCGGTCGGAGAGGAGGAGCAGATCGTCGCCGTCGACCAGCAGCCCTGACAAGCCGCCGAAACGCCGGTCCGAAGCCGAAAGCGCGAGGAGCGCGAGCACCTCGATCCCGAACCCCTGGGCTTCGAGCCGCGTCGGCGCATGCGAGAGCGGCAGGATCCGAACCTCGCTATCTCGGACCTCCAAAGGCTGCAACGGGGCGCAAGCGGCGAATCCCGCCGTCACGGCGGCACGGAGCAGCTTTCCGATCCGTTCGCTGCACATGCTCTTGACCCCTTTTTGCCGCTGTCGGAATGGATCCCGGCGCCCCGGAGGAAGCGACAGCGGGATCCCGCACCTTGGATACAGCGATCCTGATGGCCGTCGTCACGGGCGGAGTGCGCATGTCGTTCCTCTCCGTGCTGCTCGCCGTAGCGGCGAGAGCGGCTGTCGCGCTCGTGCGCCTGCGGTTCGCGCAGCGGGAACCGGAAGGGATGGCTGACACACTCGTGGCCATCGCCGTCTTCGGCTCCCTGATCGGATTGGTGGCGATCGCCACAGCCTCGGCGCTGCGACCGGCAGTCAGGGAAATCCCCGCCCTCGCGGCGCTGCCTTGGCTTCTGATCCCGTGGCTCCTCACCGGATTGCTCGCTTCCTGCTATCTCGGCAATATCGGACGGACGTTGCGGGTCTTCGCGAGTTGCCCGGCAAGCGCTCGTCGGCTCGCCCTCGATCCTCGACCCGTGCGGCGGCAGCTAGCGATGCTGTCGTTGGCAGCAGCCGCTGCGAGCGGGCTCGTCGCGGCGGAGTTATCGGCAGAAGAGCTGGCGGCGGCGGTTGCCGTCGCTTGCGGCGTCGCTTTGTGGTTCGAGAAACAGGCTCTTGCGGTGCCCCTGATCTGTGCCGCCGTGGCGGGAGGAATGGGCGGCGCCGGGGCGGTGTCGCTGACCCTGGCCCCCGCTCTGGCCATGGCGGCCGCAACCGCGGTCGTCCTGTCGCTGGGTGCGCTCGCACGGCGGTTCGGGATAACGGTCGGTGGCTGAGCTGCTCGTTGCCCTCGCTGCGCTCTTCCTGCCGCCGGTTTCGCTGCTCGTCGGCGGCCAGCCTTCCGGCTGGCCCCTGCTCGCCGATGCCGCGGCCATCGCGGCGTTGGCCGCGGGTACCCATGCCACCCTCGCGCTCGCTGGCTCGGGGTTCCTCGTCGTGCCGGCGCTGGCCAGTTTCGCCGCTGCGATGACCGCAGCGACCGTCCCGGGTGCGCTACCCTTGGCGCTCGCCACTGGTGCGGTACTCGGCGCGCTGGCGGGACTGGTCGATGCCGGCAGCGACAGCAGACAGGCCGCTGGCCTCGCGGCTGCGTGGCTCGCGGTTGCAAGCCTGCTGCCCGTCCCGGCACCCCCGCCATCGGCCGCCCGCCTCGAATTGCTCGGCGGGGGGCTGCTTCTGCTTTTCCCCCTGTTGTTGCTGCTCCGCCATGCACAGGCAGGGTCGCTCGCCGCGCTGGCGGAGATCGCCAAAAAACGGCCCCAGGAGAGCGCCGAACGTGGGCTTCCGGTAGGTGCGCTACGCCTCGTCACGGGGATCGTCGCCGGCGTTGCTGCTGGCCTCGCGGCGATGTTCCGACTCTTCGAGCAGAGTCTCGGAGCCACCCCACCCGGTGCCCTGTACGAGACCCTGGCGCTCCTCGCCGCCGCTCGTCTCGGCATGGGGTCGCTCGCCGGGACGATCGCCGCCTCCTTCTGGCTCCTCGCGGTGCCAGCCATGCTCCGCACCGCCCTTCCGGGGGTGCCGCTCGGCTGGCTCGTGACCCTAGGCGCGCTCGCTCTTTGCCTCGCGGTCGGCCTCGATCGGGCGGAATTGCGAGCCCTCGCCCTCGGCCGGCACCCGCTGCCACCGGGATCCCGGCCATGACCCTGGAGCTCCTCCATCCCCTTACCCTCGAGGCGGAGAATCTCACCCTTCCGCCCGCCGCCCTCGGCCCGCTTACCGGTGTGGGATTGGCGATCGAGCGCACGGCCTGGGTCGGAGTGCTCGACAGCGAGGGACGCACCGCACCGGCCTTGATCGCCGCACTGAGCGGGAGTGTTCGCCTCGAGCGTGGGACGATCCTGCTCGCGGGCAAACCGGTCGGGCATCTCGATGCCCGGGCGCGCGCCCGGCTCGGCCTGCTGCGCACCTTCTCGGCAGCTGCGCCGGTCGGCGGCCGGACGGTGGGCGAGACCTTGGTCGCGGCCATGCGACTGGCGACCCGCGACACTCTCGCTCTTTTGCTGGGTGGCCCTCCACAGCCGGGCGAATGGCGGGCGGCGGCCGAGATGCTCGCTCTCTTCGAGCTGGAAAAGCTGCTCGGCCATCCCGCCGAGGGTCTGCCCGCATATTATCGTCAGTGCATCGAGATCGCCCGCGCCCTTGCCATGCGGGCCCGCGTGCTGCTGCTCGACCGACCGTTCCGCGGGCTTTCGGCAGCCGATCGCGAGCGCCTGGCCGATATCCTCGAACACCGCATCCGGCCGCGCGGCGTGACCGCGCTGCTGTTCGAGAGCGATGCCCGGCGGCTCGCTCGGCTGTGCGACCGCATCCTCGTCCTGCACCGCGGACGGGTGATCGCCGAAGACGTTCCCGCGCGCATCGGCACCCAGGCCGAGGTGATCCGGACCCTCGTCGGATGACCGACAAGACCACTCCCGTCCTCGCGGTATCGGGCCTCGACGTCGTCCGCGACGGCCTGTGGTTGCTGCGCGACATCGAACTCTCGCTCGCGCCCGGCGAGGTCCTCGCTCTCCTGGGCGGGCCGGGTTCCGGCAAGACCACCTTGCTCGAGGCGTTGGCCACCGGCGAGGGCATCCGCGCCGGCCGCTTCGAGGTCGACGGACACACGCTTCCCCCTGCGGATCCCCTCGCCCGTCGCCGGTGCGGGCTGGCCTGCGCCTTCGCCCGTCCGGCGATCGTTCCCCGCCTGTCCGTCGCCGACCACCTCGAGCTCGCGGCGGACGCCGCAGCCGACGGCAGAACGCGCATCGCCCGGGTTCTCGAGCTCCTGCCCGAGCTGCGCGGCCAGCTGCGTTTACGCGCCGACCGACTCGCCTTCGCCGCGCAGAGGCTCGTCGATCTCGGACGCGCGCTGGTGGCCGCCCGGAGCGTGCTGCTCATCGACCAACCCTTCGCGGACTTCCGTGCGGCTCGCGTTCGCGCCCTCGTCGATGCGCTGCGGCCTCTGGGTCTCGCTCTGCTCTTGGCCGAGCGCCGAATGCGGCTCGCCCTCGAGGTCGCCGACCGGGCGATGCTGCTCGTCGGCGGCCGTATCGTGCTCGCCGCGCCACCGCGCGAGCTGGCCGACGACGAACGTGTCCTCGCCGCCTGCCTCGGCGACATCGGGGATGTCGGCGAGTTCGCGGGCGAAGAAAAGGAGACGGCCCGCACACCGGCGGGCCGCTCTCCCGAAAGATCCGAAACCTGAGCTTCGGGATCAGTCGCGCTGCTGACCGAAGAACTGCAGCAGCAGCACGAACATGTTGATGAAGTCGAGATAGAGGCGGAGCGCGCCATAGATGGCCTTGCGGCTCGCAAGCTCGGGCGCGTCACCTTCGTAGTACTCCTCTTTGATCGCCTGGGTGTCATAGGCCGTGAGCCCGACGAAGACGATGACACCCGCGATGCTCAGGACGAAGTGCAACGCGCTGCTGGCGAGAAAGATGTTGATGAGGCTCGCGATGACGACCCCCACGAGCCCCATGAACAGAAAGGTGCCCCACTGCGCGAGATCGCGCTTGGTGGTGTACCCGTAGAGGCTCATGGCCCCGAAGGTGGCAGCGGTAATGAAGAAGACGCGAGCGATGCTCGTGGCGGTGAAAACGAGGAAGATACTCGCCATCGACAGGCCCATGACCACCGCGAAGCCCCAGAAGGCGATCTGGGCGGCGGACAGCGACATGGCATGGATGCGCGCCGACAAAAAGATCACGAAGCCGAGCGGCGCCAGCATCACCACCCACTTGAGGGGCGTCCCGAAGATCACCTGGAGCGCGGCCGGGCTCGTCGACACGACATAAGCGGTGAGGCCGGTGAGCGCGAGCGCCAGCGCCATGTAGTTGTAGACCGACAGCATGTAGCTGCGCAGGCCCTCGTCGATCTCGGCCGCGGCGACCTGCGCGCGTGCGAGGCGTGGATTGACGTCATAGTCCATGGCTGCAACCGCTCCCGGTCGAGGTGCATCCGTCACACACCGAACGATATGCCGCGCGCCAGCCTGCGTTCAA
The DNA here is from genome assembly GCA_002898275.1 of bacterium HR40. Lineage (GTDB taxonomy): Bacteria > Pseudomonadota > Alphaproteobacteria > Geminicoccales > Geminicoccaceae > HRBIN40. The sequence continues at coordinate 286,557 of BEIQ01000002.1, forward strand.
GCCGACGGCCGGGCACCTCGGCCGCAGATTGCCGATTTTTCATGCCCGTTTCGCCTCACCGTAAGCCGCTTCGTCAGCCCAAGCGGGTGAACACCGGGAAGGTCTCGAGCAGCCAATAGGCCACCCGTTCCAGCTGACCGGTGAGGACGAGCAGCCCCATGAGGACGAGCAGCGTGCCAGCGCCTTGTTGCAGCCGGCGGCCAATGCGCGAGAGCCTGCGCAGTTGACGCAAGAGCGCGTCGGTGAACCAGGCGGCGAGGAGGAACGGCAAGCCGAGGCCGAGCGAATAGACGGTCAGCAGAACCGTGCCCTGCCCGAAGCTGGCGGTGGTCGCCGTCATGGTGAGGATGGCCCCGAGGACCGGGCCGATGCAGGGCGTCCAGCCGAAGGCGAAGGCGGCTCCGAGGAGCCAGGCAGCGAGGACTCGCCCTCCCGGCAAGGCGATATGGAATCGCAGGTCGCGCTGGAGCATGCCGAGACGGACGATTCCCAGAAGCTGGAGCCCGAAGAAGAGGATGACGGCGCCCGCCGCGAAGGCGAGTTCTCGACGCCAGGCGAGGAGGAGAGCACCCATCGCCGACGCACTCGCCCCGAAGGCGACGAAGACGCTCGAGAAACCGAGCACGAAGAACGCGGCGTGGAGGAGAGCTCGCAAGCGCGCGCTGCCCTCGCGGGCGAGCTGGTCGAGCGACGTGCCGGCGACGAACGACACATAACCCGGCACGAGGGGCAGCACACAGGGCGAAAGGAACGACACGACCCCGGCCGCGAAGGCAGTGGCCGCGCCAATCGCCGAGACTTCGAGCACCGCGACCTCCACTTCCTCGCCACTGAAATGGCAACCGCCGCCGCCTGCACAAGCGGTGCAGCCTGCCGCCGGGCCGGGGCAATGGCTGCGCCAGCCGCTCAGCCGCCCGAGCCGCGGCTGTCGCCCTCGAGAGCGGCGCGGATGCGGGCGAGCAGCTCTTCCCGCTCGCGGTCGCTCGGCAGCGCCCGAAGCTTCTCTTCGAGGCTCAGCACGGTACGAGCATAGGCATTGTGCCAGTCCTCGCGGGCCCGCACGAGCTCGGGCGAGAGCCGCGCCGGCAGGCGATGGCGGACGGGCCCGTCGATGCCGAGAGCGAAACGCTCGTCGAGTTCGGGGACCAGGATCCCGTCAGGTTCGAAACCCGCACCCACGAGCCCGTCACGCAGCGCTTCGAGCGCCGTCGGATCGCCATGAGTGAGGAAGACGGCCTGGCTCACGGGCAGCCGCGCCTTGGCCCAGGCGAGGAGCTCGCTGCGGTCGGCATGGGCCGAGAAACTGTCGAGGCTGCGGATGCGGGCGCGGACGGCCACGGCATGGCCGTGGATGCGCACGCGGTCCGCTCCCTCGAGCAGGATGCGCCCGAGGGTTCCGGGCGCCTGGTAGCCGACGAACAACACGGTGGCCTCCGGTCGCCATAGATGATGGCGCAGATGGTGGCGAATCCGACCGGCATCGCACATGCCGCTCGCCGCCATGACGATGGCGCCTCCCGTGATCCGATTGAGCGCCATGCTTTCCTCGACCGACTGGACGAAACGGATATAGCTGCTTTTGAAGAGGAGCTCCGGATGCTCCACTTCGTGGAGCGAGTTGGCGTACTTCTCGAATACCGAAGTGATCCGCACGGCAAGGGGCGAGTCGATGAAGATCGGCACTTTGGGCAGCTCGCCTCGGTGCATGGCGAGCACGAGGGCGTAGAGCACTTCCTGTGTGCGCTCCACGGCGAAGGCGGGGATGAGCACATTGCCACCGGCGGCGAGCCCTGCGCGCACCTCGCGCACGAGATGGGCCCGCCGTTCCTCCACCGTCGTGTCCTGACGGTCACGGTCACCGTACGTGCTCTCGAGGAACAGGTAATCCACCCCCGAGGGAGCGGCCGGACGATCGTGGAAGGCGGTTTCGTCCGGGCCCAGATCGCCCGAGAAGAGAAGCCGCAGCGGCCGCGGCTCGTTCTCGAGTTCCACCTCGATGGAGGCGGATCCCAGGATATGCCCGGCATTCCAATAGCGGACCCGGATGCCGGGAGCAGGTTCGAGCCAATCGCCATAGGCGATGGGCTGGAGATGGCCGAGGGTGCGCTCGGCATCCTGCTCGGTGTAGATGGGCTCGACCTCCGGCCGTCCGCGCCGGCGGTTGCGACGGTTGAGCTGATCCACCTCGCTTTTCTGGATATGGGCGGAGTCCGGCAGCATGAAACCGAGCAAGTCGGCGGTGGCAGCGGTCGTCCATATCGGGCGGTGGAAGCCGTGGCGGACCAGTTTCGGCAGCAGCCCGCTGTGGTCGATGTGGGCGTGGGTCACGAGAACGAAGTCGAGGTCGCGCGGATCGAAGGGAAACGGCCGCGCGTTGAGCTCCCGCAGCGTCCTCGTCCCCTGGAACAGCCCGCAGTCGACGAGAAAGCGCGTCGCCCCGTGCGCCACGAGGAAGCACGAGCCGGTTACCGTGCCGACGCCACCGTGGAAGGTGACCGAGGTGGTCATTCCGCCTCGCCCGCGGCGAAATCATCGCGTTCGGCGAAATCGAGACCGTAGTGACGGCAAATGATGTCCCATGCCTCCTCTGCCGTCTCCACATAACGGACGATTTCCGCATCCTCGGGATCGATCATGCCTTCCTCGACCAAGGCGGGAAAGTCGACGATCCGCTGCCAATAGGCACGATCGAACAGCAGGACCGGGATGCGGCGGGCCTTGCGGGTCTGGATCAGGCAGAGGGTCTCGAACAGCTCGTCGAGGGTGCCGAAGCCGCCAGGGAACACCACGAGCGCCCGCGCCCGCAGCATGAAGTGCATCTTGCGCAGGGCGAAATAGTGGAACTGAAAGCTGAGCTCTGGCGTGATCCAGCGATTGGGCAGCTGCTCGTGCGGCAAGGTGATGTTGAAGCCGATGCTCTTCCCTCCCACCTCGAAGGCGCCACGGTTGGCGGCTTCCATGATCCCTGGGCCGCCGCCGGTCACGATGACGAAGCGACGAGGTCCGTCGCGTTGGCCGGCGCGCGACACGAGGGCGGCGAATCGGCGCGCTTCCTGGTACCAGCGCACGCGTTCCACCCGGCGATGCGCCCGCCGCAACTCCGCGAGGGCCCGCGGATCGTCGGGGTTCTGCACGACCGCCCGCTCCGCCCGCTCGAGCTCCTCTCTCGCGCGCTCGGGCGCCGGAATGCGGGAAGAGCCGAACACCACGATGGTGCTCTCGATTCGGTGTTCCTGAAGCACGAGCTCGGGTTTCAACAGCTCGAGCTGGAGGCGTACCGGACGGAGCTCTTCGCGCAGCAGGAACTCGGGGTCGGCGAAGGCGAGGCGATAGCTCGGCGAGCGGGTCTGCGGCGTGTCGGCACGGCGGGCGGCATGCTCGTAGTCCTCGCGCGCACTCGGCAGGGCAACGTGCAGGGGATCCGGTTCCAAGACCACCCCTCCCAACGACCGCCGGCATCATGCTGGGGCAACGGGGCGGGAGGCAAGGTCGAAGCGGGAGAAGGGCGGAAACGCGAAGGCCCCGCTCGCGCGGGGCCCTCTTGTTCGCGGCCCTGGATGCCGTCGTCTCAGGCCGCGAACTTCTTCACCTCGTCGAGATTGGCCGCCGCCCGCTTGACGAACAGGTCGACCACCTCGGCCTGCGCCTTGAGGCCGAGATCGACGGCCTCCTTTGCCTCGGCCATGGCCTTCTCGATCGCCTGCTTCGCCTCCTCGACATAGGCCTGCGGCTGCTTCTTCGCATCCGCACCCTTGAGGAAGCTCTCGGCGCGGGCGAACAGCTCGTTCACGAGCTCAGCCTGCCGCCGGGTCAGGGTCTGGACATAGTCGAAGAGGATCTTCTGGGCCTGGAACCAGGTCTCGAGATTGGCCCGATGCAGCGCCACGAGCGCCTCCGGGTCGAACTTCGGGAAGGTCGGGATCGCGGTCTGGGTCTTGGTGGTGGTCATGGCTGCCTCCGTCGGCTTTGCTGCGCCGCAACAAAGGTAGGCAGCGCGAGCACCGGCTGCAAGGGCTTTTTTGTGCATCGCAGCAAAAAACCGCTGCTCCCCTCGCGACGGACCGCCGCAGCGGGTCGCAAGTCCCGTCGCGACCGACGCCGCCGCGCCGTCCCGTCACTCGCCCGCGTGCAGCCGACCCACTCGCGCCAGACTGCGCGGCGGCGTCGCGCCATAGCGCTCGCAGAGCGGCAAAAGAAGGCGCTCCACCTCCTCCCGTCCGAGTTCGTCCATGAGCGCGCAGGGCGGCTTGGCGAAGCGCAGCGCTTCCCGCGCCCCGGTATCGATGTCGGCCGGACCCGCCACCTCCTCGTCCAGCTCTTGCAGCACCGGGAGGAAGGTGGCAGCGCGCAGCCGGTCGCGCATGACGGCCGCCCGCTGAGGTTCGATCGAGCCGGCCTCGCCAATGGCAAAGGGGCGGTCGGCTTCACCGTGCTCGATCATCGATGCGGCGGGCGCGTAGAAGGGTCCGAGACGCCCGAGGTTGCGGATGGCGTGGAGGTTGATGCGCGGCTTGATGATGTTCATGACGAAGAAGGGGCCAGCGGCAGCGCCCACGGCCTCTTTGGCGACCAGGTCGATCTCGGCGGTGGTCCCCAGGCCCTCGTCCAGAAGCCGCGCCGCCTCGTTGGTGTAGGGGCAAAAGAATCGGTTGATGGCAAAGCCGTATTGATCGCGGCAGCGCAACGGCAACTTGCCCGTATCGCGGCAAAAGCGCATCGCTCGTTCGACGACTGCGGCTGCGGTTGCCTTGCCGCTCACCACTTCGACGACCGGATTGATCTGCGCCGGGCTGAAGTAATGAAGACCGAGGAAACGACTCGGCTCGTCCATGTGCTCTTGCAGATCGCTCACGCGAAGACAGCTCGTGTTCGTGGCGACGAGGGTGTGCCCGTCGAGGATCGTCGACAGGGTCTCGAACAGTCGCGCCTTGAGGTGGAAATCCTCGAACACCGCCTCGATCACGAGATCGCAGCTGGCCATCGCCGCGAGGTCGGAGACCGGGGTGATGCGGGCGGCAGCCTCTTCCGCCGCCTCCGCCGTCATCCGCCCTCTTTCCACGGCACGCGCGTAGAACCGTCGCGCCTCCCCGAGCGCCTGCTCGCTCCTCCGGGGATCGATGTCGTGGATGCGGACTTGCCTGCCGGTCTGGGCGAGGCTCGTGGCGATCCCAGCGCCCATCGTTCCGGCACCGATGATGCCGACCGTCGCGATCTCCATCCGTCCCTCCATTGCGCGCTGCGCGAGCGCCGAGATAGCGCGGCCGGCGCGCTGCATCCACGCGCGACCCGACGTCCTCGGCCCCCCCTTCCGCCTGCTCCTCGCGGTCGCTATCTGCGGGAATGGCGCAGGATGGATCGAGGACTCTTCGAAACCTGGAGAATGCGCACATGAACGAAGTCGTCGAGAGGCCCGCCGTCAAACGAGTCCGGGAGGCACTCGCGGAGAAAGGCCTGCACGACCGTGTGCTGGTGCTGAACAGCTCGGCGGCCACCGCCAAGGATGCGGCCGAGGCGGTCGGCGTCGAGCTCGGTGCGATCGTCAAATCGCTGTTGTTCTTCGTCGGCCTCGAGCCGGTGCTGGTGCTGGTGGCGGGGGACCGTCAGGTGAACGAGGAGCGGCTCGGCGAAATCACCGGCCTCGAGGGACCGGTGCGGAAGGCCAATGCCAACGAGGTCCAGAAGGTGACAGGCTTCACGATCGGCGGTGTCGCCCCGGTGGGAGCGCTCGCTCCGGTCCGGGTGGTGATCGACCGCAGCCTCGGCCGCTACCCCAAAATCTACGCTGCTGCGGGCCATCCCCATTGCCTCTTCGAGACCAATCTCGACGAGCTGCTCCACATCACCGGTGGCCAGGTGAGCGACGAGATCGCCGAGGCTGCCTGAGCCTGGAAAGACGCGGGCGCGCGCGCCACTTCCGTTGCGTCCCTTTGGTCGCGAGCCGCCTCGCCGGTGTGGAGTCGCTGCGTGCGTCTCGTCGTCTTCGACATCGATGGAACTCTCGTCGACAGCGCGGGGACCATCGTCGCCTGCGCGCAGGAGGCTTTTGCCCGCGCCGGGCTGGCGCCGCCTGCACCCGAGGCGATTCGTCGCATCGTCGGGCTGTCGCTGCCGGAAGCGATGGCGCGGCTTCTCGGGCGCGACGATCCGCCGCTCTGCGCGCGAATCGCTGAGCACTATCGCCAGGCCTTTTTCGCCCGACGAGCGCAGCCCGACCACGAGGAACCGCTATTCCCTGGAGCTGCCGAGATCCTGAGCGAGCTGGCCGCTTCGGGGCACCTCCTCGGGGTGGCGACGGGCAAGGCCCTGCGCGGCGTGCGGGCGATCCTCGACCGCCACGGACTGACGCGACATTTCGCGACCGTGCAGACCGCCGACCGCCATCCCTCGAAGCCGCATCCGGCGATGCTCCTCGCGGCCATGGACGAAACCGGCAGCCGGCCGGAAGACACGGTGTTGGTCGGCGATACCACCTACGACGTCGAAATGGCTCGCGCTGCGGGCGTGTTGCCGGTCGGCGTGCGCTGGGGCAACCATCCGCCCGAGGAACTCGCCGCCGCCGGGGCCGCCTTTCTCCTCGACCGCTTCGATCAGCTCCGGGAGATCGTTGCGCGGTGAAGCGCTTCTATCGCGAAGTCACGGTGGAGCCGGCCGGCAAGCTGTTTTGCGTGCGGCTCGACGGCCGGCCGCTGCGCACGCCCAAGCGGCAGGAATTGTGCTTGCCCTCGCCGGCTCTCGCCGAGGCGGTCGCGGCGGAATGGCGGCGTCAGCCGGAAGAGTTCGATCCGCGATGCCTGCCCCTGACGCGTCTCGCCGCCACCACCCTCGATCTCTTGCCGGCCCGCGCCCCCGATCTCGTCGCCGAACTCCTCGATTTCGCCCGGCACGACGTCCTCTGCTACCGGGTAGATCGTCCCCGCGAGCTCGTGCTGCGCGAAGAGCTCGCCTGGGATCCGTGGCTCGCTTGGGCGGAACGGGAACTCGGCGCACGTCTGCGGACCACTCGTGGCCTTGCCGCCGTCGAACAGGACGAACAAGCGCTCGCCCGACTGCGCCGGGTGATCGAGGCGCTCTCGCCGTTCGCCCTCGTCGGTGTGCATGCGGTCGCCCGCATCACCCATTCCCTCGTGCTCGCCCTGGCGGTCGCCCGCGGCGTCCTCGATGCCGAGACGGCTTTTCGCCTCGCTCATGTCGAGGAACTGTGGGAGATCGAACAATGGGGCGAGGAGCGGGAGCAGCAAAAGCGCCATGCCGCGCTGCAGGCAGAGCTCGCAGCCGCCGCCGAATTCCTCGCCGCCCTGGGTTCAGTGGGCTCGAGACGAGGCGCGCAAGAGACGGCCGTAGACGCCGGCCGCGTAGCTGGCCTGCACGGCGATCCCGGCATAGAGGGCGAAACGTTCGCCGAGCAAGAAGACGAGCGCGTCGAAGCCAAAACCCAGCTGCCCGGGACCGACCAGCCCCAAGAGCCCGACGAACAGGGCAAAGGGAATCTCCGCGAGCAGCACGCCCGCCCAAATGCGCAGGGCATGGCCGTGCACGAACCGTAGAGATTGCATCAGGCTCGGACGATCGTCGAGGGCGACCCCGACCATGAGGGGGAGCAAATAGACGGCGACCAGCATACCCACCGCCATCGCAGCCACTCCCGTCGCGATCGCCACGACCGGATGAGTCGGGATCGGCAGAGCCGCGCCAAGAAGGGCGACGAGGACGAGCGGCAGCAGGTAGCTCAGCCTCAGCAGAAGCCACCACAGGAGAAAGCGCAGGGCGCGCCAACCGAAAGGTGCTCCGAACCTCGGCCACGGCTCGCCCAGCACGAGGTGCCTGAGCCACGCCACGGCGAGAGCGGCACCGCCGAAGGGATCGACAGAGCTGCCAAGGCGGACGGGGGCATCGCGCATCAAAGGGTGGGAGGGAACGACGGCGACGCCCAGAAGTGCCAGCGCAGGACCCGCGAGGATCCACGGCAAGCTCAGGCGGAAGAAGACCGCGCGCCGGGCCCAGACGTAGGCGTAGGCGGAAACGACGAGGGCCACCACCGGTAAGGCTGCGGCGTCTGCGGGCTTGGCCGGGCTTCGCTCCATGACCTCATTCCGCCACGAGCAGGATCGATGACAGCTGAACGCCGAACTGCGTCTCGCCGCGCAGACAGCTCCGCCGGTAGCTGAAGAACAGCCGATCCTCGCGACAAGTATCGAAGGCGAGGTGGTCGATGTTGCCCTCGGGCAAGCCCGCTCGCACGAGCCGCGCCCGCACGCAGCCCGGAAGATCGAAGAACCTCCGATCGTCGCTCCGGCCGGGACGGAAGAAGGGCGCCGTCGCGGGATCGGTCGCGAGGAAAGTCCGTTCGAACTCCGCACCGACCTCGTAGGATCGAGGACCGATGCAGGGACCGATGACGGCATGGATATCGCTCGGTCGCGAACCACGGACGAAGAACTCGTGGAGCGCGGCCTCGAGCACACCCGCCAGCAGGCCGCGCCAACCGGCATGCACCGCCGCGACACGGCGGGCGGCCGGATCGGCGAGCAGCACCGGCGCGCAGTCGGCGGTGGTCACCCCGATCGCGATCCCGGGTCGCTCGCAGAACAGCGCGTCGGCCTCCGGCGCCTCTTCCGGACCCCAGGGACAAGTGACGGCAGCGCAGAACCTGCCGTGGACCTGCCGTGCGGTCACCAGGCGCGTCGCCTCGACCCCGAGGGCGGCAGCCGCCCGCCTCCGATTCTCCCGCACGGCCTCGGGCCGGTCGCCCGAGCGCAGACCGACGTTGGCGGTGGCGAACGGCCCGCGGCTGACGCCGCCGCGACGGCCGAAGAAACCGTGGCGGATTCCGGGAAAACCGGCGAGGACGGGAGAGGTGAAAGGGATCACCGCCACATCTCCCCTGCGACAAAGCCGGGCGGGACAGGATCCTGCGGTGCCACCAGGGCAAGGACGCGGAACAGCTCGCCCATATGGGCCGGATCGACGAGCCGCGCGACACCCTGCTCGAGCCTCCGCGCCTGCTCGGGCGAAGCGCGTGCGCACAGTCGGCTCAGTCGCAGCCGGATACCGAGGCGCTCGAGGAAGGTCGCTTGGGCGATGGGCCCGTAGACGGCAATCCCTTCGCCTCGCGCCGCGGTCGCGAGCGCCCGGAAATCGACATGCGAGGACAGGTCGGCTTGGCCGGGATGGGCGAGCGGATCGACCCGCGCGTGCCTCAGGACGGCCTGCAGCGTGTCGCCCGATGGTCGGTCGACATAGCCATAGTCGATGACGAGCGCGAGCCCCCCCGCCCGCCTCAGCTTGGCCGCGAGGATCGCCGCTACCGCCTCGCGCGCCGGCGCGAGTTCCACCACCGCACCTTCGGCCAGATCCCCAAGGCGCGGATCGGCAAGGGCGGCTTTCGGTAGCGGATGCGGGTGGAGGGCGAAGGCGAGCCTGCCGTGCGCGTCGACGACCACCACCCGCTCCCGCAACCCCTCGGCCGTGCACACGTACTGCCGCATCGGCAGGGCGTCGAAGAACTCGTTGGCGATCACCAAGAGGGGCAGGTCGTCAGGAAGCTGGTCGACAGCGGAGTGAAAGACCAGCGGCAAACCCGACAGGCGCTGGCGCTGCCGCTCGCGCAGCGCCGCGCTCGCCTCGACCAGCTCCACCGAGCGCACCGCCGCCCGGCAGGCGGGATCGGTCGCGAGGGCGCGCCAGAGGTCGAAAAGCAGCGTACCGCTTCCGGGACCGAGCTCCACGAGGCGGATGGCCTGTGGCCGACCGCTGGCCCGCCAATGGGCGATGCAGGCGAGCCCCAAGAGCTCGCCGAAGATCTGAGAGAGCTCGGGGGCCGTCACGAAATCGCCTTCGACCCCGAATTCCGGCCCGCGGCCGTAGTAACCCTCGCGGTGTGCGGCACACAGCAGCATGAAGCGGCCGACATCGAGGGGCCCGTGGGCGCGGACGAGGGCAGCGATGCGCTCGGCGAGCACACTCACGGGAGAGCCCGGCGCCGCTTCCGGTACACCCCGAGCAGCAGCAGGAGGCCGAGCCCGACGAGCGGCAGGGACAGCAGCTGACCCATGGTGAGGCCGCCCCAGAGGAAGCCGAGCTGCGGATCGGGCTCTCGATAGAGCTCGAGAAAGCCGCGCGCCAACCCGTAGCCGCTCAGGAAAAGACCCGTGAGGAGCCCGGCGTCCGCCGCCGCGCGCGGCCGCCAGGCCCACAGCTGGAGGATCGCGAAGAGCACGAGCCCCTCCAGTGTCGCCTCGTAGAGCTGGCTCGGATGGCGTGGCTCGGGGCCGGCGGCAGGGAAAATCACGGCCCACGGTACGTCCGTGGGACGTCCCCAAAGCTCGCCATTGATGAAATTGGCAAGCCTGCCGAAGAAGATCCCGAGCGGGGCGATGGCAGCGATGAGGTCGGTCACTTCGAGCAGCGCGATCCCGCGCTGGCGGGCGAACAGCCAGCAGGCGATGGCGACGCCCGAGAGGCCGCCGTGGAAGGACATGCCGCCCCGCCAGAGAAAGAGGATTTCGAGCGGATGTTCGGCATAGTAGGAGGGATTGTAGACGAGCACATAGCCGAGCCGGCCGCCCAGGACGATGCCGAGGGTGACGTAAACGAGGAGATCGTCCAGAGCCTCGGGCCGAAGCTTCCAGCCGGGCCGCGCGACGAGCCGACGGGCGAGCCACCAGCCGAGCAACAGGCCGGCGAGGTAGGCGAGGGCATACCAGCGGATCGCGATCGGCCCGATCGCGATGGCCACCGGGTCGATGGCGGGGAACGGTAGAGCGAAGAACACCCGCGGCATTCCGTGATCCGCAGGCGAGATAGCGCGTTCGGCCGCGGGCGCAACCGCATGCCCGCGCGCGGTTCAAGCGTCGGGATCGCGGAAGCCGACGATCAGCGTCCTGAGGATGATCTTGAGGTCGAAGAGGAGCGACCAGTTCTCGACATAGTAGAGATCGTATTGCACCCGGCGGTGCATGGCCTCGAGATGGCGCGTCTCGCCCCGCAAGCCGTTGATCTGAGCCCAGCCGGTGATCCCGGGCTTGACCCGATGACGGGCGAGATAGTCGCCGATCAGGCGAGCGTACATCTCGTTGTGGGCCACCGCATGAGGCCGCGGACCGACGATCGACATCTCGCCGCGCAGGACGTTCCAAAACTGCGGCAGCTCGTCGAGGCTGTAGCGCCGCAGCCAGCGCCCCACCCGGGTGATGCGCGGGTCGCCCCGCCGCGCCTGGGGAACCGGTCCGCTTTCGCCGTCGTCGCAACACTCGACATACATGGTGCGGAACTTCAGAATCTCGATGGGTTTTCCGCCAAATCCCCAGCGCTTTTGCCGGTAAAACACGGGGCCGGGAGAATCGAGCTTCACGAGGAGCGCGATCACCGCCATGAGCGGCGCGACGAGCAGCAACACGGCGGCGGCCAGCAACCGGTCTTCGAGCGCCTTGAGGATGGCGTTCCAGCCGGCGAGCGGCCGGTCGTAGATGTGGAGGACCGGCACGCCCGCGATGTGCGAGACGCCGCGCTGTTCCAGGGCGAAATCGGGAATGTCGGGGCACAGGCGGACATCGGCCGGAATCGCCCGGAGCTTGCGCAGCCATTCGCGGATCCGGAGCTGGGCGCCGAACGGCAGAGCGACGAGCACGAGATCCACCGGGTGGTCGCGCGCGAAGACCACGAGATCGTCGAGCGTGCCGAGCACTGGATAACCGGCTACATAGTCCGGCACGCGGTCGCGGCGGTCATCGAAGAGGCCGATGAGCCGCACGCCCTCGCCGTGCCGATGGAGGTGACGGACGAGGCGTTGGCCGAGTTCGCCCGCACCCACCACCACCACGTTGCGCACCAGCCGTCCGCTGCGCTGCCAGTGGGCGACGAGCAAGCCGGCGACGAGCCGCGTGCCGAGCAGGCCCGCCAGTCCGCCGCCATAGAAGAGAGCCGCCTGCAGCCGGGGCACGGCGGCGAGCGTGCCGCTGGCATAACCGATGGTGACGAGTGCCATGGCGACGAACGTCCAGCCCACCGCCGCGCGCACGACGGTGAAATCGAGCTCGACGAGACGCTCGTAGCGGTAGACTTCGAGCAGGTCGAAGAGAGCTGGGACGAAGAGCAGCGCCAACAGCGTCGCGATCACCGGGGCCGCTGCCGTTGTTGCCGGTGCGAAGGTACCGGCTACCGCGGCCGACAGCCCGATCGCCAGCATATCGGCCGCCCGCAGGCTGCCGACGATCACACCGGGTGTTGCCCAGTCGGCACGAGAGGACCGAGCCAGTCGTTCCTGCGTCACCACCGGCTCCGCGGGCAAGCGAGAGATCTCCGGTTCGTCGATCGCGCAAGACTCGACGCCGCCTGTTTACCACAGGTTGATCGCCGATTCATCCTCGACAGGACGATCAACGCGCCCGCGGCGCGAGTAGATCGAAGCGCATCGGCTGGGACAGCACGAGCCGCCCGTTCGAATCCCGCTCCACCAGGCGCCGGTAGCGCTCCTCGACGTCGGCGCGGGCGCGCTGGATGCGCTCGGCGCGCCGCGGATCCACCCGCACCAGATCGGCCAGCAGTTCGTCCACCGACTGGGCCGGCTGCCAGGTGATGTAGGTCTTTTCGGTGATGAGGGCGAAGCGCCCTTCGCTCGCCCGCAGGATGGCGCCATAGGCGGCCGCCCGCATCCGGCTCTCGTCCTCGACGGGGAGCATGACCTCGAAATAGGCCCCCTCGGCCAGAGGCTCGAAGACCGCGAGCCGGCCCGTCGGCCGAAGCACCCGGAAGGCCTCGGCGAGCGCCTGGTCCATCGCCTCGGGCCGCAGATGGTGGAGGCTGTTGAAATAGATGACGAAGTCGAAGCTCGCGCGGGCGAAGGGAAGGAGTTCCCCGCGTCCGACCACGAGCCATGCCTGCGGGAGGCGCGCGGCGGCGAGCGCCACGCGACCAGGTTCGGGATCGAGGCCGACGGCTTCGGCACCGTGGCGTACCAGCCAGACGAGGAGATTGCCGTCGCCGCAGCCGGCATCGAGCACGCGACGGCCGCGGACATCGAGGTACTGGGCAAGCACCTCGCTATTCCGCCGGACGACCCGCTCGCTCAACTCTCGCTCCCCGCTCTGGTGCGGCCGCCGCAGGTCTCTTAGCTTCCCGCACGCGGGGACGGCAAGTCTCCCGCCCATCCGGCGTTCGGAGTGCGAGCGGTGGCGCGAGATCCCGAGCCTGGCGGCACGACCGGTACCCTCCTCACGCTCGTCGTGCTCTTCGGTCTGCTCGCTGCGAGCCTGCTCGTCGCCTGGCGGGCATGGCAAGCCCTCGGCGAGGTCGAGATCGGCCTCCATGGCTGGCTCGCTCTCGCGCTCGGCGTGGTCGCGACCGCCGGTCTCGGCACGGGCCTCATGACCCTCCTCTGGTACAGCCACCGGCGCGGCTACGACGAGCGCGCCGGGCGCGACGACTGACGGCGGTGTTCGAACGCCTCGACGGTCTTTTGGACGAATTGCCAGCCGCCAGTTGGCGATCCCTCGCCGTTGCCGACATCGACGGGGGTGGGGCGAAGGCCCTCGTGCTCGTCGCCACCGATGCTCCGCCCGCTGTCCTCGCCCTCCGCCCCGGAGGTCCGGTGCGGTGCGATCCCGGGTCGCTCGCCGAAAAAGGCCTGTCCGGCCGTGTCGTATGCGCCGCGGATGTCGATGGCGACGGCGCCGAGGAACTCCTGTTCGTAGATCGCCGCCCGAATGGTGAACTGGCGGGCCGCCTCTGCCGACTGGAGAGTGGGGACTGGTGCGCGTTCGCCTTCGGCCTCCCGCGCCCGACCGTCGGTGCGCCCGCGGCGATCGCTGTTCCCATGGTCGGTAGCCACGCCGGCATCCTGCTCGCCGTGACCGGCTCGCTTCTCCGCCTCTATGGCGCCGGCCCGCAGGGCACGGTCTGCGACCTCGCGGCCGAGGTCGGTCTCGACGAGTTCTCGCCGCAAGCTCCGCTCCGCCATCTGCCTTGGCCGAAGCCCCATGGGGGCCTTCTCTTTGGCGCTGGCGAGAGCCTATGGTCCATGGCACGCGATGCCCGTGGTCGGTTCTCGCCACCGCTGCCGGTCGCCGCGGTGGGACCCGCGATCCGGGCACTGCTCCCGCTCGCAGGCCCGACCGACGGCCGTCTCAATGTCTTCGCCGCCACCGCCTCGGGAACGCAGCAGCTATTGGCGACTGCCGCCGAGGACACGCTGGTGGACGTCGCTCCTCGCCTGCTCGCCGAACCTGGCCCGGTGCTCGATGCCGTCGCCGCCGATTTCGACGGCGATGGCGCAGAGGAACTCCTCCTCCTCTGCGACCGCGAGCCCAACCGTCTGTTCGGCTGGCGCGAGGGTGGACTGCGACCGCTCGATGCCGGGGCCGCGACTCTACCGCGGGGTCGACACGCTGCCGCAGCGGTGGTCGATCTCGATCTCGACGGTGTGCCAGAACTGCTGCTGTTGCCGGCTTCCGGCTGCCGCGACCGGCCGCTCGTCCTGCGCGCTGCCGCGGCGCGAGCCGAACGCTTGGTGGCGATCGCCCCACTGTCCGTTGGCGGCGCTCCCGCTCGTGGCGCCGAGGTGCGGATCGAGATCGGCGGGCGATGGCGGCGCAGCGTGGTCGATGGCGGCAACGGTCGCATCCAAGGTGAACCGGTTGTCCGCTTCGGCCTCGGCGCGGGTCGGAACGCTGCCCGGGTTGAAGTGTGCTGGCCAGACGGTTCGCGCCTGCAGTTGCCGGAAGTGGCGGCGGGGTGTCTATATCGGCTGGGCCACCCCGCCGCCTCGATCAGGCGGTCGTCGGCCAAATGACCGGCCGTAGCCGCTCTTCCAGCTCCGGATGGGGCAGCCACGTCAGGTCCTTGTCGACCTCCTCGACGATACAGCTGCGCACGCGGTCGGAGAGGGCTGTCCGCAGATCGCCGAGCATGCGCGGGGCGGCAACGAGAACGAGTTCGCCGTATTGGCCGTTGTTCAACCCTTCCTCGAGCAGCTCGCTGATCCGAAAGGCGAACTTCTCCTTTTCCACGCGCTTGGGGTCGGTGTCCGGCTCCATGGCGTGGCGCCCCTTGTCATGGGTGCTGTCGTAGGTCCGGCCAGGCCGATCCGCCAGCAGCTCCGATCCCTTCATGCGCGCTGGCGCGTAGAGCTCCTCGTGGACCACCTCGAGGCCCCTGCGTTCCGCGTCGGGGCGAAAGATCCGCAGTCGTGCCCCGTCCGCGACCACCACCCAGAGCTTCCGTTTCGGCATCGGTTCCTCCGTCGGTCGACCCCGCATCCGGGGTCAGTCGGTTTCTTCTTCCTCGAGGAGAATGTCGTACACCGCCGCGATGCGACCGGCGAGCGGCCTCTCCTCCTCGCCGAGCCGTTCGCCGGCACCGCGCGCCCACAGCATCGCCTGCTCGATCTCCGCGAAGGTCGCACCCGTCGCCAAAATACGGCTCGCCCGCACGGGATCCTCGATGCCGGTGAGCTCCATGACCTCGTGGAGCGTGGGATGGGCATGGGGATGGGATTGCGCTGTGCGGGTCATCCGTTGGCTTCCTTCTGGGGTTCAAAGGAGCGCCCCCGTACCGTCGTCGCCCGGCGCGCCGCAGCTTCCTCGATCGCCTCGAGCAACGCCGGCAGCGTCGCTCCCACGATGGCGCCGTCCACCACCACGGCCGCAGCCCCCCGTTCGACGATATCGCGGCGACAGGCCTCGAGTGCGGTCTCGAGATCGGGGGCGGGGTGGATGTGCATGCCCGAAGGAATGGGAAACGGCAACGCAGCGGCGATCTCTTCGGCGCTTGCGGCCGGCGCCACATGGACGAGGGCCCCGGCCCCGGACTCGCCCACGAACCTGGCGACCAGGGAAAGAGTGGTCCGGTCGCCGGCGGAGAGGGCGACGAGCGGCCCCGGCCGGGCGGTGCGGAGGACCAGGACCGACCCGGCGGGCAGGGCGAGCTCGCCGGTGACCGCGAGAAGCGCCCGCAACTCGCCGGCGTCCGCCACCAGGAGGTCGCCAGGCCTCAGAGCTCGGACGAAGAGCGGCGCCTCGAGTTCGAGGAAACGGAAGGACAGCGCGAAACGCTCGGCCACCCGCGCGGCGAGGCGTTCGAGCTCGGCAGCGGCGAGCCGCAGGGCGCGGCGCGCCTGCTCGGGCCGGAATTCGCCTGCGCTGTGGCCGAAGCGGCTCACCAGCCGAGTGAAAGGCAGCGCCGCCGACCACAGGAGCGCCGGATTGCCGGAAAACGCCGTGGCCAGTTCGGCCTGCAGCCGTTGCGCGATCAGCGCCGCTTCCTCCAGCAGACGCTCGGCGGCGGGTGCCGGATGGGAGACGCAGACCACGACGCGCAGCGATTCGACCCTGCCTTCGACCGGATTCACGGGCGTTCCTCCCGCGGCGCTGGAGCTTCGGCAGGCGCCCCGAAGCGCTGCCGCCAGAGCGCGAACTGGCGCAGCTGGTCGTCCACTCGGCGGTGGAAGCTGCCCTCCGGAAAGCTGCCATCGGCCTGCCGTGCGCCGGCCGGAAGCCCGGTGAAGAGTTCGATCGCCTGGTCGATCCGATCCACGGCCCATATCCGGAACAGCGACTGCGCCACCGCCTCGCGGACTCGCGGGGCGAGCATCATGTGGGGACGGTTGCTCGCGGGAACCACCACCCCGTGGCTGCCGTCGAGACCGCGCATGGCACACACATCGAAGAAGCCCTCGATCTTCTCGTTGATTCCGCCGATCGCCCGGATGTGACCGTGCTGGTCGACGGCGCCGGTCATGGCGAGCGACTGGCGAAGCGGGACTCCGGCAATCGCCGAGAGCAGGGCGAGGAGTTCGGCCGCCGACGCGCTGTCGCCCTCGACCCCGCCGTAGGACTGCTCGAAGACCAGGCTGGCGGCGAGCGACAGGGGCAGATCCGGCACATAGTGGGCCATGAGATAGCCGCTCAAAACCAGCACGCCTTTCGAATGGATGGGCCCTCCGAGCTTCACCTCCCGCTCGATGTCGACCACCTGGCCGCTGCCCATGCGCACCCGGGCCGTGATCCGATTGGGTCGGCCGAAGGCGAAGCCGCCGAGTTCCATCACCGACAGCCCGTTGATTTGCCCCACCACCTCGCCGGTCGTCGCGACATAGAGGATGTCGCGGCGAATCTGCTCGAGGACGCGCTCCCTGAGCCGCGACAAGCGGCGCTCTCGCGCCTGCAGCGCCGCTCCCACATGCTCGGCCTCGACAACCGCGGCACCGGCCCGCCCTGCGTGCCAGTCCGCTTCCCGCACGAGCTCCACGAGCTCGCGCGTAGCGAGGGACAATCTCTCGCGGTCGCCGGCCCGGCGCGCGGCATGCTCGAGCAAACGCGCGACAGCCGCCGCGGTGAAGGGGCGGAGCCCCTCCCGTCGCACCATGTCGGCAACCAGCCGCGCATAGACAGCGACCTCGGCCGGCCCGCTCGCGATGTCCTCGTCGAAATCGGCCGCCACCCGAAAGAGGCGCAGGAACTCGGGATCGAACTCGGCCAACAACCAGTAAAGCAGGCGGTCGCCGACGAGCACCACCTTGATCGCGAGCGGCACGGGCTCGGGCTCGAGGGTGACCGTGGTGGCCAGCCCGAGACCCTCGAAGGGAGTATGAATGCGAATCTCGCCGCGGAACAACGCCCGTTTCAGGGTCTCCCAAGAGAGCGGGGCGGCGAGCAATTTGGCGGCGTCCAACACGAGATAGCCGCCGTTCGCCCGATGCAAGGCGCCGGGCCGGATCATCAGGAAGTCGGTGACCAAGGCCCCCATTTCGACCCGATGTTCGATGCGCCCGATCAGCCGATCGAAAGTCGGATCGTCTTCGTAGACCACTGGTGCGTGCGTCTCACCGGCGCGGTCGACCAAGAGGTTGACGCCATAGCGACGGAAGAAGGGATGGGCGTCCTCCACACCCGCGCGCGTGGGCACGAGCTCCCGCGGGATCTGCAGGAACACCTCGGCGTGCCGCACCACGTCGTCGCGTAGCTCGTCGAGATAGGCTGCCACCTCGGGAAGATCCTGCCAACGCCGCCTCAGGCCAGCCACCAGATAGTTGGCGACGTGGCCGGCGGTCTCGTCGGCGAGCCGGCGCAATCGCGCCCGCGTCTCGCGCACCCATGCCGGCATCTCCTCGAGAGCCTGCTGCAGCATTTCCTGCAAGACCTCGACCTCGGCGGCGATGCGCTCGCGCGCCGGCTCCGGCAGGGCCTCGAATTGCTCGGGTGGCAACACCCGCCCTTGCACCATCGGGGCAAAGGCGAAGCCGACCGGCGAACGGAGCAGGGCAATGCCGCGCCGACGGGCCTCCTCCTCGACCCGCCGAATGGCCTCCTCCTGCCGCTCCTCGAGTTCCTTTTCGATGAGCTGCCGGCGGCTGCGGAATTCCTGGCTCTCGAAAGCGTTGATCAGCGCGTCGACGAGGTCGCCCAGAAGCTGCAGCACATCCTGGCGCAGCTCGCGCCCGCGCCCGGCCGGAAGGGCGAGCACCTTCGGCCGACGCAGATCGGTGAAATTGGCGACATGCACCCAGTCCGCCGGCACCGGCTGGGTGCTCGCCCGCCGTTCCACCTCGGCCAGGACGATACCATGCCGGCCGATACCGGCCGGCCCCAGGGCATAGATGTTGTGGTCGCGCCGAGGAATGGCGAGCCCGAGAGCGAGCGCCTCGAGCGCCCGCTGCTGTCCCAGGGGACCGTCCGGCGGAGGCAGCTCGTCGGTGGTGGCAAAGCCCAGCGCCGCGGGATCGGGAACCCAGCAGAGCTCCTCTGCCGGCAGGGGCTTCAAGGCATCCGTCGTCGCTGTCACGAGCCGACGTCCTCCGAACTGGCCTCCCGCAGCCGCGTTCAACGGGTGGCGACGACGGCGATTTCCACCCTGTACTCGGGCCGCGCAAGACGCGCCTCGACGCAGGCGCGGGCCGGTGCATGCCCTTCGGGAACCCAAGCGTCCCACACGGCGTTCATCTCGTCGAAAGTCGAGATATCGGCGAGCCAGATCGTGGCCTGCAGAATCTTGCTGCGGTCGGAGCCGGCCTCGGCGAGCAAGGCGTCGATCCGGGCCAGAATGTCGCGGGTTTGTTCGGCCACCGAGGCACCGGGAGCTCCTTGCGCGACTTGGCCGGCGAGGAAGACCAGCCCGTTGCCGATAACGATCTGGCTCATCCGGCGGTTGGTGTGAAAACGTGCGATCGCGCTCACGAGCCCCTCTCCCCTTTTCGGCCGTCGGCCGGCGACCCGGCCGCCGCGGTCGCGGCGATGTCGTAGAGCATTCCCGCTGCCGCAAAACCGCCATCGACCACCAGCACGTGTCCGGTCACGAACCGGGCGCCGTCGCCGAGAAGATAGACAACCGCTGCCGCCACATCATCCGGTTCGCCGTAACGGCCCTGCGGCACCTGCCGCAGCCAAGCGGCCCGTGTCTCCGGCCGGTGCATGACCTGCACCATGGCCGTGGCGATGGGACCTGGCGCCACGGCGTTGACACGGATACCGCGGGGTGCGAGCTCGACCGCCGCGACCTGAGTGAGATTGATCACAGCCGCCTTGGAGGGCCCGTAGGCAGCGCGTCCGACCGAACCGCGCAGACCAGCGACCGAGGCGACATTGACGATGGCCCCTCGGGTGCCGTCCGCGATCATGATCCGCGCGGCCTCGCGCAGCGCCACGAACAGACCGAACAGATTGACCGCGAAGATGCGTCGGAAATCGTCGAGGTCGTGGTCGAGGAGCGGCTTTTCGACGCCGACCCCGGCGTTGTTGACGACCATGTCCAGCTGGCCGAAGCGTGTCCGGGCCTCGCGGATGGCGGTCGCCATCTCCTCTTCCCTCGCCACGTCGGCCACGAGCGGCAGCACGTCGACGCGCCGCCCCTCCAGCGCGGCGGCGAGTCGGGCGAGCCCCTCGGCGTCGCGGTCGACGAGGGCGAGGCGGGCTCCGGCCCGAGCGAGTCGGTCGACGATCGCCCGCCCGATGCCTGCGGCGGCACCGGTGACGATCGCCACCCGATTTTCCAGTTCCATGGACCTGCCTCCCCGGAAGCCGGCCGCATGGTGCGGCGGCAGACTGCGGGCGGTCAACCCCGCACCGGAGCACTGGGCCGACCCGTTCCCTTCGGGAGACGGCGCCACAGGGTCGCGAGCCAGGCGAAGCCTCGACGCGGCGTCGCCGCCGCACCCGGCGCGAGATGGCGCAACGGCCGCACCGTCTTGGCGGCCGGCGGCACCTCCAGTCGGCGCGCTCGCGCCACGAGCGGCGGCTCGCCAGCGCCAGTGGCAAGCCCCTCGACCAGCTGGGCGAGTCGGTCGAAGGCCTGTCGCGCCAGAGCGAAACGGGAGTCCGATCCGATCCACACGCCGTCGGCAAAGCAAGCGGCCAGCTCCGGATATTCCCCGAGCGGCAACGCGAGGGGCTCGCCGAACACTGCGAGCCGCGCGCAGAGCGCCGAGAGATCGTGCCCGTTCGCGATCCGAACGGGTACGAGACGCACCATCGGCGGCGCCCCGGTGCGCGCCTCCCGGGCGCTTCGCACATAGCGCAGCGTGCGCTGCGTGCCCTCTACGTCGACGGCAGCCGGCGGCACCGGCACCAGCACCACATGGCCGAGGAGCAATGCCGAGGCGACCGCCGGGCCGATGACGCTCGGCAGATCGAGGACGACGAAGTCGTACTCCGACAGCAGCCCCAGCAGCTGCACCACCCAGCGCCGCGCATCGACGATGCTCCCGAGTGGCTGGCGTTCGGCATCGGCCGGCAGCCGCACCCGCTTCGCCCACAGATAGGCGGTGTGCTGGGGATCGGCGTCGAGGAGGATGGCCCGCCAGCCCCGCTCGCCGAGGACACCGGCGAGATGGACGGCAAGGGTGCTCTTGCCGGAACCCCCCTTGAGATTGGCCACTGCGACCAGGCGTCCGGTCGCCTCCGGCACCCGCTCCTCCCGCGTCCCCTTCTACTCCAAAGCGCCAACGTTTGCCGCCGAACCCGGCGAGCGGATCCTGCGGGCAAGCTATGATAGCCCATCCGCAGAGGCTGTATAGCGGACAAGGGGTGCGGGCGGTGATCCCTCGCGGCAGGCAGCGAGGGTCGGGATCAGCCTCCCGCCTTGCGCTTCAGCCCCTCCACGGCATCGAGCAGCCGTTTGCCAGGTTCGCCGGCACGCTCCACGAAAGCCCGCCACAAGGGCTCGCTCGCCGCCCGGAAACGGGCCAGTTCCGCCGGTGTCGGGCGATAGACGGTCATACCCTTCTCGCGGGCATAGGCGAGGGCGTCGCGCTCGGCTTGCGCCACGCGGTCCCGCAGCTCGCCCTCGAGCCTCCGCGCCACCTGGGTCAGGAGCTGGCGCTGCCGGTCGTCGAGGCGACGCCAAAAGGCGTCGTTGATCAGCACGAGATACTCGCTGTCGGCAAGACGGAGGTCGGTGATGCCCTTGACCACCGCGTCGAGCTGGCGCGAACGGATGGTCGAGAGGCCGGTCATCCCGAGCTCGGCGGTTCCCTGTCGATAAGCGGCCGGTTGGTCGGCCGTCCCCACTCGCACCGGTTCGCCACCGAGCAGCTCCACCCAGCGGGCGAGGATGCGGTTCGGCACCCGGACCTTGCGGCCTCGGAGATCCTCGGGAACCCGGACCGGCCGCTCCCGCGCGACGAGTACCGTGCCGCCTCCCGCCTGCCACCACAGCACCCGCGCCCCGGTCTCGAGGATGGCGGCATCGATCAGGCCGCGCACCGGCGAGCTCGGTTCGGTGGCCGCGCGCACCAGCTCCTCGCGGTCGAGCAGGAAGGGCAACTGGAAGAGCTCGACCGCGGGCAATGTCGCGGCAAAACGGGCAAGGGACGCGACCCCCATTTCGAGCGCACCGGCGGCCACCGCATTGGGGACCTCGTTGCCGGCGACCAGGCTGTCGTCGGGATGGAGCGCGATGTCCAGTCCGATTCCGGACGCCTCGACTTCCCGCTCGAAGATCACCAGGTTGCGTCCCGCCGCGCTGGATAGCGAGTACGGCACGGCCACCCGCACGGTGGTGGTCGCGGCGTTCGCTCCACCCGCGAGGCCGGCGAGTATGAGGGCGGTCATGGCAAGGATATGGAAGAGCGGCACGGATCTATCCTCCCTCGAACGGTCCGACGGCCGCCGACACGGCTTGACGGGACTGCGAGCTGAGGCTTGAAGGCGTCCTAAACGGCGGGCGCGCGGCCCGCAACGATCGACGGGGGAGCAGGCGATGCAGGGCACCAACCGGCGCAGGCTGCGCAGTCAGGCCTGGTGGGACGATCCCGCCGAGCCGGACATGACGGCGCTCTATCTCGAACGCTATCTGAATTTCGGGCTCACCCGCGAGGAACTGCAGTCGGGACGCCCCATCATCGGCATCGCCCAGACGGGCTCCGATCTCGCCCCCTGCAACCGCCACCATCTCGAACTCGCGCAGCGGGTGCGCGATGGGATCCGCGACGCCGGCGGGGTGCCGATCGAGTTCCCGGTCCACCCGATCCAAGAGACCGGCAAGCGGCCAACGGCGATGCTCGACCGCAACCTCACCTATCTCTCGGCGGTCGAGATCCTCTATGGCTATCCCCTCGACGGCGTGGTGCTCACGACCGGCTGTGACAAGACCACGCCGGCGCTGCTCATGGCCGCGGCCACCGTCAATATCCCGGCCATCGTGCTCTCCGGTGGCCCGATGCTCAACGGCTACCACAATGGCCGGCACGCCGGCTCCGGCATGGTGGTCTGGCAGGCCCGCCAGATGCTCGCTCGCGGCGAGATCGACTACGAGGAATTCATGCGCATGGTGTGCGACTCGGCACCGAGCGCCGGTCATTGCAACACCATGGGGACCGCCTCGTCGATGAACGCCATGGCCGAGGCGCTCGGCATGAGTCTGACCGGTTGCGCCGCCATCCCGGCACCCTATCGCGAGCGTGCCCAAATGGCCTACCGCACCGGCCGACGCATCGTCGAAATGGTCCACGAGGAGCTGACGCCGCGCAAGATCATGACCCGCAAGGCGTTCGAGAACGCCATCTTCGTCTGCTCGGCGATCGGCGGCTCGACCAACGTGCCGATCCATCTCGTCGCCATCGCCCGGCACCTCGGGGTCGAGCTCACGGTCGAGGACTTCGAGCTCGGTCGCGACATCCCTCTGCTCGTCAACGTCCAGCCGGCTGGCAAATATCTGATGGAGGAGTTCCATCGCGCCGGCGGCGTGCCAGCGGTGATCAAGGAGCTGCTGGCGGCCGGGCGCTTCCACGGCGACGCCCTCACCTGTACCGGCAAGACGATGGCCGAGAACCACGCCGAGATCCCCTTCTCGCAGGACCGCGAGGTCATCCGCTCCTACCGCGATCCCCTGCGGCCGGAAGCAGGCTTCGTCATCATCAGCGGCAATCTGTTCGAATCGGCGGTGATGAAGACCTCGGTGGTCTCCGACGAATTCCGCAAACACTATTTCGAACATCCCGAGCATCCTGGCGTGTTCGAGGGTCGCGCCATCGTGTTCGAGGGCCCGGAAGACTATCACGCCCGCATCGACGATCCGTCGCTCGATATAGACGAGAATTGTTTCCTCTTCATCAGGAACTGCGGGCCGGTCGGATATCCGGGTGCAGCCGAGGTCGTGAACATGCGCCCGCCGGCAGCGCTGCTCAAGAAAGGTATCCGGGCGCTGCCGACCATCGGCGACGGTCGTCAGAGCGGGACCTCGGAGAGCCCTTCGATCCTCAATGCCTCTCCCGAGGCGGCAGTGGGCGGCAATCTCGCCATCCTGCGCACCGGCGACCGGGTCCGGCTCGATCTTACGCGGCGTCGCCTCGATGTGCTACTCACCCCGGAGGAGATCGAGAGGCGGCGGCAAGAACTCTCGCGCGAGCCGCCGAAGATCCCGCCGAACCAAACGCCGTGGCAGGAGATCTATCGGACCTATGTCGGCCAGCTGTCGACCGGCGCCTGCCTCGAGCCGGCGGTGCTCTATCTCGACATCGCCGCGACCAAGGGGTTGCCGCGCCGCAATCACTGAGACCCTGTCCCGGGTCGCGCTCGCTTGGCTGCTGCTCGTCGCGTCGCCCCTAGCGGCTGCGGAAAGGCTGGAGGGCGAGTGGGCCTCGGGGCTCGAGCAGGCCGCGCGCGCGGTCGAGAGGGGCGAGCTCGGGGAAGCCGAGAGCCTCCTGCGCAGGCTGCTCGAGCGCTCCGCGGACAGCGACGCCGACCGGCTGGCCCGCGCCACGGCTCTCAACAATCTCGGCTTCGTGCTGTTCCGCCAGGACCGCCTCGACGAGGCACAGCAGGCCTACGAGGAGGCGCTCGAATGGCGCCGCCGCACCGTCGGGCGCGACGACCCAGCCGTGGCGCAAGTGCTGAACAATCTCGGCGAGCTCGCGCGCACCCGCGGCGACACCGAGACCGCACTCGGGTTCCACCGCCAGGCGCTCGACATCCGGGAGAGGCTGCTCGGTCCGGATCATCCGGAAACGGCCCAGAGCCTCATGGCGATCGCCGTGCTGCTGGCCGAGAAAGGCCGGCCGGCGGAGGCACGGCCCTTCGCCGAACGGGCCCTTGCCATCGTCGAACGGGCCTTCGGTGGCAACGACCGCCGGGTCGCCGACGCCGCGATCGCGGTCGCGAGCGTCGCGGCCTATCTGGGCGATCTCGCGGCGGCCGAGGCCCATCTGCGGCGCGCGCTCGCCCTCTACGAGGCGATGCCCGCTCCCGATCCCGCGGCCCTGCGCACCACGCTCTTGCAGCTGGCGGAAGTCCTGCGGCGGAGCAAGCGCAGCGCCGAGGCGGTGCCACTGCTCGAGCGGGCGGTGGCCTTGGCCGAGCCCGAGCGCGCCCCTTGGGCGCCTTCGGCCGAGCGCGCCCGCATCCGCAACGATCTTGGCGTCAACCTCTTCGAGTCGGGCGAATTCGAACGGGCGCGGGCAGAACTCGAGCGGGCAGTCGAACTCTACGACGCCTCGCCAGGGGTCGATGCCGGCGACTCCCTCGCCGCGCTCGTCAACCTCGCTGCCGTGCTGGCGGCTCTCCATGCCAACGATGCCGCCATCGCCACCCTCGAGCGGGCGATCCGGCGGGCGGAAGGGCTCCCGGCAGAGCGCCGCGGCGAGCTCGCGCGCCTGTGGAACGATCTCGGCGCCCTGCAGTTCACCATGGGCCGGTTCGCCGAGGCGGCGGAGAGCCTCGGGCGCGCCGTGGAGCTCGCGGAAACCGCCTCGGGCGGCGACACCCGCGGCCTGCCGCTCTATCTGCGAAACCGCGCGGCCGCGCTCATGGAACTCGACCGCGAGGCCGAGGCCCGCAGTTTGATCGAGCGGGCGACGAGGCTCGAGAAAGCGGCGGCCGAACGCGGCGGGTCGTGAGCCGGGAGCGCTGCGCGCTCAGCCCGAGACAGCCTCCGGCTCGGCGACCTCGAGATCGAGGGCCGCAGCGAGCAGCGCCCGGGTATAGGCCGCCTGCGGCCGCTCGAAGATCTCGGCGGCGGGGCCCTGCTCCACGACCCGCCCTTCCTTCATCACGATGACCTGGTGGGCGAGCGCCCGCACCACCCGCAGATCGTGGCTGATGAACAGATAGGCGAGCCGGTGGCGTTCCTGCAGGCTGCGCAGGAGCTCGACGATCTGCGCCTGGACCGAGACGTCGAGGGCGGAAGTCGGCTCGTCGAGGACGACGAAGCGCGGCTCCAACACCATGGCCCGTGCGATGCTGATACGCTGACGCTGGCCGCCCGAGAATTCGTGCGGGTAGCGGTCCATCATCTCGGGGTCGAGGCCGACTTCCTCGAGAATGCGGGCGACGCGCTCGCGCCGCTCCTCCGGCGAGCGAACGAGGCGATGGACCAGCAATCCCTCTTCCACGATCTCGCCGACGGTCAGGCGGGGGCTCAGACTGCCGTAAGGGTCCTGGAACACGATCTGCATCTGCCGCCGCAGCGGCCGCATCTGCTTCCACGACCAGCCCTGGATGTCGGTGCCGGCAAAGCGAATCGCGCCGTCGCTCGGGAGCAGTCGCAACAGGGCAAGGCCGAGGGTCGTCTTGCCCGAACCGCTTTCGCCCACGACCCCCACCGTCTCGCCTTCGCGCACCGCGAGGGACACCCCGTCGACCGCGCGAATCCACCCGACGGTGCGGCGCAGGAGGCCCCGCTGGATGGGGAAATGCACTTTGAGATCGCGCGCCTCCATGACCACCGGGGCCTCGGCGCGGACCGCGGGCGGCCGCCCGCGTGGCTCGGCCGCGAGGAGATGGCGCGTGTAGGGATGCTGCGGCGCCTCGAACATGCGGGAAACGGGCCCTTGTTCGACGATCTCGCCCTGGGTCATCACGCACACGCGGTCGGCCATCTTGCGGACGATGCCGAGATCGTGGGTGATGAGCAGCACCGCCATGCCGAGGCGCCGCTGGAGGTCGCGAATGAGCCTCAGGATCTGAGCCTGGACAGTGACGTCGAGGGCCGTGGTCGGTTCGTCGGCGATCAGCAGATCGGGCTCGTTGGCGAGCGCCATGGCGATCATCACCCGCTGGCGCTGGCCGCCGGAAAGCTGATGGGGGTAAGAGGCGAGGCGGCGTTCGGCATCGTCGATGCCGACGAGACGCAGCAGTTCGACCACCCGCTCGCGCGCCTGCTGGCGGCTCATCCGGCGATGGAGGATGAGCACTTCGCTCACCTGCTGCTCCACCGTGTGCAACGGGTTGAGCGAAGTCATGGGCTCCTGGAACACCATGCCCACCCGGTTGCCGCGAATGGCGCGCAGCGTCGCCTCGTCCGCTCCCACCATCTCGCGACCCAACAGGCGGATGCTGCCCGAGGGGTGGAAAGCCCGTGGATAGGGCAAAAGCTGAAGAATGGAGAGAGCGGTTACCGTCTTGCCGGAGCCGCTCTCGCCGACAAGCGCCAGGATCTCGCCTCGATCGAGCGAGAAAGAGACCCCGCGTACCGCCTCGACGATACGCCCTTCCATCCGGAAACTGACGGCGAGATTCGACACTTCGAGCAGCATCGCGGCCTCAGCGAAAGGTCTTGCGCGGGTCCATGGCGTCGCGCACCGCCTCGCCGACGAAGACGAGGAGCGAGAGGATGGTGGCGAGCACCACGAAACCGGTGATACCGAGCCACGGAGCGTGCAGATTGTTCTTGCCCTGGGCGAGCAATTCGCCGAGCGACGGCGAGCCGGGCGGCAGGCCGAAACCGAGGAAGTCGAGGGAGGTCAGGGTGGTGATCGAGCCGTTGAGGATGAAGGGCAAAAAGGTGAGGGCCGAGACCATGGCGTTGGGCAGGATGTGTCGGAACATGATGACGAGGTTGGACACACCGAGCGCCCGGGCCGCGCGCACGAATTCGAAGTTGCGCACCCGGAGGAATTCGGCCCGCACCACGCCGACCAGAGACATCCACGAGAATAGCAGCATGATGGTGAGCAGGAGCCAGAAGCTCGGGGTGAAGATGCTGGCGAGGATGATGAGCAGATAGAGGACCGGGAGGCCCGACCAAATCTCGATGAAGCGCTGGAACAGCAAATCGACCCAGCCGCCCGCATAGCCCTGGATCGCTCCGGCGGCGATGCCGATGATCGAGCTCGCCAGGGTCAACACCAGGCCGAAAAGCACGGAGATGCGAAAGCCGTAGATCACGCGAGCCAGCACATCGCGCGCCTGGTCGTCGGTACCGAGCGGATTCTGCCAGCTGGGCGGCGACGGCGCCGGACCGGGCAGATCGCGGATGACGGTGTCGTAGCGGTAGGGGATGGGGGGCCACAGGATCCACCCCTTCTCCTCGATCGCCGCCCGGACGAAGGGATCGCGATAGTCGGCCTCGGTCGGGAAGTCGCCGCCGAAGGTGGTCTCCGGATAGGTGAAAAACACCGGAAAATAGAAGCGGCCGTCGTAGCGGATGCAAATCGGCCGGTCGTTGGCGAGGAACTCGGCGAACAGGCTGATCCCGAACAGCCACAAAAAGATGACGAGCGACCAATAGCCCCGGCGGTTCGCCCGAAAATTCTCCAGGCGGCGGATGCCGAGGGGTGTGAGACGCAGGCGAACGCCCAGGAAGCGGTACGGGATGCGCCGCGCCATCGACCTCACACCCGTCTCGCTTCGAAGTCGATCCGCGGATCCACCAGCATGTAGGTGAGGTCCGACAGGAGATTGACGAGCAAGCCGAGCAAAGTGAAGATGTAGAGGGTGGCGAACATCACCGGGTAGTCTCTGTTGATCGCGGATTCGAAACCCAGCAGGCCGAGTCCGTCGAGCGAGAAGATGACCTCGATCAGCACCGATCCCGTGAAGAACGCGCCGATGAAAGCGCCAGGGAACCCGGCGATGACGATCAGCATGGCGTTGCGGAACACGTGTCCGTAGAGCACGCTCCTCTCCGTCAATCCCTTCGCCCGTGCGGTCATGACATATTGCTTGCCGATCTCCTCGAGGAATGAATTCTTCGTGAGCATCGTGAGGCCGGCGAAGCTTCCAATAGACATAGCCAAAACTGGCAACGTAATGTGCCAAAGATAATCGACGATCTTCATCGGCCAAGAGAGTTCGTGCCAGTTCTCCGACACCAGGCCCCGCAGCGGAAACAACTGGAAATAGCTGCCGCCGGCAAACAGAACGATCAGCAGTATGGCGAAGAGAAACCCCGGGACGGCGTTGCCGACGATCACCACCGTGCTCGTCCACACGTCGAAACGGGAGCCGTCTTTCACCGCCTTGCGGATCCCGAGGGGGATCGACACCAGGTAGCTCAGGAGCGTGGTCCACAGGCCGAGGGAGACCGACACCGGCAGGCGTTCGCCGATCAGTTCGAGCACGCTCCGGTCGCGGAAATAGCTCTCCCCGAAGTCGAAGGTGAGGTAGCGCCGCATCATCTCGAGGAAACGCTCGTGCGCCGGTCGGTCGAAGCCATAGAGCCGCTCGAGCTCGCGGATGAACTCGGGGTCGAGGCCACGGGCACCGCGATAGACGCCTTCGCCTCCGCTTTGGCCCGCCGGAGCCGCGGTCTCGCCCCGGGCGGCTCCCGTGAGGCGTGCGGTCGCCTCGACGCCGCGTCCCTGGATATCGGCGATGATGCGCTCGATCGGACCGCCCGGAGCGGCCTGGATGACCACGAAGTTGACGATCATGATGCCGAGAAGGGTGGGCACCATGAGGAGCAGCCGCCGCAGGATGTAGGCGCCCACTCGTCAGCCTCCCTGCCGCCGCCCGAGCGCCGTCAACGCCCCGCACCTCGGGCTGCTTGGAGGGCGGCGAGCTTCGCGGGATCCACCCACCAGGCGAAGAGGTCGAGGTCGTGCCGCGGCAGCACGGCGGGTCGTCCGAACTTGTTCCAGTAGGCGACGCGCAGGTAGGGGATGTGCCAGTGCGGGATCACGTAATGACCCCAGAGCAGCACCCGGTCGAGGGCCCGGCAGGCAGCCACCAGTTCCTCGCGCGAAGGGGCCCCGATGATCCGATCGATGAGAGCGTCCACCACCGGATCGCAGACGCCAGCCCAGTTGCGACTGCCGGGGGTGTTCGCCGCCTCGCAGCTCCAGAAGTCGCGCTGCTCATTGCCGGGTGACAGGCTCTGACCCCAGACCCCGACGATCATGTCGAAGTCGAACTGATTGACCCGGTTCTCGTATTGCGCGGTGTCGACGGTGCGCACGCTCGCCTCGATGCCGAGGCGCGCGAGGTTCTGGACGAACGGTCCGACGATACGCTCGAAGGCAGGGTTGACGAGCAGGATCTCGAAGCGCATGGGCATCCCGCTCGCCAGCTGCACGAGCCTGCCATCCCGCACGTCCCAGCCCGCCTCGCGCAGCATGCGCAAGGCCGTGCGGAGCTGCTCCCGCAGATTGCCGCTGCCGTCGGTCTTCGGCGGCTCGTAGCGACGGGTGAACACCTCCGCCGGCAGGCGGTCGCGGAAGGGTTCGAGCAAGGCGAGCTCCGCCGGCCCAGGCAGGCCCTCCGCCTCGAGCTCGCTGTTCTCGAAATAGCTGTCGGTGCGCGTGTAGGCACCGTAGAACAGCGTGCGGTTGGTCCACTCGAAGTCGAACGCATAGGCCAGCGCCGCACGGACTCGCCGGTCGCGAAAGATCTCGCGACGCGTGTTGAACACGAAACCCTGCATGCCCGCCGGCTGTTCCACGGGGATTTCTTCCTTGACGATCCAGCCGCGCTCGAGGGCCGGGCTGTCGTAGCCCGTCGCCCACAGTTTCGCCGTGTTCTCGAGGCGGATATCGTACTGGCCAGCCTTGAACGCCTCGAGGGCGACGTCGCTATCGCGATAGTATTCGTAGCGGATCTCGTCGAAGTTGTAGCGGCCGCGGTTGACGGGGAGATCGGCTCCCCACCAATCGGTGACGCGCCGATAGACGATGGTGCGACCGGCGTCCACGCGCTCGACGCGATAGGGTCCGCTGCCGAGCGGCGCATCGAGGGTCGCCCGCTCGAAGTCGCGCCCTTCGTAATAGTGCTTGGGCAGAACGGGGAGCTGGCCGACGATGAGCGGCAGCTCGCGGTTGGTGCCACCCTCGAAAAGAAAGCGCACCCGCCGCTCGCCGATTTTCTCCGCCTTGACGACGTTCCTGTAGTAGGCACGATAAAATGGATGACCCTTGGACTTCAGGGTGTCGAAGCTGAAAATGACGTCCTCGACGGTGATCGGCCGACCGTCGTGCCAACGCGCCTGCGGCCTGAGATCGAAGGCGACCCACGAACGGTCCTCCGGCACGAGGATGCTCTCGGCGATCTCGGCATATTCCGAAAAGGGCTCGTCCTGCGACTGTACGGTAAGCGTTTGAAAAACGAGCCCCAGCCCCGCCGCCGGCACACCCTTGAGGATATAGGGATTGAGACTGTCGAAGGTGCCGATGGCCGAGAAGATCACGGTGCCGCCCTTGGGGGCATCCGGGTTCACATAGTCGAAATGGCGGAAATCCGGGCCGTACTTCGGCGCGCCATGCATCGCGACGCCGTGCACCGGTGTCGGTTCCTCGGCGGCGCTGGCAAAAACCGCGGGAAGGGCGAAGAGCAGGAGGGCGAGCGCTGGGCGCGACAGCACCATGGAGGCATCCCTGGAACCGGGCGAGATAATGGCCCGCCGCCGGCGCCTTTCCAACCCTGGTGCACGCGCCGCGACCGCCGGACGGCACGGTCAGCTGCCCGTCTGCACTGGCTATGGCAGCGGTCGGAACTCGACGCGGCGGTTGACGCCGTCGTACGGATCGGTTCCCGGTAGCGGCTGGCTTTCGCCATAGCCCACGATGCGCATGCGCTCGGGGCTGATCCCCCAACGCTCATAGAGATAGCGAGCGACCGCCAGAGCGCGCTGTTCCGAGAGCTGCTGATTGATCTGGTCGGCGCCCGAAGCGTCGGCATGGCCTGCGACCTCGATCGCGACCTCGGGGCGCTCCTCGCGCAGCATGCGGCCCACGGCGTCGAGATAGGGCAGAGAATCCGGCAAGAGGGCCGCCGAGCCCAGGGCGAAGTTGATGTTGAAGCCGACGCTCGCCCCTTCCGTCGCTGGCACGTCGGTCGTTGCCGGCGCTGCAGCCGTCGTGCTCGCGGGCGGCTGCTGAGGCGGCGGAGCGGGCGCCCCGAGCTTCGCCGGAGGGGGCGCCGCCGGTGCGGGACCCTCGGTCGAGGGATCGACGAAACGGATACCGCGGGTGCGCAGATTGCGCGTCTTCTGCCCCTGGCCGGGAAACATGAGGTCGGCGAGCTCCGATGCCGAGGGCGCCTGACCGCGGAACAGATAGACCTCGCCGCCGAGGGCCGTCGGCACCGGCAGGAGCGAGGCGACGAGGAGAACCGCCAGGATGTCGCGAGAACACGGCTTTGCCGACATGGCCTTCCTCCACCGGCTGTTTCGGGAATCTGGCGGCATGCAAGCACCGCTGGCACGCGGGGCGCAGTGATGCCGATCACCCGCGTCAGCGGGCCGTCACGATGCAGACCGCATCGGCTACCGGCACCACCAGCACAGCCGCCCCCTGGCCGCCCTCGCGCTTGAGCCGCACGCTCGCATCGCTCAGCACGCTGCCGAGGTCGACGGCGCGGAACCCCCCGGCTTCGAAGATCTTGGATCCCTGCTGGAAGCAGACGGCGTCGAGGCGCTCGGCCTCGATCGCGAGCTGGCCGCCAGGCTTCGGCTGCGGGCGCGTGTCGATGCCGGCTGCGGCTGCGGTGACGGAGGTGGCGCTCGCCAGGAGGGCCGCGAGCAGGCCATGGCTGGCACGGTGACGCGCAGGTTTCACCTTGGTCTCTCCCATCTGCCGTGACGCCACTCGCTGCGGTGGGTGGCGCCGGGGAACTGCCCATGCTAGCATGGTCCGGTCGTCGAGCCGATGCCTCGCCATGCGTACCGCCCTTTGCCTCGTCCTCGGCCTCGCGGCGGGCACCGCTGTCGCCGCCGACCAGCGCAGTTTCGGCCCCTTCTCGGCGGACACGGTCGAACTCGAGGATTTCTCCGGCGAACTCGAGGTCGCCGTGGTCGACCGACCAGCGATCGAGATCCGGCTCTCTGCCACCGCCGAAGACATCGCCGCCTTCGCCGCGACCTCGGACGGCAGCCGGTTGCGGCTGCGCGGTCCCCAGCGCACGCAGGGGTCCGCGACCGTGGTGGTGGGCGGCGTTCGCGTGTTCTCGCGCGGTGGCGAGGCGTCGGTGGTGATCGGCGGCCAGCCAGCCGACCGCCAGGCACCCGTGCCGCGTCTCTCGCTCGCCCTGCCGCGCGGCACCGCCCTCGAGCTTTCGGGGATCGCCGGCGAGGTGCACGTCGGCGACACCGAGGCCCCCTTCGCTCTCGCACTGGTCTCCGGCAGGGCGACGGTGGGCAGCGTGGCGGCCGCCCGGATCGCGCTCTCGGGCAGCGGCGAGGTGCAGGTCCAGGCGGTGCGCGAGAGGCTCGATGCCGCCATCGACGGCTCCGGCAGCATCGTGGTGGCGAGCGGCGAGGTCGAGCGAGCCAGCTTGGTGGTACGCGGTGCCGGGGACATCCGTTTTGGCGGCACGGCGCGGCAGGCGCGCGCCGAGATCGCGGGCGCTGGGACGATCGTCATCCACGCGGTGCACGAGCCCCCCGAAGTGTCGGTGTCGGGAGCGGGAAGGGTGGACATCGAACGGCATCCGTGAGGAGGAGGGCGGTCTCAGCTGCCGACCGTGATGGGGACGCGGGCCTGCACGAACCGCACCCGATTGCCGCCCACCTTGCGGAAGGCCTCCACCACCTCGTCGAGGGACTTGACCGGCAGCGGTGCCAGATCCTGCACCTTGAGCGCCGGCGGCAGCTGGGTGCCGAGCTCGAGGTCGGCGGCGACGCACAGCAGCTCCTCCTGCGCGCCCGGCTGGTCGAAGACGATCTCGAAACCGGCCGCCGGTCCCGGGACCTCGATGGTGGCATTCGCCCCGACCAGGGCGTTCGGCTGGAACCGGTTCGGGAACACGCGGGCGACGTTGCCGGTGGCGTCGCGATAATAACAATAGGCGAAGGCGTCGCGACTGCTGCGCAGGCTCACCCGCAATCTTTCGCCCACTCGGTAGCTCGGCCGCGGGCCGCGCTCGGTCGTGAGCTCGAGCTCGAGAGGTCGCGCCACCGGCGCGGCAGCGGGAGCGAGGGCCGAAAGCGCACCCCCCGCGTCGGGACGCCGAGCGAGGGCGAGATCGCCAGCGATGAGCGCGGCGTAGAGGTCGAAGTCGATGCGACCGTTGGCTTGCAGGCCGTTGGCGGCCTGATAGGCGCCGATGGCATCGCGCACCTCGCTGCCGAGGATGCCGTCGAGCGGTCCGGAATAATAGCCGGCTCCGGCGAGGGCGCGCTGAACGAAGAGCACCCGCTCCTTCTCGCTCATGCTCTCGAACCAGTCTCGAGCCTGCGCCATCACCGCTGGATTGGTCTGCTCGATCTGCAGACAACGCCAATAGGGCACCTGCGCCAGCTTACCCAGCGCCTCGATGAGGCTGAGTTCGACCAGATTGCGCACGCCCTGGTGCATGCCCTCGTTGCGGTTGAACGAGAGATTGAAGTTGAGCCCGAGCTCGATTTTCTCGATCGTCCCTCCGGCATCGTAGGATTCACCGCTGCGGCGGACGACGATGGTGTTACTCGATGTCGTACCTGGTATGATCTGGCGCGTCAAAAGATCGCCCACGTTGAGATCGACGGTGATGAGGGACACCACCTGATCGGCGCTGATCCCGGCATCGACAAAGGGAAGCGAGAAACCGGCGCCGGCGTTCTCCGCGACGATGTTCTCGTCGAACTGGGATATGGCTCCTCTCAGATAGTAATTGGGAACGAGGAACGTGTCGGTGAAGCCGACCAGCTGCTGCAACGCATTGATGTCGAACTGCGATTGGTCGAAATCGACGAAGCGGAAAGCCTTGCTTTTCATCGACATCCGCGAGATCGCCGAGATCATCATCTCCTTGGTTCCGGCCGTGATCTCGCCGGTCGCGTCCGGTATCCCCTGACTGGTGACGACGATGTCGCGAACGCCGAACTGGGCGAACAGCTCGTCCATGCAACGCAGCGACTCGCTGAAGTTCGTCACCGTGCGCACCGGCCGCGTCTTCGGGGCCGCGATCTCCGGTGCCTTTTCCGGCGGTGTGAAGGCGCAGCCGGCCGCGCCCAGAGCGAGCACGCCGGCGCCCGCCATGGCGGCTGCATTCCATCTCATCCCCGGTTCCTCCCCGCCCTCCGCTCTGTCCTCCGTACCTCTCAGCGGCAGCGCGCGACATTGATGACGTCGCCAGTCACCACCACGGTCTGATCCACTTTCTGCCCAGGCTTGGTGTTCTCGACGTTGCCGACGTCGAGTTTGCCGCAGCCGGTATTCACCACGTCGCCGCGCACCACGGTGGCCCCGGCCGTGGCCCTCTTCGCCCGTTCCCGCGCGAGCACGCGGTCGATCTTGGCCCGCGTCTGCGGCGCGATATGCGGCCGCTTGTTGTATTCCCGCGCGTCGACAGGCGGCAGCGACCACAGGACGCAGAGTGCGAGGACGAGACCGAGGCGAAAGACTGTCATGGGATTGTCCACCCTGACCACCGGGAGGCGGGCCTTGCGACCCGCCCCGCGGTAGGGTTCGTCCTGCCGTCGCTTAACAGTCGGGATTCTCACCGATGCTGCCGATGGTGGTGCAGGCCTTGGTGCCGAGCCCGAGGGCGGTGGTGTTGGTCGTCCCCAGCACCGTCGTCGTCTGGTTGACGTTGCCACCGACCTTCGCCCCCGCCACCACGCCGATGCCGGTCGCCGCTTTCGCCCCGAGTCCGAGGGCCGTGGTGTTGGTGGTTCCCAGCACCGTCGTGGTCTGGTTGAGATTGCCGCCGACGTCGGTGCCGGCTCCGACCGACCCGATCCGGGTCTTGGCCTCGCTGCCCAGCCCGAGGGCGGTGGTGTTGGTGGTTCCCAGCACCGTCGTCGTCTGGTTGGCATTGCCGCCGATCTTCACACCGCCCGGCTGCGCCTGAGCGAAGACCTGGGTCGAGCCGAAAGCGAGTACCAAAGCGGCTCCGGTCAGCAAGTGAGCGAGCTTGTTGCGCATGGCGTGTCCTCCTCTTGGCATCAAGCCAGATGGCCCGATGAGCCGCTGGCAACCGCCTTTGTGTCACCTTCGCATCCGGCTGACAGTGATGCATATCACATCGGAACGTCCAATCAAAGGCCGATCAAATCTCTTGTCGATCCGTCGTCTTCCAGGACCGCGTCGGCAAATCGTTCTATGGATAAGTTGCGGGCTCGACGCGCGAGAACGGGAAACGCAGAACCATTTCCGTAGCAAATCGGGAAAACATCTTCCCGCACCGGAAAGCCTAGCGCAAGACCGACGAAACTCGCTCGGCCTCGACCGGGATGTGGGCAACCGCTGTTATCGAAATCTTGGAGGTCCCTCGGACAGGACATCGGGCATGGACGACGCCACCGCCCCGATACCGGGCAATGCGAGCCTTTTGCCGTCGCAACGACCGAGGCTCGAACGGGCCGATCGGAGCACCGCGCAGGGACGAGAAAACGCCCTCGTCGCGCGCCGTCGTTCCGTGCCGCCGGCAGGAGTCGCCAGGAACGCTCTGCGCCGCGCCGCGGAGTTAGCGAATCGCGGCATGGGTTCAGGCGCGCCGCAACATCCAGCGCAACAGCTCCCGGTAGAGCGAGCGGTCGACTTCAGCGGAAAGCCGCTGAGAGAGCGGACCATCGAGTTCGGACGGCTGGACGCGCTTGAACTGTCGCCAGCGCGCGAATTCGCGCGGCAGGCCGGCGAGGGTACGCAGCATGCGCTCGAGGGGTGGTGTCAGCGGTTGGTAGCCGAGTTCCCGCATGGTGCGGCCGGCAATCCATTCGATGGCTGCGACCTCCCAGGCGTCCAGCTCCTTTCGCCAGCGTTGCGGATCCGTGGCGCCGAGCGGCCGGCGGACATTGTCCTTCCACGGCTGGCCACGAAAGCCGGGTTCGCCGATGCGGTAGAAGTCGAGCATGGTCGGGTCGAAGGGTTCGCCGACGGCTTGGCAGATCCGCTTCAGTTGCGCTTCCGGTTCGGCGAGCAGGTCCTCGTAGCGCACTTCGATCACGTTCGCCGGCCGTGGCCAGCGGGCGAGAGCCCGGCGGCCGAGGTCGACATCCAGGCGCCATTTCACGGCGTGGGTCAGCACGTCGTGCGAACTGCGGGGCAACTGCCGGCGCGAGGCCACCTGGGCGCGGGGATCGCGCACCACATGGACGATCCGCGCATCCGGGAACCAGCGGACGATGGTCGCGAGATGGCGGACGTTCCATGGCGTCTTCTCGCCGTAGCGCCGTTTGCCTCGCGCCTCCGCCGCCCGCTTCATGAGGAGCAGATAGAAGAGCTGCCAACTCGCGCGCGCCCCCGCCTGCTCGAGCTCCTCGCGCACCCGCGCGAGCACCGGATCGAGCCCGCGCCAAAAGCGGACGTGGTCGAGCTGCGGCAGCAACTGGAAGAAACGCTGGCGCCGCTGCGGCGTATCGAGCTGCGGGATCTCGCGCCGAAGTGCGAGGATGTGGTCGAAGAAGACGAGCTCGTCGAGAATGGCTATCGCCGGATGGGCATCGAGCATGCGCTCGACGAGCGTGGTCCCGGAGCGCGGCGCGCCCACGACGAAGATGGGCGACTCCGCGGCGAACACCTCCTCGCCTAGCTCTACCATCGTTCGCTCTCCGGACCCTCGGCAGAGAGACGGATCCCCCTCTCTCATAGCGCATGGTCCGGCCCAGGGTGAGGGCTGGGAGGGCCCGGCTGTCTTGGGATGCGCGCCGACGTTCGCGGTCCTCGTCAGCCCACCGACCCGACATGGTGGACGATACTCGTGCCGATGCGGCGCACGAGTTCGTACCAGCGCGCGATCGGCCGCAGGAAGAGAGCGTGCTCGCGATCGTAGGAGGTAGGACCGGCTGCGCCGTAGGTCGCGGGTTCGCCGTAGTCCAAGGGTTCCGCCGGCTGTTCCTCGACCGGGAAGATCTCCGCCAGCAGGTCGAGGGTCGGTTCCACATCGAGCCGGAAGATCCGCAGCACCAGCTCGTCGTGCGTCACCGCGTGGCGATCGCTGAAATCGGGGATCTCCGCCGCTCGCGCCATCATCGCTCGGAGCACCGCAAGCCGCGTGGCATGCAGGAGATGGAGATTGTCGCGCGTGGCCGCGTCCACCGCGATCGGCTCTTCGCCGGCGATCCGAGCGCGCCGGCGGTGATCCCGCAGGGCGCGGGCGAGATCGAGGTAGTCCCGCACCATGAAGCGGAGGACGCGGGCCAGCCGATCGTGGCGATCGGCGATCTCCAAATGGTCGGCCACCTTGCGGGCGGTCGCCGCATGGGCGAGCTCGCTGCGGCAAGCAGAAAGCTCGAGCCAGGTGGCCGCGTCCCAGAGATCGAGATAGGCACGGGTGACAGCGGGATCGGTGAACTTGAAGGCATGCTCGACCATGGTGAGCAGCCGCCGGAACCGATCGCTCTCCCGGTACATGCGCGCGAACGCCGCAGGGTCCTTGGCGATCGCCTCGCCGACGCCGCCGATGACGTGCACGAGGATGCCGAGCTGCTGGAGGATGCCGTTGTGGGGAATCGCCCGCAGCTGCGAGGGATGGTCGAGGTTGACGGGGCCCACGCGCTCGTGCTGGCGGCGGATCGAGCGCGAGCCGGTTGGATAGAGCATCCCCGTGCCGAAGGTACCGAGCAGGGTGGCGTAGCAGGGATCGTCGATCAGGCGCTGGTTGAAGCGGCGGACGGCGGCGAAGAACTCGTCCACATACGCCTGTTCCGAGTAGAAAGGGTCGGGCGCGGCGGAGGGTTCCTCCAGTCGGTGCTCGAGGCAGCGGCAGAGGGTGGCGAATGCCGTTTCTTCGCGCAAGAAGAAGATATATCCGTCGCCACCTTGGAAGCTCGTTTCTTCCCGCTGACGAATGCCGAGTTCGGAAAAGCGGCGGCGACTGTAGGGAGTGTCGTAGTAGAGCAGTCGATCGCGGAAACTATCCGGATGGGCGCCTCGGCCGATGCTCTCGCCGTGGGTGTCGAAGACGACGAGCTCGACGTCGGCGAGACCGTGGCGGGCGAGAGCCTCGGCGACGCCGATGCGGATGCGCTCGATCGCCACCGAAGCCGCGAGCTGTCCCATGTAGCGGCCGGCGTCGGAAAAACCGGTTTCGATACAGAGCCGTCCTCTCTGCCGCACATAGGCGCGGAACGGGGCGCAGGACAGGGCCTCGTCGACGATGGAAGCGCCGCGCTCGAGGGCGGTGCGGGTCTCGAAAAGTGGCGAGATGTCGATGTGACGATCGACGCCGAAGAGGCGGGCGAAGTAGAGCGCCGCCAGCAGGGTGAAGGCAGTCTCGCACTCGGCGATGAGAAAGCGGATGGGTTCGCCACCGTCGGCGAACTTCAGCATCTGGGCGCAGAGGAGGAAGGTGCGGCGCGCCGACGCCTTCTCGTGCAGGAGGGTGCCGAAGTTGACATCCGCCGGTTCCACCTTCTCGCACAGCTCGACGATTTTCTCGAGATAGGTGGACCGCCAAGTCGGATCGTCGGGGGCATGCCGCAAGTCGATCACGTGACGGATGGCATTGTGCAGCTGCAGGGCGTTGATGCGCAGATGCGTCTGCGCCGCGGCAAAGCCGAGATTGGCGACCTCCGCGGCGACGACCCAGAGCTCCCGCTGCAAGCTCGGATCGTCCAAGAGCGGGAGCGCTCGCTCGAGGATCTCGAGCAGCTCGCGCCGGTCGTGCAGGGTGGCTGCCCGGCTCGCCACCATGTCGCGAGAAACCGCGGCAAGCTCGCTCTCCCGCTCGCGCGCCACGCGCAAGCCGAGGCCGTCGAAAAAGCGCAGCCGCTCCGAAGTGGTGCGCGCGGCTAGGGTGAGCCGGGCGATGGCGAGATCGAGGAGCGCGGCCGCCGGATGGTCGGACTGCAGTCGGCCGCGGATCGCCTCGAGCGCCAGCCAATACTCCTCGAACTGAGCGAGCGCCGCGGCGAGCCTCCGGGCCAGGCTCTGGGACCAGCCGATGTCGGCGCGACCGTCGATGTCGTAACCGATCCAGCTGGCCACCGTGACGAGCTGCGGCCGCAGCTCGAGCCAGCGATCGGGAAAGGCTTCGGCGACGACCTCGGCGAGGATCCGATTGGCGCGCCGGACGGAGCGGGTGAGGGTGCGAATGGCGCGCAAGGCCAGCTCCTGCTCGCGGGCGAGCGAGAGGTCCGCATCGGGACGATGCGGGGTCTCCTCCACCTCCCGCAGCAGATCCTCGCGCCGGCTGGCATCGAGCGGCTCGCCGTCGCGGCTGCGACCGAGCGCCAGGTCGAGGAGCAGTTCCTGCAGTCGCTGGGCGAGCGAGAATGTCGGATGCGCCGTGAAGACAAAGCCGAAGGTCGGGCGCTCGAGCCGTGTCTTGGCCTCGGCGAAGGGCAACAGCGCTCCATGCGGATCGCGGATCAGTCGGGCGAACAGGCGGCGCAGACCCTCCGCATTGGCCTCGGGGTCGAGCTCCCCGAGATAGTGGCGCAGCCTGGCGGCGCGCGCTTCGAAAGCCTCGCGGGTGAGCCGCTGGACGAGACGTTCGAGCAAGGCGTCGTCGAGCGCCCCATTGCGGGTGGCACGGTAGAGTCGCACGCTCAACGCGTCGACGGGATTGACGCCAGGTTCCTCGATCGCCCGCTCGCGGAGCTCCGCCAGCCAGGCGAGCAAGGTCTCGAGCAGACCATCGAGGGGATCGTTGACCGCCAACGGATGGGCGGCATTTTCCGCCGAAGAGGCTTCCGCGATCTCCAGCGTTTCGCTCATTCCGGTGGGCTCCGCCGGCTACAGCCCCGCGGGGCGGATATGCACCCGAGGACTGGCCCGGCAAGTCGGCCGCCAGAGTCAGAGCACGAGCAGCTCGAGTGGATGCCGCGACAGGGGCTGGGCGCCATGGGGCCCGACGACACTGGTGCGGCCCAAGGTCATGGCATGGCCGGTCGTGTCGTCGAAGAGGATCATGTGGAGGAAGAACACCATACCCGGCGCGATCTCGACGGGATTGTCGGCGTAGAACATGGGCCAGTCCATCCACGAAGGGGCATAGACAGCGCCCAGCGAGTAACCGCAGGCGTTGAGCCGGTGCGGGCCGTAGCCGAGACGGTCGAAGGTCTCGGCATGGGCGGCATAGACCTCGCCCATGGTCCGCCCGGGCACGAGCCGCTCCTCGCAGGAGAGGAGCGCCTGCCGGCAGGCGTCGAACATGCGACGATGGCGATCGTCGGCCGCACCGACGAGGAGCGTGCGCATCGAACAGGCGTGATACTGGCGGAAGACGCCCGCGAACTCGAGGGTGAGCTGATCGCGCGCGGCGAGCCGGCGCCGACCGCTCGCATAGCGGCAGAGGAGGGCCTTCTCCCCCGAGCCGATGATGAAGGGATTGGCCGGATAGTCGCCGTCGCCTTCGAAAATGGCGTCGTGCATGCGGGCGAGAATAGCCCCCTCGTCGGCCCCCGGCCGGACTTGGCTGATCGCGGCATCGAGGGCGGCATCGGCGAGTTCCGCTGCACGGCGGACGAAGGCCAGCTCCGCTTCCGATTTGACGAGGCGCAAGCGGCGCACCAACAGGGACGCATCGGCGAGGGTCGCGAAACCCTCGAGGCCGGCTTCGAGCCTCCGGCCGTTCGCGGCAGTGAGGCCGTGGGTGTCCCACTCCACCCCGAGCCTGCCGCCGGCGAGGCGTTTGTCCTGCAACACCGCCCGCAGATCGCGCACCGGATCGGCATCGGCGCGATCCACCCATATGCGGATGTCGCGGACGAGCGACGTCTGCCGCGCCTGGCGCAGGTCGGGCGCGCGCGTGAGCAGCGTCAGATCGCCATCGGCCCGCACGACCATACACTGGAAGAAGCAGTAGCCGAAGCTGTCGTAGCCCGTCAACCAATAGTGGCTCGCCGGATCGAAGAGCAGAAGGCCGTCGAGGCCCTCGCGCGCCATCGACGCCAGCACGGCGTGGCGACGACGGTCGAATTCGGCCTGCTCGAAGTGGATCATCCCCGACCTCTCCAAGCGGCCTGTCGCAGCGTCCATCGGTTCCCACGCCGGACCTCGGTGCTCCCGCGACACGAGCCGAGCGGTCGAGGGAGCGCATCGGCAGGACCGCGCGTCCCGCACCGTCCCGAGACGCGACGCAGGCCCCGTCTCCCTCGCCTTCGGAGCACCGAGCGGGCCTGACCGCGGGCTACGCCCCCCGTCGGCCGCTCGCAGGGGGTGTGGCGCGGGTTCCCTGACCGTGTTGACGCAACTCTCGGGCTCGGGCAAGCGGGTGGACGCACGCCGGAGGATCGGGTTTGGCCTACTGGATCTTCAAGACCGAACCTGAGGACTACAGCTGGGAGGCATTGCTGCGCGACGGCCGCACCGACTGGGACGGCGTGCGCAACCACCAAGCTGCTCGCAACATGCGGGCCATGCGAGTGGGCGATCTCGCTTTCTTCTACCGCTCGGTGAAGGATCCGGCACTGGTCGGCGTGGTGCGGGTGGTGCGGGAAGCCTGGCCGGATCCCGATGACCCGCGCTTCGTGCGGGTCGATATCGAACCGGTGCGCACCCTGCCGCGCGCGGTGCCGCTGGCGGCGATCCGGGCCGAGCCGGCACTCGCCGATCTCGCCCTCGTGCGTCAGCCGCGCCTGTCGGTCCTGCCGGTGTGCCCGGATCATTGGCGGCTCCTATGCCGTATGGCTGGGCTCCACGAGGATCTCGGCTGAGCCCGTGGGCAGCGCTTTCCTTCGACTGCGGGAGCCCGCCCTCGCCCTCGCCACCGGCCTTCTCGGCGGGCTTGCCGGCAACGGCTTCGGGCTCCCGCTCGGTTGGCTGCTCGGCGCCATGTTCGCCACGGCCGCGGCGGCCGTAGCAGGGCTCGAGCCGATGGTCCCCAATGTCCTGCGCCGTGCGGTGATCACCGTGCTCGGCCTCCTCATCGGGGGCAGTTTCGAGGCGCACCGGCTCGCCGGTCTCCATCTGTGGCTGCCGAGCCTCGCCCTGCTCGCCGCGTATGTACTCTTGGTCGGTGCCATGAGCCTCTGGTACCTGCGCCGCTGGGCTGGGCTCAGGCCCTACACCGCCTTCTTCGCCGCCGCCCCCGGCGGGCTCTCGGAGATGGTGATGCTCTCCGACCGCATGGGAGCGGACATGCGCGCCGTCGCTCTGGTCCACGCGACGCGCGTGCTCCTCATCGTGTCCTTGGCACCGCTTTTCGTCGGCACCCTGGGAGGCGGGCCCGCACCGCCCGGGGCAGGGGCCATGCCCCTGCCGGGCGATCTCGCGATCCTCGCGGCAGCCGGATTGGCGGGTGCGTTCGCCGCCCGCTTTCTCTCCCTGCCGGCGGCAGAGCTGCTCGGGCCGATGGTGTTGAGCGCGGGACTGCACCTTTCCGGAGTCGTGACGGCCGATGTGCCCTACGCTGTCGTGGTCTTCGCCCAGATCACCATCGGTGCGGCGATCGGCAGCCGATTCCGCGATCTCGGCTGGGCGCGGATCGTCCATCACCTCTTCGCCGGGCTCGGTCTCACCGCGCTCATGTTCGCCCTGACGCTCGTCTTCGCGCTCCTGCTCCATCGCACGACCGGCCTGCCCTTTCTCGCCCTCGTGCTCGCCTATATGCCCGGCGGGGTGGTCGAGATGTCGACCGTGGCCCTCGCGCTGGCCGTCGATCCCGCCTTCGTGGCCACCCACCACGCGGTGCGGATCGCCCTCGTGGTGTTGCTCGCGCCCCTGCTCTTCCCGCTCTGGCGCCGCTGGCAGCAGCCGTCGCGCGAAAGCTGACGCCGCCCGCAGGGGGCGGCGCCACGCGCCTGTGCTTCCGCGAGCGAGAGGCCGGCTCAGGTCCCGGGCTGCGGCGCCATGCCGCCGCCCTCGTGATCCACCGGACGGGCCGTGGGTGGGACCGAGGTCCGCCGCCCCTCGCTGCCAGTGGCAGTGGCCGAAGTCGAAGTCTCCTCGCGCTCCGGCCGCTCGATGGGCAAGCCGCGGATGACACGGTCGATCTCTTCGCCGGTCAGCGTCTCGTACTCGAGCAGTGCCTTCGCCAGCGCATGCAGCTGATCGAGATGGGACTGCAGGATCTTCCGCGCCCGAGCATAGCCGCGCTCGACGAAATTCCGGATCTCGCGATCGATCTGCTGGGCGGTGGCTTCGGAAATGTTCTTGATCTGGGTGATGGCATGACCGAGGAACACTTCCTGCGTGTTCTCGGCGTAGCCGACCGGGCCGAGCTCGTCGCTCATGCCCCACTGGGTGACCATATGGCGTGCGATCTTGGTCGCCTGCTCGATGTCCGAGGCCGCCCCGGCAGTCACCTTCTCGCGGCCGAAGATGAGCTCCTCGGCGACCCGTCCGCCCATGGCGACCGCGATGTCCGCTTCCAGCTTCTCGCGGCTGACCGAAATGCGGTCGCTCTCGGGCAGGCGCATGACCATGCCGAGCGCGCGGCCGCGCGGGATGATGGTCGCCTTGTGGATCGGATCGGAAGCGGGAGTGTGCCAGGCGACCAGCGCATGGCCGGCCTCGTGATAGGCGGTGAGGCGCTTCTCCTCCTCGCTCATCACGAGCGAGCGTCGCTCGGTGCCCATCATCACTTTGTCTTTGGCCGCCTCCAACTCGGCCATGGTGACCATGCGCTTGTTGCGCCGGGCGGCGAGAAGAGCCGCCTCGTTGACGAGATTGGCGAGATCGGCCCCGGAGAACCCGGGGGTACCGCGGGCGAGCACACGAGCATCGACATCGGGTCCGGTGCGGACCTTGCGCAGATGGACCCGCAGGATCTTTTCGCGGCCGACGATGTCCGGGTAGGGGACGACGATCTGCCGGTCGAAGCGCCCCGGCCGCAGCAGCGCGGGGTCGAGCACATCGGGCCGGTTGGTGGCGGCGATCAGGATGACCCCCTCGTTCGACTCGAAACCGTCCATCTCGACCAGCAACTGGTTCAGGGTCTGCTCGCGCTCGTCGTTGCCGCCCCCGAGACCGGCACCCCGGTGCCGGCCCACGGCGTCGATCTCGTCGATGAAGACGATGCAAGGAGCGTGCTTCTTCGCCTGTTCGAACATGTCGCGCACCCGCGAGGCGCCGACGCCGACGAACATCTCGACGAAGTCCGAGCCGGAGATGGTGAAAAAGGGGACGTTCGCCTCGCCGGCGATCGCCCGCGCGAGCAGGGTCTTGCCGGTTCCGGGCGGACCCACGAGCAGGCAGCCCTTGGGGATGCGACCGCCCACCTGTTGGAACTTCTGCGGGTTCTTGAGGTACTCGACGATCTCCTGGAGTTCCTCCTTCGCCTCGTCGACCCCCGCCACGTCCTCGAAGGTCACCCGACCGTGCTTCTCGGTGAGCAGCCGCGCCCGCGACTTGCCGAAGCCCATGGCCTTGCCGCCGCCCGACTGCATCTGGCGCATGAAGAAGAT
Organism: bacterium HR40; assembly: GCA_002898275.1. GTDB lineage: Bacteria > Pseudomonadota > Alphaproteobacteria > Geminicoccales > Geminicoccaceae > HRBIN40. The sequence continues at coordinate 331,401 of BEIQ01000002.1, forward strand.
CCACACGCCGATGAGCAGCAGCATCGGGAACCAGGACACGAGCACACCCAGAAGCGATGGCACGTCGCGGTCGTCTGGCACGGCGGCGATGCGCACGCCGGCCCCTGCCAGCCGATCCACCAGCTTGGGGTCGGCAGGGGCGTAGGTCTGGAAGGGTCGGCCATCGCTGAACCGGCCGGTGATGGTGTTGCCCTGGATGGTCACGTCGGCAACCCGGCCGCTGTCCACTTCGGCGAGGAAGTCGGAATAGGCGAGGCTCGTCTGTGGGCTTCTGGGCTGCGAGCCCTGGAACAGGTTGACGAGGGCGATCAACAGCAGACCGATGATCACCCAGAGGGCGAGGTTCTTGCTGAAGCTGTTCAACGGCGGACCCCACGCGTTCCGCCCCCCGCACACCGACACCCTGAGCCAGCAGCGGAGGGCACGACGTTAGTATAAGTCTTCCCCAGGGCGAAACAACGTGCGGCAGAACGGCACTTCGAGGAAGCGCCGCCGCGGCACGAAGCTCACCCGGATACCCGCAGCCGGCGCGACCCGCCAAGCGGGCGGCAAGGCCAGAGGTTTGCCGTCGGCCATCACCAAAGGCAAGGCCAGAAAGGCGGCAGCCGGCAGCCCGGAGGGCCGCACCAGGCCAGGCGGCAGGCAGCCGCACGCGCGGGCCTCGCCCACGGCCATGACGTCGACGTCGACGGCCCTCGACGCCTCGATCCGGAAGCGGCCGTCGAACACCAGGTCGCCCGGGCCGCAAAGGCGCCTGCGCCCCTCGACCGCCGCCGGCTCGCGGCAGATCGTGACACGCCGCCTGCGTCGCCGCAGAATGCAGCCGCCCAGCGTGAGGGCAGCGACCTCCGTCGCCCGTAGGCGCGCGACCGCTCGCCGAACGCGTTCCCTCCGGGGCGGATGTTCGCCCCCGCCGATGGTGACCACGAGATGGGCGAGCAGCGACTCCGCGAGCTCCGGCTGCTCGCACGCCAACGCCTCGGTACCGAGCTCTGCCCATCCCTCGGGGTGGATGACGACATGCTGCGCCGCCAGCACCGCGAGCCGCTCCTCGATGGCGGCGCGGGCCTGGGCGGCGGCGCCGGCCAGGGCGGCGACCCGTTGCCGATCCAGCGGCCGGAGGCGCAAACGGGCGCGCGCGAAACGGAGGTCGAGGTTGAGGGGGTCGCGCTCCACCGCGAGTCCGTGCCGCCGCACGGTGGCCTCGAGGCGGAGACGCGAAAAGCCGAGGAGCGGCCGCAGCAAACGCACCTCCGGGAAAAAGCGCTCGGCCGGCATCCCGGCGAGCCCCAGGGGTCCCGAGCCGCGGCTGGCCCGCATCGCCACCGTCTCGAGCTGGTCGTCCTGCTGGTGACCCGTCAGCAGGTGCAAGATGCCGTGACGCCGACAGGCCGCGCGCAGCAGCGCATAGCGCGCCTCCCGCGCCCGCTCCTCGATGCCGCTCGTGGGCTTCGGCCCCTCCCAGGTCAGGGTCTCGCAGGCATAGCCGAGCGCCCGCATGCGACCTGCCACGCGCGCCGCTTCCCGTGCCGAATCCTCGCGCAGACCATGGTCGACCACCAGGACGAGCCCGAAGCCGGCGTGCGCCTCGATCCAACTGCGGGCGAGAAGCGCCAGGGCCGTGCTGTCGGGCCCCCCGGACACGGCCAGCGCCAACCGCGGCTGCGGTTCGAAGGGCGCGAACGCCGCCATGGCGGCGGCGAATTCCTCGGCCGAGACGGGTTCCGCCTCAGCTGCAACCGGCTGCGGTCCGCTCACGCTGCAGCATCTGCCGCACCGGCGCCGGCGCGTCGGGGTGGCGCTTCTCGAGCTCGGCGAAGGTCTGGCAGGCCCGCTCGCGCTCGCCCAGGGCAGCGAGCGACATACCGAGCTTGAGCAGGGTCTCGGCGGCACGCGGCGCCCCCGGCCCGTATTGCCGGTAGTTGCGGGCATAGACGGTGGCCGCGGTGGCGTAGTCCTGACGGAAGAAGTGCGACTCCCCTAGCCAGAAGGCGGCCGTGGGCGCCCGCGGGTCGTTCGGGAAGTCCTCGAGGAATTTGGAAAACGCCTGCTCGGCGGCGGCGAACTCTCCGCTCTCGAGGAGATCGAGGGCAGCACGATAGCGCGAATCCGCCGGGCCCTCGAGGGCCGCCCGCAGGCGCGGATCGTCCGCGGCGAGCGGCGGGGCGCCCGGTCTCGTCGCCGTCTGTCCTGCACCCGCTGGGACGCCCGCGACGCCACCCTGGGCGCCGCGCAGGACATCGGCGGGGATGGTGCCGAGCACCCAGCCGCGGCGTGCCGCCGGATCGGATTCCACCGCGGGCGCCGGTGCCGTCCGGCTGCCTGCGGGCGTCGCAGGGGCAGGTGCGGCGGCAACCGCAGATGGCGGGGCGACGGGTGCGGGAGCAGGGGCCGCTGCCGACGGAACGGGCGGCGTCGCTGGCACCGCTGCCGACGGGACTGGTGCCGCCGGCCCGCCTCCTACCGCCGCGGCCGGCAGCGTCGCTGCCGCGCGCAGGGCTTCGAGCTGTCGTTCGAGTTCGCGATTTCGGTATTCCAGTTCCTCGACACGGCCGGTGAGCGCCCGCAGCTCTTCCTCGAGCTGCTGCAGCCGCGTCTCGAAGGAGGCCAAGCGCGATCGCTCCACCGGTTGACCCGGTGGCGCTGCCGCGGCGGCCGGATCGCGTGCGCGCCCCTCGCGCAGATCCACGGGCTGGGCGAGGGCAACCGATGCGAAAGCCGCGAGGCAAAGGAGCGCGGCGAGCCCCGACTGCCCCCACCTCGATCCACTAGTGCGTGACATTGACCACCGTCACTGCCCGCCGGTTGAGCGCCCAGGCCGACTCGTTGTGGCCCGGATCCACCGGCCGCTCCTCGCCATAGGAAATGGTGAGGATACGATCGGCCGGAATGCCCTTGGCCACCAAATAGTTCTTCACTGCCGCGGCGCGCCGCTCGCCGAGAGCGAGATTGTACTCGCGAGTGCCGCGCTCGTCGGCGTGCCCTTCGATGGTGACGGTGAGATTGCCGTGCTGCTGGAGCCACAGCGCCTGGCGGTCGAGGGTCTGCTGCGCCGCCTCGTCCAGGACCGCGCTATCGAAAGCAAAGAAGACCCGATCGCCGACGTTGATCTCGAGATCCTCCTGGCTGCCGGGCACCACCCCGGCATTGCTGGTCGAGCCGCCGCTGCCGAGGGGCGAGCCCGAGAGCGCGCCTTGTCCGGAGCCAGCAGCCGATCCGCCGGCGCCCCGGGTCGCGGTGCCCGTCGTGTCTTGGGATGTGGAGCTGCAGGCAGCGAGCGCCAACAGCAACGGAAGGGCGAAGAGCAGTCGGATCATCGCACGTCCTCTCGCGGGCTGGATGGGAAGGTTTATGGCGGCGTGCGCGCGGGCAGCGACCGCCCAGCTTTTAGTGCAGCGCATCATGGAAGCAAGGGAGACCAATCCGGATCGCTGGCATCGAGGGGCGTTGGCAGTTCGCGGAGATTGTAGCCGGTGACGTCGATGGTCATCAGCCGGCGAGCGTCGGTCGCCGGATCCTCGCGGGCGAACAGGATCACTCGACCGTTGGGCGCGAACACCGGACCGTCGTCGAAATAGCTGCGGGTGATCAACCGCTCGCCGCTGCCGTCGGGTCGCATCACCCCGATGTGGAATTGACGCTCCTTGATGTTGGTGAACGCGACGAGATCGCCGCGCGGTGACCACACCGGGCTGCCGTAGCGGCCCTCGCCATAGCTGATCCGCTGCACGTCCGAACCGTCGCGGCGCATGACATAGAGGTGCGGACGGCCGCCGCGGTCGGAATTGAAGACGATGCGAGCCCCGTCCGGGGAATAGCTGGGGGAGGTGTCGATCGCCGGATGCGCAGTGAGCCGGAGGAGGCGGCGTGTGGCGAGATCGTATTCGAAGATGTCGGAATTGCCCCCTTGGGCGATGGTCAGCAGCAGGCTGCGGCCGTCCGGCGAAAAACGCGGGCTGAAATTCATACCCTCGAAGGCCGCCAGCCTCTCCTGCCGTCCGGTAGCGAAATCGTGGAGAAAGATCCCGGGCGTGCCACCGCGGTAGGCGAGAAAGGCGAGACGGCTGCCGTCTGGGGAGAAGCGCGGGGTGAGCACGAGGTGGCGACCGTCGGTGAGGAAACGGTGGTTCGCTCCGTCCTGATCCATCACCGCGAGCCGCTTGACTCGAGCCGTCGGCGGTCCGCTCTCGGCGATATAGGCGATGCGGGTGTCGAAATAGCCCTTTTCCCCAGTGAGCCGCTCGTAGACGGTATCGGCGATGCGGTGGGCGACGCGCCGCCAAAGATCGCGGGCAAGCTCGTAGCGGTAGCCGGTCATCTGGGTGCCGGCGAAGACGTCGAACAATCGGAACTCGACGACCAGGCGGTCGCTGCCGGCGGTCGCCACCGTGCCTGCGACCAGCGCCTGGGCGTCGATCTGGCGCCAGTCGGCGAAGCGCGGCACGCCTCTGAGCTCGTCCGGCGATTGAATGTAGGCGCGCGGATCGATGCGACGGAAGAGACCGGAGCGCTCCAGATCGGCTGCAGCGACATCGGCGATGCTGCGTCCGAGATCCGCCGTCGCCGGCATATCGCCGGCAAACGGGCTGACCGCGATCGGGATGGGCTCGACGAGGCCGCGCGTGATGTCGACCCGGAGCTGCCCTCGCGCTCCGGGCCCGACGAAGGCGACCGCACTCGCGGCCCCGCTGGCGAGCACCCATCGACGCGTGACCAAGAGACGTTTCACCCGCTTAGAGCCCTTGCTGGATCGAAGTTCATCTCGATGTCCCGCCACCAGGCGTATTGGTCGGCGGGAAGGCGCAACGGCGAACAGCGCTGCACCGCCCGGATGGCACTTTCGGCGACCGCACGGAAGACGGGATCGCGCGCGAAACGTTCCCGATCGACCACGTCCATCGACCGTACCGTGCCATCGGGAGCGAGAGAAAAGCGCAGCACCACCCTCGCACCCGAAAGGTCGCTCGCCCCCACCGGCACGATCCAGCAACGGTAGATCTGCTCCTCGATCATCCGTTGCAGACCGGCCAGCTGCGCTTGGGCGGGGCCGGCCGTGCCGTCCGTCGTCGCCGCTCGGCCCGCCGCCGGCGCGCTGCCGCGGCCCTCGCGCTTCTCCTCGGCGCGCCGTCGCTCGGCCACTTCCTCCACGCTTCGCAACAGCGCGTCGAGCGGATCGGGTTTCACCACGTCCGCCTGCTCGGGCGGGGGCTGGGATGTGGGCTGCTTCGCCGACGGCTGGGGCCGGGGCAGGGGACGCGGGACGACATCTGGCGTCGCCAGTGGCGACGGCTGCGGCGGTTCCTTGGCCTGCGGCTGAGGCCGCGGCGCCGGCTTGGGCGCTGGCTCGGCTTCCGCCTTTCGCGGCGTCGGCTGCGGTTGCGGCTCGGGTTTCGGAGTCGGCGCCGGGGCTGGCGTCGGCGGCGGGGTAGGCGTCGCCTCGGGCTTTCGAACCGGCTCCGGTACCGGCGCCGGTTGGGCCGCGGCTAGCGGATCCGGCATCGGCGGCGAGGGTGGCGGAGGGGCCGGCTCGGCTGCGCCCGGCTCGGTTACGGTCGGGGGCGGTGGCGGTGGCGCTGCCGCATCGCGTTCCGGGAGCGGCGCTGTCGCCGCGGCTTGCGGAGCGGGCCGCTCCTCCGGCTTGTCGTCGCGCGCGGCGGGCGCCTCGCTCACCACCTCGACCGCCATCACCGTCGCCTCCGGCAGAGGCCGAGGGAAACGCCCGAAGCTCATCCAGAGCAGGGCTCCGGCCGCGAGATGCAAGAGCGCGGAAGCGACGAGGGCGCGCCGCACGCCCGTCTCTCCCCTCCTTCTCGCCTCCACGTCAGCGCACCGCCCGGGCGGTATCCGCCGCCGCCCGGCTGTGGGCTGGCGGTTCGGTGACCAGAGCCACGCGGGAAAAGCCGGCGCGGTTCAAAAGTCCGATCACCTCCATGACCGTGCCATAGGCGACTCGCCGGTCGCCGCGGACGAAGATGCGGACGTCGCGTTTGGCCTGCGCGATGGCCTCGAGACGGGGCACCAGCTGGTCGAGGGCGATGGGACTTTCTTGCAAATACACCTTGCCGTCGGCGGCGACCGTCACCGCGAGCGGCTCGTCCTGTCCGGGAAGGGGTCCGGTCTCGGCCTGCGGCAGGTCGACCGTCACCCCGGTCGTCAGCAGGGGTGCCGTCACCATGAACACGATCAGCAGCACCAGCATCACATCGACGAACGGCGTGACATTGATCTCGGCGAGACGGTGCCCACCGCGTCCGCGCCGCCGACCGCGCGTGCGGGGCTCGCGCAGCGCCCCCGCCATCTCACGCCACCCTGAGGCCGTCGGCTTCGCGACCGAGCACCACCGCGAGCTCGTCAGCGAAGGTCGACAACCGCGCCTCGTAGCGATCGAGGGAGTCGGCGAGCCGATTGTAGGCGACGACCGCCGGGATGGCAGCGGCGAGGCCCATCGCGGTGGCGAGCAGCGCTTCGGCGATACCCGGCGCGACCACGGCGAGCGTGGTGTTCTTCGTGACGGCGATCGACTGGAAACTGTTCATGATCCCCCACACCGTGCCGAACAGACCGACGAAGGGCGCGGTCGAGCCGATGGTGGCGAGCGACTGGAGACTGCGACCGAGGGCGGTGAGTTCGCGATCGATGGTGAGCGCCATCACCCGCTCGACGCGGGCGAGCAGGTTGCGCTGGGTCTCCGGGTCGAGGGTCGGCGGTGCCTCCTTCCATTCCGCCATGGCATTGGTGAAGACGAGCGCCATCGGATGGTCCGGCCGCTTGGCCAGCCGACGGTAGAGCTCGTCGAGCGAGGTCCCGGACCAGAACGTCGCCTCGAAACGGTCGGCCTTGCGGGTGAGCCGGGCGAGACGGATGCCCTTGTCGAGGATCACCGCCCAACACCAGACCGAAGCGGCGAGCAGGACGAGCATCACCATCTTCACGATCGGGTCGGCCTGCAACACGAGCTGGATGACACCCGTGCCGGCAGTGACGTCGCCCACACCGGTGGCGGTCAGCGGATCCATTCCGGATCCTCCCCCCGGCGCACCTCCGCCGCATCACCCGCGGCCGCTGCGAGCGGCGCTAGGATCGGTACCCGGGCCATGCGCACGGGCCTCATGTTCGCATCGATCGCCACGATTTCCACCTCCAGCTCGGCGACATGCCGCCCTGCCGCCCACACCTCGTGCTGCAGCCACATCCGCGCACCGCGGATCCGACGGATGGCCGTTTCCACGGTGAGCCGATCGTCGAGCCGCGCCGGCGCGAGGAATTCGGCCCGACAGCGCCGCACGACGAAGCGCACTCCGCAACACCGCGCCAGCGTCTCCTGATCGAGCCCGAGGGCGCGCAACATCTCGGTGCGGGCGCGTTCGGCGAACTTGAGATAGTTCGCGTGATAGACGATGCCCGCCGCATCCGTGTCCTCGTAATAGACGCGGACATCGAAGCGATGGCGCTCGCTCACCCCGATCCCTCGTCGAACAGGCCAGGCTGGCCGAGGACCGGGGGCGGTATCAGTCCCAAATGCTCGAAGGCGAGACGGGTGAGCATCCGCCCTCGCGGTGTGCGCTGCAGCAATCCTTGCTGCAACAGGAAGGGTTCGACCGTTTCCTCGAGCGTGTCGCGCTGCTCGGAGAGGGCTGCCGCCACCGTGTCGATGCCCACCGGACCACCGCCATAGTTGCGGGCGATCGCGCGCAAATAGCGGCGGTCGAGAGCGTCGAGACCGAGATGGTCGACTTCGAGCCGGGTCAGCGCCTCATCGGCGAGCGCACGGTCGACCGCGCTCGCCCCGCGCACCGTGGCGAAGTCCCGCACCCGCCTCAGCAGTCGGGTGGCGACTCGGGGCGTGCCGCGAGCGCGCCGCGCGATCTCGTGCGCCCCTTCGGCGGTGAGCTCGAGGCCCAACAGACGCGCCCCGCGCACCACGATCTCCACGAGCTCGGGAACCGAATAGAAATCGAGGCGCAGCACGATGCCGAAGCGGTCGCGCAGCGGGGTGGTGAGCAGCCCGGTACGCGTGGTCGCACCGACCAGGGTGAACGGCGGCAGGTCGATGCGCACGCTCCGCGCCGCCGGGCCCTCGCCGATCATGAGGTCGAGCTTGAAGTCCTCCATCGCCGGATAGAGGATCTCCTCGACGGCTGGCTGCAGCCTGTGGATCTCGTCGATGAAGAGCACGTCGCGCGGCTGGAGATTGGTGAGGAGCGCGGCGAGATCGCCGGCACGGGCGACGATCGGTCCCGAGGTCATGCGGAAGCCGACGCCGAGCTCGGCAGCGAGGATCTGAGCGAGCGTGGTCTTGCCCAGGCCGGGTGGGCCGGCGAGCAGCACATGGTCGAGGGCCTCGCCGCGGCTGCGCGCCGCCTCGATGAACACCGCGACATTGGCCTTCACCGCAGTCTGGCCGATGAACTGCGCGAGGCGGCGCGGACGCAGGCCCTGGTCGATATCCTCTTCCATCGACTCGGGAGCGACGATGCGGTCGGTCACGGTGCGAGCTCCCGGAGGGCATCGCGGATCAGCTGGTCGAGCGCCACATCCTCGCCCGCTGCCGCTCGCGCCTTGCTCACGGCGGCCAAGGCCTCGCTGCGGCCGTAGCCGAGATGGACGAGCGCCGACACCGCATCGGCGACGGTGTCGGATGGCCCGCTCGGGGGAAGGTCCGCCTCCGGCGCGATCACGAGGCTCCCGAGCCGCTCCCGCAGCTCGGCGACGATGCGGCCAGCGAGCCGCGGGCCGATGCCATGGGCGCGGCCGAGCGCCCGGCGGTCGCCGGCGGCGATCGCGCGGGCGATCTCGTCGGGAGAGAGGGACGAGAGCAGGGAGAGGGCGAGCCGCGCACCCACCCCCTGGATCTGGCGCAGCGCCCGAAACCAGCGCTGCTCGTCCGGGCTCGCGAAGCCATAGAGGACGATGGCATCCTCGCGGAAGACGGTCTCGATCCAGAGCTCGGCCACCTCGCCCGTGACCGGTAGCCGACCCAGGGCCCGCGCGGTCGCATAGACGCGGTAGCCGACACCTCCCACATCGAGCACGACGGAATCGGCTTCGATCGCCTTCACGCGCCCGCGCAGCCAAGCGATCATGGCGCCCCCATAAGCGCGAGCCGGCCCAGGGTCTCACGTTCGTGCGCGTGACAGATGGCAACCGCCAGCGCGTCCGCCGCGTCGCCCGTGGGAGTGTCGCTGTTCGGCAGGAGAATGCGCACCATGGCCGCCACCTGCTCCTTGGTGGCGCCCCCCGTCCCCGTCACCGCGCGTTTTACCCGCTTTGCCGCATACTCCGCAACCGGCAGCCCGGCATGGGCGAGGGCCAGCAGCGCCACTCCCCGGGCATGGCCGAGCTTGAGCGAAGAGCCGGCATTGCGGTTGACCACCGTCTCCTCGATGGCAGCCTCGGCGGGGAGAAAGCGTCCGATGACCTCGCGCAAACCCGCGTAGAGCGCCGACAGACGCAGCGGCAGGAGCGCGTCCTCGGGGGCCGTCACCACACCGCAGGCGACGAACCGCAGGACGCCGGGTCCGCTGTCGACGACACCCCAGCCGGTACGCCGCAAACCCGGGTCGAGGCCGAGGATGCGAATCATGCGAGCTGGGCGAGCGCCCGCTCCGACACCTCGAAGTTGGCGATCACCCGCTGCACGTCGTCGATCTCGTCGAGGGTCTCGAGCAAACGGAAGAGCACGGGCGCCCGCTCGTCGTCGACCGGAACCGTGACCTGTGGCCGCCAGGTGAGGGTGGCCTCTTCCGGGGTCCCGAAACGCGCCTCGAGGGCGTCGCGCACCGCGGCGAAATCCTCGGGTGCGCAGCGGATCTCGTGCCCCTCGGGGCCGCTCTCGCAGTCCTGCGCCCCCGCGTCGATCGCCGCCTCCAACATCTCCTCGGCCGTCGCCACGGACGCCGGATAGCGGATCTGGCCCACCCGCTCGAACTGGAAGCTCACGCTGTTGGTCTCGCCGAGCGAGCCGCCATGCTTGGTGAAGGCGGCCCGCACCTCGGCTGCGGTACGGTTGCGATTGTCGGTCAGCGCCTCGACGATGATCGCCACCCCACCCGGGCCGTAACCCTCGTAGCGCACTTCCTCGAGCACCGCGCCCTCGGTGCCCTGGCCCTTGCTGATCGCCCGCTCGATGTTCTCCTTGGGCACATTTGCCGCCTTGGCCGCCTGCACCGCGGCCCGCAGCCTCGGGTTGTGCGCCGGATCGGGCAGGCCCTCGCGCGAGGCTACCTGCACCTCCCGCAGCAGACGCGTGAACAAGCGCGCGCGAGCCGCATCCTGGCGGCTCTTGCGATGCATGATGTTCTTGAACTGCGAATGACCCGCCATCGTCGGATCCACAGGATGGTGTGCCGCCCGGCCCGGGGGCCGTCGTGGCGGATATATGGCGGAAGCGCGCAGCTTTCGACAGGACCCGCCGTCAACCGTGCGTTAACGACCGACGGTTAGAACAGGGCGTCGCCAGCCCGGGAGATGCAGCATGGCAGAACGCTGCGAAGACGCCGATCGCGCGACGACGGGACAGGGTGGCGATCGCCGCCTGTTCCGCCGCTACGCGGTGGGCGTGACCGGCCGCGTGCTCGCCGCCACCGGCACCATGGCGTGCACGGTGCACGATCTCTCGCTCGCCGGCGCCGGAATCTCGCCCGCCTTCCCGGAACTCGTGGGCCAGCGCGTCCATCTCCTCTTCGACGGGCTCGATCTGGCGACCGGCATCCCGGCGCGGGTACTGCGCGCGGCAGCCGACCGCAGTCATCTCCAGTTCGAGCCCGACGAACAGGCAGAAGAGGCGCTGACCTTCTTCCTGCTCATGAGCGGGGCCATCGATGGCGTCTCCCGAGGGAGCTGATGCGATCGTTCGCGATTTTCGCCCAACCCTGTTGCTCCACGCGATTTTTTTTGGTAGACAATCATCGTGGTGGCGACCCCTCCCCGCAGCCGTTCTCGCCGGTACGGTCCTGACCGAAGCTCGGAATTCGGCCTCTCGGGCCGGGTTTGCATGTCGATCCACCGAACAGGTGGCAATCGATAAATTTGTTGCAAAATTGTCCGGGAATCAAATCCGAGGTTGTGGCAAAAATCCGCGCGCTTTCTATACGATGGTTCGACCTCCGGTGCTTGACGCCAATTTGGATCTCGGTTAATGTCGCAGTCGTCAAGTCAGACGGTGCCTCCCTCCCTCACTGTGCCCCCGCCGAGCCCGCGGCTCGACGGGGGTTTTTTTAGGGAAGCCCCGATGTCAGGACCTGCGTGCCGGAGGATCGACCATGAGCGCTCTCGCCCGGCTTGCCGACCATCCCTCGTCGACTTCGCGCCTGCAGCAGGAAGCCGTCGACGACGTCGTCACGACCGCCGTCCTCGTCGCCACCGCTTTCCGTCTGCGCGACGAGGAGGCATTGGTCCTCGCCCTGCGCCGCCTGGTGGAAGCGGTGCGCCGGCTCGAGACGGAGGACGACTGACCGCACCGGCCGCGGCCCGGGACCCGAGCGCCGGACGACCGTCGGCAGCGAGGACGCCGTGGTGTCCTCGCGCGGCGGTCGCGGCCGCCCGCGGCCATGGACAGAAGAGGCTCGGCACCGGGCGCGGGAAAAGCGCGCCCGCCTCCCATCTCGTCGCCGCCGGAGGTCGCGACCGGCGATCTGTGACCCAGCTTCCGCAGCCGGCAGCCGATCCGCCCGCTGCCGGTTGACAGCGGAACTGCGCGCGGCAGTCTGCAGGCGGTCCGCCCGGGAGGGATCGCGTGGACGATTGGCGCTCGGCGCCGCAGGTCTTCTGGACCTTCCTGCTGCCGGGCACGCTCTGGCTCGCCCTGTTCTTCTTCGCGCCTCTCGCTCTCGTCTGGCTGCTCTCCTTCGGCGAGCGGACGGGACCCGCCACTATCGTCGTCACCTGGACTCTCGACAATTATCGCCAAGCGGTCGATCCATTGTATCTCGGTCTGTTTTGGAAGTCGGTGTGGATCGCCGCACTCTCGACAGCGATCTGCGTCGCCATCGCTTTTCCGGTAGCCGTTGCTGTAAGCTTTGCCGAAGAGCGCCACAAACCGCTTCTTTTGATGGTCGTCGTTCTTCCTTTCTGGACCAACCTGTTGGTGCGCACCTATGCCATGATTGCCGTGCTGCGCACCAATGGCTATCTCAACTATCTCATCGAGTACCTATGGATCGCGGCGAAAACGGTAGCCGACCCTTTGGGCATCGGGAGTGTTTTCGGAGACCGCTATCGTCCTCTCGAGATCCTCTACAACGATGCGGCCGTCGTCTTCGGTATCGTTTACGTCTACCTGCCGTTCGCGGTGCTGCCGCTCTATGCCACCCTCGAACGCCTCGATCGCTCGTTGATCGAGGCCAGCCTCGATCTCGGGGCGTCGCAGCTCGCGACCTTTTTCCGCATCGTCGTACCGCTCGCGCAGCCGGGAATCGTGTCGGCCGTGATCCTCGTGTTCGTTCCCGCCCTCGGGACCTTCCTCATCTCCGACCTGTTGGGCGGGCCGGACAGTCAGCTCCTCGGCAATGTCATCGAACGGCAGTTCAAGGCAGCCAACAATGTCCCGCTCGGGGCTGCGCTGTCCTTCCTTCTGCTCTACGCGACCTTCGCAGCGCTGGCACTGCGCGCCTGGCTGGTCGGCAGGCAGGGTCGCGATGTCTAGACGCTCCCCGCCCGGCCCCCTCGACTACGGTCGGCGCCTGTGGCTCCGATTGTGGTTGCTCGCCACTTTCGTCTTCCTCTATGCCCCGATCGTCATCCTCGTCGCTTTCAGTTTCAACGACAGCCGGCGCAACATCGTCTGGCAGGGGTTCACCACCAAGTACTATATCGCTGCCTGGAACAACGCATCGCTGCTCGAGGCCTTCACCAATAGCTTGATCGTCGCCGCCGTTTCCACCTCGCTCAGCACGGTGCTCGGCGCCATGTTGGCCGTCGCCCTCTGGCGCTTTCGCTTTCCCGCAAAGCCGCTGCTCGAGGGCGCCAACGCCCTGCCGATCGTCATACCCGAGATCTGCATGGGTGTGGCACTGCTCGTGTTCTTTTCGCGCGCCGGTTTGCTCGCCAGTCTCGGTTGGCCGCTCGGCCTTCTGCCGGTCATCCTCGGCCACGTCACCTTCAGTTTCCCCTTCGTCGCCATCGTCGTGCGGGCACGGCTCGCGACCTTCGACCGCTCCCTCGAGGAAGCTTCGCTCGATCTCGGTGCCAGCGAGTGGCAGACCTTCCGCTATATCCTGCTGCCGTGGATGAAGCCGGGCCTGGTCGCCGGTGCCCTGCTGTCCGCTACGCTTTCCCTCGACGACTTCGTCATCACCTTTTTTACGAGCGGTCCCGAGACCCTCACCTTTCCGGTCAAGATCTATTCGATGGTCCGCTTTGGCGCGACGCCCGAAGTCAATGCCGCTTCGACGGTCCTCATCCTCGTCACCCTGATCATGACGGTGCTGGCCATGCGCCTCCAGTCGCCGGCGCGCGCGGAGACGACCCAGTGACCGCGCCGGTCGTTCGCATCGAGGATGTGAGCAAGCGGTTCGGCCGGGTGGTGGCGGTCGACGAGGTGACCCTCGAGATTCCCCGCAATGCCTTCTTCGCCCTGCTCGGCCCCTCGGGCTGTGGCAAGACCACCCTCCTGCGCATGATCGCCGGCTTCGAGCGGCCGACCTCCGGTCGCATCCTCATCGACGGCGAGGATGTGGCGAACGTGCCGCCCAATCGACGGCCGGTGAACATGGTCTTCCAGTCCTACGCCGTGTTCCCCCACATGAGCGTGCGCCGCAATGTCGCCTACGGGCTCGAGGTGGTGGGTACGCCCAAGGCGGAGGTGGAGCGCCGTGTCGCCGAGGCGCTGGCGATGGTGCGGCTCGACGGCCTCGCCGATCGCATGCCGGACCAGCTCTCGGGCGGTCAGAAGCAGCGCGTCGCCTTGGCCCGCGCCCTCGTCAAACGACCGAAGCTGTTGCTCCTCGACGAGCCGCTCTCGGCCCTCGACCGGAAGCTGCGCGAGGAAATGCAACTCGAGCTGGTGCGGCTCCAGCGCGAGGTCGGCATCACCTTCGTCATCGTCACCCACGATCAAGACGAGGCTCTCTCCATGGCGACGGCGGTGGCGGTGATGAACCTCGGCCGCGTGCTCCAGGTGGCGCCGCCGCGAGAGCTCTACGAACGCCCCCGCACCCGTTTCGTCGCCGATTTCATCGGCTCCGCCAACGTCCTCGAGCTGGAGGCAGTGGAAAGGGAGGGAGAGGGCTGGCGGGTGAAGGCGCCCGGTTTCGGTTGGCTCCGCCTGTGCACGGACGCTGCACAGCCGGTGGCGATCGCGCTCAGGCCCGAGAAGATCGAGCATGGGCCCGTGGGAGCGCGTCCGCCGCAGGGGAGCGTGGCGGCTTCCGGCCGGCTGGTGCAGAGCGCCTATTTCGGCGACTACAGCCGGCTCTTCGTCGAGGTCGGCGGCATCGGTCTCGTGTGCTACCGTTACCACCGCGGAGGTTCGCCGCCGCTCCCCGCGCCGGGCGAGTCCTTGCTGTTGTGGTTCCGACCCGAGGATGCAGTGCCCCTTTCCGCCTGAGCGGCGCGCTCGCCTCCTCCGCTCAGGCGCGTCCGCAGCCGATCGTACTCGGGAAGAGCGGCTACGGGACCCACAGCGGCCAGAGTTGGTGGACCTTGGGTGAGGATGTGCCGGGCCACCTGCACGATGTCCGAGGTTTCGATGGCGCGGATGCGGGCGATCAGCTCGGCGACCGGAATGCGCCTGCCGAAGAACAGGATCTGGCGAGCCATGTCCTCGCACACCGCGCTACAGCTCTCGAGGCTCATGAGCAGGCTGGCTTCGAGCTGACGCTTGGCCCGGGCGAGCTCCTCCGCGCTGCAGCCGTCCTCGGCCATGCGGCGGACCTCGTCGCACAGCACCCCCGCGAGCTCGGCGGCCCGCTCCGGCTCGGTGGCGGAATAGACACCGACGAGGCCGATCTCGCGGAACGGTTGGTAGAAGCTGAACACCGAATAGGCGAGGCCGCGCTTTTCTCGCACTTCCTGGAACAGCCGCGACGACATGCCTCCACCGAGAATGTTGGAGAGCAGGTGGCAAGCGAAGAAATCGCGATGTTGACGACCGGGAGCCGGACCGCCGAGTACGATGTGCACCTGGTCGAGATCGCGCTCGACCCTCCGCTCGCCGCCGACATAGCGCGCCGCAGGCCCCTCTTCCCCCGGCATCTCCGCAAGATCGGCGAAGCGCTCGCGCACGAGTTCGAGGAAGGGTTCGTGCTCGACCCGACCCGCTGCCGCGACCACCGCCCGCCCGCGCACGTAATGGTCGCGCAGGAAGGCGAGGAGGCGCTCGCGCTCGATCCCCGCCACGGTCTCGCGCCGGCCGAGAATCGGCCAGCCAAGGGGTTGATCCGGAAAGGCGGCTTCCTGGAACAGATCGAAGACGAGATCGTCGGGTGTGTCGCAGACCTCGGCGATCTCCTGCAGCACCACCTGGCGCTCGCGCGCGAGTTCATCGGCATCGAGTGTGGCGTGCTGAACGATGTCGGCGAGGATGTCGACCGCGACGGGCATGTCCTCGGCGAGCAGGCGCGCATAATAGGCGGTATGGTCGCGCGAGGTGTGGGCATCGAGACTGCCACCGACGCTCTCGATCTCCTCGGCGATCCGGCGCGCATCGCGGCGCCCCGTGCCCTTGAACGCCATGTGCTCGAGGAGGTGCGCGGCGCCCGCCTCCTCCGGCCGCTCGTCGCGCGTCCCGACATCGAACCAGATGCCGACCGCCACGGTCGCGACGTGGGGCAACCGGGCGGTGGCCACTCTGAGTCCGCCCTCGAGCTCGCTCGAGCGATGTTCGATGTCGCTCATCCCCGACCCGTCGCGAAGGCTCGGATCCGTTCGCGCAGCCGCGGCAGCTCCGCCGGCAGGACCTCGAATCGCTCGGTCCGCTCGGTCATCTGGGCGAGACGCGGCGGTACCGGCGGCTCGCGGCCGATGGCCTCGCGCACCGCGTGCGGGAACTTGGCGGGGTGGGCGGTGGCCAGGCAGACGAGCGGCCCCTCTCCCGGCTGGCGCAGTCGCCGGCCGACGGCAATGCCTACCGCCGTGTGGGGATCCACGATCTCGCCGGTCTGCGCGTAGACCGCAGACATCGTGGCGAGCGTCTCGGCCTCGTCCGCCGTTCCGCCTGCCCACAGGCAGGCGAGCTGGCGCAATATGGCCTCGTCGATCCGGATGTGACCGCTGTCGGCAAAGCGACGCATCCATTCCCGCACCCGTCCCGGATCGTGGCCGCCGAGCTCGAAGAGCAAGCGCTCGAAATTGCTCGCCACTTGGATGTCCATGCTCGGTGAGCGGGTCGGCACCACCTCGCCGCGCGCGTAGATACCCGTGGTGAAGAAACGTGCCAGGATGTCGTTGCGATTGGTGGCGACGATCAGGCGGCGAACGGGCAGGCCGAGATGGCGCGCCACGTGGCCAGCGTAGACGTCACCGAAATTCCCGGTCGGCACGGCGAAAATCGGGGGTCGCTCGAGCCCGCCCAGCCTCAGAGCGGCATAGACGTAGTACGCAGCCTGGGCAGCGATGCGAGCCCAATTGATGGAGTTGATGGCGGCGAGGCCGAGCTCGGCGCGGAGATCGGCATCGGCGAACAGAGCCTTGAGCAGCGCCTGGCAGTCGTCGAAGGTGCCCTCGATCGCGAGGTTGAGCACGTTGGCGGCATCGACCGTGGTCATCTGGCGCCGCTGCACCGGCGAGATGCGGCCGTGCGGATGGAGCACGACGATCGCCATTTGCCTGCGCCCGGCCACCGCGTGGATCGCCGCCGAGCCAGTATCGCCCGACGTCGCGGCGACGATGGTGAGACGGCCGCCGCGCCGCGCGAGCACGGACTCGAACATGCGGGCGAGGATCTGCAGGGCGAAGTCCTTGAAGGCGAGGGTCGGGCCGTGGAAGAGTTCGAGCAGCCAATCATCGGCCGCCAGCTGGACGAGCGGAGCCGTGGCGGCATGGGCGAAATTCGCATAGGCGGCGCGGCAGAGCTCGGCGAGTTCGCTCGGATCGAAGGCATCGGCGACGAAGGGTCGGAGCACGGCCGCTGCCGTGGTCGGATAGTCGCAGCCTCGCAATCCCTCGAAGTCCGCACGCGTCCATCGCGGCCAGGCCTCGGGAACGAAGAGCCCCCCGTCCTCGGCCAGTCCGGCCAGCAGCACTTCCTCGAAGCGGCGGCGACCGCTACCGCCGCGGGTGCTCACATAGTGCACGCTGCGACCTCCCCGAGCGCTCGGCGGACGCCATAGCGTTCGCCGATGTGGGAGAGAAAGGCGTGCGGCGAAAGCGGTGCGCCCGTCGCCCGGGTCACCAGTTCCTCGAACGTGCAGAAACTCGCCCAGGCGTGCACGCGCTCGCGCAGCCACCCCACCGCCACACCGCACTCGCCCGCGGCCAGCGCCCGGTCGAGGTCGGGAAGCTCGCGCCGCATGCGCGCCGTGAGTTGGGCCGCGAGCAGAGCACCCACCGTGTAACAGGGAAAATAGCCGATCGCCCCGAGGGGCCAGTGGATGTCCTGGAGCACGCCCCGGCGGTCGTCGGGCGGTACGATCGCGAGGAGCTCCTTCATACCCTCGTTCCACGCCGCCGGCAGATCGTCGACGGCGAGCTCGCCGGCGATCAGAGCCTTCTCGAGCCGGTAACGCAAAATCACGTGCAGCGGGTAGGTGAGTTCGTCCGCTTCGACCCGGATCGCGCCGCGCTCCACCCGGTGACAGAGGCGGACCAGATTGTCGGGCGCGAAGGCGGGGTCGTCGCCGAGGTGCTGGCGCAGCAGGCGGCTCAGGAAGCTGAGAAAGGCCGGCGATCGGCCGAGCTGCATCTCGAGCGCGAGCGACTGGCTCTCGTGTACGGCGATTCCGCGCGCCTCGCCGACCGGCTGCCCCAGCCAGGCGCGCGGTAGCCCAGCCTCGTAGAGAGCGTGGCCGGTCTCGTGGAGCACCGCCATGAGGCCGGAGACGGGATCCCCCTCGTCGAAGCGCGTGGTGAGACGGATGTCGGTGGGGGTACCGCCGCAGAACGGATGCGCGCTCTCGTCCAGCCGGCCGTGGTCGAAATCGAAGGTGAGCCGTGGCAGCAGATCGAGGGCGAGCGCCCGTTGCCGCTCCTTGGGATAGGGTCCGTTGGGGCGGAGGGCCGGTGGCTGGCGAGCCAATGCGTCGTCGATGGCGTGGGGCAGTTGCCGCTCGAGGGGCGCGAACAACCGATCGATCGCCTCCGCGCGCAGGCCGGGCTGGTAGAGGGCGATCAATGCGTCGTAGGGAGCGAGATCGAGGGCGGCGGCGAGCTGCCGTGCCCGTTCCCGCTCGAGGTCGACGACCACCGCGAGATGCGGGGCGAGCAGCGCGAAGTCGCTCTTTTCCCGCGCTTCCCGCCACACCAGCTCGGCCCGCGTGGTGGCTTCCGCCGCGCGTTCCACCAGCGCGGGGTCGACCGCCGTGGCCATACGCCACAGCCGCTCCATCTCGCGCAGGTTCGCCTGCTGCCAGGGGTCGAGCTCGGAGGCGAGGGTGCGCGCATCGTCGAGAAGGGGCCCGACTTCCGGCGCGGTGATCAGCTCGTGCTGCAGTCGCCGGAGTGTGGCGATTTGGCGGCCGCGCGCTTCCGCACCGCCCTTGGGCATCCACACCGCCTGGTCCCAAGCGAGGACGGCAAGCGCTCCCTCGAGATCGGCGAGCCGCGCGAAGCGCTCGGCGAGAAGCCTGTAGGCCCCGCTCATCGCGCTGGCTCCCTAGTCGTCGCCGGGCCCGGACGCAGACTGGCGTGCCAGCTGGCAAGCGCCAGATGCACGAAGGTCAGGACGGCGAGCGCTTGGTGGAGGATCGCCGTCCATACCGGCCAGCCGCTCCCCACCCCATGCCCGCCCAAACCGGCCGCCAACAGCATGAGCACGAGCGCGCCCGACGCGAGCCCCCTCACCGGTCCGCCGAGCTTTCGGCTGCCGAGGAAGAGACCGAGGGTCGCGAGCACGGCGAGAGCGGCGAGCCCGCGGTGGGTCATATGCGCGCGGACCTGGGGATCCGAGAGATCGGGGAGCCAGCGTCCATCGCAGTCCGGCCAGGTCGAGCAGGCGAAACTCGCGCCCATCTTCGCCACGGTGGCCGCCGAGACCATGGCGAGGAACGCGACCAGCCACGCCGACCAGGCCAGGACGGCGAGGCGCGTTGTCGGCTGCACGGCTGTCGACCGTGTGCGCACCGACAGGAAGAGCACCATGGTGAGGACGAGCAAGGCGGCGGCGAGATGGAGAGCTACCGAAGAAGGGCTGTTGCGGTCGAGGACGGTGATGCCGCCGAGCCCGGCCTGGACCAGGAGCAGCGCCACGAGCGCTCCCGCGCCGCCCGCCAGTTCCGGCGCCTCCCCCCGCTGTCGCCAGGCCATGACCGCCAGAACCAGCACGAGCGGGCCGATGACGACGCCGGCGAGGAGGCGGTGCACCCATTCCAGCATCACTTGGTAGTAGGCATAACCCGAGTCGGGCGGGATGTCGCCCGGAAGCGGCAGCCAATGCCCGTAGCAGGTGGGCCAGTCGGGACAGGAGAGGCCGGAGTTCGTGGCGCGAACGGCGGCACCGAGCACGATGAGCGCGGTGGTGAGCACCGCCGCGAGCACGGCGAGCAGGCGAACGGCACGCATGTCAGGAAGCCTCCGAAGCGGCTCGCCCGCGGGCAAAGCCGAAATGCACATAGATCGCCGTCAGCGCGGCGGCCAGCCCGAACCAAGTGAGGGCGTAGCCGAGGTGGGGATCCCGCAGCTCCACCTTCACCGGCTTCACGCGTCCCAGTACCGATTCCGGCTCGGCCCGCTCGGCTACCACCAGTACGGCGAGCGGCGCTTCGCCGAGAAACCGCTCCAACGCGTCGGGATCGAGCCGCCAGAAGCGCCGCCGCTGCGGCTCGTCGTCCGGCGTGAACCAGCTCGGCTGCAGAGCCGCGAGGGAGCGGGCGACACCTTCGATCGCCACCGGTCCCGGCGGCTGCTTGTGCGGGGGGAGATGGGGTGGCAGCTCCGCTTCTTCCACGAAGCCGCGGTCGACGAGCAGCAGCGTGCCGTCGCCGAAGCGCGCCGGCGTGACCAGCCTGGCTCCCAAGCGGCCACCTTCGGCGCCAGCTCCGAGCGCAAAGGAGCGCTCGTGGAGCAGCTCGGCGCGCAAGCGGACCCGCCGCCAGTCGAGGGCGCCAGCCTCCCGCGGCGCCTCTACGAGCTCGAGCGGCGGTCGTTGGAGTTGCGCCTCGATCCCCGCGATCAGCTCCCGCTTCCATTCCCTGCGCTGGAGCTGCCAGACCCCGAGCGCGACGAGCACGACGAGGGCGACGGCCGCGACCGCGGTTGCCGCCCGGCCCGGTCGGAACTGCCTAGGCGCCGCCGGCACGGTCGAAGTCTTCGCTCCGGTGCCGGTATTGCTGGCCGATGAGAAAGGCCTTGAGCGGCCGCATCAGGGCAAGGGACAGCAGCGTCGCGAGCGGCAGCCAGACCAGGAGGTGGAGCCAGACCGGCCAGCTGTATCGCACTTCCACCACCAGGGCCGCCCCGACCACGACCACGCCGACGAGCAGGATCACGAAGGCCACGGGACCGTCGCCCAAATCCTGAGCCGAGAGGTCGAGATCGCAGACCGAGCAGCGCGGCGCGACGGCCAGCAAACCTCGGAAAAGCCGGCCCTGCCCGCAACGCGGGCAGCGGCCGGCGAAAGCCGAAGACACGGCGGACGGTGTCGCCACGCTCACTCCACCGGTGTCACGGTGAAGTGCAGGCTGCCGCCCCACCAGTAGACCCAGGTGAACAGGAACAGCCACACCACGTCGACGAAGTGCCAGTACCACGCGGCAGCCTCGAAGCCGACGTGCTGCTGCGGGGTGAAATCGCCCTTCCACGCCCGCCATGCGCAGACGATGAGGAAGACCGTCCCGATCTGGACGTGCAGCCCGTGGAAGCCGGTGGCCATGTAGAATGCGCTGCCGAAGATCCCGTCGGTGAGGTCGAAGCCCTCGGCCACGATCGAGTGGTAGTACTCGTAGCCCTGGAAGGCGGTGAACGTCAGGCCGAGCGCGACCGTCAACACGAGCGCTTTGAACGCCGTCCGGTTGTCGTTGTGTTTGATGGCGTGGTGCGCCCAGGTGACGGTTGCCCCGGAGGTGAGGAGGATCAGCGTGTTGAGGAACGGGATCTCCCAGGTCGGAACCGGCTCTACCCCCTCTGGCGGCCAGGAGACAGCGAAGGTCTCGGGAGGCACGAGCGCACCCCAGAAAAACGCCCAGAAGAAGGCGAAGAAGAAAAACACTTCCGAGGTGATGAACAGCGCCATGCCGAGTCTGAGACCGCGGGACACCACCTCGGTATGGTAGCCGCTTCGGCCTTCCTTCAGCACGTCGCGCCACCACCCGACCATCGTGACCGCGGTCAGCAACGCGCCGAGCAAGGTGGTCCACGGTCCGAAGGCATGGCCGTGCATCCACATCACGGCCCCGCCGGTCAGCAGCAAGCCCGAGATGGCGCCGACGATGGGCCAAGGACTGGGTTCGACGAGATGGTAGGGATGCGCCGCCTGATGGGCGCTGCCGGTTGCCGCCATTGCCAGCTCCTCCTCTTCTCCCGGGTCCCAGGAACGCTCCTTTCTCCCCCGTCGCTCGCGCTCACAACCCGCCGAGACGGACGAGGGTCACCAGATAGAACAGTACCGCCAACACCGCGAGCAGCACCGCCACCACCACGTTGCGGCTGCGCTGCCGCTTGCGGCGCTCGCTCGCTGGATCCACGCCCTCAGCTCCCCACGCTGCCGCTCGCCGCACGATCGATCACCATCGCCACGAACAGCAAGAACAGGTAGACGATCGACGAGCGGAACAGACGCACGGCCCGCCGATCGTCGGCATGGCCGAGCAGTTGGATCGCGCGCCAAAGGAAGTGGCCCCCGCAGCCGACAGCCGCGACGGCGTACACCCAACCGAAGGCGCCGGTGAGGAGCAGCGCCAGACTCGCCGCCACGGTGGCCGCTGCATAGACCACGATCTGCCGGCGCGTCGCCGCCTCGCCCGCGACCACCGGCAACATCGGCACGCCCGCCCGGCCGTAGTCCTGTCGCCGGTAGAGGGCGAGCGCCCAGAAATGCGCCGGCGTCCACAGAAAGATGACGGCGCACAAGAGCAGCGGGACGACATCGAGCGTGCCGGTCGCCGCCGACCAGCCGATCACCGGCGGCAGCGCGCCTGCGAGACCACCGATGACGATGTTTTGCGGCGTCCGCCGCTTCAGCAGCACGGTGTACACACCGGCGTAGAACACGATCGTGAAGGCGAGGAGGCCCGCCGCCAGCCAGTTGGTGGCGAGCCCCAGCACCATCACCGACACGAGTGCCACGGTGACGCCGAGCGTCCCGGCCTCCGCCGGGGCGATCCTGCCGGCGGCGGTAGGCCGCAGGCAGGTTCGCGCCATCGCGGCGTCGATATCGGCGTCCCAGGCGTTGTTGAGCGCCGCCGACGCTCCCGCTCCGGCGGCAATGCACAGGATGGTGACGGCGGCGAGCAGCGGGTGAAGCGTCTGCGGCGCCAGATAGAGGCCGACCGCCGCGGTGAACACCACGAGCTGCATCACGTTGGGTTTGAGCAGCGTCCACCAATCGCGGAGGGAAGCCGCCTCGGCGGCGGCTTCCCCTTCCCCCACCGGAGACGTGCTGCGCACGAGCGGCTCGCCCGCCGTCATCCCGACCTCAGCGCACCTGCGGCAGCTGCTCGAAGGTGTGGAACGGTGCCGGCGACGGCACGGTCCACTCGAGCGTCGTCGCACCCTCGCCCCACGGGTTGGCCGGGCATTTCTCGCCGGCGGTGAAAGCCCGGTACATCACGTACACGAACAGCACCGCGCTCGCCGCCCCGAGGAGCGCACCCAGCGACGACAGCAGGTTCCACCCGGCGAACGCATCCGGATAGTCGGGAATGCGCCGCGGCATACCCGCGAGGCCGGAGAAATGCATCGGGAAGAAGGTCAGGTTCACCGCGACGAAGGTGAGCCAGAAATGGATCTTCCCGAGCGTCTCGTCGTACTGCCGTCCGGTCATCTTGCCGAACCAGTAATAGATGCCGGCGAAGATGCCGAACAGAGCGCCCATCGACAGGGTGTAGTGGAAGTGCGCTACCACGTAGTAGGTGTCGTGCAAAACCTTGTCCATGCCGGCATTGGCGAGCACGACCCCGGTGACACCGCCGATCGTGAACAGGATGATCATGCCGATCGCGAACAGCATCGGCGTCGTGAAGCGGATGGAACCGCCCCACATCGTCGCGATCCAGCTGAAGATCTTGATCCCGGTGGGAACGGCGATGACCATGGTCGCCGCCGTAAAGTAGGCCTGCACGTCGACGCCCATGCCCACAGTGTACATGTGGTGCGCCCACACGATGAAACCGATGAAGCCGATGGCCACCATGGCATAGGCCATGCCCAGGTAGCCGAAGACCGGCTTCTTCGAGAAGGTCGCGACCACGTGGCTGATGATCCCGAACGACGGCAGGATCATGATGTAGACTTCGGGATGGCCGAAGAACCAGAACAGGTGCTGGAAGAGCACCGGATCGCCGCCGCCGGCCGCGTTGAAGAAATGGGTGCCGAAGTTGCGGTCGGTGAGAAGCATCGTGATCGCGCCAGCGAGCACCGGCACTGCCAGCAACAGCAGGAACGCGGTCACCAGGATCGACCACACGAACAGCGGCATCTTGTGCAGCGTCATCCCGGGCGCGCGCATGTTGAAGATCGTGGTAATGAAGTTGATCGCGCCCAAGAGCGAGCTGGCGCCCGCCAGATGCAGGCTGAAGATCGCCATATCCACCGCCGGGCCAGGGTGCCCGATCGCGGCCGAAAGCGGAGGATAGACTGTCCAGCCGGTGCCCGCGCCGCCGCCGATCACCGCCGAACCGATCAGCAGCAACAGACTCGGCACGAGCAACCAAAAGCTGATGTTGTTCATGCGCGGGAACGCCATGTCCGGCGCACCGATCATGAGCGGCACCATCCAGTTGCCGAAGCCGCCGATCAGCGCCGGCATGACGAAGAAGAACACCATGATGAGCCCGTGCGCCGTGACCAGCACATTGAAGAAGTGATGGTCCTCGATCAGCTGGGTCCCGGGCTCCATGAGCTCGAGGCGGAACCACACCGACATGACGAGACCGAGGATGCCGCCGATAAAGGCGAACACCAGGTACATCGTGCCGATGTCTTTGTGATTGGTCGAGTAGACCCAGCGCCGCCAGCCGGACGGCGCATGGTCGTGATGTCCGTGCACTGCCTCGTGAGCCATGATCCGCCTACCTCGCCTGCCTCGCTCGTGATCCGGGGAAACGCCACCTCACCGGGCGCTCGCCAGCTGTGGCGCCCGATCGTCGACCCGTGCGAACTGCTCTTTCGCCTGCTCCACCCACGCATCGAACTCTTCTTGCGTCACCGCGCGGATGGCAATCGGCATGAAGCCGTGGTTCACGCCGCACAGTTCGGAGCACTGGCCGTAATAGGTGCCCGGCTCCTCGACCTCGAACCACAGCTCGTTGAGCCGGCCGGGAATGGCATCGACCTTGACGCCGAAGGAAGGCACCGCCCAAGAGTGCAACACGTCCTCGGCCGTGACCTGGACCAGCACCTTCTTTTTCACCGGCACCACGACGTAATTGTCGGTGGCGAGCAACCGCGGCTCGCCCTCCTCGAGGCTGCCGTCGTCCTTCATCACTGCGTCGAAGGTGAAGTTGCCGTGATCGGGGTAGACGTACGACCAGTACCACTGGTGCCCGATGGCCTTGATGCGCAGATCCGGCGGCGGCACCTGCTCGATCGCATAGAGCAGCTTGAACGACGGGATGGCGATGATGACGAGAATCAACACCGGCACCACCGTCCACACGACCTCGAGCAGGGTATTGTGCGAACGCCGCGACGGCGTCGGATTGCGGTCCTCGCGGAACCGCCAGACCACATAGGCGATCAACACCAGTACGAACAGTGCGATCAGAGTGATGATCACCAGCAGCAGGTCGTGAAAGCCCATCACCTGCCTAGCGATCGGAGTCGCCGGAGCCTGCAAGCTCATTTGCCAGGCTCGTGGCTGGCCGGTCTCGGCGAACGCCGCCACGCCGGGGAACGCGCCGGCCGCCAGCGCGGCCGCGAATGTGCGCCAGTTCATCGAGCGATCGACCTCCACGTCTTGGGATGCCGCCCGGATGGGCGAAAAGGGACCGGAAGGCCCTGCCGCCCTGCCCGCCTTGATTTCCGTCAGCAATTATCCGGGGGCACGGCCGCGCTCACGAGTGACACGTTGTCGCAAGAAAGGATGTAAATCCCAAGACGTCAATCGCCGAAGCGCGCCCTGAGCCGCCGTCGCATGCGCGCAAGCGCCAGCCACACTGCGCCCACGACGAGGGGAACTGCCCCGCCCACCAGCGCGGCCTTGCTGCTCTCGTCCAGTCCGAAGGGCTTCGCCAGGCCGAGCACGTAGGACAGCAGGCCGACGGCGTAGTAGCTCAGGACCACCACCGACAGTCCCTCGACGGTTTCCTGCAGCCGCAGTTGCAGGGCCGCCCTTCGCTCCATGGAGGCCAGCAGTTTCTGGTTCTGCTCCTGGAGCTCGACGTCCACCCGCGTCCGGACGAGATCGGCCGCCCGCGCCACCCGGGTGCTGAGACGGGACAGTCGCCGTTCCACCGCCTCGCAGGTGCGCATCGCGGGTTCGAAGCGGCGGGCCAAAAACTGGCCGAGCGGCTGCCAGGGCTCGAGCCGGCGCTCGCGGAGCTCCTCGAGCCGATCGACCACCAGCTGACGGTAGGCGCGCGTCGCGGCGAAGCGGAAAACGCTCTCCGCCGCCCGCCGTTCGCTCGCTGCCGCGAGCTCGAAGAGCTCCGCCAGGATCGCCCGCTCCTCTTCGATATCCCGCAGCGGGGCGATGCGCGCGGTGAGTTCGGTGAGGCGGCGCTCGAGTTCGCCGAGCTCGGGTGCCAGGGCGCGGGCGACCGGCAGGGCGAGCAGTGCCATCATGCGGTAGGTGTCGAGCTCCAGGAGGCGCTGTACGAGACGCCCGAGGCGCAGCGGATCGCTCTCGGCCGCCTGGACATAAAAACGGGTGAAACCATCGCCGTGCGGCCGCCAATCGGTCCACACCCGGGCCGCGCCGTCCATCACCTCGGCAGCGCGCACCCGCTGGCCCTCGAACATCCGCTCGATCGCTGGTGGCTCCGGCGGCTCCTTTGCCGCGGCGAGTGCGATATGGGTCGCCGCGACCACCTCGCCGGGCAGCGCTGCCAACCAGTCGGCGGGCACCAGTTCGAGGGGAGAGGCGTCGAAGGGAGGCGACTCGGATCCGCGGCGCAGGAGGGTGAGGCCGTAGAATTCGGTGTGCCGCTCGTAGCGCAGCTCGAAGCCGTCGAGCTCGGCCTCGTGATGGTGCTCGCGGAAGGGCGGCGGTGCCCCGTAGCGGCGACACAGTTCGCCCACGAGCTCGAGGGATCGGAGGAGACCAGCGGCATCGGTCAAAAGGGCGAGGTGCGAGATCCGGCACGGCGCCCTCAGCACCGGCGCGGGACGGCTGTGCAGCTCGTCCGACAACCGCCCATAGAGGGGATGGAAGCGAGGTCGACTGCGCTCGCTCACGTCGTCGCCCACATTGCCCCCCGATCCGCCGAGCAAACGGCCACCCAACAGGCGAGCATGGCCACCGCGGCTGTCTCGGTGCGCAGGATCCGCGGTCCCAGACTCACCCCAACCCCTCCGGCGAGCGCGCGCAGCGCCTCGCGTTCCTCCGCTGCGAAGCCGCCTTCCGGTCCGACCACGAAAGCCGCTCGCGGGCTGCGCGCGAGAGCCGGGAGCAACGGCTCGCCGCCCGTCTCGTCGGCGACCATCGCCGGCCCCTCGCGCAGCCGCTCGAGCAGCTGGTCGAACGGGCACAGGCCTTCGATCTCGGGCACATCGAGCCGGCCGCACTGTTCGGCCGCCTCGACCGCGATCGCCCGCAAGCGTTCCATCCGCTCCGGTTTCGCCACGCCGCGCCGGGTGGCGACGGGAACGATCCGCCCGACCCCGAGCTCGGTGGCCTTCTCCACCAGCCACTCGAAGCGGGACCGCCGCGGTGGGGCGACGAACAGGGTGGGACCGCCAAGCTCCGGGGGCGGACGCAAGCGTTCCTCCACGGCCAGTTGGACGCGGTCGCGACCAGCCGTGTCGATGCGAGCCGACCACTCGCCGTCGCGCGCATTGAACAGCCGCACTCCAGCACCCCGTCCGAGTCGCAACACGCGCAGCAGATAGTGGGCAGCCGCAGCCGGAAGCTCGACCCGGGTTCCGCAGGCCAGCGGCGTCTCGACATATAGACGCGGTGAGCGCATATCGGGTCCGGTGCCGGGGCCGCGCGCACGCTAGAGGATCGAGGATGTCCCGACAAGCCGGAGCGCCTCTCGTGCTCGACCAGCAGCTGGGCTGGGTGGGAAGGTTGCCGCCGCGGCTACGCGATTTCGCCCTCCTCGCCCGCTGGGACCGACCGATCGGCACCTGGCTTCTGCTCCTTCCCTGTTGGTGGGGCGTGGCCCTCGCGCCTCGGGCGCCAGATCCTTGGCTTTTCTTGCTCTTCGCCATCGGCGCCGTGGCGATGCGCGGGGCGGGCTGCACGGTGAACGATCTCGTCGACCGCGAATTCGATCGCATGGTCGAGCGCACCCGCAACCGGCCGCTCGCCGCCGGACGCATTGGCGCGCCCGGAGCCGTCTCGTTCTTCCTCGCCCAGTCGGCCGTCGGCCTCTGGGTGCTGAGCCAGCTCCCGGTCGAAGCCGCGGCCGTCGCTCTCGCGAGCGTCCCGTTCATCTTCCTCTATCCCTTCATGAAGCGGATCACCTGGTGGCCGCAGGCATTCCTCGGCATCACCTTCAACTGGGGAGCGCTCGTGGGTTGGACAGCCGCGAGCGGATCCCTCGCGCTTCCCGCTTTTCTGCTCTACGCTGCCGGCTTCTTCTGGACGCTCGGTTACGACACGGTCTACGCGCACCAGGACAAGGAGGATGACATCCGAGTCGGGGTGAAGTCGACGGCGTTGCGCCTGGGCGACCGCAGTCGTGTGTGGATCGCTGGCTTCTACGTCGCGACCATGGTGTCGCTTGCCGCGGCTGCCTCGACGGCCGGGCTCGCCTGGCCGGTCTGGCCCCTTCTCCTCGTACCGGCCGGCATGCTCGCCTGGCAGGTGCGGACCGTGGACTTCGATGATCGCTCCTCCTGCCTGCGCCACTTCCGCTTCCATCGCGACGTGGGGCTCGGGGTGCTGATCGCGCTTCTCGCAGGGCGGCTTCTGGCTCTCTAGACATGGCCTCGCCCTTGGGTTCGACGGTCGCGCGCCTCGTCAGAGGGCTGCAGGAAGAGGTTCGCACGGCGGGACGGCGATTGTTCGACCGCCATCTCCGGCTTGCCGTCACCGGCCTGAGGCGTAGCGGCAAGACGGTGTTCACCACCGCCCTCGCCTACCATTTGCGCGACGGACGGGGCCTGCCGTTCTTCCGCCCGGTGCACGAGGGGCGCTACCTCGGAGCTCTCAGCCTCGACCCGCCGGGACCGCCCTTCCCCCTCGACCGGGCCCTCGGCGCCTTGCGCGCCTCGCCTCCGAGCTGGCCCGAACCGACGCGATCGCTTTCGACTCTGCGGCTCGAGCTGCGCGCCACGGCGACCGGGCCGGCGGCGTCCCTGCAGCCCATCCGCCGGCTGCTCCTCGACATCGTGGACTACCCCGGCGAATGGCTCCTCGACCTCGTCCTGCTCGACCGCGACTTCGCGGCCTTCAGCGAACTCGCTCTCGCCCTCGCGCACGATCCCAAGCGCGTCGCCTTCGCTCGCGACCTCCTCGCCCTGCTGGCCGAAACCGACGGTGGCGAGGATGTGCTGGTGGCCGACCGCGTCGCCAGCGCCTTCCGAGACTATCTGCGCCAGCTGCAGCGGGAGGATTTCGCTCTCGTGCTCCCTGGCCGCATGATCGAGGAGGAAGCGCCCTCGCGCTCACCGCCCTTCGCACCCCTGCCCCCTCGACTCGCCGAAACACCGCTCTGGCACCGCATGGCAGAACGCTATGCCGCCTATCGCGAGCGGGTCCTGCAGCCGTTCTTCGCGCAGTGGTTCGCTCGCTTCGATCGCCAGATCGTGCTCGTCGATCTCCTCGCGGCGCTCGGACGCGGTCCGGCCCATTTCGCCGACACGCGCGAGGCCCTCGCCCTCGCGCTCGCCGCTTTTCGCTACGGCAAGAACGGTCGCCTCCGCCGTCTGTTGGCACCGCGGATCGAGCGGGTTCTGTTCGCCATGAGCAAGGCCGATCACGTGGCCCCCAACCAGCATGCCAACGCCCGCGAGCTCCTGCGTCTGCTCGTGGCGGATGCGGCCCGCGCGCCGCGACTCGAGGGAGTGCGGCACGAAGTGATGGTCCTCGCCGCGCTGCGCTCGACCGACGTCCTCCATATCGAGCATCAGGGCCAGCTGCTGTCCTGCGTGCGCGGCCGGCTCGCCGAGGACGATCGCGAAACTGTGCTGTTCCCGGGCGAAGTGCCGCACGAGCTGCCGCAAGAGCGAGAGTGGACACAGCGGCGCTTTCGCTTTCGCAGGTTCGCTCCGCGCCGGCTGTCCGATGCCGGCCCCGATACCCACATTCGCCTCGATCGTGCCCTCGACTGGCTCATCGGAGATCGGCTGTGAGCTCGGAAACCGGACCCATCGAACCGTTCGAGCTCGACGCCAAGGAGGTGAAAGGGATTTGCGAAACCGCGCCGATCGGGGGCGACGCTCGCTCCGACCGACCGTCTTCGCCTCCAGGCCGCCGCCGGCAGGCGGCGGTGCTCGCCGGTGTCGGGCTGTTGGGGCTCGTTGTCGGGGATGCTGGCCTGCGCGTGGGCGAGCTCGTCCGCGACGCGCCGCTGCTCGGCCTGCCGCTCGCGTTCTTCGCCGCCGTCTTTTCGTTCGGCATCTCCGCCCTCGCGCTGAGCGAGTGGCGGTCGCTGCGCCGCTTCCACGACCGGGCGGTCCTGCGCGAGCGGGCGTCGCGGCTCGCCGGGTCGGAATTCCATGGCGAGGCACCGGCGCTCTTGCGCGAGATCGCAGCCGGGCTCGCAGCCGATCCGGATTCGTTGCCCCTCGCCGAGATCCTCCGCCCGACGCTCGCCGACGGCGAGCAGCTCGAGCTGTTCGAGCGCCGGGTCCTGGCTCCCCTCGATCGCCGCGCCTATCGCTTGGTATTGGAGAGCAGCCGCGACATCGGCGTGCTCTCCGCCCTGAGCCCGGCCGGTCTCCTTTCTTCTCTCCTCGTCCTCTGGCGCACGCTCACGCTTTTGCGGTCGATCGCCGCCCTCTACGGCATGGCGCCCGGTGCGGCCGCCACCCTCGTGCTGTTGCGCCGGGCGCTGCGCAACGCGCTCCTCGCCGGTCTCGCCGACCTCGCCACCCACGCCACCCTCGAGCACATGGGAGCGGGGATTGCCGCCCTTCTCTCGGCGCGCGCCGGGCAGGGTGCCGGGAACGCGGTACTCGCCGCTCGCATCGGCCTGGAAGCCATACGCCTGACCCGGCCGCTGCCATTTCTCGCCGAGCGACCGCCCTCTCTGCGCCAGGTGACGATGAGCCTCTTCGCGCCCTTCCCGTCCCCTCGGACGTCCTAGCCGTTCATCGGTTGCGGACGACCGGCCGCACGGCCGTCGAAGAACTCCCGGATACCCAGCACGCAGCCGGGCACGAGGTCGGGTGCCTGCTCCATCATGCCGGCCACCTCGTCCACGTCGAGCTCGAGCTCCTCCGCGAGCTCCCCGTCGCTCGCCACCACGAGAATCGGCAGCAGGAGCAGAAACCCCTCCTCGTCTTCCAACAACGGCAACCAAGTCTCGCGCGCTGCCTCCATGCCCGCGACGAACCCGGAACACCAGGCGCCGACCAGGACTTCGCCGTCCTCGGCCTCGTAGAAGATGGGTGCCCAATTGTCCGGATCCTGGGCGACTTGCTCGGCGATCTCGGCGAGCCTCTGACGCACGACCCCCTCGAGCCGCTCTCGCTGCGCCGCATCCCGGAAGTGGGGTCGTGGCCCGAAGACGAGCGGCCACATGGCCTCCTCGGAGAGCCGCGCCGGCCCCACCGCGAGCGCGGTGAGAAAGCCATCGAGCTGCGAGATGTCGAGGGCTTCCTCGCCCGCCTCGTCGGACTCGAGGAACTCGACGAGGTGCGCCAGCTCCTCGTCCGGAATGCGCGACTGCGCGTCGCTCATCGTTCGTCTCCGCAGCCCATCGAAAACAGTGTGGCATCACTGGGCCCGCCTGTGAAGCACCGGTGCGAGATGGGTGCGGCACTCAGTCCCAGATCACCACCTCGTCCTCGCGATCGGGCTCGCGTACGGCCTCGAGGATCGCTTGTCGCACCCGGTCGCGCAGCCGTCGCGCCGCCGCGAAATCGCGTCCCTCCGGCCATACCAGATCGAGGATCTCGACCTCGATGGTGTGGCGGAACGGGAACCACTGGCCCGCGCGCAACACCGAGCGAGTCCCGCGGATGGCCACCGGCACGACGGCCAGCCCGAGGTCGCAGGCGAGGCGGAAGGCGCCGAGATGGAAGCGCAGGAGTCCCGGCTGGCGGGTGAACGTCCCCTCGGGAAAGACGAGCGGCAGGCGTCCCGACCCGATGACGCGGCGTACGGCGTCGGGATCGATCGTCTCCTCGCCCCGCTGCCAGCGGGTCACGAAGAGGGTCCCGATGCGGCGCAAGAACGGCCCGGCTAGCGGATGGCGACCGAGCTCGGCCTTGGCGACGAAGGCGAGAGCGACATCCAGCGCGGCGACGCACACGACACCATCGAGATAGCTCGCGTGGTTGGCGACGACGACGAACGGCGGCGGCGGCAGTCTTTCCGTTCCCGAAAGCCGCGGTGGCACGCCGGCCGAGCGCAGTGCGATACGGGCGAGCGCCCGCAGGATGCGGCGAAGCCGAGGCCCGTCGGGCAGCAGCATCGCGCAAAGCCAGGCAGGCACGGCCATGAGCCCGATCGCCGTCCAGAACCGTAGCGCGAAGCCGAAAGCGGCGACCCCGCGGGCGAGTCGCCGCCCTCGTTCGACCAGCGCGAGCGCCAAAAGACCGAGCAGCTGCCGCCCGAATCCCGCTCGCCCGCGGCCGAGCTCGCCCGCCTCGAAGAGCTCCCGTGCCAGGCTGCGGCGCAGCTTGCCGGAAGAGGTCTTGGGCAACGTGCGGGGCGGCAGGAGGACGATCTCGTCCGCAGGTTCGCCGAGCGCTTCGACCACCCGGCTCGCCACCGCCTCCACGAGAGCGGACCTTCGCATCGGGTCGCGCTCCCGCGTCTCCACCAGCACCACCAGGCGCTCCCCAGCCTCTCCCTCGCCCGCTACCGCGATCGCCGCCACGCCGCCACGCCGCACGCCGGCGACCTCCTCGACCGCCGCCTCCACGTCCTGCGGATGGATGTTGCGCCCGCTGCGGATGATGAGGTCCTTGAGGCGCCCGCCCACGAACAGCTCGCCCTCGGCAAGCCAGCCGAGATCCCCCGTCTCGAGCCAACCGTCGGCGAAGAGCGCGCGCGTCGCCGCTTCGTTGCGGAAATAGCCCCTGGTCGCCGATGGACCGCGGAACTGGATTCGCCCTTGTCGCCGTTCCGGCAATTCCCGCCCGGCCGCATCGACGATGCGGATCTCGTGGCCGGGAAGCGGCACGCCGCAACCCACGCACTCGATCGCCGGTTCGCCCGGAAGCGGGGGGCGCACTTCACCGCGCTCGCGCAGCGGTCGCACGGCCACCGCCTCGATCCGTGGGGGTCGGTCGAGGGGCGGGAAAGCGAGGCCGACGCTGTTCTCGGCGAGCCCGTAGACCGGTTTGAGGGCCTCGGGCCGCAGCCCACAGCGGCCGAAGCGCTCGAGGAAACGGCGCAGGGTGGAAGCGCGCACCGGTTCGGCACCGTTCGCGAACACCCGCACCGAGGACAGGTCGAGCGCGTCGACGAGGCTGTCGGGAACTCGGCGCAGGCAGAGCTCGTAGGCGAAGTTGGGAGCTGCGGTGACGGTCGCCCGCGCCTCGTGAATCGCCCGCAACCAGTCGCCCGGACGGGCGAGGAAATGCTGCGGCGTCAGCAACACGAGGGTCGCCGCGTGCCAAAGCGAGCCGAGCCAGGCGCCGATCAGCCCCATATCGTGGTAGAGAGGGAGCCAGCTCACGCAGATGTCGGCGGAAGAGGCGCCCAGCGCGTTTCCCATGGCCCGGATGTTGGCGACGAGATTGCTGTGGGCGAGCACCACCCCCTTGGGATCGCCAGTGCTTCCCGAGGTGTATTGGATGAGGGCGATATCGTCGGCACGCGCGCTCACCTCCGGCACCGCCGCATCGGCGCCGAAGTGCGGATCGACGACCGCGGTGCGCAAGCCTGGCACGATCCCGTGCAGCAGGGTCGCGGCACCCGCGAGAGCCGGGGTGACCAACAGGAGCTTCGGCTCGGCGTTGTCGACGATGCGCTTCTGGCGCAGCAGGTGCTCGGCGAGCTGCTCCCTGCGCACCGGCGGGTAGATGGGAACCACCACCGCACCTGCCCGCAAAACGCCCATGAAGGCGGCGAGGAATTCGGGCGAAGTCGGCATCATCAGCACCACCCGCTCGCCGGGCTCGACACCGAGGGCGCGAATACCGGCGGCGATACGGTGAGCCTGTGCCGCAAGCGCGGCAAAGGTGAGGGCGGTGTAGGGAGCGTTCTCGCGGACCAAATAGACATGCACCCGCTCGGGCTGCCGCGAGGCATGCCACTGCAGCACATCGACGAGGGTGGCGCAGCCCGTGGGCAGCGCCTGTTCACCGAGGGCCGGCTGCGGCAGCAGGGCGAGCGGGGAAAGGGGAGTGCCGCGCGCCGCGAGCACCGCGGCGACCAGGTCTCGCACCGTCGCCACCTGCTCGAGGACCTCGCCCGCGAGCGCCACGCCCAGACGCTGCTCGAGGCGCAGGGCGAGCTCGGCGCGTCCGAGGCTGTCGATGCCGAGATCGCGGTCGAGCCGGCTGTCTGGCTGCACCGAGAGGCGCGACGCGACGGCGGGCCTGAGCTCGGCAGCGAGCTCGCGGACGATGGCGGCGACCGCGCGGGCGATCTCGGCTTGCCTGCCGACCTCCCGCCGCGCTTCCTCGCTCATGCCCCGCCCCCTCGCCCGGCCCCCTCAGGCCGCGGGCTCGAGGGCCCGAAGATCGGCCCGAGCGGCGCGGCGACGGCGAACATCCGTCTGGATGGCGACGAGCGCCGGAACGATCAGCAGCACGAGCACAGTGTTGACGGTGAGGCCGAAGCTCAGGGTGATGGCCATGGGGATCAAGAACTGGGCCTGGAAACTGGTCTCGAAGAGCAAGGGCAAGAGGCCACCGATGGTAGTGAGAGACGTGAGTAAGACGGCTCGCAGACGCGAGCAAGTGGCATCGACGATGGCAGCATAGGGGTCCTCGGCCGCGGGCAGCCGCTCATCGATGGTGGTCACCAGCACGATGCTGTCGTTGACGAGGATGCCCGAAAGGCCGAGCAGGGAGATGAGGCTCAAGATGGTGAGGTCGTAGCCCAAGAGCATATGGCCCACGACCGCGCCGACGAGGCCGAAGGGAATGACGGCCATGACCGCGAGAGGGCGGGTGAAACTGCCGAAGACCCAGGCGAGGACGATGTAGATGAGAGCGAGCGCCAGCAACGTCCCGAACCGCATGTCCGCGAGCGTTTCCGCCTGCTCCTCGGCTCGCCCGGCATAGCGCACCTCGAGGCCGAAATCCCGCGCGATCCGGGCGAGGTCGGGGGCGAGCAACGCCTGCACCTGTTCGAGGCGAATCCGGCTCTCGTCGAGCTCGGCGGTAATCGCCACCTCGCGCGCCCCGTTCTCCCGACGGACGAGACCGAAACCACCCCGCTCGGTGATCCGCGCCACCTCGCCGAGCCGCACCTCGCTGCCGTCTCGCGCCAACAAACGGAAGTCGGCGAGATCGGTGGCACGCAGGGATTCCGGCAGCACGCGCACCACCACTTCGACCTCGCCGTCGGTCTCGGCAAAGCGGTAGGCGACTCTGCCCTCGAGGGCATCGCGCAGCTTGCGGCCGATGATGCCAGCGTCGAAGCCACGGCTTCGCCCCTCGGGCGTGGGCTCGACCACGAGCTCGGGCGTGCCCCAGGGAAGATCGTCATGGATCTGCGACACTCCGGGAAGCCGCTCGAGGCGCGCCTCCACCTCCCTCGCCGCGCGTTTGAGAGCTTCGACACTGTCGCCGCCGCGCAACCGGATGTCGAGCTCGCGTCCGGGTGGCCCGCCGGACCGTTCGCGGATGGCGAGCGAATCCAGCCCGGCGATGGGGGGAATGCGTCGGGTCCACGCCTCGATGAGCTCCTTTGTCCGCACACTGCGGCGATCGGAAGGCAAGAGTTCGACCTCGAGGCCCCCGACGTGGTCGCCCTCCTGAGCGACGGAACCCGGTTCGAGCTGCGGCTCGTCGCCGAGGCGGGTCAACGCCATGACGACCAGTTCCCGACTGCCGCCGAGGTCGGTGGCGGCGGCGACGAGCGCCCGTTCGACTTCGGCAATGGCCGCTTCCGTGGCCAGGCGCGGAGTGCCGGGCATCATCCTCACCGCCACCTCGATGCGGTCGCCCTCGGGGCCCCTGAAAAAGACGAAGCCCACGCGACCGCCGGCGACGAGCCCGAGGGCGAGGACGAGTGCACCTAGGATGCAGGCCAGCGTGGTGTAGCGCCACTCGACGGCGAGCGTCACCAGTCGATGCACCGGGCCGTCGCGGAAACGCGCGAAGGCCGCATCGAGGCGGCGGCGGATAGCGGGAAAGGGTTCGGGGCGCGAGAGGGCGCCAGTCAGATGGGCCGGCAGGACGAGCATGCACTCGACGAAACTGGCGACCAACGCCACCGTGACCACGACCGGGATATCGCGGATCACCTGACCGATCGTTCC
Source organism: bacterium HR40 (assembly GCA_002898275.1). Lineage (GTDB taxonomy): Bacteria > Pseudomonadota > Alphaproteobacteria > Geminicoccales > Geminicoccaceae > HRBIN40. The sequence goes on from BEIQ01000002.1 coordinate 367,367, forward strand.
CCCGACCACCAAAAGCGGCAGAAAGGCGGCGATGGTGGTCAGGGTGGCGCTCGCCACCGGCGCTGCCATCCGCCGCGCTGCCATCTCGCCCGCGAGCTCGGGCGCCACGCCGCGAGCGCGCAGGCTCACCGCGTGCTCGCCCACCACGATGGCATCGTCGACCACGATGCCGACCGTAAGGATCATGGCGAACAGGCTGATCATGTTGATGCTCAGCCCGAACAGCCACATGGTGCCGAACAGAGCCGCGAGACTGGTGGGGATGCCGGCTGCGACCCAGAAGGCCGCTCGGCCGTTCAAGAAGAGGTAGAGGAGGAGCACCACGATGAGCGCCCCGGAGAGACCGTTTTCCAGCAAAAGCGCGATGCGCTCGCGCACGAGGTTGGCGAGCACGTCATAGCGCTCGATCTCGAGCTCTCGGGGCAGGGTCGCCTGGAGTTCGGCGAGAACGCGCTCGACAGTGTCGGAGATCTCGAGGGCATCAGCGCCCACCGCCCGTTGGACATGGAGCTCGACCGCACGGAAACCGTGGCGGCGCGCTTCCGGCTGGGACTCGTCGAAGCCTTCCTGCAGCTTCGCCACCTCACCGAGGGTGACCCTGCGGCCGTCGGAGGCGGTGGCGATGTCGATCTCGGAGAGCGCCTCGGGGCTGCGCGCCAGCCCCAGCGTGCGCACGCTCCGCTCGACGCCCTCCGCGACATCCCCTCCCGGCGCGTCCACCGAAGCCTGGGCAATGCGGTCGGCGATCGCCGCGATGTCGAGCCCGAGTTGGTGGAGACGGGCGGGATCGAGCTCGACGAGCAGCCTGCGGTCGCGCACTCCGTAGAGGGTCACCCGATCGACACCGGCAGCGAGAAGCCGGTCGCGAATGTGCTCCGCCACGGTGCGGAGGGCGCCTTCGGAGTAGGGGCCAGAGACGACGAGACGGGCGATCGTATCGTAACGGACCAGCCGGCGCACGACCGGCTTGTCGGCGTCGCGCGGCAAGGTGGCGAGGCGGGCGACCGCTTGCTCGACGTCGGCGAGCGCCTTTTGCATGTCGGTGCCCTCGACGAACTCGACGACCACGGTGCCGACGTTTTCGCGCGCGGTGGCAACGACCCGGTCAACGCCGTCGAGGAAGCGCACCTCGGGTTCGATGGCCTCGAGAATGGCGGTTTCGACGTCCTCCGCGGTGGCTCCGGGCCAGCCGACGGTGACCGCCACCGCATCGATGCCGAAATCCGGAAAGAATTGGCGGTTGAGCTCGAAGAGGCCGACGGCGCCGGCGAGCAGCATGAGGAGCATGAGCAGGTTGGCGGCGGTCGGGTGCCGCGCGAACAGGGCGAGTACCCCGCGGGAAGGCAAGCGCGGGCTCACGGCACGATCCGCACCGCGAGGCCAGGACCGGCCTCGGCGAGACGGGTGGCGAGCACCTGCTCGCCCTCGCGCAAACCGGAGCGAACGGCCACGAGGCCCTGAGCTCGGGCGACCGTCTCCACGGTGCGCGGCACGAGCCGCTCGTTGTCGACCACATAGACGGTATCGGCGTCGTAAAGCGCCGCGCGCGGCAGCACGAAGACGTCCGGATAGGCGACATCGGCGATGCGCACCTCCAAGAAGGCGTCGGGACGAAGCGGCATGCCGCCGGTATCGCCTGTCAGAGAGGCGAAAACACCGATGCCCGCGGCCGCCCGTTCGGCCTTCTGGTCGATGCGGCTCACCCGGCCGCGGAGCTCGTAGATCGCCTCGCCCAGACGGAGCTCGGCCACCACCTCGCGGCCCAGCAGTCCATCGCGCCACAGCCGCCCGAACTCGGCATCGCTCAAGGAGAAAGCGATCTCGAGCGAGGAGCGGTCGTAGAGCCGGGCGACCGGTTCGCCGGCGCGCAGCTCGCGGCCCACGGCGACCTCCACCGAGGCGACGATGGCATCGAAGGGAGCGCGGAGCTCGGTGTCCGCGAGCTCGCGCTGCGCCCATTCGATCTGCGCCCGGAGGCCGTCGATGGCCGCCCGCTGCTGATCGATGCGGCGGAGCAACACATCGCGCCGGCGGAGGGCGTCGATCGCTGCCTCTCGCCGCTGCAGGACGGCGGATTCCGCTTCTTCCAGCGTGCGCGGCGAGGCCACCCGCCGTGCCACCAGCTGCCGCTGGCGTTCCCGCTCGCGTTCGGCCAGCGCGAGCCGATCGGCAGCGACAGCGGCCGAGCGCTCGGCCGCCTCGCGCTCGATGTCGAGTTCCGCGAGCAGGGCCTCGGCCCGCGCCCGTTCGGCCTCGAGCTGGGCGAGCCTGGTGCGGTAGAACAGAGGATCGAGGCGCAACAGGAGTTCGCCGCCTGCCACCTCGCCGCCCCGCACCAGCTTGGGCGAGACTTCCATCACTCGTCCGGCTACCGAGACCGTGAGCGATGCCTCGCGTGCGGCGACCAATCGGCCGAAATGCCGGATGTCGGGACGAAAGGTGGTGCGCCGTGCCACCACCGTGCGCACGGCATAGCGCTTCTCTTCGATCGCCACCGCTTCCGGCTGCGGACGGGTCGCCACGAGCAGCGCGGCCCCAGCGATCGCCAGGGCGAGGATGGCGATGGGCAGCGCGCTCCGCAGCAGCCGGAGAGGGTCCGTGCGACGCACCGACGACTCCCGATCGACGGCCCGGTCCCAAGGCCGCACGAGCGATCAGATAAACCGGTATCGGGCCGTGCAAAGGCGAGCCGACCGTCGCAGGCGGTCCATCCTCAGGTGTCGCGTTCGACGGGTGCGAGGCTCGCGCACGGATCGTGGCCAGCGGGATGGGCGCGTGGCGTGAACCACAGCCAGTCGAAGGGCGCTGCGGCGCGCGCCTCGGGAGGAAGGCTCCCCACCTCGATCAGGCCCACCGCCCGCAGCCGGCGGTCCGGAGCGAGGCGCCGCAGGTAAAGCGGAACGCCGCGGTCGAGGCGCGCGTGACCGCGGCCGGTGACGAGCACCCCGAGGCCGTTGCCGGTGGTGCGGGCGAGCCGATCGGCCATGAAGGCATCGCGCGCTCGCTGTACCGCCACCATGCGCGGCACGAAGTCGCGGGCGAGACGTCCGCAGTGGGCGACATAGAGCTCCTCCTCGAGCGCGCGCAACAACGGCTCCGGCATGGGCTCGCCGAGCCCGGTTCGCTCGCGCAAGCTCGCTGGCAGCACCGACACACCGTGGACCGACACCTCGCGCGCTCGAGGCGAGGGTAGACCAGCGGCGACGATCGTCGCGCCCGCGGCGAGCGCCGCTCGGAAGACCGGTTCGTAGAGCTCGAAGGGCGGCCAGCCGCTGTCTTTCCAACGGACCGCCTCGGCGAGGGCGGCGGCATTCCCCGGATCGCGCGCGAGCTGGGCAGAGACCGCGTCTTGCCAGTCCGCCTCGATCATCTCGAAAGCGACGACCAGCCGGCGGCCGCTCTTCCGCGCCAAACCCTCGAGGATTCGCGCCTGCAGGCGATGATGGTCGCGGTTGTCGTGGGTCTCGCCGAGCAGCAGGAAATCGGCCCGCGCGAGATCGGCCAGGAGTTCCTCTTCGCTCGCGGCACGATGTTCGGCGACGTTCCAGACGAGCCCGGCTTCGGGATCGGTCGCGCCGTAGGGATGGACCCAGCGGTCGGCTCCCGCCCGACCGGACGCACAAGAGGCGAGGACGAGCACCATCGCTGCGGCCAGCACCAACCACGGTATACGCCATAGCGCGCAAGCGAACATGCTGCGGCCCGCCTCCCTCTCCGCCTCGAGCCATCCCGGAGCGCAATGGCGCGTCCTGCACCCGCTGGCAACCCGATGCGCGAGCGAGAGACGATGGCTCAGCGCCGCGGCCCTTCGCTCCCGCTGCACCGGACGGTCGCGCCCGCTCGTCTCAGCCTGCCGGTTCCGGGTTCGCCTCCGGCCACGCCAGCCGCACCCGCTCGTTGCCGAACCGGCATTGCCAACCGACCAGGCACCAAGCGTAGGCGACATCCGCCTCGACCGTCGCCCCTGGCACCGCCTCGACCGGCAACAGGATTCGGGGCGGTTCGGGGAAATAGAGCTGGCCGGGCACGACCGCCCGCACCTCCGCCCCCTCGGGCCAGCGCACCGCCTCGCTCGCCAGCCCCGTCACAGTGATTCCCGGATCGGCCACCAGCCGGGCGTCCCCTTCCCCGACGAACTCGAGGCGGAGAACGCCGCCCGCGGGCGTGACCTCCAGGCGCGCCACCACCCGCACCTGCCCTTCCTTTGGCGGAACCGCAAAACCGAGGCCGGAGAGGAGCTCGCCCACCTCTTGCGCCCGCGCCCCCGAGAAAACCGCGAGGGGAATCGCGAGCGCGACGAGCACGGCACGCACGGTCTGCCCTCACACGATGCGCTGGCCGGTCTTCTGCCAGTCGGCGAGAAAGCCGGCGAGCCCTTTGTCGGTGAGCGGATGTTGCACCATGGCCCGCAGCACCGCGGGCGGTACCGTGGCGACATGGGCGCCAGCGCGTGCCGCTTCGACGACATGCCCGAGGTTGCGGATCGAGGCGGCGAGCACCCGCGTGCGGATGGTCTCGGGGTAATTGCGGTAGATGGCGCAGATCTGCTCCACGAGCTCCATGCCGCGATGGCCGATGTCGTCGAGGCGGCCGACGAAAGGCGAGACGAAGGTCGCTCCGGCGCGCGCCGCCAGCAGCGCCTGGGCGGGGTGGAAGCACAGGGTGAGGTTGGTGGCAATGCCCTCCGCCGACAACCGCCGGCAGGCTTTGAGCCCGTCCCACGTGAGCGGCAGCTTGACGCAAATGTTCCCCGCGATCTCGGCGAGTCGATGGGCCTCGCGCAGCATGCCGTCGAAATCGGTCGCCGCCACTTCCGCGCTCACCGGTCCCGGCACCAGGGCGCAGATCTCGGCCAGGACGTCGAACAACGGCCGTCCGGTCCGCGCCACCAGGGTCGGGTTGGTGGTCACCCCGTCGACGAGTCCGCTCGCCGCGAGCTCCGCGATCTCGCCCACATCCGCCGTATCGACGAAAAACTGCATGTCCGTCCCGTCGCCTCCCCGGTGCTGTCAATGGCTCGTGCGCGGACGCGGAATGTAACGACCGTCGCGGCACTCGGCAAAGAATTCCCCGAGCTGCGGATGTTCGACGGGTTCGCCACTCGTGTCGGGTTGAAGGTTTTGCTCGGACACATAGGCGATGTAGTAAGAATCCTCGTTTTCCGCGAGGAGATGGTAGAAGGGCTGATCCTTGCGTGGCCGGATCTCCTCGGGGATCGATTGGTACCACTCCTCCGTGTTGCTGTACACCGGATCCACGTCGAAGATCACGCCGCGAAACGGAAAGAACCGGTGGCGAACCACTTGACCGATGGCGAACTTGGCGGTGCGCTGCGACATCGTCCACCTCGCGGGAAATCGCCCCTGGCGGCCGCGCCGGGGCTCGTCCGCGCGGCGCGACCACAGCTCGCTATCGACATAGCGCAATGCCGGTTAGTTTTCGACGAGGTTGCGGACGAGGCTCGAGGTGTCCCAACGGCCACCACCTGCCTGCTGGATCAGCCGGTAGAACTGGTCGACGAGGGCCGTAACCGGCAATGCCGCGCCGTTCCGTCTCCCCTCCTCGAGCGCGATGCGGAGGTCCTTCCGCATCCAATCGACGGCAAAGCCGAAGTCGAACTCGCCTCTTACCATGGTCTTGAAGCGGTTGTCCATCTGCCAAGATTGCGCCGCACCCTTGGATATCACCTCGTAGACCTTGTCCGTATCGAGTCCCGCCCGTACGGCGAAGTTGACGGCCTCCGCCAACGCCTGGAGCAATCCCGCGATGGCGATCTGGTTCACCATTTTGGTGAGCTGGCCGCTGCCTGCCGGCCCCATGAGCGCGACCATCCGCGCATAGGCGCGGATGAGCGGCTCGGCTCGGCCGAAGGCCTCGGCCTCGCCGCCGCACATCACCGTGAGCGTCCCGTTCTCCGCCCCGGACTGGCCGCCGGAAACCGGACAGTCGAGGAAATGCGCCCCTCGTTCGGCACAGGCCCGAGCGAGTTCGCGCGCCACCTCTGCCGAAGCGGTGGTGTGATCGATGAACAGCGCTCCCGGCGCGAGCCCGGCGAGGATCCCGTCTTCTCCATAGGCCACGGCGCGCAGATCGTCGTCGTCGCCGACACAGGTGCAGACGGCTTCTGCTCCGAGTGCGGCGGTACGGGGGCTGGTCGCCACCTCGCCGCCATGGAGCTGTTGCCAGCGCTCGGCCTTCGCCCGGGTGCGGTTCCAGACCCGCACGCGGTGGCCGGCACGGGCGAGATGTCCGGCCATGGGAAAACCCATGACGCCGAGACCAATGAACGCGACTTCGGCCATCCTTCGTCCTTCGCTCCTCGAACCGCCATCGACAGCGGGCGGAGACGCGACCGTCTGCCGCTGTCGGCACCGCCCATCCTGTCCGATCCCGTTCGCGGCGCGGCGTCCGTTTGCCGCGAGCCTCTCGCTCCCACCGGCGGCTCTGCCCCGTCGCGATCCGGCCTCCTACACGAACCAGATCAGAGTGACGACGAGGAAGAGCGGCAAAAGAATGCTCCCCGACCACACCATGAAGCCGAAGAAGCTGGGCATGGGAGTGCCCGCTTCCTCGGCAATGGAGCGCACCATGAAATTCGGGGCGTTACCGATGTAGGTGTTGGCACCCATGAACACGGCGCCGGCCGAAATGGCGAGCAGCGTGCTGGCGAGGGGACCGGTGAGCTGGACCGGGTCGCCTCCCGCGGTGTTGAAGAACACGAGATAGGTCGGAGCATTGTCCAAGAAGCTGGAGAGTATACCAGTCGCCCAAAAATACATCGCATCGATCGGCGTGCCATCGGGTCGCGTCACGGCTGAAATCACCGGCGCGAGCGCCCCTTCCGTACCAGCCTTCAAGATCGCGATGGCCGGGATGATGGTGACGAAAATACCGGCAAAGAGCTTGGCCACTTCCTGGATCGGGAACCAACTGAAATCGTTGGCCTCGCGCGTCTCGAGCGGGGTCACGATCCAGGAGATGCCTGCGAGCAGCAAGAGCAGCAGGTCGCGTACGAGGTTCTGCAGCTCGACTTCGACATGGTAGATCTCGAAAACGATACCCGGTCGCCAGATCCCGCTCAACAGCACCGCCCCGACGACGCCGGCGAGCAGCAGCAGATTGTAGCCGCCGTGAATGCGTAGACGCCCCGGCTCGACCGCTGGAGGTGCGACTCCATCGCGGGCGAGCATGAAGCGGTCGAAGACGTAGAAGACGGCGAGCAAGACCCCGCAGCAGAAGAGCCACAGGGGCAGCATGTGGACCGTCGGCCAGAAGAAGGGCACCCCTTTGAGGAAGCCCAAGAACAACGGTGGATCGCCGAGGGGCGTGAGCGAGCCGCCGATGTTGGCGACGAGGAAGATGAAAAAGACGACGACGTGCTTGCGCGACCGACGCCAGGCGTTGGCGCGCAAGAGCGGACGGATCAGCACCATGGCCGCACCCGTGGTACCCATCCAGCTCGCCAGCAACGCGCCGAGCCCGAGGATGCCGGTGTTGACCGCCGGCGTACCGCGGATCGCGCCTTCGACATAGAGGCCACCGGTGATGGTGAAGAGGGCGAAGAGCAGGATGATGAACGGGATATATTCCAACAGGGCGGTGTGCAGGAGCTGGTACAGGGTGAGCGCCGGTCCGTAGGTGGCGAGCAATGGCACCACGACGGCGAGCCCCCAGGCGGCGCTGATCTTGCCGAAGTGATGGTGCCAGAATACCGGTGCCACCAGCGGGAAGATCGCGATGGACAGCAGGATACCGGCGAACGGGACGCCCCAGAGCAGGCCGAGGGTGCTGCCGTCGAGATGGAGCTCGGCCGCCGCGGCCATTTGCGGAAGAAAGAGGGTGACAGCCCCGACGATGCCGGGAGCGACAGGCAAGCGGGGGGAACCTTCGTGGCGATGCGGCACGGTCGCGAGCACCTCCCGGAACGCTCCTGCAGCCGCCTCGGCCGGCGGGAGCCTGCGACGGGCGTGCTTCTAGGGCGCTTGCCGCCACCTGTGAAGTCAGCCGCTGCCGGGCGGGGAGGCCGGCAGCGTTCCGGCAACCCCGTGGCATCGCGGCAACAGTGCGGGAGAGTTCGCCACACTCCCTCCGCGCCGCGCTTTATCCGATCCGTCCCTTACCAGATGATCGCCGAGATGCGATCTGACGCTGTGGTAGCGCAGAAGGGTGTGCACCCCGGGGTGTCCCGCCCAGCGGAGCTCTTGCCGGGGGATAGCCTCGACGGCTAAAACTGTCGCTACCGAAGGCAGATGGGCGCGACGCATGAACCCCCGCGTGAGCATCGGCATTCCGGTGTGGAATGGCGAGAACTACCTCGCCGAAGCGATCCAGTCGGTGCTCGATCAGACCTTCGACGACTTCGAGCTGGTCGTTTGCGACAACGCCTCGACCGATCGGACTCGCGACATCCTCGCCGATTTCGCGGCGCGCGACCGGCGGGTGCGGGTGCTCGCCAATCCGCGCAATCTGGGAGCTGCTGCGAATTACAACCGCGTGTTCTCGGAAAGTCGTGGCACGTATTTCAAATGGCTTGCCCACGATGACCGAATGCACCCGCAATACCTAGAAAAAGCCGTCGCCGTTCTCGATGCACGGCCGGAGGTGGTTCTCGTCAACAGTCTCGTCGAGTACATCGACGGCGCCGGTCGCCCGATCGGCATATACGACAGCGGGCTCGCCCTTGCCGATCATCCTTCGGCGGTGCGCCGGTTCGCCAGCCTCGTGCTACGGTCCCATTCCTGTGTCGACTTTTTCGGCCTCCTCCGCCGCCGGGCCATGTCCGGCTCGCTCCTGCACGCACCGTTCCACGGAGCCGACCGGGCGTTCCTCGCCCAGATGGCACTGCGCGGCCGATTCGCCCAGATCGCCGAGCCCCTCGTGCAGATGCGCGAGCATCCGAACCGCTACACCCGGCGGGCCCGGCGCGTCGCCGAGCGCGCGCGCTGGCACGACGCCAGCCTGAGGGGCCGTTTCGCGTTCCCGACCTGGCGGCTGTATCGTCACTATCTCTCCCTCGCGGTGCACGAACGTCTGACACCGCAGGAGAGGGCGGGGGTGTTCGCCGTGCTCATCGCCTGGTGGGGCTGCAACTGGAACGCGGTACGGGCCATCGCCGATCTCGGAGAGGCGCTTCTGCCCGGCTTCACCGGCTTTGCCGAACACGTGAAATCTCGCCTTTTCGGCCCGGCACCGGGTCACTTTCTGTGAGCGCCGCGAGGAGACCGCGCGCATCGACGACCACGGGCGCGACGTCGATGCGTGCCTGGGCGAGGGTGGCCAGCAAATGGCTGCGCGACAACCCGGCGAAGCGGACGAGGAGTTCCACATAGGTGCCGACGAACAAGGGACCGTGGCGGTCGGGGGCGAGACCGTGTGCGCACTCGTGCAGCACGATGGCCAGGGTGCGTGCCCAGCGCGGCAGGCGGATCACCTCGCGCGAACCGCAGGCATGGCGGCGGCCCCGCCCATCGGTCACGAGCGGCGGTTGCCAACCCGGCGCATGCGCACGCTCGGCCTCGGCGAAACGGTAGACCTCGAGGACGAGGGCGCGGCAGAAGGCGAGATCGAGCCGGCGGCCGGCCAGTGGAAAGACCACTTGGGTCTCCCAGCGGTAGACGCGGGCGCGCTGGTAATCGCGTTCACCCACGGCCCTACCCCCGCCGGTGCGGCGCAGGACAGGTTGCGATGCCACGCGCCCTCGGGCAGATGAGGATCGCACGCCACGGTCCCCGTCGCGGACAGCTGTCGGAATGGCAGCACCGGTGGGGATCGTGCAAGGGGCGACCGCGGCATGCGGTCGCGGCAGGAGTGGTGTGGTCCCCGTGCATGACGATCCGAAGGGTTATTATGCGGCACTGGGCGTCAGCCGCGAAGCCTCGGCCGACCAAATCCGCATTGCCTACCGGGCGCTCGTCCGCCGCTACCATCCCGACCATGCGCAGGACCCCGATGCCCAGGAGCGGTTCCGCCGCATCCAGGAAGCCTACGAGGTCCTGCGCGATCCCCTGGCGCGCATGGCCTATGACCGCGAGGCGCGTCTCGCCCAGACTCCCGCCGGGAAAGCGGCTCCGGGGATCGCCCGCACCCCCCAGGGATCGCTAACCTCCCGCCGCCTTTGGTCGATCTCGGGCGCGGTCGCGCTTCTCGGGGTGCTGCTCGTCAGTGCGTGGATCTGGTCGCGCGGGAGAAACGGGACGGAACGGCCGGCGCCCGAGCTGCCGGCAGCCCTGATCCCGAGTGCCGGACCGTCCGTCGCTACCCCCTCGCCGCCATCGCCGGAAGTCACCGCAGACGGGCGCGTGCTGTTCGAGGCGAGCGTGCATTTCGCCCCCGGCTCTTTCGATCTCGACGATCGAGCGCGGATGGAACTCGCCGAAGCCCTCTCGCGCCTCGCCGTCACGCTCGACGGTCTCTCCGGGGTTGGGCGCTGGCTGGTCGTCGTCGAGACCTTCGCGCCCCGCGCCGCCTCGCAAGCGGGTGCGGCGTTCGACGACTGGGGGCTCGCGCTCGGGCGGGCAGCATCGGTCATCGACGAACTGGTCGCTGCCGGCATGCCGGCCGACCGCCTCGCCGCCCGCCTCCACGCCGGGCTCGCACCGAAGGGCGTCCAGCCTTCCGAGCTCGCCGACGTCCGCCTCGCGCTCTTCTGCTGCGCCTCCCCCGTGTCGGACAGCAGGCCGCGGCGGTAGAAGCGCGCCGCGGCCGGTCGACGGGTCTCGCAGGAAAAGGCGGCGATCGGCCGCGCGGCGGGAGTGGGACCGCGGCACGCGATCGACGCCGGGCGCAGCCGCCGCTGCCCTTCCGCCGCGTTCGCCAATCCCCATATGCGGGGAGGGTTCACCCGATGCGTCTGCGGGAGGTCGCCATGTCGTTCACCGGTCTCGATGTCTTCGATCACACCATCCAGATCACCAATCTCTGGCTCAAGGAGCTCATGGAGAAGCTCGGCACCGAGGACCGCCATCGCGCCTATCTCGCCCTCCGTTCGGTGCTCCACGCGCTCCGGGACCGGCTCACCGTCGACGAGGCAGCCCATCTCGGCGCCCAGCTGCCGATGCTGGTCCGCGGCCTCTACTACGAGGGCTATCACCCGGCCCACAAGCCGCTCAAGGAGCGGAGCCGAGAGGAATTCCTCGCCCACATCGTCGAGCAATTCCGCAAGGACCCCGACGTCGATCCGGAGCAGATCGCACGCGCCGTCTTCGCGCTCCTCAGCGACAAGATCACCAAGGGCGAGATTCAGGACGTCCGCCACTCGCTGCCGTCGGCGATCCGCGAGCTCTGGCCCAGCTGAGAGCGCCGCGGCGGACCGCCCGCTCGTCTCGGGTGGCCGCCCCTCAGGTCACCGGGTTGGGCACCGGCTTGCCGGCAAAGAACGCATCGAGATTGTCGAGACAGCAGAAGCCCATGGCGTTGCGGGTCTCGATGGTGGCGCTGCCGATGTGAGGCAGGAGGAAGGCATTGTCGATCCCGAACCATTCGGGGTCGACGTTCGGTTCGTTCTGGTAGACGTCGAGCCCGACGGCGAACAGGTGACCGGATTTCACCGCGGCGAGCAAGGCCTTTTCCTCGATGATGTTGCCGCGGGCGGTGTTCACCACTACCGCTCCCTTCGGCAGCAGGGCGATGCGCCGCGCATCGAGCAAGTTCACGTTTTCCGGCGAGCCCGGACAGTTGACAGAGAGGAACTGGCAGTGCGGTAGCATGGCGTCGAGCGTCTCATGGTACGTTGCTCCCGCTTCGAGCTCGGGAGGCAGCCGTCGCCGATTGTGGTAATGGATCCTCAGGCCGAACCCCCGAGCCCGCCGAGCCACGGCGCGGCCGATACGCCCCATCCCGACGATGCCGAGGACGCGGTCCTGCAGGCCGAGGCCGAGGTATTGGGTCGCTCCCCAGCGCGTCCACCGGCCGGCGCGCAGGTCCCGTTGCGCCTCGTAGGCACGGCGGGCGGCACCGAGCAGACAGAGGAGGGCGATGTCCGCGGTGGCTTCGGTCAGGACTTCGGGAGTATTGGTGACGACGATGCCGCGGCGCCTGCAGGCCTCGATGTCGATGTGTTCGTAGCCGACCGAGAAGGTGGCGATGATCCGGACCCGTTCTGGCAGCCGTTCGATCAGGCTGGCCGGCCATTTCTCGGTGCCGCAGGTGAGGATCGCATCGGCCTCGCGGGCCTTCTCGAGGAGCTCCTCGGGGCCGTACGGCCGGTCGTCGGGATTGAGGATGGGTCGATAGTCGGCGAGCAGCCGCGCTTCGACCGCCTCGGGTAGCTTGCGGGTGACGAACACGACGGGCTTCGGCTCGGGCATCGTCGATCTCCGCCGGGTGCGGGGTGGGGTTTACGGGGTCGCGTTCGCCGTGCCAAGCAGCCGCGAGAAGGAGGGAGCGAGAGGTCGATGACATCCCGTCTGTGGGCAGCCGGGTTGGCCACCGCTGTGGCCTGGGGTTGTGGGTACCTGTCGGCTGCCGAGCTGCAGTCGCACCGCGCCATCTACCGTCTGTCCCTCGCCAAGCCCGCGGCCGAGAGCGGTTTTCTGGACGTGAGCGGGGCGCTCGTCATCGAATGGCGGGAGACTTGCGAGGGCTGGCTGAGCCGCCAGCGCCTCGGCTTCGTCGCCGCCACGGGCGAGGGCGAAGGGGTGACGTACGACGTGCGTTTCTCGAGCTGGGAATCGCGCGATCGCACCCGGATTCGATTCGCCCTTCGCTCCTATGACGGCTCGCAACTGGTCGAGGAATATCAGGGCGAGGCGGTCCTCGCTGCCCCCGGCGCCGCGGGACGGGCGCGCTACCAACGGCCGCAGGCGAGAGAAATGGAGCTGCCGGCCGGAACCATGTTCCCGACCGAGCAGATCGCCCGCCTGATCGAGGATGCCCGGGCGAGCCGGCGTCTCGTCCAATACACCGTGTTCGATGGCTCCGGGCCGCAGGCGCTCAATACGGTGAGCGCCGTCATCGGCGAGCCTCGCGAGGTGGCGGCTGCCGACGGCACGCGTTCGCGCCGCTGGCCGGTGTCGCTCGCCTATTTCGCAGCCGATGCCGCCACCGATTCGCCAGACTTCGAAATCGCTTTCGATCTCGACGAACGGGGTATCCTCTACGACGTCGCGCTCGACTACGGCGCCTTTTCCCTGCGCGGCGAGCTCGACCAGCTGGAGCTGCTCGAGGCCGAACGGTGCCGCTGATCACAGCCGTCCGCTAGCGAGGGCCCGACCGAGCCAGGCAGCGCCGCGCACGCCCGAGCTATCGCCATGGACCGGCGGAGCCAGCCGCGTCTTCACCGTATCGGAAAATACCCAACGCGGCCACAACTCGAGCACTCCGGTATAGAGGCGCCGGATATTGGAGAGCCCACCGCCCAGCACGATCACATCCGGATCGAGGACATTGATGACCGTCGCCAGCGCTCGCGCCAGCCGGTGCTCGTAGCGCTCGAGACTGGCTTCGGCGGCGGGATCGCCCGCCTCGGCGCGAGCGACGATTTCGGGCCCCGAGACGCGCTCGCCGGTATGCCTCAGATGATCGGCCTCGAGACCGGGCCCGGAGAGGAAGGTCTCGATGCAGCCGGAGAGGCCGCAGTAGCAGGGCGGTCCCGGCCGCTCGTCCTCCTCCGGCCAAGGCAGCGGATTGTGGCCCCATTCGCCGGCGATGGCATTGATCCCGGTGATCACCCGGCCGTGCACGGCGATCCCGCCGCCCACCCCGGTGCCGAGGATGACGGCGAAGACCACGGCCGCCCCCGCCCCTGCGCCGTCGGTCGCCTCGGAGAGGGCGAGGCAGTTGGCATCGTTGGCGAACGCGACCGGCCGGCCGAGACGGGCGACGAGGTCGCGATCGAACGGTCGGCCATTGAGCCATGTGGAATTGGCGTTCTTGACCAGGCCAGTGGTCGGCGAGACGGTGCCCGGATGCCCGATGCCCAAGGTACAGCGAACACCTAGCTCGGCTTCCGCCTCGGCGACGAGCTGCACGATCGCGGAAAGCGTCGCCTCGTAGTCATTCCGGGGAGTCGGCACGCGCCGCCGCAAGACCGTTCGCCCGACCGCATCGAGGGCGGCGATCTCGATCTTGGTTCCCCCGAGATCGATGCCGAGTGCGAAGGTCATGATCGGCGCTCCGCGATTGCCGTCGCCTCTCGCTTTTCCCTCTCGAGGGCGTCCGTCAAGCGGCCGCCTCGCGGGCGAAGCCCGGTGCCGGCCGCTCGCCGATGGGCAGATGGACCAAGGCGGCGAACAGCGCGAGCCCGACACCCGCCCACCACACCGGCTCGTAGGTGCCCAAGCGGTCGAATACCGCCCCGCCCAACCATACCCCGAGGAAGGCGCCGAGCTGATGGCCGAAAAAGACAATGCCGAAGAGGGTGCCGAGGTAGCGGGTGCCGAACATCGCCGCCACCAGGGCCGAGGTCGGTGGCACGGTCGAGAACCACAGGATACCGATGGCCGCGGTGAACGCCAGAACGAGCCCGCTGCTCGGTGGCAGCAGCAGGAAGAGGACGATCGCCACGGCGCGTGCGCCATAGATGGCGGAAAGCAGAAGACGCCGTGGGATGCGGCCGCTGAGCTCGCCGCTTGCCCAAGAGCCGGCGATATTGAAGAGGCCGATGAGACCGAGCGCCCACGCCGCCGTCCACGGATCGATGCCGATGGCCGAGCAGTGGGCCGGGAGATGGGCAGCGATGAAGGCGACGTGGAAACCGCAGACGAAGAAGCCGAGGACGACCAGGAGATAGCTCGGATGGCGCAGAGCGGCGACGAGCGCGCGTGACAGAGATGGGGCGGCAGCCGAGATTTTGGCTGGCGGCGGGCTGTCGGCGCCAGCGAGCGCGAGGGCGAGGAACGGCACCACCGCCGGAAAGACGGCGAGCAGGTAGAGCGCCGTTCGGTAGCCGAACTCTTGGATGAGGCTCTGGCCCAGCGGCGCCATCACGAACTGGCCGAGGCTGCCGGCGGCGGTGACGAAGCCGGCGGCCCGCGCCCGCGACGCCGGTGGCAAAAGGCGGCTCGTGGTGGCAATGACGACGGCGAAGGAAGCGCCCGCGAGGCCGAGGCCGACGAGCACGCCAGCCGCGAGGTGGAGCAAGAGCGGCGTATCGGCCACAGCGGTGAGCGCCACGCCCGCGGCATAGACGATGCCGCCACCGCTCAATACGCGCGCCGGCCCGAAGCGGTCGGCCAGGCCCCCGGCGAGCGGTTGCGCCGCGCCCCAAAGGAGATTCTGGAGGGCGATCGCGAGCCCCAGGGTCTCGCGCGAGTAGCCATGGGCGAGCGCCAGCGGCTCGACGAAAAGCCCGTAGATGGAGCGGATGCCGAAGCCCACGAGGGCGATGAGGCCGCCCGCCACGAGCACGAGGGCGAGCCGGTGACGAGAGGAAGAAGACGAACCCTGCCGGACCATCGGGTCGCTCCGCAGCATGGTCGGGCACAGATGGCGCGGACCGGCGGTTGGCGCAACCGCCGGCGTTCGACCGCCGCAGCAGGCCTCAGGTGAAGCCGCGTTGCTTGGCGATCCGATCGTAGGCGGCGTTGATCGCCGCGAGCCGCTCGTTCGCCCGGCGCACCAGTTCTTCCGGCAGGCCCTCGGCAACCAGCCGATCCGGGTGATGTTCGCGCACGAGGCGCCGCCAGGTGCGGCGGATCTCCTCGTCGCTCGCGTCCCGCGACACTCCGAGCACGGCATAGGGGTCGGGCTCCTCTTCTGCCGGCGCTTCGCGTCGGAAGGTCGCCTGCCAGCGCGCGAGGATCTGCTCGAACTGCCACGGCCCGAAACCCAACAAGCGCGCCACTTCCCGCAGATACTGCTCCTCCGCCCGGTGCAGGCGGCCGTCGGCGGCGGCGATCGCGATGAGCGCATCGAGCAGCTCTTCGAGGAGTGCCGGATCGTGGCCGAGGACCTCCGCCACCTGGGTGGCATAGGCCTCGAAACCGAACGGCGACTCCCGCGCCTCGTCGAACAGCTTCGCGACCTGCGGCACTTCCTCGTCGTCGATGCGGAACACTTCGCGGAAGGCCTCGACCTCGTCCCGGCTCACCACCCCGTCGACCTTGGCCAGCTTGGCGGCGAGGGCCACCACGCCGGCGCCAAAGGCGAGGCGCCTGAGCTCGCGCTGGTCGAGCTCTGGCTCCATGTCTTTCCGGCCTTCGCCCTTTTCTCGCACATGGTCGAAGACGTGGCCCGCGAGCCCGCCCAGCAGCGCACCGAGCGGACCGCCGAGCACGAAGCCGGCTGCCGCTCCCGCGAGCTTGCCCCAAATGCTCACCGACACTCCTCCCTCGTCACGTCGCTGCCGAGCGAGCATAGGCCAGATGGCGACCCGACGTCACTCTGGTCGACAGCGACAACCGTTCCCATCTCAGCTGCGACGTGGCCCGGCGCGGGAGAGGTTGCCGTGGACGTCCTCGTCTATCTGATCCCGATCGCCGTTTCCCTCGGCTTTCTCGGCCTGCTCGCTTTCCTCTGGGCGCTGCACAGCGGTCAGTTCGACGACCTCGATGGTGCCGCCGAGCGCATCCTGTTCGATGACGAGGCGCCGCCCGCCGAGCCGGCCGACGGCCCGCAGCCGGCCACCGAGGAGGCGGGCGAGCACGGCCAAGAGCGCGCGCGGGCAGCCGGATGGCTGCCAGCGCAGGAGGTGTGAGGGGCAGCGTCGGCAGTCGCTGCTGCCGAAACCCCGAGCCGCGACGACGAAGTCGCCGCTGCGCAAAAGGGTGTTCGAGAGCACGCATTGGTCGCCGCTCGGCACAGCGACGGCTAGGCGAGCGGGTGCATGGGGCAGCAGCCAGTCGATGTGCCAGTGGACCCTGCCGCTCGCCTCGAGATGGCGCGTCACTCTCGCCCGGATGCCCCCCGGGCCGCGGGCATTGCCCACATAGACATAGGCCCCTGGAGGGAGTTCGAAGCCGTGCCGGCCGAGCGCGAGAGCCACCGGTTTCGCGAGGGTGATCGCGAGCAGATACGCTCCCGGACAGCCGGGCAGTGGCCAGCCGGTTTCAGAACCGGCTCGCTTCCCAGTTGGCAAGGGCTTCGTCCTCGGGGAGATCCAAGGCGATCAGCACCCGCCAAGCGGGACCCCGCGCACGGTCGGTCGGCAGCGTTTGCCGCAGATGTTCGCTCGCCCCGCTGCGCTCCCCCGGCCGCCCGACCTCGAGCTCCGTGGAAAAGCGCTCCCGCGCGACGACCGCCCCCCGTTCGTCCAGCACCACGAGGAGCCAGGGCACCCGCACCCGTCCCCCGGCGACTTCGGCAGTGGGCTCGACCAGGATGTCGAAGCGATAGTCGAGCTCGATCGCATCCCCGCCGTAGGTGCAGGAACCACGGATAGCCGACAGCTCGGCTCTGACCGGCAGCGCGCGACCGTCGACATCGAGCTCGTCCACCGCGTGCAATCCGTAGAGAAAGGCCACGCGCGGACAGGGCGGCGGCGCGCTATCGCCCGTCGCCGCACAGGCGGCGAGCAGGGTGGCAGCGGAAAGCGGCAAAATCGAACGCGCCGCGGGCAAGCCCGCGCTCCTCACAAGCTCTTGTGAGTGCCGTCGCAGAACGGCCGGTTCCCGCTGTGCTTGCAGCCGCAGAAAAACACCGGCCCCGAACGATCGGCCTTCCAGCGCACGGGTTCGAACCCGGTGCCCTTGTGCGAGCCATCGCAGAAGGGCTGATGGCTGCTCCGGCCGCAGGCGCACCAAAAATAGGTCTTCCCCTCCTCGACTTCGACCCGGAAGGGCGCCTTCTGGGCGATCACCGGCTCCGGCATGCGGTGGCTCTCCGTCGGTCCGCGAAAGAGACGCCCAGCCGCGTAGCAGGATGCCCTGCCGAGGGCAAGCTCCTGGCGGTTCACGGGCGACGTCGCGGATGGGCGGCAAGGAAGCGGCGGATTCGCTCGATGGCCTCGGCGATCGCCTCGATCGAGGCGGCATAGGAGAAGCGCAGATAGCCTTCGCCGTAGATCCCGAAGCTCGTGCCCGCGATCACCGCGACCCCGGCTTCCTCGAGCAGGCTGTCCTGTAGCTCCTGCGCCCGAAAACCGGTGGCGGCGATGTTGGGAAAGGCGTAGAAAGCTCCCCCCGGCATGACACAACGGAAGCCCTCGAGGGCGTTCAGCTGGTCGACGATGAAGCGTCGCCTGCGGTCGAACTCGGCGACCATGCGGTCGACTGCGTCCTGCGGCCCCTCGAGGGCCTCGATCGCCGCCCACTGGGTCGCTGCATGGACGCAGGAATGGCAGTTGATGGCGAGCCGGGTCGCGAGCGGTGCTAGCCTCTCCGGCCAGATGCCATAGCCGATTCGCCAGCCGGTCATCGCATAGGTCTTGGACCAGCCGTCGAGCAGGATCAGCCGATCGGCGAGCTCGGGATAGGCGAGCATGGTGGCGTGCGGCACGCCATCGTAACACATGCGGGCGTAGATCTCGTCGGAGAGCACCGCCACCTCGGGATAGTCGCGCAGACCCGCGACCAAGCGGTCGAGCTCTTGCTTCGGCACCACCCCGCCCGTGGGATTGGCCGGACTGTTGAGGATGACGAGACGGGTGCGCGGGCCGATCCGGCCGAGCACCTCGTCGGCGGAGAAGGCGAACCCCTTGTTCTCGTGCAGGGCGATCGGCACCGGGGTCGCGCCGGTGAATTCGATCATCGAGCGGTAGATGGGGAAGCCGGGATCGGGATACATGATCTCCGCCCCCGGCTCGCCGAACATGAGGATGGCGAAGAACATCGTCACCTTGCCACCGGGGACGATGACGATGCGGTCTGGATGCACCTCCACGCCGCGCCGCCTCAACACGTCGCGCGCCACCGCCTCGCGCAGCGGCAAGATGCCGTTTGCCGGGGTGTAGCCATGATGGCCGTCACGGAGGGCACGGACCGCTGCCTCGACGACATTCGGAGGTGTCGGAAAGTCCGGCTGACCGATGCCGAGATTGACGATCGGGCGACCCGCCTGCGCCAGGCGAGTGGCGCGGGCGAGCACGTCAAAGGCGGTCTCGGTGCCGAGGCGCGACATGGCGGCGACGAGCTGCACGGGACGATCCTTTCCTCATCCATCGCCGCTGTCCTGCACCGCGGCCGACCGGCGATCAAGCGTCCCTCCCGGGATCGGAATCCGAGCTCGGACCCGTTCGCCGGCGGCGAGGCGCTGGCCGCCGAGCCACACCGCCCGCAGTCGCAGCGCGCCGTCCATCTCCACGAGATCCGCTCGAGCGCCCTCGGCGATCCGACCGATGTCGCGCTCGCCGAGATAATCCGCGGGCAACGTCGACAGACGCGCCGCCGCCTCCGCAACCGGCAGCCCGATCGCGACCAAATGGCGGAGCGCCGCATCCATGGTGAGGACGCTTCCAGCGAGCGTCCCATCGGCGAGTTCCACCCTGGTGCCCCGCTTGACCACCTCGTGGCGGCCGAGGCGATACCGGCCGTCGGGCATGCCCGTTGCCGCCACCGCATCGGTGACCCCGTAGAGGCCGGGAATGGCGCGACGGGCGGCGAGGATCGCGCCGGCTGCGACATGCTCGAGATCGGGAATGATCTCGGCCCAAGTGCCGTGGGCCAAGGCTGCCGTCGCCACCCCCGGCGCCCGGTGCGCGAGACCGCTCATGGCGTTGAAGAGATGCGTGAAGCCACAGGCTCCGGCTTCGAGCGCAGCCAACGCCTCGCTATAGGAGCAGCGACTGTGACCGATCTGGATCCGCACGCCGAGCTCGGCCAGCCTGCGGACGAGGCGCAGATCGCGGTCGACTTCGGGCGCGAGGGTGACGACCCGAACCACCGAGGTGGCGAGCAGCCGATCGACGAGGGCGAAGTCGGGCGCCGTCGCGAAAGGGGGCTGAGCGCCGAGCGCCGCCGGCGAGATGAACGGGCCTTCGAGGTGAAGGCCGAGCACCCGCGCTTCTCGGGCACCAGGCCTGCGCACCACGTCGGCGCAGGCCGCGGCGACCCGGATCAACTCGTCCGCCGGGGCGGTGACGCTCGTCGCCAAGAGGGCAGTGGTGCCGTGGCGCAGATGGAAGGCTGCCGTGCAGCGGATGCCTTCCTCGCCCTCCATGACATCGCGCCCGCCGCCGCCGTGCACGTGGAGATCCACGAAGCCTGGCAGCACGAGCGGCTCCTGCGGGGCTTCGGGATCGGGTTCGACGGCGAGAATGTGGGAATCGAAGTGGATGCGCGCCGGCACCAGACCGTGCGGCAGGAGGATGCGCCCCCTCAAGGTTTCGGGCATGCTCGTCACGGCTCCAGCATCGAGGCTGCGCGATGACGTTCCGCCCACTGCGCGCGCTCGGCTTCATGAGCGGCACGTCGATGGACGGCGTCGATGTAGCGCTGGTCGAGACCGACGGCGAGCAGCAGTTCCGGCCCATCGCCGCCACCACCCGGCCCTATCCGCCGGAACTGCGCGCGCGGCTTGCCGCCTTGGTCGCCCGACGTGGAGACGATGCCGCGGAGAGCGCGGCGGTCGAAGTCTGGCTCACCGCGTGTCACATCGAGGCGGCGAAAGCGCTCTTGGACGGGCTTCCGGCCTGCGAGCGGCGGCTCGACCTCGTCGGTTTCCACGGCCATACGGTCGACCACCGGCCGCGGGCCGGAGTCACTCGCCAGATCGGCGATGCCACGCGCCTTGCCCATGCCCTCGGGGTGCCGGTGGTCCACGATTTCCGCAGCGAGGATGTGCGCCAGGGTGGCGAGGGCGCGCCTCTCGTTCCCGTCTTCCACGCGCTGCTCGCACGGGGCCTCGAGCGGCCCCTGGCCTTCCTCAACATCGGCGGTATCGCCAATGTCACTTGGGTCGGCCCAGGCGACCGGCTCCTCGCCTTCGACACCGGACCCGGTAACGCCCTTCTCGACGACTGGTCGCTCCGCACCACCGGTCGTCCCTTCGACGAAAACGGCCGACTCGCCGCCTCCGGGCGGGTCGACAAATCCCGTCTCGCCCGTCTGCTCGCCCACCCCTTCTTCCTGAGGCCCCCACCCAAATCCCTCGACCGCAACGATTTCCCTCTCTCCGCAGTGGAGGGACTGGACCCCGCGGACGGCGCGGCGACCCTCGCCGCCTTGACGATCGAGGCGGTGGTACGCGCTATCCCGTTCCTGCCGCAGCCGCCGTGCCGCTGGCTCGTCTGCGGCGGCGGGCGCAGGAACCGGACCTTGGTCGCGGGGCTGGCCAGCCGGCTCGAAGTGCCCGTGGCGCCGGTGGAAGCGATCGGCGCCGATGGCGATGCCCTCGAGGCCCAAGCCTTCGCTGTGCTCGCGGTGCGGGTGTTGCGCGGTCTGCCAACGAGCTTCCCCGATACCACCGGCGTTGCCGCTCCCTGCTGCGGCGGACGCATCGCCCTGCCGAACAGACCGGCCGGCGATCGCCCCTTGCTGTCCGGCTGAGATCTGTGCCGTTCGCCCCAAGAGCCCGCGTGCGCGCACGTTCGGGCACGAAACAGGAAAGACGACGATCTCGCTCGCGCCGCGACCGCCGCGGACAGTCTCGGCACCGGACCGCCCTCGACCCCTCGCACCACGAGACGCACAGACGATGGTCCGAGCGGCCGATGGCAGCTCAGAAGCCGCGGGCCTGCCGAAGGTCGCCGCGGGCCTCGGCGAGCCGCCGGCGCGCCTCCTCGAGAGACAGCCCGTCGAGGCGTAGGACTGCCAGCCGGACATCGCCCCCCGTCTCTTTCAGGGCCATGGCCGCAGCTTCCTCCCCTGCTCCGGTGAGTTCGCAGAGGATGCGAAGGGCCCGCGCCCGAAGCTTGGCGTTGGTGGGCACGACGGCCACCATGCGGCCGCGGTAGACCCGCTTGAGCCCGTACATGATGCCGGTCGACAGCAGATTGAGAGCGATCTTCTGCGCCGTACCGGCGACCATGCGGGTGGAGCCGGCGAGAAACTCCGCGCCCGTCGGCAGGGCCACCGCGTGCTCGGCTGCGGCGAGAAGCGGCGATCCGGGATTGTTGGCGATCGCGATCGTGAGCGCGCCGCGGACCCGCGCCTCGGCCTGCGCGGCGAGCACGAAAGGAGTGGTGCCGGAGGCGGCCACCGCGATGTGGACATCGGCCCTGGCCAGACCGAGGTCGGCGATTCTGGCGCGTGCCGCTGCCTCGTCGTCTTCCGCTCCCTCGATCGAAGCGGTCAGCGCCGCCTCGCCACCGGCGAGCACGAAGGCGAGGCGCTCCCGCGGCCAGGAAAACGTCGGCACGAGCTCCACCCCGTCCTGCACAGCCAGGCGCCCGGAGGTACCGGCACCGGTATAGACCAACCGGCCAGTGCCCCGACCGAGCCGCTCCGCCGCTGCCGTCACCGCGGCCTCGAGGGCCGGCAGGGCCGTCCATACCGCGGCCAAGGCCACCGTCTGCCGCTCCAACATCGCCGCGAGACGCTCGCGCACCGGCCAGCGGTCGGCATCCTCGAACCGTTCGAGCCGGTCTTCCGTATGCAGCGTACCCTCCTCTGGTCAGCTCCAGCCGGCACCACTATAGCAGTCGGCAGCGACGGTCACAGGCGGGGGATGGTCCTGGCGCAAACTTGGCTCGTCGGACTCGATTGGGGCACGAGCAGTCTGCGCGCCTTCCGCATCGGGGCGAACGGCGGCGTGCTCGAGCGCCGCGAGGGACCGTGGGGCATCCTCGCGGTCGAGGGCGGCGACTTCGAGAGCAGGCTGCGGCAGTTCGTCGGCGATTGGCTCGCTGCGGCACCTCTCGCGCCCGTTCTGGCTTCGGGGATGGTGACCAGCCGCCAGGGCTGGGTGGAAGTGCCCTATCTTCCGTGTCCGGCCGGCATTGGCGAGCTCGCTGCCGCCCTCCATCCGCTCCGGCTCGCCGATGGCCGGATCCTCCACTTCGTGCCCGGCCTCGCCTGCCGCCAAGCCGGCGACGCGCCAGAAGTCATGCGCGGCGAAGAAACCCAGATCGCTGGCGCCCTCGCCAGCGGTCCGACATCCTGCCTCTTCGTGCTGCCGGGGACCCACAGCAAGTGGGCCGAGGTCGAGAACGGCCGCGTGCAGCGCTTTTCCACCTTCATGACCGGAGAACTCTACGCGCTCCTGTGCCGACACTCGATCCTCGGTCGCGGCATGGCGGGCGAGGCCTTTCAGGCTTCCGCCTTCGAGGAAGGCGTGCGCGCCGGCCATGCGCCCGGGAAAGCCACCGGCGGCCTTCTGCATCGGCTCTTCGGGGTGCGCACCCGGGGCCTCGCGGGCGAGCTCGCCCCCGAGGCAGCGGCCTCCTTCCTCTCGGGCCTGCTCATCGGCAGCGAAATCCGCGAGGCGGAGGGCATGTATTCGACCGGTCGGGCCGTGGATCTCATCGGCAGCTTCGCGCTCGCCACGCGCTACGGACGGGCCTTCGCCCTGTTGGGTCGACCGTCGACGATCTGGCCCGAGGACCTGGCGGCGCGCGGTCACTTCGCCCTGGCTCGGGCAGCCGGGCTCGTCGGCTGATTCCCCCTTGCAGCGCCCACCGCTGCCGCCATGTGAGGGGTGAGGCGGCATCGGCTCGAGGACGCCATGCGTCGCGGCGAGACGCTCGATTCCCTGGATCTCCTTCAGGCCCTGGCCGAACATCCAGACGTGGTCGCGCGGCCCGAGGCGGGCCGGCCGTTCGAGCTGGTCTCCGACTTCCAGCCGGCAGGGGACCAACCACAGGCGATCGCCGAGCTCACAGCCGGGCTCCAGGCAGGCGAGCGTGACCAGGTGCTGCTGGGGGTCACGGGCTCCGGCAAGACCTTCACCATGGCGCACGTCATCGCCCGGATGCAGCGGCCGACGCTGATCCTCGCGCCGAACAAGGTGCTGGCAGCACAGCTCTACGGCGAGATGAAATCGTTCTTTCCGAACAACGCCGTAGAGTATTTCGTAAGTTATTACGATTACTATCAGCCCGAAGCCTACGTGCCGCGTACGGACACTTATATCGAAAAGACTTCCAGCATCAACGAGCAAATCGACCGCATGCGCCACGCGGCGACGCGCGCCCTGCTCGAGCGCGACGACGTGATCATCGTCGCCAGCGTCTCGTGCATCTACGGCATCGGCTCGCCCGAGGTCTATGCCCGGATGACGCTCACGCTGCGCCGGGGCCAGCGAGTCGAGCGGCAGAAGCTCCTGCGCGCCCTGGTCGAGCTCCAGTATCGGCGCAACGATCTCGAATTCAGTCGGGGCGCCTTTCGGGTGCGGGGGGATGTCGTGGAAGTGTTTCCCGCCCATCTCGAGGACCGCGCTTGGCGGATTTCCCTGTTCGGCGACGAGATCGAGCACATCGTGGAGTTCGACCCGCTCACCGGGGAGAAGACGGCGAAACTGGACCAGATCCGGGTCTATCCATCGAGCCATTACGTGACGCCGAAGCCCACGCTGCAGCAAGCGATCGAGGGGATCAAAGCGGAACTCGCCGAACGGGTCGCATGGTTTCGCGAGCGCGGGCGGCATCTCGAGGCAGAGCGGCTCGAACAGCGGACGCTCGCGGATCTCGAGATGCTGCTGACCACCGGCTCGTGCCCCGGCATCGAGAACTACTCGCGCTATCTCACCGGACGCCGGCCGGGCGAGCCACCGCCCACTCTTTTCGAGTATCTGCCAGAGAACGCGCTCTTGTTCGTCGACGAGAGTCACGTCACGGTGCCACAACTCCAGGGCATGTATCGGGGAGACTATCAGCGCAAGTCGACGCTCGCGGAATATGGTTTCCGGCTGCCCTCCTGCGTCGACAATCGGCCGCTCAAATTCGAGGAATGGGACGCGATGCGGCCGCAGACGATCTTCGTTTCCGCCACCCCCGGGCCATGGGAGCTGGCGCGCACGGGCGGTGCGTTCGTCGAACAGGTGATCCGCCCCACCGGCCTCGTCGATCCGCAAACGATCGTGCGGCCGGTCGAACATCAGGTGGACGATCTGCTCGCCGAATGTCGAGCCTGCGCGGCCAAGGGCCTGCGGGTCCTGGTGACCGTTCTCACGAAACGTATGGCCGAAGACCTCGCCGAGTATCTGCACGACAACGGCATCCGCGTGCGCTACATGCACTCGGACGTCGACACCCTCGAGCGTATCGAGATCGTGCGCGATCTGCGGCTCGGCAAATTCGATGTGCTCGTGGGCATCAACCTGCTCCGCGAGGGGCTCGACATTCCGGAATGCGGCCTCGTCGCCATCCTCGATGCCGACAAGGAGGGCTATCTCCGTTCCGAGACTTCCCTCATCCAGACCATCGGCCGCGCGGCGCGCAATGTCGAGGGACGAGCCATCCTTTACGCCGACCGCATGACCAAGTCGCTCGAGGCGGCCATCCGCGAGACCGAGCGGCGGCGAAAAAAGCAGCTTGCTTGGAACGAGGCCCACGGGATCACGCCGCAGTCGGTAAAGAAGCAGATCGGGGACATCCTCGAGGGTGTCTACGAGCGCGATTACGTGACCGTCGATCTCGGTCTCGGCAGCTCTCTGCGGTTGGCCGAGGGCGATCTCGAGGCCCACATCGCGGCGCTCGAAAAGCGCATGCGCGAACATGCGGCCAATCTCGAATTCGAGGAAGCCGCACGGATCCGCGACGAGATCCGCCGGCTCGAGGCGCATCGACTGGGACTGGACCTGCCGGGCGTGCCGGCGCGGGGCGAAAAGACCGAGGGACGACCGCAGGAGCGCAATTTGCGGGAAAAGAAGCGGCGCCTCGCGGAGGCGAAGAAGAAGGCGCGCAGCCGTCGGCGTCGGGGAGCGTGAGCGCCGGTCCTAGAAGGCGCCGCGCAGGGCGCCCGCGAGGGCACAGGCTGCCACCAGCGCGAGCGTCGGCGCGGCGAAGAAGCGACGGGCGGCGAACGCCGTGGCCGCGAGCACGAAGTCGGTGCGATCCTCGACCGCATGCTGCCAGACCGGATCGTAGAGGGCCGCGAGGAGCAGGCCCACGACGGCGGCATTCACGCCCGACAGCGCTCGGCCGACGAGCGGCTGGCGGCGCAGTTCGGCGAGGAAGGGTACGGTGCCCAGTACGAGGAGGAGCGAGGGCAGAAAGATCGCCACCAACGCCACGATGCCCCCGCCGACGCCGCCGGCCGGCCGAGCGACCGCACCGAGATAGGCTGCAAAAGAGAGCAGAGGTCCGGGCACCGCCTGGGCGGCACCATAGCCGGCGACGAAGAGTTCGGGAGCGACCCAGCCACGGCCGACGATCTCCCCTTGCAGCAGCGGCAGCACCACATGGCCGCCGCCGAAGATGAGCGAACCCGCGCGAAAGAAGGCGTCGAAGAGGGCCAAGAGCGGCCATCCCGCGCTCCGCGCCGCGAGCGGCAACAGGAGGAGCAAGAGGGCGAACAGCACGAGCAGGGCAAAGGCGAAGTGCCGGCCCAAGGGGGGCGCAAGCGGCCGGTCGGTGTCCCATGGGCTGTCCCCGGTGAACAGCGCCCCGACCCCCGCACCGAGGAGGATCGCCGCGATCTGGCCGGTCACGCCGGGCAAGAGGAGGACGCAGGCGAGGGCCGCGAGGGCGAGCAGGATATGGAGGCGATCGCGGCATCCCGAGCGAGCCATGAGCCACACCGCCTCGGCGACGATCGCGAAGGCAGCGATCTCGAAGCCGTCGAGCCAGGGGGCGAGCGTCTCGGGCGAGGCGAGGGAAATGCCCAGTCCGAGCAGCAGCATGGCGAGCGCCGAGGGCAGGGTGAAGCCGAGCCAGGCGCATACAGCCCCAACGGGCCCGGCCCTGAGCAGGCCGATCGCCATCCCGACCTGGCTGCTCGCCGGCCCGGGCAGCATCTGCGAGAGGGCCATGAACTGGGCGAAGGTGGCGTCATCGAGCCAGGCGCGCCGGCGGACGAAGGTGTCATGGAAGTAGCCCATGTGGGCGACCGGTCCGCCAAAGGAGCGCAGACCCAAGCCGAAAAAGACGGCGAGGACTTCGCCCGGCCGACCCGGTCGGCGAGGGGTTGCGCCGGTCACCGCGACCTCCGAGCCGTGCTGGACGATGCGGCCACGATCGCCTGCTCGACGATTCTCGCCGGCTCGCGCGCACCCTTGCGCGCTGCCCCGGAGTCCGCTTCGATGGCGGCGGGGGTCCAGTCAAGCCCATCGGGCGCGACGTGACGATTGCCGACGAGCTGCTCCTCCAGGTAGCCGACAACGAATTGCTGCGCGGGGCGCGGCCGCAGACGATCGAGTTCGTTTGCGCGCGGCTGCAGCTGCGTCGCTGTGCGCCAGGACAGCTGGTGCTGGGCCAGAGCGATCCCGGTCAGCATGTCTTCCTCGTGCTGCAGGGCCGGGTACGGGTTACCCTCCATACGGCGAGCGGACGAGAGGTCGCCTTTCGCGATCTGGGCAGCGGCGAGATGTTCGGCGAGATCGCGGCGATCGACGGCGGCCCGCGCTCGGCAAGCGTGCTCGCTCTCGAGCGGAGCTGCCTCGGCGTGCTCCCTCCGACGGCCTTCCGCGAGGCCATCCAAAGGGATCCCGCGGTGGCCGACAATGTGCTGCACAAGCTCGCCCGCCTGGTGCGCTCGCTCACCGAGCGAGTCTACGAGTTCAGCCTGCCGGTCGCGACCCGCGTCGGCCACGAGCTCCTGCGACTGTGCGCGCAGGCTGGCGGCAACGGACCGGTGGTGCTCGCACCGCCGCCGCGACATGCCGAGATCGCGAGTCGCGTGAGCACCCATCGCGAGGCTGTCTCCCGCATCTTCGCCCAGCTGCAACGCGAGGGCTTGCTGCTGCGCCGTCCCGGCGCGCTCGTCGTACCCGACGTCGCGAAACTGCGAAGCTGGCTTGCGGAGCCCGAAGACGCCGAGTGCTGACCGCGTTCCGCGCTCACGGGTAGCAGCCGGCGATCCGGGCCCGCAGCCGCACGAGCGCCAGGACCGTATCGATGGTCGGCGTCGGCACGCCGACGATGCGCCCGAGCTCCTGCACCGCCCCGACCAGGGCATCGATCTCCATCGGCCGACCGCGCTCGAGATCCTGCAGCATCGACGTCCGGTGCGCACCCACGGCGGCCGCACCGGCGATCCTCCGATCGACGTCGATACCGAAGCGAACCCCGAGCTTCTCGGCGATCGCCTGGGCCTCGAGCATCATCGCCCGGGCGACCTCCCGGGTGCCCGGATCGGTGCAGATGACATCGAGAGTGGCGAGAGTGAGTGCGCTGATCGGGTTGAAGCTCAGGTTTCCCCACAGCTTGACCCAGATCTCGTCGCGGATGCGCGGCCGGATCGGGGCCTTGAAGCCGGCCGCGATCAGCGCCTTCGACAGGCGCTCGACCCGCTCGCTGCGGACACCCGTGGGCTCACCCAGGACGAAGCGGTCGCCGTCGACGAGCCGGATCACTCCGGGCGAGGGCACCTCGGCGGCCGGATAGACCACGCAGCCGATCACGCGCCCGGGCCCGATCCTTTCCCATTGCACGCCGCCCGGATCGACCGATTCGAGCCGCCGCTCGCCATAGGGACTGTCGAGGCCGTAGAAATACCACCAGGGAACGCCATTGACCGCCATGACCACGGCGGTCTCGGGCGCGAGAAGGGGTTGCATGGCCTCGACCACCCGCGGCACGGCGTTGGCCTTGAGGGTGACGATCACATAGTCCTGTGGCCCGAGCTCCGTCGGATCGTCGGTCGCCCGCACCGGAACCGTGAAGGTCTCCTCGGGCGTCTCGAGGGTGAGTCCCCGCTCCCGCATGGCGGCGAGGTGCGGCCCGCGAGCGACGAGCGACACCTCGCCAACGCCGGCGCGCACCAGGCGTGCCGCGAGCAGGCCACCGATGGCGCCGGCGCCATAGATCGCGATCCTCACTCCACCAGCCCCAGTCGCTGGGCAAGCCCCAGCCGCTGCAGCTTGCCGGTGGCACCCTTCGGGATCTCGGTCACGAACACGAACTTCCGCGGCACCTTGAAGTCGGCGAGGCGCTCGGCGGCGAACCGACGCAGCTCGTGTTCGTTCACCTCGGCCCCGTCGGCCAGCACCACCGCCGCGGCCACCTCCTCGCCGAGTTTCGGATGCGGCAGGGCGAAGGTCACCACTTGCCGTACCGCAGGGTGCTCCATGAGCACATTGTCGACCTCGAGCGGCGACACCTTCTCGCCGCCGCGGTTGATGATCTCCTTGATGCGTCCGGTGATGGTGAGATAGCCGTCGGCATCGAACCGGCCCTGGTCACCAGTGCGGAACCAGCGCCGGCCCTCGGCCTCGAAGAAGGCCTCGGCATTGGCCTTGGGATGGCTCTCGTAGCCCGGGGTGACATTGGGGCCCGAGATCGCCACTTCCCCCTCCTCGCCTGCCGGAAGGAAGCGCCCCGAGGGGTCGGCGATGCGCACGAGCGGCCCCGCCGGCACGCCCACCGAACCCGGCTTGCGGGGCCGCGGCGGCAGCGGATTGCTGGTCATCTGGTGGGCGGCTTCGGTCATGCCGTAGGATTCGATCACCGGACAGCCGAAGGTCGCCTCGAGCTCCCGCATCACCTGCGGCGGCAGCGAGGCCGAGCTCGAGCGGATGAGTCTGAGGCGACGGCGCTCGACGATCTCGGGGTTGCGCGCCGCCCGGGCGAGCACCGCCTGGTGCATGGTCGGCACGGCAGTGTACCAACTCGCCCGCGATTCATCGAGCCAGCGGAAGAAACGGATCGCGTCAAAGCCGGGGGTGGCGAAGATGCTGCCGCCGGCCGCGAGGGAGCTCGCCACCGCGGCGACCAAGCCGTGAATGTGGAAGAGCGGCATCACGTTGAGGACCCGGTCTGCGGGCGAAAGGGCGAGGGCTTCGCCGATGTGCCGGGTGGAGGCGACGATGTTGCGGTGGAGCAAGGGCACGATCTTCGGGCGCGAGGTCGTGCCCGAGGTGTGCAGCACGAGCGCCACATCCTCCGCCTCGGCCGGACCTGGACGCGCGGCACGCGGGGCTCCTCCCCCCTCCTCGGGCTCGAGCTCGAACCATCCAGCCGGCGCCCCGGCCGGCACCCGCAGGCGCAGCACCCGCGCGCCGTGCCGGCGGGCAACCGCGAGCGCCGGTGTCTCCATCCCTTCCGCCACCACCAGGGCGCGGGCGCCGAGATCGGAAATGTAGAACGCGAACTCCTCTTCCCGGTACGCCGGGTTGAGCGGCGCGGTGGTGGCGGCACTCGCCATCGCCACGAAGGCCGTCGCCATCTCGGGGCCATTCGGCAGCACGATCGCCACGCGGTCGCCGCGGCCGATGCCGAGGGCGTTGAGCCGCTCGACAGTGCGATCGCAAAGATCGCGCAAGCTCGCATAGTCGAGCGTCTCCCGCTCGGGCGCGAGCACCGCCGGTGCGTCGCCCGGCTTACCTTCGAGCAAACCGCGGATGGTTTCCAGCATGCGTCCTCCCCCTCTCGCACAGACGCAGCTGCGAGATTGCCGCCAGCGGCCGCGGAGACAAGCGGTTTTCCCCGCTGTGCAGCGCCCTATGTGGCGGGATGGCGAGACCGGAGGGAGGAGCGAAGCGATGCGCGCGAACTGGCTCGCACCGATCGCCGGGGTCGTCCTGCTGGTCGCGAACTCTTGTGCCCATCTGCGGCTCGGGCCGGCGGCACAAGCCGCCGAGCAGCGCGCCATCAGGGTGAGTTCCGAGCAGGCCACCTTCGTTTTGCGGCAGCTCACCCCCGGGCTCGAGCATCCCTGGGGGCTCGCGTTTTTGCCCGACGGTCGGATGCTGGTCTCGGAACGACCGGGGCGACTTCGTCTGGTCGCCGCGGACGGCACCCTCGATCCGCAGCCCCTGGCCGGCGTACCCGAAGTGTGGGCGCAGGGTCAGGGTGGTCTTCTGGATGTCGCCATCCATCCCGAGTTCGCCACCAACGCCCTCGTCTATCTGAGCTATGCCGCAGCCGGCGCCGACGGCCGCGCCGGCACGCATGTGGCCAGGGCGCAGCTGAGGGATCGCGCCCTCGTCCGGTTGGAAGAGATTTTCGCCTCCAATGCCCGCAGCACGAGCGGAGTCCACTTCGGCTCGCGACTGGTCTTCGCCGACGACGGCACCCTTTTCGTCACCCTCGGGGAGCGAGGCGAGCGGGAGCTCGCGCAGCGCCTCGACAGTCATGCCGGCAAGATCGTCCGCATCCGTGAGGATGGCACCATCCCCGCTGACAATCCCTTCGTCGGCAGAGCCGGAGCGCTCGCCGAGATCTGGAGCCTCGGCCATCGCAACGTCCAGGGTGCCGCCCTCCATCCCGTCACCCGCGAACTGTGGATCCATGAACACGGACCGCAGGGCGGCGACGAGATCAACATCGCCCGCGCCGGGCGCAACTATGGCTGGCCAGTGGTTACCTTCGGGCGGGAATATGGCACCGGGGCACCCATCGGCGAGGGCACGGCCAAGGCCGGAATGAAGCCTCCGCTCTGGTCCTGGGTCCCCTCCATCGCCCCCTCGGGCATGACCTTCTATCGCGGCGAGCGGTTCCCGGCTTGGCAGGGAGATCTCTTCGTCGGCGCGTTGCGCGCCCAAGCCCTCGTGCGGCTCGAGCTCGAGGGCGAGCGGATCGTCGGCGAGGAGCGGCTTTTGGCGGGGGTGATCGGCCGCATTCGGGATGTGCGCGAAGGACCGGACGGGTTCCTCTACCTCCTGACGGACGCGGCGGACGGAGCTATCTGGCGGCTCGAACCGGCGGACGGAAGCTGAGTTCCGCTCCGCCCATCCGGGGGGACTCCCATGCATCTCCTCCAACTCCGCACCCGCGATGGCGGGCGCGCAGTAGCCGTCGTCGACGGCGCGCAGCTGTGGCTTCTCGACGGTGTCGTTTCCGTGCGGGAGCTCGCGGCCCGGAGCTTCGCGGCTGGGCGCTCGCTGGAGGAGATGGCGGCGAGCTGTGCCGGCCGGGTCCGCGAGGACTACGACCAGGTGATCGCCGAGCGGCGGCTCTTGCCCCCTCTCGACCACGAGGATCCGGCCCATCTGCTCGTGAGCGGCACGGGTCTCACCCATCTCGGCAGTGCCGCCGCTCGCGACCGCATGCACCGCGCGGCGGACAGCGAGATCACCGATAGCATTCGCATGTTTCGCATGGGACTCGAGGGAGGCAAACCGGCGGATGGGGCGGTGGGGGTGCAACCAGAGTGGTTCTACAAGGGCGACGGCTCCTGGATCGTGCCTCCCGAGGGTGACCTGGTGTCGCCCGCTTTCGCCCTGGATGCCGGCGAGGAGCCGGAAGTTTGCGGCCTATACTGGATCGCCCCCGACGGTACTCCCTGCCGACTCGGCTTCGCCCTCGGCAATGAATTCTCGGATCATGTGACCGAGCGTCATAACTATCTGTGGCTCGCCCATTCGAAGCTCCGCGTCTCGTCCTTCGGTCCGGAGTTGGTGACCGGGGAACTCCCCGCCTCGATCGAGGGCGAAAGCCGCATCCGCCGGGGCGATCGAATCGTCTGGCGGCAACCCTTCTGGAGCGGCGAGGCCAATATGAGCCATTCCATCGCCAATCTCGAGCACCATCACTTCAAGTACGCAGCGTTCCGGCGTCCGGGCGACCTGCACCTGCACTTCTTCGGCACCGCCACCTTGAGCTTCGCTGACGGCGTGCATACCGAGCCCGGGGACGTGTTCGAGATCGAGGCGCCGTTTTTCGGTCGACCGCTGCGCAATCGGCTCGTCGTCGAAGAGAGGGACGAGCCGGTGCGGGTGCGCCCCCTCTAAAGCCCCTCACCCATCTTTCGCCAACAGATGGATGCCGTCGGCGAGCAGGCTGACGCTCGCCGCGACCCCCACCGCCAGCCCGTTGCGGCGCGCCACATGGACGGGAAGGGAGAAGTGCAGCCGGATGCCGTGCGTGCCATCGAGCAGCAGGGTCGCGAGGGTGTTCGGTCCCAGATCGAGGAGTTCGCCGATCCGCCCGGACAGCGGGTTCTCCCGTTCGCCGCGCGACGGTCGGTCGCGCCGATGGAGGAGGATACTGCCGTCGGGGATCACCCAATCGACTTCTTCACCTGCGGCGAATCGAGGATCGTAGGAGGTCTCGAGCTCGCGGCCGGCAAAAGCGAGGATGGTCCGACCGCGTTCGGGCTCGTGGCGCAGCACGCGGCTGCGGAACAGATTGCGCAGGCCGACCAGCCGAGCCACCTCGGCGGTAGCCGGGCGGGCCACGATCTCGGCCGGGGTACCGGTCTGCAGGGTGCGGCCGCGGTGCAGGATGGTCATACGGTCGGCGAGCATGCGCGCCTCGTCGAGATCGTGGGTGACGAGCACGATCGGCATCCCGAGATCGCGCCGCAGGGTCGCGATCTCGCGGTAGAGGCGTTCGCGCGTCGCCTTGTCGACCGCCGAGAAGGGCTCGTCGAGCAACAGCACCGCCGGTTCGCGCGCCAGCGCCCGGGCGACCGCCACCCGCTGTCGCTGGCCACCCGACAGCTGGCCCGGCTTGCGCTCCTCGAGGCCCTGCAGATGCACGCGCGCGAGGAGCTCGCGCGCCCGTTCCCCACGCTCGCGGCGAGGCAGATGGCCCAAGGCCATCTCGACGTTGGCGCGCGCGGTCATGTGCGGGAACAGGGCATAGCTCTGGAAGACGATGCCGACCCGGCGCCGGTGCGGGGGAACGAAGATCCCGCGTTCGCTGTCGAACCACACCTCGCCGTCGACTCCGACATATCCGGCGCGGACCCGCAGGGTGCCGGTGATCGCCCGCAGGATCGACGTCTTCCCGCTGCCCGAAGGACCGACGAGGGCGAGCAGTTCGCCACAAGCGCACGTCAGCTCGACGGACAGCCCGATGGGCTGGTCCTGCCGCAGCGCCACCCTGAGACCGGATCGATCGCTGCGCGCCATCAGTTCCGCGATCCCCAGCCCCGCCCGAAGAGCATGGCAGCGGCCATGGTGGCCACCGAGATGGCGAGCAGCAGCGTCGCCATGCGGCCGGCGGCTGCCTCGTCGAAGGCCTGAACGCGATCGTAGATGGCGATCGCGATGGTGCGAGTCTCGCCCGGAATGGCGCCACCGACCATCAGCACCACGCCGAACTCGCCGAGAGTGTGCGCGAAGGTCAGGGCGGCGGCGGTGACCATGCCGGGTGCGGCGAGTGGCAGTTCCACGCGCAGGAAGGCGCGCAGCGGCGTCATGCCGCAGCTCGCTGCGGCCTCGCGAATGTCCGGATCGATCGCCTCGAAAGCGCGTTGGACGGGATGCACGGCAAAGGGCAGATTGACCACCAGCGACGCCGCTACGAGGCCGCTAAAGGTGAAGGCGAGCGGCCCGCCGAAGAGATCCTGCCACAGCCAGGCGATGGGGGAGCCGGCGCCGAAAAGCTCGAGCAGGTAGAAGCCGAGGACCGTAGGCGGCAGCACGAGCGGCAGTGCCACCGCCGCCTCGATCAACGGCTTCGCGAAGAAGCGGCCGAAGGCGAGCCAACGCGCGAGAAGCATCCCCGCCGGCACGAGGATGAGAAGGGTGACCGCAGCGAGCTCGAGGGAAAGGACGAACGCGGTCCAGTCCACGCGCCGCTTCCGCTCAATGGCTCTCGCCTGGGAGCAAAAAACCGTAGCGCCGGAACACGGCGCGGGCTCTTTCGCTCTGCAGCCAGGCGTAGAAGGCCTCAGCCATCGGTCCGGCATGGCGCAGCAACGCCATGCGCTGGTTGAGGGGCTCGTGCCATTCGGCAGGGATCGCGGCGTAACGCAGCTTGCCGGCGAGAGGCGGGGCCAGAGCCAGGGAGAGAGCGACGATCCCGGCGGGAACCGAGCCGGACACGACGAACTGCGTGGTCTGGGCGATGTTCTCGCCATAGACCAGACGGGGCTCGAGCTCGGACCAAAGGCCCCGGTACACGAGCGCCTCCTTGGCCCGCAGCCCGTAGGGCGCATGCTCGGGATTGGCGATGGCGAAGCGCTCGAGGCGGCCCTCGGCCAGGGCGGCTGCGATGCCGTCGAGACGGGAATCGACGGCGATCGGGGAGTCGGGCGCGGCCGCCACCGCGATCCGCCCGACCGCATAGAGGACGCCCGCATCGCGCGCCCAGCCGTCGCGAGCGAGGCCGAGCACGAATGCCTCGTCGGCCGACAGAAACAGCGAGAACGGCGCGCCCTGACGGATCTGCCGGGCGAAGTTGCCCGACGATCCGAAGACCAGCCGTACGTCCGCGCCCTTTGCCGCGCGGAAGTCCGCCGCGATCTCCTCGAGCGCGAATTTGAGATCGGACGCGGCGGCGACCAGCGGCGGCTCCTTCGCCAGCGCGACGCCAATGGCGAAGGTCCCGGCGACCAGCAGGAGGACGGTGCGGCGGCGCAAGAGCCCAGCGGGCGCCGGCATCGCCTCAGACACGGACCCGCTCCCTGCGGCTGACCCAACGGCGGATCGCCTCCTCGAACTCGGCATCGGCCGGATCGGGGAGGTCGATCAGCAGCTCCACCAGCTGGTCGCCGCAGCGGCCCGAAGAGTCGCGGATTCCCCGGCCGCGCAGGCGCAAGACGGTGCCGCTATTGGACCGGCGCGGAACCTTGAGAACGACGTCGCCATCGATGGTCGGCACCCGTACCTGCCCACCCAGCACCGCCACCTCGAGGGGCACGCGCTGACGCACTCGAATATCGAGTCCGTCGCGGGTGAACAGGGCGTGCGGCGCCACCTCCACTTCGATCAGAAGGTCGCCGGCGAGCCCGCCGAAACTGCGTACGCCCTGACCGCGCAAGCGCAACACCTGGCCATTCTCGATCCCAGCCGGGATCTCGACCTCGAGGGTGCGGCCGTCCGGCAGCGTCACGCGCTTCCGGCCGCCGCGCGCGGCCTCGAGGAAGTCGAGACGAAGCTTGGTCCGCAAATCCTCTCCGCCGAACGCCCCACCGCCCGGAAAGTTCCCTGCGCCGGAGCGGCGCCGTCCGCCTCCGAGGATCTCGTCGAAGAGGTCCTCGAAACCGCCGAATCCGGCCCCGGTACGAAAGCGGAAGTGGCGCGCCCCGAACCCGCGATCGCCGTCGCCGCCGAAGCCGAAGGGCGGACGCTCGCGGCCCTGTTCGTCGATTTCTCCGCGGTCGTAGCGCGCGCGCTTGCCCGGGTCGCCCAAGATCTCGTAGGCCGCGCTGATTTCCTTGAAGCGTGCCTCGGCGCCGGGATCCCCGGGATTGAAGTCGGGATGATAGCGCTTGGCGAGCCGCCGGTAGGCGCTACGGATCTCTTCGTCGCTCGCGCCGCGCGGCACCCCCAAGATGTCGTAGAGTGACCTCGCCATGCCGTCTCCGCGCGCTCACCTGCCCGATGGCCGTCGGGACGCATTCTGGCATTTGGCAGCGGGCACCGGGCCTTCAAGGGTGACCCGGCGAGCGACGATACCCGCTCGTCGCAGGCCTCTAGGACGTGCCGGAGACGGGTCGGGCGGGGCGACAGCCGAGAAGACGACGGAGCAGGGTCGGCAGGTCGCGCGTCGAATAATCGCCGTCGGGAACGGCCGACGCCGCCGGCCCCGAAACCAGGAGGAAGCCGTCCGGGCGGTGGGCTCCGGTACGTCCGGACAGGGCGTAAAGGGGTCCCCCGAAGTCCAGCACCCGACCGTCCGCGGTGCGGATGCCGCGGGCACAACCGGAAGGCAGTTCGCGCCATTGCACCGCGAGATCGGGCAGCAGCGGGCGAGCCGGAGCGCTCTCGCCGACGAGCTCGTCGACGAAGCCGATCCTGGCGACCAGCGGTTCGCCGCTCGCGAGCTCCCGCAACCCGGACAGACCCTCGGCCAGCTGCTCCAGCACGTCGCGATACTCGGCGCCCGGCGCCACGATGCCGAAGCGGTCGCGACCGCGGAGATTGACCCGGATGCAGCCGGTACCCTCGCTCGGCATCGCGAACGCGCGGGTGCGCGACCAATCGTAGAGTCGACGCGAAGTGAACCCGGCCATCGCCTCCTGGAGCCGCTGCGGGAGCTTGCGGGCAGCGGCGAGGGCCAACCGCGAGCGGCGGGCCCGGGCGAGCCATCCTCTGGCCGCGGCGACCTGGCCTGCCCCCTCTCCGCGCGAGAGGAAATCGAGGAGGAGCGGTAGGCGCTCGGTCCAGGGAGTCTCCGCTCCCATGCCGTGCAGCGCGAACAAGGCGAGGGTAGCTCGGGGCGGCAGGGCCGCACGGATCGCGCCCAGTGCCTCGTCGACCGCCCGGTAGACGAGGCGCAGGCCGGAAGCGAGCGCGTCGGCGGCGAGCTGGTCGATCCGGCCGCTGCGAGCGAGCAGTCCGGGGTCCCACAGATAGTGGCCGGCACGGTGCGCGGCTCCCACCACCGCGAGGACGAGATCCCATTCTCTCTCCGCCAGTGCCCGCAACACGAGACCGCGGAACTGTCGCGCGGCGGCGAGGCACCGGTCTCGCAGCGCGAGCAGGGCGACCCTCGAAACGTGTCCGTAGTCTTCCTGCCCCAGCACGGGTTCGCCGAGCTGCTGCCGAAGGCCTTGCTCGAGATGCGCGGGACGAAAACCGGCGACGACCTCGTCGTGGGTCTGCCAGCCGGAAATCACGAGCTGCGCGGGATTGCGCTCGAGCGGCGGCGCGAAAGGCACGTCGATCGTCGCCACCGCGAGGCCGGATTCGACGAATGCCTGCCAAAAGCACGATTCGGAGGCGCGCCAGCGCGGATTGAAACCGATCCGCCCTTCCTCCGGAAACCAGCTCTTCAAGTAGAGGACACCGTGCTCGCCGACGCCCCGGTGGGCGACGAACGAATGCCAGGGAGGAAAGACGATTCCCGGCCATTCGCTCGCGAGGCGCCACCACCGTCCCTGACGGCGAAGCGCCGCGAGATTCGGCAGCTCGCCCGCGGCGCTCCAGCGATCCACGAGCTCGACCTCGAAGGCGTCGAGCCCGATGGCGACGAGGGGTCCCGTTTCCATGGGTCGCCACTCCTGCGCCCTGTTCGACTGTCACCACTGGGCGAGCGGCAGGCAAGTCTTTCGCGCGATCCGTCGCCCCGCGGTACGCCGTGGATTGGCTCGCGGCCACGACCGCTCCTTCCGCCGCCGGGCGTTTGCCGGCGCCGTCACGAGTGCTAGCTTGCGGCCGCGCTGGTGTCGGGGACGAGGTGAGCGAGGCGAGGGGACCGGCCGTCGGTGGTTGCCCGCTCAGGGAGGAGGCTGCGCCATGAGCGATCTCTCCGCCTTCGCCGCGCGCTGTCGGGCGCTGCTCGGCCGAGCTGGAGTGGTCGACGACCCGGCAGAGATCGAGCGCTACACGGTGGATTTCTGGGGTCAGTATCGTGGCCGTGCCGCCCTCGTGCTGCGACCGGCGGACACCGCCCAAGTGGCGGCAGTGGTGGCGGAAGCCGCTCGTCTGCGGATCCCTCTCGTTCCCCAGGGCGGGAATACCGGACTCGTGCGCGGCGGCATTCCCGACGACAGTGGCACGCAAGTGGTCCTGAGCCTGGCCCGGCTCTCCCGCATCCGCGAGATCGACCCCTTTGGCGAGTATCTCGTCGCCGAGGCGGGATGCGTGCTGGCCGACATCCAGGAGGCGGCACGCGCACACGGGCGGCTTTTCCCGCTTTCCCTGGGCGCCCAGGGATCCTGCCGGATCGGCGGCAATCTCTCGACCAATGCCGGCGGGGTTACGGTGCTGCGCTACGGGATGGCGCGAGACCTCGTGCTCGGCCTCGAGGTGGTGCTGCCCGATGGCCGAATCTGGAACGGGCTGCGGGCGCTGCGCAAGGACAATACCGGCTATGACCTCAAGCAGCTGTTCATCGGCGCCGAGGGCACGCTCGGGGTGATCACTGCCGCCGTGCTGCGGCTGTTCCCGCTGCCGCGGGAACAGGTCACGCTGTGGCTTGCCATCGATTCCCCCACCACCGCGGTCGATCTCTTCGAACGCGCCCGCGATCGTTTCGGCGAACTCGTCAGCAGCTTCGAGCTGTTGTCCGGTTTCGGTGTCGAGGCGGCGGTGCGGCATTTGCCAGGGGCGCGCCGGCCGGTGCCAGCGCCGAGCCCGTGGCACCTCTTGATCGAGATCGGCTGGAGCCTGAGGCGTGGGCTGCGCGACTTCGTCGAGGAATGGGTCGACGAGGTGCTGGCCGATGGCCGGGTGGCCGAGGGAACCGTCGCGGAGAACGAGACCCAGCGTGCCGGCATGTGGCGCATCCGCGAGGGCCAGAGCGAAGCCACCCGACACGAGGGTGCGATCGTGCGCAGCGACGTGTCGGTGACCCCGGCTCTCCTGCCGGAGCTCATCGACACGGTGATGGTCCGCACGCGCGAGCTGTGGCCGGAGGCCGAGCCGCTCCCCTTCGGTCACGTCGGCGACGGCAACCTCCACTTCAATTTCATCGTCCCGCCCGCGCGCTTCGCCGAGCTGCGCGAGCCGCTCCTCGCCCTTCTCCTCGAGGAGGTGGTACGGCGTGGGGGCTCCTTCAGTGCCGAACATGGCATCGGCCGGCTCAAACGCGAGGAATTGCGCCGCTACCGCTCCGAGGTGGAGCTCGCCCTCATGCGCACCCTCAAGCGGGCCCTCGACCCGCTCGCGATCATGAACCCGGGCGCCGTGCTGCCGCCCGAGGACACCGCGTGAGCTAGTCCCTCACCGGGATTTCGTGCACGTGCACGTCGTGGGTCGAGTGGCGGGCGAGGATCTCGATCGCCCGGCGCTCGGCCGCGGCATCGGGCGTGCGCACCCAGAGCAGGATGCCGCCGCGTTCGAGCTGCTCCTGCAGCCATTGCGCCCGCCGCTCGTCCATATAGTGGGTCAAGGCGGTGGCGAGCAGGGCACCGGCGACCGCGGTGCCGACGATGGCGGCGGCAAGCGCACCGCCCGAGGCCACCACCGTTCCGGCCGCGATCAGGGTGGGCAGGAGGGTCAGCGAGGTGGCCACGCTCTTCTCGCGTTCGCCGAGCTCGTCGAGCGGCTCGAAGACGACCCGCGGCGCTGCCGGATCGTCCGCGAGCTCTTCGACCCGGCGGAAACGACGGCCGAGTTTCCTCTCGACCGTCTCCACCCCGGCGAGGATATTGATGTCCTCGCGGGCAAAGCCAGCCGCGCGCAGCTCCGCCACCGCCTCGTCGAGATCGGCGATGTCGTCGAAGACGGCCACCGCCTCGCGCACCGTCTTCGGCCTTGGATCCGCACCGCTCATCGCCCGGCCTCCCTCTCCGACCGTACCGTCGAGATAATGACCGCCGAGCCGCCGTGCCAGCCGTCCCTAGCTGCCGGAGCCCTGACGGCCGGCCCGCTCGATGGCGGCGAGGATCAGCGCGTGCGCCCGCTCCGGTCCCTGCCAACCCTTGACCCGGACCCATTTGTCGGGCTCGAGATCCTTGTAGTGCTCGAAGAAATGGGCGATGCGGGCGAGGTCGAGTTCGGGCAGGTCGCGATAGCTTCTCACCTTGCTGTGGACGGGCGTGATGCGGTCGATCGGCACGGCGAGGATCTTCTCGTCCGGTCCCGCCTCGTCCTCCATCTCGAGCACCCCGATCGGTCGCGCCCGCAACACCGCTCCGGGAAGGACGGGCATGCGACCGACCACCATGACATCGACCGGATCGCCATCCTCGGAAAGCGTGTTCGGGATGAAGCCATAGTTGCACGGGTAGAACATCGTCGTATAGAGATAGCGGTCGACGAAAATCGCACCCGTTTCCTTGTCGAATTCGTATTTGACAGGGTCGGATCGTAGAGGCACTTCGATGAGAACATTGACTTCTTCGGGCGGATTGCGCCCCGGTGGAATACGGCTGATATCCAAGGTCGTTCTCCTGCCTGCAACGAGGCCTCAGGGCCAGGCGGCGAGGGGCGGCAGCGACATCAACACGGCTTCCGGATTGCCGCCGGTCTCGAGCCCGAAGCGTGTCCCGCGGTCGTAGATGAGGTTGAACTCGACGTAGCGCCCGCGGCGCACGAGCTGGACCTGCCGATCCGCCTCGCTCCAGGGCTGATGCATCCGGCGCCGCACCAACTCCGGATAGACGCGAGCGAAGGCCTCGCCGACAGCACGCGTGAAGGCGAACAAGCGCTCGAAGTCACCCTCGAGATAATCGTAGAAAATGCCGCCGACCCCGCGCGGTTCGTTCCGGTGACGGAT
Source organism: bacterium HR40 (assembly GCA_002898275.1). GTDB lineage: Bacteria > Pseudomonadota > Alphaproteobacteria > Geminicoccales > Geminicoccaceae > HRBIN40. Next base: position 408,273 of record BEIQ01000002.1, read on the forward strand.
GAAAAAGTATTCGTCAGCCCAAGTCTTGAACCTCCCGTACCATCCAGGGTCGAAGGCGTCGCAAACGTTTTGGAGAGCCGCATGGAAATCTCGGGTGTCTTCGTCGTTGGGAAAGATGGGATTGAGATCCGCACCCCCGCCGAACCAGGCCCGTGTGGTGCGGATATGGCGGGTGTTCATGTGCGCCGGCGGCACGTGCGGATTGCGGGGGTGCGCCACGACGGAGATGCCGCTCGCCCAGAAATGCGGATCTTCCTCCGCACCCGGGATCTGCTTCGCAAAGGGCTCGGGGAAACGGCCGAAGACGGTGGACACATTGACGCCGACCTTTTCGAACACCCGGCCGCGCAGGATGGCCATCACTCCGCCCCCGCCACCCGGACGTTCCCAGGCGCGACGCTCGAAGCGACCGGGCTCGAGGCCGCAGGCCACCGGCCCCTCGCACTCCCGCTCGATCGCCTCGAAGAGCGCGCAGAGTCGGTCACGCAGGGCCTCGAACCATTCCCGAGCCCGTGTCTTTTGGGCTTCGGCCATGGCATCGGTCGCGGCAATGTCGGTCGAGCTCATCGAGCATTCCCAGCTGCCGGGCGGCTTCGCCGAGGACGATCGCCGCGGCGGTGACGACGTTGAGGGATCGGGTTTCCAGCCGGATGGGGATGCGCAGCGCGACATCGGCGGCAGCGCGCACCGCTTCGGGCACGCCGCTGCTCTCGCGTCCCAACAGCAGCACGTCCCGCGGCTGGAAGGCGAAGCGATGATAGGGCCTTTCGCCGGCGGTGCTCAACAGGACGAGTCGCCGCGCATGCGCCCGTCGCCAGGCCTCGAAGGCGGCGAAATCGAGGTGGCGCCGCCAGCGGCTGAGCGGCACATAGTCCATGCCCGCCCGGCGGATCCGACGGTCGTCGAGGGGAAAGCCCGTCGGCTCGATCACCTCGACCGGGACCCCGAAGCAGGCCGCGAGCCGCAGCATCGCCCCGAAGTTGGGGGCGAGCTCGGGCTCGAAGAGCGCGAGGGCGAGAATGGCGTCGTCCACGACCGAGAGACACCGTCCATCGCAGGCGGATTTATGCGACCAGACGCCGCTTGCCATGGCCGGACCCGCAAGTAGAGTCGCGCCGCCGGTCGATCGACCGCGTTCAGCCAAGGGGCGGCATGCGATGGCGCAAACACAGGACGGGCCCGAAAAGGGAGCCGGCGCGGTCCGGCGCGACTTCCTCGAACTGGTCGCTTGGTCGACCCTCGGGGTCGGGACCCTCGTCTCTCTCTGGCCGTTCGTCGACAGTCTCAATCCCTCGGCCGACGTGCTGGCACTGGCTTCGACCGAGCTCGATCTCGCCCCGATCGAAGAAGGGCAGCGAGTGACGGTGAAGTGGCGCGGCAAGCCGGTCTTCGTCGATCATCGTACGCCACAGGAGATCGAGGCCGCGCGCGCGACGCCGCTGTCCGAGTTGCGCGATCCGGAGCCCGACGAGGCGCGGGTGCAGCGGCCGGAATGGCTCGTGGTGATCGGCATCTGCACCCATCTCGGTTGCGTGCCCCTCGGCAATCGTCCGGGCGAACCGCGCGGCGAGTGGGGCGGCTGGTTCTGTCCATGCCACGGTTCCCACTACGATACCTCCGGCCGCATCCGCAAGGGGCCGGCGCCGCGCAACCTGCACGTGCCCCCCTACACCTTCGTCGACAACACGCTGCTGCGCATCGGCTGAAGCCGATGGCAGCGGGACGATGACGACCGAAAGGATCGCCACGATGAGCGGCGAATTCGTCAAAGCGCCCTTCAAGAACGTCGTGCTGCGCTGGATCGATGACCGGCTGCCGGTGCTCAGCTGGGCCTACAACGAGCTCGTGATCTATCCAGCCCCGCGCAATTTGAATTACTGGTGGAACTTCGGCTCGCTCGCCGGCATCATGCTGGTCGTGCAGATCGTGACCGGCATCGTTCTGGTCATGCACTACACCCCCCATGCCTCGATGGCCTTCGACAGCGTCGAGGGCCACATCATGCGCGACGTCAACTGGGGCTGGCTGCTGCGCTATTTGCACGCCAATGGCGCGTCGATGTTCTTCGCCCTCGTCTATATCCACATTTTCCGAGGACTTTACTATGGTTCCTACAAGGCGCCGCGAGAACTTTTGTGGATGCTCGGGGTCGTCATCCTCGTCCTGATGATGGCCACCGCCTTCATGGGCTACGTATTGCCGTGGGGCAACATGAGCTATTGGGCGGCGACGGTGATCACCAATCTGTTCTCCGCCATCCCGATCTTCGGCGACACCATCGTCACCTGGCTGTGGGGCGGGTTCACCGTCGACAATCCTACGCTCCAGCGCTTCTTCTCGCTGCACTATCTTCTGCCGTTCGTGATTTTCGCGGTGGTGTTCCTGCACCTGTTGGCACTCCACCAGTTCGGCTCCAACAACCCGCTCGGCATCGACCTGACCGCAAAAGACAAGATCCCGTTCCATCCCTATTACACCGTAAAGGACATGTTCGGCCTGTCGGTGTTCTTGTTGGTTTACGGCTTTTTCGTGTTCTACGCGCCCAACGCCTTCATCGAGCCGGTGAACTTCGAGCCGGCCAATCCGTTCCGCACTCCTGCTCACATCGTACCAGAGTGGTACTTCCTGCCATTCTACGCGATCCTTCGCGCGATCACCTTCGATTTCCTGTGGATCGTGCCGGCCAAGCTGGGCGGCGTCATCGCCATGTTCGCATCGATCTTCGTGCTCTTTTTCCTGCCTTGGCTGGACACCTCGCGCGTGCGCAGTGCCCGCTTCCGCCCGGTCTACAAATGGCTGTTCTGGGTGCTGGTCGTGGACGTGCTGGTGCTCGGCTACTGCGGTGCCAATCCTCCCGAGGGCTGGTATCTGGTGGCGGCGCAGATCGCGACCCTCTACTACTTCGTCCATTTCCTCGTGTTGATGCCCCTCGTCGGCAAGTTGGAACGGCCCCTGCCCCTGCCGACGAGCCTGAGGGAACCGGTGCTGGGCGCCGCGCCGCGTCCGCAGCCTGCCGAATGAGGAGAGCGACCATGCGCAAGGCGCTTCTCGCGACCGCCCTCCTGCTCGTCCCGCTCGCCGCTTCCGCGGCCGAAGGCGAGGCTCTCGTCGACCGCAGCTGGCCGCACGAAGGCTTCTTCGGCTCTTACGACAAAGCGGCACTGCAACGCGGTTTCCAGGTTTTCGAACAGGTCTGTGCGAGCTGCCATTCGGCGAAATACCTCGCCTTCCGCCACCTCGCCGGGATCGGCCTGGACGAGGCGCAGATCGCGGCGATCGCCGCCCGCTACACGGTCGTCGACGGCCCCGACGACAAGGGGGAGATGTTCGAGCGGCCTGCCCGACCGTCGGACTATTTCCCCCGTCCCTTCCCCAACGAACAGGCGGCGCGCGCCGCCAACAACGGCGCGTTGCCTCCCGATCTCTCGCTCATCGTCAAAGCGCGCGAGGGGCACGAGGACTACATCTACAGCCTGCTCGTGGGCTTCGAGGAGCCCCCGGCGGATGTCGAGGTGCCCTCCGGTCAGTACTACAACCGCTACTTCCCCGGCCATCTGATCTCCATGCCACCACCCTTGAGCGAGGGGATGGTCGAGTATGCCGACGGCACTCCGGCGACCGTACCGCAGATGGCCGAGGATGTGACCCAGTTCCTCGCCTGGCTGTCCGAGCCGCATCTCGAGACCCGGAAGGCCGTGGGTCTCAAGTTCATGCTCTTCGTGCTCGCGCTCACCGGCATTTTCTACGCCTACAAGCGCCGGCTATGGGCGAAGCTGCACTGAGGCACGGCTCGTTGCCGCTTTCGCGCGGTCCGGACGCTCTCATCCTTCCGGCGGCCGGAGCTGTCGCAGCTCCGGCCAGCGCAGCAGGACGAGGAGGAAGGCGAAGATACCGCCGCAAGAGATGACCAGCTGGGCCAGGAAGGCGCCATAGGCTTCGGCGAGCAGGCCCGCCTGGAGCAGCCCGAGCGGTGCGACCCCGATGGAGCTGGTGACGAGACCCACCACCTGGGCGCGCAGCTCCGGAGGAGCGGCGCGCAGCGGCAGCACCATCTGGCCGATCGTGAATCCCGCCATGCCCAGCCCGGCGAGGGCGAGAGCGGCGGCCGCCGCACCGAGGCTGCCTGCGAGGGCGAAGAGCGCGGTGCCACTCACGAACAACAGCGGCCCCAAGGCATAGGAGAGGCGGAACAGCCGATCGGGGAGAAGCCGCGCGAAGAGCAGGGCCGCCAGGGTCGCGGCGAGCGGCTCGCACGCCAGCAGCAGACCCGTTCCGGCGGCGGTCAGCCCATGCCGGCGTTCGGCGATGACCGGCGCCAGCGCCACATAGGGAAAGGCGAACAGGTTGAACGCGGCGGAGATGGCGATGGTGGCGAGCAGAAGGCCATTGCGGCGTACCGCCCGCATGCCCTCGCGCAGGCGGGCCAAGGGGTGGACCGCCGCCGAGATGGCCGAGCGCGGGGACCGCGCCGGAATCCGGAGGATCACCGCCGCGCCGAGACCGTAGAGCAGCAGGCCGGTCGCGAACACGCCGGCGAGACCCAGCCAGGCCACTCCGGCACCCCCGAGGACAGCGCCCAGCACCCGGGTCACCTGATTGGCGAAGATCTCGAGGCCCATGCTCGCTCCGACCCGCCCGAGGCCACCGAGCTCGGCGAGCATGGTCCGCCGCAGCGGGAATTCGATGGCCCAGAACAGACCGCCCGCGAGGGACGCGAGGAGCACCGCCCCGATTCCGGCACCGCGGGAGAGCTCGAGGACGAGCAGCGCTCCGAACACGAGGCTCATGGCGGCGAAGGCGCGCACGAGGGCGAGCCGCCGATCGCCGCGCTCGGCGAGGGCGAGGAGGAGAGGGCTGGCTAGGAGAAGGGGCGTCATGCGGCAAAGCACGGTGAGGGCGACGAGGAGCGGCGAGCCGGTGGCGGAGAGGGCGTAAAGGCCGAAGGCCAGCATCTCGAGCCAGCGCATGATGCTGACCATGAGTCCTGCCAACCACAGGCGCGCCGGACCGGGTTCGCGGATCACGGCGAACGGGCCGGCCGTCGCGACATCGCTCCGCCTCGGCCTCAGGACTGCCTCCCCAACAGCGAGCGTGGCGCCGCCACTCTTGTGCCGGATCCCCCGCGGCGGCAAGCCCGGGCCGCAGAGCGCTGGCGATGGGCTCCTGGAACGATCGGCCGCTGCCCGCGAGCCCGCCGATCTCCCGTCTCAGCCGCACCGCCGACTGGCGGCCCGACGGGACCGAGAGCTTGCCCCTATGCCCGCCCCATGCCATAAAACCAGTGGTTTGGGCCTGCGGCGTCGGCTGCCGCCCTGGAGTTTGTTCCTGTCCGCGGAGGCCCGCCCGTGCCCTTCTCCCGCGAGCCGCCACACCGCCCGCTCGGGGTCCGCGCGTGGACGTGCGCGCTTTTCTTTCTCTTGGCGACCGTCGCCATCCCGTTGGTCGGGGCCCCGTCGTGGCTGGTGGCCGCCACCCTAGGCTCGGCCGCTTTCCTCTGGGGCTACGGTCTCGCTCTGGCCCGGACGTCCCGGGTGATCGCCGCGCTCGCCCGCGACGTCGAGCGCGATCCCTTGACCGGAGTGTGCAACCGGGCCGCCCTGTGGCGTTTCGCTGCCGCCGAACTGGCGCTCAGTCGCCGGTCGCAGCGCCAGCTTGCCGTGGCCTTCGTCGATCTCGACCGTTTCAAGGAGATCAACGATCGCTTCGGCCATGCGGTGGGCGATGCCGTTCTCGTCGAGGTGGCACGCCGGCTGTGCGAGCGGACCCGTCGGTCGGATTTGGTATGCCGCTTTGGCGGCGAGGAGTTCGTCGTGCTGCTGCGCGATACCGACCTCGCGGCGGCAGTGGATTATGCCGAACGGACCCGGCGGCTGGTGGCCGCGCAAGCGGTCGGGCACCCGCAGCCGGGAGTGCAGGTCACGGTCAGTATCGGTGTGGCCGCCTCGCAGGGCGAGGACCATTTCGACGATCTCCTGCGGCGCGCCGATCGCGCCATGTACGCCGCCAAGGCGGCAGGCCGCAACCGGATCGCTGTGCACACGGGCGATGGCGTCAGGCTGGTCCCGGAGGCGCTCTCGCTGGTCTGGCGCGACGCCGAAGCGGGAACGGATCGCCCGCAGAGCGGCGACTGACCCGCGGGACTCCCCCGCTCGGCCGAGCGGCTTGCGCCTTCCGACGTAGGCCGGGCTGGGTTAGGCTGCGATCGTCGCCGGCGGTAGGACACTTCCGGCGTCGCCTGGATGTGGCTTCACGGCGTGGAGGGAACCACCGTGACACGAACGATGACTGCAGTCGTGGGCCTCGCCCTTGCCGCACTCGCCGTCGGCCCGACCGCGGCGGCCAAGACCCTGGTCTATTGCTCGGAGGGCAATCCGGAGGGCTTCAACCCTGCCTTCTACACCGCCGGGACTACCTTCGACGCCTCCTCGCGGCAGATCTTCAATCGTTTGGTGGAGTTCCCCTCGGCACCACGGAGGTGGAACCCGCGCTCGCCGAGAGCTGGGAAGTGTCGGACGACGGGCTGGTTTACACCTTCCATTTGCGGCGCGGCGTCAAGTGGCAGAAAACGGCGAATTTTACACCCACGCGCGAGTTCAATGCGGACGACGTGCTCTTCACTTTCGAACGGCAGTGGAAGGCCGATCATCCCTATCACCGGGTGAACCAGCCATCCTACGAATATTTCGAGAGCATGGGCATGCCCAGCTTGCTCGATCGCATCGAAAAGATCGACGACTACACGGTACGGTTCGTTCTCAAACAGCCCGAGGCGCCTTTCCTCGCCAATCTCGGCATGGATTTCGCCTCGATCTTCTCGGCGGAATATGCGGCGCGCATGATGGCGGCCGGGACCCCGGAGAAGGTGGATTTCGAACCGGTCGGCACCGGGCCGTTCCAGTTGGTCGCCTTCCAGAAGGATGCGGTGATCCGCTACCGTGCCCATCCCGACTATTGGCGGGGTCGCGCGAAGATCGACGACCTCGTGTTCGCCATCACAGTCGATCCTTCCGTGCGTTACCAGAAGCTGAAATCGGGAGAGTGCCATATCATGGCCTACCCGAATCCGGCCGATATTCCCGCGATGAAAGCGGATCCCGAGCTCGTGGTCATGGAGCAGGAGGGTCTCAATATCGGCTATCTCGCCTTCAACACCGAGAAGAAGCCCTTCGATGACGTGCGCGTGCGGCGGGCGTTGGCCATGGCCGTCAACAAGCAGGCGATCATCGACGTGGTCTTCCAGGGCTATGCGCGGGTCGCCAAGAACCCGATTCCGCCCACCATGTGGTCCTATCACGAGGATATCCAGGATTATCCTTACGATCCGGACGCGGCGCGCAAACTGCTCGCCGAGGCCGGCTTCCCCAACGGCTTGCGCACCGATCTCTGGGCGATGCCGGTCCAGCGCCCCTACAATCCCAACGCGCGGCGCATGGCGGAGTTGATCCAGGCGGATTGGAAGGCGATCGGCGTGGAGGCCGAGATCGTGTCCTTCGAATGGGGCGAATATCTGAAACGCTCCAAGAACGGAGAACACCAGACGCTGCTGCTCGGCTGGACCGGCGACAATGGCGATCCCGACAATTTCCTGCATGTGCTGCTCGGCTGCGACGCCGCCAAGGACGGCACCAACCGCGCCCGCTGGTGCCATCCGGAGTTCGACGCGCTCGTGGTGGAGGCGAAACGCACCACCGACATCGCCAAACGGACCGAGCTCTACCGCAAGGCACAAGAGGTCTTCAAACGCGAGGCGCCGTGGATCACCATCGCCCATTCCATCGTCTTCATGCCCATGCGCAAGGAGGTGCAGGGCTACGTGATGGACCCGCTTGGCGGGCACGCTTTCTACCCGGTCGATCTGGTCGCCCGTTGACCACCGGGTGAACGATCGCGAGTCGAGGGGGGGGCAGCCGCCCCCTTTTCTCTCGCGGTCCCCGTCTATTGGGTGAGACGCGCGAACAGCTCGGGCAGCAGGGATCCGCCGCGCGGGAGAATATCGAGCTCCGGCGGCGGCGGTAGCGGTCGCCCGTCGGGACCGAAGAGCGCGCGCACCCGTTCCACCGCCCGCGCGAGATCGCACACCGGCGGGGGAATCCGCCCCTCCGGCCAGGATTCGCCGAGCCACACGGCCCGGCCCTCTTCCACCTGGCGGCGATGGATCAGGCTGACGTCGCGGGTCAGCCGCCGCGGTCCGATGCGCATGCCGATACGGTAGATGGTCGGCCGTGGGTGCCAATCGGCCAGCCGTTCCAGGAGCGAGCGCCCGCGTATCCTCGCCTCGGGCGGCACCGGCGGCCGATGGGAACCGCGCCCCCGCGAGAGGTCGAAGATGAAGACCGGCTTGCCGGTGGAACAGGCCTCGGCCAGCATCGACATGGAATCGCAGGTGACGACGATGCGTTCGGCCAAGCCCAGCAGGGCGAAATACGGGTTGTCCCGGTCCTCCGGGCGATAGCGGTAGAGGAAGTGCGGCACGTCGAGCTGCGCGGCGAAGGCATCGGCCGCTTTCGGCGGGGTGCGGGCGCTCGTGGTGGCGAGCACCGATCCGCCCCCCTCGCGGGCGAGCCGTGCCGCCCACCAACCGAGCACCGCGCCGTTCTCGCGGTCGAAATTGTAGGGGCCGGCCTGACCGCCGAGGAGGACGGCGACATAAGGGCGCGGCAGATGGGCGAGACGAGGACGCCAGCGCTCCGCCGCCTCGGCCAGGCGCTGCGGGGTCACGCGGTGGAGCGGCAGCTCGTTGTGCAGGATATTGGGCTTGTCGGGCAGGCGGTACTGCGGCGTCGTGACGATGAGATCGAAGCACTCGTGCAGCGCCCAGGGGCGTCCGACGTGCACGAGCTTGATGCGATGGCGGCCGCCAGCTTGACGCTGGATCCAGCGCACGAGCGGTTCGTTGCGGCGGCCGGCGGAAATCACCAGCTCGGGCCAGGGCGGCTCGAGCGGGCTCGACCGGTCGCGCACCAGGCCCATGAGGGTCGGCCCCGCCAGCAGATTGGTGAGGAGCTCGGTGCGACGGTAGACCAGCCGCTTGATCTCGAACGGCCAGCCGAGCGCTTCGGCGAGCGCCAGGATCTGGGAGTTGTCGCCCGCCTTGTGACCCATCATCAGCCAGGTACGCGGCGGCCGGAAGTGTGTCCGCGGCGCCACGGGTCGAGGTGCGGCAAGGGAACGGTCTGCCATGGCCGACGACACCCTCGCCTCAGGCGGCCGTGACCGCTCGCCGGCGGTTGGCACGCAGTTTCGGATCCTCGGGCCCCTTGGGCCAGCGCCGCTTGGCGCACAGCCATTCGCCCGGGCGTGCCCGGATCCAGTCCTCGAACAGCCGATTGAGCCGCGCGGTCATGGCGAGGGCAGCCTCCCGCCGGTCGCGGACCGGCGCTTCCGGCTCGATCGGCTCGTAGACGGTGATGCGCAGGTCGAGACCGTCCAGCCGTTCCACCCGCACCGGGACCAGGGGCAACCCATGACGCAACGCCAGACGGGCCGGTGTCACCGCGGTCTGCGCCTCCCGACCGAAGAAGGGAACGAGCTCGCCGTCATCGAACCGCTGGTCCACGAGCAGACCCAGGCTATGGCCTTCGGCGAGCGCCTTCGGCAGCAGCCGCGCCGATTCTCCCACCGCTACGAGACGGGCTCGCAACGCCTGCCGCCGACGGGCAATCAGGCGATCGAGAAGGGGGTTGGTCTGGCGGGCGTGGACCACCGTGACAGGCAGGCTCCAGCGGTTCGGGACGAGCGCGGCGAGCTCCCAGTTGGCGAGATGGGCACCGACGAAGATGATTTGCTGGCGCCGATTCCGAAGGTGGGGGCTGGCATGGTCGACGATCTCGACCCGCTCCGCCAGCTCGCCCTCGAGGAATCGCTCGAGGAAGGCGAACTCGGCCAGCACTCGACCGAGATTGCCCCAGATCGCGCGAGCGGTCTCCTCGTACCAGGCAGGATCGCGCCCGGGAAAGGCGATCGCCAGATTGGTCAGCACGTGCCGATGCTTGTAGCTTTTCGGCCCGAGCATACGGCCGAGTCTTTCGCCGAAGTTCGATGCGGCAGCGGGCCGGAGGCTGCGCGACAGAGCGAGCACGCCCGCCGCGAGCGCCGCTTCCGCCGTCCACAGGGGATGGCGAAGGAAGGGGAGTGGGCGTGCCCACCGTTCCAGGGTGCGACCGAGAAAATGCTTCGCCACCGTTGTCGATCCGTCTTCCCCGCACATGCGACCGCGCTCGGCGGCTCATCGGTTGCCCTCGGCACCGGGGAACCGGACCCGCAGGTGCGGTTCCCGCGCCGGCCGCACGTCGCCGTTCGGCTTAGGACTCGAAGATGCGATCGCCAAGCTGGTCGATGATTTGCCGCCCCTTGTGGATCGCGAACTCGGCCGCGTCTTCGGCGGTCGCGTGGGTGTCGGCGCGCACGAAACGATGTTCGAGCATACCTTGCGCCGTATGTTTGCGGATGATGCCAGCGGTCACGAACTGACCGCCTTGCGCGAGCGGGGTCGGCGTGATCGTGTACTCGCCGTAAGTGACCGGCTCCCGCTCCTCCCGCCGCTTGGCACCCGTACCGAGCAGGCGGCGCAGCCATCCTCCGACGGCCATAGCGTCGTCTCCAGCGTCTCCGTCCCGGTGCCCGATCGCCATAACTAGGTCGCGCCCGAGGCCGATCCAGCGCCCTTGATCGGGTGGCGGACGCGCTGCGCGCAAGCTTCCCGAGGAATCCGGCACTACTCGCCGCGGACAAGATCCAGAACGGCGGCGAAGAGCTCGCTGTCCGGCCGCTCCAGCTCCTCGAGGATGCGGAAATGGTCGAGGCCCTCCGCTTCGAGGAAGCCGCAGGTGAGTCCTTTCGCCAGGCAAGCCGCGTGGAAGTCCCGGCTCTGGCGGCGGAATTCGGCGGTCTCGGCACCGCCCACCGCGATCAAGAGCGGCGGCGCGCGGTCGGGAACGTGGAGGATCGGGCTCAGGCGCAGCACCTCGCCCCAGTCGAGCTGGAGGGTCGGCTGCAGCCAGGTCCAGGGAAAGGGTGCGAGGTCGAAGAGGCCGCTTATGGCAAGCCCGCCTTTCACCACATCGGCTGGAAGATCGTAGTCGCCCGGCCAATCGGTGAAGGCGGTCATGGCCACCAAATGCCCGCCGGCGGAATGTCCGGAAATGGTGATGCGTCCGGGATCGCCGCCGAACTCGTCGGCATGGCGGGCGATCCAGGCGACGGCCGCGCGGGCTTGGCGGACGATTTCGGTGACGCTCACCATCGGGCAGAGGGCGTAGTTGACGTTGACGAGGGTGATACCGGCCTCGACGAAGGCCGGGGCGAGAAAGGCGAAGTCGCGAGCCGCGAAGCGGCGCCAGTAGCCGCCGTGGAAGAAGACGTGCACGGGACGATCCCGGCCGGCTGGAAAGACATCGAGATGTTCGGCGCGGGTCGGACCATAGGCGATACCCAGCCGCGCCTCGAGCCGGTCGAGGACGGCGGCGCTGCGGGCGAGCCAGCCGCGGATCACCGCGTCGCTATCGGCTACCGCAGCGGCGGCGTTATACTCGCGATCGAGTTCCTCCTGGGTCCGAAACTCACGGTAGAGCCTCATCGTCCACTCCCTGCTCCAGAGCGGGATCGAACCCGGCAAGCATGTGGCCGCGAATGGCTCGTTTTTCATCGGCGGGAATCGGCAGGACCAGCTTCCGAACGTCTCTTCGACCATCCCGCCGGCGCGATCCCGGCGGCGCCATGCCCGTTGGCGTTGTCATCTCGGGGTGAACCGAGCCCGCCGAAACCGCGCCGGATCCGGGCGGGAACTGCCGGGCGGTCGCCGCCCGTTCCGGCCGCGGAGACGAGGCCGTCGCACTGGGTGACGCGGACGGCCGGCCTCGCCCAAGCTGGGATGGTAGCGAGCTATCGACGGCAAGGCGACCTCGACCGCCGGCGGGCTGTCGGTGGCGGGAAGGGTGTCCTCGAAGGGGCTCTCCCCGCATCGCCGGACGATCGCGGAATTGCCCCGAGCGCTTCGATCAGGCCGCGGTCGCACCGAGCCGCGGCCGGCCACCGGCGAACCCTGCGAGCGGCCGTCGGGCGAGCCGGCATGGAGCACCCGCACTGCTCCGCCGCTCACCCTCGCGGCCGGCGCCTGGCGACGGCTCAGCGCGAGGCCACGCGCACCGGTCCGTCATAACGGACGACGAGGCACTCGTGGCGGCGACGTTCGAGCTGACGACAGATCCTCTGCGCCTCCCTTTCCGAGAAGCCGGCCACCCGGGCTTCGTAGAACAGCTTGCGGCGACCCTTGCGGGGACTCACGTCGATCGTCCCGTCGAGCAGATCGGGGAATCTCCGCACCAGCGCGCGCGCCGCCCGATCGGCCTCGTCGCGCCGCAAGAAGCTGCCGATCTGGACGCCGAAGAGCGGTCCGTTGGCAGCCACCGGGGTGACCGGCGGTCGGGAGAGGCGAGCCGGCTGGGCGTCGGCGACGGCGGTGCGGGAGGGCGTCTGCGGACGGCTCCGCGGAGGTGCCGGATCTTGCTCGCGTCGGCCCACCGCACTGGCGGAACGTGCGGCGGGAGCTGCGGCGGGCGGAGTGGCCGGCCGCACGGCCGTCGCCTGGGCCACGCGGGTTCCGGCATCTTCGAGCTGCGCGAAGCCGAGATCGAGCAAACCGGCGACCGTGCGGTCGCGGGCCGGCGCGGTAGGGCCGCCGACATAGACGGCGATGACCCGCTTGCCGTTGCGCACCGCCGAGGCCGCCAAATTGTAGCCGGAGGCGCGAATGTATCCGGTCTTGAGGCCGTCGGCGCCGCGGTAGAGCCGCAGAATACCATTGTGGCTGCGATGCACCCGTCCCTGCCAGCGGAATTCGGGTGCTGAGAAGTACCGGTAGAACTGCGGGAAATCCAGGACGAGGTGACGCGCGAGGGTGGCGAGATCGCGCACCGTCGTCTGCTGGCGATCGTCGGGGAGGCCCGAGGCATTGGCGAACGTGGTGCGGCTCATACCCAACGTCCGCGCCCGTCGCGTCATCGCCTGCGCGAACTCCTGTTCGCTGCCGGCGAGGGCCTCCGCCACCACCACGGCCACGTCGTTGGCCGACTTCACCACCAGGGCGCGGATCGCATCCTCGACCCGGATGGATTCACCCGCGGCCAGCCCGAGCCGCGAGGCCGGCATGGCGGCGGCACGAGCAGAGACCGGGAGCCTGTCGTCGAGCTTGAGCTCGCCCCGATCCACCGCCTCGAACAGCAGGTAGAGAGTCATCATTTTGGTGAGCGAGGCAGGATAGATCGGCAGATCCGCTCCCCGCTCGTGCAGCACGCGGCCGTTGCCAGCCTCCACCACGATCGCCGCTTCGGTACGCGCATACGCCGCACCGGCAGACGGAAGCCAGAGGATCCAGATCGCGAACACGAGACGCCAATACGGTTTCACGACTCCTCCGATCGTGTCCGGCCTCGCTCCCTCGTCGTCGCTCGCTGCCGGCGGCCCGCATGTGACCCGGCATTGGCCCCGGGTCGGCCCCCTCAACCCAGGGTATATCCTTCAGGATACGGCTCTACCCTTACCCTTCCCTGCCGCTGTCCGCAACCGGTTCTAGCCACTTGCGGTAAACGAATCCCTTCGCCCCGTCGTCGAAGAGGATTTCCTTCCAGCCGCGTGTCTCGCCGAGCACGCGCACGGTCTCCCCTCGCCGGATGACTCGCACCACCGGATGCTCGTTGCTGGGACCGGCGCGCACATTCACCGCCGCCACCGCTTGCCAACGCCTCTCCTCCGTCGCCGCCTCCGTCGTTTCCGGCCGTGCGGCGCTGGCTGCGGCAGCTGCGGCAGTCGCCGAAGTGGCGGCAGTCGCTTCGCTCCCCGGCGCAGGCGCGATGCCAGGAGCCGGTTTTGCGCCAACCGCCGCCGGCTGGGCGGCGGGAGAAGCGGGGCGATCGGGCATCGGTCGCGACGCCGCGGCGGCTGCCGCCTGTCGCGCTTCCTCGACGCGCGCGGCAAGCCGCTCTCGCGCCGCCGCGATCTCGGCATCGCCCGCCCGCCGTGTCTCGGCTTCGGCAAGGTCGCGGGCGGCTCCTTCGAGGTCGCCCATTTCCATCCGTACTTCGGCGCGCCGCAGCCAGGCCAGATGGTGCGACGGTTCGAGTTCGATCGCTCGACCGAGGTCGTCGAGAGCCCGCTCGAATTCGCCGAAATTCGCCTGGGCGACGCCGCGCCGGGTATAGGCGACGCGGAGGTTGCGTAGCGCCGTCGGATCGCCCGGCACCAGCGCCAGCGCCTCGCGATAGTCGGCGATGGCTCGATCGAAATCGCCGAGCTCGTTGTAGACCACGCCGCGGTTGTTGTAGGCGAGGGCGAGCGCCTCGGCGTCGAGCTCGCCAGAGACGATCGCCCGCGTGTAGGCCTGCAAGGCTTCTTCCTTGCGGCCAGCGGCGAAGGCGTCGTTGCCTTGCCGGATGTCGTCGATCGCCCCCGCCACTGCCCCGCTCGCCGACAGCAGCACGAAAACGAGAACCGCGATCAGTCGCGCCATGACCTGCTCCTCCCCGGGGGCCGGTCGCACAGCCGCTTCAGCTCCCGTCCGCCCGGGAGCCCTCCCTTTTGCGACGTCGAAACCGCTCCCGCAATTCCGGTGCCCGATGTTCCAGAATGCGCTCGCGCGCCCGTGCGACCGCCACCGCCTCAGCCGGCACATCGACGGTGATCGTGCTGCCGGCGCCGACGATCGCGCCGGCGCCCACCGTCACCGGTGCGACGAGGGCAGTGTGGGAGCCGATGAACGCGTCCTCGCCGATGCGCGTCTCGTATTTGCCGAACCCGTCGAAGTTGCAGGTGATGGTGCCGGCACCGATATTGGCTCGCGCCCCCACCTCGGCGTCGCCGAGGTAGGTGAGATGATTGGCTTTGGCGCCGCGCCCGAGGCGAGCGTTCTTGGTCTCGACGAAGTTGCCGATGCGGGCGCCGGCGCCGACGCGGGTCCCGGGTCGCAGCCGCGCGAAGGGACCGACCTCGGCTCCCGCCTCGAGATACGCGCCTTCGAGATGGCTGAAGCTGCGGATCACCGCTCCTGCCTCCGCTCGCACCCCGGGACCGAAGACCACATAGGGTTCGACCCGCACCCCGGCCTCGAGCTCGGTGTCGAAGGCGAAGAACACCGTCTCCGGGGCGGGCATCACCACGCCGCGGTCCAGCGCCGACGCCCGGGCCCGCGCCTGGAAGCGGGCCTCGAGGGCGGCAAGTTCGGCCTGCGAATTCACCCCCAAGCCCTCCTCCGTCGCTCCCCGGATCCAGATGCAAGAACGCCCGAGACGGCAGGCGAGCGCGACCATGTCCGTGAGATAGTACTCGCCCTTGTCGCGATGTCGCGGCAGTTGCTCGAGCAGCTCGCGAGCGCAGGCGAGATCGAGCGCCATGACTCCGGCGTTACAGGGCGCCGAGGCGAGGAGCGTGGCATCCGCCTCCCGTTCCTCGACGATGGCGAGAAGCCCCCCTTCTGCGTCGACCCGCAGACGCCCGTAACCGCTGCGATCCTCCGGCTCGATGCCGAGTACCGCCACCGCCGCCCCGCTGCGCTCGCGGCTCAGCACGAGGGCCTGCAGGGTCTCCGGCCGCAGCAATGGCGTATCGCCATAGACGACGAGCAGGGTTCCCGCTTCCGGCAGCTCGGGCAGAGCGCGGCGCACGGCATCGCCGGTGCCGAGCGGCGGATCCTGGACGACAACCGCGATGCCAGGGAGGATGCGACGGGCCGTTTCCGACACGGCTTGGCCATCGGCCGCCACCACCAGCACCGTGCGCGCCGGAGCGAGGCGCGACACGCTGCGCAGCACGTGTGCCAGCAGGGGCGCCCCGGCGAGGGGATGCAACACCTTGGGTAGGGCGTTGCGCATACGGGTGCCCCGGCCGGCTGCGAGGACGGCAACAGCGATGGCTGCCATGGGGATCTGCTGCTCCGCGACGACCCTGGCGATGGACCTCTGGACGAGCAGCCGCACTTTAGCGAGATCCTGCCGGCCGACAATCGCCAAGCGGAGTGACGCCCGTGCTCCAAGCCCTGCCGATCGTCTTCGATCTCGACGGAACGCTGGTGCACACCCTTCCCGACATCGCCGCCGCGCTGTCGCGCGTCTTCACCGCCCACGACCTTCCGGCCCCGGACGAGTCGCGTGTCCGGCGGATGATCGGCGATGGCGCACGAACCCTCGTCGCCCGCGCCCTCGAGGCCGCCGGCGTGGAAGCGGACGACGCGCGAATCGACACCCTCTACCGCGCCTTTCTCGACGACTATGGCGCCAACGCCTGCGTCGCCAGTCGGCCTTTTCCCGGCGTCATCGAAACGCTCGCCGAGTTGCACGGCCGGGGCCATCCCCTCGGCGTGTGCACCAACAAACCCGAGCGCTCCACCCATCTGCTCCTGGACGGTCTCGGTCTCGCACCCTTCTTCGCGGCGATCGTGGGTGGCGATCGCCTGCCGTTCCGCAAGCCCGACCCCCGCCATCTCGGTGCGGTGCTCGACCGGCTCGCCCCGCAGGACGGGACGACGGCGGTGATGGTCGGCGATTCGCGCAACGATCTGCTCGCCGCCCGCGGCCTCGGCATCCGCTGCGTCCTGGTGCGCCACGGCTACGGCGAGGACTGCGCCGACGAGCTGGGTGCCGATCTGGTGATCGACGGCTTTGCCGATCTGCCCGCCGCCATCCGCGAGCTCACGGCGAGCCGGGGATAGCCCCGCGAGGGTGGTCGGCGGGCGGCCTCGGCTGTCGGATCTTGTCACCGCAGCGGGCGGCTCCCATGATCGCCGCCGCAGGCGCGAGCAGCCCGCTTGGCGATGTCGGGGGAGGAGCAGGACGAATGGCCTCGGTGGAAATCCGGCAGGTCGACAAGTTCTTCGGATCGACCCAGGTGTTGTTCGGAGTGTCGATCGACATCGCCGACGGCGAGTTCGTCGTCCTCGTAGGGCCTTCGGGCTGCGGCAAGTCCACGCTCTTGCGCATGATCGCGGGCCTCGAGGAAATCAGCCGCGGCGAGATCCGCATCGGCGGCCGGGTAGTCAACGATGTTCCTCCCAAGGACCGCGACATCGCTATGGTGTTCCAGAACTATGCCCTCTACCCGCACATGACGGTGCGCGAGAACATGGCCTTCTCGCTCAAGCTCGCGAAGGCACCGCGCCATGTCATCGAAGAGCGGGTCGGGCGGGCGGCGCGCATCCTCGGTCTCACCGAACTCCTCGATCGCTATCCGCGCCAGCTGTCCGGTGGCCAGCGGCAGCGGGTCGCCATGGGCCGGGCGATCGTGCGCGACCCGCAAGTGTTCCTGTTCGACGAGCCGCTCTCCAATCTCGACGCCAAATTGCGCGTCCAGATGCGCACCGAGATCAAGGCCCTGCACCAGCGGCTGCGGACGACCGCCGTTTACGTCACGCACGACCAGATCGAGGCGATGACCATGGCCGACCGTATCGTGGTCATGCAGCACGGCCATGTCGAGCAAATCGGGGCGCCACTCGAGCTTTACGACCGACCGGCCAATCTCTTCGTCGCCGGCTTCATCGGCTCGCCAGCCATGAACTTCATCGAGGCGACCATTCGGCGCGACGGTGGCCAGCCGGTGGCGGTGGCCAAGGACGGCACGGTTTTGCCCTTGCCTGCCGATGCGCCTGGCGAGGACGGACGCGAGGTCATCTACGGTATCCGACCCGAGCACCTCGATCTGGCCGACGGTTCGGCCGGCACCATCGCGGCGCGAGTCGAGGTGGTGGAACCCACGGGTGCGGAGATCCTGGTGGTCGTCTCGCTGGCCGGGCAAGAGGCGCAAGTGTTGTTCCGCGAACGCCATCCGTTCGTACCGGGCGAGACGCTGCAGCTGCGCCCCCGCGTCGATCACGTCCATCTGTTCGACCGGGCGACCGGCCGCCGTCTTTGAGGGCTGCGAGTGCCCTCCGGGTTCCGTTCCCCCTTCCCGGCGCTGTGAGTTTCCGCACAGCGCAACCCCGCCCGTGGGTCCACTCTGGCTGCCGCCGAGGGTGGCGCGAGGGGAGGATGGCGATGGCACCGGAACCCTACGAGGTGGAGTTGCGCGTGCGCCTGCTGCGCCGGGTCGAACGTCTGGTGGCGCTCCTCGACCGGGTGAGCGGGGGCGGTGGGGGCTTCTCTGGCGGCGGCCCTTCCGGGCCTCGCCCAGCGGCAGGCACGGGACAGACGGCGGTGTTTTCGCCGGCTGGGGGTTGTGCCGGTGCGGGCGCGCCTTCACAACATGGGTACACGGGCACGCCACAGGCCGCGCATTGGGCATGACCGTGGACGAAGACGAGCCGCAACGGTTGCCCACACCAGGGGCAAAAGGCATCGAACTCGTCGCCCCGGCTCATGGCCCGACGCCCGAGAAGAGACGTTCCCGCACCCGCCGGAAGCTCGTTTCCACCCGCTCGTCGGCAGCGTGACGGCCGTCGCGGATCTGCCAGCGGCCGCCCACCATCACGTCGCGCACCCAGGATCGCCGCTCGCCGTCCGTGATCCACGCCGCCAGCACGTCTTCCGGCGCCAGCCCGGCGAGGAGCGGATGCGTCGGATCGAGATGGACGAGATCGGCCCGAAAGCCGGGCGCGATCCGGCCCACGGCACGCCCGGATGCCTGGGCGCTGTTCGCCAACGTGCGCAGCAGGACGGGTCCGGGTGCCACTTCCGCCCCGCCGCCAGCGGCGACTCCGGCGAGCAGCAACCACCGCAGCGACGCCGTCGGGTCGAGGGTACCGCCCGGCCCAGAGCCCACGGCGAGGGTCGGAAGGCGATGCAGCAATTCGGCGAGCGCGGGAGCCGAACGCATCTCCGCTTCCGGCAGCAATCCAGCCACCGCCTCGAGCCGCGACAGCGCCTGCCGTTCCGCTGGCTCCAGCCTGGCCGCACCCAAGAGGCAGAAGGCCGCATCCGGCTCGCGGATACGCCGCAGCGTCGAAAGGGGCCCGTCACCGGTGCAGGCGCGGCAGCGGGCCACATCCTCCGGCTCCATCGCCAACGGAACGTGCACGGGGGTGCGCGGTCCCAGACTGTCGCCCACGGCGAAGAACTCGGCCAGGCGCGAAGGCGGGACCCCTCCCGGAACGGCGATGCCGATGGCGAGCCGGCGTTCGGGATCGTCGCGAAACTCCCGCGCCAGACGGGCACCGAGGCGAGCGAGGGCTTCGGGTGAAAGCCGGCTGCGGCGTTCCGGACCCTCGACCGGACGACCGTCGAACCCACCGGAAACTTGCCCGGCGAGCACCAGCGTCAGCCCGATGCCGACCTCGCGCGCGGCTTCGTGCAAGACGAGGGCGAGGAGCGCGGGATCCTCGTAAGGGGTGCCGTCGGGAGCGTGATGGAGCTCGTGGAAGGCGACGGCGGCGGTGCAGCCGGCGTGCAGCAGTGCGACGAAGGTGGAAGCGGCCGCCGCCCACAATTCCTCGGGTCCGATCAGGGCGAGCAGCCGCCGGCGTAGACGAAGCACCCGCTCCGACCCCCGACCGCGGCTGGCGAAACCGGCGAGAAGCCGATCGGTGACTCGCACGTGGACGTCGACGAGACCGGGCACCACGTAGCCCGCGAGCCGCTCGCCCTCCTCGCCCCTAGCGGCTGGCGCGAGGTTGGCGATGCTGCCGTCCGCAGCCACCTCGATGGCGACGTGCCGACGCCATTCGCCGTGGATCAGCGCGTACTCACAGACGATCCGGCGCATGCCTCATTCGACGGTCACCGACTTCGCGAGGTTGCGCGGCTGGTCGACGTCCGTCCCCTTGAGCACCGCGGTATGATAGGCGAGCAGTTGCACCGGCAGGGCGTAGAGCAGGGGGGCCACGAAGGGATCCACCTCCGGAAGTTCCACGACCCGCCAGGCGAAGTGGCCGAGGGTCTCGCGACCCCGTCGGTCGGTGAGAAGAATCACGCGCCCGCCACGGGCGTGCACCTCCTGCAGGTTGCTCGCCGTCTTCTCGAACAGCGAGTCCGAGGGAGCCACCACGATCACCGGCATGCGTTCGTCGACGAGGGCGATCGGCCCGTGCTTGAGCTCGCCGGCGGCGTAGGCATCGGCGTGGATGTAGCTGATCTCCTTGAGCTTGAGCGCACCCTCGAGGGCGATCGCCCAAGAGGTACCGCGGCCAATGTAGAGCACGCTCGCCGCCTCCGCGAGGCTATGGGCGATCTCCCGCAGGCCGTCGTCGAGGGCGAGCGCCTGCAGCATGGCGGCGGGAATGCGATCGAGGGCGGCGGTGAGCTGCTCCTCCCGGCGCGGGTCGAGCCGGCCGCGCGCCCGTGCCGTGCCGATCGCCAGGCAGGCCAAGGTCGCCAATTGGGTCGTAAAGGCCTTGGTCGAGGCGACCCCGATCTCCGGCCCGGCAAGGGTGCGCAGACAGGCATCGACCTCGCGCGCGAGCGTGCTCTCGGGGACGTTGACGACACCCAAGGTCGGATGACCGAGCGCTTTGACGTGCCGCATGGCGGCCAGGGTATCGGCGGTTTCGCCCGACTGGGAGACGAACAGGCCGAGCTCGCCCGGCACCAGCGGAGCCTCCCGATAACGGAACTCCGAAGCGATATCCCAGTCGACGGGAACCCCAGCGAGGCGCTCGAACCAATAGCGGCCGACGAGGGCGGCATAGGCGGCGGTGCCACAGGCGACCGCAGCGATGCGCGGCACTGCCGCGAGATCGAAGGGAAACTCCGGCAGCAGGATGCGGTGGGTCGCCGGATCGGCGAAGGCCCTGAGCGTATCGCCCACCGCCGCCGGCTGCTCGTGGATCTCCTTCTGCATGTAGTGGCGGTAGTTGCCCTTGCCGATCATCGCCCCCGACAAGTGGGTGCGGACGATGGGTCGCTCGCAGGGACGGCCCCCTGCATCGACGATCTCGACACCGCCGGGGCGCACCACGGCAAAGTCGCCTTCCTCGAGGTATTGGATGCGGCAAGTGAGGGGGGCCAAGGCGAGGGCGTCGGAGCCCACGAACATCTCGCCGTCGCCATAGCCGATGGCGAGCGGACTGCCGCGCCGGGCGGCGACGAGGAGATCCTCGTGGCCCTCGAACAGCAGCACGAGGGCAAAGGCGCCGCGGAGCCTGGCGATGGCGAGGCGCGCCGCCTCCACCGGCCGAGCGCCCTCGCGCAGATAGCGATGCACGAGCTGCGGCACCACCTCGGTGTCGGTGTCGGTCTCGAAGCGGTGGCCGGCAGCGATCAGTTCGGCGCGGAGCTCCAGGTGATTCTCGATGATGCCGTTGTGCACCACGGCGACCCCGCCGCTGATGTGCGGATGGGCATTCTCGAGTGTCGGCCGACCGTGGGTAGCCCAACGCGTATGGCCGATGCCGGTGGTGCCGGCGAGCGGCTCGCGTTCCAGCTCGGCCGCGAGCCGCGCGAGCTTGCCCGCCGCCCGCCGCCTCTCGATGCGCCCGTCGACCAGGGTGGCAATGCCGGCACTGTCATAGCCGCGATATTCGAGGCGACGAAGCGCATCGAGGAGGAGAGGGGCCGCGGGCGAACGGCCGATGACACCGACGATGCCGCACATGACCTTCGACTCCGAGCGGAATGCGATCGCAACCTTGCCACCATCCCCATGATCTTTAATCCCTTGCGCAGCTGCTGGCCAGCTGCGCGGGAGCGAGATCGCATCGGGGTCCGCCCCGATTGCCCGCGGCAGATCGGCCGCTCGCCGTGCTGGCACCCAGATCGCGGCTCGAGCGCGGCGCCACCGCGCCGTCAGCCGGTCGGTCGTCGTCCGCGGGCTCGTCGCCGGCGGCGGGAAGGGGAGTGCCCCACGAAGAACCGAGTCGTCTCGACGTGGACGGAGCCGAGGCGGTTCGGACCGAGCGACCGGGGACCGCGCGGCAGCGATCGAGACGGTCGTCGGTCCCTTCGGGGCAGCGCCTCGGGGGTGGAGCTCGCCATGCGGAAGAAGGGCGGGCGTCGCGCTAGCGCATGCGAGGAGGAGCGACGGGCCAAAAGGCGGGTACGCCATCCCCGGCGGGCGGCGCTGGCCGATCCCGCCGATCTCCGAACCTCCAGGCCTGAAATCGGGCGAAGGGTTGCGAGAGGAGCTCGGCCTCCACGACCTCCCGCCGGCCCGCATGCCAGTCCTCGCGGGATCCCCTGGCAGATGGTCGGCGTACGGTCGATCGCGAATCGGTTTCGTCCACGAGGCGCGGAGCCGACGCCCACAGCGCCCAGCCTCGCAGACAGAAAGAGCGCCCGAAGCTCGGGGACACGCGCAAGGCCCTGCGCTCGCCGGTCCTCCGGACATCGGGCGCGGAGGGCATCCGGCTCGACCTCGCACCCTTCCCTACCGGTGTCCCGAAGCCGATCCCTCGGCTCCGTCCGAGGGAAAGGGCGGGGCGATGCCGTCGTCTCGCCCATGCGCCTCCGGCGAATCCGCGAGCAACGCTTCCATGCGCGGCAGGGCGGCACGGAGCTCCGCAAGCGGTGCATCCCCCGCCTTCGAGATCGACGCCTCGAGGCGAGCCGCCTCGGCGCCGAGTGCGGGAAAGCCGAAGGTGCCCGCGCCCCCGGCGAGCTCGTGCAAAAGCCGCCGGACCTCTTCGAGGGTCGCGGTCGCCGCCAGTGCGGGTCGCTGCCCCTCGCGCAGGCCGGCGAGCATGCCGAGGCGCGCGAGACGCTCGCGACTGCGCGCCCGGAAACGCTCGCGAAGGGTCGCCAGCATGTCAGAGGGCGATAGGGTTCGGGTCATCGCCGAGATATCCCCGGACCTGGTCGGCAAGCCGCATGGGGTCGAAGGGCTTGGGGATCACCCCGCGGGCCCCTAGCCTGCGGTAGGTCGCGATTTCCTGGGGCTGCACCTTGGCGGTGAGGAAGACGACCGGCAGGCCTCGGGTGCGGGCATCGCTGCGCAGGCGTGCCAGGGTCTCGATCCCGTCCATTCCTGGCATCATCACATCGAGCAACACGAGATCGGGCGCGAGCACCGGCGCGAGGGCGAGAGCTTCGGCGCCGGAGGTGCAGGACGTGACGCGCAGGCCACCTATGGTTTCGAGCGCCAGCACGAGAAGAGAGAGGATATCGGGATCGTCCTCGACGCACAAAAGGTGCGGAACGGACGAGGCTTCAGGGCAGAGCGGAGGCCCGCTCGGGATCTCGGACATCGGCGTCCTCCGCGACAACGGGGCAAGAGTTCGACACACCGGCGAAACGGGGCAGTTCCAGGGTGAAGCGGCTACCCTGACCGGGACGGCTGGCCACGCGGATGGTGCCACCGAGCCGCTCGGCCAGCTCGCGCGCGATGGCGAGCCCGAGCCCGATGCCGGCGCGGGCGCGGCGGTCGGAGACGTCGAGCTGGACGAAACGCTCGAAGATGCGGGGCAGGAGATCCTCGGGGATGCCCGGTCCACTGTCGGCGACGGTGACCCGCACGAACGGACCCGCCTCTTCCAATGTCAGTTTGACGGTGCCGCCGGTGGGCGAGAACTTGATCGCGTTGCCGACGAGATTGCCGAGGATCTGGGCGAAGCGCAGGGGATCGCTGCGACCGAGGAGCCGGCCCCGCAACGGTTCGATCTCGAGGCGAACGCGCCGCTTTCCCGCCGAGGGACGATGTTCCGCCACCACTTCGGTCACTAGGCGAGCATAGTCGACGGGCTTCGGCTCCACCTTGAGCGTGCCGTTCGCCATCCTCTGCAGGTCGAGGAGGTCGTCCACCATGGCGGCGAGACGCGCGCCGTTGCGATGCGCCGTCTCGAGGAGCTCCCGGCCGCGCTCGGGCAAACGGTCGGCGAAAAGGCCGCGCAACGCGGAGATGGCGCCGAGCACGCAGGTGAGCGGTGTCCGGAGCTCGTGGCTGACGATCGACACGAACTCGTCCTTCATTCGGGCGAGTGCCAATTGGTCGCCGATGTCCTGGCAGATCCCCCAGATCGCGGTATTGGAGCCGCCAGGCGGCCCGCTGCGGCGCAGTTCGAGGTGGAAATCGCCGAGAGTGCCGGCGGCGGTGCGCAGCCTCAGGGTCAAACCGGCATGTTCCCGCTCCCGCAGCACCGACCGGAGCGCGGTCGCGAGCCGCCGGCGGTCGGCCGGGGCGGTCCGCCGCAGGAGGGTGCGCAGCCCCACCTGCGGCGATGGCAAACCGAGCATCCCCTGCAGCTGACGCGACAGATCGACGCCCGCCTCGCCCGGCTGCCAACGGAAGTCGCCGAGCCGCGCCAATCGCTGCGCTTCCTCGAGCTGCCGTTCGCGCCGCTCCAGGGCCCGCAGCAGGCGGCAACGCTCGATGGCCGTGACCAGCGAGCGCCGCAGCGAGGCGGCATCGACCGCGAGCTTGGGCAAGAAATCCTGGGCCCCGACGGCGACCGCCCGGCGAGCCAGGGCAAGACCGTCGTCGACGCCGCTGAGGACCACGACGGCGACATCGGGCGCCGCGGCGGTCACCGCCGTGAGCACTTCCTCGCCGCGCGCATCGGGAAGGATCAGATCGAGCAGGACCGCATCCCAAGGCTCGGCGGCGAGTCGCACCAGCGCCTCCCGGAGACGGCCGACGGCGGCCGCGCGAAAGCCGGGCTGCTCCGCTAGGATCTCGAGGACGAGGCGGGCGTCGGCGGGATTGTCCTCGACCACCAGCACCCGAATGCTCGTGCCCGCGTTCCCGTCGGGGCTGACCTCCTGTGGTGCCGACCACGCCCGCATGCCACACGCCCGCTCGCCACTGCGCCGACGAGAAAAGCACAATGGCGCAAACAAATGGTAAACGCGCCGAGGGGCAAAGGGGAACCCGAGGGCTCGAGCCGCGCATCGGCGATGGGAGCGGCGCCCGTATCGGCAAGCGGGCGAAGCGGCGAGCCGACGCCATGGCCGGCGAGCGCCGCAGGTCGGCTGCGGGCCGCCTGCCGCCCGGGCCCGCCCGCAGCCGGCGACGACGCTAGGCGGCGAGTCTCATCACCTCTTGACCGTTGATGACGAGGCCGCGCTCGTTGGCATCGACCTTGACCGTCTCGCCCTCTTTGATGCGGCCCTCGAGGATCATGAGGGCCAGCGGATCCTGCAGCTGCCGCTGGATGGTGCGCTTGAGCGGTCGGGCCCCGTACACCGCATCGTAGCCAGCAGCAGCCAGCCACTCCTTGGCCGCGTCGCTGACCTCCAGTCGGATGTGCCGGTCGGCCAACAGCTTGGCCAAACGCCCGAGCTGGATCTCGACGATCTCCCGCATATGGCGTCGGTCGAGGCGGTTGAACAGGATGATGTCGTCGAGCCGGTTCAGGAATTCCGGCCGGAAGGTGGCGCGCACCACCTGCATCACCTGTTCGCGCGCCCGGCTCGCCGGCGCTCCTTCGGGGAGGGCGGCGAGATACTCGGCGCCCAGATTGGAGGTCAAGACGATGAGCGTGTTGCGGAAGTCGACCGTATGTCCCTGACTGTCCGTCAGCCGGCCGTCATCCAGCACCTGGAGCAGCACGTTGAAGACATCCGGATGCGCCTTCTCGACCTCATCGAACAGGATCACCTGATAGGGCCGCCGGCGTACCGCCTCGGTCAGCACGCCACCCTCTTCGTAGCCGACATACCCAGGCGGCGCACCGATGAGCCGGGCGACCGAGTGCTTCTCCATGTACTCGGACATGTCGATGCGCAGGAGCGCCCGCTCGTCGTCGAACAGGAATTCGGCAAGCGCCTTGCATAGCTCGGTCTTGCCGACCCCGGTGGGACCGAGAAAGAGAAAGGAGCCAAGCGGCCGGTTCGGGTCCTGCAGCCCGGCTCGCGCCCGACGCACCGCGTTGGCGACCGCGCGCACCGCGTCGTCCTGGCCGACCACCCGCTTTCTGAGTTCGTCCTCCATGTGGAGGAGCTTTTCCCGCTCCCCCTCCATGAGCTTGTCCACCGGAATGCCGGTCCAGCGCGAGACGATGAGCGCCACGTCCTCGGCCGTCACCTCTTCCTTCACCATGCGCTCCGCCTGCGCGGTCTCCAACTCCTTGAGCCGCCGCTCGAGGCCGGGAATGACGCCGTAGGCGAGCTCGCCGGCACGGGCGAGGTCCCCGCGCCGCTGCGACTGTTCGAGCTCGATGCGGGCCCGGTCGAGTTGCTCCTTGAGGCTGCGCACCTCCTCGAGTTGCCGTTTCTCGGCCTCCCAACGGGCGGTCAGGGCAGCCGCCTGCTGTTCGAGATCGGCGAGCTCCTTCTCGAGCTTCTCGAGTCGCTGACGCGACGCCGGGTCGGTCTCCTTGCGCAGCGCCTCGCGTTCGATCTTGAGCTGAATGATGCGCCGGTCGAGCTCGTCGAGCTCTTCGGGCTTGCTGTCGATCTGCATGCGCTTGCGCGCCGCCGCCTCGTCCACGAGATCGATGGCCTTATCGGGCAAGAAGCGGTCGGAAATATAGCGGTGGGAGAGGGTCGCCGCGGCGACGATCGCCGAATCGGTGATGCGCACGCCGTGATGCAGCTCGTACTTCTCCTTGAGTCCGCGCAGGATCGAGATCGTGTCCTCGACCGACGGTTCGGACACGTAGACGGGTTGGAAACGCCGCGCCAACGCCTGGTCTTTCTCGATGTATTTGCGATATTCGTCGAGCGTCGTGGCACCGATGCAGTGCAGCTCGCCGCGGGCGAGTGCGGGCTTGAGCATGTTGGAAGCGTCGATCGCCCCCTCGGCCTTGCCAGCACCCACGAGCGTGTGCAGCTCGTCGATGAAGAGGACGATCTCGCCTTCGGC
This sequence comes from bacterium HR40, assembly GCA_002898275.1. Taxonomy (GTDB): domain Bacteria; phylum Pseudomonadota; class Alphaproteobacteria; order Geminicoccales; family Geminicoccaceae; genus HRBIN40. Next base: position 434,922 of record BEIQ01000002.1, read on the forward strand.
GGCGGTCACTTCCTGGAGCAGCGCCTTGAGGCGCTCCTCGAACTCGCCGCGGTATTTCGCACCCGCGAGCATGCCACCCAGGTCGAGGGCGAGGATGCGTTTGTTCTTGAGGCCCTCGGGCACGTCGCCATTGACGATACGCTGGGCGAGGCCCTCGACGATCGCGGTCTTGCCGACACCCGGCTCGCCGATCAGCACCGGATTGTTCTTGGTGCGCCGCGACAGCACCTGGATCACTCGCCGGATCTCCTCGTCGCGGCCGATCACCGGGTCGAGTTTGCCCTCGCGCGCCGCGGCAGTGAGGTCGCGGGTGTATTTCTCGAGCGCGCCGTAGCCCTCCTCGGCGGTCGCCGACTGCGCCGTGCGCCCCTTGCGCAGTTTCTGAATGGCGGAATGGAGCGCCTGCGGCGTCACCCCAGCGCCCTGCAGCGCCCGTGCCGCCTCGCCCGCCGACATGGCAATGGCGAGCAGGAGGGTCTCGACCGTGACGAAGCTATCGCCAGCCTTCTTGGCGATCTGCTCCGCCTGCTCGAAGAGCCGCGCCGTCTGCGGATCGAGATAGAGCTGGCCGGCGCCGGCACCCTCGACCTTCGGCAGCTTCCTCAACAGGGCTGCGACATTGGCCTGGGCGAGCTTGGGATCTCCGCCAGCCTCGCGCACCAGCCCGGCGCACAGACCCTCGGGATCGTCCAAAAGCACCTTGAGGATGTGCTCGGGGAGGAAGCGCTGATGCCCTTCGCGCAGCGCGAACTGCTGCGCCGCCTGCAGGAATCCGCGCGCCCGCTCGGTATATTTCTCGAGATCCATCTCGTCCTCCTCGATCTGTCCCCGCTTCGGGCGGACCTGGCCGCGCGGCCCGCACCGGCACCGCAGCGGCACTGCCGTTCATGTGGGCATGACGGCCGGAGGTACAAGAGCGGCGAGAGGGGGGATTCGACCGTGGGTTGGGCAGGCCGCTGGCTCATCCCTCGTCCGGTCGCACCGGCACATTGTCGATGAGCCGCGTCCCGCCGAGATGGACGGCGGCGAGCAAGCGCCCCTCGCCTTCGCTCGCCCGCTCGAGCGGGGCGAGGGTTTCGGCGTGGCGCAATTCCACATACTCGACCCGCGTAAATCCCGCCTCCAGCAGGGCCTGCCGTGCCGCCTCGAGCTCGGCCGCGGCCTCGGCGCCGCGGGCGAGCCGTGCTGCCGTCTCGCGCAGGATGCGAAAGAGTGCCGGTGCGATCCGCCGTTCCTCGGCCGACAGATACGCGTTGCGCGACGACATGGCGAGACCGTCGGGCTCGCGCACCGTGGGATGTCCGACGATTTCGATGGGGAGATCGAGATCTCGGACGAGGCGACGGACCACCAGCAGCTGCTGATAGTCCTTTTCGCCGAAGACCGCGACGTCGGGCTGCACGCGGTTGAACAATTTGGTCACGACCGTCGCGACGCCGCGAAAGAAGTGCGGCCGGGTGATCCCACAGAGTCCCTCCGACAGCCCTTCGACCGTGACCCAGGTGGCGTGGTCCGGGAAATACATGGTCTCGCGGGTGGGCAGATAGACGAGGTGGGTTCCCTCCCGCTCGAGCTTGGCGAGATCGCCCCGCTCGTCGCGCGGATAGCGCTCGAAGTCCTCGTGCGGAGCGAACTGGGTCGGATTGACGAAGATCGAAACCACCACCCGGTCGGCGAGTGCGAGGGCCCGGCGCACGAGGGCGAGATGGCCATCGTGCAGATATCCCATGGTGGGAACGAAACCGATCTTGAGGCCGTCGCCGCGCCAGAGGCCGATCTGCCGGCGCAGTTCCTCGAGGTCTCCGGTCGTCGCGATCATCCCTCTAGGCCCCCACGGCTTGCGGCAGGGAAGCGAGCTCGAGCCCCAGGCCCTCGAGCTCGCGCCGGAGGGCTCTGGCGGCCGCAGGCTCGAGCTCGATCAGCGGCGGACGCACGCGCGCCCATGCCGGATCGTCCAGCACATCGGCAATCACCCCTTTGACGGCGGGGATCATCGGATGGCGAGCGAGAGCCGCGCGCACCGCCGCGAGTTGCCTCATCTCGCGCTCCGCTACCTCCTGGTCACCCCGGCAAAAGGCCTCGAACACCCGCCGGCTCAGGGCGCAGGCGAGATTGGCCGCAGCCGAGATGGTCCCAGCGCCACCGGCACGCAGATTGTCCAGGAGATGGCCGTCGGCACCGGAGTAGATGGAAAGGCCCTCGAATTCGGCGATGAGGCCGCGGGTGTGCGGCCAATCGGCGGAGCTGTCCTTGATGCCCCGCAGGATTCCAGGAAAGCGCTCGCCGAGACGGGCAATCGTGCGCGCGGTGATGGGCACCGCCGTCATCTGCGGGAAGTGATAGAGGTAAAGCTCGAGGGACGGATCCGCGAGCCGTTCGACGAACTCCGCAAAGGCCCGGAACACCCCCTCCTCGCTCACGTTTTTGTAGAAAAACGGCGGCAGGGCGAGTTGGCGACGCACGCCCACGGCGAGTCCGTGGCGGGCGAGGGCGAGCGTGTCGCCCAATGCACAGCAGCCGACGCCGAGAATGATCCGCTCTCCCGGAATGCCAGCCGCCAAAAGCGCCTCGAGAGCCGCCCGGCGCTCGGCCACGGTGAAAGAGTTCGCTTCCCCGGTGGTGCCAAAGAGGCCGATGCCGTGGCAGCCATGCGCCAGCAGCCAGCGGGCGTGCGCCGCGAGGCGCGCCGTATCGATCTCGCCCCGGGCATCGACGGGCGTGACGATGGCGGCATAGATCCCTTTCATGACCGGCACACCTCCTGTCAGCGCAACACCGTTTCCTGGAAGAGGATGGTCACGATCGTCGACAAGGCGATGGCGAGCGCGAGCCCCGTTCGGCTGAGATCCGCCCGCGCTTCCGGGATGATCTCGGTGAATGTCATCCAGAACATCGCCCCGGCAGCGAGGCCGAAGCCCACCGGCAAAAACGGCGCGAACCAGCTCACGAAGAGATAGGCCGGGACTGCCATGAGGGGCTGGGGCAGGCTCGAGAACACCGACCACCAAGCGGCCAGCCACACCGAGACGCCGCGCGGCACGAGGACGAGGCTGATGGCCAGCCCTTCCGGGATATTGTGGAAGGCGATGGCGCTCGAGATGAAGAGGCCGAGCTCTTTGCCGCCACCGAAAGAGACCCCGACTCCGACGCCTTCCGAAAACGAGTGCAGGGTCATCACTCCGACCACGAGCAACGCCTTGCGCGCATCCGCGCCAGCGAGGCTGCCGATCGACAGATGCTCGCGGCCATCCATCAAACCGTGGGTCCAGCGGATCGACATCCAGCCGAGGGCGAGCCCGAGAAGGGTGCGAAGGCCGCTCACCTGTGCCCCTTCCACGAGGAGCGTCAAGCTCGCCGCGATCATGAGGCCGGCGGCCGTCGCGTTGGACACACCGAGCCAGCGCCGGCGCATCTCGCGCACGAAGAGGAATGGCAGGGCGCCGAGCCCGGTGGCCAACGCGGTGGCGAGTGCCGCGAGGAAAACGAGAGCGAGCTGCAGCGAGTCGATCACCCGCGCGCTATCCCTCGACACGAGCTGGCGGGCTCACGGCACCAGCACCTGGCGGCCGATGACCCGGCCGGCGGCGAGATCGGCGAGCGCGGCGTTCACCTCCTCGAGGGGGCGCGTGCGCACCGGGATGAAGGGGACCTTGCCCGCCTGGGCGAGCCGCACCACCGCCTTGAGATCGTCGAGGGTGCCGACGTAGGAGCCCCGCAGGGTGAGGATGCGCAGCGGCAGCAAGGGCAACGGCAGCGCCAGCCGATCGCCATAGAGGCCGACGACGACGAGGGTCCCACCCTTCTGGACGAGGCAGTCGAGACCGAACTGCGCCGTCTCCGGCCGACCGACGAAATCGATCGCCGCCGCACAACCGCCGCCCGTCCACTCTTTGACCTGCCGTACGGCTTGCGGATCGGCCGGGTCGAAGGCGGCCGCTGCTCCCGCCGCTAGCGCTCGCTCGCGCTTTGCCGGATCGACATCGGCCACGATCACGCGGCCGGGCACGGCATGGGGAGCGAGATGCAACGCGTTGGTCCCCACTCCACCGACCCCGATGAGCAGCAGCGTTTGGTCGGGACGGGCGACACCCGTCTTGGCGAGCGCGCTCCAGGCGGTGATGCCGGAGCAGGCGTAGGTCGCCGCGACCTCGCGCGGAATGCCGTCGAAGGGCACGAGATAGCGCGGGTGCGGCACGATCACGTGGTCGGCATAGCCGCCGTGGACCCAGGTGCCGATGATGCGCGGCTTCAGGCACAAGAGTTCGTCGCCACGCTGGCAGGCCTCGCAGCGACCGCAACCGATCCACGGATAGACCACATATTCCCGGCCCACCTCGACTCCCGAGGCTTCCGGACCGAGTCGCTCCACCCGGCCCACGACCTCGTGGCCCATGGTAAAGGGAAGTTTCACCCCGCGCTCCTCGATGCGGATCTGCCGCCCACCGCCCAGATCGAAGTAGCCGGCGTGGATGTGCAAATCGGAATGGCAGATGCCGCAGGCCGTCACCCGCACGAGCACCTCCGTGCCGGTCGGTTCCGGCGTCGGATATTCGTGAATCTCGAGCGGTTGGCCCCAGGCTACGATCTCGGCGCGACGCACGGCTCCCCCTCCTCGTGCCCCGTGAGTTCCGCTTTCCGTCTCTAGCGCACGGCGGCAGCCATGGCGAGAGCGGGCGAAAGGTCAGGCCATTGACAGCGAGGCGCCGGACGCGCACCTCGCCGGAGCAGGTCGGAGGCGGGCCGTGCCGCGCGAACCCGAACGCTATTTTCCGGTATCCTGGGAAGAGCTGCACCGCGACGCCAAGGCCCTCGCCTGGCGTCTGGCGGCGCTCGGGCCATGGAAGGGAATCGTGGCGATCACCCGAGGTGGCTTGGTGCCCGCCCACATCGTGGCGCGCGAACTCGATATCCGGCTCATCGACACGGTGTGCATCGCCTCCTACGAGGAGACGGTTCAGGGCGAGGCACGGGTCCTCAAGGCGGTGGCCGGGGACGGCGAGGGCTGGCTGGTGATCGACGATCTGGTCGATACCGGACGGACCGGTCGCATCGTGCGCGCCATGCTGCCGAAGGCGCATTTCGCGACCGTCTACGCCAAGCCGGAAGGCCGGCCGGTGGTCGACACCTTCGTCACCGAGGTGAGCCAGGACACCTGGATCCTCTTTCCGTGGGACCTCGAATACCGTTACGCCGAGCCGATCGCGCGCCTGCGTCGCGATCCGCCGGGCAACCCCGGAGAACCTCGATGAGCGACCCTTTGTTGCCGGTGCTCGCCGAGATCGCTCGGCAGTTCGAAGCGAGTGTGGAGCGCCTCGCGGCTTTTCTGCGCATCCCGAGCATCGGCACCGATCCCGCCCACGATGCCGACACTCGGCGGGCCGCGGAATGGCTGGCGCGGGAGTTGCAAACGATCGGACTCGATGCGTCGGTGCGGCCGACCGGCGGCCACCCGATGGTGGTCGCCAAGGGCGGTGCGCCGGCAGGTCCGCGCGTGCTCTACTACGGTCACTACGATGTCCAGCCGCCCGATCCCCTCGAGCTCTGGCAAACTCCGCCCTTCGAACCCACGGTCGTCGCGGGTCCGCACGGTCCGCGGATCGTCGCCCGAGGTGCGGTCGACGACAAGGGTCAGCTTTTGACCTGGGTCGAGGCGATGCGCGCCTGGATGCGGGTGCACGGGACGCTCCCCGTGCCGATCACGGTCCTGGTGGAAGGGGAAGAGGAGAGCTCGAGCGTCCATCTCGAGCCCTTCATCGCGGCTCACCGGGAAGAGCTCGCGGCGGACATCGCCGTGGTCTCCGACACCAACATGCTGGCACCCGACCGGCCGGCCCTCACGTCGATGCTCCGCGGCATCGTCTACCTCGAGCTCACCCTCGAAGGCCCGAGCCGCGACCTGCATTCCGGCATGTACGGCGGCGCCGTCCCCAATCCGCTGAACCGGCTCGCCCAGCTTCTCGCCTCGCTGCACGATGCCCGCGGCAGGGTGGCGATCCCTGGCTTCTACGACCAGGTGCGACCCCTCGCCGAGGCCGACCGGGCGGCATGGCGCGCGCTGCCTTTCGATGAACGCGCCTTCCTCGCCGAGATCGGTCTCGAGGGTTCGGTGGGCGAAGAGGGTTTCTCGCTGCTCGAGCGCATTTGGGCCCGGCCGTGTCTCGACATCAACGGCATTTGGGGCGGCTATAGCGGTGCTGGCGCCAAGACGGTGATCCCGGCTCGCGCCCATGCCAAACTGAGCTGCCGACTGGTTCCCGATCAGGTGGCGACGCAGGTGCGGGATCTCCTGATCCGTAGCTTGCACGAGCGCTGTCCCGCCGATTGTCGGATCGCCATCAGGGATCTCGGCTGCGGCGACCCCATTCGGGTACCCACCGATTCGCCGTTCGTGGCAGCTGCGCGCCGGGCGCTCGCGCGGGTCTTCGGGTGCGAACCGGCGATGATCGGCTGCGGCGGTTCCATCCCGGTGGTGGCGAGCCTGCGCAGGCTCCTCGGTCTCGACACGCTGCTCGTCGGCTTCGGGCTCGACGACGACCGAGTGCACAGTCCCAACGAGAAGTTCGAGCTCGTCTGCTATCGCCGCGGAATCGAGAGTCACGCCGCGCTACTCGCCGAATTCGCCCGCCTCGGCGGCCAGCCTTAGCCGCGCCCGAGAAGCCGGAGTAGCGTCGCCAGCAGCCACACCGTCTCGACGAGTCCGCCAGCCAGGCCCGCAATGCCGGCAGCGAGCAGACCGATCGCCGGCAGGAGCGGCAGAACGAGGGCCAATTGCACGAGCCGCGCCAGTGCCACGGTCCACAGCAGGGTTCCGGCACGGTCGCACAGCACGAGCAAGGGCGGAGCGGCGAGGGCCGCGCCGGCCAGCCACTGACGCAGCACGAGCAGCGCGAGCACGTCCGCCGCCTCGCCGAACTCCGGGCCGGCCAAAACCTCCAAGAGCGGCGCGCCGGCGAGCAGGGCGAGGGGGAGCAGCGGCGACGTCGCGGCGAGCAACCCGAGGCTCGCCCGCCGTACCAGCCGCGACAGCCGCCGCCGGTCGCTCTGTCGATGGAGCGCGGCGAGTTCGGGCTCGAGGGCGCGGCGGAAGGTCTCGGTCAGCCGCTCGAGGCCGCCTGCCACCTGCATCGCCAGCTGGAGCCGACCGGCTGCCAGCGGGTCGAGCAGGCTCCCCACCGCGACCACGACCGCGCGGCTCGACAGGAGCCCCAAGGTGCCGCTCAGGTTGAGGGCGAACAGCGCCCGCCACAGCCCGCGCGGCGGCCGCAGCCCATGCGCCCACGGCCGTCTCGGCCATGCGAGCAGGTCGGCGCGTTTCAGCGCAACGAGGGCCCACCACCAGGCGGTCGCGGTTTCCAAGAGGTGGGAAGACAGCCAGACGCCGGCAACGGCGGCGAGACCGCCTCCAGCGGCAACGACCACGAGCGTGCCGACCAGGCGCACCGCGGGCAGTACGAGGCGGTGCCAGGCGGCCAAATGGAAACAGCCGAGCAGCCGGAGGAGCGCGAGCGGCGTCGCCGACAGCAGCAGGGCCACCGTCGGAAAGTACCAGCGTGCGAGAGCGACGGCGGGCTCCGGCCAGTCGAGCGCCGGTACCAGCAGCGCCACGCTGGCAGCAGCCGCGGCGAGGGCAGCGAGGGCTCCGGCCAGATCGGCGATGCCCACGGCCAGCAGCAGCGCCACGAGCGACGCCCCGTCGCGACGGGCGACCGCCGACGACCCGTAGCGGATCAGGACCGGCCCGGCATTGAAGCGGAAGACGGCGGCGATCACGAGGGTGCCCGCGTGGACGAGGGCGAGCACGCCGAACTCCTCGCCGCCGAGGGTGCGCGCCGCGAGTGCGGTGGCGGCGAGGGCGAGCAACGCCGCCCCACCGCCGCCAGCGAGCAGCCACGCGGCGTTGCCGAGGCTCCGTCGTAGCGCCCCGGGAAGCCTCGATGGCGGCATGATGGCGCCCCGAGTCCGGGTCCCGATCCCGAGCTGGGACGGCACAGCGGCGGCGACCTTGACCGCGGTCAAGGCGTCGAGCGCGCGGAGCTGTCGAGCTCGCTTCGGTCGTGCGAAGCTGGACATGAGGGTCGCGCTCTTCGTCTCGGCCGCATCCGGTGGCGGTACCCAGCGGCGCATCGGCTGGCTCGCGCCGACACTCGCGGCCTCGGGCCTGTCGTTGGATTTGGTGACCGCGGCCGCCGCGAGCGGGCCGTCGCCAGCGGGGGTGCGGTCCGTGGCCCTGGGCGTACGCGCCGCAGCCTGGCCGTGGATCGCTAGGCGCCGCGGCCTCTGGGTGCCGCTCGCGCTGCCCGCCCTCGTAGGCTATCTCGAGCGCGAACGACCGGATGTGCTGCTCGCGAGCTCTCTTCCAGCGAATCTGACAGCGATCGCCGCGGTAGCTTGCAGCCGCCATCGGCCGGGAGTGGTGCTCACCCTCAACCTGCATACCTCGGCCCGCCTCGCCGCCCTGGGTCTGCCTGGCAGGCTCCTCGGCCCGCTCGTGCGCAGCGCCTGGCGCCGGGCCGATGCCCTGGTCGCCATCTCGGCCGGAGTGGCGGAGGACGCGCGCAGCTTCCTCGCTCCACGCGTGCCGCCGCTGTACACCGTTTTCAACCCGATCGACGGCGCCGCGGTGCGGGCACGTGCCGCCGCCGAGCCAGCAGTCCCATTGCCGGAGCGCCGCCCCCTCGTCGTCGCGTGCGGCAAGCTCGAAGCGCAAAAGGACTTCCCTACCCTGCTTCGGGCCTTCGCCGACCTGCGCCGGGTCATGCCCGCGAGCCTCGTCATTCTCGGCGAGGGCAGTCAGAGGCGGCGGCTCGAACGGCTCGCGGCAGAGCTCGGCCTGGCCGAAGACGTCCGGTTCGCGGGCTGGCTCGACAATCCGTTCGCCGTCATGGCGCGTGCCGATCTTTTCGTCCACGCCTCGCGTTTCGAGGGCCTGAGCAATGTGCTGCTCGAGGCGCTCGCGCTCGGCCTGCCGATCGTCGCCACGGACTGCCCGAGCGGACCGCGCGAACTCCTCGACCATGGCCGGTTCGGCCTCCTCGTACCGCCTCGCGATGCGCAGGCCCTCGCCGAGGGCATGCGGACCGTGCTCCTGCACCCGCCGGATCGCCAAGCTCTGCGCCGCCGGGCCGAGGAGTTCACGGTGGAGCGTGCGGCAGCGGGCTATCTCGCCGCCATCGTCCGTGCCGCCGGCCGGCGCGGGGCGACGAACCGGGCAGTTCTGCTCGGGCGAAGGGGAGTGCCGAGCGGGTGAGGGTCGAGCGACTCGCCTTGCTCGTGCGCTCGCTCGAGGGCGGTGGCATGCAGCGCAACCTCGTCAATCTGGCGCGCGCTTTGCTCGCCCGAGGTTTCGCACTCGACGTGCTGACCGCCGACCCCTGCGGTCCCGCCCGCGGCGAGCTGCCAAGGGAAGCGAGAATCCACTCCCTCGTTTGCGGTCTCGGCCGCAGGGGTGCTTGGGCGCTCGCCCGATGCCTCCCCGAGGCCGGCATCTTGGACCGTCTCGCGCTGCGTTTCGGCCCCGTGCCCCGACTGGTAGGGGCGCTGCCCGATCTGCTGCGGCGACTGTCGGCTTTGGCCCCGGATGCCCTGCTCGCCTTCGGTACCCAGGCCAACCTCGCGGCCCTCCTCGCCGCGACCCGGCTCCGCCAGCGACCGCGGATCGTCGCGAGCGAACACAATGTGATGAGCCGGGTGCGCGATCTCGCGCCGCGCCATTTCCGTCGCCTCTACCCTGCACTCGCGCGACGCCTCTATCCCTCCGCCGACGCGGTGGTCGCGGTGTCCGCCGCGGTCGCCGACGACCTCGCACGGCTCACCGATCTCCCGCGCGAGCGGATCCGCATCGTCCCCAACCCCGTCGACCTCACCGCCATCGCCGCCGGAGCGACGGTCCCGCTGCCCGCCGACTGGCCGCCCGACCGGGACTTCCTGCTCGCCGTCGGCCGGCTGCACTGGCAGAAGGGCTTCGAGGCGGCGATCGCCGCCTTCGCCCGCCTCGCCGCCCAAAACCCGAAGCTCGATCTCGTGGTCCTCGGCGAGGGCCCGGAACGGGCGCGACTTCGGCACCTCGCGCGCGCCGCTGGGCTCGGCGGGCGGGTCCATCTGCGCGGTTTCGATCCCAACCCCTTCCGCTGGATGGCCCGTGCCCGAGCGCTGCTTCTCACTTCCCGCAGCGAGGGCTTCGGCCATGTGGTGGTCGAGGCCCTCGCCTGCGGTTGCCCGATCGTGGCCTTCGACTGTCCGGGCGCGATTCCTTTTATCCTCGCCGGCGGGCGCTATGGCGTGCTCGTCCCCGAGAACGACGTCGAGGCCATGGCCGCCGCGCTCGAGGTGCTCGCGCTTTCGCCGCCCGAGCGCGAGCTGCTGCGTGCCCGAGCGCGGGATTTCGCCCTCGCCCCCGTCATCGACGACTATTGTGCGCTTTTGCGAGGAGTCGCGTGACGCGATGCCGACACCCGACGGTCGCGTGCCGACCAAGCACATCGCCCTCTTCGTCTATGCCTTGAGCGGCGGCGGAGCGCAGCGCCGGGTGCTCACCCTGGCAAATGGCTTCGCCGAGCGGGGCCATGAGGTGGATCTCGTGGTCGTGCGCAGCGGTGGCGTGCTCGAAGCGAAGCTCCATCCGGCCGTCCGGCTGGTGGCCCTCGATCGCTCGGGGCGAGTCGACGGACGCGCGGTGGCCCTCGGGAGCCGTCGCGGCTTCCGCACCTTCGCGAGCATTCCCGCGCTCGCTCGTTATCTGCGGCGCAATCAGCCGGACGTGCTGCTGTCGGGGGCGTCGCATGTCAATCTGGTGGCCGTCGCCGCCTGGAAGCTCGCCCGCCTGCCGATCGCTCTCGTGCTGCGGGCAAGCAACTATCCGAGCGGCAATCTGGCGGCCTTTCCGCCGGCGCAGCGACTCGTCCGCCTGTGGATGCGCGCCCTCGCGCGCCGTTTCTATCCGCTCGCCGACAAGGTGATCGCCGTCTCCCAGGGCGTAGCCGCCGAGCTGTCGGCGCTAACCGGACTCGATGCCGAGCGCCTCGAGGTGATCTACAATCCCGTGTTCGGCCCCGAGCTCGAGCGTCAGCTGGCGGAGCCCCTTCCGCCCCATGCCCTGCCGGAGGACGGTCCGCCCATCGTGCTCGGCTGCGGCACCTTCAAACCGCAGAAGGATTTCGCCACTCTGATCGACGCTTTTGCCCGGGTCGTGCGCCGGCTTCCAGCTCGTCTGGTGCTGCTGGGCGATGGGCCGCTGCGCCCTGCCCTCGAGGCCCGGGTCCGGGCCCTCGGACTCGCGGAAAGCGTGCGATTTCCGGGGTTCGTCCTCAATCCTCTGCCCTGGATGCGGCGGGCTTCGGTGTTCGTGCTGTCCTCCCTCTGGGAGGGCCTTCCCGGGGTGGTGATCGAGGCGCTGGCAGCCGGCTGTCCCGTGGTCGCGACCGACTGTCCGAGCGGCCCGCGCGAGATCCTCGCTGACGGCCGCTTCGGCCGCCTCGTACCAGTCGGCGATGCCGCCGCCCTCGCCGCCGCGATCCTCGACACCCTGGCCAATCCGCCCGATCCCGCAGGGCTTCGCGACCGGGCCCGCGCGTTCGCCGTGGACACCGCGATCGACCGCTACCTGAGCGTGCTCGATGGCTGCATCCGCGCTCGCGTACCCGCTCGCCTCGCCCGCATTCCGCCCTGGCCGATTCGTCGGCCCCTCGCCGAGACCAGCGACGCCGGCATCGACTATGTGCTGGGCCGCCTCGCCATGAGCCGCGGCCAATTGTTCACGGAATTTCCCGGCAACGCGGCGCACCGGCTGCGCCTCGCGGCGATGCTGCGGCGGCTCGGCATCGATCCCTCGTTAGCGGCGCAACGGAGCTGGACACGGCTGCGCGAGATGGACGCGCGCTGCAGCCGCTGCCTGACGGTCCGGAGCTGTCTGGCTTGGCTGGCTACCACCGGACACGCCGCCGCTCCTCCCGACTTTTGCCCCAACGCTCGGGCCCTCGCCGCTCTCGGCGCTTCCGCCACCGCTAGACGTTGAAGCGGAAGTGGCAGACGTCGCCTTCCTGCATCACATAATCGCGACCCTCGAGCCGTAGCCGGCCGGCATCTCGCGCTCCCGCCTCGCCACCGCAGGCGACATAGTCCTCGTAGGCGATCACCTCGGCGCAGATGAAGCCACGCTCGAAGTCGCTGTGGATGACGCCGGCAGCTTGCGGCGCACGGGCTCCCGCCGGTACCGTCCAGGCACGCGCCTCCTTGGGTCCGGCGGTGAAGAAGGTGAGGAGCCCGAGCAGCCGGTAGCCCTCGTGGATGACGCGGTCGAGGCCCGCTTCCTCGAGCCCCAGGGTCGCGAGATATTCCTCGCGCGAGGCGGCATCGAGCTGGGCGAGCTCGGCCTCGATGGCCGCCGACACGACCACCGCGCTGGCGCCCCGTGCCGCCGCCATGGCGACGACCCGCGAGCTCAGTTCGTTGCCCGAGGCCGCCGAGGCCTCGTCGACATTGGCGACATAGAGGACGGGCTTGGCCGTCAGCAGATGGAAGCTGCGCAACAGGGCGCGTTCCTCCTCGCCCAGCCCGAGCTGCCGCGCGGGTGTGCCCTCGGCCATCGCCGGCAGGATCCGCTCGAGCAATTCGAGCCGCCGCTTCGCCTCCCGATCCTGACCGCGCGTCCGCTTGATCAGGGTTTCCCGCTGCCGCTCCAGGCTCTCGAGATCGGCGAGCAGCAATTCGGTGTCGACGAGCTCGGCGTCCGCCAAGGGATCGACCCGCCCCTCGACGTGGGTGACCTCGCCACCTTCGAAACAGCGCAGGACGTGGAGGATCGCGTCCACCTCTCGGATGGCCGCGAGAAAGCGGTTGCCGAGCCCTTCGCCGCGCGAGGCGCCGCGCACGAGGCCCGCAATGTCGCGCACCTCGAGCTGGGTCGGCACGATGCGCTCGGATCGGGCGAGCCGCGCCAACACCTCGAGCCGGGGGTCGGGTACCGGCACGCGGCCGATGTTGGGCTCGATGGTGCAGAAGGGGTAGTTGGCGGCAGCCGCCGCCGCGCTCTGGGTGATGGCGTTGAAGAGCGTGGACTTGCCGACGTTCGGCAGGCCGACAATGCCGCAGCTGAAACCCATAACCAGCCCGTGTCGGGGAAAGTGGGGAGGATCGAAGCCGTCCGTGCCGACGGCTGCACCCTAGATAGGCTTTGGCACGGGCCGATCCAGACGTCTCAGGTGGAATGCCGCCGCATGGTACGCCGCCGGTCGTACTCGTCGAGAAAGCGGTAGAGGGCGACCACGGCAGGAAGGAACCAGGGTGTGCCGCTATAGAACGGGCGGGTCGGGTGCGGTAAGCCGTCGAATGCGGTCTCGCCTTCCTCGCGACCGAGGATCTGCAGACCGAGCCTGCTGCCGAGCCAGCTCGCCAGTGCCACTCCCGAGCCGCAATAGCCGAGGGCATACCAAAGGCCTTCGTGGCGGCCGATGTGCGGCAGCTCGTCGAAGCTCCAAGCGACCGCGCCGCTCCAGAAGTGACTGATGCGGAAGGGTTCGAGATCGGGAAAGAGCTGACAGAGGCGGGCCCGGAGGCGTCCGGCCGCGACGATCGGGGCGATGGCCCGTGCCGACACGCGACCTCCGAAGAGGATCCGCTTGCCATCCGGCGACGGGCGAAAGTACCAAACGATGCGGCGGCGATCGCTGACCACCCGCCCGGTCGGAAAGAGCGACGCGACGAGTTCGGGTGGGAGCTCCTCGGTGGCGATCATGGAGCTCTCGACCGGCACCACCCGCCGCTGCAGCCAGGGCACGAGGTGGCCGGTATAGCCGTTGGTGGCGATCGCCACCTCGCGCGCGCGCAGCCGCCCGCGCGGGGTCTCGAGCAGAAAGCCGCCGCGATCGCGCTCGATCCGAGTGACCGGCGCTCGGGCGACGATTCTGGCTCCCGCTGCGATCGCCCTTTCGAGAAGCCCGCGGTGATATTTCGCCGGATGCAGGGCAGCATGGCGGGGCAGAAGGAGGGCACCGAAATAGGCATCGGTGGCGAGCTCGCGCCGCTGTTCCGAACGCGGCACGAGCGCCACTTCTTCGCCCTCCGCCGCGAGCCTCCGGGCCTCCTCGGCGAGGATCCCGTAGTGCTCCGGGCTGTGGGCGGCGACGATCCGGCCGCAGCGGCGGAAATCGCAGGAAATCCCTTCGCCCTCCAGGCGCTGGGCGAGCCACTCGAGGGACTCCCGACCAGCGGCGCGAATCGCTCGCGCCCGTTCGCGTCCATAGCGCCGGGCCAGGTCCTCGAGCGAAGGTTTGATCCCGGTTCCGACTTGGCCACCGTTCTTCGTGCTGCAGCCGCAGCCCGGTTCTCCCGCCTCGAGCACCACCGTCGTGCGCCCACCGCGGGCCGTCTCGAGAGCACAGTTGAGACCGGTATAGCCGCTTCCGACGATGGCGACATCCGCCCGTGGCGGCGGAGGTTCGAGGAACTCTGGCGCAGGCGGCAGATCCTCGTACCAAAACGGCCGAAGCGCGAGGTCGGAAAGCCGGGGATCCATGGCGCTCACCGCGAGCGCCTCGGCTGGCCGGTCATCCGGCCCCTACCTCGTCGACCCTCGCCCAGCGACGTTCGCGAGCAGAGAGCTGGATCGCCGCGATGGTGCGTTGCACTTCCGCCGCTTCGCGAAAATCCGGATAGAAGGGCTCGCCGCCGGCGAGCGCGCGCAGGATGTGCGCCGCCTCGATGGCCTTGATCTCGTTGAAGCCGAGCTGGTGCTGGGGAGCGGGCACGAAGGCGGCGTAGTCGGGATGGGCAGGACCAGCTGGGATTTCCACGAAGCCCTGCCTTCCAGCTCGCCCGTCCCGCAGGAAGAGCCGCATTTCGTTCATACGCTCCATGTTGAGCACGATCGCCCCGCGCGTTCCAGTCACCTCGAAGGCGAGGTGCATCTTGCGCCCGGTCGCCGCCCAATTCGCCTCGAGGGTGCCGGTCGCCCCGTTGGCGAAGCGCACGAGCGCCCGCGCCTCGTCGTCGACTTCCACTTTGCGCCGCTCGCCGCTTCCGGGAGCTACCGGCCGTTCCGGCACGAGGGTTCGGAGGTCGGCCACCAGTTCCTCGATCGGGCCCACGAGGAAGCGGGCCATGGCGATGATGTGGCTGCCCAGATCGGCCACCGCCCCGCCGCCGTTCGCCGGATCCAGGCGCCAGCTCCAGGGCACCTCGGGATCCGCCATATAGTCCTCGGCATGGATGCCCCGAAAGCGAGTCACTTCGCCGAGCTCGCCCGCGGCGACGATCTCGCGCGCCGTGCGCACGAGCGGGTTTTTGAGATAGTTGAAGCCGACGAAGGTGGGTACGCCGGCCGCTTCCGCTGCCTTCGCCATGGCCATGGCGGACGCCGCAGTCGGGGCGAGGGGCTTCTCGCACCATACCGCCTTGCCAGCGGCGATCGCCGCCATGGCGATGGGCTCGTGCAGCACGTTCGGGGTGGTGATGGAGACGAGCTCGACCCCGGGATCGGCCACGAGCTCTCGCCAGTCGCCGGTCGACCGGCGAAAGCCGAAGGCTTCCGCCGCCCGGCGCGCAGTCGCAGGGTCGCGGTCGGCGAGGAGTTCGAGGCGCGGCCGCAGCGGCAGATCGAAGGCGACGGCAGCGATCGCCAAGGCGAGGGCATGGCTGCGCCCCATGAAGCCACTGCCGACGAGACCGACACCGATCTCCCGTTTCAAGCTTCCTCCCCTGCGGCCGCGATCTCGCGATAATTGACGATCACCGCGGGATCGAGGCGGCCGTCCAGCACGTCCAGGACATTCCTGACCGACTCGGTCGCCATGCGGAGCGTGGCCTCGCGCGTCGACCCGGCAGCGTGCGGGCTCAGGACCACGTTCTCGAGAGCCAAGAGCGGATGGTCCGGTGGCGGCGGCTCCTCCGCGAACACGTCGAGCCCCGCACCGGCGAGTCGTCCGGAGCGCAAGGCGTCCACGAGCGCCGCTTCGTCGACGAGTCCGCCCCGGGCAGTATTGACGAGGAACGCCGAGGGTCGCATGCGGGCGAGCTCGCGCGCTCCGATGACGGGCGGGGCGTCCGGCGTGTGGGGCATATGCAGGCTCACGATGTCGGCCTCGCCGAGGGCCGATGCGAGATCGGCGACCGGTTCGACCCCGGCGGCCACCAGTTCGTCGACAGGACGCCAAGGGTCGTAGGCCGCGACCTTCATGCCGAAGGCGATGGCCCGCCGAGCGACCTCGCTGCCGATGCGGCCGAAGCCGAGGAGCAACAGACGCTTGCCCCAGAGCTCGATGGCGGCGAAACGCTCGCGAAGTCCCCAGTTGCCCGCTCGCACCGCGCGGTCGTGCTCACGGCCCCGCTTGGCCAGCGCCAACATGAGAAAAAAGGCATGTTCGGCGACCGAAATACGGTTGGCGCTCGCCGTGATGGCGAGCGGGATCCTGCGCCGGTTCAGCACCTCGAGCGGGACATTGTCGTAACCCACGCCGTGCCGCGAAATCACCCGGAGACGGCTCGCCCTCTCGACGGCCTCCGGCGGAATGCGCGCGGTGCGGACGACGACCGCATCGGCCGCGGTCACGGCGCGACTCACCGCCTCCGGGCTGGGGTCCTCGAGAAGCTCGATCGCGATGTTCGGCCGAGCGCGCAGCAGCGCCAGGCCCTCCTCGCGGATGCGCCCCAGGATGGCGATGCGGAGCATGCGCCGGACCTCAGTAGCCCGACACGCCGGACCCACCGGCCCCAGCGCGGAGCTCGGCCAGCAGTTCGCGGGTCTTCATGACCATGAGGCGGCCGTCCGAGAGCAGGCTCGTCATGTGATAGCCGAGTTCCCACATGCGGCGGGCGAAGCCGGCCGAGAGGCAATGGATTCCGGCAAAGAGACCGCGGCCACGGACGGTCTCGAGGATGTGGGAGATGGCCTCGAGCATCGCCGGGTCCGTGGGATCGGCGCCCGGCCGGAAGCCGAGCGAGAGAGCGAGATCGGAAGGCCCGACATAGACGCCATCGAGACCGGGCACGGAGAGGATGTCGTCGAGATGGTCGAGCGCCTTCTTGGTCTCGATCATGGCCAGGACCAGCACTTCCCTGTTGGCATGGTCGTGATAGTCGGCACCACCGTAGAGGGACGCCCGGATCGGTCCGAAGCTGCGCTGTCCGAGCGGCGGATAGCGACAGAAGGAGACGAGTTCCTCGGCCTCGGCGCGGCTGTTGACCATGGGGCAGATGACGCCATAGGCACCGGCGTCGAGCATCTTCATGACAATGCCCGCCTCGCGCCAGGGCACGCGCACGAGCGGCACCGCATCGGTGGTCGAAATGGCCTGCAGCATCTGGACGGCGGTCTCGTAGTCGATGACGCCATGCTGCATGTCGACGGTCACGCTCTCGAAGCCCTGATGCGCCATGAGTTCGGCGGAAAAGGCGCTCGGTATGCCGAGCCAGGCGTTGACCGTACGACCGCCCTCCTTCCAGATCTGCCGCAGGCGGTTGGTGCGCATCGACCGGGCCTCCCCACTTCCATGTCTCGGCGCGTGCTCTAGATCCTGAGCCCATCGCTGTCCAGTCGTGCCGCCCGCGGATCCGCCGGCGGGATCGTCGCGACCGGCGAACCCCGGAGATTGCCCCATGATTGCGAAGTCCGCGTCTGTCGCTCTCGCGCTGCTCTTGGCGGCACCGGCTCTGGCGGAAGAGTCGGCACCCGACCCGGTCGTGGCCGAGATCAACGGCGAGCCCGTCTACATGAGCGAGGTCGCGCGGATCTACGAGGAGCTGCCGGAGCAGTACCGTCAGCTGCCGTTCGCCGCGATCGCCAAGCCCCTGCTCGAGCGGGCGATCGACGACCGCTTGTTGCAGGCCGAGGCGCAGCGTGCCGGCCTCGAGACGGATCCGGCGGTCCAGCGCGAGATCGAACGGGCGAAGGGACGGGTGTTGCGGACGGCTCTGCTGCAGCAGCTCGTCGATCGCGCGATGAGCGAGGACAATCTGCGCGCTACCTACGAGCGCATGAAGGCCGAACCGGAATTCGTCCAAGAACAGGTGTGCGCCAGTCACATCCTCCTCGAGAACGAGGCCGACGCCAAGGCCGTGATCGCCGAGCTCGACAAGGGAGCCGACTTCGGCGAGGTCGCCCGCGCGCGCTCGACCGAACCCGGCGGCAGCAAGGGCGGTGACATCGGCTGCTTTCCGCGCGGTTCGATGGTCCCCGAATTCGAAGCCGTGGCCTTTGCCCTGGAGCCCGGCACCTATACCAAGGAGCCGGTGCAAAGCCGGTTCGGCTGGCACGTGATTGCGGTGCGCGAGAAGAAAAAGGACGTGCCGAGCTTCGAGGCGGCGCAGGAGCAGGTGCGCGAGCGCGCGGCTCGGGACGCCATCGAAGCGCGGCTCGGCGAGGTGCGGGCGCAGGCGCAGATCGTCCGTCACGACGAGGTGCTCGCCCGCGCCAGCGGACGCAACTGAGCGGCAGCATCCGGGAGCCGCTGCCGTGCCCGGACATTTGCGATCGCCGCTCGCCCCGGCCCGCTTTCCCGAGCTGCCGGAGATTGCCGGCGCCCGCTTCGCCGTCGGCGAGGCTGGCATCCGCTATCGCGGCCGGCCCGATCTTGCGCTCGCCGCCCTGGATCCCGGCACCACGGTGGCAGGTGTGTTCACCCGTTCGCAGGTGCCGGGCCATCCCGTCCTCTGGTGCCGTCGCATCCTGCCCCGCGGCCGCGCCCGGGCGCTCGTGGTGAATGCCGGCAACGCCAACGTCTTTCGCGGTCGCGAGGGCGACGAGGCGGTTCGGCTCAAGGCACAGAGCGTCGCCGAACTGCTCGGCTGCCGACCCGAGGACGTGTTCGTCGCCTCGACGGGAGTGATCGGCGAGCGGCTTCCGGTCGAAAAGATCACCGCTATTCTGCCGGATCTCGCCCGGAACCTGCGCGCCGATGCTCTCGCCGCGGTCGCTCGCGCCATCATGACCACCGACACCTTCCCCAAGGCGGCGGTGCGCAGCTGCGCGATGGGCGGGCATCGGCTGCGGCTCGTAGGGATCGCCAAGGGCTCGGGCATGATCGCACCCCAGATGGCGACCATGCTCGCCTTCCTGTTCACCGATGCGGCTATTCCCGCCCCGGTGCTGCAGGCCCTGCTCGTCTCCGCCTGCGAGCCCTCGTTCAACGCGATCACGGTCGATGGCGACACCTCCACCTCGGATACGCTGCTGCTCTTCGCCACGGGTCGTGCCGGCAACGCCCCGCCCGCTTCGCCCGAAGCGCCGGAGCTGGCCGGCTTTCGCGACGCGCTTCTGGATCTGTGCGTCGATCTCGCCACTCAGGTGGTGCGCGATGGCGAGGGAGCGCAAAAGTTCATCACCATCGAGGTGACAGGCGCCATCGACGCCGCTTCGGCGCGGCGTATCGGCCTGACCATCGCCAACTCGCCCCTCGTCAAAACGGCGATCGCCGGCGAGGATGCCAACTGGGGGCGGGTGGTGGCGGCTGTCGGCCGGGCAGGCGAGCCTGTGGACCTCGGACGGCTGTCGGTCGCGTTCGGCGGTCACTGGGTAGCCCGCGACGGTGGGGCCGTGCCCGGTCTGGACGAGGCGCCCATCGCGGCGCATCTCCGCGGCCGCGAGATCCACATCACGGTGGTGGTGGGAGACGGCCCCGGTCAGGCACGCGTGTGGACCTGCGATCTCACCCACGGCTACATCGACATCAATGGCAGCTACCGTAGCTGAGCTCGTGCTGGTCGCTGCCTGCGCGCTCGTCGATACCGACGGCCGCGTGTTGGTGGCGCGCCGCCCGGAAGGCCGACCGATGGCCGGCCTCTGGGAGTTTCCGGGCGGCAAGGTCGAGCCGGGCGAGACGCCGGAGGCCTGTCTCGTGCGCGAACTCGAAGAGGAGCTCGGCATCCGCACGCAGGAGAGCTGTCTCGCGCCCTTCACCTTCGTGTCCTGGCGCTATCCCGACTTCCACCTGCTCATGCCGCTGTGGGTGTGCCGGGTCTGGCAGGGGATTCCCGAACCGCGGGAGGGCCAGGAGATCCGCTGGGTGCGCCCGGACGAGCTGGCCACATTGCCCATGCCACCGGCTGACCGGCCGCTCGTCGCCATGCTGCGCGACCTGCTCTGACGGTCCAGCCACGGCATGCGCGCCATCCTCGACATCGCCCTACCGTTCTTCGCCATCGTCTTCATCGGCTTTGCGGCTCGTCGCGCGCGTTTGCTCGACGACGCGGCGGTCGCCGGCCTCAACACCTTCGTCCTCTATATCGCCCTGCCGCCCCTGCTGTTCGCCAAGGTGGCGACCGCCCCGCTCGACCGCCTGTTCGATCCGCGTTGGTTCGCCGCCTTCTATGGCGTCGGTCTCACCCTCTTTGCCGTCGTCTTCTTGGGCAGCCGAGCGGCTGGGGCGGAGCCGAGCCGAGCCGCCTTCCAGGCGCTCGCGAGCGTATGGACCAACTCCGGCTATATGGGGATCCCCCTCTTGCTCACCGCTTTCGGTGACCGGGCGGCGATCCCGGCCGTGCTCGCGCTGGTCTTCGACAATCTCATCACCGCTCCGCTCACCCTCGCCATCCTCGAGGGCCGAAGCGGGGGAAACCTTCGGCGAACGGCAAGCCAGGTGTTGCGCGGCCTTTCCCGCCATCCCCTGATCCTCGCCGTCGTACCCGGCTTCCTCCTGGCGCTCTCGGGCCTCGAGCTACCGCGGCCTCTTTTCGCCTTCACCGAACTTGCCGGGGCGGCAGCCGCGCCGGCAGCGCTGGTCGCCCTCGGCGCCTCGCTCGTGGGCGTGCCCCTGCGCGAGGCGGGCCGCGAGGTGGTGCTGCTCACGCTCGTCAAGCTGTTGGTCCACCCGGCGCTCACCGCCGTGGTGGTCTTCCGGCTGTTGCCCCTGCCGCCGGATCTGGCAGTGCCGACCGTGGTGACCACCGCCCTCCCGACCGGAGCCATGGTCTACGTGCTGGCGCAGCGCTATCGCGTGTTCGTCGATCGCGCTTCGACCATCGTTTTGACCACCCACCTGCTTTCCGTGGTCACCCTGTCGCTGCTGCTCGCCCTTCTGACGGGTTGAGCCCTCGCGTCTCAGCGGCTCGCGATCCAAGCATCGCGCAAGACGCTCGTCTCCAGCTCGAGCTCGTCGAGGCGCATCTTCACCACGTCGCCGATGCTGACGATCCCGACGAGTCGCCCACCCTCGACCACCGGCAGGTGCCGCACCCGGAAACGGGTCATGACGTCCATGACGTGTCGCACGCTGTCGTCGGGTGTGCAGACCCGCACGCTGTGGGTCATGATGTCGGCGACCCGACGGTCTGGCCGCAGCAATTCCTCCCCCTCGGTCGCCAGCGCCCGCACGATATCGCGTTCGGAGAGGATGCCGTCGACATGCTCGCCGTCGTCGCTCACGACGAGCGCACCGATGCGCTCGAGCACGAGCTTGTGGAGGGCGGTGGCGACACTGACATCGCTGCGCACGGTGACCACTCGGCGACCCTTGCTCGCGAGAATGTCGGACACCCGCACGGCGCTACTCCCGCAACATCCGATTCCATGATGGCCTAGCATGCCGTGGCTGGCCGAGCCCGTCAACCACCGTTGCTCGCATCCCTCTCGTCGCCTCTGGCTGGACCTGCCCTGCTCGGAGCGCTTGATCCTGCAGCTCGCCTCCGCCACAAGTGAGGAAGGTGCGAGGCGGAGGGCCATGCGCGCCATGCACCGGCGGGGATTCGTGCTGGGCGCGACCGCAGCCCTGGTCGCGACGCCTTGGCAGTCGTGCCGTGCTGCCCTCGATTTCGCGGCCATACGCGTCCGCGCGCGCGGCTCCACGGTCTATTTCTATGCTTGGGGTGGATCGCCCGAGATCAACCGCTACATCGCCTGGGTGGGCGAACGCGTAGGCGAGCTTTATGGCATTCGCCTCGTGCAGGTGAAGCTCGCCGACACGGCCGAGGCCGTGGCGATCTTGATCGCCGAGAAGGCGGCGGGCCGGGAAAGCGGCGGCAGCATCGATCTGCTGTGGATCAACGGCGAGAACTTCGCCGAAGCCCGGCGGCGCGACCTGCTGTTCGGCCCATTTGCCCAGGATCTGCCGAATTTCCGCTTGGTGGACGTCGCCGGCAAGCCGTCTACCGTCATCGACTCCACGCTCCCGACCGAGGGCTACGAGGCTCCTTGGGGTATGGCGCGCTTCGTCTTTTTCTGGGACAGCGCCGCGTTCCCCGAGCCCCCTCTATCGTTTCCCGCGCTCTTCGAGCGCATCCGCGCCCGGCCGGGCCGTTTCACCTATCCCGCACCACCGGATTTCGTCGGCTCCACCTTCCTCGAACACCTCCTCTATGTCACCGGGATCCCGGCTCACCGGCTCCAGCGAGCGGTCGACGCGTCTTCCTTCGAAACCTGGACAGCCCCGCTGTTCGCCCTCCTCGACGACCTCCATCCCCATTTCTGGCGGCGGGGACGGCAATTCCCGCTATCCCAGGGCCAACTGCACCAGCTCCTCGCCGATGGCGAGCTCGACTTCTCGATGTCCTTCAATCCGGCGGAGGCGGCCAATCTCGTCCTCGCCGGCTGGATGCCGGCAAGCGTGCGCACCTTCGTCCCCGCCGAGGGGACCATCGCCAACAGCCACTATCTCGCCATTCCCTGGAACGCCGCCAACCGCGACGGCGCCCTGTTGGTGGCGGATTTCCTGCTCTCACCCGAAGCCCAAGCGAAGAAGCTCGATCCCGCGGTGTGGGGAGACGGGACGGTGCTCGCCCTCGACCGGCTCGCGCCCGAGGAGCGCGCGCGTTTCGATTCCCTCCCGCGCCATCCCTCCATGCTGCCGCCCGATGTCCCCGCCCGCACGCTGTCCGAACCGCACCCGTCGTGGAAGGAACGGCTGGAACTCGGCTGGAAGCAGCGCTACGGCGCTTGAATGACCGCCTCGCCGGAATCGAAGGCCGTCTCGATCGCTGTCCTGCTTCTCGCGATCCCCGCTCTCGCGGGACTCGTGGCCACCCTGCTTCCGGCCTTCGGCGTGGCGCCGGGGTTCGGCGCTTACGGACCCGACCTCGCCCCTTGGCGACGACTCCTCGCCGAACCCGGGCTGCCGCGGGCCTTGCTCTCCGGCACCGGAGCCGGGCTGGCGTCGACGATCCTCGCAGTCCTCGCCGCACATTTCATCCTCGCCCATCTCCACCTTTCGGGCCGGCTCGTGCGCCTCGCGCACGGGATCGCACCGCTGCTCGCCCTGCCACATGCCGTCTTCGCCATCGGCTTCGCCTTCCTCGTCCAGCCCTCGGGCCTGCTGCTGCGGCTGATCTCTCCTTGGGCCACCGGCTTCGAGCAGCCCCCCGATTGGCGATTTCCCGGCGATCCCTGGACCATCTCCCTCACCCTCGGCCTCGCCCTGCGCGAAACGCCGTTTTTGCTCCTGGCAGGACTCGCCGTCCTCGCCCGCATGCCCACCGCCACCTATCTCGCGGTGGCTCGCAGCCTCGGGCACCAATGGGGGCGAGCTTGGCTCGCCGTGGTTTTGCCGCCGCTGCAGCGAGCCCTGAGGTTGCCTGCTCTGGCTGTGCTCGCCTACGGCTGCTCGGCGGTCGACATGGCCCTCGTGCTCGGGCCCTCCACGCCGCCAACCCTCGCCGTCCTCGTCGCCCGACTCGCCGTCGAGCCGGCCCCGGAGCTCCGCCACGCCGCTGCCGCGGGCGCTGTGTTGCAGCTCCTCGCCATCCTCCTCGCTGCGGCCGTTTTCCTCTTTCTCGAAAGGCTGCTGCTGCGGCTCGTCGCTCGGCGTTCGCGCAGCTCGCGGCGAGGCAAAGGGGAGGGCCGGGTATGGGCGAGCGGAGTGGCGATGACCATCGTCCCTGGGACGGGCCTGCTCGTCCTTTCCCAGCTGTTGCTGTGGTCGCTTGCCGGCTCCTGGCGTTTTCCGGCGCTGTTGCCCGACGCTCTCACCTTCGAACATTGGCGTCGGGCAAGTCCGCAGCTCGTGCCGGCGGCAACCACGAGCCTGCTGCTCGCTCTTCCGGTCGCAGCGGTGGCGGTGGCCGCGGCGGTCCCGCTGCTGCGGCGGCGCGACGCGACGGGCCATTACGGCCGCCTCCCGGCGGCCAGCGCGCTCCTGTGGCTTCCCCTCGTGCTGCCGCAGCTCGCCTTCCTGCCGGGCTTCCAGTTCCTCGCCCTGGTCTGCGGCATCGACGGCACCCTGACTGCGGTCGCGCTCGCCCATTTCGTCTTCGTGCTGCCCTATGTCCTGCTGGTGGCGGCGGGGCCGTTCGCGGCGATGCCCGACCGTTACGGGGAAGTGGCACGGCTTCTCGGTAGCCGGCCGATCGGCGCGTTCCTGCGCGCCGAAGCGCCGCTACTGCTGCGCCCGCTCGCGGTGGCCTTCGCAGTTGGCGCCAGCGTGTCGATGGCGCTCTACCTGCCGACCCTCTTGCTGGGTGGCGGCCGCGTCGCCACCCTCTCCACCGAGACCATCGCCTTCACCCTGAGTGGCGACCGCCGACTGGCCGCTGCGACGGGGCTCCTGTTCGCCGTTTTGCCCGGGCTGCTCTTCCTCGTGCCGTTCCTCTTCGGCGCTCCGGGCGGGAAAGCGCGGCGCGCGGCCCACCGTCCCCGTTCCCTTTGATCGAGATCAAGGAAGGCCTCGGGGCCGGGGCTTGCATGGAGGCGAAGAGGACGAAGGATCCGGGCCGTGCGTGCCGAACTCGTCCGGCTGTTCGAGAACGACCGGGTGCCGCGCTATACGAGTTACCCGACTGCGCCCCATTTCGGTCCGCAGGTGGATGCGGCCGTCTACGCCGACTGGCTCGCCACGCTCCCGGACGCGGAACCGGTGTCGCTCTACGTCCATATCCCCTGGTGCCGGCAACTCTGCTGGTACTGTGGCTGCCACACTTTCGTCGCCGGGCGCGAGGAGCGCGCCTTCGCCTATCTCGACGATCTCCTGCGCGAGATCGATCTGGTGGCCGCCCGGCTACCGAGCGGGCTTGCCGTCTCGCACCTGCATTTCGGCGGCGGCACCCCACAGATCCTCGGGCCCGCCGGCCTCGTGCGCCTCAAGACGGCGATCGCGTCCCACTTCGCCTTCGCACCGGGTGCCGAGATCGCCATCGAACTCGATCCGCGCGGTGTCGACGACGAGCTCGCCGAGGGGCTCGCCGCGATCGGTGTCACCCGCGCCAGCCTCGGAGTGCAGACCCTCGATCCGCTGGTCCAAAGCGCGATCAACCGCGTGCAAGGGGCGGCGACCGTCGCGACCGCGGCCGGGGCCCTGCGCAGGGCAGGGATCCGGCAGCTCTCGGTCGACCTCCTCTACGGCCTGCCCCGCCAGAGCGAGGAGAGTGCGCGGGAGAGCGCTCGGCGTGTGCTCGAGCTCGTTGCCCCGGCACGGCTTGCGGTCTTCGGTTACGCCCATCTGCCCCAGATCAAGCGGCACCAGAGGCTGATCGCCGCCGGCGAACTTCCGGGCGCAGCCGAGCGTGTGGCCCAGTTCGAGGCCGTCGCGGCGGTCCTCGAGCGAGCGGGCTATCTCCCCATCGGCCTCGACCATTTCGCTCGCCCCGACGATTCCCTGGCCGAAGCCTCGCGCCAGCGCCGCCTGCGCCGCAACTTCCAGGGCTACACCACCGACACGGCCAACGTGCTCCTCGGGTTCGGCAGCTCCGCGATCGGCTGCCTACCGCAAGGCTATGTCCAGAATCTCGTCGACCTCCGCGCCTGGCGCGAAGCGGTGCGCGCACGGCGACTGCCGGTGGCCCGTGGCCGGGCGCTGTCCGTCGAAGACCGGGCGCTGCGCGAGGTCATCGAGTCCATCATGTGCTACGGCGAGGTCGACCTCGCGGAAGTGGCAAGCCGCCACGGACTTCCCTTGTCGCGTCTGTCTCCCCATGGCGAGCGGATGTCGCGCGCCATGGCGCTCGGGCTGGTCGAGCGCAGAGGCACGCGCATCGCCGTCCCTGCCGCATACCGGCCGCTGTTGCGAGTGGTGGCAGCGGCCTTCGATCGCTATCTCGGAGCTGCACCCGCCCGCCACGCCGTGGCGGTCTGACATCCCGGGATATGCAAGTGCGAGCGACCATCCGGCGCCCTGGTTGCCGTGCCTGGCGTTGCCTTTTAGCGTGAGCGCAGGATTGAGGATTGCGCCATGTGCGGCTTCGCGGGCTTGCTGCGAGCGAGTCGAGGAGTGGACGCGGCCGAGGCGGAGCGGCTTGCGCGCAATATGGTGCGCCGGCTGCGGCATCGCGGGCCTGACGACGAGGGGGTCTGGATCGAGGCCGAAGCGGGCTTTGCCGTCGGTTTCCGGCGGCTCGCGGTGATCGATCTTTCGCCCGCCGGTCATCAACCGATGCGTTCGCCCTGCGGCCGCTATGTGCTCGCCTACAATGGCGAAATCTACAATGCGCCGGAGCTGCGCGCCGATCTCGAACGCGAGGGGGTGCGTTTCGTCGGCCGTTCCGACACCGAGGTCCTGCTCGCCCATCTGGCGCGCTTCGGCATCGACGCGACTCTCCCGCGGCTGGTAGGCATGTTCGCCTTTGCCTTCTTCGACCGCGTTCTGCGCGAGCTGTGGCTCGTGCGCGACCGTCTCGGCATCAAGCCCCTGGTCTACGGCCAGATCGGCGATCAGCTCCTCTTCGCCTCCGAGATCGGCGCGCTCTTCGCGCACCCGGCTTTCGCGCCCTGCGTCGATCGCGAGGCGCTCGCCCTCTATCTGCGCTTCGGCTACGTCCCAGCCCCACGCTCGATCTACCACGGGATCCACAAACTGCCTCCGGGCCATCTGCTGCGCGTCGATCGCAGCGGCCGCGCTACCCTGGAGCGCTGGTGGGATCTCGAGCGGGTGTGCGAAGCGGCAGCCGAACCGGCGATGTTCCGGAACGAGGACGAGGCGCTCGATGCGTTCGAGGCGTTGCTCGCCGATGCGGTCGCCCGCGAGATGGTCGCCGACGTGCCGCTCGGCATCTTCCTTTCGGGGGGAATCGACAGTTCCCTGGTAGCCGCCCTGGCGGCACGGCGGGCAGGCGAGCCGGTGCGCACGTTTACCATCGGCTTCGACGATCCCGCCTTCGACGAACGGCCACACGCCCGCGAGGTGGCGCGCATCATCGGGGCGGAACACAGCGAGCGCTGTCTCAAGGTGGAGGACGCGCTGGCGATCGTACCGCGGCTCGCCGCTCTCTTCGACGAGCCGTTCGCCGACGCCTCGGCGATCCCGACGAGCCTGCTCTGCCGGCGGGCGCGGGAGGAGGTGACCGTCGCGCTCTCGGGCGATGGAGGCGACGAGCTTTTTGCCGGCTATACCCGCTATGCCGACACGCAGAGGATCCTCGCTCTCCGCGGTCGGCTCCCCAGGTTCCTGCGCCACTGGCTGCCGCCCCTCCTCGAGCGGCTCGCCGAAGCGCGATGGGCCCGGGAAGCGGCTTCCGCCCTGCCGCCGCTCGGCCGGCTCAAGCCCGGCGACCGCATCGCCAAGCTGTGCGAGGTGATGGATGCGCCCGCCGAGAGGGTGATGCGTGCCGTCATCGCCCATCACGCGCGCCCTTCGCGCCTGCTCGCCGGGATCTCGGAGCCGCTCGAGGAGCCTTGGCGGGGTGGCCTGGCGCCGCAGCTCGGCGGGCTTCCCGAGCGGCTGCAGCTCGCCGATATGCTGACCTATCTGCCGGACGATATCTTGACCAAAGTCGACCGCGCCAGCATGGCGGTAGGGCTCGAGGTCCGGGTGCCGATCCTCGACCATCGGGTCGTCGAGTTCGTTTGGCGCCTGCCGCGCGAACTCCGCCAGCGCGACGGTAAACCCAAGCACCTTCTGCGCCGCCTGCTCGCCCGCTACCTCCCGGAACGGCTGTTCGAACGGCGCAAACACGGATTTTCGGTGCCGATGCATCGCTGGTTGCGCGGTCCCCTCGACGGTTGGATCCGCGAACTGGTGACCCCTGGTCGGCTCCACGATGCTGGCCCGTTCGACCCGGTTTTCGTGCGACGCCTCTTCGACGAGCATCGATCCGGTCGGGTCGACCGGCGGTTCGAGCTCTGGAACCTGCTCGCCTATCTCGCCTGGTTCCGCTTTCGCATCGAACGGCCCATGCTGCCGGCGGAAGAGGTGGCGAGCGTTTCCGCGTAACGCTCATGTGCCGGCATCCGCTGACCGTTCGGAGCTTTCGGCGAGCCGGCGCTCGAGGGCTTCGAGCAAGGGCAACTGGCCCGGCAAGATGCGCTGGCGCGCCTCCTCGAGCGCGAACCAGGAAGCACGGTCGACTTCCGGAAAGCGGGCAGTTCGACCCGAGTGCGGAGGCCATTCGAGCTCGAAGCTGTCGCTTTGCAGCTCGGTCGGGTCGAAATCGCCCCGAAACGCGAAGGCCTGGACGATCTTGCCGCTCGGCTGCCGCACCTCCCCCAAATCGACATAGGGGCCTTGCGGGACGAATCCGGTCTCCTCGCGGAACTCGCGAATGGCTGCGGCGAGGGGTTCCTCGTCGGGCTCGGCCTCGCCCTTTGGAATCGACCAGACGCCGAACTCGCGCCCGATATAGAAGGGTCCTCCCGGATGGACCAACATCACTTCGATTCGCCCGTCGCGCCAACGCCACGGCAGAAGCCCGTAGCTCCGGCGGGTCATGCGCGGATACCTCCTCGGTAGCGAACCCGGTCGCTCGACACCGGAAGAGGGGCGGTCGCGCCCACGCCGCGTCGAGCGAGAGGCCGTGCGGCCGATGGTCGACGACGGCTGCGCGGGCGGCGGCGCCCACCCGGCGAGGATTCCGCCCCTCCCCTCGCCCTTCCGGGTGACGATCGTGGAGCGGAGCGCGGCGGCGTCCCTTCCGGGATCGCCCGCCCATGCCCACATAGGAAAGGACCCGAGATTTCGATAGGGAGGGAGAGATGCCCGTCTACGTGCAACTGCTGCGCTGGACCGACAAGGGCGTGGCGGACGTCAAGCAGTCCCCCAATCGCCTCGATGCGGCCAAGGCGATGCTGCAGCAGATGGGCGGCCGTTTCCGGGATTTCTACATGACTATGGGGGAATACGATATGGTCGCCATCGTCGAGGCCCCCGATGACGAGACTTTGGCGCTCTTCGCCCTGCGCGTCAGCGCGCTCGGCAATGTCCGCACCACCACCCTCAAGGCCTTCGAAGAGGGCGAGTTCCGCCGGCTGGTGGCGAAGGTGCCGTGAGGCGGGTGGACCGTCAGTCGGGAAAACGGCGGCGCAGCTCCTCGACCGCGGCGGTGCTGAGGAGCCGCACCGGCCGATCGCGCAGGATGAGATAGAGCTTCGCCGTCGCCTCGAGTTCCTCGATCGCGTAGACCGCGCTCTCGAGGTCGCGACCGGCCACCACCGGCCCGTGATTGGCGAGCAGCACGGCCCGGTGGCGATCGGCAAGGCCCTCGACCGCCAGACCGAGGGCCGGATCGCCCGGCGGATAGTAGGGGACGAGCGGCAGCCTGCCGACCCGCATGACATAGTAGGCGGTGAGGGGCGGTAGCACGTCCTCGGGATCGATATCGGCCAGGCAGCTCACCGCCACCGACCAAGTCGAGTGCAGGTGGACCACCGCCCGAGCCTCGGAGCGCTTGCGGTACATGCCCAGGTGCAGAAACGTCTCCTTGGTCGGGGGATCGCCGGCGAGGTGACGGCCTTCCGCATCGAGGCGCGAGAGGCGGGCCGGATCGAGATCGCCCAGAGAGACATTGGTCGGGGTGGCGAGGAAACCATCCTCGAGCCGCACGCTGATATTGCCGGAACTGCCGAAGGTGAGGCCGCGCAAAAACAGCGAACGGCCAAGCTCGCAGATGCGTTCCCGCAAACGCGTCTCGTTCACGGCATCACCCGAAACGCCTTGAGGAAGAAATCGGGAGCTCCGAAATTCCCGCTCTTGAGGGCGAGAGCGAGATGGGGCTCGTCCAGGGTGACGGTGGCCGGGACTCCAGGATCGATCGCCGGCCCGATCCGCAGGGCGCGGATGCCGAGCGCCTCGACCACCGCACCCGAGGTCTCGCCACCTGCCACCACCAGTCGCCGCGTTCCCTCCCGCACGAGGGCGGTGGCGATGGCCGCCAGCGCCTGCTCGACGAGCGCCCCCGCCCGCTCGCGTCCGAGGCTCTCCTGCACGCGGGCGACCTCTTCCGGCGGCGCACTCGCGTAAACCAGGACCGGCCCCTGGGCGAGGTGCGGACGCGCCCAGGCCATGACTCGCTCGAGATCGAGGCCCCGCGCGAGCTCGAGGGGATCGAGCCGGAGCGCCGGGTGACGACGCTGGAAGACCGCGACCTGCTCGAGAGTGGCCGCGGAACAGGAGCCGGCGAGCACGGCTTCATAGCCCGCGACCGGGGGTAATCGGTCCGCATCGGAACGCTCGGGCAGAAGGCCGGCGGCGCGGAAATTCTCGGGGAGTCCCATGGCGACACCGGAGCCGCCGGTGATCAGCGAGAAGTCGCGGCAAGCGCGACCGATCGCCCGCAGGTGCGCATCCTCGAGCGCGTCGACGAGGACGTGGGCGACGCCCTCGTCCCGTAGCCGCGCGAGGTGCGCGCGGATCGCCTCCGGCCCGCGGCTCACCACGCCATAGTCGGCCAATCCCACTCTGCGCCGCGTCTGGCGGCCGAGCCAACGTACGAGGTTCGAGTCGGTCATCGGGGTGAGCGGATGATGGCGCATATGGGTGTCGGAGAGCAACCGGTCTCCGACGAAGAGGTGACCCTTGTAGAGGGTCCGGCCGTTCTCGGGAAAGGCCGGGCAGTAGATCGTCTGCGGGATTCCGAGCGCATCGAGCAATCCCTCGGCCACCGGGCCGATGTTGCCCTCGGGCGTGCTGTCGAAGGTCGAACAATATTTGAAGAAGAACTGCCGGCAGCCGGCCCGCCTCAACCAGACGAGGGCGGCGAGCGACGCCTCCAGAGCAGCGGCCACCGGTGCGGTACGGCTCTTGAGGGCGACCGTCAGCGCATCGGCGTCCGGCACCGGATAGCCTGCCGGTGGCACGCCCACCATCTGGACGGCCCGCATGCCGTTGCGCACGAGCATGCTGCAGAGGTCGGTGGCACCGGTGAAGTCGTCGGCAATCGCTCCGAGAAGTGGCATTTCTGCGTCCTCCCCCGGGACCGCTTAGCGCGAGCTGCCTCGGTCGTCGAGGCGGCGGCCCGTCATTCCGGGATCTCGAGGCCGTGACGCGCGAGTGCCTCGCGCTGCCGCTGGGCCAGGACGGCGGCATCGAAGTCGCCGATGAGATCGACGAAGATGCGGTGCCAGTTCACTTCTGCCCGCAGGTGCAGGAACACGGCGCCGAGCCCGATGGCGGCACGGTCCAGGAAGACGAACTCGCGCGGCGGGGTGATCCCACCGAGCTCGCGCAACCTTCGATGCACCCGCAGCGCCACCTCGCGCCCGTATCGCGAACTCGCGCTCTCGTCGATGAGCCGCGGCCGATCGTCCATCAGAGGGCCATAGAGATAGGCCGCCCATTCGTTGAGGATCTCGAGGACTTCAGGATCGAGCCGTTCGAACCCCCATTTGCGGTAGGCTTCCACCGCAAGATCCTCGTCGCCGGTCAAAAGAGCCCGGTAGAGGTCGATGACGGCCTCCACCACCCGCGGGGCGAACACCCGCACGCAGCCGAAATCCATGAGATTGAGACCGAGGTCGTCGCGGACGGTGTAGTTGCCGAGGTGCGGATCGCCGTGGATCACGCCGTAGCCGTAGAAGGGCACGTACCAGGCGCGGAACATGCGCATGGCCAGCGCGTTGCGCACCTCTTGCGGAGCGTCGCGGAACGCCAGCAAGGGCCGGCCCTCGAGCCAGGTCATGGTGAGCAGCCGCCCGGTCGAGAGGGTGGGGATCGGCTCGGGCACCGAGATGGCGGGCTCGTTCGCCAGCATCTCGCGATAGAGCGCCATGTGGCGCGCCTCGCGGCGATAGTCGATTTCCTCCCGCAGTCGTGCGGCGATCTCCTCGTAGATGCGGGAAGGGTCGAGAGCGCGTTCGTAGCGACGGTAAAGGGAGAAGAAGAGGCGCAGCTGGGCGAGATCCGCTTCGACGGCGGCCTCGATGTCGGGATATTGGAGCTTGCAGGCGACGATCCGCCCGTCGGCGAGCACGGCGCGATGCACCTGGCCGAGGGAGGCAGCGGCGGCCGGCTCCAGGGGAAAGTCGCGAAAGTGGCGCTGCCAGTCGCGACCGAGCTCGGCCTCCATGCGTCGGCGCACGAACGGCCGGCCCATGGGCGGGGCCTGGCTCTGCAACTGGGCGAGCTCGGCGGCATAGTCGGCAGGCAAGGCGTCGGGAATGGTGGCGAGCATCTGCGCCACCTTCATGAGCGGCCCCTTGAGACCGCCCAGAGCCGCGCGCAGGCTGCGGGCGTGGTCGGCGTCGAACAGCGAGTCGCCGCGCAAGCGGCGCGAGGCGACCCGGGCGGCCTCGGCGGCGAGCGTCGAAGAGACGCGAGCATACCGTCCGAGCCGCGCGGCAAGCCGGTTCTCGCTGGTGCCGCCGATCACCGGATCGCCGCTCACCCCGCCGGCTCCAGGCTCGCCTCGAGCTCGTCGATGTGGCGCTCGATCACCGCGAGACCTCGCCGCCAGAAAGCCGGATCGCGCGCATCGAGCCCAAAGGGTGCGAGCAGTTCGTCGTAGCGCAACGTGCCGCCCGCTTCGAGCAACGTCACATATTTTTCCGCAAACCCTCGCGGCTGTTCGCGGTAGACGTCGTAGAGGGCATTGACCAGGCATTCGCCGAAGGCGTAGGCGTAAACGTAGAACGGGGTGTGGACGAAGTGGGGGATGTAGCTCCACCACACCCGATATTCGTCGCGGAAGGTAAAAGCCGGCCCGAGGCTCTCGCCCTGCACCCGCATCCAGATGTCGCCGATCTCTTCGGGTGTCAGCTCCGCCTGCCGGCGCCGGTCGTGCAGCTCGATCTCGAAATCGCAGAAGGCGATCTGGCGGATCACCGTGTTGATCTGGTCCTCGATCTTGGAGGCGAGCAGCACCCGGCGGGCCGTCGGGTCGCGCTCGGCGGCGAGCAGCGCCTCGAAGGTCAGCTGTTCGCCGAACACCGAAGCGGTCTCGGCCAGGGTGAGGGGCGTGCCGGACATGAGATAGCCCTGCCGGGCCGCCAGCACTTGGTGCACCCCGTGGCCGAGCTCGTGGGCGAGGGTCATGATGTCCCGATTGCGGCCGAGATAGTTGAGCAGCACATAGGGATGGGCCGAGGGCACGGTGGGGTGGCAATAGGCCCCGCTGTCCTTCCCCGGACGTGGCGGGGCGTCGATCCACCGACGGCTGAAGAAGGGCTCGAGGATCGCGGCGAGCCGCGGCGAGAAGCGGTCGTAGGCGGCGAGCACGATCTCCTTGGCCTCGACCCAGCTTCGCCGACGATCGGGATCCTCGGGCAGCGGCGCATTGCGGTCCCAGTATTCGAGCCGATCGAGCCCCATCCAGCGCGCCTTGAGGCGGTAATAGCGGTGCGAGATGCGCGGATAGGCATCGCGGACGGCAGCCATCAACGCGTCCACCACCTCGTCCTCGACCTGGTTGGCGAGATTGCGGGCGGAGATGGGACGCGGGAACTTCCGCCAGCTGTCCTCGAGGTGTTTGTCCTTGGCGATGGTGTTGAGGATGCGGGCGAACAGCCGCACGTGCCGTCCCAGCACCTCGCTGATGGCGGCGGCAGCGCGCCGGCGCTCGTCGCGGTCGCGGCTCTGCAAGCGGTCGAAGATCTCGGCGGTGGTGAGCTCGCGGCCATCGAAGGGAAAACGGAGCGCCGCCGCGGTGTCGTCGAACAGCCGTACCCAGGCCGCTCGGCCGGTGACCGACTTCTCGTGCAGCACCCGCTCGATGTCATCGGGCAACTGGTGGGGCCGGAACAGGCGAACCTCGCGGATCCACGGCCGGTAGCGGGAGAGGAGGGCCGAGCCGGCGATCTTGCGCTCGAGCTCCCCGTCTTCGATGCGGTTGAGCTCGAGGGTGACGAACAGCAACCGGGTCGAGATCTCGGTGACCCGCTCCCGCACCCCCTGGTAAAAGCGGCCGATGCGGTCGTCCTCGCGGTTGATCGAGGCGAGGAGCGAGGCGTAGGAGTGGATCCGGCCGAGGCGCTCCTCGACCGCCTCGTAGGCGACGATCAGCCGGCCGAGGGCATCGCCGTCGAGGTCGGCGAGCCGGCCCGCATAGTCACGCTCGAGCCGCTCCGCCTCGCTCGCAGCCGCCTCGAGATCGGCGGCGAGCCGCGGATCCTCGGGCGAGGCATAGAGATCGGAGAGGTCCCAGATCGGGAGGGTCTCCGCATCGTCGGTGACCAGGGCCGCACCACTGCCGCCCGCGAAATCCGTAAATCCCATGGACGTTCTCCACTCCCTTGGCAACCGATATAAGGACGCCGTCCGGCGGTTCCAGGCAAAGGCTCCGCGCCACCCCAGGGGAGGGAGCGATGGCGGATGCGGATCTCGGGCGCAATCTCGTGGAGATGGCCATGCGGTCGGCGGCACGACGCCCCGAGGCGCCCTGTTTGTGGGCCAAGCGGGACGGGGGGTGGCAGGCGTGGAGCTGGGCACGGGTCGCTGCCGAATCGGCGGCGATCGCTCGCTGGCTGCGGGCCCATGGGATCGAGCCCGGCGATCGCGTGGTCCTGCTGTCGGAGAACCGGCCGGAATGGGCAATCGCCGACCTCGCGATCATGCAGGCCGGCGCCATCACCGTGCCCGCCTACACGACCAATCCACCCGCCGACCATGCCTATCTCCTGAACCACAGCGAGGCCCGGGGGGTCATTTGCTCGACTCCGAGCCTGGCCCGACGCCTGTTGCCGGCCCTCGCCGAGGCCCCGACGGTGGCTACCGTGCTCTTCATCGAGCCGCAGCCCACCCTTCCTTCGGGGCCTCAGGTGGGCTTTTGGGACAGCGCCCTCGCCGAGGCCGCTGCCCTCCCCCCGACAGGAGAGGAAGAGCGGCTCGAGAAGCACGATGTCGCCTGTTTCATCTATACCTCGGGCACAGGGGGGCGTCCCAAGGGGGTCATGCTCACCCATGGCAACATCATGAGCAATATCGCCGGCGCCATCCGGCTGCTCGAACGGATCGGACTCGAGGACGAGGTGTTCCTGTCTTTCCTCCCGCTGTCCCATGCCTACGAGCACACCGCCGGTCTGCACTTCCCCCTCGCCATTGGAGCCCAGATCTGGTACGCGGAAGGGGTCGAACATTTGGCCGCCAACCTGCTCGACGCCCGCCCCACCATCCTCACCTGCGTGCCGCGGCTGCTCGAGGTGATGCGGGAGCGCATGCTCCAGCAAGTGGAACGGCAAGGCGGCCTGCGCGCCAAGCTCTTCCATCTGGCGCTCGAGCTCGGCCGTCGCCGCTACGAGCAAGGGCGCCTGCTACCCCATCTTCTCCCCGCCGATCTCCTGCTCGACCGCCTCGTGCGTCGCCGCGTCGCCGAGCGCTTCGGCGGCCGACTGAAGGCTCTGGTCTCGGGGGGCGCTGCCCTCAAATACGAGGTAGGTTTGTTCTTCGTCGCGCTCGGCGTCCCGCTTCTGCAAGGCTACGGCCAGACCGAGGCGAGTCCGGTGATTTCCTGCAATCCGCCGGGCGCCTGCCGCATCGACACGGTCGGACCGCCGCTCGAGGGCGTGGAGGTGCGGATCGGCGCCGATGGCGAGATTCTGGTGCGCGGCCCCAATGTGATGAAAGGCTATTGGAAGGACGAGGTGGCGACACAACAGGCGCTGCGCGACGGCTGGCTGCACACCGGCGATGTCGGCGCCCTCGACCCCGATGGTTATCTGCGCATCACCGACCGCAAGAAGGATATCCTCGTGCTCTCGGGCGGCGAGAACGTGTCGCCCCAGCGGGTCGAAGGTCTTCTCGTCTATCAACCGGAGATCGCCCAGGCGGTGATCTTCGGCGACCAGCGGCCCTATGTCGTGGCCCTGATCGTACCCGACGCGCGTTTCGCCGAGGAGTTCGCGAAGCGGCGGGGATGGACCGGCGGACTCGAGGAGATCGGTGAGAATGCGGAATTCCGCGCAGCCATCGCAGCCGCCGTCGAGCGCGCCAACGCCCAATTGTCGCCGTTCGAACGGGTGCGCCGCTTCGCCATTCTCAAACGGCCGCTGACCATCGAGGAGGGCCTGATGACGCCGACCCTCAAGATCCGCCGTCACCTGGTCCTGCAGCAATACCGAGCGGTCCTCGACGGCCTCTATGACACGCGAGGCTCGGCGGTCTGAAGCCTCGCTCGGAAACGCCGGAGGCCGCTTGCAGGAGCGGCCTCCGGCCTGGAGATGGGCACAAGGACACGGGGTTTATGGGCAGCGGGTGGCAGGCCCCGGCGGTGCGCCGGGCACCGTGCCGTCTTCCTGCACTCTCTTCGGCGCCATCATCCTCGCAACATCTGCGGGCTGTCAACCAGAAATACTACTATCCTTGGGATTGTTCACCCTCTGGCTGGCCGCCGAGCCGCCGGGCGAGGGCCTCGAGCTGTTCCGGAGAACTATAGCGGATGGTTACGGTGCCACCGCCACCTCGGCTGCGGATCCGGACAGCGAGACCGAGGGTGCGCGACAATTCGCGGGCGAACGCCTCGATGTCGGGATCGGCGTCGGGCGAGCGCCGCGAGCGCCTGCCGATGGCCGCATCGCGCACGAGGGCTTCGGTTTGGCGGACGTTGAGGCCACGCTCCACCACCAGCCGTGCCAACGCCTCCGGATCGGGAGCGGTGAGCAGGGCGCGGGCGTGCCCGGCGGACAGCCGACCCTCTTCGAGCATCTTCCGCACCCCCGCGGGCAACTGGAGCAGCCGCAGGGTGTTGGCGATGTGACTGCGGCTCCGACCGACGGCCTCGGCGATCTCCTCCTGGGTGCGTCCGAAGTCGCGCACGAGGCGAGCGTAGGCCTCCGCTTCCTCCAGGGGCGAGAGATCTTCGCGCTGGAGGTTCTCGACCAGGGCGAGCTCCAGCACCTGCCGGTCGTCGAGGTCTCGGACCACCACCGGCAGGTCCGCGAGGCCCGCGCGTTGCGCCGCCCGCCAGCGGCGTTCGCCCGCGACGATCTCGTAGCCGGCCGCGAGTCCGCGCGCCGGGCGCACCACCAGCGGTTGCAGCACGCCGTGCTCGCGGATGGAGGCCGCTAGTGCCTCGAGCTCCTCTTCCGGGAACTGACGGCGGGGCTGGAGCGGCGAGGGTTCGAGATATTCGATGGGGACACGCTGGGCGGACTCGCGAGCGGGCGGCGGAGCGCTCTCGCCGAGCAACGCCCCGAGCCCCATGCCGAGGCCGCGTCGACGGCTAGCGCTCATCAGGCGGCTTCGCGTTCGCGGGCGAGGAGCTCGCCTGCGAGTTCGGCATAGGCGCGGGCCCCGGCGCTACGGACGTCGTAGATCAGAACCGGCTTGCCGTGAGAGGGCGCTTCCGAGATGCGCACATTGCGCGGAATGACCGTGCGGTAGACGCGATCGCCGAGGAAACTCCGTACGTCCGCCGCCACCTGCTCCGACAGATTGTTGCGGCGGTCGAACATGGTGAGCACCACCCCCTGGATCTCCAGCATTGGATTGTGGATGCGGCGGACCCGTTCGACGGTGCGCAGGAGGAGTCCCAGCCCCTCGAGGGCGAAGAACTCGCATTGCAACGGCACCAGCACCGCGTGGGCCGCGACGAGGGCGTTGAGCGTCAGCAGCCCGAGGGAAGGCGGGCAGTCGAGCAGGATGTAATCGCAGGGATGGCGGAAGGATTTGAGGGCGTCCCGCAGGCGCAAGGCGCGGCGGGGATCGTCGGCGAGTTCGACTTCGAGGCCGGAGAGATCGACGGTGGCGGGAACCAGGTCGAGTCCCGGCACGCTGGTCGAGAGGATCGCCTGTTCCAACGGACACTGGCCGAGCAACACCTCGTAGCTCGTGTGACGGCGCTGGCCGGGAGGGATGCCGAGACCGGTTCCGGCATTGCCTTGCGGGTCGAGATCGACGAGCAGGACGCGTTTGCCGACCGCCGCGAGTGCCGTACCGAGATTGATGGCCGTCGTGGTCTTGCCGACGCCGCCTTTCTGGTTGGCGACGGCCAGCACGCGACCGCGCACCAGGATCTCACGCCGTGCCGCGCTCGACACGTCTCACCTCGCGTAGCACGAGAATCCAACCTTCCGCTGTGAGGCTCGGAACACGTTCGACGATCATTGTCCAGGAGCGCAGGGCCTCGGTCAATTCCGTATCCACCTCGGCACCCTTTGGGAAGACGCCGATTGCACCCGCGGCGAGGAACGGTTCGGCGAGACGGAGAAGGCGTGGCAGAGGGGCGAGGGCCCGGGCGGTCACGACGTCGACCGGAAAGGGCTGGAGCTCCTCGATGCGCTTCGGGTGCACGCGGACTCCAGCGGCAGCCGAGACTCGCGCCGCCTCGCGCAGGAACGCGGCTTTGCGACGGTCGGCCTCGACCAGATGCACCTCCGGCATCCCGAGGATGGCGAGCACCAGCCCGGGAAAGCCGCCACCGCTTCCGAGATCGACGAGGCGGCGCGCGCCGGGCGGCAGGAGCGGGAGGAGCTGGGCGGAGTCGAGGATGTGGCGGCGCCACAGCTGCGGCAGGGTGGAGGGCGCGACGATGTTGATGCGTCGCTGCCAGCGGACGAGGAGATCGGCGAAGACTTGCAAGCGAAGCAGGGTTTCACGTGAAACGCCCAAGCGGAGGAGGGCTTCCACCACCTCCTCAGGCGGCGGGCTGGCTTCGTCGGACATAGCGATAGAGGAGAGTGAGCGCTGCCGGCGTCATCCCCGGCAAGCGCGCTGCCGCACCGAGACTCGCTGGCCGCGCCCGCTCCAGGAGCTCGCGCACCTCGCGGCTGAGCCCCGAGATGCCCGCATAGTCCAGATCGCTCGGCAGGCGCATGGCCTCGTCGCGCCGAAAGGCTTCGATGTCGGCGCGCTGGCGCGCCAGATAGGCGGCGTAGCGGGCGTCGATCTCCACCTGCTCCACCACTTCCGGCGGGAACTGGCCGAGCTCCGGCCAGATGCGACAGAGATCGGCGAAGCCCACCTGCGGCAGGCCGAGGAGCTCCCGTCCGTTGCGCCGCCGACCGTCGCGGTTGATGGTCACTCCGTGGCGTGCCGCCTCGTCGGGGGTCGCCGAGCGCTCCTCCAGCATCCGGGTGAGTCGCTCGATCGCCTCGCGCTTGCGCCGCAGCACCGCCAGCCTGGCCTCGCCCACGCACCCCACCGCCGCGCCGCGCTCGGTGAGCCGGAGATCGGCATTGTCCGCCCGCAGCGACAACCGGTATTCGGCACGCGAGGTGAACATCCGGTAGGGCTCGATGACCCCGCGGGTGACCAGATCGTCGATCATCACCCCGATGAAGGCATCGGCCCGATCCAGCACGAAGCTGCGCCCTCCACCGCCAGCCCGCAGAGCGGCGTTGATGCCGGCGACGATCCCTTGGCCTGCCGCCTCTTCGTAGCCGGTCGTCCCGTTGATCTGACCCGCCAGGAAGAGCCCCGGCAAGCGCCGCACTTCCAGCGTCGGCGTCAACTCGCGCGGATCGACATAATCGTACTCGATGGCATAGCCCGGCCGCAACAGCTCGGCTCGCTCCAGCCCCGGCAACAACCGCACGAGCCGCTCCTGCAGCTCGCGCGGGAGCGCGGTGGACAGGCCGTTCGGATAGACGGTGGGATCGTCGTAGCCCTCCGGCTCGAGGAAGATCTGGTGACGCGGTCGATCGGCAAATCGCACCACTTTGTCCTCGATCGACGGGCAGTAGCGCACGCCGGTCGCCCGGATCTGCCCCGAATACATGGGTGCGCGATGGAGATGGGCGCGGATGAGCGCGTGCGCCGCCTCGTTCGTCCACGTGATCCAGCAGTCGCGCTGCGGGCGGTCGATCCGCGCCGTGAGGAACGAAAACGGCGGCGGCGGCTCGTCGCCCGGTTGCCGGTCGAGACCGTGCACATCGATGGTGCGCCCGTCCAATCGCGGAGGCGTCCCGGTCTTGAGCCGCCCCATGCGCAGCCCCATCGCCGCGAGCCGCTCCGCCAGGCGCACGGCCGGCCGATCGCCAAGTCGCCCGGCGGGCCACCGCTCCTCTCCCAGATGGATGACCCCGCGCAAAAACGTCCCTGTCGTCAGCACCACGGCTGCGGCCCCGATCGTTTCGCCTCCCACCGCGACACCGCAGCACCGGCCGTCCACCACCACGAGGTCCTCGACTTCCCCCTCGCGCAACGTCAGTCCCGGCTGCCCCTCCAGCAATTCCCGTACCGCCGCGGCGTACAGGCGGCGGTCGGCTTGGGCGCGCGGTGCCTGCACCGCCGGACCCTTGCTCCGATTGAGGACGCGGAACTGGATGCCGCCGCGATCGATGGCCCGCCCCATGATCCCGTCGAGGGCATCGACCTCTCGCACCAAATGGCCGCGTCCCAGCCCGCCGATCGCGGGGTTGCAGGACATGGCGCCGATGGTCGCGAGGCGCTGGGTGACCAGCAGAGTGCGCGCCCCCATGCGCGCGGCCGCCGCCGCCGCCTCGGTTCCGGCATGGCCGCCGCCGACCACGATCACGTCATATTTCGTCATGCTGCCGCTTTTTCCCGCGCCACTCCTTCGTTCGATCCTGCCCTCGTCGTTTCACGTGAAACAGCCCTCATTTGCCGATGCAGAATCGGGCGAAAATCTGGTCCAGAACCTGCTCGACATCGACCCTGCCGCTGATCCGTCCGAGCGCCCGTGCCGCCAGCCGGAGGTCCTCGGCGAGCAGCGCCAGCTCCGACGCGCCGCGCGCCCGCGCCAGCGCCCTTGCCGTCTCCTCGAGCGCCTCCCGATGCCGCGCACGGGTAATCACTGCCTCGCTCCCGGTCCCGACGAGCTCGCGCACGCGGCAGCCGAGCGCCCCGACCAGCTCCTCGATCCCCTCGCCCGTGGCGCAGGAGATGGCAATTCCGCCGCGCGGCAGCTGCCGCGGCCGCACGAGGTCGATCTTGTTGACGACCAGCAGGCTATCGGGCTGCGGCTCCGGCCATTTCCCCTCGTCCTCCGCCTCCACCAGCCACAGCCGCAAATCCGCTGTCTCCGCTCGCAGCCGCGCCCGCCGTACCCCTTCCGCCTCGATCGGATCCGCCGTCTCCCGCAGACCCGCGGTATCGAGCAGCGTCACCGGCAAGCCGTCGAGCTCCAGCGCCACCTCCAAGACGTCCCGAGTCGTCCCCGGCACCGGCGTCACGATCGCCACATCCCGCCCTGCCAGCCGATTGACGAGGCTCGATTTGCCGACATTGGGCGGCCCGGTCACCGCGACCACCAGTCCCGCCCGCAATCGCTCGCCCCGCCGATCGTCGTCGAGCGTCGCCCGGATTTCCCCTTCGAGAGCGGCCAGCTCTTCCTCGATCCGCCTCCCGAGCCGCGCCGCGACGTCGCCCTCTTCCGCGGCGAAATCGATTTCCGCCTCCACTTCGGCGACCACCGCCACGAGCCGCGCCCGCCAGTCCTCGACGCGCTTGCCCAACGCTCCCTCGAGCTGTCGCAGCGCCAACCGCGCCTGGGCGCGCGTCGTCGCCTCCACGAGGTCGGCCACCGCTTCGGCCTCGCTGAGGTCCAGCCGCCCGTTGAGAAACGCCCGCCGGGTGAACTCCCCCGGTTCGGCGAGGCGCAGACCCGGAATCCGCGCCAAAGCCTCGAGCAGCGCCCGCAGCACCGCGGTCCCGCCGTGATGGTGAATCTCCGCCAGATCCTCGCCCGTATAGCTCCGTGGCCCGGGGAAGAACAGGACGAGCCCGCGGTCGATCGCTTCGCCGCTCTCCGGATCCCGCAGCCGCCGCAGGACCGCGCGCCGCGCCTCGGGCGGCGGCCGGCCCGTCAGCGCTCGGATCGCTCGGGCGCAGGCCGGGCCCGAGATCCGGAGCACGCCGATCGCCGCCCGTCCCGCTGCCGTCGCCGGCGCGTAGATGGTCGCGCCGGCGCCCTCCATGCTCAGCCCTTGCGTCGCCCCTCCTTCGCCCCGCTGCCGCTTTCCGGCTTCGGCGCTCCCGTCCCGACGGCTGATGCCGCCAGCTGCATCCAGAAGTTCTGCCACTGCTCGAGCCCCTTCGTCCCGAACGGCAGCCACTGCTCCATGAGCCGCGCCGCGTCCATGCTGCGCAGCCCCTCGACGAGCCGCTCGCGCAGGATCTCGACGAGCTCGCTCTGCATCGGCCCGATATCGGGAAGCCCGAGGAATCGCCGGGCCTCCTCGGGTGTGCAGTCGACCTCGATGTGAATCTTCATCCTTCCCTCCAGGCTGCCAACCCCGATCGTCTCGCTACCGCGGCCCTCCCCCCTCACGCCACCCGCTTGCGATCCCCACGACTCCTCGCCTAAAGACCAGGCGCCGTCACGACAACGGGAGGTGTCGCATGCGCTCCTTCGCCTTGGGCCTGACCTCGGCCCTCGTCCTCGCCTCGCTCGATGCCCACGCCCTCACCCTCAAGGCCTCGCACCAATGGCCGACCGGCGACGTGCGGGACGAGATGGTCCAGATTGTGGCGCGCGAAGTCGCCGCCGCCAATGTCGGCCTCGACATCCGAGTCTATCCCGGCGCCTCCCTCGTCAAACCCCAGGAGCAATGGCCAGCCCTGGTCAAGGGCCAGATCGACATCTCCGCTTTCCCGCTGGATTACGCCGCTGGCCGCCATCCCGAGTTCAGTGCCACCCTCATGCCCGGCCTGGTGCGCAATCACGAGCGCGCCAAACGCCTCAACGACTCCGAATTCATGAAGCGGATCAAGGCGATCATCGACGAGGCGGGCGTGGTGGTGCTGTCCGATGCCTGGCTCGCCGGCGCCTTCGCCTCGCGCAAGGGCTGCATCCGCGGGCCGGAAACGGTCAAGGGCCTGGTGATGCGCGCCGCCGGGCCGATGTTCGAGGAAATGCTGGCCGCCGCCGGGGCCTCCATTTCCTCGATGCCGAGCTCGGAGATCTATACCGCCATGCAGACCGGCGTGCTCGATGCGACCAACACCAGCTCGGGCAGCTTCGTGTCCTATCGCCTTTACGAAGTTGTCAAGTGCCTGACCGCGCCCGGCGCGAATGCCTTGTGGTTCATGTACGAACCCATCCTCATGTCGAAGCAGACCTGGGAGAAACTCGACGACGCCCAGCGCGCAGCCTTGCTCGCTGCCGGCCAAAAGGCCGAAGACTACTTCTACGAGCAAGCGAAGAAAATCGACGAGGAGATGATCGACACGTTCCGCAAGGCCGGTGTCGAAGTCATCGAGATGAGCCCTGAAGACTACGACGCCTGGATCAAGGTAGCCAAGGCGAGCTCCTACGTGAAGTTCGCCGAGAAAGTCAAGGGCGGGAAAGAGCTGATCGACCTGGCCCTCGCCGTCGACTGACGAGCGCGCGGGCGGTTCCCTGGGAACCGCCCGCCCCATCCCCGACCTTCGACGACCGTGCGGGGAGCGTCGTTCGTGCGCAGCGTCTTCCGGATCGTGCACGCTCTCTCAAACGCCTTCGGCCTTCTCGCCGCCTTGCTCCTCGCTGCGGCGGTCCTCGTCGTCTGTCAAATGGTGGTCTGGCGCTATGCCCTGTCCGCCTCCACCGTGTGGCAGACCGAGTTCGTCACCTATTCGATCGTGGCGTCGACGTTTCTCGGCGCCCCCTATGTGCTGCGAACCGGGGGGCATGTGAACGTCGACCTCCTGCCGCTCTTTCTCCGCGGTCGCCCCCGCCGTCTTCTCCTCGCCCTCGCCCATC
The DNA here is from genome assembly GCA_002898275.1 of bacterium HR40. Taxonomy (GTDB): domain Bacteria; phylum Pseudomonadota; class Alphaproteobacteria; order Geminicoccales; family Geminicoccaceae; genus HRBIN40. Next base: position 478,551 of record BEIQ01000002.1, read on the forward strand.
TCTTGGGCCTCGCCTTCTGCCTCGTGCTGTTCTGGCAGACCACGCGTTACTGGTGGGAAGCTTGGAGCGAGGGCTGGACCACCCAGACGGTATGGGCCCTGCCGCTCTGGATCCCGCTGTTGCCGCTGCCGTTGTCCTTCGCTCTGTTGACCCTCGAGTACCTCGGTCTCCTCCTCCTGCCGACCCCGACTCCGCCTTCTCCCCCCGCCGCAGGGAGCCACCCTTGAGCCCGCTTCTCATCGGTCTCCTCGTCGGCCTCGTCACCGTCGTGGTGCTCGCGACCGGCGTGCCCATTGCCTTCGGTCTCGGTATTACCGCCGTCCTGTTCCTCGTCCTGTTCGACGGCGTCGAGGCGCTTTCCTTCACCGCCGAGACCATGTTCGCCGCCTTGTCCGAGTTCACCTTGGTATCGATTCCGATGTTCATTCTCATGGGGGCCGCGGTCGCGAGCTCGCCCGCTGGCCGCGACCTCTATCTCGCTCTCGACCGCTGGCTGTGGCGGGTGCCCGGTGGCCTGGTGATCGCCAATCTCGGCGCCTGCTCGCTGTTCGCCGCCCTTTCCGGCAGTTCCCCGGCCACCTGCGCTGCCATCGGCAAGATGGGCATCCCCGAGATGCGCAGCCGCGGCGTTCCCGACGCCTTGGCCACCGGTGCCATCGCCGCCGGCGGGACGCTCGGCATCCTGATCCCGCCGAGTGTCACCATGATCGTCTACGGCATTGCCACCGGCACCTCGATCGGCCGCTTGTTCCTCGCTGGCGTGGTGCCTGGACTCCTGCTCACCGCCCTGTTCATCGCCTGGGCGCTCTGGGTGTCCCATCGCCACGGCGCCGTCCGTCCCCGGGCCCACGGCTTCACCCTGCGCGAGAAGCTCGAAGTCCTGCCGCGCGTCCTCCCCTTTCTGCTCATCGTCATCGCCCTGCTCTGGACCCTCTACGGCGGGGTCGCCACACCTTCCGAAGCGGCTGGAGTCGGTGCCGCCCTCTGCCTGGCGTTCGCGGTTGCGATCTATCGGATCACCGACCGCGAGCGCTTGTGGGCGATTCTCCGCGACAGCACGCGCGAATCCGTCATGATCATGTTGATCATCGCCGCGGCCGACCTCTACTCCTACATGCTCTCCAGCCTCTTCGTGACGCAATCCCTCGCCCAGTGGATCGCCACCCTCGAGGTCAACCGCTGGTTCCTCTTGGCGATCCTCAACGTTTTCCTGCTGATCGCCGGCTGTTTTTTGCCTCCGGTGGCGATCATCCTGATGACCGCCCCTGTTCTCATGCCCCTCGTCACCCAAGCCGGCTTCGATCCCTACTGGTTCGGAGTCATCCTCACCATCAACATGGAGATCGGCCTGATCACCCCACCTGTCGGCCTCAATCTCTATGTCATCAACGGCATCGCTCCCGACGTCCCGCTGCCCGTCGTCCTCCGCGGCGCTCTGCCCTTCGTGCTGCTGATGATCCTCGGCATCGTCATCCTCTGCCTCTTTCCGGGGCTCGCCACCTGGCTTCCCGACCTCCTCATGGGGCCCGGCGCACGCGCCTGAACTCGGCACGTCAGTGGGCTTCCCCCCAGTTGCGACCCCAGCCGAGCTCCACCTCGAGCGGCACCGACAGCCGGGCCGCGCTTTCCATCGTCTCGCGCACCAGGCTCGCGGTGGTTTCGATCTCCGCCTCCGGAACCTCGAGGACCAGCTCGTCGTGCACCTGGAGGAGCATCCGCGCCCTCAGCCCGTGTCGGCGCAACCGGCGTTCGACGCGGATCATCGCTCGCTTCATGATGTCCGCTGCCGTACCCTGGATGGGGGCGTTGATCGCCTGACGCTCGGCGGCGTTGCGCCGCGACGGCACCCGATGGTTGATGTCGGCGATGAAGCACCGGCGCCCCCAAATCGTCGTGACGAACCCCTGCTGGCGAGCCAGCTGTACCGTTCGTTCCATATAGGCCCGGATCTCGGGATAGCGGCGGAAATAGGCCTCGATGTAGTCTCGCGCCTTCTCCTGCGGTATCCCCAGCCTCTGCGCCAATCCCCACGCGCCGATGCCATAGACGATGCCGTAATTGATGACCTTGGCGGCGCGTCTCAACTCGTAGTCCACTTCGTCCACCGGCACGCCGAACATCGACGACGCCGCCGCGGCGTGGACGTCCAGGCCCTTGGCGAAGGCCTCCTTGAGGGCCGGCACCTCGGCGACGTGCGCCAGGACGCGCAATTCGATCTGCGAATAGTCGCCCGACAGCAGGACGTGTCCGTCCTCGGGAATAAAGGCGGCGCGGATTTTCCGCCCTTCCTCGGTGCGAATCGGAATGTTCTGCAGATTGGGATCGCTCGAACTCAATCGTCCCGTCGACGTCGCTGCCAAATTGAACGATGTATGAACCCGGCCCGTCGCCGGATCGACCTGCTCGATCAGCGCCTCGCAGTAGGTCCGCAGCAGCTTCTGCAACTGCCGCCACTCGAGGATCACCCGCGGCAACTCGTGCCCTTGGGCGGCCAGATCCTCGAGCACATCGGCTCCAGTCGACAACGCCCCGGTGGACGTGCGGCGGCCGCCCTCGAACTTGAGTTCGCCGAACAGCACCTCGCCCAGCTGCTTGGGCGAGCCGAGATTGAAGTGCCGCCCGGCAAGCGCCCAAGCCCTCTGCTCGAGTTCGGCCATCCGCTCGGTGAATTCCCCCGCGAGCCGCCTCAGCCGCTCCTTGTCGACCTTGATGCCGATGCGCTCCATCGCCGCTACGATGGGCACGAGTGGTCGATCCAACGTTTCGTACACGGTCGCCACATGTTCGCCGATCACTCCCGATCGCAGCGCCTTCCACAGCCGCAGCGTGACCTCGGCATCCTCCGCGCCATAGGCCACCGCGCGCTCGATCGGTACGCGATCGAAGGTGATCTGCTTCGCGCCACGCCCGCATACCGCCTCGTAAGGCATCGTCTCGTAGCCGAGATAGCGACGGGATAGCTCGTCGAGGCCGTGACCGTGGCTCGTTCCATTGATCGCGTAGGAAAGGAGCATGGTGTCGGCGATCGGCGTCACCGCCACCCCGTGACGGCCGAGGATCGCCAGATCGAATTTGAAATTGTGGCCGATCTTCAGCACCGACGGGTCACCGAGCACGGGCCCGAGCTCGGCGAGCACCGCCTCGAGGTCGAGCTGGCCGTCGCGGCGGTTGCCGAATTCGTCGACATGGGCGAGCGGAAGGTAGAATCCCTCGCCTTCGTCGACGGCGAGGGCCATGCCGACGATCCTGGCTTTCTCGACCGCCAAGGAATCGGTCTCGAGATCGATCGCCAGGACACCCCGCTCGACCGCCCGCTGGAGGATGGCCCGCAGCGCGGCCAGCTCGCAAACCCGCTCGAAGCGCGGGCCACGCGCCCCAGCACCCGCGGTGCGCGCCGCCTCCGCTTCTTCCGCCACCTCCTCGAGCCGCGCCACCAGCGACCGAAAGCCGTTTTCCCGGAAGAAGGCCAACAGCCGTTTGGGATCGGGCTCCCGACGCGCCAAGGTCGCGGGATCCACGGGAAGCGGAATGTCCTCCGCCAGTCCGACGAGGGCGTAGGAGAGCCGAGCGTTGTCGGCGTGCTGTTCGAGCGCCGCGCGCCGCTTCGGCTGCTTCACCGCATCGAGATGAGCGAGCAGCTCCTCGAGCGAACCGAACTCCTCGATCAGTTGGGCTGCCGTCTTGATGCCGATCCCCGGTACACCCGGCACATTGTCCGACGGATCGCCCGCGAGCGCCAGGACGTCGCGCAGCCGCTGCGGGCCCACGCCGAACCGCTCCTTGACTTCCTCGGGTCCGATCGGCCGGTTCTTGACGGGATCCCACATGGCGATCCCATCGCCGACCAGCTGCATCAGATCCTTGTCGGAGCTCACGATCACCACCTCGCGGCCGGCGGCGCGCGCCCGGCGCGCGAGGGAGGCGATGACATCGTCGGCCTCGTAGCCCTCGATCTCGACGATCGGCAAGCCGAACGCCTCTGCCGCCTGCCGTACGAGCGGGAACTGAACGGCCATCTCGGCAGGAGGGGCCTCGCGCTGCGCCTTGTAGGCCTCGTAGACTCTCTCCCGGAAACTCGGCTTCCCGGTGTCGAAGACGACGACGATGGCGTCCTCGGGGTTTTCCTGCATCAGCTTGAGGAGCATGTTGCAGAAGCCGTAGACGGCCTGAATCGGCGTGCCGTCCGGCCGGGTCATCGGGGGAAGGGCGAAAAACGCCCGATACACGTAGCCCGACGCATCGACGATCAGCAGCCGCGACCGGCCTGCCGCCTTCTCTCCCTCCTGCCGCTCCTCCGCCGCCGTTTCCCGCTCTGCCGTCATCTCCGTTTCCGTCCGCCCACTCCCGCCGATGCCGACACTAGTGGCGGGCCGCCCCCTGTCGAGAGGTCTTCATCCCCGCCTTGAGTCCCGCGCCGTTGTCCGGCTAAGGACCCTCCCAGCGCCGACCGCAAACATCCACGGACCAACGAGGACGGCCTTGCCACGCATTACCCTCTCCACTGTTCTGCGCCTCCTCCTGGCCTCTTTGCTCGTCGGTGCCCCGCTCGCCCTGCTCGGCTTCACTCCGCAGGAGCTCCTCGACGGGCTGCGGGGCCTGATCGCCGCCCTCATCGCTGACTTCCGCGGCTGGCTGTCCTTCGCCCTGACCAGCCTCCTTCTCGGCGCCCTCGTGGTGGTGCCGATCTGGCTGGTCTCGCGCCTCTGGCAGCTGCTCAAGCGCCGGAGTTGAGCGTCCGCCGGCAGCTCCGCCGGTCGCGCGGATCCTGCGACCGCCTGCCGCAGCTGCTGCCCATGCTGCGATGCAATAAAGACCCTTGACCTTTGCTGCACTGCGGCATAAATCGGGGCCGCGAGCACGGATGGAGCCGGTCGCCACGGAGCCGCCTCGAGGGCCGCCCGCCACGGCAAAAGCTCCATCCCTTGCCGAGAGTTTCCCGGAAAGCCTCCCTGAACCGCCGGTCCCTTCGAGGGATCGGAACTTGCCCCGGAAGTCCTCGGACCTCCGGGGCGTTTTTTTCGCGCTTCACACCCGCGCGAAACCCTCTTGCAGGGCGTCGAGTTTCATATCGTGCCTGAGCGCCAGGCGCGCCACGGCCATTTGCTCCGCCCACTGTTCCGCCGTCAACTCCCACTCGGCCAGTTCCCGAGGGTCTGCGTCCTCGGGCCGATGCGGCCGGAACACCCAGGCCGGACCTTGGTCATATTTGTGGCGAACGAAGGAACCGAGCGGCAGCAGTTCCTCCGCTAGCCGATCGGGATTCTCGGCCAGCGCCTGTCGGATTTCCGCCAGCGTTACGAGGGGCGTCATCTCTTCCTCCCTTCTCTCTTCCTCCCTTCTCCCTCGGCCACGGCGTCGACCTGGTCTCCTCGCGCTCCTCGACGAGATGACGGAGGCCGCCCGCAGCCGTCACGTCCGCTCGCCGCCCTGGAGCGGCGAAAACCGTACCGGCAGCACGCGCCGCAAGCGCAATCGCCCGCTCGCCTCCTTGCGCCCTACCGAGAGCCACTGCTCGGCCATGGTCGAGCCAACGGGTGCTACCAGTCGTCCGCCGGTCGCCAGCTGAGTGACGAGGGGCTCGGGCGGCGCCGACACCGCCTCCTTGACGAGGATGACGTCGAATGGCGCCTCTTCCGGCCAGCCATAGAACCCATCCCCCTCCCGCACCTCGACATTGGTCACCCCGAGCGCGGCCAGACGCCCGCGCGCCCACTCCGCCAGCTCTGGGAGGAGCTCCACGCTATAGACCCGCCGCGCCAACCGCGCGGCGAGCGCCGCCTGGTATCCGACATCGGTACCGGTCTCGAACACTCGATCCTGTTCCCGGATCTCGCCAAGATGCAGCATGAGGGCGGCGATGAAGGGGGCTGCGAGGTTCTGCTCGGGATGTACCGGCAGCGGCTGGGGAGCGTAGGCATAGGGCCAAAGCGGCTCGGGGAGAAAGAGGTGACGCGGGACCTCCCGCATCGCCGCGAGGACCCGCGGATCGAGCTCGCCGATGCCGGTCTCGTCCGCGACCATCGCTGCCTCGAGCTGCACCATGCGCACCATGGCCGCGCGTTGCTCGGCGAAGTCCGCCGTCTCGATCGCAGCTCCTGCCGGCGAGACCAGTAGCCATGCGGGAAGGCCGAGGATCCTCCGCCGCGTGACGCCCTGCACCCTGCCGCTCCCATGCCGCACTCGCACCCCGACGCTCAGGGTGCCACAGCCCTTGCCGCGACGCAAACGCCGCTTTCGGCCCCATTCACGCTTCGCCCTCCGCCGGCTCGACCTTCACCGCGACGGTCTTTTCCTCGCTGTCGATGCGCACCGCGGCGAGGCCGAAGAGGCGCAACAGCTCGGCCTGCGTGCGGAGATGGGCGGTCGCGCAGTCGGTGGTGAAACGCGACGAACCGCGCGCGAACGCGAGCGGCAGGAGGATTTGGTCGGCGAGCCAGCGGTCGAGCGCCGCACCGCTTTGCCGGTGCGCGCGAAACAGCGTCACCGCTTCCTCGGCGACCTGTTCCGAGGGCTTTCCCGGTGCTCCGAAACCGGTGAAACCGCCATAGCCGCCTTCGTAGCAGGCGGCCACGAAGGTGACGGCCCCGGGGGAGGCGGCTCGTACCCGCCTCGGCTCCACCGCGGCGGCAATGCCCTCTTTGGCGAGCAGGGAACGCGCGCGGTCGGCCATGCGTTGCGGAATATGGGCCGGCAGGGAGGCCGCGATCGCCCGCACCTCCACCGTCGACAGTGCACCGCTGTGCAGGCGCTCGAGCGACCGGGGCGGCCCGTTCCCTTCGAGCTCGGCACGGATTCGCCCGCCGCCCCGCGGGTAGAAGCCGTACGACTCGAGGACGAGGCCGACCTTCAAGCCGAGGGCGCAAAGTGCCGGTGCCCAGACCCGTTCGAGGTAGTCGAAACATGGACTGGCCGGCAGGTGGGTGCCGCCTTCGACCACCACGTTCGAGCGCCCGCGCGCCAGCAGCAGCGGTAACGCCACCGTCTGCAAGACGAGAGGGGCGGAGCCGGCACTGCCGCCCGCGCGCGCCTCGGCCACATCGAAGGCGTAACGCCCCGCTGCGACCGCATGTCGCGGCGCGAACAGCAGCCTTTCCGAGCCGAGCCGATCGCCTTCGAGCTCGGCACCACAGAGGGCTGCCGCCGCCCGCACCGCAGTCAGATGCTGTGCCTGCAAGCCCGGGTTCGGTCGCCTGGCGCGAATGTTGACGATCTCCGTCGCCACCCCGCACACCGCCGCGATGGCCACCGAGCTGCGGACGATCTGTCCACCGCCTTCGCCGAACGCCCCATCCACGCGGACAATCCTGGCCATGCTCCGATCCGCCCTCATCTCGCGCCGCCCTCCCGTCCTGCGGGTCGAGGGCCTCCTCCGTTCGGCGGTTCCCCCACCCTCTGCCCCGTGCTAAGAACCTCGGTGCTGGCCCGGCACGGACCGCCATGGCGAACCGCCCTTTTCCACCCTTCGCCGCCGTTCTCGAGAGCGTGGTCATGCGCCACGGTCCCTCGGCGATCACCGACGGCCTGCCGCGGCCGCTCCCACCCGAGGAGCTCCGCGCGCTTCCCGACCACCGCTACCTTTCCGCCATGTCGCAGCGGATCTTTCGCGCCGGTCTCAAGCACAGCGTCGTCGATGCCAAGTGGCCGGCCTTCGAAGAGGCGTTTTCCGGCTTCGAACCCGCGCTCTGCGCGCGGATCTCCGACGAGCGCCTCGAGGACATGTTGGCCGATCGCCGGCTCATCCGCCATCTCGGCAAACTCCGGGCGGTGCGCGAGAACGCCCGAGCGATCCTGGAGATCGCCGCCATCCACGGGAGTTTCGGCCACTGGCTCGCGGCCTGGTCCGCCGACGATTGTGTCGGCCTGTGGGAGGAGCTCGCCCGCCGTTTCAGTCAGCTCGGCGGCAATTCGGCACCTTACTTCTTGCGGATGGTCGGACGCGACACCTTTATCCCGACCGATGCCGTATTGCGGGGCCTCGCGCAATTCGCCGACCTCGACGCCGAGGCCAAGAGCGCCCAGGGCAGGCGCGCCATGCAAGAGGTCTTTCTCGCCTGGCGACAGGAGACCGGCCGTCCCTTCTGCGAACTCAGCAAGCTCCTGGCCATGGCGGTGGACTAGTCCCATGATGCCTCAGCCCCGTCGCGCAGCCAATCCGAAGAACCTCAATTCGCTGCAACTGCGCACCCTCGCCGTGCTGCAGTTGCTGGCCCGGGATCCCGCGTGGAGCGGACCGCCGGACGCCGCGGGCGATGTGGCGATCCGCGGCTTGCCGCAACCGCATGGCGACCATTTCCACATCGCGGGCGGCGTCGTCTCGGCCCGCGACGCCTCCGGGCTGCGCAATCCCAACGTCCTTGCGGCGCTCGCCCGCAAGGGTCTGCTGCGCGCGACGGCCGAGGGCCTGGTAACCCTCACCGCCGAAGGTCTCGCCTACGACACCGGCCTCGGTCGCCTCCTCCAGCCCTCGGAATGAAGCTCACCGCCAAGGCCCGACGGGCCACGCAGGATCTGGCACCCGGGCCGATCGTGATCCTTTCACGGCCGCAACTCGGCGAAAACGTCGGCTTGGTCGCTCGCGCCATGCTGAACTTCGGGCTCCTCGAGCTGCGACTCGTCGCTCCCCGTTTCGGCTGGCCCAACGCCAAGGCGGTGGCTGCTTGCGCTGGCGCCTACGAGGTGCTCAACCGGCTCGCCATTTTCGATACCCTCGATGCGGCGATCGCCGATCTCCACTTGCTTCTCGCGACCACCGCGCGGCCGCGGGATCTCGACAAGCCCGTTCTGGATCCGCAGACAGCAGCCGCCCGTGCGGCCGCGGCGATGGCCGCCCACAGTCGGGTGGGATTGCTGTTCGGCCCCGAGCGCACCGGGCTCACCAACGAGGAGATCGCCCTCGCTGACGCGGTGGTGACGATCCCGACCCACCCCGCCTTCGCCTCTCTCAACGTCGCCCAGGCGGTGTTGATCCTCGCCTATGAATGGTTCCACAGCGCGAAGCCGGAGGGCCGGGAGCCGGCCGCCACCGCCTTCGAGCGACCGGCGAGCAAGGGAGAGCTGCGATGCTTCCTCGATCATCTCCTGCGCGAACTCGACGCCGCCGGTTTCTTCCGCAGCACCACCAGCCGCGAGAGCCTGGTGCGCGCGATCGAGCTCCTGTTCACCCGGCGGCTTCCCACCTCGGCCGAGCTCAACCTCCTGCACGGCATCGTCGAGCGTCTCGCTCATGCCCGCAGGAGTGCCAGGGACCCGGGATCGGGCAGCGAGGAGGGCGGCGACAGCCGGCCGGTTTGACATCCGCGCTGCCGCGCGTATATCTCGCGCGATCTCGCGGAGCGGCCACCGCGGCCGCTGTTTTCTCCTGGACTGCCCGATTCGAGGACCGATGACCAAGCGCATCACGGCCAAGTACAAGATCTGCCGCCGCCTCGGGGTCAACCTCTGGGGGCGCGCCAAGAATCCCCTCGCTCGCCGCGACTACGGACCCGGCGAACACGGCCAGAAGCGGCGCAAGCTGTCGCCCTACGGCCTGCAGTTGCAAGCCAAGCAAAAGCTCAAGGGCTATTATGCCAACATGACGGAACGCCAGTTCCGGCGACTCTACGAGCTTGCCAGCCGGATGCGCGGCGACAGTGCGGAAAACCTCATCGGCCTGCTCGAGCGACGGCTGGATGCCGTGGTCTACCGCGTCAATTTCGCCCCCACCATGTGGGCGGCCCGCCAGCTCATCAATCACGGCCACGTCACCGTCAATGGTCGGCGGGTCAACATTCCGAGCTACCTCCTGCGCGAGGGCGATGTCGTCGAGATCCGCGAGCGTTCCAAGAACCATCCGATGGTGCTCGAGAGCGTGCAGCGCCCGGAGCGCGAGGTCCCCGATTACCTCTCGGTCGATTACAAGGCCCTTCGCGCCCAGTTCCTGCGCGTGCCGAAGCTCGCCGAGGTACCCTATCCCGTGCAGATGGAACCCAACCTCGTCATCGAATACTACTCTCGTTGACGGGAGCGGCGAGCGCCGTCGGCCGGTAGAAGAAACAGCTGGTATTCCCGCCGCTGTACTCGTCGATCATCGGCCGGAACTCTGGCTCGAAGCGGGCGAGTACGGAAGCCAGACGCTGGCTCTCCTCCCGCTCTGGAAAGCGGGCCATGTAGATCTCCGCCCAAGCCATGTAATGCCTACCGTGACCGCGGCGTTTGAGAAAGCCCAAATCCTGGACCAGCCAGTTGGATGACGGTCCGGGATTGACGTTTTGTTGCGCGTAGGGCCACACCAATTTCGGGTCGGCAATCGCATCGAGCAGGAACTGTACGGCACGGTGGATGTCGCGCTCGCCGACCCGGTAGTCCCAGAGGTCGATGCCTTGCACTTCGGCGATTTGGGCGATGGTGACGAGGGACGCGATGGCGTGTCGCTGGTACCAGAGGGCGCGCGCCCCCCGCATGGTCTCGAGCGGTAGGCTGCCGTCCGGCCGCATGTCGACGATCGCTCGACGGTAAACGGCGACGGCGGTTTCGACGAGACCGGGATCGCCGACCAGCGCGCCCCAGGCGATGAGCACGCTCGCGGCGAGATAGGCATGATTGTTGCGGGCGCTGATATCCTCGGAGCGCAGCCGAATGCGGTATTCCCGGGTGCGGGCGACGAGACCGGCGAGCCAGTCGTCGATGAGCGCCCGCGTCTCGGCTGGCACTTCCGGATCGTCGCGCACCACCAGGCCGTAGGCGACGATCGTCGGCAGCAGGGTGCGTTCCACCACATAGTGGCTCGCCGGGTCATCCGCCTCGAGCTTGGTGAGCGCCCTCCCGTCGGCCCAGCGGCGCAGGAGTCCCACGAGAGCCGCCTTGGCCTCGCCGTCGCCGGTCCCGAAGGCATCGGCAGCCGCCCGCATGACCGCCCAGGCGAAAGGTTCGCTCTTCTCGTCGCCGCCGTAGCCCTCGACCCGGCGCACCGTCGTCCGCGCCCGATAGGAAGGCCATGTCGACTCCTGGGCGCCACACAGTTGCTCGCGCGCCCCGGGCTCGAGACGGCGCAACTGTGCGAGCCGCTCGTCGCGGACGAAGAGGACCTCGCCCGGATGCGCCAGGGTGAAGGCCAGTCGGGGTTCGGCCGCCGTCGCGTTGACCGCCCCCAACAGACATGCGAGAAGTCCAGCCTGAAGCCTGGGTCCCAGCGGAAACAGCGCCTTGAACGTCGCTTTCGTCCTCGGCACGGGCCTGCTCTTCATCCTCGAGGCGGCCGACGCCCGTTCCTGTTGTCTCGCCGACGGCGCCGACACACGCCGGTCCTGTCTCCACACCTACACGATGCGCTTTGGCAGCGCTACCGTTGCGCGCATGCGCCTTTCCGTGGACACTTCGCCCGATGGATCGGTCGCGGCCGAACTCCTGCTCGAGCCCGACGGGTACGGAGCGCTCCTCGGCGGGATCGACCGTATGCGGATGACGGCCGAACTGGTGCAGATCGACGGCACGCCGAAGCCACGCCTGTTCACCGTACGCTATGACAAACCGGACCGCTACCGTGACATCCGCATGCGCTTCGATCCCCGAACCGGCGCCTTGCTCGATTTCTCCTACGACAATAACGGCCGGCCGGCGGCGAGCGAGGTTCCAGAGGCACTGCGCCGGGATGCCATGGATCCCCTGACCGCCTTCTTCCAGCTGCGTCGCTGGGCCGAGGATCCTGGCAGACGGCCGGGGGAAAGCACCACCCTCGCGGTTTTCGAGGGACGAAAGCGGCTCGATGTCGTCCTGCACTTCCTCGGCAGCGATGCGCAGGGACGGCTACGGCTCCGTGCCCGGCTCCTCGGCCGATTCGGTTTCGACGATGGTCTCGGCTTTGTCGAGACCGAACGCAATCCTGGGCCGATCTGGCTCGACGTCGTCGCTCACTCCGGACCTTGCGGGGCGCCGGAGAGCGTGGTCAGCAGCCGCGGTCTCCTCCGGCCGTCCCTGCTCCTCGTCTCGAGCCTCAGGCAGCCTCGGAGAAGGCGATGCCCTTCTCGCGCAACAGCTGCTGCAGCTCGCCCGACTCGTACATCTCGCGCACGATGTCGAAGCCGCCCACGAGCTCGCCCTTCACGTAGAGCTGCGGAAAGGTGGGCCAGTTGGCGAACTCCTTGAGGCCCTGCCGCAACTCCATGTCCTCGAGGACATTGTAGGAGCGGAACTGGACCCCGAGTCGAGAGAGCACCTGGACCACGCCGGCCGAGAAGCCGCACTGCGGAAACACCGGCGTGCCCTTCATGTAGAGCACCACATCGTCGCTCTCGATCTGCCGGCGTATGCGCTCGAACACCGGGTTGCTCATGACGTTCTGTCCTCCGCGGATGGAATGGGATCGGGCGCGCTCGTGGTCAGCGCCAGGGCGTGGAGTTGGCCGCCGAGCCGCTCGCCGAGCGCCCGATAGACCATCTGGTGTTGCTGCAAACGGCTCTTGCCCCGGAACGCGGCACTCACGATGCGCGCCCGGTAGTGATCGCCGTCACCGGCGAGATCCTCGATCTCGACGATGGCGTCGGGAAAGGCCTCGAGGATGACCTTCTCGAGCTCGGCCGCCGTCATCGGCATGCCCGCACCTCCCGCTTTCCCGGCCTCTCATCCCTCCATGTAGCGTGGGAACCACGCCTCGTGTGCCCGACGCAGAACCGCAAGCGATATGGGCCGGGCGTCACCCAGGATCAACGCGTCGCCCCCGGTGTCACCGATTTCCACCATCGGCACACCGGCCGCAGCCGCTCGGCGCGCCAGCTCGCCGACCGTGTGGGGTGCCACGGCGAGCAGATAGCGAGCTTGGTCCTCGCCGAACAACCAAGCGTTCCGCAAACCGACCCGAGGGGGTAGATGGATCCGGGCCCCGCCGCCCGAGGCGAGACACATTTCCGCGACCGCCACTGCGAGTCCGCCATCCGACAGGTCGTGGCAGGCGCGCACCAGCCCGGCCGCGATGCAGCCGCGCACGAAGTCGGCATGGCGACGCTCGGCCGCGAGATCGACGGGTGGTGGCGCCCCGGCCTCGAGTCCGAAGAGCTCGCGCAAGAACAGCGAGCACCCGAGCCAGCCGACGGTGTCGCCGACGAGCAGCAATCTCAGACCCTCCTCCGACCAGGCAATACCCACCATGCGGTCGAGATCCTCGACGAGCCCGAGGCCTCCCACCTGCGGGGTGGGCAGGATGGCGCGCCCCATGGTCTCGTTGTAGAGGGAGACGTTGCCGGAGACCACGGGGTAGTCGAGGGCCCGACAGGCCTCGCTCATGCCCTCGATCGCGGCGACGAGCTGGCCCATGATCGCCGGCCGCTCGGGATTGCCGAAATTGAGGCAGTTGGTGATGGCGAGGGGCCGCGCCCCGACCGCCGTCAAATTGCGATAGCTCTCCGCGACCGCCTGGCAGCCGCCCGTTCGCGGATCCGCGGCGCAGTAGCGGGGGGTGCAGTCGGTGGTCAGGGCGAGACCCCGGTTGCTGCCGTGGATGCGCACGACCGCGGCATCGCCCCCTGGCCGCTGGACCGTGTCGGCCATCACCATGTAGTCGTACTGTTCGTAGATCCAACGTCGGCTCGCCAGATCGGGAGAGCCCAAAAGACGCAAGAGCGCCTCGTCGGCGGCAATCCGATCGACACGCTCGTCGGGATCGTAGGGGGCGGCCGGCGCCGGGAGCTCGAAGGGACGGTCGTAGACGGGCGAGGCGCCGCTCACCGCAGCGACCGGCACATCCACCACCGTGCGGCCGCCATGCCGCGCCACCAGCCGCCCGCTCCCGGTGACCTTGCCGATCACCGCGAAGTCCAGATCCCATTTGGCGAAGATCCGACGCGCCTGGTCTTCGCGACCCTCCCGCAGGACGAGCAGCATGCGCTCCTGGCTTTCCGACAGCATGATCTCGTAGGCCGTCATACCCTCCTCGCGCAGCGGAACCGCATCGAGATCGAGCTCGATGCCGGTCCCACCCCGCGCCGCCATTTCGCAGGAGGAGGAGGTGAGGCCGGCGGCACCCATGTCCTGGATGGCGACGACGCAATCGGAGGCCATGAGTTCGAGACAGGCCTCGATGAGGAGCTTTTCGGTGAAGGGATCGCCCACTTGCACCGTCGGACGCTTCTCCTCGCTGCGCTCGTCGAATTCGGCCGAGGCCATGGTGGCACCGTGGATGCCATCGCGGCCGGTCTTGGCTCCGACATAGACCACGGGATTGCCCACTCCGGCGGCGCGGGCGTAGAAGACGCGATCGGCTGGGGCGATGCCGACGCACATGACATTGACGAGGATGTTGCCGTCGTAGGCTCGGTGGAAGGTGGTCTCGCCTCCGACCGTCGGCACGCCGACGCAGTTGCCATAGCCTCCGATCCCGGCGACCACGCCGCTCACCAGCCAGCGCGTGCGAGGATGGGCGGGATCCCCGAAACGCAGGGCGTCGAGCAGGGCGACCGGACGCGCGCCCATGGTGAAGACGTCGCGCAGGATACCCCCGACTCCAGTCGCGGCACCCTGATAGGGCTCGATGAAACTCGGATGGTTATGGCTTTCCATCTTGAAGACGGCGGCCAGCCCGTCGCCGATGTCGACGACCCCGGCGTTCTCGCCCGGCCCGCAGATCACCCAGGGTGCGGTGGTCGGAAACTTGGCGAGATGCGTTTTCGACGACTTGTAGGAGCAGTGCTCGCTCCACATCACCGCGAAAATGCCGAGCTCGACGAGATTGGGCTCGCGCCCGAGGATCTCGAGGATGCGCGCGTATTCCTCGGCGGTGAGCCCGTGCTCGGCGACGAGCTCCGGGGTGATCCGAACCTCTCCGTTCATGCGACGAGAGCCGACAAAAGAGAGCGGAACAGGGGGATGCCGTCGGTGCCGCCGAGCTTCGGATCGCAGGCACGTTCGGGATGCGGCATCATGCCGAGCACATTGCGGCGGGCATTGAGGACGCCCGCGATCCCGCGCGCCGAACCGTTGGGATTGTCGAGGTAGCGGAAGGCGATGCGGTCTTCGGCTTCGAGGCGGTCGAGGGTTTCGACATCCGCCACATAGTTGCCGTCGTGATGCGCCACCGGTAGGCGGATGCGGGCTCTTGCCGGGTAGGCACAGGTGAAGGGGGAGGCGGTGGTGGCCACCTCGAGCTCCACCTCCCGACAGACGAAGGCGAGACCGACGTTGCGGATGAGCGCACCGGGCAGCAGGCCGGCCTCGGTCAGGATCTGGAAGCCGTTGCAGATGCCGAGCACCGCCACCCCGCGCTCGGCCGCGCGAATCACGGCGCGCAGGATCGGCGAACGCGCGGCGATGGCTCCCGGCCGCAGATAATCCCCGTAGGAAAATCCGCCGGGAATGCCGACGACATCGACCGGCGGCAGCTCGCTGTCGGCATGCCACACCCGCAGCACCGGCCGACCGAACACTGCCTCCATGGCGACGGCGAGATCGCGATCGCAGTTGGAGCCGGGAAAGGTGACGACGGCGGCGCGCATCGGCATCAGTCCCCGAGGCTCACCTCGTAGGTCTCGATCACCGGATTGGCGAGCAGCCGGTCGCACATCTCCCGTACCTGCCGCTCCGCCTCGGCACGATCGGAGGTCGCGAGCTCCAGTTCGATGATCTTCGCCCGTGCCACCGAACGGACGTCGCGGTAGCCGAGACTGGCGAGCGCTCGGGCGATCGCCCGCGCCTCTGGATCGAGCACGCCGGGCCGATAGCGGATGCGGACCTGAGCGATCACTGCAGCGTCTCCGGACCTTTGAGGTCGCGCGGGCCGGCCTCCGGCAAAATGCCGAGCCGGCGGGCGATCTCCGCATAGCCTTCCTGGAGATTGCCGAGATCGTGCCGAAACAGATCCTTGTCGTAGCGCTGGTTGGTGCGGCTGTCCCACACCCGCATATTGTCCGGACTGAGCTCGTCCGCGAGCACGATGCGCATCTCGTCGTTCTCGTCCCACAACCGGCCGAACTCCACCTTGAAGTCGATGAGCTTGAGCCCGACGCCGGTGAAGAGACCGCACAGAAAATCGTTGATCCTGAGCGACATGTTCAAAATCTCGTCGATCTCCTGGTACGTCGCCCAGCCGAACGCAGTGATGTGCTCCTCGGTGACCATCGGATCGCCCAACTCGTCGGACTTGTAGTAATACTCGACGATAGAGCGGGGAAGCAGGGTTCCTTCCTCCATGCGAAAACGCTTGGAAAACGATCCTGCTGCATAGTTCCGCACTACCACCTCGATCGGTATGATTTCCACTTCGCGAATCAGCTGTTCGCGCATATTGAGCCGTCGAATAAAATGTGTCGGTATACCGATTTCTCCGAGTTTCAGCATGAGATACTCGGAAATCCGGTTGTTCAAAACCCCTTTTCCCGTGATGACCGCATGCTTCTGGCGGTTGAACGCGGTAGCGTCGTCCTTGAAGTATTGGATCAGCGTACCGGGTTCCGGGCCCTCGAACAGGACCTTCGCCTTGCCCTCGTACACCCGTCGTCGTCGGGCCATTTCTTCGCCTGCTCCCGGATAGGAAAGAACGCCGCGCGCCGGCACGGACCGGCGCGCCTGCCGGGCGCCGCGAGATATAGGTGACGCCCCCTCGCCTCACAATGCGCCCCCTCGTCCGGAGCGGTCAGAAGTCGAGGGTCACCACCACGGTGTCGGAATAGAGCCCCGGCGAGACCTTCTGTCCGCCGGCGACGACGCCATAGATCGTGAACACGACAGACGAGCTGCTGCCGAGGGACGCCCGCATCGCCTGCCGGCCGGTGCCGAGGAGGGTGCGCAAATTCGGGTCCTGATACAGCTGGTAGCTGAGCTTTTCGCCGTTCTCGCCGGTCATCTGCCGCTTCGCCACATTCCCCGAACCCCCGCCGTCGACGTGTAGGCTCACCGTGCCGACCGGACAGTTGTCCACCAGGATGTCGGTCTGCGCCACCACCGGGCTGCTCTGCCCCGCGATGTAGGTGCCGAAATCGAGCGCCGCGTCGCGCACGGTGCAGCCGGTTTGCACTTCCACGCGCACGGAAAGCTGGCTCGAGGTAATGGCCGCCATCGCCGGAGAGGCCAGGAAGAACCCGAGGGCGACGGCGAACGGGCACAGGAAAGACTGGCGCATGACGACCCCGCCATCTGAAGAGTGGCACTCTGCCACGTCCGAGCCCGAAGCCTACGGCCGCTTCCTGAATTTAACGTTAACGCCGTTTAGGAATGCTTTCCAGAGCGGGGATGGGTCCCCGGCGCCGGGCGAGCGGTCTCATTCGGTCCCGAACAAGCGGGTGCGCTGCCGCTCGTAGTGCGAGGCCGGATCGTAGAGCTCCACCGCGAGGCCGAGGTTCGCCGCGCCGAGCTCGCCCAGCGCCGCGGCGAGACGATAGCTCGCGACCACCCGATCGCTCCGGGCGCGCACCAGGCTCACCTGCGAGTCGAACAGCTCCTGCTCGGCATCGAGCACATCGAGCACCGTGCGGGTGCCGACGAGGGCCTCCTGACGCACGCCCTCGAGCGCGATCGAGCTCGCGCGCACCTGGGCTTCGAAGGCCGTCATCGCGGCGCCCGCTGCGCGAAGGGCTTCCCAGGCCGCCGCGACCTGGCGCTGCACCTCGCGCGTCGTCGCATCGAGATCGCGCTGCCGTTGCGTCACTGTCTGCCGCGCCTGCCGGACGCGGGAGTAGTCCGCCCCGCCCTGATAGAGGGGCACCGTCACCTGGAGTCCCACTGCCGCCCGCCGCTGCCAGTCGACGCTCACGGTGGGTTCGCGGGCGTAACCGGCATCCGCGACGACATCGACACTGGGCCGCAACCCTGCTTCGGCTTCTCGCACTGCCGCCTGCGCGGCAGCGAGATCGAAGCGTGCCGCCACCACTGAGGGATGATTCGCCGCCCGGGCGAGGGCCTCCTCCAGGGTCTGCGGCAGGTTCGGGTAAGATTCGGGATCGGCGAGGGAGGCAGCCGGATCGGCCCCCACGACGCGGCGGAACTCGGCGGTCGAGGCGGCGAGACCGGCAAGGGCCGACTCGATGTCGGCCTGCGCTCGGGCGAGCCTCGCCTCGGCCTGGGCGACGTCGGTGCGCGAGACCTCGCCTACCGCAAAACGATCGCGGGTCGCCTGCAGCTGGCGGGCGATGCGGTCGCGGTTGTTGCGCGCGAATTCCAGGACCGCCCGATCGCGCCAAGTGGCACTGTAGGCTTCGACCGCCGCGAGCAGCACCTGTTGTTCGCTGGCGGCGAGCCGGCCGCGCTCGGCGAGCACCTGCTGTTCGGCGCGCTCCACCGCCGCTGTGGTGGCGCCGCCGGCATAGAGGTTCTGGCGCAAGGTCAGGGCGAGACTGCCACCGCGGCGGTCGAGATCGCCGAGATCGGTCTGCCCGGCCACCGCCTCGCCGCTGCCATCCACCGATATCCGCGGCCGAAAGCCGGCGAGCGCCTGGGGCACGTTCTCGTCGACAGCCCGCAATCGGGCGCGGGCGGCATCGAGTTCCGGATTGTCGCGATAGGTGCGCTCGAGCGCCTGGCGGAGGTCGCCCACCGACTCCGCTGCCAATGGTGCAGCCAGACCCGATCCCAAGACCGCGCCGACGACGAGCGCCGTGGTGATCCGTCGCATCGGCCTCTCCCCCTCATTCCCTTCGCCGCGTCGCTCGACATGCTATCATCGGCAGAATGTCCGGTCGCCGCCGCCTGGCGTCGCAGTCGAGGCTCCAAGCCCGCTCTCTTCCGCGCGTCAACGCGCCTCACGGCCAAGCGCAGGACTCGACAGCCAGGCGCGCGTAACCGCGTCGTTCGTCCGGTTGCACGAGGATCCGGTACTCGCGCCCTGCCACCACGACGGTGCGAGCGAGCGGCAGGATCCCCGTCATCTCGAAGCGTTCGCCGGCCACCGACACCATGTCCAGGCGTACGGGACCTGCCGCATCGTACCAGGCCTGGGGCCGTCCCTCCGCATCGCGCGCCGGCTCGCCCGAAAGCCGCAGCGTAATCCGACCGTCGGCGAGGCTGACATGGTTGCGGCGGTCGCGCACCAGCGGCACCGCCACCCACACCCGCGGCGGTTCCGCCTCCGGTCGGCAGTCGCGCTCCCGCGAGATGGCGGCGAGCACAGAAGCCAGGCGCTCCACCGGTACACCGGCGCGCCGCTTTTCCTGGAGGAGCTCGACGAGCCGCTGGATCTCGGCGTTGGGAAGCCGCTGCGCGAGTTCGGCCTCGAGCTCGCGGTTGCGCGCTTCGAGGACCTCCACCCGCGCCAGCGCCTCGACCAGACGCTGGGTGCGTTCGCGGTCGAGCGCCTCGAGTCGGCCATTTTCCGCCCGCAACCGCCCATTGTCGAGTTCCAGCTGGGCACGTCCTGCCTCGTAGGCGCCATAGACCGCGGCAGCGACCGCCGGCAAGGTCAGGGCGAGGACGAGCAGTCGCCGGCGGGCACGCTGGCGCGTGCGGGCGCGGCCGAGAGAGCCCAGGGGAGCGAGCATCACCCGTTGTCGTGCCTGTCGGTGACCAGCATCGCCGCGAAGAGTTCATCCGGCGGGATGCCGAGCTCGGGATGGCGGCGCAACTGCAACAACTGGATGATGGCCGCCGCCGTCTCCTCCACGGATCGGCGCGTGACATCGATCTCCGGCCAGCCATGGCGGGCGAACAGACGGCGCGCGAACACCAGCTCCTCGCGAATGCGCTCGACGTCGACGTAATCGCGCCCGAACTGACCACCGTCCTCGCCGGCCAGACCCATCATGCGCCTACGGTTCTCGCGGATCTGGGCGAGCACGTCGGGACGAATGGTGAACCCGACGACGAGCGGCCCCTCGAGCCGCTCGAGCACGGCGAGTTGCGGCGAGCCCGGGACCACCGGGACATTGCCGGCTTTGATGCCACGGTTGGCGAGATAGACGCAGGTCGGTGTCTTGGAGGTGCGCGAGACGCCGACCACCACCACATCCGCCTCGCTCAGTTCCTCCGCGAACTGGCCATCGTCGTGGCGCATGGCGAAGTTCATCGCCTCGATGCGGCCGAAGTAGTCGGCGCTCATCGCATGCTGGCGACCGACCTTCGGCCGCCCGGCGGAGCCGACCATCGTCGTCAGCACGTGCATCACCGGATCGAGGACGGCGACGCACGGCACGCCCAGCTCGTGGCAACGTTCCTCGAGACGGTAGCGCAGGTGCGGCGAGACCAGCGTATAGACGACCAAGCCGGGCACCGTCTCCACGCCGCGCAGCACCCGATCGAGCTGGACATCGCTGCGCACGAAGGACCACAGATGCTCGATCGGTGCGACATCGTCGAACTGCGAGAGAGCGGCGCGGGCAACGGCCGTCACCGTCTCGCCCGTCGAGTCCGAAATGAGATGCACGTGGAGACGCAAAGGCTCCTCTCCATCCGCAGGGACAATCCGTGGAAAAGTCTGTCGAAGCGGGTGGACGACGGCGCGCGGTGCGATTTCTCCCCCGCTGCCCATGGCGGACGCCCCTTTTCGCTTCCGGTCGTCCACCTCCATCCCGGGCCCGGGGACAGATGCCGCCCGCCGCGACCTTTCCCCAACTTCCGACCGCACGATTCCTCGCTTAAGATCGCCCGCGATCGCGACCGGCGCAAGCCGGCTTTCCACAGACCCCCGACCGCCGACGGTCCGCGTGGAACGGTCGGGGATGGGTTGTGGATCCCCGTCATGCGCAGGGTCTTCTCCAGCCTCAATCGTCTCTTCTGAGATTCCAGGAAAGGAAGCGGAGGAAGGGGTGGGCACACCCGACACGCGCAAACGGCTGCTCAGAGTCCTCGCGGGCGAGGTGCTCGCTCCGCCTCCGGTCTGGCTCATGCGACAGGCGGGTCGCTATCTGCCCGAATATCGAGAGATTCGCGACCGCATGCCCTCCTTTCTCGACCTTTGCTACACGCCGGAGCTCGCGCTGCGCGTCACTCTCCAGCCGCTCGAGCGGTTCGCGCTCGATGCCGCCATCCTTTTCTCCGACATTCTCGTCGTGCCCCATGGGCTCGGCGTCGAGGTCGGCTTCGTCGAGGGCGAGGGACCCCGGGTGGCGACGGTGCGCGACGAGCGCGCGCTCCGCGCGCTGCGGCCTCCGGAAGCGTTGTTGGAGCGGCTCGCCCCGGTCTACCAGACGGTGCGGCTCTTGGCTTCGGCTCTCCCCGCGGGCGTCGCCCTCATCGGCTTTTCCGGGGCACCGTGGACGCTCGCCAGCTACCTCCTGGAAGGCGGAGCATCGAAGGAGTTCCTGGAGGCCCGACGGGCAGCTCGCGAGGCCGAGGGCTTCTTCTCGGCGCTCGTCGACCGATTGACCCAGGCGGTGTGCGTCCATCTCGAGGCACAGGTGGAAGCCGGGGCAGACGTGCTGATGCTCTTCGACAGCTGGGCGGGGGTGTTGCCGGAGAGCGAACGGCGGCGGTGGGTGGAAGAGCCGGCGCGCACCATCGCCACGGCCCTCGGCCGCAGGTTCCCGCACGTTCCCCTGATCTGTTTTCCGCGCGGCATCGGCGCTGGGCTCCTGGCCTTCGCGGAACGGGTTCCTTGCCGCGCGCTGTCGCTCGATACGAGCGTGCCGTTGGCGTGGGCACGGGAGGCGTTGGCCAGGGAGCGCGGCAAGGTTCTCCAGGGCAACCTCGATCCCGTCGCTCTCGTTGCCGGCGGAGCCGCTCTCGAACGGGAGACTCGCGCGATCCTCGCCGCCTTCCGCGACATCCCTCACATCTTCAACCTCGGCCACGGCGTCCTGCCCGAGACCTCGCCGGCCCAGGTGGCGAGGCTGCTCGAGATCTTGCAAAACTGCGGCGGTGGCGCCATGTAGGAGGTGCTCGTCCGCACCGGACGCCGTGGGCGATGGGACCACGGACGAGGAAATGTCCGGTTGCCCTTCTCGCGAGATCCGCGGGCTTGTCTCCGGAGCCGATCGCCCCTTGCAAAGCCTCTATTCGTGGCTGAAGGCCGGGCATATCGCGGCGTTCGCCGCGTGGATGGCGGGCATGTGGTATCTGCCACGACTCATGGTCTACCATGCCGACACCGTTCCACGGAGCGAAGCTTCCGAGCTCTTCAAGGTCATGGAGCGGCGGCTGTTGAGAGCGATCGCCACGCCCGCCATGCTCGCCACCTGGCTCTTCGGGCTCGCGCTCTTGATGCTCACCGGCAGCTGGTCGGAGGGGTGGCTGCACGCCAAGTTGGCTGCCGTCCTCGCCCTCACCGGGACGCATGGCGTGCTGGCGGCGCATGTCCGACGGTTCGCGCGCGACGAGCGTCCGCGACCGGCGCGCTTTTACCGCGTCGTCAACGAGGTGCCGACGATCCTCTTTCTCCTGATCGTCGTCATGGTCGTGGTCAGGCCATTCTAGGTGGCTCGTCCGATTCGGCGGCCGGGCCCGATTTCGGAGGGAACCGCAACCCGTGAACGAGAAGCCGGAATTCGAGCGCGAGGAAGGTATGAGTGGGCCGCGCGACGAGGCGGCGGAGGCGACAGGGAGCGAACGGCCACGCGGGCTGCGGCCGATCGCGCGCTCCGTGCGGCGGCGTCGCCCGCGCCGGGAAGAGGAGCGCGTACCGGAAGCGGCGGTGGCGGTGGAAGCCGCTGGCGAGGAGACTCCCATCCTCGAGCTTCCTCTCGGCGAGGGGGGCGAGGAGGATGCGACCCCTCCGCCGGTCGACGAGGCCGAAATCGCCGAGGCGATCGCCCGCGCGCCGAGCGCGCCACCGCCGCCGCGGGAAGAGATGCCTGCGATCAATCTCTCGGAACTCAAACGTCGACCGCCGGCAGAACTCCTGCGCTACGCCGAGGAACTCGGCATCGAGAACGCGAGCACCCTGAAGAAGTCCGATCTCGTCTTTGCGGTGCTCAAACGTCTTGCCGAGACGGGTGTGCCGATCTTCGGCGAGGGTGTGCTCGAAATCCTGCAGGACGGTTTCGGCTTCCTCCGATCTCCGCACGTGAATTACGTCGCGGGCCCGGACGACATCTATGTCTCACCGTCTCAGATCCGCAGGTTCGGGTTGCGCACAGGCGACATTGTCCAGGGCCAAGTGCGCGCACCCAAGGAAGGCGAACGCTATTTCGCGTTGCTACGAGCGACCAGTATCAACTTCGACAGCCCGGAAGTCGCTCGGCATCGCGTGCACTTCGACAACCTCACGCCCTATTATCCGACAGAAAAACTGAAGCTGGAGATCCCAGGGCAGAAGGATCTCTCGACCCGGGTCATCGACATCGTGGCGCCGCTCGGCAAGGGTCAGCGCGCCCTCATCGTCGCGCCGCCGCGCACCGGCAAGACGATGCTCATGCAGAACATCGCCCACGCGATCATGAACAACCATCCCGAGGTGTTCCTGATCGTGCTCTTGATCGACGAGCGGCCGGAAGAAGTCACCGACATGCAGCGTACGGTGCGCGGCGAGGTGGTGAGCTCGACCTTCGACGAGCCAGCCTCGCGTCACGTGCAGGTGGCGGAGATGGTGATCGAGAAAGCGAAACGCCTCGTCGAGCACAATCGCGACGTGGTGATCCTGCTCGATTCCATCACCCGTCTCGCCCGCGCCTACAACACGGTCGTGCCGTCCTCGGGCAAGGTCCTGACAGGCGGTGTCGATGCCAACGCCCTCCAACGACCCAAGCGCTTCTTTGGCGCGGCGCGCAACATCGAGGACGGCGGGTCCCTCACCATCATCGCCACCGCCCTGATCGACACCGGTTCGCGCATGGACGAAGTGATCTTCGAGGAGTTCAAAGGTACGGGCAACAGCGAGATCGTTCTCGACCGACGGCTCGCCGACAAGCGCGTGTTCCCTGCCATCGACATCAACAAGTCGGGGACGCGCAAGGAAGAGCTCCTCGTCGACCGTGCCACTCTGTCGCGCATGTGGGTGCTGCGCCGTATCCTGAGCCCGATGGGGACGGTCGATGCGATGGAGTTCCTGCTCGAGAAAATGAAGTTCACCAAGACCAACGAGGAGTTCTGGCAGTCCATGAATGCCTGAGGCCGGCGGCCGTCCCGTCCGCAGCCGACGGGACGGCCGTGCCCGCGCGCCTCAGGGCACCAGCACGGTCGCTCCGGTGGTCTGGCGCGACTCGAGCGCCCGATGGGCTTCCGCCGCCTCCCGCAGCGGAAATCTCTGATTGACCTCGATGCGCACGATCCCCCGCGAAACGACATCGATCACGTCGTTCGCCGCCTCGAGCAGCTGTGCCCGCGTCGCCGTATAGGTCATCAGCGTCGGCCGGGTGACGTAGAGCGAGCCCTTTTGGCTGAGAATCCCGAGGTTGAACGCCTCGACCGGGCCGCTGGCGTTGCCGAAGCTCACCATCAGCCCGCGCGGCTGCAGGCAGTCGAGCGACCCCATGAAGGTGGCACGGCCGACGCCATCGTACACCACCGGCACTCCTTGGCCGTGGGTGATCTCCCGGACCCTGCGGACGAAGTCCTCCTCGGTGTAGACGATGACATGATCGCAACCGTGCGCCTTGGCGATGTCGGCCTTGGCGCGGCTGCCGACGGTGCCGATGACGGTGGCACCGAGATGCTTGGCCCATTGGCAGAGGATGAGGCCGACCCCGCCGGCGGCAGCGTGGACCAGGATCGTCTCGCCCGGCTTTACACGATAGGTTTGCTTGAGCAGATATTGCGCCGTCATGCCCTTGAGCATCATCGCCGCCGCCACCTCGTCGGCGATGGTGTCGGGAATGGCGACCAGACGGTCCGCCGGCATGGTCCGCAGATCGCTGTAGGCACCGAGGGGGCCGGTGCCATAGGCGACGCGTTGGCCGACGCGCAGGTCGTCGACTCCGGGACCGACCGCTTCGACCACACCTGCGGCTTCGAGACCAGGGGTGAAGGGCAGGCCACCGGGCGGCTGATAGAGGCCCGTACGGTAGTAGACGTCGATGTAATTGAGACCTACCGCACGGTGGCGGACCATGGCCTCGCCCGGTCCCGGCTGCGGTGGTGTGTATTCCTCATACTTTAGGACTTCGGGCCCGCCAAATTCGTGCACGACGATGCGGTGCGCCACGGCCTCCTCCCCTTTGCGAGCTCTCGAGTTCGTCGCCATTCCTAGCGCATTCCCCGGGCAGGCGCCACGCCGGGGTTCACGAACCTTCCTTGGCCGTCGCCGGTTCGAGCAGGTCCTCCCGCTTCCAGCTGAAGCGCTCGGCGACGTAACGCGACACCTTGAACACGCGCCCGGCGAAGCGCTTCTGCAGCGCCTGCGGGTCGAGCCCGGGCTTGGTCGCGGCTGCGCTGCCAGGGTCGGAAGAAGGGGTGGCGGAGGCCTGCGCGGCGCTGGCCCGCGCCTCGAGGGCGAGCCACCATTCCGCCTCGTCGCCCTCCCCGAGCTTGGAAACCGCGACCGCGATCTCCGTGCCGTCGCGGGTGCGGAAGACGGCGCGCCCGACAGGATCGGGCAGCGACTTGCTCGCGCTCTGAGCGATATCGGTCATGGAGAGCGTGGCGAAAGCCGACGCCACGCGCTTCGCCTTGTCGGCATCGAGTCGGCGTCCTTCCGGCAGTTCGAGGAGCGTGAACTCCTTGGACGGTTCTTGGGCACGCTGCAGGGTAGCGACATCGGCGGTACCTGGCTGCAGGACCACTTCCGCCACCTCGTCCTCCGGGAGTTCGAGGATCTTGCGATCGAGCCAGTCGAGCGGTTCGTCCGGGACCTCGATGGCGCGGTCGGCGAGCCAAGCCTGGTGCGAATCCGCGAGCCGCACATACATGCCGGCCTTGCCGGGGCCATAGAGGCCGAAGCGGCGCTTGCCCAGAACCACCTCGGCGAGCACCTTGCCCTCGCCGTCCCTGAGGGTGACGAGGCGCGACTTCGCACCCTGGCCGTCCACCGGCTCCAGTTCGAGGCGAGAGAGCCGTTCGGGACGGTCCGTGCGCGCCTCGAGCAGTCGCATTTCCGCAAGCCCCAGCACGATGCCCCGCACCTGCTCGGGATCGACGGGATAGTCGGCGGCTTCGGCGAGCACCCACCCATCCGCAGTCCGGCGCGCGGTCATGCTGCGCTCGGCCGTGCGGACCGTGATCTCCGCCACTCGGTCGAGCTTGTGGGCGAGATCGGGCAGCAAGGGGCGATCCACCGCCAGGGTCGCCACGGGCACGTCGCGGGTCGCTACCGCCCAGGTGGCGAGCCCGAGGCTTGCCACGCTCGCACAGAGCAGGACGAGGAAAGCGCGCGGCGACATCGATCCATCCTCCTCACGACACCGCTGCAGTCTCGATCCGGCGGCGGAAACGCGCCCGATGGACGAGGGCTATGGCCACGGCGAGGATCGCGACGAGCAGCGGCACCGCCGCGATGTTGACGAAGCGCAGCTGCGCCTGCAGCGTCTCGATGTCCCGGCGCAGCGCGTACTGCACCTCCCGCAGCTCGCGCCGCGTCTCGAGGATGTCCGAGCGGATGCGGGCGATCTCCTCCCGCTGTTCCGCCGACAGCACCGGCTGCTGGTCGCCTTCCGGGAGCTGCAAGGCCCGAAGCTTGTCCTCGAGTTCCTTGAGCCGATCGAGGAGTTGCCGCTCCTTGGCCCGGTATTCCCGTTCGGCCGAGCGCCGCAGTTCCGCGATGCGGGTGAAGGGGCGAAGCGCGACATCCCGTCCCCGCAGATCGGCGAACACCTCGCTGCCCACGAGGTGGTCGAGGGCGTTCAAAACGAAGTCGCTGTTGTCGGCGACCGGGATCAGGATGTCCTGGCCGAGCAAGCTCTGACTGGCGAGCCAGCTGGCATTGTCGAGGAGATCGGTGTCGGCCACGACGATCAGCGTCGCCGGCGCCGAACCCTCGGCGACATGCCCCTCGCGCTTCTCGACCCCCTCGGGGGGACCGTCGGGGAAGGCGGACTTCAGGATCCCGGAGATGCGCGCCGCGATCGCCCGCGCCTCGCCCTCGGGCCGATATTCCTTGATGAGGGCCAAGGGGTCGGGAAAGAAATTGACCTTGTCGACGGCTACGAGCTGGCTCTGCGGCGACGCCAGGAGCAACGGCTCGAACTGCAGATTCGAGCCGTCGGCGAGGGCGACGGCCCCCGCCGACGCGACGTTCACGCGTGCCAGCTGCGCCGTGATCGGGCTCGTCTGCGACAGGTGGTTGCGGTCGAGGGCGAGCCACACGAGATAGTCGACGATCTGCATACGGTCGCCCGAGGGGAACTGCACCTGCCGCGCCGCCGTCGGATCCGCCACCACCTTGTCCTTGTCGAAGCGGAGACCCCAGGCGGCGAACAGCCGATCGAGGTTCGAGGAGGTGGGAGCGGCTCCCGGCCGCTGCATGCGCATGGCTGCCGCCTCGCTGTGCGGGTCGACGAATACCATGAGCTTGCCGCCTTTCGACACGAATTGGTCGATGGCATAGAGCGTGCGGTCGGAGAGCGAACCCGGATGCACGATCATGAGCACGTCGATGTCGGCGAACTCGGCAATGTCGCCACCGAGCCACCGGAGGTCGTAGAGCTGGCCGAGCTGGCGGTAGATCTCCCAAGGCCGGTACTGCTGCGCCGGGTCGCCGCTCATCGGCAGACCGGAGAGGATCCCGATCACCGGTTTTTCGGGATGGGCGAGATTGTAGACGAGCCGCGTGAGATCGTATTCGAGGAACCGCTCCCGATCCGGCGACAGCAGCGGAATGACGTCGACATCGTCGGTGCTGTTGGTACCGGCGATCCCGAGATAGGCGACCGTGTTGCCATCGTCGAGGGCGATCGGCTGGAGCCCGAAGCCCACGGCGCGGTCCTCCTCTTCCGAATAAGGCTCGGGATCGACGACTTCTACCGTGATCTTCCCACCCGAGGCCTCGGCATAGGCGCGCAGCATGTCTTCGACGCGTCGCGCGTAGGCGGCGAGGAAGGCATTGCGCTCGGCGAGCTGGTCCGAGGCGTAGAGGCGGATCACCACCGGTTCCTCGAGGGAACCGAGCAGCCGCAGCGTTCCTGGGGAAAGAGTGAAGCTGCGGGTCTCGGTGAGATCGAGGCGGTAGGGGCGCAGCACCAAGGCACCGAAAACGTTCAGGGCAACGAACGTGACGAGAGCGAGGACGATGCCGGCGATGGCGAGCAGGCGGCGATCGAACCTGCGCATCGGAATTCCCCCCTCAGGCGGATTTGCCGAGTTCGACGATGAGCGTATTGATCACGAGGGCGAGCAGGGTGACGCTCGCGAAGAAGAGTGCCGAGGACGCGCCGATCACGCCTTTGGCGAGTTCGTTGAAGTGGAAGAGGAAGCTGAAGCTCGCGACGAGCTCGAGGGCGAAGGGCGGCAGCACCGTGCGCAGCGGAGACAGCACCAGATCGACGCCGCTCATGAGAAAGACGAAGCAGGCGACCGCTCCGAGCACGAAAGCGATCACCTGGTTGCGGGTGAGTGCCGACATGCAGCTGCCGATCGCGATGAACGCTCCGGCGAGCAGCCAGCTCGCGATATAGCTGGCGACGATCACCCCGTTGTCCGGCTCGCCCAGGTAGTTCACGGTGAGCCAAATGGGGAAGGTGAGAGCGAGGGCGACGCCGCAGAACAGCCAGGCAGCGAGGAACTTGCCGAGCACGGCCTGGGCGGGCGTGACGGGCAGGGTCATGAGCAGTTCGATGGTGCCGCTGCGCCGCTCCTCGGCCCACAGCCGCATCGCCACCGCCGGCACGAGGAAGAGGTAGAGCCAGGGGTGAAAGAGGAAGAAGCTGTAGAGATCGGCCTGCCCGCGCTCGAAGAAGCCGCCGACATAGAACGTCATGGCGCCGGCGAGGGCGAGGAAGATGACGATGAACACATAGGCGAGCGGGGTCGCGAAATAGGCGACGAACTCGCGGCGAAAGATGGCGAGCACGGCGCGCATCGCGGATCCTCCTACGGGTTACCCTTCAGCCGAGGGTGAGACGGCGGAACACGTCGTCGAGGCGGCCACGCTCGACCGAGAGTTCGCGCACCTCGACGCGTTCGGCGCGCAGCCGCGCCACCGCTTCCGGCGCCAGCTCCACACCGTCCTGCGGCAGGACGAGGAGTTCCGCCACGCCGTCCACCGGCAACGAGAGCTGGAGCTCGCGCACGCCGCTCAGATGGGCGAGCACCTCTCGCGCCCGTTCGGCGGTAGCGGCGGCGACACGCAGGCGCAGCGCATTGTGCAACGGCGACAGGCGGCGGAGCTCCTCGGGGGTGGCGTCGGCCACCAGCTGGCCGCGCGCCACCACGATCGCCCGCGTACACACCGCCTCCACCTCCTCGAGGATATGGGTCGAGACGATGATCGCCTTGCCCGGTGCCATTTCCGCGATCAGGCGGCGCACCTCGTATTTCTGGTTGGGATCGAGCCCGTCCGTCGGCTCGTCCAGGATCAGCACCGGAGGATCGTGCAGGATCGCTTGCGCGAGACCGACCCGTCGCTTGTAACCCTTGGAGAGGGTGTCGATCGGCTGATGCAGGACCGGCTGGAGCTGAGTGCGCTCCACCGCCGCGCCGATCGCCCGCCGCCCTGCCGCACCGGCGAGGCCGCGCACCGCTGCGACGAAGGCGAGAAAGGCCTGCACCGTCATGTCGCCGTAGAGCGGCGCGCCCTCCGGCAGATAGCCGAGGTTGCGGCGCACCGCGAGCGGCTCCGAGACGACATCGTGCCCGCAAACTCGCGCCGTGCCCGCGCTGGGCGGCAAGAACCCCGTGAGCATGCGCATCGTGGTGGTCTTGCCGGCGCCGTTCGGACCGAGGAAACCGACCACCTCGCCGCGGCCGACGCGGAAGCTGATCTCCCGCACGGCGCGGATGGGACCGAAGTTCCGGCTAAGCCGGTCGAGCACGACCATGTCCGCCACGGCCAACCTCCGTTTGCGCTGTCCTGCCGTTTGCTGAACCGGAAGTGGGCCTCGCGACCGGAGGCTCGTCGGGCCAGGGCCCGAGCCGCGAGATAGGCGGAAGTGCGAGGACGTGCAAGCCGCGGGCGTGGGAGGCGGGAAAAAGCGGGTGCCGTCGACCGGAAGGCCGGCCGACGGCAAGCCGCTGACGTGCCGTTCACACTTCGGGCAAGAGCTCCTGCGAGAACAGGATCCCGCCCTCGAGATCGCGCAGACGCACCGTCATCGTCTCGCTGTCGGGCGCGATTTCGATTTCGCCGAAGAACTGCATGCCCGCCGAGGGCGGCAGATTCGCCTGGCCCGGGGGTGGAGCCTTCTGGAACACCACCTGCGGCCCGAAGGTGGGATCGAGCTCGTTGGGACCGAAGGTTCCAGCGTTGAGCGGCCCCGACACGAATTCCCAGAACGGTCGGAAGTCCTTGAAGACAGCCTTGGACGGATCGTAGTAATGTGCTGCAGTATAATGGACATCCGCTGTGATCCACACGATATTGCGAATGTCTTCGTCGCGAATGTAACGTAACAGATCAGCGATCTCGAGCTCGCGGCCGCGCGGCGCGCCCGGATCGCCCTGGGCGACGGCTTCGGATCCTCGTCTTTCCTTGGCATTGTCCCACACGATGAGGCCGAGCGGCATGTCGCAACAGATCACCTTCCAGGTCGCGCGACTCGCCTTGAGGGCGGCCTTGAGCCATTGCACCTGGCGCTCGCCGAGGATCCGGGTTTCCGGCGCCAGCGCGGTCTCGAGACCGGCGGTGTTGGGACCGCGATAGCTGCGAAGGTCGATGCGGAACAGCTCCAACGAGGGGCCGTAGCGCAAGCTCTCGAAGATGCGGTCGCGCTCGAGCGGATGCAGTCGGGTCGGCATGTATTCGTGGAAAGCGCGCATGGCGCGCGCCGCGAGCCGCGCCACCGCGCCGTCCTTGTAGCGCTGGTCGCTGTCCTTGCGCAGCTCCCAATACCAGTTGTTGGTGACCTCGTGGTCGTCCCACTGGGCGTAGACCGGCACCTCGGCGAGGAAAAGGCGAAAGTTCTCGTCCATGAGGTTGTAGGCGTAGTTCCCGCGAAAATCCGCGAGGGTCTCCGCCACCTGCTCCTTGGCCGGAACCACGAGATTGCGCCAGATGGAACCGTCGGCCGCCCGGATCTCCGCCGGGATCGGACCATCGGCGTAAATGGCGTCGCCGGAGAACACGAAGAAATCCGGCTCGAGCGCCTTCATGGCGCGGAAAATCCGAAAGCCGCCGAAGTCGGGATTGATGCCGTAGCCCTGGCCGGCGAGGTCGCCCGACCACAGGAAACGGATCCGCCGTCTGCTCGCGGGAGGGGTGAGGAAGGAGCCGCGCACCGGCTCGCTCAGCCCTTGCAGGTCGCCGAGGTCGAGGAAGCGGACCTCGTAGAAGATGCGCTCCCCATCGGGGAGGCCGGTGAGCTCCACCTTGCCGGTGAAATCCGTGTCCTCGAGGACGTGCAACGGGCGCACGGCGCGGGCGTCGGCGAGATCCTCGCGGGTCGACCAACGCACCAGCATGCGCGCCGGCCGGTCGGCTTTCGACCAGACGATCGCCCGGCCGTCGCCGACATCGCCCGACTGCACCCCAAAGGGTGCACGGATCCGCTGCCGTTCCGAGATCATTACCGCCGGCGCGCCTTGGCCGAAGACCAAGCGCGGCAGACCGACGGCACCGGCGAGCGCCAGACCGCCGAGGGAGCTGTGCAGCAAATGGCGGCGGCTCAGTTGGACGCGCGTCACGGTCATGGACAAGCTCTCCTCCGCTTGCGACCGCGCTCGTCCTAGCCGGGTCTCGCGATAGGCCGGTGAACCTCCGTCGACAATCCGGCGACAGCTGCGGGGAGGGCGTCGGACCGTCGACAGGGCGCGGTCGACCAGCGCCGGGCGAGGGTCGAGCGCGCGACCGCTGGGCTCGCTCGGCGTCTCGTCGATCCGCCGGCGAGCCAGGGGACCCGACGGCTTTGCCGCTGCGCTCGCCGTTCGGAGGGATCCCCGCCCGCTCCACCGACCGGCCACGATGGCAACGTCGGGCGGCGCGACTGCCGCCCTCCCGGTCGACGCCACAGGGAAAATTCCGGTCGACGAGGCGCGTGTCGCTTTCCGCGTTCAGCCGGCAGGTTCGATCGTCACACCGAGAGCGACGGAGTGGCAAAGGCCATCGCCGCGCTCGTCCACCGCCGCGAGCGCGAACCGGTCTCGGCACGAAAGCTGGCGGGCGAAGAACCCGCCGCAGCGGCGCGCCGGTCGCGGCGACCCGTCGGGACGAGAGCCCTCGGTCGGACCAGCGGGAGGGTCGCACGCTTGCCAGACGAAGCGGCGCGCGCCGGCCATGGCGAGGAGCGATTCGAAGCGCTCGAGTTCGAAAAGACGGTGGGGATCGCGGGCGCGCGCCTCCTCCATTGCCGTTCCCTCGCGAGGTTGCGCAGCGCACGAGCCCGAGCCACGGAAATCGCCGCCCATCAGCACCGCTGCCTGGCGATCGTAGCCCTCGAGGGCGTCGAGCAGCACCTCCATTCGCTGCGCCCGCGCCTCGGGATCGTGGTCGCCCAACCGGGTGCAGACGAGGGTGACCGGCGTGCCGAGGAGCTCCACCTGGGCGAACAGAGCGATGCGGCTGCCGATCCGGGTCTGGCCGCGGTGGCCATCGAACCCGGCATCTGGTGCCGCGAGCCGCACCATCGCCACTCGCCGCAGGACGAAAAGCGAAAGCAGCGCATGGCCGTGCAGGCCGGCGAGGTCGGGGGGGTGGTCCTCCCTCGCGCGCGGGCCGAGGTCAGCTGGGCCGAGCTCGACGCACTCCACACCGAAGGCGTAGCCCCAACCCAGTCTCTGGGCGAGCTCCGCCACGACGTGGCGATTGTGGCTGCGCGCCATGCCGAGGTCGGCCCCGACGAGGAACGCCACCTCGGCGCGCGACTCCGCGACGAGCGACATCACCGGCTCGACGTGCCGGAGCGGCTTGAGGTCGACGGACAGGACCCGCAGCTGTCGGCCGGCTTCGAGGCGGCGCGCGAGCGGAAGCCGTGCCTCGATGGCGTGCAGTTGCGGGATGCGTGCGACAAGGGACGCGCGGCTGGCCACGTCGCCAGCCATCTCCGCCCACCTCCGACGGAGGCTCGGGCTCGGCCAATCGAGACGGTCGACGGTGGAAACGATGAGATCCCTCGTCACGTCTTCCCTCTCACTCGCGGCAGGGCCCACCACGCGGGCGGGAACGCGGCGTTCGCCTGGCTCCTCCGAGAGGTGCGCATCCCGACGGCGGAACGCGAGGGGCAGGCGGATTCCGCGATCCGAACCGGTGGGCGAAGAGGACGAGAGGATGCAGAGCCGGTCGAGGACGCCGTGTCACCGCAAAGGCTTTGCGGCAAAGCTCGTTCTCCCCGAGCTGGCGACCATCCTCCCGCGTTCGCTCGTCCTGGATCCACTTCCTCCTCTTCTCCGATGCCGACGGGGCACATCGCCGTCGGCGATCGCCCCCGAGCGCTGGCGGACTCCTCGCACGTCCCAGAGGACGCCTCGGGCGCTTTCGTGGACCGGCGACCCTTCGTCCGTCATGCCGAGCTGTCAAGGACCGGGCGGGGAGCCGGCCGGAGCCGGACGGGGGGTCCGCAGGCTGCGGACAGCTGTGCCGATGCGGCCGAGGGTGGTGAGCCAGCACAGGCCGGCGAACGACCAGGCAAGCGCGGGAAAGGCATCGGGAAAGAGGGCGCAGAGGACGAAGAACAGGATGGTCTCGCTGCCCTCGGCCAGCCCGCCCAGGTAGTAGAAGGACTTGGTGCCGCGCTCGGGCGAGACGAGGCCGCGTTTCGCGGCGAGGATGGCAAAGGCGAGGAAGGAGGATCCGGTGCCCATGAAGGACCAAAGGAGGAAGGCGGCCGGCAGGGCATGGGTAGCGGGATCGGCGGCGGCGAAGGCGAAGACCATGCCGGCATAGATCAGGAAATCGAGGACGATATCGAGAAACCCTCCGAGATCGGTGATGCCGCGCGAACGGGCGAGAGCGCCATCGACACCGTCGCAGAGGCGGTTCAGGAGGAAGAAGCCGAGCCCGGCGAGAAAGGCGCCTGACGCGGTGCAGGCAATGGCGACCAGGCCGAGGCCGAAACCGGCTACGGTTACCGCATCGGCGCGGATTCCACTGGCGAGGAGCCGCCGACCGAACGCGTCGAGCAACGGGTCGATGCGCGGTCGGATGCGGGCGTCGAGCATGTCGCTCGCGGCATCAGCGGCGCGGCGTACGCGGGTCCAGTGGGACCACCCGACCGCCCGCAGCCGGGCCGGGCGCCGCCTCCGGCGGCGAGCTGGAGGGTGCCGGGGTCGAGCCGCTATCGGAGCCTTCCGCCGACCGACTGGCCGCCGCAGCCAGCGCCGCCTCCTCTTCCTCCGCCCGCTGCATGCGCGCTGCGACCCATACCGCCGCCGGCAACGACAGCAGATAGACGACACCCACGAACGTCAGGGTAGCCCAAGGCTCGGTGGCGAGGAACACCACGAGCAGGGCGGTCAGCACCAGCAGGAGCACGATATAATCGGGCGGGATGCGCAGCCGCTTGATGGAGAAGGTCGGCACCCGGCTCACCATCATCACGGCGATAAAGCTCATCATGAAGGCGTTGACCGCCCAGCTGCGGATCCACTCGGCACCGGTCGCGAACCAGGCGATCATCGGCAAAAGGGCGAGGCCAGCCGCGGCAGGAGCCGGGATTCCCTTGAAGAAATGCTGCCACCAGCGCGGCCTGTGGGGATCGTCGAGCTCGACGTTGAAGCGGGCGAGCCGGAGAGCGCAGCAGACCGCGAAGAGCATGGCGAGCGCCCAGCCGACGCCGCGCACCTCCCGCAGGGTCCAGAGATAGACGACGACCGCGGGAGCGACGCCGAAGCTCAAGAAATCGGCGAGGCTGTCGAGCTGGGCGCCGAGCGGACTCGAAATCCGCAGGAGCCGCGCCGAGCGGCCGTCGAGGCCGTCGAAGAGGATGGCGATACCGATGAGGGTGACGGCGAGCTCCCAGCGGGAATCGAGCGCATAGCGCAGACCGGTGAACCCGGCGCAGAGGCCCAGGACCGTGAACAAATTGGGAACGAGATGGAGCAACGGCCGATCCCTGAGCGGCCGGCGTCGTGGCCGCAGGGTGGCGAACTCGCGGGTAAAGGCCTTCACGTCCGTCTTCCCTCCACCGCCACTTGGGGACCATCGAGGTAGGCGATCACCGTTTCGCCGGCGACGGTCCGCTGGCCGACACAGACCCGAGGAACGATCCCCTGCGGCAGATAGACGTCGCAGCGGCTGCCGAAGCGGATGAGGCCGATGCGGTCGCCCGGGTGCAAGACGGTGCCTTCCTCGGCGAAGCCGACGATCCGGCGCGCGATGAGCCCGGCGATCTGCACGAGTCCGATCCGCCTTCCGGCGTCGTCCTCGATGACATAACCTTGTCGTTCGTTGTCGTCGCTCGCCTTGTCGAGCGCGGCGTTGAAGAACCGGCCGGGACGATAGCTGCGGCGAACCACCCGCCCGGGAACGGGTGTGCGATTCACGTGCACATCGAAGACGCTCATGAACACCGAAATGCAGGGAAGCGGCTGGGCGCCGAGCCCGAGCTCGGCCGGCGGAACGCGAGCCGTCACGCTCACCACCCGCCCGTCCGCAGGGCTCACCACGGCACCCGGCAGCAGCGGTGTGACCCGCGGAGGATCGCGGAAGAAATAGGCACACCAAAGGGTGAGGACGATTCCCGGTCCGAACAGCGGCCGCCACAGCAGGCCGAAGAGCAGAGACAGGCCGAAAAAGAGCAGGATGAACCGCCAGCCCTCGCGGTGCACGGGTACCCCGAGTCCCGAACCGGCGTTGGAGGCGTCGCTCCCTGACCTCATGCGTCCCTTCCGGTCGGCGCGTGACGGAAGAGTACCATGTCCACCTGCAGCTGTCGCGCGAGCTTGCGCTCGTAATAGCCCGGGATCAGGAGATGGAGGCAAAAACCTCGGGCTTCCAGTGCCGCCAGCAGGGGGCGGAACTCCGGCTCGCCCTCGTAGAGGGGCACGAGCGCGGCCTCGATCTGCACCCCCGTCCAGCGTTCGCCGAGCCCCGTGGCGCCTTCGAGCACGGCCGCGCTGGCTCCCTGGACGTCGATCTTGACGAACAGGCGCCGCCATCGTGGCTGCACCTCCGGCCGACGGTCGAGACGGTCCACCGCCACCTCGAGCCGGTCGACGATCCGCGAGCTCGGCGAGATGCGGCGCAGAAGGGGCGTCTGGGGCAAAAGAGAACTCATGTCGTCTTCGGCACTGCGCTCGAGGACGGCGGTTCCTGGCGAGGCACCGAGCGCCACCGGCGGCGCCACGAACCATTGCGGATCCCGTGCCGCGGCAGCCACGAGCGCGGTTTGCAGATCGGGAAGCGGCTCGAAGGAAACGATGGGACCGCGATAGCCGTGCGCCCGCAATTTCCGGGCATATTGACCGCGATTCGCGCCCACGTCGACCACCGCCTCGATGCCGAACGCCGCGAGAGCGTGGACGAGCTGATCGAACGGCTGCCGCGGTTTGGCCGACCGGCGGGCCACGGTCAGCCCGTCCCGCCGGTCGGACCGAGAGGGCTCACGCCGCCCTCACGGGTTGGCGTGCAGCACCCAGTAGGCGACGAGCCCGGCTAGCGTCAGGGTGAGGGCTGCCGCTGCCGGTGCCATCAGGGCGTTGAGCGCGGCGTCCCGTCCGCGCAGACGGTCGCCCCAGGTCTCGAAGGTGTGCGCCGCCCAGTCGCGCAGGGGTTCGCGCACCGGCTCGCCACGTTCGCCCGAAAGCAACCAGAAGACGAACGGCACGGCGAGAAAACCGATGGCCGTGAAGGTGACGACCATGAGCATCACCCCGGCATAGGTGTCGATGCCGAAGACGAGCCAGGCCATCACCACGAGCCACGCCACCACGCCCGCCATGAGGGCGTAGATCAAGGGGTGGAAATTGTCCTCCTGCCGGTCTCCATCGCGACGGACATGCTCCTCCATGGCCGTACTCCGACGGCCGTGCCACGGCAGCCATCGATGTGCCCGGATTCCGGGAGGGACGGAAGACGAGAGGGCGCGACAGCTGGTCGCGGATGTTCACGGGATGTTTCCCACCCTCAACTGGCGCGGATTCGCACATAGCTTCCGGGCGCCTCCTCGAGCGGCGTCAGCCCGCCCTTCGCCGGATCCCGTGCCGGGACCATGGGTCCCGCTTGGGCGGCGTTCCAGCTTGCCCAGTGGGGCCACCACGATCCCTCGTGGTGCTCGGCACCGGCAAGCCAAGCCTCCGGATCGCGAGGCAAATCCGGATTGGTCCAATAGCCATACTTGCTCGAGGTCGGCGGATTGACGATGCCGGCGATATGCCCAGAGCCGGCCAGCACGAAGGTCTTTTCCCCGCGGTAGAGCTGGGTCGCGGCGTAGGTGCTCTTCCAGGGTGCGATATGGTCTTCGCGCGTCGATACGATGTAGACGGGGATGCGAATGCGGCGCAGGTCGATGGGCACGCCGTCCAGTACGACGCCTCCCGGCTGGACGAGGCGGTTCTCGAGGTAGAATTTCCTCAAATAGAAACTGTGCATCGCATAGGGCATACGCGTGCTGTCCGAGTTCCAGTAGAGGAGGTCGAACGGAAAGGGATCCTTGCCCATCAGATAGTTGTTGACGACGAACGACCAGATCAGGTCATTGGCGCGCAGCATGTTGAAGGTGGTGGACATTTCCGACCCGTCGAGATAGCCACGCTGCGCCATGGTTTCTTCCAACGCTCGCAGCTGTTCCTCGTCGATGAACACGCCGAGTTCCCCCGGCTCCCGGAAGTCGACGAGGGTGGT
The DNA here is from genome assembly GCA_002898275.1 of bacterium HR40. Lineage (GTDB taxonomy): Bacteria > Pseudomonadota > Alphaproteobacteria > Geminicoccales > Geminicoccaceae > HRBIN40. The sequence continues at coordinate 516,172 of BEIQ01000002.1, forward strand.
GAAGAAGGTAGCGGCGCGGATGCGATCGTCACGCTTGGCGGCGTTGTGGGCGAGGGTGGCCGCCAGGAGCGTGCCACCGAGGCAGTAGCCAATGGCCGTGACCTCCCGCTCACCGGTCGACCGCTCGATGGCATCGAGAGCGGCGAGCGGCCCCTCGCGCATGTAGTCCTCGAAGGTCTTTTCGGCGAGGCGTTCGTCGGGATTGACCCAGGACAAGACAAAGACAGTGAAGCCACGATCGACGACGTAGCGCACGAAGCTATTCTTCGGCTGCAGATCCAAGATATAGTACTTATTGATCCAAGGCGGCACGATGAGGAGCGGCCGCCGGTGCACCACGTCGGTGGTGGGGGAATATTGGATCAGCTGGGCGAGATCGGTCTGCCAGATCACTTTGCCCGGAGTCGTCGCGATGTTTCGGCCGATCTCGAACGCCGTCTCGTCGGTCATGCGGATGGCGAGCCGGCCTCGTCCGCGCTCCAGATCGTCCAGCATGTTCTTGAGCCCGCGCAGCAAGTTCTCGCCGCGGGTCTCCAGGGTGGCGCGCAACACTTCCGGATTGGTGGCGACGAAGTTGCTGGGCGCCAAGGCGTCGACGAACTGGCGGGTGTAGAAAGCCACCTTCTGCCGCGTCTTTTCGTCGAGCCCGTCGCTGTTGCCGACGAGGTCGAGGAGATAGCGCGCGCTCAAGAGATAGGACTGCTTGATGAAATCGAAGACGGGATGATCGTTCCAGGCGGGATCGCGAAACCTTCGGTCGCCGGGTTCGGGGACGACCAAGGGCTCGACCTCCTGGCCGAATGCCCGCAAAGAGGCGCTGTGCCAGAGCCTGAGCCAGTCCTGCCAGAACTGGATCTGGCTGTGCAGAAGCCGCAGCGGATCGCGCGCCAGGCTCGCGGTGAACTCGAAAAAGGCGCTGCCCAGGCCGAGCGGATCGGGGTGGCTCGCGGCGGGCTGGGCGGTGAGCTGCCGACGGAGGAAGTCCTCGACCAGCCGCTGACTGCGCCCGGCAATGGCGGCGAGGATGGCCGCAAGCTCCTCCTGCTCGACGCGCGCCTTCGCCTGTTCGTTCATGATCTCCACTCCGTCCGCCCGGCAGCGATCGCCGCTTTCTCCGTAACTCGTCCCGCCCGCTCTTCCCGTCGGTGCGCGGAGCAGCTAAACCTGCGCTACCCGGCTGCCTATCGCCGGGCCCCTCGACGGACATCTGCCCGCATGAGGAGCGACACGCAACCCCGCCGCGCCCCGCGCCTCCGGCGCACCGTGCCGGCCCTGTGGCTCGCCTTGCTCTGCGCTTGCGCTCCCGAGCCGCCACCGCCGAGCGGTGCGGCAGCGGCAGCCGCTCGTGCCGGCATGGCCGAGCCTTTTCCCGCCCTCGCCGCGGTTCCGGCCCGTCCGCGTCTCGGCTATTCGGTCGAGCAGCGGCGTCGCATCGTCGAGGGTTTGATCGCCGATCGCGAGGAAGCGCGCCACGCCGGCGGGACACTGCGCCACACCCTTTTGGGCGAGCCCGTCCCGCCGTCGTCGCCACCGCCGGCGGTCGCGGAAAAGATGGTGGACAAGCCGCCTCCGGTCGAGGTGGAAGCCGCGGCGACCGGCGAGCATGCGCGAGCGGAGACCGACGGAAGCGGCCTCGACGATTTCCTCGACTGGCTTTGGGGGGGCGACCGCGGAGCCGGCCCGCGAGTGGCCGATCCCAGGGGATCTGCGCCCGAAGCTGCGCCGGAGCCGGCGGCGGCGCCCGAGGCGGCCCATGGCATACGGCTGTTCGGCGAGGCGACGGAACCCCTTCCGCCTTTCCCGCCGTCGCCCCCCGCTGCCCTCGAGCTCACTTTCGCCGACGACATCCTTTCGCCGGAAGCGGAGGCGCGGCTGCGAAGCTTCGCTGCCCGTGTCGCCGACGCCAGGCTGCGCGTCGTCGCCGAAGGCGGCACGCCCGCGTCGAGCCTCGAGCGTGCCCGGCAGGTCGCGCGTCTGCTCGTCGAGGCTGGAGTGCCGGCCTCGAAGATCGAGCTGCGACAGGCTGGGCCCGGTGCCCGCGTGCGGGTGGAAGCTCTCGGATCGGCGACCATTTCCCATGCCATCGGCACGCCTGCCGCGAGCCCAGGGACTTCGCTCAGCAACGGAAGCAAGGTTCCATGACGACGCACGAGTTCCACCGCATCCGCCGCCTGCCACCCTACGTCTTCGCGGAAGTGAACGCGATGAAGGCGCGCGCGCGGGCAGCCGGGCGCGACATCATCGATCTCGGCATGGGCAATCCCGACGCTCCCACGCCACCGCACATCGTCGACAAGCTCGTCGAGACGGTGCGCAACCCGCGCACCCATCGCTATTCCACCTCGCGCGGCATTCCGGGGCTGCGACGAGCGCTCGCCGCCTACTACGCCCGCCGCTTCGGCGTGAAGCTCGATCCCGAGACCCAAGTCTGCGTCACCCTCGGCTCCAAGGAAGGCCTCGCCAATCTCGCCCAGGCCATCACCGCCCCGGGCGATACCATTCTCGTGCCCAATCCGAGCTATCCGATCCACGCTTTCGGTTTCATCATCGCCGGCGCAGCGATCCGCCACGTTCCCCTCGCGCCCGGCATCGATCTCATGCGCGAGCTCGCTCACGCCGCGGAACATTCGGTCCCGCCGCCCACGGCCATGATCCTGAACTTCCCCTCCAACCCCACGGCGCTCACCGTCGACCGCGTCTTCTATCGCGAGGCCGTAGCCTTCGCCCGTCGGCGCGGGATGTTCATTCTCTCCGACATCGCCTATGCCGAGATCTATTTCGAGGGCGACCCGCCGCCCTCCATTCTCGAGATCGACGGGGCCTTCGAGGTCGCCGTCGAGTTCTCGAGTCTCTCCAAGACCTACAACATGCCCGGCTGGCGCGTCGGTTTCGCTGCCGGCAACGAACGGCTCGTGGCGGCCCTCGCGCGCATCAAGTCCTATCTCGACTATGGCGCCTTTACCCCCATTCAGGTGGCGGCCACCGCCGCCCTCAACGGTCCGCAGGACTGTGTGGAGGAGGCGCGCCAACGCTATCGCGAGCGCCGCGACGTGCTCGTCGAGGGCTTGAACCGCGCCGGCTGGCCGGTGCCGAAGCCGCCCGCGACCATGTTCGTGTGGGCGCCGTTGCCGGAGAAATTCCGCCCCATGGGCTCCCTCGCCTTCGCCAAGCTCTTGCTCGAAGAGGCGGAAGTGGCGGTTTCGCCGGGGATTGGCTTCGGCGAGTACGGCGAGGGTTATGTGCGCATGGCGCTCGTCGAGAACCGCCACCGGCTGCGGCAGGCGGTGCGCAACATCCGCCAGTTCCTGCAGCGCCACGGCATCGTTCCGGCCGCTGCGGAGCGGGCGCGGGAGGAGCGGCTCGAGGTGCCGGCCCTATGAGTCGATCGTTGCGGATCGCGGTGGCCGGCCTGGGGACGGTCGGGGGCGGCACGGTCGAACTCTTGCGCGCGAACCGCGAGCTTCTCGCCGCGCGCGCCGGCCGGCCCCTCGAGCTGGTGGCGGTGGCGGTGCGCGATACCGCCCGGAACCGCGGCCTCGATCTCTCGGGGGTGCGGGTCGAAAGCGACGCGCTGGGGTTGGCCACCGCACCCGATGTCGACGTGGTGTGCGAGCTGATCGGCGGCTCTGACGGGGTAGCCCTCGAGCTTGCGCGCCGTGCCCTCGCCTCGGGCAAACATCTGGTCACTGCCAACAAGGCCATGCTCGCCCACCACGGTGTGGAACTCGCCCGTCTCGCCGAAAGCCGAGGTGCGGCCCTGGGCTTCGAGGCGGCAGTCGCCGGAGGAATCCCCATCGTGGCGGCGTTGCGCGAGGGTCTCGCCGCCAACCGCATCCGGCGCGTCTATGGCATTCTCAACGGCACCTGCAACTACATCCTGACCCAGATGCGGGCCACGGGGCGGGACTTCGCCGAGGTGCTGAGGGAAGCCCAAGCCCTCGGCTATGCCGAGGCGGATCCGGCGCTCGACGTCGACGGCATCGATGCGGCGCACAAACTCGCCCTCCTCGCTTCCCTCGCCTTTGGCGGAGTGCCGCGCTTCGATGCCGTCCACGTCGAGGGGATCCGCCACGTGGCACCGATCGACATCGCCTTCGCCGAAGAGCTGGGCTACCGGATCAAGCTGCTGGCCGTCGCCCGCCTCACCCCGGTCGGGCTCGAGCAGCGGGTCCATCCCACCATGGTGCCGGCGAACGCGCCGATCGCCGCGGTCGAGGGGGTTTTCAACGGTATCGTGGCCGAGGGCGACGCCGTCGGCACCGCCGTCTTCGAGGGACGCGGCGCCGGCCGCGGCCCGACCTCCTCGGCCGTGGTCGCCGATCTCCTCGATATCGCCCGCGGCAAGCGGTTGCCCGCCTTCGGGGTACCGGCGGAGCAGCTGGTGGAACATCCTCTGGCGCCCATGGCGGCCCACCAAGGGCGCTATTACATCCGCCTGCTCGTGGTCGACCGTCCGGGAGTGCTCGCGGAGATCGCTTCGGTGCTGCGCGATCAGGGAATCTCCATCGAGTCGCTGATCCAGCGCGCCCGCGATCCGGGCCGCGGGGTGCCGATCGTGCTCACCAGTCACGAAACCACCGAAGCGGCGATGAGCGCGGCGCTCGGCGCCATCCGCAATCTGCCGTCGGTGCTGGAACCGCCACGCATGATCCGGATCGAGGAACTCTGAAGTCGGCCGTTCGCGCCGCCAGGGCGCGCCGCCGACTGGCAAGCCAGGGGAGAGGTCGCGATGGAGCCGAAACCCTATTCTGACCGCAATCTGGCACTCGACCTGGTGCGGGTGACGGAAGCCGCTGCCCTCGCCAGTAGTCGACTCATGGGACGCGGCGACGAGCGGGCCGCCGATCAGGCGGCGGTCGACGCCATGCGCAGCGCCCTCAATCTCCTCGACATCGACGGCACGGTGGTGATCGGCGAGGGGGAGCGCGACGAGGCGCCGATGCTCTACATCGGCGAGCGAGTCGGCAATGGCAATGGTCCCGCCCTCGACATCGCCCTCGATCCGCTCGAGGGCACGACCATCACCGCCAAAGGCGGTCCCAACGCCATCTCCTGCATCGCCATGGCGCCGCGCGGCGGTTTCCTTGCCGCGCCCGACGTCTACATGGAGAAGATCGCCGTCGGTGGCAACCTGCCACCCGGTGTGGTGCGCCTCGACGACCCGGTCGCCCGCAATCTCGCCCGCCTCGCCGAGGCCAAGGGGGTGGCGGTCGAGGACCTCGTGGTGTTGATCCTGGATCGGCCGCGGCACGAGAAGCTCATCCGCGACGTGCGCGAGGCAGGAGCCCGCATTCGCCTCATCACCGACGGCGATGTGGCCGGGGTGATCGCCACCGCTCGACCGGAAACCGGAATCGACATCTACATGGGTATCGGCGGCGCGCCCGAAGGGGTGCTGGCGGCGGCGGCTCTTCGCTGCATCGGCGGCCAGTTTCAGGGGCGGCTCGTGTTCCGCAACGAAGAGGAGCGCGCCCGTGCCCGTCGCATGGGCATCGAGGACTTGGATCGCGTGTACGACCTCGAGGAGCTCGCGTCGGGCGACGTGATGTTCGCCGCTACCGGCGTCACCGATGGCACCATGCTGCGGGGCGTGCGACGGATCGGCAACAAGATCTGCACCCAGTCGATCGTCATGCGCTCCAAGACCGGGACGGTACGGATCATCGAGACCGAACACAATCTGCCGAGGAAGAGCGCGGTGGTCCCCCATTTCCGTCCTTGACGCGATGAGCGCCGGCGGAACGACGCCGCCGGTCGTGGCCGCCCGCGCCACCGCGAGCGGGCGGCCGTGGGTGTGGCGACAGGTCGACGAGAACCGCGCCCTCGCACTCGCCCAGCGCTACGGCCTACCCGAAATCCTCGGACGGTTGCTGGTGGCGCGCGGTGTCGACGGCGATGGGGTCGAGCGCCACCTCGAGCCGCGGCTCCGCGACTGGCTCCCCGATCCTTCGCATCTCTTGGATCTCGATCGGGCTGTGGTGCGTCTGGCGGAGGCCATCGAGGGCCGCGAGCCGGTGGCCATGATCACCGACTACGACGTCGACGGGGCGACCTCCGCCGCCCTCATGGTTTCGGTTCTCGAGGAGCTCGGCGTGGCGGTCGAGGTGCTCGTTCCCGACCGGCTGCAGCACGGCTACGGCCCCCATCCCGAGCTTTTCGATCGCTTGGCCGGCGCCGGTTTCCGCCTGGTCCTCGTGCTCGACGCCGGCGCCACCGCCTTTGCCGCGCTCGAACATGCCCGCGCCCGCGGTCTCGAAGTGATCGTGGTCGACCACCATTCCTGCGACGACCGGCTGCCGCCGGCCTTCGCCTTCATCAACCCGAACCGACCGGGGCAGGAAAGCCCTGTCCGCCATCTGGCGGCGGTCGGCATCACCTTCCTGTTGCTCGTCGGATTGCTGCGGTATCTGCGCGGCCGTGGTCGCGATCCGCTTCCCGACCTGTTCGCCCAGCTCGACCTCGTGGCGCTCGGCACGGTGTGCGACGTGGTACCGCTCGAGGGGCTCAACCGCGCCTTCGTCCGGCAGGGCTTGCGGATCGCCGAGCGGGGTCAGCGCACGGGCCTGAGTGCCCTCGCGCGCGCCGCCCGCATGAATCGCATCGACGACACATGGCATCTCGCCTTCGCCCTCGGACCCCGGCTCAATGCCGCTGGCAGGCTCGGTCGCAGCGATCTCGCCGTGGCCTTGCTCTGCGAGCGGGATCCGGCCCGGGCGGCAGCCTTGGCGGCGGAGCTCGACCGTCTCAACCGGGAGCGCCAGGAGCGCGAGCAACAGGTGCTCGCCGAGGCCGAGAGACAGGTAGAGCCACAGCTGCGCGAGGGGGTGCCCCTGCTCTTCGCCTGCGGGGCAGGCTGGCATCCCGGGGTGGTCGGCATCGTGGCGGGCCGTCTCGTGGAGCGCTACGGCCTACCGGCGATCGTGCTCGGGCTCGAGCAGGGCAGCGCCAAGGGTTCGGCGCGCTCGCTGCCCGGTCTCGACATCGGGCGGGTGATCCTCGCGGCGCGGGCGCGCCGCCTCGCGCGCGAGGGTGGCGGCCATCCCCTCGCCGCCGGGGTGACCGTCGACTCCTCGCACCTCGAGGCGTTCCGGCGCTTCCTCCTCGACGAGGCGAAGATGGCCCAGGAGCGGAGCGGTGGCTGGAGCGTGCCGCTCGTGCTCGACGGGGGGTTGAGCCCCGGCGGCATCGATCCCGCCCTCGCGGCACTGATCGCTCGCCTCGGGCCGTTCGGTGCCGGCAATCCCGAGCCGCGTTTTGCCGTGCTCGACGCCATGCCGCTGCAGGCGCGCGTGGTGGGTCGCGATCACGTTGCCTGTCTGCTCGCTGGTCCCGACGGGCGGCGGGTGCGCGGCATCGCCTTTCGCGCTGCCGGCACGCCCCTCGGCCGACGGCTGCTCACCGGCAGTACCCGGCTGTGGTTCGCCGGCCGGCTGCAGCACGAGGAATGGCAGGGCGAGATGCGGGCATCGCTGCGCATCGAGGACGTGGCGACGCCCTGAGGGGAGCCGGATCCCGAACCCGTCCCCGTCAGCTGACGAGGGCGAGCCACACCACGGTCACGGTGCCGGAGATCCCGACGGCCAGCGAGAGCCCTGCGGCAACAACCGAAAGCGTCGGTCCGCGCCGCGGACCCGAGGCGAGCCGCGAGGAGGTTCGCCGGGCGACCGGCACGGGCTTGGGGGCAGGGGCGGCCGGCGGCAATCCCGCGTTCCCGGAAAGGGGGAGATGCTGCACCGGAATCGTCCGCCAGGCCCGCCGCACCTCGCGCATTTCCTCGAAGATCGTGCGCGTCGCTGTCACCTCCTTGACCGGGTTGTGGATTTCCTTGATCACCCGCACCCCAGCGATGCCCGGCCGACGCAGCAGGTCCTTCGCGATGACGAGGGCTTCCTCCTCGTCCTGACAGACATAATCGATGATCCAGCGCTCGGACTCGAAGACGTGGACTTCGAAATGGATCTGACACTGGGCCGGCATGCGCGCCCCCGTGTACGCTCGCCCTCGAGTGTAGGCGGTTCGGGTTAACGATCGGTTGTCGATTCGCCGGCCTTCGCCGAGGGCGCCCCCTGCCATTCCCGCAGGAGCCTGGACTCGAGGCCGAAGAGCGCCAGCACCCGGCCCACGGTGTGGTCGACCAGCTCCTCGATGCTGCGCGGGTGCAGATAGAAGGCAGGGAGAGGGGGCATGATGATGGCGCCTGCTTCGGCAGCGGCGAGCATGTTGCGCAAATGGACGATGCCGAGAGGCGTCTCGCGCACCAGCAGGACGAGCGGTCGGCGTTCCTTGAGGGTGACGTCGGCGGCGCGGGTCAAGAGATTGTCGCCAAGGCCGGTGGCAACGGCAGCGAGCGTGCGCATCGAGCAGGGAGCGACCACCATCCCCATGGTCGCGAAGCTGCCCGAGGCGATCGCCGCCCCGATGTCCTCGATCGGATAAGCGACGTCGGCGAGGGCTTCGACCTCGCGCTTGGTGAGCGCGAGTTCGTCTCTAAGGGTGCGGACGCCTGGTCGCGAGATCACGAGATGGGTCTCGACGCCGAGCTGGCGCAGTTCGGCGAGCAGCCGCACTCCGTAGATGACGCCGGTAGCGCCGCTGATCCCCACCACGAGCCGCCGCTTCACCTCGCGCCTCCGGTCGCGGCTCCCCGGAATCGGGCGAGCAGTTGGCTGGATCCGAACACGAGAACGGAAACGAGAGCGATGGCCGGTCCGGCTGGAAGATCGAAGCGAAAGGCGAGCCACAGACCGCAGAACACCGAGCCGATACCGGCCAGGACAGCGGCTGCCGCCATGGCCTCGGGCCCGCGCACGAAGGGCCGGACGGTGGCCACCGGCACCACCAGCAAGGCCATGACCAAGAGCAGACCGACGATGCGCATGCCGATCGCCACCGCGAGGGCGAGCAGCACCACGAACCCGGTGCGCAGGGCGGCGACCGGAACACCTTCGATCAGGGCGAGTTCCTCGCTGGCGGCAGCCGACAGCAGGCCGCGCCAGAGGACGACCAGAGAGCCGAGGACGACGGCGCACAGTCCACCCACGAGCAGCAGGTCGCGTTCGCCGATGGCGAGGATGTCGCCGAACAGCCAGCCGACGAGATCCAGGCGTACGCCGCCACCCCACGCCAGGAGCACCATGCCGAGGGCGAGCGAGCCGTGGGCGAGGATCGCGAGGAGGGTGTCGGCCGGCACCCCTGCCTGCCGCTCGAGCAGGGCGAACAGCAGCGCCACTCCCACCATGATGGGCGGCACTGCCGTCTGCGGCGCCAGATGGAGCATGAGCCCGACCCCGACCCCGAGCAGCGTCGCATGGGCGAGGGCCTCCCCGAAATAGGCCATCCGCCGCCAGACGACGAAGGCGCCGAGGGGCGCCGCGGCGGTGGCGAACAGGGCACCGGCGAGGAGAGCCGAGAGGAACAAGGGGTCGCTCAACACCGTTCGTTCTCCTCGCGATCGGGGCGGCCATGGCGATGGACGAAAGGCGCCAGGGCGTCGACCGCGGCGGCGCCGAAGAAGCGCCGGAAAGCCGGATCGGCGGCGACATCGAGCGGCCGCCCGACGCAGCACAGGCGACGATCGAGGCAGACCACCCGATCGGAAGCGGAGAGCACGAGATGGAGATCGTGGCTCACGAGGAGAATGCCGCAGCGACGCCGTCGCCGCAATTCGGCGACGAGGGCTGCAAACGCCGCCTGGCCCTCGACATCGACCCCGGCGAAGGGCTCGTCGAGCACCAAGAGATCGGGGTCGCGCAGGAGCGCACGGGCCAAAAGCAACCTTCGGAACTCGCCGCCGGAAAGCGCCCGCACCTGTCGCTCGGCGGCATCTTCGAGGCCGACTTCGCGCAGCGCCGCGACCAGCCGGATCTTCGGAAAGCGTCCGGCGAGCGCGAGGAAACGCCGCGCGGTCATGGGCAGAAAGGGATCGAGCTCGAGCCGTTGGGGCGCGTAGCCGACGACGACATCGGGAGCTCGGCGCACCTCTCCCGTCGTCGGCGGAAGGATGCCCAGCAATACCCGCACGAGGCTGGTTTTGCCGGCGCCGTTGGGTCCGATGAGGGTGACAATCTCGCCCCTTCGCACTACAAGATCGACCCCGTCGAGCACGACGGTGCCGCCCAGACGGAGCGACACGCCGCACGCCTCGACGAGGGGGTCGCTGTCCAGGGTTCGCGTGGCGGCAGCTGCCTCTGCGGGCGGCAGAGCGCGAGGCGGCGCGAGCGCCGAACGAAAGGACGGTTCTACCCAGCGGAGAAGCGAATCGATGACGCGCATGCTCGCCCTTCTGTTCGTTCTGATCCTCGCCACGCGTGCGACGCCGGCCGCCGAGCCCGAGGTCGTCGTCACCATAGCACCGCTGCACAGTCTCGTCGCCGCGGTCGCCGAGGGAGGCCTGGTGCCGCGGCTGCTTCTCGATCCCGGTACCTCACCCCACAGCCACCAGCTGCGTCCGTCGGAGGCGCGGCTTTTGCGCCAGGCGGACATGATCGTGCGCGTTGGCCCGAGCTTCGAGTCCTTCCTCGAACATGTGCGCGAGACCGCTCCAAAAGCGCGCGTCGTCGACGTTCTCGCGCTGCCCCTCCCAGTCCTCCTCTCCTATGGGGAAGGACCGCAGAGCGGGGACGACGACCATGGGCACGATGCCGCCCACGAAGCCGGGCTCGATCCGCATGTCTGGCTCGAGCCCGCCAATGCCGCAGCCATTGCCCGCGCCGTGGCGGAAGAGCTGGCCCGCCTCGACGCGCCGCGGGCGCGACTCTATCGCCACAATGCCGAGACCGTGGCGACCGAGCTCGAGGAGCTGGCGCGCGAGCTCCGGGTGCGTCTCGCGCCATGGCGGGAGCGCGGCTTCGCCTCCGCCCACGACGCCTTCCGCTATTTCGCCCATGCCTTCGGCCTGCGTCAGGCGGGAGCCTTCGCCATCGACCCCGAGCTGCCAGCCGGAGCGGCACGCCAGGCGGAGCTGCGCCGTCGGGTCGCATCCGGTGAGATCGCCTGTCTGGCGGTGGAACCCCAGTTCGCGCCGCGCGCCATCCGCGAGCTTGCCGCCCAGACCGGGGTGGCGGTCGCGGTGCTCGATCCCCTCGGGACGGGTCTGCCGCCGGGTCCCGATCTCTATCCCGCACTCATGAGGCGGAACGCCGAGGCCCTCGTCGACTGCTTCAGCAAGGGGCGCTCAGGGTAGCAGCGCTTCGATCACGTACGGCCCGTCGATGGCGAGACCTCGGGTGAGCGCCGAGGCGAGCTCCTCGGCGGTGTGGACTCGTTCTCCTTGGACCCCGAAGCCACGGGCGACCGCGATCCAGTCGATGGGCGGGGAACCGAGATCGGTGAGGGCCGCGGTCTGGCCTCCGGGCCGCTGCAGGCCGGCGCGGGCCAGCTCGATCTGGAGGATGCGGTAGGCGCGGTTGGCGCAGATCACCGTGGTCACCGCGAGACCCTCGCGCGCCTGGGTCCAGAAGGCTTGGGGCAGATAGGCGGCACTGCCATCGGCCTCGACATGGATCACCCGCGTCCCGGGCCGCGCGAGAGCGGCACCGATGGCCAGCCCCCCACCCTCGCCGATGGCACCGCCAGTGAGCGCGAGCTCGCTGTGAGGTGCGGCGCTGGCGGCGAAGCGATGGAAGGGATGGGCGCTCGAGACCGCAGTGAGCACGAGCACGCATCCCTCGGGCAACGCCCGGGCGACCGCGATCCCGAGCTTTTCGACGTCGAGCGGTCCGACCGCTGGTGGCAGGGGTTCCGCCTCCGCCGGAGCCGCCGCGGCCGGCGCGCTCAAGGTGTCGGCGAGGGCCTCGAGGGCGGATTCGACATCGTCCTCCGGTCCGGCCAGGGCCACCACGTCGCGGCGCCCGGAGAGATAGCGGCTCGGCTGGTCGGGATAGCCGAAGAAGGATACGGGCGCCGGGGCGCCGCACAGGACGACGGCGGCAAAGCGGTCGAGGAAGCTCTGCGCCTGCTCGGGAAAGTAGGGCAGGCGCACCACCCGCGGCAGGCCGCGACCGATCTCGAGGCGGGCGAAGCCGACCTCGCCCACGAGGGTCGCCCCGCACACCGCGGCGATGCGGCCGGCAGCCTGCAGGCCGCGGCCGAAGAGCGATCGCCCGCCGAGAAAGAGGCAGGCCGGACGGCAGGAGGTCAGGAGCCGAGCGGCGCGCTCCACGGCGGCGACGTCGAACGTTGCCGGAGCCCGGGGACGAAGGGCCGCGAGCTGCACCGGATCGGCGGCAGCAGCTGGTGCCAGCTGATGGTCGAAGGGGACGATCAGGGTCGCCACCCCACCGGGGTGCTCGCGGGCGGCGGCGATCGCCTCCGCTGTATCGTGGGCGATCCGATCGGGCGAACTGACACGCCGGAGGAACTTCGAAACCGCGCCAGCGACCGGCTCGATGTCCATGGTGAGCGGGGCATCGGCCGAAAGATGCCAGCTCGCATGGTCGCCCACTACCGCGACCACCGGGCTGCGCGCCCGGCGCGCGTTGTGCAGATTGGCAAGGGCGTTGGCGAGACCGGGGCCGAGATGGAGCAGGGCGAGCGCCGGAACACCGGCCAGCCGGCCATAGCCGTCGGCCGCAGCGGAGCAGACGTTCTCGTGCAGACAAAGGACCGCCCGGATCCCGGGTAGCGCGTCGAGGGCCCGCACGAGCGGCAGTTCGGTCGTGCCGGGGTTGGCGAAACAGAAGCGCACTCCCGCCCGCAGCGCGGTTTCCACGAGCCGTTCAGCACCGTTCACGGCAAGCCTCCCTCGATGGAACGCGGCCAGAACCTGCTCGGCCGTCCGCGCGGTACCGAGCCGCGAGCGACCGCTGCCGCGGCGCGGAACGCGGCTGCGAACCGGCAGCTGGTCGCTGTCAGGATGTCCGGCTGGGAACGAGGATCACCGCTTCGCCCTCGATCACCGGCTTGCCGCCGACGAGGCAAACCGTCTCCATGCGGACCCGCCGGCGCTCCCGGTCGACCTCGAGGATCGTCACCCGTGCCGTAACCGTGTCGCCCGCCCGCACCGGCGCTCGGAATCTCAGGTTCTGGCTGACATAGATACAGCCCGGTCCCGGCAACCGAGTGCCAATGGCGGTGGAGATGAGGCTCGCGGTCAGCAGACCATGGGCGATGCGGCCGCGAAAGGGAGTGCCGCCCGCGAATTCCTCGTTGAGATGGACCGGATTGGTGTCGCCCGACACGCCAGCGAACATCAGGATGTCGGCGTCGGTGATGGTCTTGCCGAAGCTCGCCGACATGCCGGGTTCGAGATCTTCGATGAAATAGCCGTAATCGGACATCCGCCACTCCGTCAGGAGGCTCGACGGCTTTGACGCGCCGCAGCATGCCCTTGTCGCAGTGCCAAATCAAGCGCGAGGCGCAGCCGACGGTCTTTCGCATCCCGGCGTACGCCCGCTTGAAGGCGCGAGCGGGGACGCCATAGTCGGGGCGATACTCGAGGAGCATGAGGTGGACGCGCTCGACGCCATTTTGGGTCGCCGCACCTATCCGCCCGTCAAGCTCGGCGAGCCCGGTCCGGATACGGCGGCCCTTGAACTCTTGATTCGGGCAGCGGCGGCTGCTCCCGATCACGGCCTGCTCCGCCCGTTCCGCCTGATCCTGGTCGAAGGCGAGGGCCGGCGCCAGCTCGGCGAGCTGTTCGCGCGCGCCCTGGCAGAAGAGCGGCCGGAGACCTCGCAGGCCGAGCTCGAGAAGCAGCGTACCCATCCGCTCCGTGTGCCGCTCGTGCTGCTCGTGGTCCTGTGCCTGCGGCCGCGCCACCCGAAGATCCCCGAAATCGAGCAGATCGCTTCCGCTGCGGCGGCTACCCAGAACCTCTTGCTCGCGGCCCGTGCCCTTGGCTTCGAGGCCAAATGGGCGACGGGTTTCCCGACCGAAAGCCCGATGGTCGCCGCCGGGCTCGGGCTCGGGCCGAACGAGCGGCTGCTCGCCATCCTCTACATCGGCACGCCACGTGTCCCGCACGAGGGCCCGCCCCGTCCACGACCTTGGGAGATCTGCTCGCGATGGCCGTGAAGCTTCGCCGCGTCGGGCTGCTCGCCGCAGCCTCGCTCGCGCTGCCGCTCGCCGCCTGCCAGGACCTCGCCGTCCAGCGGGCGCAATTCGAGGCCCAGATCAACGAGAGTTGCCGCGCCCAGGGTTTCACCGAAGGCACCGACGCCTTCCGCATGTGCCTGTTGCTCGAGCGCACCCACGCGCGACTCTCGGTCGTCGAGAACCGGCTCGATCAACTCGAGTTCCAGATCCGCCGGCTCGACAGCTTTGGCTGGCTCTGTCCGCGCTGCCGATGACCCCTCTGTGCCTCAGTCGGGGAGCGGCGCGAACAGGGCCTCGACATCCTCCTCGGTGAAGGTGAGTCCGGCACGCGCTCCCGATAGCACGCCCTCCACCAGCGCTTGCTTGCGCGCCTGCAACTCGAGCATGCGCTCCTCGACCGTGCCACTCGCGATCAGCTTGTAGACGAAGACCGTTTTATTCTGGCCGATACGATGGGCGCGATCGGTGGCCTGGGTTTCCACGGCCGGGTTCCACCATGGATCGTAGTGGATGACGGTGTCGGCAGCGGTGAGGGTGAGGCCCGTGCCGCCGGCTCGGAGACTGATGAGGAAAATCGGCACCTCACCGTTCTGGAACCGTCGCACCGGTTCCTCGCGGTCGCGGCTACGGCCGGTGAGCACCACATAGGGCAGATGCCGCTTCTTGAGGCCGGCTTCGATCAATTCCAGCATCTCGACGAACTGCGAGAATACGATGATGCGCCGCCCGGTCTCCACCATGTTGGTGAGCATCTCCATGAGCAGCTCGTATTTGGCGCTCTCCACATGGCCGCCACGGTGGCCCTTGAGCAGGCGCGGATCGCAGCAGACCTGGCGCAGCTTGAGCAGCGCCTCGAGGATGGCGATGCTGCTGCGGGCGAGCCCGTGGGCGGCGATTTCTTCGCGCACCCGGGTATGGGCTGCAAGGCGCACGCTCTCGTAGAGCGCACGCTGCTCGTCTCCGAGCTCGATCTCGCGCACGAACTCGACCTTCGGCGGCAGTTCGGCCGCCACCTGATCCTTGGTGCGGCGCAGCATGAAGGGGCCGACGCGGGACACCAACACCGCTTGGCGGGCCTGATCGCCCTCCTTCTCGATGGGGTTGCGGAACACCCGGCGGAACGTCTCGCGGTCGCCGAGCAACCCGGGCAACAGGAAGTTGAAGACCGACCACAGTTCCCCGAGATGGTTTTCGATCGGCGTCCCGGTGAGGGCGATGCGCTGGTCGGCGCGGATCTGAGAGGCGGTGCGAGCCAGTTTGGTCGAGGGATTCTTGATCGCGTGCGCCTCGTCGAGCACGCACAGCCGCCAGTGGCGGGGCAGGAGATGTTCGTGGTCGCGCAGCAGCAGAGTGTAGCTCGTGACCACGAGGTCGGAGCGGTCGATCAGCCGGAATTGGTCGTGGCGGCTGTTGCCATGGAGGACGAGCAGCCGCAGCTGGGGAGCGAAGCGACGCACCTCGTTGCGCCAGGTGGGAAGCAGGCTCGTGGGAGCGACCACCAGCGCCGGCCGATCGAGCCGGCCCTTCTCCTTTTCGAGGAGGATGTGGGCGATCGTCTGCAGCGTCTTGCCGAGGCCCATATCGTCAGCGAGCACGCCCGAGAGGCCGCAATCGGCGAGGAACTGCAGCCAGGACAGGCCCTGACGCTGGTACGGACGGAGCTTCGCCTGCAAGCCCTGCGGCGGATCGACCTCGGGCATCTCGGCGAAGCGGGCGATGCGCTCGGCGAGACGGCGCAAGTTCTCGCCGCCGTGCCACTCGAGGCTGCCTTGCGGCAGCTCGCGCTCGAGGATGTCGAAGCGGGCGGCGTGCGGGCGCGGCAGCCGGATGCGGCCGTTGCGCTCGATCCGGCGTGTCTCGAAGATCTCGAACAGGACCTCGACGAAAGGCCGCAGGCGGCTCGCCGGGATCGGCAGCAGGCGGCCGTCGGGCAGCGTCGCATAGACCGGCTCGTCGCCGTACTCCTCGAGGGCCGAGGGGGTCAGCACTTCGGGTGCCCGGCGAAAGAGGTCGAGCAGCACGGGCAGAAGCGAGATCCGTTCCCCGTCGATCACCACCCCGAGGTCGAACTCGAACCAGTCGCTATCGGTCTCGGTGATCTCCGCCTGCCAGCTGCCGGAAGGACGGGCCACTCGGTAGGGATAGTCGGCATCCCAGGTGACCGCCCAGCCCTCGGCCTCGAGCCTCGGCACTTCGCGATGGTTGAACTCGACCCAGCGCAGGCTGACGTCCGCGTCTTCCTCGTCTTCCTCGAAGGTGAAGTCGTTCCGCAAGGGCTCCGAAGCGAAACGGCCGAGGCCCACCGGCCCGAGGGGCTGCAGACCGAGGCGGTTGAGGCGCTCGATGGCCCGGCTCTCGGCCTGGGTGTCGCGCGGGATGACGAGCAGGCGGTTGTCGGCCACATGGTTGATCTCGGCGCGGCCGTCGCGCCAGCTCACCGTGGCTCCGGCGTAGTCGAACATCAACCGTGCGAGGGGCACCATCTCCTCTTCGTCCCGGCGGTTCCAGCCGCTGCCACGGACGACGCTGATGCGCGGCGCATGCAGGTGCAGGATCGGTTTCGGCTGCACCGAGATCCGCTCGCGCCGACGCAGCGGTTCGGGCAAAGGCACCTCGTTGCGCGAGCCTTGGGCGAGCTTCTGGCGGACGAGCGTGGCGGCATCGGGCGGGACCGCCGGTGCCTTGAGCAGCAAGGTGGCAAGACGCGCATCGCAGCCGGTGTCGATGCGTCCGGCCTCGCCTGTCTGCGGGTCGATGTACCAGGGATCGCCGAGGGAAACGACGATCGCGTCCTCGCTCCCGGCCTCCATCTCGCAGAACAGGCGCTGGCAGCCGTCACCGTCGAAACGCCAGCGGAACGTACCGGCGCGCGGGCTGCCGAGCTTGAGCGCCGGCGACTGGGCCGTCCGCCAGAAGCAGCGGCCGGTGCCGATCATCCGCTCGAGTGTCTCGGCATCCGCGCGGCCACCGAGACGGCGGGTCTGCGAGGCCACACCGCCGAGCAAGCGACCGATGACGAGATCGGCGGGTGTGGCGAACGCCGGCGGCTCATCGGCAGTCAGAGCCGCGATGGGGATCGGATGTTCGCGTCCGTACAGGCCATCGCGCAAACGACGAGCACGGAAGGTGTTGACGGCGATGGCCACTGCGAGTCCGCTCGGCGTGTCCTCGCGCTGCAGCGGTTCGAGCACATAGAGCACATCGTCTTCGGGGCGGCTGGCCTGGGAAGCCAGCTCCCGCACCGTGCCGTTGACGGCCTGGATCCAGTGCTCGAGGTGGTCGTCGATGGTGGCCGTGACATCGTTGGCCGAGGGTGCGGCGCTCTGCTCGAGGATGCCGAGCAGCATCGCCGCCGCGTGCTCGCAATCGGAGACGAAACAGGTACAGGTGCTCGACAGTCGCACGCGTCCGCCGCGGCCATTGGCCACCTTCACCCGGGTGAGATAGGGCGTTCGGCGGTCGCCGCGCACACGTCCGGTGATCGAGCGACCGTCGTTCTCGACCACGACGTCGACCAAGGCACCTCTGGCCACGAGCTCTTCCGCCTTGTTCCACACACTCTGCGGAAAAAGCTTTTCGAGTTCCGATCGACTGAAGGGCAGCATCGGATCCGAGGGCTAGGCTTTGCGTTGTTGTGCGAACGTCGCGGTTGCGCCGTTTCCGGAGATCCGCCCATTCATGGCTTCGGCGCCGGCACATCCGGCTACCGCTTTTCCCCGAGCGCACGCGCACCGAACGATGCTGCTACAAGACATCTTCGGCAAACGCAACATTTTTCGCGCCTGACGAGAAGGCAAGGCCGCGAGCTTGCCTACCTTCGTGCGACCCGGCGGCCGGCGGCGCGCCGCTTTGCCGCGATCCGCGACTGTGGCAGAAGGGGGCCGTGCGGTCCAGCGCGGGGACGAACCATGCGGCGCTTCCGTCGGATTCTCTACCTCTTCGACCGGCCGCCCGAACACGATGCCGCGCTCGACCGCGCGGTGGACATTGCCCGCGATGCGGGTGCCACCCTCACGCTCGCGGCTCTCGTCGAGACGGGGGACGCTGCGGCGGTCGAGGCGACTCGCGCGGCGCTCGCCAAGCTCGCGGAACGACTCCGGCGGGGCGGCGGACGAGCGGACCAGCCGACGGCTGGCGAGCTCGCCGCCATCGATTGCCGGGTGCTCACCGGCGAACCGGATGTGGCCGTCGTCCGCGCCGTGTTGCGCGACGGCTACGACCTCGTGATGAAGAAGGCCGGACCCGACGGAGGGCTGGTCGAACGCCTCCTCGGGAGCCTCGACACGCGACTCGTCGAAATCTGCCCCTGCCCGGTGTGGATCGACCGGCCGATTCCGCATCCGCGCTACAGCCGCATCCTCGCCGCCGTCGAAGTGCTGGCCGAGGAGGGCGCCGAGCTCCATGTCACGATCGTCGACTTGGCGTCGTCGGTCGCGGCTTTCGAGCGCGCCGAGCTGTTCGTCGTCACCGCCTTCGAAATCGAGGGCGAAACGGCGATGCGCGGTCGCGCCGCCACCCAGGCTGCGCGCCGCAGCATCGACGAACTCGTGGACAGAGAACGCCGGCGGCACGAACTGGCCCTCGAGGCGCTGGTGGCGCCCTTCCGCGATCGGCCCGTGTCCATCCACACCCGCGTGCTCAAAGGCGATCCCGTGCGCGTGGTGCCGGAAGCGGCGAGAGAGCTCGAGATCGACCTCGTGGTCCTGGGCACGACCATCCGTTCCCATCTCGCGGGTGTGCTGCTTGGCAGCACCGCCACCGCCATCATCCGGAGCGTGGCCTGCGCGGTGTTGGTGGTGAAACCGCCGACCTTCGAGACGCCGATCCGGCTCGAGGACGATCGCTAGGGCGGATGGCCCGAGCGATCGAGAAGGCGAGCGATGCACTGCTCGAGCCGTTGCTGTTCGGCCAACAGCCGCTCGACGAACAGCATGCGCTCGGCGGGCGCGAGCTCGGGGTGATCGCGCAGGATCTCCGCGATCGCCCGGATGGCGGTGAGCGGCGTGAGCAGCTCGTGCTCGCGATCCGCAGGGAACGGATCGAGACCGTTGCCGGCCGGGCGGTGGGAACTGGCCAAGAGGCGACTCTCCGGGTCGAGGTGCGATCCGACGGATCAAGATAGCGCGAGGCTCGCCCGGGGTCGCCGCGACACGCGGTCGTGCCCCTCGCCACCGCGGTTCAGTTGCCCGCTCTCGTGCTCATGGTCTGGGGCAAGAAGAGGGCGAGCTCCGGGAAGGCGACGAGGATCGCCACCATGGCCACCATCAGCAGGAAATAGGGGACGGAAACACGCGCGATGTAGCCGATGTCGTGACCCGTCATCCCCTGCAGGACGAACAGGTTGAAGCCCACGGGCGGGGTGATCTGGGCCATCTCCACCACCACCACGATGAAAATGCCGAACCAGATCGTGTCGATGCCCGCCGAGCGGATCATCGGCTCGATGATCGGCATGGTCAGCACCACCGCGCTGATGCCATCGAGAAAACAGCCGAGGACGATGTAGAACACGGTGAGAGCGGCGATCAGCGCGATCGGCGACAGCTGGAGCGAGGCGATCCAGGTGGCGAGGGCGCGCGGCAGACCGGTGAAGCCCATGGCGAGGGACAGGAAGGCCGCCCCCATGAGGATGAGGGCGATCATGGCAGAGGTGCAGACCGCCCCGATCAGGCTCTCGACGAATGCTTGGCGGGTCAGGCTGCCCTGCGCCCAGGCGAGCAGGAGGGCACCCATCACACCCAGGCTCGCCGCCTCGGTGGCGGTCGCGAGGCCGAGGTACATGGACCCGATGAGGGCGAGAATGAGGACGAAGATGGGGAGGAGTGCGCGCGAGCGAGCGAGTCGTTCGCGCAGGGAAAGCGCTGCCTCGAAGGGGACGGCGGAAGGTCGCACGAGCGCCCAGATCGCGACATAACCCATGAACAGGGCAGCGAGGGTGAGGCCAGGCAGCACACCGGCGATGAAGAGCTTCGAGATCGACTCGTTGATCGTCACCCCGTAGACGATCATGGTGAGAGAGGGCGGGATCATGAGTCCGAGCGTGCCGGCGCCAGCGAGGGTGCCGATGATCATGTGCTCGGGGTAGCCGCGCTTCCGGAGTTCGGGGATCGTCATCTTGCCAATGGTGGCGACGGTGGCGGCCGAGGATCCCGAGACCGCGGCAAAGATCGTGCAGCCGACGATGTTGGTGTGGAGCAGCCGTCCGGGAAGCCGGGTCGTCCACGGTGCGAGCCCGGCGAACATGTCCTCGGACAGACGCGTCCGGAACAGGATCTCACCCATCCAGATGAAGAGGGGCAGGGCGGTGAGGGCCCAAGAGGACGACGCCGTCCAGATGGTGGTGATCATGGCATCGCCGGCAGGACGGCTGGTGAACAACTCCATGCCGACGAGGGCGACGCCGAGCAGGGCGAGGCCGATCCACACGCCGGTGGCGAGCAGCGAGAACAGCGTGAACAGGAAGACGAGGGTGAGCCCCAGCTGCTCCATGGCTCAGTCGGCCGGCTTGCCGTCGCCGAGCCGAGCCTCGCCGCCCACCAACAGCCGCAGGGCATGGTCGGTCAGGGCGACGGCGAAAAGCACGGCGCCGATGGCCATGGACAGCTGTGGAATCCAGAGCGGCGTCGCGTCCTGGCCTTGGCTCACGTCGCCGATCAGCCGGGACACCCGCACCGCGCGGATGGCATAGAAGGCGAAATACCAAGCGAGCCCGCCGGCGACCAAAAGACACCACAGCTCGGCGATGCGCCGGGCCCGGCCGGCGAGGCGGGAGAGCAGCAGGTGCACGCGGATGTGGGCGCCGCGGTCGAATGCGTAGGCAAGTGCGAAAAAGAAGGACGCCGCCATGCAATACCCGGCATATTCGGTGGCGCCGGGAAAGCCGAAGCCGATCCAACGGGCGAGGATCTGGGCGAGGATGACGGCCAGCATCACCACGGTGAAGCTGGCCGCGAGCATTGCGCCCGCGAGATAGAGGCCATCGAGCGCTCGTCGCAGCCAGCTCACCGGACCACCAGTCCCGCCTCGCGCGTAACCGTTTCGGTGGAGATCGAAGCGACGCGCCGGTGCTCAGCCGCCGCGGTAGCGGTCGAGGATGCGGCGACCGCGTTCGCCGGTCTTCGCCAGCCACTCGGCGGTCATGGTCTCGCCGATCTTGCGGAAGTCGGCGGCGAGTTGCTCTCCCGGCGGCTGGACCTTCATGCCATGGGCTGCGAGCTGCTGGAGATACCAGTTGGCCAGCGCTTCCGACCATTTGGTCCCGGAGAGCTCGGCCAT
Organism: bacterium HR40; assembly: GCA_002898275.1. Lineage (GTDB taxonomy): Bacteria > Pseudomonadota > Alphaproteobacteria > Geminicoccales > Geminicoccaceae > HRBIN40. The sequence continues at coordinate 537,481 of BEIQ01000002.1, forward strand.
GCCCGCACAGGCGCGCAGGACGTTGCGCACGGGCTCGCCGAGACCCTCCCAGGCCTGACGGTTGACGATCACCGAGTTGCGCGGCAACCAGGCCTGGACGTCGTAGAAATGCGTGAGGTGCTCCCACACCTTGGTGTCGTAGCCGGTCGAACCCGAAGAGATGAAGCTCTCGGCCACCCCGGTGGCGAGCGCCTGGGCGAGTTCAGCGGCCTCAATCTGCACGGGCTGGGCGCCCATGAGCTCGGCGAGGCGAGCGGTCGCTGCATTGTAAGCGCGGAACTTGACCCCCTTCATGTCGGCGGCCGAAGTCAGCGGCTTCTTGGTGTAGAGGCCTTGCGGCGGCCAGGGGACGGAATAGAGCAGCACGAGGTTCTGTTCGGCGAGCACATCTTCGAGCACGGGCCGCGCCGCCTGCCACAACTTCTCCGACTGTTCGTAGCTGGTCGCCAGGAAAGGCACAGCGTCGAAGCCGAAGATCGGGTTCTCGTTTTCATGTGCCGACAGCAGACGTTCGCCGATCGGCACTTGCCCGGTTTGGACCGCGCGCTTGATATCGTTGCCCTTGAACAGGGATCCACCACTGTGCACGACGATTTCGAGCTCGCCGCCGGTCCCTGTCTTCACGCATTCGGCGAACCTGCGCGCGTTCTGCGTATGGTAGTTGCCATCGGGATAGGCCGTCGGCATGTCCCACTTCTCGGCGGCCATGGCCACCCCGGCAACCACGAGCACGCATGCTCCGGCGACCAAGCTGGACAGTCCCCTCATCCCTGACCTCCCTCTGCGGGCCCGGGCTCGCTCCTTCCCGCTCCCGCGGGGCAAGCCTAGACGGGCGGGACGAGAGGTGCAAGCGGCAAGCCGGTGCGGTGGCGCGGCGCCGCGCCCGGGCTTGACGGGAAGATGGCGCCGGGGCAGCGATCTCGGGCGCGGAGGAGGCAGGGTCATGGATCTCAGCCAATGGATCGAGCGCCACGCCGCTTTCACCCCGGACCGGCCAGCGATTCGCTTCGAGGAGCGGGTGATCGACTGGCGGAGCCTCGCCGCGCGCGTGACGGGCCTGGCGCGCGGCCTCGCCGGCCGGCTTTCGATCGGGCGCGGCGACCGGCTTGCCTATCTCGGCTACAATCACCCGGATTTTCTCGCGCTCCTCTTCGCCTGCGCCCGCCTCGGCGCGATGCTGGTGCCCCTCAATTGGCGACTGGCCCCGGCCGAGCATCTCTACATTCTCCGCCATGCCGGCGTGCGCGCTCTCTTCATCGGTCCCGGTTTCGAGGAGGCCGGCGAGAGGCTGGTGGCGGAACTCGGCGACGTCGAGCCCATCGCGAGCCTTCCGACCGCGGGAAAGACCTGTTTCGAGGAGCTCCTCGCCAGCCCGGGCCCCGACCGCCACCCGCATGTCGATCTCGAGAGTCCGCTGCTCGTCGTCTACACCTCCGGGACCACCGGCCGGCCGAAGGGGGCGGTGCTGCGGCAGCAGGCGCTGTTCTGGAACGCCGTGAACTCGGCGCACATGCACGATCTCACGAGTGCCGACCGGGTGCTCACGGTGCTGCCGATGTTTCACGTCGGCGGTCTCAATATCCAGACCACGCCGGCGTTGCATGCCGGGGCAGAGGTGATCCTGCTCGACCGCTTCGAAGCGGGCCGCACCCTGGCGGCCATCCGCCGCTTCCGCCCCACCCTCACGGTGCTGGTGCCGGCGACCATGCGGGCGCTCGTCGAGCATCCCGATTGGACGAGCACCGATCTTTCGTCTCTGCGCATGATCGCCTGTGGCTCCCAGGTGGTGCCCTTGCCACTGCTGCGGGCTTTCCATCGCCGCGGGGTGCCTGCCGCTCAGGTCTACGGTTCGACCGAAACCTGTCCCATCGCCGCCTATCAGCGCGCCGCCGACGCGCTCCGCAAAGAGGGGTCGGCGGGAAAGCCGGCGCTCCACTGCGAGCTCCGCATCGTCGATCGCCATGGCCGCGACCTGCCGCCGGGGGAGACGGGCGAAGTGCTGGTGCGCGGGCCCAACGTCATGTACGAGTACTGGAATGACGAAGCGGCAACCCGCGAGGCCCTGCGCGACGGCTGGTTCCATACCGGTGACGTCGGGCGCTTGGACGAGGAAGGGGACCTGTGGATCGTCGACCGCCTCAAGGATGTCGTGATCTCGGGCGGGGAGAACATCTATCCAGCCGAGCTCGAGGCGGTGCTGCAGGAGGAGCCGGCGATCCGCGACGCCGTCGTGGTGGGCCTACCGGATCCGCGCTGGGGCGAGGTGCCGGTCGCGGTGGTGGTGCGCGCCGATCCCAGCCTCGACGAGGCTCGAGTGCTCGCTCTCTTCGAGGGTCGTCTGGCCCGTTACAAGCACCCGCGCGCCGTGGTGTTCATGGACGAGCTGCCCCGCAACGCCATGGGCAAGGTCTTGAAGTACCGAGTGCGCGACTGGCTCGCCGTGCGCGCCGTACGGCCGCAGCAGGGTTGACGCCAACGATTTGCTAACCATTGCCTGCGATATCCATGGCAGAGCCGGCGGCGGAGCCGGGGCGGGGTGGACGACGTGGCGTCAGAGGCCGAACCCACGGTCAGGGCAGAACGGCGGTCGGGGGAGAGCCGCAAGGCGGCCGGGACCGCGGCTCCTGTCGCAGCCGGCGTGGCGACACCGCTTTGGTCGCGGGCCCTCTCGGTCCTCACCGCATTGGCCTTGTTGCTGCTCGCCCTTTGGGTGTTGCGACGATGGGCTGCGCATGTCACCCTCGCCGACCTCGGCCGCGAGCTGGCCGACATCGGATGGATGCAAATCGCCCTCGCCGTGGTCTTCACCGGATTGAGTTTCCTCGCCCTCATCGGCTACGAATACCATGCGGTCCGCTTCGCCCGTCACCGCCTGCCGATGGCCGTCGTCGGCCTCTATTCCTTCATCACCCAATCGATCTCCCATGCCGCCGGTTTTGCCATTTTCGTCGGGGCTACGGTGCGATGGAAGCTCTACGGCTGGCACGGCCTCGGTCTCGTCGACGTGGTCAAGATCCAGATCTACTTCACCACGACCTTCGGCCTCGGCGTCCTCACTCTCGGCGGCTCGGCCTTGCTCCTCGAACCAGCGCCCCTCGCCCATGCCGTCGGCAGCGACGCGCTGCTGTGGCGCCTGGTCGGAGCGCTGCTGCTGCTCCTGGTCGCCACGGTGGTGTTCGTCGGTGCCGTGATGCATCGACGCCTGCGCATCTTCGGCCACCCGGTGGAGCTTCCCGATCCACCCGTGACCATGCTGCTCATTGCGCTCGGGGTGGGCGATCTGCTGGGCGTTGCCGGCGCCTTCCACATGTTGTTGCCGCCCGAGCTCGGGCTGCGCTTCTCCGAGAGCCTGTCGATCTTCGTCGCTGCCCTATCCCTCGGCCTGGTGAGCCACGTACCGGGAAGCCTCGGGGTGTTCGAGGGCGCGGTGGTGTTGATCGTCGCTCCCGCACCCGAACTCGCGGCGCCGCTCATCGGTGCCCTCGTCGCCTTTCGGGCCGTCTATTACATGTTGCCATTGGTATTGGGGGCCACCGCCTTCGCCGCCGTCGAGTTCCTGCGCTGGCGGCGAGCGGGCCACGAGCCGCGGCGGATCCTGGAAAGCGGCGCGGCCGAGCGGTGAGGAGTCGGTTTTTCGCCCGGCGCGGGCTTGTCGCCTGCGGTCCTCGCCGTCTAGACAGAGACCGCACAACGCCGGACGGCATCGAGGGGAGGCTCCGCGTTGTCGATCGCTGCCGAACCACTCCGTCGGCTGGTGGCCGAGATCTTCCGGCGCGCCGGCTGTCCGCCCGAGGAGGCGGAGCGCGTCGCCCGCTATCTCGTCAAAGCCAATCTCACCGGCCACGACAGCCACGGGGTGATCCGCGTGCCGCGCTATGTGGCGTGGATCGAGGAAGGGCGGCTCGTGCCTGGCCGCCACGTGGAAGTGGTGCTGGAAACACCGGTGATCGCCGTACTCGACGGTGGGCACGGCATGGGCCAGACGGTGGGGCCGGAGGCCACGGCGATCGGCATTCGCAAGGCGCGGGAGCATGGGCTGTCGGCAGTGGCTTTGCGCAATGCCGGCCATCTCGGGCGCATCGGTGACTTCGCCGAAATGGCCATAGCGGCCGGTCTCGTCTCCATCCATTTCGTCAACGTCTACAATTCCCTCCTCGTCGCTCCCTTTGGCGGTGCCAGTCGGCGCTTTTCTACCAATCCCGTCGCCATCGGCGTACCCACCGGCGACGAAGGTCCCTTCGTTCTCGATTTTGCCACCGCTCTCGTCGCCGAGGGCAAGGTGCTCGTGGCCCACCAGGGCGGCAAACCCGTACCGCCGGATGCGCTGGTCGACGAGCATGGACGGCTGACGAACGATCCCCGGGCCCTCTACGGCGATGCCGCCGGCCGCTATCCAGATCCTACCCTGGGCAAGGGAGCGCTGCGGACGTTCGGCGAACACAAGGGGTCGGGACTGGCCCTAGCCTGCGAACTGCTCGCCGGGGCGCTCACCGGCTCGGGCGTCAATACCGGCGGCGAGGGGCCGGTCCACAATGGGATGCTCTCGCTCTTCCTCGATCCGCAGCGGTTCGGGGTAGGTGACCATTTCCTCGAGGACGTCCGGCGGTTCGTCGCCTGGGTGAAGTCGGCAAAGCCGGTCGATCCCGTCGAGGGGGTGCTCATCCCCGGCGACAAGGAACGACGCACCGAGGCCGAGCGGCTCGCCCATGGCATCCCCCTGAGCGAGGAAACGTTCCGGGCCATTGTCGATACCGCCCGACGGCTCGGCCTCAGCGACGGCGAGATCCGCGAACTCCTCGAGGACTGAAAGGGAGAGGGTCAGGATGACGATCGACCCGGCGCTGCTCGAGCATCTCCGCGCCTTCGACACGCCCACCATCTGCAACGCGCTCGAGATCGTCGCCCCGGAGCGGCGCGGCCACGGCTATAGCGTGCGGCCTTTCGTCTGCCCCTTTCCCGATCTGCGGCCGATCTGCGGCTTCGCCCGCACGGCGACCATCCGCGCCCGCCTGCCGGCGGCGCTGCCGGCGGCCGAGGCGAAGGCGCAGAGGCTGCGCTATTACGAATATGTGGCGGCGGGTCCGCGTCCGACCGTGGTGGTGATCCAGGACCTCGACGACCAGCCTGGCTACGGCGCCTTCTGGGGCGAGGTCAACACGGCGATCCACCGCGGTCTCGGCTGTCTCGGTTGTGTCACCAACGGCTCGATCCGCGATCTCGGCGCCATCGATCCCGAGTTCCAACTGCTCGCCGGCAGCATCGGCCCGAGCCACGCCTTCGTGCACGTCGAGGCCTTCGGAATCGCGGTCGACGTCCATGGCATGCTCGTCCACCATGGCGACATCGTGCATGCCGATCGGCACGGCGCCGTCGTCATTCCCGAGGCGGCGCTGCCTCGGCTCCCGGAGGCCATCGAACTCTGCATCCGCCGCGAGGCGCCGATTCTCGCCGCCGCCCGCAGCCCCGACTTCTCGATCGCCAAGCTCAGGGAGGCGATGGCGGCGGCCGAGGAGATCCACTGAAGGGAGAAGGCGTGCCCGAACTGCCCGACGTCGAGCTCTTCCGCCGCATCTTCGAGGAGCATGGATTGGGTCGGCAGGTGGCGACGGTCGAAGTGCTCGATCCCCGCATCCTCGAAGACATCGACGCCGAGGCGCTGAGCGCGGCGCTGGCGGGTGACCTCTTCCAGGCCGCGCATCGGCACGGCAAGCATCTGTTCGTCGCCCGTCGCCGCGGCGGCTACCTCCACATGCACTTCGGCCTCACCGGTGCCCTGACCTGGTACGAGGGCGAAATGCCGCCGTGGACGCGGGTCGCCTTCGGTTTCTGCGCTCCGCCCCATCTCGCCTATGTGAACCTGCGGCTTTTGGGCCGCGTCGGCCTGGTGGAGGACATGAGGACCTATCTCGCGGCCCATGACATCGGTCCCGATGCGCTCGATCCGAGGCTGGACGAGGACAGTTTCGCCACCGCCCTCGGCCACGGTCGGCGGCCCATCAAGGCGGCTCTTCTCGACCAGAGCGTGGTCGCGGGCATCGGCAATGTCTATGCCGACGAGATTCTCTTCCAGGCGGGACTGAGGCCCGATGTCCCGGTCTCGGCCCTCGACCGAGGGTGGCGACGGCGGCTCTTTCGCGCCATGCGCACGGTGCTGGAGACGGCGGTGCGCCGCGGCGCAGCCTCCGAGCATTTCACCGAGCGGCTACCGGAAGGCTATCTCACCCGGGTGCGCGGTGGCGACGGTCACTGTCCGCGTTGCGGCACTCCCCTCGCGCGTTTCCGCACGGGAGGGCGCACCGGCTATTTCTGCGGGCGATGCCAGATCGACCCGCGTCGCGCCGGCCGAGACGACGCCTAGGGGGCCCGTCCGACCGCCGAGCCGCGGCCCGACGGTGGTCGGGAGCGAAGGCGATCGCGCCATGACGAGAGGCGAAGGTCTCGGCTCCTCGCGGATGCTGCGAGCATGGCGCGTTGACGGCCTTGCGCCGCGTCCTTACATAGGCTGTGGCGTGGACGCGCAACCTCCCGACCCGAAAGGTGGATGATCGTCGAGCTCAATCAGCGCTCGCGGGAGATCTTCCGGCACATCGTCGATGCCTATGTGGAGACCGGCGAGCCGGTAGGCTCCCGCACGGTGGCACGGCGGCTGCAGGATCGGCTGTCGCCGGCCACGGTGCGCAATGTCATGGCCGATCTCGAGGACGCCGGACTGCTCTATTCGCCGCACACCTCGGCTGGCCGGCTGCCGACCGAAGCCGGTCTGCGCTTCTATGTCGACGGCTTGCTCGAGGTGGGCACGCTGTCGGAAGAGGAGCGGCGCGAGATCCAGGCCCGCTGCGCGGCGTCCGGTCGGAGCATGGAGGCGGTGCTGGCGGACGCCTCGGAAGTCCTGTCCGGACTCACCCACCACGCCGGCATCGTCGTTGCCCCGACGGTCGAACGGCCGTTTCGCCACATCGAATTCGTGCCTCTCTCACCGGGCCGGGCGCTCGTCGTGGTAGTGGCCGACAACGGCCTCGTGGAAAACCGGGTGATCGACGTGCCCCTCGGCATGTCGCCTTCGACCTTGGTGGAGGCCGGCAATTATCTGACGGCTCGTCTCGCCGGACGCAGCCTCGATGAGGCGCTCGAGGTGATCCGACAGGAAATCGAGCACCAGCGGCTCGAGCTCGACGAGCTCGCCCGCAAGGTGGTGGAGGCGGGACTCGCGATATGGTCGAAGAACGGCGGGCAGCAGGAAAGCGGCGTGCTGATCGTGCGCGGTCAGGCGCATCTGCTGGAGGACGTGACCAGCCTCGCGCAGCTGGAGCGGATTCGCACCTTGCTCGAGATGCTCGAGCGCAAGAAGAGCTTCCTCAAATTGCTGGAGCTCGCCCAGAACGCCACCGGGGTGCAGATCTTCATCGGTGCCGAGAATGAGCTCTTCGGACTGACCGACTGCTCGATGATCGTCGCCCCCTATCACGCCGGCGGCGAGGGTCGGGGCCGACGGGTCGTCGGGGCGATCGGGGTCATCGGGCCCACGCGCATGAACTATGCGCGGATCGTCCCCATGGTCGATTATACGGCACGGGTCGTCAGTCGCATGCTTGGAGCGATGGAAAGCGGAACAGGAACCGAGCGATGACGGAAAAGTCCAAAGATCCCGCGGAGATGCCGGCCGAGCCCGAGGCGGCGGCTGCAGCGGAAGGGGGAGAGGTCGAGGCCCTGTCGCGCCTCGAGGCGGAGCTCGCGGAACTGCGCGAGCGGCACCTGCGGGTGCTTGCCGAGCTCGACAATGTACACAAAAGGCAAGCGCGCGAGCTCGAGGAGGTACGGCGGCGGGCGGTCGGCGATTTCGCCCGCGAGCTGCTCGAGGTGGCGGACAATCTGCGCCGGGCGATCGAAAGCGTGCCGCGCGACGAGCTCGAGCGCAACGAACTGCTGCTCAATCTCGTGACCGGCGTGGAGATGACCGAACGGCAGCTGCTCGAGGTCTTCCGCCGCTACGACATCGCCAAGATCGAGCCGAAGCCGGGCGAACCGTTCAGCCATGAACTGCACCACGCGATGTACGAGGTGGAGAGCGCCGAGCACCGTCCGGGCGCGATTGCCGAAGTGATGCAGGTCGGCTATCGCATGGGCGACCGGCTGCTGCGGCCGGCGCGGGTGGGCATCGCGAAGTTGCCTGCGCCGGTCGAGGCCAAGCCGGAGGAGCCGGCGGTTTCCGGCGAGCCCGGGCAGCGGATCGACACTCGGGCGTGAGCGCGCGGCCGCCGCGGCGGGCGCGGATTGAAGGGCGATCCCAGATCGGAAGGAACAGCGGCATGCGCAAGGACGTGCGCAAGGTCGTGCTCGCTTATTCCGGCGGCCTCGACACCTCGGTGATCCTGCGTTGGCTCCAGGAGACCTACCGCTGCGAGGTGGTCACCTTCACGGCCGACCTCGGCCAGGGCGAGGAGCTGGAATCGGCTCGCCGGCGAGCCGAGCTGCTGGGGGCGACAGAGATCCATATCGAGGACCTGCGCGAGGAATTCGTCCGCGACTATGTGTTCCCGATGTTCCGGGCGAATGCTCTCTACGAGGGCTGCTATCTCCTCGGCACCTCCATCGCCCGTCCGCTCATCGCCAAGCGCCTCATCGAAATCGCGCATGCGAGCGGGGCCGATGCCGTAGCCCACGGGGCCACCGGCAAGGGCAACGACCAGGTACGTTTCGAGCTCACTTGCTACGCCCTGGATCCGCACATCCGGATCATCGCCCCCTGGCGGGAGTGGGATCTCGGCTCGCGCGAGAAGCTCGTCGCCTATGCCGAGAGCCGGCAGATCCCGATCCCGCGCGGCAAGCGCGGGGAACCGCCCTATTCCACCGACGCCAATTTGCTGCACATCTCCTACGAAGGCCGGGCGCTCGAGGATCCCTGGGTCGAGCCCGAGGAGGAGATGTTCACCCGCACCGTCGATCCGCGCAAGGCTCCCGACGAACCGGAGTATGTGGAGATCGACTTCGAGCGCGGGGATCCGGTGGCGGTCAATGGCGAACGGCTGTCGCCGGCGTCTCTGCTCGCGCGCCTCAACGCGATTGCGGGCAAGCACGGGATCGGGCGGGTGGACCTGGTCGAGAACCGCTACGTCGGTATGAAATCGCGCGGCGTTTACGAAACGCCCGGCGGCACGGTATGGCTGGCGGCCCATCGGGCCATCGAGAGCCTCACCCTCGACCGCGGGGCTGCCCACCTCAAGGACGAGCTCATGCCGCGCTACGCCGAGCTCATTTACAATGGCTATTGGTTCTCGCCCGAGCGCGAGATGCTGCAGGCGCTCATCGACAAGAGCCAGGACAAGGTCACCGGAACGGTGCGGCTCAAGCTGTTCAAGGGCGGTGTGCAGGTGGTCGGGCGGAAGAGCCCGTACAGCCTCTACCGACAGGAATATGCGACCTTCGAAGAGGACACGGTCTACGACCAGCGCGATGCCGCAGGCTTCATCCGTCTCAACGCCTTGCGCTTGCGGATCCGCGCGCTCGTCCATCGTCCCTACGGCCAGCCCTGAACCGGATTTTCTCCTCGCGCGGCTGCTCTACCGCGACGGGCTGATCCTCGTCCTGGACAAGCCGGCGGGTCTCCCCGTCCACGCCGGGCCGGGGGGTGGTCCCCATCTCGAGATGTTCCTCGACAGCCTGAGATTCGGCCTGCCCCATCCGCCCCGGCTCGCCCACCGGCTCGATCGCGATACCTCCGGCTGTCTCGTCCTCGGCCGGCACCGCAAGGCCCTCTCGCGGCTCGGCCGGCTCTTTTCCGGCGGGCGAGTCGAAAAGGTCTACTGGGCGGTGGTGCGCGGCCGGCCACCCGGCGAATCCGGCTGCATCGACTGGCCGCTCGCCAAGGTGAGCCGCGACCCGCGCAGCTGGTGGATGCAGGTCGCGCCGGACGGTCAGCCCGCCGTCACCGAATGGCGGCTGCTGGGCGAGGACGACGGCCTCGCCTGGCTCGAGCTGCGACCCCGTACCGGCCGCACCCATCAGCTCAGGGTCCATCTCGCCGCCCTCGGCTGCCCCGTTCTCGGTGACCCGGTCTACGGCCAGGCGCAGCAGGAAGGGCTCGTGCCGCTGCAGCTGCACGCTCGCGCCATCACCTTGCCGCTCTATCCGAATCGCCAGCCGGTCCATGTCGAGGCACCGGTGCCCGAACACATGCGCGACTATCTCGCCCGGCTCGGTCTCAAAGCGGAGGAGCGGGCGGCGCCGACGCGGTAACAGCCGGATACTACCCGCGGCGGACGCATTTCGCCTAGAATAGCCTTAGAGGGTTCGAAAGGGGAGTGCCGATGGCCAAGCCCATCCACATGATGATCCGCGTGCTCGATCTCGACCGGTCCATCGATTTCTATCGCAAGGCGTTCGGCCTCGAGGTCGCCGATCGTTTCGATTTTGACGACTTCGTACTGGTCTATCTGCGCGGTCCCGAATCGCCCTTCGAGATCGAGCTCACCCTGAACAAGGGGCGGGCGCATCCCTACAGCCACGGCGAAGGTTACGGCCACGTCGCCTTTTGCGTCGACGATCTCGATGCCGAGCACCGCCGTTTCACCGAGCTCGGACTCAATCCCAATCCGATTCGCGAGTTCTTCCGCGACGGTGCGCTCATGGCGCGCTTTTTCTTCGTCCAGGATCCGGACGGCTACAAGATCGAGGTGCTGCAGCGACACGGACGATATCGCTGAGGCGGTGGGAGCGCTGTCGGGCCCCGCAGCGCTCCCGGGAACCATCGGGGCCGGGCAGGGAGGTGCGAGATGCCGAAATACATCCTCGATCGCCGGCGCTTTCTCCGGCGCACCGGCGAGGTCGTGCTGGTGGTGACCGCTGCCGGCCGGGTGATCTTCACCGACCCCGGCCGCTCCTTCGCCATCGCCATGGAAGTCTTGGACGAGCACGGCGCCCGCACGCTGCTCGCCATGACGCGGGCGCTCTATCCCCATCCTTCGATCGGCGACGAGTACTATGCGGTGGTGGTCGAGGCCCTCGATGCCGAGGCCAAGGCCGACGCCGCGGTGGCGAACCTGCTCAAGGACGGGGTGGCCCGGCTCGATGCGGCGAAGGGAGTGCCTTTCGTCGCCTTGTCGCCCGGCACCCAGGAAGAGGTGCTCGCCAGCCTCGAGGGAGACCCGTTCTTCCAGAAAGTGCGAGGTGCGAGCGTGTTCCACTTCTACAACAACAAGCTTCTCTGGCGCCACTTCGGCTACGAGGGCAGTAGTTTCGAGTACGGCGGTTATCTGCGGCGGGGCTTCCAAGATCTCGGCTGGCTCCCCGACCCGCCGCCGGAGGTGAGCCCCGAACCCTATTTCGGTTGAACGAGATCGGCAAGGGAGGCACGCGCATGGCACGGTTCGAACTCAGCGACGACAGCGTCGTCGTCGTGATCGGCAGCGGTGCCGGGGGCGGCACGCTGGCCAACGAGCTCTGCCAGAAAGGCATCAAGGTGGTGCTGCTCGAGGCGGGCAAACGTCACGAGATCCGGGATTTCGTGAACAACGAGTGGGACAGTTTCTTCCAGCTCGCCTGGCTCGACAAACGCACCACTTCCGGCAGCTGGCGGATCGCCCGGGATTTCCCGAACCTGCCGGCATGGACCTGCAAGACGGTGGGAGGGACGACCGTGCATTGGGCAGGCGCCAGCCTGCGCTTCCAGCCCCACGAATTCAAGGCGAAGTCGGTCTACGGAGACATCCCAGGGGCCAATCTTCTCGACTGGCCGATCGATTATGACGAACTCGCGCCTTTCTACGACCGGGCCGAGGACAAATTGGGTGTCACCCGGACTCACGATATTCCCGGGCTGCCGGGCAACAATAACTTCAAGGTGTTCTACAATGGGGCGATCCGGGTCGGCTACGGCAAGGTGCACACCGGACGCATGGCCATCAACAGCCGGCCGCGGCACGATCGCCCTTCCTGCCAGCAGATCGGGTTCTGCTTTCAGGGCTGCAAGGCCGGGGCCAAATGGTCGACCCTCTATACCGAAATCCCGGCCGCCGAGGCGACGGGTCGTCTCGACCTGCGCACCGAGGCGACGGCCCTGAGGATCGAGCACAACGCTGCCGGGAAAGTGACCGGCGTGCTCTACGCCGACGCCGAGGGCAGGCAGCATTTCCAGAAGGCTCGTCTGGTCTGTGTCGCCTGCAACGCCATCGAGACCCCGCGGCTTTTGCTCAATTCCGCTTCGAGCCAGTTCCCCGACGGTCTCGCCAACAGCTCCGGTCAGGTTGGCCGCAACTACATGCGGCACACGACGGGCTCGGTCTATGCCGCGTTCGATCAGCCGGTACACATGTACCGCGGCACCACCATGGCGGGCATCGTGATGGACGAGGCGGGACACCGGCCGGAGCGCGGCTTCGCGGGCGGTTACGAGCTCGAGACCCTATCGCTGGGTCTGCCGTTTCTCGCCGCCTTCCTCGATCCCGGCGCCTGGGGCCGGGCCTTCACGCGCAAGCTCGAATTCTACGACCATATGGCGGGCATGTGGATCGTCGGCGAGGACATGCCGCAGGAGACCAACGCCGTCACCCTGCACCCGACGGAGAAGGATCCCTTCGGCCTGCCGATCCCGAACGTCCATTTCGACGACCATCCCAACGACATCGCCATGCGCGAACACGCTTACCGGGCCGGGCGGCGGATCTACGAGGCGGCAGGGGCGCGCGAGGTGTACGAGGTCCCACCCTACCCCTCGACCCACAATCTCGGCACCTGCCGCATGAGCGACAAGCCGCGCGACGGGGTGGTCAACCGCTTCGGTCAAACCCATGACATCGCCAATCTGTTCATCTCCGATGGCAGCCAGTTCACCACCGGCGCGGCCGAGAACCCCACGCTCACGATCGTGGCCCTCGCGATCCGTCAAGCCGAGACCATCGCCGGCATGATGAGCCGCGGCGAGATCTGAGAGATCCCGGCCAAGTGGACCGGGGAGGCGCCGGCGGAGTGCGCGCGCACTCCGCCGGTCCGTGTACGGTCGCTGGCGGCACCTCCTGCCCTCGACGGCCCGGCTGCTGCGGGCTATGCAGCGCAAGAGCCTGTCATGGGATGCGGACATGGAGGTATGGCCGTTAGCGGCAGGAGCGCTCGGCTTCGTCCTCGGTCTCGGCTGCGGCTGGCTGCTGGTCTCGACGCTCCGGCTGCGACCGGCGGAGATCGGGCTCGCCGAGGCTCGGGCGCTGGCGCAGGGGCTCGAGGCGCGACTGGCCGAGGCGACGAGCCGGCAAACCGGTCTCGAGGCGGAGCTGGAACGTCTGCGCGGCGAGACGCGCGAGCTCGGTCTGGAGCTCGCCTCCCGTCGCAGCCATGGCGAGGCGGCGCAGCGGGCACTCGAGGACCTGAAGGAACGGCTTGCCGTCGCCCAGGAGGAGCTCCAGGGGCTGCGGGAGCGGAGCGCGCGGCTCGAGGCGGAGAAAAAGGAGCTCTTTGGCGCCCTCGAGGCCGAGCGCCGGGCCCACGCCGCCCGCCTCGAGGAGCTCGAGCGGATGGGCCGCGAGATGGAGGAGAAGTTCTCGGCGCTCGCGACCGAGGTGCTCGGCCGCAACAGCGAGACCTTTCTCAAGCTGGTCTCCGAGCGTTTCGAGAACCATCGCCACGAGGCCGAACAGGCGCTCGAAGCCCGCAAGCGGGAGATCGAGAGCCTGCTCAAGCCGCTGCGGGAAACCCTCGACAAGTTCGAGCATCGGGTGGGCGAGATCGAGAAAGCGCGCGAGGGGGCCTACCGCGCGGTGCTCGAGCAGGTGCGCATGCTCGCCCAGAGTCACGAGAAGCTGGAGCGTTCCGCGGCTGGCCTGGTGCAGGCGCTGCGCCGGCCACAGGTGCGGGGCCGTTGGGGCGAGTACCAGCTTCGCAACGTCGTCGAGCTCGCGGGGATGAGCGAGCATGTCGACTTCGTGCTGCAGCCGCAGACCGGTACGGCCGACCTGCGCCTGCGGCCGGACGCGGTGGTGCGCCTTCCGGGCGGCAAGACCGTGGTGGTGGACGCCAAGACGCCGCTCGATGCCTATCTCGAGGCGGTGGAGGCGGAGAGCGAGGAGCAGCGACAGCTGGCACTGGATCGGCATGCCCGTCAGCTGCGCCAGCATGTCCAGCTGCTCGCCGCGAAGGAATACTGGCGGCAATTGTCGGAGGCGCCCGACTTCGTCGTCATGTTCGTGCCTGGCGAGGCCTTCTATGCGGCGGCGCTCGAACGCGATCCGACCCTCTTCGAGGATGCCCTGCGCCGGCGGGTGCTCGTCGCCACGCCGACCACCTTTGTGGCTCTCATGAAGGCCATCGCCTATGGGTGGCAACAGGAGAAGATTGCCGAGAGTGCGGAAAAGGTGGCGACGGCCGGCCGCGAGCTCCACAGTCGTCTCCGAGTGTTCCTCGAGCACGTCGACAAGCTGGGCCGGGCCCTCGGCTCGGCGATCGAGCAGTTCAACCGCGCCGTCGGCTCCCTCGAGGGGCGTGTGCTGCCGCAAGCGCGCCGCCTCGAGGAGCTCGGGGTGACGCCGCAGGGCGAGAACCTGCCGCGGCTCGAGCCTGTCGAACGCGCGCCGCGGCCGCTGGCGACGACGGAGGCTGCCTCGGGCGAGGCGGCGGCGGGCCGATGAGTGCGAAGGGTTGCAGTCGTAGGGCGCTGCCGGCGACGGAGTCCGGTCCCGGCAGGGCGAGGGGATCGTGGCGGTGAATCCCAACTGGGATCCCGAGCGCTACGCCCGCGATGCCGCCTTCGTGCCCGCCCTCGCGGCACCGGTGGTAGCCTGGCTCGCTCCCGAGCCGGGCGAGCGCATCCTCGACCTCGGCTGTGGCGACGGCACCCTCAGCCTCGAGCTCGTGGCGGCGGGAGCGACGGTCGTGGGCATCGATTCCTCGCCCGAGATGGTGCGGAGAGCGCGCGCCCGCGGCCTCGACGTCCGGGAGATGGATGCCCGCGAACTGCCCTTCGTGGCCGAGTTCGACGCGGTTTTCAGCAACGCCGTCCTGCACTGGATCCGCGACGGCATGGACGCCGTCATCCAAGGGGTGGCGCGGGCCTTGCGTCCCGGGGGTCGCTTCGTCGGCGAGATGGGCGGCTTTGGCAACGTAGCCGCCATCGCGACGGGCCTGCTCGCGGTGCTCGCTCGCCACGGCATCGACGGTCGACCCCTCGTGCCTTGGACGTTCCCCTCGCCGCCGAGGTGGCGGGAACGGCTCGAACGACACGGGCTCGAGGTCGAGCGCCTGGAGCTGGTGCCGCGGCCGACCCGGCTCGATGCCGGTCTGCGCGCTTGGCTCGAGCTGTTCGCCGGGCCGATGCTCACCGCGCTGCCCCAGGACGAGCGGGACCAGGCGATCGCCGAGGTCGAGGAGTTGCTCGCGCCGGCACTCCGGGACGAAGACGGTCGCTGGTGGGCGGATTATGTGCGGCTGCGCTTTCGCGCGCGGCGTCCGGCCACCGCGGGCTCTTGATCGGCTGCATCCGCTGCATATCTGCCATGCACGCGAAGGCGGGAGGTGGCGAGGCCTTCACGATGCGTGCTCCAGAGCCGGAGCGCGCTTTTCGGCATTGCACCATCCACTCTAGACTCGGGCGCGCGGAACGTGTAGGAGTCCGTTCGAGCGAACGGCGCGACGGTCGGGTCCGTCCTGAAATCCCTGAACACCGCGGAACGGGCCGAGCGAAGGGTGTCCGGCGACACCCTCGGCGGGCGGCGTCGCCGGCCTCGTTCCGACGGGGTTCGGGACATCTCCCGCATCCGCTGCCACGTCGGTGGGCGCGTGACGAAAAGTTAATGGACGGAATGCTGGGGCGGTAACGGGCCCGTGCCATGTCACGGACGAGCGCGGAGGGTGGCCGGCGCGAGTGAACCCCGAGGCCGGATCCCTCGTATAAGGAAGTGCCGGGCGAGGCCCGGCGGGCGGAGCGACCGATCGGTCGCCTGCCAGGAGTTTCGGAGGCAGGATGAGCATGAACAACCAGGAACGGCAGAGCCTCGACCGGCGTTTCATCAGCGAATCGATGAACGCGCCGCTGCTCTCGCGCGAGCACGAGCTCGAGCTCGCCCGCCGCTGGCGGGAGCAGGGTGACGAAGAGGCGCTGCACGAGCTGGTCGGCGCCTATGTGCGGCTCGTCGTGAGCATGGCCCACAAGTTCCGCAACTACGGGTTGCCGATGAACGACCTCGTGCAGGAGGGCATGGTCGGTCTGATGCAGGCGGCGGCCCGTTTCGAGCCGGAGCGCGAGGTCCGCTTCTCGACTTATGCGGCGTGGTGGATCCGCTCGGCTATGCAGGACTACATCCTGCGCAACTGGTCGGTGGTGCGCACCGGGACGACCGCGGCGCAAAAGTCTCTGTTCTTCAACTTGCGGCGGCTGCGCGCTCAGATCGAGGGCGGCTCGAGCGGTCGGCTCAGCGAAGAAGGCAAGGCCAAGATCGCCGAGGCGCTCGACGTCCAGGTGAGCGACGTCGAGGCGATGGAGGGTCGGCTCTCGGGCAGCGATCAGTCGCTCAATGCCACCCTGACCGCCGACGGCGAGGACACTTGGCAGGACTTCCTCGCCGACGATCGGCCGACACCGGATCAGGTGGTCGAGGAACGGCGCGACTCGCTGGTGCGTTCGCAGTGGCTGCTCGCCTCCCTGCAGGAGCTCAACGAGCGGGAGCAAATCATCATCCGCGAGCGCCGACTGCGCGAGGACGGCCGCACCCTCGAGGAGCTCGGGCGGCGGTTCGGCATCAGCAAGGAGCGGGTGCGCCAGATCGAGGCCCGGGCGCTGCAGAAACTGCGCGCGGCGTTGCTCAAGCGGATCAAGGATCCAGCCGAGCTCGCCCTGCTCGAGGCCATGCCGGCGTAAGGGCGGGCGGCAGGCTGGCGGTTTCCCGAGCGACGGGGGCGCTCTCGACGGGCGCCCCTTCGCGTGTCATGGGGAGGAGCGAGTTGCGCGGAGGGAGCCGTGGACTGCGACGTCGCCATCGTCGGCGCGGGCCACAGCGGGCTCTTGCTGGCTGCCGCCCTTGCCGGCACCGGTGCCCGCCTTCGCCTCATCGATCCCTCGCCCGCTGACCCCTCCGCCGCGAGCGACGGGCGGAACCTCGCCCTCGTGCGGGGCAGCCGGCAGCTCATGGAGGAGCTCGGGGTCTGGCCGGCGGTGGCGGCGGTAGCGGAACCGGTCCACCGGGTGATCGTCGTCGACCGCGTGGCCGGCACGCGCCTCGAATGGCGGGCCGAGGATCATGGCGGCGAGCCGTTCGCGTTCGGCGTCGAGCATGGCCATTTGCGCGCGGCCCTCGCCCGGGCTCTCGTCGCATCGCGAGCCGAGGTCGGCCAGCTGCCCGCCCGGCTGATCGGTCTCGAGCGCGCTCCGCGCCGGATCGAGCTGGCGCTTGCCGACGGCAGTCGACTCGCAGCGCGGCTGGTGGTCGGCTGCGACGGCCGCGGCTCGCGGGTCCGCGAGCTTGCCGGCATCGGGCTCGACCGCTGGACCTACGGCCAAGCCGCGCTGACCTTCATCGTGCGTACGGCCCGCGACGCCGCCGGAACCATCCGCGAATGGCTGCGGCCGGCCGGACCGCTCGCCCTGCTGTCGCTTCCGGGCGAGCGTACGGGCGTCACCTGGGTGGAACCGGAGCCGATGGCGACGGCTCTCGCCCGCCTACCGGAAGCGGAATTGTTGCGCAGGCTTGCCGAGGAAACCGACGGTTTCGGGTACCAGGGTCGACTCGAGAGCGCAGTGTCGGTGTGGCCCCTCTCCGCGCAGCACGCTCGTCGGTACGTGGCTCCTCGCCTCGTCCTGGTCGGCGACGCGGCACACGGTGTGCACCCCATCCATGCCCAGGGGTTCAATATGGCGGTGGCCGATGTGGCGGTGCTCGCCCGGCTGCTGCGCCGAGCCCTGCGTCGCGGCGGCGACCCTGGAGCGCCGGAGTTGCTCCTCGCCTATGAGCGGGCCCGGCGCCCCGGCAACCGCCAGCGCATCTGGATGACCGACGGTTTTGCGCGTATCTTTGCCGTCGACAGGCCGGTGCTCCGTCCCCTGCGGATCGCCGCCATGGAACTGGTCGCACGCGTGCCGTGGATCGCGCGGTTCGCGGTCGGCCACGGAACCCGTTTGCTCTAGAGCCGGTTCGGGCCATGTCCGCCGTCGTTCCCGCCGATGTCGTGCGGCCCGTCCCGCCGCAGGAACGGCCGCCCGCCGCTGCGCGCCTGCAGGGGGCGGAGCTGATCCGCTCGCTTTTGCCGACATTGCCCAACGAGCCGGGCGTCTATCGGATGATCGGGCCGCGCGGCGAGCTGCTCTACGTCGGCAAGGCCAAGTCGTTGAAAAAGCGCGTCGCCGCCTATACCCGGCCCGAGACGCTGAGTGCCCGCCTGCGGCGTATGGTGGCGCTCACGCGCGACATGGAGTTCGTGACCACCGGCAGCGAGGTCGAGGCCCTCCTGCTCGAAGCCAATCTCATCAAGCGCTGGCGACCAGCCTTCAACATCGTCCTGCGCGACGACAAGAGCTTTCCCTATATCGTCATCGACGGCAACCACCCTTTTCCCTCGATCGGCAAGCATCGCGGCGCCCGTCGGCCGGGCTGCGAGTATTTCGGACCCTTCGCCTCGGCCGGCGCGGTCAACGAGACGCTCAACGCGCTGCTCAAGGCCTTCCCGCTGCGCAGCTGTTCGGATGCGGTTTTTGCCAACCGCAGCCGACCTTGTCTGCAATACCAGATCAAGCGGTGTTCAGCACCCTGTGTCGGCCGCATCGACGCCGACAGCTATGCGCGGCTGGTCGAGGAGGTGCGGATGTTCCTCACGGGCCGCTCGCAAGAGATCAAGGAGCGGCTGTCGGAGGAGATGCAGCGGGCGGCCGAGGCCCTCGACTTCGAGCGTGCGGCGGTGCTGCGCGACCGGCTCCGAGCCCTCGCCCATGTCCAGAGTCGACAGGGTATCAATGCTTCGGGCCTCGGGGATGCCGATGTGATCGGTTTGCATCTCGAGGCCGGAGCGGCCTGCGTGCAGGTGTTCTTCTATCGCGATGGCCGCAACTGCGGCAACCACGCCTTCTTCCCCGCCCATGCCGAGGACAGCGCGGCCGAGGAGATCCTCGCCGCCTTCCTGGCGCAGTTCTACGCCCAGCGGTTGCCACCGCCGCTGCTTTTGGTCTCGCACAAGCCCAAAGATGGCGAGCTGCTGGCGCGGGCGCTCGCCGAGCGGGCCGGTCGCAGGGTGCGGATCGTCGGGGGCCGCGGCGGCGAGCGTCGGCGGCTGGTCGAGATCGCGCTGGCCAATGCGCGGCAGGCCCTCGCTCGCCGCCTGGCCGAGACGACGAAGCAGGGAGAGCTCTTTGCCCGCCTTGCCCGGCTGCTCGAGCTCCCTCGGCCGCCGCGACGGATCGAGATCTATGACAACAGCCACCTCCAGGGCGCCCATGCCGTGGGTGGGTTCGTGGTGGCGACGCCCGAGGGCTTCGATCGGCGGAGCTATCGGACCTTCCTCATGAGGCGGCAGGATCTCGCACCGGGCGACGACTATGCCATGATGCGGGAAGTGCTGCGCCGGCGCTTTGCTCGCCTCGCGCGCGAGGATCCCGACCGCGATGGCGGCATATGGCCGGATCTCGTCGTTCTCGATGGCGGGGCCGGCCAGCTCGCGGCGGCGCAGGCGGTCCTGGCCGAGCTCGGCATCGCCGGGCTGCCGCTTCTCGCCATCGCCAAAGGCCCCGAGCGCGAGGCCGGGCGCGAGCGTCTGTTCCTTCCCGGACGAGAGCCCTTCGCGCTGGACCCGCGCGACCCGGTTCTATACCTTCTGCAACGACTGCGCGACGAAGCGCACCGTTTCGTGATCGCGGCGCACCGTGGCAGGCGGTCGCGGAGCATCGGGCAATCGGTGCTCGACCGCATTCCCGGAGTGGGAGCGAAGCGCAAGCGGGCGCTGCTCGCCTGGTTCGGATCGGCGCGCGCCGTCGAGGAAGCGGGGATCGACGATCTGGAGCGGGTGCCCGGGATCAGTCGTGTGGTGGCGCGGACCATCTACGAGCACCTGCACGAAAGCGGCTGAGGGCGCGAAGCGCATGTTCAACACCACTCCCAATCTCCTGACCGTGAGCCGGGTCCTCTTGGTGCCGTTGATCGTCGCCATCCTCCACGTCGACCAGGTGTGGGCGCGCTATCTCGCTTGTGCCCTGTTCGTCGCGGCGGCGACCACCGACTATGTGGATGGCTTGCTAGCCCGCAGCTGGAAGATGCAATCGCCTTTCGGCCGCTGGCTCGATCCCGTCGCCGACAAGCTCCTCGTGGCGGCGACCGTGGTCGTGCTCGTCGGTTTCGATCGGGCGCCGCTTCTGCCGGCCATCGTCATCGTGCTGCGGGAGATCACGGTTTCCGGGCTGCGCGAATACATGGCGGAAGTGGCGGTGGGACTGCCGGTGAGCCGGCTGGCCAAGTGGAAGACGGCGGTGCAGATGACGGCCATCGGTTTTCTCATCGTCGGCGAATCCGGTCCCGCGTGGCTACCGGTGCAGGCGATCGGGTGGTGGGGTCTGTGGGTCGCTGCCCTTTTGACCCTGATCACCGGCTGGGATTACCTCCGGGCCGGCCTCGCCCACATGCTGGAACGGCCACCGCGCGTGCAGCCGGATGCCGCCCGCTCGTTCGGTCCGAGCCCCTGAGGACGTCATGCGGATCCGCTATTTCGCCTGGCTGCGCCAGCGCACCGGTTGTGCCGAAGAAGAGATCCCATTGCCACCGGGAGTGCGCCGCCTCTCCGAACTCAAGCTCTGGCTCGCCAATCGCCACCCGCGCTTAGGCGAGGCCCTGGCAGCGAAGGGGGTGGTGCGCTGCGCCGTGAACCAGGACTATGTCGCCGAGGACATCGAGCTGTCGGACGACGACGAGGTCGCCTTTTTCCCGCCGGTGACGGGAGGCTGAGATGATCCGAGTGCAGCACGAGCCCTTCGACCCCGGCGTCGAACTCGCGCGCTTCGTCGCCAGCCGGACCGATGTCGGTGGCATCGCCGTGTTTCTCGGCCGGGTTCGGGACCGCGCGGGCGATACACCCATCCTGGCCATGACCCTCGAGCATTATCCGGGCATGACCGAGAGGAAGCTCGCCGAGATCGAGGCCGAAGCCCGTCGGCGCTGGCCGCTCGAGGACACCCTCGTCATCCATCGCTACGGACGCATGATGCCGGGTGAGCCCATCGTCATGGTGGCGGTGGCGAGCGCCCATCGTCATGCGGCGCTCGAGGCTTGCAGTTTTCTCATCGACTGGCTCAAGACCCGAGCGCCCTTCTGGAAGTGCGAGGAGACGCCGCAAGGGGAGCGCTGGGTGGAGGCGCGGACGAGCGACGAGCTGGCGGCGGCGCGCTGGGAAAGACGTTCCGCCGCGAGCTCCGGGCAGTCGCCCGCTCAGTCCAGCTTCTCGTAATAGGCGTAGCCGTAGAGGCGCTCGAACCCGGCTTGCTCGTAGAGCCGCCGTGCCGGTTCGTTGCTCTCCTGCACCTGCAGGACCGCGATCCGCGCATCCATCGCCCGCGCCCATTCCAGCAGCCGGTCGAGCACCGCCCGACCGTGACCCATGCGCCGGAAGGGGTAGTGGGTGTGCATGCTGTGGATGACGGCGATCTCGCTGTCGATCACACAGCAGCCGGCGGCGACGGGTTCCTCCCCGAAAAAGCGCACGGCGAAGCCGAGCGGGCGCTTGATGCGGTCGTACACCTCGGTGCGGGCGAGCCGCTCCTCCTCGCTCATCTGCGGATCGAAGAGGGCATTCCCCACCGCCTGCCGGACCCGCGTCTCGACGTCGATCGACGGGTCGGCCGGTCGCAGGTTCTCGAGCCTGCGCCACATCACGCTCGTCGGTGCCACCCGCCGATAGCCGCGCTCCTCCAGTTCCTGGGCGAGGTCCTCCGGCTGCACACGGTCGGTGAGCTGGAAGCGCGGCGGCAGGTCGCGCTCGAGGTACCAGGCTTCCGTCCGGCGGATCGCCTTGTCGACGTCGGCACCCGCCTCGAACCTCAGGGTCTGGGCCGAATTGAGCCGGCGGCTCGTGGTGCCGCTGGCGCGCAGCAGCCATCCCGAAACGTAGACGAGCTCTCGCGGCGGCCACGCCCACAGGCTCGCGCGTTCGATCCGGTCGATGTCGAGAACTGCGGCGTCGTTCATTCCTCACTCCAGCCCCTGCGGGCCCGCAGGGCGGCAGCGAAGCCGAGGCCGATGGCGAGACAGGCCACGCCCGCGACAGTGAACAGCGGCGCGTAGCCGAACCGGTCCACCACCGGCCCGGCGAGCCCCACACCCAGGCCCTGGGCCACGAAATAGCAGCTCGCGAACACCGATACGCCGAGGCCGCGTGCCTCCGGCAGCATCTGGGTCGCGTGGGTCTGCAAGGTGTTGTGCAGCATGTAGAGCCCGAGACCGAGGAGGAAAAGGAGGAGGGCCACGACCGGCACCGCTGGCGCCAGCGCGCTCGCCCCGAAGCCGAGGGCGAGGAGCGCGCCGCCGCTCGCCGCCAGTCCGGCTTCCCCGAGCCACCGCCGCAGCCGGTGCACGCTGGCAGTGAAGCCCAGTCCGCCCAGACCGAAGGCGAGGAGGAGAAGCCCTACCGCGCCATAGTCGAGACCATAGGCGAAGCGCAGATGCGCCCCGATATAGGCGAGGGCACCGAAGAACACCGCACCCTCGAGGGTGACGGCGACGAGCACGAACCGCGCCCGCCGCCGGCGCAACAGCTCCGGCAGCAGCAGAGCCAAGGAAGGAATGGCCTGTGGATGTCGCCGTGCCGTCAGCGCGCCGGCGGCGACCAGCGCCAGTCCGGCGCTCAGGAACACGCCGCCCACCGCGACGAACAGGGTGCGCCAGCCGAACAGGCCGCCGAGCAGCGCGCCCGCCGCCTGTCCGGCGAGCACGCCCAGCACGTTGCCGGAGAGATAGCGGGCGAGCACCACCTGCCGGTGCTCCCAGGCCACCGTGTCGCCGATGTGCGCCATCGACAAGGGGATGATGCCGGCGGCGGTGGCGCCAGCGCAGAGGCGCGCGAGGGCGAGGGTGGCGAGACTGTCGGCGGCGGCGGCAAAGGCGGCGGTGAGCCCGGTCGCGAGGGTGAGCAAAGTGACGAGCCGCAGCTTGCCGATCCGATCGCCGACCGCACCCCAGACCAGCTGGAACAGACCGTAGCCGATCGTGAACGCGCTGACGACGAAGGAGGCTTTGCCCGGGGTCGTGGCAAAGGCCTCGCTCACGAGCGGCAGCAGCGGCTCGGTGATCCGCATGTTGGCGGCGGAGGCAAAGCCGGCCGCGGCGAGCAGGACGATGATGCGGACGTCGTCGGCAGCAGCCGCGGCGCAGGCCCCGGGCCGCTGGCGCGGATCCTTCATGTCGTCGTCCCGATCCGAAAGCGTGCGGAGGGATCCCTGCGACGGTGGCGCTCCGCTGTCCAGTGCGCAGGCACGGCTATTCTGGCCGACGTTGACGGGCGCTATCGGCGGCCGCAGACTCATGGCCACGATGCCGGCCAACGGCCGGGGAAGGGAGAGCAGGACAGATGCGCAATATCCTCGCTCATGTCGAGCCGGGGCCCGGGCTCGAGTCGGTCCTGCGTTGCGCTCGGCTCGTGGCGGAGCGGTTCGGTTCCTATGTCGAAGGCTATCACATGCGCCCAGCTCAGCCGGACATCGTGGCCGCCGGCGCCGACGGTTTCGTGGCCGCGGCACCGGATCTGATCGCCGGCTTCGAGCGCGAGACCCGCCAGCGGGCGCGGGAGGCGGCGGCTGCCTTCGAGTCCTTTCGTGCCGAATGGGGGGTGCCACGGCCGAGCGCCGCCCGGCCCGGCGAGCCCTGTGCCGACTGGCGGGTGGAGGAGACGTTCGGCCCGGGTGCGATCGGCAGCCGCGGTCGCATCTTCGATCTCGTCGTGGTCGGCAGGCCGGTGTCCGGCTCCCCCACGCCGAGCACGGCCGCGCTCGAAACCGCCCTCTTCGAAGCCGGGCGGCCGATCTTGGTGGCACCGCCGCAGCCGCCGCAAGGACTGGGAGAACGCATCGCGATCGCTTGGAACGGCAGCACCGAGACCGCACGCACGGTCGCCTTCGGCATGCCGCTGCTGGAGCGTGCAGCCGCCGTTCTCGTGCTCGAGATCGAGGGCGGCTCGGTGCCGGGACCGGCGGGCAGCGAGCTCGCCGCTATGCTGCGCCGGCACGGGTTCGCGGTCGAGGAGCGAGTGGCGGCGCGCGGCGAGCGCTCGATCGGTCAGGCGATGCTCGAGGAGGCGGCGGCATGGGGGGCCGATTTGCTCTTCAAGGGCGCCTACACCCAGAGTCGGCTCCGACAGATGATCTTCGGCGGGGCCACCAGTCACATCTTCGCTCATGCCGAACTGCCGGTGTTCGCCGCCAATTGAGGCCCGCGGGAGGGTCGCCGCACCGTCGCCGCCATCCAAACCCTTTCATCGGCCCGATCCCTGCGCTACATGGAGGCCGCACGCGCCCGTAGCTCAGTCGGATAGAGCGTCGGCCTCCGGAGCCGAAGGTCAGAGGTTCGAGTCCTCTCGGGCGCGCCAGTCCCCGCCCCGCCCTCGAGCGTGAGCGGCATCGAGCAGGGCGAAGGCCTTCTCCGCTCCGTCAGCCACCGACCACAGGCGGCGGGTGGAGGGATCGGCGAAGCCTTCCCCGATCAGCCTGTCGAAGAGCGCAAGACAAGGTTGCCAGAAGCCATCGACATCGACGAGCACGATCGGTTTGTCGTGATAGCCGAGCTGGCGCAGGGTCACGACCTCGAGCAGCTCGTCCAGGGTCCCGAAGCCACCGGGCAGCACGAGAAAGGCGTCGGCGCCGGAGATCATGCGCTCCTTGCGCTCGAACATGGTGGCGGTGACCACGAGCTCGGAGATCCCGCCCTTCGCCACCTCGCGGTCGAGCAGCCGGCGCGGCAGGATGCCGATCACTTCACCGCCGGCTTCGAGGACCGCCGTGGCGAGGATGCCCATGAGGCCGATATCCCCGCCGCCGTAGACGAGGCGCCAGCCACGGCGGGCAATCGACCTGCCGGTATCGCGGGCGAGCTGCGCGTAGGCCACGGAACGGCCCGGCCGCGAGCCGCAGAAGACGCAGACGCTTTCGATCATAGCCCTAGGCTATCGGCCGAGCCGATCCGCGGCAAGGATACCGACCCTTTGGCGAGGATCCCGCGCCACGGCGGTCACCCTCGGGTGAGCGCGAGAAAGTCGTCGATGAGGGTACGGGTCACCGGTCCGACCTGATACGGCGTGTCTTCGATCGCCCGCACCGGGGTGATCTCCGCGGCGGTACCGGTGACGAAGATCTCCTGCGCCCGGGCGAGCTCTTCCGGCAGAATGTGGCGTTCGATCACCGGAATGCCGCGCTTCTTCGCGAGCTCGATCACCGTCTGGCGGGTAATGCCGTTGAGGAAACAGTCGGGGATCGGCGTGTGCAACGCCCCGTCGATGACGAGGAAGATATTCGCCCCGGTGGTCTCGGCGACATAGCCGCGGTAGTCGAGCATGAGGGCGTCACCGAACCCCTTGGCTTCCGCGGCGTGCTTGCTCAGGGTGCAGATCATATAGAGGCCGGCAGCCTTGCTGTGGACGGGCGCGCATTCGGGAGCGGGTCGCCGGTAGAGGGCTGGCGTCAGGCGCAAATCGGTGTAGTAGGCGCCCCATTCCCACACGGCGATGGCGACGTGGATCTTCGAGCGCTGGGCGGACACCCCCATCTGCTCCGAACCCCGCCATGCCACCGGCCGCACATAGCAGTCGGACAGGCCGTTGCGGCGGATCGCTTCGACGGTAGCCTCCTCGAGCTGCTGGACGCTGTAGGGGATTTCGAACCCCAGCATGCGGCCGCTGTCGATGAGCCGTTGCGTGTGCTCCCGCAGCTTGAATACCCGGCCCTTATAGGCGCGCTCGCCCTCGAATACACAGCTGGCGTAGTGCAGGCCGTGGGAGAGCACGTGGAGCTTGGCCTCCCGCCAGGGCACGAATTCGCCGTCGTACCAGATCCAACCGTCGCGCGCGTCGTACGGGATCAGATCCGCCATGTGAGGAACCTCGAGGAGAACCGGCTCGCAGAGGCAGCAAGCCGTTCGGGATTGCGACGCCTATCACCGGCTTCCATATGTGTCAACGAAGCCTGGAGCGGACGACGCGGCAGGAGCCCATGAGCACGCTGAGCCCCTTGTTCCTGCGCGACGAGGAACTGGAGCGCAGTCTCGACCTTCTGCGCCGGGCCGCTCTCGATCTCGAGCGAGCGGCGATGCGAGCGGCCGAGGATCCGCGTCTCGACCGGCTGGACCGGGCGATCCTGCAGTTCGTGCACGCTGCCCCCGGCATCACGCCCTCGGAGCTCGACCGGCTTCTGGCTGTGGGCAAGCAAACCCTCTCGCGGCATATCAAGGCGTTGCGTGCGCACGGGTTGGTGGCGGCGCTGAGCGACCCGGAAGACCGGCGCACGCGCCCGCTCGCCCTCACGGCCGCCGGCGAGGCGCTCGCCGATCGGATGCTGGCGGCCCAGAAACGGCGGTTGCGTGCCGCCTTCCAGCGGGTGGGGCCGGCCGCGGTCGAGGGTTTTTCGCGCGTCGTCAGCGAGCTCGCGAACCCTGACGTGCGTCGCGAGCGCGGTCTCGCGTCGCTCGTTCCGGAATCCTAGGCGTCGGGGACCGCCCGCCCGGCGAGGCGCGAACATGGGCCTCGAAGCGCATCTCCTCGTGGTCGACGACGATCTGCGGCTGGCCGATCTCTTGAGCCGGTATCTGCGGCGCAACGGCTTCGCCGTGTCGGTGGCGGCCGATTCGGCCGAAGCGCGCGAGCGACTGCGCCAATTCGTCTTCGACCTCGTCGTGCTCGACGTCATGCTGCCGGATCGCGACGGCTTCGCTCTCGCCCGCGAGATCCGCAGTCGCTCGGACGTGCCTATCCTGTTCCTCACCGCGCGTGGCGAACCCCAGGACCGCATCGCCGGGCTCGAGACCGGCGCCGACGACTATCTCGTCAAGCCGTTCGAGCCGCGCGAGCTTTTGCTGCGCATCTCGACCATCCTGCGTCGCAGCCGCCGGGGCGGCAGGCCGGGCACTTTGCGCTTCGGTCCGTGGTCCTTCGATCCCGAGCTCGCCGAACTCCGCCACGAAGAGCGAGGCGCGGTGCGCCTCACCGCCGCCGAGAGCTCGCTGCTCGCCGTGCTCGCCCGGGCGCCCGGTCGGGTGTTCTCGCGCGAGCAGCTCGCCGCCGAGAGTCGCATCTCGGGATCGGAACGAGCGATCGACGTGCAGATGGCGCGGCTCAGGCGGAAACTCGGAGAGGATCCGCGCGAGCCGCGCTGGCTGCTCACGGTGCGCGGCGAAGGCTATCTGTTGCGGACCGGCGGATGATGGCCGGACCCCGCACCTGGTCGGTATGGTTGCGGCGCGGGCTCGTGCCGCGCACCCTGTTGTGGCGCTCGATGTTGATCATCGTGCTGCCGCTCGTGCTGCTCCAGGTCATCCTCACTGTCATTTTCTACAACCGGCACTGGGATACCATCACGAGCTGGCTCGCCGCCGGCGTCGCGGGCGAGGTGGCGCTCGCCATCGAACTCTTGGACCAGGCGCCCGACCCTGAGACGCGCCGGCAGGTCCTCGACCTCTTCCGCCGACATACCGACCTCGCCCTCTCCCTCGAGCCCGGCGGCCGTCTCCAGACGGCGATCGCCACCATCGGCGTCGCCACCGAACGGCTTGGCCACATCGACAGCAAGATCCTCGAGGCGTTCGAGGAAAAGCTCCACCATCCCTTCGCCCTCGACCTGCGTTCGGACTGGCCGTCGCGAGTCGTGGTCTATGTGCAGCTCGAGGACGGGCTGTTGCGCGTCCTCGCGCCGCGCAAGCGAGTGACCAGCACCACGACCGGCATCCTGCTCGCTTGGATGGTCGGAGCTTCGCTCGTGCTGGTGGCCGTCGCCATCTACTATATGGGCCTGCAGATCCGGCCCATCCGTCAGCTCGTGCGGGCCATGGACAGTTTCGGCAAGGGACGCGACGTCGGCGACTTCGCCCCCCGCGGTCCGCTCGAGATCCGCAAGGCCGCACGCGCCTTCAACGCCATGCGCCGCCGCATCCTCCAGTTCGTCGCCCAGCGCACCGAGATGCTGGCGGCGATCAGCCACGACCTCCGCACGCCCCTCACCCGCATGAAACTCGAGCTGGAGCTGCTCGGGCGCGACGACGATCCTTCGGTTCGCGAGCTTCGACGCGACGTCGAGGAGATGGCGCATCTCGTCGACGTCTATCTCGACTTCGCGCGCGGCGAGGGCGGCGAGGACGTGGCGGAGGTGGACATCGCCGCCATGCTGCGGGCGGAATGCGAGCGGACGCCGAAGAACGGTGTCAGCATCGAACTGCGGGCACCGCGCAACCTCGTGGTGCCGGTGCGGCCCATCGCCTTTCGCCGCTGCGTGCGCAACCTGCTCGACAACGCCATCCGCTACGGCCGGCGGGTGCTGGTGACGGCGGAACCGCGGTCCGATAGTTTCGAGATCCGGATCGAGGACGACGGCCCGGGGATCCCGGAGGAGGAGCGAGAACGCGTTTTCCAACCCTTCTACCGGGCCGACCGCGCTCGCCGCAGCGACACCGGCGGCGCCGGGCTCGGACTGGCGATCACCCGCGACATCGTGCTCGCCCATGGCGGCGAGATCGAGCTCGGCCGCTCGGCCCTGGGCGGCCTTGCGGTCGCCGTGCGACTGCCGCGCTGAGCGAGAGGCTTGCGCGGGCGCGATCGAGTGGCCATGGACGGTTCGGAGAGAGGCAACCGCCGGAGCGGACCCCTCGCGATGATGCTGGGCGATTCCAAGCGACAGCTGGTGCTCGCCTCGGCGAGCGAGGTGCGGGCGCGACTGTTGCGCGACGCCGGGGTACCCTTTTGCGTCGAGCCGGCAGCCATCGACGAAGAGACGGCGCGCGAGGGACTGCGGGCCCTCGGTAGTCGCACGGAGGACGCGGCTTCGGCTCTCGCTGAGCTCAAGGCCCTTGCGGTGGCGGCGCGCCACGACGAGCGTACCCTCGTGCTGGGCTGCGATCAGATCCTCGAGTGCGAGGGCGAGTGGTTCGCCAAGCCGCGCGATCGCGAGGAGGCGCGAGCCCAGCTTCGGCGGTTGCGCGGACGTCGGCACAGGCTGGTGAGCGCCGGCGTGCTGGTGTGTGCCGGAAGCCGGCTGTGGCACAAAGTCGAGACCGCCGAGCTATGGGTTCGCTCGTTCTCGGACGAGTTCCTCGAATGGTATCTCGAGACCGCCGGCTCCGATCTGCTGCGCTCGGTGGGAGCCTATCGGATCGAGGGGATCGGCATCCAGCTGTTCGCGCGCATCGAGGGCGATATCTTCACCATCCTCGGCCTTCCCCTGCTGTCCCTGTTGCAGGCCTTGCGCGACCAAGGGCTGCTCGCGCGATGAGCGGGGTCCGGGTCCTCGGTCTCACCGGATCGGTCGCGAGCGGCAAGAGCTTCGTGGCCGCGCTGTTCGACCTCCTCGGGATTCCGGTTTTCGACGCCGATGCGACGGTGCACGCCCTGCTCGCCCCGGGAGGACTGGCGGTGGCGCCCGTGCTCGCCGCTTTTCCGGAAACGGCCGACGCCGCGGGCGGCATCGACCGGCGGCGACTCGGCGCCCGGGTGTTCCACGAGCCAGCCGCGCTCGCCCGTCTCGAGCGCATCCTCCATCCCCTGGTGAGGGAGGCGGAACGCCGTTTTCTCGCCCGCTGTGCCCGCCATCGCATCTGGCTCGCCGTTCTCGACATCCCCCTGCTGTTCGAGACCGGGGCCGAGGCGCGAGTCGACCGCACCGTCGTCGTCAGCTGCCATCCCCTGCTCCAGGAGCAAAGGGCCCTCGCCCGACCGGGCATGAGCCGCGAGCGGCTCGCGCGGGTGCGCGCGCACCAATGGCCGGATGCGGAAAAAGTGAAGCGGGCGGACTATGTGATCCGCACCGGCCGCGGTCGCGGCGAGGCGCTGGCGGCGGTGCGGGCGATCGTGCGCGACATGCGCGACTGCCCGACCCGTGCCTTTCCGGACCGCTGGCTTCTCGGCGCTCGACGGGAGAGACCTCGCCGTGCTGCGTGAAATCGTCCTCGATACCGAGACCACTGGGCTGGATCCGGCCGAAGGCCATCGCATCGTCGAGATCGGCGCGGTCGAGCTCGTCGGCCATTTGCCGAGCGGTCGGTACTTCCAGCGCTACGTCGACCCCGAGCGCGACATTCCCGAGGCGGCACGCCGCGTGCACAATCTCACGCGCGAGTTTTTGGCCGGCAAACCTCGCTTTGCCGAGATCGTCGACGAGCTGCTGGCGTTCCTCGGCGATAGCCCGCTCGTCATCCACAACGCCGCCTTCGACCTGAGCTTTCTCAACTTCGAGCTCGAGCGCTGCGGCAGGCCGCCGATCCCGCCGCACCGCGTGATCGACACGCTGACCCTCGCCCAGCGCAAGTTCCCGGGCCAGCCGAACAGCCTCGACGCCCTCTGCCGGCGCTTCGGTGTCGACCTCTCCGCCCGCAACTTCCACGGGGCGCTGCTCGACAGCCGCATCTTGGCCGAGGTCTATCTCCACCTGATCGGCGGCCGTCAGGGAACTCTCGCCCTCGCCCCGACCTCCGCCCGGACACGGATGGCGACGCGGCGCACGCCACGGCCGCCACGACCGCACGCGGCGAGCGCAGCGGAGCTCGAGGCACACCGGGCCTTCATCGCCACCATCCCCAACGCCCTCTGGAACGAGGCCTCGACTGCGACGTGCCTTCCATTGGACGCCGCAGCGCATGCCGCCTATAGCGGACGCGAGCCTTCACAGTCCGGGAGCGAAGCGGATGGCCAAGATCAGGGTGAAGAACCCGGTGGTGGAGCTGGACGGGGACGAGATGGCGCGGATCATCTGGCACATGATCCGCGAGCGGCTGATCCTGCCGTTCCTCGACATCGACCTCGTCTACTATGACCTTTCGATCCAGAACCGTGACGCCACCGAGGACCGGGTGACGGTCGAGGCGGCGCTCGCGATCCGCAAATACCGAGTCGGAGTCAAGTGTGCCACGATCACCCCCGACGAGGCGCGGGTGAAGGAATTCGGCCTCAAGCAGATGTGGAAGTCGCCCAACGGCACCATCCGCAACATTTTGGGCGGCACGGTGTTCCGCGAACCCATCATTTGCCGAAACGTGCCGCGACTGGTGCCCGGCTGGACCAAGCCGATCGTCATCGGTCGTCACGCCTTCGGGGATCAATACCGGGCGACGGACGTGCGGATACCGGGTCGTGGCCGGCTCGCCATGACCTTCGTTCCGGAAGACGGCGGGGAGCCGATCACTTGGGAGGTGCACGACTTCCCCGGTGCCGGCGTGGCCCTGTCCATGTACAATCACGACGATAGCATCCGCGACTTCGCCCGGGCCTGTCTGAACTACGGGCTGCAGCGCGGCTATCCCGTCTATCTCTCGACCAAGAACACGATCCTCAAGGTCTACGATGGCAGGTTCAAGGACCTGTTCCAGGAGATCTACGACCGCGAATTCCGGGCGGAGTTCGAGAAGCGCGGGCTAACTTACGAGCACCGTCTCATCGACGACATGGTGGCGTCGGCCCTCAAGTGGGAGGGTGGCTTCGTCTGGGCCTGCAAGAACTACGACGGCGACGTGCAGTCGGACGCGGTGGCGCAAGGGTTCGGCTCCCTCGGGCTCATGACCTCGGTGTTGCTCACGCCCGATGGGCAGACCGTCGAGGCCGAGGCCGCCCACGGCACCGTGACCCGCCACTATCGCCTGTGGCAACAGGGCAGACCGACCTCGACCAATCCCATTGCCTCGATCTTCGCGTGGACTCGCGGGCTCGCCTATCGCGGCCGGTTCGACGGCACTCCGGAAGTCGAGGATTTCGCGACCACCCTCGAACGAGTCTGCATCGACACCGTCGAAAGCGGCAGGATGACGAAGGACCTGGCAATGCTGATCGGCCCTAATCAGCCGTGGCTGCTGACCGAGGAATTCATGGACGAGATCGAGGGAGAACTGCGCCGCCGCCTCGCTCGCTAAGGGGTCCAGGCGGCGGAACGACCGCCGACGCGAGGGCCGGAGCCGACCTTTCTCTTGCCTTTGCCGACGAGAGAGGGAGAGCGGGCGGAAGGGGGGCGACGGCCCTGGCCGATGGCCCCTGTCGGTTGCCGATGCCCCCTCTCGGCTTCTGCGCATGGCAGCGCGGGCCCGACCGGACGGGTCCGTTTCCGAGCGTGACCGCGATGCGGACCGCGGTCACGCCGCGTCACCTGGCGTCGTCGACGGACAGAAGACGACCAAGGGATGACCCGCCTTGCGGCTGGTCGGCACAGGATTCCCTGAGGTGCTGCATTGACCCTTTTCGGCCGTTAGGGTAATAAATCGGATCCCTAAAACAGGTAGGGAGGCGCCCGATGCGTCGGCTCACCTTTGTGGGTGGCCTCATGGCGCTGCTCTTGGGAACCGAGGCGCAGGCCGCCGAGCTGGTGCTCGACCGGGAACTGGTGCCACCCGGGTCGGTGGAAAGTCGAGGCGAGACCCCTTCTTGGCGACAACTGGTGCGCGAGCTCGCCGCGGGTCAAGCGGACGGGGGCATCGCCATCCCGCAGGACTCGGGACGGAACGACCATGACGACAGCAGCCGGGATTGGTCCGAAGGCGACAGCGGCTGCTGCGACGACGGGGAGGATTCGCGATGACGCGGCTGCGTCGGGAGCCGGTCGGCCTCCTGTGGCGCGGCATACAGATGGCTGCGATCGCCTTACTCGCCGGTTGCAGCCAAGCGTCGCTTGGGTCGTGGAGCGACCGGAACCTGTTTCCTGGCAGGGAGCGAGCGACCAGGGCGCTGCAGCCGGGCGATGAACTCCTTGTCGAGGCAGCCCTCGGCGGGGAGCGCTGCGCCCTGCGCAAGCTCGCGGAGGCCTCGGGCTACGAGGACTTTGCCGTTCTGTGCGAGGGCTGGTCGCAACCGAGTGGGATGCTTCGCCGGGCCCCGGGACGAGTGAACGAAACGCTGCTCGCCCGCGTCCTGTCCGAGCCCGGCCTCCTCCCGCTCGCTCCGGGGGCGGCTGCCTGCGGTGACGTCCAGAGCCTCGGAGGCGCGCCGGCAGCGCGCGCCCGGAACTGCACCGCGAGCGACGGGTGGCCGCTTTTGGCGTGGGCGGCGGAAGGCACCATCGACGGCCGACCGGCACTCTATCTCGGCATCGGTCCGCCGCACCTCGCACCGATCTTCGAAGCGGCGGCAGCGGGAGGCGGCGAACGATACGAAGCCGGAAGTCGGTCGCCCCTCGTCCGCTTCGCCCGGCTCCAGGCCGAGGCCGGCGGGCACCCCGTAACGCTCGCCGACATCATGGACTATCGTGCCCTCGTGGACCTCGCGACTCGGTACAATCAGAGTGGCGAGTTCGCCAACGCGAGCGCGGCCTACGAGCGGGCGCTGGCCCTTCAACGCCGGGGCCAAGGCGACGAGAGTGCCTTTACCGCGACCGTGCTCGCCGCTCTCGCCCTCAATTACGCGAGCGATGGCCGGCTCGCCGACGCCGAGCGGGCGTTCGCCGCTGCAAAGCCTCATCTCGACCGTCTGGCATGGAGCGACCAGTACCCGCGCATCCTGAGCTATCGTGCGGCCTATCGCGCGATGCGGGGAGAGCTGGCAGCGGCTGCCGCCGAGGCGGAGGAGGCGGTCGCGCGGTGGACGGCGCTCGTGGGCGGGAGCGCACCGCCGGTGGCACATGCGCAACTCGTAGCGGCCGGCATTGCCCTCGCGCGAGGCGACGTGACGACGGCACGAGCGCGTGCGGAGCGGGCGCGGGCCATTTTCGAAAGCAGCCGCGACCGAGTCGGGACAGCGTTCGCACTGATGCGCCTGGCCCTCGTCGAGGAGCGCGCGGGTGAGGCGGGGCGTGCCTTGGCCACGGCCACGGCGGCTCGCGAGCTCGTCGCTGCGCTGTTCGCGGACGGCCGCAATCTCGTCGACGTCGAGTTGCTGCGTGGTCGCCTCGCGGTACGGGCAGGGGCTCCCGAGGTGGCGCGCGAGGCTTTTGCCCATGCGGCGCGCCTCGTCGAGGCCGGACGTTACGGCGATCGGGCGCTGGCTCCCGAGGACCTCGACATGTGGCTCGCACTTCTCAGCGACGCCGCTTCCGCGGGGAGGCCCGATGACGCGCTGCTCGCGCAGATCGTCCAGGCGCTGCAACTGGTGCGCGCACCGGTGTTCGATGCCGCTCTGCGGCGAATGGCGGTGCGGGTCGCGGCCGCCGAGAGTGCGCTCAGCGAGGTCGTCGAAGCCTTCGAGAGGCTGAGCGAGCGCGAGACCGAACTGCAGCTCGCCCTAGGTCGGCTCCAGCTCGAGGATGCCTATGCACCTCCGGGGGCGCGGGAAGCGGAGCTCGCGGCAAGCCTGACGGAGGTGCGCCAAGCTCGCGCCGCGCGCGAACGCGAGTTGCAGCTGCGCTTCCCGCGCTACCGCCTCCTCGCCTCGGTGCGACCGGTGAGCCTCGCGGATCTGCGGCGGCTGCTTCGCCCGCAGGAGGCGCTGTTGCGCATCGTCACCACCGAGAGCGGGAGTTGGACGCTGCTGCTGACCGCGGACGGGCGCGCACGCTTCCAGCGCAGTCCCCTCGGGCGCCAGCAGCTGGCCGACGAAATCCGCGGCCTGCGCCAGGCGCTCACCTTCGAGCAGGGTCTCAAGCCCTTCGATACCGAGCGGGCGTGGGCGCTCTCGCGAGCGATTCTGGGCGATCTCACCGCCCAGCTCGCGGAAACCGAGCATCTCATCGTGGTCGCCGATGGACCGCTCGCGAGCCTACCGCTCGAGGTGCTGCCCCTTGCGCCACCGGGACGCGACGCCTATCACGAGGTGGCATGGCTCGGCAGCCGTTACGCGGTGTCGGTGCTGCCGTCGGTGGCTGCCCTCGAGCTGTTGCGGTCGCGAACGGTGCCGTCGCGCGCGCCGGTCGCCTTTCTCGGGGTTGGCGATCCGGTGATCGGTGGCGAGGGGGAGTCGCCCGGTGCCGTGGCGCGCGCCCTCGGCGCCTGTCTCGAACGCGGGGTGTTCGATCCGGCGGTGCTGCGTGCCATGCCGGCGCTGCCCGAGACCGCCGAGGAGCTCGAACGGGTTGCCGCCGCCATCGGCGGGCGGTCGGCCCTGCTGTTGCGGGCTCAGGCCAACGAGAACCGGCTGCGCCGCGAAGCCCTCGACCGCTACCGCGTGCTCTCGTTCGCTACTCACGCTCTGTTGCCCGGCCAACTTCCTTGCCGCAACGAGCCGGGCCTCGTCCTCACACCTCCCGACCGAGAGGGCGGTCCGGACGATGGCTTCCTCTCGGCCGGGGAGATCGCCACCTTTCGCCTCGACGCCGACTGGGTGGTGCTCTCGGCCTGCAACACCGCTGGGCCGGACGGCTCCCTGGGTGGCGAAACCCTCTCGGGATTGGCGACCGGCTTCGCCCATGCCGGGGCACGGGCCCTCCTCGTCAGTCACTGGGACGTGCTGTCCGATCCGACGGTGGAGCTCGTCAGCGAGACCTTCCGGCGATGGGCGGCTCGGCCGGCTGCCGGCAAGGCGCGTGCCCTGCTCGCCGCGAGGCGGCAGCTCGTGGCCATCCCCGACTTCGCCCACCCTGCCGTGTGGGCGGCCTTCGTGCTCATCGGCGATGGTGGTGCCACGGAGCCTGTGAGCTGAGGGAGCTCGGGCGCAGGTCCGCCTGCGCCCCGCCTGCGCCGCCGCGGCGCATGCCGACGCCATGCCCGACTGCCACCTCGGCGCCGCCGCGTTCTTTTCGCCGTGGCGGACCCAGCGCAGGGTCGAACTGCATCGATTCATACCTGGGGATAGCAGATGTCGCAGGCCGTGCCGTTGACACCCAAGGGTTGATTCTCCTACAGTCGATGCGCCCAGAGATAGAGACGGGGATCGACCCATGCGACGTGCGCTGCCCGCGTTCGGCCTCCTCTCCACCTTGCTCGGGACCACGGCTCTGGCCGCTGGGAGTCCCGACAGTTCAGGCCAGGGCTCCCTCGTGCTCGCCCAGGTGGCGGCGGGAACCGAGTTGCTGCTGCAGAATCCGGCGGCCTCCAGTGCAGTCCAAGAAGCCAGCCAGATCGACGCTCCGGACGATGTCGATGACGGTTCGGACGAGGAGAACGACGACGAGTCCGACAGCTCCGAGGATTCCGACGACGACAGCGACAGTGACGACGATTCCGACGATTCGGACGATAGCGACAGCGACAGTGACAGCGACGACGATAGCGACAGCGACAGTGACAGCGACGACGATAGCGACAGCGACAGTGACAGCGATAGCGACAGCGACGGCGGAGACGACGACTGATCGTCTGCCGGCGGGGGTGGTCCGGCCCGCGCTCCGAGCCGCTACGGCGCTGGCCTGAACTCGGCCCGCGCGCTCGCCTTCGCGCGGTCCCGCGCGACCGGCCAGCTGTTCGCGGAGGGAGCGGGGCCACCGGGAGGTCGGCGAGCTCGGGCGGCGAGCTCGCCTCGGATCGCCCGCCTGCTCTCGCGGGCCGGATGCGAAGCCACGGCGTCAGCGCACGCAATCGAGAAGCGGGCCGAGTTGTCCGATCCGCCGTTCGATGAGGGTAGCCCGGTTCTGCACCGCGCGGTCGCTCGGTCTGCGGGTCAATGGCGAGGGGAGGATGGCGGCAAGGCTCGC
The DNA here is from genome assembly GCA_002898275.1 of bacterium HR40. Taxonomy (GTDB): domain Bacteria; phylum Pseudomonadota; class Alphaproteobacteria; order Geminicoccales; family Geminicoccaceae; genus HRBIN40. Next base: position 574,145 of record BEIQ01000002.1, read on the forward strand.
GGCTTGGCGGGGCGACAGCTGCCGGGCACTGCGGCCGTAGTAGCGGCGTGCCGCCGCCTCGGCTCCGAAGATGCCTGGACCGAACTCGACGATCTGCAGGTAGATTTCGAGGATGCGCCGCTTCGGCCAGGCCAGCTCGATCATCGCTGTCAAGGGGATTTCGAGGAGCTTGCGCAGCGGATCGCGGCCCGGCCATAGGAACAGGTTCTTGACTGTCTGCTGACTGAGGGTGGAGGCGCCGCGCGGCCGTCGTCCCTCCCGCCAGCGGGCGATCTGCTCCTTGAGCGCCTGCCAGTCGAAGCCGGCATGGGAGCAAAAGCGGTTGTCCTCGGCGGCGACTACGGCAAAGCGCAGCACGGGAGCCACTTCCGAGAGCGGTACTGGCCGGTGGTCGATCGCGTGACCCTCGAGCCGGCGCAGCAGCATGAGAGCGCTGGTGGGCGGATCCTGCCAGCGCAGCGCGAGGATCGTGCCCGTCCAGAAGACGACGACGGCGAGCGCCGCCGTCGCCGTCCCTCGCAACAGGCGGCCCGGCCAGAGGCGCAAGGAGGGCGGAAGCCGGAAGTGCCGCGTTGCCGCCCCTCGGACCACGGTCGCTCAGGCGTGGCCCATGTGGGTGGAAAGCAGGCTTGGCTCGATCCCGATCTTGCGCAGCGCCCGCGTCCACTTGGAGGGGTTGTCGGCGACAAACACCAATTCCGGATCGGCCGGCACCACGATCCAGCCGTTCGCCTGGATTTCGGCATCGAGCTGACCGGGAGCCCAGCCGGCGTAGCCGAGTGCGAGAATGCAGTGCTTCGGGCCTTCGCCGCGCGCCACCAGCTTCAGCATGTCGACGGTGGCGGTGAGGGCGAACTGCTCGTCCACGGCGAGCGAACTCGCGGTCGTGTAGTCGGCGGAATGCAACACGAAGCCCCGCGCCGGCTCCACCGGGCCTCCGAAATGGACCGGCACCTCGGCCACGATCTCGTCCGGATCGATGCCGACTTGGCTCGCGATATCGGCAAAGGACACGTTCTCGACGAGCCGGTTGACGATCAGCCCCATCGCCCCTTCCGGCGAGTGGGCGCAGAGAAAGACCACGGAGCGGGCAAAGCGCGGATCCGCCATGTTGGGCATGGCGACCAGGAGCTGACCCGCGAGGTGACGGTCGTTCGGATCCTTCGGCTTCATGACCTTCAGATAGAGGAAAGCCACACCCTCGCAAGATGTCCGAGCGAGCCTTGCCGCCGCTGCGGTGGCGTGGCACTGCGAACGCGGTGGAGACAGGGGGGAGCCGAAGTGAACAGGATCGATCTCGAAGGTCGGCGCGCCGTGGTCACGGGAGGAGCGCAGGGTATCGGCCGCGCCATCGTCGAGCGTTTCCTGCGCTCCGGTGCGGCGGTCGCCATCTGGGATCGCGATCCGGCCGAGAGCGCGCGCACGGTCGCCGAGCTCTCGGGCCTCGGGCGGATCGAGAGCGTGCTCGTCGATGTCACCGACTGGCAGGCGGTCGAGGCGGCGACAGCGCAAACCGACGCAGGCCTCGGTGGCATCGACATCCTCGTCGCCAACGCCGGCATCGCCGGGCCTACGGCCAGGCTTTGGGAATATCCCCTCGAGGCGTGGCGACAGGTGATCGACGTCGACCTCACCGGCGTGTTCTATACGCTGCGGGCGGTCGTGCCGCTGATGATCGCCCGCAACTATGGGCGTATCTGCATCACGGCCTCGATCGCCGGCAAGGAGGGGAATCCCAACGCCTCCGCGTACAGCGCCGCCAAGGCCGGGGTGATCGCGCTCGCCAAATCGCTCGGCAAGGAGCTCGCCGCCTACGACATCTCGGTCAATTGCATCACTCCGGCCGCGGCCGAGACGCGGATCTTCGAGCAGATGAGCCGGGAGCACATCGACTACATGCTGTCGCGGATCCCGCGCGGGCGGTTCGTGCGGGTCGAAGAGATCGCGGCCATGGTCGCTTGGATCGTCTCGGAGGAGAACAGCTTCACGACCGGCGCTGTCTTCGACCTCTCGGGCGGGCGCGCTACCTACTGACGGTGCGCACCACGGCTCCTGCCGGTCGAGCCGTAAAACGCTTCCAACCCTCGCGATCCCCTTTGCCTCGGTGGCCGCACCGCGGCATCCTCGGGGCGTCGCGAGGGGAGGTGCGATGAGCGAAGGGAGCGTGAAACGGCGCGGCGGCCGCGAGGCGCGGCGCAGCCTGCGCAGCCAGCCGATCATCGACGACCGTCGCCCGGTACGGGGTGGCCTCGCGAGTGGCGCGTTCCGCCCGCTCTCCGATGCCGACCTGTCGCGCATCCACCGTGCAGCTCTCGATGTGTTGGAGACTGTCGGTCTCGCCGATCCCATCGCCAGCTGTGTCGAGCTGTGCACCGCGCACGGTGCCTTCGTGAATGGCGCGGGACGTCTGTGCTTCCCGCGGGCGCTCGTCGAAGACACCATCGCGCGGGCGCCACGGCGCTGGATCATGTGCGGCCAAGAGCCCCGTTTCGACCTCGAGCTCGGCGGCGGCAGGGTGCATTTCGCCACCGCCGGGGCGGCGGTACACACCGTCGACGAAGCGACCGGCACCTATCGCCCCTCGACGCTCGCCGATCTCTACGATGCCGCCCGGCTCGCCGACGCCCTCGAGTTCATCGATCTCTTCCAGCGGCCGCTCGTCTGCCGCGACCTCGAGGATCCACGCGAACTCGACCTCAACACGCTCTATGCCTGCCTGGCGGGGACGGCCAAGCCCATCGGCACGAGCTTCACGCGAGCCGAGCACATGGCCGAGGGGCTCGCCCTCCTGCACGCCGTCGCCGGTTCCGAGGAGGCGTGGCGGCGACGGCCGTTCGCGAGCCTGTCTTCGTGCTTCGTCGTGCCGCCCCTGCGCTGGGCCGAAGATGCCTGCCGCGTGCTCGAGGTGGCGGTACGCGGCGGCATGCCCGTCCTCCTGCTCGCTGCCGGCCAAGCCGGGGCCACCAGTCCGGCGGCGCTCGCTGGAGCGGTGGTGCAGGAAGTGGCCGAGGTGCTCGCCGGTCTCGTCTACGTCCAGGCGATCCGTGCGGGCGCTCCGGCGATCTTCGGCCCTTGGCCGTTCGTCTCCGATTTGCGCACCGGGGCGATGTCGGGAGGCAGCGGCGAGCAGGCGCTGCTCATGGCCGCCTGCGCCCAAATGGGCCGCTTCTACGATCTGCCGACCGGGGTCGCCTCCGGGATGACCGACAGCAAGCTCACGGACGCTCAGGCGGGGGCAGAGATCGGCCTCAATCACGCCCTCGTGGCCAACGCCGGCGCCGATCTCGTCTACGAAGCGGCCGGTATGCGGGCGAGTCTGCTCGGCTTCTCTCACTCCGGCATGGTCGTCGACCACGATTGTATCGCCGCCAGCCTGCGCGCCGTGCGCGGCATCGAGACCGACGACGACAGCCTGTCCGTCGAAGTGATCCGCGAGGTCTGCATCGCCGGGCCGGGCCATTTCCTCGGCCATCCCCAGACCCTGGCTCTCATGCACAGCGGCTTCGTCTATCCGGCGGTCGGCGACCGCTCGAGCCCGAAAGAATGGCAAGAGCGGGGATCGCCGCGTCTGCTCGAGCGAGCGGAACGCCGCACCCGCGACATCCTCGCGCGCCACTGGCCGCGCCACCTGCCGGCCGAGGTGGATCGCATCCTTCGCCAGCGGTTCCCGATCCGGCTGCCGCAGGCGCCGGCCGGTCCAGTGGCATGAGCAGCGGGGACGAGGCGGGCAGATCGGGGAGGACAGGCAAATGCGCGAACAGGCGCGGGTGGTGATCGTCGGCGGTGGTATGATGGGGATCGGACTCCTCTACCATCTCGTGGAGGAAGGCTGGAGCGATGTGACTCTCGTCGAAAAGGGCGAGCTCACCTCGGGATCCACCTGGCATGCCGCTGGCCAATGTCCGCACTTCATCGGCCATCTCGGCATGGCCCGGATCCATTTCTATGCCACCCGCCTCTATCCGCGGCTCGAGCAGCTCGCGGGCCAGAGTGCCGGCTGGCATGGCTGCGGTGGCATTCGGCTTGCCACCACCGAGGACGAGGTCGATTGGTTCCGCCAGGTGCTGGGGCTCGCGCGTCTCGTCGGCTACGAGGCACAGCTGATCTCGCCGGAAGAGATCCGCAGACTTCACCCTTTTCTCGACACGACGGGGGTGAAACTCGGTTTCCTCACCCTCGAAGACGGTCACGTCGATCCTGCCGGAGCTGCCTTCGCGCTCGCCGCGGCGGCGCGGCGGAGGGGGGCCACCATCGCCACCCGCACCCGGGTCACTGCCATCGAACCCCTACCTTCGGGCGAATGGCGCGTCGTCACCGATCGTGGGCAGGTGCGGTGCGAACATGTGGTGAATGCCGCCGGATCCTATGCGCCGCAGGTCGGCGCCTTCACCGGCCTGCGGGTGCCGTGCGTCAACATGCTCCACCACTATCTCGTGACGGAGCCATTGCCCGAGATCGCGGCCCGCGAACGGGAACTGCCGGTGGTGCGCGACCCTTGGTCGCATGCCTATCTGCGGCAAGAGCAAAAGGGACTGCTCGTCGGGCCCTACGAGCGCGAGGGCGCGCGGACCGTTTTTGACGCAGGCGTGCCGTGGGAATTCGAGAGCGAGCTCTTGCCGCCCGAGCTCGATCGCCTGACCGGTTGCCTCGAGCGCGCCACGGCGCGTCTGCCGCTCTTGGCCAAGGCCGGTATCCGCCGCATCGTGAGCGGCGCCATCACCCACACCCCCGATGGCTTCCCTCTCCTCGGGCCCGCCCCGGGCCCGAGGAACTATTGGATGGCCTGTGGCTCGTCGATCGGCATCGCCCAAGGCCCCGGATGTGGCCGCTTCCTCGCCCAGCTCATGGTGCATGGCGAAGCCGAGATCAGCATGCTCGATTTCGATCCGCGCCGATTCGGCGACTGGTACGATGGCGAGTGCGTGCGCCGTCTCGCGATTCACGACTACCAACACATGTACGTCTGTCGACGCCCGGGCGAGTATTTCGACGTCGCGCGCAACCGAAGGACCTCCGCCCTCCATGCCCGCCTCGCCGCTCGGGGGGCAGTGTGGGGGGTGGTGGCCGGCTGGGAACGACCGAAGTGGTTCGCTCCCGCGGCCGGGGAAGAGCGTTACGCCTTCCGCCGCAGCAACGCCTTCGACGCGGTGGGTCGCGAGGCGCTCGCCGTGCGCGAGCGCGCGGGAGTGATGGATCTCTCGAGCTTCGCCAAGTTCCGGGTACGCGGCAGGGATGCGGCCGCTCTCCTCGACCGGTTGGTGGCCAATCGCTTGCCGCGTCGGGATGGCGGTATCGTCCTCGCCCATTTTTTGAGCGAGGCCGGAAGGATTCTCGGCGAGGTGACGATCACCCGTCTCGGTCCCGAGGATTTCTATCTCGCTTCCGGTGCAGCCTCCGAAGTCCGGGATTTCGACCGGCTGCGCCAGGGAATCGGAGCCGGCGAGCAGGTCGCGGTCGAAAATCTGTCGGAGAGCCTCGGCATGCTCGTGGTGGCCGGGCCGCGGTCGCGGGAATTGCTCGCCCGCCTCACCCGGACCTCGCTGGCGACAGCCGATTTTCCCTGGCGGACCGGCCGCGAAATCGAACTCGCCGGGGTACGGTTGCTCATGCTGCGCATCGGCTACACCGGCGAGCTCGGCTATGAACTCCATGTACCCATGGCCGATCTCGGCCGCGTCTACGACGCCGTACGGGAGGCGGGCGAGCGCTTGGGACTCGTCGATTTCGGCTCCTATGCGCTCAACAGCCTCAGGCTCGAGAAGGCCTATCGCGGCTTCGGTCAGGAGCTCAGCGACGAGGTGACTCTCCTGGAAGCGGGGATGGAGCGGTTCCTTGCCCTCGACAAAGGGGAGTTCGTGGGTCGCACCGCTTGTCTGCGGGCCCGCGAGCGCGGTCCGCGCTCGGTCCTCGCCTACCTCGAGGTGGATGCCGGCGATGCCGATTGCCTCGGCAGCGAGCCCGTCTTCGCCCGAGAGCGCCTGGTCGGGGTGACGACATCGGGCGGCTATGGCTACGCCAGCCGCAAGTCCTTGGCCTTTGCCTATCTCGAGCCGGCCCTCGCGGTACCTGGAACCCCGCTCGCCGTGGAGATCCTGGGGGAGCGTCGAAGCGCACGGGTGCTGGCGGAGCCGGTGTGGGATCCGCGAAACGCGCGGCTCCGGGCTTGAGGTTCCTCAATCGCTGCGCACCCGGGCGACGGCGAAGGCGGAAAGGGACAGGCGACCGTCGCGCAGCGGCACCGACAGGCGATCGAAGGCCTCGGGATCGCGGCAGGCGAGCGAGAAGCTCTCGCCATCGAGAACGGTCGCCGAGAGCCGATCGCCGAGCCCTTCGATCGCCACCTCCACCGGCGCCGCCTGGAGATGGGCGATCCATGCCTCGCGCCGTCCCGCGAGATCGACGGCGAAGGCGAGGACCCGGGTCGGCGCCGGATTGTCGAGGCCGAGGATCCGCGCCCCGGCAAGCCGAGCGAAGCCGCGCAGCACATGGTATTTGGGATAGACCCGCGGCCTGACTTCGTCGAACCACGGCTGGGGCCAGTCGGCCGGCGCGAACACGATCCCCGCGGGTCCGACGGGAGCGGCCATGGTGACGATGTCGGGTCCGTGTTCCTCGACCACCCGGGCGAGATAACCGGCATACCACGCCGCACCGAGGAGCGCCCGTTCGCGCGGATCCACGGCGCTCATCGCGAGCCGACGATTCTGGGGATTGGCAGCCGGCGCCTCGCCATAGGGGTTCTCGCGCATGACGATCGAGGTCGGATACAGCCGATAGAGGGCTTCGCCGAGGAACGCACGGGCGCTGCGGAAGACGTGCGGCAGGGTCTCGAGGGTCTCGAGGAGCGAGGCGTCGTCGCCGGCATGGAAGATGGGACAGGTATAGTGGCCGACGAAGTCGAAGAGCCCGGCGGGCGGCCGTTTGCGGTTGAGCTCGGTGAAGAAGGCGAAGGCGCCGCCGCCCAGAGGAGCAGGTGGCAGGATCTCCCGCGCCGCGGCGACGAACTGATGCCAGGATGGCGCCGGTGGAAATGGACTTCCCGGCAGCACGCACTTCATGTCACAGCCGAGGCTCACGGCGATCTCGGAAAAACGTACGCCGGCGGCATCGAGGGCGTCGCGGATGCGGGCGAGATCCCGGCGCAACACCGCGAGATCGGCGGTCGGCCGTCCGGCCCCGTCCTCGCACGGCACGACCGCCTCGAGGAGCAGCTTGGTGCCCGAGGCGAGGCCGAGCTCGCCATAGCGGCGGAGGGTCGCGGCATCGTGTCCCCGACGGGGATCGAAGCGGCAGCTCAAATGGCGAGGCGAGGCGGCCCGCAGATCGGGAGCCCGAGCGAGCGCGGCATCCACCTGCTCGGGCAACACGCCGAGGCCGAGCGGGGGCACCGTCCGATGCGTGGGGACTCGAAAGCGCAAAGTGATGCGGTCGGCCCCGTTCCCGGGAGCCGGGGGCGGTGCAGCGTCGCCCGTGACCTCGAGGCTCACCCGCTGCACGATCGGTTCGCCGCGCGGCAGCACATAGGGCCAGGGCTTGCGGAGCGGCCGGATGTAGGTCTTGAACGAGGCATCGGTCCAGTTGCGCTGATCCTCGGTCTCGTACGCATCTCCCTCCATGCGGCAGCTGACAGCGAGACCGGGCAGCACCTCGTGGCGCATGGCGCGCACGTCCTCGAACGGGCACCAGGGCGAGATCAGCTCGGGGAAACGGCTGTCTTCGCGGCGGCCGTCGGTATGCTCGATCGCGACCGGCCGGCCCGGCATACCGGCGATCGGGTGGAGCACCACGAACCCCGTGCGGTTCGTCTCGAAATCCGTCTCCGGCACGGCCTCGGCCTCGAACACCAAGCGACCATCGGCACGGCCGGTGATGCGCGCCCGGTAGCGAAGCGCTTGGCGGGCATCGGCGCAGCGCGCGGCATAGGCGACGACGAAACCCTCGGGTTCCTCGCGCACCTCGAGTGCATCGATTGCCGGATTGTAGGTGCCCCAATCGCGGTCGCGGACGACGAAGGCGACCGCGCGGATCGCCTCGCGCCCATGGATGCGAATCCAGCGCAGATTGCCGGCATCGAGCGTGCATTCGAGAGCGCCGGCGCGCAGAGGGCGGAGCTCCCCCTGCGGTTCCTCGGTACCGAACAAGCGGATGGCCTGCGAGGGATCGCTCATGGCCGATGGGCCTCCCTGTTGGCGGGTTCAGCTCTTGACTGCACCCATGGTGATGCCCCGGACGAGGAAACGCTGCAGCAACGCCACCGCGATGAACACCGGCACCGTGCCGAGGGTGCTCATCGCAGCGATCTTGGCCCAGAAATTGGACTGAGCTCCGAAATAATGAGTGACCTGAACCGTGAACGTCGTGACGTGACTGCGAGTGAGCACGAGGGCGAATAGGAAATCGTTCCAAGTGAACACAAAGGTGAAGACTGCGGTCGCTAGCAGCCCTCCTCTCGCAACTGGCAATACGATTTTTGTGAACACCTGGAAGCGACTGGCTCCGTCGACGAGGGCAGCCTCCTCGAGTTCGAGCGGCACATCCTCGATATAGCCGCGCATCATCCAGATCACGTAAGGCAGGGCGAAGGCGGTGTAGAGGACGACAAGACCGTGGAAGGTGTCGACCCAGCCGAGCTGCACATAGAGGAGGAATATCGGAAAGACGATGGCGATCGGCGGGACCATGCGGTTGCTGATGATCCACATGGCGAAACGATCGCCACCGGTGCGGAAGCGAGCCATGCTGTAGGCCGCCATGGTGCCCAAGCTCATCGCGGCGACGGTGCTGGTGGTCGCCACGACGAGGCTGTTCCACACCGCCCAGGCATCGCCATCCTTGAACAACACCCAGTAGTTGCCGAACTGCAGGCTCTGCGGCCACCAGACGGGAGGATAGGCGAAAATCTCTTCCGGGGTCTTGAACGAAATCATGACTAGCCAGTAGATGGGAAAGAGAAAGAAGACGAGAGCGAAAGAGACGCCGATGTATCGTCCGACGAGGATTGCCACGCTCCTCCTCATCGCGCGATCTCCACCCGCCTCAGTGCCAACATCACCAGGAGAGACAAAAGCAGGACGATGACGACGGCCAACGCTGCCGTGTACGACGTTTCGAATTGCTGGAATCCAAGGATATAGGCGTAGATCGACACCGTCTCGGTCATGGTTCCGGGACCGCCGCGCGTCAGCGCCCATACCACATCGAACAGTCGGAACAGGTCGAGGGCACGGATGAGGAGCGCGACCGCCAGGATCGGCCGGATCGATGGCAAGAGGACGCGAAGGACGATGGTGACATAACCCGCGCCGTCGAGTTGTGCGGCTTCGACCAGCGCGCGATCCACGGCCGAGAGGCCGGCCAGGAGCAAAAGGAACATGAAGGGGGTCCACTGCCAGATCTCGGCCACGAGGATCGCCGGGTAGACGTAGCGCGGATGGACGGTCCACAGGATCGTCAGCGGTTCGCCGACCATCCAGGACAGGATCTGGTTGACCGGACCGAAGCGGTTATCGAACAGAAGCCGCCAAGCGGAGCCTGCCACGATGGGCGAGATCACCACCGGCAAGACGAGGAGAGCGATGAAGATCGGTTTGCCGGGAAGCCGTTCCAGCAAGAGCAAAGCGAGCAGGAGCCCGAGGATCAGCTCCACGGGCAGCGCGATCCCCATGATGAGGAAAGTGTGCCCGAGGGCCTCGCGAAAGCGCTCGTCGGCGAGCAGTCGAGCATAGTTCACCAGGCCGTGGAAGCGCGTGTCCTCCTCGACGAGGTCGATCCGCTGGAAGCTCACCAGCAGCGTGTAGACGAGCGGGAAAAGCCCGACGAAGAGGATGACGGTCACCGCTGGCACGACCATGAGGTAGCGGAACCAGCGTTCCCTCCATGGCGGCCTCGGGGCGGAGGCGGGAGCAGCTTCCCTCGGGGCGGTACCGGCGAGCCGATCGCGGATCATGGCGGGCGTCCGAGGTGACCGGCGTCCGCGCGCCGACGCCGGTCATCGCTCCATCGTCGCCGCGTCAGCGCGGATAGGCGTTGGGTTTTGCCGCCCATTGCCCATAGGCCTCGCGCTGGCGGTCGAGGCCGACGCGCTCGGTGATCGCGTCCCACTGGGCAGCGACATCGTCGAGGATCCGCTTCGGATCCTCGCCCGCCCACAGGCGCGAGATGCCCTGGCGCAGCGCCTCCTCGTATTTGTCGGTCTGGATCAGCGACAAATCGAGGAGTCCGGTCACCGCACCCGCTTGCAGCGCGGCGAGATAGGCCGGGGCATCCGGCCACTTCGCCTGATATTCGGCGCTCGCGAAGTGGGACGTGCGGAACGGATCGCGCAGTGCATAGGGCAGCTGCACGCGTTTCAGGCTGGTGTCCTTGCTGTTGAGCCACTGGATGAAGAGGTAGGCGGCCTCTTTGTGGCGGCTCGAGGCGGAAACGGCGAGGGAGAAGCCGGCGGCGAGCTGCGGATGGCCGCCGGGCGGCAAGGCGTAGCCGACCTTGCCCGCGATCTTCGACTTTGGCACCCACGCCAGGGCCTGTTCCTCCGTGCCGTAACCCGCCGCCCAGCGCCCGTAGGGCGGCCAGGAAATCGTCATGGCGGTGTCGCCAGCGAGGAAAGCGGCGAGATTCTCGACAAACCCCCAGCTTTCCACGCCAGGCGGCATGCACGCGTTCTCTTCCCGCCAGGCCTCGAATACTCGCACCCCGGCCTCGGAGTTGACGGTGGCTTTCATCGTGTCAGGATCGAAAAATCTGCCGCCCTCGACCCGGAAGCGCTCCTGGAACATGAACTGGCCATAGACCGCCTCCCGGAAGAAGGCTGCGCCATAGGGCTTGCCCCCGGTGTGCTGGGTGACGAAGCATGCGACGTCGCGGAATTCCTTCCAGGTCTTGGGAGGTACCGGCAGATCATAGCCGAGCTTGGCCTTGAAGGCTCGCTGGATATCTGGATCTCCCAGGACGTCCTTGCGATAGTAGAAAACGAATACGTCGCCATCGTCGGGAAAGCCGTAAATGGTGTCTCCTACTTTCATTTGGTTGTCACGATAAACAGGTGCAATATCTTCGAGCTCTTCACGATAGCCGTACTTGTCGACATAGGGATCGAGTGGCTCGAGCGCTCCGGCCCGCACCAGGTCGGCCATCCACGACGGGATGACGTTCAGCGCGTCGTAAGCGCCGCTGCCCGCACGGTGTTCCTGCAGGATTTTGGTGAACATCTCGGCTGTCGGAACCTCGATCACGTTGACCTTGATACCGGTCAGTTTTTCCCAAAGGGGGCCAGAAAAATTGAGGGGGTCGAGGGACTGCAGGCCAGCTTCCCAGACGATGGTGATTTCGGTGCCGCGGTAGCGTTTCGCGGCTTCGACGGCGATGTCATCGGCCTGCTGGGCGGAAGCGGCCGTCGCGAACCCAGCGACGAGCGCGATCCCGGCGGTGGTTCTGAGCATCCGACGTCGGTTCATGGTGCCGATTTCCTCCCCGTTCGCATCCGGCGCCCGTCGCCGGATTGTCTTCATGCGGCGAAGCGTTCGCGGTTGCGGGCGAGCTTCGCGCGGAAACCCTCGCGCGCTGCGACCTCGCGGTTGACCAAGTGGCGCGGCACCTCGCCCCGCAGGACGGCGACCACCGCCTCGATGGCGGACGCGCCGATGCCGGCGAAGCACTCATCGGTCCAGCACAGGGCGTGCGGTGCGAGGATCACATTGTCGAGTTGGAGCAGCGGCTCGGTGGCCGGGGTGGGTTCGACCTCGAAGACGTCGAGCCCGGCTCCGGCGATCCAGCCCTGCGAGAGGGCCCGATAGAGCGCCCCCTGGTCGACCACCGGGCCGCGTGCCGTGTTGATGAGGAAGGCCGAGGGTTTCATGAGCCGCAGCCGGTGCTCGTCGACGAGGTGGTAGGTGGCAGGCGAGAGCGGCACGCTCACCGATAGGAAGTCCGATTCCCGAAAGAGAGTGTCGATATCGACCAGCCTCGCGCCGAGCTCCTCCGCCAGCCTCGGATCGGCGAACGGGTCGTGGGCGAGAAAGCGCATTCCCAAAGGCCGAGCGAGACGAAACACCTCGGCTCCGATATTGCCCATGCCGAGCTGGCCGAGCGTACGGTGGGTGAGGCCGACACCCATGAAATCGGCGCGCCGCGCCCAGCCCTCGGGGCCCATGCGGGTCAGCCGATCTTTCTGCAGCAGCCGTCCGGCGAGGGCGAGAAGCAGGGTGAGGATCGCCACGGCGACGGGACGACGCACGCCATCGGGAGTGATGGCGAGGCCGATGTCGTGTTCGGTGCAGGCGCCGACATCGACGCTATCGTAGCCGACGCCGAAGCGGGCAACGAGGGCGAGTCGACCGTCTGGCGGCACGCTCGCGCGGGTGAAGCGGGGCGCGAGGAGGATCAGCGCATCGCAGTGCGATAGGGCCTCGCCCGGGATCTCGCCCGTCGGCGCGTCGACCCAGACGAGCTCGACATCGGCCCGGCTGGCGAGGGGCGAAAGGTCGAAACTCGAAAAGGCCGGGCTGCCGTCGGGGCGGCGGAAGTCGCCGCTCAGCGCCACGCGGAACCGCTCCCTCATGCCGCACCCTCCCCGAGTCCGGCGCGGATCGCTGCGATCCCTTCCCGCAGCGCCTGCTGCAACAGCCAGACATCGCCATGATAGCAGATCAGATCGTAACCCGCGCGGGCGAGCGCGATGCCACTCTCGATGTCGGTGACCATGCGCCCGAGATGCTTGCCGTGGCGCTTGGCGGCACGCTCCACTGCGGCCACTGCGGCGCGGAAGTCGGGATGGTCGAACTGCCCGGGAATGCCGAGGCTGCAGCTCAGGTCGAAATGCCCGATCCACAGCACGTCGACGCCTTCGGTGGCGGCGATGGCGTCCGCCTCGGCGATCCCTTCCCGGGTCTCGACGAGAGCCACGAGCAGGCTCCGGCGGTTCGCCTCGGCGAGCTTCTCGAGCACCGGCCCCGGCCGGTAGTTGTCGTGGGCGATGGCGAGCGCCACCCCGCGCCGCCCGAGCGGCGTGTACTTCATGGCATCGAGGATCTGCCGGGCTTCTGCGGCCGAGGACAGCATCGGCACGACGAGCCCTTCCGCCCCGCAATCCATGGCCCGCGAGACATGGTCGGGACTCTTCGACGGAATGCGGACCATGGCCGGAAGCCCGGCCGCTTCGAAATAGCGGAGCGCTGCCTTGAGTGTCTCGAAGCCGAAGGCCGAATGTTCCATGTCGAAGAACACGAATTCGCAACCCGTGGCCTTGAGAATATGGCCGATGCCCGGAGTGACGAATTCGCCCACATAGTGGCCGAGCTTGACTCCCGACCGGTCGAACGAGGTGCGCAAACCGTTCATGCCTGGCCTCCCGGATCGCAGATCTCGATCGCACTCTGACGCACCGGACGCGCGGCGAATAGGCGCTCGCGCCAGTCGGGCCGGAGGATTGGCGTCTTTGTCGACTCGACGGCGAGGAACGCGCCACCGGAAAAACGGCCGGGAAAGGCGCCGAACGGGATACCGAGCTCGATCGACCGATGGCCGAGCGTGCCATCCACGAGCGCCGCGCGGGTACGCCGCGGCGGATCGCTTCCTCTGTCGCTTCGCGCAGCACCGTCGCGAAGGCGGCACCCACGCTCTCGGACCGCGCCGGCTCGAGGGTCGTGCGCTGGGTCCGGCTTACCGGTCGATAGAGGGTGCGCGCGATCGCCTCGCATCGGGCATAGTGCTCTTGCGGATCCTGGACGAGCGCGCAGACGATCGTCTGTGGCGCCCGCTCGCCGCCCGAGACATCCCCTGGCGCCTCGAGCGTCGCCGAGCCGCCCGATTTTCGACCAGGCGCGACAGTCCCATCCGAGTCGCGGACGGCGAGAGAGATAGCCCGAGCCATTGCGACGGGCGTCGAGGGGCAGCCGGCTGCGACGGCCCACTTCGGGGAAGCCCACGAGGCCGACGCTGTCGAGGCTGACCATCGCGCAGCTCCCGCCGAGCGCCGGCACGAGATCGTGGCGCCGCCGCATGTCGTCGATCTCGCCCGTGAGGTTCGGCGCAGACATCGGCAGCCCGCCGAGACGCTCGGCATGTTCGCGGAGGACGGGGCTCACCGGGCGGGCGCGCGCCTCGAAGGGGCGGTGCGGTCCGTCCGCCAGAAGTTCGCCGTCCCCGGTGAAATCGATGCCCGCCGGACAGAGCTGGTCGACGAGCTCGGCGACGCGTGGCGGATCGATGCCGCTCTCGAGCAGATAGCGAGTGGAGACCCGAAGGTTCATGCCGTGGCCTGGACCGAAAGTCGGGCGACCGCCCAAGGCGCGAGGTCGAGCTCTTGGGCGAACGGCACCGCGGCTGCCGTGACACTCCAGTCGGGATCGCAGATCGCCGCCAGTGCCGAATGCTCGTCGAGAATGCGGGCGGTACCGCGAAGGCCGGGGAGCCGCACGGTGGTGCGACAGGCGCCGAGATGGGCGAGCAACAGCGAAAGTCCTGCGTCGTCGGCAAAGGCGAGCGCAGCGATCCGTCCGGGCTCGTCGACGTCGACCGCCATTCGAGTTTTGCCGGCTGCTCGCGCCAGCCAGCGCAAGGCGTGGTACAGGGGGAAGACCAGGACGTCCCGGCTGGCGGCTAGGGCGTCGTAGCCGGGTTGCGGCCAAGGGGCGCGGCGATAGATGCAGCCGAACGGGCCGCAAGGTGCGGCGAGAGCCAGACGGTCGATGGCGAATCCCGCCGTCCGGGCGGTCGCTGCCACGGCGAAGGCGGCAGCGAACAGTCCACGCTGTCGGGGATCGACATGCGCCATCGGGATGCGCAGCTGGCGCGGATTGTCGACCGTCCTCGTGCCATAGGGATTGCTGCGAGCACCGATGGCGACGAGCCCGAGCCGGTAGCCGGCCTGACCGATGCGCGCGCGGGCGCTACGGAAGACGTGGGGTAGGCACTCGAGGGTTTCGACCACCGAGCGGTCGTCCGCAGCATGGACGATGGCGCACGTCGCGTGAGTGGCAAAGTCGAAGGGCGGGCGCGGTGGCCGGCGATTGAATTCCGCGAAGTTGGTGAGCATGCCGCTGCCCACCGGGATCCCGGGGAAGGCACGGCGCGCCGCCGCGGTCGCGACTTCCGGGCTCGCCCCCTGGGGCCATTGCCCGAAAGGCTGGTAGCTCTCGAGGTAGGCGGCGGGAAGGGCGACGACCGAGCGAAGGGGTAGCGATGCGGCCCGGACTCGTCGCGAAACCTCGCCCAGGAGACCGTCGAGATCGGCGTCATCCGGCGTGACGAGTTCGAGCTCGAGCGGCAGACCGAGGGCCTTCGCCGTGGTCGCTGCCGCGGCGAGCGCCGTTTCCGCGTCGTTCGAGAGGTCGACACGGGCGAGCAAGGAGGAGGCGGACAGGGCACGCAGGGCGGGAATGGCCGGCTCGGGAGCGGTCCAGCCGGCTTCCAAGGCAAGGGCGATCGCCGGCACGGTCTCCGCGGTGCGGGGGCCCGAGCGGACGGTGGGTGCGGCGCGCACGGGTCGGGCCGGCGCATCGCCGTCGACGGCGACGGTGACCGCCTGCCCGACCCGCTCCCCGGCGCCAATGGTGAAAGGAAAAGGCCAGGCAAGGGGACGGCAGTAGGTCTTGAAGGAGGCATCCGTCCAGTTGCGCTGGTCTTCCATTTCGAAGACCTCGCCGGCAAAGCGGCAGTCGACGACGAGCCCGGGAACCGGCTCGTGACGTATGCCGGCGATGGCGAGGAAAGGTTGATGCGGCGCCACGAGCTCAGGGAAATGGCTCCGTTCGATGGCACCGTCGGCATGGGCGATGGTGACGGGAGCGCCGGCCACCTCGTGGACCGGGTGGAGGACGACGAAGCCCGTGCGGTTCGTGCGAAAGTCGCGCTGCGCCATCGCCTCGGCGCGACAATGGAGCTCGCCTGTGGCGCTCGCCGCGATCTCGAGAATGAAGGCGAGCGCCCCCTCGGCCACCTCGCCGGCGAGACGCAGCTGCAGCCGGTCACGCTCGATCCGACGGGCGAGGAGCCGCAGCTGCGGGCGGTAGGTGCCCCAGTGCTCGTCGCGCACCACGAAATCGATGCCGCGCAGCAGCTCGTGGCCTCGCCAAGCGAGACCGCGCACGGCGGTAGCCGAGAGGGTGAAGGAGAGCGGGCCGACGAGCAAGGTTTCGCCGGGTTCGGCGGGCTCGGCGGTGCCGTAGCGGAGGATGTCCGGCGCGAGCTCCATCCCGGCGATGCCTCCCCTGTGTTTCACTCGGCCGGGTGAGCTGATCATTATACCAGTTCGGTTCGCCTCACAAGTCTCGACACCACCCGCCCAGCGAGCCGAGACGATTGACAGCTGGCCGGCCAAGCTTATATGTGGCGGCGCGCCGGCCGGGGCCCCGTGCCGCGGGCGAGGCGCGTCGGCACGAGATTCGAATCCAACCGCGGCGTGTTTCCATGTACGCAGTGATTCGCACCGGCGGCAAGCAGTACCGGGTCGCCGAGAACCAGGTCCTGTTCGTCGAGAAGCTCGACGCCGAGGTCGGCTCCACCGTCGCGCTCGACCAGGTGTTGATGGTGGGCGGCGAGGGAGAGCCGAAGGTCGGGCATCCTTTCGTCGAGGGCGCACGAGTGGAGGCCACGGTCCTCGACCAGATCAAGGGTCCGAAGGTCGTGGTCTTCAAGAAGAAGCGGCGCAAGAACTATCGCCGCAAGCGCGGCCACCGGCAGCTGCAGACGGTGCTGCGGGTCACGCGCATCGTCGCCGGTTGAAGACGGAGGGGACGCCATGGCACACAAGAAGGCAGGTGGGAGTTCGCGCAACGGCCGCGACTCGCCGGGCAAGCGGCTCGGGGTGAAGAAATTTGGCGGCGAGCGGGTCGTCCCGGGCAATATCATCGTCCGCCAGCGCGGCACCAAATGGCATCCCGGTCGGGGTGTGGGCATGGGGCGCGATTTCACCATCTTCGCGATGGTGCCAGGACAGGTGGCCTTCCGCAGGCGCCATGGCCGCACCTATATCGATGTGGTGCCCGAGGCCGTGGCGGCCGAATAGGCGCGGCGGCGAGCCCGAAACGAGGAGGAGGGGAAGGCCGCGGCCTTCCCTTTTCGTTTGCGATGCGATTTGTCGATTCGGCAAAGATCTGGATCCGGAGCGGCGACGGTGGCGCCGGTTGTGTCAGCTTCCGTCGCGAAAAGTTCCTGCCGAAAGGCGGGCCCGATGGCGGCGACGGCGGCCGCGGCGGACATGTCTTCGCGGAGGCCGACGCCTCCCTCAACACGCTCGTCGACTTTCGCTACCAGCAGCATTTCCGTGCCTGTCGCGGCGGCCATGGCATGGGTGCGAACCGCACCGGCCGGTCGGGCGAGGACGTGGTGATCCGGGTGCCCGTCGGCACCCGCATCTATGCCGAGGACCGTCGCACGCTCATCGCCGACTTGGTCGAGCCCGGTCAGCGCGTGTTGCTCGCGCGCGGCGGCGCGGGCGGTCGTGGCAATGCCCATTTCCGCAGTTCCACCCAGCGTGCCCCGCGCCGGGCCGATCCCGGCGAACCCGGGGAAGAGCGCTGGATCTGGCTGGAGCTGCGACTTCTCGCCGACGTGGGCCTCGTCGGCATGCCCAATGCCGGGAAGTCCACCCTGCTCGCCACGCTCTCGCGGGCGCGGCCGAAGATCGCGGATTACCCCTTCACCACCCTCTATCCGCTGCTCGGGGTGGTGGAGCGGGGCGACCGTCGTTTCGTTGTCGCGGACATCCCGGGACTCATCGAGGGGGCTCACCAGGGGGCAGGGCTCGGTCACCGGTTCCTCGGCCATGTCGAACGGTGTGCCGTCCTCGTCCATTTGGTCGATGCCGGCCATGCGGATCCCGTCGCCGCTTGGCGGACGGTGCGGCACGAGCTCGAGGCCTATGGCCACGGCCTTGCGACCAAACCCGAAATCCTGTGCCTGTCGCGCAGCGATCTCGTGGCGGAGGAGCTGTGTGCCGCGCATCGCGCTCGGCTCGAAGAGGTCGCTGGTGGTCCGGTGGAGGTGATCTCGGCTGCCACCCGGAGGGGTCTCGAGCCGCTGCTGCAGCGTATCGAGCGGACCCTTGCCCGCGAGCGGGCGATCGCCGAAGAGCGGGCGTCGGCACGACGGGTGGAATGGGCGTGAGCGAGGTGGAACGGCTGCTCGCCGCGAGCCGAGTGGTGATCAAGATCGGCTCGGCGCTGCTCGTCGACGAAGGCGGCGAGATCCGCCGTCCGTGGCTCGATGCGCTCGCCGAAGACCTCGCCGAACTGCGCGCTCGGGGCTCCTCGCCGATCATCGTCACCTCTGGGGCGGTGGCGATCGGCAGGCGGGTGCTGGGCCTGCCGGCGGGTTCGCTCGAGCTCGAGAAGAAGCAGGCGGCGGCAGCGGTCGGGCAGATCCGGCTGGCCCATGCCTGGGCCGAGAGCCTGAGCCGGGTCGGTCTGACCACCGCCCAGATCCTCCTCACCCTCGAGGATACCGAAGGACGGCGCCGCTATCTCAACGCGCGGGCAACGGTGAACACGCTTCTCGGCCTCGGGGTGGTACCGGTGGTCAACGAGAACGACACGGTGGCCACGTCGGAGATCCGGTTCGGCGACAACGACCGGCTGTCGGCGCGGGTGGCCATCATGTCCTCGGCCCCGACCCTCGTGCTGCTCTCCGACATCGATGGCCTTTATACCGCCGATCCGAGGCGCGATCCGACCGCCTGCCACCTCCCCCGGGTCGAGCGGATCACTCCCGAAATCGAGGCGATGGCGGGCGGCAGCGGCTCGGCCGTCGGTACCGGCGGCATGGTGAGCAAGCTGGTAGCGGCCCGCCTCGCCACCGAGGCGGGAACAGCGGTGATCCTCGCTCTCGGCCGCACCCTGCACCCGCTGCGCGCCCTGCGCGAGGGTGCGCGTCACACTCTCTTTCTCGCCCATGGCACTCCGCGGCGTGCCCGCAAGGAATGGATTGCCGCGAGCCTTGCCCCGGCCGGGCGGATCTACGTCGACGAGGGAGCCCTGCTCGCCCTCGAGCGCGGCTCGAGTCTGCTCCCCGCCGGGGTGAGGGCGGTGGAGGGCGATTTCCAGCGTGGCGACGCGGTGCTGGTGATCGGGCCCGACGGACGAGCGGTGGCCAAGGGCCTCTCCGCCTACGATGCCGCCGAGGCCCGGCGGATTGCCGGCAAGCGGACGGCGGAGATCGAGGCGATCCTCGGCTGGCGCGGCCGCGACGAGCTCATCCACCGCGACGATCTCGTGCTGCTCCGCAGCTGATGGCCTCGCGAGGAGGGTATCGGCAGGCGTTCTCCGGGGCGGTGCGGCACGAGCGGTGATCCTTGCCCGTCCCGGCGGGGCCGGGAGCGACGGCGAGTTGCGACTCGGCTCCGGCCGACGGCGGGAACGGCCGTCCGCTCTCGGCCGCCAGGATGCCCACCGCCACGAGGGCGCTCGCCGCGAGGTGATAGCCGTGAAGCGGCTCGCCCAGCAGCAGCATGCCGAAAAGAGCCCCGAATATCGGCACGAGATTGTTGTAGGGGGCCGCTTGCCCCGCGCCGAGGGCAGCGCTGCCCGCGTTCCAGCAGAGATAGGCGAGGAGGGAAGGAAAGAGGCCGACGTAGAGCATGCTGGCGAGCGCGAGCGGTCCCGGAACGATCCGCGTCTCGAGGAGGAGGAAGAAGGGCAGGGTGAGGACCGTCCCGAGGAGCGCGATCACCGCGAGGAACGCGATGCCCGAGAGTTCGGGCGGTCGGCGGGCGAGCAGCGCGCAATAGCCCGCCCACAGGGGAACCGCCAGGATCTCGAGCAGATCGCCGGTGGCGAAAGAGAGGGCCAGGAGGCGATCGAGCTCGCCGCGTGTCACCACCACCACCGCACCCAGCACCGAGGCGCTGGCGCCGATCCACTGGCGGCGGGTCAGCCTGCCGCCGTTCAGTCGACTGAGGAGCAGCACCAGAAGGGGAACGGTGGCGATGTAGAGGGCGACATTCACCGTCTCGGTGCGAGCGAGGGCAGCGTATTGCAGCGTATGGAACCCGGCCGCCCCGGTGAAGGCGAGGGCGACGAGCACGCGCCACTCCCGCAGCAGTGTCGCACGCTCGCGCCACAGCTCGGGCAAAGCCAGCGGCAGCAACACCCAGGCGGCGATTCCCCAGCGCGCCAGATTGAGGCTCGCTGCATCGAACGCCGCGGCGGCGATGCGCCCCACGAGGAGATTGCCGGCCCAGCACAGGGCGGCGACGAGGAGGCAGAGACGGGCCATGGATCGCTCCGAGTCGCGCCGCCCCTAGCACCGGATACGGCGTTGGGCCATGCAGGGAAATTTCACATTCCAAAAATGTATGAGAATGAATCGTCTTGACTCTAAATGTGAAAAGTGGCACGCTCCCGTTGGCTGCGAGGCATTCCCCAGCGAGCCGGAGCGCCACCCATGCGCCATTTTCCGCTCTTTGTCGCGCTCGAGGGCGAACGGATCGCCATCGTCGGCGACGGTGAGGCGGCCATCGCCAAGCTGCGTCTCTTTGCCCGCACCGCTGCTCGGTTGCGGCTGTTCGCGCCTGCGGGTCGTTCCGAGCTTTTCGCCGCGGCGGCGGAATTCGCCGTCGAGATCGATCCGCGGGAGCCGGGAGAAGAGGATCTCTCAGGCTCGCGGCTCGTCGTCGTCGCTCTCGCCGATCCCGGGCGACGGCTGGCGATCGCCGAACGGGCCCGGCGCGCCGGTGCCCTCGTCAATGTGGTGGACGATCCGGCCCTGTCGGACGTCTTCGTCCCTGCCATCGTCGACCGTGATCCCCTCGTGGTGGCGGTGGGAAGCGAGGGCGAGGCGCCGGTGCTGGCGCGGCTGGTGCGCGCGCGCATCGAAGCGATGTTGCCGGAGCGCAGCGGCAGGCTCGCCCGGTTCGCCGGAAAGCTGCGGCCACAGGTCACCGCCCGCATCCTCCCGGCGCGGGAACGCCGCCGCTTCTTCGAGCGACTGTTCGAGGGGCCGGTCGCCTCCCTGCTGCTCGCCGGGCGCGAGCGTGAGGCCGAAGAGCTCGCCCAGCGATGGCTCGAGGGGGACGACGGTCCGCGCGGCTGGGTTCGGCTGTTATGGGTGGCGAGCGAGGATCCCGATCTCCTCACGCTCGTCGCCGCCGAAACGCTGCAGCAGGCCGATCTCCTCGTCGTCGACCCCGAGGTGCCGGTGCGGATCCTCGATCGGGCGCGGCGCGAGGCGCGGCGCATCCGTCGCTGTGCCGCCCCCGATTGCCCGCAGACCGACCATGCCGCCGTCGTCCGGCTCGTCGCCGATGCCGTGCGCAGCGGCGACCGAGTCGTTCGCCTGACCAGCTCCCCAGGGCGCCTGTTCGCCGAGGCGCGGGCTCTCGAGGCCTCGGGAATCGCCGTCACCGCCCTCCCTGCGACGGCCGCGCCCCTCGCGCGGCCGACCGATTGGCGACCGACCCCCGAGACCGCAGCCCGAGTGCTGGAGCTCTTGCCATGAGCCTCTTCATTCTCACCGCCAACCGCCTGCGCGACGGGCGCGTAGTGTTCCTCACCGCGCACGGCTGGGAAGAAAGTCTGCGGACGGCCATCGTCGCCGCGACCGAGGCGGAGCAGCGCGCGCTCGAGGCCCTGGGCGCCCAGAGCGTCGCGATGTGCGAGGTCGTCGATCCCTATCTCGTCGAGGTCGAAGTCGAGAACGGAGTCCCCTCTCCGCTTCACTACCGCGAGCGCATTCGCGCCTCGGGTCCCACCGTGCGTCCCGATCTGGCGCGTCGCGACGGGATCCCGGAGGACTGCCGTGTATCGCTATGACTCCTACGACGAGGCCTTCGTTCGGGCGCGAGTCGCCCAATTCCGCGACCAGGTGCGCAGGCGACTCGCGGGCGAGCTCACGGAAGAGGAGTTCCGCCCGCATCGCCTCATGAACGGCCTCTACCTGCAGCTCCACGCCTATATGTTGCGGGTGGCCATTCCCTATGGCACGCTGTCCTCGCGCCAGCTGAGGCGGCTCGCCGAGGTCGCCGATCGCTGGGACCGCGGTTACGGCCATTTCACCACCCGCCAGAACATCCAGTTCAACTGGCCGCGCCTCGAGGATGTGCCGGACATCCTCGAGGCCCTGGCCGAGGTCGGTCTGCACGGCATCCAAACGTCCGGCAACTGCATCCGCAACATCACCACCGACGCCTACGCCGGGGTGGCAGCCGACGAAGTCGCGGATCCGCGCCCGTTCTGCGAACTCCTGCGGCAGTGGTCGAGTCTGCATCCGGAGTTCAGCTTCCTGCCGCGCAAGTTCAAGATCGCTGTCTCGGCGTCGCCGCACGATCGGGCGGCGATTCGAGCGCACGACATCGGACTGCGGCTCTATCGAGACGATGCGGGCGAGCTGGCCTTCGAGGTCCTGGCAGGCGGTGGTCTCGGTCGTACTCCGATGATCGCGAAGACGGTGCGCGAGCATCTGCCGGCTCGACAGCTGTTGCCCTACGTCGAAGCGATCCTGCGGGTCTACAATCGCTTTGGCCGGCGCGATCACAAATTCAAATCCCGCATCAAGATCCTCGTCCACGAGATCGGCCTCGACGCCTTCCGCGCGGCGGTCGAGGAGGAATATGCTCGCTCCCTCGACCCCGAGGACGTCGAACTCGCGGCCCTCGAACTCGAACGCATCGAGGAGCTGTTCGCGCCGCCGCCCTATGAAGAGCTGCCGGCACGCGATCCCCTGCACGAACGGCGCTTGGCGGAGGAGCCGGCTTTCGCCCGCTTCGCACGCACCAACCTGCGGCCCCATCGGGTGCCGGGTTACGCCATCGTCGATGTCAGCTTGAAGCCCGTGGGTGGCATCCCGGGCGATGTCACCTCCGACCAAATGCGGCGGCTCGCCGATCTCGCCGACCGGTTTTCCTTCGGCGAGCTCCGTACCACCCACACGCAGAACCTCGCACTGCCGCACGTCCGTCTGCGGGATGTCCATTCCCTCTGGGAGCTGCTCGAGGAGGCGGGGCTCGGCACCCCCAACATCGGCCTGGTGACCGACATCGTCTGCTGCCCAGGCCTCGATTACTGTGCCTTGGCCACCGCGCGCTCGATCCCCATCGCGCGGGCGCTCGCCCGCCGCTTCGCCGAGCTCGACGCACAAGAGCGGATCGGTCCGCTGTCGATCCGCATGTCCGGCTGCATCAACGCCTGCGGTCAGCACCATATCGGCCATATCGGCATCCTCGGGCTGGAGAAGCGGGGCGAGGAATCCTACCAGATCACCCTCGGTGGACGGCCCGACGAACGAACCGCCATCGGCCGCATCCTCGGCCCCGGCTTTTCGGCGAGCGAAGTCGTGGATGCGGTGGAGGCCGTGCTCCGTTTCTATCTCGAAGGCCGAAACGGGCCGCAGGAGACGTTCGCTGACTTCGTCGAGCGCGTCGGTGTCGAGACGTTCCGGGAGGTCGTCTATGCCCCTGTTCGCGCACGGTAGGTGGGTCGAGGATCCTTGGCGGCATCTCGCGGATGACGAGCCGCTCGGCGACGTCGCGAGTGTCACGGTTTCCCTGAACCGACTGCTCGGGCCGGAGGGCCCGGCTGTCCTCGCCCATCCCGGACGGCTCGGGGTGCGCCTCGCGACCGAGGATCGAGTCGAGAGTCTCGAGCCTTTTCTGTGCCGGCTCGGGCTGATCGTCGTGGTCTTCGCCAATTTCGCCGACGGTCGCGGCTTCTCGACCGCCCGCATCCTGCGCCGCCGCTTGGCGTGGCGGGGCGAGTTGCGCGCTGCCGGTCGCATCTTCGTCGATCAGTACAGTTTCCTGCGGCGCTGCGGCTTCGACAGCTTCGAGGTGCCGGACGAACGGGTGGCGAGCTGGCATCCCGACAACGTCGCGATTCCGCTCGCCTATCGCACCGATTCCGAGGGCGGAGTCGCGTCGATCTGGCGGCTCCGACACAACAGGTGTCGCGAGCCCCGTCCCTGAGTTCCTCCAGCGAACCGGCGAAAGGCCGCGGACGCGCCCACAGGAGGTTCGCTCAAGGCCGCAGCGCCCGCTCAGCCGCGGCGCGTGACCTTGCGGGCGCGCCGCTCGAGGTGGGCCTCGACCTCGGCGAGCGGCACCTCCGCGGCGGCCAGACGCGCGAGGGTGAAATAGAGGAGGTCTGCCGCCTCCCACACGATCTCCTCGCGCGATCGGGCGCGCGCCAGTTCATCGGCTTCCTCCCGGAGCTTGTCCGCGAGGAGGAGGGGATCGTCGAAGAGCCTTTTCGTATAGGAACCTTGCGGAGCCGCCTGCCGCCGCTCCCTCAGCACCCGCTCGAGGCGGACCAGTCCCGGTTCGTCGCCAAAGCAAGAGAAGCGCTGGAGATGGCAGAAGCCGGGTGGTCGCTGGCGCACGAGAAAACGCAGGGTGTCGCGGTCGCAGTCGAGGTCGACGCGCAGGAGTTCCTGCACCGCCCCCGAGCTGTCGCCTTTGCGCCAAAGGGCGTTGCGCGACCGCGACCAATAGATGCCTCGACGCTCCTCGATCGCGGCACGCAGGCTCGAGGCGTTGGAATAAGCGAGCCCGAGCGCCCTGCCCGCCTCGTCGCATACCACTGTCGGCCACAGACCGTCGGGACGGTCGGAAACGAGCGGTGCGGCGATGGCGTCGGCGAGGTGCAATCTGCCGGAATAGAGGGCCATGCCGACCTGGGCGTCCGCTCCGATGCGGTCCAGCTCGCGGATCTCCTCGGCCGTGGTCACCCCGCCAGCGATGGTGACCCGCGCCGGCTTCGCCGCCTCGACCACCGCGCGGGCGAGTTCGAGATCGGTTCCCGCCATCCGCCCTTCGCGCTCGACGAAGGTGACGAGGAAACCGGAGACGAGATCCCTCAGTTCGACGATGCGCTCCAGCAGCCGACGGCCGGTTCCCTGCGTCCAGCCCTCGACCACCACCTCGCCGTGACGGGCATCGAGGGCTGCCATCACGCGCTCTTTCGGCAGCTTGGCGAGCAGTTCCGGTACCGCCATGGTACCGAGGATGACCTTGCGCGCGCCGCGGTCGAGCCAGCGGATGGCCGTCTCGAGGTCGCGGATGCCGCCACCCACCCGACAGTCGAAGCGCTCGACGAGTCGCTCCACGAGGTGGGCATTGGAGCCGCGACGCATGGCCGCGTCGAGGTCGATGACGGCGATCTCGCCGGCCAGGGCGAAGCGTTCGGCGACCGGCAGCGGATCGCCGGCATCGATCGCCAGCTGCTCGCCGCCGACGAGCTGGACGGTGCGACCGTTCTGGAGGTCGAGGGAAGGGACGATCATGGCCGCAGATGGACACCGTGCTGGCAGAGAAAGTCCTTGACCTCACCCACCGTGAGGTCCCCGTCGTGGAAGATCGAGGCGGCGAGCACCGCATCGGCTCCCACCGCGAAGGCTTCGAGCAGATGCTGCGGCCGGTCGGCGCCGCCCGAAGCGATGACCGGGATTCCGACCGCTTGGACGACGGCCTGTGTGAGTTCGAGATCGTAGCCCGAGCGCGTGCCGTCGCGATCGAAGGAGGTGAGCAGGATCTCGCCGGCGCCGCGGCGTTCTCCCTCCTGCGCCCAAGCGACGGCATCGATGCCGGTGCCCTCGCGCCCGCCCTTGACCAGCACCTCGAAGCGGCCGCCCCGGCGGGCAGCGTCGATCGCCAGGACACAGCATTGCCGTCCGAAGCGTGCTGCGATCTCCGAGAGAAGCGCCGGACGCTGGACTGCCGCGGTGTTGACCGAGACCTTGTCGGCCCCTGCCTCGAGCAGGGCCAGCGCATCCGCTTCGCTGCGCACGCCGCCTCCCACGGTGAGAGGGATCGCCAGGCGCTCGCGTACCCGCCGCACCGTCTCGAGCTGGTGACCCCGGCCCTCGGGCGTGGCGGAGACATCGAGGATCACGATCTCGTCGGCACCCTGCTGCTCGTAGAGCCACGCCCGCTCCGCTGGATCGCCGGCATCCCGCAGACCCTGGAAGCGCACGCCCTTGACCACCCGTCCGTGGCTGACGTCGAGGCAGGGAACGATGCGGCGCGCGAGCATCAGACGAGCTCCAGAAACCGCGCGAGCAGGGCGGCGCCGTCGGCACCCGAGAGCTCGGGATGGAACTGGCAGCCCACCAAATGGCCACGCTCGAGGGCGGCCACGAACGGTCCGCCGTGCTCGGCATAGGCAGCCATGCAGCCCGGAGCGAGGACGGCACGGTAGCTGTTGGCGAAATAGAACCATCCGGAAGCGAGGACCCGCGCCGCCTCGGGTGCGATGACCTGGTTCCAGCCGAATTGCGGTGTGCGCACCCCCTCCGGGAACCGGTCGACCGTGCCCGCGACGACCCCGAGACCGGCCACACCGGGGCTCTCCTCGCTCGCCTCGAAGAGCAGTTGGTGGCCGACACAGATGGCGATCGTCGGCCGGTCGGCACGGATACGCTCGACGATCGCGGCATCGAGGCCGCGGCTCGCGAGCCGGGCCCTGGCGGCGCCGAAGGCGCCGACGCCAGGCAGCATGAGATGGCTGGCCCGCAGTACCTCCTCCGGGTCTTCGACCACCACCGGTTCTGCCCCGAGCCGGCGGAATGCCGCCTGGACCGAGGCGAGATTGGCCGTACCGGTGGGCACGATGGCGATCCTTCGGGTCACAGCATCCCCTTGGTGCTGGGCACCTCGTCGTGCTCGATCCGCACCGCTTCCCGCAGCGCCAGGGCGAGCGCTTTGAAGGCGGCCTCGGCGCGATGGTGATCGTTGCTGCCACGCAGCAGATCGACGTGCAGCGCCATGCGTCCGGTAGCCGCGAGGGAGCGAAAGAAATGGTCGAGATTCTCGCTCGCCACCTCGCCGAGCCGTTCGCGCGCGAGCCCGAGGTCGACGTGGGCAAAGGGACGTCCCGAGAGATCCACCACCACCCGGGCGAGGGCCTCGTCGAGGGGCGCGTAGGCGGCGCCGAAGCGACGGATGCCACGGCGATCGCCGAGCGCCTCGTCGAAGGCACGGCCGAGGGCGAGGGCGCAGTCCTCGATGGTGTGATGGTCGTCGACCTCGAGATCGCCCTCGCAGCGAAGCTCGAGATCGAACCGGCCGTGCTTGGCGAGCTGGGCGAGCATATGGTCGAAGAAACCGAGGCCTGTCGCCACCTGGCTTTTGCCGCTGCCGTCGAGGACGAGGCAGACCAGGACGCGGGTCTCTCCCGTCTCGCGGCGGATCTCTGCCCGGCGCGGGTTCATGGCACGATCTGCGCGAGCTGGCTCACGAGAATGTCGGTGCCGCCGCGCTCCTTGAGAATCCGAATGAGCTGCGGCAGTTGATCGCGCGGCACCGCCGCCTTGACCGCGAAGCCGGCATCGTGGTGCAGAGGCGCGATCGTGGGCTCGCGCATGCAGGGCAGCACCTCGATCACGCGCTCGAGGTCCTCGCGCGAGACGTTGAGCTCGAGCATGACACGTTTGCGCGCCTCCAGCACCGATCGCAGGAGCAGCACGAAGTGCTCGATCACCGGCCGCTTGCCCGGATCCTCGAGGGCCCGGGGATGGGCGTAGAGGCGGGTCGAAGAGCGCATGAGTTCGTCGAAGATCTCGAGACCGTTGGCCTTGAGAGTGGCCCCGGTGGCGGTGTTGTCGACGATGCAATCCGCATCCTCGGGTGGGAAGACCTCGGTGGCGCCGTAGGAGCGGACGATGCGCGCCTCGAAACCGCGTTCGGCGAGCCAATGGGCGGTCAGTCGCTCGTATTCGGTGGCCACGACAAAGGGACGCGCTGGCGGCCGACCGCCTTCGAGGAAGCCGCTCGCGGCCGCGGCGACGATGCGCACCGGATCGAGGCCGGTATCGAGCAGCTCGACGAGCTCGGCGTTCTTCTCGGCTACCCAGTCGGCACCGGCGAATCCGATGTCGCGCGAACCGGCATGCAACATCTCGACGATGTTCTGCGGCTTGAGCAGCTTGGCCTCGAACCCGGGAAGCGAAAGCACGGGCCGGTAGCCGCGCCGATCGAAGGTCAGATGGATCCCGGCGTCGTGCAGGAGCTGCAGGACGTTCTCCTGCATTCGCCCCTTGGGCAGGGCGAGGTGGACGATGCTCGCGGCACCGGGCTCGCGGTCAGGGGACAAGAACGGCTTTCCGGGACTGGGCGGATCCGCGCGCGATATAGAGGCCAAAGCAGCAGGGGTAAAGCATCGGGCCGCGGACGACGCAGGTCCTCACCTTGAAATGGAGGACCGGGCGCGATAGCTCCTTTGCGGGTTCGTACGGGAGGAATGCGTGCCACCGGCCGCGCCCTTCCGGAGCAGGGGGATACGGAGGAGGCCGCGATGAGCGGCCGGCCGGACGCGAGCCTGCCGCTTTCGGCCTGTCCGGCCCTCGTTCTCAACGCCGATTATCGTCCCCTCAGCTACTATCCCCTCTCGGTATGGAACTGGCAGGACGCGGTCAAGGCGATCTTCCTCGACCGCGTCGAGGTGGTCTCCCACTACGACCGGGTGATCCGCTCGCCCGGTTTCGAGATGCGTCTGCCGAGCGTCATCGCGCTCAGGGATTACGTTTCCCAGGACCGCCGGCCGCCCTTCACCCGCTTCAATGTGTTCTTGCGCGACCGCTTCACCTGCCAATATTGCGGCGGCCGCTTCAGCGCCAACGAACTCACCTTCGACCATCTCGTGCCGCGCTCGCGCGGCGGGCGGACCTGTTGGACCAACATCGTCACCGCCTGCGCCGACTGCAATCTGCGCAAGGGCAACCGCCTGCCCGAGGAATGCGGCATGCATCCGCGAACCCGACCCTTCGTCCCGACGCTGCGACAGCTGCAGCGCAATGGCGCCGCCTTTCCGCCCAATTATCTGCACGAGAGCTGGCGCGACTTCGTCTACTGGGACAGCGAGCTCGAGCCCTGAGGTGGCGTTAACCGAATCTTGGTAAACGTCTGCCAGGATCGGCGCCGATCGCGAACACGGTCGGGTGCCGTTTGCCGTCCGCCTCGTCCCACCGCCTCCTCCGCGTGGCCGCATTTCCCGCCACCTTGCGGTCGGCGGCAGGCCTCGCCGCATCCTATCTGCTGGCGGCCGTGGCGCTGCGCCTCCTCTACCGGGGCTCGGGCCTATCGCCAGCCTTCGCCGCCGAGGCTGGGATCGCCCTGGGTCTCTGCCTGCGCCGCGGTGGTCCGACCCCGGCCGATGCCGCATCCCTCCTCGCTGCCGAACTGCTCGCCTCGCTCGTCGTCGAGGGGTCGCCGACCCCATCCGAGCTTCTCGCCGGGTCCGCGCGGGCGCTCGCGGTGCCGGTGGTGGCCCTGCTGCTCGGGCGGTTGGGTGTGCGGCTCGCGGCCGGCGAGGGAGTGCGGGAATATCTTGGCTTTCTCGCGGTGGCAGGGCTGCTGCCGGCGGTCGTCGCGGCGACCGTCGCCATCCTCGCCGGTGCGCGCCACGACGAGGGGCTGACGAACGCGCTCGCGCTGGCTTCCGGCACGCTGCTCTTCGCCCCAGCCGTGGCGCGCCGGCCGGACGAGTGGATCGCCGCCCTCTCCCGCACCCTCGCCCCGCGGCATGTCCTATTGTTGCTCGCCGTCGCGGCGGCAGCCGCGGCCTTCCGTCTCGAGGCGGAGCTGCCCGCGTTCTTGCTGGCAGGAGGGGTGCTCGTCTGGTCCGGACTGTATCTCGGGCTGCCGGCCACGGCCCTGCTCGGCGCGGTGATCTGGCTTTCGGGTTCGTTGTCGGTGGCGGCTGGGGCGGGGGAGCTCGGCCTGGATACGGGATCCCTCCCCGCCCCGGCACCCGACCTGCTGCCGTTTGCGGTGGTGGCGTCACTGCTGGCGGTAGCCGTGGATCAGGAACGCCGGCTCGGGGAGCTGGCCCTGACCCGCGCGCGCGAACTCGAGGCGCTCGTCCGGGCGCTGCCCGATCGGGTGTTGCGCCTCGATCCCGAGGGCCGGGTGCTCGACTGCCGGGCGGCGCGGGAAGACGGCCTGCCACCTCCGCAGGCCTGTCTCGGGCGTCGGCTGGACGAGCTGCTGCCGGACGCGGTGTCGTCCTTGGTGGTGCAAGCGCTGGCACGGGCACGCGCCTCGCCCGAGGTCGTGTCGCTCGAATTCACTTTGCCTGGGGCGGGCGGCCTGCGATGTCACCTGGAGATGCGCGTGTCCGCCATCGGCGACGGCTGCCTCGTGGCGCTCTTGCGGGACGTCACCGAACGGGCACGCGCCGAGGCGGAGCTTCGGGCACGAGCGCGAGCCCTCGCCCGCTCGAACGCCGAACTCGAGCAATTCGCCTACATCGCCTCCCACGACCTGCAAGAGCCCCTGCGCACGGTGGCCGGTTTTTGCGAGCTCCTCGCCCGGCGCTACGGCGACCGGCTCGACGACGCGGGGCGCGAATTCGTGCGCTTTGCCGTGGATGGCGCGCGACGGATGCAGAGTCTCATCCGCGACTTGCTCGATCTGTCGCGCATCGCCACGCGCGGCCGGCCGTTCGAGGCCGTGGATGCGCGCGCGGTCCTCGAACGGGTGCTCGAGGATCTCAAGGGCGCCCTCGAAGCGAGCGACGGGCGGGTCGAGGTCCGGGAACTGCCGACGGTGCGCGCCGATCCCACCCAGCTGCACCGGCTGTTCGCCAATCTCCTCGCCAACGCCCTCAAATACCGCAGCGATCGCCCGCCGCAGGTGCGGGTATGGGCGGAGCGGCGCGACGACGGCGTCCTTTTCCACGTCGAGGACAACGGGCTTGGCATCCCGGAGGAGTTTCGCGAGCAGATCTTCGAGCCCTTCCGGCGTCTCCACAGTCGCGAAGACTATCCGGGAAACGGCATCGGTCTCGCCATCTGCCGGAAAATCGTGCAGCGCCACGGCGGTTGGATCACCGTGCGCTCCCGAGCGGGGCGCGGAAGCGACTTCTGTTTCTGGCTCCCCGACGAGCCTCCGCAGCCGGAGGATGCCGGCGGGCTCTCGTCCCTCGGGCAGCCTCCGCGGGCGGAGGGTTGAGATGGAGCGGGGCGGCAGCCGCTTCCCCTGTCGGTGGGCGCGCCAGCCGCCGGAACGCAGTGGGCGACCCGCCGTCGGACGCGGCCCTCGGGTCGCCGGTCGGCACCGCCGCCGGGGCTGGCGCGTGGCGGAGGTGACCGTCGTCACTGCACGATCGCGGCGCATCGGTACAGCGAGAGAGGCGCACTCGATTGTGACTTTGCGGTGGCGACCGCTGGCATTCCGCAGCTGATCGTGAGAGGGATCTTGCGTACGGTGAAGCCCGTACCTAGGCTCGAAACTGCGCGCGCGTGCGAAGCGGAGGAGCGCGCGGACGCGCGTCCGGGAGACGGTGCCCCCATGTCGGTCGAACTCGAGCAGCTCGTCGCAGCCGGCCAGCGGCGGCGATCGGTGGACGTCGCCAGACTCCTGCCGGTCCTCGACGCCACGGTGATGGCGGCATGCTTCGCGTTTGCCGGCATGATCAATTGGTCCTACCGGAATGTCACCGACGAACGCCTGATCATCTTGGCGGTGCTCTGCACCGGCGCCCTCTCGGCGTTCAAATTCTTCGGGCATTACGACCGCCGGCGACTGTTCTGGCAGGAGGTGGGCGACATCGCGGCGGTGGCGGTCGCCGGGCTGCTGCTCGACGCGGCGCTCCTCTATCTGGCCAAGGTCAACTTCAGCCGGTTGTGGATTGCCACGAGCTGGACGGCGGTGGCCGTTGCCCTGCCGGTGTGCCGGATCGCCGTCAAACGGCTGTTCTCCCGCGTCGGCTCTTGGCGCCGCCCCACGGTGATCGTCGGAACCGGCCCCCTCGCACGCGAGACCGCCGAAGCGTATTTGCACGATCCCTATCTCGGCTATCAGATCGTGGCCTTCCTCGATCCCTCTTCCGGAAATAGAGCGATCGCCCGGCCGAGTATCGAGATCAGGGGTCGGAGCGTGCCGGTCCTCGAGGGGCCCGCCGCGTCGGCGCTGATGTTCGAGAGCGAACCGCGGCCGCACATCGTTGTCGCTCTCGATGCCGAAGATCTCGCGGCCCACGAGGGTCTGCTCGAGCGCCTGTGTCGCGGTCCCGTCAGCATCGATGTCATTTCGCCGCTGCGAGGTCTGCCCATCAGCAACACCACCCTCACCCATTTCTTCAGTCACGAGGTGCTGGCGCTGCGCATCCACAACAATCTCGCCCGTCCGTGGGCGCGGTTCACCAAGCGCGCCTTCGACCTCGCCGTCTGTTCGGTGGGCCTCGTGCTGGTAGCGCCGTTGATGTTGCTCATCGCTGGCCTGCTCGCCCTCGAGGGAGGTCCGATCCTCTTCGCGCACCGGCGCATCGGCCGCGGTGGCCGACCGTTTTATTGCTACAAGTTCCGTACCATGGTGCCGAACGCCCAGGAATTGCTCGCGGATCTCCTGGCGCGCGACCCGGTGGCACGGGCCGAATGGGAGCGGGATCGCAAGCTGCGCAACGATCCGCGGGTGACCCGTCTCGGCTACTGGCTGCGACGATTCAGCTTCGACGAGCTGCCCCAGCTCTTCAATATCCTCCGCGGCGACATGAGCCTCGTGGGGCCGCGTCCGGTGGTGGCTGCCGAACTCGAGCGCTATGGGCCCGCACGCATGTACTACGAGATGGTGCGACCGGGTCTCACCGGGCTGTGGCAGATCAGCGGGCGCAACGACGTCGACTACGAGCGGCGGGTCGCTCTCGATACCTGGTACGTCCGCAACTGGACGCTGTGGTACGACATCGTCATCCTGTTCCGCACCCTGGTCGTGGTTCCCGCCCGCATCGGCGCCTATTGAACCATGCGCCGTGGGCGCTCGCGATCGCGGTCTGGCGCCGTTCGCCGCGGCCCGCGCTCCCTCTTTCCCGGGCGAATGCGCGCGTCCATTTGCAGGGCGATGTCCGCGAGGGGAAGCGTGGGAGGGACCGTGGACGACATCCCGTCTCCGTGCCTGGGCATCTGCCGGATCGATCCGGTGCACGGCTGGTGTTCCGGCTGTCTGCGGACGCGCGCCGAAATCGCGGGCTGGCGCGCTGCCGATCGCGCCACACGGCTTGCCATCCTCGACCGTCTCAAGCAGCGTCGGCGAGCGCTCGGCCGCACCAGTCCAGCCGATAGCCGGCCGCGACGGCGACGACCCTCAGCGGGAACGGGAAACCCTTAGATGCGCAGCGATTTCCAAAGTCTCCTCGCGGTTCGTGGGGTGCTGCTGGCCGACGGTGGCACGGGCACGGGGCTGTTCGCCCGCGGTCTGGCCACCGGCGAGGCCCCGGAACTGTGGAACCTCGCCTATCCCGACCGGGTCGAGGACCTGCATCGCGAGTTCGTGGAGGCGGGCAGCGATCTCATCCTCACGAACAGCTTCGGTGCCAACCGTCGGCGGCTTGCGCTGCACGGTGCCGCTGGTCGGGTCGACGAGATCTGCCGCGAGGCCGCGGCGCGTGCCCGGGCGGTCGCCGATGCGGCACCGCGACCGGTAGTGGTGGCCGGGTCCATGGGCCCCACCGGGGACATCCTCGAGCCCCTGGGTCCGCTCTCCCTCGGCGAGGCGGTCGAGGTGTTCGCCGAGCAGGCGGTGGCACTGGCAGCGGGCGGTGTCGATCTCCTATGGATAGAGACCATGTCCTCCGCCGAAGAGCTGCGTGCTGCCGTCAGCGGAGCAGCGCGAAGCGGGCTGCCAGTTGCCGCCACCATGAGCTTCGATACGGGAGGGCGCACCATGATGGGGCTGACGCCGGGCGATCTCGCGCATCTCGTGCGCGACCTGCCGGTGCGCCTCGTCGCCTGGGGGGCCAATTGCGGTACCGGCCCGGCGCAAATGCTGGCGAGCCTGCTCGAGATGCGGCAAGAGGCGGGCAGCCGGGACGTGCTCGTGGCCAAGGCCAATGCCGGAGTGCCGAGCTGGGAGGAGGGTCGGATACGCTACAGTGGCACCCCCGAACTCATGGGCATCTTCGCCCGCCTGGCTCGCGCCGCTGGAGCCCGGGTGATCGGCGGCTGCTGCGGCACTACGGGCGAGCATCTCCGAGAGATGCGTCGCGCACTCGACCAACCGGCGGTGGACCCGGTTCCCGACCTCGCCACGGTCGAGCGCCTGATCGGCCCGGTGGCTGTGGCGGCAACGGGGGAGCGTCCGGAAGGTGGACGGAGGCGCCGCCGGCCAGCTTGACAGAGCCACCGCTGCCGCCAAGGAATGGAGCCGGAGCCGAGGTTCGGGGAGGGAAGAGATGCCGAAGCGCCGCGAGCTCCTGCGCGCTGCTGCGGTCGGCACCGCGGTTTTCGGTTTTCCGGCGGTGCTGCGCAGCCAAGCCACCATCGTCCTGAAACTGAGTCATTACCTGCCGACTGCCCACGGGCTGCATCGCGACTTCATGGAACCCTGGGCGCGCGAGCTCGAGCAACGCACCGGCGGCGCCGTGAAAGTGGAGATCTTCCCCGGCGGGACACAGCTTGGCAATGTGGCCAAGCAATACGATCAGGTGCGCGCCGGTATCGTCGACATCGCCCATGGGCTGCACGGCATTCCCGCGGGCCGCTTCCCTCGCACCTCGATCGTCGATCTGCCGTTTCTGACCGAAAGCGCCGATGCCGCTTCGCGGGCATTGTGGGCATTGCACGAGCGCTATTTCGCGGAGGAATATCCGGATGTGAAGGTGCTCGCGGTGCATGCCCACAACGGTGGGCTCGTCCATACCCGTGCGAAGCAGGTGACCCGGATGGAGGATCTGCGCGGCTTGCGCATTCGCTTTCCCAGTGCCGCGACCAAGATGATGCTCGAGCAACTGGGCGCGATCCCCGTCGGGCTGCCGCCCGCCCAAATCTACGAGAGCCTCCAGAAAGGCGTGATCGACGGGCTGGTGATGCCCTGGGATCCCATGCACAGCTTCAAGTTGGCGGAACTCATCGACTACCATCTCGACGCGCGCTGTTACACGGTGTCGTTCTATTTCGTCATGAACCAGAGACGCTACGACTCCCTCCCGGCGGAGGTGCGGGCGGCGATCGATTCCCTGTCGGGCGAGTCGCTGGTCGCGAAGTTCGGTCCTTGGTGGAACGCCTGGGACGAGCTCGGCCGGCGCGACTCGCTCGCAGATGGCGGCCAGGTGACCCGGCTTTCCGACGAAGAACGGGGGCGCTGGCGGGAAGCCCTCGAGCCGATGATCGATGCCTACATCGCCGACCTCGAGCGGCAGGGGATTGGAAACGCGCGCGAGATCTACGACGCGCTGCAGGCGAAGGTGGCGGAATTCGAGCGCACGTGAGCGGCAGCGATGGGGAAGGCGCGCGCCATGCAGCTGCTGGCCTGGACGGCCGGGGCGGCGCTGGCGGTCGCGGTCATGGTCACCGTAGCCGATATCGCGGTGCGCGCCTTCGGCCGTCTCGCGAGCCTCGTGTGGGCGGAGCCTTTGGGGTTCGGTATCGTCGGAGTGGTGGATATCGTCCAGCTCTGTGTCGTCACCGCGGCTTGGCTGTCAGTACCCTGGGGCTTCGCCATCGCCGGTCACGTGAGCGTCGATTTGCTGGAGAGCCGACTCCCCGCGCCGGCGCGACGCTGGCTCGGTTCGTTCACCGCCCTCGCCACCTGTGGCTTTCTCGCTTCCGTCCTGCTCGCTAGCCTCCGCCAGTTCCAGGACATCGTCGCCTGGGGCGATCGGTCGGCGACCCTCGGCATTGCGATGTTCTGGTACTGGCTGCCGCTGATCGCGGGTCTCGCGCTTTCGGTGGCGATCACCCTCGCCCATACGCTGAGAAGCCTTTCCCGTCGTCTCGGCGCGGGGCACCGTTGATGGACGGACCGTTTGTCGGCGTGGCGGGTTTCCTCGCCGTGCTCGTCCTCATCCTCTTCGGCATGCCGGTCGCCGTCGCCATGGGGCTCGTGGGCGCTCTCGGTTTCGGTCTGGTGAACGGCTTCGCAGGGGTCGCCTTCGTGCTCTCCTCGGCCGCCTTCGAGGCGGTCTTCCCCTATTCCCTGTCGGTGATTCCGATGTTCGTGGCGATGGGGGTCTTCGCCGCCCGTGCCGGCCTTTCCGCTTCCCTGTTCGCTGCCGCCTATGCGTCGATCGGCCGCCTCCGGGGAGGGCTCGTGCTCGCCACCATCGCCGCCTGCGCGGGCTTCGGTGCGATTTGCGGAAGCTCGCTCGCCACTGTCGCCACCATGTGTCGGGTGGCTTGGCCGGAGATGCGCGCCCGCGGCTATGACCCGGGCTTCGCCGCCGCCGCCATCGCTGCGGGCGGCACCCTCGGGGTGCTCATCCCACCCTCCATCCTGCTCGCCATCTACGGCTTGCTCACCGAGCAATCGATCGGCGCCCTGTTCGCCGCCGCGTTGCTGCCTGGGCTCGTGGCGACCGCGCTCTACATGCTGGGCGCTGGTCTCGCCCTGTGGTTGCGGCCCGAGCTCGCGCCCGCCGGCACCCAAGTGCATGCGGGGGAACGCCGGCAGAGGCTGCGCGAAGTGCGGTCGGTAGCCCTCCTCTTTCTCTTGGTGGTGGGCGGCATCTACGGCGGGGTGTTCTCGCCGACCGAAGCGGCGGCGGTGGGGGCTTTCGGCACCGCTTTCCTCGCCTGGCGGCG
Source organism: bacterium HR40 (assembly GCA_002898275.1). Lineage (GTDB taxonomy): Bacteria > Pseudomonadota > Alphaproteobacteria > Geminicoccales > Geminicoccaceae > HRBIN40. Next base: position 610,580 of record BEIQ01000002.1, read on the forward strand.
GGGGGGACTGAACCGTTTCGTCCTCGCCGATTGCATCGGCGAGACCGCCCGGGTCACCGGCATGATCTTCTTCGTTCTGGTGGGCGCGACGATCTTCAACTATTTCGTCGAGACCACCGGGCTCCCGCAGCGGCTCGTGGGCGCCATCGAGGCGGCCGCCATCGGGCCGCTTCCTGCCATGCTGGCGATCATCCTCTTCTACCTCCTGCTCGGCTGCTTCATGGACAGTCTGAGCATGATCCTGCTCACCATTCCCTTCGTTTTTCCGGTGGTCACGGCTCTCGGCTGGGACCCGGTGTGGTTCGGGATCATGGTGGTGACGGTCGCGGAGATCGGCCTCATCACGCCACCCGTCGGGATGAACCTGTTCGTGATCCAGGGGACGGCCGGCGAGGTCGACATGGCGACCCTGGTGCGGGGCCTGCCTCCCTTTCTTCTCGCCGACCTCGTTCGCATCCTGGTGCTGCTCGCGTTTCCCGGCCTCTGTCTGTGGCTGCCGTCGTTGATCCGCATCTAGGGCAGCCCGCATGTCACCCCTGCCAACGAAAAGGGGCCGCCACAGCGGCCCCTTCCCGGGAACGGCCAAAAACGCGGCGATCAGAAGTCCATGTCGCCCATGTTCGGGCTGGCCGGCTCCTTCTTCTTCTCCGGCTTTTCGGCCACCATCGCCTCGGTCGTGATCAGCAGGCCAGCCACCGAGGCCGCATCCTGCAGGGCGGTGCGCACCACCTTGACCGGGTCGATGATGCCGCGCTCGACGAGGTTGCAGTACTCGCCAGCCTGGGCATCGAAGCCCCAGTTGTAGTCATTGCTCTCGAGCAGCTTGCCCGCCACCACCGCGCCATCGAAGCCGGCGTTCTCGGCGATCTGCCGCACCGGAGCCTGGATCGCCTTCCGCACGATGTCGACGCCGTGCTTCTGGTCCTCGTTGGCGACATTGACGCCATCGAGGGCGCGCGTGGCATAGAGCAGCGCCACACCGCCACCGGCGACGATGCCTTCCTCGACCGCCGCTCGGGTGGCATTCATGGCATCCTCGACGCGGTCCTTGCGCTCCTTGACCTCGACCTCCGTGGCACCACCCACCCGGATCACCGCCACGCCGCCGGCCAGCTTGGCGAGCCGCTCCTGCAGCTTCTCGCGGTCGTAGTCCGAGGTGGTCTCCTCGATCTGCGCCCGG
>BEIQ01000003.1 GCA_002898275.1 bacterium HR40
CCGGGCGCAGATCGAGGAGACCACCTCGGACTACGACCGCGAGAAGCTGCAGGAGCGGCTCGCCAAGCTGGCCGGCGGCGTGGCGGTGATCCGGGTGGGGGGTGCCACGGAGGTCGAGGTCAAGGAGCGCAAGGACCGCGTCGAGGATGCGATGCACGCCACCAAGGCGGCGGTCGAAGAGGGCATCGTTCCCGGCGGCGGGGTGGCGTTGCTCTACGCGAGCCGAGTGCTCGATTCCCTGAAGCCCGCCAATGACGATCAGGCGACCGGCGTCAATATCGTACGCCGCGCCTTGCAGGCTCCGGTGCGGCAGATCGCCGAGAACGCCGGCTTCGATGGCGCGGTGGTGGCGGGCAAGCTGCTCGAGAGCCACGACGACAACTGGGGTTTCGATGCCCAGGCAGGCGAGTACTGCAACCTCGTCGAGCGCGGCATCATCGACCCGGTCAAGGTGGTGCGCACCGCCCTGCAGGATGCCGCCTCGGTAGCCGCGCTGCTCGTGACGACCGAGGCGCTCGTGGTGGAGCGGCCCAAGGAGGAGGCGAAGGAGGCGGCCTGAGGCGGTCACCTTTGCCGTTTGCGCCGACGCCCGCCGCACGGCGGGCGTCTGTTTTTGCCGGCTATGGCTTCTGTCGTCCCTTCGGCGGTGGTAGAGTGAGTGCCGGAGGGAAGCCGGGATTGGGGGCGGTGCGCAGGCTTGTCGGCGCCCTCGGGCTGTTGCCCGTGCTGTTCCCCGCCGTCGTCGCGCAGGCGGGCGATCCGGCGCGCGGCCGCGAGATCACCGCGCGCGTGTGCGGGCGATGTCATGCCTTCGAGCCGGAGCGTCCATGGAACAGCATCGGCAGCACGCCCTCCTTCATGTGGATGGCGCGCGAGCTGCCGTTCTGGCGCGAGCGGGTGCTGAGCGTCACCGACCGCCGCCCCCATATCGCGCAAAAACTCGAGGTTTCCGCCAAGGATCTGGAAGACGTTCTCGCCTTCATCGAAACGCTGCGCCCGCCCGCGACCGGTGCGGGCACCGGGCGGTAGCCCCGTCGCCGTTCCGCCGCCACCCATTCGGCCCGTAGCCGTCCGCAAGGCCAGGGAGGTGGTGGGGCGCCACCGGCGAGGATCGCGGTTGTGGCATTGCTGCAATGCAGCAGCCGCAGTTCTGCCACAGCCACTGCGGCGCATATGCAGCTCGGCAACTGCGTGTGGAGCTGCGCCATGACCACCCGAACTCTCGAACCGACACCCGCGACCGGAGGGATACGCGGGGAAGGCGCTCTCGCTGCCCTGCGCGGTCTCGTCGCGCGCATCCGCGAGCGGATCGAGGAAGAGCGGCGCTACCGTCAGACCCTGCGCGAGCTCTCGAGCCTGAGCGACCGCGAGCTCGACGACATCGGGATCGGCCGCGGCCAGATCCGAGAGGTGGCGCGCGAGGCCGCGCGCCGTCGGATGTGATGTCTGCGTCCCGACCCGGTCTGCGAGCCCCATGGGCAACCGGCCGTGCCCTCTGCGGGCACGGCCGGTCGTTCTCGTGACCGGGCGCCAGCGTGACCGCCCTCCTCCCGGGCGCTATGTTGGGTCCCGGCCAAAACGAGGAGGCATCCCCATGCGCGGCGCCCAGCCCACGATTCGGCTCCATCCTGCGGACAATGTGGTGGTGGCACGGCACCGGATCGCCGCCGGCAGCGACATCCGCCAGGAGCAGGTGCGCACCCTCGCGGACATTCCAGCCGGTCACAAGCTGGCAACGCGGCCGATCGGGCGTGGCGAGCCGGTGCGCAAGTACAACCAGATCATCGGCTTCGCGAGCACCGACATCGCGCCCGGCGAGCACGTCCACACCCACAATGTCGAAATGCGCGACTTTTCCCGCGACTATGCCTTCGGCGCCGACGTGCGACCCACTGCCTATGTGCCGGAAAGTGAACGGCGCACCTTCCTCGGTTACCGCCGAGCGAACGGCCGGGTGGGAACCCGGAACTATATCGGGGTGATCTCCACCGTGAATTGTTCGGCGAGCGTCTGCCGCTTCGTTCAGCAGTCTTTCCCGCGAGAGGTGCTCGCACGCTATCCGGAAGTCGACGGGATCGTCGCCCTCACTCACGCCACCGGCTGTGGCATGGCCGATCGCGGCGATGGCATGAGGGCGCTGCAGCGGACACTCTGGGGCTTCGCTCGGCATCCCAATTTCGCTGGCGTCCTGATGATCGGGCTCGGCTGCGAAGTGAACCAAATCGACTTCCTGCTGGAGGCCTATGGCATCGAGCGCGGACCACTCTTCTGCACCATGACCTTGCAGGAGACCGGTGGCACCCGCAGGACGGTGGACCGTGCCATCGGCATCCTCCGCGAGATGCTGCCGGAGGCGGCGAAGGCGCGACGGGAGCCGGTTCCGGCGAGCGAGTTGGTGCTCGCCCTGCAGTGCGGCGGGTCGGACGGTTATTCGGGTATTTCGGCCAATCCGGCTCTCGGCCATGCCGCGGATTTGCTGGTGGCCCAAGGCGGTACCGCGATCCTCTCCGAGACTCCGGAGATCTACGGCGCCGAACATCTGCTCACCCGCCGGGCGGTGAGCCGAGAAGTGGGCGAGAAGCTCGTCGCCCGCATCCGTTGGTGGGAGGACTACACGGCGCGCAACGGCGGCGAGATGAACAACAATCCGAGCCCTGGCAACAAGGCGGGTGGGCTCACCACCATCCTCGAGAAATCGCTCGGTGCGGCAGCCAAGGGTGGCACCACCAACCTCACCGGGGTCTTCGAATATGCCGAACCCATCGACGTGCGGGGCCTCGTCTTCATGGACAGCCCGGGATACGATCCTTGCTCGGCGACGGGCCAGGTCGCCTCGGGGGCCAACATCATCGCCTTCACCACCGGCCGCGGCTCCTGTTTCGGTTTCAAGCCCGTACCTTCGGTGAAGCTCGCCACCAACACGCCGATGTACGAGCGCATGATCGACGATATGGATCTCAATTGCGGCACCATCGTCGACGGCGAGGAGACCATCGAGCAGGTGGGCGAGCGGATCTTCGAGCTGCTCCTGCGGGTGGCCTCCGGCGAGAAGAGCAAAAGCGAGGCGCTCGGGGTGGGAGACTTCGAATTCGTACCCTGGCAGATCGGCGCGGTGATGTGATTCCCGACCGGCGCCGGGGCGGCGATGGCGGGAAACCGCAGGGAGCGCTCCTGCCGCTGGCGGGAAGCGGCGGTCGCCCATGACCGCCACGCTGCGCTGCGATCTCTGCGTGATCGGCGCCGGGGCCGGTGGCCTCACGCTCGCCGCCGGCGCGGCACGGATGGGAGCGCGGGTGGTGTTGATCGAGCAGGGAGAGCTGGGCGGCGACTGTCTCCATACCGGGTGCGTGCCGTCCAAGGCCTTGCTCGCCGCGGCAGCCGCAGTCCGGACCGCGCGTCGGGCCCAGGAATGGGGTGTCCTTCGCACTCCGCCCGGGGCGGTCGACTGGCAGGCGGTCCGCCGGCACCTCCGGCGTGCCCAGGCCGCCATCGCCCAGCACGATCGTGTCGAGCGTTTCGAAGCCCTCGGGGTCCGCGTGCTGCGCGCCCGCGCCCGTTTTTCCGATCCCCGGACGATCGAGGCGGGAGGCGTGCGGGTGCGAGCCCGGCGCTTCGTCCTGGCAACCGGCTCGCAGCCGGCGATTCCGTCGATCGCCGGTCTCGAGCGCGTGCCCTTCCTCACCAACGAGACCATTTTCGACCTCCCCGAACTGCCCCGCCATCTGCTCGTCCTCGGCGCCGGCCCGCAGGGCTGCGAGTTGGCCCAGGCGTTCGCCCGGCTCGGCTCGCGGGTCACATTGGTCGAGGCTGGGGCGATGCTCGGGCGCGAGGATCCCGACCTCGTTGCACCCGTCCGCCAAGCGCTTTCCGCAGACGGGATCGAGATCCGCGAGCAGGCACGGGTGCTCGCGGCCGAGCCGGGGCCCGTCCTGGTCGTAGCGGGGCGTACCGGCGAGGTGGCGCGCATCGCCGGAAGTCATCTGCTGGTGGCGACCGGTCGTCGCCCGACGGTCGACGGCCTCGCTCTCGAGCGAGCGGGGATCGCCTTCGATGCGACCGGAATCCGCGTCGATTCCACCCTCCGGACGACCAACCCCCGCGTCTTCGCCGTAGGCGATGTCACGGGCGGGCCGCCGTTCACCCATGCCGCGGCCTGGCAGGCCGGGATCGTCTTGCGGCGGGTGCTGCTGCGGATGCCGGTGCAGGCGACGACCCGGGCCATGCCGCGGGTGACCTACACCGACCCGGAGCTCGCCTGGGTCGGCAAGGACCGGAGGGACCTCGAGGCGGAAGGCGGCACCGTGCAGGTGCTCGATCTGCCCTTCGCCCAGGTCGACAGGGCCTGGTGCGAGGGGCGTAGCGAAGGTCTCCTGCGGCTGCTGCTGGGCCGAGGCCGGCGCGTGCTCGCCGTCGGGATCGTTGGCCCGCAAGCGGGGGAACTGCTCCTTCCCTGGTGCTTGCTCCTCGCCCGGCGCCTTCCGCTCGCCGCCATGGCCACCGCCATCGCTCCCTATCCCACCCTCTCGCTCGTCTCGACCCGCGCCGCGCAGGCCGCCTTCGAACCGCTCATCGCCAGTCCGTGGGTGCGGCGGCTCGTGCGCCTTTTGCATCCCTGGGGATAGAGTCGGTGACCGCGGTCGACCCGTCGTCCCGCACAGCCTCGCCCGATCGTCGCAAGCGTCTTTTGCGCCTGTCGCCCGTCGCCCTGCTCCTCGCCTTCGCCTGCATCGCCTGGGCTTCCGGTCTCGGCGACTGGCTCGATCCGGCACGACTCGGCCCCTATCGGAAGATGCTCTTGGCCGTCGTGGAAAGCTACCCGCTGACCGCAGCCGGCTGTTTCGTGCTCGTCTACGCCGTGTCGGTCGGGCTTTCCGTGCCGGGCGCGAGCTTGCTCACCATCACCGCCGGGCTCCTCTTCGGCCCGCTGCTGGGGGCGCTCCTCGCCGTTTGCGGAGCCACAGCAGGAGCCGTCGTCCTCTTCCTCCTCGTCCGCACCGCCCTGCTCTCCGGGCTCGAAGAACGCGGAGGGCAGCGGCTCGCGCGCCTCGTCGCCGGCTTGCGCAACGACGGCTTCTTCTGGTTGCTCGCGCTGCGCCTCTTGCCGGTGTTCCCCTTCTGGCTCGTCAATCTCGCGGCGGCCCTTCTCGGCATGCGGCTTTGGTCGTACACCCTCGCCACCGCTCTCGGCATCGTGCCGGGAGCTCTCGTCTATGCCAGTCTCGGCCATGGCCTCGAGGCGGTCTTCGAGAACGGCCTCCAGCCTCGGCTCACCGCGCTCTCCGAACCGCGCCTCTGGCTGCCGCTTGCCGGGCTCGCGGTACTCTCCCTGCTGCCGGTCCTCTGGCGCCGTCTGTTCGACCGCACCGAGACGGAAGATCGCTAGACGGCGGCGAGCCGCCCCATCTGCAGATATTTGTGCCGACGACGGCGCCGCAGCTCCTCGCCGTCGAAGGTGGCGAGCTGTTCGAGCTGACGGGCCAAGACCTCGCCCACCCGTTCGATGGTGGTCTGGCGGCCGCGGTGGGCACCCCCGAGCGGTTCCGGGATCACTTCGTCCACGATACCGAGCTCGAGCAAGTCCTTTGCCGTGAGTCGCAACGCCTCCGCTGCCTCCGGCGCCTTCTCGGCGTCGCGCCAGAGAATGGCCGCACAGCCCTCGGGCGAGATCACCGAGTAGACGGAGTGCTCGAGCATGGAGACACGGTCCGCGGCGGCGATCGCGATGGCGCCCCCCGACCCACCCTCGCCGATGATGCAGGAAACGATCGGCACCCGGAGATCGAGGCAAGTGGCGATCGAACGGGCAATCGCCTCGGCTTGGCCGCGCTCTTCCGCCCCCACGCCCGGATGGGCACCGGGTGTGTCGACGAGGGTGATGACCGGGATCCGGAAGCGTTCGGCGAGCCGCATGAGCCGCACGGCTTTGCGGTAACCCTCGGGCCGCGCCATGCCGAAGTTGTGACGCACCCGGTCCTCGGTCTCGCGCCCCTTCTCGTGCCCCATGATCAGCACCGACCGCCCGCGGAAGCGGCCGAGCCCGCCGATGATGGCCGGATCCTCGCCGAAACTGCGGTCGCCCGCGAGCGGCGTGAAATCGGTGAGGAGCACCCGGACATAGTCGGAGAAGTGCGGCCGGTCCGGATGGCGGGCGACCTGGGTCTTCTGCCAAGCGTTCAGCCGGCTGTAGGTCTGGGCGAGCAGCCGCGCCGCCCGTGCCTCGAGACGGGCGATCTCGTCGCCAAGGTCGAGTTCGCTGCCCTGCATGAGCCGGCGCAGCTCCTTGACCTTGCCCTCGAGCTCGATGATCGGCTTCTCGAATTCCAGCATGCTCCGACCGAGTCCCCGGACAGCCCTCGCGGCAGGTGGTGCGAGAGACGCATCCCGTCAACGCGCCCGGCCGGAGCCCGTGCACGAGACCGCCCGCATCCGCTCGAGGAGCTCCCCGACGAAGGCGGGGACGATCTCGGAAGCCCGCCCGAAACGCCGTTCGTCGAAAAGATCGCTGACCGCCGAGGGCTCGAGATTGAGCTCCACGGTGTGCGCCCCTGCCCGATGGCGCGCCACCTCGACGAAGCCCGCTGCCGGATAGACCTGTCCCGAGGTGCCGATGGCGACGAACACGTCGCAGCTGCCGAGGGCGGCGTAGATCCGCTCGAGGTGTTTCGGCATCTCGCCGAACCACACCACATCGGGCCGGAGACTGCCCATGGTGGCGCAGGCAGGACAGCAATCGGAGCGCTCGAGATCCTCGCGCCATTCCCGGACGTCGCCGCAGGCGGTGCAGCGGACCTTGAGGAGCTCGCCATGCATGTGCACCAGTTGCCGCGAGCCGGCGCGTTCGTGCAGATCGTCGACGTTCTGGGTGACCAGCAGGAATGCCCCCGGCCATTCCCGCTCCAGCCGGGCCAGCACCGCATGCGCGGGATTGGGACGGACCGATGGATCGAGAAGTTGCCGCCGCCGCAGATTGTAGAAGCGGTGCACGAGCTCGGGAGCGCGGGCGAAGGCCTCGGGGGTCGCCACATCGTCGATCCGCTGGCCTTCCCACAACCCTCCCGCACCGCGGAAGGTGGCCAGACCGGATTCGGCGGAAATCCCCGCGCCGGTCAGGATCACCAGACTCGCGCCCGGGCGCCCGCCCTGCCCTTCGCCCATCGCCCGCTCTCCCTCCCGAAACCGCAGCCGGCCCCTGCCGTGCTCGCCAAAATTATGGCGATCGGCTGTTCCTGCGGAAGCGGAATCGGGGCTGCGCCTACAGTCGCCGGCGACGACCGCTTAGGATGGCGGCGGGCTTGCGGGAGGCACAGGCGTGATCGACCTGCGCAGCGATACGGTGACCCAGCCGACGGCGGCGATGCGCGAGGCCATCGCCCGCGCCGAAGTCGGTGACGACGTCTACGGCGAGGATCCCACGGTACGCGCCCTCGAGGAGCGGGTCGCGAGCCTCCTCGGCAAGGAGGCCGCGCTCTTCGTCCCCTCCGGGACGATGGCCAACCAAGTGGCCATCCGCACCCACACCGAGCCCGGCGACGAAATCGTCGCCGATGCCCGAGCGCACGTCCTGCTCTACGAACGCGCTGCGCCCACCGCCCTGTCCGGGGTGATGCCGCGTCCGATCGAGAGCGAAACCGGAGTGTTCGGTGCGGACGAACTGCGGGCGCGCGTGCGGTTGCCGGTGCCCGGTATGCCGCCCGGCCTGTTCCCCCCAACCCGCCTGGTCTGCCTGGAGAATACGCACAACGCCGGCGGTGGCACGGTGTGGCCGTTCGATCGCTTCGCCGAGGTGGCACACGAGGCCCGGCGCCTCGGGCTTGCCGTTCATCTCGACGGCGCGCGGTTGTGGAACGCGGCGGTGGCGAGTGGCATCCCCGAACACCGTTGGGCCGGGCTCTGCGACAGTGTCGCGGTCTGCTTCTCGAAAGGGCTCGGGGCGCCGGTCGGGTCAGCCGTCGCTGGCACCCAGGGCTTCATCGACCGGGCGCGCCGTTTTCGCGGCATGTTCGGGGGAGCCATGCGCCAGGCCGGCGTCCTCGCAGCCGCGGCCCTATTCGCCCTCGAGCACCACCGGGAGCGACTCGCCGAAGACCATGCCAACGCCCGACGGCTGGCGGAAGGACTGGCACAGCTACCCGGAACCGAGGTCGATCCGACACGGGTCGTGACCAACATCCTCTACGTCCGCCTGACGCGCGTCCCCGCCGGCCGTTTTGCCGAACGCGCCGAGGCGATGGGTGTGCGGGTGCTGCCGGTGGCGGAGGACAGGATCCGCTTGGTCACCCATCTCGACGTTTCGGCCGCGGACATCGACCGGGCGCTCGCCATCTTCGCCGCCATCCTGCGCGCCGGAGGCTGACCCTCGCCCCAGGCCCGACAGCTTCTCCTGTTGGCCCGCGCCGACCATCGTTCCCATATTGCGGGTCGAAGACCCGGCTCCCCTTGTCGGCCGACACGGCTTCGAAGGCCGACGTCGGCCTGTCGGAGGATGGTATGGTCCGCGCCGCACACGACACGACGAGAGGCGCCGCCGCCGACCCCTTTGCCGGCTGCTCGCAGGAGGAACTCGAACTGTGCCTGGCCGCCGGCTACGAGGTCAAGGAATGCATGCGCGTGCTCGCCAAGGTGGGGCTCAATGTCGTTTCGGAGGTCCTAAAAGAGCAAGGTCCGTTTTACGAACTGCAGCACTATCCGAGGGGGGACGTGGCCGATCCTGAAACTCACTGCCAATACTATTACCATGCCCACCGTCCGGAATCGGGAGAGCACGGGCACTTCCATACCTTCGTTCGAGCCGGCGCCATCCCGCCCGGCATCGAACCCTCGCCTCCGCCGGGCAGCGCGCCGGGCCCGCTCGGCCGGCACGCGGTCGCCCATCTCGTCGCCATCTCGATGGACCGGCACGGCCATCCCACCCATCTCTTCACCACCAATCGCTGGGTCACCGACGAGACATGGTACCGGGCAGAGGACGTGATCGCGCTGCTCGACCGCTTTGCCATCGACCATGCCTGGCCGTCGTGGGCGACCAACCGCTGGATCACTGCCATGATCCAGCTGTTCCGACCGCAGATCGCAGCGCTGCTGCGGGAGCGGGACCAGGTGGTGGCGGAATGGGCGCGACGGCATCCGGGCCGCGATGTGCTCGAAATGCGCGAGCTCGAGATCACCTCGATCCTCCCCGTTTCCATCGACGCCCAGATCGCCGAGCTCGAACGCCGGCTCTCCGCTACCTGAGTATGGCCGCCGCCGACCCGCGATTGCCGGCGCGACCGAACCGTCCTAACCGTGGAGCAGCATTCGGCTCGGTTGTAACACGGCCGAGAGGAGGGAGACCGATGCGGCGTTCCATCGTCGCGGTCCTGGGGGTCCTCGCCACTACGCTTTTAGGAATGACGCCGGCAGCGGCGGCGCTCGAGGTCGGCGAGCGAGCAGTGGTGGCGGTGCGTCCGGGGGTACGGGTGAACGTGCGCGCCACCCCCGAGATCGCGAACGGCAATGTGGTGGGCGTCGCCACCGCTGGGCGTGAAGTGGAGATCGTGGCCAGCGAGCGACGTGGCGACCAGCTGTGGTACCGAGTGCGCGCGCTCGACCGCAGCTTCGAGGGTTGGATGCGCGGCGACATGTTGCAGGGCGAAGCAGTCGCGCGACCCGCAGTGACCGCCGACCCCCCCGCGGTCGAGCAAGTGCGCCTGCAAGCTCCCGAGCCCGCAGCCAGCGTGCCGCCACGGCCCGCTACCGACTGGTCGATCCGACTGCGCGAGCTCTTGCCGGCGATCGACAGTTGCCTGCGCCAGGGGAGTGCGCCTCCGCTCGCCGTGCTCAGGGCGCGGGAGATGCCGCTCGACATGGTCGAGGTGGTGCTGCGGGATGCCTCGAACCGCTACTGGTCCTGTGTCGTCGATCGTCAGGGTCGCACGCCCATCGCCTGGAATCCCGTCCCCGCGCCCTCGACTACCGCGCGCTCCAGCGGTCCGGTGTTCTACCGCCAAACGGCGAACCCTCTCGAGGATCGTTGCTACCAGGCCGAGCCGGTGCGCGACGAGCGCGACGGTACGCTCCTCGGCACCCTCCTCTACCCCATCTGCCGCTGACTCTGTCCTGCCCGACTGGCGTCACGGTCCGGGTGCCGCCATTTCGGAGGAGAGAGCCGTCACCGTTTCGGCAGGGACGCCGCGCGCATGTGCACCCTGATCCTGTTCCGTCAGCCCGGCCACGAGTGGCCCGTCCTGCTCGCCGCCAACCGTGACGAGCTGCGATCCCGCCCGGCACGGCCGCCGGGCCCCCACTGGCCCGACCGTCCTGGCGTCGTCGCCGGTCTCGACCTTCAGGCCGGTGGCAGCTGGCTCGGCCTCAATCGCCACGGGCTGATCGCGGCAGTGCTCGATCGGCGCGGCAGCCTCGGTCCGGCACCCGGCAAGCGGTCGCGCGGCGAACTCGTGCTGGAAGCCCTCGACCATACCGACGCGGCGAGCGCTTCCCGGGCGCTCGCCACTATCGATCCCCTGGCCTACCGACCGTTCAATCTGCTGCTGGCAGATGCCCGCGACGCCTTCGTGCTGTGCCACGAGGGCCTGGGATGCCCGCGCAGGCTCGCCCTGCCGCCGGGCCTCACCATGCTCACCGCTGGCGACCCGGACGATCCCCTCTGTCCGCGCATCGCCCACTTCCGCCCCCGCTTCGCTCGGGCTCCCCTCCCCGATCCCGACCGCGGCGACTGGCGAGCATGGCGAGCCTTGCTCGCCGACCGCAGCTCGCCCACCGGCGATCCGCGCGACGCCCTGTGCATTCGCACCGCCGGCGAGTATGGAACGGTGAGTTCGGCCCTGATCGCCCTGCGACGCGATCCCTCTCGTCCCGCGGTATGGCTATTCGCCGACGGTCCGCCCGACGAGGCCGCGTTCCATCCCATCGCCCTCTCGGCCGCGACCGCGATGGCGGGAGCGCGTGCCGACGCCTCGCTGCCGCCGCGTGCGCCGGAAAATGATTTCCCTATGCGCTGGGAGGGCAGCACGGCCTGAGGCGCACGAGCCTCGTCGCCGCCCCGGCCCGAGCCTGGTGCGGCGGCCCGAAACCCTCGGCATCGGCTCGGCTCCCGCGGCGTTCCCTCTGCCTCCTCGCCAACCCCGCAGCGACAGCCGCAGCTCGCCCCCGGGGAAGCTTCCGGCAGCGCGCCCTAGGCATTCGCTACCGAACGATACCCGGAGCGCGCAGCGATCGTGGAAGGGTGCGGCAAGCGGTCGATGCGGATCGCCATCGACCGCATGCCGACCCGGCCGGCGTTCCACCACTCCTGCCTTCGAGGCCGGTAGACGCCGTCCCGAGCCGATCGGCGACGCCCCGAGAACGGGAGTCGTTGGGCCGGTCGCTGCTCGCCTCGGACATGTCCTGCGGAAACGGGGATGGGGAGGTCCGGCAGCAGCCCCCTCGCCCGTCCCTTCCGCGCACGGCTGCCGCCCTGCTGGCTCGCTTCAGCGGGCGCTCGCCGCCGAGGTCGTTGCGCCTTGCGCATCTGCCGCAGCCGCCGCCTCTTCCACCCGGATGCGGAATCGCCAGGGGGAACGGAGACCGCCCGCCACGACCTCGTGCTCGCCAGGTCCGAGACGCGTGCGGGTGCGGGCGAAGATCTCCCCGAGGGGCAGCTCGTCGACGATGGTTCCGAGACGGCTATCCCGGTCGACGAGATAGACACCGTCCGCTTCCAGCACGATCGCGAAATGGCGACGCGACAGCCGATATGGTCGACCGTCGGGCAGGGCGAGGTCGACGCCCTCCTCGGGAGCCCTCTCGTCCGGTGCGGGGCGCCGGCCGACGGTGAAAGGAAGCCGGCGCAACAACAGTCCTTCGGGCGGAATCCATCGCGCCAGTTCGGGTGTCCCCGGAAACAGCCGGATCTCCGGCCGATTGGCCGCTGCCACCTGCCGTCCCTTGTGCGTTTCCACGAGCGCCACGAGCCTTTCGTCGGTCCGGCGCAACCGCTCGCTCAACCGCAGCAGCAGCTCGCGCGCGAGCTCGGGCTCCCTGACCACGCGGGACACGAACTCTTGCCGGTCGAGGAAACGGACACGCACATCGCTGCGCGCCCGCACGCTCGCGGCGCGCCGCCGGCCTTCGAGCACGCCCATCTCGCCGACATACTCTCCCGGTCCCAACACCGCAAGCACCACCTCGTGAGCGCCCAGGGTGCGGAACACCTCGACCTCGCCCGAGAGCAGGAAGGCGACGTGATCGCTCGGTTCGTTTTCGGAAAACAACAAGGCCCCAGCCTGGAGCTCGATTTCGCGTGCGGCCATCTCGGGTTCCTGCGTCTTCTCCTCTTCGGCGGTGACCATAGCCGCCGGCGACGTTGCCACCAACCCATTCCTCGGGCCGGCGAGGGGTGAACGGGCAGCGCACCGTCAGGCGAAACGCCGATCCGCCCGGTAGGGTGCGAGGTCGAGGCCGGGATCGCGACCGGCCAACAGATCGGCCACGAGCCTGCCGGTGAGCGGGCCCAGGGTGAGGCCCAGATGGTGGTGACCGAAGGCGAGCCAGATGCCCTCGCGTCGGGGGGCCGGACCGATGACTGGCAGACTGTCGGGCAGCGAGGGCCGGAAACCCAGCCACTCGCTCCGCACGGTCGTGCCGATCCCGGGCACGAGGCGGGGGGCACGCGCGACGAGACAGTGGAGCCAGCGGAAATCGGGAGCAGCGATCGGGCGGCCGAGCTCGACGCCGCTCGTGAGGCGGATGCCGTCGCGCATGGGCGCCAGGACGAACCCCTCCGCGAGTCCGTAGACGGGATGGCGGAGCGGCGGATCGCCCGGATCCAGCATGGCATGGTAGCCGCGTTCTGCCGCAAGCGGCAGGCGCAGGCCGAACATGCGGCAGATGCGGTCGGAAAAGGCCCCAGCGGCGACCACGAGCGCATCGGCCTCGATCTCGCCGGCCGCCGTGCGGACAGCGCGGAACCGGCCGCGCTCCACGCGCAGCGCCTCGACGGTGGTCTGGCGCCAGATGCCGCCCCGCTCCTCGATGGCGCGGAAGATGCCGCGGCTGAAGTCGTAGGGACTCGCGAGCTGACGATCGTCGACGAGCCAGAGGGCGCGGACGAGCTCGGGCGCGAGCGCCGGCTCGAGCTGGTGCAGTCGCTCTCCGTCGAGGATCTCGTAGGGCATGCCGAAACGGTCGAGGGCACGCCGTTCCACCGCGATCATCGCCAAGAAGCGGTCGGGGTCGCGCGCCACTTTGAGCCAGCCGGTACGGCGGACGAGCGAGCCAAGACCACAGGCGTCGATCACCGTGTCATGGGCGGCTTCGGCTTTGCGAACCAGGGCCACGAGATGTTCGGCGATCGCATCCGCCCGCTTTCGCCGCGAGGCGGCGAAAAAACGCCAAAGCCACGGGGCAAGCCAGGGCAGATCCGCCCAGCGCAGGCGCAGGGGTCCGCAAGGGTCGAGGAGCAGGCGCGGCAGCCGATGCAGCAGTTCCGGATAGCCGACGGGCAAGCAGCTCTCGAGACTGAGAATGCCGGCATTGCCGAAGGACGTGCCAGCCCCCGGCGGCAGCGGATCGACAAGGGTCACGCTATGGCCATCGCGGGCGAGGAAGAAGCCGCAGGAAAGGCCGACGATCCCGGCGCCGGCGATCACGATGTGCAAGGCTGGGGTTCCTTTCGCTGCCCCTGACGCGGAGCGCTCGCCAAGGCGGCGGTCAAGAAGTCGACGAAGGCCCGCACCGCAGGGTTGGCCGGACGGTGACGAGGAAAGACGGCGTAGATGCCAAACCCGGTCGTCGTCCAATCCTCGAGGAGAGGCTCGAGCCGCCCCGCCGCGAGATCGCGAGCGACGAGAAAGGAAGGCAGTCGGGCGATACCGAAGTCGGCGAGCGCTGCATCGCGCAGCACGTCGCCGTTGTTGGCGATGAAGCGACCGCGAACCGGCACCACCACTCGCCGACCGTTCTGTTCGAAGGACCAGGCTTGGAGTTCACGGCCGTTGAGATAACGCAGGCAGTCGTGGTCGATGAGCTCGCGCGGATGTCGCGGCCGGCCGCGGCGGGCGAGATAAGCCGGGCTCGCGACACAGAAGGTGCGAGCCTCGCCGAGCCGGCGGGCGACCAGGCTGCTGTCCGGCAGCCGGCCGATGCGCACCGCAAGGTCGAAACCCTCGGCGACGAGATCGACGTGCCGGTCATCGAGCACCAACTCGAGCTCGATTTGCGGGTGGGCAGCGAGGAACTGCGGCACGAGCGGCGAGAGATGCAGGAGACTGAAGCTCACCGGCGCACTCACCCGCAGCCGCCCTCGGGGCAAGCCGCTGCGGGCGGCGAGCTCCCCTTCTCCCGCCTCGACTTCGGCGAGCACCCGCCGGCAGGTGGCCAGCCACGCCTCGCCCGCGGGCGTCAGCGACAGACGTCGAGAATTGCGGTTCACCAGCGCGAGCCCGAGGCGGCGTTCCAGCTCGCCGATTTGTTTGCTCACCGTGGATTTGGCGAGGCCGAGGCGGCGTGCCGCGTGGGTCATCCCGCCGCATTCCGCGACAGCGACGAAGCTGCGCATGGCCTCGAGGGTGTCCAACGCAGGTCTCCGAGGTTGCCGGCCGCTGCCCGCAGCGACTACGATCGTGCCCGGTCCCGCCCCGCGCCGTTCTAGCGCGGTCGTTGCGGAAGGGAAACCGCAGGTGTCCGTCTCCTTCACCCTCGCCCTCGCCCAGATCGATACCCTCGTCGGCGATCTCGACGGCAATCTCGAGCGGGTGCGCGCCCTACGCGCGCGGGCAGCGGCAGCCGGAGCGCGCATCGTCGTTTTCCCGGAGCTCGCCCTCTGCGGCTATCCCCCGGAAGACTTGGTGCTGAAAACGGCTCTCACCGACTACGCGGCGCGGCTCGTCGCGCGGCTGGCGGCGGAAACCGCCGATGGCGGACCGGCGGTGATCCTCGGTGTTCCTTGGCGCGAGCCGGGCTGGGCGAAGCCCCGCAACAGTGCGGTGGTGCTCGACGGCGGCAGGCTGGTCGCGCGCATCGATAAACATGCCCTGCCGAACTACGGCGTGTTCGACGAGGTCCGGGTGTTCGAGGCAGGGCCCGTACCGGGGCCGGTCCGGCTTCCCCTCGCCGAGGGCGGATCGGTGCGGGTCGGGGTCATGATCTGCGAGGACATGTGGGTCGAGGACGTCGCCGAGGGGCTCGCGGAATCCGGAGCCGAGCTGCTCGTCGTCATCAATGGCTCGCCCTTCGAGCTCGGCAAGGCGGATGTCCGGTTGCAGATGGCCGCGGCGCGGGTGACAGAGAGCGGCCTTCCTTTGGCTTATGTCAATCAGGTCGGCGGGCAGGACGAGCTCGTCTTCGATGGCGGATCGTTCGCCATGACGAGCCGCTGCCGACTCGTGGCGCAGGCGCCGTTCTTCGAGGAGGATTTGCTGCTCGTGCGGTTCGAGCGGGATGCGACCTCGGGCGTGTTCGAACCCGGTCCCGGGACGATCGCCGGCCCACCTCCCGCCCATCTCGAATCGATCTACCGCGCCATGATGCTCGGCCTCCGCGACTATGTCGACAAGAATCGGTTCCCCGGAGTGGTGCTCGGTCTCTCGGGTGGTATCGATTCGGCCCTCTCGGCAGTGGTCGCGGTCGATGCGCTAGGTGCCGAACGAGTGTGGGCGCTCTTCATGCCCTCGCGCTTCAGCTCCCAGGAGAGCCGGCAAGACGCCGAGGCGGTCGCCAACAATCTGGGCATCCGCTTCGATGTGGTGCCGATCGAGGCGCCCTACGCCGCCTTCCTCGATCTCCTGGCACCGCTCTTTTCCGGTCGGCCGTTCGATGTCACCGAGGAGAACATCCAGGCCCGCATCCGCGGCCTCATCTTGATGGCCGTCTCCAACAAGTTCGGGCCGATGCTGCTCACCACGGGCAACAAGTCGGAGATGTCCGTGGGTTATGCCACCCTCTACGGCGACATGTGCGGCGGCTTCTCGGTGCTCAAGGACGTCTACAAGACCACTGTCTTCGAACTCGCCCGCTGGCGCAACGAACATCTGCCGAAGGGCGGGCGCGGTCCGGCAACGGCGGTGATCCCCGAACGCGTGCTCACCAAGCCGCCCTCCGCCGAGCTGCGACCCGGCCAGAGGGACGAGGACACTCTGCCGCCCTATCCGGTCCTGGATGCCATCCTCAAGGGACTCATCGAGGAGGATCTGGCTCCCCCCGACCTGGTCGCGCGTGGCTTCGACCCGGAGACCGTGCGACGGGTCTCGGTCATGCTCGACACGGCCGAATACAAGCGGCGCCAGGCGCCCCCCGGGGTCAAGATCACCCGCCGGGCCTTCGGCCGCGACCGCCGCTATCCCATCACCAACGCCTTCCGGCATACCGGGATCGTTCGCGGCGAGCCTGCCCCGACCGAGCGAGCGAGCCAGTCTCGGGGGTAGAGCTTCGCCTCGCTCGGGAACGCGCGCGCGGCGCTCGACATCCGTCAGCGAGAGGCGAGCTCGAGCCGGCTTCCCGCGCTAATCCCGAAGCGTTTCACGCTGCCCGCCGGCAGTTCGAGAACGTAGGCCACCGGCATGGGCGGCGCGATGATCTCGAGGGACAGCGGCTTTGCCCCTTCGTGGATCCACACGACGCGCAGCTCGGCGTCGAAGAACACCATGTCGAGCGAGAGAAGGGTGTCCTTCATCCACATGGCGACCCGCTGCGTACCCCCGAAGTCGAAGAGCATGCCCGAGTCGGTGGCGAGCTCGCGCCGGTGCATGAGGCCGTACGCCCGCTCCTCGTCGGTCCTCGCGACCTCCAAGGAAAGCGGGAACCGGCCGTCCGACGTCACGAGTTGCGCCGTTACCCGAGAGAAAGAGGGCTCGCCGGCGAAAAGATTCGCGATCGGTCCCAACAGCGCCACGAGGAGCAGGGCGCGCCGTCCCCGATGCTCATGGCGGCTCTCGACCCGAGGACCGAGCTGGGATAGGAGCGCCATGGAGAAAGCGCGGCGGAGCCGTGACATGGTCGATCTCGCTTCTCGGATCCGAAAAATCCCCGATTTCCCGAAGCCTGGCATCCTTTTCTACGACATCTCCACCATCCTCGTCGATCCGTTGAGCTTTCGCGAGGCCATCCGCAGGATCGCGCAGCTCGCCCGCGAGTTCCGACCGCAGGTGCTGGCGGCCATCGAATCGCGCGGATTTCTCTTCGCCGCACCGCTCGCCCTCGAGCTCGGCATCGGCTTCGTCATGGTGCGCAAAGTGGGCAAACTGCCGGGCACGGTGGTGAGCCATTCCTACGATCTCGAATATGGCAGCGACACGCTCCAGCTCGCCGACGGACTCGTCGCCCCGGGCAGCCGCGCCCTCGTCGTCGATGATTTGATCGCGACCGGGGGGACGGCGCGGGCCACCGTCGAACTTCTGGCCAAGGTCGGGGCGGAGCCGGTCGGCGCCGTGTTCCTGATCGAGCTCGTGGGCCTCGGCGGCATGTCGCGGCTCGGTGTCCCGGCGAGGAGTGTCCTGCAGTTCCCCGGCTGAGCGCCTAGGGGATGAACTGCTCCTTGAGGATGCGCTCCTCGAGATTGTGTTCCGGGTCGAATAGCAGGCGGAATGCGATAGAGCGATCCTCCCACACCTCCACTTCGACCACATCGCGGAACTCGGAATAGTCGGCGGTTGCGCTCACCGGCCGCTTCTGCGGATCGAGCACACGGATGCGAAACCGCGTGCGGCTCGGCAACAGCGCCCCCCGCCAGCGACGCGGCCGGAAGGCGGAGATCGGAGTGAGGGCGAGGAGATTGGCGCCAAGCGGAATGATCGGGCCATGGGCCGAGAGATTGTAGGCGGTGCTGCCGGCCGGCGTGGCAACCAGCACACCGTCGCATACGAGTTCCGGCATCCGGCATACGCCATCGATGTCGATCGCCAGATGAGCGGCCTGGCGGGTCTCGCGGAACACGGCCACCTCGTTGATGCCCAGGCTCTCGTGCTCGCGGCCGTCCGTGTCGCGAGCCCGCATGCGCAGCGGGTAGAGATCCACCGGGGTGGCGATGGCGACGCGTTCGAGCAGGCGGTCCGGGCTGTAGCTGTTGAGCAAAAAGCCCACCGTGCCGAGATTCATGCCATAGATGGGCAACTGGCGATCGAGGAAACCGTGCAGGGTCTCCAGCATGAAGCCGTCGCCGCCGAGCGCGACGATCAGATCGGCCCGTTCGATGGGGGTCTGGCCATAGCGCGCGGTGAGCTCGGCATGCGCCCTTTGGGCTTCGCCGGTCTGGGCTGCGAGAAAACAGATCCGCAAGGCCGTCCCCGCTGCGTCCGGTAGGCGCGCCTTTCCTACACGCTATTCCCATCCGCGCCAGATGGTTCTAGTCTGGCGTCCGTCCCGACCACACGATCGGGGGGAGGAAGGCGCAGATGCTCGTCGATCCCTTCGGCCGCGAGATCACCTACGTGCGGATCTCGGTCACCGACCGCTGCGATTTCCGCTGCGTGTACTGCATGGCCGAGCATATGACCTTCCTGCCGAAACGCGATCTCCTCACCCTCGAGGAACTTCTGCGGCTTTCCGATGTCTTCATCCGCATGGGGGTCAAGAAGATCCGGCTCACCGGCGGGGAGCCGCTCGTGCGGCGCAACATCGTCTGGCTCATCGAGCAGCTGGGCGAGCGGGTCAAGCGGCGCGAGCTCGAGGAGCTCACCATCACCACGAACGGCAGTCAGCTGCCGCAGCTCGCCGAGCGCATCGCCGCCGCCGGGGTGCGCCGCATCAACGTCTCCCTCGACACCCTCGATCCCGCGCGCTTCGAGGCCATCACGCGCTGGGGCCGATTCACCCAAGTCATGGCCGGGATCGAGGCGGCGAAGGCGGCGGGGCTCGCCATCAAGATCAACATGGTGGCGCTGCGCGGGGTCAACGAGGACGAATTCGACCGCATGATCGCTTGGTGCGGCGAACAGGGCTTCGATCTCACCCTCATCGAGACCATGCCCATGGGAGAGATCGACGGCGACCGCACGGCGCAATACTTGCCGCTATCGATCGTCCGCCGTCGGCTGGAGGAAAAGTGGACCCTCACCGACATCCCCTACCGCACGGGCGGCCCCGCCCGTTACGTTCGGGTCGAGGAGACCGGCCGCCGGCTCGGCTTCATCACTCCTCTCTCGCACAATTTCTGCGAGAGCTGCAACCGGGTGCGGGTCACCTGCACCGGCACGATGTACATGTGCCTGGGCCAGGAGGACAAGGCCGAGTTGCGAGAGGTGCTGCGCACCTCGGAAAGCGACGGACCCGTCGAAGCAGCGATCCGGGCGGCGATCGCGCGCAAGCCGAAGGGCCACGATTTCGTCATCGACCGCCGTCATCGCCGTCCGGCAGTGGCCCGTCACATGAGCGTGACGGGCGGCTAGGTGGCGGACGTTCGCACCCGCGACCCCGGTCGCCGCGAGGCGGCGGTGGGCTCCGTCCTGTCCTTCGCCGGAGCGGTGGATCGCTCGTACCCCTGATGACGACCGTCGCCGCGACGGTGGAGAGCCGTTTTCTCCGAAGCCTCGCGCCGATGGCGGAACGACCGGCAGGCAAGGGACGATGGCGCGGCGCGCCCAGCCCTAGCGGTTCGCTCTCGCGAGCCTGCGGAAACCGATCCTCGCGCTCCGTGGCGCCTCGGACGGCGTGCGGTCGATGACGAGGGCCGATGGGCCAGCCGTCAACCTTCCTGCTCCACCACCTCCCGGGCGACATGGAAGGCGTGGTTGGCGGCCGGGACACCGGCATAGATGGCCGTCTGCAGCAGGACCTCGGCGATCTCGGCTGGCGTCACGCCGTTTCGCCGTGCCGCTCGCAGGTGCAACCGGAACTCGTCCCAATGGCCGAGAGCCGCGAGAATGGCGAGGGTGACACAGCTGCGGGTGCGGCGGTCGAGGCCCGGGCGCGTCCAGATCTCGCCCCAAGCATAGCGGGTGACGAGGTCCTGGAAGTCAGCGGTCAAAGACGTGCGTCGGGCGAGCGCCTGCTCGACATAGTCCGCACCCAACACCTCGCGGCGCACCGCGAGTCCGCGCTCGAAACGTTCACGCTCGTCCATTTCCTCCTCCCCGACGCTGAGCTCGCCAGCGCTGCAGTACCGCATTCGCGAACTTCCGCGCCGCACCCAGATAGTTCTCGGGCACCAAGAGCTGCGCCAGCCGTTCTTCGCCGAGCGCCGCACGTATCGCGGGATCGGCTTGCAGCACCTCGCCAAGCCCGAGATCGCGGGCGATCGCCTCCCGGCAGGCAGCTTCGACGCGTTTTTTCGCCTCGATCCGTCCCAAGCGCGGGGCGAGCGCCATTTGCACCGCTTCGGCGAGCAGAAGGCCGCGGCTGTCCGCCAGCCGTCGCCGCATCCGCTCGCTGTCCACTTCGAGGCCGGTCAAGATCTGCCGCACACCCACGAGCGCCCCGCCCACGGTCACGACGAGATCGGCGAGCGTCTCCCATTCCGCATGCCAGCCGCCGGCGCCGCGTTCGAACTCCTGGACCGCGGTGGCAAAGAGGGTGGCGGCGAGCCCCGGGGCCCTGAGCGCCGCCTGGCGGACGAGGATCGCGCCGACGGGATTGCGCTTCTGCGGCAGGGTCGAGGAGCCGCCGCGACCCGGTGCCGGCGGCTCGCGCAGCTCGTCCACCTCGGCTTGCATGGAAAGCACGAGATCGGTGGCGATCTTGCCGAGGCTGCCGGAAAGCCCGGCAAGCCATCCGGCGAGCTCGCCGATGCGATCGCGCTGGCCGTGCCAGGGCAGGTCCGGACACTCGAGGCCGAGCGCGTCGGCGAGAGCCATGACGACATCGGGGCCGGCATCGCCGAGCGCCGCCAGGGTTCCCGCCGCCCCGCCGAGCTGCACCACGAGCAGCCGCGGCCGCATCTCGGAAAGACGCATCCGGTGACGCAACAGGGCATCGAGCCAGCCTGCCACCTCGAACCCGAAGGTGGTCGGCAAAGCGGGCTGCAAGAGGGTGCGGGCGGTGCGCAGTGTGTCGCGGTGCGCTTCCACGAGCTCGGCACAGACCGCGATCACCTCGTCCAGCACGATCTCGATGGCGTCGAGCGCCTCGCGCAGGCAGAGCACGGTGGCCGTATCGATGACGTCCTGGCTGGTCGCTCCCCAGTGGACGTAGGCGGCCGCCTCCGGGTCACGCTCCTGCACCTTGGCCATGAGCGCGCGCACGAGGGGGATCGCCGGATTGCCACCCTCGGCCGCCTCTTCGCCGATGGTCTCGGGATCGTAGAGAGCCGGTTCGCAGCAGGCGACGATGGTGGCCGCATGGGAAGGTGAGAGCAGGCCGCAGGCGGCCTCGGCGCGGGCAAGCGCGCTTTCGAAGGCGAGCATGGCGGAAAGCCGCGCGCGGTCGTCGAAAAGCCGGCGGAGATGGGCCGGGTCGAACAGGCCACCGTGCAGCGCCGGCGCGTACACGGCTCAGCCGATCCGCTCGACGGCCATCGCCACCCCCTGGCCGACACCGACGCACATGGTGGCGAGACCGAGCCGGCCACCCGTCTTCTCGAGATGATGCACGAGGGTCAGCACCAGGCGGGCACCGCTCATTCCGAGGGGATGGCCGAGGGCGATCGCTCCGCCGTTGGGATTGACGTGCTCGGCGTCGTCCGGCAACCCGAGTTGCCGCAAACAGGCGAGAACCTGGGCGGCGAAAGCCTCGTTGAGCTCGATGGCATCGAAGTCGGCGAGCCTCCGGCCAAGACGGTCGAGCAGCCGGCGCACCGCCGGCACCGGGCCGATGCCCATGATTCGCGGCGGGACCCCGGCCGCGACCGCGGCGACGATGCGGGCCCGCGGTCGCAGGCCGAAGCGCTCGGCCGCCCGCGGCGAAGCCAGGATCATGGCCGCCGCCCCGTCGTTCACGCCCGAGGCATTGCCGGCGGTGACCGTGCCAGGCGTCCGGAAAGGGGTGGGCAACCGGGCGAGCCCTTCGAGCGTGGTGTCGGGCCGTGGATGCTCGTCGTGGTCCACCCACAGGGGTTCGCCCCGCTTCTGCGGAACCGGCACGGGGACGATCTCTTCGGCGAAAAAGCCGGCAGCGATGGCACGAGCCGCCCGCTTCTGGCTCCGCAGGGCATAGGCATCCTGATCGGCGCGCGAGATGGCGAATTCGGCCGCGACATTCTCCGCCGTCTCCGGCATCGAATCGATGCCGTATTGCTGCTTCATGAGCGGATTGACGAAGCGCCAGCCGATCGTCGTGTCGTGGATTTCGACGCTGCGCTGGAACGGCGCTTCGGCCTTGCCCATGACGAAGGGGGCGCGAGTCATGTGCTCCACACCGCCGGCAATGGCGAGCTCGATCTCCCCGGTGCGAATGCGCGCCGCTGCCGTTGCCACGGCGTCGAGACCCGAGGCGCAGAGACGGTTGACGGTGATCCCTGGAACCGAGGGCGGGTAGCCGGCGAGCAAGAGCGCCATGCGGGCGACGTTGCGATTGTCCTCGCCCGCCTGATTGGCGCAGCCCAGCACCACCTCGTCGACCGCCGCTGGATCGAGGCCGGGATTGCGGGCGAGCAACGCCCTCAACGGCACGGCGGCGAGATCGTCGGCCCGTACCGCGGCGAGGATACCACCGAAGCGGCCGATGGGGGTGCGGACCGCGTCGCACACGAAAGCCTCGGTCACGATCCCTCTCCCGACGTTTCCCCGTGCGCTTCCGCCGTCCGTCGCCACAGATCGCGCAGCGCCGCGAGCTCGCTCGGCGTCGGCGGCTCGGTGACGACGAGATCCGCGGCAAAGCGCACCGGCCAACCTGTCGCTCGGGCCACCTGGTCGCGCGCGATGCCTGGGTGGAGCGCGGTGACGACGAGCTCTTTGGTCTCGGGATCGGGCCTGAGCAAGCAGAGATCGGTGATCACCACCGTCGGCCCCGCGCCCGGCAAGCCCAGCCGGGCGCGGCTGTCGCCACCCGTTCCGTGGCCCACGCTGGTCACGAAATCCAGTTCCTCGACGAAGGCGCGACGCGTATGGCGCAGCACGATGAACACCTCTTTGGCCATGGCGGCGATCTCCGGAGCACCTCCGGCACCGGGGAGACGCACCTTCGGCTTCCGGTAGTCCCCGATCACGGTGGTGTTGATATTGCCGAAGCGGTCGATCTGGGCCGCGCCGAGAAAACCGATGTCGATGCGCCCGCCCTGCAGCCAGTAGCGAAAAATCTCGGGGGTCGAAACGACGGTATCGGCGGTGGCGGCGAGCTCGCCGTCACCGATCGACAGGGGTAGGACCGAGGGCTTGGCGCCGATGGGTCCGGATTCGTAGATCAGCACCACCTCCGGCGCGTGGGTGAGGCGAGCGAGATTGGCGGCGGTACTCGGTAAGCCGATGCCGACGAAGCACACCGTGCCATCGCGCAGCATGCGAGCCGCGGCAACCGCCATCATCTCGCTGGCAGAAAAATCCGTCATGCCGATCTCTCCGGCGGTACGGTGATCCCGGCCGAGCGCAGATATTCGGCAAAGTCCGCGGTCTCGAGCACGTGGCGTACCATCCATTCGCGGAACCGTTCGCGGTCGCGCGAAATATCGTCCCACGCCCGGTAGAAGCGGTTGTCGCGGGCATAGTAGCCCTGGGCGTAGGAGGGATGGGCGCCGAAGGGCACCCGACAGACTGCCGTCACCACAAAACGCGGCAACACGCAGGCGTTGGGCGGGGCGTCGAGCTCCTCGACGATCTCTTCCACGGTGACGATCGCGCGCTTGGCGGCCAACACCGCCTCCTTCTGAACCCCGAGGATCCCCCATAGCAGCACATTGCCCCGGCGGTCGGCCTTCTGGGCGTGGATGATCGCGACATCGGGCCGGACCGCCGGCACGGCAGCGTACTCCTCGCCCGTGAAGGGACAACGGAGGAAGCGGATGTTGGAATTGTACGCCGGCAAGTCGGTGCCGGCATAGGCGCGCAGCACGGCGAAGGTGAGACCGGAAGCCCCCGCCACATAGGCGTTGGCAAGGGCGGCGTGGCTGTGTTCCTCGAGCTCGAGCGGCCGCGGATGACCGTTCTCGACGGCGTCGCGGAAGCGGTGCAGCGAGCCGACACCGGGATTGCCGCCCCAAGAGAAGACGAGCTTGCGGGCGCAGCCCATACCGATGAGCTGGTCGTAGATCACATCGGGAGTGAGCCGTACGAGGGTGAGATCTCGCTTGTTTTGCCGGATCAGCTCGTGGCCGGCGGCATGGGGAATGAGGTGCGTGAACCCCTCGCAGGCCACGGTGTCGCCGTCGCGAACGAGGGCAGCGATCGCTTCCCGAAGACTGGTGATCTCGGCCATCGGCACCGTTCCGAAAGCCCCCGGCTATTGGGCACAGTGCGCCCTGCCGCGCAAGATGGGCAGGCGGATCCCAGGCTCTCGGCAGCGTCGGGGCTTGCCGCCGGTCATCGCACTTCCTCCGGCGTTCGGGCGATCACCTGCAGAGCGTGCACCGGCTTTTCCAAGAGATCGGCGACGGTCGCCATGACCCGCCGCTCCCGTTCGATTCGCGAAAGCCCCCGGAAGGCCTCGGATACGATCCGCACCACGAAGTGGGTGCCACCGCCTTCGCGGTGACCGGGATGACCGCGGTGGCGCTCGGAATCGTCTCGGATGTCCAAAGCCACGGGCGCGAACGCCGCCTGCAATCGCCGCTCGAGCTCTGCCGCGATCGCCATACCCCTGCCTTCTTCCGTCATCCTGCCCTCACGTGATCCAGGCGAGACGCAGGAGATTGGTCGCTCCTGGCGTCCCGAAGGGCATGCCGGCGGTGATCACGATCGCCGACCCGGGCGCACCCAGGCCGGCCCGGCGCACCGCGGCGCGCGCCTTCTCCACCATATCGTCGACATTCTCGGCATCGCCGCTGACCACCGGATGCACACCCCAGGCGACGGTGAGCTTGCGCGCCGTGGATACCCGGGTGACGAGACCGAGGATCGGCCGGTCGGGTCGCTCTCGCGATGCCCGCAGCGCCGTCGCCCCGGAAGTGGTATAGGTGACGATCGCCGCCGCCTTCATGGTGTGCGCCACCTGCGCCGCGGCCAAGGTGATGGCGTCCGCCGCCCGCGCCTCGACCTCTGCCGTATAGGCCTCGAGATAGGAGCGATAGAGCTCGTCCGCCTCCACCCGCTCGATGATCCGGCGCATCATGTCGACGGCCTCGACGGGATAGGCGCCGGCCGCCGTTTCGGCCGACAGCATCACCGCATCCGCCCCATCGTAGACGGCTGTCGCCACGTCCGACGCCTCGGCGCGCGTCGGCCAAGGCGAATGCACCATGTTCTCGAGCATCTGCGTGGCCACCACCACCGGCTTGCCGGCATCGCGGCAGCGCCGCACGATGCGCTTTTGCAGCCCCGGCACCATTTCCGGCGGCAGTTCGACGCCGAGATCGCCGCGTGCGACCATGATCCCATCGGCGAGCTCGACGATCCGCTCGAGCCGCTCCACCGCCGAGGGTTTCTCGATCTTGGCCATTATCGCCGCCCGTCCCGAGACCAGCCGACGGGCATCGGCGACATCCTGGGGTCGCTGGACGAAGGAGAGCGCGATCCAGTCGACCCCGAGCTCGAGGGCCGCCGCGAGATCGCGCGTGTCCTTGCGGGTGAGAGCCGGGATGGGCAGTTCCACCCCGGGCAAGTTCACCCCCTTGCGCGGCAAGAGCGTCCCTCCGGCTACCACCCGCACCACCGCCTCGGTGTCGGCCGGCTGTTCGACCATCAAGCGGATGCGGCCGTCGTCGAGCAACAGTTCCCGACCCGGCTCGAGCACCGTGAAGACCTCGCGATGCGGCAGCGGCAAGCGGGTGGGGTCAGCGGAGCTCGCGGCAAGAACGAGGGTGAGCCGGTCGTCGGGGGCGAGGGTGAGACTCGCGAAGCCCTCGAAGTCACCGAGCCGGATCTTCGGGCCCTGGAGATCGAAAAGGATGCCGATGGGCCGCCCGAGCTTCTCCTCCACCTGGCGGACCTGCTCGACATGGGTCCGCCAGTTCGCTTCCTCGCCATGGCTGGCGTTGATGCGAAAGACATCGGCACCCGCGCGCGCCAGCGCTTCCACTCGCTCGAGGCTGGCCGAGGCTGGCCCCAGGGTGGCGACGATCTTGGTGCTGCGGCGAACAGTCATGGGCGCCTCTCCCGTCGCCCGACGGTTTCCGACACGGCAGCTCTCCCGCGGCCCGACCCGTCTTGGCATTAGGCCGGAATCGTCCAATTGTCACCGCGCAAGCGGGAGGCCGGAAAGGAAGAGGAGGTCCACGACATGCGCCCACAGCTCTACCGCCTGTGCGCCCTCGTGGCCATGCTTCTGCCGCTCGCTGCCACGGCGGCCAAACCCCGCACCCTGATCATCGGCATCACGCAATATCCGGCGACCCTGCATCCCCTCATCGATTCCATGGCCGCCAAGAGCTATGTGCTGGGTGCCACGCTCAGGCCACTGACCGCCTACGACGCCGCCTGGCAGCGGACCTGTCTCCTGTGCGTCGAGCTTCCGACCTTCGAGAACGGACTCGCGGTGCGCGAGATCCTACCGGATGGACGCACCGGGGTGGCGGTCACCTACGAGATCCGTCCGGGGGCGCGATGGGGCGACGGTGTCCCGGTTTCCACCGACGACGTGATCTTCGCCTGGGAGGTGGGCCGCCATCCCCTTTCGGGCGTGGCGAGTGCCGAGAGCTTCCGCCGCATCCACGCGATCGAACGCCTCGACGACCGCCGCTTCGTCGTTCACAGCGATCGCCTGACCTATCAATACAATCTGATCGCCCCCGATCCTTTGCCGGCCCATCTCGAGCGACCGGTCTTCGAGGCCGACCCCGCCACTTACCGCAACCGGACCCTCTACGATACCGATCCGACCCATCCCGGCTTGTGGTACGGACCCTACCGGGTGGTCGAGGTCGCGACGGGGAGCCACATCGTGCTCGAGCGCAACCCCACCTTCTTCGGCGATCCCCCCTTCTTCGATCGGGTGGTGATCCGCGCCATCGAGAACACGGCGGCGCTCGAGGCCAATCTGCTGTCGGGCAACCTCGATATGATCGAGGGGGCCCTCGGTATGAGTCTCGATCAGGCGATCGCCTTCGAAAAGCGCGCGGGTGACCGGTTTCGGGTGCACTATCAGCCGGGGCTGGTCTACGAGCACATCGATCTCATGCTCGACAATCCGATGCTGTCGGATGTGCGGGTCCGGCAGGCGTTGCTCTATGCCCTCGATCGCGAGACGCTGGTGCGCCAACTGTTCGCCGGTCGCCAGCCGGTAGCGCACGGCCCGGTCCATCCGAACGATCCCATGTACGATCCGGAGGTGCCGACCTATCCCTTCGACCCGACGAAGGCTGCCGCGCTCTTCGCCGAGGCAGGCTATCGCCGCGGGCCGGACGGTGTGCTCGTGGATGCATCCGGCCGCCGCCTGCGGTTGGAGCTCATGACCACCGCCGGCAACCGCAGCCGCGAGTTGGTGCAGCAGGTGCTCCAAGGCATGTGGCGGCGAGCGGGTGTCGAGGTGACGATCCGCAACGAACCGGCGCGCGTCTTCTTTGGCGAGACGGTGAGCCGACGCGCCTTCACCGGTCTCGCCCTGTTCGCCTGGATCAGCGCGCCCGAGAGCGTGCCGCGGAGCACGCTGCACAGCGGCGAGATCCCGCGCCCCGACAATGGGTGGTCGGGCCAGAACTACACCGGCTATCGCAACCCGCGCATGGACGCGCTCCTCGATGCCATCGAGAACGAGCTCGACCCCGAGCGGCGTCGCGGGCTGTGGGCGGAACTGCAACGGCTCTACGCGCACGATCTCCCGGCCCTACCCCTCTATTTTCGCGCCGAGCCGCACGTTTGGCCGATCTGGCTCGAGGGGCCGCAGCCGACCGGCCATCTCGCACCCACTACCTTCGGCATCGAGCATTGGCGTCGGGTGAGCGACTGACAGCGAGAAGGGGGAAACCATGGAAGAGATCCGGGTCGCCGTCTTCGCCGGGCCGGGTGCCCGGCCCGAGATCCGCCGGGTGCCGCGGCCGCGCGTGCCGGAGAAGGCGGCACTCGTTCGCGTCGCCTGCTGCGGGGTGTGCGGCACGGATCTGCATATCCTCAAGGGTCACTGGCCGAAGCCCCTACCCTGGCCGTTCACCCTCGGCCACGAGCTCTCGGGCGAGATCGTCGAGATCGGAAGCGAGCTCACCCGCGACTGGGTGGGACAACCCCTGCACGTCGGAGCGCGGGTGATGATCCCGCCCCTCCAGCCCTGCCACATGTGCGACTGGTGCCAGCGCTATCCCGAGCACGCCAACAAATGTCCGAACCCGGTCTATTACGGCCGCTACCTCGGCTTCGACAAGCCACCGCACCTGTGGGGGGCTTTGCCGAGATGGTCTACGTCGACTTCGACATGCTCCCGGGAACCAAGATCTATCGCCTGCCCGACGACCTGCCGCACCGCCTGGGCTCCCTCGCCGAGCCCCTGACCTCGGTGATCCGTGCCTTTGAACGGGCCAAGAAGGCGGGGGGCTTCCCCTGGGGAGCGTCGGTCGTGGTCCAGGGGACGGGACCGATCGGCATTCTCGCGGTGGCGGCGGCGCAGGAAATGGGGGCCGGTCGGGTGGTCGCGGTGGGAGCTCCCGAGAACCCCAGACTCGCCCTCGCTCGGCGCTTCGGTGCCGATGCCACCGTCGACATCGACGAGCTGCGACGACCCGAGGAGCGCATCGCGGCCGTCCGCGAGGCGGTGGGTGGCTACGGTGCCGACCTCGTGATCGACTGCAGCGGCCATCCCTCGGCCGGCCCCGAGGGCATCGAGTTCCTGCGCGACGGCGGGACCTATGTCGAGATGGGCCAGTTCACCGATGCCGGCTCCATCGACACGAACTGGCACCGCATTTGTACCAAGGACATCACCATCGTCGGCTCGTGGGGCTTCACCGCCAACGATCTGCCCCTCGGTATCGCGATGCTCGATCGGGCGCGCGACCGCTACCCCTGGCTCGCCATGCAGACGCTGTTTCCCTTCGATGAACAGGGGCTCGCGGCTGCGATCGAGGAGGCGATGGCGATGCGTACGGTGAAGTCGACCGTGGTGCTCGACCCGGAACTCGCGGCGCGCTAGAGAGGAGGGGGATCTGGCGGCCCCAACGGGACTCGAACCCGTGTTTCAGCCTTGAGAGGGCTGCGTCCTAACCGCTAGACGATGGGGCCTGCCCGAGCGGTACCGGGCCGGCATGTAGCGGCAAGCGCAGCGGGAATCAAGGGTGCGCGGGCGGCGTTGCGGGCCCGAGCCGGGAAGCGGAGGAAGCGTGCAGCGGCATCACGATCTCGGCGGTCTCGAAGCCGGCCCCATCGATCGGCACGAGCACGAGCTCGCGCCCTGGGAGAAGAAGGTCGATGCCATCCTGCGGCTGCTCGTCGGACGGGGGGTCATGACCCTCGACGAGCTGCGCCGCGGCATCGAGGAGCTCGGTCCGGGAGCGTACGATCGTCTGTCCTACTTCGAGCGCTGGATCCAGGCCATCGCCAACATCCTGCTCGAGAAGGGGATCGTCGAGCCGGCCGAGCTCGGCGCGGCGATGGAGGAGGCGCGGCGACGACGCGCCGTGGCGGAGGCGCGATGACCGCGGCTCTCCGCCCGGGCATGCGGGTGCGCGTGCGGCGTTGGGATCCACCGGGACACGTGCGCACGCCCTTCTACACCCGCGGCAAAATCGGCGAGGTGGTGGCGGAGATCGGCCCGATGCCCAACCCCGAACATCTCGCCTACGGACGCCACGACCGACCGCCCGTGCGATTCTACCGCGTCGCCTTCCCGGCGGGCGGACTGTGGTCGAATGCCACCTTCCCCGACGATCTCGTGATCGTCGATCTCGCCGAGCATTGGCTCGAACCGCTGGAACAGCAGCCATGAGCGCAGCCCACGGCCATCCCCACCGCCACCCACCCCAGCCCGATCTCGAAGACGGACCCTACAGCTGGCACATGGCGCTCACCGATGCCCTCGCCCAGCTCTTGATCGCGAAAGGGGTGTTCGACCGCGAGGCATTGCGCGCGACCCTCGAGCGCATCGACGCCGCGACCCCGGCTCAAGGAGCCCGCCTCGTCGCCCGCGCCTGGGTCGATCCGGCGTTCCGCGAGCGGCTCCTCGCCGATGTCAACGCCGCGGCGCGCGAGCTGGGCATCGATCCCGGTCCGATCCCGATTCGCGCCGTCGCCGACACCCCGGACGTCCACAATGTCATCGTCTGCACCCTGTGCTCCTGCTATCCTCGCTTCCTCCTCGGCGCGCCGCCGGACTGGTACAAGTCCCGGGCCTATCGCGCACGGGTGGTGCGGGAACCGCGGGCGGTGCTCGCGGAATTCGGCCTCGAGCTGCCACCCGAGGTGCGGGTCGTGGTGCACGACAGCACGGCCGAGCTCCGGTACATGGTCCTGCCGCTGCGCCCGCTCGGCACCGCGAACTGGAGCGAGGAACAGCTCGCTCGCCTCGTCACGCGCGACTGCATGATCGGCACGGCAGTGCCGCGCCTGCCCGATCCGGCTTGTCTCGACGCTTGACCGCCGGCGGAAGTCGCCGTTTCGTGCCGTTTGCGCAACAGTCACCGATGTTCTCGAGCGAAACCACGATGTTTCAGACATTTGCAAGAGCTTCGCTTCGTGATAGTGATGAGGACCGCGGACCCGCGAACATGGGAGTGATGCGATGACACTCGACGAGCTCACCGCCGCAGTCGCCAAGGAGACCGGTATGACCAAGGCGAGTGCCTCGAAGGCGGTGCATGCGGTCCTGAATGCCATCCAGAACGCCCTCGCCCAAGGTCAGCGCGTCTCGATCGCCGGCTTCGGCGTGTTCGAGGTGTCGCATCGTCCCGCCCGCACCGGTCGCAATCCCCGCACCGGCGAGACCATCCAGATCGCCGCTACCAATGCCATCAAGTTCAAGCCGGGGAAGGGTCTCAGAGACGCCGTGAACAAGTAGGAAGGGCGTCCTCGGATGGGGATGCGCGCCACCCGACGCGGTGGTCCGCATCCCGAGAAGGCGCGGTGATGGACAGAAGCCGCTGAGCCCCGGCGGGATACCGGGTGGTGCGCGAGCCGCCGGGAGCGCGCGGCTGGCATTGCATCGGGAAGGTGCGTCGCCCTAACCTCCTCGACACGAGGGGGACCGATGCAGGGCCCGCGGGTTCTCGATGCGCGATATCCTGCTCCTTTCGATCGTGCTCGGGCTCGTGCCGGTGGTGTGGCTGCGGCCGCACGCCGGCATGTTAGCCTATGCCTGGTTCTCGCTCATGAACCCGCACCGGCTGACCTTCGGCTTCACCTACGGTCAGCCGTTCGCCCAGGGTTTCTTCGCTCTGACCCTGCTGTCTTGGCTGTTCGCCGGCGGGCCGAAGCTGCCCCGCATGCACCTGCTGTTGTGGCTGTTGTTGGTCTTCGCGCTGTGGTTCAGCCTCACCACCCTGTTTGCCTGGGCACCCGAGGCGGCATTCACGAAATGGGACCGGGCGATCAAGACGGTGGTGGTGATGATGGTGACGGCGGCTCTCGTCACCGACCTCGCTCGCTGGCGACAGCTGCTTTTGGTCGTCACCCTGTCGATCGCCTTCTTCGGGGTGAAGGGCGGTCTCTGGACTCTCCTCACTGGCGGCCACTACCTCGTCTGGGGGCCACCCGAGAGCTGGATCACCGACAACAACGCCATCGCCGTGGCGCTCGTGATGGTGATTCCGCTGCTGCTCTACTTTGCCGAAACCGCATCGCGACGCCTGTCGCGCCTCGCCTTCCTCGCCGCTGCCGGACTGACCGCGGTCGCCGTGCTCGGCACCCATTCCCGCGGCGGCCTGCTCACCCTCGCGGTGTGCGGCTTCCTGCTCTGGTTGCGCACGGATCTGCGCCTTTTGACCGGGCCCTCGATCCTGGCCTGCCTCGGCCTCGCCATCGCCTTCATGCCGGAGGAATGGCTCGCGCGCATGGAGACGATCGGCCAATACGAGCAAGACGCTTCCGCCAACATGCGTTTTGCCGCCTGGTCCTGGGGTCTGCAAGTGGTCGCCGAACGTCCCGTTCTTGGCGGCGGGTTCATGGTCTACACGCTCAACGGTATCGAGCACGCCCGCGGCACCCTCAATTACCTGAACGCCCACAGCATCTACTTCGAGGTCCTCGCCGAACACGGCTGGCCCGGACTCGCTCTGTTCCTCGCCCTCCTCGTGGGCGGCATCCTCACGGCGCGGCGCATCGTGCGGGACAGTCGCGGCGTTCCCGAACTCGGCTGGGCCGAGCGTTTCGGCGCCCTCGTCCAGGTGAGCTTCGTCGCGTTTGCCACGGGCGGGGCGTTGCTCACCCTCGCCTTCTACGATCTCTTCTATTACCTCGTGCTGCTCACCGCCCTCGCCCGGATCGAGGTGCGCGAAGCCCTCGCCCGACAGCGGCCGGCGTTGCCGGACGCAACCGCGAGCCGCCTGCTCGACCTCGCCGCCCCCGCGCGAGCGGAGCGGGCTTGAGCCCGCTCAGAAGCGGTCCTTGCGCCGGCGGAGTTCGGCGAAAACCTCGACTTCCGATGCCGCCTCCATGCCGAGGCGGGCCCGGATCGCCGGATCGTTCGCCCGAAGGAAGGGATTGGTGCGCAGTTCGAGGCCCAGGGTCGAAGGCACGGTCGGTCGGCCCTCGGCACGCAGCGCTTCGACTTCGCGCACGCGCTCGGCCAGTTCGGCATTGTCCGGATCTACGGTCAGCGCGAAGCGGCCGTTGGCGAGGGTATATTCGTGGCCGCACCAGACGCGGGTGGAAGGAGGCAGCGCCGCGAGCTTGCCGAGCGATTGCCACATCTCCTCGGCCGTTCCCTCGAGCAGCCGGCCACAGCCCATGGCAAACAGGGTGTCCCCGCAAAAGAGCGCCTCTTCCCCGGGAAACCAATAGCACACATGGCCCCGGGTATGACCTGGCGTCTCCAACACCCGGAAGACCACATCGCCGAAGCTGCCTTCGTCGCCTTCGCCGAGGGCGAGGTCGCGGTCGGGGGCAAAGCCGGGAATCCTCGCGATATCGCGCCGGGCGGCGAGGATGCGGGCCCCGAACTCCTGCTGGAGGGCGACGACCCCGCCCGTATGATCGGCATGATGATGAGTCACGAAGATGAGATCGAGCCCGCGGCCGAGCTCCGCCAGCCGAGCCCGTACCGGCTCGGCCGCACCGGGATCGACGACACCGCTCGTCCCGCTATCGGGGTCGAACAGAAGATAGCTGTAGTTGTCAGCGAGAACCGGCAGCAATTCGATCTCGAAAGCCTTCCGCCGCACGAGCCTCCTCCCCGTTCCGCCCCATCCCCACCCGGGCGCTTCAAATCCGCTCCTGGCACGGTATATGTGGGAGGGGTCGAGGGCTGTCGAGAAGGTCCTTTCGGGTGCGCCCGCAGATCGACGAGCTCCAGCGTTTTTACGACGGTCCGACCGGACGGTCGGTGCAGCGTCTGCTTTCGGCTCGCGTCCGCGAACTGTGGCCCGACCTCGGCGGCCGGCGCCTGCTCGCGATCGGCTATCCGCTGCCGCTTTTCACCCAGACCGCGATGGCGCAGGCCGTCGTCGCCATGCCCGAGACCCAAGGGGCGCGGCCCTGGCCGGAGCAGGGTCCGAACCGCGTGGTGCTGGTCCGCGAGGACGAACTGCCCTTCCCCGATGCCGCATTCGAGCGGCTCCTCCTCGTCCACGCGTTGGAAAACGTGCGCCATCCGAACCGGCTGCTGCGCGAAGCCTGGCGCGTGCTCGAGGACGGCGGCCGGATGCTGGTGGTCGTGCCGAACCGCCACGGCCTCTGGTGTTGGAGCGACAGCACCCCCTTCGGCAGTGGCCGGCCGTTCTCCGCCTCGCAGCTCGACCGCCTGCTCGCCAACCATCTCTTCGCTCCGCTGGCGGAAGGCCAAGCGTTGTGGATGCCGCCCCTGCGCTCGCACCTCGCCCGCAGGCTGGCCGGCCCGCTGGAACGGGCCGGACGGCGGCTCGCTCCGGGCTTCGCCGGCGTACTGTTGCGAGAGGCGGAGAAGCGCATCTACGCTGCGCCTCCCGTGTTCGCGGCGGTACCGACGCGGCGGCGGCGTTATGTCCCGCTTCCCGAAGGCGCCGCGGCGCGCGAGGAGAACGGCCGCATGGCGGCGCGCCGAGCGGCCGGCCGGCCCAGCTGAGCGGCCCCCTCAGGCGGCTTTCGCCTCCACCTTGTCGCTGCCGATCTTCGAGATGTCGTAGGGCGTCGTTTGGTACATCTCGTTGATCCAATTGCCGAACAACAGATGGGCATAGGCGCGCCAGCAATTGCGCGGCGGCCGTTTCGGATCGTCGTCGGGATAATAGTTGATGGGCATGTCGACGTCGTTGCGCTTTTCCTTGTCGCGCGTGTATTCCTCGTGCAGGGTATAAGTGTCGTACTCGAGGTGATTGAACATGTAGACGGCGCGATGCCGCTCCTCCCACAGGATGCACGGGCCGGCGGCATTCGAGACTGCCAGCACTTCGAGCCCCACATCTTTGGGGATGTCCTCGAGTCGCACTTCGGTATGGCGCGATACCGGTACGTGGAAGATGTCGTCGAAGCCGCGCATGAGCGGTGGCCGTCGGGCGTCACGGTGCTCGATGACATAGTGAACGTAGATGCCGAAGCGCTTGCACGGCAGGATGTGCTTCGGTACTCCGTAGAAGTGATAGAGTGCCGCCTGGGCGCCCCAGCAAATGAAGAACGAGGAGTGGACGTTGGTCCGTGTCCAATCGAAGATGCGGGTGAGCTCGTCCCAATATTTCACTTCCTCGAACGGCATCATCTCCACTGGCGCGCCGGTCACGATGAAGCCGTCGAACTTGCGATCCTTGACGTCCTCCCATGTGCGGTAGAACGCCTGCAGGTGCGAAAGCGGCACGGTTTTGGGCTGATAGCTGGAGGTGGTGAGCAGCGTGAGCTCCACCTGCAGCGGGGTGGCGCCCAGCAGGCGGGCCAGTTGTGTTTCGGTCTTGGGTTTCTCGGGCATGAGATTGAGGAGGGCGATCTGCATGGGCCGGATGTCCTGGCGCAGCGCCTCCTCCTCGCCGATCACCCGCACCCCTTCCGCCTTGAGCTTTTCGGCGGCGGGAAGATCGTTGGGGATCTTGATGGGCATTCGGGCCTCCAGTTCGATCCTCCCGACCGGCTAGATCGGGTCACGGAGGCCCCGACCTTTTAGCCGCTTGTTTAACGTGGCCGCAAGCCGGTCGGCGCAAATCACCACGGATCGCCTTCCTTGGTAGTGGCACTTGCCCCCCTGTCAAGGGCGCGCCAGGCCGCCGCGACGGCATGCGTTGCATTCCGCCGCTACCATGCTATGCCTTGCTCGCTCCCCGGCACCACAGTCCGGAGGAGCGAACACGACCTTGGATCGGGGAGAGTCCTCAATGACACGTCAGCTTGCCTCAGCGCTGCTTGCCGGCGCGCTGGCTTTCGCCGTTGCCGACCAAGCCGGTGCTGCTTGTTCGCCGGAGAATTGGCAGGAGTGCGAAGGCAAACCCTGGGTGACGGGAAAGGCGGAGACGCCCATCGGCAGCAAGTGGTGGCCGAACCCGCAATGGGGCGAAGGGGACGAAGCCGGGGCCACCAACTGGTACACCAAGCCCGAAGTGGTCCGCCGCGGTCTCGCCGAAGCCGACCGCGGTCGTGCCTATCGCATCGGCCGTCCCTACGAGGCCGATATGCCGCTCTTCGGTTCGCGCAAATTCAGCCTGCGCATTCCCGGCACCCCGACCGGCGGGCCGTTTGGCGCGAACCGCATCATCTGGCACGACGAGTTCCTCGCTACCGAGGTTGGCCAAGTCGGCACGCAGTTCGACGGTCTCGGCCACATCGGGGTGATGATCGGGCGCGAGGGCGACAAGGATGAGATGCGCTTTTACAATGGCTTCAGCGAGACCGAGGTGGGCGCCCCCTACGGCCTGCGCAAGCTCGGGACGGAGAAGCTGCATCCCATCGTCGGCCGCGGCATCCTGATCGACGTGGCGGGTGCGAAGGGCGTGGAGATGCTCGATGCGGGCTACGAGATCACCATGGCCGATGTGCGCGCCGCGCTGGCCCGCCAAGGCATGGCCGACTTCCGCTTCGCCGAGGGCGATGTAGTCCTCTTCCACACCGGTTGGGGCAAACTGTGGAAGGTCGATAACGCCAAGTACAACTCCGGCTGCCCCGGGATCGGCATGGAGGTCGCACGCTGGCTGAGCGACGAGGTCCGCGCCGGGGTGGTCGGGGCCGATACCTGGCCCGTCGAGGCGGTCCCCAATCCGGATCCGGCCTGTGCCTTCTGTGTGCACCAGCACCTGATCACCCGCCACGGCATCCTGTTGCACGAGAACCTGTTCCTCGACGAGCTGGCGGCCGATGGGGTGTATCGTTTCCTCTACGTCTTCTCGCCGGCGCCGATCGTCGGAGCGACGGGATCCATGGGCGCTCCGCTGGCGATCGACTGAGCGCCTCCTGGCTGCGGCCCGGACGGCCGACGCCGCCCGGGCCGTCCCATGGCACCCCTTGCGCGCTCTGCAGTGGACCCGATAATCGCTGCGTTCGCATCCCTGCGAACGATACCACCGATCGGGGAGGACTGTCCGTGACACGCGTCCAACTGCACCGCTTCATCGATCTCGCGGCATCCCAGCCGCCGGTCGAACGGCCCGGCTTCGATCGCCGGCGCTTCATGGGCTGGGCGGCGACCCTGGCTGCCGCCACCGCCATGGCGAAGGATGCCTTCGCCCGTAGCTTCGCGCCGGACGCCGAGCCGGTGCGCTATCCCGAACCCGACGTCGTCGTGCTCGACAAGCGGTTCAAATACAAGCTCGGCAACACGCCGATCGTCCGGCTCTACCGTGGCACGCTCTGGGCCGAGGGGCCAGCCTGGAACGCGGTCGGGCGCTATCTGTTGTGGTCGGACATCCCCAACAACGAGCAGCTGCGGTGGATCGAGGAGGACGGTCACGTTTCGCGTTTCTTCCGTCACCCCTCCTTTCATTCGAATGGCAACACCTTCGATTTCCAGGGCCGGCAGATCAGCTTCTGCCATTACCCGCGCCAGGTGGTCCGCTACGAATGGGACGGCAGCGTCACGGTGCTCGCCGACAAAAACGACGAGGGCAAGCCTCTCAACGCGCCCAATGACGGGGTCGTGCATCCCGCCGACGGCGCCATCTGGTTCACCGATCCGGGTTATGGCGCCCTCATGAATTACGAGGGCCAGCGGGTGCCGGAGAGCGCCACCAACCCGCAGCCTTTCATCAAGGAGGCGATTTACCGCATCGACGCCCAGACCGGGAAGATCAGCAAAGTCGCCGACGAGCCCTACAAGCCGAACGGCATGTGCTTCAGCCCGGATTACAAGATCCTCTACGTCGCCGACACTGGCGCCTCGCACTATCCCGACGCCAAGAAGGTAATTTGGGCCTTCGACGTCGTGGACGGGGTCAAGCTCAGGAACCCTCGGATCTTCGCCGACATGACTCTCGACGGCCGAGCCGGCTTCGCCGACGGCATCCGCTGCGACGAGGACGGGAACGTCTGGGCCTCGGCCGGCTGGGTCGGGGACGGCTACGATGGGGTGCACGTGTTCGCCCCCGACGGTGTCCGCATCGGCCAGATCCGGCTACCGGAAATCTGCTCGAACGTCTGTTTTGGCGGCAGCAAGCGCAACCGGCTGTTCATGACCGGCAGCCAGTCCCTCTACGCCGTCTACGTCGAGACCCGTGGCGCCCATATCACCTAGGGCCGGAGCTCCTGCCGGCACCGGCGGCGTCAGCCGCCGGTGCGGCCCGGTCTAGCGCCGCAACCGCTCCGTCCACTCGGCGAGCGCCGCGAGCAATCGGACCACGAGCTCGCGCGTCTCCGTGTCGACGAGTTCGCCGCGCTCGTCGAATTTCTGGGTCGCGTCGCGGATCAGAACGTCGGGCCGCCAGAGCACCTGGGCACCGAGGCTGGCCAGGACGAAGCGCAGATGCGGCTGCATGCGCACCGTGCCGAAGGCGCCAGGCGACGCCCCCATGGTGGCGATAGGCTTGCCGGCGAAGGGTTGCTCGGGCGGGCGCGACACCCAGTCGATGGCATTCTTGAGCACGCCCGGAATCGAATAGTTGTACTCGGGCGAGACGATGAGCAG
The DNA here is from genome assembly GCA_002898275.1 of bacterium HR40. Taxonomy (GTDB): domain Bacteria; phylum Pseudomonadota; class Alphaproteobacteria; order Geminicoccales; family Geminicoccaceae; genus HRBIN40. Next base: position 38,074 of record BEIQ01000003.1, read on the forward strand.
CGCGTCGGCTGCGCGGATGGCATCTCGCAGGGCCTGGACGGGCGGCGGGAACGCGCCGCCGGCGCGCAGATCCTCGTTATAGGGCGGGATGTCGTGCAGCAGCACGAGCTCGCCGCTCCAGCCGGCGGGCAGCAGCGCGAGGGCAGCGCGCGCGGCCGCGGTGTTGAGGGATGCACGCCGAAGGCTTCCGGATATCGCCAGCAGCCTACGCGGGGTGGTCATGGCCGTCTCCCCTCCTCACGGATCGAGAGCGCGCACGATCTCTTCCGTGACCTTCTTGGCATCGCCGAACAGCATCATCGTATGAGGCCGATAGAACAAGGGATTGTCGATCCCGGCATAACCCGGAGCCATCGAGCGTTTCACGAAGAATACCGCCTTGGCCTTCTCGACATCGAGCACCGGCATACCGTAGATTGGCGACTTCGGATCCTCTTTCGCCGCTGGATTGGTAATGTCGTTGGCGCCGATCACATAGGCGACATCGGCGGTCTGGAACTCGTTGTTGATCTCCTCCATCTCGAAGACGACATCGTAGGGAATGTTCGCTTCCGCGAGCAGCACATTCATATGCCCCGGCATCCGCCCGGCCACCGGGTGGATGGCGAACTTCACCTCCACCCCTTTTTCCGTGAGCTTGTCGTAAAGCTCGCGCACCGCATGCTGAGCCTGCGCCACCGCCATACCATAGCCCGGCACGATGATGACCTTTTGGGCGTTCTCCATGATGAAGGCGGCATCCTCGGCGGAGCCCGCCTTCACCGTCTTCTCGCCCTCCTCGGCGGCCGCCACTGCCGATTCGCCGAATCCGCCCAGGATCACCGAGACGAAGGAGCGGTTCATCGCACGGCACATGATGTACGAGAGGATGGCACCCGAGGAGCCGACGAGAGCTCCGGTGATGATCAGCATCGGATTGTTGAGGGTGAAACCGATTCCGGCCGCCGCCCAGCCCGAGTAACTGTTGAGCATGGAAATGACCACCGGCATATCGGCGCCGCCGATCGGGATGATGAGCAGTACCCCGAGGGCGAAAGACAGAAGCGCCAGTAGCAGAAAGACGAAGCCGTTGCCACTCGCCAAAAAGACGGCAAGCAACGCCAGGAGGACGATACCGAGGGCAATATTGATGACATGACGGCCGGGCAACAGGATCGGCTGACTGCGCATGAACAGCCGGCAGACGGCGAGCACCGGCTCGGGGATCCGCTCTTCGATATGCTTCGGGAAACGCGCCTGGAGCTTGCCCCAGGCGATGACCGAGCCGGTGAAGGTGACCGCGCCCACGATGGTGCCGAGACCCATCTCGAGGAGCGAGGCGGTCTTCACACCGTGCGGCCCGAGAATGCCGAAATCGGCTGGATTGGAAAGCGCCGCTCCGGCGACGAGGACGGCAGCGAGACCGACCAGGGAGTGAAAGGCGGCCACCAGCTGCGGCATGGCCGTCATCTGGATGCGCCGGGCCACCACCAAGCCGATGCCGCCGCCAATCGCCATGCCGATGGCGATGAGCACCCCCGAAAGCAGGCTGGGATGCGGCAACACCATGAGGGTGATCAGCACCGCGAGGGCCATGCCGGTCATGCCATAGACGTTCCCGGCGCGGGCGGAGGCCGGGTGGGAGAGGCCGCGCAGGGCGAGAATGAAGCAGACGGCTGCAACGAGATAGCCGAGGGCAGCGAGATTGGCGCTCATGGCCGCGGCTCCTCAACCACGCCGGCGGAACATGGCAAGCATTCTCTGGGTCACGGCGAAACCGCCGAAGATGTTGACCGAGGCGAGCACCACGGCGAGGAAGCCGAGCAACGTGTGGACGCCGAAGCCGCCGGCACCGGTGGCGATGAGCGCCCCGACCACGATCACGCTCGAGATGGCGTTGGTCACCGACATGAGGGGCGTGTGGAGCGCCGGGGTAACCGACCACACGACATAGTAGCCGACGAAGATGGCGAGCACGAAGATGATGAGGTTGACGATTCCCGGATCGACGGCTGCCATAGCGGGCCTCCGGCTCAGCTCTGGAAGTTGGGATGAACGATGCTGCCGCCGCGGGTGAGCAGGGTCGCGGCCACCAGTTCGTCATTCGTGTCGATGTGGACCTCGTTCGCTCCCTCGGGCACGAGGAGCGAGAGGAAGTTCAGGAGATTCTTGGCATAGAGCTGGCTGGCCGTGGGCGCGACGCGGGAGGGGAGATTGCGCGGCCCGAGGATCGTCACCCCATCCATCTCCACGGTCTCGCCCGGCCGGCTGCCCTCGACATTGCCACCGCTCTCCACCGCCATATCGAGGATCACGGCTCCCGGCTTCATGCTGCGCACCATGCCCGCGGTCACGATCCGCGGTGCCGGACGGCCGGGGACCTGAGCGGTGGTGACGACGATGTCCTGACTGCGGATGTGATCCGCTAGCACCTGCCGCTGCCGTTCCAGTTCCTCAGCCGTCAGCGGTCGGGCATAGCCGCCGGCGGTTGCGGCATCCTCGGGGATATAGCCGACGAAGCGGGCGCCGAGGGATTCGATCTCCTGCTTGGCGGCCGGCCGGACATCGGTGGCGCTCACCACGGCTCCCATGCGGCGGGCGGTCGCGATCGCCTGCAGGCCGGCCACCCCGGCACCGATCACGAACACCTTGGCGGGGGTGACGGTTCCCGCTGCGGTCATCATCATCGGCACCACCCGCCGATAGGCGGTCATCGCCTCGAGCATGGCGCGGAATCCGGCGAGATTGGCCTGGCTCGAGAGCACGTCCATGGCCTGCGCACGGGTGGTGCGCGGCAGCAGTTCGAGGGCGAAGGCGGTGACACCGCGTTCGGCGTAGGCGGCGACCTGCGCCCGGTTCGGATAAGGGTCGAGCATGCCGACGAGGACCTGACCGTGGCGCAGAAGCGGCATTTCCGCGTCCGTGGGACGTTGCACCTTGAGCACGATGTCGGCCCGTTCCCAGATCTCTTCCGCCTCGACCAGGGTCGCCCCCTTCTGTTGGTATTCGGCGTCCGACCAAAGCGAACCGGCACCGGCTCCGCGCTCGATCCACACCTGCTGACCGAGCGCGACCAAGCGTCCCACCGTCTCCGGCGAAGCGGCGACACGCGCCTCCGGTTCGCGCCGTTCCTTCGGCACTCCGATGATCATGACCCGAGGCTCTCCGAGGCTCGATTTCCTGACCGGGTGGCCCGCGAGCGTGCACTGGGCACGAGCCTTCTAGGAGAGCCCTGGCGCGGATGCAATGCGACGGATGAGGGAAGACCGCGGCTTCGCGAGATCCGACGGCTCAAGCCGCGAAGACTGCCCGGCGGCCGCTCTTGTGGCGATACATGAGCCGATCGGCCTGTCGCAGCAACAGCGGCGGGTCCTCGCCCTCGACGGGGAAGAGGGACATGCCCAGCGAACAAGAGATGGCGATGGTCCCATGCGGCAGGGCGATGGGTTCGGCGATCCGGCGGCGCAGCTTGTCGGCCACCGCTTGCGCCGTGAGTAGCGACGACACGCTGTCGAGCAGCACGACGAACTCGTCGCCACCGAAACGGGCCACCGTATCGCAGGCGCGCAACGAGGCCCGCAGCCGCTCGGCTGTGGTTCGCAGCACGGCATCACCGGCCTCGTGGCCGAAACAATCGTTGATCGCCTTGAACCCGTCGAGATCGAGAAAGAGGAGGGCACCGGTGGTGCCGTTGCGGCGCGCACGGGCGATCGCGTCCGCGAGCTTGTCCTCGAACAGCCAGCGGTTGGCGAGTCCGGTCAGGCGGTCGTGGGTGGCCCAATGGACGAGACGACGGCGGTCGACGCGCTGGCGGTAGAGACGGCCGAGGGTGCGCACGAGCAAGGCCAGATCCCGCTGCGGCTCGCCTCCACCCCACGCCGAGAGCGGTAGCGGTAGCACCGAACAGTCGGGTGCGGTGCAGACCAGTCGCAAAATCGCCTCTTCCCGATTCCCCTCGTCGGTCGGCGTGCCGACGAAGACGACGTCCGTCGGCTCCTCGACCAGCCGGCCCACCGCCTCGTGCACGCTCGCCACATGGTCGAGCCGGAGCTCGACGAGACCGGCCTCGCCCGCCGCACGCGCGAGCAGGGCCAGGCCGTCGCCCGCCCGGTCGACGAGCATCACGCGAAAGGTCATGGCAAGCGCCCCGCGTCCGTGCTCCTGCTTCGCCTCTGATTAGCACACGCGAGCCGCGACGCAACTTCGGTTTGCAAAACTACACCTAAAATTGCCGCGATCCCGGGCACGTCCCCAGCCTCTCCGCCATGCCACCGAGCAGGGCGCGGAGGCGACGGGCGTCGGTCACCGCATGCGCCTCCTCGTCGGTGTTGTCGAAGAACACCCAGACGTCGCGCCCCTCGGCGCGGCAATCGGCGAGCCACTCTGCCCACTGCCGCAGTACCGGCTCGGGATAGGCCCCGCGGTACCGCCGAAGATGCCCGTGGAGACGGACGTACACGAAGTCCGCAGTGGCCACGCGCGGCGCCGCGAGACCAGCGAGGTCGAAGGAAGAGAAGGCCGCACGGTGCCGCCGTAGCACCTCGTAGACGGTATCGCGATGCCAGCTCGTGTCGCGGAACTCGAAGGCGTATCGCCGGCCGGGCGGCAGGGACGCCAAAAAATCGTCCAAAAGCGGCGGATCCGCCGGAAAACGCGGGGGAAGCTGGAACAGCACGGGCCCCAGTCGCTCGCCGAACAGATCGGTCGTGGCGAAAAAGGGGGACAGCAGCTCGCTGCAGTCGCGCAGCCGGCGGTAGTGGGTGATCGCCCGCCAGGCCTTGACGGCGAACCGGAAGGGCTCCGGCGTGCGCGCGAGCCAGCCGCGAACGATCGCCGGCCGCGGCAGCCGATAGAAGCTGGCGTTCACTTCGACCGTGTCGAATTCCGTTGCGTAATGCGCGAGCCACTCGCTCGGGCGCAGTCCCGCCGGGTAGAAACGGCCGCGCCAGTTGGCATAGGCCCAACCCGATGTGCCGATGCGGATCTCGGGCACCCCGCCCCTCCTCGCCTCGCCCCCCTGCATGTGGGGATGGCCGGGAGGGGATGCAGCCTGGTCGGCGCTCAGAGATAGCCGTCGTCGACGAGCCGATGGGCGATCTGCACGGCGTTGAGGGCCGCACCCTTGCGCAGATTGTCGGCGACCACCCACATGGCGAGGCCATTTTCGACCGTGGGATCGCGACGGATGCGAGAGACGAAGACCGCATATTCGCCGACGCAGTCGACCGGTGTCGCGTACTGACCTTCCTCCGGCCGATCGAGCACCACCACCCCTTCGAAATTGTCGAGCGCCGTGCGCGCTTCCTCGACATCGACCGGTTCGTGGAACTCGGCGAACACCGCCTCGGAATGGCCGACGAATACCGGGACCCGCACGCAGGTCGCCACGACATCGATGGCGGGATCGAGGATCTTTTTGGTCTCGACCCGCATCTTCCACTCTTCCTTGGTGAAGCCATCCTCGAGGAAGCGGTCGATCTGCGGAATGAGGTTGAAGGCGATGCGCTTCGGGAAGATCTTCGGCTGCGGCTCGCGGTTCATGTAGATGCCCTTGGTCTGCTCGAAGAGCTCGTCCATGGCCCGCTGGCCGGCACCGCTCGTCGACTGGTAGGTGGCGACCGCCACTCGCTTGACCCGCCAGAGGTCGTGCAAGGGCTTGAGCGCCATCACCATTTGGATGGTGGAGCAATTGGGATTGGCGATGATGTTCTTCGCCCGGAAGCCGGCAAGCGCTTCGGGATTGACCTCGGGGACGACGAGCGGGACTTCCGGGTCCATGCGCCACTGCGAACTGTTGTCGATGACGACGCAGCCAGCGGCTGCCGCCTTGGGAGCGTATTCCGCCGACACGCTGCTGCCGGCCGAGAAGAGGGCCAGATCGACGCCCTCGAAGTCGAAGCTGGCGAGATCCTTGACCCTCAGTCGGATGTCGTCGCCGAAGCTGACTTCCTTGCCCACCGACCGGGCCGAGGCGACGGCGTAGACTTCATCGACCGGGAAACCGGTCTCGTGGAGAATCTCGAGCATCTGGTTGCCGACCGCCCCGGTCGCACCGACCACTGCCACCCTGTAGGCCATGTCCATCTCCCGTCCGGGTGCCGCAAGCTCACCCTCTCGGTGAGTGCGTTCTCCAGCCCCAACTCCTCGTTGCGGATCTCCTCGAAGCTCGAGGAACATTCCTTCGCCAGCGTCTCCTCGACCGCCTGGTCGTGGTCGCGATCCCGAAGGCGCCCCGTGACCATGCGCCCCGCACGTCCATCGGCCTCGGGCACTCCCTCTTCGAACCGCTCGCGCTCGCTCGGCCAGCGAGGGTGGCGACCTCGGTCGATCTCGTTTCGCAGGATGGGCACTCCATGCTGCCAGAAGCCCTCGGGAGATTACGCCGGCGAACGTGCAGCCAAAAGCAGGTCCTCTAAGACCCGATCGCGGCGATGGACCGGCCGCGCAGGAATTGCGGACACGACGGCGATCGTAGGCAGGCAGAGCCGCCGCTCGCCACGTGCACGGATGGCCGAGACTCCGCGGTCCCTCGATGGTCCGGGGCGAAATCGCCGTCCACGGGCTGCGTCGACGTGCGTGGACAGGACCTGGGCGGCGACTGGACTGCCCGATCCTCGTGCTGGCGACGAGCGTGGCGGTCGAGATCGGACAGTCGGAAGGCGACCCCCCGCTGCAGGCCGGACGACCGCCCGGGCGCGCTCGCGCCGCGGGTGCGATGGCCCGCCTTCGACCGGGCGGATGCGCCTCGTCGGCTCGGAAGACAAGCCAGCGCGCGCGGCTGTTCGATCATCCGCTCCAGTCGCGCTCGCGTCTCGAGCCGATGCTGGGGTCCGAGCGCTTCCATGACCTCCGCCAGTTCCTCGAGCGCGAGCTCCTCCGGCGAGGCGGCAGAAAGAAGGGCGAGCGGAGCTCGGGCAAGGGCCTCCTGCGTCCAGGTACGAGAGTCTCGCTCGTAGTCGGTCGACGGCATGGACCCGCTCCGGTTCGCGCGAGCGGAGGATCGCCGACCGCGCCTCAGCGCGGCAGGGAGGCCAGAGCGGCGAGGACCCGCCGGCCCATCTCCTCGGTGCCCACGCGGATGGTGCCCTCGCTCCAAATGTCCGGCGTGCGATAGCCCTCGGCCAGCACGCGAGCCACCGCCTGCTCGAGGCGGTCCGCTTCGAGCGGCAGATCGAAGGAATAGCGCAACAACATAGCGAAGCTCAGGATGCAGGCCAAGGGATTGGCGACTCCCTTGCCGGCGATGTCCGGAGCACTGCCGTGCACCGGCTCGTAGAGGGCCTTGCGTCGGCCCAATGCGTCCGGCGCACCGAGGGACGCCGAAGGCAGCATGCCGAGGGAACCGGTGAGCATCGCGGCCACGTCCGACAGCAGATCGCCGAAGAGGTTGTCGGTGACGATGACGTCGAACTGCTTGGGCTGTCGGACGAGCTGCATGCCGCAATTGTCGGCATACATGTGATTGAGCTCGACGTCCGGGAATTCGCTGTCATGCACCTGCTGCACGGTGCGCCGCCACAGCACCCCGGTGTACATGACATTGGCCTTCTCGACCGACGTCACTTTGTTGCGGCGCTTGCGCGCGAGGTCGAAAGCGACCCGGGCGATGCGCCGGATTTCCGGCGTGGTGTAGACTTGCGTGTCCACGGCCCGCTGCTCGCCGTCGGGCAAATCCTCGATCCCGCGCGGCTCGCCGAAATAGACCCCGCCGGTGAGCTCGCGCAGGATCAAGATGTCGAGCCCGTCGACCAGCTCCCGCTTGAGACTCGACGCCTCGGCCAGCGCCGGAAAGACCATCGCCGGCCGGAGATTGGCAAAGAGCCCGAGCTCCTTTCTCAACCGCAGCAGACCTTGCTCCGGCTTGAGATGGAAGGGCAATTCGTCCCACTTCGGTCCGCCCACCGCCCCGAACATGACAACGCCGATGCGCTTGGCCTTCTCGAGCACGGCATCGGTGAGTGGCGTGCCATGGCGGTCGATCGAGCTGCCGCCGACCAGATCCTCCTCGATCTCCAGGGGCAGACCCTGGGCCGCGTACCAGTCGGCAATGCGGCGCACCTCGCCCATGATCTCCGGGCCGATGCCATCGCCCGCCAGGAACAAAATCCCACGCGCGTTCGTCAATCCTGCCCCTCCCCACTCAGGCCGCGCGCGTCCACAGCCACGGCTGCTCGCGCCGCTGGCGGGCCTCGAAGGCTTCGATACGCTCGAGCCGCTTGAGGGTGAGACCGATGTCGTCGAGCCCCTCGAGCAGGCAGTGCCGCTTGAACGGATCGACCTCGAACGGCACCGGCTGGTTACCCGAAGGCCGATGGATGAGCTGCTCTTCGAGATCGACGGTGAACACGGGCTCGCTCGCCGTCTCCGCTTCCGCCATCAGGGCGTCTACCGTCGCTTGCGGCAGGACGATCGGCAGGATCCCGTTCTTGAAACAGTTGTTGAAGAAGATGTCGGCAAAGGAGGGCGCGATCACGCAGCGAATGCCGAAGTCGAGCAGTGCCCATGGCGCGTGCTCGCGCGAGCTGCCGCACCCGAAGTTCTCGCCGGTGATCAGGATCACCGACCGGCGATAGGGTTCGCGGTTCAAGACGAAGTCCGGGTTCTCGCTGCCGTCCTCGCGGTAGCGGAGGGACTCGAACAGACCGACGCCCAACCCCGTGCGGCGAATGGTCTTGAGCCAATGGGCCGGAATGATGCGGTCGGTGTCGACATTGACGAGCGGCAGCGGCGCCGCGATGCCGGTGAGCTTGCGGAAGGGCTGCATGGACGTCTCCTCAGGCGACGAGCTTGCGCACGTCGGTGAGCCGGCCGGTGATCGCCGCGGCTGCGGCCATCGCCGGACTGACGAGGTGGGTCCGTCCGCCCTTGCCCTGCCGACCCTCGAAGTTGCGATTGCTCGTAGAGGCACAGCGCTCGCCTGGCTGCAAGCGGTCGGGGTTCATGCCGAGGCACATGGAGCAGCCCGGTTCCCGCCACTCGAAACCGGCGTCGCGGAAAATCCGGTCGAGCCCCTCCTCTTCGGCCAAATGCTTGACGATGCCCGAGCCGGGGACGATCATCGCATGCACCTGCGGGGCCACCTTCCGCCCCTGGACGATCCTCGCCACCACCCGCAGATCCTCGAGTCGGGCGTTGGTGCAGGAGCCGATGAACACTTTGTCGATGCGGATCTCCTGCATCGGCGTGCCGGGTTCGAGGCCCATATAGGCAAGCGCCCGCTCCATCGCCGCCCGCCGCTTCGGGTCCGGTTCGTCTTTGGGATCCGGCACCCGGCCGGTGATGGGCACCACGTCCTGCGGCGAAGTCCCCCAGGTCACCATCGGCTCGATGGTCGAGGCGTCGAGCACCACCTCCCGGTCGTAGCGAGCGTCGGGATCCGAGGGAAGGGTGCGCCAGAATGCAACCGCCTGCTGCCAGAGCGCCCCTTTGGGCGCCATCGGCCGCCCCTCGAGCCAGCGGAAGGTCTTCTCGTCGGGGGCGATCAGCCCCGCCCGCGCACCCGCCTCGATGGACATGTTGCAGATGGTCATCCGCCCTTCCATCGACAGCGCCCGCACCACCGGCCCGGCATATTCGATGACATGCCCGGTACCGCCGGCGGTGCCGATCTTGCCGATGATGGCGAGGATCACGTCCTTGGCGCCCACGCCGAAGCCCAGCTCCCCCTCGACCGCGATGCGCATGGTCTTGGGCTTCTTCTGCAGAAGCGTCTGGGTGGCGAGCACATGCTCCACTTCCGAGGTGCCGATGCCAAAGGCGAGCGCCCCGAAGGCGCCGTGGGTGCTGGTGTGGCTATCGCCGCAGACGATGGTCGTGCCGGGCAGGGTGAAGCCCTGTTCCGGTCCGATGACGTGGACGATCCCCTGCCGCACGTCGTTCATGCCGAAGAGCTCGATGCCGAACTCCCGGCAATTCTGCTCGAGGGTCTCCACCTGGATGCGCGAGGTCTCGTCGGCGATCCCGCGAGCGCGGTCGGTGGTCGGTACATTGTGGTCGGGCACGGCGAGGGTCGCATCCGGGCGCCGCACCCGTCGCCCGGCCTGGCGAAGACCCTCGAAGGCCTGCGGGCTCGTCACCTCGTGCACGAGATGGCGGTCGATATAGAGCAGGCAAGTTCCGTCCTCCTGCTCCTCCACCACATGGCTGTCCCAGATCTTCTCGAACAGGGTCTTCGCTTCGCCCATCGCTCGCCTGTCCTCCCCGCAAGAGGCGGGCGTCAGTCCTGCCGGTCCTCGGCGGGACCGGCTTCGGCCTCCGCCCCTGCCCGCTCGTAGCCGCGCAGCTGGTCCGGTCGACGTTCGGCGATCCGCGCCGCCTTGCCGCGGCGTCCGCGCAGATAGTAGAGCTTCGCCCGCCGCACCCGGCCGCGGCGCACCACCTCGATCTTGTCGATGCGGGGGCTGTAGAGCGGAAAGATCCGCTCGACACCCTCGCCATAGGAGATCTTGCGCACCGTGAAGGAGGAGTTGATGCCGCGGTTGCGCCGCGCGATGCACACTCCCTCGAAGGCCTGCACGCGCTCGCGGTTGCCTTCGATCACCCGCACATGGACCCGCACCGTGTCGCCGGGCCGGAAGTCCGGTACCGGGCGCTCGGCCACCAGTCGTGCGATCTGCTCCTGTTCCAGCTGTTCGAGAAGGTTCATGGATGTTCTCCGCTCGCCGGGGCCGGCCGCACGCCGACCGCGTTCTTGGGCTTTCCTCCGCCGTCTTTCAAGAGGTCGGGCCGGCGCGCCAAGGTGACGGCCAGCGCCTGCTCGCGCCGCCACTGCCGGATCCGGGCATGGTCGCCGGAGAGAAGGACCGCCGGCACCTCCCGCCCCTCGAAGACGCGCGGCCGCGTGTACTGAGGATATTCCAGCAGGTCCTCAGCGAAGCTTTCCTCGGCAAGCGAGGCGGCATCGCCGACGATACCCGGCAAAAGGCGCACGCAGGCATCGATCACCGCCATGGCGGCGATCTCGCCGCCCGAGAGCACGAAGTCGCCGATCGAGACCTCGCGGAAGCCCCGCGCCTCGATCACCCGCTGGTCGACCCCCTCGTAGCGCCCGCACAGCAGCACGAGACCGGGCTCCTCGCTCCAGGCCCGGACCAGGGCCTGGGTGAGCCGCTCGCCCCGCGGGGTCAGATAGACGAGCGGCCCGGGTGCACCCTCGCCGCGCACCGCATCGACCGCTCGGGCGACCACGTCCGGTCGCATCACCATCCCGGCTCCGCCCCCAAAAGGCGTGTCGTCGACGCTGCGGTGGCGGTCGCTGGCGAAGTCCCGGAGATCCACCGCCCGCAATCGCCACAGGCCACGTTCGAGACCGCGACCGGAGAGCGAAAAGCCGAGCGGCCCCGGGAACATCTCCGGGAAAATGGTGAGCACTGTCGCTGTCCAGGGAGCGTTCATGCCACGCCTTCTCGCGTCCCCGGCTCCTCGGCCAGGGCCTCCCGACGGACCACGACATGACCCGCGGCCAGCGCCACCTCGGGCACCGCCGCGCGGGTAAAGGGTACGAGCAGCGTGCGTCCGGAGGGCAGGGCGAACTCCAGCAACTCGCCGGCGCCATAGTCCTGCACCGCCACCACCCGGCCGAGGACCGCCCCGCTCTCGTCCCGGACTTCGAGGCCGATCAAGTCGACGTGGTAGTATTCCTCTTCCGCCGGCTCCGGCAACCGCGCACGCGGCACATAAAGCCGCAGGCCGCGCAGGAACTCGGCCTGGGTACGATCGCGCACGCCCTCGGCCTCGACGATGACCCCGGACCGCCAGTAGCCGAGAATCCGAATGCGCATGACCTCCCGCCCGCGCTCGTCGAGCAGCGGCCCGTAGTGGGCCACGTTCTCCGGCGCTTCGGTGAAGCACCGCAGTTTGAGTGCGCCATGGACACCGTGGGCGGTAGCGACTTCGGCCACGCACACGAGGTCACGGCGCAGGGCGGTGCGCGCATCCGTCACCTGCAGCTCCTCCGGCTCGGCTTCAGCTCCCGCTTTCCGCCTGCTGCTGGGCCCGCTTGCCGGTGCCCCGCATCCGCGTCGCCCCCGGGACGATGCCGGCCTTGTCGAGGAAACGCGCCACCCGGTCGGTGTACTGGGCACCCACCGACAGCCAGTAGCGAATCCGCTCCTCGTTCAGCACCACCCGCTGCGGATGGCCATCCGGCAGACGCGGATCATAGTGGCCGAGCCGCTCGAGATAGCGACCGTCGCGCGGGCTGCGCGAATCGGCAGCGACGATGCGGTAGAAGGGACGCTTGCGGGCACCCATGCGGGTGAGACGGATCCTAACGGCCATGGATTGCTCTCTCTCCCCTGGCTTGTTCGCGACGAGTCCTCAGCGCGGCAGCAGGCCCGGCGGCAGGCCGCGGCCCAAAAGGCCCTTGAGACCTCCCGCTTTCTGCACCCGTTTCAGCATGTCCTGCAGCTGGCGATGCTGCTTCAGGAGCCGGTTGACGTCCTGGACGGTCGTGCCGGATCCCCTAGCGATGCGACGCTTGCGCGAGGCGTGGATGATCTCCGGATGACGCCGCTCTTCCGGGGTCATGGAGTCGATGATGGCGCATTGGCGGATGATCATCTTCTCGTCGAGCTTCGCCTCGGCGAGCTGCTGCCGGATCTTCCCCATTCCTGGCAACTGGGCGAGGATGCCTCCCATGCCGCCCATGCGCCGCATCTGTTCGAGCTGGCTTTTCAAGTCCGACAGATCGAACCGGCCTTTCGCCAGCTTCCGCGCCATCTTCTCGGCCTGCTCGCGGTCGACCACCTCGGCCGCTTTCTCCACGAGCGACACCACATCGCCCATGTCGAGGATGCGCGCCGCCATCCGCTCGGGATGGAAAGGCTGCAACGCCTCGAGCTTCTCGCCGACCCCGACGAACTTGATGGGCTTGCCGGTCACCGCTCGCATCGACAGGGCGGCGCCACCGCGGGCGTCGCCATCCAGGCGCGTGAGCACGATGCCGGTGATCCCGACCCGCTCGTCGAAGGTACGGGCGACGTTCACCGCGTCCTGGCCGGTGAGCGCATCCGCGACCAGCAGGATCTCCGCAGGCCGCGCGAGATCGCGCACGGCCACGAGCTCGGCCATGAGTTCCTCGTCGACGTGCAGGCGCCCGGCGGTATCGAGGAACAACACGTCGAAGCCACCGCGGCGGGCCGCATCGAGGGCGCGGCGAGCGATGAGGAGCGCATCCTCGCCCTCGAGGATGGGGAGCGACGCCACTTCGGCCTGGCGGGCAAGAGTCGCGAGCTGTTCGCGCGCCGCCGGCCGTCGCACATCGAGGGAGGCGACGAGAACGCGGCGGCGCAATTTCTGCTGCACGAAGCGGGCGAGCTTGGCAGTGGTCGTCGTCTTGCCCGAGCCCTGCAGGCCCACCATCAGCACCACGGCGGGCGGCGATCCGAGCCTGAGCTCCGCATGCGCGCCGCCCAGGAGCTCCACGAGGCGGTCGTGCACGATCTTGACGACCATCTGGCCCGGGGTCACGCTGCGGACGACCTCGTGGCCGACTGCGCGCTCGCGCACACTCTGGACAAAGTCGCGCACCACCGGCAGCGCCACATCGGCCTCGAGCAGCGCCACCCGGATCTCGCGCAGGGCCGCATCGACATCGGCCTCGGTCAGCGCACCGCGCCGCCGCAGCCGGTCGAACAGATTGCCGAGACGGGTCGTCAGATTCTCGAACATGCGTTTCCACGCGAAAGCGGGCCCTCGGACGCTCCGTCCGAGGCCTCGGGGCGGGCTCGGGTCGAGGATCGCGGCTGCCTTCGCCGGCCGCGCGAAGCAAGCGTTCTTATGGGCCTGCCCCCCGCGAAGTCAAGCCGCTGCCGGCGGCGAGCCGGCACCGGCCGGCGCCTCAACCGCGCCAGGGCGGGATGTCGCCGCGCTGCCAATCCGCAGCAAAGGCCGCCGCGAAAGCCCCGAGCCTTCCCTCCTCGATCGCCCGCCGAATGTTGCGCATCAGCTCCTGGTAGAACCAGACATTGTTCCATGTGAGGAGGATGCTCGCGAGGATCTCGTTCGCCCGCACGAGATGGTGGAGATAGGCCCGGCTGTAGTCGCGTGCCGCCGGACACAGGCTCTCGCCATCGAGGGGACGCGGGTCGTCGGCGTGACGGGCATTGCGCAAATTGACCGGACCGAAGCGGGTGAAGGCCTGACCGGTGCGGCCGGAGCGGGTCGGCAAGACGCAGTCGAACATATCCACACCCCGCAGGACCGCACCCAGGATGTCGAGGGGTTTGCCGACCCCCATGAGATAGCGCGGGCGGTCCTCCGGCAAAAACGGCACCGTGGCCTCGAGGGTGGCGAACATCTCGGCTTGCGGTTCGCCCACCGCGAGTCCGCCGATCGCATAGCCATCGAAGCCGATGCCGACCAGCGCCTCGGCCGAACGGCGGCGGAGCCCCTCGTCCGTTCCACCCTGGACGATGCCGAACAGCCCATAGCCAGGCCGTTCGGTGAAGCTTCGGCGACTGCGCTCGGCCCATCGCAGCGACAGCTCCATCGCCCGCCGTACTTCCTCGGGCGGAGCCGGGAGCTTCAAACATTCGTCGAGTTGCATGGCGATGTCGGCGTCGAGCAGCTGCTGGATCTCGATCGCCCGCTCGGGCGTCAGCTCGTGAAGACTGCCATCGAGATGCGAGCGGAAACGCACCCCCCTCTCGTCGAGGCTGCGCAGACTGGCCAGCGACATCACCTGATAGCCGCCGCTGTCGGTGAGGATGGGCTTTTCCCACCGCATGAAGCGGTGAAGACCACCGAGGCGCGCCACCCGCTCGGCACCGGGCCGCAACATCAGATGGTAGCTATTGGCGAGCACCATCTCGGTGCCGGTGGCGTGCAGCATATCGACGGTGAGCGCCTTGACGGTGGCGGCCGTGCCGACCGGCATGAAGGCAGGCGTCTCGACGGTACCATGCGCGGTGGTCAGACGGCCGCGGCGGGCGGCGCCGTCGCGGGCCAGCACTTCGAAGCCGATGGTCAAGCCTCCTCCGGGGGCTGGTCGCTGCCGTCCTGACGATCGAGCAGACAGGCATCGCCGTACGAAAAGAAGCGGTAGCCTTGCGCGATGGCGTGCCGGTAGGCGGCATGCACGCGGCGGAACCCGGCGAAGGCACAGACCATCGCGAAGAGCGTCGACTTCGGCAGGTGGAAGTTGGTGAGCAGGCGGTCGACCACCCGAAAGCGAAAGCCAGGCAGGATGTAGAGGGCGGTTTCGCCGCTTCCCGGAACCACCGTGCCATCCTCGCGCGCCACCGATTCCAGAGTGCGCACCACGGTGGTGCCGACCGCCACCACCGCGCCCCCCTGCCGACGCGTCTCGGCGATGGCAGCCGCCGTCGTCGCCGGCACCTCGAACCACTCGGCATGCATATCGTGGGCCTCGAGATCGGCAGTCCGCACCGGCTTGAAGGTGCCGAGACCGACATGGAGCGTGATGGTCGCCAGTCGCACGCCCCGCTCCTCGAGCGCCCGCAGCAGCCGCTCGGTGAAGTGCAGACCGGCGGTCGGTGCGGCGATGGCCCCCTCGCGACGAGCGAACAGAGTCTGATAGTCGACGCGATCGCGCGCCAGCGGCTCGCGCCGGCGGATATAGGGCGGAACCGGCATCGCGCCGTGCTGGCGGATCGCCTCGAGCAGCGCGGTTCCTTCGCGGTCGAAGGCGAGGACGACCTCGCCCTCGCGGTCCCGACCCTCGACCGTGGCCGAAAAGCCGGGAGCGAGTTCGATGAGATCGCCCGGGCGCAGGCGCCTCGCCCCCTTGGCAAGGGCCCGCCACCGCCGCTCGTCCACCGCAGTCGTCAGGGTGAGCTCGAGGCGCCCATCGCCCCGCCGCGCATAGAAACGTGCGGGGAGCACGCGCGTGTCATTGACGACGAGGAGGTCGCCGGCTGCGAGATGCCAGGGCAAGTCGAGCACCCGGCGATCCTCGAAGCGATCGTGACGGACCACGAGCAGGCGCGCCAGATCGCGCGGTTCCACCGGGTGCTGCGCGATCCGCTCGGTCGGCAGCTCATAGTCGAACAGCTCGAGCCGCATGCCTCAAACGCTGCGCCCCCGTTTGCGGTCGAGCTCCGCTAGGACGAAAGGCGAGACGAAGCTCGATACGTCACCGCCGAGCGCGTGGATTTCTTTGACGAAGCGCGAGGAAATGAACTGCACCGTCTCCGAGGCCATGAGGAAAACGGTCTCGAGTCTCGGCGCGAGACGTTTATTGTTGGCGGCCATTTGGAATTCGTACTCGAAATCCGACACGGCGCGCAGCCCTCGGATCACCATCTCCGCCCCTTCGGAGAGCGCGAAATTGACGAGCAGATTGTCGAAGGTGCGGACCTCGATCCGCGCCCCGTTGGTGGCATTGGCGGCCATCAGGCCCGACACATCGGCCTCGACCATGCGCCGCCGTTCCTCGAGCGAGAACAAGGGCTCCTTGCCGGCGTTGACGGCCACGGCCACCACCAGACGATCGACCAGCATGGTGGCGCGCCGGATGATGTCGGTGTGGCCATTGTGGATCGGATCGAAGGTACCCGGATAGACCCCGACGCGCGTGCGCATGCTCCCGATCCTCGTCCTGCGGTCCCGTCGTGCCGGTCGTCTCAGTCGTCTTCCCGCTCGCTGCGGCCGAGACGCGCTGCCGAAACGATGTGTTCGTCCGGCTCGATGTCGAAGAGCCGCACCCCTTGCGTCTTGCGTCCCGCGATCCGGATCTCGGCGACGGGGATGCGGATCAGCTTGCCGCGGTCGGTGACCAGCACGAGATGGTCGTCGTCCTCGACCGGAAACGTCGCAGCGACCCGGCCGTTGCGCTCGCTCGTGTCGACATTGATGATCCCCTGCCCCCCGCGGCTCGTGATCCGGTACTCGTAGGCCGAGCTGCGCTTGCCGAAGCCGTTGGCGGTGACCGCGAGCACGAACTGTTCCTGCCGGGCGAGCTCCGCGAACCGCTCCGGGGTCAGCAGCTGCAGGGGCGGCACGGGAGCCTCGCCCTCCTCGCCACCACCCCTCCGCATCGCTCCGGCAATGCGCAGATATTCGTCGCGCTCTTCGGCAGTCGCCTCGACGTGGGAGAGGATCGACATCGAGATCACTTCGTCGCCCGGCGCGAGCTCCATGCCCCGGATGCCCTCCGAGGCCCGCGAGCGGAACACCCGGAGGCTGGAAACCGGGAAGCGGATCGCCTTCCCGCGGGCGGTGGCGAGCAGCACGTCGTGGCTGTCGTCGCACACCGCCACGCCGATCAGCCGGTCGCCGGTCTCCAACCCCATGGCGAGCTTGCCGTTCTGCGGCACGCGGACGAAGTCGGAGAGATCGTTGCGACGGACCTTGCCGCGGGCGGTAGCGAAAACCACGCTGAGGCTCGCCCACCGCGCCTCATCCTCGGGCAAAGGCAGGACCGCCGTGACGACTTCGCCCTCCGACATGGCGGGGAACAGATTGATCATCGCCTTGCCACGCGCCTGGGGCGTGCCGAGCGGCAGTTTGTACACCTTGAGCTTGTAGACCCGGCCGAAGTTGGTGAAGAACAGCACCGGCGTGTGGGTATCGGCGATGAAGAGCCGGCTCACGAAATCGTCCTCGTGGGTCTTCATGCCGGCCCGACCCTTGCCGCCCCGCCGCTGCGCCCGGTAGCTCGACAGCGCGACCCGCTTGATATAGCCGCGGTGGGTGACCGTCACCACCATGTCCTCGCGCTGGATCAGGTCTTCGACATCGGTGTCGATCTCGGCCTCGGTGTCGATCACCGTCAGCCGCGGCGTGGCGAAGCGCGCCCGCACTGCCTCGAGCTCCTCGATCATGACGGCGAGCAGGCGCTCGCACGAGCGCAGGACGGCGCGCAGGTCCTCGATGCGGCGGGCCAGCTCGTCGAGTTCCGTCTGGATCTTGTCGCGCTCGAGGGCGGTCAGGCGCTGCAGACGGAGCTCCAAGATGGCCTGCGCCTGCCGTTCCGACAGCCTGCACGTGGTCACTCCCTCGGCCGGCGTGTCGGTAGCCCCTGCCTCCTCGACGAGACGGACGAGCGGCAGCACGTCACCCGCGGGCCAGTCGCGGGCGCAGAGCTCGGCCTTCGCCGTCTGCGGATCGGGAGCCCGCCGGATGAGGGCGATGACCTCGTCGATGTTGGCCACCGCTAGGGCGAGGCCGACCAGCACGTGCGCCCTCTCGCGCGCCCTCTCGAGCTCGTGCGCGGTGCGCCGCAGCACCACTTGCTCGCGGAAGGCGAGGAAGGCCTCGAGCACCTCCTTGAGGTTGAGGGTGACCGGCCGGCCACCGGAAAGGGCGACCATATTGACGCCGAAGCTCGTCTGCAGCGGCGTGAAGCGATAGAGCTGGTTGAGGACGACCTCGGGGTCCGCCTCGCGCCGGAGTTCGATCACCACCCGCACCCCGTGCCGGTCGGACTCGTCGCGCAGGTCCGCCACCCCATCGACGCGCTTGTCGCGCACCACTTCGGCGATGCGCTCGACCAGCCGGGCCTTGTTGACGAGCCAGGGGATCTCGCTCACCACGATGGCGTAGCGGTCGCGGCGGAGCTCCTCGATGGTGGCGCGACCGCGCACGACGATGGTGCCACGGCCAGTCGCGTAGGCCTGCTGGATCCCCGCCCGGCCGAGGACGATGCCGCCGGTCGGGAAATCCGGCCCCTGCACGATCTCGAAGAGATCGGACAGTTCGAGGTCCGGGTCGCGCAGGAGCGCGATGCAGGCGTCGATCACCTCGCCGAGATTGTGGGGCGGGATATTCGTCGCCATGCCGACCGCGATGCCGCCCGCTCCGTTGACCAAGAGATTGGGGAACTGCGCGGGCAGCACCACGGGCTCGCGCGCGCTCTCGTCGTAGTTCGGCCGCCAGTCGACCGTGTCCTTGTCGATGTCATCGAGGAGTGCGGCTGCCGCCGGCGCGAGCCGCGCCTCGGTGTAGCGCATGGCGGCCGGCGGGTCGCCATCCATGGAGCCGAAATTGCCCTGGCCGTCGATCAGCGGCAGGCGCATGCTGAAGGGCTGCGCCAACCGCACCATGGCGTCGTAGATCGCGGCATCGCCATGCGGATGGTATTTGCCCATCACGTCGCCGACGATGCGCGCGCTCTTGCGGAAGGGTTGGCCGATATCGTAGCCGCCTTCCCGCATCGCATAGAGGATCCGACGCTGCACGGGCTTGAGCCCGTCGCGCACATCCGGCAGCGCCCGGCTGACGATCACGCTCATCGCGTAATCGAGATACGAGCGCTTCATCTCCTCCTCGAGGGAGACGAGCTCCACGGAACGCGGCGCGAGACTGTCGGTCAAGGTCGGTACATCCGGAGATGCAGAGGCAGAGACGCCGGGCAGCGTGCGGGCACGCTAGCAGACAGGTCGCGTCGCGACAACATATTGCACCGCAACAGAAAGGCAAGCGGGGCGCAGGGAATGGCCCGTGCGCGGTCGGGGACGCTTTCGCGGCGCAGTAAGCCCTTTACAGCCGCGGCGAATTCCCCCATATCGCGAGCCCCGTTCAGCCCAAGCACTGCGGCGCGCGCGGCGGCGGCTGACTGATCGTCTCGACTCGACCGGTTGGGAGGTCGGTATGGCTGAGTGGCTCGGCAGCGCCGTGGCGCTGCACACGCGTGTTGCGGACGCAACCCCGCTCGTCCTCGTCCGGCCCCGGCAGATCCGGGCGCGGGCCCAGCGCGTCCTCGCCGCTTTTCCCGGCGAAGTGCTCTATGCCGTCAAGTGCAACGACGCGCCGGAGGTCCTCGATGCGCTGGTGGCGGGTGGGATCCGCGGCTTCGATGTCGCCTCCATCGGCGAGATCCGCAACCTGCGCCAGCGCTTCGGCGAGCACATCGCGCTCGCCTTCATGCACCCGGTCAAGCCTGCGCCAGCCGTGCGCGAGGCCTATTTCGCCCATGGCGTGCGGCGCTTCGCCTTCGACCACCCGGACGAGCTCGCCCGCATCCGTGCCGCAACCGACGGAGCCGGGGACCTCGAGCTCGTGGTCCGCATCGCCGTCTCCGGCGAAGGCTCGGCCCTGCCGCTTTCCGGCAAGTTCGGCGCCACCCCCGAAGAGGCAGTGGCTCTGCTGCGCCTCGCCCGTCCCCACGCCCGCAGCCTCGGCCTCACCTTCCACGTCGGCTCGCAGTGCACCGAGCCTGCGAGCTTCGAGCGCGCGATCGCCCTTGCCGGCGAGATCGCTCGACGGGCCGGGGGCATCGACCACCTCGATGTCGGCGGGGGCTTTCCGGCCCGCTACACGGGCAGCGAGCCAGCGTTCGAGAGCTTCGTTCAGGCGATTCGGCGCGCCGTGCAGCGCGCCGGGCTGGGCCATGTCCGTCTCGCCTGCGAGCCCGGGCGGCTGCTCGTGGCCGACGGAGCCTCCGTGCTCACCCGCGTGGAGCTCAGACGCGGCCACAGCCTGTTCCTCGACGACGGCATCTACGGCAATCTCGCCGAACTGCGCTGGCTCGGACCTTGCTTCCCGATCCGCGCCTTGCGCGACGGCCGGGTGCTGCACGGCCCGTCCGCCGACTTCGAGCTCTTCGGCCCGACCTGCGATTCCATCGACAGCATGCCAGGCCCCCACCGCCTGCCCGAGGGTGTGCGGGCGGGTGACTTGCTCGAGGTGGGTATGGCCGGCGCCTACACCTGGGCCCTGAGGACACGCTTCAACGGCTTCCCCGAGGCGCGCCGGTTGTCGGTCGACGACCCCGCCTGGTACCTGCGAGAGGATCCGCAGGTCGCGCGCGCCGCTTGACAGGGTTTTCAATTCATGGTTGAAATCGGTTCGCGTTCGATCCCACGGTCGGGATCGGGCGTGACGTACCGACGAGACGGGACCCGGGGGGCCGTCCCGATGGACGGCCCCTCTCCTCGTTCTTAGCGCCCCATCTCGGCGCGGATCGCGGCGATCTCCTCGTCGGACGGGGCCGCGAGCAAGAACCGCAGGTCGATGCGGCGGTTGCGACGACGGCCTTCCGGCGTCGCCTCGGCGACCGCTGGTCGGCGCGCCTCATAGGCCGCGATTCCGAGCAAGGCTTCGCCGCGCGCGTTGCGCAACAGTTCCAGGGCAGGCTCGAATCCGACGAGGGCGGTGAAGGTGTGGACACCGCGGGCAGCGGAAAGCTCCCAGTTGTCGCGGAAGGGACCGCCCTGCACCGGTACGTCGTCGGTATGTCCTTCGATCAGCACCGCCTCGAGGATCGGTTGGGCTCCCTCCGGGCAGTGAGCCTGCAGAGCTGGCGGCGCGGCGCTGTAGCAAGGCAGTACCCGGACGAGGGCTGCGGCGAGTTCCCGCAGCGCGCGTTCGCCATCGCCGCGAAGCACGGCACTCCCGGAAGCGAACAGCAGTTCCTCCGGCAGCCGCAGGATGCCCTCTTCGGGCGAGAGTGCCACCCGCACCTCTCGCGCCGCGAGCAGCTCCACCACATCCTGGAGCATCTGGAGCCTTCGGCTCTCGCGACCGGCGAGGCGTTGCAGCACTTCCCCCACCGTGCGGCGTTCGGCCAGCAGCCGGTCGCGCTCGGCCGCGAGCCGCTGCCGCTCCTCCTGGGTTTGGGCGAGTTCCTGGAGGAGCCGCTGCGCCTCGACCCCGGCGTTGCGTTCAGCCACCCGGAAATTGAGGGCGAAGGCCATGAGCAGTATGATGAAGACGAACAACAGCCCGACCATGAGGTCGGACACCGAGGCCAGGTAGTTCCCCTCCTCGCCACCGGCGCGATCGGGCGCACCGACCTTCACCCTCCGCCTCCCGCACTCGATGGCGGCCGCAGCTCGCCATAGCCGAGCCGTTCGAGCTCGCGGCCGGTAGCAGTCAGCGCGGCCTCCAGTCGGGAGAGGACCGCGCCTTCGGCTTCGCGGCCGACCTGGTCCGTTCGGGCGAGCTCGGCCCGCAGGCGGCGGACCGCCTGCAAGCCGTCGTGGAGCCGCACCCACAGCTCGCGCAACACCGGCACGAGCTCGGCGCGGGCACGCTCGTCGCTAGCCGTCGAAAGCCGCTGCCAGACGGCCCGCAGTTGCTCGCCCAGCCGTTCGAGCAGGCTGGCGGCCCGCTCGACCGTCGTCCATGATTCCGGCTGCGCCGGCGACGTCGCGTCGCCCCCGCCTTTCGCCGACGGCCCCGGAGAGGACTGTGCCATCTCGAGCAGCCGGCGGATCTCCCGCAGCTCGTCCAGCACCGACCGACCGAGATCGCGCTCGCCCACTACCTCCACTCGGGGAAGGGTCGGGCCCTGCCACCGCCGGGCCGGCTCGGGCTGGGCGATGTGCCCGAGCCACGAAGGATCGCGGCCGAGACGCAGGGCGAGCTCGGCGATGGCCGCGCGCAGGGGTGCGACAGCCTCGCGCAGTTCTCGCTCGAGCTGCTCCTCGACGCGTGCCGGCAAGTCGTGGAGCCCCGTCCCGACGAGCCGCTGCAACTCCGTCGACTGCCGGCGCAGTTCTTCGATCTGCACGAGGGCGAGGCTCTCGCTGGTGAGCGGTACGGTGCGCGCCTCGAGGGCGTGGCAGAAGCGCAAAATCCGTGCCTGCACCCGGTGCAGTTGCGTTTTCTCCCGCCAGGAGAAGAGGATCGAACTCGCGAGCCCGGCGATCGAGGTGGCGAACTTGAAGGTCGCAGCCGCCAAGAGGTCGCCGAGAGCCGACTGGGCGACCGCCACGTCCGGGGCCCGTACGCCGCCGCTGGCGAAATGGAGGGCGGCGATGAGACCGACGAAGGTGAACAGCAGCCCGAGGCCGACCAGCAGGTTGGGTACGGCCTGATAAAACCTCAGGTTGAAGCCGCTCGCCAGCAGCAGACTTTCGTCGAAATGTTCCTGGGGCCGCCGCGTATAGCCCAGGACCTCGGTCGGGCGGGGTGCGGGCTCGAGCGTCGGAGCGAAGGCCCGCCAGGCGCCACCGACCACGGGATTGTCCGCCAGGGCTCGCGAGATGGTGGCGAAGCGATTGCGAAAACCGGCCGGGCCGTCGCTCTCTTCCACGACCGCGATCGCCCGGTCGAGGGCGTCGAGGACGACGGCGAGGCGACTGCGGAACACCCCCCAGATCACGAGCGCCCCGCAGGCAATGGCTGCCGAGAGCAGCCACGGCAATTCCGGTCGTGCTAGAAGTCGGAAGAGATCGTCGCTCACGCTGCCCGTTCCGCGCATGCGGGCGGGGCCGCCCGCTCGCTCTCGGCATCTCCTGCCGCGGCAAAGATCGATCCGCCAGTCGTCGGCCGCAAGAGTCGTACCTCGATGCCCGTTCGCTGTCGCGGCGCGACATCGCTCGCCTCGGATGTTCGCCTAGAACTTGCGACCCACCGGCTGTGGCCCTATTTCTGAGCCATTGCTGGAGGGTCCGCCCCAGTGCCCAGCGCGACGAGCCGGATCGGTCCATGGCCGAGGTAGTGGTCGTCGACGACCGCGTCACCAACCGCAACATCCTCGCCCGGCTCGCCCAGTCGGTCGAGGAGGGGGTGGTGGTGCGGACCTTCGCCAGCGCCCGCGAGGCCCTGCAGGCGATGCTGGCGGCCCCGCCTCCGGATCTCATCGTCACCGACTACAGCATGCCGGAGATGGACGGGGCGACCTTCGTCACCCTCGTGCGCTCGCAGCCCGGCTTCGAGGACCTGCCGATCATCGTCGTCACCGTCTACGAGGAGCGGGATTTCTGCTATCGCGCGCTCGAGGCAGGGGCCACCGATTTCCTCCTCAGTCCCGTCGACCATGTGGAGTTCCGCGCCCGCGTCCGCAATCTTCTCACTCTGCGGCGGCAGCAGAAGATGCTGGCGCAGCGCGCGGCGCAGCTGGAAGAGGTGCTCAAGCAGCAGCCCCACCCCGGGTTCTGGGGCCCGCAGGCGGACTTGCGCCTTCTCCTCGACTCCCTTCCGGCCGCGATCAGTGTCGCCGACGAGCAGGGTCGGCTCGTCTACGTCAATCCGGCCTACGCCGGACTGTTCGCGACCACGCCCGAGCGGCTCGTCGGCCGCCTCATCGGCGAGGCCCATGGCGAGGACTTCGCCACCCGGCACGCGGTGCTCAACGAGAAGGTGATGCAGTCCGGCCGCCCCCTCTTGCTCCCCAACCGGGAGCTGCTCGAGAACGGGCAGGAAACCCACGCTCTGCTCACCGTCAAGACCCCGCTCGACTGCCCCACCGGCCTGGGTCGGTGGGTGGTGTCGCTGTCCCTCGACGTCTCCGGCCTCGACTTCGCCCAAGGCGAGCGACGGCGGGCCCACGATCCGCTCACCGGATTGCCCGGCGAGGAGATGATCCGGGAGCGCCTCGCCGAAGAGCTGGTGCGCGGCCGCCGTCATGGTCGCATGGTGGCACTCCATCTGCTCGACCTGGACCGTTTCAAGGGAATCGTCGAGGCCTTTGGCGACACCTTCGGCGACGAGCTGCTCGCTGCGGTAGCTCGGCGCCTCGCCGACCGGCTGCGCGAAACCGACTATCTCGGCCGGGTCCGGAGCGACGAGTTCGCCATGATCCAGACCGGCATCACCCGCATCGACGATGCCGCGGAGCTGTGCCGACGGGTGAGCGAGGCCTTCGCCGAGCCCTTCGTCGTGGCGGGACGGGAGGTCCATCTCAGCGCCAGCACCGGCATCACGCTCTTTCCCGGCGACGGGCGGACGGTCGAGACCCTGTTCAGGAACGCCGAGCTCGCCCTCATGCGCGCCAAGAAAGGCGGGCGCGACACCTACCGGTTCTTCGCTGCCGAGATGAACACGGCGGCGCGCCGGGCCGTGGCTCTCGAACGCGAGCTGCGCCAGGCGCTCGCCGCCGATCAGTTCCTGGTCCACTACCAGCCGAAGGTCGACCTCCACAGCGGGCGCGTGATCGGCATGGAGGCGCTACTGCGCTGGAACCACCCGCACCGCGGCGTCGTCCGGCCGGGCGAATTCATCGGCCTTGCCGAGGACATCGGTCTCATCGTGCCACTCACCCACTGGGTGCTGCAGTCGGCTTGCCGGCAGCTGCGCGAATGGCTCGCGATGGGTGCCCGCGGCCTCCAGCTGTCGGTCAATCTCTCGCCGGTCCACTTCCGCGAGCGCGGCATCGAATTCATGATCGAGCGGGTGCTCGCCGAGAGCGGCGTGCCACCCCATCTCTTGGAACTCGAGTTGGTCGAGAGCGCGGTGATCGACAACACCCGCACCGCGCACGCGAGCTTGCGCTATCTGCAGAAACTCGGGGTGCAGCTCGCCATCGACGACTTCGGCACCGGCTACTCCTCGCTCTCCTACCTGCGGCGCCTGCCGGTGCATCGGCTCAAGATCGATCAGTCCTTCGTCCACAATCTCGAAAAGGGCTCGAGCGACGAAGTGATCGTACGGGCGATCATCGGCCTCGGCCACAGCCTCGACCTCAGGGTAGTGGCGGAAGGCGTGGAAACCGAGGCCCAGCTCGCGCGCCTGAGGGAGCTCGGCTGCGACGAGGCGCAAGGGGACTTCGTCGGGCCGCCGATGTCGGCCGAGGAGTTCGAAGAACGCTGCGTGCGGCCGCTGCTCGCAGCCGCGGAGTGATCCCGTGAGGTCCGCCGAGCCGGCGCGGAAAACTCGCGCCGCCAGCGCGACCACTGGCGGGAGCGCGATCGCACGCACCTTCGCGTGGCTGCACGGGCGTCTGTCCGGTCGGCCGGACAGCGAGCATGAGCAGGCGATCATCCGCATCGTCGTCATCTGCGGCATGTATGCCTACATGCTGCTCGCACCTTTCCCGCCCGCCGAGCGCGAGGTCGTCGTCTTTTGGAGCTCGCTGCTGTTCGCGGCGGGCATGTTCGCCAGCCTCGGCATCCTCGGGCATATCCTCTGGCAGCCCGGGATCTCGCCGGTTCGCCGCGTGATCGGCATCGTCGTCGATGCGGCGGGCATCAACGGCGCCATGCTGATCGGCGGGATCCTGACGACCCCGTTCTATCCGCTGCTTCTGTGGATCATCTTCGGGCACGGCTTCCGCTACGGCAACCGCTACCTCTTCACTGCCGCCACTCTGTCGCTAGCCATGTTCGGTTTCGTGGTGTTCGCGAACCGCGACCTGCGGGCCCACACGATCCTCGACGTGGCGCTCGTGCTCTCGCTCGTCGTGCTGCCGGGCTACGTCTCCTTCCTGCTCAAAAAGCTCACCGACGCTCTCGATCGGGCCGAGGCGGCGAGCCGGGCGAAGAGCCGCTTTCTTGCCACCATGAGCCACGAGTTCCGCACGCCGCTCAACGCCATTCTCGGCACCACCCAAACCCTCGGGGTCGCAGCGGGCGAGGCCGAGCGACGCGATGCGGTGGCGACCATCGAGACCGCCGCCCGCAGCCTGCTCGCCATGGTGGATGCCATGCTCCGCCTCGCCCGCATCGAGAGTGGACGGCTGCAGCTCGAGCACGGTCCCGTCGACCTCGACGCGCTGACCGTCCGGATGATGGCCATGGTACGGCCAGGTGCCGCCGCCAAGGGCCTCGACCTGCGCCGTCGCATCGACCCGCAGGTGCCATCCGTGATCCACGCTTCGGAGGAGGGTCTCGAGCATGTGCTCCTCAATCTCCTCGCCAATGCGGTGAAATTCACCGCGGCGGGCCATGTGCTGCTGCGGCTCGGCACCGTGCGCGATCCCCTCCACGGCGAGCGTCTCCGCATCGAGGTGCGCGACACCGGCATCGGCATCCCAGAAGAGGCGCGCGAGCGGATCTTCGAGCGCTTCGTGCAGGCCGACGAGGAGACCCGGGTGCGCTTCGGTGGCACGGGCCTCGGTCTCGCCATCGCGCGCGAGCTCGTCGAGCTCATGGACGGCACGATCGGGGTAGAGAGCAGGGTGGGCAGAGGCTCCACCTTCTATGTGGAGCTACCGCTCGTCGCTGCCGACGAGGTGTCGACCGCAGAGCTTCCCGAGGGTGGGATCGTGGTGCTCGGCAACGCCCTCGTGTCGCTGACCGTCGCGGAGCGCATCGAGGCCCTGGGTCTGGCGGCACGCATCGCGGCGAGCCCGGCAAGCGCGGTCGAGGGTCTCCATCGCCTCGAGGGTCGCCGCGCCGTGGTGGCGATTCCGCCGACCCGGCCGGCCGAGCTCGACGAGCTCGCGGCACGCATCGCGACATCGTTTCCCGGCGAGGCGATCGAGATCGTCGCCCTCGGGATCGACGGCATCGGCGAAGATGCGCGCGTGCTCGCGGTGCTGCCGGCCGGCGCCGACGACCGCATGCTGCTGCGGGCGCTGCGCGGCGCCCTGCAAGCGCCGCCCGCCCGCCAGCTGGCTGGCGGCCCGGCGAGCGCGCCGGTGGCTCGAGCGGCGAAGGTACTGCTCGCCGAGGACAATCGCGTGAACCAGAAGGTGATCTCGCGCTTGCTGGAGCAGATCGGGCACGAGGTGGAGGTGGTCGACAACGGTCAGGCGGTCATCGATCGGCTGGCCGATCAGCACTTCGATCTCGTCGTGCTCGATGTCAACATGCCCGACATGTCGGGCCAGGAAGTCGTGAAACTGCTCCGTTTCCTCCACGATCCCGCAGAGCTCCCGCCGATCGTCGCGCTTTCGGCCGACGTCACCCCGGAAACCCGGGAGGAATGCCTCTCCCTCGGCTTCAGCCGCTATCTCACCAAGCCCGTCAACCGCGAGGCGCTCGCCCGTGCGATCGAGGAACTCGTCCCCGACGCGCGACGGACGGGAATTCGCCGAGCGGACGCCCAGCCCGACAGCGGAGCCCCTCCCATGACCTCTCCCGACGGCTCGCAGGACGGCAAGATCATCCCTCATCCCGCCCTCGCGCGCTTGGAGGGCGACGGGGTTCTCGACAGCCGCCGCTTGCGACAGATCGCCCAGCTCGATCCCGATGCGGGCTTCGTCGAGAGCCTCGTGCGCGACTTCCTCGACGACGGTGAAGCCCTGGTCAGCGAGCTGCTGGCCGCGGCGGAAAAGGGCGATGCCAAGGCCTGGCGCGCCGCCGTGCATGCCCTCAAGAGCAGTGCCGCCCACATCGGCGCCAAGGCCTTGTGGACCCGCACCCGCGAGTGGCGGAACGTCGACGACCATGCGCTGTTGATGCGCGCCCGAGCGGAATCGCAGGCCATCGCGGAAGAGTTCGCGCGCGCCCGCGACGCCCTGCAACGCTACCTCCGCTCGCGCGCCTCCTGAACCCCGCCGGCGCAGGGAGGCGCGCTCGCGCAGCGAGCGCGGATCGCGCAGGATGCGGTTGGCCCGCGCGACTCAGTTGACGTAGTATTTCCGGTACTTGCCGTAGTACTGCCCGACGTCGCCATAGCCATAGCGGGCGTGCTTCTTCACGTCGACGAGCGTGAGCACGGCACCGGCGATGCTCGCCCGCACCTCGAGGAGATGTTGCAGCGCGTTGCGCGCTGTCTCCGCGTTGGTTTCCTCCCAGCGGACCACGAACAGCACCTTGTCGGCCAGACGCGCGATCACCTTGGAATCGGTGACCCCGAGCAACGGCGCCGAATCGATGACGATGAAGTCGTAGCGCTGGCGCAGCTCCTCCATCAGCTGCTTCATGCGCTGGCTGCCCAGCAGGTCGGTCGGGTTGGAAGCTTGCCGTTTGACCGGGAGATAGTCGATCCCTGTCTCCTGATCGTGACCGATCGCGGCCTCGAGCGGCACCTCCCCCGCTATGTACTCGACGAAGCCCGCCTTGGGGGCGAAGCCGAGCTCGCGCGGGATGCTCGGATGCCGGAGGTCGAGGTCCATGAGAAGGGTCCGCTGCGAGGAACGCGCGGCGAAGGTGGCGAGCGAGACGGCGAGCGTGGTCTTGCCTTCCTGCGGTAGCGAGGAGGTCACCAGGACCACCTTGGGCGGATTGTCCACATCCGACAGCTGCAGGCTCGTGAATAGCGAGCGGATCGCTTCCGCATAGGCGGAAAGCGGCTTCTGGATCAGATAGCGATGGGGCTTTTGATCGCGCTTGAGGTGATCGAGCCTGGGGACCAGGCCAAAGGCCGGGATCTGCAGCTCGGTCTCGATCTGGCGACCGGTTCGCAGCCCGCTGTCCAGCCGCTCGAGGAGCAAGGCGAGCAGGGTGCCGAGCAGCATCGAGCCGGTGAAGCCGGCGGCCGCGAACAGCAGCGGTCCGGGGGTGCTGGGTTCGTCGGGCGGTGCCGCTTCCGATACCACCCGCGCGTTCGACTTCACGATATCGGCCTGCTCGCGGGTCTCCTTGAAGCGCTGCAAGAACGCCTCGTAGAGCTGACGGCTAGCCTGGGCCTCGCGCTCCAGCTCCCGCAGTCGCACGAGCTTCTGCCGCTGGTCCTCGGTGACGTTCGACAGCTTGTCGAGGTCGCGTTCCAGCGACGCCACCCGTGCCCGCGCGACCCGTACGTCGTTCTCGAGCGTGCGGACGATGCGCTGGACCTCCTTTTCGATCTTGTCCTGCAGATTGGCCTTCTCGTTGAGAAGGTTCTGCATCTTCGGATGCTTTTCGCCGAAGAACGTCTTGAGCTCCGCCTCGTCGCGCAGCAGCAGGGCCTCCTGCTGGCGGAGGTTGACGATCACCGGCGAGTCGATGACCTCGGCGACCGCATCGAGGCTCTCGCCCTTCGCCCTGAGCTCGTTGATTTGCCGCAGCTTCGCCTCGCGCGCGGCGAGATCGGCACGGGCCACCGCCAGTTCGCGGTTGAGATCGGCGAGCTCTTGCTCCTTGAGGGTCTTGCCACCGGTATCGACGAGCCCCGCCTCCGCGCGGTAGGTCTCCACCGCCCGCTCGGCGCGGATCACCTCGTTGCGCAGGGTCTCCAGCCGCTCGGCGAGCCAACCCGAGGCCTCCTTGGTCGCCTCGACCTTGAGCTCGCGCTCCGATTCGACGTAGAGCTTCGCCACCGCATTGGCGATGCGCGCAGCCTTTTCCGGGTCGATCGAGGTGAAACTGATGGCGATGACGTAAGAGCGTCCTTCCTGGGTGACGCGGAGATTGTCGGCGAACTCCCGGACCGCCGCCTCTCGGGCGACAACCTCCGAAAGCTCGCCATCGGCCCCGACCAGCGGCTCCTCGGCGAGACCGGTGGCGACCAGCACCGGATCCGGTAGCCAGCCGAGCAACTGCTCCCATGCTCCGCCGAAGCGGAGCGCCACCTCGCGGCGACCTTCCCGCAGATAGGGATTGAACTCGGCATCGGCGAAGAGCTTCAGATGGTCCATGACCCGCTCGATATGCGCGCGGGACTGGATGACCTTGATCTGTGTCTCCACCACGGCCGCATCTGGATTGACCCCCTGCAGCACCTCCTCGACATTGACCACCCGCTCCTTGCGCGGATCGATCATCACCAGGGCCTTGGCCGTGTACTTCGGGGTGAGCTGGAAGCCGATCAGGGCGGCGAGGGCGGTCACGAGCACCACCGTCCAAAGGATGACGTTCCGGCGTCGCCGCAGGGCGCCGAGCAGCTGCTTGAGGTCGACAGCGTCCTCGTATCCCACCGGCATCTCGCCGTAGGGATAGCCATAGGGAGCACCTGCAGGGCCCTGAGAGATCGTTCCGCCCGTCTGCGTATTCTTTTCTGCCATGGGAGCCTAGCCTAACCGAACTATCGTCGCACTCGCGATCGCACGAGTCCTATAGCATTGCCCCGTCGGCAGGGCCAAGCGCCGATGTCGCAGTCCCGGCGCATCGGAGGTTCGTGCTGCATTGCGAAAGGGGCCATCCTCGGATATCCGGGGCGTGCCGGGGAGTTGGTGCCATGCAGGAGACAACGGGGCTCGCATCCGACGCTTTCGCCCAAGCCTACGCGCTCTGGCAGGAGGCGGCGCAGCGTACGCTCGACGAGCTCGGGCGTGCCGCCCTCGCGAGCGAAGACGAAGACGGGATCGCCATCGCGGTCCTCCATACCCGCCTCGGGACGCGAGCCGAAGAGGGCCTTCCCGGTTCTCCACCCCTTCTCCGTGGCGCCACCGCCAGCGGCCAGCTCGCGACCAACGGCTGGGAAATCCGCCAGCTGCACGGGCTTCCGGATCCCGCCGCCAATGCCGAAGCCCTCGCCGAGGACCTCTCCAATGGCGTGCGAGGCATCTGGCTCAGACTCGACCTTTCGGGTGGCGACCGATTGCCGCGCGGAACCGTGGTCGACGGCCTTGCCGAACTGCGGGCGGCGCTCGCCCCGCTCGATCCCACCCGCCATCGTCTCGCCCTCGACGCCGCACCCTGGCCGCGGCGTCTCGCCGCCCTCGTCCTCGCCTGGCGGCGATCGGTACCCGCCCTGCCATCGCTTTCCCTCGGCCTGGATCCGGTCGGGAGTGCGGCGGTCGGCGACATTCCCGCGGTGGCGGATGGCCTCGCCGAGCTCGCAGAATTGCTGCCCATGCTGCTCGGGGAACTGCCGGAGGCGCGGCTCCTGGTCGCATCGGGACTGCCCTGGTACGAGTCGGGCGCCACCGCAGCCCAGGAGCTCGCTTTGACGATCGCCACCGCGATCGCCCTTCTGCGATCGGCGGAGGCGCACGGCCTCGATCCCTCGGCGGTAGCGGAACGGCTCGAATTCCGTCTCGCCGCCGATCCCGACATCTTCGCGACCGCCGGCAAATGCCGCGTAGTGCGACGACTGTGGGCCAATGTCGCCGATGCCGCAGGTCTTCGGGCACGGCCCTCGTTGCATGCGGTGACCGGCCGGCGCACGCTCTCGACCCTCGATCCCTGGACCAACCTTCTGCGTCTCGTCACCGCCACCCTCGGCGCCGTGCTTGGCGGCGCCGACGCCGTCACCACGCTTCCCTTCGACGACCCCCTCGGCGCCCCGGGACGGCTGTCGCGACGTCTCGCCCGCAACACTCAGCACATCCTCGCTCTCGAGAGCCGGCTGCAGCAGCCGATCGACCCGCTCGGCGGGAGTTTCTTTCTCGCGCAATTCGCCGACGGACTGGCCGCGAAGGCCTGGTCCCTGGTGCAGCGCATCGAACGGGAGGGGGGAATCGCCGCCGCCCTCGAGAGCGGCCTCGTCCAAGACACCATCGCAGAGGCGGCTGCGCAGCGCGCCCGGAGGATCGCGACCCGACGCGACATCCTGGTGGGCGTATCGAGCTTCGTCGACCTCGACGCTCCCATGCCGGCGGCGACGACTCCGCCGCCGCCGCACCGTCGATGCCGAGGACCGGACGTCGCCGCCGAGACCGTCCCCGTCGCCGACCTCGTCCGGGCGTTGTGCGAGGGAGCCCGTTTTGCCCCCTTCGAGGCCCACGAGCCCGTGCTCGCGGTGCTGCCGCCGCAACGTCTCGCCGCGCCCTTCGAGCGCTTGCGGGCCTGCGCCGAGGCCTGGCGGCAGCGGCACGGCGACTTGCCCTCGCTGCTTCTGCTCTGCTTTGGCCAACCCTCCGCCTTCCTCGCGCCCGCTGCCATGGCGCGCAACCTCTTCGAGCCGGGAGGCTTTCGGGTGCGGGAGCAGCGCGTGGGGAACGTCGCCGAGGCGGCGACCGCCGTGCGGACGCACGCCTCGGCGCTCGTGGCGGTTTGCGGCCTTCTCGATGCGACCGACGAGGAACGCCTCCCGCAAGCACTGCGATCGGCGGGAGCCCGATGGCTCTGTCGCATCGGCGCGAGCCCCGTCTCCGGCTACGACGCCCGGCCCACCGAAACGGTGGACGCGCCGGCATTGCTCGCACACTTGTGGACGCTTTTCGGGGAGAAGCCCGCGTGAGCCGCCTGCCCGATTTCGCCACGCTGCCACTTTCCCCCCTGGCCGAGAGGGTCGATGCCGCGATCTGGCGTGTCGCCCTGCGCGAGGAAACGGGCCGACCACCCGAGGACTTCCGCGCCTCGACCCCCGAAGGCATCGACCTCGAGCCGCTCTATCTGGCAGAGCATCGGGCCGACCTCGCCTTCGTCGACAGTCTGCCGGGGCTGCCGCCCTATGTGCGCGGGCCCTACCCCACGATGTACGTCACCCAGCCGTGGACGATCCGCCAATATGCCGGTTTTTCCACGGCCGAAGAGAGCAACGCTTTTTACCGGCGAGCGTTGGCCGCTGGTCAGCGCGGCCTGTCGGTGGCCTTCGACCTCGCCACGCACCGCGGCTACGACAGCGATCACCCGCGGGTAGCCGGCGATGTCGGTATGGCCGGGGTGGCTATCGACTCGATTCTCGACATGCGCCAGCTGTTCGACGGGATACCCCTCGACCGAGTGAGCGTGTCGATGACCATGAACGGCGCAGTGCTGCCGATCATGGCCCTCTATATCGTCGCCGCCGAGGAACAGGGCGTGCCGCCAGAGAAACTATCGGGCACGATCCAAAACGATATTCTCAAGGAGTTCATGGTCCGCAATACCTATATATTTCCGCCAGAGCCGTCGATGCGCATCGTAGGCGACATATTCGCTTACTGCGCTAAGCACATGCCCAAATTCAACAGCATAAGTATTTCTGGATACCACATGCAGGAGGCGGGGGCGACCGCGGATCTCGAGCTGGCTTACACGCTGGCCAATGGGATCGAATACGTGAGAACCGGGATTCGCGCCGGGCTCGACATCGACGATTTCGCGCCTAGGCTGTCGTTTTTCTTCGGTATCGGGATGAACTATTATATGGAGATCGCCAAGCTGCGCGCAGCCCGCCTGCTTTGGTACGAACTCCTCGCGCCATTCCGACCCCGGAACCCGCGCTCCCGCATCCTCCGCACCCACTGTCAGACCTCCGGTTGGTCGCTCGCCGCACGCGACGTCTTCAACAACGTGATCCGGACTTGCGTCGAGGCGCTCGCCGCTACCCACGGCGGCACCCAATCGCTGCACACCAATGCCTTCGACGAAGCGCTGGCCTTGCCTTCCGATTTCTCCGCGCGCATCGCTCGCAACACCCAGCTCCTCATCCAGCACGAGAGCGGTGTGTGCCGCACCGTCGACCCGTGGGGCGGTAGCTTCTTCCTCGAGCGGCTGACCCACGAATTGGCGGAGCGGGCGCGCGTCCATATCCGCGAGGTGGAAGCCATGGGCGGCATGCTGCGGGCGATCGAGCAGGGGCTGCCGAAGTTGCGGATCGAGGAGGCAGCAGCCCGCACTCAGGCGCGCATCGACAGCGGCCGCCAGCCGATCGTGGGCGTCAACGTCTTTCCCTTGGCCGAAGCGGAACAGGTCGAGGTCCTGCGCATCGACAATTCGGCGGTCCGCGCCCGGCAGATCGAGAAGCTCGAGCGATTGCGCCGCGAGCGCGACCATGAGCGGGTCCGTCGGACGCTCGACGCGCTTACCCGCTGTGCCGAGACCGGCGAGGGCAACCTCCTCGCCGCCGGCATCGAGGCCGCGCGCGCCGGCGCCACGGTCGGCGAGATGACAGCGGCGCTCGAGAAGGTCTTCGGCCGTTACCTGCCAGAGAACCGGGTGGTGCGGGGCATCTATGTGAAGGAGGCAGGATCGGTGACGGCGATCGAACGGGTCCGGCAGCTGGTCCTCGCCTTCGAGGAGGCCGAGGGGCGCAGACCGCGCATCCTCGTCGCCAAGCTCGGCCAGGACGGCCACGACCGTGGCCAGAAGGTGATCGCTTCGGCCTTTGCCGATCTCGGCTTCGACGTCGACATCGGACCGCTCTTCCAGACGCCGCAAGAAGTCGCCCGGCAGGCGATCGACAACGACGTCCACATCGTCGGCATCTCGAGTCTGGCTGCCGCCCATCGCGCGCTCGTGCCGGAGCTCGTACGGCTCCTGCGCGAGCAGGGACGCGAGGACATGCTCGTCGTGGTGGGGGGCGTGGTGCCACCGCAGGACTTCGAGGAGCTGCGACGGGTCGGGGTCGATGCCATCTTCCCGCCGGGGACCCCGATCACCGAGGCGGCCATCGCGCTCCTCGAGACCCTCTTTCGCAGGCTCGGGTATCGGCCGCCGGCGGCACCTCGCTGAGGCACCGGGCGGGCGCTCCCGAGGGGGCGTTCGGGAGCCTACGACGCCCCCTAGCTGTGGGCCTGCGCCTCGGCGACGATCTGGCTCTGCAGCCGCTCCGGCACCTCCTGCAGGTGATCGAAGGTCCACTCGAAAAAGCCCGTGCCTTGGCTGAGGGAGCGCAGGCTCACGATCAGATCGTGCATTTCGCCCTGCGGGATCTGGGCGCGGATCTCGTCCCAGCCCGGCCAGTCGGGCTTACGGTCATAGCCGAGGATCTGGCCGCGCTTTTGGGATACGAGCTGGAGCGTGCGCGAGGTGTAGTCGCTCGGCACACTGATGGTCACGGCGAGGATGGGCTCGAGCAATACCGGCGCGCATTTCGGCAGCCCGTCGCGGAGCGCCAGACCGACGGCGAGCTTGAAGGACAGCTCGTTGCTGTCGACGCTGTGGTATTGGCCGTCATAGAGCACGATGCCGACGTCCACCACGGGAAAGCCGAGCGGCCCCTTCTGTAGATACTCGCGCGCTCCGGCTTCTACCGCCGGGATGAACTGCTTGGGGACGGCGCCGCCCACCACCCGATTCTCGAAAAGGAAGCCAGTGCCGCGGGGCAGCGGCCGGATCTCGATCTTGACATCGCCGAATTGGCCGTGACCGCCGGTTTGCTTTTTGTGCCGACCGTGGGCGTGAGTGCCCTTGCGGATCGTCTCGCGATAGGGGGTCCGCGGCGGACGCGCCTCCACCGTCACATTGTATTTGTTGCGCAGCCGGTCGAGGGCGACCCGCAAATGCATCTCGCCCTGACCCCACAAGAGCGTCTGCTGCAGCTCGGCATCGTGCTCGAGCCGCAGTGCCGGGTCCTCGTCGACGAGCTTCTGCAGCGCTCCCGACAGTTTGACCTCGTCCGCCCGGTTGGCGGCGTGGATGGCGAAGGCGAACATGGGCTTGGCCGGCTCCACGCTGGGTAACGACAGCCCTGGGTCCGCCGCGCCGTCGTGGAGGATCTGGCCGGTCCTCGCTTCGTCCATGCGGGCGAGGGCCACGATGTCGCCGGCCTCGGCGACGGCCACGGGCTCGGTCTGCAAGCCCATGAGCCGGAACAGACCGCCGACGCGCATGCCCGAAAGCACCGTGCCATCGGTGATCCGTCCGCTCCACACGCGCACGAGGGACAGTTTGCCGGCATGCGGCAGGTACCAGTTCTTGAGCACGGTGGCGATGGTGCCGGCATCCTCGGGCACACCGAGGGCGGCAGCGCGTTCGCGCGGATCCGGCGCCTCGCGGGCGATGGCCTCGAGGAGCCGGCGCACTCCCTTGTCCTGTTCGGCGACCCCCATGAACACCGGGACCACCTGGTCGGCGGACAGTGTCTTCCTGAGATCGGCAATGATCTGGTCGGGATCGGGTTGCCGGTCCTCGAGCAGGAGCTCCATGAGGTCGTCGTCGAAGTCGGCGAGGGTCTCCAGCATCTCGGCGCGCGCCTGCTGCTCGCGCTCGCGGTATTCTTCGGGCAGCGCGATCTGGCCTGCCGGCGCGCCGTCGCGATAGGCGTAGGCCTGCTCCGTCACGAGGTCGATGTAGCCGACGAGCTCGCTCCCGCGTCCGATCGCATATTGGTGGGGAATGACCGGCCGCGAGCTCAGCCGTCTCAGGGCTCCGAGCAACTCGCGGTAGCGCACCTCGGAACGGTCCATCTTGTTGATGAAGACGAGGTGCGGGATGGCGTGAGCGTCGAGGAACTGCAGGAAAGGCGCGAGGGTGATCATGCGCTCGAGGACCGGCTCCACCACCACCACGGCGAGATCGACCCCGATCACCGCGTGGCGCATCTCCTGCAGGAGATCGACAGCACCCGGCGTGTCGAGGAAGTTGTAGCGCAGGCCCCCGTAGGAGGTGGTGGCGGCATTCACCTCCGTGCTGATCTGACGCTCCCGCGCTTCTTGGCTGGCGTCGCCCACGGTGTTGCGATCGGCGACCCGCCCCTTGCGCCCGATGGCGCCGGTCACGAACAGCAGGCTTTCGAGCAGGGTGGTCTTGCCGGAGCCGCTCGGTCCGACGATGGCGACGTTGCGGATGCTGTCGTTTGCCATGTGACCTCCCTTGGTGGGCCGCGGCCGGCCGCCGCGGGGGGCCGCCTCCGCGCCCGGCGCGCTGTCCGCATCGCATTGTGACGAAGGGCCGAGCCTAGGCAAGGCGAAAGCGTGGACCATCCGGGACGCAGGCGCGCCAGATGGGTGTTGCGCAGGTCGACGGAATTTGGGACACTTGGGGAGGTCCGAAGCCTAAGGAGCGACACGGCACGGCGCACGGGTCGACCGTGGGGGGAGCGTCTCATGCACTGCGCCGATCTCGAACGCTATCTCGAAGCCCATCTCGACGGTCGGCTGGGACGCTCGCGGATGGCCTCGCTGCGCAGACATCTCGGCAGCTGTGCCACCTGCCGCAGGCGGGTGCAGTGGCTCGATGCCTTCGCCCGCGAGGTGGCGGAGAAGGTCCAGCATCGCCGCGTCGAGACCATCTGGTCGGGCCTCCTCGCCCCCGATGTCCAAGGGGTCACCCTCGGCTTGGCGATCCCGCCAGCCCTGCCGCCTCCTCTGCCCCTGCATGCCCCCCCCGGGACGAGCTCCGATACCCCTGTCCTGCCAGCGCGGCCAGCCGGCACCGCAGCGCCGTCAGCGGCCTCGCGGTTTTCCTCGTTCAAAGGGGTCCTGGCGCGGACGGCCGGGCTCGTGGTGCTGGCCGCGGCCGTTGGAGCGCTCCTGCAATACGTGACCGGCTTCGATCCCGTTGGACGGCCACGGCCAGCGGCCGTGCAAACCCCTGTCGGCGCAGCCGGCGCCGATGCGCCGCTCGCCCTCGAGACCGCCAATCCCGAGCTGCTCGCATCTTGGCTCGAGGAGTTTTTCGGCGAGCCTTTGCCGGTTCCTGTCGCGCCCGTCGGCTACGAGCTGCTCGGCGGTCGCCGCGAACGGGTGGCGGGACAGCCCGTGGCCACCATCCTCTATCGTCGTCCCCCGCGGCTCCTCACCCTCTACATGGTGCGGGACGGCCACGCGGCTGCCCTCGCGAGCCTCCAGCCGTCCTCGTCCTGGCGAGCGGGCGACTGGCTCTATGGCCTGTCCGGCAACTGGCAGGAGCAGGACGTCGAGGCTTTCCGTGCCGCTGCTGCAGTTCCCGCGATCCCGGCCGGTGACTGAATGGCCGTGCGGCCTCCCTTCCTGCTCGCTGCCGCTGTGTTGGCGCTGCTCGGAGTGGCGCCAGCTGCGGCCGATCTGGTGATCGAGCTCAAGGACGGGCGGCGGTTCGTCTTGCCGCTCCGTCCCGAGGAGGTGGCCCGTACCTTCTTCACGCCCGAGGTCGCGGTGCCCGATCGCCTCCAGCCGCTGTCGCCTCGCCCCGCTGGGGCCGACGCCGGACGCCCGCGGTTCCGGGTCGGTCCCGGCGCGGAGTTCCGCACGCCGAGCGAGGCGGCAAGGGTGGTCCCGGATGGGGCGGTGGTGGAGATTGAGGCGGGAGTCTATCACGACCTCGCACTGTGGCGGCAGTCCGACCTGGTGATCCGGGGGGTGGACGGTCGGCCCATCGTCGACGGTGGGGGCCGCGGCTACGCCGGCAAGGCGGTGTGGGTGATCGCGGGTCGCGGCGTGGTCGTGGAGAACGTCGAAATCACCGGAGCGGCCGTCCCCGACCACAACGGCGCGGCGATCCGCGCCGAGGGCGGCGATCTCACGCTCCGGCGCGCGAGGCTGCACGGCAACGAAATGGGCATTCTCGTGAGCCGCGATTTCGCCGGCACCGTCAGGATCGAGGATTCCGAAATCTTCGACAATCGCGTCGACCACGAGCGTTTCGGTGTCCCTCCCGGACATAACATCTATGTCTCGGGAGGCGACCGCTTCGAGCTCATCGGCAGCTGGATCCACTCCCCGCGCTCCGGGCACAACATCAAGAGTCGCGCCCGGGAGAACGACATTCGCTGCAACCGCATCGAGGATGGACGAGGCGCTGGCTCCTATGCCATCGATATCGCCGAGGCAGCCCCAACGAGGATCCTCGGCAATCTGCTACGGCAGGGGCCGCGGGCGGAAAATCACACCATCCTCGCCTTTGGCACGGAAGCGCCGGGAACCCGGGGAACGCCCCTCCTCGTCGCTTTCAATACCTTCGAGAACGCCCTACCGGATGGCTTGTTCGTGCGGGTCGGCGGCGAGGCTATCGCCGTGTTCCGCAACAACCTCGTGCTCGGCG
This sequence comes from bacterium HR40, assembly GCA_002898275.1. Taxonomy (GTDB): domain Bacteria; phylum Pseudomonadota; class Alphaproteobacteria; order Geminicoccales; family Geminicoccaceae; genus HRBIN40. The sequence continues at coordinate 77,040 of BEIQ01000003.1, forward strand.
CGGGCAGGCTTCTCGAGGGCGAGGCGGTCGCCGAGGGCAATCTGCGCTTCGCCGACACCGGCGAAGCCGAGCTCGACCCGTCGACCTTCACGCCGCTCCCGACATCGGCGGCAGTCGATGCCGCCCGCGGGGTTTCGGAGCTGCCGGAGTGCAGCTATCGGGCCCCGGTCGGCACTCTACCGCGGCGGCAACATGGTCGGGCAGCCGATGTCGGTGCCTTCGAGGCCCAAGAGTAAAGCCGTATGCGAGCGGTCAGGGCCACTGGGCGCCGTTGGCCGGAGTGAGCACGGCATAGAGGGATCGGCCAGCGGTCACGAACAGGCGGTTGCGCTTGGGTCCGCCAAAACAGAGGTTGGAGCAGATCTGCGGTACGCGGATCTTGCCGAGGAGCTCGCCCGCAGGGGAGAGCACGTGGATGCCGTCGTCGCAAGCGCCCCAGACATTGCCGGCGGCATCGCAGCGAATGCCGTCGAAGCGGGTGGCATCGCAGGTGGCGAAGACCTCGCCACCGTGTAGGCGATCGTGCTCGTCGACGGCAAAGACGCGGATGTGACCGGGGCCGTTCTCGACGGCGGTAATGCCGGAATCGACGACATAGAGTCGGCTCTCGTCCGGCGAGAAGCAGAGGCCATTGGGACGCACGAAGTCGTCGGCAACGACCTCGAGGCTGCCCGTGCGCGGATCGATGCGGAAGACAAAGCAGCCGCCGTATTCCATCTCGCCGCGGTGGCCCTCGAGGTCGGAGGCGATGCCATAGGCGGGATCGGTGAACCAGATGGTGCCGTCGGACTTCACCACCACGTCGTTGGGCGAGTTCAGGCGGCGGCCGTTCCAATGGTCGGCAAGGACCGTGATGCGGCCGTCGATTTCGGTGCGGGTGACTCGACGATGGCCGTGTTCGCAGGCGATGAGACGGCCCTCGCGGTCGCGGGTGAGACCGTTCGCGTTGCCGGCCGGCTGGCGGAAGACCGACACGGTTCCGCCGAGACCGGTGAGATCCGGGACAAAGCGCAGGATCCGGTCGTTCGGAATGTCCGAAAAGAGCAGGATCCCCTGATCGCCGAACCACACCGGACCTTCCGTCCAGGCACCGTCTCCCCACAGTTCGACGAGCCGCTGGTTGCGATTGACACACTGACGGAACCGGCGATCGTGGATCTCGTACTCGAACAGGATCTCAGCCACCCTCGCCTCCCTCGCTTGACGGCCGGCGCCCCGGCTCCTAGCGTCCGGCGCCGCCTTCCAGGAAGAGACCAGAGGCCGCCATGACCGGCAAGCCCCGTAGACGCCCCGAGGAGCTGCGTTCGCATCGCTGGTTCGGTGTGCGGGACCTGCGCTCCTTCGGCCATCGCTCGCGCATCAAGCAGATGGGCTACGGGCCGGAGGACTATGCCGGCAAACCGGTGATCGGCATCGTCAACACCTGGTCCGACATCAATCAATGCCACGCCCATTTCCGCGAACGGGTAGTGGACGTCAAACGCGGCATCCTGCAGGCTGGAGGTTTTCCCCTGGAGTTGCCGGCCATGTCGCTCTCCGAGCCCATGGTCAAGCCGTCGACCATGCTCTACCGCAATTTCCTCGCCATGGAGACGGAGGAGCTGCTGCGCTCTCACCCGATCGACGGCGCCGTGCTCATGGGCGGCTGCGACAAGACCACGCCGGCTTTGCTCATGGGCGCCATCTCCATGGACATTCCGACGATCTTCGTGCCCGCCGGACCGATGCTGCGGGGCAACTGGCGAGGCCGGATCCTGGGCTCCGGCTCGGACGTGTGGCGGTATTGGGACGAGCTGCGGGCCGGCACCATCACTCCTGCCGATTGGGAGGAAATGGAAAACGGCATCGCTCGCAGCTACGGCCATTGCATGACCATGGGCACGGCCTCGACGATGACGGCGATCGCCGAGACCTTGGGCTTTTGCCTGCCGGGAGCGTCCTCCATCCCGGCGGCGGATTCCAACCATCCGCGCATGTGTGCGGCGGCCGGGCGGCGCATCGTCGAAATGGTGTGGGAAGACCTCAAGCCCTCCGACATCCTGCGGCCGGAGGCGGTGGACAACGCCATTCGCTGCCACATGGCCATGGGGGGATCGACCAACGCCACCATCCACTTGATCGCCATCGCGCGCCGCGCCGGCATCCCGCTCACCCTGCGGCGTTTCGACGAGATCGCGCGCGAAGTGCCGGTGATCGCCAACGTCCGGCCTTCTGGCCAGTATCTCATGGAGGACTTCTACTACGCTGGCGGCATCCGCGCCCTCCTCAAGCAGCTCGAACCGCTGCTCGCCCGCGATTGCCTGACCGTGAACGGCCGCACCCTTGGCGAGAACATCCGCGATGCCGAGGTCTGGCTGCCCGACGTCATCCACGGACTCGATCGGCCCATCGCGCGGGAGGCCACGGCGGTCCTCTACGGCAGCCTCGCCCCCGATGGCTGCGTCATCAAGCCTTCGGCTGCCGATCCACGGCTTTTGCGCCACCGCGGTCCCGCTCTCGCCTTCGAGAGCTATGACGAAATGGCAGCATGGATCGACCGCGAGGACCTCGACGTGACACCGGATACCGTCCTCGTGCTCAAGAACGCGGGTCCGGTCGGGGCTCCGGGCATGCCGGAATGGGGGATGCTGCCGATCCCCAAGAAGCTTCTGCGCCAGGGCGTCCGCGATATGCTCAGAATCTCCGACGCGCGCATGAGCGGTACTGCCTATGGCGCCTGCGTGCTGCATGTCTCCCCGGAGGCTGCGGTGGGAGGGCCGCTCGCCCTGGTGCGCACCGGCGATCTCATCGAGGTGGACGTACCGGCCCGCCGCATCGACCTCCTCGTACCCCAAGACGAACTCGCTCGCCGGCGCGCGCAGTGGCAGCCGAAGCCCGAGTGGCCGCGCGGCTATCTGCGCCTGTTCGCGGCCCATATCCGTCAGGCCCACGAGGGCTGCGATTTCGACTTCCTCGAGGGCACGCAACGGCTGCCCGAGCCCGAGATCCACTGACGACTCGGGTCTGCCGCCCGGATTTACGCTTCCCTAACTCGATCGGGTGACAATGGCCGCGGTCACGAGGTCGCGGGAGACGGACCACGCCTGCAGACTCCGTCACCACCACCATCGCAGCTCCGGCCATCCCTCGCGACGGCGCCACCGGCGCTCAGACGCTGGGGTTTCGAGTCGAGCGAGTGGGCGGACACGAGCTCCTGCTCGAACGGCTGGCCACCCGCTGGGTCGCTCGTCTGCTCGATGCCCCGGTGGCCGATCTGCGAGTCGGGATCCGTGTGCGCATCGCCACGACCGCACCCCTCCCCGCAGCCGTCGGCGGGAACGCTCTCCCGGTACGGGCCACCATGGTACGCGCCGGCACGCGGACCGTCGCCATCCCCCTCGAGCTGCGTCCAGCACCGGGACCGCGGCCCGTCTCGCCGCTCATGGGCGAGCGTGGGCCGCGCACCGCTGCCGGCGGTGTGGCCGGTCCCGGAGCCCCGACCGCACCGGTGAACCCGGTGGTCGGCAATCTCTCCGCCGAGCCGACTTCGAGCCGCCTGCTCCGGACCTCTCTCGCCGGTCCGGTATCGCCCGACGCAACGAGCCGACCGGGTCCAGGCCACCTGGCGTCGCGCGAGAGCGCCGGGCTCTCGCACTGGGCGGCGATGGGCGAGGGTCGTGCGCCTTGCGATCTCCCGGCCGTTTCCGCCCGCTCCTCGCCAACCCTCTCGCCGCCGACAATCGGTGCCTTGGCGGCAATGGCCGGAGCGGTGCCCGAGCCTTCCCGCCGGGCGGTCGCTCCGCCCTCCGCTCGGGCCTTTTCTCCCACGGGAGCGAAGCCCGAGGAGCCCGATCTCGCGCGGGCGTTGCTCAGGGTGTTGACGGATCTAGCGCGCGGCGAGGGCGAAGTTCCGCGCCCGGGGATCGATCACCGGACAACGCCGTCGCCAGAGACGAGCGACGCAGCGCGCACTGCGACCGCCGGCTCCCTCGCCAGCGGCGACCTGGCCTGGCTGCTGGAACCCGCCGGTGGCCCTCCGCTCGACCTCGAGTTCGGGGCCGAGACTGGCACGACCCATGGCGAAGAGACGGCGGAGCGACCTTGGCTGCGGCTTGAATGCGACCTCTCGCAGCTCGGCCGAGTTCGCCTCGAGCTGTTTGCCACCCACGCCGCCCGCACGGTGCTCCTGCGCACCGAACGCCCGGTTTCCGGCCCCTGCCGAGCGGAGATTTTCGACCTGTTCGCGGCTGCCCTCGAGATCGCTGGGCGAAGCGGTCGGCTCCTCTTCGCCAGGTTCGAGCCGACGCGGCCGCTGCAACCGTATCCGTCGGCGAGGACGGGTGGGCTCTGGGCCTAGTGGGATCGTTCGAGGTCCCGCCGGGGCGCGGCAGGCTCGCGCAAAGAGCCTGGTGCAGGGCTCGCGACCGTAGCGGATGGGGCCGAATTCGCCCCGCCATCGTGAATGGGGCCGAGTGCGGCCGAGGGCAGCGCGCACGCAGGCTCTGGCACGATCGCCCGAGCCGGTCCGACCGCGGCCGCAAGCCGACGGCCGGTGCCTCCGCCTCCCTTCCGGGACGCGTCCCGGAGGCGCCATTCGGGGGTCGAGCCGCGTCTTTCCGAGGTCGCGGCTCGGCCAGAGGAAGGGACCGAGCCGTCCCGCCCGTTGGGTCGCGTCTCGGGTAAAGCGGCTGCGACTCCGCCTCCTTCGTCCGCCCGTGCCGCAGGTCGTCGCCCGCACGGAGGAGGTCGCCCGTGTCGGGATGGCTGTCCCCCGCTCTCGGTCAGCCCGGTGATCCGCGCCGCGGAGTCGCGACCACCGAAGCCGGAAGCCTCAATCCCCTCGCTCGGCCCGGATCCCGGAGCGGCAACCGTCACCGCAACCGGCTGCGACGGTCGTTCAGGATCGCGGCGGCGGTCGCTGCCCGGGCCGGGCGCCGCTCGCACGAGCCGGCCCGCCATGCCCGCTCGCCTCGGCGCGCGGCAATGAACCGGCCCCACCCGCGAAAGCGTCGTCGCTCCCTCGCGGCGGTAGCAGCGATCGAAGGATCCCACGGGAAGAACGGTCATTTCGCGCCCGGCATGCGGTTCGCACTGCTCGTGTCCGTCGCGCGGCAGACCGCCGGGCTTGTCGAGCCGCATGCGGTCGGCTCCAGCGCCCCGGGGCTTTTTTCCCCCTCGTGCGCCGTGCCATGGCGGTGCCTGCCACTTTCGGCCGACCGCAGAGGCGCTGGGAACGCAGCCCGAGCCGCGGCCCCTGCCGGTTCCTGCCGTCCTCGGCGTCCCGCCGACGCCAGGACCCTCGGTGGCCGTCGCCGGTCCCCTGTGCGGCAAGCCCGAGACGAGCCGCCACGCTGTTCGGGCTGCGCGCAGCTTTCCGCGGCCACGCCGGAGCGCGGCGGGAGAGCCCGAGCTCTCGGGCGTGGCGCTGCCGGAGCGAGCGCCTCCCTGCCGCCTGGCCACAGCGTCCCGACGGGCCGACCGAAGGCACGGCAGCGGAGCCGGTCGAGTCCAGCAGTCCGTGACTCGAGCGCAGTCGGGGAACCGGAAGCCAGCGATACGGCCGGACTCGCCGCGGCCGTCGACACCCGGCGGAGGATGCGGCGGCCTCGTCGGGAAGAGCGCATAGCCGGCGCTGGGATGCCACGGCCGCACGGGGTTCCCTGCGGGATCTCTGCCGGCCCCAGTCGCCCGTCGTCCGGGTCGTCCGAGGTCGCCGACTGCCGAGGCTCAGCGCCTGAGGATACGCCCTTCGAGCGGGGTGCGTGCCTGCCAGCCGGCCCGCTCGAGCTCCGGATCCTCGTGCTCCTCCTCCGGCCAGCCGAGGCACAGCCAGGCGACGAACTGCCAGCCGGGAGGGACTTCGCACAGTCGGGTGACTTCCTGGGGCTCCAAGATGGAGACCCAGCCGAGGCCGAGGCCGCGGGCGCGGGCGGCAAGCCAGAGCTGGCCGATCGCCAGCACCACGGAATAGCGCAAGGTCTCCGGCATGGTGAGACGGCCGAGCCCGTGTCCCTGCGTCGTCGTCTCGTCGCAGAACACCGCGAGCTGCACCGGCGCCCGATCCATGCCCTCGAGTCTGAGCGAGGCATAGAGCCGGGCCCGCTCGCCCGAGAGCCCCGCGAGGGCGGTGCCGTTGACGCGCGCGAAACTCTCGCGCACCCGCCGTCGGCGCTGCGGATCCTCGACGAGGACGAAACGCCACGGCTGGCTGTTGCCCACGGAAGGCGCGAGGTCGGCCTCGGCGAGGAGATCCCGGATGGTGTGCTCCGCCACTGGCTCGGTGCGAAACCGGCGAACGTCGCGACGCCAGCGGAAGAGCTGGGTCAGTTGGCTGCGGAACGCGTCGTCGAAGCGCGGTGCCATCACCTGCCGCTCGATGTCCATGCCGCGCGCCACTTGTTCGGCCCGCGGCGCGCCGTCAACCCTCGGCCCCGGCTCCTGGGCTCGGCTCGAAAGCGCGGCGCAAAGGCGGCGAGCGCAACCATCGCTGGCTGCGCCCGTCGCTTCCACCACCGGTGTCCTGCGGCCACGAGGCCACGGTGCCGCCGTGGCAGTCGGGCGTCTCCCCGGCTCGGCTCAAGCCTCGCGTTCGGAGCCGCCGTAATAGAGCGGATTGTGGGGAGTCTCGTCCTTGGGCGGAAGAGCCGGTTGGGGCAGAGCGTAGAACTTCGGCTCGCGATCGTCCCAGGAAGGCTCGAAGGGCAATCGCATCCGTACCTCGCCGCCTCGCTCCTCGGCTTCGGCCAGGGCCTGCTGCAGCTGCTGGGCGAGGTCGCGGCTCCAGGGCAGCACATAGGCGCGCGGCTCATCGGAGCCGGCGAGCCGCAGCCAAAGATAGATGCCGCGCCCCTCGCGCAGGGTGCCGGCGATGACCGTGGCCTCCTCGGCACGCTTTTGCCACCATTCGAGGGACACCGGCTTCGGTCGACTCAGGAGATCCGCGAGGGCGAGCCAGCCGACGAGCACGAAGGCCAGGGCGAGGCCGGTGGCGACGAACTTGACGGTCGGGCGACGGGGGGCCCAGACGGCGATGAAGCCCAAGGCCACCGCGAGCAGGGTGGCGGAGAGAAAGATCCGAGAAAACTCCGTCACGATTTGGCCCTCCAGCTGCGCAGCGGTTGCTGCAGGCTGTGCACGCTTCCCTGCTCGAGATTGCCGTGCGCATCGAGGGAAAAGCGGTAGACGGTCACCTCCTGCCCCTCTCGCGTCAGCTCCACCCGGCTGGCGAGGATCTGGCGGGCCGATTCGCCGGGATTGCGCTTGACGCTGGTCACCACCGTCACCGGTACCGGGAACACGCCGGAGACATTGCGGTAGAGATGGAGGTTGACGGTGTATTCGCCGGGCGGGATGCCGCGGGAGTACGAGACCTCGTAGTTCATTCCCGTCGCGTCGGCTCGGTTGCCCAAGTCGTCGCGCAGCAGATTGAAGATCAACCCGCCTTTGTTGGAATAGCCGACCGGCACGTCGCCCGGCGCCTTCACCCACAGGTCCACGTCGGCGTCGAGCTCGTCCGGCCAGCGAATCTCGACCATGACGTTGCCGGGTGGCTCGTTGCCCTCGGCCTGCCTGGCACCGGGCGGGTTGAGATGGGGTAGCATCAGGATCACGAGCGCCACGAAGCCGGCGAGGGTGAGCATGGTCACGTCGCGGAAGACGACGTCGGAATCGTCGCTCTCGAAGGGCTCAGGCTCGAGCATGGCGCTCTCCATATTCGACAGCGCGGGTAAACAGCCGGACGGTACCGCTCTCGAGCATGCGGTAGTCGAGCATGAGCCAGATGTTGAGAACCCCGCCGACGAGGGTGGTGTGGAGGGCGACCGACATGCCCTCGATGAGTTTCGAGATCATCGGCGCGATCGCGCCCGCATCGGAAGCGGAAGCGGGATCGACACCGCCCAGGGCGATGATGAATCCCAGCACCGTGCCGATCAGCCCGAGGATCACGAGGATCCCGGCGACATGACGGACGGGAGCGATCCGGGCCTGCAGCTTGATGCGCAAGAGCTGCGCGAATTCGGCTCGGGTCGCGGGGTCTCGCCCCTCGATCGCACGCAGGTATTCGGCGACGCGCCCGTCCGGAAGCGGCCGCCCCTCGGCCAGCGCGTTGAGCTCGCGGCTGGTGAGCCACAGTCGCCGCGCGCACATTCCGAGGCCGCCGAGGAAGGTCAGAGCGATCGTCAGGACGAGATGAGTCGTATCGGCCGACACCAGCAGATCGATCCACCCGCTGACCCAGGCCACCGCCACCAAGGCCAGGCCGACGGTGTTGGCGAGCACGAATCGCAGCAGCAAGAGCCAGCGGAACAGCGCGGCATCGCGCAGGCCGAGCGGCGGATCGAGGCGCCGCGCGCAGGCCGGCGCGGGTTCGAAGAGGGGGTTGATGAGCGAAAGCGACATGGCCACGACTCCTCTGCCGGTCGAGGGCGGGAGGCGACGGATCCGCTCCCGCGCCGCGTCAGGGTGGCCTCACTCCCCGCGGTCCCGACGAGAGTGACACGCCACTGCCTAATTTTTGCTTAACGCCGCGTCACCCTCTCGGCTGCCGACATTAACCAACAGCCCGGCGTCGATCTACCATTGATTGATAAAATGCTCAGAGAGTTCGCCCGTTCGCCGAGTCGAGCGGCGTTAGCGATTCGTCAACGTCTCTGCTTCACAAGGGAGGTGGCCGGAGCGGGGGTGCCCGGCCAGGACCACAGCGAACGGTGCAGATGCCGAGCGACGACAGCCTCGCCCGCCGGATCGAGTCGTTGCGCTTCGCGGCCGAGGACGGCCACGTCGAATCGATGTTCTTGCTCGGTACCGCCTACGCTCAAGGCAAGGGGGTGCCGCGCGATGACGCCCTCGCCGCGCGCTGGTTCCATCAAGCGGCGCGCAAGGGACATGCGCGCGCCCGCACCAGCCTCGCCTACCTCTATTCGGTCGGTCGTGGCGTGCGCCGCGATCCGGTCCTCGCCTATGTGCTGTTGAGCCAGGCGGTGGCAGAGGGCGATCCGCTCGCCCGCGACCTCATCGTGCGGCTGCGCCGCTGTCTCACCCCGCAGCAGTTGAAGGAAGCCGAAAAGCGGGTGGCCAAACAACTTGCCGGTACGCGGTAAGCGTCGGGAGTCCGCGCACGCTCGGGAGGGGGTCGAGGCCGCGCGAATGGGCCCGAGGGAGCGGCTCAGCGGGTCGGAACCGGCTTCTCCCCGCGGTAGTCGTAAAAGCCGCGCTTGGTCTTGCGGCCGAGCCAACCGGCCTCGACATACTTCACGAGCAGCGGACAGGGGCGATACTTGCTGTCGGCGAGGCCTTCGTAGAGCACTTGCATGACCGCGAGGCAGGTGTCGAGACCGATGAAGTCGGCAAGCTCGAGCGGCCCCATGGGGTGGTTGGCGCCGAGCCGCATCGCCGTGTCGATGCTCTCGACGTTGCCGACGCCCTCGTAGAGGGTGTAGATGGCCTCGTTGATCATCGGCAAGAGGATGCGGTTGACGATGAAGGCCGGGAAGTCCTCGGCCATCACCGTGACCTTGCCGAGCCGGTGCGCCAGCTCGCGTGCCGCTTCATAGGTCTCCTGGCTCGTGGCGATGCCGCGGATGAGCTCGACGAGCCGCATGGCCGGCACCGGATTCATGAAATGCATGCCGATGAATCGTTCCGGCCGGTCGGTGCGGGCGGCGAGCCGGGTCACCGAGATCGAGGAGGTGTTGGTGGCAATGATCGCATCCGGGCGCAGGATGGGGCAGAGCGCCTTGAGGATGGCGGTCTTGATATTCTCGTCCTCCGTCGCGGCCTCGATGACGAGCTCGCAGCCGGCAACCAACGCGAGTTGGGTCCCGGTCTGGATGCGCGCCAGCGCCGCTCGCTTCTCTTCCGGCGTCAACTTGCCCTTGGCCACGTGTCGCTCGAGCCGGTAGTCGATGCGGGCGAGCGCGGCCTGCAGCTGTTCCTCCGAGACGTCCACGAGCTTCACCTCGAAGCCGGCTTCCGCCGCCACCTGCGCGATGCCGCTGCCCATCTGTCCGGCGCCGATGATGCCGATGCTCCGGATCTCCGGGATCGGCGGGTACTGGCGCTCGACATAGTCAGCATGCATCCTCGCGGCTCCTCTCTGCCCTCAGCCGGCCTTGCGCTGCTCGAGCTCGCGCTTGAGCTCGGGCACGATGCGGAAGAGATCGCCGACGATCCCATAGTCCGCGACCTGGAAGATCGGCGCCTCTTCGTCCTTGTTGATGGCGACGATGACCTTGCTGTCCTTCATGCCAGCGAGATGCTGGATCGCCCCGGAGATGCCGACGGCGATGTAGAGGTCGGGCGCCACCACCTTGCCGGTCTGCCCCACCTGCCAGTCGTTCGGGGCGTAGCCAGCATCGACGGCCGCTCGCGAGGCACCGATCGCCGCCCCGAGGAGGTCGGCGAGCTCCTCGAGCATGCGGAAGTTCTCGGCCGAGCCGAGGCCCCGGCCACCCGAGACCACGATGCGGGCCGAGGTCAGCTCCGGGCGCTCGCTGCGCTGCACCTCGCGCCCGACAAAGTGCGCGAGCCCTGAGGGGTCGGCCGCGGGGATGCGCTCGATACGGGCCCCGCCCCCGCTGCGCGGCGCGGGCTCGAAGGCCGTGGTCCGCACCGTGATCACCCGCTTGGGGTCCCGGCTCTCCACCGTGGCGAGCACATTGCCCGCATAGAGATAGCGCCGGAACACGGTGGGCGAGAGCACCTCGACGATGTCGCTGATCTGCGCGACATCGAGCAGGGCCGCCACCCGCGGCAGCAGGTTGCGGCCGAACGTCGTAGAGGCCGCGAGCAGCGCATCGTAATCGGCCATGAGCCGCACGAGCAGCGGCGCCAGATCCTCGGCGACCGGCGTGGCGTAGGCCGGATGTTCGGCCAACAGCACCCGCCGCACCCCCGGCACGGCCGCCGCCGCTTCGGCAACCGTCGCCGCGTCGTGACCGGCGACGACGATATCGACCGCCTCGGCGACCCGCACGGCCGCCGTCACGGCGTGCAGGGTGGCGGCGTCGAGGCCGCGGTTGTCGTGTTGGGCGAGGACGAGAGCCGGCATCAGAGGACCTTCGCTTCGTGGATGAGCCTGTCGACCAGTTCCTGCACGCTCGCCACGCGCACCCCGGCCTTGCGCTTGGGTGGCTCCTCGAACCGCGTGTAGAGCAGGCGCGGCGAGACATCGACGCCGAGCGCCTCCGGCGTCGTCTCCTCGACCGGCTTGCGCTTGGCCTTCATGATGTTGGGGAGTGACGCGTAGCGCGGCTCGTTGAGGCGGAGATCCACGGTGATCACGGCCGGCAGACGGAAGCGCAGGATCTCGATCCCCTCGTCCACCTCCCGACCCGCCTCGACCTCGCCGTTCTCGATCCGCAACCGCGAGACGAAGGTCGCCTGCGGCCAACCGAGCAAGCCGGCGAGCATCTGCCCGGTCTGGTTGCTGTCGTCGTCGATGGCCTGCTTGCCCAGGATGACGAGCTGCGGATCCTCCCGTTCGACGAGAGCCCGCAACACCTTGGCCACCCCGAGAGGCTGGACCACGGCCTCGGTCACCACGTGGATCGCGCGGTCCGCCCCCATGGCGAGCGCCGTCCGCAGCGTTTCCACACATTTCGCCTCACCGATGGAGGCCGCCACGACTTCCGTCGCGATCCCCCGCTCCTTGAGCCGGATGGCCTCCTCGACGGCGATTTCGTCGAAGGGATTCATGGCCATCTTGACGTTGGCGGTATCGACACCGCTTCCGTCCGCCTTGACGCGTACTTTGACGTAGGCGTCGACGACCCGCTTGACGGGAACGAGGACTTTCATGGGGCGGAGCTGCTCCTTCGGCTGGGAACGGCAATCGCGACCGCCGTATGAGCCGGGATTTGTGCGCCGCACACCAACTAGGCGGCGGTCACTTTTCTGTCAACGACACTCTCCCTGCGGCCTCACCGCGCTGGCATGCGCAGCGCACCATCGAGCCGGATGGTACAGCCATTGAGGAGGGGATTGTCGCAGATGTGGAGCACGAGCGCCGCGAACTCCTCGGGAGCGCCGAACCGCTTCGGGAAAGGGAGATGGGCGGCGAGGGCCTGCTGCACCCTTTCGGGCATGCCGAGGAGCAGAGGGGTGGCGAACAATCCTGGCGCGATGGCGACGACGCGAATGCCGTGATCGGCGAGCTCGCGGGCCACCGGCAGGGTCAAGGAGACAATGGCTCCCTTGGAGGCTGCATAGGCCGCCTGGCCGATCTGTCCCTCGAATGCCGCCACCGAAGCGGTATTGACGATCACCCCGCGCTCGCCATCGGCGAGCGGCTCGAGCGCCACCATCTCGGCCGCTGCCAACCGGAGCATGTTGAAGCTGCCGAGGAGATTGACCCGCACCACCTCGGCAAAGTCGGCAAGCGGCATGGGCCCGTCGCGGCCCACCACGCGGCGCGCTGGGGCGATGCCGGCGCAGTTCACCAACACCCGCGGCCGGCCGACGCGCTCGCGCAACCGCGCGAACATCGCTTCCGCGGCTTCGCCGTCGGCCACATCCAGAGCTTCGGCGGTTCCGCCGATGGCCTGAGCCACCTCGCGGGCGCGCGCGATGTCGCGATCGACCACCACGACCCGCGCCCCTCGGCCGGCGAGGGCCCTCGCCGTCGCGGCGCCGAGGCCGGATCCGCCGCCCGTGACGATCGCGACTTGCCCCTCGAGTTTCACCGCCTCTCCCCACCCTTCGGCGTGCCACCGCGGCCGGTCAGTGGAGCTTCTGCCGCACCTCTTCGAGCGCCCGGTCGAGAATCGTCCGGCCCTCCTGCGGGCCGATCCGCTCCGCCAAGATCTGCCGGGTCGCCGCCATCGCCAGCTCCGCTGCCGCCACCCGCACCCGCGCGATGGCGCGGGCCTCTTCCTGCCGGATGCGTTCCTCGGCCTGCCGGGTACGGCGCACCACCAGCTCCTCGAACTCGGCCCGGGCCGCTTCTTCGAGGCGCTGCTGCTCGGCTTCGGCGCGGCGCAGGATCTCCGCTGCCAACCGCTCCCCTTCGTGCAGCTGGCGCTGGTACCGCGCGAGCAGGGCCTTCGCCTCTTCATGGAGGCGCTGGGCCTCCTCGAGATCGGCGCGGATGCGTTCGGCGCGCGCATCCAGCGCCGGCAGAACCCGATCGCGGATCGGCCGCCAGAGGAGGACGACGAGGACGAGCAGAGAGACGAACAGCCAGAATTCGATCACGGCCTGTGCTCCGCGGCGATCCGGGCGACCACGGCACGCGCCTCTTCGCGATCGACCGCCACCCCTGCGAGCTTGGCGACCGCCGCCTGCACCACCTCCGCGGCGGCGTCTTCGAGGCCGGCTAGGGCACGGTCGGTGGCTTCCGCCAGTTCACGCTCGGCCCGGGCGATGCGTTCCCTGAGCTCGGCATCGAGCTGCGCCTGTCGGCGCGCATAGTCCGCGGCCATCCGCTCCTGCGCGCTGCGCAGCATGGTCCGCGCCCGCTCCTGGGCCTCGGCAACCATCGCCTCGTAGCGCCGTTGCGTCTCGGCGGCCTCTTCCCGCAGCTTCGCCGCCCGGTCGAGGTCGGCAGCGATGCGATCCTGGCGCGCCTCGAGGATATCCGTCACCCGCGGCAGCGCCCTGCGCGAGAGAAGCCAATAGAGCAAGGCAAAGGATACCACGAGCCAGAAGATCTGGCTCGGGTAGCGCGAGGCGTCGAGCTGCGGCAGGCCGCCCGACCCGTGCTCCGCCTCTCCACCCGTCACCTCCGCGGCCACCGCTGCCGCGGCGAAGAGAAGGGTCGACAGGGCGGCCGCAAGCGATGCCCACTGCATGGCGTCATCCCCTTCGCTCGGCGGGCGGGGCGAAGCCGCCCGCCGCCACAGCGTTCACACGAAGAGGACGAGGAACGCGATCAGGAGCGCGAACAGGCCGACCGCCTCCACCAAGGCGAAGCCGATGATGGCGAAGGGGAACACCCGCTGCTGGACCGAGGGATTGCGGCCCACCGTGGCAATGAGATTGGAGAAGATGTTGCCGATGCCGATGCCGACGCCGAAAAGGGCGATGGTCGCGAGGCCGGCGCCGATCATGCGGGCTGCGTCAAGTTCCATGTCCGTGCTCCAGGCTGACGGTTGCCGACGACCCCCTGCCTCAGTGCATGTGGATCGCGTCGTGCAGATAGAGGCAGGTGAGAACGGTGAAGATGTAGGCCTGCAAGAACGCCACCACGAACTCGAAGCCGGTGAGAGCGACGGTGACGGCCAGCGGCCCGACGCCAAAGATACCGAGGGCGATGATGAAGCCGGCGAACACCTTGAGCATGGTGTGCCCGGCCATCATGTTGACGAACAGTCGCACCGACAGGCTGATCGGCCGCACGCAGTAGGACATGATCTCGATAGGCACGAGTAGCGGCAGCATGATTTTCGGTGCGCCGTGCGGCACGAAGAAGCCGAGAAACTTGGCACCGTGAAGCCAGAACCCGAGGAAGGTCACGCCGAGCCACACGCAGATGGCCATGAAAAAGGTCACGATGATGTGGCTCGTGAACGTGAAAGCGCCGGGCACCATGCCAAGCGTATTGCCGGCGAGAATGAACATGAACAAGCTGAACACAGCCGGGAAGTAGCGCATCGCCTCCTTTCCGGCATTCTCGCGCACGAGATCGCTGACGAATTCGAAAGCGAGCTCCACGAGCGACTGCAGCCTGCCTGGCACCATGGCCGGCCGCATCGTCCCGGCCATGACAAAGCCGTAGACGGCAGCTACCGAGGCCATCATCCACAACGACGAATTGGTGAAGCTGAGGTCGAACTCGCCGACGGTGATCGGCACGATCGGCTCGATCCTGAACTGCTCGAGCGGGCTCGCCACCCTTGCCTCTCCTCGCAAGGCGCCCGGTCGATCACGACCGGTCGGTCACTTCCGGGTCTCGCCGTCCAAGAGCATGCCAACGCGCCGCAGATGCCGGTAGGCGTTGAGCAAACCGGCCGCTGCGCCGAGCACGAAGAACACGATCAGGAACAGTGGCCGGAGACCGGTCCAGTGGTCGAGCGCCCAACCGACCGCGAGGCCGACCGCCACCCCGGCGATCACCTCGATGCCGGCTTGCACACCGTGGCCGAGCGGTCGGTCCTCGCTGCCGCTCCTGCCCGGGCCACGCCCCTGCTGCGGCTCCCCCTTCTTGCGCGCCCGCGCGAGCTTGGCGTCGAACTCGCCGAACGGGGAAGGTGAGCCTGCGCTCTCCGGTGCCATCGTTCCCGCCTACGCCGAGCCGGCCGTCGTTGCCGACCGCGAAGGCGGGCGCGAACCTATGGGCAGTGCGGCGGGGTGTCAAGCAGACGGCAGGCCTTGCGGCATCCTGCCGTAGCCGTGGCGCAGGCCCTGCGCTACCCTGGCACCCGTCCTCGGGTACCGTTCCGCCATGCGCATGCGTCACGGGCTCGTTCTCCTGCTCCTCTTGTGGCTGCCATTCCCGCTCCTCGCTCAGGGCTTCGATCTCGCCGAGCGCGGACGGCAACTGGGCCTCGACGATCCTCTCGCCTTCGCGACGACGGTCGAGCATGTCTGTCGCGACCGCCGCCTGCCCGACCGCTATGTGACGAAGGAGGAGGCGCGGCGGCTCGGCTGGGAGCCCGGCCAGGACCTGTGTCGGGTGGCGCCCGGACGGGCGATCGGTGGCGATCGCTTCGCCAACCGCGAACGGCTGCTCCCGGAGGCCCCGGGGCGCGTCTGGTACGAGGCCGACCTCGACTATGCCTGCGGCCCGCGCGGGCCGCGCCGTCTGGTGTTCTCGAGCGACGGGCTCGTCTTCGTCAGCGTCGACCACTATCGCTCGTTCTGTCTCGTGCCGTGTCCCCAGCCCTGAAAGTCGTCTACCTCGGGCCCGCCGAACGCACCCAGCCAGCCATCCTGGCGCGGCTCGCGCGCGAGCTCGGCTTCCCCTCCTGGTTCGGCCACAATCGCGACGCCCTCTTCGATCTCCTCACCGGCTGGGTGGCGGGACCTCTGCGCGTCGTCTGGCGGACGACCCCGGCCGTCCGCGCTGCCCTCGGCGACGACTATGCGGCGCTCCGCCAGACCCTGCTCGACGCCGCTGCCATGCGGGACGATCTCGCTGTCGTGCTGCTCGAGGACGACGGGCAACCGGACCCTTCTCGACCCTTGCGGGTGGCAGTTGGCGGTCTGGGCGCGACGGGGGCCTTCGTCGCCCGGCATCTCCAGCACGGCATCCCCGGACTGGCGCTCGTCGCGGTCGCCTCCGTGGCACCCCGCGCGGTCGCCGCTCGCCGGCTCGCCGCCTCGGTCCCGCCGCCGTCGCTCGTGAGCCTCGAGCGGCTCGCAGAACTCGCCGATGTCGTGGTGGCCTGTGTGCCCTGCCGCTGGTTCCCCACGGTTGCCGCTCCCGCGGTCGAGCTCGGACGCCTGCTCGTCGCCGCCTCCGCCGTGCCCCTCGCCGCCGAGCCTGGGCTCGTCCGGCGAGCCGGAGCGACCGGTGCCCGCATCCTCGTCGCGGGCGATGCCGTTCCCGGGCTCGAACTGCTGCGTGCGGCAGCAGCGACGGGAGTCGACCGAGTGCGCCTTTCGCTCCACCGGCCGCCCCGGGCCCGCGATCCGCGACCGGATGCCGGTGAGGCGACCGCGGAACCCGCGGCCGAGCCGGAAGCCCGCCTGCTGTTCGCGGGCGATGGGGATGGAGGGTTGCGCGGCCCGCCAGAAGTGGCCGAGGCGGCAGCCTCGCTCCGGCTGCTGGGCATTGCCGCCTCGCGCATCCACCTCGAGCTCTGGGCCGATCCCGGGGGCGACGACGAGCGCAAGGAGCTCTCGGTCGAGGCCAGAGGCTGCCGTTTCACCCTCACCCTCGTGGGCGGCCGGACGCCGTGGAGCCGTCCCTGTGCTCGCCAGGCTCTCCTCGCGCTCCTGCACCGGATCGCGACCCCGCTCGCGGTCGGCAGCTGACGCCGCCGTTCTAGGCTTCGGCGTGGGCAGCCAGCGCCGACCAGTCGAAGGCGACCCCGTGACCCGGTCGTTCGGGGGCTATCGCGAAGCCGTCGGCGATCGCGAGCGGCTCGGCGATGAAGCGGTCGAGTCCGAAGCCGTGCACCTCGAGGAAGGAGCGGTTGGGCAGGGCGGCGAGCAGGTGGACGGTCAGGTCGTGGGCACCGTGGGAGGTCACCGGCAGTCCGTACGCCTCGGCGAGATGAGCGATCGCGAGGAAGGTGGTGATTCCGCCGCAGTTGGTGGCATCCGGCTCGGGGAAGGCCACACCGCCCGCTTCGATCAATAGCCGGAACTCGGCCAGCGAACGGAGATTCTCGCCAGCGGCGACGGCGAGCCCGCCTTCCCGCATGACCCGTACGTGCCCGCCAATGTCCTCGGGCACGACCGGTTCCTCGAGCCAGAGCGGATCGAAGGGAGCGAGCGCCCGCGCCGCCCGCACGGCTTGATCCGCCGTCCAGCGCATATTGGCGTCGAGCATGAGCGGGACATCCGGCCCGAGATGTTCGCGCATCGCCCGCACCCGCTCGACATCCTCGGAGAGTCGCGGCCTCCCGACCTTCATCTTGATCGCCCGGAATCCCGCTGCCAGGAAGCGGTCGGCCTGGTCGAGCAGGCGATCGAGCGGGAAGTCGAGATCGATCCCGCCCGCATAGCACGGGACCTTGGGATCGAAGCCGCCGAGAAAGCGCCACAGAGGCAGACCGACCCGCCGGGCGCGAAGATCGAACAGCGCGATGTCGACGGCCGAGAGCGCGAGCGTGAGCGGTCCGCCGCGGCCGCCGTAATGGGTCGCCCAGGTCAGACGATGGCGGATCGCGGCGTGCCGTTCGGGATCTTCGCCGAGCAGTCGCGGGACGAGATCGCGTTCGAGCGAGGCGCGGATGGCCCCGCCATTGGTGCCGACAGTGTAGGTCCAACCCACCCCTTCCGCCCCGTCGCTGTCGATCAGCCGAACGGTGACGTGCTGGAAATGCGCGATGCTGCCGTGGGTGCTGTCGGAGAGCACCGCCGGCAGGGGAATGCGGAACAGTCCGACTTCGGCACGCTCGATGCGGCTCATCGCCTGCCTCCCCTGTGCGCCCGTCCGCCGGCGGCACAGTTTTGCCGAATTGGCCGGGCCATGCTAGCCGTTTTCGCGCGATCGGCGAACCGCCGGCCCGTGTGGCACGGCAGCCCGGGGACGTTGCGGAGGGAAGTCGGAAGACGATGGCGGAAGCGCGAGAGGGCTTGGGCGCGGTGCTGGCGGCGCGCGATCCGGCTGCCTTCGGCGAGGACGGTTCCTGGCTCGCGCTCGTCCAGGCGCTGCGCGAGGAAGGGGCGCAAGTCGAGGTATGGGCAGCCGACATTCGCCCTGCCCTCGCCCGCCTGCTCGAGCGGGCGGGAAGCCGGATCGAACGGCTCGACTGGCCGGGTGACGGGCCGTTCTCGCAGGTCTTCCGGGTGCGTCGGTTGGCGGCCCGGTTGCAGGCGGCACGGGTCACCCTCTTTCACCTCTTCGGGTGCTCGGGTGGCGCGACCCTGCTCGCCGCAGCGCGGCGTGCCGGCTCCCGTACGGTGCTCGCCCCCGATCGTCTGTCGCCGCCTTCTCCTCGCCACCGCCGCCATCTCACCGCCCTGGGCCGCCTGTTCGCCCTCGCGGATGCCCTCGAGGTGCCGAGCGAGGCGGCCCGCGATCGCCTCTCCGCCCTTTTCCCCGAATGCGCAGCGCGCATCCGGATCGTGCCACCTGGCTTGGATATCGCGACCCGCGCCCCGGAGCGTGTCGGCGGCCTGCGCATCGCCGCGCTCATCGAGCGGTTCCAGCTCGATTCCGGCCGCCGGCACGTGTTGGTATGCGGTCCGTTTTCCCGAGAAGGACCGCCGCTTTGGGCGCTCAGAGCGATGGCGACTTGCCAGCGCGGCGACTTCGACCTCCTCCTCTGCAGCGGGAACGCGACCGACCGCGCGTTCCTCGTCGAGCTCCAGGCGCTTTTGCGGGCGACCGGTCTGGAAGCCCGGGTCCGCTTTTTGCCCCTCGACGAGGACCGGGCGGCCACCTTCGCGTTGGCCGACCTCGTGCTCCACCTACCGCCTCCCGATGTGGTGGACCCTCTACCCTTCATCGAAGCGCAGGCCGCTGGAGTGCCGGTGGTGACCGAGGCGCGACGAGGCTTCGAGGAGTTCCTCCTCCCCGGGGTGACCGGCTGGCTCGTCCCTCGAGGTGACCGCGAGGCCCTCGCCGCGGTTTTCGCGACCGCTCTTTCCCTCGACCCCGCCGCCCGCGACCGGATTGCCGCCCGCTGCCGACAGTTCGCTCGCGAGGCCTTCTCCCTCGCCCGCAGCCTGCGCGCCCGCCTGCAGCTCTATCGCAGCCTCGTCGCGGCCCTTCCCCATGGATCGAGGACCGGCGAGCCAGCCGGATTCGCCGGCTCAGTTGGCCAATAGCAGCGGCAGCGGGGCGTGGGCGAGGATGTGGCGGGTGGCGCCACCCAGTACCAGCTCGCGCAACCGCGAATGGCCGTAGGCGCCCATGACCAGCAGATCGGCCCCGCGTGCCTCGGCCTCGGCGAGGAGCTGGCGCCCGATGGGACCCGACTCGGGCAGCCGCACGCCTTGCGGGTCGACACCGTGGCGGCGCAGCATGACCAGCGCGTCCTCGAGGCTCGCTCCTGCCTCCTCGCCGATGGCCAACACCTCGACCCGGTCGGCGAGCGCGAGGAACGGCAGCGCATCGTGCAGCGCCCGGCAGCTTTGACGCGAACCGTTCCACGCGACCAGCACCTGGCGGCCGATATCGGATGTCGGCAGTTGCGGCGGCAGGACCAATACCGGTCCGCCGGCTCCCATCACGAGGTGCTCGGCGAGGGCCGGCTCGAAGGCCTCGAGACCGGTGGCCTCGGTGCGCGGGGCGAGCGTCAGGTCGACCGTCCGGGCCTCGGCCACCGCGACGAGGCCAGCCTCACCCTCGGTCTCCCGCCACTCCACTTCCGGGACGAGCTCGCTCGCGGCCTCCTCGAAGCGTCCCCGCAGCCGGCTCGCGACCTCCCGGCTCGTCCGGCGCTGCGCCTCGACGAGCTCGGGCCCGATATAGGCGGCAGCCTCCCCGTAGCTGACCGGAACGACCGGCAGCGGCCGCACGTGCAGACCGCGCAAGAAGGCGTCGAAGCGCCGGGCGAGCTGGCGCGCACAAGCGAGGCGCGTGTCGAGGCCGGGATCATCGTCGACGACCACCATGAGGGTGCGATAGCTCATCTCAGGCCTCCCGCAGGCGATAGCGGAAGCAAAGTCCGAAAGGCGGCAGGCGGCAAGAGCCTGGCGGACGCGGAACGGAGAGAAGGACGGATGTGCAGCCGCAACCCCACCCTCTCGATCGAAAGGGCCGTCCGCGCCACAATCGCGCGGCTGCAGCTCGCGGAGTCTGCCCGTGCTCGCCGATCCCTTCGCTGCCCTCGAGCATGTGCGCGGCCTCGCGCCCGATCGCCGGGCGGCGTCGCGCCTCCTCCCGCTCCTCGACGTCACGAGCCTGCGCGGCGACGAGACGGAGGAGGAGGTGGGAATCCTCGCCGAGCAGGCGGTGCGATACGGCTGCGCCGCAGTGTGTGTGCTGCCGCGCTGGCTTCCGGCGGCGCGGGCGATCGTCGCCGGAACCGGGGTACGACTCGCCACCGTCGCCAATTTTCCCGCCGGCGGCGACGATCTCTTGGCAGTGGGCCGGGAGGTGGAAGCGGCGATCGCCCTCGGAGCGGAGGAGATCGACGTGGTGGCCCCGCTCGCAGCGGTCCGAGCCGGCGACGTCGAGCTCGTGGGCGAACTCGTGCAGCTCTGCCGCAAGGTCGCGGGCGGGAAGGCGACCTTCAAGGTCATCCTCGAGACCGGCTGGCTCGGCGATCCGGCACTGGTGACCGCAGCGGCGCGGGCCGCGGTCATGGGTGGCGCCGACTTCCTCAAGACCTCGACCGGTAAGCGCGAGCCGGGGGCGACGCTCGAGGCGGCGGCCTTGCTGCTCGCGGTGATCGGCGAAGCCGACGGTCGAGTCGGCCTGAAGATCGCGGGCGGCCTGCGTCGCCTAGCCGATGCCTTTCCGTATCTCGCCCTCATCGAGAGGGCGATGGGACCAGCATGGGTGACGCCCCAGCATGTGCGCTTCGGGGCGAGTCGGCTCCTCGACGATCTCGTGGCGCATCCGCTCTGAGGACAGCTGGCGATGTTCCTGCCGCAAGAGATCCTGCGCAAGAAGCGCGACGGCCGCGAGCTCAGCGAGGACGAGGTGCGGGCGTTCGTGCGCGGCCTCGCCTCGGGTGCGATTGCGGACGCCCAGATCGGCGCATTCGCCATGGCGGTTTGCGTCCGCGATATGACGGCGCGCGAGACCGTCGCTCTCACCCTCGCCATGCGAGATTCCGGGCGGGTCTTGGCCTGGCCGGACGACGGACGGCCCGTCGTCGACAAACACTCCACCGGAGGTGTCGGCGACAAGACGAGCCTCGTGCTCGCGCCGTTGCTCGCCGCCTGTGGCGCGCGGGTACCCATGGTCTCGGGCCGCGGCCTCGGCCACACCGGTGGCACTCTCGACAAGCTCGAGAGTATCCCGGGCTATGACGTTCGTCCGGAACCTGCCCGGTTCGTCCGTATCGTTCAGGAAGTGGGTTGCGCCATCGTCGGCCAGACGGCCGAACTCGCTCCGGCCGACGGCCGGCTCTATGCCATCCGCGATGTCACCGGCACCGTCGAGAGCATCCCGCTCGTCACCGCCTCGATCCTCTCGAAGAAGCTCGCCGCCGGCATCGGCACCCTGGTGCTGGACGCGAAGTTCGGAAGTGGCGCCTTCTTCGCCGAGATCGAGCGCGCCCGCATGCTGGCGCGCCGCCTCGTCGAGGTGGCCGAGGGAGCCGGCATCCGGTGCCGGGCCCTGCTGACCGATATGGATCAGGTGCTCGGCCGCCATGCCGGTAACGCCCTCGAGGTCGCGGAAGCGATCGCCATGCTGCGCGGGGAGCCTAGCGATCCGCGGTTGCGCGAGCTGGTGCTGGCCCTGGCCACCGAAGCGCTGATCGTGGCGGGTCTCGCCTCGAACACCGCGGCAGCGCGCCAGCGGGCCGAGGCGGCCCTGGCCTCGGGCGCGGCGGCGGAACGCTTTGCCGCTATGGTGCGGGCCTCGGGCGGGCCTTCCGATCTGCTCGACCGTCCGGCGCGCCATCTGCCGCTCGCCCCGGTGATCCGCCCCGTGCCCGCTGGCCGCTCGGGCTTCGTGGGTGGGATCGATGTGCGGGCGCTCGGGCTCGCCATCGTTCGGCTAG
Organism: bacterium HR40; assembly: GCA_002898275.1. Lineage (GTDB taxonomy): Bacteria > Pseudomonadota > Alphaproteobacteria > Geminicoccales > Geminicoccaceae > HRBIN40. The sequence goes on from BEIQ01000003.1 coordinate 99,254, forward strand.
GCGGGGGCCGCAGCCGGCCGGACGCTCCGATCGACCACCGGGTCGGCCTCGCCTCTTGTCTCGGGCTGGGCGAACCGGTCGGGCCGGAGACGCCCCTCGCTTGGGTGCATGCGGCGGACGAGGCCTCCGCCGCCGCTGCCGTGCCGGCGGTGCGCGGAGCCTTCGCCCTCGTCGACGCGCCGCCGCCGCGCCAGGCCGTGGTGCGCGAGCGGATCGGACCGGAAAGCCGCTGACCGGCACGAGGCTGCGCACCACATGAGCTGCAGGTGCGGAGATACGCCGTGCAGCCTTTCGAGCGTCTGTGGATCTGGCGAGAGGAGCGGGTCGCGCGGGCGCTGTCCTGGTATCGCCAGGTGGCGACCGACCGCATGCCCGCCAAGTTCCGGATCTGCGCCACCATCCCCGCCGGGCTCGAACCCGCGTCCGCCGACGAGCGGGCCCTCAGCGCCGAGCTCGACCGCCTCACCCCCTTCTTCCTCGCCCGCTTGCGGGCGATCCGCGAGGGCCGCGAACCGCTCGGCGCGCCCGCGGCCGGGCCGTCGCTGCTCGAAGTCTGTGCCAGCCTCGCTGCACGCATGCTCGAGCGCTGCACCTTCTGCCGCTGGGAGTGCTGGGTCGACCGCCTGCGCGGGCGGCGCGTCGGCGCCTGCCGGCTCGGCGCGGAAAGCCGGGTCTCCTGTGCCTTCCACCATTCCGGCGAGGAGCTCGTCTTCCGCGGTACGCACGGCTCGGGCACGATCTTCTTCACATCCTGCAATATGCGCTGCGCCTTCTGCCAGAACGGTGACATCTCGACCGATTGCGGCAACGGCACGCCGGTAGGCCCGCGCGAGCTCGCCACCCTCGCCTTCCGGCTGCGACGGGAAGGCTGCCACAACATCAACTGGGTTGGCGGCGAACCCGTTTTGCACCTGCACACGATCGCGAGCGCCCTCGCCCTGCTCGGCCGCGGGTTCGAGCCCGAGCCCGAGGATCGCATGCGCGTGGAACCCCTCCTCGCCGATCGCTTTCAGGACTGGCCGGAAGCGGTCTCAGCTGGCCACGGGTGGCATGCCGGTGGTTTCAACGCCCCGATATTGTGGAACAGCAATCTCTTCGTCGGCGAGAGCGTGCTGCGGCTGTTGCGCCTGCTCGTCGATGTCTGGCTCCCCGACTTCAAGTTCGGGCCTGGACGCTGCGCCGTCCGCCTGGCGCGCACGCCCCGCTACTTCGAAACGGTCACTCGGGCGCTCGCTCTCCTCGCCCAATGGGACGAGAACCTGCTCGTGCGCCATCTCGTCATGCCGGCCCACGTCGACTGCTGCACGCGGCCGGTGCTCGACTGGCTTGCCGCCCACATGCCGCACGTGCCGGTCAATATCATGGACCAGTACCGTCCGGACATGTTCGCCGATCCGCGACATCCCGGTTTTCGCGAAGAGTGGCGGGAGATCGCCAGATTGCCCTCGGCTCGGGAGCTCGACGCCGCCTTCGCCCATGCGCGGCGTCTCGGCCTCTGCTTCGAGGCAGTGAGCTTCGAAAAGCGCGCGCTCTACGCGTGAGCCGTCGCCACGGCGGCCGCGCTCGAAGGCTCCCCCGAAGCGGCTGGCAAAAGAAATCGGGATCGACCGTGGGGGCGAGACAAGGTCGAAGGGGACGAGTTTCGGTGCTCTCCCGGCTGTTCCGGGGACTTTCTTCGCGGCTCGCCGACCGTCCTCGCTCCGGGCGCTCCCGCGGCGAGCGGGCCTTCTCGTGGCGTTCCTCGGCTCAGGCGTTCCCCTACTTGCCCCGGGAGGGGACGTGTTCCAACGCTCGAAACCCCGACAGCGGCTCACAGGTCCGGGGTCGTTAGCGATCGAAGGTCCAAAGCGCGGCCGTCGCACCATCGAGTTGGACGAGTCCGCGTTCGAGCAGGGCGATGGTCCGCTCGCGGGCGGTGCCCTGTTCGCGCTCGAGCCGTTCGAGCAGCTCTCCCAGCCGGCCGAGCTCCTCGCGAACGATCCATAGCACTTGCGCGATGCGCGGGTCGCGGCGAGCGCGGATCTCTTCTTGGAGCCGCGCCAGGCGCTGCGTCAGACTGCGAAAGATCGCTTTGAGAGTGGCGAGCAGTACCCTTTCCTCGTGGGCGCCGAGCGCGACGCGGGTCGTGGGGTCGATTCCCGAGGCGGTGCCGCTTTCGCCCGCCCGCAGGACGTGGAGGTGAGCGAGCGCTCCAGCAACGTCACGCTCGAGCTTCGCGAGAAGCGGCGGCGAGACCGGCGGAGCCGCCGCGGCTGCCGCCGGCGCGAGCCACAGGCTCGCGCTCCCGAGGCCGGCGGCGAGACGACGCAGGACAGAACCCATGGGCACGATCCCGGGCTTCTCGCCCGCCATCCTGGCACGCCGCGGTAAACACGGGGTTGAAGCGGATCGCGTCTCAGCCGGGCACGTACCAGACGGGCCCGCGGCGCATCAGGTCTTGCAACTCGCGCCGACCGGCCCGCGCCGCGAGCGGCCCCTCCTGCGCGCGCAGCGCACGCTCGAAGCTCACCTCGCCGGGATTCGCGTAGATCACGCCCAGCGCGACAGGCATCGGTGGCTCGAGCGCGGCGAGCATATGGGCGAGATCGCGGTTGGTCGGATCGTGGCGGAGAATGCGGTCCTGTTGGGCGGGGTCGTCGGCACGCACGATCTCGAGTCCGACCCCGTCGCGGCGCAGCGCGAGACCTTTTTCGCCGCGGGCACCGAAGCGCAGAGGCTGGCCGGGAACCAGCCGTAGCTGTCGCTCCGCCGCCACCTCGCGGTCGGTGATGGGAGCGAACGCGCCATCGTTGTAGACGACGCAATTCTGCAGGATTTCGACGAAACCGGTGCCGGGATGGTCGTGGGCGCGGCGCAGAATCTCGGCCAGGTCGCGATCGGTGTCGATGGCGCGAGCGACGAAGCGGCCACCTGCACCGAGGGCGAACAGACAGGCGGAAAGCGGCCGCTCCACCGACCCCATGGGCGAGCTCGGCGTGCGGGTACCCACTGGAGCCGTCGGCGACAGTTGGCCCTTCGTCAGCCCGTAGACCTCGTTGTTGAACAACAACAGGGTGAGATCGAGGTCGCGGCGCAGCAGATGGGCGAGATGGCAAGCGCCGATCGACAGCATGTCGCCGTCGCCCCCGACCACCCAAACGTCGAGATCGGGGTTGGTGAGTTTGATCCCCGTGGCAATCGCCGGCGCCCGCCCGTGCACGCCGTGGAAGCCGTAAGTCGCGAGATAATAAGGCAGCCGGGCAGCGCAGCCGATGCCGGAAACGAAGACCGTACGCGCCGGATCGGCACCGAGATCGGCGAGGGTGCGCTCGATCGCCCGCAGGATGGCGTAATCGCCGCACCCTGGACACCAACGAACGTCCTGACCGGAGGCGTAGTCGCGCGGATCGGGTCGCCGCACTGGCGCGTTCACGGCCGTTCCTCCAGGCTGGCACGGATCGCGGCGACGAGCTCGGCGACGGTGAACGGTCGGCCCGTCACCTTGGAGAGTGCTTTTGCCGGAACCAGGAACTCGCCCCGCAGCAGCCGCGCGAGCTGCCCCTTGTTCATCTCGGGCACGAGGATGCGGCGGAAGCCCGACAACAGAGCTCCGAGATTGCGCGGCAGGGGCCAGAGATAACGGAGGTGGATCTGGGCGACGGCGAGCCCCTGCGCTCGGCACTCGCGGACGGCCCGGGCGATCGGACCGAACGTGCTACCCCAGCCGACCAAGAGGAGCTCGTCTTCGGGTCCGCCCTGTTCGAAGCCCTGTTCGGGGATGTCGTCGGCCACCCTCAGCACCTTGTTCCAGCGCAGCTCGGTCATCCGCCGGTGATTCTCGGGATCGTAGGAGACATGGCCCGTCACGTCCTGTTTCTCGAGACCGCCGATGCGGTGCTCGAGCCCGGGCGTACCGGGCACCGCCCACGGCCGCACGAGCCGCTCGTCCCGCCGATAGGGGGCGAAGCTCGCGGGATCGGTGTGGAAGCGGGCCGGGAAATCGGCAAGAGCATCGAGATCCGGCAGACGCCAGGGCTCGGAGGCGTTGGCGATGAAGGCGTCGCTGAGCAGGAACACCGGCACCATATGGTGCACGGCGAGGCGGATGGCCTCGCGCGCCATCTCGAAGCAGTCGGCGGGACTCGCCGCGGCGAGCACGACGACCGGGGCCTCACCCGGACGGCCGAAGACCGCCTGCAACAGATCGGCCTGCTCGGTCTTGGTGGGCATGCCGGTCGAGGGGCCGGCTCTCTGGGAATCGATCACGACGAGCGGCAGCTCGGTCATCACCGCGAGCCCGATCGCTTCCGTCTTCAAGGCGATTCCCGGTCCCGAGCTCGAGGTGACGCCAATCCCGCCGGCGTAGCTCGCGCCGATGGCGGCACAGACGGCCGCGATCTCGTCCTCGGCCTGCAGGACCGTGACGCCAAAGTGGCGCAACCGCGCCAGGTCGTGCAGGAGAGTGGAAGCCGGGGTGATGGGGTAGGAGCAGAAAGTGAGGTGAAGTCCCGCCCGCATGGCCCCGTCGACGAGCCCGAAGGCCAGCGCTTCGTGACCGGTAACGGCACGGTAGAGGCCAGGGGCGATATGCGCTCGCGGCAGATGAAAGGCCGGCAACTGCGGCAGCTCTGCCGTCTCGGCGAGGGCATGCCCGGCGCGCAGGGCCGCCAGATTGGCGGATTGCAGCAGCGGATCGTCCTTGAAGCGCGCGCGGACCCACTCCTCGACCGGCGTCAATTCGCGATCGAACATCCAGAATACCAAGCCGAGGGCGAAAAAGTTCTTGCAGCGCAGCGCCTCGCGCTTGCCGAGACCGGTCGGGGCTACCGCCCGCAACGTCAGTTCGGAGATGTCGACCGGCACCACACGGAAACCGTCGAGGGTCCCATCCTCGCGCGGGTCTGCCTCAAACCCGGCCTTCCGGAGGTTGCGCTCGGTGAAGCTGCCGATGTCGACGATGACGATGGAACCCGGTGCGAGCTCCGGCAAGTTGACCTTGAGGGCGGCGGGATTGAGGGCCACGAGCACGTCGGGGCGGTCGCCAACCGTCAGGATCTCGCGCCCGCCGAAGTGGATTTGGAACGCCGAGACCCCGTAGGTGGTGCCGGCGGGCGCCCGGATTTCGGCGGGAAAATCGGGAAAGGTCACGAGATCGTAGCCGGCGCGCGCCGTCGAGAGGGTGAAAAGGCTGCCGGCAAGCTGCACCCCGTCCCCGCTGTCGCCGGCAAAACGCACCACCGCCTCCTCCCGCTCCTCGCGCGGAACCGCGCGGGGGGCGATGGCCAGGGCTGTCGATTCGACGGTGGTCATACCATCCTCCAGCCGGTTGCCGGCGCATGGCGCCCGCGGCGAAAAACTCCATATCGCTTGCGTGATCCAAACGAAAATACAAATTTTCAAAGCATAATCATGATCCCGCGTCGCGCTGGCGCAGCGGCCCAGGCGACAGAACATCTAGGGCGCGTCCAGGAGAGATCATGCCGTCGGTGACAGGTGACCGATCGTCGCTCCTCGTACGGCGGGCCGCGTTGGCGAGCGTCGCCCTAGCGCTCGGACTGGTGCTGCTCAAATTGACCGCCGCCCTGGTGACCGGCTCCATCGCCGTTCTCTCGTCCTTGGTCGACAGCCTGGCCGATGTGGTAGCCTCGGCCATCACCTGGGCGAGTGTGCGAGTCAGCCGACAGCCCCCTGACCGCGCCCACCGCTTCGGGCACGGCAAGGCGGAGGCGCTGAGCGCTCTCGCCCAGAGCACCCTGGTCTTGGCCTCGGCGCTCTTCGTCGTCACCGCGGCGGCACAGCGCGCCATCGATCCGCGGCCGGTTCGGGCGGAAGCGGCCGGGATCGCCGTCATGCTCGCGGCCATGGTCCTCACCGGTCTGCTGCTGGCCTTCCAGTGGCATGTGGTCCGGCGTACCGGCTCGCAGGCGATCGCCGCCGATTCGCTGCACTACCGCGCCGATCTCGCGACCAATCTCGCCGTCCTCGTGTCGCTGGTCGTGGCCTCGCGCTTCGGCTTGCCATGGCTCGATGGCCTCACCGGTATCGCCATCGCCTTTTGGCTCGCCACCGGTGCCGCCCGGATCGGCCGGCAAGCGATCGACACCCTCATGGACCGCGAGCTTCCCGACCCGCTGCGCTCCAAGATCGAAGCCACGGTGCGCGCTCATCCCGAGGTCGTCGACCTCCACGACTTGCGCACCCGCCGCTCGGGCGGCACCGTCTTCATCGAGATGCATCTGGAGCTACCGCCGACGATGACCGTGCGCGAAGCGCACGCCGTCTGCGAGGCGGTGGAGGATGAATTGCGGGCACTGTTTCCCGGTGCGGAGATCGTCCTGCACCAGGAGCCCGCGGGAATCGCGGACCTTCGCCTCGACGACCGCATCCGCAGACCGGCAGGGCCTGCCTCTCGGTGAGCCGATACCGCGGCGAGTTCGAGAGTCCCGCTCCCTCGGCCCCCGCGGTCACCGGCGCCGCGGTGCCGGGGTGGGTCCTCGGGTGACACGCTCTTCGGGCTCCGAAGCGACGAGCGCCACCGGTAGCCGGCGCTCCCGAACTCGCGGCGGGAGCTGCCGCTCGGGGCTCGACCGCGTGCGCGCCTCGTGCCGCCGCGCGAGCATGTTGGCCCACTCTCGACGCCAGTCTCCGGTCCGCGCCGCCCGGCCGGTAGCCTTCCCTGGCGGTTGGGCGGCGAGAGCCCGGAGATCGGAATCCGAAAGCCGGGCGCGCACGGCTGCGATCGCTGTCCGCAATGCCTCCACCGATGCCACGGCCGGTGAGGGCCGAGTCGTCTCGGAAAGCGAGGGAGCAGTCGGCATCGCGACCATCGTGGCGAGCGCCACCACCGCCGCGATGACGCCACGCAGCCGGTCGCTGCCCGCCAACCGCACCACCCGACCTCTCCCTCCGAGAGCCCGACGGCTGCCGCGTTCGATGCTCGCTCGCGCCGCGTGCCGCGAGCTCCCACGGCGATCTAGCGGCGGCCGCGCATGGACGCAATGGCCCCTCGTGCACCTCGCCAGCGCTCGTCGGCCCGATCCCGCTGGTTCTCGGCCCCCCTCGGCGTATACTCGAGGTGCGGAGCGGAGTGTCGAGGATGGCTGGGCCCGCCTTCCACCCTGCAGTCTGTCCCCATGACTGCCCGAGCGTATGTGCGCTCGAGGTCGAGAAACTCGCCGATGGAACCCTCGGCCGCGTACGCGGCAGCGAACGCAATCGCTTCACCGCCGGGGTGGTGTGCGCCAAGGTGGCGCGCTACCGCGAGCGCCTCCACCATCCCGACCGACTGCTCTACCCGCTCCTGCGCACCGGCCCCAAAGGCAGCAAGCAGTTCCGGCGTATCTCCTGGAACGAGGCCCTCGACCGGATAGCGGAGGCGCTGTCGACCGCCGAACGCCGCTTCGGCGCGGAAACGGTGTGGCCCTACTGGTACGCGGGCACCATGGGCCTCGTCCAGCGCGATGGCATCAACCGCCTCACGCATGCCAAGAAGTGGTCGCGCTTTCACAGCACCATCTGCGTGACCCTGGCCGACACCGGCTTTCGCGCCGGCCACGGCCGCCGCTGGGGCGTGCCGGCGACAGAGATCGCCGAGGCCTCGGAGCTCGTCGTGGTGTGGGGCTGCAATCCGGTTTCCACCCACGTCAACTTCATGACCCACGTGGCGCGGGCGCGCCGGGCGCGCGGCGCCCGGCTCGTGGTGATCGATCCCTATCGCTCGCCCACCGCGGAAGTGGCCGACCTCCACCTCGCGCTGCGGCCTGGCACGGATGCCGCGCTCGCCTGCGGCGTCATGCACCTGCTCTTCCGCGAAGGCTATGCCGACCGCGAATATCTTCGCCGCTATGCCGACGATCCCGAGGGCCTCGAACGCCATCTCGCTACCCGCACGCCCGAGTGGGCCGCTGCCATCACCGGCCTCGAAGTCAGCGACATCGTCCGTTTCGCCCGTCTCTATGGCTCGACCCGGCGCTCGTACCTGCGCCTGGGGTTCGGCTTTACCCGCAGCCGCAACGGGGCGGTGAACATGCATGCGGCGAGCTGCCTGCCGGTGGTGACCGGCGCCTGGCAATATCGCGGCGGAGGCGCCCTCTACAACATGGGCGATCTCTACCACCTCGATAAGACGCTGATCGAAGGGCTCGATCTCCTCGATCGACGGGTACGCCTCCTCGACCAGTCGCGCATCGGGCCGATCCTTCTGGGCGAACCGGAAGCGCTCGGCGGCGGCCCGCCGGTCACCGCCATGCTCGTCCAGAACACCAATCCGATGTGCGTGGCGCCCGATCTCGGCAAGGTCCACCGCGGCTTCGCGCGCGAGGACCTGTTCCTGTGCGTACACGAACAGTTCCTCACCGACACGGCGGCGATGGCGGACATCGTCCTGCCCGCCACCATGTTCCTCGAACACGACGACATCTATCAGGCCTCCTGCCACCCCACGCTCCAGATCAGCCGCAAGCTCTTCGATCCACCGGGCGAGGCGCGGCCCAACCACTTCGTCGTCTGCGAGCTCGCCCGCAGGCTCGATGTCGCCGATCATCCCGGCTTCGCGATGAGCGAATGGGAGCTCATCGACGATCTCCTCCGCCGCTCCGGCTGGCCCGACGCCGAAACGGTCCATCGCCAGGGCGGCCTCGACGTCCTCCCCGATTTCGAGACGGCGCATTTCCTCGACGGCTTCGCCACTCCCCATCGGCGCTTTCGCCTGCGTCCCGATTGGTCCGCGTTCGGTCCGCTCGGCGCATCCCTGCCGGAATGGCCGGACTATCTTCCCACGAGCGAGGCGCCGACCATGGATCGGCCGTTTCGGCTGGTCGCTGCGCCGGCACGAAGCTTCCTCAACACCACCTTCACCGAGACCCCCAGTTCCCAGGCGCGCGAGAAAGAGCCGACGGCCTTTCTCCATCCCGCGACCATGCACCGGCTCGGACTCCGCGACGGCGATCTCGTGCGCATCGGCAACCGCCGCGGCTCGCTCGTCGTGCGGGCGAAGGCGCGCGACGGCCAGCAGCCGGAGACGGTGGTGGTCGAGAGTATCTGGCCCAATGGCGCCTTCCGCGAGGGGATCGGCGTCAATCTCCTCATCGGCTCCGATCCGGCACCGCCTCGGGGTGGCGCCGCCATCCACGACACGGCCGTGTGGCTCGAGCCAGCTTCGCATGGCCGGCTCGCGGAACGAACCCACGCCGAAGCCGGTGCTTGACGCCAAGCTCCCCCGGGCAGACCGCAGGCCCTAGGGACTGCGGCGGGGCTCGTCGGCTGCGGATCCCCGTTCGCGGAACAGGCGGTAGGCGCCGTGTCCGGTGGCGAGCAGCGGACCCTCGGCCGACTCGGCACACAGCCGCATGGCGGCATGCGCAATGGCCCCGCCGATGTAGTCGAGGCGGGCCGTCGCCACCACCCGGCCACGCTCCACCGAACGCACGAAGTTGGCGGCGAGACTGATCGTCGCCACCCGCACGAGGCGCGGTGCCGCCATCAGCACGGCCAGTCCGCCCGCCGTGTCGAGCAGGGTGAGCGTCACCCCTCCGTGGGCGATGCCGTATTGCGAGAGATGGCGCTCTCCGATCTCGAGCACGACCCCGACGCTCCCGTCGGCCGCCACCTCGGCCCGATAGCCTAGGAACTCCTGGAAGGGACCGGTCGCCGGAACGAGTCGGCGAAGGAGGTCGACGTCTGCGGTCATCGGTGGCGGCCCCGCGCGTCAAGTCACGCTCGTCCTCCTAGACCGCCCGGCAGATTTGCCAAGCCAGGGAAACGGGTGACCGGGGATGCTGGCTCGTGTAGTGTGACGGTTGGACCTTGGGCGGGGCCGCGCCGCATGACCAGCGAGGCCGAGTTCTGGGTGCGTTTCTGGGGCGTGCGCGGCTCGATCGCCTGCCCTGGCCCGGCGACGCTGCGCTATGGCGGGAATACCGCCTGCGTCGAGATGCGCTGCGGGGAACTGCGGCTCATCTTCGACGCCGGAAGCGGCATGCGACCGCTCGGCAGGGAGTGGGAGCGCAATCGGCAGCCCTGTTCCGCTCACATCTTCCTGAGCCATACCCACCTCGACCATGTCGTGGGGCTGCCGTTTTTTCGTCCCGCCTATCTCCCCGACAATGGCTTCCAGCTGTGGGCGGGCCACCTGCGGCAACGCGGTCACCGGCTGCAAGGCGCCCTGCAGACGCTGATGCGGCAGCCCCTCTTTCCGGTGCCCCTCGATATCCTGCACGCCTGCATGGCGTTTCACGATTTCGAGGCGGGCGACACCCTCGAGCCGGGCCACGGAGTGGTGATCCGCACGGCCCCCCTCGCCCATCCGGGCGGGGCCACCGGTTACCGGGTGGAATGGGGCGGCCGCATCGTCTGTTACGTGACCGACACCGAACACGAAGAAGGGCGGCTCGATCCACGGGTGCTGCGGCTGATCGACGGCGCCGATGTCGTCATCTACGATGCCACCTACACCGACGAGGAGTTCGCCTCCTACCGCGGCTGGGGCCATTCCACCTGGCAGCAGGGCGTCCGCCTGTGCGAGGCGGCAGCGGCCGGCCGGCTCGTCCTCTTCCACCACGATCCCGACCGCGACGACGATGCCCTCGACCGGATCGCCGCCGAGCTGATGCAACTGCGCCCGGGTTCGCTGGTCGCCCGCGAGGGCCTCGTGCTGCGCCTCTAGGCAGTTACCGCTGCGGCCCGAAATCCATGGCGATGCCGGTGAGTTCCGAGACCAGGCGAGCGATCCCCGGTGCTGCCGCGGCGGCCGCTCGGGTGCGGGTGAGATCGTCGCCATCGCGCCAAAGGGTGGCTCGTCCTCCCGCCTCCGCGACGAGGAGCAACCCCGGCAGCACATCCCAAGCGTGCGTGTCGAGGGTGAGCGCGGCATCGAGCCGGCCGTCGGCGACATGGGCGAGGGAGAGGGCCACGGAACCCATGCGCCGATGGTCGAAGCCGGCTTCGAGAAGCCGCTGGACGGTCCCGAGATAGCGCTGAGGCGGCACCCGGAAGGTGTAGCTGAGACCGACGCAGGCATCCTCCGCCTTGCTCACCGAGGATGCCCGCACCGGCCGACCATTGCGCGTCGTCCCGCGACCGCGCACCGCTGCGAACAGCTCGCCGTGCACCGGATCGCTGGTCAGAGCGAGAAGCAGCTCGCCGTTGCGCACATAGGCCAGTGTGCAGCTCCAGTAGGGCACGCCGCGCAGAAAATTGGCCGTGCCGTCGATCGGGTCGATGACCCAAAGGCTGTCCCCTCCCTCGCCACCGTATTCCTCGCCGAGAAAGGAGTCGCGGGGGAACGCCCGACCGATACGGTCGCGGAGCAGCGCCTCCACCTCGCGATCCGCACGGCTCACCACGTCCTGCAGCCCCTTGCGCTCGACCGTGAGCGAAGCGTGCTCGCGGAACAGGGCGAGCGCCCGCTCCGACGCCATCCGCATCGCCTCTTCCGCCACTCGCAAGCGCAGCCCGAGTTCGTCTTCCGTCATTCACCCGTCTCCAGCCGACCCTCGAGCCGGGCACGGAGCAACGAGCAGCGCGGCGGTTCCGCCATCCTCACCGCCCGCTCGAGCGCCTGGGGCTCGGCCAGCACCACGAGCAGCCGCTTGGCACGCGTCACCGCGGTGTACAAGAGGCGACGGCGCAGCATGCGACCGTGGACCGTGGCGAGCACCACCACGACGGCCGGATATTCGCTGCCCTGCGCCTTGTGCACGGTGACGGCATAGGCGGGAACGAGCCGATCGAGATCGGCGCCGGCATAGCGCACTTCGCGCCCGTCGATGTCGACCAAGAGGATGCCTGCCCGCGGGTCGACCGCGCGCACGATGCCGACATCGCCGTTGTAGACCTCGCGCTCGTGGTCGTTCTCGGTCTGCATCACGCGCGTGCCGACGACATAGCGGAAGCCCCCGTGTTCGAGCGCCACGGTCTGTGCGGGATCGAGCCGGGATTGCAACAACCGGTTGAGTTCGCGCGTGCCGAGACTGCCGCGATGGGTCGGCACCAGGACCTGGATATCGCGCCTGGGGTCGAGGCCGAAGCGTTCGGGGATGCGTCGACAGACGAGCTCGACGAGCTTCTCTCGCGCGTCCTCCTCCGACTGGATGCGCACGCCGAAGCAATCGCTGCTGGCCGCGTGCTCGAAAGGCGGCGGCAGACCCCGCCGGATGCGATGGGCGGCGGCCACGATGCCGCTTCCCGCCGCCTGGCGAAAGATCTCCTCGAGCGCCACCACCGGCACCCGACCACTGGCCACGAGGTCGGCGAAGACCTGACCCGGCCCCACCGGTGGCAGCTGATCCGCATCGCCGACGAGGACGAGGCCTGCCTGGTCGCGCAACGCCGCGAACATCGCCTGGGCGAGCGACAGATCGAGCATCGAGCTCTCGTCGACGACGAGCAGATCGGCGGCAAGCGGGCGGCCGCGACCGCGACGGAAGCCGTGGCCGGGATCCGCTTCGAGCAATCGGTGCAGCGTGCTCGCGGAACGGGCGGTGGTGTCGGCCAGTCGACGGGCAGCTCGCCCGGTCGGGGCGGCGAGCTGGACCTCGAGTCCGGTTTCGCCGAGCACCGCGAGCAATGCCCGCACGAGGGTGGTCTTGCCCGTCCCCGGGCCACCTGTCAGCACTACCAGCCGATGTTCGAGCAGGGTCTGGAGCGCCCGCGTCTGCCCGAGGGAAAGCTCGAGACCGAGGCGGCTGCGCACGAGGGCCGAGAGATCGACCTCGCCGCTCCGACGCCCCGGCAGCGGTCCCGCAGCGAGGCGCTCGAGGTCGGCGACGATGTCGCTCTCCGCTCGGTCGAGGTCCGGCAACAGAAGCCAGGGTGCGCCATCCAACCAACGCCGAACGAGCCCAGCCGAGGCCGCCGGATCGGCTTCTGCCACCTCTTCCGGAGCGAGGTGGAGCAGCCGCGCCGCCCTTTGCCGGACCTCCTCCTCGGGCAGCGCACTGTGTCCCTCGTCCGCCGCTTCCCGCAACGCTTGCTCGAAGCCCGCGGCGATGCGCACGGGCGCCCGCGGCTCGATGCCCACGCTGCGCGCCAGTCTGTCGGCGGTATGGAAACCGACGCCCGGAACCTCGCGCACTACCCGGTAGGGATCGCTGGCGAGTCTCGCCGCGGCGTCGCTGCCAAGCGAACGCAGCAACATGCGGGCCCGCCCCGGACCGATCCCAGCGGCCTGCAGGGCGATGACCAGGTCGCGCTCGTGCCCCAGCCGACGCCAGTGGTCGGCGATCGCCGCCGCGAGTTTCGCCCCGATGCCGCGTACCTGCTGCAAGCGAGCCGGGTCGGAAAGCGCCTGAGCGAGCTCCTCGCCGAAACGATCGAGCAATCGGGCTGCGAGCTTCGCCCGGACGCCGGGCACGACGCCCGAGGCGAGCCAAGCGGCGACAGCGGCGGCGGTGGTGGGCAAAAGGGGCTCGAGATGCGCCACTCGCAACCGCGGACCCCAGACGGGGTCCCGTTCGTAGCGGCCGACGACGCGCACCGCCTCGCCCGCAGCGGCACCCGCGAGCTCGCCCACGAGCACGAGGGGCTCACCGCCTCCAACCGGACGCATCTGCAGAACCGCGAAGCCGTCCGCGGGGCGCTCGAACAGCACCCGTTCGATGGTGCCGACGATCTCGCAGGAGTCTTCCTCTCGCCCGACCGCCTCGCCTCCTTCCGTCATCCCGGCACCTTTCCGGCCACCGGCTCGCCGGCGATGGTCATGGGCGATGGTAGGGATGGCCAGCGAGCAGGCTCGCCGCGCGATAGAGCTGTTCCGCCAGCATCACCCGCACGAGCCCGTGCGGCCAGGTCATCGGACCGAACGACAGCAGCCAGTCGGCGGCTTCCCGCACCTCGGGGGGAAGACCATCGGGTCCGCCGATGACGAAGACCATGCGCGAATGCCCTCGCTGAACGAGCTCGGCGAGACGACGAGCGAAGGCCACACTGGCCGGAGCCTCGCCGCGTTCGTCGAGGACGATCGTGAAGGCTCCGGCCGCGGCGGCCCGAATCCTCGCCGCCTGGGCGGCGAGCTTGCGCTCACCGTGCCCGCTGCCACCGGTCTCGATCTCGAGCAAACGGACCTGCCACGGCAAACGGGCCAGATAGCGATCGACGAGCTCGCTCACCGGCGGATCGCGCAGGCGGCCACAGGCGAGGATGTCGACGCGCAAGCTCACGCACCGGCGGCGGCGCGCAGCCTCTCGCGCGGGGCTACCGACCACAGCCGCTCGATGTCGTAGAGCGCCCGGGTTTCGGCCCGGAAGAGATGCACCACCACGTCACCGGCATCGAGCAGCACCCAGCGCGCCTCCCGCAATCCCTCCACCGACAGGTTGCGCCGACCGGCAGCTGCCAGCCGCTGCTGCAACTTTTCCGCCATGGTGACGATGTGCCGTTCCGAGGTTCCGGTCGTCACCACCATATAGTCAGCGATCGTGGTCTTGCCGGCGAGATCGATGACAACCGTATCGATGGCTTTGTCGTTCTCGAGACTTTCCTTCACGATGGCGAGCGTTTCCTCCGCTCGCAGGTCGTCGGACAAAACGAGGGTTATGGCTCGCACTCCCCTACAGGCGGTCCGCCGCTTCCCGTCTTCGCCCAAGCCTCGCGGATGGCGGTGGCGGAAGTGGGATCGGGGCGGAGCCGCACGAACACCCAGCATGGCGGATCGGACCAGGCAAGCCGCCGCACCGCACTCTCCGCCATCCGTGCCCGCGCGAAGGCCTGCGCTGCCTTTCCCGCCAGTGCACCATAAGAATAGGGCGCTCGCTCGAAGACCGCAATCGGCACCAGCGCGAAGATCCGCCGCCAGTGCCGCCACTGCGGGAGCTGGGCGAGATTGTCCGCACCCATGAGCCAGACGAAGCGGAAGCCGGGAAGCCGAACGAGACGGGAGAGGGTGTCGACGGTGTAGCGGGTGCCCAGGCGCTCTTCGATCCGACTCACCCGGATGCGCGGATGCCGGCACTCCCGTTCAGCCCGCCGCACCCGTTCGGCGTAGGGCAAGAGGCTCTCCGCTGGCTTGAGCGGGTTCCGCGGCGAGACCAGCCACCACACTTCGTCGAGTCCGAGCCGATCGAGGGCCTCGACGCTGATATAGCGGTGGCCGCGGTGGGCGGGATTGAACGAGCCGCCGAGCAGACCCACCAGTCGTGGCCGTCCCTCGGGTACGGCGGGCGGATGCGAATCCTCCGGCAGAAGCAGGCGGGTCGTGCCGCGACGCTTCGGCTGAGAGAGGGCGGCGACCACGCCGTGGGTTCACCCGTGCTAGAGCGGTCGCACCTGGCCGTTGCCGCGTACCACATATTTGAAGGTGGTGAGCTGCTCCACACCGACCGGCCCGCGGGCGTGCAGCCGACCCGTGGCGATCCCGATCTCGGCCCCCATGCCGAACTCACCGCCATCGGCGAACTGGGTCGAAGCGTTGTGGATGACGATGGCACTGTCGACCCGGCGCAGAAAGGTCTCGGCTGCCTCGCGGTCCTCGGTGACGATGGCGTCGGTGTGGTGCGAGCCCCAGCGCTCGATGTGGGCGATCGCCTCCTCCAGTCCGGCGACCACCCGAACGGCGATGATGGCATCGAGATATTCGGTCGCCCAATCGACTTCGGTCGCTGCCTTGGCCCGCGGTTCGATGCGCCGTACCGTGTCGTCGCCGCGGATCTCGCAACCCGCCTCGATCAATGCCGCCAGCACCCGCGGCAGCACGGTCTTGGCGATCGCCCTGTCGCACAACAGCGTCTCCGCCGCACCGCAAATGCCGGTACGCCGCATCTTGGCGTTGAGTGTCACGTTCACCGCCTTCTCCGGGTCGGCGGCCGCGTGGAGATAGACGTGGCAGTTGCCCTCGAGATGAGCGAGTACGGGAATGCGGCTTTCGGCATAGACTCGCTCGACGAGCGCACGGCCACCGCGCGGCACGATGACGTCGATCCACTCGTGCATGCGCAGCATGACGCCCACTGCGGCACGGTCGCTCGTCGGCACGGTCTGGATGGCGGCAGCGGGAATGCCGGTCGAATCGAGGGCCTCCCGCAGGGCAGCGAGGATCGCGCGACTCGAATGGAAACTCTCGGAACCGCCGCGCAGGATCGCGGCGTTGCCGGCCTTGAGACACAGTCCTGCGGCATCGGCAGTCACATTGGGGCGGCTCTCGTAGATGATGCCGATCACTCCGAGCGGCACCCGCACACGCGCGATGTCGAGGCCGTTGGGTCGCGTCCAGCGCGCCAGTTCGATGCCCACCGGATCCGGCAGGTCGGCGATGTCTTCGAGCCCGCGCGCCATGGCGGCGATCCGCGCCGGTGTGAGGGCGAGGCGATCGAGCAACGCCGGAGACAAGCCTTTGGCCCGCGCCTCCTCCATGTCGCGGGCGTTGGCCTCGAGGATGGCCTCGCTTTGCGCGAGCAGCGCTGTCGCCGCTCTCCTGAGCGCCAGGTCCTTGCGATCGCGGGGAAGATCGGCGAGGGCCCGCTGGGCATTGCGGGCGGCTCGGCCGATCGCCTGCATCTCGGCTTCGAGGTCGGGTCGGAGCTGGGTGGCCATGCGGCGTTTCCCCAAAAGGTTCGTCGACGCGGCGCTGCGCCCCAATATGGCGGCACCGCAAGTGACTGGCGAGACCGGCTGCCGCCGCGCTGCGAAAAGCCCCTAGCCCGCCGGCAACAGGGCGGGATCGAGCTCGGCAGGAGAGGCGAGAGCCGCCTCCGCCTCGGCTAAGGCCGACGGCAGCAGCTGGTGGACGAAGAAACGGGCGAGGCCGGGCCAGGCAGCGCCGCGCGCGTCATTCTCGGCGGCACGGGCACCGCGGGCGAGCAGGAAGGCCCCGAGGACATCGCCAAAGAGCCGCAGATAGGGCGTGGCCGCCGCCTGTCGGGTGTCGGCATCGGCATCCTGCAGCCGCCGCGTCACCTCCTCGAGCCGGCCGAGAGCATGGGCGAGGGGTTCCCGCAGCACGCTCTTCGGCTCTGCCAGTTCTCCCCTGAGCTCCTCGAACAATGCCCAGGGCAGCCGCCCGTTTTCCATCGCCAGTTTGCGGTTCACGAGATCGATCGCCTGGATGCCGTTCGTGCCCTCGTAGATGGGCGTAATCCGCACATCCCGGTAGTGCTGGGCGATCCCCGTTTCCTCGATGAAGCCCATGCCGCCATGGACTTGAATGGCGAGCGAGGCGATCTCGCAGGCGCGGTCCGTGCACCAGGCCTTGACGATCGGCGTGAGGAGGGCGACGCGGCCGCGTGCGGCCCGCGCCGCCTCGACATCGGGATCCTGGTAGGCACGGTCGACCGCGGCCGCGGTCACGTAGCACAGGGCTCGCATGGCGGCGATCCGTGCGCGCATGGTGAGCAGCATCCGTCTCACATCGGGATGCTCGACGATCGCCACCCGTCGGCCATCGCGAACACCCTGCAGTCGCCCACGGGCGTAAGCCAGGGCCTTGCCAAAGGCTCGCTGCGCCACCCCGAGCCCCTCGATGCCGACGGCGATGCGGGCATTGTTCATCATCGTGAACATGCAACGCATCCCCTCGTTTTCCTCACCCACGAGCCATCCCACGGCCCCCTCGCCCTCGCCGTAGCTCATGACACAAGTCGGGCTCGCATGGATGCCGAGCTTGTGCTCGAGCTTGAGGCAGCGGACGTCGTTGCGCGGGCCCGGCCGACCGTCGTCCGTCGGCAGGAACTTCGGGACCAAGAACAGCGAGATCCCCTTGGTCCCCGCCGGCGCTCCGGGCAGGCGGGCGAGCACGAAGTGGACGATGTTGGAGGCGAGATCGTGATCGCCGAAGGTGATGAAGATCTTCTGCCCGCGGATCCGGTAGACCTCGCCGTCGCGCTCGGCACGCGTACGCAGCGCCCCCACTTCCGAGCCGGCCTGCGGTTCGGTGAGGCACATGGCAGCCGTCCACTCGCCGGAGACGAGCTTCGGCAGATAGAGACGCTTCTGCTCCGGGCTGCCGTGGACGAGGAGAGCCTCTATTCCCGCCTGGGTGAGCAGGGGCGCCAGATAGAAGGCCAAATTGGCCGCGTTCCACATCTCGGCGACCGCCGTGCCCACGAGCCACGGCAATCCCTGCCCGCCCCACTCCCCGGGGAAGACGAGGCCGTTCCACCCGCCCTCGATGAACCGTGCATAGGCCTCCGCGAAACCCGGCGGCGTGCGCACGCCCTCTGGCGCGAGCACGGCACCCGCGAGATCCCCCGCGCGATCGAGGGGTGCGAGCACCTCGGAGGCGAACTTGGCCGCTTCCGACAAGACGAGCCCGACGATCTCGCGGTCGGTGTGGCGATAGGCCGGAAGGTCGAGGATGCGATCGAGCCCGGCGATCCGCTCGAGCACAAAGCCCATGTCCTCGAGAGGGGGGTGAAAAGCGGTCACGACACCTCTCCCCGACCAGCTTCCGCACCTCTTCTGCTAGCGGTCGTGCGGGCGGGGCTCAACCCGCCTGCGCCTGCGCCTCCGGCCGCCGGTTGCCGACCCCTTGGGCGAGAGCCGCCTCGAGGAAACGATCGATGTCGCCGTCCAGCACGCCCTGGGCGTCGGAGGTTTCCACTCCGGTGCGCAGGTCCTTCACCATCCGGTAGGGATGGAGGACGTAGGAGCGGATCTGGTGGCCCCAGCCGATCTCGGTCTTCTGCGCCTCCTGCGCTTCCTGTTCCGCCCGCCGCTTCTGCAACTCGAGCTCGTAGAGTCGGGCCTTCAGCATCGCCATGGCAGTGGCACGGTTCCGATGCTGCGACCGCTCGTTCTGGCACTGGACGACGATGCCGGTCGGCAGATGCGTGATGCGAACCGCCGAGTCGGTACGGTTGACGTGCTGCCCCCCGGCACCGGACGCACGATAGGTATCGATCCGGAGGTCTTTCTCGTCGATCTGGATCTCGATCCGGTCATCGATCACCGGATAGACCCAGACGCTCGCGAAGCTCGTGTGTCGACGCGCCTGACTGTCGAAGGGCGAGATGCGCACGAGCCGGTGGACCCCGGATTCGCTCCGCAGCCAGCCGTAGGCGTTAGGGCCCATGATCTTGATGGTGGCGGATTTGATACCTGCCTCTTCGCCCGGCGTCTCCTCGACCCACTCCACCCGGTAGCCATGCGCCTCGGCCCAGCGCACGTACATGCGCAAGAGCATCTCCGCCCAATCCTGGGATTCGGTGCCGCCGGCACCGGCATTGACCTGGAGATAGCAGTCGTTGCCATCGGCCTCCCCGGAGAGAAGGCTCTCGAGTTCGCGCCGGCGCACCTGCGCCTGCAGTTCGGCGAGCTCGCGGCCCACCTCCTGGAGCACCGCCTCGTCGTCCTCGGCCTCGGCGAGCTCGGCCAGCTCGACCGCTTCCCTCAGCCGCTGCTCGAGATCCCTTTGGGTGGCGATGGCCTCGGCGAGCTTCGTCCGCTCCCGCATCAACGCCTGGGCGCGCTCGGGATCGTCCCAGAGCGCCGGATCCTCGACCAGATGATCGAGCTCTTCCAATCGCAGGTTGGCTCGCTCCCAGTCAAAGATGCCTCCGCAGCAGAGCGAGCCCCTGCTCGATCGCCTCGACCGTCCGCGCATGCTCGGCACGCATGTCCGACCTCTCGTATGCCCCTGGGAGAACTGTCCGTGCCATCAATATAGGCCACCGGTGGCAGGCGGCGATGGCGGCGGGCTCGGTGGGGGAGGGAGGCCATCGGGCGCGGGCTCGTCCCTCCGCACCGCCGCACCCGGTTCCGTGCCTGGCAGGAAGGCCTCGAGGATGGCCTCGCGCCCGTCGGCCGGCGCCGGCTGGCCAGTCTCCGGATCGACCCGCACGAACACGATCCCGGGCGGTATGCGAAACGGAGTCGGTGGCTCGCCCGCTAACGCCTCGGCCATGAACCGTTTCCAGATGGGCAGCGCGACCGTCGCCCCGGTCTCGCGCTGGCCGAGGCTTTTCGGCTGGTCGAAACCCACCCATACGCCGGCGACGAGATCCGGCGAGAAGCCGACGAACCAGGCATCGCGGCTGTCATTGGTGGTGCCGGTTTTGCCAGCGAGCGGCCGGCCGAGGTCGCGGGCATCGACCCCCGTGCCCCGTTCGATCACCCCTTCGAGCATATGCACGACTTGGTAAGCCCGGCGTGGATCGACGACCTGGGGACGTTCGTCGGGCAGTGGCGGTGGCGGACTGCCGGAAAAGACCTCGGCGCGGCAGCCCTCGCAGGGACGCCCATCGGCGGCCAGCAAGGTACGACCGTAGCGATCCTGGATGCGTTCCACGAGCACCGGCTCGATCTTCCGTCCGCCGTTGACCAGCATGGCATAGGCGGTGGTGAGCTCGAGCAGCGTCACCTCGTTGGAGCCGAGGGCGGAAGAGAGAAAGGGGCTCACGCCGCGCTCGAGCCCGAAGCGGCGGGCGACGTCCATCACCGCTTCCATCCCGATGCGTTGGGCGACCCGCACCGTCATCAGGTTGCGCGACTTCTCGAGGCCGAGGCGAAGGGTCGAGGGGCCGTAAAAGCGATCCCCGTAGTTCTCTGGCCGCCACTTCGGCAACCCCGGACCCTGGTCGACGACGATGGGCGCATCGAGCACGATCGAGGAAGGAGTGAAACCGTGTTCGAGCGCTGCCAGATAGACGAAGGGTTTGAACGCCGATCCCGGTTGCCGACGGGCCTGGGTCGCGCGGTTGTACTGGCTCTGGCGGAAGCTGAAGCCGCCGCTCATGGCGAGCACCCGGCCGGTGTGCGGATCCATGGCGACGAAGGCGCCCTCGACCTCCGGCCGCTGGCGCAGCGCGAAGCTGCCGGGTGTGCCCGCGACGGGTTCGACCACCACGATGTCTCCGATCGCGAGCACGTCCGCCGGCCGGCGCGGCTCCGGCCCGATGCCGGCCTCGCCCACCCGCCGCGCCCAGCGCATCGCCGAAAGCGGCAGACGCCCGGTACTGCCGTCGACGAAGCCGAGCTCGGCCTGCTCGCGGTCGAGATCGAGCACCACCGCGGTGCGCCAGCCCTCGAGCTCGAAACCGGGATCCAAAGCGGCCAACGCCGCTCGCCACGCCGCCATCGCCGCACGGTCGAGACGAGCGAGCGGTCCGCGATAGCCATGGCGGCGATCGTAGGCGACGAGCCCCTCCCGCAGCGCCCGATCGGCGATCGCCTGGAGGCGTGGCAGGACCGTGGTGCGCACCGACAATCCGCCCTCGTAGAAACCCTCCTCCCCGAGCCGCTCGACGAGCCGCCGGCGCACCTCCTCGGTAAAGAAGGGAGCGCTCGCCACCTCGGTTTCCGCCCGGACCCGAGTCCGCAACGGTTCGGCCATCGCCGCCTGGGCTTCGGACGCGGTGATGTAGCCATCCTCGAGCATCCGCCGCAGGACATAGTTGCGGCGCGCCGTCGCCGCCTCGGGATCCCGTTCCGGATCGTAGCGCGAGGGAGCCTTCGGCAGTCCGGCGAGGAAGGCGGCTTCCCCCAGAGTGAGTTCGTCGAGGGACTTGTCGAAGTAGTTGAGAGCTGCAGCCGCTACCCCATAGGAACGCCGACCGAGGAAGATCTCGTTCAGATAGAGCTCGAGGATGCGATCCTTGCCGAAGGCACGCTCGATCCGCAGCGCCAGGATAGCCTCGCGGATCTTTCTCTCGAGCGACACTTCGCTGCCCAGCAGGAAGTTCTTCGCGACCTGCTGGGTGATCGTCGATCCGCCAACCGGTCGCAGATCCTGCCGCAGACGTCCAATGTTTTCGATCGCTGCCCGCAATATGCCGAATGGATCGAGACCGAAATGGTGATAGAAATTCTTGTCCTCCGCCGCGATGAAAGCCTGCTTCACGCGCTCGGGGATGGCGGCGACCGGCACGAAAACCCGGTTCTCGCGCGCATATTCGGCAAGGAGTCGACCGTCACCAGCGTGGATCCGCGTGACGGTCGGCGGCTCGTAGTCGGCAAGCTGCCGGAAATCGGGCAGATCGCGCCCGTAGGTGTGGAACAGCCAAGCCACCGTCGCCGCTCCGATCACCGCGGCGACCAGGCTGGACCACAGCAGGAAGACGAGGATCCTGGTCGGGCGGAGGGACATGTGTCGGGCGTTTCCCAAGGGACCGTGCGCGTACCCCGCTCAAAGCGGCGGGCGTAGGGAGTCGAAGTAGCGGTCGATCGCGCGCGCGACCGCCGCCGCCAGACGTTCGCGGTAGCGGGCATCGGACAGGCGTTCGGCGTCGCGCCGATTGGACAGATAGCCCAGCTCGAGCAGGACGGAAGGGGTGTCCGGACTCTTGAGCACGACGAAACCGGCATAGCGGCGGGTCCGCTTCAGGAGCTCCGCGACCCCGTCGATCTCGGTGATCAGCGTCTCGGCAAAGGTGATCGACTTGTTGTTGGTGTCCCGGCGGGCGAGGTCGATCAAAATACCCGCTACCACATCGTCCTGCACCGAGAGGTCCACCCCGGCCAGCACGTCGGCCCGGTTCTCCTTGCGAGCCAGACGATCGGCCTCGGCATCCGAAGCCTGCTCGGAAACCGTATAGATGGAGGCTCCCCGCACCTCGCCGTCGTGCAAGCTGTCGGCATGGAGGGAGAGGAAGAGGTCGGCGCCGAAGCGACGGGCGATCGCGACGCGCTCGCGCAGCGCCACGAAGCGGTCATCCTCGCGGGTGAGGTGGACATCGTAGCGATTTTTGGCCTCGAGAGCCCGCTCGAGGGCACGCGCCATGGCGAGCGTGATGTCCTTCTCCATCGCCCCGTTGACCCCGATGGTGCCGGGATCGATCCCCCCATGGCCAGGATCGAGCACGATCACCGGACGCCGCGCCACCGCGGCGATCCCAGGCTTCGAGGGCTGGGCAAGGGGAGGAGTCGGCGCCGCGGGTGCCGGCTGCGCTCGGCTGGCTTCCGGCAGGGCTGGAGAAGGGCTCCCAGGGCTTGCGACCACAGCCGAAGGTGGCGCGGATTCGGTCGTCCCCGGGCGAGGACTCGCCGCTGTCTCCGCCCGCCCAGCGTTGGCCGCCTGCGACGGCGGCAAAGGCGGCGCCGCGCTGCCGACGACCTCGCTCGGTCGCGGCTCGGACGGTCGTGGCGATGCGGACTTCTCCGTTTCGTCTGTCGCCGCCGCGCCCGCGGCCCCGGCGAGCGGTTCGAGATCGAGGACGAAGCGCCAGTAACGGCTGGTCGAACTCGGAGGAAGGAGGGACCGCGCCACGATGCGGGAGGGCGCCGCGAGATCGACGACGATACGCGAGCGGCCGGGCTCGAGCCGGCCGTAGCGTTGGGCGGTGGCAAGCCCGCGCGGCCGGCCCAAGGGGTCCGCGCGGATGCGGAATCGCACTTCCGGCAGATCGACCACGAGCCGCGGCGGCGACGGCAACACCGCGACCGCCGGCTCGACCCGGCGGTCGAAGTCGACGACGAAGCGAGTGCGACCGCCGTGGATGCCGAAACGGATGCCGCCCACCTCCGGTTCGGCCGCGGCGCCGATGCCGGCGGCGACAACCGCGAGCGTCCACCAGCAGAGAAGCGCGAGCAGTACCGTTCGCACGCCCGAAGGTTGCGTGCGGTTGCGGCCCGACGGGTGCGGCCTCATCCGCCGCTCACCCCGCGCACGGCGCCATACGCGGCTCTCCCGACGGTTCTGGACATGCACCCGGCGCAGACAATATGCGATTGTGAGCTGTTCGGACAATCGATAGACTGGCACGCGAGATGGACGGCGGGGAAAGGACCAGTTGCGGCTGCCGACGGGATCCGTCGGGATCGGTGGCAGTCGCAGAGCGTGGCACCTCGCTTCCCCGCCCGTTCGGTCTCGTCGCCCCGCGCCTGACCGGTTCGATCCGCGGGCTCGGGTGTGATCCTGGACGCAACAGCTGCTTCCTCCGTTCCGGCGCCTCGCGGAGCCGACGTCTCGTGGCGTTGTCGACGCGGGCTGCAGCCGGGGCCGGTTGGCAACATCGGACTTGGGGGCCGGGAGCCGGCAGACGCCGGAGCGCGCCGCTCTACGGGCCCGCGGAGCAGTACGGACATGACCAAACGGATGCTGATCGATGCCACCCACCCGGAAGAGACGCGGGTGGTGGTGGCGGACGACTCGCACGTGCTCGATTTCGACGTCGAGATCGCGAGCCGCCGGCCTCTCAAGGGCAACATCTATCTCGCCAAGGTCACTCGAGTCGAGCCCTCCCTACAGGCAGCCTTCGTCGACTACGGTGGGAACCGTCACGGCTTTTTGCCGTTCAGCGAGATTCACCCCGATTACTACCAGATCCCGCAGGCCGACCGGGAGGAACTCGAACGCCTCGAGCGCGAACTGGAGGCACGTGCCGCCGCCTCCGACAACGAGCCCGGCGAGGAAAACGCCGACGCCCAGACGGTCACCCACGATGCCGAGGAAGAGACCGCCGACGTCCTCGACGAGATCGCCCGGCGGCGCGCCCGCCTCTTGCGCTCCTACAAGATCCAGGAGGTCATCAAGCGCCGCCAGATCATGCTGGTGCAGGTCGTCAAAGAGGAGCGCGGCACCAAGGGAGCGGCCCTCACCACCTATCTTTCGCTCGCTGGCCGCTACTGTGTGCTCATGCCGAACACCCCGCGCGGCGGCGGCATCAGCCGCAAGATCACCAACCCGGCCGATCGCAAGCGCCTGAAGAAGATCGCCCAGGAGCTCGAAGTGCCGCCGGGCATGGGGCTCATCATCCGCACTGCCGGGCAGGAACGCAGCAAGGCCGAGATCCGGCGCGACTTCGACTATCTGCTGCGGTTGTGGAACGACATCCGCGAGCGCACGCTCAAGAGCATCGCCCCCTGCCTCATCTACGAGGAGGGCGACCTCGTGAAGCGGGCCTTGCGCGATCTCTACAGCCGCGACATCGAGGAAGTCCTGGTCGAGGGCGAGGAGGCCTACCGGGCGGCGCGGCGCCTCATGCAGATCATGATCCCGAGCCGGGCGCGGCAAGTCAAACTCTATGCCGACGAAGTGCCCCTTTTCGTCCGCTACGGCATCGAGGACCAGCTCGACGCCATGATGAGCCCGGTGGTGGAATTGCCCTCCGGTGGCTCGATCGTCATTCACACCACCGAGGCCCTCACCGCGATCGACGTCAACTCGGGTCGCTCCACCCGCGAACGCCACATCGACGAGACGGCGCTCAAGACCAATCTCGAGGCAGCCGACGAGATCGCCCGCCAGTTGCGGCTGCGCGATCTCGCCGGGCTCATCGTCATCGACTTCATCGACATGACCGACCCCCGCCACCAGCGGCAGGTGGAGCGGCGACTCCGGGAAGCCCTCAAGGCCGACCGGGCGCGATTGCAGATCGGACGGATCTCGAATTTCGGCCTGCTCGAATTGTCGCGACAGCGTCTGCGTCCGAGCCTGCTCGAGTTGTCGAGCCGCACCTGTCCCACCTGTGCCGGTGCCGGCGTGGTGCGCTCGACCGAAAGCATCGCACTCCAGGCGCTGCGGCGGATCCAGGAGGAGGGCATCAAGAACGAAGCCCAGAGCCTGCGACTCACCGTCCCGGTGGATGTCGCCCTCTATCTCCTCAATCGCAAGCGCGACGCCCTCTCCCGCCTCGAGGAGCGCTACGGGATCCGGGTCGAGGTCACGGTGGACGACCGCATGGCGGCGCACGCCATGACTTTGGAAGTGGTGGAAAAGCGCGAAGCGCCGGCGGTGGCGGAGGCCCCGGCCGAGGAAACCGCCCCTCCACCTGCGGCGGTCGCCCCAGCCGGTGAGGAGACGGGGGAGGAAGCCGGCCGACGCCGTCGCCGGCGGCGTCGCCGGCGGCGGGCCGCCGAGGTCGGAGGCGAGGCCGCGGCCGCGGTTCCAGCCACCGCGGCTGCCGAAGCGGAACCGGCCGCGGCCGCCGAAGCGGAGGCGGCTCCTGCGATCGCCGAGGCGGCTGCAGCCGCCGCCAGCGACACGGAGAGGGGCGAAGTCGCGGCAGCGAGCGCGCCGCCTGCGGTCGAGCCCGAGCGGCCGGCCCGCCGCCGCCGGCGGCGGCGTCGCCGGACCGCCGAAGCTGGCAGCCGTGCCGGCGATTTTGCGGCTGCGGGCGAGGAAGTCGGGCGCGTGGCGCTCGAACCTCGGGCTCCCGAGGAACCGGCTCGGCCCGAAGGGCTCCTGCCGGCCGCTGGCGCGACCGGCACGGCCGAGGCCGCGAGCGCCCCGCGGCCGCTCGTACCGCTGGCCGAGGAGGTGCCCGCAGGGGCGATGGAGGAAGGTGCGGTGGCTCGCGCGCCGCGACCGCTCGCCGAGGAGGAGATCGCCCCTCTCTCCGAGAGGGTGCCGGCAGGCGTCGCCAGCGAGGTGCCGCGGCCGCAGGCTCCGGTCGAGGGTCCAGCAGCGGCGGCCACAGCGGCCGCTGCCACGCCCACGGCAGCACCCGAGGCGTCGCCGATGTCGCTCGCTTCCGCCGAGATGTCCGGCCGACAGCAGCAGGAGCCGGCAGAACCGCCGGAGCCTGCCATAGCCTCTGCGGGCAGCGAGGCGACCGGCGCGGAACGGCGTTCTTCCGAGCGCCGGCGCACCGGCTGGTGGAGCCGCTGGCTCAGCTGAGATCGCGAGGACCGCGGCTGGCCGCCCGCTGCCGCAGCCACGGCACGAGGCGGCGGCCCGCCTCGGCGATCACTTCTTCGCTGCCGGCGAAAGACAAACGCACGTAGCGATCGCCCCTCTGGGGGTCGAAGTCGGTGCCGGGGGTGATGGCGATGCCCGTGTCGGCGAGCAGGCTCGCGCAGAATTCCGCGCTGTTGGCGGCGAAGTCCGAGACGTCGGCATAGAGATAGAAGGCCCCCTCGGGCGGAGCCACGCGCTCGATCCCGCCCTCGCGCAGGGCCTCGAGCAGACGATCACGGTTGCGGCGGTAGACGGCAACCCGGGCATCGAGCCGCTCGCGTTCGTCGAAGACGGCGAGTGCCGCCATCTGCGACACGGTGGCCGGGGCGATGAAGAGGTTTTGCGCGAGGCGCAGGACCGCCTCCTGCAGATCGGCAGGGACCACCATCCAGCCGAGCCGCCAGCCGGTCATGCAGAAGTATTTGGAGAAGCCGCTGATGACGATCGCCGAACGATCGTAAGCCAACATGGTCGAAGCGGGCTTCTCGTACGTGATTCCGTGGTAGATCTCGTCGGAAACGATGCGAATTTTCCGCGCCCGGCAGAAGGCCGCCAGTTCTGCCAGTTCGCTTTCGTGTAGCATGCTTCCGGTCGGATTGGCAGGACTGGCGATGAGCAGCCCGTCGAGCGGTCCGATATGCTCGAGGCGGGCCGGGGTCGGCTGAAACCGCTCCTCGAGGGTCGTCGCCACGATCACGGGCTCGATGCCGAGGGCCTCCAGGATATTGCGATAGCAGGGGTAACCGGGAGCGGCGAGCGCCACGCGCTGGCCGACGTCGAACGCGGCGAGGAAGGCGAGCACGAAGGCACCCGAGGCGCCTGTCGTGACTGCGACGTCCCGCGGTGCCAGCTCGATGCCGTATCGCTCGAGATAGTGTGCGGCGATGCGCTGGCGCAGCGGGGGAATGCCGAGGGCCTCGGTGTAGCCGAGCGTTTGCGGTCGCTCGAGGGCGCGCCGCGCAGCGGCGATGGCGGCCGGCGGTGCCCCACCCGCCGGTTCCCCCACCTCGAGGTGCAGCACATCCTGTCCCGCAGCGGCGCGGGCATTTGCCTCTTCGAGCACGTCCATGGCGATGAAGGGCGCGATCTGGCTGCGCCGCGATGGTCTCATGCCGCCTGCCCCCTTTCTCCAACCGGCTCCTGCCGCCATATGGCATGCGCTTGGCTGGCCGTCAGCCGGCTACCGCAGCGTCGGGAATCTCGCATCGTCCGTGACCGCGTCCATGGTCCGTCTCGTCTGCGCGCTCGGCCTGGTCTGGGCGCTCCTCGTGAGCGGTGGAGCGCGGGCCGCCACGGTGGTGCGCGATGCCGAGATCGAGTCCTACTTGCGCCAGCTCGCCCGGCCGGTGTTCGAGGCAGCGGGGCTCGATCCGTCGGCCGTGCAACTGCGCCTGCTCGCGAGCCCCGACCTCAACGCTTTCGTCGCCGGCGGCCAGCAGCTCTTCCTCTATACCGGCCTCGTCCTGCGCACCGAGAGCCCGGAACAATTGGCCGGTGTGATCGCCCACGAGACCGGCCACATCGCCGGCGGTCACTTGACGCGGGTGGCCCGCGCGGCCGAGACGGCAGCGGTGGAAGCGCTGATCGGAGTGCTCCTGGGCGCGGCCGCCGCCGTCTCCGGGGCGCCCGAGCTCGGGACCGCCATCATCGCTGGCGGCCAGACCCTGGCCCAGCGCGGACTGCTCGCCTTTACCCGCAGCCAGGAGCAAAATGCCGACCAGGCGGCGGTCGGTTATCTCGAGCGCGCCGGTTATTCGCCGCGCGGACTGCTCGAGTTTCTCCGGGTGCTCGAACAGCGCAACTTGCGGATCACGGCCGAGGGGGCGGAGTTCCTGCGCACCCATCCGTTGACCCGCAACCGCATCCTGTTGCTCGAGGAGCAGGTGGAAAAGTCGCCGACGCGCGAGGCTCGCGTTCCCGATCCCCTCGTCCGACAGCACCAGCGTGCGGTGGCCAAGATCGAGGGCTTTCTCGGCAATCCCGAGGAGGTCCTGGCGAAACGCCGCGGCGACAGCTTCCCCGACCGCTACGCCCGCAGTGTGGCGCTCTTTCGCAGCGGCCGAGTGGAGGAGGCGGTGCGGCTCATCGAAGCGATGCTGGCCGAAAGCCCGCGCGATCCCTGGCTGCACGAGCTTTTGGGCCAGGTGTTGTTCGAGAGCGGGCGGGTCCGGGAAGCCGAGGCTCCCTATGGCGAGGCGCTGCGCCTCATGCCCGGCGAGCCGCTGTTGCGGCTCGAGCTCGCCCGAGTGCTGGTCGAGGGAGGCGACCCGGCTCGGCTCGACGAGGCGCGAGCGCTCTTGACCGAAGTGGTCCGGCTGGAGCCCCGTCATCCCTTGGCCTGGCGTCTCCTCGGGGTGGTCGAGGGACGGCGGAGTCGGGAAGGAGAGTCGCTGCTCGCACTCGCCGAATGGGCGGTGCTCGCCCGTCGCGGCGAAGACGCCCTCATGTATATCGACCGCGCCCGGCGACATGTGACGCCCGGTTCCCCCGCTGCGGTCCGGCTCGCCGACCTCGAACGGGAAGCCGAGGAGCTCTATGCCGAACAGCGGCGGCGCCAGCGACGTCCCCTCTTGCAGCGAGAGGCTCCACTCCCCAACTGAGGATCGCCTCACCGAGGCTTCTTCGCGTCGACCCGCGCAGGAGCAGCTGTTGGGAGGTGAGCCATGACCTTCGGTGAACGCTTGTCGCGTCACTGGCAGGATGCGGTCAACACGCTCCTCGGTGTCTGGCTCGTGATCTCGCCCTGGCTCTTCGGATACTCCGCGGAGACGGCGGCGGCCTGGAACGCCTGGATCCCCGGCGTGATCATCGCCGTGGCGGCGATCGCCGCGTTCACCTCCTTCCAGGAATGGGAAGAGTGGTTGAACGGGCTGCTCGGCCTCTGGCTGATCGTCTCGCCGTGGCTCGTGGGCTACACCGCTATCGCGGCGGCGATGTGGAATCACGTCATCGTCGGCATCCTGACGGCCGTCTTGGCGTTCTGGGAGGCCTACCAGGAGCGTCACCGGGCGGCAACCGCCCATTGACCGCCTGCACCGCGGAACCGGCGCGCGCGGCGCGTCGCTTCCCGGTCGTCGAACGGGCCTCGAGCCCGTTCTTTTTTTCAGCCTCGATCGGCGCGGGGGCGCTTGCGAAGGAGAGCGAGGCCGTCCCCGATGGGCAGGGTGCAGAAGGCCAACCGCGGATCCGCGCGCACGCGCGCGAGGAAGGTGCGTACCGCCTCGACCCGGCGGCTGCGGACCTGTGGGTCGGCTATCGCCCCCTCCAGGAGGACATTGTCGGCAGCGACGATCCCACCCTCGCGCAGCAAGACGAGCGCCCGCTCGAGGTAGAGCGGGTAGCGCTTCTTGTCGGCGTCGATGTAGACGAAGTCGAAGCTTTCTGCCGCACCGCTCGCCACGAGCCGGTCGAGAGCGAGGACCGCATCGCCGAGGACGAGCTCGATGCGCTCTTCGACACCGGCCTCGCGCCAATAGCGCCGGCCAATCTCGGGAAAGCGGGCATCGCGCTCGAGACTGACGACTCGCCCGTGTGGTGGCAGGGCGAGGGCCATGGCGAGCGTGCCGTACCCGGTGAAGCAGCCGATCTCGAGTACCCGGCTCGCGCTCGCGAGCTCGAGGAGAAATGCGAGGAGCTGCATCTGCTCGGCCGAGGAGCGCATCGCGCCTTGCGGCAGGCGATCGGTCGCCGCGCGCAGGGCGGCGAGCGCCGGATGCTCGCGCAGGCCTTGCCGCAACAGAAAGGCATGCACCGCCTCCGACCAGCCGGGAGTCCGCGGGCTCATGAAGCCTGTCCGGCGACCAGGGCGCGCGCCGCCTCGAGCACCTCCTCGGCATGCCCGGGAACCCTCACCTTCCGCCACACCCGCGCGATCCGGCCGTCGGCGTCGACGAGAAAGGTCGAGCGATCGATCCCCATATAGCGGCGACCGTACAGGCTCTTCTCCGTCCACACGCCGAAGGCCTCGCAGGCCTTGCCGTCCTCGTCGCTGGCGAGCTTGACCGAAAGGCCGTGCTTGCTGCGGAACCTCGCATGGGAGGCGAGGGAATCGCGCGACACCCCGATCACTTCCACGCCAAGCGCCTGGAAGGCATCGAGCAGGGCCGAGAACGCGACGGCCTCCTTGGTGCATCCGGAGGTGTCGTCCTTGGGATAGAAGTAGAGGACGTACGGTCGCCCGCGCAGCGCTCGCGGCGAGATCCGTCCGCCCGTGTCGAGAGGAAGATCGAAGGGCGGGACCGGATCGCCGGGTTGCAAGGATTCTCCCCTCACAGCTCGCCTCCTTTGCCGCTCGTTAGGGGTTCGCCTTCGGGCTCGATGGGTGGACAGAGGCGGTCGAAGGCGAGGCGGGCCACCTCCTGCGCTTCCCGAAGCTGCCGTGCGAGGGCGTCGAAACTGCCGAGCGGCAGCCCGCCGAGCACGCCGTTGGCAGCCCGCAGCAGCGCCTCGCGCACGCCCGGCGAGGTGCCCTCGGGTGCCAGGCCCGGTGCGGTCGAAAGGCGCAGCACCGCCTGCAGGGCGTGCTGCAGGTCGAGACTCCGGACGAGGGCCTGCGATGTGTCGGGATCGAGGATTCCGACCTCGCCCGCCGCGACGAGCGCGTCGCGGGTGCCCGTGGTGCGCAGCTGCCGGTGCGCGTGGGCGTGGACGAGCTGCAGGAACTGGGCGGTGAATTCGAGATCGACGAGACCGCCGCGCACATGCTTGAGGTTCCAGGGGTCCCGGCTCCCGTGCTCGCGGAAGATGCGTTCGCGCATCGCCCGCACCGCCCGCGCCGTCCTCGCCGGATCGCGCGGCCTGCAGATCACCTCGTCGATCACCGCCGCGATCTCTTTAATGAGGGTGGGATCGCCAGCCACCGGCCGCGCCCGGGTCAGCGCCTGGTGCTCCCAGGTCTCCGCTGTTTCCCGCTCGTAGCGGGCGAAGCTCTCGAGGCTGCAGGCGACGGGCCCGACGTTGCCCGAAGGCCTGAGCCGCATGTCGATATCGTAGAGGCGGCCCTCGGCCGTGCGCGCCGAAAGCGCGCTCACGAGGCGCTGGGCGAAACGCGCGAACCAGCTGGCAGCGGGCAGCGACTGCGGTCCGCTCGAACAGGCATCGGGCGGTGCGTCATAGACGAACACGAGATCGAGGTCGGAACCGATCGTGAGCTCGCGGCTGCCGAGCTTGCCCATGCCCACGACGACAAAGCGTCCCTTCTCGATGGTCCCGTGACGCTCCTCGATCCAGGCGCCCACCCAGGGCAAAAGCGCTTCGAGGATGACTTCGGCGACGGCGGAAAGACAACTCTCGGCGGCGAGCACGTCGCTCACCCCGAGCAAGACGTGCATGCCGGCCTGGAACTGGCGGCCGTGCGCCCAACGCCGGCAGAGATCGAGGGCCTCCTCGAGATGGCGGGCGTCGGCGAGTCGCCGCGCGAGTTCCGCTGCGAGCGCCTCTCGCGGCGGGAGAGGCTCGAAGAAATCCGGGGCGAGCATCGCCTCGAAGAGATCGACGTGGGCGCTCAAATGGCGGGCGAGACGAGGAGCCGCGCCGAAGATGTCGGAGAGCAGCTCGAGGAGCCGCCGATTGGCGTGGAGCAGGGAGAAGATCTGCACTCCCGCCGGCAAACTCGAAACGAACTCGTCGAACAGCCGGAAGGCCTCGTCAGGATCGGGTTCGCGGCGAAGCGCCTCGAGGATCGAAGGGGTGAGCTCGGTCAACAGTTCCCGCGCGCGGGCGCTACGGGTGGCGCGGATGTGACCGTGGTGCCAGCTGCGGATCCGGCTGGCCACCGCGTGCGGCTCGCGAAAGCCCATCTCGCGCAACGTCTCGAGCGTGCCCGGATCGTCCTCGGTGCCGGTGAACACCAGTCTCCGACCGAGGCCGAGGTCGGGCTCGTGCTCGAACAGCGCGGCATAATGACGTTCGACCGTGCGCAACGCCTCGGCGATGTCGGCCTCCAGTCGCGCCGCATCCGCATAGCCAGCAAAGCTGGCGAAGCGAGCGAATTCCTCGGCTCGCGCCGGCAGCTGTTGGGTCTGCCGGTCATGGACCATCTGCAAGCGGTGCTCGAGGGCGCGCAGGAAGGTGTACGCACGATCCAGCTCGTCGCGCGCCTCGGCGGCGATCCAGCGGCCGGCGGCGAGGGCCGCCAGCGCTTCGCGGGTGCGGCGGGTGCGCAGCTCCGGATAGCGTCCACCCAGGATCAGCTGCTGAGTCTGGACGAAGAACTCGATCTCGCGAATGCCTCCGCGTCCCACTTTGAGATCGTGACCGAGCACGCGGATCACGGCAAAGCCCCGATGGGCGTGGATCTGCCGCTTGATCGAATGGATGTCGCGGATCGCCGCGTAGTCGAGGTACTTGCGCCAGACGTAAGGGCGAAGCCGCGCGAGGAAGGCCTGGCCGGCAGCGATGTCGGCGGCGCAGGCGCGCGCCTTGATGAGCGCCGCGCGTTCCCAGTTCTGACCGTGCCGTTCGTAGTAGAGCTCGGCCTCGCCGCAGGAGAGGGCGAGCGGATGGCCAGGGAGATGCGGTCGCAGCCGCAGGTCGGTACGGAAGACATAGCCCTCGGCCGTCTTCTGCTCGAGGATGTAGCACAGGGAGCGAGTGAAACGGGAGGCGAAGGCGAGTGGCGTTTCTTGCCCCCGATAGCGCAGTCGGTGCTCGTCGAACAAGACGATGAGATCGATGTCGGAGGAATAGTTGAGCTCGAACGCTCCTTGCTTGCCCATCGCCAAGAGAACGACGCCGCTTCCCGCCGGGCTGCCATCGACGAGTGCGATCTCTCCGCGCCGTTCCGCCTCGGCGAGCAGAAAGTCGGCCGCGCGGTTCACCGCGGCATCGGCAAAGCGGGTGAGCGCCGCGACCGTCTGCTCGAGATCCCACGCCCCGGAAAGATCGGCGAGCGCCACGAGCAGCGCCACCCGCCGCCGCAGCCGACGCAGCTCGGCCATGAGGCGACTACGGTCATCGACCGGCGCGGTCGCGGTCTGCGCCAGCAGCTCCTCGAAGGCTGGCGCGTACGCCGTTTCCGCCAGTCGGCCGAGGAATTCCGGCTCGCGCAGGGCGCAGTCGGCGAGGAACGGGCTGCCGGCCAGCGCGGCGAGGAAAACCGGCGCCTTGTCGGCATCCTCGAGCCAGGCGGCGGCCGCTCGCAGTGCGGCATTGCCAGGTGCCCGCTCGAGGCGCCGTCGAAAGCGCTCGCGCTCCTCGTCGAGCCGCGCCCCATCCTCGGCACGCGGAGGTGGCAGGCCAGCAGGGAACACGCCGTCCTCTGGCACCCTAGTGTCCGCCCGGCAGGGTGGTGCCCGCGCCGCGCGCCGTCAACCAGGCGCCGGCGCGAGTCGTTCGCTTGCGCGCGGATGCGCGGCTGCCCGGCTGCCGGTGAGGCGCAAAAACAGCTCCTCGAGGTCGGGCTCGCGGGTCGCGAGATCGAGGATCGACAGTCCCGCGTCGCGAATGCGGTCGAGGATCTCGCCCGCGCGCACCCGGCTCGGGCGGTAACGGATCCGGATGCGACCATCCGGCTCGCGAACCGCCCCCATGGCAGACAGTGCGGCCGGCAGCTCGGCCGGTACCGCATCGACGGTGATCAGCAGTTCCTTCTCGTCGAGCCGACGGACGAGCGCCCATTTCTCGTCGCAGGCGACCACCCGTCCGTGGTCGATGATGGCGATGCGGTCGCAGAGCTGTTCCGCTTCCTCGAGATAGTGGGTGGTGAGCACGATCGTCACGCCCTGGGCGTTGAGCTCGCGCATGTAGCGCCAGAGCGAACGGCGCAGCTCGACATCTACCCCGGCTGTCGGCTCGTCGAGCACCACCACCGGCGGCCGATGGACGAGCGCTTTGGCGACCAGGAGCCGCCGCCGCATGCCGCCGGAAAGCGAGCGGGCGTAGGCATCTGCGACTTCGGCAAGGCCGAGAGCGGCGAGGATCTCGTCGGTCCGGCGCTCCGCCTTGGGCACTCCATAGAGGCCGGCTTGCAGTTCCAGGGTCTCGCGGGGAGTGAAGAACGGGTCGAGATTGAGCTCCTGGGGCACGACCCCGATCGCCCGCCGCAGCCGTCGCGGATGCCGGTCGAGATCGATTCCGAATACCTTCACGCTACCGGCGGACTTGATCGCGAGCCCGGCGAGGATGTTGATGGCGGTGGACTTGCCGGCGCCGTTCGGGCCCAGAAGCCCGAAGAAGGAGCCCCGCGGCACCAGCAGATCGATGCCGCGCAGGGCCTCCTTGTCGGGACGGCCGTCGCGGCCACGATAGATCTTGCGCAGGCCGCGCAGCTCGATGGCGACCGGCGGCAGTCCCGACGGCGGACCGTCCGACGGGGTCGGCGACGGAAAAGGAACCGCGGTCGGCAAGATCCGTACCTCCGGAGACGACGATGGACGTGGTTGAGATGGAACGGACCGACGAGCATTTCCTCCTCGATGGCGAGGAGTTCGTGATCACCCCAGCGCTGCGGGTGCGCTGCGACGGAGGTGGCGGCCCCCTCGGTCATCCGGTCGAGTACATCACCCTCGAAAAGGGCGGGCAGGCCGTATGCAAGTACTGCGACCGACGCTTTCTCCACAGCAGCCATCCCGAGGTCGCGCGGGTGCGGGCAGAAGGACGCCCCTTCGCGCCATGAACCGGGCCTAGAGCACCCGCATCTCCGCCTGCCAGAGCCGCAAGGCCCCGGAGCGCACGAACGCCTCGGGATCGCCGGCGCGGCAGCCCGGCGGCAGGGGCTCGACGAGGCGGGCGTTGCCACCGCCCAGGACCACCTCGTCGGCGATCATCGCAGGGGCGAAGATCGCGATCGCTCGGGCGAGGTCGGACAGCCAGACCTCCCGGCCGTTGCGGGCGAGGCCGCGGGCGCCGAGCCGGTCTTCGAAGGTGCCTCCTGCCGGCCATGGCAGCTGGCCGAGCTCGAGCGAGACGGCGACGCCCTCCGCGACCAGGGCGGCACCGAGTCCCGTGCCGAGCCCCAGATAGAGCATGCGGCCGCCGCGCCAGGCACCCATCGCCTGCAGCAAGGCATCGTTGACGAGCCGCACAGGTCGACCGAGCGCGGCGGCGAAATCGAACCCGACCCAGCCGGGCCCGAGATGGAGGGGAGGAGCCACCACGCGCTCGGCCCGCACCGGTCCGGGACAGCCGATGGCGATGCGGTCGAACCGCCAGACGTCCGCAAGTTCCTGGATCTGGCGCACCGCATCCTGCGGCCGGAAGTCCCGACCGGTCGGGACCTCGCGCCACGGGCCGCCTTCGGCGAGCATGAGCCGCATGCGGCTGCCGCCAATGTCGACCACCAGCAGCCCTTCGGAATTGCCGCTCATGCGGCTCGTCCGGCGAGGAACCGTTCGACCTGCTCGCGCCGCGGGATGGGGGCGATCGCGCCCAGGCCCGTCGTGGAGAGCGCCGCTGCGGCATTGGCATAGGTGGCGGCGCGGGCGACGTCTCGCGTGCGCAGGTATTCGGCGAGAAAGGCGCCATCGAAGGTGTCGCCAGCGCCGGTGGCATCGACCGCGGTCACCGGGTACCCGCCAATCCGCAACCGCCGGTCGGCAGTCGCCACGAGACAACCTCGAGCCCCGAGCGTGAGGGCTACGATTTTCGCCCCGCGCTCGAGCCAGCGGTCGCAGATCTGCTCGGGATCCTCGAGGCCGGTGAGCGCCCGCGCGTCGTCCAGCCCAGGCAAGAGGATGTCGCACAGCTCGATCGTCGTTTCGATGATGGCTCGCGCCCGCGGCAGTGGCCACAGGCGCGGACGGTAGTTGGGATCGTAGGCGACGAGCGCGCCAGCTGCCTTGGCGATCTCGACCGCCCGGAAGAGCGTGTCGCAGGCGGATGACGAGATCGCCTGGCCGATACCCGAGAGGTGGAGGATGCGCGCCCGCGCGATCCACGCCTCGGGCAGGTCCTCCGGCCTCAGCCGGCTCGCCGCCGATCCGTCGCGGACATAGGTGAAGTGGTGGCCGCGCTCGTCGTAGGTCACGAAGTAGATGCCGGTCGGTGCATCGCTCCGGCGCAGCACCTGGGAGACGTCGATACCCTCTCGCTGCCAGAGATGCATCAGGGCGTCGCCGAAGCGATCGCTGCCGAGGGCGGTGAAATAGCCGACCTTGGCACCCTGGCGGGCGGCAGCGATGGCACAGTTGGAGCTGTCCCCGCCAAAGCCCATGCGGAATTCCGGCGGCTCGTCACGGATCTGGGCGAACTCCACGAGGGGCTCGCCGATCGCCACGAGATCGAGATCGAAAGCGGCTTCCGTCATCTCGTGGTCACTCCGCAGGGGCGGCCTCGCCCGCCGGTCGCTCGGAGCGAGCGCCGCGCGCCCGCGCGCCGGCGCGCCGTTCCACCCAACGTTCGCGCGTGACGAGTACGATCGAGAGCAGCGGCGGCACCAAGAACAAGGTGAGCAGGGCGGAGAGGGACAGGCCGCCCACGATCACGGCGCCGAGGCCGCGGTAGAGCTCCGATCCGGGGCCAGGGACGACGACGAGCGGCAGCATGCCAAAGACGCTCGTGAGAGAGGTCATGAAGATGGGCCGCAACCGGTCGGTGACGGCGGCGACGATCGCCTGGACGGCATCGTGCCCCTCCTCGTGCCAATAGGAGACGGCTCGGTCGACGAGCAGGATCGCGTTGTTGACCACGATCCCGATCAGGATCACGAAACCGAGCAAGGTCAACATGTCGAGAGCATGGAAAACGAAGAGATTGAGGACGAGAAGGCCGAGCACGCCACCCGCCGCGGCGAGCGGCACCGAGATCATGATGACGATGGGATAGAGGAAGCTCTCGAGCAGCACCGCCATCACGAGATAGACGATCATCACCGCGAGCACGAGGTCGAAGGAGAGTTCCCGGAAGGTCTGGGTGAGCTGATCGGCGGTACCCGCGAGCTGGAGCCGTACGCCCTCGGGCAAGCCTGCCTGCTCGAGCGGGGCGATCACGCCGGTGGCGATCTTCTCCATCGCCACTTCGAGCGGCACCGAAGCTGCAGGCCGGACCTCCAAGGTGACGGTGCGCTGGCGCTCGATGTGGCGGATCTCCGTCGGGCCGGCGGTCACCACCAGCCGGGCGAGTTCGGCTGCCGGCAAGATGGTGCCATCCGGCAGTACCACCGGGATCGCGCCGATGCCCTGGGTGCGCACGGCGCGGTCGCGCGGCCCCATGAGGACGAGATCGAATCGCTCGCCGCCCTCGGCGATCTCCGAGACCCGCACCCCGTCGTTGAGGGCGTCGACCGTGAGGGCGAAGGTCTCGGCCGAGAGCCCGGCATCGGCGAGGCGAACGCGGTCGGGGAGGAGCCGAACCTCCGGCGCTCCCATCTCGAGCCCCGGGCGTGGTCGCAGTTGATGGCCCTGCTCCCGCGGCAGCACCTGTTGCAGGCGGGTGGCAGCGGCCATCGCCACCTCGAGCAAGGTCTCGAGGTCGGGCCCCGAGATGTCGAGGCGAATCACCCGGCCGCCGCCGATGCCGCTGCCGAAGATCGACGGCTGGGACATGAAGCCGAAGGTGCCAGGTTCGGAAAAGACCGGTCGGCGAAGGGGCTCGATGAGCTCGCGAGCGCGCGTCGGGTCGGCCGCACTGGCGCCCACGAAGGCGAAGCCGCGCAGGGCGACGAAGAAGAATTCCTCGATCTTCGGCGGCTCGCCAGGGGCCGATTGCGGCCCCGAGACACTCGCCCACAGCGGCCGGACTTCCGCCTCGATCCGCTCGCCGATCCGCTGGGTGGTAGCGAGATTGTAGCCAGGTGGCGGTTGAATGACCCCGAAGACGAGGTTGCGGTTGCCTTCCGGCAGATATTCGAGCTTGGGCAAAAAACGCCAGGCGAAGGCGCCCGCGGCGATAGAGACGAGGAGGACGAGGGCGAGGGAGAGGCCTCGGTGCGCTACGATGCGTCGCAGGAAGCCGACGAGCAGACGGCTCGACAGCGCAGCCATGGCATCGATCAGCGGCAGACGACGCTCCTCGGCGAGCCGCGCGACGTCGAAGCGCAGGAAGCGGCAGGCGAGCGCCGGCACCACCGTGCCCGCGACGACGAGGGAAAGGAGCACGGACGCCGAGATGGCGACGGCGATGTCGCGGAAGAGCTGGCCAACCTCCGACTGCATGAGGAGGATGGGCACGAACACCAGCACCGTCGTCAGGGTGGCGACGATGATCGCGCCCCACACCTGGACCGTACCGCGATAGGCCGCTTCCATGGGGCCGAGGCCCTTCTGGCGCAGACGGAAGATGTTCTCGAGCACGACGATGGCGGCATCGACCACCATGCCCACGGCAAAGGCGAGACCGGCCAGCGACATCACATTGAGGGTACGGCCGGCGAGCGCCATGGCGACGAAGGTCGCCACCACCGAGACGGGAATCGCAAGCGCGACGACGAGGGTCGCGCCGAGGGAGCGCAGGAACAACAGCAACACGGCCGCGGCGAGCGCGCCGCCCGCCCAGATGTTCTGGACGACGAGGTCGATGGCATTCTGGATGTAGATGGTCTCGTCGTAGACTTGGCGGATGGCGAGCCCTTGTGCCCGCAGCGGACCGGCGGCGAGTGCCTCCACCTCCGCCCGCACGTCGCGCATGATCTCCATCACGTTGGCGCCGGGTGCGCGGGTGAGGTTGACGGCGAGCGCCGGCTCCCCGAGCCTGCGAATGCGCGCGACGGGCTCGCTGTAACCCCAGCGTACCTCGGCGACATCCCCCACCCGGATGCGCGCGACCCGCCCGCTCGCCGGGTCCTGCAGCGAGCGTACCAGCACCGCCGCAACCGCCTCGGGCACTGCCAGCGGACCGTGCACCCGCACGACGTAACGCCGCTTGCCCTCCTCGACGTCCCCTGCGCTGACCGAGACATCGGCATGGCGCAACGCCTGCAGCACGTCCGCTACAGTGAGCCGGTAGAGGGCGAGCTGCTGAGGCTCGACGATCACCTGCAGTTCGCGCTGGGCGCCTCCGAAAAAGTTCACCCGCGACACCCCGGGCACCCGCTCGAGGCGATCCTTGACCACCTCTTCGATGAAAGGGCCGTACTCGTGGATCGGGCGTTCGTTGCCCGGCAGCCGGGTGATGGCGAACCAAGCGATGGCGGTGTCCTCGTTGCCAGCGATCTCGAGCCGCGGCTCGTCCACCTCCTCGGGATAACCCGAGATCTGCTGCAGCCGGTTGGACACCAGCACGAGCGCTCGATCCATGTCGGTGCCGAGGCGGAAGTCCAAGGTGACCTGAGCCCGCCCGGTCTCCGCCACGGAGGAGATCTCGAGTACCCCCTCGAGCCCCCGGAGCGCTTCCTCCTGGCGACTCACGATCTCGCGCTCGACCTCCTCGGGGGCCGCTCCTGGCCACGGTGTGCTCACGGTGATCTGCGGCCGGCGCACGTCGGGAGCGAGCTGGATCGGGATGGCGAGCAGCGCGATCCCGCCGAACAGCATGACGAGGAAGACCACCGAGACGACGGCGACCGGCCGTTCGAGCGAGAGGCGGATGAGGTTCATCCGCGGTCCTCCCCCGACTCCGCCGAGGACGTCACCGCTCGCACCTTTTGACCGGGTTGGAGCCGCTCGTTGCCGCGGACCACCACCCGCTCGCCGGGACGAAGCCCGGAGAGCACCACGAAACGTTCGCCGATGGCCTCGCCCAGTTCGACGGTCCGTGGCTGTGCGCTATCGCCCTCGACCACGAATACCCGATAGGTGCCGCGCACGACCGAAACCGCATCCTTCGGTACGGTCACCACCGTCTGCCCCGTTTTCGCCGCGAGCCGCAGGCCCACCGACTGACCGACGGCCAGGTGGGCGGGTTGCGGGTCGAGGAAAACGAAGCGGACGGCGCGGGTGCGGGTGAGCGGGTTTTCGACGGGAATCACCGCCCGGGGCGTCAACTTCGTTCCCGAGGGGGCGAGAATCGCCGTGAGATCGCCCGTCAGCACGGCAAGCCAGCTGCCTGGCACATCCGCCTCGATCTCCAGGCCGGAGACGTCGATGAGACGGACGACCACCTCTCCGGCCTCGACATATTCCCCCGGGCTCACCTCGCGCGCCGTGACGACGCCGGCATAGGGCGCGGCGATGGCGGCGTCGGCCAGGTCCGCCTGGCGGCGCCGCAGCTCCACCTCGGCCTGGGCGAGGCGCGCCTCGGCGGCCGCGATCCGGCTCCGTTCGACCTCCATTTCGGCGAGCTTGTCCTCGTACTGGGCGCGCGGGAAGGCGGCGGAGCGGCGCAGGCCCTCGAGGCGTCGGAGCTCCTGCTCGCGGAGCGCGAGACTGCGGCGCGCCTGCTCGAGCTCGGCGGCGGCGGTGTCTCGGCTGGCGCGCGCCAGTTCGAATCCGAGCAGCAGGCGAGTGTCGTCGAGACGCACGAGCGGGGCTCCCGCCTCGACGCGGTCGCCCACCTGGACCAGCACCTCGCGCACCGGGGCGGCGATGCGCGAGGCCACACCTCCCTCCCGCACTGCCACCACGCGCCCGACCACCTCGAGCTCGCGTTGCGCCGCTTCGGTCCGCACTTCCTCGACCACCACCTGCGGCGGCGGCATCTGGGCCGAGCCCGCCCCCGAAGAGAGCAGGAGTCCGATCATCGCGAAGCCGAGGCGACTGGATCGACGCATGCGGAGGCGTCTCCGTCGAACGCGGCGCGAGCGCTCGCACACCCCGCAGCATCTAGTTCGGCTCCAGACCCCTGTCGATCGCAGCCCAGGCCGCGGCGGGCGGCGAAACTGTAACGAACGTTCGCAAGCGCGCAGCAGCGGCGGCGAAGCAGAGCGCGCGATCCGTTAACTCTTGGGCAACGGCTGTCGCTTAGATTGCACGCCGCGCCCGCGGCATGGAGTGGCGAGCGCGCCGATAGGAGACGGGAGCCCGGAGATGTTTCAGCGCTTACGCAGGAATCCCGCTGGAGAGGCCTTGGCCCTGATCGAACCGCTCTTGCGCGACGACTACCGGGTTCCCGTCTCCGCACCGGCGGTCGATGGTCCGCTCGCGCGCGCGTTCAGCGAACTGCGCGAGCATCTCAGCCGCCAGGCGCGAGCGGCTCTCGATAGCCTCATCGAGTTCGCCAAGCTGTCGACCACCACCACGGTACAGGTCCTCGGCCTCGTACCCGATGTGCGCGAGACCCTCGGCCGCTGCCAGAGCATTGCCGCCGCCACGGAGGAGATGTCGGTCACCGTGCGCGACATCAGCGTACGCGGCGAACGCGTGGCGGCCGACGCCGCGGAAGTGCGCGACCGGCTGCAGGCCGGTCTCGCGCGGGTGCAGGAGGCGCTCGGCCGGATCGAGGAGGTGAGCCAGGCGGTCGATCGAGCGGTGGCACGGGTGGAGGCGTTGCGTCAGGCTTCGGCGCAGATCGACGAGATCGTCGACATGATCGACGGTATAGCCGAACAGACCAAGCTGTTGTCGCTCAATGCCAGTATCGAGGCGGCACGGGCCGGCGAGGCCGGGCGCGGCTTTGCGGTGGTGGCAACCGAGATCCGCTCGCTGGCGCAGCGCACTGCCGAGGCTACCGAGGACGTCCGGCGACGGATCGGACATCTGCGCAGCGAGGCCGAAGCCATCGGCAGCGCCATGGAAGAGGGGCTTTCGGTGGTGCGCGAGTGGCGACGGGCGATGGGCGAACTCGGCG
Organism: bacterium HR40; assembly: GCA_002898275.1. Lineage (GTDB taxonomy): Bacteria > Pseudomonadota > Alphaproteobacteria > Geminicoccales > Geminicoccaceae > HRBIN40. The sequence continues at coordinate 141,372 of BEIQ01000003.1, forward strand.
AGGAGATCAGCCGGGTCGGCGATCGGAACGAGGCGGTCACCCGCACCATGGGGGAAATCGCGACAGCCCTCTCCCAGCAGAGTGCCGCCACCAGCGAAGTGGCCCAGGCCGTCGCGGTGATCTCGGCGCTCAGCGAGCGTACCCACCAACGCGTTGGCCGCCTCGCCGACACCGCCGAGAGTCTGCAAGAACATGTCAAGAAGCGGCTGTCCAGCTTCGTGGCCGCCGAATTCCCCGGCAAGGTGGTCCGGCTCGCCAAGATCGACCATCTCTTGTGGAAGTCGCGGCTGTTTTCCGTCCATGCCGGACGCCTGCATCTGCGGCCGGACGAGCTCGCCGATCACCACAGCTGCCGTTTGGGCAAGTGGTACTATAGCGACGCCGGACGCGAATATGCCTCTCATCCCGCCTACCGGGCCCTGGAAGCCCCGCACGCGCGGGTCCATGCCGCCGGCATCGCCGCAGCCCGCGCCTATGCGGCGGGCGACGTGGAGACGGGCGTGCGCCAGCTCGAGGAACTGGAAAAGGCCTCGGACGAGGTGCTGCAGCTGCTCGATGCGCTGACTGCGGAGGCCGATGCCCGCGCCGAGGCCAAGGGCTCGGCAAAGGCCGCCTGATCCGAGCCGGGCGGTCGCTGCACCGGGCCTCGACCGCCTCGTCGCCATCCTCGCGAGGCGTGCCCGCAGCACAACCCCGGCAGCTCCGGCTCGAGGGGAGAGTCCTCCGGTCGCCCCGGCGCTTTCGCGGACCCTCGCTCGGGACATGCCCGTGCGACACCGGTGCTTTCGAGCGCGAGGGACGGGTCGCAAAGCGGGCGGTCGACGTCGCCCCCGACTTGCAAGGGCCGATCGCTTCTCCGCTTTCGAGGGAGCGGGCCGTTCGATAGGCGCGAAAGCGCGTCAGCCGATCCGGCGGACCCTCGCCAACGCTCTGCCCTCGTTGCCCGGAAGGCCCGAGAGCTCCTCACCGCACGGCCTGCGGACCGTGGCGCGGGAACCCGGACGCTCCCCTCGCCCTTCGGCTGCCGAGCTCCTCCGGCTGTCGCGCCTGACGGAGGCCTGCCGCCGAGGGACGCGGGCCGAGGCGTCGGGGAACCCGTCCCGGTGCGCGCGGCAGACCCTCGACCGGGAAGGTCGGCAGGGACGAACGCGGGGCCGGCGTCCCGAGAGATAGCGGGCCGACAGACGCCCGCTCTCGCCTTCCAGTCGAATCGGCCATCGCTCTCCAGCCGTCGGTGGAACGTCGTCTTCCCTGGGGTCCGAGGCGGCCTCGATGGGCCGCCCGTCGCCGCGGCCCCGGCTGGGATCGCTGGGGGTCGAAGCCCGAGGGAGCCGCCCGATCATGCGAGCCGGCGGCGGAACATCAGAGCCGCGCAGGCGAGACTCGCGACGCCGATGAGCGCCATCGGCCACAACTGATCGAGGAGAAGCGCTGGTGGCAGATCGCGCAGGAACGCGCCGCGCACCACGACCAGGAGGTAGCGCAGCGGGTTCAGGAAAGTCAGCAGCTGGACGGCGGGCTCCATGTTGGCGATCGGAGTGGCGAAGCCAGAGAGGATGGAGCCGGGAGCGAGGAACAGGAAGGCGCCGACGATGGCCTGTTGCTGGGTCCGACAGAGCGAGGAGATCATGAGCCCGATTCCGGCCACGGCGAGCATGAAGACGAGAAGGGCGAGGTAGAGGAAGGCGAGGTCGCCGCGCAGGGGCACGCCGAACCACAGACGAGCGGCGAGCACGATCGCGCTGACCTCGAAAAGACCCACGAGGATCGCCGGCAGGAGCTTGCCGAGCGCGATCTCCAACGGTCGGAAGGGAGCGACCAACAGTTGATCGAAGGTGCCGAGTTCGCGTTCGCGCGCCACCGACAGTGCGGTCACCGCGACCACCACGACCATGCTGAGCATGCCCACCAGGCCTGGCACGATGAACCATGAACTGTCGAGATTGGGATTGAACCAGGCCCGCGGTTCGAGGCGGACGGCCGGCAGCGGCAGCTGATGGCGCGCCGCCAGCTCGCGGCCAAAGCGATCGAAGAGCTCGAGGCCGTAAGCGAGGATGCCGACAGCGGTATTCGACTGGCGGCCATCCAGGAGGAGTTGCAAGGGCGCGTCGCGTCCGGCCGCCAGGCGAGCTCCGAAATCCGGCGGAACATGGAGCACGAAGGCCACCTCGCGGCGATCGAGAGCGGCCCGCGCCTCCTCGAGGGTGGCAAAAGCGAGCAGGGGCCCGAAGTTGGGCGAGCCCTCGAGGCGGGCCACCAGCTCGCGCGATGCGGGAGAGCGGTCACGATCGAGCACCCCTGCCGGAATGCGGGTGAGCTCGAAGGTCGCCGCGTAGCTGAAGACGAAGAGTTGGAGGATCGGCGGGGCCATCACCACCATGCGGCTGCGCGGGTTGCGCCAGAGGATGGCGAGCTCGCGGAGGAGGAGGGCCAAGATGCGACGCAGCATGCCTCACTCCAGCGATTTGGCGAGCTGCCGGCGGACCAACAGGCCGAGCAGGGCCGCGCCAAAACCGAGCACCGCGGCGTCGCGGAGCACCACTCCCCACACGTCGCCGGCCAAGAACAGGGTCTGCAGGGAAGAGACGAGCCAGCGGGCCGGGACCAGCAGCGAGAGCCATTGCAAGGCGATCGGCATGCTGCGGAGGTCGAACAGGAAACCCGAGAGCATGAAGGCCGGAAGAAAGGCGACAAAGAGCGTAATCTGGGCAGCGAGGAACTGGTTCCGCGCGGCTCCCGAGACGAGGAGCCCGAAGGCGAGGGCGAGCAGCAGGTAGAGGGCGCACACCAAAGCGAGCGCCGCAAAGGAGCCGCGGAAGGGCACGCCGAAGAGCCACACCGCGAACCCCACGGTGGCGAGCATGCCGCCCATGCCGAGAAGGAAATAGGGCAACAGCTTGCTCAGGAGCAGCTCGCCCGGACGCACGGGAGTGACGAAGAGTGCCTCGAAACTCCCCTGCTCCCACTCGCGGGCCACCACGAGAGCCGTGAGCAGGGCACCGATCAGGGTCATGACGATGGCGACCAGTCCCGGGATGAGGAAGTGTCGGCTGTTCACCTCTTCGTTGAACCAAATCCGCGGTTCCGGCCGCAGGCCCGCAGCGAAGGTGCCGGGAGGAGCCCGCCGCGCCAGCCACTGGGTGAGCACACCGCGCACATAGCCGAGGACGATGCGGGCCGTGTTGGCGTCGACCCCATCCACGATCACCTGCACCGGCGCATCGCCGCGCTCGAGCCGGTCGGCGAAATCGTCCCGCAGGCGGACGATCGCCTCGACCTGGCCCCGGTCGAGCAACCGGACGGCCATGCGCATGTCGCGCAGCTCGACCACCTCGAACCATGGCGAGCCGGCGAAGGCGGCGCGCAGCGCCCGCGTCGCCTGGCTGCGCACCGGCTCGACGAAGGCCACGGCGATACGCCGCGGATCGAGCGACACCCCATAGCCGAACAGCCACAGCAAGATCGCCGGCAGCACGAAGGCGATGGCGAGGCTGCTCGGATCGCGCACGACGAGCCGCCATTCCTTGCGCAACAGAGCCCCGAGCCGCCGGGCTCCGTTTTCTCTCATGCCGCCCTCGCCCGCCGTCGCTCGTCGAGCAGCGCTACAAAGGCGTCCTCGAGATCCGCCACCTCCGGGTGGCGGGCGCGGGTGTCCGCGAGGATGCGTGCCGGTTCGCCCAGGGCGAGCGCGCGTCCGCCATCGACGATGAGAACCCGGTCGCAGTATTCCGCCTCGTCGAGGAAGTGGGTGGTGACGAGGACCGTCGTGCCGGCTTCGGCAAGTCGAGCGATCCGATACCAGAAGGCCCGGCGAGCGAGGGGATCGACCCCCGAGGTCGGCTCGTCCAGGAACAGGATCTCGGGATCGTGCACCAGCGCGGCCGCCATCGCCAGCCGTTGACGAAAGCCGGGGGGTAGCTCGTGGGTCGGTCGCTCGAGCACCGGCAGAAGCGCGAACGCTTCGGCGAGCTCGCGGATGCGCCGGCGCCGCCGCCACAACGGCAAGCCGTAGGCGGCGGCCGCGAAGGCGAGGTTCGCCCGGACCGGCAAATCTGGCGAGAGCCCGAACCTCTGCGCCATGTACCCGATCCTGGCGCGTGCGTGCCGAGCGGCGCGAGAGAGATCGAAGCCGAGGACCTCGGCCCGCCCGCCGCTCGGCGGCAGCAGGCCACAGAGCATGCGGAAGGTGGTCGACTTGCCAGCCCCGTTCGGCCCGAGCAGGCCGAAGATCTCGCCGCGCCGCACGCTGAAGGTGAGGCCATCGACCGCGCGAAAATCGCCAAAGTCGCGTGCGAGCTGTTGCACCTCGATCACCACCTCCGGCCCCCGCACGGGCGGGCGCGGTAGCTCCGGATCGGGCGGCGATGGCGGATCCAGGGCGGCGAGCCGCGCCACCACGGCGTCCTCGAGCCTCGCCGCCACCGGTTCGAGATCTGGTGCCAGTCCTGCGGTTTTCCCCGGCTCCCGCGTCACCAGGCGCAGCGCGCCGCCGCGCACCGCGACGTCGACGACGGCTGGGTGCCGCCAGAACTGCAGAAACCATGGCCGCGGCCGCCCGTCGCCCGGGACGAGACGGAAGACGCGCCCGGCCAGCTCCGCCCGCAACTCCGCTGGGCTGCCGTCGGCGATCCTCCGGCCCTCCTGCAGCACGAGCACTCGCTCGCACCGTTCCGCCTCTTCGAGATAGGCGGTGCTCCAGACGATGGTGGTCTCCGGCCCCACGAGGCGCTGGGTGAGTTCCCAAAGCTCGCGCCGCGACAGCGGGTCGATCCCGACACTGGGTTCGTCGAGCAAGAGAAGCGGCGGGGTGCGCAGCAGCACGACGGCCAGCGCGAGCTTCTGCCGCATACCGCCCGAAAGCTCGCGCGCCAGGCGATTCTGGAAGGGCGCAAGCCCGCTCGCCTGGAGGAGCGTCGCCAGTCGCTCGCGCCTCGCCTCGCGCGCAAGACCGTAGAGATCGGCCCACAGGGTGAGGTTCTCGGCCACCGTTAGATCGTCGTAGAGGCCGAACCGCTGAGGCAGATAGCCGATCTCGGCTTGCACGGCGGCGGCCTCGGCAGGCAGCTCTCGGCCGAGCACCCGCAGCCTCCCCGTATCCGGCGCGAGCAGCCCGGCGAGCAGCCGCAGAAGGGTCGTCTTGCCTGCCCCGTCCGGTCCCACGAGGGCGAGCCGCTGACCCACCGGGACCGACAGAGAGAGCTCGCGTATCGCGACGATCCTCTGGCCCCGCTGGGGGAAGGTGCGCGAGACGTTCTCCAGTCGGATCGCCTCCTTCATCGCCCCGCCGGCTCCCGTGCGGGTCGCAGGATCTCGACCGTCACCGGCATGCCCTGGCGCAGGTCGTTCGGCGAATCGGCATAGACCCGGACCTCGTAGACGAGGCTCGTGCGAAGCTCTTCGGTCTGCACGGTCTTGGGCGTGAACTCGGCGACCGGCGAGATATAGCCGATGCGCGCCGGGACGCGGGCTCCCGAATCGGTGACGATCTCCGCCGCCAGGCCCTCGCGCAGCCAGCCGAGGGCTGGCTCGGGCGCCCACACCCGTGCGAAGACCGGTGTCTCGAGCGCGATCGCGTAGATCGGTGTCTGGGCCAACACCACATTGCCGGGCTCCTGCAGGCGGCCGGTGATCGCGCCGCGCACCCGGCTCACGAGCCGGGTATCGGCGAGCTGCTTGGTTGCCGCCGCCAGTTCGGCTTCCGCCCGCGCCACTTCCGCGCGTTGGGCAGCGAGCTGTTCGCGCCGGGGCCCCTCCTCGAACAGCGAGAGGGTCTGCCGCGCCGCCTCGAGTTCGGCGAGCAAGGCGTCGCGCCGGCTGCGCGCCGCATCGAGCTCCGCCTGTGGGGCCGCCCGGCTCAGCACCAGCCGCTCGAGGCGGTCGACCTCGAGTCCGGCGTGGCGGACGAGCGCCTCGAGCCGCGCCACTTCGGCGCGGGCCCGCGCCACCTCCTGCGGCCGGCTGCCAGCCTCGAGCTCGGCCAGGCGCGCCCGCGCGGCCTCGAGCGCTGCCCGTGCCGCTGCCTCGCGCGCCCGGAACTCATCGTCCTCGAGCTGCCCGATGGGTTCCCCCGCCTCGACCCGATCGCCCTCTTCTTTGTCCAACTGCGCGATCCGTCCCGAGACATTGAAGGCGGGATAGGCCTCGCGCACGTCGATTTCGCCGTAGAGGCGCAGGACTCGGTCCTCGGGACCGGGCACGAGCCATGCCGCCAAGGGCCGCAAGGCGGCCTCGCGCAGGTCCGGCCGCCAGGCGACGAGCGCGCCGACTGCCGCGAGCGACAGCATCGGGACCAGGATGAGGATTCGTCGCACGGCGCGATGATCCGCAGGATCGGCCGCAGCCTAGTCGGTTTGCCCCCCGGGTCGAGACGCGCCGCTCGCTGCCCCTGCTGCGCGTTGCCGCAGGGCGAGCGTGACGGCGTTCATGAAGCCGCTCGCGTCGCCCCGCGCGAGCCGCGGTGCCGCCTCCGCGATCGCCGCGAGCAGCGGCTCGAGCCACAGCTGATCGGTTCTGGCGAAGTCGCTCAGGACCCAGGACACGACACGGTCGCGATCCCCGGGATGGCCGATGCCGATGCGCACCCGCACGAAATCGGTCGTGCCGAGACAGGCGGCGATGCTCCTCAGGCCGTTGTGGCCGGCGGTGCCACCGCCGTGTTTGACCCGCACCTTGCCCGGCGCGAGATCGAGCTCGTCGTGGAAGACGACGAGACGGGCGGGAGCGAGCCTGTAGAACCGCATCGCCTCGGCCACCGACCGGCCGGATTCGTTCATGAAGGTGAGGGGCTTGAGCAACAGGACCCGCTCACCTTCGAGCTCGACCTCGGAGCATTCGCCGTGGAACTTTCGCCGCCAGCCGGGTGCCCGCCACCGCCGGGCGATGGCATCCACCGCCATGAAACCGACATTGTGGCGGTGGCGAGCGTATTGCGGACCCGGATTGCCGAGCCCGACGAAGAGGTGCATGGCGGCCTCGGTCGGCGTCGCAGGCCGGCGGGATCACTCGCTCGTGGCGCCCTCCGTCGCTTCCGCAGCCGATGTCACCTCGCGCACCACCGTCGGCGGCACGATAGTGGCGATGGTGAAGTCGCGATCGCGAATGGTCGGGCGCACGTTTTGCGGCAGCCGGACGTGGCTGATGTGGATGCTGTCGCCGATGTCGAAGCCGGCGAGATCGACCACGATCTCGTCGGGAATCGCCTCGACCGGGCATTCGAGCTCGACTTCGCGCCGCACCACGTTGAGCACCCCGCCGCGTCGGAGACCGACGCAGGTCTCCTCGTTGACGAAGGTCACCGGGACGGCGACGGCGATGCGCGCTCCCGCCTCGGCGCGCAGGAAGTCGAGGTGTAGGGGCTCGTCGGTCACCGGATGGCGCTGGATCTCGCGCGGCACCGCCCGGAGCGGCCGGTCGAGCCCGTGGAGCTCGCACACGGAGCTCATGAAGTGCGGGTGGCGCACCAACGCGCGCTTGAGCTCGACAGCCGAGAGGGAAATCTTCTGCGGCTCGTGGTGCCCGCCGTAGACGATCGCCGGGATCCGGCCGGCGCGCCTGAGAGCTCGCGCCCCGCCCTTGCCGGTGCGGTCCCGCGGTTCGACATGGAGAACGATGATCTCGGCCATCTCTCGCTCCTTTCGCCCCTCCGGTGCGGCGCCTAGGCTGCCCCGGACAGACCCTTCGATATCACCAACCCTCAGTCGAAAAGGCTCGAGACCGAGGTCTCGGAGCTGATGCGGCTGATCGCCTCACCCATGAGCTGGGCGATCGACAGCACCCGGATCTTTTCGGTGACCCGTACCGCCTCGCTCGGCCGGATGCTGTCGGTAATCACGAGGCGCTCGAGCGAACTCGCCGCGATTCGCGCCACCGCTCCGGCCGACAGCACGCCATGGCAGACATAGGCCTGAACCGACGCGGCGCCAGCCTGGAGCAGCGCTTCCGCGGCATTGCACAGGGTGCCACCGGAATCGACGATGTCGTCGACCAGCACGCAGCGCCTGCCGGCGACGTCCCCGATGACGTTCATGACCTCCGATACACCCGCCCGCTCGCGCCTCTTGTCGACGATGGCGAGACCGACCCCGAGTCTCTTGGCGAAGCCCCGCGCTCTCGCCACACCCCCGACATCCGGCGACACGATCATGAGGTCGTCGGTTCCGAGATTGTTGCGGATGTCGGGCACCATGAGCGGCGTACAGTAGAGATTGTCGAGCGGGATGTCGAAGAAGCCCTGGATTTGCCCGGCATGGAGTTCGAGGGTCAGCACCCGGTCGGCCCCAGCTACGGTGATGAGATTGGCGACCAGCTTGGCCGAAATGGGAGTACGGGGGGCGGTCTTGCGGTCCTGGCGCGCGTAACCGAAGTAGGGGATCACCGCCGTGATTCGCCGGGCCGAGGCGCGCTTGAGGGCGTCGATGATGACGAGCAGCTCCATGAGATTGTCGTTCGCCGGATAGGACGTCGACTGGATGACGAACACGTCCTCGCCGCGCACGTTCTCGTGCACCTCGACGAACACCTCCATGTCGGCGAAGCGGTGCACCGTCGCCTTGGCGAGCTCGACCCGCAGGGACGCCGCGATCGCCTCGGCCAGCGGCCGATTGCTGTTGCCGGCGATGAGCTTCATGGTACGGGATCCGTGAACGATCCGAAATGGCGGGTGGCGCTTTCCTACCAGCGGGCGACGGCCACGGCAACTGCCGCAGTGCAGCATGCCCCTCGCCGCCCCCTGGTTTCCGAGCCACCCCTGCCGCGCTATAGAGATGCGCGTGGCGCCTGGCCCCGTAGCTCAACCGGATAGAGCACCGGCCTTCTAAGCCGGGGGTTGGTGGTTCGAGCCCACCCGGGGTCGCCAGTTGGCCGGCTCGCCGCCCTCACACCCGTGCCTCGACGCTCGGCAGGAGACGTTTCACCGCCGAGGCGTGAATGACCTCGCCGGTTGCCACATAGGCCTCGTGATTGCGCTCGATGCGCCCCGGATCGTAGAGATAGTTCACGAGGATCCCGAAGCTCTGGGCGATCCCCCGCTCCGACGTGTCGGCGAGCCAGTTGATCCGCTCGAGCCGGGCACCATTGCGCAGATGGAAGCGCGCCACCGGATCGCGTGGCAGACCCCGCTCCTTGACCCGCACGAGATAGTGGCTGCACAGACCGAGCAGCACGGGTTTGGCCTGTTGCGCCAGTTCGATGTCCTCCACCCAGTTGGGGCTCTCGAGCCGCTCCAGCAGTTCGCGTTCGGCCTGGCCGAGCACCGGATCGCCCGCTTCTCTCGCCTCCTCGAGCCAGCGCCGGAAGCCGGGGACCGGGGAGAGGGTGACGAACTGACGCAACTGCGGCAGCTCGCGCTGCAAATCGGCGACCACGAGCTTGATCAGGAAGTTGCCGAGATTGACCCCGCGCAATCCCTCCTGACAGTTGTTGATGGAATAGAACACAGCGGTGTCGGCTTCGGCCACCGGGAACAGCGGGGTGGCCTCGTCGATGAGCGGTTGCACGCGGTCGGCGATGCCACGGGTGAGTGCCACCTCGACGAAGATGAGCGGTTCGTCCGGAAGCGCCGGATGGAAGAAGGCGAAGCAACGGCGGTCGGCCGCCAGTCGTCGGCGCAGGGCCTCGAGCGCCGGGATCCGGTGCACCTGCTCGTAGCGCACGATCTTTTCGAGCAGCGAGGCGGGACTGTTCCAATCGATGCGGGCCAGCGTGAGGAAGCCGGGATTGAACCAACTGGTCAGCAGGTGATGGAGGTCGGCGTCGACCTGCCGGAGTTCGGGGTGCGCCGGCAGATGGCGCAGGAGGTCGGCACGCATGCCGACGAGCGCGCGCGTGCCGTTGGGCGCCATATTGGTGCGGCGAAAGAGTTCCTGGCGTGGAGGCTCGGTCACCCGGCGCAACGCCTGCAGCCGCTCGAACCCCGGATCGCGCTGATAGTCCTCGATCGCCGCTTCGACCCGATCGGGATCGACATCGAATTCCCGCAAGAGTGTCTGGAAAAAGGCGAGCCGCCCAGCTTGATCGAGGGCTGCATAGGCCTCGACGATTTCGCGGGCGAGGGCGGCGCCCGAGGCCTCGCCCCGGGTCGACAGCAGATCGCGGCACAGCTGTTCGATCCGCGGCCGGCGATTCGGTCGAAGCCTGAGAAGCTCGCGGCCGGCATCGGCGATCGAGGTCAGGAGCATGTTGACACGGTATGTCGGCACCTCGAACCTCCATCCCGCACCGGGGGCCGCCATTCCTCTACGACCGCCCGCATCCGGCGGCAACGGTCGGCGGCGGACGCGCTCTCGCAAGGGCGCGACGGAGCTGCGCTTGTTCGCGCCAGCTGCCGCTGCTATCCCGGCGACCGGGCCTCTTGTCTGCCGGAAGCGGATGGAACGAATCGGTGTGATGGTCTGCGGCCACGGCAGCCGCGACCCGGAAGCCTGCGCCCAGTTCGCCCGTCTCGTGGAGCAGATCCGCGAGCGACTCCCGGAATGGCCGATCGAGATGGGCTATCTCGAATTCGCTCGGCCCATCATCCGCGAGGGCCTCGATCGATTGCGCGCCCGCGGGGTCGAACGCATCCTCGCCGTTCCCGGTATGCTGTTCGCGGCCGGACACGTGAAAAACGACGTGCCGTCGGTGTTGCGCGCCTATGGCGACGAGCACGGGATCCGCATCGACATGGGGCGGGATCTCGGCATCGATCCCCTGCTCTTGCGTGCCTCGGCCGATCGCATCTTCGAAGCCCTGTCCCGGGCGAGAGTCGCGGTCCCCCTCGAGGAGACCCTGCTCCTCGTCGTCGGCCGCGGCACCTCGGACAGCGATGCCAACGGCAATGTCGCCAAGGTGATGCGCATGCTGTGGGAGGGGATGGGCTTCGGACACGCCGAAGTCGCGTATTCCGGAGTCGCTCACCCGCGCACCGACGTGGCGCTCCAACGCGCCGCTCGCCTGGGCTTCCGCCGCATCGTGGTGTTTCCCTACTTCCTCTTCACCGGGGTGCTCGTGCGTCGCATCTACGACGCCACCGCCGAGGCGGCGGCCCGCTTCCCCCATCTCGAGTTCCTGCGGGCGCGGTATCTCGACGACCACCCGCTCGTGGTGCAGGCCTTCCTCGATCGCATCCACGGCATCCTCGACGGCGACACGGCGATGAACTGCAGCCTGTGCAAGTACCGGGTGCCGATCGTCGGCTACGAGCGCGATCTCGGCCTGCCGCAGCAGGCCCATCACCACCACGTCGAAGGCATCGGTACGGACGCCGATCGACAAGGCTCGTCGCCGCACCCGACGAGCGGCCATCGCCCTCATCCCCATGCGCACCCGCACCCCCCTGGCCATCGTCACCACCACCATCCTCACCATCATCATCCCCACCCCCATCGCTATCCGCCGGACGACGAGGATGGCCGGGACGGCTAGGCCAGGGACACCGCCCTTCGCCTATCTCCGCGACCCGCGGGAGATCTACCGCCTCTCGTTCGCCCGCATTCGCGCCGAGATCGATCTGTCGACATTCGCCCCGACCTGCCATGCCCTCGTGCTGCGGCTCGTGCACGCCTGCGGCATGCCGGATCTCGTCGCCGATCTCCGGCTCTCGGGCGAGCCGGTGACAGCGGCGCGAGCAGCGCTCGAGCGCGGCAAGGCGATACTGTGCGACACCGAAATGGTGCGAGCCGGAATCGCGACGCGGCGTCTGCCGGCGTCCAATCCCCTGCTGTGCACCCTCGCCTCCCCCGAGGTCGACGAACTCGCGCAGCGATTTGCCACCACCCGCGCCGCCGCGGCAGTGGAGCTGTGGCAGCCGTGGCTCGACGGCGCGGTGGTGGCGATCGGCAATGCGCCAACCACGCTTTTCCACCTGCTCGAGCGGCTCCTCGCGGGCTGGCCGCGCCCGGCTGCCATCTTCGCTTTTCCGGTGGGCTTCGTCGGCGCGGCCGAGAGCAAAGAGGCCCTGCTCGAGGCAGGCCTCGATATCCCCTTTGTCACCCTGCTCGGAAGACGCGGCGGCAGCGCACTCGCCGCTGCCGCTGTCAATGCCGTGCTGTGTTCAGACGATGCCCCATGACACGGCCGTGGATCGTGGTCGTCGGCATTGGCGAGGAGGGACTTGACGGGCTCGGCGAGAACGCCCGCCGTCGCATCGCCGAGGCCGAGGTGCTGGTGGGCGGTCGGCGCCATCTCGGCTTGGTGCCCGAGAGCCGGGCCGAGCGCGTCCTCTGGCGCTCGCCGCTCGCCGACACCTTCGCCGAGATCGAGGCGCGGGCGCACCGACGGATCGTGGTGCTGGCAAGTGGCGATCCGCTCTGGTACGGCGTCGGCCGCAGCCTGATCGCTCGCTTCGGCCGCGAGGCGGTGGAGGTCGTGCCGCATGTTTCGGCCTTCCAGCTCGCCTGCGCGCGGCTTGGCTGGCCGCTCGAGGACACTCTCGCCCTATCCCTCCACGGCCGTCCCCTCGCCCTGCTGCTGCGCCACCTGCAACCAGGCCGCCGGCTGCTCCTCCTCACGTCCGACGGCGCTGCACCTTCGGCTATCGGCAGACGCCTGGTCGACGCCGGCTTCGCTGCCTCCTCCTGCCACGTGCTCGCCCATCTCGGCGGTCGGCACGAACAGGCGTGGTCGGGAACCGCCGAGGAGCTCGCACGAACTCCGCATTTCGCCGACCTCAATGTGGTCGCCGTCCACTGTCGGGCCGATCCCGACTGCCGGTCGCTGCCGCGCATCGCGGGACTCGACGACGACGTCTTCCTCCACGATGGGACCGTCACCAAAGCGGAGGTACGGGCCGTCGCCGTGGCTGCGCTCCTGCCGATGCCGGGTCTGCTGCTGTGGGACATCGGGGCCGGTGCGGGCAGCATCGCCATCGAATGGCTGCGCTGCGAGCCCACCGCCCGCGCCATCGCCGTCGAGTTGCGCAGCGATCGGATCGCTTCCATCCGCGCCAATGCCGAGCGCCTCGGAGCACCGGACCTCGAGGTGGTGGAAGGGCGCGCACCCGAGGTCCTCTCCAACCTCGCCGATCCCGACCGCATCTTTCTCGGCGGCGGTGTAGCGGAGCCGGGTCTCCTCGATTATCTCGCAGCCCGTCTGCGCGCCGGCGGCAGACTCGTCGCCCATGCCGTCACCATCGAGGGCGAAGCCGCGCTTTTGGCCTTCGCCGAGGGGCGGGAAGTGAGGCTCCGGCGCATCGCCGTGAGCCGGGCCGAGACGCGCCATGGACATCGGTTGTGGCGGGCACTCGCCCCGGTAACCCAGCTCGTGTGGGAGAAGCGGTGACTGGAAAACTCTGGGGCATCGGGGTGGGTCCCGGGGATCCCGAACTCCTCACCCTCAAGGCCGTGCGGCTTCTCGGCGAGGTCGACGTGGTCGCGAGTCTCGCCGCCGATGGCCGCGATCGGATCGCGCGCACCATCGTCGCCCCCTATCTGCCACCGGGCCAGCACGAGCTCTTGTTCGCCGCTCCGATGCGCGCCGACCGCGCCACGCGCGAGACGTTTTACGACGAAGTGGCCGAGAAGCTCGCCACCCAGCTCGATGCCGGGCTGCAGGTGGGCTTTCTCTGCCTCGGCGATCCCCTTTTCTACGGCTCGTTCGTGAACCTGCTGGCACGGCTCGGCGGCCGTTATCCGTGTGCCGTGATTCCAGGGATTACCGCGATGTCGGCGGCGGCCGCCGCCATCGGCACGCCCCTCGCGCACGGCTCCGAGAGCGTGGCGGTGCTGCCCGGCACCCTGCCCGATGCGGAGCTCGTCCGCCGGCTGGAGAGCGCGGAGGTGGCGGTGATCCTCAAGCTCGGCCAACATCTGCCGCGCATCCGCCGCCTGCTCGAACGCCAAGGTCTCGTCGGCTGCACCTGGATCGCCAGCGAGCTGGGCAGCCCCCGCGAACGGGTGTCGCGACTCGCCGACTGGCGCCACGAAGCGGCACCCTATATGTCGTTGCTGCTCCTGCGCAGGCAGGCACCTGGGCCGTGAGGATCGCCATTCTCGCACCCCGGCCGCGCGATCTGGGACTGGCCGGTCGCATTCGCGCCATCCTCGATGGCGACACCGACATCGTGGCCGGATCCTTGCGCCAAAGCCTGCCGAGCGCCTTTCGCTCGGGCACTGGCGTCGTCGTCATCGGTGCAGCCGGTATGGTGGTGCGCCTTCTCGGCCCGGAGCTGTCCCACAAGGACCGCGATCCGCCGGTGGTAGCGGTGGCGCCCGATGGCTCCTGTGCCGTGCCGCTCGTGGGCGGCCATCGGGGAGCCAACCGCCTCGCCCGACGGATCGCAGCGGGGCTCGGGGCCTTCGCCGCGATCACGACGGCCAGCGACACCCTGCTCGGGCTCGCCCTGGACGAGCCGCCGCCAGGCTGGCGGCTTCGGCCTCCCCCCGATTTCGCGGCATTCGCGGGTGCGCTCCTCGACGGCGCGCCGGTGCGCCTCGTCGACGAGACCGGGGCCGGGGACTGGCTGCGCGCGGCTGGCCTGAGGTTCGCGGACGATGCGCGCCACGAGATCCTCGTGACCGTGCGCGACAGGGCGCCGACGCCGGAGTGTCTCGTCTGCCATCCGCCGCAGCTCGCCCTCGGCGTGGGATGCAGCCGCGGCGCCGATCCCGAGGCCCTCTCCGTCCTCGCCCGTTCCGTGCTCGCCGAGGCCGGCCTCGCACCCGAGGCCGTTGCCTGCGTGGTCTCGGTCGACCTCAAGGCGGACGAACCGGCCATCCACGCGCTTGCCGAGGAGCTCGGTGTGCCGGCCCGCTTTTTCCCGCGCGAGCGGCTCGCCGAGGAACGGTCTCGGATCGCCCATGCCTCGGAAGCGGTCGAGCGGGCGATCGGCATTCCCTCGGTAGCGGAGGCTGCCGCCCTCGCCGCCGCCGGCGGCGACGCGCGGCTGGTGGTCGCCAAACGAAAAGGGCGCGGAGCGACGGTGGCGGTAGCCGAGGCGACCCGGCCCATCGATCCCGCCGCCGTCGGCCGGCCGCGCGGACGGCTGGCCATCGTCGGCCTCGGGCCGGGCGATCCCGCCTTCCTCACCCGCGCCGCGGAGGCGGCTTTGGCGCGGGCGACCGACCTCGTCGGCTACCGGCTCTATCTCGAGCTCGCAAAACCGCTCGCCCGGGGCAAGAGACTCCATCCCTTCGCGCTAGGCGAGGAAGAGGAACGTTGCCGGCGCGCTCTCGAGCTCGCGGCGGAGGGACGCGAGGTGGCCCTCGTCTGTTCGGGCGACCCTGGCATCTACGCCATGGCCTCGCCGCTTTTCGAGCTCCTCGCCAGCCAGGCCGAGCACCAGCCAGCATGGCAGCGAATCGCCCTCGAGGTGGTACCCGGGATTTCGGCGATGCAGCTCGCTGCCGCACGGAGCGGGGCGATCCTCGGCCACGACTTCTGCGCCATCTCCCTCTCCGACTTGCTCACGCCCGCCGCGACGATCGAGCGGCGGATCGAGGCCGCCGCCGAAGCGGGCTTCGTCATCGCCCTCTACAACCCGGTGTCGGCCCGCCGGCGAAACCTGCTCCTGCGGGCACGGGACATCCTTTTGCGCCACCGCCCAGCCTCGACCCCGGTCGTGGTGGGGCGCGCTCTCGGCCGCGTCGGTGAGGAGGTCCGGATCATCACGCTCGCGGACCTGACGCCTTCCGGCCTCGACATGCTCACGACCGTCGTCGTCGGCGCACCCTCCAGCCGGACCCTCACCCTCGCCGGAAAGCCGTGGGCGTTCACCCCCCGCGGCTATCGCTTGCCATGACCGTCCATTTCATCGGGGCCGGGCCGGGAGCACCCGATCTCATTACCGTGCGCGGGCTCCAGCTGGTCCGCCGGTGCCCGGTCGTCCTCTACGCCGGCTCGCTCGTGCCCAGCGAGGTGGTGGCCGAGGCGCCGGCAGGCGCGCGGGTCGTCGATACCGCGGCGATGACCCTCGAGGAGATCGTCGACGAGATGGCGCGAGCCCATGCCGCCGGGCTCGAGGTGGCACGGCTCCATTCCGGCGATCCGTCGCTCTATGGCGCCATTGCCGAACAGACCCGGAGGCTCGATGCTCTCGGCATTCCCTGGGACATCACGCCCGGAGTGCCGGCTTTCGCGGCCGCCGCCGCCGTCCTCGGGCTCGAGCTGACGCTGCCCGAGGTCGCCCAGTCGGTGGTGCTCACCCGCACTTCCGTGCGCTCCTCGCCGATGCCGCCCGGGGAGAGCCTCGCCGCCTTTGCCCGCACCGGCGCGACCCTCGCCATCCATCTCTCGATCAACAATCTCGCTCGGGTGGTCCGCGAGCTGGCACCCGCGCTCGGCGAGGACATGCCGGTCGCCGTCGTCTACCGCGCGAGTTGGCCGGACCAGTGCGTGATCCGCGGCACGCTCGCCGACATTCGCGCGAAGGTGAAGGAAGCGGGGATCACCCGCACGGCGCTCATCCTCGTCGGCCGGGTACTGGCGGAGCGACAGTTCCCCGACAGCCGGCTCTACGCTCCCGACCACCATCACCGACTGCGGCCAGCGAGCAGATCTTCGAGCCAGGAGCGCAGCTGAACGGGCGTCTCGACCACCGGGCCGACGGCGAGCGGCGGCCGCGCGATCATCACCACCTCGAGGCCGAGGGCACGGGCGGCTGCGAGCTTGGACCAGGCGCCCGAGCCACCGACATTGCGGACGAGCAGCCGCTCCACCCCCAGCTCTTCGAAGAGCGCGCGATCCCCCTCGACCGTATAAGGGGGCCGTGCCGTCACCACATGGACCCGCGGTGCCGGCGGATCGACCGGCTCGATCGTCCGCACGACGAACCGACAGCGTTCGAAGGTGGCGAGCAGGGGCCAAGCGCTGCGCCCGATACTGGCGAAGATGCAGCCCCCCTCGCGGCAGGCCCGCTCCAGTCCCGCCGAGAGATCCGGGACCTCGATCCAACGGTCGCCGGGCTCGGGTGTCCAGGCCGGACGTTCGAAGCGCAGATAAGGGATGCCCAGGCGGGTGCAGACACGGTAAGCCGTGACGCTCATGGTTCGGGCGAAGGGATGAGTGGCGTCGACCACCGCTCCCACACCCGTTTCGCCCAGATAGCGGGCCAATCCGCTCTCGCCGCCGAAGCCGCCCACGCGGACTTCCCCCGGCGGCAGATCGGGCGTGCGCGTCCGCCCAGCGAGGGAGCTCACGACCGCGATCCGGGGGTCGCCGGCGAGATCGCGGGCAAGCTCGCGCGCCTCGCCGGTGCCCGCGAGCAAGAGCAAGGAGAGCTTCCCTCGGTCACCTCGCGGCACCGACCACCTCGCCTGCACGATCGACGACGAGCACGTCGATGCACACCGCCGGACCGACCCTCGCCTGCGCCACCCGACGCGCCTGCTCCGCGACCCTGTCGCCGATCGCCACGCCCGCTTCCCGGCAGAGGGCGAGCACCCCGCCGGCGCTGGGGGCGGAAGTGGCGGCCCTGCAGAGGGCGGAATCCCCTCCGGCCTCGGCCACGAGCCGGGCGAGGCCCTGAGGGTCGAGTCGCGAGCGGCCGGAATGGAGGTCCATCGCTCCTTGGGCGAGCTTGGCCAGCTTGCCGAAACCGCCGGCAATGGTGAACCGGGCGACGGGATGGCGGCGCAGATATTTGAGGGTGGCGCCCACGAAATCCCCCATGTCGATGAGGGCGAGCTCGGGAAGCCCGTAAAGGATCTGTGCCGTCCGTTCGGAGGTCCTGCCGGTGGCTCCCACCAGATGGGTGAGGCCGGCAGCGCGCGCCACATCGATGCCGCGGTGAATGGAATGGATCCAGGCGCTGCAGCTATAGGGTACGACGATGCCGGTGGTCCCGAGAATGGAGAGTCCGCCCACGATGCCGAGGCGCGGGTTCCAGGTATGGCGGGCGATTTCCTCACCGCCCGGAATGGAGATCTCGATCTCGACGTCGGGAGCCTCGCCCGCCGCCCGCGCGAGCTCCTCGACCACTTCCCGCATCATCCGCCGCGGCACGGGATTGATCGCGGGCTCGCCGGGCGGCAGCGGCAGGCCCGGCAGGGTGACGGTACCGACCCCGGGGCCGGCGCGGAAGCTCACGCCACTGCCAGGCGGACCGCGGCGGACGGTGACACGGACGAGGCAGAGGTGGGTGACGTCGGGGTCGTCGCCGGCGTCCTTGACGACCGCGGCGACAGCGGCACCTTCCGCCCATCCTTTTTCGGCGAGGGCAAAGGACGGAGTCTCGCCTCTTGGCAGACGGATCGTGACGGGATCCGGAAAGCCGAGCCCGAGGAGCGCGCTGTATGCCGCCCGCGTCGCGGCGGTGGCGCAGGCACCGGTCGTGAAGCCACAGCGGAGTCCTGCACGCGGGCGTCTCGGGGATTGCGGATCCTTGGGAGCAGAGACGGTCATGCCAGGCCAAGCTCGGACAAATGCGGCAGGAGGGCCGGGACGGTGAGCGCGCCGACCCTGATCGTTGGAGCTCCGTTTTCGGGTTCGGGCAAGACCGTCGTCACCCTCGGCTTGTTGCGGGCGCTCCGCAGACGGGGACTCCGGGCGACCTCCTTCAAGGTCGGCCCCGACTATATCGATCCGGCCTTCCACAGCCGCGCCACCAACCGGCCGTGCTTGAACCTCGATTCCTGGGCGATGCGCCTGCAGACCCTGGTTGGCCTGCTCGAGGAGACGGCAAGGGGCTCGGATATCGTGGTCGGGGAAGGGGTCATGGGCCTCTTCGACGGTGCGCCCGACGGCTCTGGTTCGACCGCCGATCTCGCGGCCACCCTCGATCTCCCGGTGCTCCTCGTGGTCGACGCGCAGAAACTCGGACAGTCCGCAGCTGCCATGGTCGAGGGTTTCGTCCGCTTCCGCGAGGATGTGGAAGTAGCGGCGGTCCTCTTCAATCGCGTCGGCAGTCCGGCCCATGCGGAGCTGCTGCGCGAAGCGGTGGATGCGCGCCTCTCGCTGCCGGTGGTAGGCGCGCTGCCGCGCGACCCCACGCTCCTGTTGCCAGAGCGCCACCTCGGCCTCGTCCAGGCCTGCGAACACCCGGAACTCGAGACAGTGCTCGAACGGGCGGCGGATCTCGTCGAGCACCACCTCGACCTCGACCGACTGCTCAGGATCGCGCGGCCGCCTTCGGTCACGGTCCTCGCCGGTGCCGCCGTGCCCCTCGAGCCGCCCGCTTCCCGCGTCGCGGTGGCCCGCGATCCCGCCTTCGCCTTCATCTACGAGGCCACCCTCGCCGGCTGGCGGCGACGCGGGGTCGAGATCGTCTTCTTCTCGCCGCTCGCCGACCAACCGCCGGATCCGGAAGCCGGCGCGATCTGGCTTCCGGGCGGCTATCCCGAGCTCCATGCCGGGCGGCTCGCCACCTGCGGGCGCTTCCTAGCCGGCCTGCGCTCGGCCGCCGACCGCGGCGCCTTCGTCTTCGGCGAATGCGGCGGCTATATGGTGCTCGGTCGCGGCCTCGTGACCCGAGAAGGCGAGTCCGTCGCCATGGCCGGCCTCCTCCCGGTCGAAACCAGCTTCGCCTCGCCGCGCCTGCATCTTGGCTACCGCGAGGTGGAGGTCGCAGCGGCATTGCCCTTTGCTGCCGCCGGCAGCCTGCTGCGGGGCCACGAATTCCACTTCGCCTGCGAGAGCCGCTGCGACGGCCCACCCCTCTTTTCCCGCACCCGCGATGCCCGTGGCCGGCCGCTCGGACCGGCTGGCTGTCGGATCGGCAATGTCGCGGGATCCTTCATCCACCTGATCGATCGTCGGGAGGAACCGAAGCCGTGAGCCTGCCCAGCGAGACCGATTTCCTCGTGGTCGGTGCCGGGAGCGCCGGTTGCGCGCTGGCCTCGCGTCTATCCGAGGACGGGCACCATCGCGTCCTGGTGATCGAAGCCGGTGGCAGCGACATCGGGCCGTTCATCCAGATGCCAGCCGCCCTCTCCTATCCCATGAACATGCAACGCTACGACTGGGGGTATTGGAGCGAGCCCGAGCCTGCCCTCGGCGGTCGCCGGCTGCAGTGTCCGCGCGGCCGCGTGATCGGCGGTTCGTCCTCGATCAACGGCATGGTCTACGTGCGCGGGCATGCCCGCGACTACGATACCTGGGAACGGATGGGGGCGCGCGGCTGGGCGTTCCGCCACGTCCTTCCCTATTTCCAGCGGATGGAGTGCTGTCACGGCGGCGAGCCGGGCTGGCGAGGCACCGATGGCCCCCTGCACGTGACGCGGGGCCGGATGACCAATCCCCTCTATCGCGCCTTCATCGAGGCCGGGGTGCAGGCAGGCTACCAGCGCACCGAGGATTACAATGGCGCGAAGCAGGAAGGCTTCGGGCCGATGGAAATGACCGTGTGGCAGGGACGCCGCTGGTCAGCGGCGCAAGCCTATCTGCGACCGGCTCTGCGCCGCCCCAATGTCCAGCTCCTCGCCCGCACCCTCGTGCGCCGGATCTTGTTCGAGGGCCGGCGCGCCGTCGGGGTGGAGGTGGAGCGGCACCGTCGGATCTTCACCATTCGCGCTCGTCGCGAGGTCATCCTTGCAGCCGGGGCGATCGGCTCGCCGACCCTGCTGCAACTCTCGGGGGTGGGCGATCCGGAGCATCTCCGCCAGGTCGGCGTCGAGCCGGTGCACGCCCTGCCCGGAGTGGGAGCCAATCTGCAGGACCATCTCGAACTCTACGTGCAAATGGAGTGCACCCAACCCGTCACCCTCAACGGGCTCCTCGGCCCGTTCGCCAAGGCGCGGGTCGGGCTCGAGTGGTTGCTCTTCAAGAGCGGTCCCGGTGCCACCAATCACTTCGAGGCCTGCGCCTTCATCCGTTCCCGCGCCGGCATCGAATATCCCGATATCCAGTATCACTTCCTGCCAGGGGCCATCCGCTACGACGGACGTTCCGCCGCCCCCGGCCACGGCTTCCAGGTGCATGTCGGGCCGATGCGCTCGAAATCCCGCGGCCAGGTGCGACTGCGTTCACCCGACCCGCGCGTCGCGCCCGAGATCCGCTTCAACTATATGTCGCATCCCGACGACTGGCTCGAGTTCCGGTTGTGCATCCGGCTCACTCGCGAGATCTTCGCCCAGCCGGCTTTCGCGCCCTTCCGGGGCCGCGAGATCGCGCCAGGCGAGCGGGTGCAGAGCGACGAGCAGATCGACGAGTTCGTCCGCGAACACGTCGAGAGCGCCTATCACCCCTGTGGCACCTGCCGCATGGGCGATCCTGCCGACCCGCTCGCCGTCGTGGATCCCAGCTGCCGGGTGATCGGCCTCGAGGGACTGAGAGTGGCCGACAGCTCCATCATTCCGCGGATCACCAACGGCAATCTCAATGCCCCCTCGATCATGATCGGCGAGAAGGCGAGCGACCATATCCTCGGCCGCCCGCCACTTCCGGCCTCGAACCTCGAGCCCTGGATCCATCCGCATTGGCGCACCCGCCAGCGCTAGGCGGGCCGAAGCTGCGACTCAGGCGGTGAAGGATTCGCCCGGAGTGGCGATGTGAACCCGTCCGCGCGTGACCTGTCTCGCGAACTCGTGCGGATCGCCGTGCAGGAGATCGAAGGTGCCCCAGTGGATGGGCACCACGAGGTCGAGGTGGAGGAACTCGTTGCAGGCGATGGCCGCCTGCTCGGGACCCATGGTGAAGCGGTCGCCGACCGGGAGGAAACCGATTTGCGGCCGGTAGAGGCGATGGACGAGCGCCATATCGGAGAACAGGCAGGTATCGCCGGCGTGATAGACACTTCGGCCTTCGCCGAGGATCACGAAGCCCGCCGGATCGCCGCGCGTGAAGAGGCCGCCGTCGCGCAGGGTCGCAGAGCTGTGGAAAGCCGGCACCATGGCGTAGCGCACCCCCTCCACCTCGATGCAGCCGCCGGTGTTCATGGGCTGGATCTTCTCGACTCCGGCATTCGCGGCTTCCATGCAGATCTCCCATTGGCCGATCACCGTGGCCCCGTATTTCTTGGCGAGACGCACGGTGTCGCCGAAATGATCGTCGTGGCCGTGGGTGACGACGATGGCATCGATCCGCTGCACCCGCTCCTCGTAGCCTTGCGGGAACTTCGGATTACCCGTCCAGAACGGGTCGATCGCGATGCTCTTGCCGGCGAGCTCGAGATGGACGGCAGAATGTCCGAGCCAGGTGATGCGCATGTCCGTCTCCTCCTCTTGCTGGTGCATCCGCAAGGTCGCCGCGCCGTCGCCCGCGCGCAAGATCGCCCCTCCCGGCTATTCGGGCTCGGCACGCGCCGCGCCGGGAAGCGACCTCGACGTCAGCGCAGCAGCGGCGCCACTTTGCGAAACAGGTCGCTTCCAGCCCGCTCGAGCCATTCGAAGGCGGCCATTTCCGAGTGCAGGATGGCGATCCCCTCCTGGCGCATCCGCTCGAGACCGAGCCGCCGCCGCTCTTCGTCGCGCGACCCGGTAGCATCGGCGACCACCGCCACCGTCAAGCCCCGGTCGCGGAAGTCGATCGCCGTCTGCAGGACACAGACGTGGGTCTCGATACCCGCGATCACCAGCTGGTCGCGCCCACTCTCCTGCACCGCCCGCACCAGGCCCTCGTCCCGGCCGCAGGAAAAGGCGAGCTTGGCGTAAATCTCCTCTGGCCGCAGCCTGTCCCGCAGCTCCCCGACGGTGGCGCCGAGGCCCTTGGGATATTGCTCCGAAGCCACAACCGGCACCTCGAGGAGGCGGGCCACTTCGAGCAACAGGCGCGTGCGAGCGAGCCGCTCCGCGCCGCGGTCGATGACAGGAAGCAGCCGCTCCTGGAAGTCGATCACGAGGAGCAGGGAACGATCGCGGGAAAGCAGCACGAGCATCTCCCCCCCGGAATCCACCGCTATGCTGGTCCGTGCCCCGGACGCCGGCAAGAGCGCCTGCGGCCCCCTTGTCGTCGTCGTGGCGCTGCCATCCAAGGCCACGGGACCGGGACGGCGCACTTGGGCCATCTCTTCCGCCGCCCGATCGGCAAACGGGGCCTCGGGGAGCGCGCGAGGCCGCGGGCGACGAGCCAGAGGCCGAGGTCCTCGCCCCTGGGATTATCGTCGCGGCCGACCGAGCAGGTGGCGAGCCTCGAATCCTCGGCCGACCGTCGAACGCCCCCGCACGCGACGAAGCCGGACACTCGGCGGCCTGAGGCCAGCGCCGCACGTCAGCCGCAGCGCACCGGGCGAAAGAGGGTGTCGCAGGTGCGGCCGCCGTCGGGAATCTGGATGCCTGCCAGCACCGACCGCACACCCTCCACCCCCACGCTCGCGTCGGCATGAACGCGGGCGAGAGCGCGCGCTCTTCTGGAGCGACGGCTGGCGTGGCGAGGACGAGGGTGCCGAACAGGGCCGCGAGGACGGCAGGAAGCGGACGACACATCCGGTGCACCGCGCACTCCGCGGTTCGGAGATGCGCCTGGGCGCAGCCCGCGGCAACTCCGCCCCTTTCCGCCGACCAGACCGCAGTCAAGATCGGCGCCGTAGCGCCAGCACGGGAGATCGGCGTGCGCATTCTCTTCATCGGCGACATCGTGGGCCGCTCCGGCCGGGCGGCCATCTTGCACCATCTGCCGGAGCTCAGGCGGCGCTACGCGCCGGATCGCATCGTCGCCAATGCCGAGAATGCCGCCGCCGGCTTCGGCCTCACGCGCAAGATCGCGGACCAACTGTTCGAAGCCGGGGTCGACATCCTCACCCTCGGCAATCATGGCTTCGATCAACGGGAGATGGTCGCCCATATCGAGCACGAGCAGCGGATCGTGCGGCCCCTCAACATGGCGCCCGGGACGCCGGGGCGCGGGCTGCAGTTGGTGCGCGACCCGCGGGGCCGCGATCTTCTCGTGTGTCAGGTGATGGGCCGGCTGTTCATGGGGCTGTTCGACGATCCCTTCCGCGCCCTCGAGCAGGCCCTCGCGCCTTATGCGCTGGGTGGCAGCGTCGCCGCCATTCTCGTCGACGTCCACGCCGAGGCCACCAGCGAGAAGATGGCGCTCGGTCATTTCCTCGATGGACGGGTCTCGGCGGTCCTCGGCACTCACACCCATGTGCCAACGGCCGACCACCGAATCCTTCCGGGCGGTACCGCCTATGTGAGCGACGTCGGGATGACCGGCGACTACGACAGTGTCATCGGCATGGAGAAGGAGGGCTCCCTTTATCGCTGGCGCAGCGACGTCCCGGGACCCCGCCTCGAGCCGGCGCGAGGGCCCGCTACCCTGTGCGGTGTCCTGGTCGATACCGACGACACGACGGGCTTGGCCCGCCGCATCCTGCCCATCCGCACAGGCGGCTGCCTCGACCCCTCGCTGCCCGATCTGCCGCCACCCGGATGACGCCCACCCCGCCTTGACCCGAGGACTGCCGGAACTAGAACCGCCTGCGGTGCGCCTTGCGCCCGTCCGCCCACCGGAAGCGTCCCGCACATGCTGCACATCTTGAAGCGCCGTCCCGACGCTGCACTCGCGCTGGAGGACGGCACGGTCTTCCGCGGCTTCGGTACCGGCCGGCCAGGGAGTGTGGTCGGCGAGCTCGTCTTCCACACCGGCATGACCGGCTACCAGGAGATCTTGACCGATCCCTCCTACGCCGGTCAGATCGTGACTTTCACCTTCCCGCACATCGGCATCGTCGGCACCAACGAGGAAGACGTGGAGGCCGCGCGACCAGCCGCCCTCGGTATGGTCTGCCGCCAACCCATCGGCGAAGCGTCGAACTGGCGAGCCCGCGAGGATCTCGCGAGCTGGCTCGAACGCCATGGGTTGGTCGCGATCTTCGGGCTCGATACGCGACGACTGACCCGCATCCTGCGCGATCGTGGCTTCCAGCGTTGCGCCCTCGCCTTTCACCCCGACGAGGCGATCGATGGCGAGGAGCTCGTCGAGAGCGCGCGAGCCTGGCCCGGCATGGTCGGCCTCGATCTCGTTCCCGCCGTCACTTGCCGCGAGCCCTACGAGTGGCGCGAGGGGCGTTGGGATTGGCCAGGCGGCTACCGCAAGGGTCCGGCGGGCGGTGCCCGCTGCGTCGTCCTCGACTATGGAGTGAAGCGCAACATTCTGCGCTCCCTCGTCGACGCCGGTTTCCAGGTGACCGTGGTGCCGGGAACCACGCCAGCCGAGAAAGTGCTCGCCATGTCGCCGGATGCGGTCCTGCTGTCCAACGGCCCGGGCGATCCCGCCGCCACCGGTCGCTGGGCGGTGCCCGAGATCCGGAGGCTCGTCGACGCGGGCGTGCCGCTTTTCGGCATCTGCCTCGGCCACCAGATGCTGGCGCTCGCCATGGGCGCGCGCACCGAGAAGATGCGCTTCGGCCATCACGGCGCCAATCACCCGGTCGCCGATCTCGAGACCGGCCGGGTCGAGATCACGAGCCAGAACCACGGTTTTGCCGTCGCCGAGGAGGGGTTGCCGAACGTTTTGCGCATCACCCACCGCTCGCTCTTCGATGGCACGATCCAGGGTCTCGCGGTGGAAGGTACGGCCTGCTTCTCCGTTCAGTTCCACCCCGAAGCGTCGCCGGGGCCGCACGACAGCCATTATCTCTTCGAACGCTTCGCCGCGCTCGTGCGCGGTCGCAGGACCTGAGCCATGCCCAAACGCACGGACCTCCGCTCGATCCTGGTGATCGGTGCCGGGCCGATCGTCATCGGCCAAGCCTGCGAGTTCGACTACTCCGGCACCCAAGCGTGCAAGGCGTTGGTGGCGGAAGGCTACCGGGTGATCCTCGTCAATTCCAATCCGGCCACCATCATGACCGATCCCGAGGTGGCACATGCCACCTACATCGAGCCCATCACGCCGGAATTCGTCGAGAAGATCATCGCCCGCGAACGACCGGATGCGTTGCTGCCCACGATGGGCGGTCAGACGGCCCTGAACGTGGCGCGTGCCCTCGCCGTCTCCGGGGTGCTCGAGCGCTACGGAGTCGAGCTCATCGGCGCCTCCCTCGAGGCCATCGAAAAGGCCGAGGACCGCGAGAAGTTCCGCGAGGCCATGCGCCGCATCGGCTTGGATGTGCCCAAGAGCGCCGTTGCCCGCAACCTCGCCGAGGCGCGGGCGGCGCTCGAGCTCACCGGACTTCCTGCGATCGTTCGCCCGTCCTATACCCTGGGCGGCACCGGCGGCGGTATCGCCTACAACCGCGAGGAATTCGATCGTATCGCCGCAGCCGGTCTCGAGGCCTCGCCCATCTCGGAGATCCTCGTCGAGGAGTCGGTTCTCGGCTGGAAGGAATTCGAGATGGAGGTGGTGCGCGACCGGCACGACAATTGCATCATCGTCTGCTCCATCGAGAATCTCGACCCGATGGGGGTGCACACTGGCGATTCCATCACCATCGCCCCCGCTCTCACCCTCACCGACAAGGAATACCAGCGCATGCGCAGCGCCGCCATCGCGGTGTTGCGCGAGATCGGCGTCGATACCGGTGGCTCCAACGTCCAGTTCGCCATCGATCCGGAAAACGGCCGGATGGTGGTGATCGAGATGAATCCGCGAGTATCCCGCTCCTCTGCCCTGGCTTCCAAAGCTACGGGTTTTCCCATCGCCAAGGTGGCCGCGCGACTCGCCGTGGGCTATACTCTCGACGAGATCCTGAACGACATCACTGGGGTCACGCCGGCCTCCTTCGAACCTTCGATCGATTACGTCGTTACCAAGATCCCGCGTTTCACCTTCGAGAAGTTCCCGGAAACCGAACCCACCCTCACTACCTCGATGAAGTCGGTGGGCGAGGCGATGGCGATCGGGCGGTCGTTCGAGGAGTCGCTGCAAAAGGCGCTGCGCTCCCTCGAGACCGGGCTCACCGGCCTCGACGAGATCGAGATCCCGGGGCTCGCCGATGCCGATAGTCCGGTCGACGCTCTGCTCTCCGCCCTCGCCATGCCCACCGCGGATCGGCTGCGGCAAGTGGCGCAGGCGTTCCGGCTCGGCATCGACCTCGAGCGCATCTACGCCGTTTGCCGCTACGATCGCTGGTTCCTCGCCCGCATTCGGGACCTCGTGAGGGTGGAGGAGGAGGTCCGGCGCCATGGGCTGCCGCAGGATCCCGAAGAGCTGCGGCGGCTCAAAGCGCTGGGCTTCTCCGACGCCCGACTGGCCACTCTTGCCGGCACCACGGAGGGCGCGGTGCGGGCGCTGCGCGAACGCCTCGGAGTCCTCCCCGTCTATAAGCGAGTCGATACCTGCGCCGCCGAGTTCGAGGCGCGCACTCCCTACATGTACAGCACCTACGAGGCACCGGCGGTCGCTGGCGAACAGCCCGAAGACGAGTGCCAACCGAGCGACCGGCGCAAGGTGGTGATCCTGGGCAGCGGACCGAACCGCATCGGTCAAGGCATCGAGTTCGACTACTGCTGCGTGCATGCCGCCTTCGGCCTGCGCGAGGCGGGCATCGAGACCATCATGGTCAATTGCAACCCGGAGACGGTGTCGACGGATCCCGATACCTCCGACCGCCTCTATTTCGAACCCCTGACCACGGAGGAGGTGCTCGCCATCTGCCGTGCCGAGCGGAAAAACGGCGAACTGCTCGGGGTCATCGTCCAGCTCGGCGGCCAGACGCCCCTCAAGCTGTGCCATGAGCTCGCCCGCGCCGGCATCCCGATCCTCGGCACCTCTCCCGACGCCATCGACCTCGCCGAGGACCGCGATCGCTTCCAAAAGCTTCTCAAGCGCCTCGGCTTGCGTCAGCCCGAAAACGACATCTGCACGAGCCTCGAGGAAGCGCGCGAGAAGGTGGCGCGCCTCGGCCTGCCGGTGGTGATGCGGCCCTCCTATGTGCTCGGCGGTCGGGCGATGCGCATCGTCCACAGCCCGGCCGAGCTCGAGGAGTTCTTCAGCGAGGCAGCGCGTGCCTCGGAGCTCGGGCCGGTGCTGCTCGACCGCTATCTCCAGGATGCCATCGAGGTCGACGTCGATGTCCTGGCGGACGGCCGCGATGTCTTCGTGGCCGGGATCATGGAGCATATCGAGGAGGCCGGCATTCATTCCGGCGACAGCGCCTGCGCCCTGCCACCCTACAGCCTCGACGCCGGACTGCAGCGAGAGATCGCGCGCCAGGCCGAGGCCCTCGCCCGAGCCCTCGAGGTGCGCGGCCTCATGAACGTGCAGATGGCGGTCAAGGACGGCCAGCTGTTCATCCTCGAGGTCAATCCTCGTGCGAGCCGCACCGTACCCTTCGTCGCCAAGGCCACCGGTCGGCCCATCGCCCGCATCGCCGCCCGGGTGATGGCGGGCGAACCGCTTTCGCGCTTCGGGCTCGCGGAGCGGCCGCTCTCCCATGTCGCGGTCAAAGAGGCGGTCTTTCCTTTCGCCCGCTTCCCCGGAGTCGATCTCCTGCTCGGGCCGGAGATGAAGTCGACCGGCGAGGTCATGGGAATCGACCTCGACTTCGGCACCGCCTACCTGAAGTCGCAGATCGCCGCCGGCAATGCACTCCCCCGGGCCGGCCGGGTCTTCTTGTCGGTGCGGGACGCCGACAAGCCGGCGCTCGTCGAGGTCGCACGCCGGCTCGCCGCCCTCGGCTTCGAGCTGGTGGCGACCCGTGGCACGCGCGAGTTCCTCGCGCGGCACGGGCTCGCGGTGGCGCATGTCAACAAGGTGCACGAGGGCCGACCGCATATCGTGGATCGGCTCAAGGATCGGGACATCGCGCTCGTCATCAACACGGTCGAGGGGCGGCAGGCAGTGCGCGACAGCTATGGGCTCAGGCGCACCGCGCTCACCTGCCAGATCCCCTACTATACCACCATCGCCGGCGCCCGGGCGGTCGTGCGGGCGCTCGAACGGCTGCGGGAGGGCGAGGTCGGGGTGCGGCCGTTGCAATCCTATTGCGCGGACCTAGAATGGGGACTGCGGCATTCGGCGTGATCGCCGCGCTTTTCTCTGTCCTTCCCGGTCCTGTGACGGTCGAGGGGTCATGGCGAACAGGGTGCCGATGACGCCGGAAGGCTATGCCCGGCTCTCCGAAGAACTGAAGCGACTGAAGACCATCGAACGCCCGGCCATCATCCGGGCGATCGCCGCCGCGCGCGAGCATGGAGATCTGTCGGAGAACGCCGAGTACCACGCCGCCCGCGAGCGCCAAAGCTTCATCGAAGGGCGAGTGCTGGAGCTCGAGGACCAGTTGGCGCGCGCCGAGGTCATCGACGCCGCGAAGCTGTCGGGCGACCGGGTGATGTTCGGCGCGACCGTGCGGCTCGTCGACGAGGAAACCGACGAGGAGGTGACCTATCGGATCGTCGGACCGCTCGAGGCCGACATCGGTCTCGGGCTCCTCTCGGTCGAATCGCCTCTGGCACGTGCCCTCCTCGGCCGCAAGGCGGGCGATCATGTCGAAGTGGAAACACCGCGCGGCACCCGCTACTTCGAGATCCTCGAGGTGAGCTTCGCCTCCGCGGCTTCTCCGCAAAAGGCGTGAGGAAAGGGTCTGGCGGTGGCCGCACGGCACGTCCGTCTCTTGATCCTGGGCTCCGGCCCGGCCGGTTGCACGGCCGCCATCTATGGCGCGCGGGCGGGTCTCGGCCCGGTGCTCCTCGAAGGTCTCGAGCCCGGTGGTCAGCTGTCGATCACCACCGAGGTCGAGAACTATCCGGGTTTTGCCGAGCCGGTCCAGGGTCCGTGGCTCATGGAACAGATGCGTCGCCAGGCCGCGAACTGCGGCGCCGAGCTCGTGTCCGATCTCGCCTCGGAAGTGGATCTTCGGGTCCGGCCGTTTCGACTGGTCACCGATGGCGGTCTCGTCTTCACCTGCGATGCCCTGGTGATCGCCACGGGTGCCACCGCCCGCTGGCTCGGCCTCGAGAGCGAACGCCGCTTCCGCGGCCACGGCGTGTCGGCCTGCGCCACCTGCGACGGCTTTTTCTTCCGCGGACGGCCGGTAGCGGTGATCGGTGGCGGCAACACGGCGGTCGAGGAAGCTCTCTACCTCGCTGGCTTGTGCGAGAAAGTGTGGCTCGTGCACCGGCGCGATCGCCTGCGGGCCGAGAAGGTGCTGCAGGAACGCTTGTTCCGGCATCCCAAGGTGGAAGTCGTCTGGGACCACGTGGTCGACGAGATCCTGGGCGAGGATCGGCCGGCACCCCACGTCACCGGCCTGCGGTTGCGCCATGTCCACAGCGGCGCACGGCGGGAGCTGCGGGTCGACGGAGTCTTCATCGCCATCGGCCACGAGCCGGCTACCGCCCTTTTCCGCGGCCAGCTCGAGATGGACGACCAGGGCTATATCGTCACCGCGCCGGACAGCACCCGCACGAGCGTGCCGGGCGTGTTCGCGGCAGGGGACGTACAGGATCGGGTGTTCCGGCAGGCGGTGACCGCGGCCGGCACCGGCTGCATGGCGGCCTTCGAGGCCGAAAAGTATCTGATGGCGCTCGAGCACTAGGCCGTCGCGCGCCCTGGCGCGAACGCGAGGCCGAGGCCCGGCGGACGGGGTCGGGGAAGGGATGCTGAACTGGGACCGCATACGCGTGTTCGTGGCGGTGGCCGAGGCCGGAAGCTTCACCCGCGCCGCCGAGCGCCTCGGCTCCAGCCAGTCGGCGGTGAGCCGACAGATCGGAGCCCTCGAGGAGGACCTCGGGGTGACCCTGTTCCACCGCCACGCCCGCGGTCTCGTGCTCACCGAACAAGGCGAGCTCCTCTACCACACCGCACGCGAAATGGCGGAGAAACTGGCGCGGGCGGAAACCCTCATCACCGAAAGCCGCGATCGACCAGCTGGCCATTTGCGCGTCAACACTCCGGTGGGTGTGGGTACGGTGTGGTTGGCCTCGCATCTCGCCGAGTTCTGCGATCGCTATCCCGACATCTCGGTGAGCATCATCGTGAGCGACACCGACCTCGATCTCACCATGCGCGAGGCCGACGTCGCCATCCGCCTGCACCGGCCGCGCCAGCCGGATCTCGTGCAACGCCGGCTGATGACGGTGCACACCCACATCTACGGCTCGAGGCCCTATCTCGAGCGCTACGGTATCCCGCAGACCGCCGACGACCTCGATCACCATCGGCTCATCGCCTATGGCGACGACTGGAACCTGCCCGTGCCGAGCCTCAACTGGATCCTCACCGCCGGCCGCGAGCCAGGGGACGATCGGCCGCCGCGCAAGGCACAGATCCGCATCAACAACGTCTACGGCATGTTGCGAGCGGCGGAACGCGGGGCGGGGCTCGCCTCCCTTCCGGACTATCTGGCGAGCACGAGCTTCCGCCTGCAGCAGGTCCTGCCCGAGCTCGAGGGACCGAGTTTCACCGCCTATTTCGTCTATCCGAGCGAGCTCAGGGCGAGCCGGCGAGTGGCGGTGTTCCGCGATTTCCTGCTCGAGAAGGTGGCCGAGCAACCGGTCTGGTAGCTGCGACCCTCTGCCGCTGCCTTCCGGCCTCACCTATCGGTCAACACTCTGGCCGAAAGGGAGAGGTCGGACTATCTAGCCGGACAGGCGGGACGGATTTCTGGGCCGTTTCGCCGACCGCCTCGATGGCGGTCGCCCCGGGCGCGACGCCCGGGGTGGGGAAGTCTTCGGTTTTCCCCGCTCCCAGACGTTTAGCCTCCCTGATCCACTTGGCCGGGTCCGCTGACCCGGCTTTTTTTTGCGCCCTCCGCTCCTCAGCCGAGGCGGAAGCTTCGCACATACTCCGGCGGCTCGAGCCCCGCCAGACCGCGCGGATCCGCTTCGGGCTCGCCCGTCACCATGCGCACCGGCAGCACTCCCGCCCAGATCGGCAGGGCGTAGTCCTCTTCCTCGTCCTTGGGCGGGCCGCTGCGGATCTTGGCGCTGGCCTCGCCGATCTCCATGCCCAGCACCGTCGTCGCCTTGAGCTCCTGCGGCCGGTCGGCGCGCAGCGTCGCGTAGCGGCCAGGGAAAAGCCGCTCGATGAACTGGCGCAGACGCTCCCGTTTTTCCTCGGGATCCGCGACCCGAAAGGCCCGCCCGAACAGCATGACCGAGCGGTAGTTCACCGAATGGTGGAAGCCCGAGCGGGCGAGGACGAAGCCATCGAGGATGGCGACCGTGAGACAGACCTCCTGTCCGTCTTGGTGGCGCAGCGCGCGACTGGCACTCGAGCCATGCCAGTAGACGCGATCGCCCTCCCGCCACTGCAAGGTCGGGGTGACCACCGGCCGACCATCGACCACCCAGCCGACGAAGGCCAACGGTTGGGCATCGAGGATGCCATGGATGGTCGCACGGTCGTAATGGCCCCGTTCGTGCAGACGGCGCAACCGGGTACGTTCGGTGGGAGGAACGATCGGCTCCATGGGGCGGCTTGCTCCGCTCGCGATGCAGCCGTCAGATGACCCGATTCCCGGGGCCGGGCAATGGGCCGCGGTGCGGCGAGCGGCCATCCGTGCCATCCCTCAGCTGCCGGCGCCCGCGCCGTCGCCGTAGCGGATCACCTGCACTCGCTCGAGGGTCACGAGGCCACTCGCCATCATCGGCTCCAGCACCTCGAGGAAGCCGCGGATCCGTTCCTCGGCATCGACGATCTCGATCACCACCGGGAGATCCTCCGACAGCCTCAGGATCTTCGCCGTATGCAACCGGCTCGAGCGGCCGAAGCCCATGGGTCCGCGCAACACGGTGGCGCCGGCAAGGTGGTGGGCACGGGCAGCGAGGACGATGGCCTCGTAGAGCGGCCGTCCCTCGTAGCGGTCCGCTTCGCCGACGAAAACGCGGAGGAGGACGGCGTCGCGCGGCAGCTGCACCTTTCACCTCTCACGGCAGACGGTTCAGGCCTTGGCCGAGCTGCCAGCCCAGCCAGACGGCGGCGAGACAGCCGATGACCGAGGCCAAGACGTTGAGGCTCGCGAGCCACCACTCCCCCTCCTGCAGCAGGACGAGGGTCTGCAGGCTGAAGGAGGAAAAGGTGGTGAAGCCACCGCACAGTCCCAGGGTCACGAACTGGCGGATCGACGGATCGACGAGCAGCCGGCCATCCGGACCGGTGACCGCGACGAAGAGGCCGATGACCAACGAGCCCAGCACGTTGACGGCGAGGGTGCCAAAGGGAAAGGTCTCGCCGATCGCCCGTGCCACCACGCCCGAGACGAGATAGCGCGCCATGCCGCCAAGGGCGCTGCCCAATCCGACCCAGAAATAGAGAGCCAGAGCCTGTGCCACAGCGCGGCCTCCGAGCCGAGGCGGTGCCGCCTAGGCGCGCCGTTCCACGGCTTCCTCGCGCCGCGGCGCGACTTCGAGCTTGTCCAACATCTCCTTGGGCACGATCTGCCAGAACCGCGGGATTTCCTGCTCGAAGTCGAGCAGGATGCGCTCCGCCAGCACACTGCCCGTGTTGCGACGGTGCTCCTCGAGCAGCGAGCGCAACTGGTCGATGTAGAAATCGACCTCGGGACGATGGTAGACCACCATGTCGGTATTGATGTGCAGCGGGAGCAGTTCCTCGGGATCCCATACATAGGCCATGCCACCGCTCATACCCGCGGCGAAATTGTCGCCCACCGGCCCGAGGATGACGACGATGCCGCCGGTCATGTACTCGCAGCCATTGTCGCCGCAGCCCTCGACCACGGCGATCGCACCCGAATTGCGCACGGCGAAGCGTTCGCCGGCACGGCCCGCGGCGAAGAGCTTGCCGGCGGTGGCACCATAGAGGCAGGTATTGCCGATGATCACGTTCTCGTGCGCCACGAGGGGGCTCGAAACCAGGGGCCGGACCACGATGGTGCCGCCGGACAACCCTTTGCCCACATAGTCGTTGGCATCGCCGAGCACTTCCAGCTTGAGGCCTTGGACGGCGAAGGCTCCCAGCGACTGGCCGGCCGAACCGCGCAGCCGCACGGAGATGTGATCCGGCGGCAGGCGATCCATGCCAAAACGCCGGGTGATGTGCGAGGAAAGCCGGGTGCCCACCGCCCGGTGCACGTTTCGGACGTTGTATTGCAACTGCATCTTGGCACCTTCCTCGAGCGCCGGCCGAGCGTCGCGAACCATCTGCGCATCGAGGGTGTCCGGCACTTCGTTGCGGCCGACCACGGCGCAGCGCTGGGGCAGCCCCCCCGAATCCACCTGCACCAGGATCGGGGTGAGATCGAGGTCGTCGAGGTCAGGGCTGCCGCGGCTCACCTGCTTGAGCAGGTCGGTGCGGCCGATGGCCTCGTCCAGCGAGCGCAAGCCGAGGGAGGCCAGGATCTCGCGCACTTCCTCGGCGAGGAAGCTCATGAGATTGACCACTTTTTCCGGGGTGCCACGGAACTTCGCCCGCAGGTCCTCGCGCTGGGTGCACACACCGACCGGACAGGTGTTGCTGTGGCACTGCCGCACCATGATGCAGCCCATGGCGATGAGGGACAGTGTGCCGATGCCATACTCCTCGGCTCCGAGCAGGGCAGCGATGACGATGTCACGCCCGGTCTTGATGCCGCCGTCGGTACGCAGCACCACCCGGTGACGCAGCCGATTGAGGGTGAGCAGCTGGTGGGCCTCGGCGAGCCCGAGCTCCCACGGCGAGCCCGCGAACTTGATCGAGCTCAGCGGACTCGCCCCGGTGCCACCGACATGGCCGGAGATCAGGATGACGTCCGCCTTGGCCTTGGCGACACCGGCGGCGATGGTGCCGATGCCGGCTTCGGACACCAGCTTCACGCACACCTTGGCATCGGGATTGATCTGTTTGAGGTCGTAGATGAGCTGGGCGAGGTCCTCGATGGAATAGATGTCATGGTGAGGTGGTGGCGAGATCAGGGTGACACCGGGGGTGGAGTGGCGCAGGCGCGCGATTTCCACCGTCACCTTGAAGCCTGGCAATTGCCCACCTTCGCCCGGCTTGGCGCCCTGCGCGATCTTGATCTCAAGCTCCTTGGCGGCGTTCAGATATTCCGCCGTCACGCCGAAGCGGCCCGACGCCACCTGCTTGATGGGCGAGTTGGGATTGTCGCCGTTGGGGCGCGGATGGTAGCGCTCTCGTCCTTCGCCACCCTCGCCGCAGTCGGATTTGGCGCCGATCCGGTTCATCGCGATGGTGAGGGTCTCGTGCGCCTCGGGCGAGAGGGCACCGAGCGACATGCCGGGCGTGACGAAGCGCTTCCGGATCTCGGTGATGCTCTCCACCTCGTCGACCGGCACCGGTGGCAGTTTGTAGTCGAAGTCCAGCAGGTCGCGGATCGACACCGGTTCCTGGGCATAGACCATCTCGGCGTAACGCTTGTAAGCCTGATAGGAATCGGTAGCGACCGCATGCTGCAGCTGGTGGATGATCCGCGCCTCCAGCGCGTGTCGCTCTCCGCCCCGGCGAAAGCGGTAGAAGCCGCCGACATCGATGGGGGGTTCCGCCTCGCCGAAGGCCTTGGCGTGTTGCATGCGCACCCGATTGGCGATGCCGGTGAGGCCAATGCCGGAGATGCGCGTCGGCAGGCCGGGGAAATACTCGCGGCAGAGCGTGCGGGACAGGCCGATGGCCTCGAAATTGTAGCCGCCGCGGTACGAACTCACGATGGAAATGCCCATCTTGGACATGATCTTGAGCAGACCCTGTTCGACCGCTTCGCGATAGCGGGCCATACAGGTCTCGAGATCGAGTCCGGGGAACAGACCGCGGGCGTGACGATCGGCGATGGCGGCTTCGGCGAGATAGGCATGGACCGCCGTGGCGCCGACCCCGATCAGCACGGCATAGTAATGGACATCGAGGCACTCCCCGGAGCGCACGGTGATATAGCTGAAGCTCCTGAGCCCCACCCGGACGAGATGGCTGTGGACAGCGCCGACCGCGAGGATCATCGGGATCGGCATCCGCGCCGGCCCCACGTGTTCGTCGGTGAGCACGAGGGATTCGGAGCCGCCGCGCACCGCTTCCTCGGCCTCGGCGCGCAGCCGCTCCAATGCCTCCTTCAGGCTCTCCGAGCCGTCGGCCGGGAAGGTGCAGTCGAGGATGCGCACCTTCGGGCCGAAATAGGTGAGCACCGCCTCGTATTCGCGGCTCGTCAGCACCGGGCTGTCGAGCTCGAGGATCGCCGTCTGGCTCGGATCCTCGTCACAGATGTTGCCGAGATTCCCGTAGCGCGTCTTGAGGCTCATCACCCGGTATTCGCGCAGCGGGTCGATGGGCGGATTGGTCACCTGGCTGAACTGCTGGCGGAAGAAATGGTGCAGACCACGATAGCGGCGGGAGAGAACGGCGAGCGGCGTGTCGTCGCCCATCGAGCCGACCGGCTCCTTGCCCTCCGTCACCATCGGCGCCAGCACGAGCTCGATGTCCTCGAGGCTGATGCCGTAGAGCGCCTGGCGTCGACGGAGCTCGGCTCGCTCCAGACGCACCGGCACGAGCGGCCGACCCTCGACGAGCTTCTCGGCGCGGGTGATGTTCTCGACCCATTTGCCATAGGGCTTGAGGCCGGCGAGGAAATCCTTGAGCTCGCCGTCGCGGTAGAAGACGCCCGCCTCGAGGTCGACACCGATCATCTCGCCCGGGCCGACCCTGCCCTTTTCGACGATGTCCATCTCGGGGAGCGGCACCATGCCCGTCTCCGAGCCGACGACCAACAGGCCGTCGCGGGTGCGCGAGTACCGCATCGGCCGCAGACCGTTGCGGTCCATGCCAGCGATCACCCAGCGGCTGTCGGTGGCGACCACCGCCGCCGGTCCGTCCCAAGGCTCCATGACGCAGTTGCAATAACTGAAGAGGTCCCGGTGCGCCTGGGGCATGGCCATCTTCTGCGACCAGGCGGGCGGGATGAGCAGCGTCTTGACCAGCGGGAGCAGACGCCCGGCTTGCGTCAAAAGCTCGAAGACGGCATCGAGCGCCGCACTGTCCGAGCTACCGGGCTGGATGACCGGCTTCAAATCCTCGTTGTAGGGCTCGAAGACCGGCGCGTACATCCGCGTCTCGTGGCTCTTCATCCAATTGATGTTGCCACGCAGCGTGTTGATCTCGCCGTTGTGGGCGAGGACGCGGAACGGTTGAGCCAGCTTCCAAGATGGCCAGGTATTGGTCGAATAGCGCTGATGGAAGATCGCGTAGTTGGAGACGAACCGCTCGTCCGCCAGATCCGGGTAGAAATTATCGAGCTGCTCGGCGAGAAACAAGCCCTTGTACACGATGGACCGACAGCTGAGAGAGCAGATGTAGAAATCGGCAATGTTCTCCTTGAGAACCTGCTTCTCGATGCGCCGACGAATGACATAGAGGTCGCGTTCGAAACGGTCCTCGGGCACCCCGTCGGGGTTGCCGATGATGATCTGCTCGATCTCGGGGCGGGTGGCGGCCGCCTTCTCGCCGATCACCGAAGTGTCGACCGGCACCTGCCGCCAGCCGCGCACCGAATAGCCGAAGCGCAGCACCTCGCTCTCCACCAGCGTGCGGCAGATCTCCTGCTGATCGAGGCTGTTGCGCGGCAAGAACACCATGCCGATGGCGAGCCGCCCCTCCTCCCGCGGCCCCTTGATTTGATCGCGGAAGAAGTCCTGCGGGATCTGGAGATGGATGCCGGCGCCGTCCCCGCTCTTCCCGTCGGCATCCACCGCTCCGCGGTGCCACACCGCCTTGAGCGCCTGGATGGCCTTGAGCACCACCTCGCGCCGCGGCACCCCGTCGATCGCCACCACGCAGCCGACCCCGCAGGCGTCATGCTCGAAAGCGGGATCGTAGGCGCCGGCCGCGACCAAGCGTTCGACGTCGCGCTGGTAGCGCTCGACGAATTCGGCTGCGGTCTCGATGGTGCTCATGGCGGGCGTCCTCAGGAAGCCAAAGCGAAACGCGAGGGTGCGAGGCTGGCGCGAGCCTCGAGCCAGTCGTGGATGGCGGCGGCGGCATCCCGGCCGTCGCGGATCCCCCACACCACGAGCGAGGCCCCGCGCACGATGTCGCCGCCGGCAAACACCCCCTCGAGGCTGGTCATCATGCTGTTCCAGTCGATGCGCAACGTGCCCCAGCGGGTCAGCTGCAGCCCCGGCTCGTCGAACAGCGTCGCGAGGTCCTCGGGATCGAAGCCGAGCGCCTCGATGACGAGATCGGCCTCGAGTTCGAAGCGCGAACCGGGCACGGGCTCGGGACGCTGGCGGCCGGTCGCGTCGGGCGGCCCGAGACGCATGCGCACCGCCCGCACCCGTTCGACCCGACCGTCGCCCAAAAAGGCCTCGGGGGCCGAAAGCCAGACGAACTCGACCCCCTCCTCCTCGGCGTAGGCGACCTCCCGCCGGGAACCCGGCATGTTGGCGCGATCCCGACGATAGAGGCAGGTCACCGACTTCGCTCCTTGGCGGATGGCGGTTCGCACGCAGTCCATGGCGGTGTCGCCACCGCCCACCACCACCACATGCTTGCCGGCGGCATTGAGGGTGCCATCCTCGAACTCCGGCACCCGATCGCCAAAGCCCTTGCGGTTGCTCGCGGTCAGATAGGCCAAGGCGGGCACCACACCCCGCAGGCCTGCTCCGGGCAGCTGCAGCCGGCGGGCCTTGTAGACGCCGGTGGCGACGAACAAGGCGTCGTGGCGCTCGCGCAGTTCGGCGAAGCTCCGTTGCCCGCGCACGCCGATCTCGCACTCGAGGTGGAAGCGTACGCCGCTCTCCTCGAGCCAGTGCGCCCGCCGCATCACCACCGACTTCTCGAGCTTGAAGCCGGGAATGCCGTAGACGAGAAGCCCGCCCACGCGATCGTAGCGGTCGTAGACGTCGACGCGGTAGCCGCGGCGGCGGAGCGCCTCGGCACAGGCGAGGCCGGCTGGACCGGCGCCGATGATGCCGACGGAGCGGTCTCGCTCGCGCTGCGGCCGGATCGGCTCGACCCACCCCTCGCGGAAGGCGTTCTCCGCGATGAAGCGCTCGATGGCGCCGATGGTCACCGTGCCGTGACCGGCCTGCTCGATGACGCAGTTGCCCTCGCACAACCGATCCTGCGGGCAGATGCGACCGCAGACTTCGGGAAAAGTGTTGGTGGCAGAGGCGAGCTCCCAGGCCTCTCGCAGTCGGCCTTCAGCCGTCATGTAGAGCCAGTCGGGAATATTGTTGTGCAGCGGGCAATGCACCTGGCAAAAGGGCACGCCGCACTGCTCGCAGCGCGCCGCCTGTTCGGCCGCCCGGTCCGGCGCGAATTCGAGATAGATCTCGCGGAAATCGCGCCGGCGCTCCTGCGGCGACCGCATGTCGGGCATGCGCCGGGGTACGCGGACGAATTGCATCATGCGACTGGCCATGGGTCATCCCGAAAATTGCGGCACGCCGCTCCCATCGGCGACCAAAGCGTCGGGAACCCCGACTTAGCCCACGCGACCGGGTCCGTAAAGGGCGATCCGGAACAAATGTTGCAAATCGTGACAAGTTTCCCGCCCTGGCCGCGGCAATGCCGCGGAGCTCCGCGGGAGATCGTCGCGATTCGGAAGGATAATCCTTCCGAAACGTGACTGTCTCGTCAGAGGCCGTAATGGGCCCGGCACTCGCCCTCTCGGCCCCGAACCACCCGCCGTCCGGCGAGCGGACCCCGGGTCTCCGTCACCACCGTACGCTGGCCCTCCTCCGCTTCGCCGTCGCGATGGAAGTAGATCACCACCCAGTCGCGCACCGTGCCCAGCTGATGGGCGAGCGCCGTGTTGGAGTAGAGGGCGGTGAAGTGCCAGGGACCGCGCTGGGTGTGCAGCACCGGAAGCCACGCCTCCCCGGTCGGATTGAAGCGCCGCGGGGCGATACGGGGTAGCCGTCCGGCCTCGGCCTTCGACCGGTATTCGGCGTCGACATCGAGCAGAGTGGCGACATCGGGCTCCTCGCGGGGCCGTTGGCGGGGACCGCGGCGACGGGTACGGGCGAGCGTTTCGGCGAGCACGGCGCGCAGCATCGCCGCCCGCTCGGGGCCGATGCCCCGCACCTCGAGGAGTCGGCCGTCATGCGCCGCGAGTTCGAGTTCTTCGAGGGTGTCGATGCCGAGGGTGTCGTGGATGCGGCGGGCGAGTTCCGGTCCGAGTCCGGGCACGCTCGCAAACAGCGCCACGGGATCGACCGCCCCTTTGAGCCGCTCCAGCTGCGCCCAGCGGCCGGTACGCACCATCTCCTCGATCGCCGCGGCGAGGGAACGACCGATGCGCGGGAGTCGCTCGAGCCCTTCGAGACCTTGCTCCTCGAGGATCTCGCCCACGTCCCGATCGAGGGTCTCGACGGTCGCTGCCGCGTCGCGATAGGCCTTCACCCGAAACGGGTTGGCCCCCTGCGCCTCGAGCAGTTCCGCGGCCTGTCGCAATCGATCGGCAATCCGCCGGTTGCGGCTTTCCCTCCCGTCCGCCGGACCGTCCGTCATGAGGCCCTGCCATCCACCTGTGGCAGCAGTTTCGCGAGCTCGATCGGAAACGGGAAGATCACCGTCTGGCTCCGTTCGCTCGCGATCTCCTGGAGCGCCACGAGATAGCGCAGCTGCATCGCCTCGGGCCGCTGCGCCATGATCTTCGCCGCCTCCAGCATGCGCTCGGCCGCCTGGTACTCGCCCTCGGCGCTGATGATCTTCGCCCGTCGAATGCGCTCGGCCTCGGCCTGCTTGGCGATGGCGCGAATCATGCTCTCGTCGAGATCGACGTGCTTGAGCTCGACGTTCGAGACCTTGATCCCCCAGGCATCCGTCTGTTCGTCGAGAATGCGCCGGATATCGGCATTGAGCCGGTCGCGCTCGGCTAACATCTCGTCGAGCTCGTGCTGGCCGAGCACCG
This sequence comes from bacterium HR40, assembly GCA_002898275.1. Classification (GTDB taxonomy): domain Bacteria; phylum Pseudomonadota; class Alphaproteobacteria; order Geminicoccales; family Geminicoccaceae; genus HRBIN40. The sequence continues at coordinate 181,897 of BEIQ01000003.1, forward strand.
AACGCAGCGTCGTCTGGGCGAGCTGGCTGGTCGCCGCCTCGAAGTCCTCGACTCGGATCACCGCTCTTTCCGGATCGAGCACCCGATAGTAGACGACGGCGTTCACCTTCACCGACACATTGTCGCGGGAGATGACATCTTGAGTGGGCACGTCCAGCACCCGGATCCTGAGATCGACCCGCACCATCTGCTGGATCACCGGTAGGACGACGATGAGACCGGGCCCCTTCACCCGGTAGAAGCGCCCGAGCAGGAACACTACTGCGCGTTCATATTCCCGGATGACCCGCAACGACGAGAGGATGACGAGAAGCGGGATGGCAACGGCGACGAGGGTGGCAGCGAACATCGTCCTACTCTCCTACTCTCTTCGGCTCGCAGCATCGAGCGGGGCCACCTCGAGGACCAGCCCGTCACGGCCGACGACGCGCACATCTTGGCCGGCGGCGAGAAGGCGCGGTCCGCGCGCCGCCCACCGCTCGCCCTCGAACAGCACCGTGCCCCTCCCGTCCTGCCACTCCAAGACGCGCGCCCGCTCCTGGGTGACGCGCTCGGGGCCGATGGCGACCGGGCGGTTCCGGCTGCGGGCGACCATGGCCATGGTCAGCAAGAGCAGACTGCCGCCACCGGCGGCGACCCCTGCGGCGAGCCAGATCGATACCTGGAATCCGGGCGCCTCGGTGTCGAAGAGCATGATGGCGCCGACCGCGAGGGCGGCGACCCCGGCCACACCCAGGACACCGAAGGTGCCGATGAAGGCCTCGGCTACGAGCAGGGTGGCGCCGAGCAGCACGAGGGCGAGCCCGGCATAGCTCACCGGCAGGACCTGGAAGGCATAGAGGGCGAGCAACAGCGAGATGGCGCCAATCAACCCCGGTCCGGTGAGGCCCGGGCTGTAGAACTCGAGCACGATGCCGTAGATGCCGATAAGCAGCAAAATGTAGGCGACGTTCGGATTGGTCACGATCTGCAGCAGCCGTGCCCGCCAATCGGGTTCGAGGCGTTCCAGTACCACCCCGGTGGACCGGAGCCTGAGGGTCGTCCTTCCCATGGCGATCTCGCGGCCGTCGAGCTGACGGACGAGATCGTCGAGGTCGGCCGCCAGCAAATCGACCACCCCCAGCGCGAGCGCCTCTTCGGCGGCCAGGCTCGCCGCCTCGCGCACCGCCTTCTCCGCCCACTCGGCGTTGCGGCCGCGCATCTTGGCGAGCGAGCGCAGATAGGCAGCGGCGTCGTTGATCACTTTGTCCATCATACCGGCATGACCGCGTCCCGGCTCGCCGGTTCTTCGCGGTTCGTCCTTCTCTCCTGTCCGATCGTCGTCGCCTTCCGGTTGCGGCCCTCCTGGCAGGCCGCCGATGGCGACCGGCGTGGCGGCCCCGAGGTTGGTCCCTGGCGCCATGGCCGCCACGTGCGCGGCATAGAGAATGTAGGTGCCGGCGCTCGCCGCTCGCGCTCCACCGGGGCCAACCCATGCCACCACCGGTATCCGGCTGGCGAGGATATCGCGGATGATGTCGCGCATGGCGGTATCGAGGCCACCCGGCGTGTCGAGGCGCAACACCACGAAGGCGGCCCCTTCCGCCTCCGCCCGCTCGAAGCCGCGGTGCAGCCAATCGCTGGTGGCCGGACCGATCGGCCCCTCGACATCGAGGACGAAGGCCCGCGGCGCCGACTCCGGCATCTGCGCGTTCGTCTCCGCTGCCGCAAGCGCGAGCGCCACGATGGCAAGCAAGGTGGCCACGGGCGCCATAGCTCCCTCCCGCAGCGCCAGGGGCACGGATGCAGGATGAAGCGCCCGGGGCGGCGGTGCAAGCATCCGCCCGCGCCGGACGAGGCGACCAGCCGCCCGCGCCCGGGGCCCGGGATTCCTCAGCCGCCAAAGGAGCGGGCGAGCAGCTCCGGATCGACGCCTCCTGCCCGCCGACTGCGACCGCTCTCGAGGCTGGTCACCACCACCTCGGCCGGCGAGAAGAGCATGCGGTCGATGCGGTAAAAATCGCGGCCCGCCGCCTCGAAGAGTTCGCGGAACGGCCGTCCATAGTCGGGCGAAGCGGAACTCGGCAGCCGGTCGGCCAGCGCCAGCGCCTCCTCCTCGGGGCCGGCGACGAACAGCTGCACCGTACCGCCGAACAGGATGGCATCATTGGTACGACCCATGGCCTCGAGGAAGTCGGGCGAGGGCGGCGGCAGCGGGGCCCGGCCGATGCCATCGACGATGCGCGCGAGCGGGAAACCCAGCTCGTGCACCTTGTGGAGCGCGACTTCCAACACTCGCGCCACGATTTGCACGGAGCCCGCGAGCGAGGTCGTGGGCGTGAGCACGAAGGCCAGCGCTTCCGGTGGGAGGCCGCACGCGGCCGCCACCTCGGCGACGAGCGGATCGGGCGGCGGCCGGTCGGTCTCGAGCACGAAGATGCCGCGCGTGGCGTGGTCACGGTAGCCGAGCTCGGCGAAGAGCGGCTCGCGCGCGGCAAGGGCCCGCCCCGGTCCCGAGGCCATAGCGAACCACCGCCCATGGGAGAGCGACCAGCCAGCGTATTGCGCGAGCAGGCAGGCGCTCACCGGCTCGCTCGCGTGCACGCACACCGAGAAGGGCGAGAGGGTCGCCGGCGAGCCGGGCGCGAAACGGACGACCCCGAGCCCCCCCATGCACAGTTCGGCAATTCGCCGCCCAGCCTCGAGCCCGCCACGGGCCTCGATGCCGGCATCCACCACGAGCGCTCCGGTCGGCGAACGGTACAGGCGAAGCCGCAGGGCCTCGGCATCGGCAACGAGCCTCTCGAGGAGGGGCACAGCGCGGGCACCCACCGAGGGCCAATGGCCAGCGGGCGCCGTCATGTCGGCTGCTCCGTGGCAAACGCTCCGGCGGCCCGCAGGCGCGCGAGCAAGAGCTCGCGCCGCCGGCAGACCTCTCGCCGGGCCACCGATGCTTCCGACGCGGTGGCGACCACCGTGGCAACGGGCCCGTTGCGGGCGATCGCCGTGCCACCGGGAGTGCGGTCGCCGGCCCATCGCGGCCACCGGAAACCATCCGGCATGACACAATCCTCCGGAACGAAGACGATTTCGCTCGCCGCCGCCCGTCGCGGCTCGGGCGCCTGCCGCGGGAGAATCCCCTCCACGGCCCGTCGGTGCAGTGCCAGCATGCTCGCACCGGTCGCGAGCTCCAGCGCCTCGAGACTGGCGGTGGGGCGCGCATTGAGCTCGAGCACCCAGATGTGCTCTCCGTCGAACAGCGCATCGAGGCTCGCGAACCCCCTGACCCCGAAATGCACGGCGAGAGTGGCCGCCGCCACTCGCAGGGCTTCGCTGGCGGCGTCCGGCAGGTCTTCGGGCAGGCTCACCCCCGAAAAGCGGAAGCCGCGCCCCGGCGCCGTCCACTGGCGGGTGATGGCGAGCGGCACGACTCCGCGCCCGTCGCAGAGCAACAGCAGGGACACCGCGATACCGGGAACCTGGCGCTGGAAGTACCACTCCTCCGTCCCGACCGGAACCTCCGCCGCCGGTCGCACGTGTCCCCCGCCCGCACCACCGCGGCGCTTGGCGAGCCAGCCCGCAGGGTGGGAGGGCGGATCGGCGCGCGTTTCCGGGTGCCGCAAACCGAAACGATGGCAGGCCTCGGCGAAGAGCGAGGGATCGAGCGTGCGGGCGAAAGCGGTCGGAGGCGTACCGATGAGCGGGCGGCCTTCGGCGAGGGCCGCAAGGAGCTCGGGATCGCGCTCGAAGCCACTGCCGTAGACGAGAGGCACGGATGGCGGCGCAAGCCCGCGGGCGAGCGCGAGCAAGGCCGCGGGTTCGAATCGCCAGTCGGAGCGCAGCGGAGCTTTCGCCCAAGCCACCGCGGCGACGCGAGTGTCGAGGTCGGCGAAGGCGTCGATGACCGCAGGTCGCAGGCCGCCGCGGCGTGCCGATCGAGCCATGGCGCGAGCCGAAAGGGCGCAGATCAGGAGATCGGGCGGCTCACGCGCCGCCGACATGGCGACGGGCCTCGGCGAAGGCCTCGTCGATGCCGATGCGGCGGCGCGGTTCGGCGTCGCGCATGGAGGCGAGGAGGGCGTGTTCGGTCTTGAACTTCACATTGCCGACGGCGAGGGCACCGACGCCTACGGCGGAGGTGCCCTCGATCGGCTTGCCGTCGGCGAACGGGTCGACCCCCTCGATGCCGGGCGGCGGCACCGCGTTGACGTCGATGGCAACGAGGAGCTTCTTGGCCACCTGGAGATGACCCTTCGAGAGGATCTGGGTACCGGCGCGACCGGCTGCGAGGACCACCTCGGCGCGTTCGAGAATGGCGAGCTTCTTGGCGTCGTCGCTGCCGTCCGCCGGTTCGAGGGCGACTCCGAAGCGCTCGCCGAACTGGTCCGCCCTGAGCGTCACCCGCTGCAGTCCATCATAGCCGACGAGGATCGCCCGGGCTCCGGCCCGCGCGGCGATCAGCCCGGCCGCGCTGCCCACCGGTCCGGTGGCACCGAAGACGGCGACCGTAGTGCCGCCGAGCGCGCGCCCGAGCTTCGCGAGATAGCGCTCGGCTACCGCGACCATGGCAGCGGCTGTGGTGAAGGCCCCGGACGGATCGGCCATCACCGATATCTCGAAGTGCGGCGGGACCATCGCCTTTTTCGCCGCTTCGAACATGTCGATCGCCAGGATCGGATCGCGGCCGCCGATCAAGAGCGCGGTGCGCCGGCCATCGCGCGGCGAGCGGGAGAAGATCGCGTCCTGGACGAGCCCGGTGACCTCGCGCAGATCGACATCGGTATAGGGCGCCACCACATCGAAGCCGGCGTCGACCGCCATGTTGACGTCGAACGGGCTCACGTGTTTGAGGGGCGACACGAAATGGAGGATGTAGCGCTTCTCGGTCATCTTCCCGGAATCCTGTGTGGTGGGGCGCCCCGCGCCGCGCTTTCCTAGCCAAGGCACCGGCGGATGCAAGGGGGGGAAAGCCGGAGTGCGGTGGCGGCTGCCGCCTTTCTCGCCGCGTGCCGGCTCGAACTCGCTGCCCCCAAGCCGGGCAATGTGCACCGTTTCGCTGCCGGGCACGGCATGACGGTGGCGGATTTCGAGGCCAGCGCCCTCGCCGCCGCTCCGGCGATCGCCGCCGGGCAGCCGGGGGTAGGGCTGCGGATCTTGGCCGCGGTCGAGGCCACCCGTCGCCGCGTCGGCCAGAACACCAATCTCGGCATCCTCCTGCTCTGCGCCCCGCTCGCCGAGGCGTTCGTGATCGAGGGGGCGCTTCCCGACCTCGAGCGCGCCACCCAGGAGGTGCTAGCCCGCCTCGATCGTACCGAGGCGAGCCACGCGTTCCAGGCGATCCGGCTCGCCAGCCCGGGTGGCCTCGGCAGGGTCGCGCGCCACGATGTCGCGGCCGAGCCCGAGGTGTCGCTCGTCGAGGCGATGCGCGAGGCAGCCGGACGCGATCGCATCGCCTGGAACTTCGCCCACGGCTTTTTCGACATCTTCCGCCGCGGGCTTCCTTGGTGGCGCGAGGCACAGCGGAGCGGGCGCGAGGCGACTTGGGCTTGCGCTCAAGTGTATCTGCACTTTCTGGCGACCGTTCCCGACACCCACATCGCCCGCAAGCACGGGCATGCGATGGCCGAGACCGTTCGCCGAGAGGCCCGACCGCTCTGCCGTCGGCTGCGCCAAGCGCGAAAACCCGACCAGCTGCTCGACCAGCTCCTCGCCTTCGATGCCGCGCTCAAGGAAAAAGGGCTCAATCCGGGGACGAGCGCCGATCTCACGGTGGCGACGATCTTCGCGAGCCTCCTCGAGGATGCCGGCGGAGTCCGTCCAGCCTAGGAGGTCGGCCCGATCTGCCAGCGTTCCTCGAACCTGCGGCCAGAGCTGTCCTCGACCACAGCGGTCAGGGTTCCGGGCTTCGCGGCGAGGAAATCGAAGACGAAGGTCGGGTCTTCGGATAGGGAAATGTCTCCTTCGACGAAGAGGAGCGGCTTGCCGTCGAGCCGGATGTCCACCTTGGTGACATAATCCGGCGGGATCCAGTTGCGGGTCACTTGGTCGATCTGCATACCGGTGTAGTTGGGATGGCCGATCTTGAGCTTGGCGCGGAGCACCCGACCGGGCTCGAAGGGATCGAGGAGCTCGAATTTCATGCGGCCGAGGCGTGCCATCGCCAGTTCTTTGTCCTTGAGGGCGGGCGCCGAACAGCCGCCCGCGGCCTTGACGAAGCGGTCGACGGCGAAGAGCGTGCCGCTCGCGGTCTCGGCCACGGCGTGCACCGGCGTATAGGCGTTGACCCGCACCCGTGTCTCGATGCGACCGACACCGGCCTCGGGATAGAGGTGGAAGGTGGCTGCCACCGGCGCGGGATTGTTGTCGATGACCAGCCACAGCCGACGCACCGGATCGGCGGCGCTCGACGCTTCCGGCAGCAGCGCGATCTCGACGGGCACGGTCGCGGCATCGAGCGCCCGCGCCGGGGCCTCGAGACGCATCCGGGCGCTGCCGTCGGCGATCGCGCGGTCGGCGAACAGCATGGCCCGCACCGTGGTCCAGCTGTCCTCCGCCGCTCCGACCAGCCCGGTGGGCAGCGCGAGCGCCCCGAGCAGACCCGAAGCGAGCGCGAAGAATGGGCGTCTCTTCATGCTCGTCACTCCCATTCGAGCTCCACATAGGCGGCCGTGACGTTGCGCCCGTGGTTCGGCTCCACGAGCTGCCAACCCGTGGGAGCCGGAACCGATGCTACCGCATTCGACAGCGGCGTGCCACGGCGAACGAGTTCGCGCACCGCCTGCTTCAGTCCCTCGAGATAGGCGCGCTGCGGGGCCAGCGCCTGTGGCCAGGCGACCGCCGCCGGCCCGTGCCCGGGCACCGCCCGCCTCGCCGGAATCCGCTCGAGCGCCGACATCGCGTCGATCCAGCCCACCAGGCTGCCGTCCACCACGGGCAGCCGTTCGACGAACAAGAGATCGCCGGCGAGGAGGGTACCGCTCGCGCGGTCGAGCACGGTCAGGTCGGTGTCGGTGTGGGCCGTGGGCCAGGCGGCGACCTCGAGGACGCGGTCGCCGAGGTCGAGCGTCAGGGGCGAACCGATCGCCACCCTGCGGCCGACCGCAGGCAGCTGCGGCTCCTCGAAAATCGCGCCGAGGAGTTGCCGCATGTTGGCCACATAGGCGGGGGCGCGCGCCGCCAGCGCCTCGGCCAGGCGCTCATGGCCGACGATCACCGCCCCCGCCTCGGCGAACGCGCCGGCACCCAGCACATGGTCGGGATGGACGTGGGTGAGAATGAGCCAGCGCACCGGACGGTCGGTACGGGCTCGCACCGTTTCGAGCCAGTCGCGGCCGATGGCCGGGCTGCCTCCGGCATCGATCACGGCGACCGCTTCCCGGCCCACCACGAACGCGAGATTGGCGATACCGCCGCGGTTTTCCGGGGTGAAATCCTCGTGCGGTCCGACGTGGACATAGAGGCCAGGAGCGACCTCCTCGAGCGGGAGGACGGCGGCGGCTGCCCCAGCCGGGACCAGCAGCAGCAGAAGGGCGTAGGCGATCGACCCCGTCATTGCCGGCCGAGAAGCTCCTGCGCCTTGCGCAGCCGCTGTTCGAGATAGCCCGCCTCGCGCCGCAGGACAGCGAGGCGGTTCTCCGCTTCCCCGAGCTCGGTGCGGCGCTCGCTGAGCCGCTGTTCGAGCTCTTCGATCTGCCGCACGAGGGCGACCCGATCGGCCTCGAGATCGCGTACGGCACGCTCGACCTCCGCCCAGTCGCGCTCCCGCTCACCCAGCACCGCGAGCCGTTCTCCTACGCGGGCGGCGAGCCGGCCGAGCTCGTTTTCCGCCGCCGCCACGGCGTCCCGCAAGCTGGCGAGCTTCTGTTCGAGGGACACTGCCGTCCGTTCGTGCTCGCCCAACACGGCGAGGCGCTGGTTGAGGCGCGCTGCCGCCTCCGCGAGCTGGGCCTCGAGGGCCTCGAGTTCGGCCTTCTTGCGGGCGAAGGTGGTCTCGATCGCCGCCACCTGGCGCTCGCGTTCACCCAATACCGCAAGGCGCTCGTTGAGCTTCGCGGTGGCGGCCTCCAGCTTCGCCCGCACCTCCGCGAGATTGCCGTTCAACTGTTCGAGTTGGGCGCGCTCGGCCTCGAGCTGGGCGAGCCGCTCCTCGAGCCCTCGCACCCGCCCCTCGAGCTCGCTCTTCGCGGCAGAAAGCTCCTTGTTGGCAGTCTCGAGCTCGGCGATGCGCTGGCCGCTCTCGGCACGCAGCGCCTCGAGACTGCCGCGCGTCGACCACCAGCCGCCGAATCCGACGATCGCGAGGACCGCGAGGACGAGGGCGACGGCGAGCAGCCAGCGTGGAAGGGGGGCAGAAGCTTCGGCGGGTGACACGGCATCCTCCCTGTGCGGAACGCAGCCGCGATCCTAGCGGCAGTGCGGCGCGACGGCGAGAGCCGAGGTGCCGCTCGTTCGGAAGCCGCCGTCGATCACGCGCCAGGTGTGCCCGGGCCGCCGCTCGGAGCTGGCTCCCTCGGCTGCCCTCCTCCGGGCCCGGCAGCGCCCGGCGCCGGGAGGCTTCGGGGTGCGGGCGCCGCTGGCGCTGCGCCGGTCGGAGGGACGTCCGGCGCGCCACGCGCCGCGGCACCGAGCCGTTCGGCAACGAGCCGGGTCAGGAACTCGTATTCGGTGCGCAGCAGATGGAGGCCCTCGGCCAGCAATCGACGGTCCTCCAGCCGCGCCTCCAGCGCTGCGAGCTCGGCCGTCAGCTGGCCTTTGCGTTCGCCGAGCCGCGCGAGGATGTCCTCGAGAGCGCGCCGTTCGGCTTCGAGCTGCGCCGTTTGCCGTTCGCGCTCCGCTACCACCTCGGATGCCCGAGCTCGCAGGCGATCGAGCGCCTCTTGTCGGCGGGCGAGCTCGAGGGCCAGCTCCTCGCTCCGTTCGGCGAGGGCCATCACGCGGTCCTCGAGCGTCACCGCCCGTTTGCCGAGCTCGCCGAGATGTTCGGCTATGGGCCCCTTTTGCGCCAGTTCCCGGTCGAGGCGAGCCACCTCGGCAGCGAGGGCTGCCCGGCGCGCCTCGAGGCCAGCGACGCTCTCGGCGAGCCGGGCGTGTCCGAGACGGGCCGAAACCTGCGCGAGCTCCTGCCTGCTGGTCGCCAGCCTCGCCTCGAGGTCCGCCAGCTCCTTCTGCCGCAAACGGGCGAGACGCTGCAGCTCGGCCAGCGTCCGGTCCGCGTCGTTCCAAGCCGTCAGTCTGTCGGCGAGTTCTCGCTGCGCCTGCGCGAGCCTTCGCTCGAGCTCGGCCCACGCCACCTCGCGCTCGGTCGCCAGGCGACGGACCCGCGCCTCCCGCCGTTCGGTCTCGCCCAGCACCGCGAGCCGCTCGTCGAGACGCTGGGACACCCGTGCCACCGCCTGTTCGACGGAGCCGAGCAGCGTCTGGCGGGAGGCGAGGGAGCGTTCGATATCGGCGAGCCGCCGCTCGTGCGCGCCGAGAACGGCCAACCGGTCGTCGAGTGTCGCGCGGGCGACGGCGATTCGCCGTTCGACGGCCGCGAGCTCGCCTGCCAGAGCGATGAGATGGCGCTCGAGGCGGGCCACGTCGCGTTCCCGCTCGCCGAGAACGGCGAGCCGCGCGTTGAGGTGCGCGGTGACGCCCTCGAACTCCCGCCGGGCCTGGGCGAGGAAAGCGCGCAGGCGCTCGAGCTCCGCCCGGCTGGCGGCGAGTCGCAGCTCGGCCTCGCGCTGGGCCTGTCGACGCTCGGCAAGGCCCTCCTCGAGCGCGGCGAGCTCTTTCTCGAGCTGTTGGCGTCGCGCATCGACGCTGGCGAGGGCGCGCTCCGTCGCCGCCATCCGCCGCTCGGTCTCGCCCAGGACGGCGAGGCGCTGGCCGAGGCTGGCGGTGACGTCCGCCATCTGCCGCTCGAGGGCTTCGAGTTCCCGGCGCCTGCCGGCGAGGGTCGTCTCGACCGCTGCAATGGCCCGCTCCCGCTCGCCGAGGGTCGACAGTTTCGCGGCGAGCTCCGCCCGCGCTCGCTCCAATTCCGCCTGTATCGCGAGCCGCTCGCCATGGGCCGCTCGCTCGCCCGAAAGTGTGGCCTCGAGCCCCGCGACCTTCTCCTCGAGAGCCGCGACCTCCCGTGCGCTGCGCTCTCGGAGATCGGCGAGCTCGACGCGCGCGGCGACCCATCCCGCGAGGGCGACCAAGGCTATCACCGCGGTACCCGCCAGCAGCGCCTGGAGCGGGCGCGGCGCATTGCGCAGAGCCTCGAGCATGGCGACCCTCCCCGAACGGGTTATGGACCGTGGTAGCGCAAAACACCGTCACCGCCAATCGTTGCCGATCTCGCCCGATCGGGTGTGGCGACGCGCGAAAGGGTCTTGCACGTTTTCCTCGCGCTTCGTAAGAACGGGGCGCCGTCGCGGGCCACACGGTATCACCCCTCGGGAGGCGCCGCGCACATCGACGAGTCCCGAGAGAGGACCGCAACGGGTGAAGGCCTCTAGCCCGTCGTGCGTGATGGCTTGCGCGGATCACAACCAGGAGGCAGCAAACGATGTCGAAGCTCTCGGTCGCTGCCGGCGTTGCGGCAATCGCCCTGCTCGCCGGCATGTCCTCGTCGGCCCAGGCGAATCAGGAACTGCTGCTGCTGCAGCAGAATCCCGCGTACTGGGTGATGCAGGGCGGCAACTACTATCACCATCGGTACAGCCAGCTCGCCCAGATCAATCGCGACAACGCCAAGAACCTGGAAGTCGCGTGGACCTTCTCGACCGGTGTGCTGCGCGGTCACGAGGGCGGGCCACTCGTGATCGGCGATGTGATGTACGTGCACACGCCGTTCCCGAACATCGTCTATGCGCTCGACCTCAACGAGCCCGGCCGGGTGATTTGGAAGTACGAGCCGAAGCAGGATCCGAACGTCATCCCGGTGATGTGCTGCGATACCGTCAATCGCGGTGTCGCCTATGCCGAAGGCAAGATCTTCCTGCACCAGGCCGACACCACCCTCGTCGCCCTCGACGCCAAGACCGGCAAGGTCCTGTGGCAGGCGAAGAATGGCGATCCCACGAAGGGTGAGACCGGCACGTCGGCGCCGCTCGTCTACAAGGACAAAGTGTATGTCGGCATCTCCGGCGGCGAGTTCGGCGTCCGCTGCCACCTGAGCGCCTACGACATCAATAGCGGCAAGCTGGTCTGGCGTGGCTACTCGATGGGCCCCGACAACGAAGTGCTCATCGATCCGGCCAAGACCACCGAACTCGGCAAGCCGGTGGGCAAGGATTCCAGCCTCAAGACCTGGGAAGGCGACCAGTGGAAGCTGGGCGGCGGCTGCACCTGGGGCTGGATCTCGGCCGATCCGGAACTCAACCTGATCTACTATGGCTCGGGCAACCCGGGCACCTGGAACCCCGTGCAGCGTCCGGGTGACAACAAGTGGTCGATGACCATCTGGGCCCGCGATGCCGACACCGGCATGGCGAAGTGGGTGTACCAGATGACGCCCCACGACGAGTGGGACTACGACGGCATCAACGAGATGGTGCTGTTCGATGCCGAGGTGAACGGCAAGCCGCGCAAGCTGCTGTTCCACGTCGACCGCAACGGCTTCAATTACACCCTCGACCGCGTCACGGGTGAGCTGCTGCTCGCCGAGAAGTCGCACCCGTGGGTCAATTGGGCGACCCATGTGGACAAGGCGACCGGGCGGCCGCAGGTGGATCCGCGTTACTCGACCCACCACAACGGCGAGGACGTGAACACCACCAACATCTGCCCGGCGGCCCTCGGCACCAAGGACCAGCAGCCGGTGGCCTACAGCCCGAAGACCGGCCTCATGTACGTGCCGTACAACACGGTGTGCATGGACTATGAGCCGTTCCGGGTGAGCTACACCGCCGGCCAGCCCTACGTCGGTGCTACCCTGTCCATGTATCCCGCACCCGGCGGCGACACCTTGGGTGCGATCGGCGCCTGGGATCCCATCAAGGGCGGCCACAAGTGGCTCAATATCGAGCGCTTCTCGGTGTGGTCGGGCGTGCTCGCCACCGCGGGCGACATCGTGGCCTACGGCACCCTCGAGGGCTACTTCAAGGTGCTGGATGCCGATACCGGTCGCGAGCTCTATCGGTTCCGCACGCCGTCCGGCATCATCGGCAATGTCATGACCTACCTGCACGGCGGCAAGCAGTACATGGCCGTCTACTCGGGTATCGGCGGTTGGGCCGGCATCGGCTTGGCGGCCGGTCTCACCGAAGACACCGCTGGCCTGGGCGCGGTGGGTGCCTACAAGGCTCTCTCCAACTACACCCAGCTGGGCGGCCAGCTGACCGTCTTCACGCTCGGCGATTGATCCGCCGACAGCTGCGCAAAGGGGGGCCCGGCGCCTGCGCGCCGGGTCTCTTTTTCTTTCCACCGTTTGCCGACCGTCGCGCGAGGTCCTCATGCTCCGCCCGGTAGCGATCGTCCTCCTGTTCCTGCTCGCCCCTTTTCCCGCCTTCGCAGCCGACGGCATGCGGATGGCCGTCTTCCCGGTGGAGTTCGTCAACACCAGCCTCGAGCCCACACGCGACGACGAACGGGTGCGGCTTGCCGCTTTCGATCGTCAGCTGCGCAGCGCACTCGAGGCGCGCGGCTATGCGATCGTCGATACCACCCCGGTAGCGGCGGAGATGGCCCGTTACGCGAGCCTGCGCGAGTGCAACGGCTGCGAACTCGGGCTTGCCCGTCGCCTCGGTGCCGAGCTCGTGGCTCTCGCTTGGGTGCAGAAGGTGAGCAATCTCATCCTCGAGATCACCGTGCGCATCGGCGAAGTGGAGACCGGCAAACTCCTCCATGCGGGCTCCGTGTCCATCCGCGGGAACACCGATGAGAGCTGGGCGCACGGCCTGCGTTATCTCCTGCGCTATGTCCTCTTCCGCGAGCGCTGACGGGTGCCACGAGGCGGCTCTTGCCGGTACCACCGTCGCGCGCCAGACTGCCCTCGCCCTCGGGAAAGCATGTCATGGAACGCCCCTGGCAGTCGATCGTCGCCAGTCTCGCCCTTTGCCTCGCCGTGCTCTGGCATGGCTGGCGGATCTGGACCATCCAACAGCTGCCTCCGGAGGCCGCCGCCCAGACCTCCGATCTCCTTCTCTCGACGGTCTACGGCATCTGGTATCTGGTGCTGCTCGTGGGCTTTCTCCGGGTCCAGGCGTGGGCGCGAGCCCTCTTCCTCTACGGCACGCCGCAGCTGTTCGCGATCGAGGTAGCGGTGCAGCTCATCGAGTACGATCCCTTGCCGACCGATCTGCGAGCCTCCTTCGTTGCCTGGCTGCTGCTGGCGCTCGCCCTCGCTCCTCGACGGGTCGCCCTCGCCTTCGACTGACGCACCGCTTAGCGCTTTCTCAACCCTTCCCGGCCATTCTCGAAGCGATCCCGAAGACGCGGTGAAGGCGGAGAAGGGCTCTTCCATGGTCGGGGAGTCGCCGGTTGCCGTGGTGGCTGCCGTCGACGGCGGTCGCCTCCTCTGTCGGCTGGCTGCGACCACAGCCGCGAGCCCGCCGTTCGGCATCGGTGCGCTGCTCGTGGTGCCGGGCGAGGAGCGTGCCGTGCTCGCGCTCGTGCACGCGTTGCGCGCTGGCCGTCGCGGCGAGGACGAGGCCTTCGCCGAAGCGCAGCTGCTCGGCGAAGTCGAGGGACATGCCGGGGATTTCCGTTTCCGGCGGGGAGTCCGGAACCATCCGACCCTGGGCGCCCCGATGTTCGCTGCAAGCGCGGCGATCGAGCGGACGGTCTATGCAGTCGCGGGCAGCGTCGCAGTCACGATCGGCCGGGTACGGGGACGGGCTGCAGCGCCGGCAGCGCTGCTCCTCGAGGAGTTGCTCGGCAAGCATTTCGCCATTCTCGGCAGCACCGGCTCGGGGAAGTCCTCGGCCGTTGCCGTGCTGCTCCGCGCGCTCGTCGCGCAGTGTCCTTTTGCCCACATCGTGCTCGTCGATCCGCATGCCGAATATGGACGCGTATTCGGCGACCGGGCGCGGGTGCTCGATGCGCGTTCCCTGCGCCTTCCCTTCTGGCTCCTCACCTTCGAGGAACTCGCTTCGGTTCTCGCGCCCGGAAGCGGTCGGGTGGCGGATGCCCGTCGTGCCGTGCTCGAGGATGCCCTGCGTGCCGCCCGCCTCGCCGGTTGCCGCGATGAGGCGCGCCGCCTGCGGCTCACGGTGGACACGCCGATCCCCTACCGGCTCTCCGATCTCGAGGGCCATTTGCGCACCGAGATGGGTCGGCTGGAGCGGGTGGACGGCACCGCTCCCTACCGGCAGCTGCTGATCCGGCTCGAGGCGGTTCGCGGCGATCCCCGCTACCGTTTCCTCTTTCCCGAGCTCGCCGTCACGGACGACATGCGGACCGTGCTCGCCGACCTGTTCCGGCTCGAGAATGACGGCCGGCGGGTGACGGTGCTCGACACCACCGGTATGGCCTCGGATGTCGTCGACGTCCTGGTCTCCGTATTGTGTCGGCTGGCCTTCGACTACGGCCTGTGGAGCCCGCCCGAACATCGCCGGCCGCTGTTGTTGGTGTGCGAGGAGGCGCACCGCTATGTGCCGGCCGATGGCGCGACCGGCTTCGAGCCGACCCGCCGCGCCATCGACCGCATCGCCAAGGAAGGCCGCAAATATGGCATCGCCCTCGGCCTGGTCTCCCAGCGCCCCTCCGAGCTCTCCGCCTCCGCGCTGTCCCAATGCGGCACTCTCGTCGCCATGCGGCTCACCAACGACCGCGACCGCAGCTTCGTCGAGAATCTCCTACCGGACGGTTCGACATGGATGGTCCGGGCTTTACCGGCGCTCTCCACCGGCGAAGCGCTGATCGCCGGCGAGGCGGCACCGGTGCCGATGATCGCCCAATTCGATCCTCTGCCCGAAGAGGTGCGCCCAACCAGTGCCACCCCGCGCTTCTCCGAGCTCTGGTGTCGACCGCCCGAGGGAGCCGCGGCGCTCGGCGCCACGATCGAGCGCTGGCGCCACGAGACATGAGGTTCAAGACCCCGAGCCTAGACGAACTGGAGATCGACCGCGCCGAGCTGGTCGATCTCGATGCGTACGCTCGCCGGCCCGCGCAGCCACTGGGCGGCGGTGATGGTGCCCAGGCTCACGAAGCTTCCCGCCGGCAGGCTGCGTCCGAGCCGTGCCATTTCGTTCGCGAGCCAGGCGAGCGCCGCGAACGGATGACCCATGAGCATGGCACTCCGATCCTCGGCGACCAGGCGCCCACCGACGAGGGTGCGGGCCCGCAGCGCCGCGAGCGCGAGCCTTTGCCAGCGATGGTGCTCGTATCCCAGCACACTCGCGGCGTTGAAGGCGTTGTCGGCGACGATCGTCGGAGCCCCCACATGGCGGTGATCGGTATAGCGATTGTCGACGATCTCGATCGCTGGCATCAGACTGGCGACGCACTCCGCCACCGTCTCCGGGGTCCAGGGCGCGCCCTCGGGTCCGAGGGGACGCCGGAGCCGCACCGCGATCTCGGTTTCGACCCCCGGCTCGACGAAATCGGCGCATCGCAAACGAGCGCCGGAACGGTACACGGTGCGGGCGAAGATCGCCCCGGCGATCGGCCGATCGGCGCGGATGAAGGCGCGCATGCGCTCGGTGGTGCCACCGATCTTGAACCCGACGACCGGCCCCAATCGCGGCTCGAGCAGGCGGTTCGCGACCCATTGCACGGCATAGCCGTCGTCGATCGCGACCAGACCCGCAAGGCGGTCGAGGCGGCGGCGCTGGAGCCGTGCCGCTGCCACCTCGGCTGCTATCTTCCGCGCCTCGCCCTGCTCCATCTCCGGCCTCCCCGTAGCGTTTGACAGCCCCTGCGAGAGGCTTCTAGCCTCGCTGCGGGTTCGGGAGAAGGCGGGATGGACAGACTGTTCGCGGAGATCGAGGCACGCCGAGAGGAGATGGTCGAGCTCTGCCGCGAACTGGTGCGCATCCCGACGGTCAATCCACCGGGCGAGGCCTATGCACCCTGCGCCGAACTGCTCGGGCGCCGGCTCGCCCAGCGGGGGTTCGAGGTCCACTACCTGCGCGCCACCGACGAGCGCGCCGACAGCGACCGCTTTCCGCGGATCAACGTGGTGGCCCGCCGCGACGGCAAGACTCGCGGAAAGACGGTGCACTTCAACGGGCACATCGATGTGGTGCCGGCGGGTGACGGCTGGACGGTCGATCCCTGGGCGGGCGAGGTGCACGACGGCCGCCTCTACGGTCGCGGCAGCTGCGACATGAAGGGCGGGATCGCCGCCGCTGTGATCGCGGTCGAGACCCTCGTCGACCTCTTTCCCGATCTGCCCGGGGCACTCGAGATCTCCGGCACGGTCGACGAGGAATCGGGCGGTTTTGCAGGGGTTGCCTTTCTCGCCCGAAAGGGGGTGTTGTCGAGGCCGCGGGTCGATCACGTCATCATCCCCGAACCGCTCGACGTGGATCGGGTGTGCATTGGCCATCGCGGCGTGTGGTGGGCGGAGATCGAGACCCGCGGCCGCATCGCCCACGGCTCTATGCCCTTTCTCGGCGATTCCGCCATCCGCCACATGGGCGCGTTGCTCGCCCGCTTCGAACAGGAGCTGTTCCCGAGGCTCGCCCAGCGGCGGACGGCCATGCCCGTGGTGCCGGAAGCGGCGCGCGTCTCCACCCTCAACATCAACTCGATCCACGGCGGACAGCCCGAAGGGCTCGACGGCTTGCCGAGCCCCTGTGTCGCCGACAGCTGCCGCCTCGTCCTCGACCGTCGCTTCCTCGTCGAAGAGCGTATCGAGGACGTGCGCGGCGAGGTTGTCGCCATTCTCGAGGGCCTGGCTCGGGAACGCCCGGGTTTCCGCTGGCAGCTGCGCGACCTCATGACGGTGGAGCCGGTGCTCGTCGACCGCACGCTCCCCGTGCCGCGCACCGTAGCACAAGCCATCCGTCGGGTGCTCGGCCGCGAACCCGCGTTCGTCTGCTCCCCCGGCACCTATGACCAGAAGCACATCCTGCGGATCGGCAGGCTCGAGGACTGTGTCGCCTATGGACCGGGCATCCTCGACCTCGCCCACCAACCGGACGAGTTCGTGATCATCGACGACATGGTGGCATCGGCCAAAGTGATGGCGCTCGCCGCCCTCACGCTGCTCGAAGAGGGGAGGCTGCAGGGATGACGGGAGCTCTCGGGTTCTTCCACAGCGGAGCGATGCACGTGCCGGTGTTCGAGGCGATGGTGCGCGAGCTCGCGGGCGAGATTCCGATGCGCCATGCCGTCCGTGCCGATCTTTTGGAGCGCGCGCAGGTCGAGGGCGTGACCCTGGCGGTGCAGGAGGAGGTCGCCGCCGAGATCCTGGGGCTCGTCGAGACAGGCGCGGCGGTGGTCGTGTGCACTTGTTCCACCCTCGCCCCTGGGGCCGAGCTTGCCGCCGGCCGTACCCACGTCCCGGTGCTGCGCATCGATCGACCGATGGTGGAGCGGGCGCTCGACTGCGGCCGGCGCATCCTGATCGCCGCAGCCCTCGCGAGCACCCTCGCCCCGACCCGGGAGCTCGTGGAACGGGTGGCGGCCGAGCGGCGCGTCGTGCCGCTGATCCGCGAGCTGGTGGCGGAGGGCGCCTGGCCGCTCTTCGAGGCCGGAAACCGCGAAGACTATGCCCGCACCATCGCCGCGGCAGTGCGGCCACGGGCGGGTGAGGCCGATGTCGTGATCCTCGCTCAGGCGTCGATGGCGCCTGCAGCCGCTCTCCTCGCCGATCTCGCCATACCCGTACTGGCGAGCCCGCGGCTCGGCCTCGAGCGGGCGCTCGCCCTGCGATCCCGTCGCCTCGCGGATCCCGCCTGACGGCAAAGGGGACCGGCCGCCACCTGCAGGCGGCGACCGGTCGACAATGCGATCGAGGTCCGAGCCGGCCCGGGGAGAGCAGGAAAAAGCGGTGAGAGAGTGGCCGGCGCTTCCTCTATGCCAGGCTTTCGCCGTGGCCGCTGTGCCCTTCGTCACAGGCTGGCCGGCACCCGCAGCTCCGCCACGCGGTGGGCAGCGACCGGGAGTTCGCGCCGGATCCGGCGCAGTGCCGCGAAATCGAGTTCGGCCGTGGCAAAACCCTCGCCGTCGGGGACCTGGGCGAGCACATGTCCCCAGGGGCCGACGATCATCGCATGGCCGTAGTTCCAGCGCGTCTCGCCGGCCGTCGGATAGGGCCCCCATTGCGCCGGAGCGAGCACGTAGCACTGGGTCTCGATGGCGCGCGCCCGCAACAGGATTTCCCAGTGGTCCTTGCCGGTCTGCAGAGTGAAGGCGGCAGGCACGAGCAGCACCTCGGCACCGGCCTCGGCGAGCCGCAGATAGAGTTCGCCAAAGCGGAGGTCGTAGCAAATGCTGAGGCCGAGACGCACGCCCTCGACCTCGACGCTCACCACCTCGCGGCCGCGGCAGAAGACGTCCGACTCGCGATAGGCCCGGCCGTCCGGGGTGACGACGTCGAAGAGATGGATCTTGCGGTAACGGGCGATCTCGCGACCGTCACGGTCGAAGACGACGGTGGTATTGTACAAGCCGTCGACCGTGCGCTCGATCATGCTGCCACCGTGCACGAAAAGGCCGTGGCGCCGGGCGATCTCCCGCAGCATGCCATAGGCCTCGCCGTCCGGAAAGGTCTCGGCGGCAGCGAACTTGGCTTCGCGACTACCCCCGAGAAAGGTGAAGGTCTCGGGCAAGGCCACGAGGTCCGGACGTTCGCGGGCAATCGCCCGTTCCAGGAGCGTGCGCGCGCGCTCGAGGTTGGCGGCCTTGTCGTCGCGGCTGTTCATCTGGACGACGGTGACGCGCATGGGCAGCCCCGAAGCGGAAACCGCCCTTCGACATGGCACGGGCAGGGCACGCCGTCGAGTGCCGCCGGATCCTGGAAAGCGCGTTGCTCCGGAAGGGATGGCGGGAGCGACGGGACTCGAACCCGCGGCCTCCGGCGTGACAGGCCGGCGCTCTAACCGACTGAGCTACGCCCCCGCAGCGCAGGCGGCATCTAGTCGGGCCGATGCCCCCTGTCAAGCGCGCGCGACCGCTCCCCCGCACCCTCACGGGGCAGCCGGCCCGTCGTAACGCACCACCTGCTGATCGATCGCGCCGAAGATGGATCGTCCGGCCTCGTCGAGCATCTCGATGCGCACCCGGTCGCCGAACCGCAGGAATGGCGTACGCGGCGCACCGTAGAGGAGGGTTTCGACCGTGCGTTGTTCGGCGATGCACGAATAACCGCGCCCGCCTTCGGCGACCGGTCGTCCGGGCCCACCGTCGGGATCGCGGTTCGACACCGTGCCCGAGCCCACAATCGAGCCCGCGGCAAGCGGTCGCGTGCGCGCCGCGTGTGCGACGAGGTCGGCGAAGGAAAAGGTCATGTCGGTGCCGGCATCGGGCCAGCCGAAGAGCTGACCGTTGACGAACGAGCGAAGGGGCAGGTGCACCTTGCCGTCGCGCCAGGCTTCACCGAGCTCGTCCGGGGTGACGGCCACCGGCGAGAGCGAGGAGGAGGGCTTCGATTGAAAGAAACCGAAGCCCTTGGCCAGCTCTTGCGGGATCAGGTTTCTCAGGCTGACATCGTTGACGAGGACGAGCAGCCGCACATAGCCCAGCGCGCGTTCGGGCGGCGTGCCCATCGGCACGTCGCCGGTGATCACTGCCACCTCCGCCTCGAAGTCGATGCCCCAGGCCTCGTCGGCCAGCCGGATGTCCTCGGTAGGCCCGAGAAAACTGTCCGATCCTCCCTGGTACATGAGGGGATCGGTCCAGAAGGAGGGCGGCATCTCCGCTCCCCGTGCCCGCCGCACCAGGGCCACATGGTTGACGTAGGCAGAACCGTCGGCCCACTGATAGGCACGCGGCAACGGCGCCCGGCAGCGCGCGGGATCGAAAGCGAACGCCCCGGCCACCGCGCCGCGCTCGAGGGCTGCCGCTACTTGCTCGAGACGCGGCGCGACCTGCGGCCAATCGTCGAGGGCCTGCTGCAAGGTGCGGGCGATCTCCGTCACCCGCACCGCACGGGTCAGATCCCGGGAGACCAGGACGAGCGTGCCGTCCCGGCCACCCTCGGCCAGGGTTGCCAGCTTCACGAGGCGTGCGCCTCCGGTTCCCTCCAGCTGTCGCGATAGCCGTCGAATTCCACCCCGGCAGGGAGTTCGCCCACCTCGAGCGGGTCGCGAGTGTCGATCATGACCGCATACTCGTCCGTCATCGGCTTGCGCGGTTCCCAAGCGGCGCGGATCGCCTTGGGATGTGGCCCGTGGGTGAAACCGCAGGGATGGAACGTCACCATCGCCGGCTCCACGTGATCGCGCGAGAAGAACTCGCCGGCATGATAGAAGATGACTTCGTCGTAGTCATCGTTATTGTGATAGAACGGCACTTTCAACGCGTCGGGATCGGTCTCGAACGGCCGCGGCACGAAGGTGCAGACCACGAAGCGGTGGGCGACCCAGGTGGTGTGCGCCGATGGCGGCAGATGGTAGCGGTGACTGGCGAGCGGCCGGATATCCTTCACATTGAGCCGCACCGGTGCGAGGTCGCCCTTCCAGCCCACCGCGTCGAGCGGGTTGAAGGGATAGGTGATGGTGGACAGCCGGTCCTGACGCTTGACCACCACCTTCCAGGTGCCGTCTGGGCCCCTTTCGTCGTACTGGGCGCGGAAGGTCTCGTCGATCCGGGGCGTGTCCAGCACCGCCGGGTCGAAGATGGCGTGCTGGCCGACGATGCCGCGATCGGGGAGCATGTAGGAGGATCCGGTGGCCTCGACGAGCAGCGCCGCGATCGGCTCCTCCGCCTCGATCCGCCACATGGTGCTGCGCGGCAGGATCACGTAGTCGCCCTGCGCGATGGCGAGATGGCCATAGTCGCAGAAGAGGTGCCCCTTGCCCCGGTGCACGAACAGCAGCTCGTCGCCGTCGGCGTTGCGCACGAGATGGTCCATCTTCCGCGGCGCTCGCCAGAAACGCATCTTGCAGTGGGCGTTGAAGAGGAAGCGCGTGGCGTCCCAGGGCGAGGGATGCTCCTGCGCGATACGGTCGAGGTAGAAGGCGCGCGGCCGCAGCGGTCCCTCGAACCCGATCCAGCCGGTCGGCTTGTGGGTGTGGTAGATATGGGTCGCAGGGCCGAAGAAGCCCTCCTTGCCCATCTCGCGCTCGTAGAGATCGCGCGGGAAAGCGGCGTGCGCCTGGCGCGATGCCAGCCCCTCGCTGCGGGGAAAGGAGATGTACCTGCGCATGGTCCCCTGCCTCCTCCGCTCGGGCGAAGCGGATCTGCCCCTTGCCCGAGGATCGTGGGGAAGATAGTTTCATTTGAAACCATGTCAACAGGAGGTCAGCCGTGACCGTGGCCACGGCCGGGATTGCCGGGAACCGCGAGGAGAGTCTGGGGAGCCTCGACCTCGAGTGGTTCCTTCCCTATCGCTTGTCGGTCCTCGCCAATCGCGTCAGCCGGGCGCTTGCCGTGCGCTATCGCCACCGCTTCGGCCTCTCCATTCCGGAATGGCGGGTGCTCGCGGTGTTGGGACGCGACGGCCGGCTATCGGCCGGTGACATCGCGGCTCGCACCAGCATGGACAAGGTCAAGGTGAGCCGCGCCATCGCTGCGCTGCTGCGCAAGGGTCTGGTGCGCCGCCAGCGCGATCCCCGCGATCGCCGGGTCACCCGCATCGAACCCACCGAGAGCGGTCGCGAGGTCTATGGGGCGGTGGCTCGGCTCGCCCTCTCCTGGCAAGAGGAATGGCTCGGCCGCCTCGGTGCAGCCGACCGCGAGCGGCTTTGGCAGCTGCTCGATCGATTGGAGTCGAGTCTCTCGGCTCTCGAGGAGCTGCCAGAGCCCTCCGCGACTGTCGATTGACAGACGGCCGGCGCTCCCTAAGCTGGTCTCGCAGCCCCTGTGGCGGAACAGGTAGACGCGGCAGACTCAAAATCTGTTGCCCGCGAGGGCGTGCCGGTTCGACTCCGGCCAGGGGCACCACCCCCGCCGCGGCTCGCGGCACCCGAGCGGAACGGAAGGCCGCAGCGACCTCCCGTTCCTCGCCCGAGGATCGGCCGACGCTGTTCAGACCGCGGCGGTGAGGAGGGAGTCGAGCTCGGCAGCGGTGATCGGCCCGCTGGCGAAGAAGCTCGAAAGAGCCGAGGGGCTCACGGCCGTGAGCTCGATCGTCGTGTCGTCGAACTGCAGCACCTCGACGTCCTTGACGAAATCGCGGCCCTCGTCGCCGTCGGCCGCACGGGTGTCCCACACCTGCAGGCGGCCACTCCGCCCCCAGACCAGGAAATCCTCGGACGAACCCGAGAACACGGCGGTATCGACACCGGAGCCACCCTCGACATAATCGTTGCCGCCGTCACCCCTCAGGGTGTCGTCGCCGCTCTCGCCCTCGAGCTTGTCGTTGCCGGCTCCGCCCGCGATCGTGTCGTTGCCGCTGCCACCCTCGAGCTTGTCGTTGCCGGCTCCACCGTAGACCTCGTCATCGCCGGCTTCGGCGTCGACCCGATCGTTGCCGCCCGCCGCGTCGATGACATCGTCACCGGCCGTGCCCCGGAGTCGCTCGCTGGCATCGGTGCCGACGATGTCGGATCCCACCGGCCTGGCGAGCAAGCCCGCGAGCGGAGTTCCATTGATGCTGAGCTCGGGCCGGTAGACGAAATACTTCTCGATTTGGACCCGACCCGACCCGTCGTTCGCCACGATGTAGAGATCGTCGCCGTCGGTCGCGAATGACAGATCGGTCGTGGCGAGATCGCGGAATGTCAGGTTTTCACCCGACTCCGCGTCTTCGATTTCGTCTTTCCCGAACTGTCCTGCGAAAACGAACTCGTCGATGCCGGTTCCGCCGTAGAGCTTGTCGTCCCCGTTGCCGCCCTCGATCCGGTCGTGACCGGCGAGGCCGTAGATCCGGTCCTTCCCAGCGGTGCCGACGAGCAGATCGTCAGCCGCGCTGCCATAGATCGTGCGGCCGCCGCGGCTCGCGAACCCGCCGGACCAGCCATGGTCCTCGTCGCCATGCCCGTAGCCGTCGCTCCTGCGGTAGCGGCGCTCCCGGGGCTCGTAGCCATCGTCCTCGTGACGACGTCCCTCTCTCGATGACATGCTCGTTCCCTCCCTCGGAAACCGCATGTCCCTTGACACCGCGATCTTGCGCAAAGCTTGCAAACGACGCTGCCCGCGTCGTCGGTCGAAACGCGGGCTCTAGGAGGTGGGCCGGAAGCTGTTGGCGATCGCTTCGAAGTGCCGCAGTCGGCGATCGCTCAGGGTGCGGATGTTGATGGCATAGCGTCGGTCTCCGGCCGCCACGAGCCGGACCTGCATGTGCAGGGCGAAGCCCTCGCCGCCGTAGCGGCAGCGAAGCAGATGGTGACCGGCATGATTGCGCGTGGGGCGGTCGCAGGCGGCTAGGGCGAGCCGGCCGAGACGGCCGAGCCCGAGCGCCAGGGCTTGGATGGCCCGGCGCACCCCGTCGCTGGCGAGCGGACTGTCAGGATCGCGGGCGAAGCGGGAGAGCGCCTCGACATAGGCACCGAGATCCACCTCCATGCGCGATTCCAGCCAGCGTCCGGGGCGCGTCCAGGCGAGCTCGTCACGCCGGCGGTCGAGCTCGCGCACGGTCATCCGGCTGAGATCGGCGAACTGCCCGGCTTGCGGAACGATGCGGGCGATGGTCCCCGGGGCAGCGTCCCCGGTTGCGACTTCGCACCGCAGACCGCTCTCCGCCGGCACCAGCATGCCGGCACAAGGGTCGCTGCGGGCTTCGGCGCTCGCCCCGAAGAGGCTGGCCAGGACGAGAAAGCTGAAGGCGAGGCTCGGCATGCTCCCCGGCTCGATCCGCGAACATTCTGATCGGCCGCTCTCACGGCGGCTTCCAGCGGTCTTAGCAGTCCGCCTACACGATCGCTGTAGAACCGTCAAGACGTCCCGCCCTCGTCGCCTGGAATCGCGTCGCCCATCAATTGTCGCAAGTAGTGCTTACCATGGTGTGACACGCGGTAGCGTCCCTTCTGCACCATGAAGGCGCGTTTGGCATTGATGGCCTGGCGCACGCATTGCGACGGATTGCCGATTCGGAAGCCGTGTTCGGCGAGGCGGCGACTGGCCTCGGCTGTGGTGAAGGCGCGATCGGGATTGTGTTGCTGGCACCAGAAGCCGGAGGCCAACATGCGGTCGACTTCGGTGGCGTTCTGCGGCAGATGGTGGATGAACTCGCCGAAGCTCGCGAGCCCGACCGGCTCACCGGCGCTCGGCGGCGGAGCCACCGCAGCCTGGGTCGAGAGCGGCGCGCCTTCGACGAGCCGCGCCAGGAGCGTGCGCAGGGACTCGGCGTAGCGCTCGACGAAGGCCTCCCGCCCCTCGACCTCGAGCTCTCCCTGAGAGAGATTGATCTTGATGCGCACCCGGTCGTCCATGCTGGGCGGATCCCTGGTTTCCAGCCCAGGTTAGGAGATCGGTGGCCGCCTGACAACCACTGATCACCCATCATTTCCTGTCAACAGCATGGTGGCGGCGAGCCGCCGTGGGCAGGAGCAGGCGCTCGAGGGCGGTACGAATGGCGGGCGGGATGGGAGTCGACTTTTGGCTGGCCCGATCGACGAAGACGTGCACGAAATGGTCGTCGGCGCAGGCCACCGGATCGTCGGCGCGAAAGATCCCGATCTCGTAGCGCACGCTCGACCGTCCGATGTGGACGACCCGCAACCCGGCCCGCACCCGATCGGGGAAGGCGAGCGGGCGGTGGTAGCGACAGCCGCTCTCGACGGCATAACCGACCACGGGCGATTTCCATGGATCGAGACCGCCCTCCTCCATGAGATAGTGGGCGATCACTGTGTCGAAGTAAGAATAATACACGACATTGTTCACATGACCGTAGATATCGTTGTCGAGCCAGCGGGTACCGAGATCCCGCACATAGGGAAAGGTGTCGATCGCTGGCGGTGCCCGGCGTTCGCTCATGCCTCCTTGGCTCCCCGTGCTCGGACCCAGTCCTCGATGTGGGCGAACAATGGCCGGAAGCCGCTGGCTTCGCCGCCCACCGGCCTTCCCGGTCGGTGTTCGTCGTTCCACGCGAAGATGTCGAGATGGGCCCAACTTCGGCTGCCCTCGACGAAGGAGCGCAGGAACAGGGCGGCGGTGATGGCGCCCGCGAACGGTTTCTTGCCGGCATTGTCGAGGTCGGCAATGCGGCTTTCGAGATATCGCCGGTAGGGCTCGTGAAGGGGTAGGCGCCAGAGCGGCTCGTCGAGCCTTCGGCCTTGGGCGAGCAGCGCCGCCGCCAGGTCCTCGTCAGGGGTGAAGAGCGCCGGCAGATCGGGACCGAGGGCGACTCGCGCTGCACCCGTGAGCGTGGCCGCATCGAGCAGCAGGTCCGGCTTCTCGCCATCCGCTTCGGCGAGGGCATCGGCGAGGATCAGTCGTCCCTCCGCATCGGTATTGCCGATCTCGACGGTGATCCCCTTGCGGGTGCGCACCACGTCACCGGGGCGGAAGGCTGCCCCGTCGATGGCATTGTCGACCGCCGGCACGAGCAGCCGCAGACGCACCGCGAACCCGCTCGCCATGATCGCCTGAGCCAGTGCCAGCATCAGCGCGGCTCCGCCCATGTCCTTTTTCATGAGCGCCATGGACGAGGCGGGCTTGATGTCGAGGCCGCCCGTATCGAAGCACACGCCCTTGCCGACGAGGGTGAGCCGCGGCGCCGCCTCGTCGCCCCAGACGAGATCGAGCAATCGCGGCGGCCGCGGGCTGGCTCGGCCGACGGCGAAGATCGCCGGGTAGTCGCGCTCGAGCAGGGTCTCGCCCGCGATGCAGGAAAAGCGGGCTCCGAAGCGGGCAGCGACGTCCCGGACGGCATCGCCGAGCTCCTCGGGGCCGAGGTCGTTGGCCGGGGTGTTGACGAGATCGCGCGCGAGAAAGATGGCTTCGGCACGGATCCGAGCGGCCTC
The DNA here is from genome assembly GCA_002898275.1 of bacterium HR40. Taxonomy (GTDB): domain Bacteria; phylum Pseudomonadota; class Alphaproteobacteria; order Geminicoccales; family Geminicoccaceae; genus HRBIN40. The sequence continues at coordinate 207,804 of BEIQ01000003.1, forward strand.
GGGTACCGCCATCGCCAGCGTGGGGCCGGCGTTGCCAGCGTCCCGGTAGCGGCGGAAGCGATAGCTCGCAAGCGCCCACCCGAGGGCGGCTTCCGCCGGATCCACCAAGCCCTCGGGATCGTCGATCCGAAAGACACCGGATCTGAGACCCTCCCGCGCCGCCGCCACGTCCCACAAGGAAGGTGGCTCGGACACGATGAAGAGAGCGGAGCGTATCCCGCCCTCGGGGGACGGCAGCACCAAGACCGCCCCGGGCTTGGCCACGAACCCCGTTTCCTCGCGCCAGCGTCGGGCCGGCTCGCCCAGCTCCGCGAGCACCCGCTCGAGATCGGCTGCACGCACCGGCCGCAGCGGCCGCGCTGCTTCTCCAGCGGGAACGAACCCGGGCAACATCCTCGCTCTCCGGCCGGCTCAAGCGATGCGCCGCAGCGCCTCGACGAGCCGCTCCCGCCGCTCGAGGGTCTCGGCGCGGCGCTCGCGATGCAGTTCCACCACCTCCGCCGGCGCGCGCGCGACGAAGCCGGGGTCCGCGAGTTTCGCGTCGAGCCGACCGAGTTCGGCGTCGAGCCGCTGCAACTCCTTCTCGAGACGGGACCGCTCCTTGGCAAGGTCGATGACTTCACCGACCGGCAGACTGAAGGTGGTTTCGTCCACCACGACCACCAGCGAGTGTGGCGAAGGTGGCGCCGGTTCCCGCTCGATCCGCTCGAGCCGGGCAAGTCGGCAGATCGCCTCCTCGTGTCGGGCGAGGCGAGCTCGCGTCGTCGGCGACGCACCGTGGTGGCGCAGCACGAGACGCGCTGCCGGTGGCACGTTGAGCTCGGTCCGCGCGGCCCGGATGGCGCCGATGGTGCGGACGAGCCAACCGAGTTCGGCCTCCGCCTCGCGGTCGACGAGCTCGAGGGAGAGGCTGGGCCAGGGGCGGACGATGAGCATGCCGCCCGCCGCCCCGTAGAGCCGTTGCCAGAGTTCCTCGCTGACGAACGGCGCCATGGGATGGAGGAGGTGCAGGATGTGGGCGAACACCCAGGCTCCAGTCGCCCGGGTCTCGCGGCGAACCGCCTCCTCCTCGCCGGTCAGCAGCGGCTTTGCCAGCTCCACCCACCAGTCGCAGAAGGTGTCCCAAACGAAACGGTAGAGGGTGCGCGCTGCCTCGTCGAAGCGGTAGCCCTCGAGCGCCCGCGTCACCTCGCTCGCCGTCTTCGCCGTTTCGCCGACGATCCAGCGGTTGAGAGCGATCCGGCCTGTCGAGGGATCGAAGGCGGGATCCAGGCTCACCTCGTACAGGGAAAGGAAGCGCGCAGCGTTCCAGATCTTGGTGACGAAGTTGCGAAAACCCTCGACCCTGCCGGGGCCGAAGCGCACGTCGCGTCCCTGCGACGTGCTGGCGAGCAAGGCGCAGCGCAGCGCGTCCGCGCCATATTCGCGGATGAGCTCGAGCGGATCGATGACGTTGCCCTTGGTCTTCGACATCTTCTGGCCGCGCTCGTCGCGCACGAGGCCATGGATGTAGACGTCGCGAAACGGCACGTCGCCCATGAAGTGAAGACCCATCATCATCATGCGGGCGACCCAGAAGAAAATGATATCGAAACCGGTGACCAGCACGTCGGTCGGATAGAAGCGTGCGAGTTCCGGCGTGCGTTCCGGCCAACCCAGGGTCGAGAACGGCCACAGAGCCGAGGAGAACCAGGTGTCGAGGACGTCGGGATCGCGCTCGAGCGGCACCTCCTCGCCATAGTGGGCCCGAGCCCGCTCCCGCGCTTCCGCTTCGTCGCGACCGACGAAGATGCGCCCGTCCGGCCCGTACCAGGCGGGGATGCGATGACCCCACCACAGCTGGCGCGAGATGCACCAGGGCTGGATGTTGTGCATCCAGTCGAAGTAGGTGTTCTCCCACTGCTTGGGCACGAAACGCGTCCGCCCTTGCTCGACCGCACGGATGGCCGGCTGCGCCAGCACCTTGGCATCGACGTACCATTGATCGGTGAGGAAGGGCTCGAGCGGGGTGCCCGAACGGTCGCCGTGCGGTACCGTGTGGAGGTGGGTCTCGACCTTGTCGACCAGTCCGAGGCGCTCGAGCTCCTCGACGATCCGCCGCCGTGCCTCGAACCGGTCGAGGCCACGAAAGACCTCGGGAGCGTTGTCGTTGAGACGTCCGCGCTCGTCGAGCACGCTCACGAGGGCGAGACCATGGCGGCGGCCGATCTCGAAATCGGTGAAGTCGTGCGCCGGGGTCACCTTGACCGCGCCGGTTCCGAAGGTCGGATCCACCGCCGGATCGGCCACGATCGGCAGCCGCCTGCCCACCAGCGGCAGGATGGCGTGCCGTCCGATCAGATCGCGGTAGCGTTCGTCCTCGGGATGAACGGCGATTCCCGTATCCCCGAGCATGGTTTCGGGCCGGGTGGTCGCCACCACGAGAAAGCGGCCTGGCTCTCCCTCGACCGGATAGCGGATATACCAGAGCTGGCCTTTGACCTCGATGGGCTGCACCTCGAGATCGGAGACCGCGGTCTGCAGTGCCACGTCCCAGTTGACGAGCCGCTTGTCGCGATAGATCAGCCCCTCGTCGTAGAGGCGCACGAAGGCCTCCGTCACCGCGCGCGAGAGACCGGGATCGAGGGTGAAGCGTTCCCGCCGCCAGTCGGGCGAGGCGCCGAGCCGCCGCAGCTGGCGCACGATCTGGCCGCCCGACTCCTCCTTCCATTTCCACACCTCGGCGAGAAAGGCCTCGCGTCCCATTTGGCGGCGGTCGCGGCCCTCCGCCGCGAGCTTGCGCTCCACCACCATCTGGGTGGCGATCCCGGCATGATCGGTCCCGGGCTGCCAAAGCACGTCCTCGCCGCGCATCCGGTGCCAGCGTACCAGGGTGTCCTGAATGGTGAAGGTCAGGGCGTGGCCCATGTGCAGGCTGCCGGTGACGTTGGGCGGCGGCATCATGATGCAGAAGGGCCGGGCGTGCTCGCGGCCTGCCGGCCGGAACAGACCGGCGCGCTCCCAGGCCTCGTAGATGCGCTCTTCGACCTCGGCAGGGCGGTAGGTCTTATCCAGCATGATCGGATCCGGCAGGAAGCAGGGATTTCGCAGCCGCGAACGCGTTTAGGGCAGCCGTCGCCGCGCGGCAAGGCGAGGGCGCCGCTCGCGGCGCGGCGGATGTCCAAAACCGCTTCTTGCGGCCGATCCCGGCACGCGGTTCATCTGCGCTGCGGACAGCGCGAGGAGAAACCCCATGACGCGGCTCGTGTCCTACGACGAGGCGCCGCCCGAGGTGCGGAGGGTGTTCGACGATATCAAGCGCACCCGCGGCGTCCCCGACGTCAACAATTTCTGGAAAGCGCTTGCCATTCACCCGCCGACCCTCGAGCGCGTCTGGCAGAACCTCAAACAGGTGATGGCCCCGGGCGCCCTCGACCCGCTCACCAAGGAAATGATCTACATCGCGGTGAGCGCGGCCCAGGGCTGCGAATACTGCATCGCCAGCCACACCGCCGCCGCTCGCGCCAAGGGTATGACGGATGCCATGTATGGCGAACTCCTCGCCGTGATCGGCATGGCAGCGGAGACCAACCGCCTTGCCCAGGCCCTCCGGGTGCCGGTCGATGCGGCCTTCCGCGCCGCACCCCCACCCCCGATCCCGAAAGCCTGAAGCGACATCACTCAAGCAGCGGCCATCCGGGCGAGTCCGTCGAGGATGCGGCGGGCGAGCGCCAGGCGTTGAACCGGGGTGCGCGTTTCCTCGGCGACCACGAGGCGGTGGTCGGGCCGCACCCGCAACCGCCCGCCGCTCTTGCCGATCCACTCGATCAGCCGCTCCGGCCGCGCGAAGCGGTTGTCCCGGAAGGCGATCACCAGACCCCGGGGGCCGGCGTCGAGCTTCGCCACATTCGCCCGCCGGCAGAGCAGCTTGAGGTGGACGATCTCGAGCAGCTGGCGGGTTTCCTCGGGCAGGGGCCCGAAACGGTCGACGAGTTCGGCGGCGAAGGCGTCGATTTCGCCGGGCTCCTCGAGGTGGGCGAGACGACGATAGGTGGCCAGCCGCACGTCCAGGTCGGCGATGTAGGTCTCGGGAAGCAGGGCCGCGGCATCGATGGTGATCTGCGGCGTCCAACCTTCCTCGGGCGCCGTTTCGGCGGCACCGTGGGTGCGCAGTTCCGCTACCGCCTGTTCGAGCATCTGATTGTAGAGCTCGAAGCCCACCTCGCGGATCTGGCCCGACTGTTCCTCGCCGAGCAGATTGCCCGCCCCGCGGATGTCGAGGTCGTAGTTGGCGAGCTGGAAGCCGGCACCGAGCCCCTCGAGGGTCTGCAACACTTCGAGCCGCCGGGTCGCCTGCTGGGAAAGCGGTACGTCGGCGGGATAGGTGAAATAGGCGTAGGCCCGCACCTTGGAACGTCCCACCCGGCCGCGCAGCTGGTAGAGCTGGGCGAGACCGAAGCGGTCGGCGCGATGGACGATGAGGGTGTTGGCATTGGGGATGTCGAGACCGCTCTCGACGATATTGGTGGAGAGCAGCACGTCCACCCGGCGATCGTAGAAGGCTCCCATCACCTCCTCGAGCTCGCGCGCCGGCATGCGGCCGTGAGCGGTGGCGATGCGCACCTCTGGCACCAGGTCTCGCAGCTGTTTGAGAAGACGCGGCTGGTCGGAGACGTGCGGGCAGACGTAAAAGGTCTGCCCACCGCGATAGTGCTCGCGCAGGATCGCCTCGCGGATCACCACGGGATCCACGGGCATCACGAACGTCCGCACGGACAGCCGGTCGACGGGCGGTGTCGCGATGATCGACAGATCCTTGAGGCCGCCGAGCGCCATGTGCAGGGTGCGCGGGATGGGTGTGGCGGTCATCGTCAGCACATGGACTTCGGCGCGCAACTTCTTGAGTTTCTCTTTCTGGGCGACACCGAAATGCTGCTCTTCGTCGATCACCACCAGCCCGAGATCGCGAAAGCGCACATCCTCGCCCAAAAGCGCGTGGGTGCCGATGACGATGTCGACCTTGCCCGCCGCGAGGCGCTCCTTGGTGTCGCGCGCCTCTTTCGCCGAGACGAAGCGCGAGAGCTGACGGATCTCGATCGGCAGGCCGGCAAAGCGCTCGCGAAAGACGTGGAAGTGCTGGCGCGCGAGCAGGGTCGTGGGACAGAGGACCGCCACCTGACGGCCGCACATCGCCACCACGAAGGCCGCCCGCAACGCCACCTCGGTCTTGCCGAAGCCCACGTCGCCGCAGATCAGACGGTCCATCGGCCGGCCGGAGGCCAAATCCTCGATCACCGCCTCGATGGCGGCGAGCTGGTCGTCGGTTTCCTCGTAGGGAAAGCGCGCCGCGAACTCGTCGTAGAGGCCGTGCGGCACCAGCATCGGCGGCAGGCTGCGGGTGGCGCGGACCGCGGCGAGCCGGATGAGCTCCTCTGCCATTTCGCGGATCCGCTTTTTGACCCGCGCCTTGCGCTGCTGCCAGGCCGCGCCCCCCAGCCGGTCGAGCGCCACGTCCCCGTCCGCCCCGCCATAGCGCGTGAGCAGATCGAGGTTCTCGACCGGCACGAACAGACGATCGCCCCCTTGATAGACGATCTTGAGGCAATCGTGGGGAGCGCCCGCGATCTCGAGAGTGACGAGACCCTCGAAGCGACCGATGCCGTGTTCGGCATGGACCACATAGTCGCCCTCGCTGAGGGCCGAAAGATCGGGCAAGGCATCGCGCCGACGCCGGCGCCGCACAGGGCGGGCCAGACGGTCGCCGAGGATGTCTTGTTCGGCCAGACACTCGAGCGCTTCGAGCACGAAGCCGTGCTCGAGCGGCAGCACGACGAAGCCGACCGCTCCCGCCTTCGCCTCCGAGGCCTGGGCGAGACCATAGCCAGCGTCGAGTCCGTGATCGGCGAGCACCTGGCGGAGCCGTTCGCGTGCTCCTTCGCTCGAGCTGGCGATCAGGATCGGGCGGCCCTCCCGCCGTCGTTGCTCGAGGTGCGCCACCACGGCATCGAACAGGTTGATGGCGGGATCGGCGCGCTCGCGGGCGAAGTCGCGGGCCGGTTCGGCTCCGGCATCGGCGATGGCGCTGAAGCCTGCGGGCGGCCCCGGGGGAATGGCGAAGGGTGAGAGGGTGTAGCGCTCGCGGCCAGTCAGCAGCCGGGCGAGCTCCTGCTCGTCGAGATAGAGCCGATGTGGAGGCAGCGGCCGGTAGGGCACCGAACCCATGGCCGCCCCCGCCGCGCTCGGATCGACTCGCGCTTCGTAGTGCTCGCCGATCTGCTGCTGACGGGCGGCAATCGCCTCCGCCACTTGGTGGTCGAAACCGATGCAACTGCCTTCCGGCAGATAGTCGAAGAGGGTCGCCACACGCTCGTAGAAGAGCGGCAACCAATGCTCCATGCCCGGCTGCGGCCGGCCGGCACTGAGCGCCTCGTAGAGCGGGTCGGCAGTGACCGCTCCGAATTCCTGGAGATAGCCGTCGCGGAAGCGCGCGACAGCCTCGGGCGAGAGCATGGCCTCGCTGACCGGTCCGAGCTCCACCGCTGTGAGCCGCCCGAGGCTGCACTGACTGGCAGGCTCGAAGGCGCGCAGCGATTCCACCGTCTCGCCGAAGAAGTCGACCCGCACCGGCTCGTCACGATCGCTCGGCCAGATGTCGACGAGGCCGCCGCGCACGGCATACTCGCCCGGTTCGACGACCGTGCTGACACGCCGGAAGCCGCTGCGCTCGAGGTGGGCGACCAGGGCGTCCCGCCCGATGCGGGCCCCGGGAGCGAGACGAAGATGGGCATCGACCACCGCCTCCGCCGGCGGTACCCGCTGCACCAGGGCATTGGCGGTCGCGACCACCACGAACGGCGGCTCGATCCCGCAGGCGAGGGCGGCAAGCGTGGAAAGGCGCCGGGCCATGATGTCGCGCTGCGGCGAGACGCGATCGTAGGGCATGCAGTCCCAGCCCGGGAACAACAGCACCCGCAAGCCGGGATCGAAGAAGGCGAGCCAAGCGGCGAGCGCTTCGGCGCGTTCGGCATCGCGCGCGACGTGCAGCACCGCCCTCTCGTGGCGGCGGGCGAGACGGGCGATCCAGTGGGCGTCCGCTCCCTCGCGGGCGCGTGCGACCAAGACATGCGACCCGACGGCCAGCCCCGCCGATGTCGCTCGGGACAAAACGGTATCGTTCACGCTTTCGGCTCGAAACTGCGCAAGAGACGGAACACCTCATTGTCGTGCCGGGCCGGCGCGGGCCGGCGGCCGCAGTACCAGGCGAGGATATCGACGTCGGCCTCGTCGAGGAGCCGCTCGAAGGCAGCGAGCTCGTCCGCGTCGAACCTCGGCACGAACTGCGCCGCGAACCGCCCGAGCAGCAGGTCGGCCTCGAGGCAGCCGCGATAGCGAGCGCGGTGTAGCGCGCGCTTGCGACGAAGGAAGAGGGCATCCTCGATCATGGATTCGCTCTCGGGCTCCCCGCGATGGCAAGGCCAAAGGCGCCCACCGCAAGTGTAGGTCGCACGAGGGCTCCGGTCGAGGCATCGGGGCCTGCGACCACGGGCTGCGACTCCTTGCTCGCACCGCTCTTCGCCGATATCACTTCCCTTCCCGGGGTGGGCCCGAGCTTGGCGCGGCGCCTCGCGCGGCTCCTCGCCCGCGAGCGACCGCGGGTGCTCGACCTATTGTTCCACTTGCCGCGCACCCGCATCCCCGTCGCGGAACCGAAAGCGCCGCAGGACTCCCTTCTCGGGCGCACCCTCGCCCTGACCGTGACCCCGCTGGGCTACAAGCCCGCTTCTGGTCGCTCGCCTTGGCGCATTTTCACCCGCTCGGCGCTCGGACCGCTCGATCTCGTGTTCTTTTACGCCCGCGCCGAGGGACCGAGGCGACGTTTTCCCGTCGGCAGACCGGTCATGGTGATCGGCCGCCTGCAACGCTTCCAGGACCGGCTGGAGATGGTGCACCCGCAGCGAGTCCACGGCCTGCCGGCAGGCGCGAACCTGCCCGTCTATCCGCTCACCGCCGATCTCTCCGCCACCGTCCTGCGGCGCCTGCTCGACGCCGCTCTCGAACGGTTGCCCGAACTGCCGGAATGGCTCGATCGGCAGCGACTGGACGGCCTGCACCTACCCTCCTTCGCGGGGGCACTCGCTGCCTTGCATCGGGGCGAGGCGGATCCCGAGGATCCGAGCGCACCGGCACGGCTGCGGCTGGCGCTCGACGAGCTGCTCGCCGGTCAGCTCGCCCTCGCCCTCGCGCGCCGCGAGCGCGAGCGCCTGCCAGGCCGGGCGGTCGTGGGCACGGGCGAGCTCACCGAGCGCCTTCTCGCCTCTCTGCCCTTTCGCCCGACGCCAGCGCAACTGCGCGCCTTCGCGGAGATCCGTGACGATCTCGCCAAACCCGTGCCCATGATGCGGCTCCTGCTGGGTGACGTCGGCAGCGGCAAGACCCTCGTCGCTCTGCTCGCCATGCTCACCGCCGTCGAAGCCGGCCTCCAGGCGGTGCTGCTCGCACCGACAGCGGTGCTCGCCCGCCAGCATGCCGCCACCCTGGGCCGGCTGTGCCGGAACCTGGGTGTCGAAGTCGGACTGCTCACCGGCGAGGAGAACGCGGTCGACCGCAAGCGCGTGGCCGCCGGCTTGGCCGAGGGCCGACTCGCTCTGTGCGTCGGCACCCACGCCCTGTTCCAAGCGGGGATCGCGTACCGTCGCCTCGGGCTCGCGGTGGTGGACGAGCAGCACCGTTTCGGCGTCGATCAGCGCCTGGCGCTGGTCGCCAAGGGTGGGAACACCGACGTGTTGCTCCTCAGCGCCACCCCGATCCCGCGCTCGCTCTTGCTCGCGCTTTACGGGGACGTCGCCGTCTCGCGTCTCGACTCGCGTCCGGCCGGGCGCGCCCGCGTGCTCACCCGGGTGATCTCCCTCGCCCGTCTGCAGGAAGTGGAGGAGGCGATCGGCCGCGCCCTGGCCCGCGGCGAACGGGGCTATTGGGTCTGTCCCGCGGTCGCCGCCGCCGACCTGTCCGATATCGCCGCCGCCGAACAGCGCTACGCCCTGTTGCGGGAACGCTTCGGCGAGGCCGTCGGGCTCGTTCACGGCGGTCTCGCCAGGCAGGCCAAGGCGGCGGCCATGGAGGCCTTCGCCCGCGGCCGCATCCGGCTGCTCGTAGCGACGACGGTGATCGAGGTCGGGGTAGACGTACCCGATGCGACCTTCATCGTGATCGAGCAAGCGGAGCGCTTCGGACTGGCGCAGTTGCACCAGCTCCGGGGTCGCGTCGGCCGCGGTATCCGACCCGGCACCTGCCTGTTGCTCTACCGGCCGCCGCTGGCACCGACGGCCGCGGCGCGTCTCGCGCTTCTGCGGGAGTGCGACGATGGCTTCCGCATCGCCGAGGAAGATCTGCGACTACGCGGCCCGGGCGAGATCCTCGGAGTGCAGCAAAGCGGCATGCCGCGGCTCCGCTTCGCCGAGCTGCTGGTGCATGGACCGCTTTTGGGTCTTGCCGCCCAGCAGGCGGCCCTGGCGGTGAGGGTCGATCCCGAGCTCCGCTCGCCGCGCGGCCGGGCGCTGCGGCTGTTGCTCGACCTGTTCGACCAGCTCGAGGCGCGAACCCGCTTTGCTGTCGGCTGAGGCTCCATTCTCAGCCACCCGACAGCGCGGCGCCCGCATCCTGCCCGAGTGTCCGCCAGAGATCGCCCACTCCTTCGCCCAGAGCCCAAAACCCGACGATCGCGAGGATCGCGAGCAAGGCCGAGACCAACGCGTATTCGACCGTCACCGAACCGCGGCGATCACCGCCGAGTCCCCGTCGCGAGCGGCACATGGCACGCTCCCGCATTCCCGAACGGCGAACGAGACTATCGGCTGGGCGCCAATGGAAGGTTAAAGGATGCCCGCGTGCACCGACGTCGCCGCCGGGTCTTCGTGCCCAACGGCAGCGAGAGCCTCGGCCAGCCGTTCGGGTGTGGCGTCCGGCGAGAACATCCGCTCGCTCAGCATGCGTCGCCAGCGCCGCGCGCCCGGAAGTCCCGAAAATAGCCCGAGCATGGGACGGAAAATGGCGGCGATCGGCACCTGCGCGCCCGCCATCCGGCGAGCGTAATCGACCATGCGCGCGACCACCAGGGCGCGATCGACGGCAGGCGGGGCACCGAACAGTTCGCGCTCGTAGGCGGTGAGCAGCCACGGCTCGTCATAGGCGGCCCGCCCGATCATGAGACCATCGACGTAGCCGAGATGGCGCACGTCCACGGTCGGATTCCGCAGTCCGCCATTGAGCACCACGACGAGATCCGGACGACGCGCCGCCAGGCGGTGAACGCGTTCGTGGACGAGCGGTGGGATCCTGCGGTTCTCCTCGGGCGACAGACCCGACAGCCAGGCCTTGCGAGCGTGCACGAGAAAGACCCGGCAGCCCGCTTCGGCGACGATATCGACGAAGCGGTCGAGGAAAGCGTCCTCGTCCTCGTGGTCGATGCCGATGCGGCACTTGACGGTGACCTCGAGCCCGGAGGCGGCCGCCATGGCGCGCACACAGGCGGCAACCCGCGAGGGCTCGCGCATCAACACCGCGCCGAAGGCGCCGCGCTGCACGCGCGAGGAGGGGCAGCCACAGTTGAGGTCCACCTCGTCATAGCCCATGCGCGCGGCGATCTCGGCTGCCCGCGCGAGCTCGTCGGGATCGCCGCCGCCGAGCTGCAACGCCAGCGGTCGTTCGGCCGGATCGAAAGCGAGGAGGGACCGGGGATCGCGTTCCAGCACCGCCCGTGCGTGGACCATCTCGGTATAGAGGCGGGCGTGCGGCGCGAGCAGCCGGTGGAAAAACCGACAGTGGCGATCGGTGCGGTCCATCATGGGCGCGACACACAAGCGCCAAGCGCGGCGATCGCGCGCTGCCGCGCCTCCGGCACGCTCGCCTTCGTCCCTCATGCGCGCCCGCCTCCGTCGAGCTCGAGGATGCGGATGCGGCGTCCGGCTACGGCGAGAGCGAGACGACCGCGGATCAGCGCGAGGGCCCGCTCGCCAAAGAGCTGACGGCGCCACCCGCGCAGGGCCGGCACCGGTGCCTGCTGGTCGACGGCCAGTTTTTCGAGATCGCTCGTCGTGGCGATCAGCCGCGCCGCGACCTCGTGTTCCTCGGCGCAGCTCTTGAGCAGCACCCGCAACAGATCGGTGACCGCCGCGACCCCGGGCGGGAGCGAGCGAGGCTTCGGCACGTGCGGCAGTGCACTCTCCGGACGCGCCAGCACCTCGCGGACCAGTGCCAGCACTTCGGCGGCGCTCTCCCGGTCGAGCTGGATGCGTCCGAGCTCGCGCAGCTCCTCGGGGCTGCGGGGTCGGGCGGCGGCGAGCTCGAGCAGCAGGTCGTCCGGCAGGATGCGGTTGCGGGGGACGTCGCGCTGCTGCGCCCGACGCTCCCGCCAGGCCGCCAGAGCCTGCACGAGTGCGACAAAGCGCGGCTCGCGCGAGCGGAACCGGAGGCGCTGCCAGGCGTCCTCCGGGCGCTGCTCGTAGAGGGCCGGATCGAGGAGCGTCGCCAGCTCCTCGTGCACCCACTCGAGCCGGCCCATGGCGAGCACCCGGGCATGCAGTCTCTCGTAGACCGTGCGCAGATGAATGACGTCATCGAGGGCGTAGCGGAGCTGGGCCGCGGGAAGCGGCCGCCGTGTCCAGTCGGCGAAGCGCGGCGCCTTGTCGATGCGACTGCCGGTGAGCGCCGCCACCAGGGTCTCGTAGGACACCTCCTCGCCAAAGCCGCACACCATGGCGGCCACCTGGGTGTCGAACACCGGCTGCGGTAGCCGGCCGCCGAGCAGCCGGTGAAAGATCTCGAGGTCCTGCCGGCAGGCATGGAACACTTTGGTGACGCCAGGGTCGAGGAGGAGGTCAGCGAGCGGAGCGAGATCGATGCCCTCGGCGAGCGGGTCGACCGCCACCGCCGCCTTGGAGCTCGCGAGCTGCACGAGGCAAAGCCGCGGGTAATAGGTGCGATCGCGCATGAATTCGGTGTCGACGGCGATCCAAGGCTCTTCCCGGGCTGCAATCACGAAGGCACGCAATTCTCCCGTCGTCGTCAGCAGCATCCCCGCATCCGTCTCGTCTCTTCCCTCCAGCGACGCTTGACAGCCGGCAGGGGGAAGCGAAGTTGGAGCCCGCGCCCCCGAGCGACCATCCGCATCACCGGACGGATCCACACATGCATCCCTATCGCACGCACCGCTGCGGCGAGCTCCGCAGGTCCGATATCGGCACGACCGCCCGCCTGTCGGGCTGGGTGCACCGCAAGCGCGATCACGGTCAGCTGCTGTTCCTCGACCTGCGGGACCACACCGGCGTCACCCAGGTGGTGTTCCAGCCCGACCGGCCGTTCTTCGGCGAGGCCGAACGGGTGCGCCTCGAGAGCGTGGTCACGGTGACCGGTCGGGTGGTGGCGCGCCCACCCGAAACCGTCAACCCACAGCTCGCCACCGGCGAGATCGAACTGGTGGCGGATGCGTTCCATGTCGAGTCGCCAGCCGATCCTCTGCCCATCCAGGTGAACGTCGACCGCGACTATCCCGAAGACCTGCGGCTGCGCTACCGCTTCCTCGATCTGCGACGGGAGGTCATGCAGCAACGCATTCGCCTGCGCTCGGCGGTGATCGCCAGCATCCGGCGGCGGATGCAAGACCAGGGCTTCCTCGAGGTGCAGACACCGATCCTCACGGCGAGCTCGCCCGAGGGGGCGCGCGACTTTCTCGTCCCGTCGCGGCTGCATCCCGGGAAATTCTACGCCCTCCCGCAGGCGCCACAGCAGTACAAGCAAATGTTGATGATCGCGGGCTTCGACCGCTACTTCCAGATCGCTCCCTGCTTCCGCGACGAGGACGCGCGGGCCGATCGCAGCCCCGGCGAGTTCTACCAGCTCGATCTGGAAATGGCCTATGTGACCCAGGAGGACGTCTTCGCCGCGGTGGAGCCGGTGTTGCACGGCGTGTTCACCGAGTTCAGCGACTTCGAGGTGACGCCGCCGCCCTTTCCGCGCATCGCCTACCGCGACGCCCTGCTCCACTACGGCACCGACAAGCCCGATCTCCGTATCCCCATCCGCATCGCCGATGTCACCGAGATCTTCCGCGCAAGCGGTTTTCGGCTGTTCGCCCAGGCCATCGAGACGGGAGCCGTCGTGCGCGCCATTCCAGCACCGGGAGCCGCGGCTCGACCGCGCAGCTTCTTCGATCGCATGATCGCCTATGCGCAGGAGCATGGAGCCCCGGGCCTCGGCTACATCCTGTGGACCGACGGCGAGGCCAAGGGGCCGGTCGCCCGCTTCCTCGACGCCGACCAGCGGGCACGACTCGCGCGCGAGGCCGGCCTGAGCGTGGGCGACGCCGTCTTCTTCGTCTGCGATCGGCCGGCACGGGCGGCCGATCTCGCCGGCAAGGTGCGGCTCGAACTCGGCCGCCGTCTGGACCTTGTGGCGGAGCGCACCTTTCGCTTCTGCTGGATCGTCGATTTCCCGATGTACGAGTGGGACGAAGACGAGAAAAAGATCGTTTTCTCTCACAATCCGTTCTCGATGCCGCAAGGCGGACTCGAGGCGCTCGAGACCAAGGATCCGCTCGACATCGTCGCCTACCAGTACGACATCGTCTGCAACGGAATCGAGCTTTCTTCCGGCGCCATCCGCAACCATCGCCCGGAGATCATGGTCAAGGCGTTCGCCATCGCTGGCTACGACCGAGCCGAGCTCGAACGCCGCTTCGGCGGCATGTTCCGGGCCCTTCACTATGGCGCACCGCCGCACGGTGGGCTGGCCCCGGGCATCGACCGAATCGTGATGTTGCTCGCCGGGGTACCGAACATCCGCGAGGTCACCGCCTTCCCGCTCAACCAGCGGGCGCAGGAGCTGCTTCTCGGCGCGCCCTCGCCGGTGAGCGAGAAGCAGCTGCGCGAACTCCACATTCGCCTCGCCCCCGAGGCACAGCAGAAGCTGCGCGAGGAGGCCGAGGCGATGGCTTCCGGCGAGCCGCCGGCGGAAAACGAAACGGCCGCCTGAAGGCGGCCGCTTCGCGACCCTGGAGGCAGCGGAAATCAGCTCGCCTGGCGCTGTTCCTCGGCGAGATAGGCGCGCAGGTCGTCGGCCGCCCGCTCGAGGAGGAAGAGGATGCGGGCATCGCCGTAATCATAGAACAGATCGTCGGGGTCGGTCGGGGTTTGCTCCCGCAGACGGGCGATGGCGAGTTCGAGAACCGCCTGAATGGCGTCGAGGGAACGGGCTGGAGAGGCGAGGATCTGGGACTCGAGCTGCTCGAGCTGACGGTCGATCGCGTCGATCTCGGCCTCGATTTCGGCCAGTCCGGCATCCCGCTCCGCCTTGTCGAGATCGTCGATCATCGAGCGGATCTCGTCGGCCGAAAGACCGACGAGCTGCAGCGGCGCGAAGGTCCATTCGGGGAGCGACCGGCGCAGCCGGTCCTGCCGTTCCACGAGCGTTCGCCGCTTGCGGCGCAGTTCGCCGATCCGGCGGACGAGGAGGATGGTATTGGCGATGACCGTCATGCTCGTCTCCCTCGGGGGCAAAGCTCGGATCCTGCCGCATCCCCGACCCCGTTAACCGAACCTTAGTCTGTTGCTGCCAACACATCGGGTCAACGAAGATCGGAAAGAAAACCTAAGAAGCTTCGCGAAAAAAAAGTTAAAATGCCATGTATCGCCTCGCAGACGAGCTTTTGTTTCGCCGGATGCATCGCCGCGATCTCGACCTGCGGTCGCACCGCGGTTCCTGCCGGCCACCCTCGGTGGTGCCGCTGCCGGGAGGCTGGACGCCGACGCGCCGCTGCGGTTCACTGATGCCGGTGGCGGGTGTGCCGGCCCGCGGCGGGACGGTCGGAGGCAGCGACGGTGACAACGGCACAGGGACCATGGCATGGAGAGGATCCATCGGCTGGGCGGCGGGGCCCGGTGACTGGCGAGCCGGGCGGGCATCCGCTCCTCGCGCGGCTGCGGAATTACCTGCTCGCCGGCATCATCGTCACCGCTCCGGTGCTCATCACCTTCTATATCATCTGGCACATCGTCGACTTCTTCGACGAAACCGTGAGCCAGATCATTCCCTCGCGCTACAACCCCGAGACCTATCTGCCGTTCAGCCTGCCGGGCCTCGGATTCCTCTTGATGCTCGGTCTGCTCACGCTGATCGGCTGGTTCACCGCCGGCTTCGTCGGCCGATCGGTGATGCGCGCGGGCGAGCGCATCCTGCACCGCATGCCGGTGGTGCGCGGCATCTACAGTACTCTCAAGCAGATCTTCGAAACCGTGCTGGCTCAGTCGTCGCGCTCCTTCCGGGAGGTGGTGCTGGTCGAATATCCGCGTCACGGCCTGTGGGCGATCGCCTTCGTGACCGGTCCGACCCGGGGGGAAATCCAGGAGCGTTCGGAGGAACCCCTCGTCAACGTGTTCCTGCCGACCACCCCCAACCCGACCTCGGGCTTCCTCCTGTTCGTGCCGGCGCGTCAACTCGTGCACCTCGAGATGAGCGTCGAGGATGGCATGAAACTCGTCATCTCCGGCGGCATCGTCACCCCGCCGAGTCAGATCGAGCGCGAACGCCGGCAGGCCCGCGGCCTGCCGGCGACTACCGCACCGGACTAGCCGCGGTAACCGTGCCGGGCCCGGATTCAGGCGTGGCCGATGAGCACTCCGGTGAGGAAGACGAGAAAGCCTCCGACCACCACCTGGTAGGCTGCCTGGAGGAAGGGAGTGTCCATGTAGCGGGCGCGGACCCAGGCAATCGCCCACAGTTCGGCGAGCACGATGAGGACGGCGATGGTGGTGGCGAGGCGGAAGTCGGGGATGAGATAGGGCAGCGTGTGGCCGAGACCGCCTAGCGTCGTCATGAGGCCGCATACCGCTCCCCGCAGCGCCGGATGGCCGCGACCGGTGAGCGCCCCGTCGTCGGAGAGGGCTTCGGCAAAACCCATGGAGATCCCGGCCCCGACCGAGGCGGCGGTGCCGACCAAGAAGGCGTCCCAGCTGCTGCCGGTCGCGAACGCGGCGGCAAACAGCGGGGCGAGCGTCGACACCGAACCGTCCATGAGACCAGCGAGCCCTGGCTGCACGATCTGCAGGACGAAGCGGCGGCGTGCCGTCTCCGCCTCGCTCTCCACCGCCTGCTCGGTGAGGTGGGCCGCTCGCAGCCGACGCGCGAGCGAGGCGTGTTGCGCCTCGGTCTCGGCCAGATCGACGAGCAGCTCGCGGATCGCCAGGTCCGCCACCTGTTGCGCCGCCTTTAGATAAAAGTTGCGCGTTTCCTCCTCCATGTCCTCGGCGATCCGGCGGATGGTGGCGAGGTCGAGGTGCCGCATGAGCCACACCGGTCGCCGCCGAATGAACCCCCGCACGTGTTCGCGGCGAATGAGCGGCACATGCTCGCCGAACTTCTGGCGATAGAGCTCGGTCAAGCGGCGGCGGTGTTCGCTCTCCTCCTCCGCCATCTCCTCGAAGACCTTGGCGGAATGCGGGAAGCTCTCCCGCAACGCATCGGCAAAGTCCCGGTAGATGCGACCGTCTTCCTCCTCGAGGGAAATGGCGAGGGCGAGGATCTCCCGCTCGCCGAGATCGGTGAAACGCTTGCTCGGCCCCCAGCTCAGGGTGAACATCGCAAAGCCCCCGGATCGTGACAGCTGTGACGACAGCCCGGACAGCCCCAACGTAGAACGTTTCCAGAAAGCGTCCACGCACCGCTCTGGCATTCTCGGGCCTGCGCCGCTAAAGCGGCGATCGAACGCGACCAAGGGGGAGGATCGGTCCATGCAGCGTTTCGCCCTTTCGGGTAAGGTCGCCCTGGTGACCGGCGGCAATGGCGGCATCGGCCTCGGCATCGCCCAGGGGCTGGCGGAGGCCGGCGCCGATATCGCGATCGTCGGCCGCAACAGCGACAAGAACGCGACCGCCGTCGCCCGACTCGCCGCGCTCGGAGCACGGGCGCGGGCGATCGTCGCCGATGTCGCCAAGCCGGAAGACTGCAGGGCGATGGTCGAGGAGGCGGTCGCGGCTTTCGGGGGCCTCGACATCCTGGTCTGCAACGCCGGTACCAATATCCGCAAGCAGCCGCAGGATTACGCGCCCGAGGAGTGGCGCCTCATCCTCGACACCAATCTGTCGAGCGTCTGGTTCTCGTGCCTTGCCGCCTATCCGGAGCTCAAGAAGCGCGGCCGTGGCAAAATCATCACCATCGGCTCGATGATGTCGCTCTTCGGCGCTTCCTTCGCCGGCCCCTATGCCGCCAGCAAAGGGGGGGTCGTGCAGCTGACGCGCGCTCTCGCCACCGCCTGGGCCAAGGACAACATCCAAGTGAATGCCATTCTGCCGGGCTGGATCGACACCGAGCTCACGCGGCGAGCCCGCCGAGACGTGCCCGGCCTCGAGGAGCGCGTGGTCCAGCGCACCCCGGCGGGCCGCTGGGGGACCCCCGAGGATTTCTGCGGGATCGCCGTTTTCCTCGCCAGCGCCGCCTCGGACTTCGTCACCGGCACCGCCATTCCGGTCGATGGCGGCTACTCGGTGCAGGGCTGAGCGCTGCCCGCGCTTGACAGTCCGAGCGCCGGGCTTAAGGCTGCATCTCGCCTCGCGGGACGCTCATCTCGCGCGTTCCACACAAGGGGAGGGGAAGTATGAAGCACGCGCTGCAACGCGTCCTCTGTGCGGCTGCCATCGGCGTGACGGTCCTCGTACCGGGCTTCGCCACGCCGGCCGCCGCTCAAGAGATCAAGCTCACCGGGCAGTCCACTCATCCGCCGACAGCCAATCTGCATCTGATCTTCGAGCTTTGGGCCAAGACGGTGGAGGAGATGACGGCAGGCCGGGTCAAGATCGAAACCCTGCCGGCCGGTGCGATCGTGCCGCCGTTCGAGGTCTTCGATGCCACCTCGCGCGGCGTGCTGCAGGTCGGGATGGGGGCGTTCGGCTATATTCTCGGCAAGAGCCCGGTCACCATTCCGCTTTCCCACGGGCCGCTTTTCGGCATGGACGGCAACGACTTCGCCGGCTGGTACTGGGAGGGCGGCGGCTACGAACTGCTGAACGAGTTCTTCCAGAACGAAGTCAAACTCAACGTCGTCGGATTCCACGTACCCACCGACTATCCCCAGGGTCTGGGCTGGTTCAAGCAGCCGATCAAGAGCCTCGACGACCTCCGGGGTATGAAGTATCGCATCTACGGCATCGGGGCGGAGACCTTCAAGGCTCTGGGTGTATCCGTGGTCACCCTGCCAGGCGGCGAGATCGTCCCGGCTCTCGAGCGCGGCGTCATCGACGGCGCCGAATGGATCAATTGCGCCGAGGACAAGAAGCTGGGTCTCGACGACGTCGCCAAGAACTATTACGCGCCAGGCATGCACGAGCCGGTCACCGGCGGACATCTCATGATCAACCGAGATGTCTGGGAGAAGCTCCCGGCCGATGTCAAAAAGATCATGGAAGTGGCGATCGTCTACGCCACGGTGCGCCGCAATCACAAATTCGTTCTCGAGGGCGCCGAGGCCTGCCGCGAGCTGATCGCCGAGGGCGTCAACCTCTACCGCACGCCGGAGAGCATCCTCAAGAACTTCCTCGATCAGTGGGAGAAGATCTCCGCCGGCTACGCCGCGCAGAATCCTCTCTACAAGAAAGTCATCGACAGCCAGAAGGCCTACGCGGAGAAGATCGTCCCTTATCGCCTGTCCTGGTATCCCGACTACGAGTGGGTCGGAAGCTACTACTGGAAGGACAAGGTGTACGCCAAGCCCGTCGAGTGACGGAACTGTGAGGGCGGGGCTTCGGCGGCGAAGCCCCGCCGCTTGCATGCCCAACTTCACCCCGAACGCGCACAGCCGAGCGACCGGGCTGCCCTTCGCGCCGGGTCGTTGGTGTGGGAGATCGCGCCAAGATGAACGTCGCAACCCAGCACTTTCCGGAGAGCGCCGATCCCGGAGCGCCGCCTTTCCTCGTGCGGCTGGTGGTGACGATCGACCGGTTCACGGCACGCAGCGGAACCCTGTTCGCCTATATCATCGTTCCCATGGTCCTGGCGGTCGTCTACGAGGTGATCAGCCGCTACGTCTTCGCGCGACCGACGATTTGGGCCTACGACGTCACCTACATGCTCTACGGCACACACTTCATGCTCGGAGCGGCCTACGCGCTGCTGCGAGGCGCTCACATACGCACCGATATGTTTTACCAGAACTGGTCCGATCGCACGAAGGGGCTAGTCGACGCTTTTCTTTACCTCGTGTTTTTCTTTCCAGGTATGCTGTTCTTTTTCCTCATGGCCTGGCAGGAGTTCGTCCACGCCTATGATATCGGGGAGCGCTCCGAGGCCAGTCCCTGGCGGCCGCTCATCTGGCCGTTCAAGGGCGTGATCCCGGCGGCGGCCTTGCTGCTGCTCGTCCAGGGTGTTTCCGAGTTCGTCAAGAGCGCCTGGGCGGCATTGACCGGGAGGCGCCTCGTATGAGCAACGAAATCCTCGGGATCGTCCTGCTCGTCGGTCTCTTGACCGGTATCTTCGCCGGGTTCCCGATCGCGTTCACGCTCATCATCCTGTCGATCGTCTTCGGCTGGATCGGCTTTGGCGATTCCGTCTTCTACCTGATGGTGTTCCAGACCATCGGGCTCATGAAGGAGGAGACTCTCGCCGCGGTCCCGCTGTTCGTCTTCATGGGTCACATTCTCCAACAAGCGGGGCTCATGGAGCGGCTGTTCCGCTCCTTTCAGCTCATCCTCGCGCCGGTGCGCGGTTCTCTCTACCTCGGTGTCCTGTTCACCGCGACGGTATTCGCCACGGCGACCGGCATCATCGGTGCTTCGGTGACCGTCATGGGGATGATGGCGGCACCGGCCATGATTCGCGCTGGCTACGACCCGAAGCTGTCGGCCGGGGCGATCGCGGCCGGCGGTACCCTCGGTATCCTGATCCCGCCGAGCGTCATGCTCGTCGTCCTCGGGCCGGTGGTGGGGGTGTCCATCGTCAAACTGTTCGCGGCGGCGCTGATCCCGGGCCTCCTCCTCTCCGCCCTCTACATCGCCTATGCCATGGTCCGCTGCTACCTCGACCCCAGTGTGGGGCCGCCTTTGCCGCGCGAGATGTGGCCGAAGTCGGCAGTCGAGGTGGCCAAGGAGTTCTTCTCCGGCGTCGTGCCGCTTGCCGTCGTCATCTTCGCGGCCTTGGGCAGCATTCTCTTTGGCATCGCCACCCCCACCGAAGCGGCCGCCATGGGTGCCTTTGGCGCCTTTCTGCTCACCCTCGCCTACGGCCGCTTCTCCCTGGCACGACTCAAGGAGGCCTGTCTCGATACCCTCGAAACTTCCTCCCTCGTTCTTTTCCTCGCTGTCGCCTCCAACATCTACGGCGCCGTCTTCACCCGTCTCGGCACCAGCCGCATGATCGCGGACTGGCTCGTCACCCTGACGTTCGACCCCACGATCATGCTGATCGTGCTGATGGTCCTGATCTTCGTTCTCGGCTGGCCGCTCGAGTGGCCAGCGATCATCTTCATCTTCCTGCCGATTTTCCTGCCCGCCGTCCAGAGTATGAAGATCGACCCGGTCTGGTTCTCGACCCTGGTCGCGGTGAACCTCCAGACCGCCTTCCTCTCCCCGCCCGTGGCCATGGCCGCCTACTATCTGCGGGCCGTCGCCCCGCAGTGGGAGCTCGCCTGGATCTATCGCGGCATGTTCGATTTCATGGTGCTGCAGGTGATCGGTCTCGTCATCGTCTTCCTGTTCCCCGAGGTGGCTCTGTGGTTGCCGCGGGTTCTCTTCGGCTCCTGAGGCGACGAGCTCGAGATTGACCCGGATCAATGCGCCTCCCGGGCCCAAGGTCCAGGAGGCGCATGTCCGTTCATGGAGGCCCTGATGACGGAAGACCCTCTTTGGGTGCAGCATCCGGTTCTTCGGGGCGGTCGCGAGCTGGCTTTCGATCCCGAGACCGCGACGGCCGATCCTCTCGCCGCCTGTCTGGCCGAGATCGGCCTGTCGGCGAGCGACGTGGCGACCGCCCGCGCGCGCAGCGAACGCGAACACGAGGCGATGATGCGTCGCTTCGGAATCCACCGACGCCTGGTGCCCCGGGCATTTCTCGGGGCGCTTCGCGATGCCGAGCGGGTGTGCGCCCACTGTCTCGCCGTTCGGCGCTGTCGGCGCTTCCTCGCCCATCCGGACGCGCCGGCGGTCGGCGCTCGAGCCTTCTGCCCGAATGCCGCTCTCTTCGCCCAGATCGCGACGGTGACGGAAGGGATGCGGCCCCCGGTACCTTGAGAATTCCCCTTTACCGGACGCTCCCGCTGTCCCAGATGGCGGGCGAACAGGAGACGACGTCCTGGAGCGACGTCATCGGGGGAGCGTCGATGACCGGGATCCATCGCGTGCAGCTTCTGATCGGGGGCGAATGGCGGGAGGCCGCCTCGGGCGCAACCCTCACCATCCTCGATCCGGCTACCGAAGAACCCGTAACGATCGCCCCGCAGGCCGGGCGCGAAGACACGCAGCGAGCGATCGAGGCCGCCCATGCGGCCTTTGCGAGCTGGCGCCGGACCCCGCCGTGGGAGCGTTCGCGACTGTTGCGCGAGGCGGCGCGCTTGCTCGCGACGCGCAGCGAAGAGGTGGCGCGCCAGCTCACCCTCGAAGTCGGCAAGCCGATCGCCCAAAGCCGAGCCGAGGTGCAGGCGGCGGTCGAGTGCATCGACTGGTATGCCGACGAGGCGCGGCGGATCTACGGCGAGTCCCTGCCGGGGCGGGCGCCGGGCCAGCGGTTCGAGACCCAGTACGAGCCGGTGGGCGTGGTCGCGGCATTCACCGCCTGGAACTTCCCGGTCGTGTTGCAGGCGCGCAAGATCGCGCCAGCCCTAGCTGCCGGCTGCACCGTAGTGTGCCGGCCGGCGGAAGAGGGGACGGGGGCGGTGGCGTTGCTGGTCCGCTGCTTCCTCGATGCCGGCCTGCCGGCCGGAGTGGTCAACATGTTGACCGGCCTGCCGCAAGAGATCTCCGAGACGGTCATGGATTCGGAGCTCGTGCGCAAAGTGTCGTTCACCGGCTCCATTCCCGTCGGCCAGTACCTGATCCGTCGCTCCGCGGACACGGTGAAGCGGATCTCCATGGAGCTCGGTGGCCACGCGCCGGTGATCGTGCACGAAGATGTCGATGTCGAGCAGGTGGCGAAGGCCTCGGTGGCCGGCAAGTTCCGCAACGCCGGGCAGGTGTGCGTATCGCCGACGCGCTTTTTCGTTCACCGCCGCCTGAAGGACGCCTTCGTCGCGCATTTCGTCGCCGAGGCCCGAAAGTTGCGGCTCGGCCACGGCCTCGACCCGGCGACCGACGTCGGCCCCCTCATCAACCGCCGGCGCCTCGCCTTCATCGAGAAACTGGTGGACGACACGCGCCGCGACGGGGCCTGCCTCGTGCTCGGCGGTGGTCGCCCAGCGGGCATGAACCGCGGCTTCTTCTTCGAGCCCACGGTCTTCGACGACGTGCCGGACGAGGCGCGAGCGATGCGCGAGGAACCGTTCGGTCCGATCGCCTTGATCTCCCCCTTCGACAGCTTCGAGGAGGCGATCGCGCGGGCGAACGCCTTGCCCTACGGTCTCGCTGCTTACACGTTCACCAATTCGCTGCGCCTCGCTCGCCGCACCATCGATGCCCTCGAGACCGGCATTGTCGGCGTCAACACCTTCGTCGCGGCGACCGCCGAGATGCCCTTTGGCGGGGTGAAGCACTCGGGCTTCGGCCGCGAGAACGGCCGGCAGGGCATTCTCGACTATCTCAACGTCAAGTTCGCCAACA
Organism: bacterium HR40; assembly: GCA_002898275.1. Classification (GTDB taxonomy): domain Bacteria; phylum Pseudomonadota; class Alphaproteobacteria; order Geminicoccales; family Geminicoccaceae; genus HRBIN40. The sequence continues at coordinate 230,567 of BEIQ01000003.1, forward strand.
TCGTGATGTGAACGCCGCCTGGAACCGGGGGACGCGAACCGGATGCCGCGAGAGACCGCAGCCGTTGCCGTCATCGGGCTCGGTGCCATGGGTGGCCCGATGGCCAAGAACCTCCTGCGCGCGGGCTTCCGCGTGCGAGGCTACGACCTGTCGCCGGCGGCCTGCCGAGCCCTGGCGGAGGCGGGAGGCGAACCCGCGCCCTCGCCCGCCGCAGCCGCCCGCGAGGCCGAGCTCCTGCACGTCGTGGTCGCCAGCGCCGACCAGGTGGAGGCCGCTCTCTTCGGCGAAGACGGCGCGGTCGCAGGTCTACCTCGCGGTTCCGTCGTCCTCCTCCACAGCACCGTACCGCCGCGTTTCGCCCGCGACCTGGCGGCACGGCTTTCCTCGACCGGCCATCCATTGCTCGATGCCCCGATCAGCGGCGGCCGGGTCCGGGCCGAGGCCGGTACGCTCACGGTGATGGCGTCCGGCCCTGCCGCCGCCTTTGCCGCCGCGGAACGAGCGCTGGCCGCCATCGCCGCCAAGGTGTTCCGTCTCGGCGAGGAGGCTGGCATCGGCAGTTCGGTCAAGATGATCAACCAGCTCCTGGCGGGCGTGCACATCGCCGCCGCCTGCGAGGCGATGGCGCTCGCGGTGCGTGCCGGTGTCGATCCCGATAGAGTCTACGAGGTCATCCGAGAGAGTGCCGGCAACTCCTGGATGTTCGAGAATCGGGTGCCGCACATCCTCGCCCGCGATTTCACGCCGTTGTCGGCGGTTGACATCTTCGTCAAGGACCTCGGCATCGTCTTGGATGCGGGACGGGAATGGCGCTTTCCCCTCCCCCTTGCGGCAGCCGCCCACCAGCAGTATCTCGCGGCAGCGGCGATGGGTCTCGGCCGGGACGACGATTCCTCGGTGGTCCGCGTCTACGAGAGGCTCGCGGGAATCGAGGTGCGGGGCCGTCGCAGGGACGAAGCGCAGGGGCGCTGACTTCCCTCTGCACGCCGCGAGCGGACGACCGCCGCCTGGGGCGACGGCGGCACCGGTGCCGGTCGGGAGCGTCGACCGCATGCGTACAGAGGATCGACGTGCTTCGAGAAGAACTGCAGAAGGCACTGAGGAGTGCCGCGGATGCCGGAGACAGCCGCTCGGCGGCGACTCTCCGGCTGGTCCTGGCTGCACTCGCCCAACGCGACCGGGAAGCGCGCGCCGCCGGTGCCCCGGGCGATCTCGACGACGAAGCGATTCGCGACCTCTTGCGCGAGATGATCGCCCAGCGTCGAGCCGATATCCGACGCTGCGAGGCGAGCGCCCGCCTCGAGGAAGCGGAGCGGGAAGCCGAAGAGATCCGAGTGCTCGAGCGCTTCTTGCCGACACGGCTCAGCGAGCAAGAACTCGACGCCGCCGTGGATCAGGCGATCGCCGAGCTTTCGGCGCGGTCGCTCAAGGACGCAGGACGGGTGATGGCGCTGCTCAAGGAGCGCTACAACGGCCGCATCGATCCGGGCGCGGCGAAGAAACGCGTGTGCGCCCGGCTCAGCACCTGACGCTGGCGAGTCCGGCAGGCGCCAGAGGACCGGCGGATGGCGACTGAGGCAACCGATCTGGCGACGTTTCGGGCGCGACTGCCGATCGTCGAGATCATCGGTCGCTACGTCAAGCTACGCCGGCGCGGGCGCGACTATTGGGGATTGTGCCCCTTTCACGACGAAAAGACCGCGTCCTTCAAGGTGGACGAGGAGCGAAGGTTCTACCATTGCTTCGGCTGTGGCGCCCACGGCAACGCCATCGATTTCGTGATGGCGATCGAGGGGCTCGATTTCGCCGCAGCGCTCCAGAGGCTCGCCGAACTCACCGGCATTCCCGCACCGCGCAAGGTGCCCTCCCCAACCAAGGTAGACGAGCGGCTCTACGAGGTCAATGCCGCGGCCCTGAAGTGGTTCGCCGAGATGCTGCGCGGGCGGACCGGCCAGGCAGCGCGCGACTATCTCGCGCGTCGCAAGGTGCCACCGGACCTGATCGACGAGTTCGAGCTCGGCTATGCGCCACCGGGTGGCGACGGGCTCCTTCGTGCCCTCCGCGATCGCGGTTTCGCCCCCGAGATCCTCCTCCAAGCCGGTCTGGTCGCGCGCGCGGAGACGAGCGAGCGGCTCTATGACCGCTTCCGCGATCGGCTGATGTTCCCGATCCATGACGGGCAAGGACGGGTGGTGGGCTTCGGTGGTCGCACGCTCGGGGAAGCCCGATCCAAGTATCTGAACTCCCCGGAAACCGACGTCTTCCGCAAGAGTGACCTTTTGTTCAACCTGCACCGGGCGCGGGTCCCCGCCCGACGGGCGAACGAACTCTTCGTCGTCGAGGGCTATATGGATGTGGTGGCGCTCGCGGCGATCGGCATTCGCCAGGCGGTAGCGCCCCTCGGTACCGCCATCGGCGAGGGCCAGCTCCTACTCGCCTGGCAGCTGTGCGACGAGCCGCTCGTCTGTTTCGACGGGGATGCGGCGGGACGGACCGCGGCCCTGCGGATGGCCGAACGGGCGCTGCCCGTGCTGGAGCCCGGCAAGTCGTTGGCTTTCGTCCTGCTCCCGGAGGGCGAGGATCCCGACAGTCTGGTGCGCCGTCTCGGCCAAGCCGCGGCGGCAAGCCTGCGCCAGCGTCCGCAGCCACTCGTCGATCTCCTCTGGCACGGGGAACTCGAGCGCAGCCCGCCCACCACCCCCGAGCGTCGAGCAGCCCTCGAGAAGTGGATCCGCCAACGGCTACGGGAGATCGCGGATGTCGGCGTGCGGAAGCAGTATGCCCGGGAATGGTTCGGCCGACTCGCCGCGCTCGGTCCGCGCCCGAGCGAAGGACGAGGCCACCGCGAGGCTGGGGCGGCTCGAAGCGATCCGGCGAGGCTGGAAGAGGCGTTGACCGGCCTCGAGCGGGAGTCGGCCGTGCGGCTTCTCCTGCCGGTGCTGGACCGACCGGAATTGCTGCGCGAGTGCGAGGAAAGACTCGCTGCGATCGAGCTGCCGGATCCGAAGTACGAGGAGATGAAACGCGCCATTCTCGACTGGTACGCCGAGACCCCCTGCCTTGACCCGCTCGCTCTGCGCAACCACCTGAGCGGACACGGCTTCGACGGGTTGATCGAGGGCATGCGCACCGACGCGGGTCGTCCTGGTCCGGACACGATCACACCGGAAACCTGGCTGTCGGCGCTCGAGCACCTCGAACGCGTCGCCGCGAAACGGCGCGAGGCCAGAGAAATTGCCGAAATGTCGCGCAACCGGGAAACCGATGCGGTGGCGCCGCGTCTCGCCGATCTCTGACGGCCGCTCGGCAGCCGGGAGAAGGGCGAGCGCACCCCCGGGGATGCGTGACATCCGGCCGAGCAGGGTTCGGAACATTCGCACGCCGGCCGGCCCGTGCGCGGCTGCCGGCCGTCGGCGGACGAGGAGGATCACTGTATGGCCAACTCCGCGCAGGCCCATTCGGGCGCAACGTCGAACCGGTCGAAGCGCAACAGTGGCGAAAGGCGGGGCGATCCCTTCGAGAGCGTCCTGGCGGTCGCCCCTGGGCTCCGACGGGTTCTGCAGCAAGCGCGGGCCAGGGGATCGATCACCTACGACGAGCTGAATGCGGCATTGCCGTCGGACTTCTCGCCCGAGCAGATCGAGGAGCTGATCGTCGGCCTCGAGGCCCGAGGCATCAGCGTCGAGCGCGAGGCGAGCGGGGGCACCGTGGTCGTCGACGATGCCGTCCCGGCCGCGGGCGTGCGCGACGAGGAAGAGGAGGACGAGGAGGCAGACGGGTTCGACGAAGAGGATCTCGGCCGCACCGATGACCCCGTGCGCATGTACCTGCGAGAGATGGGGTCGATCGAGCTGCTGTCGCGCGAGGGCGAGATCGAGATCGCCAAGCGCATCGAGGCCGGTCGCAATCTGGTGCTCGAGACTTTGTGCGAGAGTCCGCTCACGATGCGGGCGGTGATCGGCTGGCGCGACGCCATCCGCGAGGGGCGGGTGCTGTTGCGCGATGTCGTCGATCTCGAGGCGATGCATGCCAACAATGTGGCCGCCGAAAATGGCGCTGGGCGGACCGCCGAACTCGCCGCAGCCCCTGCCGACCTCGGCGAAGGGGAAGACGATTTCGACGAGGATTCGCTGCCGCTCGCGGCCCTCGAAGCGAAGCTGCGGGATAGCGTGCTCGAGACCTTCGACCGCATCGCCGAGAACTATGAGCTGCTGCACGAGCTGCAGGAGGAGCGCCTCGCCTACATCCAGGCCAACCAAGAGGTGCCGCCCGCCTTCGAAGAACGCTATCAAAAGGCGCGTGCCGCGGTGGTCGAGCTCATGAAACAGGTGCAGCTCGCCCCGGGACGGGTGGAGGCGCTGGTCGAACAGCTGTTCGACATGAATCGCCTGCTCCAGACCCAGGAGGGCAAGCTCCTGCGGCTCGCCACGAGCTGCAAGGTGTCGCGCGAGAGTTTCCTCGAGCAATATCTCGGGCACGAGCTCGATCCCGACTGGATCGACCGAGTGGCGCAACTGCCCGACCGGGGCTGGCGGGAATTCGTCCACAAGCACCGTAACGAAATCGAGGAGATCCGCCGGGATATCGCTGCCATTGCCGAAGAGACAGGGCTGCGGATTTCCGAGTTCCGGCGCATCGTGCAGACGGTGCAGAAAGGCGAGCGCGAGGCGCGGCAGGCCAAGACGGAAATGATCGAGGCCAATCTCCGGCTGGTCATTTCCATCGCCAAGAAGTACACCAATCGCGGTCTGCAGTTCCTGGATCTCATCCAGGAGGGCAACATCGGCCTGATGAAGGCGGTCGACAAGTTCGAATACCGCCGCGGTTACAAGTTCTCGACCTACGCTACCTGGTGGATCCGTCAGGCGATCACCCGCTCCATCGCCGACCAGGCGCGCACCATCCGCATTCCGGTGCACATGATCGAGACCATCAACAAGCTGGTGCGCGCCTCCCGCCAGATGCTCCACGAGCACGGTCGCGAGCCGACGCCGGAAGAGCTCGCCCAAAAGCTCAACATGCCCCTCGACAAGGTGCGCAAGGTGCTCAAGATCGCCAAGGAACCGATCTCGCTCGAGACGCCTATTGGCGATGAGGAGGATTCGCATCTCGGCGACTTCATCGAGGACAAGAACGCGGTGCAACCGCTCGAAGCCGCCACTCTCTCCAACTTGCGCGAGGCGACCACCCGGGTGCTGGCCACTTTGACCCCGCGCGAGGAGCGAGTGCTGCGCATGCGCTTCGGGATCGGGATGAATACCGACCACACGCTGGAAGAGGTCGGCCAGCAGTTCAGTGTCACCCGCGAACGCATCCGGCAGATCGAAGCCAAGGCGCTGCGCAAGCTCAAGCATCCCTCCCGCTCGCGCAAGCTCAGGAGCTTCCTCGACAATTGAGGGCGCGACGCCGGCCCCGCCGGCTTTAGGGGGCGGGGCCGGTGGACCGCGGGACTGTGTCGTTCTAGCTTCGTCGCCGGTTGCCGCTGCCGTCGGAGGTCGCGCGCCGTGCACAGCTATGCCAACCCGCTGCGCTTCCAGCGCCTCGCCGATGCGCTGCTGCCATGGACGGCGGGCCTGGCGCTGCTGCTCGCGCCGCCCGCGCTCTATCTTGCGCTGGTGGTGGCGCCGCCGGACTACCAACAGGGCGACGCGGCGCGGATCATGTACGTGCACGTGCCGGCGGCGTGGATGGGGAGTTTCGTCTACGCTGGCCTCGCCCTCTGCGCCGCGGCGGCCCTGATCTGGCGGCATCCCCTGGCGGAGGTGGCGGGTCGCGCCATCGCCCCGATCGGAGCGGTGTTCACGGCCATAGCCCTGGTCACGGGATCGCTGTGGGGCAAGCCGATGTGGGGTACCTTCTGGGTCTGGGACGCCCGTCTCACCTCGGTGCTGATTCTGTTCTTCCTCTATCTCGGCTATATCGCCCTCCACGACGCCTTCGACGATCCGGGGCGGGGCGCCCGCGCCGCCGCCATCCTCGCGCTCGTCGGGGCGGTCGATCTGCCGATCATCAAATTCTCCGTCGACTGGTGGAACACGCTGCACCAGCCGTCGAGTCTCCTCCGCCTCGATGGCCCCACCATCGACCGCTCGATGCTCTGGCCACTCTTGGTCATGCTGCTGGTCTTCAAGCTCTACTTCGTGACCGTCGCCATCCTCAGGATCCGGGCGCATCTCGCCGAGCGACGGCTGCACCAACTGCGGACTGCGGCGCTGACCTCTGGGCGGGACACCGTGCCGCTTCCGGGCCAGGCCCCGGGTCTTTAAGGAATGGGCGTCTTTTATCCCGGCACGAGGAGGATCCCGACTTGACTCGATTCGGTCGCGACAGCCTGGGCGTCCGCCGCAGCCTCACCGTCGGCGGACGGAGCTACGACATCTTCGATCTCACCAAGGCCGCGGAGCGACTCGGCGATCTCTCGCGGCTGCCGGTGTCCCTCAAGGTGCTGCTCGAGAACCTGCTGCGCTTCGAGGACGGACGCACGGTGACGGTCGAGCAAATCGAGGCGATGGCGCGCTGGTTGCGGGAGCGCCGTGCCCAACAGGAAATCGCCTTTCGTCCGGCGCGGGTGCTCATGCAGGATTTCACGGGTGTGCCGGCGGTGGTCGACCTCGCAGCGATGCGCGATGCCATGGCCGCACTCGGCGGCGATCCGCGGCGCATCAACCCGCTCGTGCCGGTCGATCTGGTGATCGACCATTCGGTGCAGGTCGACGTGTTCGGCAGCCCCGCCGCCTTCCAGCGCAACGTCGAGCTGGAATATGCCCGCAATCGCGAGCGTTACGCCTTCCTGCGCTGGGGCGCCCAGGCGTTCAGCAACTTCCGCGTGGTCCCGCCGGGAACCGGTATCTGCCACCAGGTCAACCTCGAATATCTGGCGCAGGTGGTGTGGACCGCGCCTGACGGCAATCGCGAGGTCGCCTTTCCCGACACCCTGGTCGGCACCGACAGCCACACCACCATGGTGAACGGGCTCTCGGTGCTCGGCTGGGGCGTGGGTGGCATCGAGGCCGAGGCGGCGATGTTGGGTCAGCCGATCTCCATGCTGATCCCGGAAGTCATCGGCTTTCGCCTCACCGGTCGGCTGCCGGAGGGGGCGACGGCGACCGACCTCGTGCTCAGCGTGACCCAGATGCTGCGCAAGAAGGGCGTGGTCGGCAAGTTCGTCGAGTTCTTCGGGCCCGGCCTCTCCGGACTGCCGCTCGCCGACCGCGCGACCATCGCCAACATGGCGCCTGAATATGGGGCGACCTGCGGTTTCTTCCCGATCGACCAGGTGACGCTCGATTATCTCCGCCTGACCGGCCGCGATCCGGAGCGCATCGCCCTCGTCGAGGCCTACGCCAAGGAGCAGGGGCTGTGGCGGGAGGACGAGGGGCCCGAACCACTTTTCACCGAAGTCCTGGAACTCGATCTCGCCACCGTCGAGCCCAGCGTCGCCGGCCCGAGGCGGCCACAGGACCGGGTGCCCTTGGCCGAGGCTCCCAAGAGTTTCCTTTCCGCCCTGCCGGATCTCGCGCGCGGGGCGTCGCTGGAGGCCGAGGTGCCGGTATCCGGGACCGACTATCGGCTCCGCCACGGCGATGTGGTGATCGCAGCGATCACCAGCTGCACCAACACCTCCAACCCCAGTGTCATGATCGGCGCCGGGCTGCTCGCCAAGAAGGCGGTCGAGAAGGGGTTGCGCTGCAAGCCCTGGGTCAAGACCTCGCTGGCACCGGGCTCGCGGGTGGTGATGGACTATCTCGAGCGGGCAGGACTCAAGCCCTACCTCGATGCCTTGGGCTTCAGCCTCGTCGGCTACGGCTGCACCACTTGCATCGGCAACTCCGGCCCGCTGCCGGAGCCCATCGCCCGCGCCATCGGCGAAGGGAAACTCGTGGTCGCCGCCGTGCTCTCGGGCAATCGGAATTTCGAGGGTCGGGTGCACCCCTTGGTTCGGGCCAACTATCTCGCTTCCCCGCCCCTCGTCGTCGCCTATGCGCTCGCCGGATCCCTCAGACGCGACCTCCTCAACGAGCCTCTCGGCCGCGGCCGCGATGGCGAGCTCGTCTACCTCCGCGACATCTGGCCGACACCGGCGGAAGTGGCGCAGGCGGTGGGCGAGGCGGTGCAACCGGAAATGTTCCGCCGCTCCTATGCCGAGGTGTTCCGGGGCGACGAGCACTGGGCAGCGATCGCCAGCGGACAGGCTGGCCTGGTCTACGACTGGGATCCCGTCAGCACCTATGTCCGTCGGCCGCCCTACTTCGAGGGCATGACGCGCGAGCCACCGGCGGTGGTGTCGGACATCCGCGGTGCCCGTATCCTCGCCCTTCTCGGCGACAGCATCACCACCGACCATATCTCGCCTGCCGGCTCGATCCCGGTCGACAGCCCCGCCGGCCGCTATTTGATCGCCCACGGCGTGCCACCGTCCGAATTCAATTCCTACGGAGCCCGTCGCGGCAATCACGAAGTCATGATGCGCGGCACCTTCGCCAACATCCGCCTCAGGAACGAAATGGTTCCGGGGCGCGAGGGCGGCTTCACCCGCCTCATGCCGGAAGGTGTGGAGACGACGATGTTCGAAGCGGCGATGGCCTATCGCGAGCGCGGCGTGCCGCTCGTCGTGATCGGCGGCAAGGAATACGGGTCGGGATCGTCGCGCGACTGGGCGGCCAAAGGCCCCCTGTTGCTCGGCGTGCGCGCGGTGATCGCCGAGAGCTTCGAGCGCATTCACCGGGCGAACCTCGTGGGGATGGGGGTCCTCCCCCTCACCTTCCCCGAAGGGGTCGACCGCCGGACCCTCGGCCTCGACGGCAGCGAGGTGCTCGACATCGAGGGGCTCGCAGCCGGGCTCCGGCCGCGCATGCCGTTGCGCCTGGTGATCCGCCGCGCCGACGGACGGGAGGAGGCGATCGAGCTGCGCTGCCGTATCGAAACCGAAGACGAGGTCGAATATTACCGGCACGGCGGTATCCTGCACTACGTCCTGCGACGGCTGCTCGCCCACAGCGAGCCGGTGGCGCAGGCGTGATCCACGGACTGCTGGACGCGAACGGCTGCGATGCCGTTCGCGTCCGGACGCACAGGGAGGGTTGGCGATGTCAGGCAGGGCACTCCGGGGGTGGACGGTGACCAGCCGCCGGCGATTTCTCGGCGGCGTGGCAGTCGCGGTGGCGATCGGCTCGAGCAGTCGCCTCTCCGTCGCTGCCGAAGAGGAAAAAAAGGTCAACGTCTACAATTGGGACACCTATATCGGCGAGACGACCATCGAAGATTTCACCGCCGCGACCGGCATCGAGGTTCGCTACGACCTGTTCGCCAGCAACGAGGAACTCTTTGCCAAGCTGCGCGAAGGCAATCCCGGTTACGACGTGATCTTCCCATCGAACAACTACGTCGAGCGGATGATCGCGGCCGACATGCTCGTGGCGCTCGACCACGAGCGCATCCCGAACCTCGCGCATATCGACCCCTTGTTCGCCGATCCGCAGTTCGATCGCGGCCGCCGCTACAGCGTGCCTTACATGTGGGGCACCATGGGGATCGGCTACCGTCGCTCCAAAGTCGAACCCAAGAGTTGGAAAGTCGTGTTCGAGCCCGAGGAGAGCCTGCGCGGTCGGATTGCCTATCTCAATGACGTCACCGTCATCCAGATGGCGCTCAAATACCTCGGCTACTCCCTCAACAGCCGCAATCCGGCCGAAATCGACAAAGCCGCCGAGCTAATCATTCGCGCGAAGCCCTATGTCAAGGCATTCGCTCCCGATACCGGACAGGATCTTCTCCTCTCCGGCGAAGTCGATCTCGTCACCGAATGGAACGGCGACATCCTCCAGGTCATGCTGGAGGACGAAGATCTTGGCTATGTCGTTCCGGAAGAGGGAAGCATCCTTTGGGAGGATACCATGTGCATCCCGAAAGGTGCGCCGCATCCGCAGAACGCTCACACATTCATTAATTACATTCTGACTCCCGAGGTCCATGCTTCTATCGCCGAGTTCATCAAATACGCCTGCCCGAACCGTACCGCCCTGCAGTATCTTCCGGTCGAGGACCGCGAGAACCCGGCGATCTATCCGCCGCGGGAGGTGCTCGAGAAATGCGAGGTCACCGTCTACAAGGGCGAGGAGGTGGAAAGCCTCTACGACCGCGCTCTCACCCGAGTGCTCGCGGCCTGAGAGGGAGCCCTCCGGACACTCCGGTGCGCCGCGGGAAGAGGACCGACCGCAGGCGGCCTGTCACCGGCGGCATCGTGGGAGAGCCGACCGCCTCGTGCGATCCCGCCGAAGCGATTCGCTCGCCTTCGGGCGCGAGGGGTCGCGCCCCCTGCCCACGCCTTCGACATGGCCGATGCCGCCCGCTCCGCGCCGTCGGACCTGCACGGCGATGTCGCTTCGCCCGAGGGGATCGGATCCGCCAGCCGACCCCCAACTCTCCTTCTGGCCTGCCCCGCGCACGGGATGGCGGCCGTCGGCAGGGTGAGGGCTGTCGACCTCGCCGGATGCCAGGAGACCCGATCCAGACCTGGGCTCGACGGAAAGAAGGCCCATAATCGCGCGCGAGGAAAGCGCGTCCGCGGTTTCGACCGCGGCCAGCGCGCTCGACTGTCGCGTTTCTCGTCGACCACACCGATTCGGTTCACGGGCGAGTTCGGGCTGTTCCGCCTGGCAGGAGCGCCGACATCCCGATCATCCCGTGGCGATGCGCGAGGAGAGGCCTCGGGCACGGTCGCAGCAGGCGCGCCAGACCGCCACGGCACGGCGGCTGCCAAAGAGGATCTCGATCACGCGCACCCGATCCATGACGTCGAGATCCACGGGCGACTCACCGTTGCACCCTCGCTCCCGTTCCGCGACCAGGACTTCGAGCGCTTCCAGGAAGCGTCGCTCGGCCCGGCGGAAGAGATCGTCGAACTTGGCGACCAGTCCGAGCGGGCGCGCCACCATTCGGATCCTGGCGATCGCCCGTGCCGTTTCTTCCACGGAGGAGAGAGCGGTCGCCTCGCCGGCTCGCCCCGCCATCGCGGGCAGGAGCTGCTGTTCGAGAACGGTGGCGACTACGTGCTGGGCGAGCTCCGAGGTCGCGCGCAGGAGCCTGCGAATGGAGAAACGATCGAAGCGCACGCCGGCCGGCGCGCTCTCCAGCGACTCGCAGATGTCGACGACGCGCAGGATCAGCTCTGCCACCGCCGGCGCATTGATCGGCGAAGCCGCCCGCGCCTCGTCGACCGCGCGGATGAGTTCGCCGAGCAACCCGTCGACGACCACGGAGACACATTGGATCCGCTCGCGCAGCGGCAGCGGCAGATCCTCCTCGATCGCCGGCCGCAGGATCAGCATCGGCGAGTCGCAGCGCGCGATCAGGATCTCGCACACCAGCACGAAGGCTTCTCGCCCGCGCTCCGCGGCCGCCGCCAACAGGGCGCAAACGGCTTCGCGAGCGGCGCGCGGAAGGTCTTGGATGGGCTTCGGTGGCAGCTGCCAGAAGGTCCGCACCGAGGTCTCGCCGATGGCGAGGAGATGGGCCGCAAGCCGGAAGCTGATCGCGAGATGGACGTCACTGCGGCGCCGGTTCTCGCTTTCCCGCATCGCCACTCGCGCTGCAGCCGGCCACAACAGTTTCCCGTTGGCCAGCACGACGTCGGCATCCCGAGTGGTGCTGCCGGCTATGCCGGCCTCGACCTGCGCCACCAGCGCCGGATCGAGTCCCTGGCGGACAGCCTGGTGCAGCTCGGAAAGATGGGAGCGAGGAATGCGATAGCTGCCGGGCACCCACGCCTCGGCCGGGACGAGGGCAGGCTCGAGCGGCCAGGTCAACAGCCGCAACAGGGTCAGCGGACGGGGCGGCCGAATGAGCGCGAGCCGCGGGCGCACGCGGTCCAACACTGCATCGAGCGCGCCCCGATCGGCCAGCCGATCGACCACGCGCACGACCGCGAGCAGCTTCTCGTCATCCGCCGACGACAGGGCCTCGACCAGGCTGCGGAAGTCCCCCGGTTCCGCGGTCATGCCGCGGCTCCCGCGCGCAAGCGTTCGCGCCTGACCAGCCACTCGTCCACCTGGATCCCGCTGCGCCAGTCCTCGTAGAGCCGTACGGCGCGTCGGCGCAGCAGGTCCTGCTCGTCGACGATCCGCCGCTCTTCCTGGGCGATTTCCTCGCGGGTGAGAGGCAACACCCGCTCGACCTGCTCGAGGATGGCCCGCTGGTGCGGCCGCGGCTCGCGGCTCGCCGCCTCCCACAACGAACACGCCTCGATCCAACCGTCGAGAAGCCAATCGCAGAGAAGGAGGCTTTCCCGCACCTCCCTCTCGCCGGCATGCCAGCGACGCAAAAGGGCAGGAATGTCGGCGAAGAGGGCGCGCGCCGCGGCAAGGGCCTTTCTCGCTTCGGCAACGGTCGCGCGCGCCCGCTCGGCGATCCGGCGGGCGCGCGCGGCCCCCTCTTCGCTCTCGACGGCGGCCCAGCGCTCGAGGTCGCAAGCGAGTCGCTCGAGTCGTTTGACCGTTTCCTCGTGCCGTCCGGTGAACTTCTCGTCCGGAAAGCCGACGGCTGCGACGTGGACGGCGAGCTCCGCGAGATCGTCGATCAAGGCATTCGCCTCGATGCCGAGACTGTGGGCGAAACCCGCGAGCCTTGCCTTGAGCCAAGCGCGTCGGCTGCCATCGCTCGGGTCGAGCGTGTAGGGGTCGAAATCGGGAATGCCGGCTGCGGCGAGCACTCTCGACACCAGCAACAGCTCCGCCAGCTGCACCCGGGCCTCCTCGCGATCGGCTGTGCGCCTCGCGGCCTCGGCCGCATCTCGGCCGGCGGCCCCGGTGAGCGCGACCTTGCGGGCAGCGCGCCGGATCCCGGCTGGCGTGGAGTCCTGAAGGACGGCGAGTTCCTCGAGCAAGAGCTGGTCGTGGAGGGTCAGGCGATGGCAGAGGAGCGGCACCGCCGCCGGGTCGAGGACGTAGAAGCCGCGGCCGCCTGCCGGATTGGGAACGAGCAATTCGAATCCCCCCTCCCCCTTCGGCCTTACTCGCGTGCCGGCGAGCAAGGGAGTGGTGAAGGGGAGCACGAGGTTGCGGTTGGGACCGGCAACCGCGGGTCGCTTCGGGTCGGCCTCGGACATCGCTCCACCTGCCGCACGGGCGGCACCTGCCTCGTTCTAACCGCGGGCGCTGAACGGAAAGTTAACGACCATCCGCCACCCCCGAATTTCCGCCGCGGCGCCGAGAAGGGCGGCTTGCGCGCGGTCCACGCGGCGGATTTCATGGCGCCGGCTGGCGGAGAGAGGGGAAGGGCGTGCGCAACCGACCGGGGAATCTGCGGCGCTCGCTGGCTTTTGCCGCGCTCTTCGCGTGTGCTGGCTGCACGGCTCCCGGACAGCCCACCGGAGGCGGAACCGCGACGGCCTTCGCCACCCGGGCCGGGCTCGTCGGCGTGATGGCCGAAGGGTCCGACCGCGGAGGGACCGGGGCCTACCCGACCGGCAGCGGGGTCGCGATCGGCACCACCGGGATCGTCGCCACTGCAGCCCATGTCGTCGCCGGTGGCGAGCCCGGGCGCATCGCCGTCCGCACCCCCGCGGGAGAACGGCACCCCGCCTCCGTGACCGCTTTCGCCCCGCAACGCGATCTCGCGCTGCTCTGCGTGCCTGGCCTCGCGGGACGCGCCGGTGCCCGGCTCGCCTCCGCGCCTCCGCCAGCCGGCGAGCCCGTGATCGCCTTGGCTTTTGCCGCTGGTGGCATGGCCGTCGTGGCCGGCCGGGTCGCGCCGCAGGCCGCCTCGCCCGTCCGCTATGGCACCTTCGCGGTCGCCGAGCCGCTCGTGCTCGAGCTGTCGATCCGGCCCGGTTTTTCCGGCGGTCCGGTGGTCAATGGGCGAGGCGAACTCCTGGGCATTCTCGCTGGCTTTGCCATCGATCGAGCGGCGCGACGGGAGCTCGGGATCGCTTACGCCGTTCCGGCGGCGACGCTGCTCGATGGGACCCTCGGGCAGGCGATCGCCGATTGCCGGTTACGCTCGCGGCCTTGAACGCCAGTCCGCCGAGGAGGCGTCAAGCGAGGCTCAGCACCACCTCGACGACCTCCGGCTTTCCCTCGACCGGTCGCCGTGCGAAGCCGAAGTGTTCGGCGAGGGCGAGCATGCGGTGGTTCTCGATCAGCACTTCGCCCCAGAGCTCGCGCACACCCATGCGTTGGGCGTGTTCGATCAGGGTCTGCAGCAGCCTGAGGCCCAGGCCGCGTTCCTTGACGTCGCTGCGGACGAGCAGGGCGAATTCGGCGCGCCCGCGATCGGGATCGGCGGCCAGCCGACCCACCCCCCACATGCCGTCCTCGCGCCCCTCGGGGAAAGCGACGAAGGCCATCTCACGGTCGTAGTCGATCTGGGTGAGGCGGGCGGCGAGGGCCGGCGGCAGCTCTTTCATGGGGGCGAAGAAGCGCAGGCGCAGGTCCTCGAGGTCGCTTTGCGCGATCATTTCCTGGAGCGCTCGCGCATCCTCGGGCCGAATCGGCCGCAAGCGTACCGGTGTTCCGTCGCGAAGAGTCACGAGCCGCTCCAGTTCCCGCGGATAGGGTTTGATGGCGAGGCGAGCGGTGCCCCGGAGCTGGGGTTCGCGCACCCGGATGCGGGCATCGAGGGCCAGGACACCGTTGGCGTTCGCCAGGAGCGGATTGATGTCCATCTCGTCGATCAGGTCCTGGTCGACCACGAGCTGGCCCAGCTTGACGAGGGTGAGGGCGATGGCGTCGATGGCTGCGGGCGGCCGGTTTCGCCAGCCTTGCAGCAACCGCCACACCCGTGTTCGCGCCATGGTGCGGCGAGCGAGCTCGAGATTGAGGGGCGGCAGCGCCACGGCGTGGTCGCGCAGCACTTCCACCGCGATGCCACCGGCGCCAAAGAGCAGCACCGGGCCGAAGAGCGGGTCGGTGCGCGCGCCGAGCACCAGTTCGACACTGTTGGGCATGCTCGCCATTTCCTGGACCGCAAAGCCCAGGATGCGCGCTTCGGGACGGATGCGCGCGACGTTCCTCGACATGCGGTGTGCCGCCTCGCGGACGGCGTCCGGCGTCTCCAGACCGAGCTCGACCCCGCCGACATCGGATTTGTGGATGATGTCGGGGGACACGATCT
The DNA here is from genome assembly GCA_002898275.1 of bacterium HR40. GTDB lineage: Bacteria > Pseudomonadota > Alphaproteobacteria > Geminicoccales > Geminicoccaceae > HRBIN40. The sequence continues at coordinate 245,675 of BEIQ01000003.1, forward strand.
TGAGGGCCACCGGCACGCCGAAACGCTGAGCAGCGCGCACGGCTGCCTCGATATCGGAGGCCTCGACCGTACGCACGGTGGGAATGGCGTAGGCCTCGAGCACTTCCTTGGCCTCGGGCTCGGTCAACCATTCCCGACCCTCCGCCAGCACCCGAGCCAGGATCTCGCGCGCCCGGGCGGGATCGATCCGATGGTCGAGGTCGACGGCACTCGGCACTTCGAGGAGGAGCTGCTGATTGCGGCGATAGCGCACGAGATGGACGAAGCCCTGCACCGCCTCGCGTGGCGTATCGTACGTGGCAATTCCGGCCTCGACGAACCGTCGGCGCGCCTCTTTCGCACTCGCCTCGCCAAGCCAGCAGGTGAAGATGGGCTTGTGCCCGCCGCGCGCAGCCGCCACCACCGCCTCGGCGCATTCGACCCCATCGGCCACGGCGGTCGGACAGTTCATGACCAGAAGGGCATCCACCTCGGGATCGGCGAGGACCGCCTCGACGGCAGCGAGATAGCGAGCGCCGTTGGCATCCCCGAGGATGTCGACCGGGTTGCCACCACTCCAATGGGGAGGCAGCTGCGCGCCGAGCCGCTCGACGGTCTCCGGCTGCAATTCGGCGAGCCGCCCACCGAGCGCGATCAGTGTGTCGGTGGCCAGCACACCCAGGCCGCCGCCATTCGAGACGATGGCCAGCCGGTCGCCGTGGACGGCGAGGCCGGTGCCCAGGGTCTCGACCGCAGCGAAGAGCTCGTCGAGATCGAAGACCCGAAGCATACCGGCGCGCTCGAAGGCCGCCTCATAGACCTCGTCCTCGCCGGCGAGAGCGCCGGTATGGGAGGCCGCCGCCTTCGCCGCTTGACCGCTGCGGCCAGCTTTGATCACCACGACCGGCTTGGTACGGGCTGCGGCACGCGCCGCCGACATGAACTTGCGCGCCTGGGTGACGGCCTCGACATAGAGCAGGATCGCCCGGGTCTGCGGATCGGTCAGCAGGAAGTCGAGCATGTCGCCGAAATCGACGTCCGCCATGCCGCCCAGCGAGACCATACAGGAGAATCCGATCCGCCGGGCGCTGGCCCAGTCGAGGACGGTCGACAGCACCGCTCCGGACTGCGAGACGAAGGCCAGATCCCCCGCGAGGGGTGGTCGGTGGAGAAAGCTCGCATCGAGACCGCGACGCGGGACCACGACGCCGATGCCGTTGGGGCCGACAATGCGCAGCAGATGCGGCCGCGCCGCCTCCAGCATGGCCTGCTGCAATGCCCGGCCTTCCGCTCCGCGCTCGGCGAAACCAGCGCTCACCACGATCGCACCGCGGGTACCGCGCCGGCCGAGTTCGGCGACGATATTCGGCACCGACGGCGCGGGAGTGGCGATGACCGCGAGGTCCGGGGCAAAGGGCAGCTCGGCCACCGAGGGGTAGGTGAGAACGCCGTGGACGGCGCGTGCGTGGGGATTGACGGGCAAGATTGGCCCGTCGAAGCCCCCCCGCACCAGATTGCGGACGAGCAGATGGCCCACCGCATGGGGCTCCCGACTGGCGCCGATCACGGCGACCGACCTGGGCTCGAAGATCGCATCGAGGTTGCGGATCGACATGGCGCCCTCTGATCTCGCTCTCCGTCGGCGGGGCCCGATCCCCTTTTGCTGCACTGCAACATAAGGGCCGCCCACGACGGTGGAAAGGCACCGCTAGGCCTTCCTGCCATGCGCCAGAGGCAGAACGGGTCGCCGCCGGAGGACACGGGATCGCGCTGTGGCGGCCTGCGCCCTAGCGAGGGGAACAGGGGACTGCGGCGGCAGCCCCTGTCGCGACGACCGCGCGGTGGACATGGGGAGACCGCCGGAGCCACCGATGGGCGCTGCTCGAGCGTGCAGGCTCTTTACGCCCGGCGACGGCGCGGGCACGATGTCGGCGCGAGACATCATTTCGGGGAAGAGCATGCGCGGGAAAATGACATTGGAGGAGCTCGAGGAGCTCGTCGGCGCCGGCGAGATCGATACCGTGGTAGCGGCATTCACCGATATGCAGGGTCGGCTGATCGGCAAGCGGGTCACCGGTCGCTACTTCCTCGATCGCGTGCATCGGGAATGGCACGCCTGCAACTATCTGCTGGCGCTGGACATGGACATGGAGCCGGTGCCCGGCTTCAAGGTGGCATCGTGGGAGCGTGGCTACGGCGATTTCACCATCCGACCCGATCTCTCGACCCTTCGCCGTCTGCCATGGCTTCCGGGCACCGCTCTCGTGCTCGGGGACGTGTGCGACGAAGAAGGCAACGAGCTCGCCCACAGCCCGCGCACCATTCTCAAGCGTCAGCTGGCGCGGCTGCGCGAGCGGGGCATGCTCGCCAAGATGGCATCCGAGCTCGAGTTCTACGTCTTCGACGATGACTACCGAACCTGCCGCGACAAGGAATATCGCAACCTGCGCACCGCCGGTTGGTACATCGAGGACTACCACGTCTTCGAGACCACCAAGCGCGAGTCCCTCATGCGGGCCATCCGCAACGGCATGGACAATGCCGGCGTGCCGGTCGAGTTCTCCAAGGGCGAGTGGGGCCCGGGCCAGGAAGAACTCAATCTCGTCTATGCCGAGGCCTTGGAGATGGCCGATCGCCACGTGATCTACAAAAACGGCGTCAAAGAGATCGCCCACCAGCAGGGCAAGGCCATCACTTTCATGGCCAAGTGGCGGAAAGATCTCGCCGGCAGTTCATGCCACATCCATACGAGCCTGTGGTACGCCGACGGCGACAAGCCCGCCTTCACCGACGAACATGGCCACGAGACGGATCTCTTTCGCTGGTTCCTCGGTGGCAATCTGGCTCTCGCCCGCGAGTACTGCGTCTTCCTCGCTCCCTACATCAATTCCTACAAGCGTTTCCAGGCTGGCTCCTTCGCTCCGACCCATATCGTTTGGAGCCGCGACAACCGCACCGCCGGCTTCCGGATCGTCGGGCATGGGCCCTCGACGCGCATCGAGTGCCGAATGCCCGGTGCCGACGTCAATCCCTATCTCGCCTATGCCGCCCTCATCGCGTCGGGGCTCTATGGCGTCGACCACCGCCTCGACCCAGGTCCGGAGTTCCGCGGCGACGCCTATCGTTCGGGCGAGGTACCCTCTCTGCCCCACACGCTGCGCGAGGCAGCGGAACTGCTCGATCGCTCGCAAGCGATGCGCGAGGCCCTCGGGGATCTCGTGGTCGATCATTACGTTCACGCCGCGCGCTGGGAAGTCTCGGTCTTCGATCAGGTGGTCACCGACTGGGAACTCGTCCGTTATTTCGAGCGTGCCTGAGGGAATGCGGCCGTGTCGTTCGCGCAGCGAATGTGGGAGCAGGTGGGCGACATCTATGCCCGCATCATCGACCACCCGTTCAACTGCGAACTGGCAGCTGGCGTCCTCGCGCGCGAACGATTCATCCACTATCTGATCCAGGATGCCCACTATCTCGGCTTTTTCGCCCGGGCGCTGGCAGCCGCTGCCGCCCGGGCGCCCACAGCGCCCGGTCAGGTGCTCCTTTCCCACTGCGCGCACGATGCCATCGTCGTCGAACGGTCGCTGCACGAGGGCTTCTTTGCCGACTACGGCATCGGCGAGACCGAGTGGCAGGCGACAGCGCCCTCGCCCACCTGCTTCGCCTATGGCCACTGGCTCGTGTCGGTCGCCCATATCGAAGCCTGGTGCGTCGGTCTCGGGGCGCTGCTCCCCTGCTTTTGGATCTATCACGAGGTGGGACGGCATCTCTATCGGATAGCGGTCACGCCCAACCGCTACCAGAAATGGATCGACACCTACGCCGACGAGGCTTTTGCGCGCATCGTGCGCGAAGTGGCGAGCCTCACCGATGCCGCTTACGAGGGCGCATCCAAGGACGAACAACGCGCGATGCGCGAGGCCTATGTCATGGCCACGCGCCTCGAGTGGATGTTTTGGGACGCGGCCTGGCGGCTCGAACGGTGGCCCCTGTGAGGGCCGGCCTCAGGCCATGCCGATGGCCGCCTTGTAGAGCTCGAGCAGTTCCTCCTGCTCGCCCCGCTCGTGCGGCTTCATGCGTCTCAAGCGGATGAGCTGGCGCATCACCCGCACGTCGAAACCCTCGCTGCGCGCTTCGGCATAGACTTCGCGAATCTGCTCGAGCAGTTCCCGTTTTTCGTCCTCGAGTCGCTCGATGCGTTCGACAAAGCTCCTGAGCCGGTCACCGGCGATGCCGCCGACATCCGCCATCGCTCGTGCTCTCCACGACAGATCCGATCACCCCTTGCACCGGCTCGGACCACCGGGAGTCGGGTCAAGGGTTGGCGCGACAACGACCTCAGCCGTCGAGGCGATCGTACCGCCACACGTAGGCCGGGGGCACGTTCCAGGGCACCGTGCGCACGATCCGGGCCCGGATGCCGAGTTGTCGCGCTGGTACCGGGCAGATGGGCGAATAGCTGTACTGCAGCATGTGCCCTTGGCCGGCGAGGGCCCGGAAGCCCTGCTCGACGATGGCGCGCTTGAAGGCTTCCGGCATGCCGATCATGGGAAGGCCCGAGACCACCGTCGACACTTCGCGCACGCCAAGCCGCTCGAGGATCTCGTCGAGGCGGGTGGCATCGCCCTGCACCACCAGCACGCCCGTGAGGCGCTCGCGCAGATACTCGTAGAGGGCCCGATCGAGCTCCAAAACGACCAGCCGCTCGCGGGGGATGCCGGCCTCGATGAGACCGCTCGTGATCGCTCCGGTGCCACCGCCGAGCTCGACCACGTACCAGCCGGGCTGCCAAGCTACCTCTTTCGCCACGGAACGCGCGAGCGCGCGCGAGGACGGAATGATCGACCCCATCGACCGCGGCGAGCGTAGCCACTGGCGGAAAAAGAGTTCGCTTTCCCTGACCGCCTTGGCGTGTTCCATGCGAACCTCCTCGGCCGCGCTACCTGCCCACCGGCAGGGGTTACGACCACACTTCCGGCAGAGCGCCCCCGCGCCCCGGCGGGCGCAACATAGAGGCGAAGCGACCCGGGAGCAAATCCCTGACATCGCGATTGTTGCGTTTCCGTTGCGACAGAAGCACGCGCGAAGCGGTTGCCGGGCGAGCGTCGATCGCTCCCGTCCCGACCGGCCAGTGACACCGCCCCCCGGATATCCGGAAAATCGGTCATCCTTCGTGGGTCCGCACCGGGCCCAGGCGACGTGGCGAGCTGCGCCGGCGCCCGCTCGAGAGCATCCCCGCGCGCCCAGCTCCTCGTCGCACTCGGCAGGGACCGTCGGCCGCGGCTCTGCCGCAAGCGCTGCGACGGCTGCCTTTCCCTCGCGGTCGATCCCGCCACCTGTTGCGCTGCCGCGCTCGCGCTGCGGGCACGACATCCTCTGGCCGGACTTGGCAAGCCGGAGGTGACGATGTCCAGCGATCGCTCGGGTTCGTCCCATGCCCGGTCATGGCACCCGTCGGTGCGGGCGGTCCACCGCTACCGCTGGTTCGGGCTCCATGGCAGGCGTTCGGATCGTACGGAAGCCCGTTCCCGGAGCCCGCGCGCAGCATCGCTCGCGCCGCACGGTCCAGCGGTGTCGACCGGATCCTGCGGCCGGTTCGCGGCGAATTTCCCGGAACATGGATCCGGTCGCAAAAGCGAGCATCACGTCACCGCTTTCTCGATCTCCGCCGCGGCGACCGCCTCGAGCCGAGCGAATATTTGGGCCATGCGGGCTGCATCGGCCTCTCTCTCGGTAAACAGCCGGAAGGCTTCGACGGCCTGGAAAATCGCCATGCCCGACCCGTCGATGGCCGGGAGACCGCGGCGGCGCGCCTCCCGCAGGAGAGCCGTCTCGCGGGGAACATAGACGATGTCGACCACCCGCAGCGACCCGCGCAAGAGCGCGGGGTCGATCGGTATGCCGGGATGGCCGAGCATGCCCACGGGTGTGGCGTTGATCAGGAGATCGGCCGAGGCCATGGCCGCTCCTAGGTCGGACACCACCGTCACACGGCCATGCCCGCATCCCGAGAGCCGTTCGGCGAGCGCTGCGGCGCGCGGTTGCACGATATCGAAGAGCCGCAACTCGGCGATACCGAGGCCGAGCAGGGCGTAGGCCACGGCGCAGCCCGCGCCTCCCGCACCGAGCTGCACTGCCTCGAGTCCGGCGAGATCGCCGAACTCTTCCCGGATCGCGCGCGCGAACCCCGGCGCATCGGTATTGTGCCCGAGCCTCCGTCCGCCTTCGAAAATCACCGTGTTGACGCTGCCCACCGCGGCCGCCGTCGGCGACAGTTCGTCGAGATGAGGGAGGATAGCCTCCTTGTAGGGATGGGTCACATTGAGCCCGCGAAAGCCGGCCCGCTCCAGGCAAGCGAGGAAGGTGCCGATCTCCGCCTCGGCCAGCGGTGCGTGCGCGCGATCGAACAGCCGGTAGCACAGCCTCAGGCCTTGCGCCTCTGCCTCCTGCTCGTGCAGGGCCGGCGTGCGCGACAGGCCGATGTGGCAGCCGAGGAGGCCGAGCAGGATGCACGGCCGATTGCCAAGGGCGGTGCCCGGTGCCAGGCGATGGGACGAGGGATCGAGGCTCATGGTTGCGAAGGGGAGCGGTGCCCTATGGTCCCCTCGATCCATCGCGAGGATCGCGATCCGAGAGGGTTCGCTCGCGAGCTCGACGCGTGCCCATCAGAAGGGCTCGAGCCAGGGTCGCAGCACGATCTCGTCGGTCCAGGCGCTGCGATCCTGGGTCGCGAGCTGCCAATAGACCTCGGCGACTGCCGCGGGATCGAGCAGCGAATCGGACGCGGCTTCGCGCTCCCCGTGGGCGGGCGTGCGGATCGCTCCGTCGAGCACGACATGGACCACATGGATTCCCTCGGGGTGGAGTTCGCGGGCCATGCTCTGGCAAAGGCCGCGCAAGGCGAACTTGCCCATGGCGAAAGCAGCCGATCGAGGGAAACCCTTGAGACTGGCGGTAGCCCCGGTGAACAGGAGGCAGCCGCGACGGCGGGGCAGCATGCGGCGAGCCGCTGCCTGGCCGACGAGGAAACCGCCGAGCGCGCAGATCTCGATCGCCCGCCTCGCCCCGGCGTGGTCGAGATCGACGAGCCGGCCCTGCAACCGCAACCCCGCGTTGTAGATGCAGAGATCGAGCTCGCCGAGACGCTCGTCGACGGTGCGGAAGAGCACCTCCACCATCGCCGGGTCGCTGGCGTCGCAGCTCACCGCCTCGGCTCCGGTCTCGGCGCACAGCGCCTCGAGCTTGCCGATGTCGCGGGCCGCGAGAATCAGCCGTACGCCGGCACGGGCCAGACGGCGCGCGAGCGCTGCTCCGAGCCCGGAACCGACGCCGACCACGAGCGCGGTGCGCGGCAAAAACGGCTGCACGCTTCCTCCTTCGCCGCCGATCTCGCCCGGCCATGGTGAACGGGTGTCGCCCTGGCTGCAAGCGGTCGTTGCGCCGCAGCGGCGACCCGGTTGACCGCGATGTCGGAATGTGTAGTTTCGGTGGCGGCCGCAAAGCGCGCGGGGGAGAGACCGGCGAGCCCACGGAGGCCGCGGCCGGCGCCGAAGGAGCAACCGCCCCGGAAACTCTCAGGCAGAAGGACCCCGCGCGCGTTGGCCCTCTGGAGAGCGGGTGCTTCGGCACCCCACCGAAGGGGACGGGGGGGGTTCGCCCCCCGGAATCTCTCAGGTCCGGGACAGAGGGGGCGTGACGGGTCGATGGGGGCCCGTACGTCTCGAGGAGAAGTCCCGACCGTGGCGGATCTGCTGCGTACTCCGCTGTTCGAGCTGCATCGCGAGCTCGGCGCCCGCATGGCGCCCTTCGCCGGCTTCGAGCTGCCGCTTCACTATGCCTCGGGCATCCTCGCCGAGCACCGTTTTTGCCGCGAGAGTGCTGCCCTGTTCGATGTCTCCCACATGGGCCAGATCCGCCTCCGCGGGCCGGATGCCGAGGCGGCGCTCGAACGTCTCGTGCCCACCGACCTGCGTGGACTGGCTGTGGGCCGCTCGCGCTACACCGTCTTGACCCATGAGCGCGGCGGCATCCTCGACGATCTCATCGTCGGCCGCGACCCCGATGGTCTCTTCCTCGTCGTCAATGCCGCGAGGCGTGGCTTCGATCTCGCGCACCTGCGCACCCATCTGGAACCCGGCGCGAGGGTCGAAGAGCTCGCCGAACGCGCGCTTCTCGCGCTGCAAGGACCGAAGGCGGCCGAGGTCCTCGGCCGCCTCGTGCCGCAGGCCATTCGCCTCGTGTTCATGGAGGCTGGCTGGTTCGATCTCGAGGGCATGCGACTGCGCATCTCCCGGACCGGCTATACCGGCGAGGACGGCTTCGAGATTTCGCTGCCGGCGGAGCAGGCCGTCGGCTTCGCCCGTCGCCTGCTCGCCCATCCCGAGGTGCGGCCAGCGGGTCTCGGCGCCCGCGATACGCTCAGGTTGGAGGCGGGACTCTGCCTCTACGGCCACGACATCGACGAGGACACGAGTCCGGTCGAAGCCGGCCTCGCTTGGGTGATCTCCCGACGACGGCGCGAGGCCGGAGACTTCCCCGGAGCATCGGTGATCCTGGCCCAGCTGCGCGACGGGCCGCCGCGCCGGCTCGTCGGACTCCTCGTCGAGGATCGCCAACCGGTACGCGAGGGAGCCGCCCTCTACCAGCCCGGAGCCGGGCCGGTCGGGCGGGTGACGAGCGGGGCTTTCGGGCCGACGGTCGGCCGTCCGATCGCCCTCGCTCTCGTCGCCGCTGCCCACAGCGCTCCCGGTACCCGCCTCGAGGCCGAGGTGCGCGGCCGGCGGGTGGCGCTCGTCGTGACCCCTCTACCCTTCGTCCCCCACCGCTACGTCCGAGCCAGGCCAGGAGAGAACCGATGACCGTGCGCTACACCGAGGAACACGAATGGATCCTCGCCGAGGGAACCACCGGCACCGTCGGGATCACCCATCACGCCCAGCAACAGCTCGGCGATATCGTCTATGTCGAGCTGCCGGAGGTGGGTCGACGGGTCGCCAAGGGCGAGGCGGTGGCGGTGGTCGAGAGTGTCAAAGCGGCAAGCGAGGTCTATGCTCCGGCGAGCGGCCGGGTGATCGCGGTCAATGGCGAGCTCGCCGAGCATCCCGAGCTCGTCAACCGCGATCCCGAGGGGGCAGGCTGGTTCTTCCGGCTCGAACTCGCGGATCCCTCGGAGCTCGAGGGCCTCATGGATGCCGATGCCTATCGCGCCTTTCTCGCCACCCTCGCCTGAGCCGGCGGAGGATCGCAACATGAGCGTGGGCGACGTCGCCGCTGGCAGCCGTGCCGCCACCTTCGCGGACCGCCACATCGGCCCGCGCGAGGCGGACATCGCCGAAATGTGCCGGGTCGTCGGGGTGACTTCCCTCGACGCATTGGTCGAGCGGGCGCTGCCGCCCGCCATCCGCACCGCCCGCCCCCTCGATCTGCCGCCACCGCTCGGCGAGAGCGAGGCGATGGCGCAGCTCGAGCAGTATGCGGCGATGAACGAGCGGGTGGTGTCGCTCATCGGCTGCGGCTTTTACGGCACCGTGACGCCAGCCGTGATCCGCCGCCACGTCCTCGAGAATCCGGGTTGGTACACGGCCTACACCCCCTATCAGGCGGAAGTGAGCCAAGGCCGGCTCGAGGCGCTCGCGGTCTTCCAGCAGATGGTGGTCGATCTCACGGGTATGGAGGTCGCCAATGCGTCCCTGCTCGACGAGGCGACCGCCGCCGCCGAGGCCATGACCATGGCCCGGCGCATCTCCCGGCACCCAGCCCGAGCCTTTTTCGTGGATGCCGATACGCATCCACAGATCCGCGCGGTGGTGCGCACGCGCGCACGTCCGCTCGGTATCGAGATCGTCGAGGGCGACATCGATCGCGACCTCGACCCCGCGGCCTGCTACGCCGCCCTGCTTTCCTACCCGGCTTCGAGCGGCAGCGTGCGCGATCTGCGGCCGATCGTCGAGCGCCTGCACGCCGCTGGAGCGCTCGCCACGGTCGTCACCGATCTGCTCGCTTGTACCCTGGTGCTGCCCCCCGGCGAAATGGGCGCTGACATCGTCGTCGGGTCCGCCCAGCGTTTCGGCGTGCCGATGGGCTACGGTGGACCCCACGCTGCCTTCCTCGCCACCCGGATGGGCTTTGTGCGGCAGATGCCGGGCCGGATCATCGGTCTTTCCATCGACAGCCGGGGCAGACCCGCCTGGCGCATGGCCCTGCAGACGCGGGAACAACACATCCGTCGCGAGAAGGCGACCTCCAACATCTGCACCGCCCAGGTGCTCCTGGCCATCATGGCGGGCATGTACGCCGTCTGGCACGGGCCCGAGGGGCTCGTCGCCATCGCTCGCCGCGTCCACCGTCATGCCCGCATCCTGGCGACCACGCTCCGCCAGCACGGAATCGCGGTCGCACCGGAGCATTTCTTCGACACTTTGGTGGTCGAGGTCCCGGGGCAGGCGGCCGCGATCCACGCCCGGGCGCGGGAAGCGGGCATGGAGCTGCGGGAGATCGACGCGGACCGCATCGGCATCTCCTTCGACGAGACGACCACCGAGGACATCGTCGGCCGCGTGCTCGGCCTCTTCGGTATCGCTACCCCGGCTCGCGTCGATGACGAGCCCGCCCTGCCCTCGCAGCTCCGGCGCACCAGCAGCTTTCTCGCCCATCCGGTGTTCCACGAGCACCGCAGCGAGACGGCGATGATGCGCTATCTGCGCCGCCTGCAGCGCCGCGATGTGGCGCTCGACCGTTCGATGATCCCGCTCGGCTCCTGCACCATGAAGCTCAATGCCGCAGCCGAGCTGATCCCCATCATGTTCCCGGGTTTTGCCGACATCCACCCCTTTGTGCCGGCCGAGCGGGCGCGAGGCTATGCCCGTCTCCTCGACGACCTCGCCCGCTGGCTGTGCGAAATCACCGGCTTTGCTGCCGTCTCCTTCCAACCCAATGCCGGCAGCCAGGGCGAGTATGCGGGCCTGCTCGTGATCCGCGCCTTCCACGAGAGCCGTGGCGAGGGTCATCGCGACGTGTGCCTCGTGCCGACTTCGGCACACGGGACCAATCCGGCGAGTGCGGCTCTCGCCGGCCTGCGCGTCCTGCCGGTGGCGTGCGATGCCGAGGGCAACGTCGACCTCGCCGATCTGCGCGCCAAGGCCGAGGCCGAGCGCACACGGCTTGCCGCTCTCATGATCACCTATCCGTCGACCCACGGAGTGTTCGAGGAGGGGATTCGGGAGATCTGCGCCATCGTCCACGCCTGCGGCGGCCAAGTCTACATGGACGGCGCCAACTTCAACGCCCTCGTCGGGCTCGCGCGGCCGGCCGAACTCGGTGCCGACGTCTGCCACCTCAATCTGCACAAGACCTTCGCCATCCCGCACGGCGGCGGCGGACCGGGGATGGGTCCGATCGCGGTGGCCTCTCATCTCGCCCCCTTCCTGCCTACCCACCCGCTGCAGCGGGAGGCGGCCGAAGAAAGGCGGGCGCGGGCGGTTGGCGCCATCTCGGCCGCCCCCTTCGGTTCGGCGATGATCCTGCCGATCTCCTGGGCCTACATCGCGATGATGGGAGCGCAAGGCCTGCAGCGGGCGAGCCAGGTGGCTATCCTTGCCGCGAACTATGTCGCAAGACGGCTCGATCCGCATTTCCCGGTCGTCTACCGTGGCCGCGGGGGCTTCGTCGCCCACGAGTGTATCGTCGATTTCCGCCGGCTGCGCGCCGCTACCGGGATCACTGCCGAGGACGCGGCCAAGCGTCTCGTGGATTTCGGCTTTCACGCTCCGACCATGTCCTGGCCGGTGGCGGAAACCATGATGATCGAGCCGACCGAGAGCGAACCCAAGGCCGAACTCGATCGATTCATCGAGGCCATGATCCGCATCCGCGAGGAGATCCGCGAGATCGAGCAGGGGCGGGCGGATCCGCACGACAATCCGCTCAAGCACGCGCCCCACGTCGTGGATCTGTTGTTCGAGCCCTGGCAGCGGCCCTACGACCGCCGGCGTGCCTTCTTCCCGGCACCCTTCGTCGAGGAGGACAAATTCTGGCCGCCCGTGGGCCGGGTCGACAATGTCCACGGCGACCGCCACCTGAGGACGACGCTCCCCTGGCCGGAGGAGCTCCGGCACGCGGCCGAGTGAGCGGCTTCCTGCCGGCGGCTTTGGCGGGATCCGGTCCTAGCTGCGCGGCGGATGACCGTGGGTGCGGGCGAAGGCCTCGGAGAAGGCGGCCTGTTGTTCGGGGCTCGCCTCTTTCTGGTAGCGCGCCTTCCACTCGGCATAGGGCATGCCATAGACGATCTCCCGCGCAGCCTCGTCGTCGAGCGCGATCCCCCGCTCTCGCGCCGCCGCTGCGTACCATTTGGCGAGGCAGTTGCGGCAGAAGCCCGCGAGGTTCATGAGGTCGATGTTCTGGACATCGGTGCGCTGCCGCAGGTGCGCGATCAGCGCCCGAAAGGCCGCAGCCTCGAGTTCGGTGCGGGTACGTTCGTCGAGTTCGGGAACCGTCATGGCTTCCCTCCGCAGACATCATTGAGCGGCCGGCGGACGCGTGGCGCCGCCGCGCGCGAGATCCGGCGGGGTGGCCTCGCCGGCCAGTCGCGCCGCTGCCGTCTCGAGATCGAGCTGTTCTTGGGCTTGCTCGCCGAGCCGTCGCAGCACGAGCCGCCGCTCCTCCGCCTCCCGCCGGCCGACCACGGCGATCACCGGGACCTTGGCGAGGGAGTGCTGGCGCACCTTGTAGGAGATCTTGTCGGCGGAGATGTCGAGCTCCACCCGAAGCCCTTGCCGCGCGAGAAGATCGGCGACCTCCCGGGCGTAACTGTCGGCATCGTTGGTGACGGTGGCCACCACCACCTGCACCGGCGCCAGCCACAGCGGCAGCCTGCCGGCATACTGCTCGATCAGGATGCCGATGAAACGCTCGAGCGAGCCCAGGATCGCTCGGTGGAGCATCACCGGCCGGTGCTTGCCGCCATCGGCACCGATGTAGCTCGCATCGAGCCGCTCGGGCAGCACGAAGTCGACCTGCAGGGTGCCACATTGCCAATCGCGGCCGATGGCGTCCTGGAGCACGAACTCGAGCTTGGGACCGTAGAAGGCCCCCTCGCCGGGGTTCAACGTCACTTCCAGTCCGGTCTCCCGCACCGCCTGCCAGAGCGCGCTCTCGGCTTGGTCCCAGACGGCATCATCGCCTGCTCGCACCGCCGGCCGATCGGCGAAGCGGATCCGCACCTGCTCGAAGCCGAAGTCGCGGTAGACCGACATGAGCAGCGCGCAGAACGCCGCCGTCTCGGCGGTGATCTGGTCCGGGGTGCAGAAGATGTGGGCGTCGTCCTGGGTGAAGGCGCGTACCCGCATGAGGCCGTGCAGCGCTCCCGAGGGTTCCTTGCGGTGGCAGGAACCGAACTCGGCAATCCGCAGCGGGAGTTCGCGATAGGAGCGCAGCCGAGTGTTGAAGATCTGCACGTGACCCGGACAGTTCATCGGCTTGATGGCGAGCGCTCGATCCTCGAACTCGAGGGTGAACATGTGCTCGCGGAATTTCTCCCAATGTCCCGAGCGCTCCCACAGGCTGCGGTCGATGAGCTGCGGGGTCTTGACTTCCACGTAACCTGCGGCGGCGAGACGACGACGCATATAGGATTCGATTTCGCGCCACAGCGTCCAGCCCCGCGGATGCCAGAAGGCCGAGCCGGCCGCCTCTTCCTGGAAGTGGAAAAGGTCCATCTCGCGGCCGAGACGACGATGGTCGCGGCGCTCGGCCTCGGCGAGCTGATGCAGATAGCGGTCGAGCTCCTCCTTCGTGGGGAAGGCCGTGCCGTAGATGCGCTGGAGCATCGGCCGCTTCGGATCGCCCCGCCAGTAGGCGCCCGCCACCTTGAGCAATTTGAAGGCGCCGATGCGGCCGGTCGAAGGCCCGTGCGGCCCACGGCAGAGGTCGAACCAGTCCCCCTGACGGTAGATGGTGATGCGCTCGCCCTCGGGGATGCTGTCGAGGATCTCGAGCTTGTACGTCTCGCCGAGCGCAGCGAAGCGCCGGCGCGCCTCCTCGCGGCTCACTTCCTCGCGCACGAAGGGCTTGTCGGCGCGCACGATCTCGGCCATCGCCTGTTCGATCTTCGCGAGATCCTCGGGGGTGAACGGCTCGTCGCGCGCGAAGTCGTAGTAAAAACCGTTCTCGATCGCCGGGCCGATGGTCACCTGGGTGCCGGGATAGAGCTTCTGCACCGCCTCGGCCATCACATGCGCGGCATCGTGGCGAATGAGAGGCAACGCCTCCGGGTCCTCCGGCGTGACGATCCGGACGGTGGCATCGGTCGTGATCGGTTCGCTCAGATCCCGCAACTCGCCATCGACCATCACGGCGAGGGCCCGCTCGGCGAGTTCCCTGGAGATGGCGGCGGCGATCTCGGCACCGGTCGGTGGATGGTCGAAGTCGCGCCGCGTGCCGTCCGGGAAGGTGATGGTCGGACCGCGCACCGCGGCCTCGGGAGCCTCCGTTTGCGCACTCGCCTCACTCGCCGTCATCGCTCGCGCCGTTCAATCGGTCCCAAGCAGAGCCATTGGCCTGTGCCTCGCGCAAGCTGTGGCCCAACCCGAAGGGTGTCAAGGCGAGCTGTGGCCGCGGCGTCGCCGATGCTTTCGCGCTGCACAATAGCGTGTTAGGCGAGGCGGTGACAAAACGGCGACGGTGCGGCGACGGAGGCAGCCTTGCAGGAGGTACTCGAGAAGCTCGAAGCGGCGCGCCGGGCAGCGCGCCTCGGCGGTGGCGAGAAGCGCATCGCCGCCCAGCACGGACGGGGCAAGCTCTCGGCGCGAGAACGCCTCGAACTGCTGCTCGACCCGGGTTCGTTCGAAGAGGTCGACATGTTCGTGGAACATCGCTGCGTGGATTTCGGTATGGATGCGCAGCGGATCCCGGGCGATGGCGTGGTCACCGGCCAGGGAACGATCAACGGCCGGCCGGTGTTCGTCTTCAGCCAGGATTTCACTGTCTTCGGCGGCTCGCTGTCGGAGGCACACGCCGAGAAGATCTGCAAGATCATGGACCGCGCGATGCGCGTCGGCGCGCCGGTGATCGGCATCAACGATTCGGGCGGCGCACGCATCCAGGAAGGGGTGGCGAGCCTTGCCGGCTATGCCGAAGTGTTCCAGCGCAACGTGCTGGCTTCCGGAGTGATCCCGCAGATCAGTCTCGTCATGGGACCGTGCGCCGGCGGTGCCGTCTACAGCCCGGCCATGACCGACTTCATCTTCATGGTGCGCGATAGCTCCTACATGTTCGTCACCGGTCCAGACGTCGTCCGAACGGTGACCAACGAGGTGGTGACCCACGAGGAGCTCGGCGGTGCCGCCACCCATACCCAGCGCTCCGGGGTGGCCGATCTCGCCTTCGACAACGACGTCCAGGCGCTCCACGAAGTCCGGCGGTTCTTCGATTTCCTGCCGCTCCACAATCGCTCGGGCCCACCGGAGCGGCCGAGCTACGATGACCCGGAGCGCGAATGTCCCGCCCTCGATCGGCTGGTTCCGTCCAACCCCAACAAGCCCTACGACATGATGGAAGTGATCCTCGAGGTGGTCGACGAGGGTGACTTCTTCGAACTGCAGAAGGACTATGCGAAGAACATCATCGTCGGATTCGGCAGGATCGAGGGCCGCACCGTCGGCGTGGTCGCCAACCAGCCGATGGTCCTCGCCGGCTGCCTCGATATCGCCGCCTCCGTCAAAGCCGCCCGCTTTGTCCGCTTTTGCGACTGCTTCAACATCCCCATCCTGACCTTCGTCGATGTGCCCGGCTTTCTCCCCGGCACCGCTCAGGAATATGGCGGCATCATCAAGCACGGAGCCAAGCTGCTCTTCGCCTATGCCGAGGCCACGGTGCCCAAGGTCACGGTGATCACCCGCAAGGCCTACGGCGGCGCCTACGATGTCATGAGCAGCAAGCACCTCCGGGGAGACGTCAACTACGCCTGGCCAACCGCCGAGATCGCGGTGATGGGACCCAAGGGAGCCGTCGAGATCATCTTCCGCAGCGAGAAGGACGATCCCGAGCGGCTCGCCGCGCGCGAGCAGGAATATCGCGAGCGGTTTGCCAATCCCTTCGTCGCCGCTCGGCGCGGTTTCGTCGACGACATCATCATGCCGCGCGGTACCCGCCGCCGCATCGTCCACAGCCTCAGGTGGCTCCGCACGAAGCGGCTCGAGAACCCGTGGAAGAAGCACGACAACATCCCGCTCTAGAGCGCGGGCTCGAGGACCGAGCACGCCACGCCACGGCGATCGCGGAAAGGCCGTGCGCCGGCGCGAGGCGGCTCCGGCGAGGGCGAGCGTGGCCCTCGCCGCCGGTCCGCTTCATCCGCCGGCGAGCTGCCGCCACATCTCGAGGTCGCGCTCGTGGGTCCAGATGCGCGGCCAGTCCATGCCCGAGGCCTCGTCGAAAGCGCGGCTCACATCGAACGGCATGCAGTGGTGGAAGATCGCCCACCCCCCGTAGGTCGGCTCCATCCGCGCCATCGCCTGATCGTAGACCTGCTTCAGGCTCCAGCCCCTCGCCACTCCCTCGGATGCGATGGCATAGAGATCGGCGAGAAAGGCGCGGGTGCCGGCGATCGCTTCCTGCACCTCCTTGGCCGTACGGGCCGCCGCACCGCGGCCAGGAACCAGCTTTTCGGCCCCGAGCGCCGAGACCGCATCGAGGGTTTGGGGCCATTCGCGCAAATGGGCGTCGCCGGTATAGGGGGTCGCCCCGTATTCCACGAGATCGCCGGCAAAGAGCACCTTCTCGTCGGGCATCCAGGCGACGATGTCGCCCGCCGTATGACCCCGGCCGAGGAACAGGAGCTCCACTTTCCGCCGGCCGAGCCAGAGCACGAGGCGCCTTTCGAACGCCATGGTCGGGTACGTCAAGCCGGGAACGCTGGCCACGTCCTCGAACAGACGCGGGAAACGCCCGACTTCGCTCTCGAAGTCCTGCTGGCCACGCTCGCAGATGAGCTCGTAGGTGCCGAGCGAGCAGATGATTTCGGCGGCGGCGTAGGCCGAGGCGCCCATGACGCGGACCGCGTGATAGTGGGAGAGCACCAGATGGGTGATGGGCTTGTCGGTGACCTGCCGCACCCGCTCGATCACTCGGCGCGCCTGCTTGGGTGTGGCCTGGGCGTCGAACACCAGCACCGATTGGTCGCCGATCACCACCCCGGAATTGGGGTCGCCCTCAGCGGTGAAAGCGAAGATCCCGGGAGCGAGCTCGTCGAAGCTGACCTTCTTTTCGGAGAGATCGCCCGTCGACGCGAATCCCTTGACCATGGCGTTTGACCTCAGCGCTTGAGGATCGAACCGAGGACCCCGCGTACCACCGCACGACCGATCCGGCTACCGATGCTGCGGGCGACCGATTTCGCCAGGGCCTCGGCCAAGCCCTCGCGTCGGCCGCGACCGAGGAGGAGCTCGGACACGAACTCCCCGACCCCGGAGGTCTCGTTCCCCGCCTCGTCGAGACTGCGGCGTCGCCTGCGCAGCTCTTCAGCCACGGTCGTGACGTCGCGCGGGCCCGGTCTCGGCGGATCGCCCCAGGGAGCGGGCGAAGGCTTTCCGCTCGCCCCTTGCGGGCGGCGCGGCACGGGATCGACGGCGACCGTGCGCGCCCGCAGCGACAACAGTTCGTAGGCCGATTCGCGATCGATGGCGGTATCGTATTTCCCAGCGAGCGGGCTTTGCGCCAGCAGCTGGGCCCGCTCGGCCGCGGTGATGGGACCGACGCGCGAGCGCGGCGGCGCGATCCGCACCCGCTCGACCATGGTCGGCACGCCTCCTGGACCCAAGGTCGAAACCAGCGCCTCGCCCACGCCGAGCTCCATTATCGCCCGCGCGGTATCGAAGGCGGGATTGGGACGGAACGTCTCGGCCGCGGCGCGCACCGCCCGCTGCTCGAGGGGCGTATAGGCACGCAGCGCGTGCTGGATGCGGTTGCCGAGCTGACCCAATATGGCGGGTGGGATGTCGAGCGGGTTCTGGGTGACGAAATACACTCCGACACCCTTGGAACGGATGAGCCGCACCACCTGCTCCACCTTCTCGATCAGGGCTTTGGGTGCGTCGCGGAAAAGCAGATGCGCCTCGTCGAAGAAAAAAACGAGTCGCGGTTTCTCGGGATCGCCGATCTCGGGCAGTTCCTCGAAGAGCTCGCCCAGCAGCCAGAGAAGGAAGGTGGCATAGACACGGGGACTGGCGAGTAGCCGGTCGGCCATCAGCAGGTTCACCGCACCGCGGCCGTCGGGGGCCAAAAGCATGAGGTCCTCGAACTCGAGAGCCGGCTCGCCAAAGAACAGATCCCCTCCTTGCTCCTCGAGGGCGAGCAGACCCCTCTGAATGGCGCCGATGGAGCTGCGGCTGACATGACCGTAGAGGGTGGCGAGTTCGCCCGCGCGTTCCGCCACGTACTGCAGCATCGCCCGCAAATCCCGGAGATCCAAAAGCAGGATCCCCTGGTCGTCGGCGAGCCGGAAGGCGAGCTGCAGCACACCCTCCTGGGTGTCATTGAGCTCGAGCAGCCGGGCGAGCAAAAGCGGCCCCATTTCGGAGATGGTGGTGCGCAGCGGATGCCCCTGGGTCTGGAAGACGTCCCAAAGAATGACGGGCATCGCCTCGGGCCTGTAGTCGGCGATCCCGAGTTCGCGGGCGCGGGTCGCGAACCGGGGATCGCCGGTACCGGGCTGGGAAATCCCCGAGAGATCGCCCTTCACATCGGCACAGAACACCGGCACCCCGGCGCGCGAGAACCCTTCGGCCAAGAGCTGCAAGGTCACGGTCTTACCGGTCCCGGTGGCACCGCTCACCAGCCCATGGCGGTTCGCATATGGGAGGAGCAGCTCCGCCGTCCCGCTGCCCCGGCCGAGAAAGATACGCCCCTCTTGTTCCCTCATCTGTCTCCTCCCTCGCTAGGCCTCCCAGTCGGCCAGTGGTCGTCGACACGAACCGCCTCGTCGCTTCCTGGCCAGGGAGGCATGGTGACGATCACCATGTCGAGCGGCTCGCTGCCGGTGTTGCGGAACTGGAAATGAGTGCCGACGGGGATGGTATGGGCGGTTCCCGGCAGGAGCGGCACGGTCGCCTCCTGTGCCCCCTGCCGCCGCCACAGCTCGCCGCGGCCGCGCAGCACGAACCAGAATTCTTCGACCGATCGGTGTCGGACGGCGAGGCTCGTCTGTCCCGGCTGCAGCCGGCAGTGGACGAGGCTGCCGCTGCGCAGCACCGGCAGCAGTCGGATTTCCGAGCCGTCCGGCGCGATGACATCGGCCTTCTCGGGCACCGCACGACTCTCGAAGATCGGGTTCGATCCCGTCATGTTCACTCCCGCTCGGGTCCCCCAATTCGGCACGAGAACTTTACAGGCTGACACCCGACCGGCATAAGGACGGTACCTCGGGCATGGAGAGGGGCTCCGGGATGACGGAGGTCGACACGGCACGCCGCGAGCGTATTTTCGACAGCATCTGTTCGACCATCGGCAACACACCCCTCGTCCGTCTCCGGCGGATGCCGCTGCGGCACGGTTGCCGCGCCGAGATCCTCGTCAAACTCGAGTTCTTCAACCCCCTCTCTTCGGTCAAGGATCGCATCGCTTGGAGCATGGTGGAGGCGGCGGAGCGCGAGGGTCGAATCGGGCCCGACACGCTCCTCGTCGAGCCGACCTCCGGCAATACCGGAATCGCGCTCGCCTTCGTCTGCGCCGCCAAGGGCTATCGCCTCGTGCTCACCATGCCCGAGAGCATGTCCATCGAGCGGCGGCGCATGCTGCGCTTCCTCGGCGCGGAGCTCGAGCTCACGCCAGCGCGGCTCGGCATGCGCGGCGCCATCGAGGCGGCGGAGCGGATCCTGCGCGAGCGGCCGGACGCGGTGATGTTGCAGCAGTTCGAGAACCCGGCCAATCCGGAGATCCATCGTCGCACGACGGCGGAGGAGATCTGGCGGGACACGGGACACGCGCTCGACGTGCTGGTGGTCGGTGTCGGCACGGGCGGCACGATCACGGGTTGCGGACAGGTGTTGAAGTCGCGGCTGCCGCATCTTCGCGTGGTGGCCGTCGAACCGGAGGATAGCCCGGTGCTATCGGGCGGCCGTCCGGGACCCCACAAGATCCAGGGAATCGGCGCCGGGTTCATCCCGAAGGTGCTCGACCTCTCGGTGATCGACGAGGTGGTGCGGATCGGCAACGAGACGGCCTTCGTCACCGCCCGCGAAGTGGCCGCCCTCGAGGGGATCCCTGTGGGCATCTCCTCGGGCGCGACCATCGCCGCCGCCATCGAAATCGGCCAGCGCCGGGAAATGGCGGGCAAACGCATCGTGACCTTCGCCGCTTCGGCGGCCGAGCGCTACGTCTCGACCGAGCTGTTCAGCGAGATCTGAGCGACGCCGCTCCCGCCCACGGGCTCGAGGGCGGAAAGGGCTCGTACGGCCACCGCGAGCCTCGCGAGGTCGGCACCCGCATCCGTCTCGAGCTCGTCGAGCACCCGGCGGAAACGGGCGAACCCGTGTACCTGCGAGGTCAGCCAGGCGCGCAGACTCGACACGAGCTCGTTCGACTCGACCGCTTTCGGCAGACTGCGGGCAGCCGCGAGCACCAGCCGCCGCAACAGGTTCGACAGCTCGTCCTCCAGACCCGAGACGGCGAGGCGCTCCCAGCGCCCCGAGAGCGGGATGGCGCGCAGCCGGTTCCTGAGCCGGGCGATCTCCAGTTCGGCGGAAAGGGCGAAATGGATTCGGGCGAGCGCGACGAGCTGTGCTTCGCTCGCCGGGCCGTCCGCCGCCAGGCGGGCCGCGGCGACGATGTCACAGGCGTCGAGCCGGCAGGACAGGGTGGCAGCGGCCCGCGCGAGCGCGGGATCGAGGCCAGCGCTCCGCCATTCCGCCACCGTCTGGGCGACGGCCTCGGCCTGGTCCAGGGTCAGCACCTCCTCGAGCCGGCCGACGATGGCCCGAATCCCCGGTCGCCAGAGACCGACCACCTCGCGGATCACGAGCGGCCGCGGCCCGTGGGCGAGAAACCAGCGGGTGGCATGCACGAAGGTGCGACGCAGCTCGTCGAGGAGCCGCAACTGCTGCGCCGCATCGACCTCGCGGCCGAGCTCGCAACCGGCCTGCCACAGGCATTCGAGCTCGAGGGCATCGCGTGCCACCACGAAGGCAAGGGCGATGTCGGCGAGCTCGGCGCCGGTATCGTCCTCGAGCTCGCTCGCGAACTCCTCCAGACCGTAGTTCACCATGCCATTGGCCAGGCCGGTGGCGACGATCTCGCGCCGCAGGGGATGCCGCGCGATCGCCTCGCGATAGCGCTCGACGAGCGGTTTCGGGAAATAACGGCAAAGATCGTTCTCGAAATAGGGACGCCCCGGAACTTCGGTCGCCATCAGGCCATCGAACAGGGCCATCTTGGCATGGGCGAGCAGCACAGCGGCTTCGGGTCGGGTAAGACCGCGGCCGTTTCGGCGGCGCTCGAGCAAGGTATCGTCGTCGGGCAAGAATTCGAGCCTGCGGTCCAACCGGCCACTCGTTTCGAGTTTGCGCAATAGCCGCAACTGGGCGTCGAGCCGTTCGGCTGCCCGCAGCTGGCCGACGCTCAATGCGAGATTCTGCAGCACGTTGTCGCGCAGGACGAGCTCCGCCACCTCGTCGGTCATGGCGGCGAGCAGACGGTCGCGCTGGATGCGAGTGAGCTCGCCCGCCTCCATCACATCGCGCAGAAGGATCTTGATGTTGACTTCATGGTCGGAGCAATCGACACCGGCGGAGTTGTCGATGAAGTCGGTGTTGAGGCGTCCACCGCGCAGCGCGAAGACGATCCGCGCGCGTTGGGTCAAGCCGAGATTTCCGCCTTCGGCGATCACCCGGCAGCGCAGATCTTCGGCATCGACCCGCACCGCGTCGTTGCTGCGGTCCTGGGCGTCCGCGTGGCTTTCGGCACGCGCCTTGACGAAGGTGCCGATCCCGCCGTTCCACAAGAGGTCGACAGGAGCCCGGAGAATAGCGCTCACGAGTTCGTTCGGGGTGAGCACCGTATCCTCGATGGCGAGCGCACGGCGGACTTCCGGCGAAAGCACGACGCGCTTGGCACGACGCGACCACACCCCCCCTCCCGGGCTGATCTTCGTCCGGTCGTAGTCATCCCAGCTGGAGCGCGGCAGCTCGAACAAACGGCGCCGCTCGGCAAAGGCGACTTTGGGATCCGGGTCAGGATCGAGGAAGATGTGACGGTGATCGAAGGCCGCAACGAGCCGTATACGGTCGGAGAGTAGCATACCGTTGCCAAAGACATCTCCAGACATGTCTCCGATCCCGACTGCGGTGAACGTATCGCGTTCGGGATCTATGCCAATCTCTCGGAAATGGCGTTTGACGGATTCCCACACGCCGCGGGCAGTGATGCCCATTTTCTTATGATCGTAACCGGCGGAACCGCCCGATGCGAAGGCGTCGTCGAGCCAAAAGCCGTAGGCGCGGCTGATCTCGTTGGCGATATCCGAGAACGTCGCCGTCCCCTTGTCGGCTGCCACGACGAGATAGGGATCGTCGTCGTCGTAACGCACCACCCGCGGGGGTGGCACGACGCCCGCGCGCGTCTGATTGTCGGTGAGGTCGAGCAGGCCGCAGAGAAAAGTCCGATAACAGCGTATTCCCTCCTCGAGCAACGCCTGCCGCTCGCTCGGCGTGCGCTTGACGACGAACCCCCCTTTGGCCCCGACCGGCACGATCACCGCGTTCTTGACCATTTGGGCTTTCATCAGGCCGAGGATTTCGGTGCGATAGTCCTCTCGCCGGTCCGACCAGCGAATGCCGCCGCGCGCCACCTTCCCGCCGCGCAGATGCACCCCTTCGACGAAAGGGGCATAGACGAAGATCTCGAACGCGGGCTTGGGGAGTGGCATGCCGGGCACCGCTTTGGGATCGAATTTGAACGAGAGATGGTCTTTGGGCCGGCCGTCTGGCTTGGTTTGGAAGAAATTGGTGCGCAGCGTGGCCAGAACGAGGCCGAGATAGGTCCGCAGAATGCGATCCTCGTCGAGGCTCTGAACCCGCTCGAGACCATCGAGAATGCGCGCCCGCAGCCGTTCCGTGTCCTCTTGCCGGCGATCGGCCTCGCGGTCGGGATCGAAACGAGCTCGGAACAGGGCCACGAGGTCCCGGGCGAGCGCGGGATTGCGGAAGAGGGTCTCCTCCATATAGGCTTGACTGAACGGCGTGCCGAGCTGCAGCAGATATTTGCAGTAAGCGCGCAGCACCACGATGTCGCGCCAGCCGAGCCCGGCCGCCAGCACGAGCCGGCCGAAGCCGTCGTTCTCGGCGGCCCCGGTCCACACGGCGAGAAAGGCCTCGTCGAAGAGGTCGCGGATCCCATCGACCTCGATCGCCGCACCCTGGGGATGGCGCAGCGTGAAGTCGTGGATCCAGAACACCCGACCGTCGGCGCGGATCTCGAACGGCTGCTCGCTCAATACTTCGAGGCCGAGACGCTCGAGGATCGGGAGGGCGGCCGAGAGGGTCACCTGGCTCTGGGGCTGGATCAGGCGGAAGTGGAGAAGATCGACCGGCTCCTCCAGGACCCGGTAGAGCCGCAGGGCGAGCGGTCCCGCTTCGCCCCGCTCGAGGGCGTCGAGGGCCACCACATCGGCCACCGCGACCCGGGGCGACACCCGATCGCGATAGACCACGGGAAAGTGGCGCCCGAACGCGCGGAACAGCCGATTGCCGGTTTCCTCGCCATGGGCCTCGAGCAGCGCCTCGTAGAGGCGATCGCTCCAGTCGCGCGCCGCTTCCGCGAGCCGAAGTTCGAGCGCTCGCGCATCGAGGTCCTGGGGAATACCGCGCGGCGTGTGCACGACGAAGAGGATGCGAGCCAGCAAGGCCTCGGTGAGTTGCACCTGGTATTCGATGTCGTGGCTCTCGAGGGCCTCGCTCAGGATCGCCTGGAAGCGTTCCCGCAAGTTCGTATTGTAGCGGTCGCGGGGCACATAGACCAAGAAGGTCACGAAGCGGCCCCAGGGATCCCTTCGCGGGAAGAGCCGGATGCGCAGCCGATCCTGGAGCTGGAGGATCTCGACGGCAGTGGCGTAGAGCTCGTCCTCGCTCGCCTGGAAAAGCTCGTCGCGGGGATAGGTCTCGAGGATGTTCGCGAGCGCCTTGCCGGCGTGACCGCGCCGGTCCAGACCGGAGCGCTCGAGAACGCGCTCGAGCTTGCGGCGCAGAAGCGGAATGGAGAGCGGGCTGCGGTTATAGGCCGCCGAGGTGAAGAGGCCGAGGAAGCGGTTCTCGCCGATGACCCGACCATCGGAGGCGTAGCGCTTGACACCGATGTAGTCGAGATAGGCGTCGCGGTGCACCGTGCTCTTCGTGTTCGCTTTGGTCACGATGAGGAGGGGCAGGGGCTCGGCGGCCCGCCTGCGCACGTCCGCGGGCAGGGCCTCGAAGCTGCGCGAATAGGGAGAATCCGACACTCCCCTCAGGATGCCGAGCTCGCTCGTCTCCTCCCGCCGCAACCGGAGTCCCCGCGAGACGTCCTCCTCGAGCCGGTAGGAGGCGAAGCCGAGAAAGGTGAAGTGGTCGTCGGCGAGCCAGCGCAGGAAGGCCTCGATCTCCGCGAACTCGGCCTCCTCGAGGAACCGGCGACCAGGTGCGGCCTCGGCGAGGGCTTGGTCGATGCGCCCGCGCATCGCCTGCCAGTCCTCGACCGCGCGGCGGACGTCGGCCAGCACCTGGGCGAGCCTTTGCTCGAGGCGAGCCAAGAAGGCGTGGTCGGTGTGCCGATCGATCTCGAGGTGCATCCAGCTCTCGGCGAAGGTGCCCTCGCCCGGCCCGTCGGCAATGTCGACGAGCCTCCCCGCGGCATCGCGGCGGACGTGCAGCACCGGATGCACGATCAGGTGGATCGCGACCCCTTCGCGGTTGAGGGCGATACTCGTGCTGTCCACCAAAAACGGCATGTCGTCGTTGACGGTCTCGACGATCGTGTGGGTCGACTGCCACCCGTGCTGCTCGATCCTCGGGTTGTAGACGCGCAGCCGCAGGCTCTGCGGGGGTCGGATCTGGCCAAAACGAAAGTGGGCGAGGGCTGCACCATAGAGGTCATCGAGCGTGCGCTCGGCGAGATCGTAAGGAGCGACGTGGGCGTAGACGAGGCGAAGGAAGCGGCAAAGGAGGTCGACTTCCCCGCTCGGCACGCGCTCGCGCACGAGCGCTTCCAGCCGATCGAGGATCTCGGCCTTGCCGGGCTCGCCGCGTGGAGTCATGCCCGCACCTCCGACAACACATGGTTGTGCGAGAAAGAACCACATCCGCCGAAAAAGGGAAAGCCGTCCACGGCCATGGGTGGCGGCGCCGCACATCGGCGGATGCCGGCGGCGCGGACGGTAGCTCCCTCTTGACCGACGGCGCCCCTCCCACCACACCTGAGCGCGGGCGTTTCTCGCCCGCACCCTCGGGTCGGACAAGGATGGAGGAATGGCGAAAGAGGATTTGATCGAGTTCCAGGGCACCGTGACGGAAGTTCTGCCGAACGCGATGTTCCGCGTGAAGCTCGACAACGACCACGAAATCCTGGCCCATACCTCGGGTCGCATGCGCAAGAACCGGATCCGCGTGCTGGTGGGCGATCGCGTGCTCGTCGAGATGACGCCCTACGATCTCAAGCGCGGCCGGATCACTTACCGCTTCAAGTGAGCAGCCGGCCGGCGCTGCTGGTGCTGGCTTCGTCCTCGCCGCGCCGCCGCGAGCTTCTCGCGCGCATCGGCATCGAGCCGCACCGCATCGAGTCTCCGCAAGTGGACGAGACACCGACCCGCGGCGAGCTGCCGGGCCCCCATGCGGCGCGCCTCGCCCGTGCCAAGGCCGAGGCGGTGGCGGCGCGGCTGTCCGGCGACGACTGGATTCTGCTCGCCGCCGACACGGTGGTGGCCTGCGGCCGGCGCATCCTGCCCAAGCCGGAAGACGAGGCCACGGCTCGGAGCTGTCTCGAACGGCTCTCTGGCCGCCGCCATCGGGTCTATGGCGGGGTGTGCGTGATCCGCGCCGATGGTCGCCGCAGCGAACGGCTGGTCGTCACCCGCGTCCGCTTCAAGCGCCTCGAGCCGCGCGAGATCGACGCCTATCTCGCGAGTGGCGAATGGCGCGGCAAGGCCGGAGGCTATGCCATCCAGGGTCTGGCTGCTGCCTTCGTGCCGGAGATCTATGGCTCCTACACCAACATCGTCGGCCTCCCGCTCGCCGAGACGGTGGCGATGCTGAGGGGCCTCGGCTGGCGCTGGCCATGACTCGTCGCGCGGTCATCGAACCCGGAGCCTTCGGGCCGCGCGCGGCCATCCTGGAGGAGGGGCGACTCCTCGTCTGCCTCGAGCCGCCTCTCCCCGAGGGAGGGATCAGCGATCGCGTGTTCCTCGCCCGCGTGGTCCGCGTCGAGCCGCGGATGAACGCCGCCTTCCTCGATCTCGGCCACGGCCGCGAGGCCTTCCTGACCGCCAAGGATGCCCGCTTGCCCGGAGAGGGAGCGACAGCGCTTCCGCTCGCGCGGCGCATGCGCGAGGGCGAGATGGTGGTGGTTCAGGGCCTGAGGGAGCCGGATTGGGACAAGCGGGCGCGGGTCACGACCGATCTGCGTCTGTTCGGCCTCTTCCTCGTCTACCGGCCGCACGCACCGCAAAGCGAGGCCTCGGGCCGGGCCCGCGGACGCCTGCGGGAAGAGCTCGCCGAGCGGGCGCGCCGGCTTTTCCCCGAAGGCGGCTTCGTCCTCCGTCGCTTCGCAGCCGGCGTCGACGATGCGCAGCTCTTGGCCGAGGCCGAGGAGCTTCGCCGCCGCCACCAGAGGCTCGTGGCGTTGGCACGCAGCAAGCGCGCCCCCGGCCCGCTCGACGAGGCGGATGACCCGCTCGATGGGGTGCTTCGTTTCGTGCTCGAGGAAGGAGCGGAGCAGCTCGTGGTCGCCGATGCGGCGCTCGCCTCCGCCCTGCGCGGCCGCCTCGCTCGCCTGCCGCCCGCCCTGCAGCCGACGATCGAGAAGCTCCCCGATGGACGCGACGCCTTCGCTGAGACAGGGGTGCACACCCAGATCGAGGAGGCGCTGTCGCCCCTCGTCCCCCTGCCAGGCGGTGGCCGCCTCGTCATCGAACCCACGCTCGCCTGTGTCGCCATCGACGTCGACGGCGCGGGCCGGCCGGCGCTCGAGCTCGATCTCGAGGCGGCAGAGGAAATCGGTCGCCAGCTTCGGTTGCGGAACCTCGGCGGCAGCATCGTCGTCGATTTCATCGATCTCACTCGGCCCGCCGACCGCCGCCGGCTCGAGGAAGCGCTCAAACGGGCATTGCGGGACGATCCCGCTCAGGCCCAGGTACACCCGATGTCGGCCCTCGGCATCGTCCAGATCTCGCGCGCTCGCCGCGGCGAGCCGCTGGCCGCCCGATGGCGCCGACCGTGCCACTGCTGCGGGGCGCCCGGTCGCGAACCCAGCCTGGAAGCACGCATCGAGCAGCTCTACCGCGAGCTGCGCCAGCGCCGCCCGGGATGCCATCGCGTCCGCGCTGGCGGCGAGCTGGAGCAGCGGCTGCGCGCGCTGCGGCTGGCCTGGCTCGAAGGCCATGTCGTCATGGCCGATGCGACGCTGGCTGGCGATGCGTTCGTCGTCGAGGAGGCAGGATGAGCGGGGTCCAGTCCGCACCACCGGCCGCGCGGCCCGCGGCCCATCGTCGCGACCGCTGTCCCCTTTGCGGTCGTCCCCGCGTCCATCGCTACCGGCCGTTCTGCTCGGCTGCCTGTCGCGATCGCGACCTCGTCCACTGGCTCGAGGGGCGCTATCGGCTTCCCGCCGTCGAGGACGAGAGCGAGGAGGAGCCCCAGGCCGACAGCGAGCCCGAGGAGGCACCGCGCACTTAGGGCCGTCCGCCGTGCGGGCCGGCCCGCACCGCTTCGAGATGCTCGGCGAAGTCGGCGCGCGCCACCCGCTGGCGATAGCGGGCGAAGCGGTTTGCCGCATAGGTCTTGAAGTCATCGGCAGGATTGCCGTCGGCGTCCTGGATCAGGCCCCAGAGTGTCCACAAAAGGTCGCACATGGCCATGAAGATCGCCATCCGGCCGCGATCGAACGGATCGGGCGGCTGCCCGAAATAGCCGACCAGGAGCTCGCCTTGCAGCGCTTCCGAGAAGGCTCCTTCGACCGCCAGATCGCCGAGGTCCCACATGGGATCGTTCATGCCGGCGTATTCCCAGTCGACGATCCACATGCGGCTACCGTCATCGAGGAAGTTCTCGCACAGCGGATCGCAGTGGCACGGAACCCACGGTACCGGGTGAGCGGCGAGCGCCTCGCGCACCACCTCGGCCTGTCGCATCGCCTCCCGGTAGCCTTCGGGCAGAGCCGCGTTCCTCCGGGCGAGGGCCGCGAGATAGCCGTCGATCATGGCAAAGAGGTCGAAGCGGTTGGCGAACCTCTCGCCGCTCGTATGCAGGCGGCGGAGAACCGCACCGGCGCGTGCGGCGGCACCCGGTCGTCGACGGAAGAGGTCCGGGCTCATGGTCACGGCACCGGCGAGGAAGGGCGTGAGCATGAGTCCGTCGGTGGGATCGAAGTAGAGCACCTCGGGCGACACCCCGGCACGGGCCGCAGCTCGAGCATTCGTTTCCTCGGCGCGGCGGTCGATGTAGTCGGCCGTGCCGTGGCCCGGGATGCGCAGACAGAAGCTGCGACCGCCGAAGTCGAGGCGCCAGACACGGTTGGTGAGCCCGCCCAGGCGGGTCGCCCGGATCTGCGCCCGATCGACGCCAGCAAAAAGCGGGATGCGGGCGAGCGCGGCGTGGACCTCCTCCATCCCCGACCTCCTCAGTGGCCGATGGCGTAATAGGTCTCGTAGACCCGGCGCGCAGCTTCTTCGGCTTCGGGCCAGCGGAAGCTCCCACTCGGGAAGCGGTCCGGCGAGAGGCTCCGCACATAGGGCGAGGGATCGGGGTCCAGGAGCGCTTCGACGAGATGGCGGCCGATGCCGGCTGAGCCCGACACGCCGTGGGCGTTGCAGCCCACGGCGCAGACAAAGCCAGGGACACGGGAGCTCTCGCCGACGATGAAGCGGCCGTCGGGGGTGAAGGTCGGCCAGCCGGTGAACACGCGCCGCACCGGCAGATCGCATAGGTCCCTGCCGAAGGGACGAAAGGCCTCGACAAAGCCCGACAGCACCGGCCAGTCCTCGGCGATCGGCGGCGGTGGCGCATCGAGGGCGAAGGAGTGGGGCGCGAGGGAGAGGGCCCGGGGTTCCCAGCCGCCGAGGAGGAGGGCGCGCAGTTCGGCCCGCGCATAGAGACCGGCATCCGGAAGGCGCAGGCACGGGAACTCGGGGCGAATCCCGTCGGCCGCGACCGTCACCACATAGTGATGGCGCACCGGCACGACCGGCAGGTCGAGGCCGACAAGACGGGCGAGGTGCCAGCCGTGGGCTCCGGCGGCATTGACCACGTATTCGCAGGGTATCGCGCCCTCCGCGGTCACCACGGCGGCGACCCGCCCGCGCCGCAGCTGGATCCCCGTGACCGCGACACCGGTGCGGAAACGCACGCCACGGCGGCGGGCCTCGTGCCGGTAGGCGGCGACCAGATCGGCCGGCTGGAGGTAACCGTCGCTCGGGCACCACAACACCGCCCGAGCCTCGCGCCAGTCGAGGACTGGCCACAAACGTGCCGCCTCCTCGCGGTCGATCAACTCGACCCCGAGTCCGGCCGCACGGGCGATCCCGCACAACCGCTGGAACTCCTCGACTCGCTCGGCGGTCTGCGCCACCCTCAGGCTTCCGACCTGCCGCCAGCCAGGCTTGACCTCGCCCTCCCGCTCGAGGCGGGAGAAGGTCGCCACCGATTCCATGGCGAGGCGAGTGCGCTCGACGCTCGACCGCAGCTGACCGACGAGTCCGGCGGCTTGGGCGCTCGTCCCTCGACAGAGCCCCGCCTCGCGTTCGAGGACGAGCACGTCGCGCTCCCCCGCCAGGGCGAGCTGGAAGGCGATCCCGCAGCCGATGGCGCCGCCCCCCACCACCACGATCCGCGCCGCGTCGCTCACGCCCGGATCCTCCGATTCTGCGGATCGTAGGGCGGCTCGAGGAAAATCCGCGCCGGCACGCGCTCTCCCGCGACCTCGAGCTCGTAGGTCCCGGAAAGCAGGAAGTCGCGATCGACCCCGGCCTCGTGACGCACATAGCCATAGCCGAGGGATCGAGCGACGGTGTGGCCGAACCCGGCGGACGTCAGCCAGCCGACCCGCTCGCCATTGCGATAGACGGTCTCCCGGCCCCACAGCCTCACCTCCGGATCGTCGACCATGAAGCCGGCGAAACGGCGGGTCAGCGGCTTTCGCCGTTCTTCCTCGAGCGCTTCGCGACCGAGGAAGGGCAAATCCGTTGCCAGCTTGACGGCGAAGCCGAGGCCAGCTGCGAGGGGCGAGTGGTCGGGGCCGATGTCGGCGCCCCAGGCGCGATAGCCCTTCTCCAACCGCAGCGTCTCGATCGCCCGGTAGCCGGCGAGGGTCAGGCCGAAGGCTTCGCCCGCCTCCATCAGGGCATCGAAGACGGTCAGCGCGAATTCGGTGGGCACGTGCAGCTCGTAGCCGAGCTCGCCGACATAGGTGACGCGCAGCGCGTCTACCGGTGCGCCGGCCACATGGAGCCGCCGCCAATGGGAGAAGGGGAAGGCTTCGTTGGAGACGTCCTCGCGCACGAGCTCGGCCAGCAGCTCGCGCGAGCGGGGACCCATGAGAGAGAGGACGGAGACGGCGCCGGTGACGTCGACCAGCGTGCAATGCGCCTGCTCGGGAATGTGGCGACGGATCCAGTCGGCATCGCGGGTGGCGAAACCCGTGCCTGTCACGATGTAGAAGCGGTCCGAGGCGAGCCGCGCGACCGTGACATCGCACTCGATGCCGCCGCGCGGATTGAGCATCTGCGTATAGATGACACGCCCGACGGGGCGGCGGATGTCGTTGGCGCACAGCCAAGACAGCACGGCCTCGGCATCCCGGCCGACGAGGAGGAATTTGCCAAAGGAACTCTGGTCGAAGAGAGCGACACGTTCGCGGCAGGCACGATGCTCGCGGGCCACCGCCTCGAACCAATTCGGCCGTTCGAAGCTCGGCCGCTCCTCGCGCGGCTCGCCGGGAAGGGCGAACCAGTTCGGACGTTCGAAGCCGAGCTTCTCGCCGAAGACCGCGCCATGTTCCGCCAGTCGATCGTAGAGCGGCGAGCGCCTGAGCGGTCGACCGCTCGTCATCTCCTCCTGCGGGAAGGCAATGGCATAATGACGAGCGTAGGCCTCGAGGGTGCGCGTGCGGACCCACCGGATGTCCTCGGCATGGCGCCCGAAGCGGCGAATGTCGACCGGCCAGAGGTCGAAGGGTGGCGCCCCGTGGGCGATCCATTCGGCAAGCGCCATGCCGGCGCCCCCACCGGCAGCGATCCCGAAGGCATTGAAGCCGGCGGCGACGAAGAGGCCGCGGACTTCCGGGGCCTCGCCGAGAATGAAGTTGCCATCGGGGGTGAAACTCTCGGGTCCGTTGACGAGCCGCTTGATGCCAACGGTCTCGAGCGCCGGCACGCGTCCGAGGGCGAGGCGCATGAGCGGCTCGAAATGATCGAAGTCGCCATCGAGCAACTGGAAGGAGAAATCCGCCGGAACGCTGTCGGACGGAAAAGGAAGCGGGTCGGGCTCGTAGCCGCCCATGACCAGTCCGCCCACTTCCTCTTTGTAGTAGGTGAGCCGGTCCGGATCGCGCAATGTCGGTAGACCTGGAGCGACCCCAGGGATGGGCTCGCTGATCACATATTGGTGTTGCAACGACACGAGCGGAACATTGACCCCGGCACGGGCCGCGAGGTCGCGCGTCCACTGGCCAGCGCACAGGACGACCGTCTCGCAGCGCACCCGTCCCCGATCGGTGAGAACGCCGCGTACCCGCCCGTGCTCGATCACGAAGTCGACGACCCGGACTCCTTCGCCGAACGCGACACCTGCCGCTCGCGCACCCTTGGCGAGGGCGAGGGTGACATCGCTCGGGTTCACCTGGCCGTCGGTCGGCAGAAAGGCAGCGCCCACCACGTCCTCGACGGTCATGAGAGGCCACAGCTCTTGCGCCTCGCGCGGCGTCAAAAGGTGCATCTCGAGACCGAAGGATCGGGCGGTCGTCGCCTGGCGTCGCAGTTCCGTCCAGCGCTCGCGGCTGCAAGCGAGCCGCAGGCCGCCGTTCTGGCGGAAACCGGTGGCCTGTCCCGTTTCAGCCTCGAGCCGCGCATAGAGCTCCACCGAATAGCCGAGCAGGCGAGTGATGCTGGCATGGCTGCGCAGCTGACCCACGAGCCCCGCGGCATGCCAGGTGGACCCCGAGGTGAGGCGGTCGCGCTCCACCACCAGCACCTCGCTCCATCCCATCCTGCCGAGGTGATAGGCGACCGAACAGCCGACGATGCCACCGCCGACGATCACCACCTTCGCGGATTCCGGAAGCTCGGTCATGCCTTCTCCATCTCCTCGAAGGCGGCAAGCGCCTGCTGGAAGCGGCGCAAGTTCTCCTCGGTATAGGCGCGGAAATCGAAGTCGATACGCGAGTGGACTTCCGACACCATGCTCCACATCGCCTCGCGCAGCAGCGAGGCGGCGAGCATGGCCTGGGCCTCGAGTCTCAGCCCGTCGTCGACCGGACGGTCGAAATAGAGTTCGAGCATCCGGTCTCGTTCGGCTTCGTCGAGTCCATTGTTCGAGGCGAGTCCACCCAGATCGAAAAGTGGCGAGTTGAAACCGGCGTAGTCCCAGTCGACGAGCCAGAGACGCCTGCCGTCGTCTATGAAGTTGGCGGCAAGCAGATCGTTGTGACCGAACACCAGCGCGATCGGCCCGACGGCTCGCTCGAGCCGCTCGGCGATGGCGAGATAACGCGGGATCTCGTGGGCGAGCCGGAAGTTCGCTGCCTGGAGGGTGTGGGCATAGTCCCGCAGCACGTGGAAAACCCAGAAGACGAGCACCGGACCCCGCAGGTGCTTCGGAATCTCGCGATCAGCGCGGCGAACGAGCGCCACCACCCGTTCCAGATCGGAGCGAACGTCCTGGGGCGTGAGGGCGCGTCCATCGATGTACTCGAGCACGAGGATTCCGGGCTCGGCGTGGACGACCGCCGGCGAGATGCCGGCGGCGTGTGCGGCACGGCTGGCCGCGAGCTCGTTGAAGCGGAGTACCCCGTGGACCGGGATGTCCTCGCCCACGCGCACCACGTACCGGCGGCCGCGATCCTCGACGAGGAAATTGGTGTTCGTGATCCCGCCACCGAGTGGCAGAGGGTTCGTCGGTCCGCTCCAGATGGCGAGGTGAGCGGCGCGACGCCGCGCAGTTTCGTTCATGGCACGAGCCCGAGCCGCCGGCGGGTGTGCGCCGCCGCGGCACTGACGAGCCGGTCGGCGATCATGGCGATACAGGCGACGCACAGGCCTGCCACCAACCCCTTGCCGACATCCGCCTTGGTGAGGGCGATGTAGACCTCCTGGCCGAGGTCGCGCGTGCCGACGAGAGCGGTGATCACCAGCATGGAGAGCGCCAGCATGATGGTCTGGTTCACGCCGAGCAGGATGTCCGGCAGCGCGAGCGGCAAGCGGATGTGGCGCAGGATCTGGACGCGGGTGCAGCCGGCGGCGCAGCCCGCCTCGAGGAGTGGTGGCGGGGTACGGCGAATGCCGTGCGCCGTGTAGCGGATCGCAGGTGCCAGGGCGTAGAGGACGACGGCGATCATGGCCGAGAACTCGCCCACCCGAAACAGCATGACGACGGGGATGAGGTAGACAAAGGACGGCAGCGTCTGCAGCGTGTCCACGACCACCTCGACCACCCGCCACAGACGGTCCGAGAGGCCGCACGCGATGCCGATGGGAATCCCGATGGCCGTTGCCACGAGTGCCGACAGACCCACGAGATAGACACTGACGAGAGCCTTCTCGAAATAGCCCGTGGCCACGACGAAGGCGGCGAGAGCGAAGACGGTAAGAGCGAGCCGGCGGCCACCCAGACGGTGGCCGGCGACCACGAGCAAAACCAGCACCCAGGGCCAAGGCTGGGCGAGCAGGAAGCGTCTCACCGGCGCGAGCAGGTTCAGCACGAGCGCCGACTTCAGGGTCTCGAGCTGATCGAAGAAGTGGACGTTGATCCAGGCGACGAGCTCGTTCCACAGCGGGCCGGTGGAGACCTGCAGGCTTTCCGGATAGGCGGCCAGAAACGGGAACGCGCGGCCGAGCTCGGTGGTGGCGAGCGCCGCGAGGCCCAAGGCGAGCCAGACCGTTGGCCGGTCGAGAAGCCCGTCGGCGCTCTGCTGACGCGTCCGTTCGCCGCGACTTGCCGCTTTTTGACCCAATCGGTCGAGGGCGATCGCCAGCACCGTGATCGCCAGCCCCGCCTCGAGGCCGCGGCCGATATCGAGGCGGCGCAACGCCGTGAGCACGTCGTAGCCGAGCCCGCCCGCACCGATCATCGAGGCGATGATCACCATGTTGAGGGAGAGCATGATGACCTGGTTGACCCCGACCACCAGTGTCGGCCGCGCCGCGGGGACCAGCACCCGCCACAGGCTCTGCCGAGAGGTGCAACCGGCCATCGCGGCGAAATCGCGGATCTCCGACGGCACCTGGCGCAGGGCCAAGGCCGTGACCCGGACCATGGGCGGCATGGCGTAGAGGATGGTCGCGAGGATCGCCGACACCGGGCCGAAGCCGAAAAGAAAGAGCATCGGCAGGAGATAGGCGAACACCGGAACGGTCTGCATGACGTCGAGCAGCGGCACGAGCAGCCGCTCGAAACGCGCCGAGCGGAACGCAGCGATGCCAAGGAGCATGCCGATCGCCACCCCGAAGGGCACGGCGATGAGGATCGAGGACAGAGTGACCATGGCGCTCGGCCACTGGCCGAAGAGGGCGAGATAGGCCAAGGAGCCGGTGACCAGCAGCACGAGGCTGCGGTCCCCCGAGCGGGCGGCGAGGAGCCCCGCGAGCAGGATCACCGCGAGCCAGGAAACGGGGGCGGCGAACGGCCCGGCGCCGGGGCTGCCGCTGCCGGCAAAACCCTCGACGAGCAAGGCGCGGACGAGCGCGAGCGGCCATTCCACGAAGGCAGCGAGGGCGCGCGTGAGATCGCGGAAACGCAGAGGCCCGATCGCCGCCTCTTCGACGAGCCAGGCCATGGAGGCCGAGAGCCAAGTCTCGAGAGGCAGCCGCCAGTCGCGCGGCAGTTCGTAAAGAAAGGCCGGAAGGGTGCGCGGCGGCAGCAGGGAGAAGAGCAGCGAGAGACCGGCCGCGGCCAGCCAACCGACCGCTGCCGGCCCGAAGAGCCGTCCTCCGTGCGCCTCCCGGAGAGCGAGACTGGCCACGCCCTCACCTCTTCCCGACGAGGACGTCGATCACCGCCTGGCGATCGACCATCCCGAGCAGCCGTCCGTTCTCGACCACGGCGAAGGGCCGCTCCGCCTCGAGGACAGCGGCGGCGAGATCGGCCACGCGGGTGGTCGGATCGAGGGTGCCGGCGAATTCGCAGCTTCCGTCGACGGGACGCATGATGGCGCGAGCCGAAAGGATGCGCGCCCGGGGCGCGCCGGCCGTGAAGGCGGCGACATAATCGGTCGCCGGAGCGAGGAGCAGCTCTTCCGGCGTTCCGGTCTGGACGATGCGACCGTTCTGCATGATGGCGATGCGGTCGGCGAGCCGGATCGCTTCCTCGAAGTCGTGGGTGATGAAGACGATGGTCTTGGCGAGCAGGGCCTGCAGACGCAAGAACTCGTTCTGCATCTCTCGCCGGATGAGCGGATCGAGGGCGGAGAAGGGCTCGTCGAGGAACCACAGCTCCGGCTCGACCGCGAGCGAACGGGCGATGCCGACCCGCTGCTGCTGACCGCCCGACAGTTCGCGCGGGAAATGATGTTCCCGCCCCTCGAGACCGACCAGCCGGATCATGGCCCGCGCCCGCATCTCCCGCTCGGCTCGCGGTACGCCCTGGATGGCGAGCGGAAAGGCGACGTTCTCGAGCACCGTGAGATGCGGCAGCAGAGCGAAATGCTGGAACACCATCCCCATGCGGTGACGGCGGATCTCGATCATCTCGCGTTCGCTGGCGCGCAGAAGGTCGCGTCCATCGAAGATCACCTCGCCCGCCGTGGGCTCGACGAGCCGCGCCAGACAGCGCACGAGGGTCGATTTCCCCGAGCCCGACAGCCCCATGATGACGAAGATCTCTCCGGCATGAACGACGAGCTCGGCATTGGCCACCGCGACGATCAGTCCAGCGCGCTCGAGCTCCGCCGGATCCGGATCGGGTCCGAGGCGCCGCAGCACCCGCTTCGCCTCGGGCCCGAAGACTTTCCACAGATGGCGGCAGGCCAGCTTGACGGGACGGCTCAATGCCGGTGCTCCGAGCCGCCCTATTGCCCGATCCAGCTCCTCCAGCGCGCCTCGTTGCGCGACAGCCAATCGGCGACCACGGCTTCCACGCTCCGACCCTCGAGGTCGACCTGAGCGATCATCTCGCCCATTTCCTCGTTCGTGACCCGGAAGGCTTGGATCGCGGCGCGCGCCCCTGGCCATTTCTTTCCGAGCCCGGCCCAGGCCACCTTCCAGATCGGGCCGCGCGGCTTGCCGCAGTCGTAGGCGAGAGCAGGATTGACGCCCCAGGCCGGGTCCTCGTAGCAGGCAGGCTCGTAGGGAGGGAACTGCACCCATTCCCCGGCGTAGCGGATGGGTGCCCAGTGCGGCGCATATACCCAGGCGATGATGGGTGCCTTGCGCTGCACGGCGCTCTCGATCTCGGCGAAGAGCGCCGCGTCGGTGCCAGCGTGAACCACCTCGAAGTCGAGCCCGAGGGCCTCGACACGCTCCTCGTCATGCCCACCCCACGTCACCGGACCACCGAGATAGCGGCCCCTCGGCGCCGTTTCCGGTGTCGCGAAGAGTGGCGCGCAGTTGGCGAGCGCCCGCCAGTCGGGCAGCCCTGGACACTGCTCCTTGAGGTAGAGGGGATACCACCATTCCTCGATGGCGAGCATGCCGGTCTCGCCGAGGTTCTCCACGAGCCCCGTCGCCACCGCCTCGTCCATCGCCTGGCGACCGGTGGTCTCCCAGATCTCCATGGCCACGTGCAGGTCGCCGGTCTTGAGCCCAGCGAACTGGGCGAGATAGTCGGCCGGCACGTATTCGACATTGTAGCCCGCCCGCTTCAGCACTTCGCCCATGATGCGGGTGGTGACGAGCTGGCCGGTCCAGTCGTGCAGCGTGAGCCGGATGGGATCGGCCGACTCCGGCCCTGCCTGGGCGCCGGCCGCCGAAAGCGCCAAGGCGAAACCGGCCGCGATCCACGGCCGTCTTTTCGAGCCTGCCTCCCGCATGATCGCTTCCCTCATGTTCCCGTCCTGCGCCCTGTGGGGTTGTGTGGAGTTTCAGCCGGATTTCCGGCATGAGTCAACAGGAAATCCTCGACAAACCCAGGAGGCACGACAAGATTTCCACAGAACCCCACGGAGGTGGAGCCGTGCGCCACGTCCGCAACTCGTGCGAACAGGCCATCCTCGATACCGTGCGCCGCGACGGCCGCGCGCGGATCGCCGCGCTGGCACGCGCTCTCTCTGTCTCTGACGAAACCGTGCGCCGACACGTACGGGCGCTCGTCGCCGACGGTCTCGTGCGCCGCGAGCATGGCGCGGTCGTGTGGGTGGGAGGCAGCGAACCGCCGTTCGAACGGCGGCTGTCGGTCAATGCTGCGGCGAAGCGGGCGATCGCCCGGGCGGTAGCCGAGCGGGTGGAAGACGGGGCCACGGTGATGCTCGATACCGGCTCGACCACCGCCTATGTCGCCGAGGCGCTGGCCGCGCGTCGCGAGCTCACGGTGATCACCAATGGCATCGAGATCGCCCGTTCCCTGGTCGGCCGCAACGGCCATCGCGTCTATCTCGCGGGGGGTGCCCTCGATGCCCGGCTCGCCGCCGCCCTCGGGCCCGAGGCCTTGGCCTTCCTCGATCAGTTCCACGCCGATCTCGCCATTCTCTCGATCGCTGCCATCGATGCCGAGCAGGGCCTCATGGACTTCGAGCTCGACGAGGCGCGAATGGCCCGCGCGATGATGCGCCGCGCTCGCCGCGTGCTGGTGGCCGCCGACCACAGCAAGTTCGGGCGGCGGGCGGCAGTGCGGGTGGCGGATCTCGGAGCGGTGGATTTGCTCGTGACCGAGGCCCCGCCGCCCGAGCCCTTCGAAGCTCAGCTGGCGGCCGCCGGCGTCGAGCTCGTGGTGGCGATGCCAGCGGCGGGCGCGAGACAGTCGGTGAGCGTGTAGACCGCGATCGAGCCCGCGATATCCCGCAGGACATAGGTGCCGAGCCTGTGCAGCCGGGCGGAGCGCGCGTCGCAGCCAGCCGCAAAGGCCTCCGACACCAAAATCTCGTAGCCGAGGCGCTTGGCCAGCTCTTCCAGCCGATGGGCGACATTGACCGCCGGCCCCACCACCGTGAAGTCGAGCCGGGTGGCGGTGCCGATGTTGCCCCACAGCACATCGCCCAGATGCAGCGCCGAACCTATGCCGACCGGCGGCTCGCCCGCGGCCTGCCGCTCCTCGTTCCACCGGCGAATGGCGGCGCAAGCTGCCAGCGCCGCCGCCAGCGCCCGACCGCAGGCATCGCCGGATTCCAACGGAAAGACCGCGAGCACGCCGTCGCCGACGAACTTGAGGATCTCGCCTCCATGGGCGCGCACCGCCTCGCCGACGATGTCGAAGTAGCGATCGAGGAGGGCCAGCAGTCGGTCCAAGGACATCTTTTGGGCGAGCTGGGTGAACCCGCGAAGGTCGGTGAAGCAGATGGCGGCATGGACGACCTCGCCACTGCCGCGGGCGATCGCCCCTTCCAGGATCCGCAGGCCGGCCCGCTCGCCGACATAGGTCTCGAGCAGGATGCGGGCGATCCGCCGGTTGAGCCGGATCTCGACGGCCATGGCCAAGAGCGGCAGCAGTTCTTCGAGCTCCGCCAGTTCCTCGTCGCGGAACCCGCCCGGCCGGCGGGTCGCCCAACTGGTGGCGTAGCGCTTGCCATCGGAGAACCGCATCGGCAGGGCCACATAGTCCGAGAAACCCTCGGCCCTGAGGTCGGCGACGATGCCATAGCGCCCCTCGGCGCCTCCGGACACCTCGAGACGCTCGCGGATCCGCTCCGCTCCCTCGAAAATCTCCCGCACGGGGCTGGCGAGATAGGCGGGAGTCGCCAGGCTTTCCCGATCGTAGAGACGGATCTCGGCGCGTGCCATCCCGGGACGCCATTCCACGCTGGCGCCGACGAACTGCGGGTGCAAGGTGTGGAGGGAGAGGACGGCCCGGTCGAGCGGCAGCCCGTCGGCGCACAGCCGTTCGCAGACCCGCGGGAACAGATCGTCCACGAAGCGCAGCTGCACGCTCTCGTGGACGAGCCAGTCGATGGCGCGGCTCCGCCGCCTCGGCCAACGGCCGCTGTCCGCGATCGGCATCAGTGCCGCGCCTCCTCGAGCTTCTGCAGCCGCGATGTGACCTCTTTGAGTTGTTGGGTGGTCCGGTGCAGCCGCCGCGCGAGCTCGCTCATCATCTCCACGGCGATCTGGGGAAATTGGCTCACCAGATGCAGGAAGCCATCCTTCGAGATGCGCAGGACGGTGACCGGGGTTGCCGCCTCCACGGTGGCAGTGCGCGGCACATTGCAGAGGATCGCGATCTCGCCGACGATGGCGTGCTCGCCGAGCCGCGCCACCTCGAGTTCCCCCTCGGGGGTACGCACCAGGACCCGAGCCGTCCCTTCGAGGATGATGAAGGCCGCGTCGCCCGGCTCGCCCTCGCTGCAGAGCCTCTCCCCTGGCTCGAAATGCAGTCGGTCGCTCGTGAAAGCGAGGAGCTTGAGGCGCGCCGGGTCGATCCGGGCGAAGAGGGGGATACGCCGCAGGGCTTCGACGTCCTTGTGGATGGTCACGGTTCTCTCCCGCTCCGTCTCGCTCTTCCGCTAGTCGGCATGCACCACCACCGCCCCGGCACCGCCTGGCGGGCCGAGCTGGTCGAAGCGGCCGATGGCGGCGATCCGCCCGTGCTCCATCACGATCACCCGGTCGAAATGAGGCGACCATTCGGGGCTCGCGAGGATCCACAGCAGGCTTCGGCCGTCGAACTCCGCGAAAAGCGCCTCGCGGATCGCCTCCTGGTCGGCAGGATCGAGCGCCGCGAGCGCGTTGTCGAGCACGAGCAGCGCTGGCCGTTTCATGACTTCGCGGGCGAGCGCGAGTTTCTGCCGTTGGGCGAGAGCGAGCCGGCTGCCGCCGACCCCGCACTCGAAGCCGAGCCCCACGCGCAGGACCTGGTCGTGCAGCCCCATTTCCTCGAGCAGCTCGCGCACGAGCGCGGTGACCCGTTCCAGCGCCTGTCCTTGACCCCAGGCGACCTTGCCGAAGAGCACGTTCTCCTGCAACGGCAAGGCGTCGTTGTAAGCATGCGGATCGAAGAAGGTGACGGCACCCTGCAAATCGGCAGGCAGATGCTCGCGCAACCAGCGCCGCGCGGCCACGACGTCGTCCTGGATCGGCCCGTCGATCAGCCCCAGACGATGGCGCGCCGCCACCAGCCGGAGGGCGAGGGCGAGCAGCCGGTCCTGGTCCGCACGCGGCAGCCGCGGCAGGGCAGCGGGGTCGATGCGCTGCAAGAGGGCGCGGTATTCCGGCAGCCGTTCCGGATCGATGAAACTGAACTGGCGGAAATACTCGTGGTCGGGCGGCAGCTCCGAAAACAGCTCGAGCATGGTCTCGGCGAGCCGCCGGCCGACGTCGAGCAAGGGCTTGAGCAGCCCGGTTCGCTCGAGCACTTCGCGCACATAGGGATGTTCGGCGAGCCGGTCGAGATCGATTCGGCCGTCCGCTGGGGTACCGAAGAGCAAGTTCTCGGCCACCGTGGCGTTGCTGTTGTAGCGTGCCGGGTCGAAGGGCTCGACGAGGCGCGCGAGCGCCGGATCCCGGGCGAGCCGGCGGAGCATCGACTGGCGCGCCTCGAGCAAGGCACGGGCGAGCTGCGGTTCAGCTTGCGCGGCGATGCGGCCGCGCAGACCGAAGCCGTAGACATCCTCCTCGAGCCGGACGAGCGCCAGGACCCGTCTGACGCGAGCGAAGCGCGCCTGCGGGTCGGGGATACCCGCCTGGGCATCGTCGACCCAGTCGGCCGCCGGATCGAGGGGAAGATTGCCCGAACGCCGCGCCTCCCGGAGATAGCGCTCGAGTTCGGGATCGGGCGGACGGGAGCGCACCGGCCGATGCAGCAGCCCGTAGAGCAGATTGGCCTCGATCGTGCCGCGGAAGATGTGGCTGGGATTGCCGACATAGCCGATGCGGCGACCGAGAACGGATTCCGGCAGTTCGTGCAGGTTGCGGCCGTCCATCAACAGCCGCCCCGAGGTCGGCGGCAGCAGTCCGGCGGCCACGAGGCCGAGAGCGTGCCGGCCGCTTCCGGCCCCGCCGAGCACGGCGACGCGAAGGGGAAGGTCGAGGGCGAATTCCACTCCGTCCAGCAGCATCGTCCCCTCGTCCTCGAGGACGAGCTGGATGGCGCGCAGCTCGCGCGAGAATTCGGGCGCGTCCTCCGGCGGGTCGGCGTCGAGGAGCCGCAGGTCCTTGAGACCGGGAGGGACGAACTGCGCCACCACTTGTTCGTATTTGATCTTGACATCGTACATCGTTTGGTACCAGGTCAGCAATTCCTTCCACGGCGCTGACAGGTCCTTGTGAGCGTTGAGTACCGCCACCAAGGCACCGAGAGTGAGTTCGCCCTGTATGACGAAATACCCACCGATCGTGAAGAAGAAAAAAGGCCCGAGTTGAGCCATGAAGTTGTTGATAAACTTGATGAGAAATTTCTTTTTGTAGATTTGGAATCGGATAGAGAAAACCGCAGCGAGCTGGTCGCTGAAACGCGCCCGTTCGAACAGGGAAGTATCGTTGGCGTGGACGTCGACGATACCGCTCGCGGTCTCGCCGATCTTCTCGGCGTTGCGACGGACCTGCTGCACTCGCTGCTTGCCGAGCTCGTTCACCTGACGCTGCAGCTTCGGGATGATATAGGCTTGCAGCGGATAGAGGGCGATCGCCGCCAGTCCCAGCAGCCAATCCTGCACGAATACGAAGGCCAGGATGGTGAGCAGCGTCCCTCCCTGAAAAGCAGGCGTCGCAAAGGCTTCGCCGACGAAGCCACCCAGTGGCTCGACCTCGGCATTGATCATCTGGACGAGCTCGCCCTGACTGAGCTTGCGGAAATACGGCAGGGGAAAGCGCAGGATCTGGCTGTAGAGCTGGTAGCGCAGCCGCCGCAGCATGCGCTCGGCGACGATGCCGGCATAGACGTTGAGCAGGTATTTGAGGGCGCCGGCGACCGACACGAGCAGCAAGAAGGCGCCGCAAAGCACGAAGAGATAGCCCGTTTGGTCGAGCGCCACGCCATAGAGCTCGTACACGTCGACTCCGCCAGCGAGCGCCCGGTTGACGATGAGCTTGGGCAGCTCGAGCGTGGCGTAGAGGACGGGAAAGGTGCCGACGGTGAGCCCCAGGATGACCAGTTGCTGGCGCCAGCTGTACTTCCAGACGAAACGGAAGATCGTGGGTTCCACGCCCGCTCCCAGGGCCAGTCCGCGCCGGAGAGCTATCCTACCGTCGCTGTCACCCTTTGGCAAAGCCGCGATGTTGAACGCTCGCAGGCTCGGCAGCAGGCTTGCCGGCGAGATCTTTCATGTGTAAAGTTTTGCCGCGGCTGGGGCTTCGAGAGGAGGCGGTCGATGCGCATCGCGGTGGTCGGCGGCGGACCTGGCGGGCTCTATTTCGCGCTGCTCGCGGCCCGCGACATCCCCGGGGCCGAGATCGACGTCTTCGAGCGCAACGCGCCCGACGACACCTTCGGGTTCGGCGTGGTGTTCTCCGATAGCACCCTCGACAGCTTCGAGGCCACCGACCGCCCCAGCTACGAGGCGATCCGCGACAATTTCGCCTATTGGGACGACATCGAGGTGCACTTCAAGGGTACGGTGCACCGGATCGGCGGCAATGGCTTTTGCGGTTGCTCGCGCGTCAGCCTGCTCGCCATCCTCCACGAACGCTGTCGGCAGCTGGGCGTGCGGCTGCATTTCCGGCGGGAGATCGAAAGCCTCGACGCGCTTTCCGACTATCACCTCGTGGTCGCAGCGGATGGCGTGAACAGCCGCTTTCGCGAGACTTTCCGCGACCACTTCCGCCCGGAGGTCGACCTCCGGCCCAACCGCTTCGCTTGGATGGGCTCGACCCGCCCGCTCGATGCTTTCACCTTCTTCTTCCGCGAGACCCCTTGGGGCCTCTTCATCGCCCATTGCTACCAGTACGAGAAGGGCCGCAGCACCTGGGTACTCGAGACCGATCCCGAGACCTTTGCCCGCGCCGGCCTCGAGGGGAAGAGCGAAGAGGAGAGCGCGCGCTTTCTCGAGGGCGTGTTCGCCGACGAGCTCGGCGGCCATCGCCTGCTCACCAACCGGTCGCATTGGCGACGCTTTCCCATGATCCGTTGCCGCACCTGGGTCAGGGATCGGCTGGTGCTCATCGGCGACGCCAAAGGGACCGCGCATTTCTCGATCGGCTCGGGCACCAAGCTGGCGATGGAGGATGCGATCGCGCTCCACGACGCGCTGCTGCGCCATCCCGACATTCCAGCCGCGCTCGCCGCCTTCGACCAGGAGCGTCGCGAGGAGGTCGAGAAGACCCAGCATGCCGCCGACGTGTCGCTCGTCTGGTTCGAGCACGTGCGCCGCTATTGGCACATGACGCCGGTGCAGTTCTGTTTCGGTCTCATGAGTCGCGCCAAGGCGGTCACCTACGACAATCTCAGGCTGCGGGATGCCTCCTTCGTCGATCTCGTCGACCGCGACGCGGCGGAAAAGGCGCGCGCCCTCGGCTTCGACGTGCCCGATCCGCCACCGCCTCCCATGTTCCTGCCGTTTCGGCTGCGGGAGATGGTGCTGGACAATCGCGTCGTGGTCTCGCCGATGTGCATGTATTCGGCCGAGGACGGGGTGCCCAACGACTGGCACCTCGTGCATCTCGGCTCGCGGGCGATCGGCGGGGCGGGCCTGGTCTACACCGAGATGACGGATGTGGCGCCCGAGGCCCGCATTTCCCCGGGCTGCACCGGTCTCTGGAACGACGCCCAGGAACGAGCCTGGAAGCGCATCGTCGATTTCTGTCATGCCCACAGCCGCGCCAGGATCTGCCTGCAGCTCGGCCACGCCGGCCGCAAGGGCGCGACCCGGCGGATGTGGGAGGGCATCGACGAGCCGCTGGCGGAGGGAGCCTGGCCCATCCTCTCGGCCTCGCCCCTCCCCTATTACCCCCACAGTCAGGTGCCGCGCGAGATGACTCGCGAGGACATGG
The DNA here is from genome assembly GCA_002898275.1 of bacterium HR40. GTDB lineage: Bacteria > Pseudomonadota > Alphaproteobacteria > Geminicoccales > Geminicoccaceae > HRBIN40. Next base: position 290,091 of record BEIQ01000003.1, read on the forward strand.
ACCGAGTCATCGCCCAGTTCGTCGAGGCGACCCAACGGGCGGCGCGTGCCGGCTTCGATATGGTGGAATTGCACTGCGCCCACGGTTATTTGCTCGCCTCCTTCATCTCGCCCCTCACCAACCGCCGCACCGATGGCTATGGCGGTAGCCTCAACAACCGTCTGCGGTTCCCCCTCGAGGTGTTCGAGGCGATGCGCGCCGTATGGCCCGAGGAACGGCCGATGTCGGTGCGGATTTCGGCCACCGACTGGGCACCGGGCGGGCTCGAGGAGGACGAGGCGGTGGAAGTGGCGCGCGCCTTCGTCGCCGCCGGTTGCGATCTGATCGATGTGTCGACGGGTCAGACGGTGCCCTGGCAAAAGCCGAAGTACGGCCGCATGTTCCAGGTGCCCTTCGCCGATCGCATCCGCAACGAGATCGGGTGCGCCACCATGGCGGTGGGCAACATCACCACGGCCGATCAAGTCAACACCATCGTCGCCGCCGGCCGGGCCGACCTCGTGGCCCTCGCCCGCCCGCATCTCTCGGATCCCTATTTCACGCTGCGGGCGGCCGCCTTCTATGGTTGGCAGGGGGTCCAGTGGCCAGTGCAGTATGCGCCCGGAGCCGATCAGCTCTACCGCACCCTGGCGCGGGAACGGGAGGAGCTGACCCAGCTCCGCCTCGCAGCCAGACCGAAAAGCCACCGTCCGGTCGAGCGGCGCTAGCGTCGCCCGACGCTCAGAGGAGCTCCGCCCTTTTGGCGAGCTTCCTCACCTCCTGCTCGACGATCCGCTCGACGATCTGCGGCAGATGGGCGTCGAGCCACTCCTTGAGCATGGGGCGCAGGAGTTCCGCTACGAACTGTTCCACCGAGCGACCACTGTCGGGGATGGATGCCGCGCTCTCCTTCTGGCCGACGGAACGGGCGAGCCGGGCAAAGGCAGTGGTTGCCGCCTGCGCCGTGGCCTCCGAGACGAGCCCTGCAGGCTCGGGGACGGCAGCGCGCGGTGCGGCTGCCGCCTCGACCACCTCGATCCGCCGCTCGGTCTCCGCGAGTTGCGCCTTCGCTTCGGCTTCGAGCATCTCCACCGGTTTCCCCTTCTCCGGCTGACGCCCGGCCTCCTCGGCCACGACTTCGGTGAGCTCCAGCACGTCCTCCCCCTCCTCGGACTGCGCCACCGCCGGTTTCGCGGCGGTCCGGCTGCCAGCCTCTTCCTCGTCGGAGGCGATGATCCTGCGGATCGAACTCAGGATTTCTTCCATCGAGGGCTCGCGTTCTTCGGCCCTGGCTCCCGGCTTGCCTTCGCTCATGGTGCAGGCTCTCCACGTTTCGCGCCCGGCGTGTGCGGGCAGGAGGATCGCGAACGAATGGTTGAAACCTTCTTATCCCTTCTGTTCCGGTCCGTCGAGCGGCGGTTCGTCCGCTCCGCTCCGCGGGGGTTCGCTGCCGTACCAGGCGTCCCGCACGGCGCGGGTGTAGGCCGCGGGATCGTAGGTCGCGACCGACAAGCCGAGCCGCTCGGGCAGCAAGCCCCCGATGGCGGCGAGTAGCCGCCAACCGGCGACCACCTCGGCATGGCGCGCCTCGATCATTGCCCGCTGGGCAGCGAACAAATCGCGTTCGGCGTCCAGCAGATCCATGACGGTGCGGGTACCGGCGCGGAGCTCTTCGCGCACACCCTCGACCGCCAGTTCTGCCGCCCGAAGCTGCACGTGGACAGCTGCCGAGGCGTCGCGCGCCGCGCTCAGGGCCTCGAACGCGGCGGTGATCTCCTCGCGCAGCTGCCGCTCCACTTCGGCCAGCCGCAACCGCGCCGCGCTCTCGAGCTGGTGGCTGCGGCGAATACGTGCATATTCGCCTCCGCCTTGATAGAGCGGCCAGGTCAGGACCGCGCCCACCGCGGCCTCGCCGCGGAAGCCTTCCCCGGCCTCGGCCTCGCGGGCGAGGCCGTAGCTACCGGAGAACTCCACCCGCGGCCGCAGGCCCGCGCGAGTCGCGCGCACTTCCTGGCGCGCCGCTTCGACCGCCTCGCTGGCGGCGAGATAGGCCGGATGCTCGGGCACGGCAGCCAGGGCGGCAGCGAGATCCGAGGGGAGGCCGGGCGGCAGCTCGGGAGGGGCGAGGGCACCCGGCGGATCGCCGATCACCCGCCGGAAGGCGGCACCCGAGATCTCGAGCTGGCCCTCGGCCTGGCGGCGCAGGGCACGCGCTTCCGCCCAGCGCGTCTCCGCCTGCGCCACATCGGTGCGCGAGGCGGCGCCGAGACGGTAGCGCTGCTTCGCCCCGGTCAACACCTCCTGCAACCGCTGTTCGTTGGCGAGCGCCCGCTCGAGCAGCTGCTGATCGCGCACCACCGCCGCATAGGCGGCGACGGCCTCGAGCAGCACCTCTTGGGTCAGTCGCACGAGCTCCGCCCGCCCGCTGCGCACCTCCGCCTCGGCCCCGGCCACGCGCGCAGCGGTGAGGCCTCCGTCGAACACCGTCTGGGAGAGGCTCAGGCGGTCGTCGAGAGTGACGAGGGACCGGCTCCCCGAGCCGGTATCCACCTCGCGCAGGAACATGCCGGAGCGGGCCACGACATGGGGTCGCATGCCAGCGCGCGCCTCGGGGATCCGCTCGTCGGTGGCCCGGAGTTCGGCCCGTGCCGCTAAGAGGCGCGGGTTCTCGGCATAGGTCTTGGCGAGCACCAGCGCGAGATCGACCTCCGCCAAGGCCACGCGGGCGACGACGAGAAGGGCGCTGGCGAGAATGGCAGCCGCACGCATGCCCCCGATCCTAACAGCCTGTCGCGCATATGGCGAGAGCTTTCGGAATATGCAATTGCGAGTTGAAACGGGCGCCTAGAAGACGAAGCTCGGCTCGGGGAGCAGGGCCGAAAGCGGCGGGATCGCGGCATCGAAGGGGGAAGTGGCGCCGATCGCCTCGCCGACCCGCTTCCACACCGTGATCCGGCCGGCGAGTCCGCGCATCATCACCGCCACCAGTCGGCCGCCGTCGGCGAGCTGCTCGAGCAAATGGCGGGGCTCGACGACGATCGAGCCGGCAAGCAGGATCACGTCGAAGGGTGCGAGCTGCGGCAGACCGACGCGCGGTTCGCCGATGTGCACCACGACATTGTCGTAGCCCGCCTCGGTCAGCAGGCGGTCGATGGCTTCGGTCCGGGCGGCGTCGGGAGCGAGCAGGAACACGGTGCTCGCGAGCCGTGACAGCACGGCCGCGCAATAGCCGGTGTCGTCACCCACCACCAGCGCACTGTCCTGAGGCCGCACCTCCGCCGCCTGCACCATGCGGGCCAACACGAGCGGCTCGATCAACCGGCGGCCATCGCCGAGATCGAGGTCCTCGTCGCTATAGGCGACGCCGCGCAGATGGCGGGGCACGAACAGCTCCCGCGGCACCTCCCCCATGGCGGCGAGCACGCGTGGATCGTCGACGCGGTTAGGGCGCAGCTGGCGATCGACCATGTTGGCGCGCGCCCGGGCGTAGGTCATGCGGCTCTCCGTGCTACCATCCGCGTCGCCCGCGGTTTTAGAGAGCGCCATGCCCAGCGACAAGCCGGCCGCCGGTCGCAGCCAGCGCCCCGCTTGCGTGCAACGCCTCGTTCTCTAGACTGGCCGCACCCCTCGAAGGCTCGCCGATGCGCTGGCTGCTCTCCTTGATCCTCTTGCTCGCCTCCCTGCCGCCGCCGAGGTCGCTGCAGGCCCAGCCCATCATTGCCGATCTCTCCGACCACCTCATCGCCATCACCACCGCCTTCACCGGCACGGACGTGCTGCTCTTCGGCGCCATGGAACGGCCGGGCGGCGACATCGTCGTCATGGTCTCCGGCCCCGGCGAGGAGGTGCGGGTGCGCCGGCGGTCGCGGGTGCTGCTCTTCTGGCTCAACACCGACGAGCTCGTCTTTCGCGACGTGCCCGGCTTCTACGCCGTGGCGGCGAGCCGTCCGCTCGCCGAGATCGCCTCGGAGGAGGTGCTCGCGCGACACCACCTGGGCGCGAGCCGCCTGCCGCTCGAGCCCGTCAATCCCGCTGGCTACGAGGCGCTGGAGATCGGGCGCTTCCGCCGGGCGCTCGTGCGCAACAAGGTGCGCGAAGGACTCTGGGTGGAAAAACCGGGGACGGTCACCGTGCTCGCGGACCGTTTGTTCCGCACCCGTCTCAGCTTTCCAGCCAATGTCCCGCCCGGATCCTATTTCGTGCAGACCCTCTATTTCCGAGATGGACGACTGGAACACGCGCAAAGCAACGTCCTCGTCATCTCCAAGGTCGGCCTCGAGGCGGATCTCTACGATCTTTCGAAACGGCGTCCCGGCCTCTATGGTGTGGGAGCGATCCTGCTCGCGGTGGGTGCGGGGTGGATCGCCAATGTCGTCTTCGCGAGGCGCTGAGCGATGGCGGAGGAGGAGGGAGCGACACAGACGCCGGCGAGCGGCGGGCGACGCGAGCGCATCTTCCTCGTGGTGGTGGACGAGAGCGAGGAGATGCGCAACGCCCTGCGTTTCGCCTGCCGGCGGGCTCGCCATACCGGTGGACGGGTCGCACTCCTGCACGTCATCGAGCCGGTCGAGTACCAGCACTGGCTCGGGGTCGGTCGGGTCATCGAGGAAGAGGCGCGGGCCGAGGCGGAACGCCGCCTGCAGTCCCTCGCCGCCGAAGTTTTCACCCAGACCGGCTCCATGCCGATCCTCTACATTCGCGAGGGCCGGCGGGAAGAAGAGGTGCTCCGTCTGATCGGCGAGGATCCAGCGATTTCGCTGCTCGTGCTGGCAACCGCCCCAACCGCGAGCAACCCGGGGCCGATCGTGAGCCATCTGTTGCGCCATCTGGGCGAGCTCAGGATTCCGGTGACCCTCGTCCCCGGCCAGCTCACCTGCGAGGAAATCGACGCCTTGAGCTGATGGCGCCGGGCTCAGGCGGACTGGAGCGAGCCGTCGAGGCTCAACAGCGGCACATAGAGCTCCGGCCGGCGGTCGCGGAAGAGCCCCCAGGCGGCGCGCTCCCGCTCCAGCCGCTCGAGATCGAAGCGAGCCAGGAGCACCGCCTCGCTCGCGCGGTCGGCCTCTGCCACCACCGCCCCACGCGCGTCGGCGATGAACGACCGACCGTAAAAGGTGAGGGTGCAGTCTCGCCCGCTCTCGCGGCCGATGCGATTGGAGGCCACGACGGGCACCATATTGGCGGCAGCGTGGCCGCGCATCACCGTCTGCCAGTGGTCGGAGCTGTCGTAGTCGGGGTCCTGCGGTTCCGAGCCGATAGCGGTCGGGTAGAGCAGGATTTCCGCCCCCGCGAGAACCATCACCCGGGCCGCCTCCGGGAACCACTGGTCCCAGCAGATGCCGACACCGATCCGGCCGGCGCGGGTGCGCCAGACGCGGAACCCGGTGTCGCCCGGACTGAAATAGTACTTCTCTTGATAGCCCGGGCCGTCGGGGATGTGGCTCTTGCGGTAAACGCCGAGCAGGCTGCCGTCGGCATCGATCACCGCCACCGAGTTGAAGTAGGCGTTGTTCGCCCGCTCGAAAAAGCTCACTGGCAGCACCACCCCGAGCTCGGCAGCGAGCCGCCGCATACGGCGCAGGAGCGGGGAGGCGTCGACCGGAGTGGCGAGAGCGAAATGGGCCGGATCCTCGTCCTTGCAAAAATAGAGATGAGCGAAGAGCTCCTGCAACAGCACGAGGTTCGCCCCCTCGCCCGCGGCGCGGCGCACGAGCCGCTCGGCCCGCGCGATGTTCTCCTCAGCGTCGGGCCCGCAGGCCATCTGCGTGGCTGCGACTGTCACTTGCCGCATCCGGATGCACTCCACGAGCGTTTCCCCCGCCGGCTCGTCCGCTCCCGGCTTCTCGTGCCGGAACGGCGCGCCCGGTCCAGTGGTAGGTGAAGAGGCGGGGTCCGGGAAGCAGGTATCCGCTCTCCACTTCCTGCAGCTGCAGCCCGCTCTCGGCCAGAAGCTCCGGCACCGGCCGATCGAGATGGCAACCGCCGGCGATGCGCCGCCAGAACGGGGTGAGCCAGCGCTGGGCACAGGCGACCCGAGGATCGGGCGCTAGGCCGTGCTCGACGAACAGGAACGCGCCGCCCGGCCGCAGCACGCGGACGATCTCGGCGAGCGCCCGCCGCACGTCCGGGATCGAGCACAGGGTCCAAGAGCTCACCACACAGTCGACGCTTCGATCGGCAAGCGGGAGCTCCTCCGCCGAGCCGGTGAGCAGACGGACTGGAAACCCCACCCAGCGAGCGCGCTCCGCGGCGCGCGCGAGCAGCTCTGGCGACGGATCGATGCCCGTCAGATGCTCGACACTGCGACCGTAGAAGGGCAGATTGAGGCCGGAGCCGATGCCGATCTCGAGCACGCATCCCCGCGCTTCTCCGGCGATCCGCCGGCGCAGCTCGGCGAGTCGCCGGTTCTGCATGACGCGGTCGAGCAGCACGGGGAAGATGCGACGCTGCCAGAGACCCAAGGCTTCGGCTCCTACGACGGGGGATGGGGAAGACGCGGACGGTATCGAGCATGGTCGTGTCGCGGGAGGCAGACAAGTGCGGGTGACGGTGCCGGACCTCGTGGCGGTGACGGCGGCCTGTGCGGTTCTCGGCGAAGGTCCCCTGTGGCATCCGCTGGAGCAGGCCCTTTTCTTCGTCGACATCGAACGACGGCAACTGTTCCGGCTGGTACCGGCGAGCGGGGAGGCGCGGAGCTGGCGGTTGCCGAGCCGCATCGGCTGCTTCGCCTTTCGCCGCGACGGTTCGCTGGTCGTGGCGCTCGAGGATGGCTTCTGGTTCTTCGAGCCGGCGACGGGCGGCTTGCGGCCGATCGTCGATCCGGAGCCCGGCTTGGCGGGCAACCGCTTCAACGACGGGCGGGTGGATCCTCGCGGGCGGTTCTTCGCCGGTACCATGGACATGGCCGAAAAGGCCCCGACGGGCAGCCTGTGGCGACTGGACCCCGATCTCTCGGTGCACGCCGTCGAGCGCGGGATCGGCATCTCGAACGGCATCGACTGGAGCCCCGACGGCCGCCGGATGTACCACACCGACAGCCTCGCTCGCTCGATCTACGTCTACGACTACGACCCGGCGAGCGGCGAAGCGCGCGGTCGCCGCCTGTTCGCCCAGCTCGCTGCGGGAGAGGGGTTCCCGGACGGCCTCTGCGTGGATGCGGAGGGTTTCGTCTGGTCGGCGATCTGGGATGGCGCCCGGCTCCTGCGCTTCGATCCGGAGGGTCGGGTCGAACGGGAGATCCGGCTGCCGGTACCGCGACCGACCGCCTGTGGTTTTGGCGGCCCGGCCCTCGATACCCTCTACGTGACGAGCGCACGCATCGGTCTCTCCGCCGAGGCGCTCGCCCAGGCTCCGCTTTCGGGCGCAGTGCTGGCGTTCCAGCCAGGGGTGCGCGGTCGTCCGACGACCATGTTCGCGGGCTAAGACCGTTTTTTGCCCGCGCCGCGACGTTTCGGGCTTGACCAGGGGGATTTGCGGCGTAGCTTGGCCGCAGGTGCTTCTGCTCGCCTTCACGGTCCTGCGGCGACTGCCGCGGTGTTCTCCCGAACAGTGCAGACAGGCCTCGCTCCGGGCACGTTGCCCGGAGTGACACTCCTCGTGAGGTAACCGACTTGAATACCGGTGTCGTGAAGTGGTTCAATGCGGCCAAGGGTTACGGCTTCATCCAGCCGGACCAGGGTGGCCCGGATGCCTTCGTCCATATCTCGGCCGTCGAGCGCTCGGGTCTCGAGACGCTGCGTGAAGGCGAGCGTGTCCGCTACGAGCTCGTGCGGGGCCGCAACGGCAAGACCGCTGCCGAGAACCTGAGCCGCGTCGACTGACGCGGAAGGGACCGGCAAGGACACACCCCCGGAGCGATCCGGGGGTGTGCGTTTGTTCGGGGGGTGGTGCGCTCAACCAGCCGACACGGCGATTTGCGGCTCCGGCCGCAGCGCCCTTCGCACCGTCATCGCCCATACGAGAATGGTCAAAATCCCCAGCCCCGCCGCGATCGGTCGCTCGAAGAAGGCGAGGACATGGCCCTCGGCCTTGATCATCGAGGTGATGAAGTTCTCCTCGACCAGCGGGCCGAGAACGATGCCGAGGATCGCGGGTGCCACCGGAAAGCCGCTTTCCTCCATGAAGAAGGCCAACACACCCAGCACCAGCATGATGCCCACGCCGAACACCGTGTTGTTGATGGCGAAGGCGCCCACCATGCACAGGAGCAAGATCGCCGGCATCAGCACCTCGCGTGGCACGTGGAGCACGCGGCGAAAGCATTTGATCGCCAGCCAACCGAAGGGAAGCATGAGCAAGTTGGCGAGGAAGAAGGTGCTGAAGACGGCGTAGAGAAGTTCCGGCCGCTCCAGCATGACCGTCGGCCCCGGGTCCATCCCCTTCATATAGAGCACGCCGATGACGATGGCGGTGACGGAATCGCCCGGGATCCCGAACACCAGAGCCGGTACCCAGGCACCGCCGAGGGCGCCATTGTTGGCGGCACCCGCCTCGACGATGCCTTCGACATGTCCAGTCCCGAACTTTTCCGGCTCGCGCGAAAAGCGCTTGGAGACCGCGTAAGAGACCCAGGCGGCGACATCGGCGCCGGCTCCCGGCAAGATCCCGATGGCGGTACCGAGCAGGCTGCCGCGTATCAACCCCAGCGGATATCGTCGCAGCAGTCCGAGCTGGCCGCGGAAAATGTTCCCGATCCGCTGCTGGACCAGGACGCCGGCCCGCCGGTGGCCGACCGCCCAGCGCAGCACCTCCGACAGAGCGAACATCCCGATCATCGCGGGAATGAAGCTCACACCCCCCATGAGTTCGGTGATGCCGAAGGTGAAGCGTGGATAGCCGGCCGCCACGTCGATGCCGATCGTCGAGATGAAGAGGCCGAGCAGCAGGGAGACGGCGCCCTTGACCGGCTTGCCGGTGGCCACGAACACGGCACAGGAAAGGCCGAGCAGGGAGAGCCAGAAGTACTCGAAGGAACTGAACGACAGCGCGATCTCGGCGAGGAGCGGAGCGGCGATGACCAGCACCAGGGCTCCCACGAGGCCGCCGATCACCGAGAACACCAGCCCTGCCCCGAGGGCGAGCTCGGCCTGGCCCTTGAGGGTCAGGCGATAGGCGTCATCGACATAGGCGGCCGAAGCCGGGGTGCCCGGGATGCGCAACAGCGCCCCCGGCAAATCGCCGGCGAAGATCGCCATCGCCGTGGCGCTGACAATGGCGGCGAGCGCCGGAACTGGCTCCATGAAGAAGGTGACCGGGACGAGCAGGGCCGTGGCGAGGGTCGCGGTCAGACCGGGCATCGCCCCGACGAACAACCCGAATAGGCTGGCGAAGAACACGACCACCAGCGTCGAGGGTGCCAGGGCGTAGGAAAGGGCGGTGAGGATGGTGTCCACGGGATTCTAGCCGAGCCAAGACGAAAGAAGGCCGAGGGGCAATGGCACCAAAAGCAGGTGTCGGAACAGCCAGTCGGTGAAAAGAGCGAAGGTCACGGCCGTGATCAAGGCCGATAGCGGGCGGCCACGGCGGAAGCGCCATATGAGGCCGCCGACCACGAGAGTGGCGACCGGGACGAAACCCAGCGGATGGAGCAGCAGGATGAAGGCGAGGACGGCAGCCGGGACCGAGAGGACGTCGAGGAGGCGGCTCGGCGAGCCCGCTTCCGGATCGAGATGGAAGACCGGCGGTCGCGGCGAGCGTCTCAGATCCCCGACGATGAGGATGGTGCCGCAGAGGAGAAAGCCGACGCCGATGAGGGTGGGCACCAGGGCGGAACCATAGGCCTGCCCGGGAATGACGGGAAAACTGCGCGCTGCGAAGATGATCGCGAGCCCGCCGAGCAAAGCGAGCACACCCCACACGCGGTCGGCGAACACCATCTGTCGCGGCCCCGGCTGCCTGCCTTCAAGCCTTGGCGAGACCGAGCTTCTTCATCACTTCACCGAGCGAGGCGTCGCGCTGCGCCATGAATTCGGCGAACTCGGCCGGTCCCTTCCAAATTACGCCAAAGCCCCGCTGCGCCATGAAATCGCGGAACTCCTGGCTGTCGTGGATCTTTTTCAGCAGAGGTACGAGGCGATCCACCACCTCCTGGGGCAATCCCTTGGGTCCGGCGACACCTCGCCAGGCACCGAGCGTCCACTTGACTCCGGTCGCCTCCTCGAGCGTCGGCACGTTGGGGAACACGGGATTGCGCTCCGAGGCCATCACCGCCAGGCTTTTGACCTTGCCGGCATCGATCAGCCCCTTGGCCTCGGGCACCGAGCAGGTGACGATATCGACACCCCCGGCCACCAGGTCCTGGAGCCCGGGCGCGGCACCCTGACTGGGCACCCAAGGCACGCGATCCGGCTCCATGCCGGCCGCGGCGAGCATGCCGGCGAGAGCGAGATGCCAGATGCCGCCCTGACCCGTGCCGGATGCCTTGAAGGTGCCGGGCGGATTGCTGCGGATCGCGTCGAGGAGCTCCTTGGCCGTATTCCAAGGTGCATCCGCGCGCACTTGGACGCCCGCCGGGTCCTCGTTGTACAGCGCAAGCGGTGTATAGGCCCGCCAATCGAGATCGGTGAGGCCGGCCCAGTGCATCATGCCGATCTCGACCGTCACGATGCCCAGGGTGTAGCCATCTGGCGTCGCCGTGGCGATGGCGGAATGGCCCACCACGCCCGAGCCCCCGGTGCGGTTGACGACATTGACCGGCACGCCGAGTTCCCGCTCCATGAGGGAGGCGAGGATGCGCGCTGTGGCATCGGTGCCGCCACCCGCACCCCAGGGGACGATGATGGTGATGGGCCTCTCCGGCCAGGCCGCATGGGCCTTCGTGGCGGTGAGAGCGACGATGGCGGATGCGCTCGCCGCGGCGAGCAATTGCCGTCTGCGCACGGTCGTACCTCCCCTGTTCGCGGCCCGGGCCCGATCCCGCAGCCGACCGCGGCGGTGTGATACGATGCATCCGCGCAACCGGCAAGTCGCGCCGTTCCGGTGGGCCGGTGTTGGCGCTCCTGGCAAGGGGAAACGCGTTTGACCATGCGTTCGAGTCCGCCGCTTGCCGCCCTCGGACGCGCGTTGCGAGCGGCCGGTTTCCGCGTCTGTGGCGCCTTTCATCCCGAGCCGGAGGATGCGGTCCCGCCCCTCGCCCACGGCTCCGCCCAGACCCTCGTTCTGGTCGGCAACGCTGGCCCGACACTCTGGCGCCGGATCCGGACCTCGCCCGAAGCCACCGATCCCCATCCCTTCGACGCCTATACCCGACGTGTCGTCGGCGAACTCGCCCACGCCTTCGGGGCCGTCCCCGTCTACCCTTGGGACGGCCCGCCCTGGCATCCCTTTCAGCGCTGGGCGAAGCGCGCCGAGCCGGGACTCGGCTCTTCACCTCTCGGTATGCTCGTCCATCCCCGCTTCGGGCTCTGGCACGCCTATCGGGCGGCCCTCCTCTTTCCGCAGCGGCTCGACCTCCCGCCACCGCGCCGACTGGCCCATCCCTGTGCCAGCTGCGACAGCCGGCCGTGTCTCGCGGCCTGCCCGGCATCGGCCCTGCGCGCCGACGGCTACGACGTCCCTGCCTGCCGCCGCTTTCTCCGCGGCTCCCGCGACCGCCCCTGCCTCGCGATCGGCTGCCTCGCCCGTCATGCCTGTCCCGTCGGCCGCCGTTTCGCCTACGATCCCGCTCAAGCCGCCCATCACATGCGGGCCTTCGCCGAAGCCGGCCCCCCGCGCGAGGCCGACGCCGCCGTCCCGAGGATGGTTTCCGACTAGCCCTCGAGCTGGGTCGGGACGTCCGTCGAACGGGGCGCGAGAGGCTGGTCGCCGTGCTGCCGTCGGATAGGATGGCGGACAGCGGCGAACGGATGGAGGAGCGAGCGTTGGTGGCGATGCCGATCTGGGATGCCCATTCCTGCGTGCCCCTGCACCCGGACTTCGATCTTAGGGCGCTGATGCGCCATTACCGCAACGGGGCCCGCTTCGTGTCCATCAACGTCGGCATGGACATGAACCCCCTCGACCAGATCCTCACGGTGATCGCGAGCTTCCGCCGCCAGCTCGCCGCCCATCCCGAGCTGTTCGTACCGGTAGCGAGCGCCGCCGACGTCGCACGTGCCCTGTGCGAGGACAAGCTCGCCGTCGCGTTCGATCTCGAGGGCGGGATCCCGCTTTGCGGCCGCCCCGAAATGGTTTTCCTCTTCCGCGATCTGGGCGTACGCCAGATCCACCTCGCCTACAATCGCAACAACGCCTTGGGTGGCGGCTGTTACGACGAGGATGTGCCGTTGACCCCGCTCGGGCGGAGGATCGTGCAGGCGATCTACGCCGCCGGCCTGTTCATGGACCTTTCCCACACGGGCCAGCGGACGAGCCTCGACATCGTCGAGCTCGGTCTCGGTCCCGTGATCTTCAGTCACGCCAACCCGCGCGCCCTGGCTCCCGACCGGCGCTGTATCACCGAAGAGCAGATCCGTGCCTGTGCCGCGACGGGCGGCGTCGTCTGTGTGACCGGCGTCGGTCGTTTCCTTCCCGATCCCCAGGCGCGCACACCCGCCATTCTCGCCTGTATCGACCATCTCGTCGAGCGCGTCGGGCCCCGCCACGTGGGTCTTTCCCTCGATTTCGAATATCCCGCGGAGGGGCTCGACGACGCTCCGGCCGGTCTCGACCGGCGCTATTGGTGGCCGCCCGAGTTCGGTTACGACGGCACGCCGCGCGGCCTGCGGATCGCCACTCCCGAACAGCTGCCGGAAATCGCCGAAGGCCTCGCCGCCCGCGGCTATGACGACGACGCGATCGCCGCCATCCTGTTCGGCAATATGTTCGCGCTCGCGCGCCGAGTGTGGCGCTGACGCGCTCAGGCGAGTCGGCCGAGTTCGTCCTCGAGGATAGCGAGGGCCGCCTCCAGTTCGGCTCGCGCGATCGTCAGCGGCGGTCCCAGGACCAGCGTACTGCCGGCTCCGATCTTGAACGACAGACCCCGGGCGAGGCAGCCGTAAAGGACCTCCTCCGCCTCCGCAACCGCCGGCGCACCGTCGGGACGACGGAGCTCGAGGGCCCACTGCATCCCGATCCCGCGCACCTCGGCGACGAGCGGGTGACCGCGAAGCCGCTCGCGCAGTCGGCCGAGGACGAGCTCCCCGAGGCGCCGCACCCGCCCGCAGAGGTCCTCCTCCTCGATCACCGCCAGGGTCGCCAAGGCCGCGGCACAGCCGACGCTGCTCTTCTCGTGCGTCACGTGACCGATCGCGAACGCGGGGAACCGGTCGAAAGCGGCCTTGGCCAGCATCGCGGCGAGCGGAAAGAGACCGCCGCCCAGCCCCTTGCCGAGGAGCAGGATGTCCGGGACCGCCTGCATCTGCTCGTAGACGAAGAGGCTGCCGCTGCGGCCGAGACAAGAGGGGATCTCGTCGAAGACCAGGAGCACGCCGTGGCGGTCGCAGATCTCGCGCACCGCCCGCCAGAAGCCGGGCGGCGGCAGCTCGACGGTGGTCCAGCGCACCGGTTCGGCGAAGAGAGCGGCGAAATCGCCCTCCGCCGCCAACACCCTGTCGATCCGCTCGAGGCAGCCGCTGTGGGCGTCGTCGGTACAACCGTGCGGGCACCGCCCGCGAGTGGGTGGCGGCAGATGTTCGGTGGCCGGGAGGAGCGGCCCGACCTCGCGCCGGAAGAGCGCTTCGCCACCGACCGAGGCGGCATCGAGCCCGACGCCGTGGAAGCTGCCCCAAAAGGAGAGGATCTTGTGGCGGCCGGTGAGATGACGCACGAGGCGGAGCGCCATACCGACGGCCACCGTGCCAGCTGGAGCCAAGAGCAGCTTCCACGGCCCGCCCGGTGCCGCCGCGCACAGCCTCTCGGCCAGCTCGACCGCATAGGGGTTGGTGAAGCGGCGCGGACAGAAGGGCAGCTCGTCGAGGGCCCGTTTGACCGCCGCCACCACCCGCGGGTGACCGAAGCCCAGTTGGTGCACGCTGTTGCCGTGGAAGTCGAGGAGCTCGCGGCCATCCGCCGTGCGCAATCGGGCACCGTGGGCGGCGAGGATGGCATCGAGACAGGGCGTGGAGAGCGCCTGACGGAAGAAGACCGCCTCGTCGCGCGCGACGAGCTCCCGCCCACGCGGGCCGAGATGGCGGGCGAGATGGGCGTCGCGCCGCGGCGACAGGTTGACATCGCCCTCGCTGCGATCGACCGCACCCCCGGACTCGCCCTCGGACATCGCACCCCCGCACGCGGGAGGGTCTACACCCAGCCGCCGTCGACGATGTAGGTCTGGTTGGTGATCGCCGCCGCGTCATCGGAGCAAAGGAACAGCACCACCCGTGCGATGTCCTCGGGGTAGAGCTTGCGCTTGAGGCACTGGCGGCGCAGCAGCTCCTCTTCGCCCTCGGGTGTCAGCCACAGCTCGATCTGGCGCTTGGTCATGATCCAGCCCGGAGCGAGGGAGAGGACGCGAATGTTATCGGCGCCGAGATCGCGGGCGAGACCGCGGGTGAGGCCGACCACCGCCGCCTTGGCCGCCGTGTAGCCGGGCATGCCACCCTGGCCCACCATCCAACTCGTCGACCCCATATTGAGGATGACACCGCCGCCAGCCGCCCGCATCATCGGGATCACCGCCTGGGCAGCGAAGAACTGATGCTTGAGATTGAGGGCGAAGCGCTCGTCCCAGTATTCCGGGGTTACCTCCTCGATGCGATGACGGTCGTCGCGGGCGGCATTGTTGACGAGCACGGTGATGGGCCCGTGGACCTCGGCCGCCCGTGCCACCGATCGGCGCAGCCAGTCGATGTCCCGCAGGTCGCACTCGAGGAACAGCGGGGCCGGATGGCCTTTCTCGGCAATGTCGGCGACCAGCCGCTGGCTCGATTCGACGTCGATATCGACAAAGGCGACCTTCGATTTCTGGGCACAGAAATGCTCGACGATCGAGGCGCCGATACCCGAACCGCCGCCGGTCACCAGCACCGATCGGCCTTCGAGACTGGGATAGATCGCCCATTTCGCCATGTTCGCCTCCCTGCGCGGGCAACCGCCCGCTTGGTATCGGATCGTCACTTCGCCAGCGTGCCGCATTCGAGTCCGGCAAGCAGCTCTTCGAGATCCTGCGGACCGTCGTAGGGCGGCCGGTGCCAACCCCGCGGTGAGAGGGTGAAGACCTCGCAGCCCTCCGCGTTGACGCCCACCATGTGCTCGAACTGGGCCGATAGCGAGCGGTCGCGGGTCACGGCCGTCCAGCCGTCGTTGAGGATTTTCACATCGGGGCGGCCGGCATTGATCATCGGCTCGATGGTGAAGACCATGCCGGGCCGGAGTTCGAGGCCGGTGCCCGGTCGGCCGTAGTGACGCACCTCGGGGGAGTCGTGGAATTTGCGGCCGATCCCGTGGCCGACGAATTCGCGCACCACCGAGAAGCGGTGCGCTTCCGCATGGCTCTGGATGGCGTGGCCGACATCGCCCAGGGTGGCCCCTGGACGGACCGCGCGGATCCCCCGCCACATGCAGGCGAAGGTGACCTCGACGAGCCGTCGTCCCTTGACCGGCACCTCGTCCGGGTCGCCGGCATAGTACATGCGACTCGTGTCGCCATACCATCCATCGAGGATCACGGTGACATCGATGTTGAGGATGTCGCCTTTCTCGAGCCGCTTGCGATCGTCGGGGATACCGTGGTTGACCACGTGATTGACCGAGATGCAGCAGCTCTTGGGGTAACCGCGGTAGCCCAGCGTGGCCGGCACCGCTCCATGGTCGCGGATGAAGGCCTCGATGCGCCGGTCGAGTTCGCCCGTGCTCACCCCGGGCTTCACGAACGGGGTGATGAAATCGAGGGTCTCGGCGGCGAGTCGGCCGGCCCGGCGCAGAGCCGCGAACTCGTCGGAACTGTAGAGGCTCACCGGGAGGCCGGTGCCGTCCCGGTCGACGATGGCCTTGTGCATGGCGGTCCTACGCATGGAGGCTGAGAGTCTCGGGATTGAGCACACGTCCTTCCCCCGGGTCCTCACCGCGCAGCACGTGCAGGATATTGTCCACGCACATCGCCGCCATGCGCCGGATGGCATCGTCGCTCAGCCCGGCCACGTGCGGCGACAATACCACGTTGTCGAGCCCGAGCAGCGGAGAGTCCCGAAGCGGTTCGCTCGCGAACACGTCGAGCCCGGCGCCGGCGATCCGCCGCTCGCGCAGCGCCTCCACGAGCGCCGCTTCGTCGACGAGTTCGCCCCGCGCCGTGTTCACGAGATAGGCATCGGGCCGCATCAGGGAAAGCCGGGAGGCGTCGATCAGATGGCGGGTGGCGGGAGAGGCCGGACAGTGGAGCGATACGAAGTCGGCGGTGCGCAAGAGCTCCTCGAGCCCCACTGGCTCGCAGCCCAGATGCCGCACCGTCTCGGCCTCGACCAGTGGATCGTGCACGAGGATGCGCGCGGCGAAACCGCGGCAACGCCGCGCCAGTGCCCGACCGATGCGACCAAAACCGACGATCCCCACCACCGCCCCGTGGAGGCCACGATGGCGCAGCGTACCCCATTCGCCGCTGCGTACCCGCCGATCGTAGTGAAGGATGCGGTGAGCGAGCGCCGCCATGAGGGCCAGCGCATGGTCGGCCACCGCTTCATGGTTGCTGCCGAATGCCATCACCACCGTCACGCCGTAGCGCCGTGCCGCCGCCAGGTCGATGCGGTCGTAGCCGACACCGAAACGGGCTATGCAGCGCAGTTCGGGGGCCGAGCGGAACACCCGCTCGCTGTAAGGCTCGATGCTGGCGATCGTCGCCACGACCCCGGAAAGCCGTTCGATCAGTTCGTCCTCCGAGAGGGTGCGACCGAGATCGTTGAAACGCAGCTCGAACCCCGCGCGCTCGAGCCCGGCGAGCAGTTCCGGTTGGTCGGCGAGCAGGGGCACCGCGACGAGGATCCGCGCCCGCGGTCGAGGGCGGCGCGTGGCGAACACGCGGCCGTGGCGCGCCTGCAAGAGACCGGCGAGCTTGGCTTCCAGTTGGCGCTCGATGCCCGATGCCAGCGCCGCAGCCTCGACCTCGCCGGACACCAGTTCGACATAAATGCGGACCACGCCCGCCTCCGACGGGTCGCGCAGCTGATCCCAGCGCCGCACACCGGCAACGGCGGCACGCATCGCCTCGCGCAGCTCGTTCAGGCGCGCTTCCGCTTCGTCGAGCCGGTCGGGATGGACCCGCAATTCCTCGACCACGAGGGACGATGCATCCGTTCCGAGCCGCGCGGTATCCATGTCAGTCATGGGAATCGGTCCGTTGCCCGCAACCGCTGTTCCCGCCAAGCCGCGAACAGGCCGGCGCCGACGATGAGCGCCGCACCGGCGATGGTGAAGGCGTCGGGGACCTCGCCGAACAGCACAAAGCCCCAGAATGCCGCCCACACGATCATCATGTAGAAGATGGGCTGCACCACCACAGCTGGCACGAGGGTCAGGGCGCGCACGAGCAAATAGTGGCCGAGCGCTCCCATGAGTCCGAGAGCGACGAAGAGCGGCCAATGCGCGGGCTCGACGGCCGTCGCGAACCACGGACCGAGAAGCGAGAGGAGGACCGCCGACCAGATCGTCTGCCAGAGGAAGCTGGTCGCCGGCGGGTCGCTGCGGGCGGCGAGCCGGGTCAGGATATTGTAGAGCGCGAAGAGGAAGGCGCACACCACGGCGAGCAGCGCTCCGGGCTGGACCACGCCAAGGCCCGGGCGCACGATCAGCAGCACACCGGCAAAGCCCACGCTCACGGCAAGCCAGCGGCGCCAGCCGACGCGTTCCCCCAACGTCGGCACCGACAGGGCGGTGACGACGAGCGGCGTGGCCGCGACGATGGCGTGCACGGCGGCAAGCGGCATGATGCGGAAGGCGAGCATGACGAGGGTCATCTCCACCACCAACACCGCTGTGCGCGCGATCTGGAGGAGCGGACGCGCCGCCTGCAGGGGCGGCCGGCCGCGGCTGGCGAACAGCATGGCGAGCACGAGGGGCACGGCGATGAGATGCCGCACCCACAGCACGAAGCTCGCGGAATAGTTGAGGACGAGGTATTTGCTGATGCCGTCCATCGCCCCGAAGAGCGCGGTGGCCGCGAGCATCAAGAGAATGCCCCGCACCTCCGGCGCCAGTGCGAAGCCCCCGCTCCGGGGAAGATCCTCGCGCCTCACGCCGGCGGTTCCGCCCGCGAATATCCGGTCGCCTGCTCGAGGGCGTGGGCGGCGCGCAGCATGGTGGCCTCGGCGAAGGGCCGGCCGACGATCTGCAGGCCCAAGGGCAGGCCCGTCGGATCGAAACCCATGGGCACACTCATGGCCGGAAGCCCCGTGTAGTTGAACGGGCCGACATAGGCCCCGACCCGATTGGCGAGCGCGACGAAGGCGCTTTCCTCGCGCACTTGCGGATCCTCGATCGGCGGGGCGGTACAGGGAGCCGTCGGCAGCAGCACGAGATCGGCATCGGCGAAAAGATCCCGCACGAGATGGGCACACACCGAAGCGCGGGCACTGGCCGCGCGCAAATAGGCCGTGGCGGGAAGGGCGAAACCGGGAAGCAATCGGGCGAGAGTCTGCGGGTTCCATTCCTGTTCGCGGCCGAAGACGCGGGGTCCGTGGAGGGCTGCCGCC
Organism: bacterium HR40; assembly: GCA_002898275.1. Lineage (GTDB taxonomy): Bacteria > Pseudomonadota > Alphaproteobacteria > Geminicoccales > Geminicoccaceae > HRBIN40. The sequence goes on from BEIQ01000003.1 coordinate 308,666, forward strand.
TCGGCCATCATCACCGTCCGCCGCATCGCATTGACGTCGCCGAAGTCCGGCGCCCGCCGCCGCACGACCTGCGCTCCCAGTCGGGCGAAAACCTCGAGCGCCGCGGCGAAGGCCGCCGCGACATCGGGGTCGGGCTCGGGTTCGAGCCCCTCGACCAGTGCGACCATCCGCATGCCCCGCAGCTCTCCGTCGAGGGCCCGGCGGTAGTCGGGCACCGGCCGCAGCGACGTGGTGGGATCGCGCGGATCGTGTCCGGCGATCACCGACAGGAGGAGTGCCGCATCCTCGGTCGAACGGCAGAGCGGGCCGATGTGATCGAGGGAAGGCGAGAGGGGCATACAGCCGGCGCGACTGACCCGCCCGTAGGTGGGCTTGATGCCCACGAGACCGCAGAAGGCGGACGGCACGCGGATGGAGCCGCCGGTGTCCGACCCGAGAGTCGCCGGGATCAGCCGAGCGGCGACGGCGGCCGCCCCGCCACTCGTCGAGCCGCCGGTCACCCGTTCGGCGTTCCAGGGATTGCGGGGCGTGCCGACGTGGTCGTTGTGGCCGGTGATGCCGAGGGCGACCTCGACCATGGCCAGCCGGCCGATGTCGATCGCCCCCGCGGCATCGAGGCGTTCGAGCACGCTCGCCGTGGTGTCGGGGCGGAAACCGGCATAGACCCGGGAGCCGAAGTCGAGGGTCTCGCCAGCCCGGTAGAACATGTCCTTGTGGGCCAAAGGCACACCGTGCAGCGGCCCACGGATCTGCCCTCGTGCCCGCTCGCGATCCCGCGCTTGCGCCTCCGCCAGGGCACGCTCCGGCCACAGGCGCGCGACCGCGCGCAGCTCTCGACCCCGGCCATCGAGAGCCTCGAGGAAGGTGCGGGTGGCGTCGACGGCGCTCACCTCGCCCGCGGCGATCGCCCGGGCGAGACCGGAAAGTCCCAGGGGCGCGAGGTCCTCGAGCTTCATGCGCGGCACTCCCCTTCCTCGGCGGTCGCCGCAAGCTGCTCGAGGACCTCGAGGACGTTCGCCGGTTCGGCCCCGAAAGGCAGAAAACGCGTCGCCTCGGCGACGCGCTGCACGAGCTCCTCCGCCTGCCGCTGCGCACTCGCTGGAACTTCGCCAGGCACCGTCGCTCGCTTTTCCATGGCCGCTCTCCCCCTTTGCCAGCCGCCCCATATCACGCGCTGGCGCGGCAGCGAAGGGCCGCGGGATCCCTCGCTGCCTGCCGTTGAGCGGGGATGACGAACGCATTAGAAGAGCGCGAGCGTTGCAGCTTTCCCGAGGATAGGCCCCATGCCCGTCATGCCCGATCGCTGGATCCGGGAAATGGCCATGCGTCACGGCATGATCGAGCCGTTCGTCGATCGTCAGCAGCGCGAAGGCTGCATTTCCTACGGCCTTTCATCCTACGGCTATGACGCGCGTCTCGCGAACGAGTTCCGCATCTTCACCAATGTCGATGGCGCCATCGTCGACCCGAAGAACTTCTCGGAGCGGAGCTTCGTCGAGCGCACGGCCGAGGTGTGCACGATCCCGCCCAATAGCTTTGCCCTGGCCCGCACCGTGGAATACTTTCGTGTCCCGCGCGACGTGCTGGTGATCTGCCTCGGCAAGAGCACCTACGCGCGGTGCGGGATCATCGTCAATGTCACCCCGCTCGAGCCCGAATGGGAGGGCCATGTGACCCTCGAGATCTCGAACACGACGCCGCTTCCCGCCCGCGTCTACGCCAACGAGGGCATCTGCCAGTTCGTCTTCCTCAAAGGGGCGGAACCCCCCGAGGTCTCCTATGCCGATCGCCGCGGCAAGTACATGCGCCAGACCGGCGTGACCCTGCCGCGCCTGTGAAGTCGCGAGGAGAAGACCGTGGACCGCATCCTCATCCAGGGCGGTGTACCCCTTCGCGGCCGCATCGAGATCAGCGGTGCCAAGAACGCCGCGCTGCCGGCGATGGCCGCGGCGCTGCTCACCGAGGAGCCGCTCGAGCTCGACGACGTGCCCGACGTGGCCGATGTAGGCACCATGCGGCGGCTGTTGCAGATGCTCGGGGTGGAGACCCGCCACCCCGCCGGTCACCCGCACCGTCTCGTGCTGCACTGCCCGCAGGTGATCGACACCACGGCGCCCTGGGACCAGGTGAGGCGGATGCGGGCGTCGGTGCTCGTGCTCGGCCCCTTGCTCGCCCGCGCTGGCGAGGCCAAGGTGTCGCTGCCGGGCGGCTGCGCCATCGGGCCGCGGCCCATCGATCTCCATCTCGAGGGGCTGCGCCGCATGGGGGCGGAAATCGAGCTCTTCGGCGGCTATGTCCATGCTCGCGCCCCCTCTGGCCTGCGCGGGGCGGTGATCCGCTTCCCGAAACCCTCTGTGGGTGCCACCGAGAATCTCATGATGGCCGCCACGCTGGCGCGCGGCGAGACGGTCATCGAGGAGGCGGCACAGGAGCCGGAAATCGTCGATCTCGCCCGCTGTCTCGTCGCCATGGGGGCAGCGATCGAGGGAGCTGGCACCTCGACCATCCGCATCGAGGGCCAGCAGCGGCTTCGCGGCGCGCGTCACCGCATCCTGCCCGATCGCATCGAGACCGGCACCTATGTCATGGCGGCGGCGATCACCGGCGGCGAACTCGAACTCGTGGGCGGCCGCCTCGAGCTTCTGGGGGCGGCGGCCGACCGGCTCGCCGAGGCAGGCGTGCGGCTCGAGCCTACGCCCGAGGGGCTGCGCGCCTCGCGGGCTGACGGCGGGCTTGTCGGCACCGATGTCATGACCATGCCCTTCCCCGGGTTCGCGACCGACTTGCAGGCGCAGTTCATGGCTCTCATGTGTATTGCCGAGGGTGCGGCGATGATCACCGAAACCATCTTCGAGAATCGCTTCATGCACGTCCCGGAACTCGCGCGCATGGGAGCACGGATCACCGTTCACGGGGCTACGGCCCTCGTGCGCGGCGTGCCGAAGCTGCACGGTGCGCCCGTGATGGCGACGGATCTGCGGGCCTCGGTATCGCTCGTGCTGGCCGGGCTCGCGGCCGAGGGCGAGACCGAGATCCATCGCATCTACCATCTCGATCGCGGCTACGAGCGGCTCGACCAGAAGCTCGCTGCGGTCGGCGCGCGGATCGAACGGCGGGGTTGAGAGGCCATGCGCGAACGGCGGAAACTGCGGCTACGGGCCGAGGACAGCGAGGATCTGGCGGTGGTGGCCGCGCTCCTGCAGGATGCCCGCGCCCCGCTCTCGGAAATGGCTTTCGATCCCACAGGCGGCAGGTTCATGGCTTCGTTCGTGCGCTACATGCGCGAATGCCAGCCCGATCCCCGTATCCGCGAGGGTCTGTGCGAGATCGCCTCGGCCGTGATCTTCGAGGGTATCCAAAGCGTCCGCTACCGCGGTCTCGATCCGCACGATCTCGCCTGCGAGCTCCGGCTGCTCACCATCGCCACGGCTCCCGGCCGCGAGCGCCTTGTCGACATCGACCTGCTGTTCGACGGCGGAGCCGTCATCCGGCTCGCCACCGATCGCATCCGCTGCCGTCTCGAGGATCACGGCGAGCCGCGCGGCTGCACCGTGCCCCCGACCGACCATTTCGCCGAGGAACCGTCGGAGGATCTCGATGCTCCGTCTGGACCGGCGTGATCCGGGTTTCGAGGTCGCCTTCGCCGAACTCGTCGCCCGGCGGCGCGAGGAGAGCGAGGATGTGCGGGCGCAGGTGGCAGCCATCCTGGCCGAGGTGAAGCGGCGAGGCGACGCCGCCGTCGTGGAGTTCACCGCTCGGTTCGACCGCCTCCCGCTGACAGCCGAGGGATTGCCAATCGGCGCCGCGGAGATCGAGGAGGCGATCGCGTCCTGCGCCCCCGAAGATCTCGACGCGCTCGCGCTCGCCGCTTCCCGCATCCGCGCCTTCCACGAACGTCAGCGGCCGACGGATCTCGCGTGGACGGATGGGCTCGGCGTGCGCCTCGGGCTGCGCTGGCGCCCGCTCGAGGCGGTCGGCATCTATGTGCCCGGCGGCCGAGCCGCTTATCCGAGTTCGGTGCTCATGAACGCCATCCCGGCCCGGGTCGCCGGGGTCGAGCGCATCGTCATGACGGTGCCCGCACCGGGCGGCGAACTGTCGCCCCTCGTGCTGGCCGCGGCACGGCTCGCCGGAGTCGACGAGATCTTTCGAATAGGAGGCGCCCAGGCGATCGCTGCCCTCGCCTTCGGTACGGAGCGGATCCGCCCGGTCGACAAGATCGTCGGTCCCGGTAACGCCTATGTCGCCGAAGCCAAGCGCCAGGTGTTCGGGCATGTCGGCATCGATTCCATCGCCGGCCCTTCGGAGGTGGTGATCGTCGCCGACGGCCACGCGCGCCCCGACTGGGTCGCCGCCGATCTGCTGGCCCAGGCGGAACACGACCCGCGGGCCCAGTCGATCCTGATCACCGATTGCCCGGCCCTCGCCGATGCCGTCTCGGCCGAAGTCGAACGCCAGCTCGGCGAGCTCGCCCACCCCGAGGTCGCCCGCACCAGCTGGCGGGAGCAGGGGGCGATCATCCTCGTGGCGAGACTCGAGGAGGCAGTGCCGCTCGTCGATCGGCTCGCTCCCGAGCATTTGCAGCTCGTGCTCGAGGACGATGTGGCCGAGGCCTTCGCCGCACAGGTGCGGCACGCGGGCGCGATCTTCCTCGGCGCCTACACCCCCGAGGTGATCGGCGACTACGTCGGCGGGCCCAACCATGTCCTGCCGACCGGACGGACCGCCCGTTACGCCTCTGGCCTATCGGTCTACGACTTCCTCAAGCGCACCACCCTGCTCGGCTGCTCCCCCGCCGCCTGTGCCGAGCTCGTGCCCGCGGCGGCGCGGCTCGCTCGCGGCGAAGGGCTCGAAGCGCACGCCCGAGCGGTGGAGCTGCGGCTCGGGAACCGCCGTTGAGCGACGAGACGTCCCGCATCGTCGCCATCGAGCTCGACGAGAAGAGCGTGGTGCGCTGGCGGCCGGAGATCGAACACGAGCGCAATCTCGCCATCTTCGATCTGCTCGAGTGCAACAGCTTTCGCCTCAAGGAAGGCTTTCCCGGCCCCTACGCCCTCGACCTGTCGCTGCGCGATGCCACCCTCATCCTCCGGGTGAAGGCCCGCGACGGAGCCGACCAGCTCGAGATCGGCCTGCCGGTGCGGCCGCTGCGGCGGGTGATCAAGGATTACTTTCTGATCTGCGACAGCTACTATCAGGCCATCCGTGGTGCCACGCCGAGCCGCATCGAGACCCTCGACATGGCCCGCCGGGGGCTCCACGATGAGGGATCGGAGATCCTCAAGGACATCCTCGCCGACCGGGTGGAGATCGACTTCGAGACGGCACGTCGGCTCTTCACCCTCGTGTGCGTGCTGCATTTGCGTGGCTGATGGATGGCCGACCTGCCCGGTTCCGTGCTCTTCGCTTGCACCCTCAACGCCGTCCGCTCGCCGATGGCGCAGGCGATCCTGAAGTATCTCCACGGGCACCGGATCTATGTCGAATCCTGCGGTGTGCGCCGGGGCGAACCCGATGCCTTCGTGGACATCGTGCTCGATGAGATCGGTATCGCTATCGGGAACCACCGTCCCAAGACCTTCGAGGACCTCGAAGACGGCTTCTTCGACCTCGTGATCTCGCTCTCCCCCGAAGCGCAACACCACGCCGTGGAGTTCACCCGCAACAGCGCCACCGAACTCGAGTTCTGGCACATGCCCGATCCGAGCCTGGTCGAGGGCTCGCGCGAGCAGCGGCTGGTCGCCTATCGCCAGCTCCGCGACCTCCTCATGCGACGCATCCTCGAGCGTTTCCCGCCGTCGGGAAGCCCGGCGCCGTGACACCTGCCACGCTCGTCGCACCGCCACAGGAGATCGTCCGTGCATCCTTGGCTCCGGCCCCTTCGCCGTCGCCTCGCACTGTTCGCGCTGCTGCTCTCCTGGTTCGCCCTCGAGGCCGTCTACGAACCGCTTTCGCCCTGGTTCTTCCTGGTCGCCGCGATCACCATCTATGCGCTGTGGGATTTCTTCCTCGCGGAACGATTGCGAGGCGACGACCGCTGCGGCAGAGACAGCGATGGGCGCGGAGATCGAGGCCATGACCAGTGACAGCGAGGCCGGCGAGCTGTGGCAGAGAGCGGTCGAGGGCGACCGCGAGGCCTTTACCCGGCTGACCGAGCCGCTGCTCGGCCGCTTGCGGGAGGCTGCGACGCACGAGCTCGAGCATTTCGTCGCCGTCGGCGAGCTGCCGGAGGATGCCACGACCGCCGAGGAAGTGGTGGGCGAAGTCCTGCTGCGCGCCTGGCGCCAGCGGCATCGCAAGCCCGCCGACTTCCGCCTCGAGCCATGGCTCCTTTCCATCCTCTATCGCGTGATCGACGCGCTCGTGCACGAGCATCGGCGGAAGACGGAACTCGCCGAGGCGCTCGCCGGACAGCATCCCGAGGCTCCGCCCCTCGAGGACGACGACGAGTTCTGGGAGTGGTTCCAGCCCGAGGATCTTCCGATCGCCGAACCGCTCTTGCCGCAGGCGCCGCCCTCGCCGGAGGAGATCGCCGCGAAGCTGGGCGCCCGACCGCGGCTGCTCAGCACCGCCTCGCGCCGCGCCCTGTGGTTGCACCAGCGTCATCGCCTCGCCGTGCGCGAGATCGGAGCGGTGCTGAAGAAGCCGGCAGCCGAGGTGCGCGAGCTCGTGGAAACGGCCGCCGAACGGATCCGCCGCAGCGAGGAACCGGGCGCACCATGACCACACCGCGACGGATCGACGGTCGAGCGCGAGGAGCGAGCCCCATGGAAACACCGCTGTCACCGATGGCCGCTGGGCCTCGCCACCCGCGGCCGACGCACGAGCTCCGTTCCAGCGCCTCGTTCGCGGCGCCGCAGCGGCGGGGAGCCTGACGCCAGGTGTTCCCCGTCGCCAGCGCGGTTCCGGTGCGCTTTCCGCCATTCGTCGTTTACGCGCTCGTCGCGGTCAACGTCCTCGCCTTCGTCTTCGAACTGTCGCTGCCGGCGCGAGCCCTCGAGGACTTCCTCCAGCGCTGGGCGCTCGTGCCCTTGCGTTACAGCGACCCGAATTGGGCGATGCGTCATGGGCTAGATCCCGACAACTATCTGCCTTTTTTCACGAATACATACTTGCACGGCGGATGGTTCCACATCGTCTCCAACATGTGGACGCTGTGGATCTTCGGCCCGGCCGTCGAGGACAGGCTCGGTAAAATCCGTTTCTTCATTTTTTATTCTGCTTGCGGAATCGGTGCCAGCATTGCCCATGCCCTCACCAACCTCGACTCGGCAATCCCTGCCCTCGGCGCCTCCGGCGCCATCGCCGGAGTGATCGGTGCCTACATGCGGTTGTTCCCGCACGCGCGCCTGATCGTCATGGTGCCGATCCTCTTCTTTCCCTTGTTCCTGGAGGTGCCGGCCTCCGTCTTCGCCGCCATTTGGTTCGCCACCCAGGTGGTCCAGGGTGTCGGGGCACTGTTCGCGCCGGCAGTGGGCGGCGGCGTCGCCTGGTGGGCGCATGTCGGAGGGTTCGCCGTCGGTTGGGCGATCATCCGCCATGTGCAGCAGAAGGAACGGCACTACCGACGTTGGTATCCCGACGAGGGCCGACTCGGTTTCCGGCCGGAAGGATTTCGGAGAAGGCACGGACGATGACCCTCATGGATCTGTTCTGGCTGTTCTTCATCGTCTCCGCTCTGCAGCCGGTGCTGCAGCAGCGCCTGCTCGAGGCGATGCGAGCGCGCAAGATCGCCCAGATCGAGAAGGAACGCGGTTCGCGAGTGATCCTTCTCGTGCACCGCCAGGAAACCATGCGCCTTTTGGGTTTCCCGGTGATGCGCTTCATCGACGTCAACGACTCCGAGGCGGTGCTGCGGGCGATCCAGATGACCGACCGTTCGGTGCCGCTCGATATCATTCTCCACACGCCGGGAGGCCTCGTGCTGGCGGCCTTGCAGATTGCCCGGGCGGTCCGCGAACATCCAGCGAAATGCACGGTTTTCGTCCCCCACTATGCGATGTCGGGAGGTACGCTCATCGCCATGGCCGCGGACGAGATCGTCATGTGCCGCCATTCGGTGCTCGGACCGGTCGACCCGCAGATCGGTCAGTTGCCCGCGGCCTCCATCGTGCGCGCGGTGGAGCAGAAGCCCCTTGCCGAGATCGACGACCAAACGCTGATCCTCGCCGATATCGGCCGCAAGGCCATCAATCAGATGCGCGAGGCGGTGGAAGCCCTGCTCGCCGACAAGATGCCGCCGCAGAAGGCGAAGGAGGTGGCGTCGCTGATGTGCGAAGGTACCTGGACCCACGACTATCCGATCTCCGCTGACGAGGCGAAGGCGCTCGGCCTACCCGTCTCGACCGACATGCCGGATTCGGTGCTCGAGCTCATGAGCCTCTACCCGCAACCGGTACGCGCCCAGACAGGGGTCGAATATCTGCCGGTGCCGAGGCCGGGCGGCGGCACCCGCACTCCCTTCTCGCCGCGGCACTGACGGCGTCCTAGAAGCCGATGCTGGCCCCGACGCCCACCCGCAGTCCGAACAGGTCGATGCCGTAGCGCTCGGCGTAGCGATCCGGGAACAAGCGCCGGGCAGCGCGCCAGATCGCTCGCTCCACTTCCTGCGGCGCCGTCGAGGCCAGGGGCACCGTGACGGCCGCGACCGCTTCCCCGTCGCCGCACCAGACGAGGAGCAGCAGCGTCGGCGAAGCCGGCGGTGCCGTGGCGCTCTCGCCGCGGCAGAGGCTATCGGGCTCTGCCGGGGCGAAGCTCAGGAGCGCCGATGCCGGCCGCACCCGGCTCGTGGGCTCGAACTGCGCCTCGAGCCCGACCACCCCTTCTGCCAGGGCCTTTGCCACGCGTTCGGGCGGAAACTCCGCTGGCGCGTCGCGGACCGAGAGGGCCACGGGGCCGGAGGCGGCCGCCGCCTCGAGCTGGACCCGGGCCGCACCCGCATCGCCCTCTACCTCGAGCGGCAGCCATCCCGCACAGGCCGAGAGGAGGACGACGAGGACCGCCGGGCACAACAGGGGAGGACGCAGGTTCATCGGCGCTCCACAGCGGCAGCGTGGATCAACCATATCGCAACCTCCGTGTGATGGAATGGCGCGGCGATGCGCATCGATCCCCACCTCGCCCGCGACGCCATGCCGCTCGTGGCGGCTCTGCGGCTATTCTCCGCCGCACGGCCGCAGGGCACCGTCCATGCCTGGAGCCTGTCGGTGACCGTGGCGCCCCCACCCGCACCCGGACCGGCGCCGGTCGTCGTCCCGCCCGAGCTCTTGGGGCTCGATTTTACCGCCACTCTGCCAGCCGATCGCGGCCTCGACACCTACGCTCGGGCGGCGGCAGCGCGAATCCACTACGAGGGGCCCGTGCGTCCGGTCGACCTCCGGGCCTGAGATGCTGGGGTCGGCCAGGCCCGATCCTCGCTCTCGGCGGCGCAGCCCTCGAGCACCGCCCGAACCGGGGCGAAGCTACGGCGGTGGTGCAGCGTCGGGCCGAGGAGCCTGAGCGCCTGGCGGTGTTCGACCGTGGGATAGCCGGCGTGACGCTCGAAGCCGTAGCCCGGATAGCGGCGGGCCAGGCGACGCATGGCATGATCGCGCAGCTCCTTGGCGACGATGGAGGCGGCCATGATCTCGGGCACCGTGGCGTCGCCGCCGACGATGGCCTCGGCGGGAATGCCGAAGTCGGGAACGTCGCGGCCGTCCACCAGCACCCGCGTCGGTCGCACCGGCAGGCGAGCGACTGCCCTCTGCATGGCGAGCCAGGTGGCGCGCCGGATGTCGAGGCGGTCGATCTCCCGCACCGAGGCCGCACCGACGGCCACCGCACCGGCGCGCCGCACGAGCGGCACCAGTCGCGCCCGCGCCGCCGGCGCGAGCTGCTTGGAGTCGCGAAGGCCCGGTGGCACCTCGAACAGGATCACGGCGCAGGCGACCACCGGACCGGCAAGCGGCCCGCGCCCGACCTCGTCGACGCCGGCGACGAGGGTTCTCATCCCTTCCTTCCGACTATGGGCGGGAAGTCCGCCGCCGGCACGATCTCTCCCACGCGCCGGCCGCGACTGTCCAAGACTTGCGGCTGGGCCAGATCGGCCAGCGCCCGCCGCGCTTCGGGAGTGAAGAGCTGGAGGCTGTCGAGGAGGGCGACGAGCGCCACCTCGCTCGCTCGCCCGGCACCATCCTCGACCTTGAGCGCGAGCCCGAGTCCGGCTTTCGGGAAGAATCCGAGATAGACACCTTCCGCCCCGCTCTTGACGAGGCCATCGGCGAGCACCGCGACGATGCGCGTGCCAGCGCGGCCGGTGCCGGCCAGGTACCAGGGTTCGGCACGGCAGGCGGCGATCAGCCGCGCGGCCGCCCGCATCCGCGCCGGCGGCAGATCCGCGCCCGTGGCGAAGCGGGCCGCGGCGCGGGCGAGAGCGCGCAGAGGGATGGGCCAATTGGGCGCGGTGCAGCCGTCGATGCCCGGCGGGTCGACCACGGCATGTCCCGTGAGTTCGCTCAGGACGTCGCGGATCCTGCGCTGCACCGGGTGGTGCGGATGGACGTAGTCCGTCTCCGGCACGCCGAGATGGCGGGCGAGGGTCAGCATACCGGCGTGCTTGCCCGAGCAATTGTCGTGCAGGGGGGATGGTTCTTCGCCCCGCGCGATGAGCCGCCGTGCGACTTCGGCGGAAAGGGGCGGTCGCGGTCCGCAGGCGAGGGCGGTTTCGTCGAGCCCGAGCCGGAGGAGCCACGCCCGCACCGCCTCCACATGCCCTTCCTCCCCCGAATGCGAGGCACAGGCCAGCGCCAGCTCGCGCGAGCTCAAGTGGAAGCGGTCGGCGGCTCCCGACTCGACGAGCGGCAGGGCCTGGAACGGTTTGATCGCCGAGCGCGGATAGATCGGCTCGTCGAGCTCGCCGGCGGCCAGGACGATCCTGCCGTCCGGGCGCAGGACCGCGACCGAGAGGCGGTGTCGGCTCTCGACCCGGCCCCCTCGCCGCACCTCGACCGCAACCGGCGGCGTCACCCCATGGCGGTCGCCCGTCATGGGCGCTGGCTCGCCGCTGCGGTCGTGGCCGACACGGGTCTCAGCTGGCGCGCGCCTGTTCCACGGCGCGACGCGCCATCACCGTAACCAAGTGCGATCGATACTCCGCCGAAGCGTGCAGGTCGCTGTTCAGCCCGTCTTCCGGCACCCGGATGCCGGCGATCGCCTCGGGGCGAAAGTCGCGGGTCAGCGCCTCTTCCATCTCCGTCGCCCGGAATACCGCGGGCGCGGCGCCGGTCACCGCTACCCGCACCCGATCGGCGAATTTCGCGACGAACACGCCCACGATGGCATAGCGCGAGGCCGGGTTGGGGAACTTGGCGTAGGCCGCCCGCTCGGGGCGCGGGAACCAGACCTCGCGCAGGATCTCGCCCTCTTCGAGGGCGGTCTCGAAGAGGCCGCGGAAGAAATCGTCCGCTGCGATCTCTCGCCGATCGGTGCGCAGGATGGCTCCGCAGCCGACGACCGCGGCCGGCCAGTCGGCGGCGGGATCGGCGTTGGCGATCGAGCCGCCCATGGTACCGCGGTTGCGCACCGCCGGGTCACCGATATGGGAAGCCAGCGCTGCGAGGGCCGGAATCGTGCGTCGCACGAGATCCGACGCCGCCACCTCGCCGTGCCGCACCGCGGCGCCGATGGCGAGCCCGCCGTTTTCCTCGCGCAGACCGCGGAGCTCCGCCAAATGGCCGATGTCGAGGAGCACGCTCGGTCGCGCCAGTCGCTGCTTGAGCGTCGGGATCAAAGTATGACCACCCGCCAGAAGCTTCGCCTCGGGGTCCTGTCGCAGCAACGCCGCCGCCTCGGCGAGGCTCGACGGGCGCCGATAGTCGAATGCGTACATGCCCGTTTCCTCCTCATTCCGCCGCCTGGGCCAGGCGCCGCCCGTGCAGCGCCCGCCACACTTTCTCCGGTGTCGCGGGCATCTCCACCCGCACACCGATGGCATCCGTCAGGGCGTTGATCACCGCCGCCGGGGCGCCGATCGCCCCCGCCTCGCCGCACCCCTTGACCCCCATGGAGTTGGCGGCGGCTGCCGTGCCGGGCGCGAACTCGACGACGAACGCCGGCACATCGTCCGCCCGCGGCATGGCGTAGTCCATGAAGGAGCCCGTGAGCAGCTGTCCCGAGGGGTCGTAGACCGCCTGTTCGAGGAGCGCCTGGCCGATCCCCTGGACCAGTCCGCCATGTACCTGCCCCTCGACGACAAGGGGATTGATCACTCGGCCGAAATCGTCGACGGCCACGAACTTCTCGATGCTGACCCGGCCGGTATCCGGATCGACCTCGACCTCGCACACATAGGTGCCGGCGGGAAAGGTGAAGTTCGGCGGATCGAAATAGGCCGAGGCCTCGAAGCCCGGCTCGAGGTCCGGCGGATAGCGGTGGGGAACGAGGGCGGTGAAGGCGACTTCCTGGATGGTCTTCTGGCGGTCGGTGCCTTTGACCCGGAAGGCTCCGTCGACGAACTCGATATCCGCCTCCGACGCCTCGAGCAGGTGGGCGGCGATCTTCCGCCCCTTGTCGATCAGCTTGCGGCAGGCGCGCAGGATCGCTTCGCCGCCGACGGCGAGCGAGCGCGAGCCGTAGGTGCCCATGCCGACCGGCGTGCCGGCGGTATCGCCGTGGATCACCTCGACGTCCTCGAACGGCACCCCGAGGGCTTCGGCGACGAGCTGACTGAAGGTGGTTTCGTGGCCTTGCCCATGGGTGTGAGTGCCGGTCAGCACCTGCACCTTGCCGGTGTGGGTGAAACGCACTTCCGCCGATTCCCACAGACCGACGCCCGCACCCAGCGAGCCCACCACCGCCGAGGGAGCGATGCCGCAGGCTTCGATGTAGCAGGAGATCCCGATCCCCCGCAGCCGTCCGCGCCGCTCGGCCTCCGCCCGCCGTGCCGGGAAACCCGCGTAATCGGCGAGCGCGAGCGCCCGTTCGAGGCTCGTCGCATAGTCGCCCGTGTCGTAGACCAGCGCCACCGGCGTCTGATAGGGGAACGCGTCCTTGGGAATGAAGTTGCGGCGTCGGATTTCCGCCCGGTCGATGCCGAGAACGCGCGCCGCCTCCTCGACCAGGGTCTCGACGAGGAAGCTCGCCTCGGGGCGGCCAGCACCACGGTAGGCGTCGACCGGCGTGGTATTGGTGTAGAGCGCCTTGACCTCGGCATAGATCGCCGGTGTGCGATACTGACCGGCGAGCAGGGTGGCGTAGAGATAGGTCGGGATGCAGCTGGAGAAGGTGCTCATGTAGGCGCCGAGATTGGCGCGAGTCGACACTCTCAGGGCGAGGAAATGACCCTCCGCGTCGAGGGCGAGCTCGGCGTGGGTCAGGTGGTCGCGTCCGTGGGCATCGGCGAGGAACGCCTCGCTGCGCTCCTCCCGCCAGCGCACCGGACGCCCGCCCACCTTGCGCGAGGCCCACAGCACCACGCATTCCTCGCCGTAGACGAAGATCTTGGAACCGAAGCCGCCGCCGACGTCGGGCGCCACCACCCGCAGCTTGTGTTCCGGGGCGATGCCGACGAAGGCCGAGATCACGAGCCGATGCACATGGGGGTTCTGGCTGGTGAGATAGAGCGTATAACCGTCGGTCCCGGGATCCCACACGCCAATCGCCGCCCGCGGCTCCATGGCATTGGGCACGAGCCGGTTGTTGACGAGATCGACAGCGACCACTCGGTGCGCCTTGGCGAAGGCCTCTTCCACGGCCGCGCGGTCGCCGAGCTCCCAGTCATAGACGACATTGTCCGGCGCCTCCTCGTGCACCGCGACCGGAGCCTTCTCCGCCTCGGCGAGCGAGGTCACCGCCGGCAACTCCTCGTATTCGACGACCAGGGCCTCGGCCCCGTCGCGGGCGGCGGCGAGGGTCTCGGCCACCACGCATGCCACCCGATCGCCGACGTAGCGCACCTTGCCCTGGGCGAGCAGCGGATGCTTGCCCATGCGCATGGGCGAACCATCCTTGGACTTGACGAGCCAGCCGCAGACCAGATGGCCGAGGCCGTCGGCGGCCACGTCCTCGCCGGTGAGCACGGCGAGCACCCCCGGCACGGCTAGGGCCGGCCCCTTGTCGATCCGCAGGATGCGCGCATGCGCATGCGGCGAGCGCACGAACACCGCATGCACCTCGCCCGGTAGATGGATGTCGTCGGTATAGCGCCCGCGACCGGTCAAAAACCTCCGGTCCTCCTTGCGCGGCACCGCCGCCCCGATACCCTTCGCCACCATGGCCTCGCCTCCCGTCCCTCGATGTCCGTCACGCCGCCTTTTGCTGGCGCAGCTCGGCGGCCGCGGCGAGCACCGCCTTGACGATATTGTGATAGCCCGTGCAGCGGCAGAAGTTCCCCTCGAGCCAGGAGCGCACCTCGGCCTCCGTCGGATCGGGATTGCGCGACAACAAGTCGACCGCGCTGATCACCATACCCGGCGTGCAGAAGCCGCACTGCAGGCCGTGGTGCTCGTGGAACGCCCGCTGCACCGGATGCAGCTCGCCGTCGCTCGCCAATCCCTCGATGGTCGTGACATTCGCCCCCTCGCATTGGAGGGCCAGGGTCGTACAACTCTTGACCGAGACCCCGTCGACCAACACCAGGCAGCAGCCGCACTGGCTCGTGTCGCAGCCGACATGGGTGCCGGTCAGTCCCAGCCGCTCGCGCAGGAACTCGACGAGCAGCGTCCTGCCTTCCACCTCGCCGGCGACCTCGCGTCCGTTGACCACCATCCGCACCTGGGGCATCGGTCCGACCTCCCTTCGTGCTCTTCGGGCCACGACGTGCCGCCCGGCAGTCGCATCCCGTCCATCCGCAGCCCTTCTACCACGCCCGGGCGCTTCGTACAGTCCCGCACGCGCGAGCTCAGCTCGACGCCGGCACCAGGAGATCGCGCAAAAACCGACCTGCCGCCTCGAGACCCACGGCATCGATGGCGTGTCCGAGGCCGGGCCGGACGAGCCACTGCACCGGGATGCCGGCGGCGGCGAGGCCGTGGACGGCGGCAAAGAGGTAATCGAGGGGCACCACCTCGTCGGCATCGCCATGGACGAGGAGCACCGGCGGCCGGCTCCGGAGCTCGCCCGCGAGCCGCTCTGGCGCCACCAGCGCTCCCGAAAAGCCGACCACCGCGGCCGGCCCCGGATCGCGGCGCGGCGCCACATGGAGGGCCATCATGGTGCCCTGGGAAAAGCCCACGAGCCCGAGGCAGGAGGCGGGAAGCCGATAGCGGGCGAGCAGATGGTCGAGATATTCGTGGAGAAAGGGAGCTGCCCGTTCCACTCCCTGCCAGGCTGCCACCGCAAGCTCGGCCGGATCGATCGCCCGCAGGCTGAACCACTGGCGGCCAAAAGGTGCGAAGTCGCAGGGAAAAGGGGCGTCCGGGGCGTGGAAAGCGGCGTCGGGAAGAAAGCGCGCGAGCGCCGGGGCCAGGCCTATGAGGTCGTTGCCGTCGGCGCCGAGACCGTGCAGGAGCACGACCAGGCGCTGCGGCGATCGACCGTTGCGCGGCAGCCAGCTCGGGCCGGAAAGACGCACCATCACGCAGGGTCTCCGTAGTCGACGGCTTGCGAAGCGAAGCGGCGCGGATCATGATCGCAGCCGGCGGGCTTCTCAACCTCAAGGGGCCATCCGCCTTGTCGCACGGCCGCATTCCGCCGCAGACCCTGCTCTCCGGAGCGGACCGCATTCCGCTTCCCGCCGAGGGCGAGCCGCCGCCCACGACGCGCTTCGCCCCCAGCCCGACCGGCTTTCTCCATCTCGGCCACGCCTACTCGGCGCTCTTCGCCTACGAGGCCGCACGCCAGAACGGTGGCCGCTTCCTGGTGCGACTCGAAAACATCGATCCCCTGCGTTGCCGACCCGAATTCGAGCGGGCCATCCTCGAGGACCTCGCCTGGCTCGGCCTCGACTGGGACGGGCCGGTGCGGCGGCAGAGCGAGCACATGGAGGTCTATCGCGCCGCGCTCGAGGCGCTGATGGGACTGGGCGTGGTCTATCCGTGCTTCTGTACCCGCAGGCAGATCCGGATGGAGGTCGAAGAAGCGGGGCGCGCGCCGCACGGGCCGTCGGGCGAGCCCGTCTACCCCGGGATCTGTCGCAGTCTCAGCGCCGAGGAACGCGAGCGGCGCATCCGTCGCGGCGAACCTTTCGCCTGGCGGCTCGATGTCGAGAAAGCCCTCTCCCGGACGGGCCCGCTCTGGTGGTACGATTACCGCGCTGGCTGGGTGGAGGCGACACCGCAGATCTTCGGAGATGTCGTCATCGCCCGCAAAGATATCCCGACCTCCTACCATCTCTCCGTCACTGTCGATGACCATCTCCAGGGGGTCACCCTCGTGACCCGCGGCGAGGACCTGTTCCACGCCACCCACATCCACCGCCTGCTGCAGGCCCTGCTCGGCCTCGACACCCCACGCTACTATCACCACAATCTGGTGGCCGACAGTCGCGGCCAGCGCATGGCGAAACGCAACCGGGCCGTGACCCTCCGCCATCTCCGCGACTGCGGCCGGCGGCCCGACGACATCTGGAGGATGCTCGGGCTCGGCGAGGCGGGGACGGCCGTTCCCGCGTGAAACCGCGACAGGCCGCCGCGCTGGTCCTGGTCCTCGCCGCCTGTGCCCTGACGGCGGGCGACGAACGAACGGCCCCTCGGCCCGCGGCGACCCCGCCACTGCCGACGAGCCTTTGGGCTCCACCCGCCGAGCCGCGCGCCGCGATCCTCGCCCTCCATGGCTTCAACGACTACCGCCGGGCATTCGAACTCTTCGGCAGTTTTGCCGCCGAACGGGGCATCGCGGTCGAGGCCTTCGACCAGCGCGGCTTCGGCGAGAACCCCGATCGCGGGCGCTGGCCGGGCAGCGCGCGGCTGGTGGCCGACGCACGGGCCAGGCTGCTGGCATTGCACCGTCAGTACCCCGGGGTTCCCGTCTACCTCCTCGGCGTCAGCATGGGGGCTGCGGTCGCGGCGCTCGCCGTCGCCGAACAGCCGCCCCCCTTTCTCGCCGGCGTGATCCTGAGCGCCCCCGCGGTGTGGGGTGGGCAAGCGATGAACCCCTTTTACCGAGGCCTGTTGTGGATTGCGGCTCGGCTGTTCCCCGACCTCGAGCTCACCGGCGAGAGCCTGAAGCGCCAGGCTTCGGACAATCTCGAGGTGCTGCGCGCGCTGGCGGCCGATCCGCTGTTCATCAAGCGCACCCGCATCGCCGCCATCGAAGGCCTCGTCCGCCTCATGGGCGAGGCATTTGCCGCCGCGCCCCGCATCCTCTCGCCGGTGCTCGTGCTGGTGGGCGAGCGCGATCAGATCGTGCCGGTCGATGCCCAGCTCGCCTTCGCCCGGGCGATCGGCAGCGAGGACTGCACTCTCGTCGTATACCCCGAAGGATGGCATTTGCTGCTGCGCGATCGGCAGCGCGAGCGCGTGTGGCGCGACATCGAGGCCTGGCTTTTCGGCGAGCCCCTGCCTTCGGGCCTCGCCCGTCCCTGCGCCGAGAGGGATCTTGCCGCCGCGGGCAGCGGCCGCGAGATTGATGGGGCGCCCCGGCTGCCAGCGAGGACGCCATGACCACGATCGCCTTTTCCGCCGATCACGCCGGCTTCCGCCTCAAGGACGAACTCGTGGCGCTCGCCCGCGAGAAAGGGTACGAGGTGCTCGATCTCGGCGTCAACGACGGCACCTCGGTGGACTATCCGGACATGGCCGATGCCCTCGCCTTGGCGCTCGCCGACGGGCGGGCCCAGCTCGGGGTGATCATCTGCGGCTCCGGAATCGGTATTTCCATCGCCGCCAACCGCCACCGGCACATCCGCGCCGCCCTCTGCCACGACGTGACCACCGCCCGACTGGCGCGGCTGCACAACGATGCCAATGTCCTCGCGCTCGGCGCCCGCACCCTGGGTCCGGCGGTCGCCCGCGACTGCCTCGAGGCCTTCCTCGCCACCCCCTTCGAGGGCGGCCGCCATGCCCGCCGCGTGGCGAAGCTCTCGGGCAGCCCGCAGCCGGCCTGAGGCCGGCTGCGGGCCCCTGTTCAGACGTCGAAGAAGACGGTCTCCTGCTCGCCTTGCAAGTGGATGTCGAAGCGGTAGACGGGGCCGCCCGGATGGTCCTCGCGACGCGCGATCAGCGTGGCGCGCCGGTCTTCCGGCACGAGGGCCAGGATCGGGTCGGAGGCGTTGGCGGCCACCTCGTCGGCGAAATAGATGCGGGTGACGAGGTGGTTGAGGAGACCGCGAGCGGTCACGATCACCGCGATATGCGGGGCCTGCAGCTTGCCATCGGGCCCTGGTACCCGGCCGGGCTTCACCGTCTCGAACGAGAAACGGCCCTCGGCGTCGGTCCCGCAGCGGCCAAAGCCGCGGAAACCGCGCGCCTCGCCCGGGGCTTCGGTGGGATAGCGGCCGCTCGCGTCTGCCTGCCAGATCTCGAGGAGCGCGTCCTCCACCGGCTCGCCCGCGCCGTCCAGCACCCGGCCCCGGAGGAGGATCCGCTCGCCCGGCGTGCCGATGTCGACGAGGCGGTTGCTGGCGATCCCCGGATAACCGTAGGGCTCGGGGGTGAGCGCATAGGCGAAGTAGGGACCGACGGTCTGCGACGGGGTCTGCGCGGGCATCCTAACGGTTCTCCATCGGCGTTTCCCTCGGACCTCGCAACACGATGTCGAACGCGTAACCGGTGGCCCAACCGGGCTCGGTGAGCTCGAGCGAGAAACGCGAGATCAGGCGATCGCGGGCGAAGGCCGGGACACTCTGGAAGATCGGGTCGTGCGCCAAGAGCGGGTCGCCCGGGAAGTACATCTGGGTGACGAGCCGCGTGCAAAAGGCGTGACCGAAGAGGGAGAAGTGGATGTGGGAGGGTCGCCAGGCGTTGTCGTGATTCTGCCAGGGATAGGGCCCCGGTCGGATGGTGACGAAGCGGTAGCGGCCTTCGGCATCGGTCAGGCAACGACCAGCGCCGTGGAAATTGGGATCGAGGGGCGCGTGATGCTGGTCGCGGCGGTGGATGTAGCGGCCGGCGGCGTTGGCCTGCCAGATCTCGATCAGGGTGTGGGGAACCGGCCTTCCCGCCTCGTCCAGCACCCGACCGGCGACGATGATGCGCTCGCCGAGCGGTTCGCCGTTTTTCGCCGCGTTGCGCGTGAGATCGGAATCGAGCGGCCCGATGGCATCGTGGCCGTAGACCGGAGCGGTGAGCTCGGTCAGCGTCTGCGGTATCGGAACGAGCGGCTTTTTCGGGCCGCGCGTGGTGGTGGAGCGGTAGGCGGGGAAGACGAGCGGCGGATGGCTGGACCAGTCGCGGGCTCCGTAGACGAGATTGGGTTTCACTGGGCGCCTCCTTTCAGGATCGTTCGGGAAGCGGCGGCAGCGATAGCCCGGTGTAGTTTTCCGCAAGCCAGGTGAGTGCCGCCCGCGAGCCCGTCACCGCCTCGAGCTCGCCGAGCTGACGCTTGCGGTCGAAGGGGAGCGTGTCCGTGTCGCGATGCAACATGGTGGTCATCCACCAGGAGAAATGCTGGGCCTTCCAGATGCGCGAGAGACAGAGGGCGGAATAGGCGTCGAGCAAGTCCTCGCGCCCCTCCCGGTAGTAGGCGACGAGGGCGCGGGCGAGCATCACCACATCGCCGATGGCAAGGTTCATTCCCTTGGCTCCGGTGGGAGGCACGATGTGGGCGGCATCGCCGGCGAGGAACAGCCGACCGAAGCGCATGGGCTCGCAGACGAAGCTGCGCATGGCCGTCACGCCCTTTTGCAGGATCGGGCCGCGCTCGAGGCGGAAGTCCTCAGCCGCGAGCCGGGTCTCGAGTTCGTCCCAGATCCGCTCGTCCGGCCATTCCTCGAGCGGTTCGTCCGGGCGGCATTGCAAATAGAGCCGCGACAGGGTGGGCGAGCGCATGGAAAGCAGCGCAAAGCCGCGCTCGTGATGGGCGTACACGAGCTCCTGGGAAGCGGGCCGGGCGACGGCGAGGATACCGAGCCACGCGTAGGGATAGACCCGTTCGTAGACGGTGATCGCCTGCTCGGGGATGGACGCGCGGGCGATCCCGTGGAAGCCGTCGCAGCCAGCCACGAAGTCGCAGGCCAAAACCTGCTCCTCGCCGCGATGGCGGAAGCGGACCACAGGCCGGTCACTGGCCAGCCCTTCGATGGCGGTAGCTTCTGCCTCGAACAGGATCGTCCCGCCAGCTTGCAGACGGGCAGCGATCAGATCCTTGACCACTTCCTGCTGGCCATAGACCACGACCGTTCGGCCGACCAGTTCCGCGAAGTCCACACGATGGGTGCGGCCGGCGAAGCGAAGATTGATGCCGGAGTGGACGAGCCCCTCTCGGCGCATGCGCGCACCCACGCCCACGCGGTCGAGGAGTTCCGCCGCCGCGTGTTCGATCACCCCGGCGCGGATGCGTCGCTCGACGTAGCTGCGGCTGTGGCGCTCGAGAACGACGGATTCGATACCCGACTGGTGCAGCAGGTGGGATAGCAAGAGCCCTGCCGGCCCGGCACCCACAATGGCGAGCTGCGTCCGCATCGCTCCCCCCCTCCTGTGCGGCCGCGACTCTGCCGTGCTTTCCCGCGCCGCTCAAGGCGCCGCCCACGACGGGCGAAAGGCGGTGGCCAGGCCTGCGGCGGCGGCGCTTGACGGTCCCATCGGTCGGCCTAAGGTCGCCCTCCGGCGCATCCGTCGCGGCTGCAGCGGCGACCGAGGGAGAACACCGATGGGCGAAATCGTTCAGGCCTCCGACACCTCCTTCGAGAAGGACGTGCTCAAGGCAGACCGGCCAGTCGTGGTCGATTTCTGGGCGGAGTGGTGCGGTCCCTGCAAGATGATCGCACCCTATATCGACGAGCTGGCGGCCGAGTTCGGCGATCGCGTGCGCTTCGTCAAGGTCAACATCGACGAGAACCCGCTCACTCCGACCCGCTACGGCGTGCGCGGCATCCCCACCCTGATGCTGTTCAAAAACGGCGAGCTGCGGGCCACCAAGGTGGGCGCCCTGCCCAAATCCAAGCTGCGCGAGTGGATCGAGGAGAACCTCGGCGAATCGGTGTAACGCGCAGATCCGGCCAGGCCGATGGCAGAAAAAGACGCCCTCGCCCGCTTCTTCGAGGAAAACCCGCTCGTCGAGCAGATCGAGATCCTGATCCCCGATCTCTCCGGGATCCCGCGCGGCAAGCGCATTTCCCCCGAGGTCCTGCGCGGCGAAGCGTTGCCGAGTTTCCCGAGCTCCATCTACGCCCTCGACAGTTCCGGCAACAATGTCGACCGGGCGCCGCTGGTGTGGGCCGAGGGCGACGCCGACCGGCCGGTACGGCTCGATCTCGACACCCTCGCCGCACTGCCCTGGAAGCCCTCGCACGCCCAGGTGATCGGCGGCCTGCTCGACCACGATGGGCGACCGTTCTATGCCGATGCTCGGGCTGCCTTGCGGGCGCTCGAGGAGCGGTTCGCCGAACGCGGGCTCGGCGTGCGCGCCGCCTTCGAGATCGAGTTCTATCTGCTCGATCCGGAAAACGACGCCGAGGGTCGGCCGCTCTTGCCGCCGAGCCGGCGCCTCGCCCGACGCCCGCGCGCCATCGAGCTCTACAGCCACGAGCGGCTCGACGAGGAGGAGACCTTCTTCGAGCAAGCGTTGCGCTGGGCCGAGACGCTCGGGCTCGCGGTCGTCGCCGTGGAATCGGAGTTCGCCCCGGGGCAGTTCGAGATCAACATCCGCCCGAGCGATGGCGCGGTGCGCGCCGCCGACCAGGCGCTCCTGCTCGAACGCTGCGTGCGCGCTGCCGCCTCGGCCAGCGGCCGCCGTGCGACCTTCATGGCCAAGCCCTTCGAGGGCCGCAGCGGCAACGGCATGCACGTCCATGTGAGCCTCTACGATGCCGACGGCCGCAACCTCTTCGGTGAACGACCGGATGGCGAGGCGATGCTGCGACGGGCGGTGGCAGGGGTGTTGCGCAGCATGCCGGAGGCCATGGCGATCTTCGCTCCCAATGCCAATAGCTATCGTCGTTTCGTGCCCGGATCCTACGCCCCGCACGCGCCTTGCTGGGGATGGAACAATCGCACGGTGGCGGTTCGCATCCCCTTGGCACGGCCGAACGCCATGCGCATCGAACATCGGGTCGCAGGGGCGGATGCCAATCCCTATCTGGTGCTCGCGGCGATCCTCGCGGGCATCCTCGACGGTCTCGAGCAGGGCGGCGATCCTGGCCCGCCGGTCGAGGGGAGTGCCTACGACAAGCTCGATCCGGCTCTGCCGCGCAGCTGGGAGAGCGCCCTCGCCGCCTTCCGCTCGGGCACCATCTTGCGCCGCTTTCTCGACCCACGGTTGCTCGACCTCTACGCTCTCGTCCGCGACACCGAGCGCGAGCGTTTCGAGAGCCGGGTGACACCCCTCGAATACGAGTGGTACCTCGCGACCGTCTGAACCCGCTTCATTCCCCCTGGAGGGCGGCAAAGAAGGCATCGCGCGCCATGAAGCTCTCGGCCGAATCGTTCGTGTAAAGACAGAGGCAGAGGAACGCCAAGCCGGGGAGGCGCGCCAACAGCGGGTGCAGCCCGTCGCTGCCGGAGGCGGC
This sequence comes from bacterium HR40, assembly GCA_002898275.1. Classification (GTDB taxonomy): domain Bacteria; phylum Pseudomonadota; class Alphaproteobacteria; order Geminicoccales; family Geminicoccaceae; genus HRBIN40. The sequence continues at coordinate 331,245 of BEIQ01000003.1, forward strand.
GAGCCAGTCGAGGGCCGGTCGCTGCAGATCCGGATCGCCGGTGAAAAGGTGGACCAGAGCCGAGGCGTGGGAGAAGACGCGGCCCTCCTCGCCCAGCAGCAGCAACACCGCCGCCATCACGGCACTGGTGCGGGCGGCGTAGCGCCGGACGGCGTCCTCGCCCTGGGGATCCGCACTCCGGCGGTTGACCATGCCGGTGATGGCCTCGGGAGAGAGCATCTCTTGGGCCTGCTGCCAGCAGAAGGCGGAGAGGATCTGCAGCCGCTCCGGCCATGGAAGAAAGCGCAACCGCTCGGCGAGCGCCCATCCGTCGGCGTAGAGCTCCCGCCACCCCTCGCCGGCCCGCTCGATCAGCCATACCGCTGCCGGGTCTCCGGCAGGTGCCCCCTCCTCGGCCGGCTGGCAGTGGCAGGACAGACGTCGCATATCCATCGGCACGGTGACATCTCCCGAAGGTTGGTGCCCGCACCCCCCGCTCGCGCGTTCCACCGACGGAGACGTCCCCGCGTCGCGACCCCGGGCTACGCCGCGACGGCATCTTGCAGTATACGTGCGGACGATGAAAAGGCAACCGGCTATTCAACCAGAAGTAGATCTGGCCGCGACGACCGGGTCGGCGCCACCGCCGGAGCCTAGCGGCGACACGCCGATGTTCGCTCAGTATCGGGCGCTCAAGGCCGAGCATCCGGACGCTCTGTTGTTCTTCCGCATGGGCGACTTCTACGAGCTGTTCTTCGACGATGCGGTGCGCGCGGCACCGGTGCTCGAGGTCGCGCTCACTCGCCGGGGTCGCAACGCCGGCGAGGAGGTGCCGATGTGCGGCGTTCCGGTGCACAGCGCCGAAAGCTATCTCCGCAAGCTGATCCGCCGCGGGTTTCGGGTCGCCATATGCGAGCAGCTCGAGGATCCCGCGGAGGCGCGCCGCCGTGGCAGCCGGACGCTCGTACGGCGGGGGGTCGTACGGCTTGTCACTCCCGGTACTCTCACCGAGGAGGAGCTGCTCGAGGCCCGCCGCTACAACTTTCTCGCCGCTTGTGCCCGCACCCGCGATCGCCTCGGCCTCGCTTGGGTCGATATCTCGACCGGCGCGTTCTTCACCGAGGCCCTCGCACCCGAGGAACTGAGCGAGGCCCTCGCCCGCATCGAACCCGGCGAGCTCCTGCTGCCGGAAGAGGGTATCGACGTCGGGTCCTTTCCGGTGCTCGAGGAGTTCGGCGAACGGATCACCCGCACCGCCCAGGTCCGCTTCGACAGCCTCCACGGCGAACGCAGGCTGCTCGAGCAATTCGGGCTCGCCACCCTCGACGGTCTCGGCCCCTTCGAGCGGGCCGAGCTCGCGGCGGCAGGCGCGCTCCTCGACTATGTGCGCCTCACCCAAAAGGGGCTCGAGCCGCGGCTCGAATGGCCGAAGCGGATCGAGCGGACGAAGGTCCTGCAGATCGATCCGGCGACCCGGCGCAACCTCGAGATCCTGCGCTCGCTTTCCGGCGACCGGGAAGGCAGTCTGCTCGCTGCCATCGACCGCACGCTGACGGCAGCGGGGGGCCGGCTTTTGGCCGAACGGCTGCAGGCCCCTTCGACCGACCCGTCGTTCATCCGGCAGGCCCTCGACCGCGTCGAAGCCTTGATCGCGGCACCGGAGCTCCGGGCGGAAGTACGCCGCCGGCTCGCCACCGTCCCCGACATCGGTCGGGCCATGGGCCGGCTCGCGCTCGGCCGCGGCGGCCCGCGCGATCTGTTGGCCGTTGGCCGTGGCCTCGAGGTGGCTGCCGAGCTCGCTGCCCTCTTGGCGAGCGGCGAGCCGCTTCTCGCCGCGCTCTCGAGCGGGCTCGAGAGCGGTGCCGCCCTCGGCCGCAGGATCGTCGCGAGTCTCGTCGACAGCCCGCCGCCCCTCGCCCGCGACGGAGGCTTCCTGCGCTCCGGAGTCGATGCCGAGCTCGACGAGGCGCGGGAGCTGCGCGATCACGGTCGCCAGCGCATCGCCGCACTGGAGGCGCGCTATCGCGAGCGAACCGGCATCCCTTCGCTCAGGATCCGCCACAACCATCTGCTCGGCTGGTACATCGAGGTCACCTCCACCCACCGCGCGCGCGTCCCAGCCGACTTCGTCCAGCGCCAAAGCATGGCCGGCGCTACGCGCTATACGACGGCCGAACTCGTCGAACTGGAAAGGCGGCTCGCCGAGGCGGCGGAGCGGGCGCTCGCGCGCGAGCTCGCGCTCTTCGAAGAGATGCGGCGCGATCTCCTCGCCGCTGCCGCCACCGTCTCGACGATCGCCGACAGCCTCGCCCGACTCGACGTCGACGCGGCCCTCGCCGAGGTCGCGGCGGAACAGCGTTGGGTCAGACCCGAGATCCGCGAGGACCTCACCTTCGAGGTCCGCGGCGGGCGCCATCCCGTGGTGGAGCAGGCGCTCGGCCACCGTCACGAGCGCTTCGTCGCCAACGACTGCCGGCTCGACGAGACCGAGACCCTGTGGCTCGTGACCGGCCCCAACATGGCCGGCAAGAGCACGTTCCTGCGGCAGAACGCGCTCATCGTCCTGCTCGCCCAAGCTGGCAGTTTCGTCCCGGCGGACTGTGCCGCGATCGGCATCGTCGACCGGCTGTTCTCGCGGGTGGGTGCAGCCGACGACCTCGCCCGGGGACGCTCCACCTTCATGGTCGAGATGGTGGAGACCGCGACCATCCTCAACCGCGCCACCCGCCGCAGCTTCGTCGTGCTCGACGAGCTCGGCCGCGGCACCGCTACCTTCGACGGCTTGTCCCTCGCTTGGGCGGTGGTCGAATATCTCCACGACGTGCTGCGCTGCCGCACGCTCTTCGCCACCCATTATCACGAGCTCACCCATCTGGCCGGACGATTGCCGCGACTTTCGACCCGCACCGTACGGGTCGAGGAATTCCAGGGCAAAGTGGTGTTCCTGCACGAAGTGGTGCCGGGCCGCGCCGACCGTTCCTACGGCATCCAGGTGGCCCGGCTCGCCGGTCTGCCGCCGCCGGTCCTCGAGCGCGCCGAGCAGGTGCTCGCGCGGCTCGAGGCGGAGGATGCGGCTTCGGCCGCGAGCCGCCTCGCCGAGGACCTGCCGCTGTTCGCTTGGAGCGGCGAGCGCCCGACCGCCGCAGCTACCCCCCTGCCAGCCGGGCTCCAGGCCGTGACCGAGAGGCTCGCCGGCGTGGATCCCGACCGAATGAGCCCGCGCGACGCCCTCGATCTCGTCTACGAGCTCGTTCGGCTGGTCCGCGAGGCACGATGATGCGCACCTTCCGGCTCCTGCCCCTCGCCCTCGCTGCCGCCACACCGGCGACCGCCGTTGCTCTCCCCCTCGACCGCGTCGAGCGCTTCGCCGCAGAGGCCGCGGCGATCTGCCCGCGGGCCCCGGCGCCGCGCTGCCTCGATACCACCTTCGCCTTCCTCGACGCCGACCGTGACCGCCGGGTCACCGCCGCCGAGCTCGATCACGCCGCGGCCGCGGGCGACGCTTGGCTCGCCCGTCACGGCGATCGGCTCGGACCGAGCGAACGCGGGGCCCTCGCCGGCCTCCTCGCGACCGTCCGCATGCTCGGGCCGGAGACGGTCATCGAGGCCTACGATCGCGACGGCGATCGGGCGCTGCGGCAGGCCGAGCTGTTCGCCGATATCCGCGCCGATCGCCGACCGCTCCCCGAACTCCTGCGCGATCCCGAAGGCGTGGACTGGCCAGCGGCCCGTCGCCGGTTTGGCTTCGCCGTGGAACTGCTGCGCGGCCTCCTCATCGCTCTGCCGACTTCGCGCCGCGTGGACTGAGCCGGGAAGAAAGCGGCGCTTGCCGCGTCTGGTAGCCGGGGAGAGCGGTGCGGCTCGCCGCTGCTCTTGACGCTCGCGGGCGATGCGTGCAGGAACGCGGGCGGCTTCGAACGCTGCGAGCGGGCCGCGTCGGCGCGCCCCCGAACGACGACACCAGAGAGAGGCAGCCGATTCGAGGACAGCCGCCGACGATGTACGTGCAGCCCTATCACTCGCTCGGACGCGCCCTCGCCTTCGTGGCTGCGGCGGCCTTCAGTCTCGGCGTGGTGGTCGGGGCGCTGGCGGTATGGTTCGTGCTCGGGCAAAGCCGCGGTGGCGAAAGCGCCGCCGTTTCCTCCCATCCGTGGCGAGTACAGTCGGCATTGCCGGAACCGTCGCGACAGCCCGCGACCTCGCCGGCGGCGACCACTGCCGTCCTCGCCTCTAGGGAGCCCGCGTCCGCCCCCACCGCGAGCGTCGCGGCAGCGCCGGGCGAAGCCGACGGCGCTTTCCGGACAGGTGGAGGCGACGCCTGGCCGGAGAGTCTGACCTTTGCCGTCGATCCCGCCATTCCTCTGGCACCTCCGGCGCGCACCGAACGTCTGCTGCTCGCTACCCGCACCGAACGGGTCGAACAGCAGGTGGAGATCCGACGTGGCGACACGCTGCTCTCCATCCTGCTCGAGGCCGGGGTCGGCACCGCGGAAGCTCACGAGGCCATCTCCACCCTGCGCGGGCTCTACGATCTCCGACGCTTGCAGCCCGGCCAATATCTGACCCTCGCGCTCGAGCGGGAACGCCGCAGCGGCGGCGAGCTGCGGCTGGCGTCGCTGTCCTTTGCCCTGGATGCGCGCAAGGAGGTGGAACTGTCGCGAGACGACGAAGGTCACTTCGTGGTCCGGGCCGTCGAGCGCGAATTCGCGGCTGAAACGCGGCTCGCTACCGGCGCCATCGAGGACAGCCTCTATGCCGCGGCGCTCCGCCAGTCCGTCCCGGAGTCGACCCTCGCCGAGGCGATCCGCCTGTTGAGCTGGGACATCGACTTCCAGCGCGACCTGCAACCCGAGGATCGGTTCGAGCTGCTCTACGAGGAGCTCGTGCATGCCCCCTCGGGCGCGAGCCTGCCCGGCGATCTCCTCTATCTCGCGCTGCGAATGGATCGCAGGATCGTCGAAGCCTTCCGCTTCAAGACCCGGGACGGCCAAGTCCAATACTACGACCGCCAAGGACGCAGCCTGCGCAAGTCACTTTTGAAAACGCCCGTCGACGGCGCACGCCTTTCCTCGCGCTTCGGCAACCGGCGCCACCCGGTCCTCGGCTACACTCGCATGCACAAGGGCGTCGACTTCGCCGCACCCACCGGGACACCGATCTATGCTGCCGGCGACGGCGTGGTGGTCATGGCCGGTCCGTATAGCGCCTATGGCAATTACGTCCGCATCCGCCACACTCGCGAGTTCGAAACCGCCTACGGCCATATGAGCCGAATCGCTACCGGCATCCGGAGCGGCGTGCGGGTGCGCCAGGGGCAAGTGATCGGCTATGTCGGCAGCACCGGCATGTCGACCGGCCCGCATCTGCACTACGAGGTCCTCCAAGCTGGACGCCAGGTGAACCCTCTCCGGGTCACCGTCACCGTCGCCGAGCAGCTCGAGGGCCGCGATCTCGAGGCCTTCCGCCAGCGTGTCGCCGACATCGACGGACTGCGGCGTCGGCTCGGCGAAGCCAAGCTGGTGGCGAGCCGCGTCACACCCTGATCCGCGGGCTCGAGGAGCCGGGGGAACGCTCCGGCTTGCAGGGTCGTTTAGAAAGAACTAAATCAACTGCGGTTCGAGCGCTCCGGGAGAGGTGACGTGACGACGCAGCCTCGTCCGTTTTGGTCACCGCTGGTGGCGGGTCTCGCCCTCGGTGGCGTGCTTCTCCTCACCTTCCTGGTCACCGGCCACGGACTGGGCGCGAGCGGCTTCTTCACCCGGCTCGCCGCCTGGCTCGCGGATCTGACCGTGCCCGGATGGGCGCGCAGCAACAGCTATTTCGCCCCGCTCTTCGTCGACCATCCGCTGGCGAGCTGGATCAGCTTCGAAATGGTCGGCGTCGTCGTGGGGGCGCTCGCGGGAGCCGCCTCGGCGGGACGGTTCCGCATCGGCATCGAGCGCGGAGCCGGTATCGGCGGCGGGGCCCGACTCCTGAATGCGCTCTTTGGCGGCGTGCTGGTCGGTTTCGGAGCGCGCGTGGCTCAGGGCTGCACCAGCGGCATCGGACTTTCCGGCTCTGCCACGCTGGCCCTCGCCGGCTTCGTCTTCCTCCTCGGCTTCTTCGCCGCCGGATTCCTGGTGAGCGCGCTCGTGCGGAGGGCCTGGCAATGACTCTTCCTCTCTACGACAGCGGCGCCTTCTCGGCGCTTTTCGTCGGCTTCCTGTTCGGCTGGGTGCTCGAGGGCGCTGGCTTTGGCAGTGCGCGCAAGCTCACCGGCCAGTTCCTGTTGCGCGACTGGACGGTCTTCAAGGTGATGTTCACCGCTGTTCTGGTCGCCGCCTTCGGCCTGTGGCTGTTCGAGACCCTCGGATGGCTCGCTCCAGATGGGGTGTTCGTGTCGCAACTGCTGGTCGTCGGCACCGCCCTCGGCGGCCTGCTCATTGGCGCGGGCTTTGCCATCGGGGGCTACTGCCCGGGTACCTCTGCCGTGGGCCTCGCCTCCGGGCGGCTCGATGCCCTTTTCTTCATGATCGGCATGGTGATCGGCTCCGCCGTGTTCGCTGCCGTCTTCGACGTCATCGGTCCGGTCGTTTCGGCCGAGGCGCAGGTGAGCCCCACTTTGCCCGAGTTCTTCGGTGTGCCGGCCCTCGCCGTGATCCTGGCGCTCACCGCTGTGGCGGTGCTCGGCTGGCGGCTCGGCAGCCGGCTCGAGGCTCGCTTCGGCGGACCGCTGGGGGTGGAGCAGGTGTTGGCCGGCCTCGCCGAGGAGGGGTCCACCCGGCGCGGCGAGGCGGGCTTCGTCGAGCGCGCCGTGCATCCCGCCGAATGACGGTCTCGGCTTTTCGGTCGCACCCGTAGGGCTCTCGCAAGGGGAGGACTCCTCCATGCCGAAACTCCGCCACCTCGCGACGATGACGGCGCTGCCACTCGTCCTCGCGCTCACCTCCGGGCTCGAGCCCGAAGACCTGGCTTCGGGAGATTGGCTGCCGGTCGCGTTGGCCCAGGGCAATCCCTGCGCTCCCGCCAATCCTTGCGCGCCGCGGCGCCGCAATCCGTGCATGCCGGCCGCTGCCAACCCCTGTGCACCGACGGCCAAACGAGCGGCCGGCAGTCCTTGCGCCGCGGCTCAGCCTTCCGCTGCCACCGCGGCACCTCTGCCGCAGGCGCTGCCGGCCTCGGCGGCCCATCCCTTCGACACGCTCCGGAATTGGCCCGAGGTGCCCTTCGGCGACGCGGTCGATTCCCGCATTCCCAACTATCATCGCGCGGCGCCGCACGTCGCGACCTCCGGCGCCGTGAAACCGGAAGATTATGTCTATGTCGCCTCGCTCGGATTCCGGACGGTGATCAACTTGCGCACCGACGAGGAGGGTGCGGCGGCCGAGGCGAAGGCGGCCGAAGCCGCGGGCCTCAAGGTCGTGCGCGTGCCGGTGGCGGGCAAGGCACCGGAACTCGCCCAAGTCGCCACCGTCATCCCGCTGCTCGAGGATCCCGCCAACTACCCGATCCTGCTGCTGTGCCATACCGCCAACCGCGCGGGGGCGATGTGGGCCCTCTACCGGGCGAGTCGCGGCGTCCCGGCCGAGATCGCGATCGAGGAGGGGCGAGCTGCCGGACTCAAGCCCAATCGCGAGGCGCGGGTGAGGGAACTTTTGGGCTTGCCCCCGCTCGCCGGCGGCTGAGCGCGGCGACACCGGCGAGCCGCGGTGTCGGCCGGTCTCGGGCGGCCGATGGCAAATCCCCTCTTGCCCCGAACGGCGGGCTCGGTAGACCGTCATCCGACACTGGCCGAACGGGGAGCCCCGAGGATGTCTTCCCGAGTCCGTCGTCGGGATGCGATTCGCGCCGCTGTCGCGAGCGCCCTGCTGCCAGCCGCTTCCCTCCCGTTCGCCGCGGCGCGGGCCGCCGCACCCCTCAAGGGCCCGCTCCGCCCGCAGGCCTACCGTTTCCGCCTCGGCACCTTCGAGCTCACCGCCCTTTTCGACGGGATGGTCGCCATGGACGGGCCACATCCGATCTTCGGCGCCGACCAATCGCCGCAGGCGGTGGCTCGGTTGTGCGAGGAGAACTTCCTGCCGACGGGACGGCTGGCCATCGGTTTCGCCCCTATCCTCGTGAACACTGGCCGGCAGCTCGTGCTCTTCGATGCCGGCAATCCGGCGAGCCGGCGCGAGGCAGGGGCCGGGTTCCTGGTCGACGCCCTCTCCGTTGCGGGCTATCGACCAGAGGAGATCGATCTCGTCGCCCTCACCCACTACCATCCGGACCACATCGGCGGTCTGGTGACCGACGGCCAACCCACTTTTCCCAACGCCGTCTATGCTAGCTCCGCCGTCGAACATGCCTTCTGGAGCGCCGAGGAGCGGCTGTCGGGGCCGAGCGAGGCGACGGCGCGGCTCGTGCGTACCAACGTGCTGCCGCTTGCCGACCGCCTCCGTCTCCTGCAGGACGGCGAGGAGTTGGTGCCCGGCATCCGCGCCCTCGCGACCCCCGGCCACACCCCCGGCCACATGGCATTCCACGTCGAGAGCGAAGGCCACAGGTTGTTGATCTGGGGCGATGTGGCCAACCATTTCGTGCTGTCGGTCGAGCGTCCGGAGTGGCACGTGCGCTTCGACCGGGACAAGGTCCAGGCGGCGGCCACGCGCAAGCGAGTGTTCGACATGGTGGCGACGGACCGCATCCCCGTCGCCGGTTACCACATGCCCTTCCCCAATCTCGGTTACGTGGAACGGCGTGGCGGCGACTACCGCTGGGTGCGAGCGAGCTACCAGTTCGACGTCTGAGCGGGGCGGCTGGGCGCGCCCTTTACCGAGGCGCCACTCTTGCCATATCGGCCGCTCATGAGCGAGCGCGTGTTGATCCTCGATTTCGGCTCGCAGACGACCCAGCTCATCGCCCGTCGACTGCGCGAGCTGCGGGTCTACTGCGAGATCCATCCCTGTACGGTGGACGATGCCTTCGTGCGCGGCTTCGCCCCCCAGGCGATCGTCCTTTCCGGTGGCCCGGCGAGCGTCAGCGAGGCGGGAAGTCCGCGCGCTCCCGATGCCGTCTTCCGCCTCGGTGTGCCGGTACTCGGCATTTGCTATGGCGAGCAGACCCTGTGCGCCCAGCTCGGCGGTCGGGTGGAACCCGCCGCGACCCGCGAATTCGGCCGCGCGGAGATCGAGCTCTTGCGCGAGTGCCGGTTGTTCGACGGGATTCTGCGGGTGGGCGAGCGGGCGCGAGTATGGATGAGCCACGGCGACCGGGTGATGGAACTGCCGCCCGGCTTTGTCGCGGTCGCCGCCAGCCCAGCTGCGCCCTTTGCCGCCATTGCCGACGAGCGCCGGCGATTCTACGGCGTTCAGTTCCACCCCGAGGTGGCACATACCGAGATCGGTCGGCAGCTCTTCGCCAATTTCGCCTTCCACGTGGCGGGGCTGCGCGGCGACTGGTCGATGCAGGCCTACCGGCAGCAGGCCGTGGCGCGCATCCGGGCCGAGGTGGGTGACGGCCGGGTGCTGTGCGCACTCTCGGGCGGGGTCGACTCGGCGGTCACCGCCCTGCTCGTGCACGAAGCCATAGGCGAACGACTGACCTGCGTGTTCGTCGACACCGGACTGTTGCGCGCCGGCGAGGCAGAGGAAGTGGTGCGGCTGTTCCGCAGCCACTTCGACATCCCGCTCGTCCACCTCGAGGCCGCCGACATCTTCTTTTCCCGTTTGCGCGGGATCACCGATCCCGAGGAGAAACGGCGGATCGTCGGCCGCACGTTCGTGGAGCTCTTCGAAGCCGAAGCCGAGAGACTGGGCGGGGCCGATTTCCTCGCCCAGGGCACCCTCTATCCGGACGTGATCGAGAGCACCTCCTTCCGTGGGCCCTCGGCCACCATCAAGACCCACCACAACGTCGGCGGCCTGCCGGAGCGGATGCGGATGCGGCTGGTCGAGCCGCTGCGCGAGCTCTTCAAAGACGAGGTGCGCGAGCTCGGTCGGGAAATGGGTCTGCCGGAAAGCTTCGTCCGGCGCCATCCCTTTCCCGGCCCCGGCCTCGCCGTGAGGGTGCTGGGCGAGGTGACCCGCGAACGCGTGCGCACCCTGCAGCGAGCGGACGCCATCTGGCTCGAGGAAATCCGGCGGGCTGGCCTCTACGATGCCATCTGGCAGGCTTTCGCCGTGCTGCTGCCGGTGAGGACCGTCGGAGTGATGGGCGATGCCCGCACCTACGAGGCGGTCTGTGCGCTGCGCGCCGTCACCTCCGAGGACGGAATGACGGCCGATGTCTTCGCTTTCGATCCCGCACTGCTCGCCCGGGTCGCCACCCGGATCGTCAACGAGGTGCCGGGCATCAACCGGGTGGTCTACGACTTCACCAGCAAGCCGCCGGGCACCATCGAGTGGGAATGAGCACGGCTGGTGTCTTCACACGCGCTCCATGGTACCCGCGACGAAATCGTACTCCGCCTCCAAGGTGTGCACCGCGCCCTCCGGGCGCAGGCGGCTCGAAAAGAGGCCGAAGCACGATACCGGAAAGGGGCTCGAGCGGAAGAGGGCGGTACGACGGAGGAAGGCACCGAGACGTTCCTGCGGCAATGGCTCTTTCACCCGGCCGAGGGTGACATGGGGCACGAACTTGCGGTGTTCGGGCTCGACCCCGGCCTCGGCCAGCGCCCGTTCGATTCGCCGCCTGAGCCGCAGCAGCGGTTCGGCATCCTCGACCCCGACCCAGAGCGTGTGCGGTTCGCCGCGCGGCGGAAACTGTCCGATGCCGCGCAGCCGAAGCTCGAAGGGCTCGGCACTTACCGCCATCAGCGCCTCGCCGATGTCGTAAAAGGTGTTGTGGTCGACCTCGCCGATGAAGCGCAGGGTCAGGTGGAATTGTTCCATCTCGGTCCACCGGACGCCCGGCAGACCGGTGCACAGGCGATCCATCTCCTCCGAGATCTCTTCCGGGACGCGAACGGCGACGAACAGTCTAGGCATGGTGGTTCTCTCGCTGCGCGCTAGAACGAAAGGTAGGACTCCGCACGCGGCTTGCCAAACCCGTCCCCCTCACCTAGGAGAGGCATGCGCGCCGGGTCCCTCGCCACGCCGGAACGGGATGCTCGCTTGAAGCCGGACGAATTCATCCGCGAAGTGGACGAAGAGCTGCAGCGTGAACAATTGCTGCGGCTGTGGCGGCGCATCGGCCCCTGGTTGATCGCGGCGGCCGCGCTCGTCGTCCTCGGCACCGCCGGCAAGGTGGGTTACGACAGCTGGCGCGACAGCCGCCTGCAGGCGCGGGCCGCGGCCTTTGCCGACGCCGAGCGCCGGGCGGGCTCGTCGGCACAGGCGGCCGAGATCTGGCTCGGTGTGGCAGCGAACGAGCGCGACGGTCTGGCTGTCCTGGCCACACTCCGGGCGGCGGCGGCCCTCCGCGAGGCTGGCGATCGCGGACGCGCCATCGAGCTCCTCGACCGATTGGGTCGGGAAAACGCAGATCCCCTCTTCGCCGATCTCGCTCGCCTGGTTTCTGCCCGCTCGCGCCTCGATTCCGCGGACACGGCGGCGCTCGCGGCGGAGCTCGAGCCCCTCGCCGCCGCCGGTCGGCCGTTCCGCCACAGTGCCCGCGAGACTCTCGGGCTTTCCGCCCTGCGGACGGGCGACCGCGAACGGGCGCGCGCGCTTTTGCGCGAGCTCGTCGACGATGCCACCGCCCCGTCCGGGCTCAAGACCCGGGCGCGCGAGCTCCTCGATGCGCTCGGTGCTGGCGGGGAAGAGGTCGCCTCGTGAACTGGACGCGGAGACGAGCGCTGCTCGCCACGAGCTCGCTTGTGCTCGCGGGATGCAGCGCCCTGCCGTGGCTCGGCGAGCAGGAGGCTCCGCCCCTCCCCGGCAAGCGCATACCGGTGCTGCTGCTGGACGAGGGCGTAAAGGCCGATCCGCGCCTCGCCGACCTGCGCATCGTCTTGCCGCCACCGCGCACCAATCCCGACTGGCCGCAGGTCGGGGGCAATGCCAGTCATGCCCTGCATCACCTCGCTCTTGCCGACGATCCGAAGCCGGCCTGGCAGGCGTCGATCGGCCGGGGCTCCGACGACAAGTCCCGTCTGCTGGCGCCCCCGGTGATCGCGAACGGTCGGGTCTTTACGGTCGACACCTCTCTCTCGGTACGCGCCTTCGACCTGGCCTCCGGCCGCCAGATCTGGGAGGTGCAGCCGGACTTCGTCGAAGACATCGACCGCCTGCGCGCCGGCGGCCTCGCCTTCGAAGGGGGAGGTCTGTTCGTCACCACCACGAGCGGCGAGATCGTCGGCCTCCATGCCGAGGACGGCCGGCAGCTGTGGCGGCAAGCGGTGCGCGTCGGCATCGATGCCCCGCCCACGGTCCTCGACGGCCGGCTGTTCGTCCGCACGATGGACAACCGGTTGCTCGCGCTCGACGCCGCCACGGGTCGACCGCTGTGGCAACATGCCGGCTCTCCCGAGATCGCCGGTATTCTCGGCGGTGCGGCGCCGGCGGCGACGCGGGAGGTGGTGATCGCCGCCTATTCATCGGGTGAAGTGTTCGCGCTGCGCTATGCCGACGGCCGGCCGCTGTGGTCCGATTCCGTGCTGCGCCCGCGTCACACGCTGGCCATCGGGGCGATCGCCGATATCACCGCAGCGCCGGTGATCGACCGCGATCGCGTCTATGTCGCCGGCAACGGCGGCGAAGTGGCGGCGATGGATCTCGCGCGCGGCAGCCGACTGTGGGACCTCGACCTGACCGTCCGCGAAACCCCTTGGCTTGCCGGCGACTTCCTCTATCTCCTGAGCAGTCGCAACGAAATCGTGTGCCTCCTGCGCAACGGCGGCCATGTGCGCTGGGTGTCGCCGCTCGGCACGCTCGCCCATCCGGACGGTGCCGAAGCCGGACGGGTGATTTGGACAGGACCGGTGCTCGCGGGCGACCGGCTCGTGCTGGCGAGTTCGGAGGGTCGGGCCGCGAGTGTTTCGCCCTACAGCGGCGAGGTGCTCGGGAGAATCGATCTTCCCGGCCCGGTGCGTTTGCCGCCGGTGGTGGCGCAGGGCACGCTCGTTTTCCTGACAGAAAGGGGCGAGCTCGTCGCCTTCCGCTGAGGACCATGTTGCCAACCGTCGCCATCGTCGGCCGGCCGAACGTCGGCAAGTCGACCCTGTTCAACCGGCTGATCGGTGAGCGTCGGGCGATCGTCGACGATCGCCCGGGGGTCACCCGTGATTGCATCGAGGGCGAAGCGAAGCTCTTCGGTCTGCGCTTCCGGTTGCTCGATACCGCAGGCTTGCTGCTCGAGAGCGGGGACGGGCTGGCGATGGCCATCGAGCGCCAGACCCGCACCGCCATTGCCGATGCGGACGTGGTGTTGTTCGTGTGCGACGCGCGCGCCGGTCTCACTCCGCTGGATCGGGAGATCGCGGCCCTGCTGCGTCGTGCCCGCCGACCTGTCGTGCTGGTCGCCAACAAGTGCGAGGGCCGGCTGCCCGAAGCCCAGGCCGCCGAGGCCTGGGCGCTCGGCCTGGGCGAACCCCTGCCGCTCTCCGCCGAACACGGTCTGGGCTTCGAAGCTCTCGCCGAGGTCCTGGCCCCGCTCCTGGCCGAGGCGATGGAACGGAGCGCCCAGTCGCCCCAGCCGCAAGCGCAGGACGCGGCGGTGCGGGTGGCGGTGGTCGGTCGACCGAACACCGGCAAGTCGTCGCTCGTCAACCGGCTGCTCGGCGAGGAGCGGCTGCTGACCGGCCCCGAGCCCGGCATCACCCGGGACGCCGTGGAGGTGCCGTTTACCTGGCGCGGCCATGCCTTCGTGCTCGTCGACACGGCCGGCCTTCGCAAACGCGCGCGTATCGAGGACCGCATCGAGCGGCTGTCGGCAGCCAAGAGCCTGGAGGCGATTCGCACCGCCGAGGTGGCGATCCTCGTCATCGACGCCACCCAGCCCCTCGAGCGCCAGGATGCGACGATCGCGGCCCGCGCGGTCGAGGAAGGCCGGCCACTCGTGGTGGCGCTCAACAAATGGGACCTCGTCGACAACGGGCCCGCGCTTTTGCGCGAGGTCGGCCTGCGGGCGCGATCGCGGCTGTCGGAGGTTCCGGGGGTGCCGATCGTGCCGGTCTCGGCCCTCACCGGCCGCGGTCTCGATCGGCTCCTCGAGGCGGTACGCAGCGTCCATGCCCGGGCCGGCGAGCGCATCCCGACCGGCCGGCTCAATCGCTGGCTGGAGTCGGCGCTCGGCCGGCAGCCACCCCCCACCGTCGACGGGAAACGGGCGAAGATCCGCTTCGCCACCCAGACGGGCGTACGCCCACCCACCCTCGTGCTCTTCGGCAACCGGCCGGCGCTCGCGCTGCCCGCCAGCTACCGACGGTATCTGCTCGGCGACTTCCGCCGCAGTTTCGGCTTCGAAGGGATTCCGCTGCGCCTCGAGTTGCGCGCAAGCGACAATCCCTTCGAGTGACCGGCTAGCCGGCGAGGTCGCGGATCATCGCCACGCCGGGAATGCGGGCGACGTCGGCACGGGCAGTGAGCGGCAGCCTGAGTTCCGCCGGCAGCTCGAGCACCACGCGTTCCTGGCCGCTCGTCGGGAGCCGCAGCCGGACGCGCGCGCCGCGGCCGCTGCCCGTGCGCTGCAAGAGCTCGCCCAGGCGGGGAAGGGCCTCGGCTCGCTCGAGCACGATCTCGAGCACGGCGGGCCTGGTCTCGAGCCTCGCGGAGAGGGGTTCGATGCGCTGCGCGACGAGCCTCACCCTCTCCTCCTCGACCCGGCAGTCGGCGTCGACGGCAAGCGGCTCGTGACCCTCGAGCAGCTCGCGCGAGCGCGAGAAGAGGTCCGAGAATACCGTCACCTCGAATTGGCCGCTCGGATCGGAAAAGGTGACGAAAGCGAAGCGGCCACGCTGGCTGCGCCGCTCCTGCCGCGCCACCACCACGCCGGCGAGCCGCAGGCTGCGCCCATCGAAGGCTGCCGGTTCGTCGAACAGGCGCGCGGCCAGAGTGAAACCGGCTGCCGGCAGCATATCGAGAAATCCGTCGAGCGGATGCGCCGAGAGATGGAAACCGAGCACGCTTTGCTCGTGCTGCAGCCGCTCGAGCAGGGGCCAATCGGAGATCTGCGGCAGGGCGGGCTCGGCAACCTCCATGACGTCGCCCCCGAACAGAGTGGCCACGGCGGGATCGGGGGTGGCGTGGGCGCGAGCGTGGTGAAGGGCCGCCTCGATCGCCTCGAAAAGGCGGGCACGATGGGGATCGAGGCTGTCGAAGGCACCCGCCCGAACGAGCGCCTCGAGGATGCGCCGGTTGAGCACCCGGGGTCCGAGCCTGCGGGCGAACTCGAAGAAGCTCCGGAACGGACCGGCGCGCTCCCGTTCTGCCACGATCGCCGCCGCCGCCTGGTCGCCGATACCCTTGATGGCCGAGAGGGCGAAGCGGACGCCGCGACCCTCGCCGCCTTCCTCGACACCGAAGGTGGCACCCGAGTGTTGCACGTCCGGTGGATAGAGGGGAATGCCCTTGCTCCGCATCTCCTGCCGATAGGCGGCGATCTTGGCCTGGTCCGCTTTTTCCATCGTCAGGACCGAGGCGTAGAACTCGGCCGGATGATTGGCCTTGAGCCAGGCGGTCTGGTAGGCGAGGAGGGCGTAGGCGGCCGCATGGCTCTTGTTGAACCCGTAGGAGGCGAACTTCGCCACCTGATCGAAGATGGCGGTGGCGAGATCCTCGGGAATGCCGCGCTCCATCGCGCCGCGCACGAAGACCTCGCGCTGGGCGTCCATTTCCGCCTTGATCTTCTTGCCCATGGCCCGGCGCAGGAGGTCGGCACCGCCGAGCGTGTAGCCCGCCAGGGTGCGGGCGATCTCCATGACCTGCTCCTGGTAGATGATGACCCCGTTGGTCTCGCGCAGGATCGGCTCGAGGGCCGGGTGGAGATAGCTCGGCCGCTCGACACCGTGTTTGACGGCGATGTAGCGCGGAATGTTGTCCATCGGGCCCGGCCGGTAGAGGGCAACCATGGCGATGATGTCCTCGAAGCGATCCGGCCTGAGCCTGGCGAGGGCATCGCGCATGCCGCCCGATTCCAGCTGGAACACCCCCATGGTGTCGGCGCGGCCGAGGAGCTCGTAGGTGGCGCCGTCGTCGAGCGGCACCTTGGCGAGCTCGACCGCGAGCCCGCGCCGCCGCAGCAGGTCCTCGCCCATGCGCAGCATGGTGAGGGTGGTCAGGCCGAGGAAATCGAACTTCACCAGGCCGGCCTTCTCGACGTCCTTCATGTCGAATTGGGTGACCGGCATGTCGCTGTGGGGATCGCGGTAGAGAGGGATCAGCTCGACGAGCGGGCGGTCGCCGATGACCACCCCGGCGGCGTGGGTGGAGGCGTGCCGAGGCAATCCCTCGAGCCGGCTCGCGATCGCGATCATGCGCGCGACATCGGGATCCGAATCCCGCAATTCGGCAAGCCGCGGCTCGAGTTCCAGCGCCTCCGCCAGGGTCACCGGATTGGCAGGGCTGTGGGGCACGAGCTTGCAGACCCGATCCACCAGGCCGTAGGGTAGCCCGAGCACCCGGCCGACATCGCGCAATACCGCCCGCGCCTGCAGCCGGCCGAAGGTGATGATGTGGGCGACGCGGTCGGCGCCGTACTTGTCCCGCACGTAACGGATCACTTCGTCGCGCCGGTCCTGACAGAAGTCGATGTCGAAGTCCGGCATGGACACCCGCTCGGGATTGAGGAAACGCTCGAACAGCAGACCGAAGCGCAGCGGGTCGAGATCGGTGATGGCGAGCGCCCAGGCGACGAGGGAGCCGGCGCCGGAGCCGCGACCGGGCCCGACGGGAATGCCTCGTTCCTTGGCCCATCGAATGAAATCCGCGACGATCAGGAAATAGCCCGGAAACTCCATCCGCACGATGACATCGAGCTCGTATTCCAACCGCTCGCGATAGGGGCGAGCGACCTCCTCGCGTTCCTCCGCGCTCATCTCGGGCCGCCACAACTGTCTCTCGAGACGCTCTTGCAGGCCGGCGCGCGCCCGTACCCGGAGCTCTTCGGCCTCGTTGCGCCCCTCGGCGGTCGGATAGCGCGGCAGAATGGGCTTGCGGACGGGTGCCGCGAAGGCACAGCGTCGGGCGATCACCAAGGTATTCTCGATCGCCTCCGGCAGATCGGCGAACAGTGCCGCCATCTCTTCGCCGCTCTTGAAACGGTGTTCGGGCGTCACCTGCGGCCGGTCGGGATCGTCGAGGGTGGTGCCAGCACCGATGCACAGCAGCGCCGCATGGGCCTCGTACATGTCGGCGTCGGCGAAGTGCACGTCATTGGTGGCGACGATCGGCAGATCGAGGCGGTAGGCGAGGTCGAGGAAAGCCTCCTCCGTCTGCTCCTCTTCCGGAAGACCGTGACGCTGCAGCTCGACGTAGAGGCGGTCGGGAAAACTTCGGGCGAGCTGCTCGAGCACCTGGCGAGCGCGCGACGGCTCACCGCGGCGGAGCAGGCTGCCGACCGGTCCGAAGGCACCGCCGGTGAGCAAGATGAGACCGCTCGAGGCGGCGGCGAGCTGCTCCACGGACACCGCTGGCCGACCTTGGGTGGCGTCGAGCCAAGCGTCGCTCAAAAGCCGACAGAGATTGGCGTAGCCCGTGGCATTCTGGACGAGGAGGACGACCGCCGGCGGCTCCTCGTGCCGGCTTGCCGGGCGCCTGTCGCCATCGGGCAGGGCGAGGGGCAGGCTCGCCCCGACGACCGGCTGGATGCCCGCCTTCGTGGCAGCGGCACAGAAGCCCATGACGCCAAAGAGATTGGCATCGTCGGTCACCGCCACCGCCGGCATGCGCAGCTCGCGGCAGAGCCGAACGAGCTCGTCGTGACGCACACAGCCGCGCAGCAGCGAATGGGCCGACCGCACCCGCAGATGGAGGAAAGGGGAGAGGCTCATCCGCATCCGTCCTCGAGCGCCCGCCGACATGGGAACCGAGGACGGCCGAGCGGGCAAGGCGAACGGATGTTGGCCACCGCGCGGTCACCGGGCAGGCGATGCAGTCCGCCCTGCCGGGGCGGCGTGCCGCCGGTGGGACAGATCGGCGCGCCCGCCCAGCCTTGGCAAGGCCCCGGGGTGCTCCTATGTTGCGCCCCGGCATGGGTATGGCGCCGCCGCACGCGCCGGGGAGCTGCGCCGTGCAGCAGTCCTATCTCTTCGAATATCTGCCGATCCTCGTGTTTTTGGGCATCGCGCTGGGGTTGGCGGTGGCGATCCTGCTCGCCTCCTGGCTCATCGCCCCGCAACATCCCGAGCGCGAGAAACTGTCCGCCTACGAGTGCGGTTTCGAGCCCTTCGACGATGCGCGCGGCCGCTTCGATGTGCGCTTCTATCTGGTGGCCATCCTGTTCATCATCTTCGACCTCGAAGTCGCGTTCCTCTTTCCCTGGGCGGTGGCGCTCGGCGACATCGGTGTCTTCGGCTTCTGGTCGATGATGCTGTTCCTCGCGGTGCTCACGGTCGGCTTCGCGTACGAGTGGAAGAAGGGAGCCCTCGAATGGGAGTGAGCGGCAGCGTCGCGCCGGCCGCTTCCGACCGGCTGTTCGAGCGGGTCAGCGAGGGCCTCGAGAAGCGAGGCTTTTTCGTGACGAGCCTGGATGCCCTGGTCACCTGGGCGCGCTCCGGCAGCCTCTGGCCCATGACCTTCGGGCTCGCCTGCTGCGCCGTGGAGATGATGCACGCCGCAGCGAGCCGCTACGACCTCGACCGCTTCGGCCTCGTCTTCCGACCCAGTCCGCGCCAGAGCGACGTCATGATCGTCGCCGGTACCCTATGCAACAAGATGGCTCCGGCCCTGCGCAAGGTCTACGATCAGATGGCCGAGCCGCGCTACGTGATATCCATGGGCAGCTGCGCCAATGGCGGCGGCTACTATCATTTTTCCTACTCGGTGGTGCGGGGCTGCGACCGCATCGTGCCGGTCGATATCTACGTGCCGGGCTGCCCGCCCACCGCGGAGGCGCTCGTCTACGGCATCCTGCAGCTGCAGAAGAAGATCCGCCGCAAGGGCACCCTCGAGCGCTGAGGAACGGAGGATGAGCGTGGAGACCGGGCCGCAGACCGTCGAGGCGCTCGAGGACATGCTCGCCACCATCGAGGCGAAGCTCGGCGACCTCTTGCTCGAGAGTCGGATCGCTCATGGCGAGCTCACCATCGTGGTGCCAGCGTCCCGGATCGTCGAGGTGCTGACCTGGCTCAGGGACGAGCCGGCCATGCTCTTCAGCGAGCTCGTCGATCTGTGCGGCGTCGATTGGCCGGAGCGGGAGCAGCGCTTCGACGTCGTCTACCACCTTTTGTCGCTGCACCATAACCAGAGGCTACGGGTGAAGGTGCGCACCGACGAACATACCCCGGTCCCTTCGGTTACCGCCGTCTATCCCACCGCAGGTTGGTTCGAGCGGGAGGCGTGGGACATGTTCGGCATCCTGTTCTCGGACCATCCGGATCTGCGGCGGATCCTCACCGATTACGGTTTCGAGGGGCATCCGCTGAGGAAGGACTTTCCGCTCACCGGCTATGTCGAGGTCCGCTACGACGACGACCAGAAACGGGTGGTCTACGAGCCGGTGAAGCTCCGGCAGGACTTTCGCAACTTCGATTTCCTCTCACCGTGGGAGGGCCTGCAAGGCTTCCTGCCGGGCGACGAGAAAGCGACGAGCTGAGTCGAGGGGCAGCACCGCGACCGGCGGCGGCGAACGGCCGGAGGTGGTACCTGCCGGAGCGACGGCATGAGCGAGACGACGATCCGCACCTTCAGCGTCAACTTCGGACCGCAGCATCCGGCGGCCCACGGCGTCCTTCGGCTGGTGCTGGAAATGGACGGCGAAGTGGTGGAGCGCGCCGATCCGCATATCGGTCTGTTGCATCGCGGCACAGAAAAGCTCATCGAGTATCGCCCCTACTTGCAGAACATCGGCTATTTCGACCGTCTCGATTACGTCTCGATGATGTGCCAGGAGCACAGCTATGTACTCGCCGTGGAGAAGCTCCTGGGCATCACCCCGCCAATTCGCGCTCAATACATTCGAGTGCTATTCTGCGAGATCACGCGCATTCTCAATCATCTCCTCAATATCACGACCATGGCGCTCGACATCGGAGCGATGACCCCGCTTCTTTGGGGGTTCGAGCAGCGCGAAAAGCTCATGGAGTTCTACGAGGCGGTGTCGGGCGCCCGCATGCATGCCAACTATTTCCGATTCGGCGGTGTCGCGAAGGATATGCCAGCCGGGCTCGAGGAGCGCATCGCCGAATGGTGCGACCAGTTCATGCCGTTCATGGACGATCTCGAGACGCTGCTCACCGAGAACCGCATCTTCAAGCAGCGCACCGTCGACATCGGCGTGGTGTCGGCCGAGGATGCGCTGGCCTGGGGCTTCTCGGGGCCGATGCTGCGCGCCTCCGGGATCGCCTGGGATCTGCGCAAGGCTCAGCCCTACGAGGTCTACGACCGCATGGATTTCGACATTCCCGTCGGCCGGCACGGCGACTGTTACGATCGCTATCTCGTGCGCATGTGGGAGATGCGGGAATCGGTGAAGATCATCCGCCAGTGCCTGGAACAGATGCCAGAGGGGCCGGTGCGCTTGCCCAATCACAAGGTGACGCCGCCGCCGCGCGCCGAAATGAAGCGGTCGATGGAGGCGCTCATCCACCACTTCAAGCTCTACACCGAGGGAATCCACGTGCCCAAAGGCGAGGTCTACGTGGCGACCGAGAATCCCAAGGGAGAGTTCGGCGTCTATCTCGTGTCCGACGGCACCAATCGGCCTTACCGCTGCAAGATCCGCTCGCCTGGCTATGCGCATCTGCAGGCCCTCGAGAAAATGGCGAAGGGCCACCAGCTCGCGGACACGGTGGCGATCATCGGGTCGCTCGACATCGTCTTCGGGGAGATCGATCGGTGACCTCCGCGCCGTCGAAGAAGACGCCGGTCGGAGTCATGGCCCCCGACGTCGACCGCTTCGCCTTCACCCCCGAGAACCTGGAGAAGGCGCGCGAGATCCTCCGTCGCTATCCCGAGGGGCGCCAGCAGAGCGCGGTGCTGCCGCTTTTGCATCTCGCCCAAGCGCAGCACGGCGGTTGGCTGCCGCAGGCGGCCCTCGACTATGTCGCTGACTTCCTCGGCATGCCGCGGATTCGCGTCTACGAGGTGGCGACTTTCTACGACATGTTCAATCTCGAGCCGGTGGGTCGCATCCAGGTACGGGTCTGCACCACCACGCCCTGCTGGCTGTGCGGTTCCGACCAGGTGCTGCAGGCCTGCCGCGACGTGCTCGGCATCGACGTCGGCGAGTCCACCCCGGACGGCCGCTTCTTCCTGCGCGAGTTCGAGTGCCTCGGCGCCTGCGCCAATGCGCCGGTGATGTGGATCGACGACGACTACTACGAGGACCTCGACTACGGCCGCGCCCGGGCGGTGCTGGAAGCGCTCAAGCGTGGCGAAAAGCCCAAGCCTGGCCCGCAGTCGGGGCGCTGCGGCTCGATGCCCGCGGGCGGCAAGACCACGCTCTTGTTCCGGGAGGAGTGAGGGATGCTGCGCGACCGCGACCGCATCTTCACCAACCTCTATGGCGAACAACCGTGGCATCTCGAGGCGGCGCGCCGGCGCGGCGACTGGGACGGCACGCGCGATCTCATCCTCCTCGGCCGCGAGCGGATCGTCCAGGAGATCAAGGATTCCGGCCTGCGGGGCCGCGGCGGCGCCGGTTTCCCGACCGGTCTCAAATGGTCCTTCATGCCCAAGCAGAGCGACGGTGGACCGGTCTATCTGCTGGTGAACGCCGACGAATCGGAACCCGGCACCTGCAAGGACCGAGAGATCCTGAGGAACGAGCCGCACAAGCTCATCGAGGGGATCGTGCTGGCCGGTGCCGCCATGGGGGCCACCCACTGCTACGTCTATGTGCGGGGCGAGTTCGTGCGCGAGGCGCAGATCCTCGAAGCGGCGGTGCGCGAGGCCTACGAGGCGGGGCTCGTGGGGCGCAACGCCTGCGGCTCGGGTTACGACATCGAGATCGTCGTCCACCGCGGGGCCGGAGCTTATATCTGCGGCGAGGAGACCGGGCTCATCGAGAGCCTCGAGGGCAAGAAGGGCCAGCCGCGGCTGAAGCCGCCGTTTCCCGCTGCGGTCGGCCTCTATGGGCGACCGACCACCGTCAACAATGTCGAGACCATCGCCGTCGTACCGACCATTTTGCGCCGCGGCGCCTCGTGGTTCGCCAGCCTCGGCCGGCCGCGCAACACCGGTACCAAGATCTTCTGCATCTCCGGCCACGTGAACCACCCCTGCACGGTAGAGGAGGAGATGGGCATTCCGCTGCGCGAGCTCATCGAGCGCCACGCCGGCGGGGTCAGGGGCGGCTGGGACAATCTGCTCGCGGTGATCCCGGGTGGCTCGTCGGTCCCCCTCATTCCCAAGTCGGTCTGCGACACCGTGCGCATGGACTTCGACAGCCTCGTCGAGGTCAAGAGCGGCCTCGGCACGGCGGGCGTGATCGTGATGGATCGCAGTACCGATATCGTGCGGGCCATCGGGCGTTTGTCGCGGTTCTATATGCACGAATCCTGTGGCCAGTGCACGCCCTGCCGGGAAGGGACGGGATGGTTGTGGCGCATGATGGAGCGCCTCGCCCTGGGCGATGCGGAACCGGAGGAGATCGACCTCCTCTACGAGGTATCCAAGCAGATCGAGGGCCATACCATCTGCGCCCTCGGTGACGCCGCTGCCTGGCCGGTGCAGGGGCTCATCCGTCACTTCCGTCCGGAACTCGAGCGGCGGATCGAGGAACGCCGGCGGCGAGTCGCCACGCGCGCCGCCGAAACGGTCGCCTGAGGGACGGCAGATGCCGAAGATCGTCATCGACGGCAGGGAATACGAGGTTCCGGCTGGGATCACCATCTTCCAGGCCTGCGAGCTCGCCGGCATCGAGATTCCGCATTTCTGCTACCATCCGCGGCTCAACATCGCCGGGAACTGCCGGATGTGCCTGGTGGAGGTGGAGAAGTCGCCGAAACCGGTGGCATCCTGTGCCATGCCCGTAGCCGATGGCATGGTGGTCCACACCGACACGCCCCTCGTCCATCGAGCCCGACGGGGCGTTCTGGAGTTCCTGTTGATCAACCATCCGCTCGACTGCCCGATCTGCGATCAGGGCGGCGAGTGCGATCTCCAGGACCTCACGCTCTTCTACGGACCGGATCATTCGCGTTACCGCGAGAACAAGCGGACGGTCGCCGACAAATATCTCGGGCCCTTGATCTCGACCCACATGACGCGCTGCATCCACTGCACGCGTTGCATCCGCTTCCTCACCGAGGTTGCCGGGGTCGAGGAGCTCGGCGCCGTCCACCGCGGCGAGCATATGGAAATCACCAATTACATCGAGGCGGCGCTCCGCTCGGAATTGCAGGGCAACGTCATCGATCTCTGTCCGGTGGGGGCGCTCAATTCCAAGCCATTCGAGTATCGGGCGCGCCCGTGGGAGCTGAGGAAGACCGAATCGATCGATGTCATGGACGCGGTCGGCTCGAATATCCGGGTGGATTCGCGTGGCAACGAGGTGATGCGGATTTTGCCTCGGCTGCACGAAGACGTGAACGAGGAATGGATCTCGGATCGCAGCCGCTTCGCCTACGACGGCCTCCGCTACCGTCGCCTCGATGTGCCCATGGTACGCCGGGGCGGGCGACTCGAGGAAGCCTCGTGGCGAGACGCCTTACGCGCCATCCGCGAGCGGGTCGCGGGATTGTCCGGCGAGCGCATCGCCTTCATTGTCGGCGATCTCGCCTGTGCCGAGAGCATGCTTATGGTGCGCGAGCTGGCGCAGCGGCTCGGCTGCCCCAATGTCGATTGCCGGCAGGACGGTGCCCGACTGTCGGCGCGCCACCGCGTCGAATATCTCTTCAACACCACGATCGCCGGCATCGAGCGCGCCGATCTCTGCCTGCTCGTCGGCACCAACCCGCGCTGGGAGGCTCCGCTCATCAATGCCCGGCTGCGCAAGCGCTGGCGCATGGGCGGCTTCCGCGTGGCGCGCGTCGGCGCCGCCTTCGATCTCACCTATCCCGTCGAGGATCTGGGCGACAGCCCCGAAGTGCTCGCTGCCATCGCCGATGGCAGTCACCCCTTCGCCGCGGCGCTGGCACGGGCGGAGCGCCCGATGCTGGTGCTCGGCATGGGAGCACTGGCACGGCCCGACGGCGCGGCCATCCTCGCCCTCGCCCATCGCATCGGCGAGCGCTACCCGCTGCTGCGCGAGGGATGGAACGGCTACAATGTGCTGCACACCGCGGCGGCGCGCGTGGGCGGCCTCGATCTCGGCCTGGTGCCGGAGGAGGGCGGACGCGACGTGGCCGGCATCCTCGACGGCGTCGAGAAGGGAGAGATCGAGGTCGTCTATCTGCTCGGGGCCGACGAGATCGACGTGTCCCGCCTCGAGCGCGCGTTCGTCATCTACCAGGGCACCCATGGCGACCGCGGTGCACCAGTGGCCGATGTCGTGCTGCCGGGTGCCGCCTACACCGAGAAGAATGCCACCTGGGTCAACACCGAAGGGCGAGTGCAGCGCGGTCGCCTGGCCGTGTTCCCTCCCGGGGAGGCGCGGGAGGATTGGAAGATCCTGCGGGCGCTGTCGGAAGTTCTGGGCTGCCCGGTGCCGCTCGACGACCTCGCCGCGGTGCGGCGGCGGATGGCCGAAGTGGCACCGACGTTCGCCCACGAGGACACGATCCAGCCGGCGGCGTGGGCGCGGTTCGGCGAAGCGGGACCGCTCTCCCCGCAACCGCTACGCTCGCCGGTCGAGGATTTCTATCTCGTCAATCCCATCTGTCGCGCGTCGAAGACGATGCAGCGCTGCTCCGCCGAGATCCTCAACGGGCAGATGCCCGAGGAGCGGCGGCTGGCGGTGGAGGTGCACATTGTCTGAGCTGTTCGTCGGCACGATCTGGCCGCTTTTCGAGCTCGTGCTGCTCACCCTGCTCATCGTCGTGCCGTTGCTGCTGGCCGTCGCCTATTTGACCTATGCCGAACGCAAGATCATCGCTGCCATGCAGCTGCGGCAGGGACCGATGTTCGTTGGACCCTATGGGCTGTTGCAGCCCCTGGCCGATGGTCTCAAGCTCTTGTTCAAAGAGACCGTCATTCCCACCCGCGCCAACAAGGGCGTGTTCGTGGCCGCACCGATCGTCACCTTCGTGCTGGCGCTCGTCGGCTGGGCGGTGATCCCCTTCGGACCCGGTCTCGTCCTCGCCGACATCAACGTCGGCGTCCTCTACCTCTTCGCCGTGAGTTCGCTCGGCGTCTACGGGATCGTCATGGCCGGTTGGGCGTCGAACTCGCGTTACGCCTTTCTCGGGGCGCTGCGCTCTTCCGCCCAGATGGTGAGCTACGAGATCGCGATCGGTCTCGTCATCATCAGCGTGCTCATCAGCGCCGGTTCGCTCAACCTGTCGGAGATCGTGGAGGCCCAGGCGCGGCACGGGTGGTACGTCCTCTGGCACTTTCCGATGTTCATGATCTTTCTCGTCTCGATCCTGGCCGAGACCAATCGACATCCCTTCGATCTTCCCGAGGACGAGGCCAGTCTGGTGACCGGCTACAACGTCGAATATTCTTCGATGGCGTTCGCCCTCTTCTTTCTTGGCGAATACGCCAACATGATACTGATGAGCGCGATCTGCTCGATCCTTTTCCTCGGCGGCTGGCTGCCACCGCTCGATATCGCTCCCTTTACCTGGATTCCGGGACCGGTCTGGTTCGCCCTCAAAATCTCGGCGATCTTGTTCGTCTACATTTGGGCACGCGCGACCCTTCCGCGCTACCGATACGACCAGCTGATGCGCCTCGGCTGGAAGGTCTTCTTGCCCGCGGCCCTGCTGTGGATCGTCGTCACCTCCGGCGCGATGGTGGCGTTGGATCTCCTGCCCAAATGACCGGGAGACCGTCCGTGAGTCTCGCCCTCGACCGCCTCGCCCGCACGCTTTTGTGGAAGGAGCTGGTGCAGGGATTCGCGCTCACGTTCCGCTACATGTTCCGGCCCAAGGTGACCCTCAACTACCCCTACGAGAAAGGGCCGAAATCCCCGCGTTTTCGAGGCGAGCACGCGCTCCGGCGCTATCCCAACGGCGAGGAGCGCTGCATTGCCTGCAAGCTGTGCGAGGCGATCTGTCCGGCCCAGGCGATCACCATCGAGGCCGAACCGCGGCCGGACGGCAGTCGGCGGACCACCCGCTACGATATCGATATGGTGAAATGCATCTATTGCGGGTTGTGCGAGGAGGCCTGCCCGGTCGATGCCATCGTCGAGGGGCCCAACATGGAATTCGCCGCCGAGACTCGCGAGGAGCTCATCTACACCAAGGAAAAGCTGCTGGCCAATGGCGAACGCTGGGAACGCGAGCTGGCGCTGCGGCTCGAGCTCGACGCTCCCTATCGCTGAGCGTTGCGCCCCAAGCGGAACGGCCCTGCCATGACGATCGCCCTCTTCGTCTTCTATGTCTTCGCACTGGTCACCACGGCGTCGGCGGTGATGGTGATCGCCGCTCGCAATCCCGTGCATTCCGTGCTGTTCTTGATCCTCGCCTTCGTCTCCTCGGCAGGACTCTTCGTGCTGCTCGGCGCCGAGTTCCTCGCCATGGTGCTGGTCGTGGTCTATGTCGGCGCAGTGGCGGTGCTGTTCCTCTTCGTCGTGATGATGCTCGACATCGATTTCGTGCAGCTGCGCGAGGGTTTTCTCCAGTACCTCCCGGTCGGGGCGCTCGTCGGCCTCGTCCTGCTCGTCGAGCTCGCGCTCGTCTTCGGCACCCAGGCGGTGGAGACGGCCGCGGTCGACATGCCGCCCACCGCACCGCCGGGTGTGACCAACACCGAGGCGCTCGGCAGCCTGCTCTATACCCGATACTTCTATCTGTTCCAGACAGCGGGGGCGATCCTGCTCGTCGCCATCGTCGGGGCCATCACCCTCACCCTTCGCCATCGGCCGGATGCGAAGCGACAGGACATCTCCCGCCAGGTGCACCGGCGCCCGTCCGACACCCTCGAAGTGCGGAAGGTGCGCCCGCGCTCGGGCATTTGAGGAGCATTGCCGTGCCGGCCATCCCCCTGTCCCACTATCTCGTTCTGGCCGCCCTGCTGTTCACGATCGGGGTCTTCGGCATCTTCCTCAACCGCAAGAACGTGATCGTCATTTTGATGTCGATCGAGCTCCTCTTGCTCGCGATCAATGTCAATTTCGTCGCCTTTTCCGCCTATCTGGGCGATCTCGCGGGTCAGGCTTTCGCCATGTTCGTGCTGACCGTGGCCGCCGCCGAGGCCGCCATCGGTCTCGCCATCGTCGTCGTCTACTTCCGCAACCGCGGAAGCATCGAGGTGGAAGATATCAATCTCATGAAGGGCTGAGGATGCTGCACGTCCTCCTCGTCTTCTCGCCGCTCGCCGGAGCCGCGATCGCCGGCCTGTTCGGTCGGCTGATCGGCGACCGCGCTTCGCAGCTCGTCACTTGCGGGCTCATGGCCCTCTCGGCTCTGTGCGCGATCATCGGCCTCCGCCAGCTCGGCGAGGAGCCGTATACCGTCCCGCTCTTCACCTGGATGCTGGTCGACGGCTTCGCCGTCGACTGGGCCTTGCGGGTCGACACGCTGTCGACCGTGATGATGTTCGTCGTGAGCTGCATCAGCTTTCTCATCCACGTGTATTCGATCGGCTACATGGCTCACGACGACAGCATTCCTCGGTTCTTCGCCTATCTCTCTTTCTTCACTTTCGCGATGCTCATGTTGGTGACTTCCGACAACCTCCTACAGCTCTATTTCGGCTGGGAGGGAGTCGGTGTCGCCTCCTATCTTCTCATCGGTTTCTGGTACACCCGGCCGTCGGCTTGCGCCGCTGCCATCAAGGCCTTCATCGTCAACCGTGTTGGCGACTTCGGTCTCGCCCTGGGGGTGGCTGCGACCTTCTTCATCTTCGATAGCATATCCTATGACGAGATCTTTCGAGCCGCACCTCGGTTCGCCGATACCCAGCTCGCGATCTTCGGTGCGAGCTTCGACACCCTGACCCTGATCTGCGTGCTGCTGTTCGTCGGCGCCATCGGCAAGTCGGCACAATTGCCGTTGCACACTTGGCTTCCCGACGCCATGGAGGGTCCGACCCCGGTCTCGGCTCTGATCCACGCCGCCACCATGGTGACGGCCGGCGTCTTTCTCGTCGCCCGCTTCTCGCCTCTCTTCGAATATGCGCCCGAGGCGCAGGCCCTCGTCACCGCGATCGGCGCCAGCACCGCCTTCTTCGCCGCCACCGTGGGACTGGTGCAGAACGACATCAAGCGGGTGATCGCCTATTCCACCTGCTCGCAGCTCGGCTACATGTTCGCCGCCGCTGGCGTCGGCGCCTATGCCGCCGGCATCTTCCACCTCTACACCCATGCCTTTTTCAAGGCCCTGCTCTTTCTCGGTGCGGGTTCGGTCATCCACGCCATGTCCGACGAGCAGGACATGAGGCGGATGGGAGGGATCTGGCGCAAGCTCCCGCTCACCTATGCGGCGATGTGGATCGGGACTCTGGCGCTCGTCGGCTTTCCCGGAACTAGCGGCTTCTTCTCCAAGGATGCGATCATCGAGGCGACGTTCGCCGCGCACGCACCGTTCGCCGGCTACGCCTTCGGGTTGCTGGTGCTGGCCGCCGTGCTCACCGCCTTTTACTCGGGCCGATTGATGTTCCTGACCTTCCACGGCGATCCGCGGGCGGATGCGCACACCATGGAGCATGTCCACGAGAGCCCGCCGGTCATGATCGTGCCGCTCGTGCTGCTCGCCCTCGGCGCCCTCCTCGCTGGCTGGGTCGGTCGCGACATGCTCGATCCCGAAGGCCGCTTCTGGGCCGGCGCCATCGTCACCCTGCCGGACAATCGCGTGCTCGAAGAGATGCACCATGTGCCGACCGTGGTGAAACTGGCGCCGCTTTTCGCCCTCGTCCTCGGCCTGGGGCTCTCCTGGCTGTTCTACGTCCGCTCGCCGCAACTGCCCAACCAGCTGGCTGGTCGCCTACGCCCGCTCTACCGCTTCCTGCTCGAAAAGTGGTATTTCGATGAGCTCTACGACGCCCTGTTCGTGCGCCCTGCCCTGGCTCTCGGGCGAATCCTCTGGCGCGGCTTCGATCTCGGAGTGATCGACCGCTTCGGCCCCGATGGGGTCGCGGTCGCCACCCTGGCGGCGGCGCGCCGGGCGGTGCGGCTGCAGACAGGCTATGTCTACCACTATGCCTTCGCCATGCTGATCGGCATCGTCGCTTTGCTCTCCTGGTACCTGTTCGTCGTGCGCGGATAGACCCCGGTGACCGACTGGCCTCTCCTCTCCCTCGTGACCTTCCTGCCGCTCGTTGGCGCCGCCTTCATCCTGTTCATCCGCGGCGAACCGGATATCGTCGCCCAGAACAGCCGAGCGGTCGCCCTGTGGACGGCGCTCGTCACCTTCCTGCTGTCGCTGCTCGTGTGGGTCCACTTCGATCCAGCCCAGCCGGGTTTCCAGCTGGTGGAGAGGGCGCCGTGGCTCTCCGGCCTCGGCATCGACTATCACATGGGCGTAGATGGCATTTCTCTGTGGTTCGTGCTGCTATCGACCCTGCTCACCTTGGTGTGCGTGATCGGCTCCTGGTACTCCGTGACCGAGCGGGTCAAGGAGTACATGGTCGCTTTTCTCGTCATGGACACGCTCATGGTCGGCGTGTTCTGCGCGATCGACCTGGTCCTCTTTTATCTGTTCTTCGAAGGCATTTTGATACCTATGTATCTCATCATCGGTATATGGGGCGGGCCGCGGCGGATCTACGCCGCCTTCAAGTTCTTCCTCTACACTCTCGCCGGTTCGGTGCTGTTCCTGGTCGCCCTCATCGTCCTCTATCTCGAAGCCGGCACCACGAGCATCCCGCATCTGTTGACGGCGAAGATCGATCCCACCGTCCAGAAGTGGCTGTGGCTCGCCATGTTCGCCTCCTTCGCCGTCAAGGTCCCGATGTGGCCGTTCCACACCTGGTTGCCGGACGCCCATGTCGAGGCTCCGACGGCCGGATCGGTGCTGCTCGCGGGGGTTCTGCTCAAGCTCGGC
The DNA here is from genome assembly GCA_002898275.1 of bacterium HR40. Taxonomy (GTDB): domain Bacteria; phylum Pseudomonadota; class Alphaproteobacteria; order Geminicoccales; family Geminicoccaceae; genus HRBIN40. The sequence goes on from BEIQ01000003.1 coordinate 361,312, forward strand.
GGTTACGGTTTTCTGCGCTTCTCCCTACCCATGCTGCCCGAAGCGTCACAGTTCTTCGCGCCGCTGGTGTTCGCGCTGTCGATCGTCGCCATCGTCTATACCTCGCTCGTGGCGCTCGCCCAGACCGACATGAAGAAGCTCATCGCCTACAGCTCGGTCGCCCATATGGGGATCGTCACGATCGGCATCTTCACTCCCAACGCCCTCGGCATCGCCGGCAGTATCGTGCAGATGCTCTCCCACGGCTTCGTCTCCGCCGCCCTCTTCATGGTGGTCGGAGTGGTCTACGACCGCATCCATTCGCGCGACATCGAGGCCTATGGCGGCCTCGCCGAGCGCATGCCGGTCTATGCCACGGTATTCATGTTGTTCATGCTGGCCTCCGTCGGCCTGCCCGGTACCTCGGGCTTCGTCGGCGAGATCCTCGTCATCGTCGGCGCCTTCCAGCACAACGCCTGGGTGGCGGCGCTCGCTGCGACCGGTACGATCCTCGGCGCGGCCTACATGCTCTGGCTCTATCGGCGGGTGGTGTTCGGGGCGCTCGTCAAGGACTCCCTCGCCGCCATTCGCGACCTGCGACCCAACGAGATCCTGGCCTTCGCGCCGCTCGTGCTCCTCGCTCTGGTCATGGGCGTCTATCCGCAGTTCTTCCTCGCACCCATGGCGGTATCGGTGGCGGCTGTGCTCGAGCGCTTCTCCGCCGCTGCTGGCGGTCTCGCGCTCCGCTGAGGGAGGATGACCGTGCTCGGTTCCGGCTTCGACCTCTCGCCCGCGCTGCCCGAAGCCTTCCTGTTCGTGGCCGGTCTCGCGCTGCTCGCGGTGGCTGCGTGGCGCGAGCGCCAGGCCAACGGCTTCACCTTGCCGCTCGTCGCTCTTTCCTTCCTCGTCGCCGCCCTCCTCCTCCTCGGCCGCGATCCGACGCCGACGCTCGCCTTCGACGGTCACTTCGTTGCCGATGGCTTCGCGAACTTCGTCAAGGTCCTGATCCTCCTCGCCGCCGCCGGGAGCCTGCTGCTGGCTCCGGCATGGCTCAGCGACGAGGGCGTCGAGCGGTTCGAGTTCCCGCTGCTGGCCCTCTTCTCGACCCTCGGCATGGCGATGATGGTCTCGGCCAACAGCCTGCTCGCGCTCTACATGGCGCTCGAGCTGCACAGCCTGCCGCTCTACGTGCTCGCCGCCTTCAAGCGCGACGAGATCCGGGCGACCGAGGCCGGGCTCAAATATTTCGTGCTGGGTGCGCTCGCCTCCGGGCTGCTTCTCTATGGCTGCTCGCTGGTCTACGGTTTCACCGGCACCCTGCGCTTCGACGTGCTCGCCAGCACCTTTGCCGGCAAGGGCGGCGCGGTGCTGCCCCTCGGCGCCATCGTCGGTCTCGTCTTCGTCGTCGCCGGACTCGCCTTCAAGCTCGCCGCCGTCCCCTTTCACATGTGGACACCCGACGTCTACGAGGGCGCGCCGACTCCGGTCACGGCCTTTCTGACCGCGGCGCCGAAGCTCGCCGCTTTCGCTCTCCTGTTGCGGCTGCTCTTCCAGCCCTTCGCGACCTATGTGGACGAGTGGCAGCAGGTGGTGATCCTGGTCGCGGTCGCCTCGATGCTCCTCGGCGCGTTCGCGGCCATCGGCCAGAGCAACATCAAACGGCTCATGGCCTATAGTTCCATCGGCCACGTCGGCTATGCGCTGGTCGGAGTCGCCGCCGGCACGGGGGAAGGGGTCCATGCGGTGCTCGTCTATTTGGGCATCTATCTCGTCATGAGCATCGGCACCTTCGGCTGCATCCTGATGATGCGACGTCAGGGCCGTTACGTCGAGGCGATCCAGGACCTTGCCGGCCTTTCGCGATCGCGGCCGCTCATGGCTCTCGCCCTCGCCCTGTTCATGTTCTCGCTCGCGGGCATCCCGCCGCTCGCCGGCTTCTTCGGCAAGCTCTATGTCTTCCTCGCGGCGATCCGGGCGGATCTGGTCTGGCTCGCGGTGGTCGGGGTGCTCACGAGCGTCATCGGCGCCTTCTACTATCTCCGCATCGTCAAGATCATGTACTTCGACGAACCGGCCGAGAGCTTCGATCCCTTGCCGCGCCCCGGCCTCGGTCTCGTCGTCGCGGCAACGGCGGTGCTCGTTGCCGGCTTCCCCCTCCTGCCGGGACCGCTTGTGGAGTCGGCACAAGCGGCGGCACGGTCGCTGCTGGGCTCGTGAGCTCCGTGGCCTGGCGGCTCGAGCGCTACGACAGCGTCGACAGCACCAACGACCTCGTGCTCGCTCGGGCCGCGGCCGGAGAACCGGAGGGGCTCGCGGTTCTCGCCGCCGAGCAGCGCCGCGGGCGCGGCCGGCACGGCCGCAGCTGGGCCTCGCCGCCCGGCAACCTCTATCTCACCCTGCTCCTGCGGCCCCGGAAGCCGGCGCAGGAACTCGCCAGCCTTTCCCTGGTGGTCGGCCTGGCGTTGCGGCAAGCCGTGGCTGCCGCCACCCATGGGGCCATGGCGGTCCGGCTCAAATGGCCGAACGACCTGCTTGTCGGCGGCCAGAAGCTCGCCGGCATTCTGCTCGAACTGGCGGCGACACCCGGCGACCGGCCGGCCGTCGCAGCCGGCATCGGCCTCAACATCCGGACCTGCCCTCAGCTCCCCGACCGGCAGGCGGTCGCCCTCGCCCATTTCCTGTCGTCGCCACCGCCGGCAGAGGAGCTCGCACGCCGCACCCTCGCCTGCTTCGAGCCGCTCTACGCCCGCTGGCACGAGCAGGGTTTCGCGCCCTTGCGCGATGCGTGGCTCGCTGCCGCCCATGGTCTTGGCGAGGAGGTGCGCCTGCGTCTGGGCGACCGACAGGTGGCGGGAGTCTTTCTCGGGATCGACGACGCGGGTCGGCTGCTGCTCGCCACCGAAGCCGGGCCCGAGCTCTTCGATGCCGGAGAACTCTTCTTCCCCGGTGCGCCGGCGGCGCCCCTCGTCAGGAGCGGGGATCCGCGATAAACCCGAAGCGGCCGGGGACACGGAGAAACCATCATGCTGCTCGCGGTCGACGTCGGTAACACCAACACCGTCTTTGCCGTGTACCGCGGCAACGAACAGGTGGGCCAGTGGCGTCTGTCGACCAACCGCGACCGCACTGCCGAGGAATATGCGGCGACATTGCTGCAGCTGATGGCCTTTGCCGGCTGCCGGCGGGAAGAGATCGAAGCCGTGGTGATCGCCAGCGTCGTGCCGCAGGCGGTGATGCCCCTGCGCTGGATGAGCCGCGACTATTTCGCATGCCGGGCGTGGGTGGTAGGCGAGGACCTCGCCTATCCGATCCCGATCCGCTTACCGCACCCCGAGGAGGTGGGTGCCGACCGCGTGGTCAATGCCATCGGTGCCTTGACCCGCTACGCGCCGCCCCTCGTGATCGTCGATTTCGGCACCGCTACCACGTTCGATGTGGTGGATGCCGACGGCGCCTACTGTGGCGGGGCCATCGCCCCGGGCATCAATCTCTCGCTCGAGGCGCTGCACCGCGCCGCTGCCCGACTTCCTCGCATCGCCGTGGCGCCGCCGGAACGAACGATCGGCACCCGCACCGTCGAGGCCATGCAGTCCGGCATTTTCTGGGGCTACATCGGGCTCGTCGAGGGCCTGGTCGCCCGCATTCGCGCCGAGCTCGGAGTCCAGGCGACGACCATCGCCACGGGTGGCCTTGCCCCGCTCTTCGCGCGCCGCACCGAAGCGCTCGAACATGTGGATCCCGACCTGACCATGGCGGGCCTGCTCGAGATCTACAAGCGGCACCGCGGACTCATCGAGGACAGCACGGGAGGGCGTGCGTGACGGCCGACGACAGGCTCCTCTTCGTCGCCCTCGGTGGCGTCGGCGAGATCGGCATCAACTGTTACCTCTATGGTCTCGCCGGCCAGTGGCTGATGGTCGACCTCGGCATCGGCTTCGCCGACGAGCGCTTGCCCGGAGCCGAGCTACTGCTGCCGGACCTGCGCTGGATCGAGGGACAGAGGGAACGGCTCGCGGGATTGGTGCTCACCCATGTCCACGAGGACCATTTCGGAGCGGTCCCCTATTTGTGGGAGCGGCTGCGCTGTCCGGTGTGGTGCACGCGCTTTGCCGCCACGGTGCTCGCGCGCAAATGCGAGGATCTCAGGGTCGAGCCACCGCGGCCGCTGCACATCGTCGAACCGGGCGAGCGATTTCGGATCGGGCCGTTCGATTGCCGCTTGTTCCACGTGGCCCATTCCATCCCGGAAGCGAACGCCCTCGGCATCGAAACCCCTTTCGGCCGCCTCCTCCACACCGGCGACTGGAAGCTCGATCCGCTGCCGCTCATCGGCGAGCGCACCGATGCCGCTGGCATCGAGGCCTTCGGCCATGACAGCATCCTCGCCCTGGTCGCCGACAGTACCAATGCCATGGTACCCGGCACCGCCGGCTCCGAAGGCGAGCTGCGCGACAGTCTCGAGCAGCTGATCGCCCGCCAGCCCTTCCGCGTCGCCTTCACCACCTTCTCGTCCAACATCGCCCGCATCGAGAGCGCCGTTCGCGCCGCCAAAGCCTGCGGCCGCGAGATCGTCGTGGTCGGCCGCTCCATGCACCGTATGCTCGAAGCCGCTGTCGAATCGGGCTATCTCCGCGATCTCCCGCGATTGCGCGACGAGAGCGATGGCCGCCAGCTCGCGCGCGAGCGCAGCTTCTATCTCGTTACCGGCAGTCAGGGCGAGCCGCGCTCGGCGCTGCAACGCATCGCCTCCGGTCAGCATCCTCGCGTCCGTCTCGAGGCGGGCGATACGGTGATCTTTTCGGCGAAGATCATCCCCGGCAACGAGCGGACCCTCTTCGACCTGCACAACCGCCTGGTCGCCGCCGGCATCGAGGTGGTGACCGAAGAGGACCATTTCGTCCATGTCTCGGGGCATCCCTGCCGCGAGGACATGGAGCAGATGTATCGCTGGACGCGACCGCGGATTGCCGTCCCGGTCCACGGCGAGATGCGGCATTTGCACGCCCATTTGCGCTTCGCCCGCGAGCTCAGGGTCCCCTACCCGATGCTCGTCACCAACGGCGATCTGTTGCAGCTGGCACCGGGCGAGCCGCGCGTGATCGATCGTGTGCCAACCGGCCGCTTGGTGGTCGAGACCGATGTCACGCTCGCCGAGGACGACGAGCTGTTTCGCACCCGCCGCAGGATTGCCCAGAACGGAACGCTGTTCGTGAGCCTGGTCATGGACCCGTGGGGAAGCCTGCTGGAGCGTCCGCGGATCGTCAACGTCGGCGCCATCGATGCCGCCCGCTTCGCGCGCGAGCGCGAGCGATTGATCGATGCGGTCGAGGCGGCGGTGGAGACTCTCGAGGACGAGGCGGTGATGGAGGATGGCAGGGTACAGGAGGCGGCGCGCATCGGCTTGCGCCAGGCCCTCGGTCTGCCGCGGCACAAGCGCCCGCTCGTCGAGGTCGAGATCGTGCGACTGAGCGAAAAGGCTCTCGCCGAACTCGAATCAGCGGAGGGGAGTCCTACCACGAGATGATCGGACGGCTCAATCACGTGGCTATCGCGGTCCCGGATATCGCCAAGGCCCGTGCCATCTGGCGCGATGTGCTGGGGGCCCGGGTGTCCGAGATCGAGGACCAGCCCGAGCATGGTGTGCAGACGGTGTTCGTCGATCTCGGGAACACCAAGATCGAGCTTTTGGGGGTGCTCGGCGAGGACTCGCCCATCCGCGGCTTTCTCGAGCGCAACCCCTCGGGCGGCATCCATCACCTCTGTGTCGAGGTCGAGGACATCGAGGCCGCTCGCCAGCAGCTCCGCGCCGCCGGTGTCCGCATCCTCGGTAGCGGCGAAGCCAGAATCGGCGCCCACGGCAAGCCGGTCCTGTTCCTGCATCCGAAGGACCTGTCGGGCACCCTGGTCGAGCTCGAGCAGGCATGAGCACGACAGGCATCGTCATTGTTTTCGTGGTGAGTTGGTGGCTATTCTTCTTCATGGCGCTGCCGCTCGGCGTGCGGCCTCCAGAGGCGCCAGAGCCCGGCACGGTGCCGAGCGCCCCGGAACGGCCGCATCTGTGGCTGAAGGCGCTCGCCGCGACGCTCCTCGCGACGGCTGCGACCTTCGGGCTCCATTGGGCGATGGCGACGGGGTGGATCGCCCTCGTGCCCCGTTAGGCCGATGGACCGCGCGGGTCTAGGCGGGCTCCGCCGCAGCTGGTAGACTTGCGGAGCGATGGATGCCGTGCGCCTGTCGTTCTGTCCTGCGCTCCTGGTCTTGCTCGTCGCCGCCTGCGCCAGCCGCGAGCCTCCCGTGTCGGTGCCAGCGGAACGAGGCGCTCTGTCCGGTATGGCATGCCTCGCTGCCCTCGCCGAGGCTGGCGGGGTCGCGGCCGATTTCGGGGTCGAACGCAGCGGAACCTGCGGCGTCGACACGCCAGTTTCGCTCCTCTCGGCCGGGGCGGTCCTCGAGCCTCCCCTCGCCACGAGCTGCGCCATGGCCGTCGCCTGGGCACGGTTCGTGCCCGAGATCGACCGGCTCGCCCGCGAACATCTCGGGAAGAGCATTCGCCTGGTGCGGCACTATGGCTCCCATGCCTGCCGCCGCATGACCGGCGACAGCCGGCGGCTCAGCCTGCATGCCACCGCCCGCGCCGTCGATGTCGCCGGCTTCGCCCTCGCCGATGGGAGCGAGGTGATGGTAGGCCGCGACTGGTCGGGCAACGGCCCGCGTGCCCGTTTCCTGCGGGCCGTGGCGCGCGCCGGATGCCGCCACTTTGCGGTGGTGCTGACTCCGGACTTCGACCGTCACCACCGCGATCACCTCCATTTCGACATCGGTCCATGGCAGCTGTGCGGCCTGTGAGGGGAAGGTGTTGCATGCCGAGGGAGTGCCTGAGGATCGGCTGCGGCGCAGGCTTTGCCGCCGATCGCCTCGATGCGGCGGAGGAGCTTGTCCGCCGCGGCGACCTCCACTGGCTGGCCCTCGAGTGCCTCGGCGAGCGCACTCTCGCCTTCGCCCATCGCGATCGCGCCCGCGATCCGACGAAGGGCTACGATCCGCGGCTGGAGCGGCGCATGCGGGCGCTCCTTCCGCTCTGCCGAACCCACCACACCCGTCTCATCTCCAACATGGGGGCCGCCAATGTCCCGCAGGCGGCACAGCGCACCCTGGCTATCGCTCGCGAACTCGGCCTGTTCGGTATGCGCGTGGCCTGCGTGCTGGGCGACGACGTGCGGCATCTGCTCGCTCCCGAAACTCCGCTCCTCGAGGGTGGGACGATCGCCGAGGTCGGCCGGCCGGTGGTCGGCGCCAACGCTTATCTCGGGGCCGATGCCATCCTGCCGGCGATCGAGACCGGGGCGGACGTGATCCTGACCGGACGGGTCGCCGATCCTTCCCTGTTCCTCGCCCCCCTGCGCGCCCGCTTCGGCTGGCAGGACACCGATCTCGACCGACTCGCGGCAGGGGTGCTCGTCGGTCACCTGCTCGAGTGCGGCATGCAGGTGACGGGCGGCTATTTCGCCGATCCCGGCTTCAAGGATGTGCCCGATCTCGCGCGCTGCGGCTATCCGCTCGCCGAAGTGGCCGAGGATGGCAGTGCGGTGATCACCAAAGTCGAAGGCACGGGCGGGATGGTCGACCGACGGACGGTGCTCGAGCAGCTGTTCTACGAGGTCCACGACCCGGCGCACTACCTCGGCCCCGATGTCACTGCCGATTTCTCCCAGGTGATGATCGCTGAGGTCGGCCGAGACCGCGTGCGGGTGTGGAACGCCCGCGGCAAGCCGCCGCCGCAACAGCTCAAGGTGACGGTGGGCTTCGACGCTGGCTGGCTCGGAGAAGCCGGGATCTCCTACGCTGGACCCAATGCGCTCGCTCGTGCCGAGCTCGCTCGCGAGGTCCTGCGCGAGCGACTGCTCGTCGTTCACGGATTGACCTGCGCCTTGCGTTTCGATCTCGTCGGGGTCGATTCGCTCCACGCTACCGCCGGCGTGCCACGGTCGATGAGCGAGGACGTCCGGCTCCGCGTCGCCTGCCGCTCCATCGACCGCGAAGAGGTCGAGTTCGTGCTGTGGGAGGTGGAGGCCATGCTTTGCTGCGGACCGGCAGGTGGCGGCGGATTTCGCGCCCGCCTCGGCCCCGTCGTCGAGACGCGCTCCTGTTTTCTGCCGCGGGCGCAGGTCCGTCCTTGCGTCGAGGTGTTGCGAGCATGAGCCCGCGCGTGCCCCTCTACCGCATCGCCCATGCCCGCGCCGGCGACAAGGGGAACGATTCCCTGGTCTCCGTATGGCCCTACGACCGCCGTCATTTCGCCGCTATCGCCCGCGGGCTCACCGCAGAGCGTCTGCGCGCCACCTATCCCGCTCTCCTGCGCGGGCCGATCGAGGTCAAGGCCTTCCCCCGCCTGGGGGGCTTCTTGATCGTCATGCGCGACGCCCTCGAAGGAGGCGTGAATGCGTCCCTGGGCCTCGACAGCCACGGGAAGTCCTGGAGCTATCTGATCCTGCGCCTCGACATCGAGCTCGACGACCACCAGCTCTCGGGCCAGGGCCTGTAGGAGGAAGTGGCCGGTGGCGGACCTGGCGGTGATCGGAACGGGTGCTTGGGGTACGGCCCTTTCCATCGCCGAGACGCGGGCCGGGCGGTGCGTATTGCTCTGGGGTCGCGACAGCGAGCGGATCGCCGAGCTCGCTCGCAGTCGGGAGAACCGGCGCGATCTGCCGGGAGTGCCCTTGCCCGAGGGGCTCGTCCTCTCCGCCGACCCGGAGCGCCTCGCCGCGATCGACCTCTGGCTGGTCGCGGTACCCGTGCAGGCCTTGCGCGCCCTCTTTTCTCGTCTGCCCCCAGGCCCCCGGACGGTGGTGCTGTGTGCCAAGGGTGTCGAGCGGCAGACCCTGGCCACGCCGAGCGCGGTTCTTGCCGCCACCCTTCCGGCAGCGCGGCCGGCCGTGCTCTCGGGCCCGTCCTTCGCCGCCGAGGTGGCGCGCGGCTTGCCGACCGCCCTCACCCTCGCGGCGCCTTGGCTCGCCGAGGCCCGGGAGCTGGCTGCCCGACTCACGACGCCGGTCCTGCGCCTCTATCCTTCCGACGATCTCACGGGCGTCGAGCTCGGTGGCGCCCTCAAGAACGTGATCGCCATCGCCGCGGGAGCGGTCACCGGCTGCGGGCTGGGCGAAAATGCTCGGGCGGCTGTGGTCACTCGCGGGCTCGCCGAGATCGCGCGCCTCGTCGCCGCGTTGGGCGGGCGGCGCGAGACCGTGGCCGGGCTATCGGGCCTCGGCGATCTGCTCCTTTCGGCGACGAGCAGCAGCTCGCGCAACTTCCGCTTCGGGCTCGAACTCGGACGCGGCCGGCCGCTCGCCGAACTCACCGCGCACGGCAGCCCCCTAGCCGAGGGTTTCTGGACCGCCCCGGCGGCGGCAGCCCTCGGCGAGAGGCTCGGCGTCGAGCTCCCCGTCACCCAGGCGGTGGCGGCAGTCGTCGAGGGCCGCGCGAGCGTCGCCGACGCCGTGGCCACGCTCCTCGCCCGCCCGCTGGCCGAGCGGGAATGAGCGCGGCGACCGGGGGGCCCGAGCTGACGTTCAGCCGGCGTCTCAAGCTTGCCCTTCGAGCCGCCCTCTCGGTTTGGGGGATCGCGCCCTCCGGGGTGTTCGTCCCTTGGCGCGCAATCCGGGACATCGAGCCAATCCCCTATCCTGCCGTAGAACGGCTGCTGGCGGCACGGCAGGAGCGCTTTCGGGCGTTGCTCGTGGCCACCGCCGGCCACAGCCAGCAGTTCGCCGGCTTCCGCGACCTGCCACCGGCGCCGCGCTTCGACCAGGAGTGGTTTCCGCGGCTCGATGCAGCCATCGCCTACAGCCTTGTCCGCCACTTCGCCCCGAACCGCATCCTCGAGGTCGGCTGCGGCCATTCGACCCGATTCCTGGTCCGCGCCGTAGCGGACGGCGGTTTCCCCTGCGAGATCTCGTGCATCGACCCGGCGCCGCGGGTGACACTCTCGGATCTGCCGGTGCGCCATCGGCGCGAGCGCCTCGAGGCCGTGCCGGAACATCTGCTCACCGGGCTCGCGCCCGGTGACGTGCTCTTCGTCGACTCGAGCCATCTCGCCCTGCCGGGAAGCGATGTCGACCGGCTGTTCCACCACCTGCTGCCAGAGCTTCCAGCCGGTGTGCTCGTGCACGTCCACGACGTCTTTCTGCCGGATCCTTATCCCGCCGCCTGGAACTGGCGCGGTTACAACGAACAGATGCTGGTCGCCTCGTGGCTCCTCGCCGGCGGGCTCGATCCCCTGTTCGCGAGCCACTATGTGGTGACGCGCATGCCAGAAGCGGTGCGCGAGTCCGGGTTGGATCGCTTGCCGTTGCGACAGGGCGTGCGGGAGTCGAGCCTGTGGGTGCGGACCCAAGGTCCGCGCGCCTGCGCAGAAGGCAAATCGGCGGCAGCCGCGTATGCGGTGACCGGCGCCCCTTAATTCTCCGTTAAGATCTGCCCGTTAGCCTGTTCGCCGTCGACAGATGGCGGAGCCAGCCATGCCCGAGCGCGTCGAGCTTGCGGTACCGCCTGCCGCGCAAGCGGAGGCGGACGTGCCGGAGCGGCTGCCGATCCCGGTTGCCGCCGCGGTCATCCTGGTGGTGTCCGTCGGCCTCTGGACGGGGATCATCTGGCTCGTGCGGCTGCTCCTCCTGTGAGCCGGGCGGGGCGGCGGGCACCATGGCCATCGCGGCGGCAGTCGCCCTGGGACACGAGCCGGAGAGCGCGTACCCCGACGGGCGATCGTGCCCGCAGCGATGGTCTCCGGCTCGGGTCAGCTGCGAGCGGTCATCGCCTCGCGGGTGACGAGGAGGACGCGGAAGTCGTTGACGTTGGTGAGGGTAGGCCCGGTCACGACGCGGTCGTCGAGAACGGCGAAGAAGCGGTGGGCATCGTTGTCGGCGAGGATGGCGCGCGCGTCCAGGCCTGCAGCGCGTGCACGGTCGAGGGTATCGGGACGGACGATGGCTCCGGCAACGGCCTCTGCACCGTCGATGCCATCGGTATCGGCGGCGAGCGCCCAAATGCCGGGCGCGCTCTCGAGCGCGAGGGCCAGGGCGAGCAGCAGCTCGACATTGCGTCCGCCGCGCCCCCTGCCCCGCACCGTCACGGTCGTCTCGCCGCCTGAGAGAATCGCGCAGGGTGGCGGGACGGGATGCCCGCTGCGAGCTGCGGCAAGCGCGATGCCGGCGAGCACCCGACCCACCTCGCGCGCCTCGCCCTCGATGGCATCGCCCAACACGAGCGGCGCATAGCCAGCGGCGCGTGCCACCTCCGCCGCGGCGAGCAGCGACGCGAGCGGCCGCGCCACGATCCGGGTCTCGGCGCGGGCCAGCCGCGGATCGCCCGGCTTCGGGCTCTCGTCGTGGCAGCGCTCGAGATGCTCGCGCACCGCCGGCGGTGGCCGAATGCCATAACGCTCGAGCACTGCGAGCGCGTCGGCGCAGGTCGTGGGATCCGGCACGGTCGGCCCGGAGGCGATCACCGCCGGATCGTCACCTGGCACGTCCGAGATCAGGAGGGCGAGCGTTCTCGCCGGAAAGGCCGCAGCGGCCAGCCGTCCGCCCTTGATCGCGGAGAGATGCCGCCGAACGGTGTTGATCTCGCGGATGGTCGCGCCACAGCGCAACAGTTCGCGATTGACCGCCTGTTTGTCGGCGAGCGACAGGCCTGGCGCCGGGAGGGTGAGCAGGGCCGAGCCGCCACCGGAAATCGCGGCCAGCACGAGATCCTCCTCGCCGGCGCTCCGGGCGAGCTCGAGTATGCGTTGCGCGGCCCGCATTCCGGCCTCGTCGGGCACCGGATGCGCCGCTTCGACGATCTCGATGCGCCGACAGGGCACGGCATGGCCATAGGCGGTGACGACCAATCCCTCGACCGGGCCGCGCCAGTGCTCCTCGATCACTTGGGCCATGCGCGCCGACGCCTTGCCCGCGCCGAGCACGATGGTGCGGCCTTTGGGCGGCTCGGGCAGATGCGGTGGGATCACCCGTGCCGGGTCGGCGGCCGCGACCGCGGCCTCGAACATACGACGGAGCAGGGTGGCGACCTCGGACACGGCAATCCCGCCTGGCTTGCGTCGCCCCCTATGCCGCCCGGCGAGCCAGTCGGCAATGGCTTCCTGCGGCGCACCCGCGAGTCGGTGCGACGCTAGCGGATGAACCCCATCGCCTCGAGCTTGACGAGGATGCGGTGAGCGGCGAGGTCTGGCGAGAGTTCCGTGGTGTCGATGCGCACGTCGGGGTTCTCGGGCGGTTCGTAGGGATCGGAGATGCCCGTGAACTCTTTGATCAGCCCGGCCCGGGCTTTGGCGTAGAGGCCCTTGCGGTCGCGCGCCTCGCACACCTCGAGCGGTGTCGCCACATAGACCTCGACGAAACCGCCGTGGGGCTCGATCATCTCCCGCACCTTGCGGCGGGTCGCGGCATAGGGAGCGATCGGCGCACAGATCGCGATTCCGCCGTTCTTGGTGATCTCGCTCGCCACGAAGCCGATCCTCAGGATGTTGAGATCCCGGTGTTCGCGCGAGAAGCCGAGCTCGCTCGACAAATGCTTGCGGACGATGTCGCCATCGAGGAGAGTGACCGGCCGGGTACCGATCTCCATGAGCTTGACCATGAGGGCATTGGCGATGGTGGACTTCCCGGAGCCGGAAAGGCCGGTGAAGAACACGGTGAAGCCCTGCCGGTGCCGCGGCGGATAGCGTCGGCGCAGTTCCTCGATCACCTCGGGGAACGAAAACCACTCGGGGATCTCGAGTCCCTCGCGCAGCCGTCGTCGCAGTTCGGTGCCGGAGAGATCGAGCCTGGTCTCGCCCGCTCGGATCTCGTCCTCGGGCACATATTGGGCCCGCTCCGGCACATAGGCCAGGGCTCGGAACGGCACCATGGTGACACCGATCTCGTCCTGGTAGCGAGCGAACAGCTCCTGCGCCTCGTAGGGGCCGTAGAACGGATTGCCGTCGCCGTCGTTTCCCGGACCGGCGTGGTCGCGCCCGACGATGAAATGGGTGCAGCCATAGTTGCGGCGGACGATACCGTGCCATACCGCCTCGCGCGGCCCGGCCATGCGCATGGCGAGCGGCAAAAGGCTCAACATGGTGGTCTGCTCGGGATAATAGCGCAGGATCTTCTCGTAGCAGCGCACCCGGGTGAAATGGTCGACGTCTCCCGGCTTGGTGAGCCCGACCACGGGATGGATCAATAGACTGGCCTCGGCCGCCGCCGCTGCCCGGAGGGTGAGCTCGAAGTGGGCACGGTGCATGGGATTGCGGGTCTGGAAAGCGATCACCCGCCGCCAGCCGAGCTTGCGAAAGCGTGCCCGCAACTCCCGCGGCGTGTCGCGCAGATGTCGGAAATCGTAGTGGGTGGGCGGTTCGATGCCCAACACGCGGCCGCCGAGAACGACCGGCCCTGCCTGCTCCAACAGATAGCGCACCCCGGGATGGTAGAGGCTGTCGGTACCGTAGACGGCGAGCGCCTCGAGCCGCCGGTCGGGCTCGAACACGTCCTCCACCTCGAGCACGGCGAGCATCACGCCTTCGGCATCGCGCAAGGCCACCTTGGCCCCAACGCCGACCCCGCGGGCGAACTCGCGGGACACGTCGAGGGTGATGGGAATGGGCCACAAAACTCCGTTCGCGAGCCGCATCTCGTCGCACACCCGCTCGTAGTCGGCGCGAGTCATGAAGCCCTCGAGCGGGGAAAAAGCCCCATCGAGCAGGAGTTCGAGATCGCACAGCTGGCGCGGTGTCAGATCCCAGGAGGGATAGTCGCGCGACCGCCGCTTCTCCTCTTCGGCTGCTTCCTCGGAGAGATAGAGCTCGACGAGACGACCGCCGTGCGGTTCCTTGAATGCACCCATCGACGTGATCTCCGTCAACGATTCCCATCCGGCGCCGGGCCAGGGTTCTTCTATCCGGAAGCGGACAGCGAGCGAAACCCGCCCGGGGACTCGCCAGGCTCCCATGACGCACCCGCGAGTGCCGCTCTGCGGGAACGAGGGTCGAGAAGCTCCCGCTGGAGCTCCTCGATGAACCCGGAAAGCTCCTCGCCACACGCGGTCAGAATGCGGAAGCCGGCGAGCTGAGTGCGAAAGAAGGTCGCCTGCCGTTTGGCGTACTGGCCGGTCGCGAGAATGGTACGCCTGCTTGCGTCGTCGAGCGTCCACTCGCCACGCAGGACGCGCAGCAGTTCGCGACAGCCATGCAGACGAGCGATCGGCAGGGTGTCGAGATCCGGACGCGCCTCGGCCAGCGCCCGCACCTCCTCGAGCGCACCTTCCTCGAGCATCCGCGCGAAGCGCCGAGCGATGCGCTCGCGCAAAAGCGCGCGCGGCGGCACCAAGGCGATGCCCAGCAGCGGTCCGCCGAGACGGAAGGGCGGCCGCGTCCGTTCTTGGAACACGGCAAGCGAATGGCCGGTCGCCTCGACCACCTCGAGCGCCCGCAAGATACGCTGGCGATCGGTGGGGCGAAGCCGTGCTGCCATGGTCGGGTCGCGCTCCCGCAGGCGAGCGAACAGCTCCCCCGTATCCAGCCGTTCGGCACGGAGCCTGTGGCGGATATCCGCGGGAATGGCTGGCACCGGAGCGAGCCCCTCGAGCAACGCCTTCATATAGAGGCCCGTGCCACCCACCAGGCAAAGCGGTCGGCCGGAGGTCTCCGCCTCGGCGACGACGGGCTGCAGCCAACTCAGCCAGGAACCTGCGGAGGTGGCGATATCGGGAGGCAGGAAGCCGTAGAGACGGTGCGCGGCGCGGGTCAGCTCCGGCGGCCGCGGGCGGGCCGAGAGCAGGGGGAGATCGCGATAGAGCTGCTGGGCGTCGGCGTTGACCACGAGCGCGCCGGTGGCCTCGGCGAAGCGGAGTGCGAGTTCCGACTTGCCGCTCGCGGTGGTGCCACCTATGAGCAGCATGGGCACTGCGACCGTCGGCTGTCCGTCGTTGGCCACTGCAACCATTCTCGTCCTCGTCGCCCCTGCCGGCCAGGATCTCGCCGAGCTCGTACCGCTGTCTGCTCTCGTCCGCCTCGCCGGCTGCGAGGTCGACTGGCTCGACCGACCACATGCGGCGCAACTGCCGTTTCCGGCGAAGGACAGAAGCCGTCTCCAAGAAGTCGAAGCGCTGCTCGCCGGCCGGCCGGTCGACCGGGCGCTCCTGCCGGCGCACGGCCGGCGCAAGCGTCTGCTGCTGTGCGATATGGACAGTACGGTCATCACCGTCGAGTGCATCGACGAGCTCGCCGCCCGCGCCGGCCTCGGCGCCGAGGTCGCGGCCCTCACCCGCCGGGCGATGGCAGGGGAGATCCCGTTCGCCGACGCACTGGTTCGGCGGGTCTCCCTGCTTGCCGGCCTGCCGGTGCGGGTGATCGACGAAATCCTGCGCGAACGGGTCCGTCTCCAGCCTGGCGCCCGCCGCCTCGTGGCCACCATGCGCGCGCACGGCGCCTTCTGTGCCCTAGTTTCCGGCGGCTTCACCGAGTTTACCCGTCACGTGCGGGTGCTCGCCGGGTTCGATGCCGACTACGCCAATACCCTCGAGATCCGCGACGGCGTCCTCACCGGCCGGGTGTTGCCACCGCTGCTCGGGCCGGAAGCCAAACTGCACACGCTTTTGCACCTCGCGCGCCGCTTCCGTCTCGATCTCGCCGATACCCTCGCCATCGGCGACGGTGCGAACGACCTCGACATGGTGCGCACCGCCGGGCTCGGCATCGCCTTCCGCGGCCACGCCGTCCTGCGGGCTTCTGCCGACGCCTGCATCGATCACGCCGATCTCACCGCCGCTCTCTATTTCCAAGGCTTTCGCCGCGAAGAGATGGTCGAGCTCGGCGAACCCGACTGAGCGCGTCAGCCAGCGAAGCGCAATACCACGAACTGGGGATCGCCGCCGCGGTTGACGAGCAAGAGGAGCGACTGCTTGCCCTCCTGCTTCGCCTGCAGCAGGCGGGCGAGGATCTCCGGCGGCGAGGCGACCTCCTCTTGGTTGACCTCGAGGATCACGTCGCCTGGCTGCAGGCCCTCGCGCCCAGCGGGACTGTCGGGCGCCACCTCGACCACCACGACCCCGCGCATGTCGGGCGCGAGCTGGAAGCGCTGCCGCAGTTCGTCGTCGACAGCTGCCACCCGAATGCCCAGTTCGGGGATTTCGGCCACCGAGGACGGACCGCTGCTTCCGCCCTCCTGCGTCGCAGCCAGCTGCTCGTCGGAGGGGAGCTCGGCCAGGGTGACCTTGACCGTCCGCCGCTCGCCCCGCCGCCAGATCACCACCTCGACCTCTCGACCGACCGGCGTCTCGGCGACCAAGCGGGGCAACGAGCGCATGCTGTCGATGCGCTGACCCGCGAACTCGAGGATGACATCGCCGGGCTCGATCCCGGCAGCGGCAGCCGGCCCGCCGGGCACCGCACTGGCCACCAAAGCCCCGTAGGTACCCTCGAGGCCGAGGCTCTCGGCGATCTCGTCGGTGACGGTCTGGATACGCACCCCGAGCCAAGCGCGCACCACGCGTCCGGTCGCTTTGAGGCTCTCGACGACGCGTCGCGCGAGATTGGAGGGTATGGCGAAGCCGATGCCGACGTTGCCGCCCGAGGGCGAGAAGATGGCGGTATTGACGCCGAAGACCTTACCCTCGACGGTGAAACTGGGGCCGCCCGAATTGCCGCGATTGATGGCAGCATCGACCTGGAAATAGTCGTCGTAGGGACCGGTGCGGATGTCCCGGCCGCGCGCCGAGACGATACCGGCAGTGACCGACGAACCGAGGCCGAACGGGTTGCCGATGGCGATCATCCAGTCGCCTACCCGCACCTTGTCGCTGTCGGCCCATTCGACGTAGGGGAAGGGTTCCGGCCGGTCGATCTTGAGGAGCGCCAGATCCGTTTTCGGGTCGTAGCCGACCAGCTTGGCCTTGTACTCGCTGTTGTCCCACAGGATCACGGTGATCTCGTCGGCATCCGCGATGACATGATTGTTGGTCACCACGTAGCCCGCGGGATCGATGATGAAGCCGGAACCTAGAGACACGCTGCGGCGCTGCCGCTGTTGCCGCTTGCGATCGAAGAATTCCTTGAAGAACTCCTCGAACGGCGATCCCGGAGGGAACTGTGGCACCGGCAGGCTTTCCTCACCCGCGATCTCTTTGGCCGTCGAGATATTGACGACGGCCGGCGCCACGCGTTCGACGAGATCGGCGAAACTCGGCGGATAGGGGGCGGCGGCCGAGAGCGACGTCGGCGCGGATAGCTCGGACAGCAACAGGGCCGCGAACAGGGCGGCTGCCACCCCGCGGCGCGGGAGCGAGCGCCGCGTCGCGGCCGTGGTCGGAAGGGTATCGGCCATGGACGACACTCCGGATGTCACCGCTGCGGTGCCACCGGTCGCGGGCGACCGCGACGACACTCTACCGGAGCGCCATGCCGCTCGCCAAGCTCCTGCCACCGGCGGTGAAACTCAGCCTCGCACGAGCCACACGACGAAGACCCCGAGGGTCGCGAACAGCAGCCCGAGGATGCGCAGCCGCCCGCTGTCGAGGGCGAGCGCCAAAGCCGCTGCCCGCTTCATTCCTTCGGGGAAGGCCGCCCACAAGATGCCTTCGATGACGAGGACGAGGGCGAGCGCCGTGAGGAGATCGCGCATGACGGGAAGCGGCCGGTGACAGCTGGAGCACGGTCATGGTTGCCGGACGACCCCGGACGGCGCCCCAGCGGGGGACGCCGCTGGTGCCGGCAGCACGGCCTCGGGGCTGACCTCCGGCGTCTCGGATTTGGACTGCGGATACAGGCCGATGCGGTCGAAGAAACGGAAGAATTCGCTCTTGGGCGAGAGTACGAAGCTCGTCGACCCGTCGGCGAGGGCCTTGCGATAGGCCCGCATCGAACGGTAGAAGGCAAAAAATTCGGGATCGCGGCCGACCGCCTCGGCGAAAATCCGCAGCGCTTCGGCGTCGCCCTCGCCACGCAGGATTTCCGCCTGCTGCTCCGCCTCGGCGATCAGCACCTGCCGTTCGCGGTCGGCCCGCGCCCGGATGCGCTGGGCGACCTCTGCCCCCTGGGCGCGCAGCTCATTGGCCTCGCGCAGCCGCTCCGCCCGCATCCGGCGGTAGATGGCCTCGCTGTTCTCCTTGGGGAGGTCGGCGCGTTTGATCCTCACGTCCACCACCTCGACGCCGAAGCGGTCCAACTGGCGGTTCGCCTCCTCGCGGATGGCCGCCATGAGCGCGGCGCGGTCGGCCGACAACAGCTGGAACAGCGACACCCGCCCCAGCACCGAGCGCAGCGCCGAATAGAGGATGGGCTCGAGGCGAGCGACGAAGCCCAGCTCGCTGCCGGCACTCTGGCGGAAGCGCAAGGCATCGGTGATGCGATAGCGGGCGAAGGCGTCGACCACCAGCCGGCGCTGGTCGCCCAGGATCAGCTCCACCGAGGGCGCGTCGTAATCGAGCACTCGCTTCTCGTATTCTTCCACCTGTTGGATGATCGGCAGCTTGATGGCGAGGCCCGGTTCCTTGACCACCCGCACCGGATCGCCGAACTGCAGCACCAACGCCTGCTTGGTCTGATGGACGACAAAGAGCGCGTCGGCGAGGAGGAAGACCAGGACGACTGCCGTCGCCGCGAGGGCGATCCCGAGCTGCCGGCTCACTGACCACCTCCCTGCGCGCCCTCGCGCACGCGTCGGTCGAGGCCGGGCAGCGGCAGATAGGGTACCACCGGCGCGGCCCCTTCGCTGCCGCTGTCGATCACGATCTTGTTCATGCCCTGCAGCACGTCCTCCATGGTCTCCAGGTACATGCGCTGCAGCGTCACCTCGCGAGCCAGGTGATACTGGTCGAGCACCGCGGCGAAACGCGAGGCCTCGCCGCGCGCCCGGGCGACCACCGACTGCTTGTAGGCTTGACCTTCCTGGATGATGCGCTCGGCTTCGCCGCGGGCGCGCGGGATGACGTCGTTGGCATAGGCCTCGGCCTCGTTTTGCAGCCGTTCGCGATCCGCCTGCGCCGCCTGCACATCCTTGAAGGCATCGATCACCGGCGCCGGCGGGTCCGCCTTCTGCAGCTGCACCGCGTCGATGACAATCCCGGCGCCATAGTCGTTCATGAGCGTCTGCAGCATCTCTTGGGCGCTCTGCTCGATCCGGCGGCGCCCTTCCGTCGTCGCCTCGAGAATCGGCGTGCGGCCGATGATCTCGCGCATCACACTCTCCGCCGCCGCCTTGAGGGTCTCCTCGGGGTAGCGGATGTTGAAGAGAAAGTCGGCAGCATTGCCGATCTTCCACAGCACCACGAAGTTGATATCGATGATGTTCTCGTCGCCGGTGAGCATGAGCGCCTCGTCGGGCATCTCGCGGCCGCCGGTACGGAAACCGATCTCGATGCGGTTGACCCGCGTCACTTGGGGTTTCAGCACCGTCTCGATCGGATAGGGCAGATGGTAATGGAGGCCGGGTTCCGTCACCCGATCGAGCTTGCCGAAGCGCAGCACCACGCCCTGTTCTTCCGGCAGTACCCGATAGATACCGCTCGCCAGCCAGATGGCGACCAGCACCAGGCCCACGACCAGGACGCCGCGCCGACCGGCGCCGCCGCCAGCGCCGCCACCGAGCACGCTTTTCAGCTTTTCCTGGGAGCGACGCAGCAGTTCCTCGAGATCCGGTGGCTGGGGTCCCCCTCCGCCTCCCGGCCGACTACCCCATGGTCCGCGTCCGCCACCGCCCTGCCACGGGCCCTGGGTGTTCCACGGCATTCCCCTCTCTCTCCAGCCCTGCGCGCCGGTCCTCTGCCTCGTCCGGCACAGGTCGGGTCACTATATCGGTTCCAGCCGGAAAGGGATCAACCATGAGCGCACTCTTTTCGGAAGAGGTGCTGCGGCGCCTCGAGCGGATCGTCCATCCGAAGCACGGCCGCAGCGTCGTCGAGCTCGGTATGGTCTCGGGCATCGTGATCCGCGGCAGCAACGTCGGCTTCGCCCTCGAAGTCGACCCCGGCGAAGCGCAAGCCATGGAACCCTTGCGCCGAGCCTGCGAGGACGCGGTGCGCGCCCTCCCCGGGGTCACCTCGTGCACCGTCGTGCTGACCGCGGAGCGGCGTTCCGGTCCGACCGCCCCCGCGGCCGCACCGTCTGGCGCCCCCCGGCCGGCGCCACGCTCCGACTCGAAGCCGCTCGTCCCAGGGGTGCGCGCCATCGTCGCCGTCGCCTCGGGCAAGGGCGGGGTCGGCAAGTCCACGACCGCCGTCAATCTCGCCTTCGGTCTCAAGACCCTCGGCCTGCGGGTGGGACTGCTCGATGCCGACATCTACGGACCTTCGGTGCCGCGCATGGCCGGAGCCTCGGGCAGGCCCGTCTCGGTCGACGGTCGCCAGCTCCGGCCCCTCGAGAGCTTCGGCGTGCGCTGCATGTCCATGGGCTTTCTCGTCGACGAGGAAGCGCCGATGATCTGGCGCGGTCCGATGGTGCAGAGCGCTCTCCAGCAGATGCTCGCGGACGTCGATTGGGGCGAGCTCGACGTCATGGTGGTCGACCTGCCGCCGGGCACCGGAGACGCCCAGCTCACCATGGCCCAGCGGGTCCCGTTGACCGGCGCGGTGATCGTGTCGACCCCGCAGGACATCGCGCTCCTCGATGCCCGCAAGGCGATCAACATGTTCCGCAAGGTCGACGTGCCGATCTTCGGCATCGTCGAGAATATGAGCTACTTCTGCTGCCCGCACTGTGGCCGACGCACGGAAATCTTCGCCCACGGCGGGGCGCGCGCCTGCGCCGAGCGCTATGGCGTCGACTTCCTCGCCGAGATCCCGCTCGATCCGCTGATCCGCGAGCTCTCCGACGACGGCCGGCCGGTGGTGGTGGCGGATCCCGAGAGTCCCCAGGCGCGGGCCTACCTCGATCTCGCGCGAAGCGTCCGCGATCGCATCGAAGCCCAGCTCGGCCGACCGACGCGCCGGCCCCCGGAAATCGTCTGGGTCTAGCCGTCGGACTTGCCCGCTGGCAGCGGCCCACCCATCTCCTCGGCGCCCCGGATCGCTGCCGTTCCCGGAGGGATCCGTGCCGCTCGTCGACATGGGTGACATGCTGCGCGCCGCTTACGCGCAGCGCTACGCGATCGGGGCCTTCGACTTCGTCTCCCTCGACATGCTCGAGGGCATCTTGCGCGGCGCCGAACGGGCTCGCGCGCCGGTGATCCTGAGCGTGGCCGAATCCCATTTCCGGCACTTCGACGTCGAACTGGCGCTGGCAGCCGCCGTGGTCGCCGCCCGTCGGGCCACGGTGCCGGTCGCGATCCACTTCGACCACGGTTCCGGCATCGAGACCGCCCGCCGAGCGATCGCCCAAGGTTGCAATGGCGTGATGGTGGATGCCAGCGATCGACCGTTCGCGGAAAACGTGCGCATCACCCGGGAAGTGGTGGCGATGGCCCATCGCTGCGGGGTGCCCGTCGAGGGCGAACTGGGCTATGTCACCGGGGTGGAAGGCGAGGACGCGGAACTCCATCCCCTCGACCCCCAGCCGACCTGCCCGGACGAGGCAGAAGCCTATGTCGCCGAAACCGGGGTCGATTTCCTTGCCGTGGCGATCGGTACGGTGCACGGCCGTTTCCGCGGCACCCCCGAGCTCGATTTCGAACGCCTCGCCGCCATCGACCGGCGGCTCGGCATGCCGCTCGTCCTGCATGGCGGAAGCGGGCTCGCGGAGGCCGACTACCGCCAGCTCGCCGCCCTCGGGATCGCGAAGATCAACGTCTTCACGGCGCTCGCCGATGCGGCCGCGACGGCCATTCGCGAGCGAGCGGCGGCAGGCGAGGACCATCTCCTGCGACTGTGCGCCGACGTTCGGGAAGCCGTGGCGCAAGAGGTGGAACGGACCGTCGCGCTGTTCGGCAGCGCCGGTCGGGCGGAAAGCCTCGACGCCCGGCCGTGGCGCGAGGTGGAGCATGTGGTGCTGTGGAATAGCGACGGATTGTCGGAGGGCGAGGTCGAGGGACTGTTCGCCGAGGGTCGCCAGGCCCTCGCCGCCATCCCCGGGGTGCGGCGCGTGTTCACCGGCCGGGCAGTACAGGCCGGGGCCCGCTTCCGCTACTGCTGGCTCGTGCGCTTCGCGGGGCGCGAGGTGATCGCCTCCTACCGCGACCATCCGCACCACCTCGCCTTCGCCGATGGCCGTTTCCGCCCCGTCGCTGCCGATCGCTGCACGATCGACTTCGAGGATCTCGGTAGCTAGCCCGCGAGTCTCGGACGGTTCTCGGTCAGGGCGGCGACAGCGACAGCAAGAAGGTGGCGATCGCCAGCCGATCCTCGTCGGCAAGGCGCGATGTGCCGTTCTCGATCACTCTGGCCATCTCGCCTCCGGCGAAGTCGCCGTCCGGTCGCATCCCGACCTTCAAATAGAACGCGAGCTGATCGCGGCTCCACCGGCCGATGCCGTTCTCGGGATCGGCCGTGATGCCAGGGACCTTGTCGCCGCCCGGTCCGGCAGGATTGCCGGCGAAGAGGCGCGTCGTATCGAGCGCACCGAGCCAATTGCGAGGGGTGTGGCATTCCGCACAATGGCCTGGTCCGAGCACCAGATAGGCTCCCCGGTTCCACAGCGGATCCTTCGCCGGATCCGGCACAAAGGGCTGCGGGTCGTGGAACAGCCATTGCCAGAGATAGAGGCCGAAGCGCAGATTATAGGGAAAGCGCAAATCGTGATCGGGCGTCCGCTTCTGTACCGGCGGCAGGCTGCGCACATAGGCGAACAGGTCGGCGAGATCCTCGTCGGTCAGCCGATGATAGGAGGTGTAGGGAAAGGCGGGGTAATAGGGCATGCCATCGGGTGCCCGACCCTCGCGCATGGCGCGCACGAAGTCGGCCAATGTCCAACTTCCGATTCCGGTCTCGGGGTCCGGTGTGATGTTGGGCGGATGAAACGTGCCGAAGGGGGTGCGCAGCGGATCGCCGCCAGCCAGCGTCGCGCCACCCTTGGCGGTGTGGCAATTGACGCAGCCGCCGATATGGAACAGCGTCTCGCCGCGCGCTGCTGGATCGACGGTGGCGGCGCCGGCCGCCACCGTCGCCAGCGTGGCGGCCCCGGCGAGAACCGCGAGCGCGCGAGCGATCCGCGGCACCGGCCGAGCCCGCTCCCGCTTCCCTCGGCCTAGCCCTGCTTTTTGCGGAAGGTGTCGTGGCAGCTGCTGCAGCCCTCCTTGCCCAGTTGGCCGAAGGCCGCGAGCGTCGCCTGCGGATCACCGTTCTTCGCCACTTCGACGAACTTCGCCGACAGCTCCTCGAGCCGTTTGGCCGCTGCCTCGAATTCGCTCCATTTCTCCCACACCACCGGCAGGGCGGCACTCGGCGCCTCGTTCGAGCCCTTGGGGAAGAGATCGACCAAGAGCTTGGAGGCATCGTGGACGATCTGGGCATGCCAGACGAGGTTGTCTTCGAATTCCGGGGTCTCGGTGAGCGCCGTCTTGATCGCCAGCATCTGCGCCCCGAGAGTGCGCATGACGGCGATACGGTAGGCGACGACCCCTTTGGGCTCGACCTTCTGTTGGGCCTCGGCCATCTGCCAGACGAGGCCAGCGGCCATCGCCGCGGCAACTGTCGAAAGCACGATCCGCGCGAACATGGGTATCCTCCCTTGCCACCAACGGCTCGCCGCACCCGGAGGCGCAGGTCCATGCCAGGAAGAGCACGAAGAACCGCTCTTGGCAACCGTGCGCATGGGAGCCGCGGATGACGCACCGTCTTCGCCGCTGGCGCGGCATCCTGTTCGACAAGGACGGTACGCTCGTCGATTTTCGGGCGTGCTGGATCGCTGCCTATCGGGGCGCCGCCAGCGAGGTGGCGGAGCGAGCGGGGCTGCCGGCGGCGTTTGCCGACGAGCTGCTTCGACGCAGCGGCTTCGACCCCGGATCCGGGACGTTCTCCCAGCACAGCCCGCTGCTCTGGGCGACCAACGCTGCCATCGCCGCTCTCTGGGCCGCTCAGCCCGAGCTCTCTGGCGTGGCCGGAATCGAGGCGCTGGTCCTCGCCCATTTTTCCGACGACGAACGCTATCCGCCGCGGCCGACGGTGCCACTGCCACCGCTCTTCGAAACCCTCGCGGCTCGACAGTTCCTGCTCGGTGTCGCCACCATGGACACCACGGCGCGCGCCCGCGCCCAGCTGGAGCAGCTCGGCATCGCCCACCGTCTGCACTTCGTCGCGGGCTGCGATGCCGGCTTCGGCGAGAAACCCCACCCCGGCATGGTCCACGGCTTCTGCGCAGAGACCGGACTCGTGCCGGAGGAAGTGGTGGTGGTGGGCGACACGCTCGCCGATCTCGACATGGCCCGTGCCGCCGGGGCCGGACTCGTGGTGGCGGTGCGCACCGGCGGCACACCCACGGAGGTGCTCCAACGATCGGCCGATCACGTGCTTTGCCATGTGGCGGAGCTGCCGGCGCTGCTCGCCGCCATCGAGGGCGCCGCGCCGCGCTGTTGATGGCGTTTTGCATCGCCGCCGGACCGCTCGCGGCGGCGACGCTGCCGGCATTTCCCGAGCGCCTCCGCATCGACCGGCTGCGGCTCGCGGGCGACGGCTGGCACACCGGCACCTTCGCCCTCGCCGCCGATCTCCTCCGGCGAGGGGCCGGCGGGTTCGAGATGACGGGCCGGCTGACCCTCGGTGACGCGGAGCTCGCGACCTTCCGCTTCGGGCGCGAGGACCACAGCCCCTATATCCGGATCGAGACGCCCACTCTCGGCATCGGATCCCGGGGCGTGCCGGCCGAGCAGCTCTTTGCACCTTTGCCGAAGCCGCTGCGAACCTTGTCCGGCCTCCTCGAGGCCGGACTCGTGCTCGCCCCCTCCGCCTCACCGGAGAGCCGCGCTTGGCTCGTACTGCGCGACGGTGCAGCGGAGGTCGACGGCGTGCGGCTCGCGGGAATCGAGACGCGCCTGAGCTTCGACTCGCTGAACCCATTGCGCAGCCTTCCCGGACAGAGCCTGCGCGTGCACCGGATCGTCGTCGGTTCGAGCGAGGGATCTCTCGAGGCGCTGTTCGATCTCGGCGAGGGGACAAGGCTCGCCGTCCGGCAAGCGGCCCTGGCCCTATGGGGCGGACGAATCGAGCTGCAGCCGGTCGCGCTCGACCTCGGCCATCCCGACGGTACGCTCGTCGCCGACATCGCCGCCATCGATTTGCGCGAGATCGCGGCAGTCTTCGGCAATGGACGGTTGCGGGCCGAGGGTGTCCTCGACGGAACAGCGAGGATCCGGCTGACCCTGCCCCAGGGATGGGTGGCCGAGGCGGTACAGCTGCGAGCGCGAAGCGCGGGGACGCTGGGCTGGTCCGGCGAGCTGCCGGCCACCAGCGACCCGCGGCTCGCCCTGGTGCGCGACCTCCTGCAGGACTTCCATTATCGCCGTCTGGAAGCCCGGCTCGACGGGCCGCTTGCCGGTGCCCTGGCGCTTCGGGTAACCCTCGAAGGAGCCAATCCGGCCGTGCTCGGAGGTTACCCGGTTGCGCTCGATCTCCGCTTCGAAGGGCCGCTCGGCCGCGTCCTCCTGCAAGGGGTCGCCGGCGACCCCTTGCCGACCGGACTCGGCGAGCGCCTGTGGCGGTCTCTTCGCTAGGACGGCCGCGGGCCTGCTGCTGGTCGCTGCCTGCCAGCCCACGGTGCGGGTGGAGGCTCCGAGGGAGCCCATCACCATCAATCTCAACGTGAAGATCGAGCAGGAGGTGCGGGTGCGGATCGAGCGCGAGGTGGAAGATCTCCTCACCCGGAATCCCGACCTGTTCTGAGCGGGAGAACGCCATGTCCAGCCGGCGCCGGCTGCTCGCCATCCCGTTGGTGGTCGCCCTGTCCTGGCCCGGAGCCGCGCAGGCTCTCACCCTCGAAGCGGCCAAGGCCGAGGGCCTCGTGGGGGAACGGCCGGACGGCTATGTGGGGATCGTGGTCGCCGATCCGCCCTCCGAGGTGCGGGAGCTCGTCGCCCAGGTCAATGCCCGGCGCCGGGCCGCCTACGAGGAGATCGCGAAGAAGAACGGCGTCCCCGTCGAGGCGGTGGCGGCGCTGGCCGGGCAGCGGCTGATCGACCGGACTCCCGTCGGCCAGTACGTCATGGATGCACAGGGACGCTGGGTGCAGAAGTGAGGCGTCCTTCGGGCGCGAGCCAGCGCGCGTCGATCGCGCGGATATCGGGCGCACCGCAGAGGATCATGGCGCGCCGCAGCTCCTCGCCGAGGATGGCGAGGGCGCGCTCCGCTCCGCGCGCGCCGGCGCAAGCGAGACCGTAGAGCAAGGCTCGTCCCGCCATTCCGGCGGCCGCCCCGAGGGCCAGGGCGATGAACAGGTCGAGGCCGCGGCGGATGCCGCCATCGAGCAGCACCGGCACCCGGCCGTCGAGGCGCCGCACCACATGCGGTAAGGCCTCGATGGCGGCTGGCACCCGGTCGAGCTGGCGACCACCGTGATTGGACACGACGAGGCCATCCGCACCGACGGCGACCGCCTGCTCGGCCTCCTCGGGATGGAGAACGCCCTTGAGCAAGAAGGGCCCCTCCCAGCGCTCGCGCACCCAGGCGACTTCTCGCCAGCCGAGGCGAGGCTCGAACATGGCGCCGATATGGGCGGCGAGTTCGAGCCCACCGCGACGACCGTGGCGGCCGGTGAAATGGGCGAAGGTCACGCGGTCGGGACGGAGGCGGTGGCGCAACAGCCAGCGCGGGTGGGCGAGGAGGTCGCAAAGCGGGCGCAACCCCAGGGCGGGCGGGATGGTGAAGCCGTTGGCGAGATCGCGCTCCCGCTGGCCGAGGACGGGTGTATCGGTGGTGAGGATCAGCACCCGACAGCCAGCCTGCCGAACCCGGTCCAGGAGCTCGGCTGCGAAACCTCGATCGCGCGTCAGATAGAGCTGGAACCAGACGCGCCCGGGAGCCGCGGCGACCACCTCCTCGACCGGACAGCTGGCGGCCGTGCTCAGGGTGTAGACGCAGCCGCGCGCCGCAGCCGCGCGGGCCAGTGCCACCTCGCCACCCGGCCACAGAAGTCCGGTGAGCCCGGTGGGCGCCACCACGAGCGGAATGGCGAGCTCGCTGTCGAAGAGCACGGTCCGGGTATCGGGCGAGGCCGCCGCCTCGAGCGGCCGTGGCCAGATGCGGAAGTCGCCAAAAGCCCGACGGTTGCGGGCGAGGGCGATCTCGTCCTCGGCTCCACCGTCGACGAAATCGAAGACGAGCCGGGGTAGGGCGGCGCGTGCCCGCTGACGCAGTACCTCGATGCTCCAAGCCCCCTCGATCCTCGTCATTCCGCTCTCTCCCGGCAACGGATGGCGGCCTCGCCGCCAGCGGCCGCCCGCTCTCTTTGAGGGTTTCTTAACCCCTCGGGTCGAGAATGCGAGAGCATCGCAAGCCGGGGATGCCGCGGAGAGCTGGGGGTGAAGCTCGAGGTCCTGCTCGTGGAGGATTGTCCTGAAGATGCGGCCCTGCTCGAGGCCGCGTTCGCCGTCGAACCGCGGCTGCGGCTCGAGATCGCGACGACCCGCAGGGAGGCCATGCGCCGACTGCTGGAGCGACCGTTTGCGGCACTCGTCCTCGACCTCAATCTGCCGGATAGCGTGGGGCTGCAGACTCTCGAGGGGATCGTGGCGGCCCATCCCAACCTGCCGATCGTGGTGCTCACGGGTTTCGCTGCCGGCGATGCCAGCCTCGCGATCGAGGCTCTGCGCCTCGGCGCCCAGGACTTCGTGCCGAAGAGCGAGATCCTTCGCACCGACTGGTGGCGAGTGGTGGCCTTTGCCCGCGAACGCAAGCGGCACGAGCGGCGGCTGTTCCCTGTTGGCGAGCGCGATCCCGCTACCGGGCTGCCCTTCGCCCATGTCCTGCGGCGACGCTTCGAGGAGGCGCAGAGACGGGCGTGGCGGGCCGGTGTCGGCCTCGCCCTCGTCGCCCTCGCCCTGCGCGGTTACGGCCAACTGCGCGAGGAAGCCGGAGCCGATGTGGCGCGCCGGGCCGTCGGCCTCGTCGCGACCCGGCTGCGACGGGTCGTACGGTCCACGGACGCCCTCGCTGCCGCCCCGCCCGCGGGCTTCCGGCTGCTGCTCGAAGGGATACGATCGGCCACCGACGTCGACCGCACCCTCGCGCGACTGACCGCCATCTGCGAACAAGAGGCGGTGATCGACGACCATCGACTGCGGTTGCGTCTGGTGGACGGCCGCGCCATATGGCAGCCGGCACAGCCGATCCCCTTCGATCTGCTCGATGCGGCAGCGGAGCGTGCGCTGAGACAAAGCCTGGGCGACGGGGATGGCGGCGCCGACGGCCTGCGTCCGGGCGATCCGGCGCTGCGTTTCGCCCATGTGACAGCGCTGCGACGGGCCGACAGCGATACGGGCGACAACGCACCGATTTGACAACGCGTATCCTTGTCAAAGGATACGGTTGCGCTACGCTAGCAGCGGGTGTCGCGGGCTGAGGGCCTGCGGCGGTCGTCCGTTCACCTCTGGGAAGGCGCGCATGTTCCGGAAAAAGGAAACCGAGCCCGTCCAACCTGCGGAGCCGAGCTTCGCGCGGCCGCAGCCGGAAGCCAAGCCCGATCTGCCACGCCGCCAGGGCGACGCGGCGGCTGCGGGCGAGCGTCGGACGTCCCCAGCCCCGACCGCGACCGATGGCAAGCGACTGATCGTCGGCCAGGGGATCAGTCTCTCGGGCGAGATCACGGCCTGCGACCGGCTGGTGGTGGAGGGCAGCGTTCAGGTGACGCTCAATCAGACCCGCGCCATCGAGATCACCGAGACGGGACGCTTCACCAACGGCAAGGCGGAAGTCGAAGAGGCCGAGATCAGCGGCGTCTACGAAGGCGATCTGATCGTCCGCAACCGTCTCCTCATCCGCAGTACCGGCCGAGTCACCGGGAACGTGCGGTACGGGGAAATCGAGATCGAACGCGGCGGCCGGATTTCCGGCAACGTATCGATGCTCGAGGGCACCGCGGGCGCCTCGACCCCGAAAGCCTGAAGCGGCCATTCAGCGGCAGCCGGCCGGGGCGGCCGGCGGAGGTGAGCGATGTCCGGCAGGTTGCGTGCTGGACTTCTCGCGGGGATTGTCGGAATGGTCGCATCCTGTGCACCTGCCGGTCCCCCGCCCGCGACCGCTCCCGCACCGGTGTCGGCCCCGCCGCCTCTCGCGCGCCCGATCGGGCGCGAGCTGCCGGCGCAGCCGGCGCGCTTTCCCATTCTGGGTGCGGATGCGGCCACCCTCGAGCAACTCTTCGGCCCGCCCAACTTGCGCCGGCGCGAGCTTCCGGCCGAGTATTGGCGCTATGATTTCGCTCGCTGCACCCTCGATCTGTTCCTGTTCCGGGCGCCCGGAGAAGCCAAGGCCCGGGTGGTCTATTTCGAGCTGCGAGAACAGACGCCCTATGCGGCCGCCCACGGCTGCCGCGAGTTGGAGGCGCGAGTCGAGGCGGTCGCTCCTGGTCCGGTGCCGCTCGCCGAGACCCGCGAGCACTAGCCGCTCCCGCGGCCGAGCCAGTCGCCAAGGTCGACCTTGCCGCTGCCCCGTGGCTTGGGCTGCGGTTGGTCGGGATGCGGGCTCCAGCCGGTCATCCAGATGATCTCGAAAGTCGCCGGAACCCGTCCGTCGCGCGCGGCGAAGTCGCGACGATAAATGGCCAGTGCCCGTGCCAACACATCCCGCCGCAGCGGGGCTCCACCGGCGAGCCGCGGTGCCCCGCTCTCGCCCATCCGTCGCAGATCCCCAAGGAGTTCCTGGGGATCGCGATAGCGCACGGTGAGACGGTCGATGTCGGCGACCGGCAGGGCGAAGCCAGCCCGCTGCAGGAGGGCGGCGGCGTCGGCGAGCTGGACGAAGGGGGCGACTCGCGGCACGGCGCCGCCGCACAGCTCGAGCTCGGCGAGCAGGAGCGAGCGGCGCAGCTCGAAGAGCGTATCGCCGCCAGGGAAGGCGACGAGGAGCAACCCGTCCGGGCGCAGTATGCGACGCAGCTGGACGAGGACGCCGGGCAGGTCGCAGACCCAGTGGAACGCCCCCACCGAGACCACCGCATCGAAGGTTTCGGCGCCAAAGGGTAGCGCCTCCTCGTCCGCCTGGACGAAGTGACCGGGACCGGGCGCTGCCGCCCGGGCGAGGTCGGTGCGCACGAGCGTGCGGAGGTCCGAACGCGCCGCGAGCCGGCGCGAAAGAGCGCCGCGACCGCAGCCGAGCTCGAGCACCGTGGCGAAGTTCCGGCGGATGTCGCCGAGTCGCTCGACCAGTCGCTCCGCCATCTCCTCGTGGAGGAACAGAGGGGCATCCGCCGCCGCGAGCCAGCGCTCGCGACGCAGCCGCAGCAGCCGGCGATCGAAGGGACGATGGTCGGGATCACCGGAAGGCCGGGTCACCGGCGCGATTCCCGCATCCTGTGGTGCGGCGATGGCGACGCCTGTCGGCCTCGGGGTTCGCCGTCATGGGCAGGAGCTTGGGTCGCCATCGGCGTCGGGCAAGGGCCGCTCTCCTTCGGCACCGGCTGGCGAGACTGGCGGCGGGAAAACGGATTTCCATCTGCGGCGGGGAACCGTGCGGTCGAAAAGCCCGCTCTCGAGTCCCCAGCTGTCCCAGCCCGGCCGGTGGCTGCGCGCGAAGAGTTCGAGATAGGGGCCCGCGACCAGCCGTTCGATGCGGCCGTAGATTTCCTCGGGTTTGCGCGAATGTTCGCGACGCGGGCTGACCACGAGCCGCGGCACGTCGGCCGCCAGCCGGCGCGGATGGCCACGAGTGGCGAGCAGACAGAGCTCGGCATTGGCCCGCGTCCAGTAACCGAGACCGAGGAAGAAATCGCGCTCCTCGAGCGGAAGGCGAGCGCGGGGGCGCAGCTTGACCCAGCAGAAACCGACGGTGCGGTAGACGAAGCCCCACGCCCGGATCACCTCGAAGGCCCGCGGCAACAGGGGATCGGTGGTCCACAACAACAGGACGCAATCCCGCCCTGCCCACTTCGCGACCGGCAGGGCGGCGATCTCCTCGATCGCCATGCAGTCGTACCAAGCCTCGGGGCTGCGGCCCTTGCCGCGTGCCGACCAGGTCCGGAACGTCCATGGCGGGTCGGCGTAGATCACCTGGTAGCTGCCGGCGCGCGGGGGCGGTGGCGGGATAACCATCGTCACGGCCGATCTCCGGTCGCCCCTCGTTGCGCCGTGGCGACATGGAGGACGCGCTCCATCATCCTGCTCGATCCCACCTGTGGACAGTGTGGCAGCTGGAGGCTAAAGGGGCGGCCGATCTCGGGCCAATCTCCGATCCGGATCCGCGAACAGGTGGCGCCCATGCCGGCGCCCGAGGCGCCGGCAACGACAGCGGGAAAGAGGCACATGTCCGGTCTCGAGTGGTTCCTCTACCTCATCGTCCTGGCCTGCGGTCTCGCGGGCATCGCCTATGGCGTCGTCACCCGTAACCTCGTCTTGGCGTTGCCTGCCGGCAACGACCGCATGCGGCAGATCGCGGCAGCGATCCAGGAAGGTGCGCGGGCCTATCTCAACCGGCAATATATGACGATCGCCGGGGTCGGCCTCGTGGTGTTCCTCCTCCTCACCTGGTTCCTCGGTATCGCCGTCGGCATCGGCTACCTGATCGGCGCTGTCTGTTCCGGTGTGGCCGGCTATATCGGTATGAACACCTCGGTCCAGGCGAACGTGCGCACCGCCCAAGCCGCTGCCGAGAAGGGGCTCGAGGGCGGTCTCGACGTCGCCTTCCGGGCGGGCGCCATCACCGGGCTTCTGGTGGCTGCCCTCGCCCTGCTGGGTCTCGCCCTCTACTACGGCATCCTCACGCTCGCCGGTGTCGCCGAGCGGGGACTGCTCGAAGCGCTCGTCGGTCTCTCGTTCGGCGCTTCGCTGATCTCCATCTTCGCCCGTCTCGGTGGCGGCATTTTCACCAAGGGAGCCGACGTCGGCGCCGATCTCGTCGGCAAGATCGAGGCCGGGATCCCCGAGGACGATCCCCGCAACCCCGCCGTGATCGCCGACAATGTCGGCGACAATGTCGGCGACTGCGCCGGCATGTCCGCCGACCTGTTCGAGACCTACGTCGTCACCATGGTGGGCGCGATGCTCCTCGGCGCCATCTTCTTCGATGGCCCTGCCCAGACCGCCCTCATGCTCTATCCGCTCGTGATCGGCGGCGTCTGCCTCGTCGGCTCGATCGCCGGCACCTTCTTCGTCCGTCTCGGTCCGTCGCGGAGCATCATGGCCGCCCTCTACAAGGGCTTCTGGAGCGCCGCGGCGATCTCGGCCGTGCTGCTGGTCCCCGCCACCTGGCTCGTCCTCGGCTTTGGCGAACCGCTCTACGAAGCGAGGATCGGCGACACGGTGCTGTGGGCGTTCACCGGACGCCATGCCTTCTATTCCACCCTCGTCGGACTGCTGGTGACCGGGCTCGTCTTCTGGATCACCGACTATTACACCGGCACCAACCATCGGCCGGTGCAGACCATCGCTCGCGCGAGCACCACGGGCCACGCCACCAACATCATCCAGGGCCTCGCGGTGTCGATGGAGGCGACCGCACTGCCGGTGATCGTCATCTGCGCCGGCATCCTTCTCGCCTATCTCAACGCCGGGATCTATGGCATCGCGGTGGCGGCAGCGACGATGCTGGCGCTCACGGGAGTGGTGGTCACTCTCGACGCCTACGGTCCCGTCACCGACAATGCGGGCGGTATCGCCGAGATGTCGGGGTTGCCCAAGGAAGTGCGGGAAGTCACCGACGCGCTCGACGCGGTCGGCAACACCACCAAGGCCGTTACCAAGGGCTACGCCATCGCCTCGGCTGGGCTCGCGGCGATCGTGCTGTTCGTCGCCTACGTGAACGACCTCCAGCACTTCTTCCCCGATCTCGGAATCGAATTCCGCCTCTCGGATCCCTTCGTGGTGATCGGCCTCTTCGTCGGCGGCCTTCTGCCCTACCTCTTCGGCTCGCTCGCCATGCAGGCGGTGGGTCGAGCCGCTGGCGCCATCGTCGAGGAGGTGCGGCGGCAGTTCCGCGAGAAACCGGGAATCATGGAGGGCACCGAGAAGCCCGACTATGGCCGCGCCGTCGACATGCTGACGCGGGCTGGCATTCGCGAGATGATCGTGCCCTCGCTCTTGCCGGTTCTCTCGCCGATCGTCGTCTATTTCGTCGTCGCCGGCATCGCCGGCCGCCAGGCGGCGTTCACCACCGTCGGCGCGTTGCTGCTCGGTACCATCGTCACCGGCTTGTTCGTGGCGATTTCCATGACTTCTGGCGGCGGCGCATGGGACAATGCCAAGAAATACATCGAAGACGGCCATTATGGCGGCAAGGGCTCGGACGCCCACAAGGCGGCCGTGACCGGCGATACCGTCGGCGATCCGTACAAGGACACTGCCGGTCCGGCCGTGAACCCGATGATCAAGATCACCAACATCGTGGCGTTGCTGCTGGTGGCCGCTCTGGCAGCGGCCGGCTGAGCGGTACAGCTGCACGGCGCTCGCGCGGCCCGGCCGAAAGCCGGGCCTTTTTCTTGCGCGACCCGCGCAGCTCACCTCGCCACGGGCCTCGTCAATAGTCGCCCTCGACCCGCCCCGGCATGCGGTTGAAGCGGCCGATATTGCCGATGAACTGCTGGACGAGAGTGAGTTCGCTGCCTCGGGTCGGCGTGGCCTCCGCGACCGGCTCGATCGCCCGCGCATGGTCGAGCCCGCGCTCCTCCACCGCCTGCACGATGCCCCGCTCGTCGAAGCGGACGGCCACCACTTTCTGTTCGACGAGATGGTTCTGAAAGAACGATTTCCTTTCCACCCGCTGGGTCACGTAGTACCAGCTGCGGTCGTCGAAGGTGCCGGACGCGGACGGCGAGCCCAGAAGGCGCATCACTTCCTCCTTCGACGACACACCGGGACGGATGGCAGCGAGGAGCACCGGATCGAGGAGCTGTCCGTGCTGCTCCACCGTCGGCGAACACGCACCGAGGAGGGCGGCGGCCAGCAGCCCGAGAATCGGATGTCGCGCGCGCGTCATGGCGTCTTCCCCGCTTGTCGCCGTCGAGCGGCCGTCCATGTCGGCCGAGAAAGTTAGGACGCAGCGCGGTGGAGGTCACGGGTGCGTTGGCTCGAGACGATCCTCGCCCGCAGACGGGCTGCGCGGGCGCGGCACCAGCGATCGGCCTCCCTCTATGCGGAAGTGGTGGAGGAAGCGCGCGATCCCGATCTCTTCCGGCGGTTCCGCCTCCCCGACACGGTCGACGTGCGTTTCGAGCTGTTGGCGCTGGCGGTGTTGCTGCGGTCCCGGGCGCTCGCGCGGCAGGGGCGAGAGGGCGAGCGGCTGGCCCAAGCTCTGGTCGACTGGTTTTTCCTCGATCTCGACCGCAACCTGCGGGAGATGGGGGTGAGCGACCTCGCTATCGCCCGGCGGATGCGGGATCTCGCCGGCACCTGGCTCGCGCGCGCCCGCGATGCCGGGGCAGCGCTCGATGCCGGGAATGCATCGGCGCTGGCGGCGATCCTGCGCAGGAACCTCGGCCATGCCAGCGAGCACGCCGATCTCGAGGGTCTCGCCGCCCTGGCCGTCGCCCGCGACGCGGCGCTACCACCGGCTACGGCAGAGCCTGGCGCGACCGGTCAGCGGGCTCCGGACTCGCCGAACTCCACGAGATCGCGGTAAGCGTGCCAGCTGGCGTGCCCGATCACCGGCAAGGTCACCACGAGACCGAGGAACGCGGTCACCAGGCCAAAGCCGACGAAGATCGCGATCAGTGCCGCCCACAGCAGCATGGCCGCCGGGTTGGTCTGCACCGCCCGCACGCTCGCGGCGATCGCCTCGATCACATTGGCTTCCTCGCGGTCGAGCAGGAGCGGGATGGCGACGACGCTGATGGAATAGGCGAGGAAGGCGAGCACCGCCCCGATGGCCGTCCCGATGACGAGGAACGGCCAACCGCGCGGACTGAGGAAGGTTTCAGCGACGAGGTTCTCGACCGAAGGTGGCTCGAGCCCCCAATAGAGAAAGAACAGCAAGGAGGCGATCCGCACCCAGGCGAAGAAGAAGATCAACAGCGCCACACCCATCAGTCCGATCTGCATGGCGTTGCGGCGGAAAGCCAAGAGCGCCTGAAAGAACGAGGTCGGCAGGCCCTGTTCGGCGCGGCGACTGGTCTCGTAGAGACCCACCGTGAGCAGCGGCCCGACGAGCAGGAAGCCGGCGGCAAGCGGTAGGACGAGGTAGAGCATGCCGGCCGAGATCAGACCCAGCACCAGGACGTAGCCGGTGATCGCGGCCAACGCGCCATAGGCGAGACCGATCGCCGGTGCCCGCCGGAGATCCTGCCAGCCCTTGGCGAGCCACGACCACGGGCGGTCCACTTCGATCCGCCGGATGCGGATCGGCTGCGGTGCGAAGACCGGAACTGCTTCCGCCATCCCTCTCCTCCCTGCACGACTGGCCAACGACCCCGACGACGGCCATCCGTGTCACGGCAGCGGCCACTTCCCTTGACTTGGATCAATGCCACGGGACGCGGCTGGGGAAAAGGTCGAGGTGGTGCCTGCGGCAATATGAGCAATCGCTAAAGCAGCTAGGCGCGCGAATCGTAGCTTGCAGGTCGCGATAGCTCTCGCCGCCGGCGCCTCGGCGCCCCGGGCAGAGAGTTCGCCTGTGCGAGGAGGAGAGGATGGCAGAGGCATCCGCATCGGCGCGGGCGCTTCCGGCTTACGACGAAGACGTCGTGCGCTGGTTCGCGCTCGCGGCAATCTTTTGGGGCATCGTCGGCTTTCTCGTCGGCACCTTCATCGCCTTCCAGCTGGCATATCCATGGCTCAACCTGCCGGTCGAGTGGGGGACCTTCGGACGGCTGCGGCCCGTACACACCTCGGCGGTGATCTTCGCGTTCGGCGGCAATGTCCTTCTGGCCACCTCGCTTTACGTCGTCCAGCGCACCTGCCGGGTGCCGCTGTTCGGCGGGCCGGCGCTCGCCGCCTTCCTGTTCTGGGGCTATCAGCTGTTCATCGTCCTGGCAGCGAGTGGTTACGTACTGGGCATCACCCAGGGCCGGGAATACGCCGAGCCGGAATGGTACGTCGATCTGTGGCTCACCCTGGTCTGGGTCGTCTACCTGGTGATCTTTCTCGGGACGATCCTCACCCGCCGCGAGAGCCACATTTACGTGGCCAACTGGTTCTACCTGGCTTTCATCCTAACTATCGCTGTCCTTCACATCTTCAACAACCTCGCGATCCCCGTGTCCTTCTTCGGTGCCAAGAGCTACTCCCTGTTCGCCGGCGTGCAGGATGCGCTCACGCAATGGTGGTACGGTCACAATGCCGTGGGCTTTTTCCTGACGGCCGGATTTCTCGGCATCATGTACTATTTCGTTCCGAAGCAGGCCGAGCGTCCGGTTTACTCGTATCGTCTGTCGATCGTTCACTTTTGGGCGCTGATTTTCCTCTATATCTGGGCGGGTCCGCACCACCTCCACTATACCGCCCTGCCCGACTGGGCGCAGGTGCTGGGCATGACCTTCTCGGTGATGCTGTGGATGCCGTCCTGGGGCGGCATGATCAACGGCCTCATGACCCTCTCGGGGGCGTGGGACAAACTGCGCTGGGATCCGGTGCTGCGCTTCCTCGTCGTCTCCGTCGCCTTCTACGGCATGAGCACCTTCGAGGGGCCGCTCATGTCGGTGCGCCAGGTCAATGCGCTCTCCCACTACACCGACTGGACGGTGGGCCATGTCCACTCGGGTGCGCTCGGCTGGGTCGCCTTCGTCAGCTTCGGCGCCCTCTACTATCTCGTGCCGCGGCTGTGGAAGGCCGATCGACTCTATTCGATCCGCTTGGTCGAGTGGCATTTCTGGATCGCGACCCTCGGCATCGTCCTCTACATCACCGCGATGTGGGTCTCTGGCATCATGCAGGGGCTGATGTGGCGGACCTACGACCATCTCGGCTTCCTGCAGTTCTCCTTCGTCGAGACCGTCGAGGCCATGCACCCGTTCTACGTGGTGCGCGCCTTGGGTGGCGTGCTGTTCACCGCCGGTGCGCTGATCATGGCCTACAATCTCTGGCGCACGATGCGGCGCGAGGTGCGCGAGGAGGAATGGCTGCCCTCGCAGCTCGGCGCGCTGCGCGTGGCGCGGCCCGCTTGAAAAGGGGAACCGCACCATGATCCGGCATGAGACCATCGAGCGACGCGGGCTCCTGCTCGCGCTCCTCATCCTCATCACCGTGTCGATCGGAGGGCTGGTCGAAATCGTGCCGCTCTTCACCATCGAGAGCACGATCGAACCGGTGCAGGGCGTGCGGCCCTACAGCCCGCTCGAGCTCGTGGGCCGCAACATCTACATCCGCGAGGGCTGCTACGTCTGCCACAGCCAGATGATCCGGCCGTTCCGCGACGAGGTGGAGCGCTACGGCCACTACAGCCTGGCGGCCGAGAGCATGTACGACCATCCCTTCCAATGGGGCAGCAAGCGCACCGGTCCCGACCTCGCTCGGGTGGGGGGCAAATACTC
The DNA here is from genome assembly GCA_002898275.1 of bacterium HR40. Classification (GTDB taxonomy): domain Bacteria; phylum Pseudomonadota; class Alphaproteobacteria; order Geminicoccales; family Geminicoccaceae; genus HRBIN40. The sequence goes on from BEIQ01000003.1 coordinate 398,786, forward strand.
GAACGAGTGGCACGTGGCACACCTCGTCGATCCGCAAAGTGTCGTGCCCGAGAGCGTGATGCCCAAATATCCGTTCTTGCGGGAGCGCGAGCTCGAGGTCGAAGACATCGCTGCCCATCTCGAAACCAACCGTCTCGTCGGCGTGCCCTACACCGACGAGATGATCGCTGCCGCTGCCGAAGACCTGCGCAACCAGGCCGATCCCGAAGCCGATCACGAGGCGCTGCTCGCCCGCTATCCCAAGGCGGCGGTCGGCGACTTCGACGGCCAGCCGGACCGTTTGACCGAGATGGACGCGCTCGTCGCCTATCTGCAGGTGCTGGGCCGGATGGTGGACTTCTCCGCCGTGACGCCGACCCAGCTGCGGCAATAGGAGGCGGTCATGGCGGATCTCCTGCCGCTCTTCAAGCAACTCTGGCTTGTGTGGCTCGTGTTGCTGTTCGCCGGCATCGTGGTTTGGACGATGTGGCCCGGCAACCGCGCCCGCTTCGACCGAGCAGCCCGCATTCCCTTCGAGGAGGACCGGTGACATGCCGACCAAGATCGAGAAGGATGCCGTCACCGGCACCCCGACGACCGGCCACGAGTGGGACGGCATCAAGGAACTCGACACTCCGCTCCCGAAATGGTGGGTCTATCTGTTCTACGCGACCATTCTGTGGTCCGTAGTGTGGTGGGTCCTCTACCCTTCCTGGCCGACTCTGCGGGACCACACCCGCGGCATCCTCGGCCACGACCAGCGTAGCGCCCTCGAGCAGCAATTGGCGGCCGCGCGGGCAGCCCAGGCACGCTGGCTCGAGCGCATCGCCGCTGCCGACACCGCCGCCATCGAGGCGGATCCCGAACTGCTCGCCTATGCCGTGCGCGGCGGCGAGGCCGCCTTCAAAGACAATTGTGCGCCCTGCCACGGCCTCGGCGGCGCCGGCCAGCTGAGCTATCCGAGTCTGGCCGACGACGACTGGCTGTGGGGCGGCAGCCTGGGCGACATCGAGACCACCATCCGCCACGGCATCCGTTACGCGAGCGATCCCGAGACCCGCGAAAGCCGTATGCCGGCCTTCGGTGCCGAGGGCCTGCTAGAGCCGGCGCAGATCGGCGATGTCGTGCAGTACGTCCTCTCCCTTTCCGGACGAGCGAGCGATGCCGAGGCGGCCGGGCGCGGTCAGACGATTTTCGTCGAGCAGTGCGCCGCATGCCACGGCGAGGACGGCCGCGGCATGCGCGAGACCGGGGCACCCAACCTCACCGACGCCATCTGGCTCTACGGGGGCGAGCCGGAGCAGATCCGCGCTCAAATCGAGCGTCCGCGGCATGGGGTGATGCCCGCTTGGAGCGGTCGCCTCAAGGACGAGGTGATCAAGATGGTGACGGTCTATGTGCACAATCTCGGCGGCGGCGAGTGACGCCGGGACGACCACGGCGATGCGCGACGGCGGGCTTCGGCCCGCCGTCGGCTTCGTTCCGGCCCCGCGCTAATGGCCGCGGCCGCCGAGGCGGAACTCCGAGCCGACATGCCGCCAGCGCGGCGGCTGCACCCCTTCGACGCTCGCCACCTGGACGCTGTGCAACCGGCCCTCGATGTGGCGTTCCCAGAACTCGAGGAAGCGGCGCAGCACCGGATAGTCCGGGGCGATGTCGTAGTCCTGCCAGACGAAGGTCTGCAGCAGGCCCGGATGGTCGGGCATATGGTAGAGGATCTCGGCGGTGGTCAGCCGATAGCCGCGGAGCTGCAGTTCGAGGGCACGATAGCGGTCGCGTTCCATGGCACGGTCCTCGGTACGACCCCTCGGGGCCGTCGTCGTCACGATTGTGGACACCGGGAGCCTGCGGCGTCAAGTCGCGACGGCAAAAAATCTCTTTTTCTGCCAATATCTTAGCAGCGCGTACGGGAGAGTGCTGCTAGGCCGTCGGCACAGCCCTTGAACGCTTCCGTCCCACTGCTTACCTAGGGGACGACGTTGGCACTCACTCCCTTCGAGTGCTAACAGGGATGCTTGCGCGAACATCCAGCCTGGGAGGTACGTGCCCATGCGTTTCAGGCCGTTGCACGACCGCGTCCTGGTCCGGCGGATCGAGGAGGAGCAGAAGACCAAGGGCGGCATCATCATCCCCGACACCGCCAAGGAAAAGCCGCAGCAAGGTGAAGTGCTCGCCGTCGGTCCGGGCGTGCGCGACGAGACGGGGAAGCTGATCCCGCTCGATGTCAAGGTTGGAGACCGGGTGCTGTTCGGCAAGTGGTCCGGCACCGAGGTCAAGATCGAGGGCGAGGAGCTGCTCATCATGAAGGAGAGCGACATCCTCGGCATCCTCGAGGAAAGCGAGAAGGCGAAGGCCGCGGCCTGAGTCCGTCGCTTCCACGCCATTTCCGAAAGACATAGGGGGTCAAGACGGCTATGCCTGCCAAGGAGTTGCGTTTTTCCACCGATGCGCGGAGCAAGATGCTCCGGGGCGTGCAGATCCTGGCCGACGCAGTCAAGGTGACGCTCGGGCCCAAGGGTCGCAATGTGGTGCTCGAGAAGAGCTTCGGCGCCCCGCGCATCACCAAGGACGGGGTCACGGTCGCCAAGGAGATCGAGCTCGCCGATAAGTTCGAGAACATGGGCGCCCAGATGGTGCGCGAGGTGGCGAGCAAGACCAACGATGTGGCCGGTGACGGCACCACCACCGCGACGGTGCTCGCAGCCGCCATCGTCCGCGAGGGGGTGAAGGCGGTAGCGGCCGGCATGAATCCGATGGATCTCAAGCGCGGCATCGACCTCGCCGTGGAGGCGGTGGTCGCCGATCTCAAGAAGCGCGCCAAGGCGGTGACCACGAGCGAGGAAGTGGCGCAGGTCGGCACCATCTCCGCCAATGGCGACCGCGAGATCGGCCGCATGCTGGCCGAGGCCATGCAGAAGGTCGGCAATGAGGGCGTGATCACGGTCGAGGAGGCGAAGTCCCTCGAAACCGAACTCGAGGTGGTCGAGGGCATGCAGTTCGACCGCGGCTATATCTCGCCCTATTTC
>BEIQ01000004.1 GCA_002898275.1 bacterium HR40
GAAATAGGGCGAGATATAGCCGCGGTCGAACTGCATGCCCTCGACCACCTCGAGTTCGGTTTCGAGGGACTTCGCCTCCTCGACCGTGATCACGCCCTCCTTGCCCACCTTTTCCATCGCCTGGGCCAGCATGCGGCCGATCTCGCGGTCGCCATTGGCGGAGATGGTGCCGATCTGGGCGATCTCTTCACTGGTGGTCACCGTCTTGGCGCGCTTTCGCAGTTCCTGCACGACCGCGTCGACCGCCATCTCGATGCCGCGCCGGAGGTCCATGGCATTGGCCCCCGCCTCCACCGCCTTCACTCCCTCGCGGGCAATGGCGGCCGCGAGCACCGTCGCGGTGGTGGTGCCGTCGCCAGCGACGTCCTTGGTGCGGTTCGCGACTTCCTTCACCATCTGGACGCCGAGGTTCTCGAACTTGTCCTCGAGCTCGATCTCCTTGGCGACCGTGACCCCGTCCTTGGTGATGCGCGGGGCGCCGAAACTCTTCTCGAGCACCACATTGCGACCTCGCGGCCCGAGGGTTACCGCTGTCGCCCGGGCGAGGGTGTCGACGCCACGGAGGATCTTCTCACGCGCGAGTGTCGAGAAACGGATCTCCTTCGCCGTCATGCTGCTGCCTCCCGCAGGGACAAAGCGAACGGCGGCGCGATCCGTCGGGACGCGCCGAGTCGGAGTTGGGAATCGCAGCGCCCTTGCGCAAGATGGCGGCCGACGGGTGAGGAGCAGATGGAGGACGCCATGGTGAGCGAAACCGCGCTCGCGGCGATGCTGGAAGCGAACTTCGCCCCCTGGGTACGGGCGCTCGGGATCGTCATCGAGGAGCTGCACCTGGATGGGGTGAGTCTGTCGATCGCCGCCACACCGGCCGTCGCCCGGGCGGGTGGCACGCTCTGCGGCCAGGCGACGATGGCGCTCGCGGACACCGCCATGGCGCTGGCCATTGCCCGGGTGACGGGCGGCTTTCCGGCGATGACCACGATCACCCAGACGACGAGCTTTCTGCGACCGGTTCGGGGGCAGCGGCTCTTCGCCCGGGCTCGCGTGCTGCGGCTCGGGCGCACGCTCGCCTATGGCGAGATCGTGCTGCACGAGGGGGAGGAGGCGCGGCCGGTGGCTCATGCGACGAGTTCCTACATGCTGCTTGCGGCGGCGACCCCATCCGAGAGCGGAACGGCAGCTGGTGGCGAGAGGCCGCGGGAGCGGTAGCAGCCGAGCGGGTCGCTCCTTACATGATGGAAACGGCCAGCGAGGAGGAAGCGCCGTGCCCAGCCGTCCCGTCCGCTCGATCCTGCCGCAGCGCGCGCTGGTGGCGGGTCCTCCGCAGCTCACCGCCCTCGCCGCGGCACGGTTGATGACCGAGCACTGCTGCGGCAGCGTGGTGGTGCTCGAGGAAGGTCGACCGGTCGGCATCTTCACCGAACGCGATCTCACCCGCCGGGTGGTCGCAGCCGGCCGCGATCCCGCCACGACACCGCTGTCCGAAGTGATGACACCGGATCCCGACACCATCGCCGCCGATGCCTCGGTGGCCGATGCGATCCGGCTGATGGACGAATGTTGCTACCGGCACCTCCCGGTGATCGACAATGGGCGCGTGATCGGCGTGCTCGCGCCGGAGGACATTCCGGTGAGCGAGCTGTTGGCGCTCGGCGACGAGCTCGAGGAACGACGCCGGCTGAGCGAACGCATGTGGTGACATGGCAGCGCAGGCCGTTCGCCCACCGATGTGGGTCGCCCGTTCCCATCCGGGCTGGGTCCGGCAGCGTAACGAGGACGCCTTCATCGGCCGTCCGGAGATCGGCCTTTTCGCGGTGGCGGACGGGATGGGCGGACTCGTCGCCGGGGATCGGGCGAGCCGGGCGGCGATCGATGCCCTGGCGCGCATCCCGCCGCAGGACACGCTCGTCGGCCTCGACCGCGAGGTCGAACGGGCGCTCACCGCGGTGCACGAACAGCTGCGCGATGCTGTCCTCGAGGTCGGCCCCTGCGGCACCACGGTCGTCGTCCTGTTGCTTGCCGGCGAGGACTTCCGGGTGCTGTGGTGCGGCGACAGCCGAGCGGGCCGGCTACGCGCCGGTCGGCTCGAATGGCTCACCACGGACCATAATCTCGCGGCGCAACTGGTGCGAAGCGGGCGTCTCGCCGACGAGGAGGCGCGGCGTCATCCGCTCGCGAGCCGGCTCACCCGCGCGCTCGGCTGCTATCCCGAGCTGCAACTCGAGCGCGTAGCCGGCCGCGTCTCGGCGAGCGATCTGTTCCTTCTCTGCACCGACGGGCTCACCGGCGAGCTGCGGGACGCGGAGATCGCCTCGGCACTCGCCGGGTCCGATTTGGAAACGATGGCCGACTGCCTGTCGAGGGCCGCACTCGCCGGGAACGCGCACGACAATATCACCTTCCTCCTGGTGCGACCGTGATGGCCGCGGAGGGGCTTTCCATTTCGCGGCAATCCTGACGCAGAGTGCTGGCGAGGGCAGATTTTTGTGCTAACACCGGGCCCCGGTTGAGGCCAGATAGAAGGGGGGCCGACCATGACCGTGCAGTCCGGGATCGACACCATGCCCGCCGCCAAGGGCGAAGGCGCGAGCCGCCGTCGCTTCCTGAGGTCGGCAGCGGCGACTGCCGCGGCCGCAGGCGCCACGATCGCCATGCCCAATGTCAGCCGCGCCCAGACGGTCACGCTGAAGATGCAAGGGGCCTGGGGTGCCACCGACATCTTCAACGAGATGGCCATGGAATATGTCGACCGCGTCAACAAGATGGCGGGCGGCCGGCTCAAGATCGAATATCTGGTGGCCGGGGCGGTGGTGAAGCCGTTCTCCCTCATGGATGCGGTCCACGAGGGGGTGCTCGATGCCGGTCACTGGGTCACCGCCTACTGGTACGGCAAGCATCCCGCCGCTTCGCTGTTCGGCACCGGGCCGGTGTTCGGCTTCACGGCCCACGAGGGTCTCGCCTGGATCTACAAGGGCGGCGGTCTCGAGCTCTATCAGGAGTTGCTGCAGAATCTCGGGCTCAACATCGTCGGCTTCTTCTGCATGCCGATGCCCACTCAGCCGCTTGGCTGGTTCAGCAAACCGATCACCAGCCTCAAGGACATGCAGGGGATCAAATACCGCACGGTCGGTCTTGCGGCCGAGGTGATGCAGCGGCTCGGGATGTCGGTGGTGCAGCTGCCGGGCGGCGAGATCGTCCCGGCGCTGGAGCGGGGCGTGATCGACGCCTTCGAGTACAACAATCCGACCTCGGACAAACTGTTCGGCGCGCAGGACGTCCGCAAGGTCTACATGATGGGCTCCTACCACCAGGCCAACGAGTACTTCGAAATCATCTTCAACAAGACCAAGTTCGACAGCCTGCCCGAGGAGCACAAGGCGATCCTCCGCTATGCCGCCGAGGCGGCGAATACGTCCAATTACGCCCTCGCCATGGACCGCTACTCGAAGGATTTCATCGTCCTGCAAGAACAGCACGGAGTGAAGGTGTACCGCACGCCGCAGGACGTGTTCGAGGCGCAGCTCAAGGCTTGGGACGAGGTACTCGCCAACCTCACGCAGGACGCCTTCTTCAAGAAGGTGGTGGACTCGCAGATGGCATGGGCGAAGCGGGTCATGGGTTACCTCTTCTACAACCAGGCCGACTACAGGCTCGCCTACGAGCACTACTTCGGTAAGCTGCCGTTCTGAACGACCGAGCAAGCGCCTTCCCGCTGGGCACAGGACGGGGTGGCTGCCGCCACCCCGTCCGCGTGTGCGGCTGGTCAGGGGAGACCTCTCGTGGCCCGGATCCTCGACTTCATCAACACCCTCAGCACCTGGACCGGAAAGGCGTTCGCCTGGTGCATCCTCATCCTCACCTTCGGGGTCTCGTACGAGGTGCTGATGCGGTACGTGTTCAACGCGCCGACGGTCTGGTCGTACGACATCATGTACATGACCTACGGCGCTTTGTTCCTGATGGCCGGACCGTACACTCTGTCCCGCGATAGCATGGTGCGCGGGGATTTCGTCTACCGTTTCTTCCCGGCACGCGTGCAGGCGGCGATCGATCTTCTTCTGTTTCTGATTTTCTACATGCCGGGCGTGGCGGCTTTGCTCTATGCTGGCTTTCGCTTCGCCAGCCAGTCCTACCGCTTCGGCGAGACCAGCATGTTCAGCCCGGCGCGCATTCCCGTCTACCCGATGAAGATGCTGATCCCGCTCGCCGGGGTGTTGCTGATCCTGCAGGGAATCTTCGAGATCGTGCGTTGCGTGCGCTGTCTCAAGGAGGGTGCGTGGCCGCCACGGCCGCACGATGTCGAGGAGCTGGAGACCGCCATCCTGCACGACCGCGAGGCGCAGGAAAGGCTCGCCGCGGAGGGCTTCCGTGTCGGAGAGATCGGCCGATGACCGACCCGCAGATCGCTCTGTTGATGCTCGGGATGTTCATCTTCGTCATCCTGCTCGGCTTTCCCGTCGCCTTCACGCTCGTCGGCATGTCGGTGTTCTTTGGCTTCTACGCCATGGGCGACAGGCTGTTGAACCTGCTCGTCCAGAACACCTACGACATCATGGCGAACGACGTCCTCGTCGCCATCCCGCTGTTCTTGTTCATGGGCTATGTGGTCGAGCGCGCGGACATCCTCGAGCGCTTGTTCGCGTCGATCGAGCTCGCCGCCCGCCGGATCCCGGCATCGATGGCGGTGGCGGCACTGGTCACCTGTGCGCTGTTCGCCACTGCGACCGGCATCGTCGGGGCCGTCGTCACTCTCATGGGTCTTCTCGCCCTGCCGCCCATGCTCAAGGCCGGCTACGACCGACGGGTTGCCTCGGGCGTCATCTGTGCCGGCGGCACCCTCGGTATCCTCATCCCGCCTTCGGTCATGCTCATCGTCTATGCCGCAGCGTCGGGGATCTCGGTGGTTCGCCTCTACGCGGGCGCCTTCATTCCCGGCTTCCTGCTCGCCGGCCTCTACGTGCTCTACGTGATCGTGCGGGCGATCCTGCAGCCGGAAATCGCCCCGCGCATGACTGCCGAGAAGCTGGCGGTGCCGGTCGCCGAGGTCGTCCGGCGCCTCGCCGTGTCGGCGGTGCCGCTCATCGTTCTCATCCTCGCGGTGCTGGGAGCGATCCTCTTCGGTCTTGCCACCCCCTCCGAGGCGGCGGCGGTAGGGGCGCTGGGCGCGCTCCTGTTAGCCGCGGTCTACCGGGCACTGACGTGGGATCGCCTGCGCGAGGCGGTCTTCCTCACCGCCCGAACTTCGGCGATGGTCTGTTATCTGTTCATCGGTTCCTGGACCTTCTCGAGCGTTTTCTCCTACCTGGGCGGCGACAAGCTGATCGAGGAGTGGGTCCTGTCCCTCGATCTGTCGCCCGTTACCTTCCTCATCGTCGCCCAGCTGATCATCTTTTTGCTCGGCTGGCCGCTCGAGTGGACCGAGATCATCATCATTTTCGTTCCGATCTTCCTGCCTCTGCTGCCCCACTTCAACATCGATCCCATGATCTTCGGAATCCTCGTCGCCCTCAACCTGCAGACCTCCTTCATGACCCCGCCGATGGCGATGTCGGCCTACTATCTCAAGGGCATCGCGCCGCCGGAGGTGCAGCTCATGGACATCTTCCGCGGCTCCTTGCCGTTCGTGGGCATGGTCATCGTGTGCATGACACTGCTCTACCTGTTCCCGCAGCTCGCCCTGTGGCTGCCGGAAGCGATGTACGGGCGCTGAACTGGCGATGAGCACCGAAGATCTGTTGGACTGTCGGGCTGTCGATCTCGCGCGCTGGCTCGCGGAGGGGCGGGTCGAACCGCGGGAGGTGGTCGAGGCCTGCATCCGGCGCATCGAGGCGAAGGAACCGGAAGTCCGGGCGTTCGCTTTCTTCGATGCCGCCTGGCTCGAGCGGCAGCTCGAGGAACTCGAGTTCGAGCGGCGGATGGGGCGTCCCAAGGGGCCGCTGTTCGGTCTGCCGGTGGCGGTCAAGGACATTTTCGATACCCGCGACATGCCCACCGAGAATGGCACGCGGCTGCATGCCGGGCGTCGACCGCTGCAGGATTCGGCGGTGGTGGAACGACTGCGGGCCGCCCAAGCCCTGATCGTCGGCAAGACCGTGACCACCGAACTCGCCACCCTCACCCCTGGTCCGACCCGCAATCCCCGCGATCCTTCCCGCACGCCGGGTGGGTCGTCGAGCGGTTCGGCAGCGGCGGTGGCGGCCGGTATGGTGCCGCTTGCCGTGGGCTCGCAGACCAACGGCTCGGTCATCCGCCCGGCGGCCTTTTGCGGCATCTACGGCATGAAACCGAGCTTCGGACTCGTGTCGCGGCGCGGCTGTCTCGTCCAGTCCTTCCTTTTGGATCACGTCGGCACCTTCGCCCGTCACCTCGAGGACCTGGCACTGCTCACCGAAGTGCTCGCGGGCTACGATCCCGCCGACCGGGCGACGAGCCTGCGCGGACCGCTTCGGCTTTACGAGACCTGCACCGCGAGCCCGCCCGTTGCGCCGCGCCTGGCCTTCGTGCCCGGGCCTGGCTGGCCGCGGGCCGCGGAGACGACGCGGGAGGGGTTGCGCGAGATCGCGGAAGTGCTGGGCGAACGGCTGGTGGCGGTGGAGATCCCGTCACCCTTCGACCGTATCGTGGAGGCGCACCGCACCATCTGGACCGCGGACATGGCCTGGCATTTCCGCCGCGAGTATGCCGCGGGCCCTGGCGGCCTCTCGGATGGGCTGCGGGCGATGATCGAAGAGGGGCAGCGGGTGACGGCGTTCCGCTATCACGAGGCGCGCGCCATCCGCGAGACGTGCTCCCGTCAGCTCGCCGAACTGTTCACCGAGTTCGACGCCATCCTCACCCTGGCGACGCTCGGCGAGGCCCCCGATCTGTCGACGACGGGCGATCCGATCTGCTGCACGCCTTGGACCTTCCTCGGGCTGCCGGCGGTGACGCTGCCGCTCCTCGAGGGGCCCTCGGGTCTGCCGGTAGGCGTGCAGCTGGTCGGGGCCTTGGGCGACGATGCGCGTCTGCTGCGCACCGCCCGCTGGCTCGAGACCACGCTTTCGAACCATGCCTGAAAGAAGGAGGAGAGCATGGGCGGCCGCATCGCCGGTATCCTCGCGACCCTGGTCTTCGCCGCTTACACCGGCTTTCTCGCCTGGCGGACGGGCTCGCCGGCACTCATGGTGATCGTCGCGGTCACGCTCCTCCTCGCCGTCGTCGACCTGTGGCAGACGGAGTTCCTCCGGCGCGAGAACAGCATCCGCCGCGGCTAGAGCGCGGGAGCCGGACGGACTCGGCCGGAGCGGCCAGTCAGCGGACGGCGCGCCGTCGTTCGCTGAGCCACACCCAGAGGCTTGCGAACACCACGGTCGCTAGCACGAACAACACGCCCACGACGTTGATCACGGGCGAGAGGCCGAAGCGGAAGCGGCTGCCGATCTCGGTCACCAATGTCCAGTCGCCGCCGATCGAAAACACGGTGGTGTTGTAGTTCTCGAACGACTGCAAGAAGGCGATGACCGCTGCCGTTGCCGCGGTCGGCGCGAGGAAGGGTAATAGGATACGGCGGAAAAACAGGAAGGCCGAGGCACCGAGATCGTAGGCCGCCTCTTCGAGGGTGGGGTCGAAGCGTTGCAACCGAGCGAGGAACATCAGCATGGCATAGGAGGCGATGAAACTCGACTGGGCGAGGGTAGCGGTGAATTTTCCGGCCGGCACGCCGAGTTCGCGCCAGAAAATGAGGGTCGAGATGCCGAGGATGATGCCGGGAGTGAGGATGGGCGAGACCATCACGGCATAGAGGAAGCCGGCGGCACGACCGCGGAGCTGCTGCAGGACGAGGGCGCCAGCCAGGCCGAGCGGCAGGGAGATCGCCACCACCCCGGCTGCGATGACGAGGGAATGCGCGAGCCCGCGCAGCAGCCGCTCGTCCTGGAGGAGGGCCGGAAACCAGCGGAGAGTGAAGCCGCCCCATTGAGTGACCGACGGATAGGGATAGTCATTGAAGGCGGCGAGGCTCATCACGAGAAGCGGCGCGAACATATAGGCGAGGAACAGAGCCACGTAGAGATCGAGAAGGAAACGTGCGGCTCGCGAGCCGCCGCCGTTCATCGCGCGATCTCCCGGATGCCGACGCGGAACAGGCGCATCACCAGGCCGACGAACACGAGGCAGGCGAGCAGCAGCGAAAAGGCATAGGCCGCACCGATATTCCAGTTGTTGGCCTCGAAAAACTGGCGGTAGACGAGCTGGCTGAACCAGTCGCCGCCGAGGCCGCGGCTCATGATTTGGGGTACGGAATAGGAGCCGGCGCTGAGCATGAAGGTCATGACGCAACCCACCGCTATTCCAGGTCGGGCATGCGGAACGACCACGCGCCGATGCAGCAGCCAGGTGGACGCGCCGAGATCGCGCGCCGCCTCCACTTGATGCTCGTCGAGGCTCTCGAAGGCGTTATAGAGGGGGAACACCATGAACAGAATGTAGGCATAGACCATCGCCACGAAGGTCGTGAACGGGTAGGTGAGGAACGGGATCCCGCCGGACTGGCGGTCGACGAGGCCGAGGCGCACGAGCAGCGCATTGAGCAATCCCTCGTAGTCGAAGATCATGAGCCAGGCATAGACCCGCAGCAATTCGTTGATGGCATAGGGAATCACGAGGGCGAGGAGGAGGAGCGCCCGACCGCGGCGGCTGCGGGCGCGGGCCGCTGTCCATGCCACGGGATAGCAGACGGCCAACGAAAGCAGCGTGACCAGCACCGAATAGGCGAGGGTGCGCAAGAACACTTGGAGGTGCAGCCCGCTCATGCGGGCGTAGTTGGCGAAACCGTAGACCTTGACGGGCTGTTGCTCGCGCGCCTCGAGAAGGGCGATTTCTTCCCGCAAGCGGGCGATCTCGTCCTCGAGGAGCGGGCGTCGCTCCACCGGTGCTGCCTGCAGGTCGAGCTCGCGCAGCATCACCTCCTGATAGAGCCGGTCGATGCGCTGGGACAACGCGGTCGCCTGCGGGTCGCGTTCGAGCCACCACAGCGAGGTCTCGATCATGAAGAGCTGGGGCAACAGCACGAGCCCGAAGACCCAGATCGCGGCGAGCAGCCAGCAGAGGCCCGAGAGCAGTCGACGATCCAGGGAGGCGAGAGCGCCGCTGCTCATCGCTCGTCGGCGAGCGGACCGGGTGGAAGGATGCGGGCGTCGCCGGCCGAGAAGCCGACCTCGACCTCGGCCGCCAGGGCATGGACATCCCCCTCGTTCAACCACTGCACCTGCAGCCGCTGGCCTTGGCTGGTCTCGATGGTGAACAGCAAAAAGGGCCCTTCGAAGGCGCGCTCCACCACCCGACCGCGGATGCGGTTATCGTGCCCCGCCGCGGGGCGGAGCCGCTCGGGCCGCACGAACAACAATCCTTCGGCGCCTTCCGCGAGGTCCTGCGGGTTGCGGGCGCGAAAGTTCCCGAGCGGCGTCTCGGCGAGGCACTCCGTCCCGGCTTTGCGCCGCACACGCGCTGGCACCAGATTGCTGCCGCCGACGAAGGTGGCGACGAAGGCGGTCGCCGGCTCTTCGTACAGGCGCTCGGGCGTATCGACCTGCTCGATGCGGCCGCGGCGCATCACCGCCACCCGGTCGGACATGGTGAGCGCTTCTCCTTGGTCGTGGGTGATGTAGACGAAGGTGATGCCCACCCGCCGCTGGATCGCCCGGAGTTCGTGGCGCATGTGCTGCCGCAGCTTGAGATCGAGGGCCGAGAGCGGCTCGTCCAGCAGCAGCACCGACGGTTCCACTGCGAGGGCCCGAGCGATCGCCACCCGCTGCCGCTGCCCCCCCGAGAGCTCGGCGGGTTTCTTGTCGGCACTGCCGGCGAGGGCGACGAGTTCGAGCAACGCCTCCGCCCGCCGACGACGCTCGGCTTTGGCAACCCCGCGCGCCTCGAGGCCGAAGGCCACGTTCTCCCACACGCTCATGAGCGGGAACAGGGCGAGGTTCTGGAAGATCAGCGCCGTCGGTCGGCGGCTCGGCGGAATGCCGGCCATGTCGCGTCCGCCAATGAGGATGCGTCCGGTCGTCGGCTTGAGGAAGCCGGAGATCAGGCGGAGAAGGGTGGTCTTGCCGCAGCCCGAAGGGCCGAGCAGGGAGAAGAATTCGCCGGCGCGGATGTCGAGATCCGTAGGCTCGACCGCGACCAGCCGGTCGAAGCGCATCGACACTCGTTCGAGCCGGACATCGAGCCCGTGCAGGCCGGAGGAGCTGACAGCCGGAGCCGGGACCGCGGCTCCGGCCGGAGCGACATCAGAGATTGGTGAGCTTCTCCACATACTGGGCGCGCAGTTCGGCGAAGAACGGTGTCTGCGGCGGCCACCACCACAGATTGTCGATCGCTGCCTGGTCTGGATAGGCCATGCGGAAGGCCGCTTTGTTCTGTTCGCTCAAATGCTGATCGGCCCCGACCGCTGCCGAATTGTAACCGGTATTGTTGGCGAACATGCCGCCGATTTCGGGCTGCAAAAGGAAGTTCATGAAGGCATAGGCCTGGTCGACATTTTCCGCCCCGGCGGGGATTGCCATGGTATCGAGCCAGGCGAGGCCGCCTTCTTTGGGCATGGTGTAGATCCACTTCGGATCTCGGTCCCGGTGCAAGAGGATGCCGGTGGTGTCCCAGGTCTGGCCGATGGTGCAGCCGGCATCGGTAAAGGCGGCCGTCGCTTCGGTCGCATTGTTCCAAAAGGCGCCGATGTTGGACTTGTGCTTGGCGGCGAACTGGAGGCAGGCCTCGAACACCCGCCGGCATTCGGCCTCCGACTCGTAGAGCGCCATGCCCCGCTTGCTCGGAACCTGGCCCGTGGCATCGAGGTAGATGGCGAGGCTCACGAGGATCGACTTCTGGCGCACCGCGACCTGCTTGGTGAGGCCTTCCTGCCACAGATGGCCGTAGGAAAGCTGGCCGTAGGCGAGGCCGGAAAAACGGGAGGAATCGAAGGTGATGGCCTCCGTGCCCCAGTCGAACGGGACGAGATAGCGGCGACCGCGGTGCGCCGCACCGAGCGTCAGGCTCTGGCGGTAGATCGAGGGAATGACGCGGTCGACCGCCAGCTTCTTCTCGTCGATGGGCTGCAAGAGATTGTCCTTGTAGTAATTGGGGCCGGTATCGACCGACGGGAAGATGACGTCGAAGCCTTTGCCGCCCGCTGCCCGGAGTTTGTTCTCGCACTCCTCGTTGGAGCCATAGGTCGAGAGATTGACCCGGATCCCCGTCGCCTTCTCGAAGGCCTCGCGGATATTGTCCTGGATGTAATCGCCCCAGGCGAAGACGTTGACGACTCCCGAGGTCGCGAGCGCGTCGCGACGCCGGAGGACGAAGGGGAAGCCGAGGAGGCCGGCGGCACCGCCAGCTAGGGCGAGCTGCAGCGCACGTCTGCGGTCCAAGCCTCGATCAGCGGCACTCTGGGTCATCGCGACCTCCCGGTAACAGTGGTGGCACGGCAAGCCTGCCCGTTTGCCGCGACAGGCCATGGGCGATCGTGTGACGGGATGATGATCGCGTCAATGCGCTTGCCGTTGCTTCACCCCTCAATGATGAGTGGGCATGCGGAACTCGGCCGCGATCGCACCCTCCGGCCAACGCGAGGTGATCGCCTTGAGGCGGGTGTAGAAGCGGATCCCCTCCATGCCGTGGGTATGATGATCGCCGAAGAGCGACCGCTTCCAGCCGCCGAAGCTGTGGTAGGCGACCGGCACCGGGATCGGCACATTGATGCCGACCATGCCGATGTTGACCATGTGAGCGAAGTTGCGGGCCGTCGCACCATCGCGGGTGAAAATGGCGACGCCGTTGCCGTATTCGTGGCGGTTGACGATGTCGACGGCACCCTCGAGGTCTGGCATGCGCACCACCGACAGCACCGGGCCGAAGATCTCTTCCTTGTAGATGCGCATCTCCGGAGTGACCCGGTCGAACAGGCAGCCGCCAATGAAAAACCCGTTTTCGTAACCTTGCATGCGGAAGTCGCGGCCGTCGACCACGAGCTCGGCCCCTTCCTTCACCCCGAGGTCGACATAGCGACGCACCCGCTCGAGATGCTCGCGGGTCACGAGCGGTCCCATCTCCACGCCCGGCTCGGTTCCCGGACCGATGCGGATCTGGCGGACCCGCGGCGCGAGTCTCTCGATGAGCGCATCCGCGGTCTTCTCGCCGACCGGCACCGCCACCGACACCGCCATGCAACGCTCGCCGGCCGACCCGTAGGCAGCGCCCATCAAGGCATCGACGGCCATGTCGAGGTCGGCATCCGGCATGATCACCATATGGTTCTTCGCCCCGCCCAAGGCCTGCACGCGTTTGCCGTGCGCGGTCCCCGAGCGGTAGACCTGTTCGGCAACCGCTGTAGAGCCCACGAAGCTCACGGCCGCGATGTCGGGATGGGCGAGGATGGCTTCGACCGTCTCGCGGTCGCCATTGACGACATTCAAGAGCCCTTCCGGGATGCCGGCTTCGAGTGCCAGCTCGGCGAGCGCCATCGGGCAGGAAGGATCCTTTTCCGACGGCTTGAGGACGAAGCCATTGCCGCAGGCGACAGCAAGGGGAAACATCCACAGCGGGATCATCGCCGGGAAATTGAAGGGTGTGATACCGGCGCACACGCCGAGGGGAAAGCGCTGCGACACGAGATCGACGCCGGTACCTACCTGGAAACTGAACTCGCCCTTGAGCAGGTGCGGTAGCCCGCAAGCGAATTCCACCACCTCGAGCCCGCGGATGAGCGAGCCGCGGGCATCCTCCAGGGTCTTGCCATGTTCCTCGGTGATGAGCCGCGCGAGCCGGTCGAGGTTCTTCTCGATCAGCTCCTTGAGGCGGAACATGACGCGGGCGCGGCGGATGGGCGGGGTATCGCCCCAGGCGCGCTGCGCTTCTTTGGCGGCCTGAACGGCGCGATCGACCTCGGCGGCGCTGGCGAAGGCGACGCGGCCCGTCTGTTCGCCGGTTGCCGGATTGAAGATCGGTCCGAAGCGGCCACTCGTGCCCGCGACTTGGCGGCCGCCGATGAAGTGCCCGATATCCTTGCCCATCCTTCGCTCCCCGCCTGCTCGCGCAGGTCCCGCGCGTGTCTGCCTGTTCCTCCTCTTAGGCGCTCCACCCCGCCGCCGTCCAGTGCAGGCCGCCCGACCCGAGGTCAGCTCGCTTCCGCTGCGAGGCGCAGGAGTGCCGACTCGAGGCGAGCGAGATCCTGCGGCCGCGACAGGCGGTGATCCCCATCGCCGACGAGCTCGACGCAGAGGTGCGGCGCTCGCAGCTTGGCGGCGAGCTCGAGCGACAGGGTAAAAGCTACGTCCCGGTCGCAGCGTCCGTGCAGGATATGGACGGGGCAGGGTAGTTCGCTCTCCCCTTCCAGCCACAGATGGCGTCTGGCCTCCTCGATGAGTGCCCGGGTAAAGGCGTAGGGCTCGCCATAGTCCGAGGGCAGGTAGACGATCCCCTCCTGCAGCAAGCGTGTCCGGGTGGGAGCATCGAGACGCTGCCAGACGAGCCGTTCGGTGAAATCCGGCGCCGGGGCGACGAGGAGCAGGGCGCGGACGCGCTCCCTGCGGGCACGGGCGAGGAGGAGCGCGATCCATCCCCCCATCGACGAGCCGACGAGCACGAGCGGACCTTGCGTCACGCGATCGACGATCGCGAGCGCGTCCTCGAGCCAGCGGCCGATGGTACCTTCCTCGAAACGACCCGAGGAGGCCCCGTGACCCCGATAGTCGAAGCGCACGCAAGCGAGGCCCGTGCGAGCGCACAGATGGTCGAGGAATGTCGCCTTGGTGCCAGCCATGTCGGAACGGTAGCCCGGAAGGAAGAGTACCGTCGGGGATCGGCCGGGCCGGCGGGCGAAGGCGAGATAGCCGCCATCGGCAAGCTCGAGACGTTCGGACAAGGCGGATCTCCTTCGACAGGGAACGGCGATGGTGTCGGCGGAGTGTCGGGAGCTTCCGGCGTCGCAGGTCCTCGCTCCCTCGCCGCCATTTCCTCTCTTCCTCGGTGAAACCGACGGCGGGAAGTCTATCTGGTAGCAGGGAGCTCGTTCGTCGAAGGAGGCTCGGTCATGTTCCGTCTCCCGCAACAGCTCGCGGTCGCCTCGATCCTCGCGGTATGGCTCGCCGGCTGTGCCACGCCCGATCACAAGACAGCCGAGCGCACCCTCACCGGTGCGGCGATCGGCGCGGCGAGCGGGGCCGCGGTGGGTCTCGTCACGGGTGGCGTGGTCACCAAGGGGGTGGTCGGCGCGATCGGCGGGGCCGCGGGCGGCTTCGCCTACGACCAGCTGCAAAAGAACAAGCGCTGAGATGGTCGCCGCCGGTCGCCGATAGGCGGGCGTCAGCTGGCTTTGGCCGCATGCCGGTAGCATAGCCAATAGACGAGCCCGACGAGAATCCCGCCACCGATCATGTTGCCGAGGGTGACGGGCAGCAAATTGTCCAGCACCATCCCGGCAAGCGTGACGCTCTCGGCTCCTCGGATCAGACCCAAGGCGATGAAGTACATGTTCGCCACCGAATGTTCGAAGCCCAGGGCGACAAAGGCGGAGATGGGAAAGAGGATGGCGAGGATCTTGCCGGTGACGTCGCGCGCCGCAAAGGTCAGCCAGACGGCGAGGCAGACGAGGACGTTGCAGAGGATGCCGCGCACCAGCGCCTCGACAGGATCGAGGCGGAGCTTGGCCACGGCGATGGCATCGGCGGTGGCGCCCAGCTCGCCACCGGCGAGGCCGAGGGTGCCCGAGAGATGCACCAAGAGGGCAGTGCCGGCGGCTCCGGTCAAGTTGCCGAGATAGACGATGGCCCAGTTGCGCAGGAGCTCGCGGGTGGTGATGAGACCGTCGACGCGAGCCATGACGAGGAGGTTGTTGCCGGTAAAGAGCTCGGCCCCGGCTACCACCACCAGCACCAGACCCAGGGAGAACGCGATACCGCCGAGCATGCGCGAGGGCCCGAAGCCGAGGCCGTGGAGGGTGAGGACCAGGGTGAAATACATCGCTCCAAAGGCGATGAAGGCACCCGCCAACACCGCGAGCACGAAGGTGGGCAGGATGGCGAGGCGAGCCTTGGCCACCCCCGCCTGTTCCACGAGGACGGCGATCTGCGCCGGACGATAGGCATCGATCCCGAGGGCAGCGGCCGCCACCGGAAGCGTGGTGTCGGTCTTTTCCGTTTCCTTCATGGGCGATCTCTCCGCTGTCGCGTTGCCACCGCGCGCGTGGCGCGTGCCACCGTCCAGAGGGTCGCGAGCGCGCTCGTGGCGAGGAACCCCATCATCGGTCGGGCGGTGCCGTCATAGAGGGCGGCGAGCAGCACACCGATGGTGGCGCCGATCGCGAGCTGCACCGCTCCGAGCAGGCCCGAGGCAAGGCCGGCTCGACTGGCGAACGGGGCGATGGCGCCCGCCATGCAACCCGGCAGCACCATGCCAGCCCCGAGGAAATAGGCGAAGGCCGGGGCGACGATCCCAACGGGCGGCGGCAAGCCCCGAACCGTCTCGAGAAAGCCGATGACACCGGCGAGTGTGCACAGCGTCGCGCCGAGCCGGAGCGTCCGGCCAGGGCCGAGCGGGGCATGGAGACGTCCTGCGGCGAACCCGCCCAGCATGTAGCCGGCGACCGCGGTGGCGAAGGCGGCGCCAAAGGCAGGCGGAGCGAGCCCGGAGAGCTCGATCAAGACGTAGGGCGAGCCGGAAATGAAGCAGAAGATGCCGCTGTAGACGAAACCCGCGGCAAGGGCATGCCAGAAAAAGGCGGGATGGCGGCCGACCTCGAGATAGCCTGAAAGCAAGCGCCGCGGCCGCAGCGCCAAGGGATCGGGGGCGGGGTTGGTCTCGCCGAGTCGCAGCGCGACCATCGCCAGTACGGCGGCGCCGAAAGCTGCGAGGGCGAGGAAGTTGGCGCGCCAGCCGAACAGGGCGGTGAGCCAGCCGCCGAGGATCGGCCCCACCATGGGCGCCACCGCCATCGCTCCGGCGAGATAGGAGAGCACGCGTGCCGATTCGCGCGGGCCCCACAGATCGCGCACCACCGCCCGACCCAACACGGGGCCGGCGGAGGCGGCCATACCCTGCGCCAGCCGCAGCGCGACGAGGCTCGCGATATCGTCGACGAGGGCACAGGCGAGGCCGGCAACGACATAGAGGCAGAGGCCAGCGAGCAACACCGGGCGACGACCGAAGCGGTCGGAAAGCGGGCCCCAGAGGAGTTGTCCCGCGCCGAAGCCGAGGAGGAACAACGATAGGGTGAGTTGGACCGTCTCGATGTCGGTGGCGAGGTCGCGGACGATGGCGGGCAGGGAGGGCAGATAAAGATCGGTGGAGATCGCCTGGAAGGCGACGAGCGCGGTGAGCAGGACCGCGAGCCCGCCGCCGGACGGCACCGCGAGGTCGCGAGGCGTTTGCCGCACCCTGCACTCCGTCGACGAAGTCCGGCGTGCCAGTAGGCGAGGGAGGCAGGGGCTGCAAGCCGGTCTTCGACGACCCGCGGGGATGGGGCCGACATGGGAATACGTACCGGATTGCTTCCCGGTGCCGGCGATGCTACCAATCATGCATCATAACAGGATCGGGGAGGCCGAATATGGGCGTGCGACTCATCGTCAACGGCCACGAGCACGATCTCGACGTTCCCCCGGAGATGCCTCTTCTGTGGGTGCTCCGTGACGTGCTCGGGCTCACCGGCACCAAGTACGGCTGCGGGATCGCCGCCTGTGGCGCGTGCACGGTGCATGTGGACGGTCGTGCCGAGCGCTCCTGCGTGCTCGAGGTCGGTTCGGTCGCCGGCAAACGGGTGACCACCATCGAAGGGCTCGATCCCGCTGGCGAACATCCGGTCCAGCGCGCGTGGCGCGAGATGAACGTGCCGCAATGCGGTTTCTGTCAGACCGGCCAGATCATGCAAGCGGCGGCGCTGCTGGCGGAGAATCCCAAACCCTCGGACGAGGACATCGTCCAGGCCCTCGATGGCAACATTTGCCGCTGCGGCTGCTACGAACGCATCCATGCCGCCGTGCGGCTCGCGGCGACGGGAGTGTGAAGCCATGTTGTCCGCTATCCTCGCCCGGAACGGCCATTCGCGCTCCCTCCCGCTGCTCGCCAATGTCAGCCGGCGCGACCTCCTGAGGGGCACCGTCTCGGCCGGCGCCTTCGTGCTCGCCGCTCGCTTCCTGCCGCCAGAGGCGGCGCAAGCCGCCACCTTCTACCGGGTCGGCGGCGAGGATATGCCGAACGGCCTCGTGTACGACCCGCATGTGTTCGTCGCCATCGAGCCGGACGGTACGGTGGTGATCGTCGCCCACCGCTCCGAGATGGGCCAGGGGGCCCGCACCAGCTTGCCGATGGTGGTGGCGGACGAGCTCGAGGCGGACTGGTCGCGGGTGCGCATCGTCCAGGCTCCCGGCGACGAGCCCCGCTACGGGAATCAGGACACCGACGGTTCGCGCAGCATGCGCCACCACATCCAATCGATGCGCCATATCGGCGCTTCGGTGCGGCACATGCTGGAACAGGCGGCAGCGCAGCGCTGGCAGGTGCCGAAATCGGAGGTGCGGGCCGAACTGCACAAGGTGGTGCACCGGCCGACCGGCCGTAGCCTCGACTACGGCGAGCTCGCCCAGGATCTCAAGGCCATGCCGGCGCCCAGCCGGGAAGAGGTGCAGTGGAAGGACCCCAAGGACTTCCGCTACATCGGCACCGGCAAGATCGCGATCTACGATCTGCGCGACATTACCGTCGGCAAGGCGATCTACGCCCACGACGTGCGGGTGCCAGGCATGAAGTTCGCGGTCGTCGCCCGTCCGCCCGTGGTCGGGGCGAGGATCCGCAGCTATGACGCCAGCCGCGCGTTGGCGGTGCCCGGAGTCGAACGGGTGGTGGAGATCCCGGGCTCCGACATCGGCGCGAAATTCGCACCCCTCGGCGGCCTTGCGGTGGTGGCCAGCAACACATGGGCGGCGCTCAAGGGGCGCGAAGCGCTCGCCATCGACTGGGACCGAGGCCCGCACGCGGTCTACGATTCGGCCGAATACGAAAAACGCATGCGGGAGCTCGCTCGCAAGCCGGGCAAAGTGGTCCGCGATCAGGGCAACATCGAGGAGGCCTTCGCCAGAGCGGCCAAGGTCTTCGCGGCCGAGTACTATGTCCCGCATCACGCCCATGTGACCATGGAGACGCCGGCCGCGGTCGCCGATGTCCGCGACGGGCGGGCGGAGATCTGGGCGAGCGTGCAGAGCCCGTGGGGAACCCGCCAAGACGTGGCCAAGCTGCTCGGCGTTTCGGCCGACGACGTGACCGTGCACGTGACCCTGCTCGGCGGCGGCTTCGGACGGAAGTCGAAGTGCGACTACGTGCTCGAGGCGGCTCTCGTGTCGCGGGAGATCGGGGCTCCGGTGCAGGTGCTGTGGACGCGCGAGGACGATATTCGCCACGGCTTCTATCACACCGTGTCGCTCGAGCGCCTCGAGGCGGCGATCGATTCGGATGGCCGCGTCATCGGCTGGCGGCACCGGAGCGTCGCGCCGACCATCCTGTCGACCTTCGATGCCTCCGCCCAGCACCAGTTCGACATCGAGCTCGGCATGGGGCTGGTCGACAACCCGTTCGACATTCCCAACATGCGGATGGAGAACCCGCCGATCGAGGCGCATGTGCGGATCGGTTGGTTCCGCTCGGTGTCGAACATTCCACGGGCCTTTGCCATCCAGAGCTTCGTCGCCGAACTCGCTCACGAGCTCGGCAAGGACCCGAAGGACTTCTTGCTCGAGCTCATCGGTCCGCCGCGGCACATCGATCCCGTGGCCGCAGGCATCCAGGACAAACTCTGGAACTACGGCGAATCCCTCGATGTCTACCCGATCGATACGGGCCGGCTCGCCCATGTCGTGCGGGTTGCGGCGGAAGCCATCGGCTGGGGCCGCAAGCTGCCACCCGGCCACGGTCTCGGCATCGCGGTGCACCGGAGCTTCGTCACCTATGTGGCGACCGCGGTCGAGGTGGCGGTGGACGAGAAGGGACGGATCTCGATCCCTGTCGTCCATACCGCCATCGATTGCGGCTTTTGCGCCAATCCCGAGCGGGTGAAGTCGCAGATCGAAGGGGCTGCGGTCCAGGGTCTGACGCTCGCACTCTACGGCAACCTGACCTTCGCGAATGGCGAGGCGCAGCAGAGCAACTACCACGACTATCCGGTGGCGCGACTGTCCGACGCCCCGAAGGTGGTGCACACCCACATCGTGCCCCATCCCTTCGAGGTCCCGGCCTCCGGTGTCGGCGAACCGGGTGTTCCGCCCTTTGCCCCAGCCCTCGCCAACGCCGTGTTCGCTGCTACCGGCAAACGCATCCGCGACCTGCCCCTCGCCAAGCACGATCTGCGGCGCATCTAGAACGCCTGCTGCGGCCGAAACGGCAAGGGCCCGGCATCTGCCGGGCCCTCGCTTTCGAAGAGCTCCAGTCGCAGCTGGACCATCCTCCGGGCGCTGGTCAGCTGCCCTTTCCGGTGATCGTCGCGATCAGCGGCAGCGAGACCATGTACATGGACTGCTGTCCCTCGGCATAGCCGATGCGCACGAGCCCGTTGATCACATGGGGTCCCGGCGTCTTCGGGGTCAGGGGGATGTCGATGACGAGGGTGTCGCCCTCGATCCGTCCGACCACCGATCGCCGTTCGAAGCGGACGGAATCGTCCTGGGTCGAAAACTCGAACGCGCGGTTGCGGTAGGTGTCGAGGAAGCGGAAGCCTTCGCGCAGGCGGACGCGAACGGTGAGCTGTGCGGGTTCGCCCACCCGAGCGACGACATCGCTGACCTCGAGCATCCACGGTGGCCCACCCGGCTCGGCCGTCGCCCCGGCCGCGCTGGCCAGCAGGAAGGCCAACGCTGCCCCTACCATCGGGCGGATCCTGGACAAGCTGCCATGCATGCCGGTCCCTCCTCGTCCACCGGGCGGTGGGCCGGCGCGATCGCACGCCGGCCCCGCCGCGACTTCCGACGATTGCGACCCTCGGGCCTCAGTCGGCCAGCGCGAAGGTCCACACCACCCCACCTTCCGGCACCGACTTGTCCCAGCCCAACAGATTGCTCAGCAACCCTTGCTGGAACTGCGGATCGACACCCCAGCCGGCCACCACCGACACGTACTGGACGCCGTCGATCATGTAGGTCGAGGGCGGGGCGATGATCCCGGAGTTGGCCTTGAACGACCACAACTGTTCACCGGTGCGCGCGTCGTAGGCGCGGAAGGCGCGGTCGTTGGTGCCACCGGCGAAGACCAGGTTGCCTGCGGTCACCAGGATCGAGCCCCAGTTCATGGAGTGCGGATAGAGCTCGGTCCACACCTTCTCGCCGGTGGCGATGTCCCACGCCTGGATCTCGCCGAACGACTTCGCACCCTTCACGACGTGGAAGCCGATGTCCGGGATGTCGACGCCGGTCCACCACTGCCCGGGAACGTACTCTTGGATTTTCCCCTCGAGGCTGCCACAGTGGTTGTCATTGGCCGGGATGTAGAGTCGGCCGAGACCGGGATGCCAGGCGTCGAACGGCCAGTCCTTTCCGCCCCACAGGCTCGGGCAAA
Organism: bacterium HR40; assembly: GCA_002898275.1. Taxonomy (GTDB): domain Bacteria; phylum Pseudomonadota; class Alphaproteobacteria; order Geminicoccales; family Geminicoccaceae; genus HRBIN40. Next base: position 20,563 of record BEIQ01000004.1, read on the forward strand.
ACTCCGCACGCTTGCCGGTGCCCGGGACGCGATCGGGATAGTATTCCGGACGCCCGGTCTTCGGATCTATGCTTTTGAAGACATTCTGCTGAACGTACGGCTTGGCGTCCACGAACGATATGGACCCATCCTTGTTCAGCTCGAGCCAGTAGAGGTAGCCATTTCGAGCTGTCTTGATCAGTCCGTGGATCTTGCGCCCCTTGTACTGGTAATCGGCGACGATCGGGGCGTTCATCTCGTCCCAGTCCCAAGAGTCGTTCCAGTGGTACTGGAAGTAGCCTTTGAGCTTTCCGGTGTCGGGATCGAGGGCGATGGTCGAGGAGGTGTAGAGATTGTCGCCGGGGCGCTGGTCGCCGAACCAGGGCGAGGCGTTGCCGGTGCCGAACAGCACCACATGGGTCACCGGATCGTAGACCCCGGGCATCCACACCGAGGCGCCGCCCCGCTTCCAGTCGTCGCCCCGCCAGGTCTCGCTGCCAGGCTGACCGGGTTCGGGGATGGTGTACGTCCGCCACACCTCCTTCCCGCTCTCGGCATCGTACGCCGCCACATAGCCGCGCACGCCGAACTCGCCGCCCGAGATCCCCACCATCACCTTGCCGTTCACCACGAGCGGCGCGATGGTCATGTACTGGCCGATACGCCAGTCGCCGACCTGGGTCTCCCACACCACTTTGCCGGTCTTGGCGTCCAGCGCCACCAGATAGGCGTCGAGGGTGGCGAGATAGACCTTGTCGCCCCACAGCGCTGGACCGCGATTGGTGTTGTGGAGTGCGCTGAAGCCCTCGGGAAGTTCGCGCCGGTAGCGCCAGAATTCGTCGCCAGTGCGCGCATCCAGGGCGATGAGCTGGCTGTTGGGGGTGCTCACGAACATCACCCCGTCGTTGACCAGGGGAGGAGCCTCGTGGCCGGAGTTCACGCCCGTCGAGAAACTCCAGACGGGCCGCAGCTTGTGGACGTTCGAGGTGTTGATCTGGGTGAGCTCGCTGTAGCTCCATCCCTCGTAACGGCCGCGGGTCATGAGCCAGTCTTGGGGCTCGGCCTTGAGCAGCCGTTCCTGGGTGACCGGGGTGTAACTCTTCATCTCCCGCGCCACGGCGGCTCCTGTGGCGAGCAGGAGGCCGAGGCCGGCGAGAATGGCGATCCTGGATGTTCGCATCGTTTGCGCTCCCTGATTGAGGTCCATCGCGGTTGTGCTCCATGGCGGAGCTGCCGGCGTTGGAGCGCCGGTCGTTAGACCTTGCGGCAGCCCACCCGGCCGACGGGCGGGCCGGCCACCACGAGCCGATCGCCGTCGAGTTGGAGAGGGACCACCGCGAGACGACGCGGAGCCGGGCCGGCGACCACTGTGGCGCCTGTCGCCGGATCGTACTCCGAGCCGTGGCACGAGCAGTAGAGCGTCCGGTTTTCTGCCTTCCACATGTTCACCGGACAGCACTCGTGCGTGCAAATGGCCGAGAAACAGAGGACATCCTCGGCCGCAAAAGGGCGCATGCTCTCCGCGATCGCTGCGGAATCGAGACGGATGACGAGGAGTTGGTTGAGCCGGTTGGCACTGCGTACCGTGCCATCGGGAGCGACCGGCCAGACGAGATGCTGCGGTCCACCGAGCGGCAGTTCGCTGCGCAGGACCGGGGCGTTCTTCCTGGGCCCAGCGAAATAGACCAGGCCGTCTCCCGCCTGCGGCTGCTGCCCGGCCGCGTCCTCCGCTGCCATTCCGCTCCGGCGCCGACTGCCCACGAGCCAGCCCCAGAACGCGAGCCCCCGGATGAGCAGACCGACGATCTGCCGCCGCCCGGATACCGGCGGGATCTCGTGTCCCGACATGGTTCCTCCCCGATCTCCGGAAAAACTAGAACGATATTGCGGGCGGTGTCAACCGCGCGGAACCGGATCGGCGCTCCTCGACCGTGGTCTCCGGGTCGTTGGCGAAGAGCCTGCGATCGCGCGCGCCGCGGGCGTGCCCCCTTGCGAGGTCCATTCGTCCGTGCCAGTTGCCAAACGGCTGTCATAATCGGGGAGGATGTCCGATGTTCCGTCAGGCGCTCTTGGTCTCGGCGGTGCTCGCTGTTGCCGCCGGATCGGCCGCTGCAGCCGAACTCCGTTTCATGACCGGGCCGCAGGGTGGCTCTTGGTATCCGCTCGGCGGTGCCATCAAGAACATCGTCGAGACGGCCATTCCCGGCACCACCGTTCAGGTGCTGCCCGGTGCCGGCATCGCGAATGTCAAGGCGGTCGAGGCGGGCAAGGCGGAGCTCGGCTTCGCCAATTCGGTATCGACGGTCGACGCCATCCAAGGCAAGCCGCCCTTCGACCAGCCGGCGCGGCACGTCTGCAATCTCGCCACCCTTTACCCGCAGTATTTCCAGATCGTCGTTCTCGCCGATGCCGGCATCGCTACCCCGGCGGACCTGCGCGGCAAGGCGCTCACGACCCAGCCCAAGGGCAACACGGCCGAGGCCATCACCGCTCATCTGCTCGAGGCCTACGGCATGAGCTACGACGACCTCGCCCAGGTGAGCTTCGGCTCCTACTCCGATGGCGTCAATTTGATGAAGGATGGGAACGCCCAGGTCATGACCCTGGGGACCACGGTGCCGGCGAGCGCGATCATGGATCTCGCCACCGCTCGCGCCATCCGGCTCATGCCCATCGACGACGACGGGCTCGCGCGCATGCAGCGGCTCAATCCCGGTTATCGGCGGATCGTCATCCCGGCCGGCAGCTATCCGGGGCAGGACCAGGACGTGCCCACCATCGGCTATGCCACCCATCTCGTCGGGCGCTGCGATCTCGACGAGGGGCTGGTGCACGACATCCTCGCCGCCCTCGTCAGCCGCATGGCGGATCTCGCCGCTGTCGCCGACGCCATGACCGGTCTCGATGCCGCCGGCATGGCGAAAGACATCGGCGTGCCGCTGCACGAAGGGGCCAAGCGCTTCTACCGCGAGCAGGGTGTGCTCTGAGCCGTCGCGCGAGTCGGGGAGACGCCCATGAGGAGCGGGTGGGATGCGGTCGCCACGCGGATCGCGCGCTCCGTCGCCTTTGCCATGGCCGTGTTCCATCTGTGGGTGGGCTTCTTCGGCGTACCCGATGCCCTCGTGCTGCGGCCCGCGCATCTCGGCTTTGCCCTCGTCCTGGCGTTCCTCGGCTTGTCGGACAAGCCGACTGGGGCATCGGGATGGCGGCGAGCCGCCGATCTGCTCTTCGCCTTTGTGGCGATCGCCGGGTCGGCCTATCCGCTCCTCTCGCGCGACTATATCTACAACCGCTTCATTTACGTCGATCCCCTGCGGCCGGCCGACTGGCTCGCGGGAATCGCGCTCGTGGCGGTGCTGCGCGAAGCGACCCGGCGGGCGGTCGGTCCGGCTTTGCCGCTCACTGCCCTGGCGTTTCTCGCCTACGCCCTCCTCGTCGCCCGTGCCGATCCGGCGGTGCTTTTGGAGCAGCTCTACCTTTCGACCGAGGGCATCTACGGCATTCCGGTCAGCGTTTCGGCCACCTATGTCGTGCTCTTCGTCCTCTTCGGGGCACTCGTCGAGCGCACCGGAACCGGTCGGCTGTTCACCGATCTCGCGCTGGCCGTCGCTGGACACAGCGCGGGTGGACCGGCCAAGGTCGCCTGCATCACGTCGGCGCTCTTCGGTACCGTTTCCGGTAGCGCCGTCGCCAATGTGATGACGACCGGCACGTTCACCATCCCGCTCATGCGGCGGCTCGGTTACCGAGCCGGATTTGCGGGCGCGGTGGAGGCTGTCGCTTCCACCGGCGGGCAGCTCATGCCGCCAGTCATGGGGGCGGCAGCCTTCATCATGGCCGAGTTCCTCGGCGTCTCCTATCTGCGGGTGACGATCTGGGCGCTTCTCCCGGCGCTCCTCTATTATCTCGCCCTTTTTGCCACGATCCATTTCGAATCCCGGCGCGCAGGGCTATCGGGTCTCGCTCGCGAGCAATTGCCAAGCGCCGTCCAGGCGCTCAGGGATTGGGGTCATCTGGCCCTGCCGCTCGCGGTCGTCGTCGCCCTGCTCCTCGGCGGCTTCAGCGCCGCCTTTGCCGCGCTCGGCGGCACCGCCGCGGTGGTGCCGGCCGCCCTGTTGCGCGCCACCAGCCGCAGCCAGGTGACCCTCGCGCGGATGGCGGATGCGCTGATCGCCGGGGCGCGCAACACCGTGAGTGTGGCCCTCGCCTGCGGCTGTGCGGGGATCGTGATCGGTGTCATCACCTTGACCGGGCTCGGGCTCACCTTCACCAGTCTCGTTGTCGCCCTCGCCCGCGATTCCCTCCTGATCGCCCTGGTTCTCACCATGGTGGCTGGGATCGTCCTCGGCATGGGGATGCCGACCTCGCCGGCCTACATCATGCAGGTGGCGCTCTTGGTGCCCGCCCTCGTCAAGCTCGGCGTGATGCCGGCGGCTGCACATCTGTTCGCTCTCTATTTCGCCGTGCTGTCGGCGATCACCCCTCCCGTCGCCCTCGCCGTCTATGCCGCCAACGGCCTTTCGGGAGGCAAACTGTGGGAGACCGGCATGCTCGCGCTCAAACTCGGCCTCGCCGGTTTCATCGTGCCGTTCATGTTCGTGTTCGCGCCGGCCCTGTTGCTCGAAGGAAGCTGGAAAGACATCCTCCTTTCCTCGACCGTCGCGATCGCGATGGTGATCGTCTTGGCGGCAGCGCTCGCGGGCTGGGCATGGGGGCCGCTCACCCTCGGGCAGCGTCTGACCCTCGCGATCGCGGCCGTGGTGCTGACCGTGCCGAAGCCGCTCGCCTATCTCGCCGGGCTGGCGCTCGTCCTGCTCGCCGCGGTCCCGGATCTGCGCCGCCGACGGGCAGGATGAGAAAGCCCCCGTCTTCCCCTCACTCGCGGCACGGGAATTTGTCGATCAGCGCGATCAGTGCCAGCTGGCCTACGGTCATCTCGCCCGCCCGGCGATCGAAATCCGGCTCGAGCCGCAACTTCTCGAGCTGGGAGTCGACCATGGTCCTGAAGTCGTCGATGCTGAGTTCGACGTCGCTCTCGGGCTCGCAGAAAAAACGCGGCGTTCCGAGAGTTTCGGCGGCCTGATTGGCGATCAGAAGCGCGTCCAAGGCGCCCCAGAGGTAGAGGGACAGTACCGAAGAGTCGACGCCTTCCTTGCGGCCGAGTTTGATGTCGAGATAGTCCTGGATGGTGAGACTCGCCTGGGCGGGCGTGGCGAGAACGAAGAAGCCACCGAGAAGAGCGGCGAAGAGGAGGTGGCAATGACGCATCATCGCGGTTCTCCGATGTCGGGCCCTTCTTCCATGGCCTTCCGCTCGAGCTCGGCGAGAAGGGCGGTGAAACGGTCGGACGTGCGCTCGTCCGCGGCGAGGAGGTCCGCGACGAGATCGATGCGTCGAGACCGGGCGGCGAAGGCGACGACCGCTCGCGGTTCGCGGCGGAACCAGGCGAAGAGATCCGACCGAAGCCTGGCTTGCGTGGGCGGCTCCAGGAGCTCCCACAACGCGAGCCCGAGCAGCGCGCGCAGGCCGGCGTTGTCCGGATCGAACGGCATGGTACGCACCGCCCAATCGAGTGCGCCCGCCGCCTGCAAGCGCTCGCCGGCATCGAGGAGGGTCCGCGCGAGGACGAGCCAGGCATGGCTGTCGGCGGGCGCGCGCGCCAAGGCGACGAGGAGATGCTGCAGGCCCTCGGCGCGAAGTGGCGCCGCCGCTGCCGGCTCGAGGAACTGGGCGTAGCCGATCTCGACCATGCCGAGCTGCCGGTGCCAGCGTCCCGCATCGTGCCAGCGGAGGGCCGCCTGCAGGGCGGAAAGGGCGCGGGCAAAGGAGGATTCCGACACCCGCTCCCCGGCGATCAGGCGGTCGGTGGCGGCTCGTCCGGGCGTTGCCGCCAGTTCGGCGAGGGATCGCGGCAAAGCCAGCGCCAGGAGCACCGCCGCCAGACAGACGAAGGCGAGCCACACGGTCGGCCTCGTCATGCCCTCACCCGCAAAACGAACGGCCGCCCGAAGGCGGCCGTTTCGGAACGGCGAACGCGGATCTCAAGACGGGCTCGCCACCTTCGCGTAGACCAAGCCGGTCGCCTGCCCCACCACTCTGGGGCGCACCGAGTCTCTGGCGATCAGCAGATAGCTCGAAAGCACCCGTTGTGCCCTCGCCGATGCCACCAGATCGGGCCGGATCTGGAAAATCACCCACTTCACGGAAGACCCGACGCGCCGGATCGTCAGGCTGATGCCATGGATCCGCGAGGTCGTGTCGAAGGTCAGCATCCTCTTGCTTAGACCAATGTCGTTCTGGAGAAACCGATTGGCATGGATCGCGAACCGATAATCGCACAAGGGTCTGCAGGTCACGCCGAGCCCCGCATACACTCTCCGGCCATTGAACCACACGTTCAAGCCGCTTCCTACGCGCTTCAAAAGGACATAATCGGGGTTGGCGACGATCGCCGCCGCGGCCGGTCCGGACAACCCCACCGCCCCGCCCATCGCCAGGCCTAATGCCACCACGATGCCGAATAGCCGCCGCATGTCAGACACTCCCGATCCCCACGTCTGAGTGTGATATTTTGCTAACCCTAGCTCGCCCGACCGTCAACGGGAAAAATCGGGGTAAGTCGCCGACGGAACGAAACCGCAGGTTCAATTCCCCGAGCGGATCTCCTCGACGGCGAAGATCGTGCGCGAAGGTGCTCTCTCGCTCGAGCTCCGTCGGCAGCGTTGCCAGGAGCGGGTGTCCGGCGGCGCGGACGGACTTCGGTCGGAATTCCCGCCCGCTCGCCGCCGATGGGGCGATCGGCGCGGGCGAGGGGGGTCGCGGGTGGGGTTGTGGGTCGGCCGGCGCCGTGCTACCAGCGCCGCCGACCATCGAGCCGGGCCGATGGCGGGGGATCTGCTGCAATTCCTGTTCGCCGGGATCACGGTGGGCGCGATCTACGCCCCGATCGCGCTCGGCTTTTGTCCCGTCTCCCGAGCCAGCTGGAAAAGCTCGGGTTCGGCGCCGAGCACGCCGGCGATCCTGTCGGCGCGAGCGAACGAGGTCCGATTTCGCACCTGCGTTCTTTCTCTCTCGGTCCATCGTCCCGGCGAGACCTAAGGCTCCGGTTCGCGGGCGGCGGAAGGTTGCCCGCTGCATCCTGCCGTCACGTCCCCAGCGCACCCCGATGCATGTCCATTCGGAGGGAGCGGACTTTTTCGGGAGTGCCGCCGCGGGCCAGCTGCCGCCGACGATCGGCGCGATGACGCCGGCGCTCGGTGTCGCGCTTCCCGCAGAAAGGACTCGATCCTCCGTGCGACCGCCGATGCATCGGCTTCCACCTGGCATTGCCACACCACGATCGTTTTCCACCCGAGGATTTTCAGTGCCGACAACTTCCGGCGATCGCGCTGGACGTTGGCTGCGAACTTCGCGCGCCAGTAGTCCACGTTGGAACGAGGCATGGTGGCGAGACGGCAACCCTCGTGGCGATGCCAGAAGCACCCGTGCACGAAGACGGCGACGCGAGCCCTCCGAAAGACGATGTCAGGGCTGCCGGGCAGGTCGCGGGCGTTCTTGGAGAACCGCAACCCCAGGGCTCGCAAGCTGCGCTGCACCGACCGTTCGGGACCGGTGTCGCGCCGACCCACCGCTCTCATGATGCGGGAGCGTTCGGGGGTCGTGGCTGGAGGGCGTTTCGGTTCGCGAACCATGGCTGCGCTCCTCGGAGAAGGGCAGCAAGAGCTGCAAGCGTCACAGCGTACCCGAGAATCGGGGGGACCGCGTCGCCGATCCATTTGACCAGTGCCGATTTCTTGGGCGGGCGTCCGGGCGACGGGTGGAAGTCGAACCAGTCCGGAAACCCCTGGAGTCTCGCTGCCTCGCGGGGCGTGAGCGGGCGTCTCAGGGATGGATGAATGAATCTGCCGCGGCCGGGGGTCACGAAACCCGACGTGATCGTTCCGGCTGGCCGATCCCAGTACAGGCGGCCATAGACCGAGGGATAGGTGTGGCCGTCGCGATGGCAGCGTGGTCGGATATCGTCTGGCAGCTCGTACAGATCGTTATCGAACAAATAGTCGATCCGACGGCGATTCTCGGCCGAGAGCGCCGGCACGGAATCCATGAGCTGATCCGACTCGTTGTCGACCAAGTCCTCGATCGCCCAGCGGACGGTAGCAGGATCTCGCGCCAAGGCGCTGGCCACTCGCTTTAGATCGACGGCTCCCACTCGAGATCCCACGACGAAGAAGCGCTTGCGGGTTTGAGGCCACCCGAGGCCGTCTGCAGCGAGAACGCCTCGTGTCGTGGAATAACCGGCATGTTCCAGCAGGGCTACGGCTGTTCCGAGGACGCCGATCCGATCGTTGACGATATCCGGCACGTTTTCCAAGACGATCGTTTTTGCCCCGATCGCTACAGCCGTGGCCACAGCGTCCAGGTAGAGCAAGTTCCTCGGGTCGTCGCGTCGCGTCCGATTGTTGAGGTTCGAATGCCCCTCGCAGGGCGGCCCAGCCAACAGAAGATCCACCTCGCCCTGCGCCGCCCGCATCGTCCCGTGCAGCGGTTCCGGATCGTACGCGAAGCGCGCACGCGCTCCCCAGCCCAGAACTTTGTAATCGACCAAACCGGAAACGTTCGCGCCGAGAGTCCGCTCGGGCCCCAGATTGCGAGCGTAGACGGCCAAGGCCTCGGTATCCATGTCGATCGCCAAGCGAACGGTCGGCCGGATCCCGACGGCGAGACAAGCTTCGATGGCACCGAGGGTCAGGCCTCCGCATCCACAGAAGACATCCGCGATCGCTACATTCCCTGCCGCCGGGGCCTCGAGTTCGGTGCGCTTTCCGAAAAGATAGGAGCGCCACCATCTCGCCCACGAAGAGTGTCTACCACCGAGCCCGGACACATCTTCGATCCGACTGTGGAATGCCTTTCCCTCGACGAACAAGGTGCGTCGAACAGCGTGCGCGCGGCTCTCGTAAGATTCGCGGATCATTGGTCGTCACGGGACGCGATGACAGCTCGCTTCGCCGCATCGGCTTCTTTCGCGACGAGCAGGTACGCACTCTCCTCGTCCAAATACTCGAACAGGACGTTCGGATGCAACCTGCGAAGCCGCTTCGCCAGTTCGCGGATCTCCAGAATACTCAGGGTGGGTCGGTCCGACGATCCGTCGGGGAACTGGTAACGCACGAGCGCCCGCACCAGCGAGCGACACATGCCGTAGCCTTGCCGGGACACGTGACTGCGCCAGAAATCCTGGTCGCCGCGTCGTGCCAGTTCGTACGGGTCGCCCTCGCCTGGTCGGTAACCGGCATCGGCCCGAAGCCACATCCGATAGAGGAGGTTCTCTTTCCCGCTTCCGATGCCGAAGTTCGCGGCAGCAGCTCTTCCCGCGTCGCCGCCGTGCCGCCAATCCACCAGTTCCCGAAAGCGAAAGACGGCGAGCCAGCTCCAGAACTCGTAATCGGCGAGCATGTCGGGATCGAAGGGGAGAAGTCGATGGATCTCGGAGCAGGCCTCCGCCTCGAACCGCCCACCCGCTGGATCGCGAAGGCCGAGACGGTTCGGATATCTCGATTTTATCCTGTACAGGGCTTCCTCGAGCGCTGGGAGTACGTCCTGTACGTGATCCGTTCCCGCACCGCGAGCTTCCAGAACCTGCTCCTCGGCCGGACTCTCGCCTCGTCGGAGCGCCTCCAGCGTTTCCGCCGCGTATTTCCACTTGAGCGCGGTGTAACGCATGGTTCGCCTCAATGCCTCCTAGCGATCTTCACGATGCTTCGCCGCGCTTCGGTGGCAGCCTGGGCGAAAGCCCGAATGCTCGCGACGTCTCCCTCTTCCACGTGTCTGCGCAAGGCCTCGAGGGACGCGCCCGTCGCGCGCGTCACTCTCTCGATCGCCGTGTCCAGCAGGCCGCCTCGTTCCGGGTGCGCAGATGGCTCCAGAGCGCGCAAGCCTCGGAACACTATCTCTGCCAGGATCTCGGTGAGGATGAGCGACATGACGCCACGTCCATGGTCCGTGTCTTCGGCGGCCGCGAGAGCGTCGTACACGTCGGCTCTCAGACACACTCGGAGGGCGTCGCCCGGATCGTCGAAGCGCTGATCGAGGTCTTCCGAAATGAAATCGATCCAATAGGCAGTATCTTTCGGAAGTTCCCGTTTGACGAAGTCATCGGCCGTCCAACGTTCGATGGGAAAGCGTCGGGGAGACGATCTCGGACGTACCGAGAAATCCTTTCGAGCTACCCAATGCCCCTTCAGGAAAGGCTGGCCGCTTCTCGGCCGGCGATCCTCCCTCAACACCAAGGCCACCGTGGCTTCCACTCCGGTTTTCCACGAAAAGCGCCTCCGCACGTCCGGCGGTACCGTCCAAGCTTCGGGTGCAGCATCGGGAGCGCTGTGGAATATCAGTTCGCTGCGGTGCAGTCCGAGATCCGCGAGCCTGATGACCAGGGAGAGATCGGACGGAGCCACTGTACCGGCGACCTCGATCGCCGATCGATCGACCTTCAAGCGGAATTCCGGGCGGATATCGTTGAGTTGCGAAGCGTCGAACGAGGTCGACCCGTCGAAGTCGCGATCCGGAGACGGACGGAACTGCACGTCGGCCAGACACTCGTCGAGACTCGGAAAGGGCCTGACGATGCGGCTCTCGGTCCGAACCCGATTTCGTCTCATACCCGCACCTCGCTCGGCTGAACTTCAACGATGACCTTTACCGACCAGCCGGCGTCGTAGGGTCCGCTTCGCAATGCGAAGGCGAGCCACTCGTCTTTGCAGAGCGCAGCGCGGAACTCGGGTTCGGTAGAGGCCTCCCGAGGTACTTCGGCCTGCGCGCATTCGATGGTCACTGGAAGGAGTTCGTCCTCGCTCCCGCGATCGTCCTTGAGCACCGGGACCCGCACCCGAACCACGGCATCCAAGCGGTCGTTCTCGGCGTCGGCCCGGAGCTTGAGGGCCACCTTCGCGCATGTCTCGACTTCGCCGGAGGATGCCGGGCGCTGCACAGGCCCTTCGCGGAAGCGGATCTCCACCGGTTCGCTCTCGGGTTCGCGCCGATCTCCGTCGCGCAGGTTCGGTCGCAGCAGCGTCGCCAGTTGGGTTTCGAGAAACTGCAAGCGGCGTTCTTCGCGCGGCTTCGGCGGGGTCGCTTGCGTCTGGAATTTTCGCATCTGGTCCTTCAGCCGCTTGAGCACGTCGCGGACGACGTCCTTGGCGGTCTGCGCGTCGCCTTCGGCGGTATTGAGCCGCTCGCAGTTGGGATCCCAGCGGTCGTGATTCGGTGGCTCCGACAGCTTCAGGATCCCATCGATGTCCAAAGCGGCGACGAACACGCCGACGGTCGGCGGTACCGAGCGGCCGAGGGGTGCATACTGAACGACCATTTTGGGCGAACGAAGAAGCGCTACGCATCCTACTTTGTCTTCGGGAAACTCTTCGACGATATCCTCGCTCAGCAACACGAAAGCGTATTCGCCTAGCGCGAGTCCCCGCAGCCGGTTGAACCTGTCGCGCCTCTGGTGGGGCCCCATGGGTTCGGCGCGCCCTACCGCGAGCGAATAACATTCGATGAAAGGAAGCAAGTCCGACCGCCGCTTCGGCTGAGGGTAGTGCGTCTCTCCAGCGGTTTCGACTTGTACTTCCAGTTCGTGATCGATCAACCTCGGCCACCACCAGTCCTCGATCGCCGTCAGCAGCGGTCGATGGTCCCGCAAATCCGAATCCACGATGAGGATCGACGTACCGTGCTCGCCGCGCCTGCGAGGCCGGAAGCCGAGGCGTTCGGCCAATTGGTGCGCATCCTCGTCGCGCAGCGGGTCGACCACCAGCGGGTTCCTCGAGCGGGGAACCCCGAACCAGGCGCGTCCGGTCCATTGTTCCCCTCGGAATTCATGGGCTTGGAGATACGCGCACCCCATCAGTCGGGCGGTAGCGCCTGTCTCGTCCGGCTCGAACGAACTGTAGGCGACGATCGTGCAGATGCGCGAATTCAACGACAGGGCGGATTTCCCGTAGCCGTACGATCCACCGGTTCGCGCGCCCTCGAGAATCTTGGCGGTGTCCCCGAGGGACAAAAGCAGGCGATAAAAGTGGGATGTCCGGGTATGGGGGTCGCCGCGGAGCCCGACCGTACCGTAGTCTTCCACGAACACCAGAGACAGCGGCTGCGACGTGCTCGCGAGACAGTTATCCCGTCGGACTTTCAGTGACGAGAGTCGCTCGTGGAAAGATCGCTCGAGTTGCAGGTCGGCGAGGAAGCGCTGCCTGTCAGCGCCTTCCAGGTTCACGATACGGAAAACCACGCGCACCCGTCTCTCGCCTTCTTTCGCGGCATCGCACGAATTCTGGATCGCCTCGCGCGCGAGCTCGACTGCAGGGCTCGGTCCCTGGAGGGTGTTGACGAACGCATGTCCGGTGGCACCGCCCATCGGTCCGACGGGCTCGAAAATCCACTCGAACGCTTCTGCCACGTTAGAGACTCCCCCGTCTGCATGTCGCGGACTGGTCGCGTCGGCGCCCGTTCCTCGAAATCCCGTTCGACGCACGCCACTATGTTCGCAGGAAATGACCGATGGCAAGGCGGGTCCAGCTGCTGCCGCGCGAGCCACGCGATCGATCCCGCCCGAAGCGGCTGCGCGATGTCGGGTGGCATGGGCACGGTGTTCGCCGCGGGAGCCGGAGTGTCTGCGCCGAGGAGTCGCCCTTCGGCTCCCCGGCTTCTCCGCCGATGGGGCGATTGGCGCGGGCGAGGGGGGTCGCGGGTGGGGTTGTGGGTCGGCCGGCGCCGTGCTACCAGCGCCGCCGACCATCGAGCCGGGCCGATGGCGGGGGATCTGCTGCAATTCCTGTTCGCCGGGATCACGGTGGGCGCGATCTACGCCCTGATCGCGCTCGGCTTTTCTCTCGTCTACAGCGCGAGCCATGTGATCAACTTCGCCCAGGGCGAATTCGTGATGTTGGGTGGCATGGGCACGGTGTTCGCCGCTGCCGCCGGATTGCCCCTGCCGATCGCCGCCCTCGCGGCCCTCGTCCTCGCCGTCCTCGCGGCCATGGGCCTCGAGCGCTTGGCCATTCACCCGGCGCGGGACGCCGGGCTCACCGGGCTCGTCATCGTCACCATCGGCGCATCGATCCTCATCCGCGGCCTCGCGGGCATCGTCTTCGACCGCAACTTCCACACCCTGCCCGCTCTGAGCGGCGACGCCCCCTTGCTCGTCGCCGGCGCCACCTTGCATCCCCAGGCCCTCTGGATCCTCGCCGCTACCCTCCTCGTCGCCCTCGCTCTGTGGCTGTTCTTCGCCCGAAGCCTGACCGGCAAGGCGATGCTCGCCGCCGCCGTCGACCCGCTCGCCGCGGAGCTTGCCGGTATCGACCCGCGCCGCGTGGTGCTGTGGACCTTCGCGCTGGCCGGGGGCCTCGGAGCCCTCGCCGGTTTTCTCGTCACCCCGCTCGCCCAAACCCACTTCCAGATCGGGGTGCTGCTCGGATTGAAGGGCTTCGCCGCGGCGATCGTGGGTGGCCTCGGCTCGGCACCGGGAGCGATGGCCGGCGGGCTCGTCATCGGCCTCGTCGAGCAGCTCACGGCCGGCTATCTGAGCTCGGCCTACAAGGACGCCGTGGCCTTCGTCGTCATCGTCCTCGTGCTGTTGCTCCGCCCGAGCGGGCTGTTCGGCACGCGCGCCATCGAGCGGGTCTAGCGAGGATGGACGGCGCCCGTTCTCGCCTCTTGGGCCTCGCGATCTTAGCCCTGGTCCTCGCGGGGCTGCCGCTCACTTTCACCAACAGCTTTTGGTACGACGTCGCGATCCACAGCGGGATCAGCGCGATCGTCTGCGTCGGTCTCAATCTCCTGATCGGTTACGCGGGCCAGATCAGCCTCGGCCATGCCGCCTTTTTCGGGATCGGCGCCTATGCGTCGGCGATCTTGACCGGCAGCTGGCGCTGGCCCGCTGAGCTCGCGCTCTTGGCCGGGCTCGCGCTCTCGGGCGGGCTGGCCCTTCTCGTCGCGCGGCCGATCCTCGCCCTGCGCGGCCACTATCTCGCCATGGCCACTCTCGGTCTCGGCATCATCGTGTCGATCCTGCTCAACCAGGAGATCCGCCTCACGGGTGGTCCCGATGGCATGCCGGTCCCGGGTCTCGTGCTCTTCGGCTTTCCCGTGCGTGGGCCGCTCGTCTGGTACGCGCTCGTCGCCGTCTCGCTCTTTATCGTCACCCTCTTGGCCCTCCATCTCGTCGACAGCCCCATCGGCCGAGCCCTGCGGGCCGTGCACGGGTCCGAGCTCGCCGCCCGCGCCTGTGGCGTCGACAGCACTCGGCTCAAGGTCCTGGTGTTCGTGCTCTCGGCCATGATCGCGAGCTACGCCGGCTCCCTCTTCGCCCACTTCTCGGGTTGGCTGACCCCGGCCGAGGCCGAGTTCATGCGCTCGATCGAATTCGTCACCATGGTGGTGCTAGGCGGCATGGCCTCGACCTTCGGCGCCATCGTCGGCGCCGTCGTGCTCACCGCGCTGCCGCAATTCCTCACCGTCTTTCACGATTACGAGCATGTGGTGCTGGGCCTCGCCCTCGTCCTCGGCATGATCTTCCTGCCGCGCGGCGTCGTGCCGGAGCTCGCCCGGCGCCTCGGCTGGAGGGCGCTGTGAGCCTCCTCGAGGTCCAGCATCTCGCGAAGAGCTTCGGCGGCGTGCGGGCCCTCGACGGCGTCTCCTTTTCCCTCGACGCCGGCCGCGTGCACGCGCTCATCGGACCGAACGGGGCGGGCAAGACCACCCTCTTCAACCTGATCACCGGAATGCTCGCCCCCACCTCGGGCCGGATCTTCTTCCGCGGCCAAGAGGTGACCGGCCTGCCGCCGGAGGCGCTCGCCGCCCTCGGTATCGCCCGCACCTTCCAGAACCTCCAAGTGTTCCTCGATATGACGGTGCGCGAGAACGTGCTCGTCGGTTGCCATCTGCGCCTCGAGCGGCGGCTCCATGCCTGCCTGTTGCGCACCCCCTCGCTTCGCCGCGCCGAACGCGAAGCGCGCGAGCGGGCGGATCGACTGCTCCGGGAGCTCGGTTTGGATCGTTATGCCGAGGCCCGGGCGGATAGTCTACCCTATGGTGCCCTGAAGCGGCTCGAGATCGCCCGCGCTCTCGCCGCCGAACCGGTGCTGCTGCTGCTCGACGAACCGGCGGCCGGCTGCAACGAGCGCGAGACAGCGGAGATCGGCGAGCTCCTGCGAAGCGTCGCCCGCGGTGGTCCGACCGTGCTCCTCGTCGAACACGACATGCGGCTCGTCATGAACCTCGCCGAGCACATCCTGGTGCTCGACCACGGGCGACTCTTGGCCGAGGGGCCGCCGGAGCGGATCCGGCGGGATCCCCAAGTCATCGAAGCCTATCTCGGCCGACATGGGCAGGTGACGGACGGTGTTGCTCAGGGTTGAGGGTCTCGCCACGCACTATGGCCGCATCCGCGCCCTCGAAGGCGTCAGCCTCACCGTTGGCGCTGGCGAACTCGTCACCATCGTCGGAGCCAACGGTGCCGGCAAGACGACGCTTTTGCGCACGATTTCCGGCCTTCGTCCGGTCACGGCTGGCCGCATCCGCTTCGACGATCGCGACATCACGCATCGGCCGGCGGCCGAGCGGGTGCGGCTCGGGATCGCCCAGGTGCCGGAGGGCCGGCGCGTATGGGGCCCGATGTCGGTAGAAGACAATCTCCTGCTCGGGGGCTGGACTCGCCCGCGCGGCGAACTCGCGACCAGTCTCGGCGAGATCTACGCGCTCTTTCCCCGTCTCGCCGAACGTCGCCGTCAGCCGGCGGGCTCGCTTTCCGGAGGCGAGCAACAGATGCTGGCGATCGGCCGCGCGCTCATGGCCAAGCCGCGGCTTCTGTTGCTCGACGAACCCAGCATGGGGCTCGCTCCCCGCTTGGTCGAGACGATCTTCGCCACCATCGCCGATCTCCGCCAGCGCGGTACCACCATCTTGCTCGTCGAACAGAACGCCTTCGCCGCCCTTTCGCTCGCCGATCGCGGCTATGTGCTGGAGTCGGGCCGCGTCGTGCTGGAGGGGCCGGCGGCGGAGTTGCTCGCCGACCGCCGGGTGCAAGCCGCCTATCTCGGCCTGTGAGGGGTGGCCTTTTGCCTCAAGCGAGGATGTCGACGAGCAGCCGGTCGAGCATGAGCATACCGCGCGGGCTCGCCCGCAATTTCTCCCCTCGGAGTTCGAGCAGACCGGCCGCCGCGTACCGCTCGATCGCGCCGACGTCGAGGAAGGAGAGCGCATGGCCGCCGGCGAGGGCAGCGAGGCGGTGCAGGTCGACGCCCTCGGCGAGGCGCAGCGCGAGCAGCAGATATTCCAGCGCTTGGGCGCGAGGCGAAAGCTGCTCCTCTTCGACGGTGCCGTGGCCTTGCCGCTCCACCCGGCTCAGCCAGCGCTCCGGTAGCCGCTCGGTGCGGGTTGCCACACGGCTGCCGGCCCAGCACAACCGTCCGTGGGCGCCCGGGCCGATCCCGACATATTCGCCATAGCGCCAATAGACGAGATTGTGTCGGCACTCCTCCCCGGGGCGAGCGTGATTGCTCACCTCGTAGCGAAAGAGCCCGGCCCGCGCCGCTTCCTCTTCCGTCGCGAGCCACAGCTCCGCCTGCCGCTCTTCGCAGGGTAGCGCGAGCTCGCCGCGCCGCCAGAGGGTGAAAAACCGCGTTCCCGGCTCGATCGTCAGCTGATAGCAGGACAGATGACCGGTGCCGAAGGCGAGCGCCTGGCGCAGCTCGCTCCGCCACGCCTCGACCGTCTGTCCGGGCCGCCCGCAGATGAGATCGAGGTTCACTCGGGAAAAGCAGGAAAGCGCCGTTTCGACCGCCCGTCGCGCCTCCGCCGCATCGTGCAGGCGACCGAGAAAGCGCAGGGCGAGATCGTCGAGGGATTGCACGCCGAGCGAGACCCGATTGACCCCCGCTGACGCCAGCGCTCGAAACTTCGCCGTCTCGACCGAGCTCGGATTGGCCTCGAGGGTGATCTCGATCTGCCCCTCGAAGGGCCAATGCATCTCGGCGCGCTCGATCACCGCCGCCACCGTTTCGGGCGGCATGAGGGAAGGGGTGCCGCCGCCGAAGAAGATCGAGCGCAGGCGCCGCCCCGGCGTGCGGGCAGCGAAATGGTCGAGTTCGGCGAGGAGCGCGCGGCGAAAACGCTCTTGCGCCACGCCCTGCCGGACGTGGCTGTTGAAATCGCAGTAAGGGCACTTGGCGAGGCAAAAGGGCCAGTGCACGTAAAGGGCGAAGCCAGGATCGCCAGGGCTTTCCGGCTCCGTTCCAGGCAGGCGGTCGGCGGTCGCGGGCGAGGCGATGCGCATGACCGCCATATGGGCGGATCCGACCCGTCCGGAAAGCGGCAGCGATCCTAAGAGGTCTGCCGCGTCCGGCAGCGAGTGCGGATGTCGCTGGCGATATGCGGGGGAGTCTCGGGCGTGCTCGAGGATCGCGATCTCGGACTGCTCACACCGCGGGCCATGAGCCGAGTCGATCGGGCTGCGATGAGCGCCGGCATTCCCGGCATCCGGCTCATGGAGAACGCCGGCCGAGCGGTGGTACGCGAGATCGTGAAGCGCTTTCCACCCTCGCGCACGCTCGTCCTGTGCGGGCCCGGCAACAACGGCGGCGATGGCTTCGTCGTCGCCCGCCGACTGCGCGAGCTGGGCTGGCCGGTACGGCTCGCCTGCCTCGTGCCCGTCGCTCGCCTTTCGGGCGATGCGGCGCTCGCGGCGGCGCGCTGGCCGGGACCGGTGGAGCCATTTGCCGGGCTCGATCCCGGACGGGCCGAGCTCGTCGTCGACGCCATTTTCGGAGCGGGCCTCGCGCGCGAGGTTGCGGACGAGGCGGCGCGAGCGATTCGCAAGGTGACCGAGCGCCGGCTGCCAGTGGTGGCAGTGGACGTGCCGAGCGGCGTCGACGGGGCGAGTGGCGAGGTGCGGGGGACGGCATTCCGGGCCTGTCTCACGGTGACCTTCGTACGGGCGAAACCAGGCCATTTCCTGTTGCCCGGAAGGCTCCTGCGGGGCGAGCTGGTGGTCTCCGACATCGGCATCGACGATCGATGGGTGCGCGCCGAGGACGAGGGTCTGCGCCGCAGTCATCCGCGACTGTTCCGTCACCTCCTGCCGGCGCGCACGCCGGAAAGCCACAAATACCGCTTCGGTCATCTCTATGTGGTGGGCGGACCGAAGGCGACGACCGGTGCGGCCCGACTCGCGGCCCTCGCCGGACTGAGGGTCGGAGCTGGCCTCGTGAGTGTGCTGTGCGAGGCCGATGCCCTCGAGGTCTACGCCTGTCAGCTCACCACCGTCATGACCAAGCCCTTTGCCGACGAGACCGAATTCCGTGCCCGCATCGCGGATCCCCGGATCAGTGCCTTTGTCTTTGGGCCCGGCGCGCAGATCTGTCCGGCAACCCGCGCCCGGACGCTCGAGCTCCTCGCGAGCGGTCGACCGGTGGTCCTCGACGCCGATGCCCTCTCGGTGTTCGCCGATCGACCGGCGACACTTTTCGCCGCCCTTCGCCCCGACTGCGTGCTCACTCCCCACGATGGAGAGTACGCCCGCCTGTTCGGCTGCCGTGGCTCGCGCCTCGAGCGCGCCCGCGAAGCCGCCCGCCTGAGCGGTGCGGTGGTCCTGCTCAAGGGCGCCGACACGGTCGTCGCGGCTCCCGACGGCCGCGCGGTTATCCAGGATGAGGCGCCGCCCACCCTTGCCACCGCTGGCACCGGTGACGTCCTCGCCGGTATCCTCGGTGGCCTGCTCGCCCAAGGGGTACCGGCGTTCGAGGCAGCCGTAGCGGCGACCTGGATCCATGCCCAAGCGGCTGCTCGCATCGGCCGGCCGCTCATCGCCGAGGACCTCCCCGCGGTGTTGCCGGAAGTCTTGGCCGCTCTGTTGTCGCCACCGGAAGGGATCGGGCTCCCCCGATAGCCCGGCACTTCCACTTTTGGGAATGGCTGGAACTTCGGTCGGTCTCGTGTAGGGAGAACCCGGCGCGCCGGACGTTGCAGGTAAGGCTCGGACCTGCCGGGAGCCGACCGCGTCGCAGGCGCTTGGCTGGCTGCGCTCGGACGGCCTGGTCCGGCCGGATGGACCACAGGTGAGGCGTGCGTGCTCGACAATGCCCTCATGGTTGCCGTGCTCGATACGGCCCCCACGGCGGTTCTGGTGGTGGAAGCCGCGAGCGAAGAAGCCGTCGCGCCCCGGATCCTCCGGGCGAACATGCGCGTCCGTGCCCTGCTCGGCCATCATCCGCACGAACTCTGCGGTCGCAGCCTGCGGGTGCTGCGCCCGCGCGGGCTCGAGAGTGGCCGTTTTCGCCCACTGCTCGAAGCGCTGCGCAACGGCCGGCCGGCGACACTCGCCCTGCCTTTCAGGACCGCCGATGGCGCCAGCCGTCCGCTGCGGGTGGACATCGCACCGCTCGCCGGCAGCCGGCGGCACTGGGCGTTGTGGCTCGAGCCGCTCGCTCTGCCGGCCCTGCCCGAGCCGCGCCTCATGCCTACGCCGGCGCATTTCGCCGGGCTGACGCGCGGTCTGCTCTACGTCCAGCGTCTCGCCGAAAACGGGGCCTTGACCCTCGAATGGGCCGATCCCCGGCTTCCTGGGCTGCTTGCTGCAGCTGCCGACGCTGCCATCGATCTCGCCGCGCGGATCGCCCCCGAAGATCGACGCATCCTGCTCGGCCGACAGCAACAGCTGTTGCGGGGCGAGACGGTAACCGTACGCTACCGGCTGCGTCGCGACGACGGCAAGTTCGTCGAAGTGGTGGACCGAGCTCGTCCCTTGGATGACGGCAGCGGACTCATCGTCGGCGCTTGCGGGGTGCTCGAGCCCCCCACGGAGCCGGAGGCGATGGCCGGCTTCGACCCTTTGCGCTGGGCGACGATGCTCGCGAACGCGTTGCGCGAGACCGTGATCGTCAGCGATGGCGACGGGATGGTGAAGGCGGCTGCGGTCTCGCCCTCGGAGCCGCTCGCCGAACGCCTCCGGGAGGCGGCAGGTCGCGATCTCGCCGAACTGCTGCCGCCGACCGCTGCGGACCTGCTGCTCGAGGGCATCGAGCGAGCGATTGCCAGCGGCGACATCGAGCGCGTGAGTCTCACCCTCGCCGAGAAAGCCGGGTCCGGGCGCTTCGACGCGGCGGTGATCGCTCTCGATCGCGAACATGCGCTCGTCGTGCTGCGGCGAGAGCGGGCGGCCGGCGGGCCGGCGGCAAACGGCCGAAGCGGCCTTGCCGAGGGGCCCGTCGCATGGTGGCGCGGTGCGGGCGAGAACGCACCGCGCGCCGCCCACCGCTGGCGTCTCGCCCTTCTCGACCGGGTCGCCGATGGGGTGATCGGGACGGACGACGACGGCCGCATCCTCTGGCTCAACCGTTCGGCTGAGGTGATTTTCGGCTATCCGGCCGACGAGTTGCTCGGCCGTCCTTTCGATCTGTTGCTGGCGGCCTCCGACCGGCGGCCCGCGAGTTTCCGCGCCCTCGTCGAGGAGATCCGGGGCGAGCCCACGGGCCAAGCCGAGGCCGTCGGTCGCCGGCGGGATGGCGAAGCCATCCCCATCGAAATCTTCGCCGCGCCGGTGGAGCTGCCACCCGGGGGTTACGCCCTCACCGTACGCGACATCACCGTGCGGCGGCAGACCGAGGAAGCGGTACGCGCGCTCGCCTACTACGACCCCCTCACCGGTCTGCCCAACCGCCTCCTGTTCCACGATCGTCTGGGCCAGGCCATCGAGCGCGCCCGCCGCAACCGGCAGTTCCTAGCGGTCATGCTGGTGGACCTCGACCGCTTCAAGCTCATCAACGATTCCCTCGGGCTGCAGGCGGGGGACGCCATGCTCAGAGCCGTGGGCGAACGCCTGCGCGAATGCCTGCGCAAGAGCGACACGGTGGCGCGGCTCGGCGGCGACGAATTCATGGTCCTGCTGCACGGCATCAATGGTGCCGAAGCCGCCGCCAAGGTGGCGCAGAAGTTGCTCGATGGCCTCAAGGCGCCATTTCGCATCCACGGTGACGAACTCGATACCAGCGCCTGTATCGGGATCGCCATGTATCCGCACGACGGCACCGATCCCGACGTGCTCATCAAGAACGCCGATGCCGCGCTCGGTCGCGCCAAGGAGCAAGGCCGCAACCATTATCAGTTCTACACTGTCGACATGAATGCCGCTGCTTTCCAGCGGCTCATGTTGGAAAACCGATTGCGGCGGGCCCTCTCTCAGGCGGAGTTCGTGGTCTACTACCAGCCGCAGGTCGACCTCGAGACGGGAACGGTGGTCGGTGTCGAAGCGCTCTTGCGATGGCTGCATCCCGACCACGGCATGGTGCCACCGGCCGAATTCGTGCCCCTCGCCGAGGAGACGGGCCTCGTCGTTCCCATTGGCGAATGGGTGCTCGAGACCGCTTGCGCCCAGGTGCGAGCCTTGCACGAGCGCGGGTTCGCCGCGCTGCGCCTGTCGGTCAACCTCTCCGCGCGGCAGTTCCAGCAGCGGGATCTGGTGGCCCGCATTGGCGAGACCCTGGCGCGCCTCGACTTTCCCGCCGCCCTCTTGGAGCTCGAACTCACCGAGAGTGTCGTCATGCGCGAGGCGGAAGAGTCGGTGCAACGGCTGCGCGAGCTCACCGCCCTCGGGGTGCGGCTCGCTCTCGACGACTTCGGCACCGGCTATTCTTCGCTCGGATACTTGCGCCGCTTCCCGATCCGCAGTCTCAAGATCGACCGCACCTTCATCCACGATATCGCTACGGATCCGACGAGCGCCGCCCTCTGCCGGGCGATCGTCGCTCTCGGCCGCAGCCTCGACCTCAGAGTGGTGGCGGAAGGGGTGGAAACGCGGGAGCAGCTGCGACTCGTGCGAACCTTCGGATGCCACGAGATGCAAGGCTATCTCTACAGCCGCCCGGTGCCGTGGGGCGAACTGCTCGCCCTTTTGGAGCAGGGAAGGAGGCTCGCCGAGGAGAGTTGAGGCGAAGGACCGGAAAGCGAGCGGGCAGGGGCGATCGGACCCCAGCAGAGGCGGGGGAAGCCGGCAAGAAGCAAAGGCCCCGGCACGAGCCGGGGCCGCTTCTCGGTCACGCCGAAAGATCAGGCTTCAGCCGCCGATGCAGGTGTCGATGTTCTCGGGCGTGCACACGTCGAGACCGGTATAGTTGATCTCGGGGACGTTCTTGCCCTCTTTGAGGTCCTTCAAGATGAACATGGCACGGTAGCCCATCTCGAAGGGGCGCTGGCCGACTTGGCCGAGCGACAGTCCCTCCCGCAGCAGCTCGAGCTGCACGGGCAGCGTGTCGGCGACCACGAGCGCGAGCTTGCGGCTTTGGATCCGCTCCTTGTACTTGCTCGCGACGTTGCGGTAGGCCTGGGGCAGGAACTGCGGGAAGCCGCCGGTCGGCACGAAGGCATCCAGGTTCGGATATTTGGCGAGGATGTCCTCCATCTGGTTGACGGCCCGCTGGAAATCGTCGTCGGTATAGAGCGGGCAGCCGTCGACTTCGGTCCAACCGTTCTGCCCGGTCAGGCGCACCCCGGGAGGCGAATCGCTCTTCTTGCCCGAGAGGGTGTCGCGGATGCCCTGCATGCGCTGGTTGTGATTGTCGGCTGCAGCGCCACCCGATTGGATACAGATGGTTCCGCCGTTCGGCTTGTATTTCTGTACGAGCTTGGCGAGGTTGACACCGATCTCGTAGTTATTGGTGCCGACGTAGGCGATCCTCAGGCCATGATCTTTGGCCATGAGGTCGGCATCGAAGGTGATGACGGGGATGCCGCTATTCTTGTTGCGTTCGAGGACGCGGGCGACGGCAGCGGCATTGGACGGCGACACGGCGATGCCGTCGACCTTCTTGGCGAACAGATCCTGGAGGATCTGGATCTGCTCCTCGCCACCGCCGTGCTCGGGCGGACCGATGTAGACACATTCGACCTTGCCACCGAGTTCCTTTTCCGCCTTCTTGCAGCCATCGCGGCTCTGGTCGAAGAACGGATTGTTCATGTTCTTCGGCACGAGGGCGAAGGTATAGTCCGCCGCGCCGACTTCGCCCGATGTGGCAGCTGCCAGCGCGACGGCGGCAACCCAACCCAAACCCAGTCGCTTCACGTTTTTCCTCCTTGTCAACCGAGCCTCCCGACCCTTGCCGCCCGCGACGGAGGCGCTAGTCGCGAGCGCGTCCGCGGACCTTCTGCAGAAGGACCGCGAGAACGATGAAGATGCCGACGAATGTCCCCTGCCAGTTGGCGTCGACTCCGGCCATCAGCAGACTGTTGCGGATGACTTCGATGAGCGCCGCGCCGATGAAGGCCCCATAGGCACCGCCCTCGCCGCCCATGAGATTGGCGCCGCCGATGACGGTCGCGGCGATGACCCGCAGCTCCCATCCCTGGCCCATGGCGTTGAGGGCCGAACCGGCCCAGCTGACGCTCAGGACCGTCGCGATCGCGGTCATGAGACCGCTGACCACATAGGCCTGGAACTTGGTCCGCTCGACCGGCACGCCCGTGAGGCGGGCGGCATTCTCGTTGCCGCCGATGGCGTAGAGCCAGCGGCCCCAGGAGGTGAAGTTGAAGACGAAGCCGAAGAGCGCGGTGAGCGCCACCAGCACCCACACGGGATTGGCGATTCCCAGGACTTGCCCGCCGCCGATCCAGTAGAAGGTGTTGGCGTCGGGTCCGAAGTCGTAGATCATCTTGTTCTGCGACAGCACGATGGCGAGCGAACGGGCAGCTGCCAGCATACCGAGGGTGACGACGAAGGCGGGAAGGCCGAGGTGGGCGATCAGCACTCCGTTGATGGCGCCCAGCACCGCGCCCGCCACGAGGCCGACGAGTGTGGCGACGATCCAGATGCTACCGGGCGGGAGAACGAGCCAGGCGACGTGCTCGGGCTGGACGGCGAGGGCTGCCGCGACATAGGCCGAAAACAGGGCGGCGAGGCCCGCCCAGAGAGCGGCGCTGCTGCCGAGCGCGAGGCGAAAGACGAGGACGGCGAGGGCGGTGGCGACGAGGATCGCCCCCCAAGCGACGAGACCCGTTCCCGAGGTCGGGATCGGGATGGGGATGGCGCTGGCCTGGAGCACGAGGCCGATCAACACTCCCACGAAACCCATGATGGAACCGACGGACAGGTCGATGCCACCGGTCAGGATGACGCAGGTCATTCCCAGCGCCATGATGCCGATGAAGGCGAAGTTGCGGGTGACGTTGAAGAAGTTGTCGGTGGTGGGAAAGGCGTCCGGTTGCAGCCAGGACATGACGAGGCAGATGACCACCAACGCCACCGTCACCCAGAACGGCTGGCTCTGGAACACCCGCTGCAGGAAGGTGCGCTCCTGCAGCGACGTCACCTCGTCGATCGCCACTCTGGCCGCGGTCCCGCGCGTCGACATCGCAAAGTCCTCAAGCGGTCTCGATGGCACCGGTGATGAGCCCGGTCACCTCTTCGGGCGAGCTCCGCGCGATCGGCTTGTCGGCGACCTTGAGGCCGCGACGCAGCACGACGATGCGGTCGGCCACGGCGAAGACGTCGGGCATACGGTGGCTGATCAACACCACGGCATGGCCGGTGTCGCGGAGCCGACGGATGAGGTCGAGCACTTCGGCGACCTGGCGGACACTGATCGCCGCCGTGGGCTCGTCCATGAGCACGAACTTCGGGTCCGACAGCCGGGTGCGAGCGATCGCCACCGCCTGCCGCTGTCCGCCCGACATCATGCGCACCACATCGCGCGGTCGAGTCTCGCTCTTGAGCTCGCGAAACAGCTCGGCCGCACGCTCGTACATGCGGCGATAGTCGAGAATGCGCAGTGGCCCGACCTGGCGGTAGAGTTCGCGGCCGAGGAACACGTTCTCGGCGGCGGTGAGGTTGTCGCACAGGGCGAGGTCCTGATAGACGACTTCGATCCCCTTCTCGCGCGCGTCCTTGGGCTCGGAGAAGTGCTGGGGTGTACCGTCGATGACGATCTCGCCCGAGGAAGGGGGGAAATTGCCGGCGATGATCTTGACGAGTGTCGACTTGCCGGCGCCATTGTCGCCCATGAGACCCACGACCTCGCCGGTCCGCAGCGTGAGATCCACCCCGCGGAGCGCCTCGATCGCACCGAAATGCTTGGTGATCCGCCGCAATTCCAGGACGGACATCGAGCCTCCCGCGAACTCCTCGGTGGGCAACCATACACGCGCGCGACGGCCCGTAAAGGGGCTGGCCGGAAGGGGCCGCTGCCGCTATGGCGGGCCGCGGATGGCCATGTCTCGCAGGGAAGGAGCCGGTGTCGGCGGCGTTCCCGCTTCCGCGACTGCCCGAATGGTGCTGGTCCGGCGAGCTCCCAGGTGTGCTCGAGCTCGCGGCGGCGCGACCGGGACCGCACGTAGCGATCTTCGCCCTCGTGCACGGCAACGAGCCGGCGGGCGCGGCGGCCCTCCTGCAGCTCTGCGAGCTCGGCATCCGCCCGGCACGCGGCCGGCTCACCCTATGTTTCGCCAATCCTCAGGCCTATGCGGCCTACGATCCGAGCCGGCCGGCGCAGGCCCGCTTTCTCGACGAGGACCTCAATCGGCTGTGGGACGACAACCTGCTCGACCGTCCGGCGGCGAGCCGCGAGCGCGCGCGGGCCCGACAGTTGCGGTCGCTGGTGCGACAGGTGGACTTCCTGCTCGATCTCCACTCGATGCAGGTGCCCGGAGAACCGCTGCTGCTCTGCCATCCCACCGCCAAGGCCGTGGCCTTCGCCCTGCGGCTCGGGATCCCGGCGACGGTGGTGAGCGATCCCGGTCACGAGAGCGGCCGGCGGCTCATCGACTACAGCGCCTTCGCCGATCCCGAACGGCCGGGGATCGCTCTGCTGCTCGAGGC
Organism: bacterium HR40; assembly: GCA_002898275.1. Taxonomy (GTDB): domain Bacteria; phylum Pseudomonadota; class Alphaproteobacteria; order Geminicoccales; family Geminicoccaceae; genus HRBIN40. The sequence goes on from BEIQ01000004.1 coordinate 46,397, forward strand.
CGGCTGCCACCGGCAGCGACGGACCGTCGAGACCGCCCTCGCGGCGGTGCTGCGCTTTCTCGATGTCTGCGGCATCCTCGATCCCGCCGATGCCGCCCGCTTCGCCCCCCGTCCCTGGGGTAGAGAGCCCCGTCTCGTGCGGGTGGAAGAGCGGGTGACGGTGCGCCGCGGTCCGTTTCGGCTCGTCGAGCCAGCCGCAAGCCTGCGCATCGTGCCGCGTGCCGGGACCACCATTGCCTTCGATGGCGGTCGAGCGGTGCGGACCCCCTTCGACGACTGCGTGCTCCTGCTGCCAGCGCCCTCGGCCCCACCAGGTCACACCGCCCTCCGGCTCGGGCGGCTCGCCCGGCCCGTCGCCGCGCTCACACGGCCAGGCGCCGAGCCAGGTTCTGCGTCGGCAGCTCGACGTTGACTTCGAGAATCGAACAGTCCGGTCCGCGTTCGAAATCGATCTTCACCCGTCCGGGATCGACCTCGACATATTTGCGGATGACGTCGAGCAGTTCGCGCTGCAGGAGCGGCAGAAAGTCGGGGCCGACGCCGCCGCTGCGATCGAGGGCCACCAGCACTTGCAGGCGCTGCTTGGCTGTCTCGGCGGAAGAGGTGCGCCGCCGCGCGAGACGGAAGAACTCGAGAAGCCTCACGCACTCCTCCTCAAGAGCCAGTCGACCAGGCCGCGTCGCGGCGGCTGCACGAAGCGCAGCGGCAGGTCCTGGCCGAGCAACCGTGCCACCGCGTCCTTGTAGGCTTCCCCCGCCGGGGACTTCGGTTCCAGCACCACGGGAATGCCGAGGTTCGAGCACTGCAGCACCGCCGGATCGTTGGGAATCACCCCGAGCACCGGAATGGCGAGGATCTCGACCACGTCCTCGAGCTTGAGCATGTCGCCCCGCTGCACCCGGTCCCAGTCGTAGCGGGTGAGCAGCAGGTGCTGTCGGACCGGCTCCAGCCCCTCTTCCGCCCGCTTCGAGCGGGAATTGATGATGCCGAGGATGCGATCGCTGTCGCGCACCGAAGACACTTCGGGGTTGGTCACGACGACGGCCTCGTCGGCAAAATATAGGGCCATATAGGCGCCCTTCTCGATGCCGGCAGGACTATCGCAGATGATGTATTCGAACTCCTGCTTGAGCTCCTCGATCACCCGCTCGACCCCCTCGCGGGTGAGGGCATCCTTGTCGCGGGTCTGGGACGTCGGTAGGATGTAGAGCCCTTCTACCCGCTTGTCCTTGATGAGCGCCTGGTGGAGGCGGATGCCGTCGTTGATGACGTTGATGAAATCGAAGACGACGCGCCGCTCCACCCCCATGATGAGATCGAGGTTGCGCAGGCCGACGTCGAAGTCGATCACCACCGTGCGGTGCCCGCGCATGGCGAGGCCAGTGGCGAGGGCAGCGGCGGTCGTGGTCTTGCCGACGCCGCCCTTGCCGGACGTGACGACGATGACCTTGGGCAAGAGCTTTCTCCTCCAGCGTTGCGGTTGCCATGTTCGCCTGCCGGACCGCAGCAACGACCCGGCGTTCAGCCGTCGACGGGTTCCACCACGATCCGCCGGCCATCGTGGCGCACCCGCACCCGCCGTCCGCGCAGCCGCGGATCGAGTTCCTCGGCCACGAGGTAGGTGCCGGCGACCGCCACCAGCTCGGCCTCGAAGCGATCGCAGAAGATCATGGCACCCTCGTCTCCCTCGATGCCGGCGAAGGCTCGCCCGCGCAACGGGGCATAGACGTGAATATGGCCGACGGCGGCGATCTCCGCACCGTGACCGACGGGTGCCGTGACCACCAAGTCCCCCTCCGGGGCGACGATCTGCTGGCCACCGCGCACCGGCCGATCGACCACCATCGCCGCGCCGCGCGACCCTCGCGCGGCTGGCTGCCCGGCAGTCGGCGGTGCCGGTCGCTCCTGGCCAGCGGCGAACACCGCGAGCCCTGCTCGTCGCGCCGCTTCGCGCCAGCGCTCGTCGGCGTTCTGCACCCCCACCACCCGCAATCGCAGCCCGCCCAGGGCCTCCACCAGCGCCGCGAGATCTCCGGGCTCTTTTCCGGAAAGCGGGGCAAGGTCGAGCAGGATCGGCGCGTCGCGGTAGAAATCGGGGGCGTAGGCCACCTTCTCGCGGAGTCGCTCGAGGAGATCGGGCGCCTGAGGTGCCAGCAACCGCAATACCAGCAGCGTCTGCATGCAACCGCGGATCTGGAAGGGCAGGCGCCGGGCATCGGCATCGGCGGCGACAGAGGGCTCAATGGGCACGTCGGCCTCCAACGACAGCGATCCGACCGTCAGGGCCCGCACGAATCGGCTTGTAGTCGAATCGTCGTCGACCTACAAGATCTTGGGGTTCATTGCACGGGCCTGTGTTCGAGCCACGGTTGCATCCGGTCCTCTAACCGATAGTCATGGCCGGGTCGAGACCCGGCGCGAGGACCTCCTCGTCGGCGATCCAGCGGGCGAGGGCAGCGAGCGCTCGCTCCACCAGCACCCGCTTGCGAGCGGCGCGCGGCACCTCCGCTGCGAGCGGCGGGAAAAGGCCGAAATTCACGTTCATCGGCTGGAAGGTGTCGGCGGTGGCGTCGCCCGTGACATGGGCGAGCAGGGCGCCGTGAGCGGTCTCGCGCGGGGGCGGCGCGAGTCGGCGACCGCGCAGCTCGGCGAACGCGAACAGAGCGGCGAGCAGGCCGCAGGCGGCACTCTCCACGTAACCCTCGACCCCGGTGATCTGGCCGGCGAGGCGGACCTGGGGCGCACCCTTGAGACGCAGCTCGCGGTCGAGGACCCGCGGGCCGTTGACGAAGGTGTTGCGGTGGATGCCGCCGAGCCGCGCGAATTCCGCCCGCTCGAGACCCGGGATGGTGCGGAAGATCCGCAGCTGCTCGGCGTGGCGGAGTTTGGTCTGGAAGCCGACCATGTTCCAGAGCGTGCCCAGGGCATTGTCCTGGCGCAGCTGGACGACCGCCCACGGCCGGCGGCCGGTACGAGGGTCCACCAGCCCGACCGGCTTCATCGGCCCGAACCGCAGCGTATCGACCCCGCGTGCCGCCATCACCTCGATCGGCAGACAGCCTTCGAAAAAGGGCGTGTCCTTCTCCCAGTCGTGAAACGACACGGTATCGGCAGCGCGCAGAGCGGCGACGAACGCCTCGTACTGAGCGCGATCGAGCGGGCAGTTGATGTAGTCGGTCCCACTGCCGGCCGGCCCCGTCTTGTTCCAGCGCGACTGCATCCAAGCGACGGAGAAGTCGATGCTGTCGCGGTAGACGATGGGGGCGATGGCATCGAAAAAAGCGAGCTGGTCTTCGCCCGTCACCTGACGGATGGCGTGGGCGAGAGGGGGCGAGGTGAGCGGACCGGTAGCGATGATCCACAGGTCCTCGCCGGGAGGCGGCAGGGCATCGACAGGCTCGCGCCGGATCTCGATCCGCGGATGTCGCGCGAGGGTGCGCGTGACGGTCTCGGCGAAGCCGTCGCGATCCACGGCGAGTGCCGCACCGGCGGGCAGACGGTGACGATCGGCGGCCCACATGACGAGCGAGCCGAGCTGGCGCATCTCGGCGTGCAGCAGGCCGACGGCGCTCGTGCTGGCGTCGTCGGAACGAAAGGAATTGGAGCAGACCAGCTCGGCGAAGCGATCCGTGCGATGCGCCTCGGTGCTGCGCACCGGCCGCATCTCGTGCAGGACGACCGGCACGCCGCGCCGCGCCAGCTGGAAAGCTGCCTCGGAGCCGGCGAGACCACCGCCGACGACGTGCACGCACCGCATGCTGCGTTCGTTCCCGCAGGGCACCACCGGGCTGGATATGGACACCTGCGGGCGTCGAGCAAGCGCGTGCAACCGAGAGGCGAGACGCCATCGCCCCCCCGACCTCGCTCGGGCGCCGGCGCCGGTGGCCGGCCCGCCACGGGCACGAGATCTTGCAAGCATTGCGGCCGGTGGCGGGCGTTCGCGCGGCGACTCCGGGGGCGCCAGGAAGCCGATCCCGGTGCGCCCGGAAATTTCGCGCGAGGGTGGAAGGAGGGTTCTGCTGACCGCCGACGACCGGGGACGGTGCCGCCTGCCACGTCGACATGCATGTATCTGCACGTGTCTCTCCCCGAGTTTTTCAAGTATTTCTCGAAGCCCGCGCTGATTTTTACTTTTTATCGTCGAGAGAAGCCCCTTGCAATCCCGATCGACCTTGCTAAATCCGCTTCGCCACGAAAGTCCCCGAGGCTTCCGGAGGCAGATCCCCGATAGGAGGCCGCCATGTTCGAGACCCTCACCGAAACCGAGCCCGAACGCCCGCCCAGTCCCGTCGCGGCCCTGGTCGCTGCTCCCCGCCTGCCGACCCCGCTCGAGGAGAGGAGCGCCCGGCGTCGCCCACGGTTCCCGATCGCGCCCGAGCGGCGGGCGTTCATGAAGCGCCACTTTCCGGAAGCCAGCGAAGAGGAATGGAACGACTGGCGATGGCAGGCTCGCCATCGCATCCGCACCCTCGCTCAACTCGAGCGTTTGTTCGTGCTCTCCGACGACGAGCGGGCGGCGGTAGCCCGGCTCTCGGGTGGGCTGCCGGTCGGCATCACGCCCTATTACGCCTCCCTCATGGGGCGCGAGGATCCCCAGGAGCCGCTCCGCCGCACCCACATCCCGGTCGGCGACGAGTTCGTCACGACCCCGGGGGAGGCGGCGGATCCGCTCGGCGAGGATCATGACACGGTGGTGCCCGGCCTCGTGCACCGCTACCCCGACCGGGTGCTGTTCCTCGTGACCGGCTTCTGCTCCACCTACTGCCGCTACTGCACGCGCTCCCGGGTGGTGGGGCATGCCGGCGGCGAGTATCACTTCTCCCTCGCCCAGTGGGAGAAGGCGCTCGCCTGGATCGAGGACCATCCGCAGATTCGCGACGTGCTGCTCTCCGGCGGCGACCCGTTGACCTTGGGCGAGGACCGGCTCGACTGGTTGCTCGGCCGCCTTCGCCGCATCCGCCATGTCGAGTTCGTGCGCATCGGGACCAAGGTCCCCGTGGTCCTGCCGCAACGCATCACCCGCGAGCTGTTGCGGGTCCTGCGCCGGCACCGGCCGATATGGATGAGTCTGCATTTCACTCATCCCGCCGAGCTCACCCCGGAGACCGCCGAAGCCTGCAGCCGCCTCGCCGATGCCGGCGTGCCGCTCGGCTCGCAAACGGTGCTCTTGCGCGGCATCAACGACGACGCGGCGGTTCTCAAGCGGCTCTTCCACGGCCTGCTGCGGCTGCGGGTGCGACCCTATTACCTCTACCAGTGCGATCCGATTCGCGGCTCCGCCCATTTCCGTACCCCGGTGGACAAGGGGCTCGAGCTGATGGCGGCGTTGCGCGGGCACACCACTGGTTATGCGGTGCCGACCTTCGTCGTCGATGCCCCGGGCGGCGGCGGCAAGATCCCGCTGTTGCCCGATCCGGTGGTCGGGCGCGACGGTGCCGACCTGCTCTTGCGCAACTTCGAGGGCGGGGTCTTCCGCTACCCGGATCCGGAAGGCCAGCTCGGCCGCCAGCTGGACGGAGAGCGGAGGTGATGCGCATCGGCCTCACCTTCGATCTCCGCGACGACTATCGCGCCCTCGGTTTTTCCGAGGAAGAGGTGGCGGAGTTCGACAGCCTCGAGACCATCGCCGCCATCGAGGCCGCGCTCGTCCGACTGGGTTTCGAGGTCGAGCGCGTGGGCCGGCTGCAGGCATTGCTCGAGCGGCTGGTCCAGGGCGAGCGCTGGGACCTCGTCTTCAATATCTGCGAGGGTCTGCATGGCCGCTCCCGCGAGGCGCAGGTGCCAGCCTTGCTCGAGGCCTTCGGCATTCCCTACACCTTCGCCGATCCCCTCACCTGTGCGCTCACCCTCGACAAGGCGATGGCGAAGCGGGTGATCCGCGACGCCGGCTTGCCGACAGCGCCCTTTGCGGTGGTGAGCGATGTCGCAGAGGTGGCGGGCATCGATCTGCCGTTGCCGCTCTTCGCGAAGCCTGTGGCCGAGGGGACGGGCAAGGGAATCGGGCCGCGCTCGCGGGTAGAGAGCCGAGACGAGCTCGCCCAGGTGGTCCGCGAGCTGCTGGCTCGCTGGCGGCAACCGGTGCTGGTAGAGACTTGGCTTCCGGGGCGGGAGTTCACGGTGGGCATCGTCGGCACCGGGGCGGAGGCCCGGATCGTGGGGGTGCTCGAGGTGGTGCTGCGCGCGGAGGCGGAGCCGGCGGTCTACTCCCTGCACAACAAGGAACAGTGCGAGGAGCTCGTCGATTACCGGCTGGTCGACGACCCCGAGGCGCGGGAGGCGGCGCGCGTCGCGCTCGCCGCTTATCGGGTGCTCGAGGCACGCGATGCCGGTCGGGTCGACCTCCGCTCGGATGCCCGAGGCCTCCCGCACTTCCTCGAGCTCAATCCCCTCGCCGGGCTGCACCCGACCCATTCGGATCTTCCGATCCTCGCCACGCTCGCCGGCTGGTCCTACGACCAGTTGATCGGCGCGATCGTCGAATCCTGCCTCGCGCGCACCGGGTTCGGGCGGAGGGCGATGCTCGCAGCGGAATGACGCGATGCCGGAGATCCGGCAGCCGGCGCGGGTCGTCGTTCTCCACGCGGCGATCCCGCCCGGCGCACCTCCCGACGAACGGGACAGCCTGCTGCAGGCAGAGGCGGTATCCGAATGGCTGCGCGAGCTCGGCCACGAGGTCCGCTGCCTCGCTCTCGACCTCGATTTGCGACCGCTTGCCGATCTCGCTGGCAGCGGACAGGTCGCGGTCAATCTGGTGGAGACCCTGGAGGCTGACGGCCGCCTGGCTGCGGCTGTCGCTTTCGCCCTCGAGCGGTTCGGCGTGCCGTTCACCGGCGCCCGTGGCAGCGCCCTCGCGGCCACCACCGACAAGCTCTTGACCAAGCGTCTTTTGCGCGCGGCCGGCATCCCCACACCGGACTGGATCGAGAGCGCCGACGAGCGGCCGAATGGCGGCCTGTGGATCGTCAAGCCCCGCTTCGAGGACGCCTCCATCGGCATCGGCCCGGACGCGGTGCGCGAGGCCGTGCAGGTTCCGCTCGCCCTCGCGCGAGGTCGGGGAGCTCTCTTTGCCGAACGTTACGTCGAGGGGCGCGAGTTCAATCTCTCGCTCCTCGAGCGGAGCGGCGAGCCGCACCTCTTGCCGCTGGCGGAGATCGACTTTTCGGCCTTCCCGCCGGGACGACCCAGAATCGTCGACTACGCCGCCAAATGGGATCCCAGCTCCTTTGCCTACGCCCACACGCCGCGGCGCTTTCTCGACCCGCGGGCCGAGCCGGAGCTCGCTCGCCAGCTGCGGGAGGTGGCGCTGCGCTGCTGGCAGCTCTTCGAGCTTTCGGGTTACGCCCGCATCGACCTTCGGGTCGACGGCGCGGGGCATCCCTTCGTGCTCGAGGTCAACGCCAACCCCTGCCTTTCCGCCGATGCCGGCTTCCTCGCCGCAGCCGCCGAGGCGGGGCTGTCGCCGCCTGAGGTGATGCAGGCGCTTCTGGATGCCGCCCGCTGATGTTCCGCATCCGCAAGGTCCTCGACGATACGACCCCGCAAAACCGTTTGGTGATCGCCGAGGCCCAGGCGATCCTGCGCTCGCAGTTCTCCGGCATGCCCGCCGAAGACATCGAGAAGCTGCCGGAGCTGCTGCGCGACCCCCTCAAGCACCGGTTCCGCACCGTCCTCTTCGTGGCCGAGGACGCGCGCGAACGGGTGCGCGGGGTGGCGGTGCTGATGCATGCCCCGGATCTCGACTTCTGCTTCCTCGACCTGCTCTCGGCGGCACCGGGGCGGACCGGGAGCGGGATCGGCAGTGCGCTCTACGAGCGCGTGCGGGAGGAGGCGATCGCACTCGGCGCGGTGGGCCTGTTCTTCGAGTGCCTGCCAGACGATCCGGCGCTTTGCCCGGATCCTGCGCTGCTCCGACAGAACCGCGAGCGGCTCAAGTTCTACGAGCGCTTTGGGGCCCGGCCGATCGTCGGCACGCGCTACGAGACTCCGGTCCGGCCGACCGATACCTGCCCGCCCTATCTCGTCCTCGACCCTCTGGGCCGTCCCGAGTTGCCCTCGCGCGATCGGACACGCGCCATCGTGCGGGCGATCCTCGAACGCAAGTACGGCCGCCTGTGCCCGCCCGAATACATCGACATGGTCGTGCAATCGATCCAGGACGATCCGATTCGTCTGCGGCCACCGCGCTACATCCGCCGCACCACCGCCTCCCCGCGTCGGCCCCTGCTACCGGAGCGCATCCCGCTCGTCCTCAACATGAACCACGAAGTCCACCATGTGCGGGAGCGGGGCTATGTCGAAGCGCCGGTGCGGATCCGATCGATCCTCGGCGAGATCGAAACCACGCAACTGTTCGAGCGGGTGCCGGCCCGGCGGTTCGGCGAGCGGCACATCCGAGCGGTGCACGACGGCAGGCTCGTCGACTATCTGGAGCGGGCCTGCCGCGAGGTGGGGGAGGAGAGGCTCCTCTATCCCTACGTCTTTCCGGTGCGCAACATCTCGCGTCTGCCGCGCGAGCGATCGGTGCTCGCCGGTTACTGGTGCATCGACACCTTCACGCCGATCAATCTGCGCTTCTTCATGGCGGCCCGCGCCGCCGTCGACTGCGCCTTGACCGCTGCCGATCTCGTGCTGCAGGGGGCGCGCTTCGCCTATGCTCTGGTGCGACCGCCGGGCCACCATGCGGAGCGGCGGACCTTCGGCGGCTTTTGCTATTTCTGCAATGGCGCGATCGCCGCCCACTATCTCTCGCGCTACGGGCGAGTGGCGATCCTCGACATCGACTATCATCACGGCAACGGCCAGCAGGATATTTTCTACCACCGAAACGACGTCCTTACGGTGTCCATCCACGGCCATCCGAGTTTCGCCTATCCCTATTTCACCGGCTTTCGCGACGAAACCGGCATCGGGCCCGGCACCGGCTTCAATCTCAATTTCCCGCTTCCGGAGAAAGTGTCGCCCGAGAAATATCTCGAGACGCTCGATGCGGCGCTCGCCCGCATCCGCCGTTTTGCCCCGGATTGGCTCGTGTTGTGCCTCGGGTTCGACACCGCCAAAGGGGATCCGACCGGGACCTGGTCGAACACCGCGCGCGACTTCTTCCGCATCGGCCACGCCATCGGCAGCCTCGGCTTGCCGACGGTGATCGTCCAAGAGGGCGGCTATCGCATCGCCACCCTCGGCACCAATGCCCGCAACTTCTTCCTCGGTCTCGCCGAGGGCGGCCATGTCGCCAAGCCCATCGCAGCTCGGCCGCGGCAGCGGCGATCGACGCCGGCCATCGACCTCTCGCAGCTGACCTTCCGCGATACACTGGCGCCGGAGGACGAGGCGCGGGTACGGGCGCTGGTCGCCGACGGCATGTTTCGCCCCGAAGAGATCGAGATTGCCGTCGAGCTCGTGCGGGAGGCCCGGACGCGGGGCAGTGCCGCCTCGGGATATTGGTTCCTGTTCGTCGAGCACGAGGGCCGGATGTTGGGCTATGCGTGTTACGGACCGATCGCCGGTACCGACGGCCGCTTCGACCTCTATTGGATCGCCGTCGATCCGCAGATGCGCGGTCAGGGCATCGGCCGGCTGCTGCTCGCCGAGGCGGAGCGGCGGATGGCAGCCTGTGGGGCGAAGCGGATCTACGTCGAGACCTCGTCGACCGAGCTCTATCGGGCGACGCGGCGATTCTACGAACGAGCGGGCTATCGTCGCGCCGCCCTGCTGCCGGACTTCTACCGCACCGGCGACGGCAAGGTGATCTACATGCGCGAGCTTCCGGCTGCGGAACGCTAGGCATGGCTGGCGAGGGATGGCTCGAGGTACGGGTGGTCCCGGGGAAGGGGCGCGGAGTGTTCCTGCGGGCGGCAGTCGCTGCCGGAACCGTGCTCGAGAGCGCGCCGGCGCTCGAGCTCGACGCCGAGGATCTGGCGCGACTGGAGGGGACGGTCGTCGAGGACTACCAGTTCGCCCATCCCGAGGATCCGGAGCGTGGCTGTCTGATCTTCGGCCTGGCGAGCCTCCTCAACCACTCCGACCAGCCGAACGTCGAGCTGCGGTGGGAGAAGCGGGAAAGAGCGGGGTGGTTCGTGTCGATGGTCGCGCTCGTCGACCTGCCGGCTGGAGTGGAGCTGCTCTATCGCTACCGCTGCCCGCCATGGTTCCCGGTCGTCGAATAACACAAGCATAACGTAAATCTGGCATCATTTCTGCGACCCGATGTTGATTTCGTCCGCACCCCGGACAGATCTGGGGATCGGAAAGTCGGCTCGCTGATCAAGAGAGTTTGAATATAAGCGCACCCTTATTTTGTCTTGCGTTCGTCCGGAACGATGGTAGGAGTCCCGGACACCGGGTCATCGCCCTCAGGCGGAAGGGGGATCGGCGGACGGGGAAGCAAGAGCTATGTCCACTGTCGGCACCGCGGCCGTGATCCTGTCGCTCGTGGCGGTTGCGGCACCGGCCTTGGCCGGTGATCCGGAGTATGGCGCCTATCTCGCATCGGAATGTTTCGCCTGTCATCCAAAGGGTCAGCCGGTGGGCCCGATGCCGCCACTCCATCTGTTGCCGCGCGACTACATCGTTCAAGCTCTGCGCGAGTACCGGGCCGGTACACGCGACAATTTGGCGATGTCGCTCGTAGCGCGGAACCTGAGCGACGAGGATATCGAATCGCTCGCGGACTACTTTCAGGTGATGTCAGCTCAACTGGGAGGAAGGTAAGATGAGCCTCACCACGACACGACGCCAGCTGTTACGCACCGCAGCCGTTGTGGCGCCGGTATGGGTTGCCGCGCCCGGGGTGCTGCGCGCCCAGGCCAAGCCACGAGTGGTGGTGGTGGGTGGCGGACCAGCCGGGACGACGGTGGCCAAATACGTGGCGCGCGACAGCGAAGGCAAAGTGGCAGTAGCCCTGGTCGAGCCCAAGGAGAGCTACACCACGTGCTTCTATGGCAATCTGTATCTCGGCGGGCAGCGGACGTTCGACTCCATCACGCACAACTATGTGGAGCTCGTCCGCAAGTATGGCGTCGCGCATTATCGCGACACGGCGGTCGCCGTCGATCCGGCGACCAAGAAGGTGCGCTTGGCCAGTGGTCGCGAGCTCGCCTACGACCGGTTGGTGGTCGCTCCCGGTATCGATATCCGCTACGATAGCATCGATGGCTACAGCGAAGAGGCGGCGGCGGTAATGCCGCATGCCTGGCAGGCGGGCGAGCAGACCGCCTTGCTCAAGGCCCAGCTCGAGGCGATGGAAGACGGCGGCCTGTTCATCCTCGCTTCGCCGCCCAATCCCTATCGCTGCCCACCCGGGCCCTACGAGCGGGCCAGCATGATCGCCTGGTACTTCAAGCAGCACAAGCCGAAGTCGAAGATCCTCATCCTCGACGCCAAGAAGCAGTTCAGCAAGCAGGATCTCTTCCTCGAGGGCTGGAACCGCCACTATCCGGGCATGATCGAATGGGTGCCGGAGGAACTCGGCGGCACCGTGGAAGCGGTGGATCCGGCGACGATGACGGTGGTGGCGGGCGGCGAGAAGCACAAGGCGGCGGTCGCCAACATCGTGCCGGCCCAGCGCGCGGGCTTCATCGCCCGGGCAGCAGGGCTCGCCAACGACAGCGGCTGGTGCCCGGTCGAGCCCGGCACCTTCAAATCGAAGCTCCAGCCGGACATCTTCGTGCTCGGCGATGCGGCGATCGCCGCCGACATGCCGAAGTCGGCCTTCTCGGCGAACAGCCAGGCCAAGGTGGTGGCGATGGTGATCCGGCACGAGCTCACCGGGAGCAAGCTGTTCGAGCCACGCCTGCGCAACACTTGCTGGAGCTCGATCACCGACAAGGACACGGTCAAGATCGGCGCCAATTACCGGCCGACCGAGGCGAAGCTCGAGGCCTTCGACAGTTTCGTGAGCAAGGTCGGCGAGAGCGACGAGCTGCGCGCCCAGACCCGCGCCGAGGCGGACGCCTGGTACGATAGCATCGTCCAGGACATCTTTGCCTGATCCCGAGGCCGTGCGCGCCGGTGGCCGGGGTGGAGCCATCTGCCCCGGCCGCCGGCTTGCCGCTGGCAGGGCGGGCGACTAGATCGGGCGCCGCGGAGGGATGGCCGAGTGGTCGAAGGCGCACGCCTGGAGAGCGTGTAGGGGGCAACTCCTCGCGGGTTCGAATCCCGCTCCCTCCGCCAGCCGGAGTGACCTGGCGGTGGCCCGAGGGGCAGGGGAGAGCAGCCGCGATCCCCGCCGTTGCGCGGCGGGCGGAGCCGACAGCGCGCGAGGGGCGGAGATCGAGCCGCTCGTGCAGGCGGCGAGGGGCCAGGGGCACCGATCGGTGTTCCGCGGCACGCCCTCGGGGAGCGAGTGGGCGCCATGCCGGGATCCGCGTTCCGAGCGCCGGAGCGTGCGCCCACGGAACGGTCAGGGTCGCGGTTCCTGCCGGTTGCTCGGTCGCTCCGGAATGCGCAGCGGCTCTCGGATTCTCGAGCGGAGCGTGTCGTGCGGCGCGCTCGCCGGTCCATGGCGAGGCGATCGCTCCCGTCGGCCGAGCCGCGTCGGCGCGAGGCGGCGGGCGAGATTCCAGGGGATCGCCGAGGATCGCGCGCGTTGACCCCAGGAACCTTCTCTCGTAAAGCGTGGACCGACGGTGAACGGGAATCCGGTGCGAAACCGGAGCCGCCCCTGCGACTGTGAGGGAGCGTGCCTTCGCCACGAGGCCACTGGAGGGATCCGGGAAGGCGGTGGAGGAAATCTCCCGAGCCAGGAGACCGGCCGTCGGACGTGCAATTCCGGAAGGGGCAGCGGGCCCCTGGAAGGAGCGACCATGTTGCCGCGCGTTGTTCTCCTCTCTAGCCTCCTTTGGGTTGCCGCCACCGCCGCCTACGCCCACACTGGCGTCGACGCTGCAGGTGGATTCGGCCATGGCTTCGCTCACCCATTGACCGGGAGCGACCATGTCCTCGCCATGCTTGCCGTTGGCATGCTCGCCTTCGCCAGCGGTGGCCACGCCCGTTGGTCGTTGCCCGCTACCTTTATCGGCGGCGCGCTGGTCGGTGGGCTCCTCGGCGCGAGCGGCCTGCTGCTCCCCGCGCTCGAACCCATCCTGGCCCTCTCGGTGCTCGCGCTCGCCGGACCGCTCGCGACCGCCCTCACCCTGCCCTCCCGCTCGATGCACGCGGCAGTAGCCGGCTTCGGGCTCTTCCACGGGATGGCGCACGGAGCGGAGATCCCGGTCGACGCCCCGGGATGGGCCTATGGGATCGGCTTCCTTTTGGCGACAGCGCTCCTCCATGCTGCGGGCTCGTTCGCTGCCTTCGCCCTCGCGGACGCTTGCGGCCGAGGGAGGGTCGCCCTGCGCGCGACGGCTGTCTTCATGGCGATCGCCGGCGGGATGCTCTTCCTCGAGCGGTTGTGACGCGGCCGTCGGTGCCTGCGGCATCCGACCCGGTTGGCTCGGACGCCTGCGGGTCCTCCTCGCGGACACGGGACGGACGTTGCCCATCGCCGTGGAGGGTCGGCGCCCAGCGTGTCGTCTGGCGCGCCGCGACGACGGCCATATATGGATCCTCGCTCGGGAAATTCGGCAGAGGCATGGCCGTGGACGCGACCATTTCGGACGCCGTGGCAGCGAAGGACTCGGCGGAGACGTTGCAGGAGCGGGGCCGGCAGCTGTTCGCTCTGCCGGTGCGTTTCCTACTGGGTGTGGCGCGGCAGGACCAGCTGCCCGACGCGGAGCTTCCGGAAGTCGCGATCTGCGGCCGCTCCAACGTGGGCAAGTCGAGTCTCCTCAACGCCCTTGCCGGACGACAAGGTCTCGCGCGCACCTCCAAGACGCCGGGGCGCACCCAGGAGCTCAATTTCTTCGATGTCGGTGGCAGGCTGCTGCTCGTCGATCTGCCTGGCTATGGCTACGCCGAGGCGCCGAAGGCCAAGGTCGAGGCCTGGAATCGGCTCGTCCGAGACTATCTGCGCGGCCGCCCCAATCTCGCTCGCGTCCTGGTTCTCGTCGACGGTCGCCACGGCCCCAAGCGCGCCGACCTCGAGATCCTCGAATTGCTCAAGGACGCCGCTGTCGCTTGGCAGCTCGTGCTCACCAAGGCCGATCTCCTGCGGCCGGCCGAATGCAGCCGTCGGCTCGCCGAGATGGAGGAGTTCGTCCGCCAGCGCGCTGGAGCCCATCCGCGAGTGCTGGCGACCAGTGCCCGCAAAGGCAGCGGCATCGCGGAGCTGCGTGCCGCGCTTGCCGAATTGGTCGACAGCCTGCGCCGGGCGGAGGAGGTGGGATGAGGGGCGGCGCGGAGCTGCTCGGCCTCGCCGGCGCGGCCGGGCGCGCATGGCGGGGGTGGGGATGAGGCTTCTGTTCTTTTTCCACGAGGCGGCCCTGCGTCACGATCCGGGACCGGGCCATCCCGAGAATGCCGGACGGCTTCGCGCCATCCTGCGCGAACTGGAGCAGGCACCGATTGCCGGTCTCGAACAGCGGGAGGCGCCGAGGGCCAGCCTGGAGCAGCTCCACCGGGCCCATCCCGCGCCCTATCCGGAGAACGTTCTCGCCTTCGAGCCGCAGACAGGCTTCCGCCGCCTCGATCCGGACACGGTGATGTCGCCCGGATCGGGCGAAGCGGCACTGCGGGCGGCAGGTGCCGCCTGCGCTGCGGTCGATGCGGTGCTCGCGGGCGAGGCGAAGCGCGCCTTCTGCGCCATGCGGCCGCCCGGCCACCATGCCGAGCCGCAGCGGGCGATGGGCTTTTGCCTCTTCAACAACATCGCGGTCGCGGCGCTCCATGCCCGCCATGCCCATGGGATCGGCCGCATCGCCATCTTCGACTTCGACGTCCATCACGGCAATGGCACCCAAGCGGTGTTCTGGAGCGATCCGCACACCCTCTACGCCTCCACCCATCAATGGCCGCTCTATCCGGGCACCGGTCGCGACCACGAGACCGGGGTGGCTGGCAACATCTTGAACCGCACCTTTGCTCCCGGTACCGGCTCCGCCAAGTGGCGGGCGGTGGTCGAGGAGGACATGCTGCCGGCGATCGACGCGTTCGCCCCGGAACTCATGTTGATCTCGGCAGGCTTCGATGCCCACAGGGAGGATCCCTTGGGCGGCATGCGGCTGGTGGAAGAGGATTTCGCCTGGATCACCGAGAGGCTCGCCGCGCTCGCCGACGCCCATGCGCAGGGGCGGGTGATCTCGGTGCTCGAGGGGGGATACGACCATCGGGCGCTGGCCGCGAGCGTGCGGGCGCATCTCGAGGCGCTGGCTGCGCAGTGAAGCGGGGAGAAGCAGCATGGCGGGTCAATCGGCAGCGGACGGCGGGCCGGCGAACGCGGAAGCCGAGCGGCCGTTCGAGACCATGAGTTTCGAGGAGGCCCTGGCCGAGCTCGAGGCGATCGTCCAGAAGCTCGAGCGCGGCCAACTCGACCTCGAGGCATCGATCGCCGCCTACGAGCGTGGCACCCGGCTCAGGCGGCACTGCGAAGAGAAGCTGCGGCAGGCACAGCTGCGGGTGGAGAAGCTCGCTCTCGATGCCGCAGGGGAAATGAAGCTCGAACCCTTCGCACCGACCGAATGAACACCTCCGATCTCACCGCCCGCCTGGCGGCGGTGGTCTGTGCCGTCGAGGCCGAGCTCGCCCGGCTTTTGCCCGAGCCCCACGGCCGCGAGGCGTCGCTCCTCGAGGCGATGCGCTGGGCGGTGCTAGGTGGCGGCAAGCGCTTCCGGGCGTTCCTCGTCTGCGCCACGGGCGAGCTCTATGGTGCCGATGAGGCGGCCTGTCGGCGCGTGGGCGCTGCTGTCGAGTTGCTCCACGCCTATTCGCTCGTGCACGACGATCTGCCGGCGATGGACGACGCCGAGCTGCGCCGCGGCCGGCCGACGGTGCACCGAGCGTTCGACGAGGCGACGGCGATCCTCGCCGGGGACGCCCTGCAGGCGCTCGCCTTCGAGGTGCTGGCGCGGGAGGATTGGCCGGCAAGCGCGGAGGTGCGCATCGAGCTCGTGCGCGGGCTCGCCGAGGCCGCCGGTTCTCGCGGCATGTGCGCGGGCCAGGCGATCGATCTCATTGCCGAGCGCGAGTCGCTCGATCTCGCCGAGACCGCTCGCCTGCAGCAGCTCAAGACCGGCGCGCTCGTCGCGTTCTCGGTCGACGCCGGAGCGCTCCTCGGTGCCGCCCCGCAAACGGAACGCATTCCGCTTCGCCGCTTCGCCCAAGCTCTCGGGCTCGCCTTCCAGATCCGGGACGATATCCTCGACGCCACGTCCGATGTCGCCACCCTCGGCAAGGACGTGGGTCGCGACGCCGACGCGGGTAAGGCGACGTTCGTCTCGCTGCTCGGTCTCGATGGTGCCCGGGCCGAGCTCCTGCGCCTCAAGCAGCAGGCGGCGACGATCCTGTCCGAGCTGCCGCGCGACACCGCCCTGTTGCACGCCATTTTCGATTGGGTCACGATGCGGCAGACGTGACCGCTCGCATGTCCGCGGACCCGGGATGATCGACACGCCCCTCCTCGACCGGATTCACGACCCAGAGGACCTGCGGCAGTTGCCGCGGGAATTGTTGCCCCAGCTCGCCGACGAGCTGCGGCGCGAGACGATCGATGCGGTCTCGGTCACGGGTGGTCATCTCGGTGCCGGCCTCGGGGTGGTAGAGCTGACGGTGGCCCTCCACTATGTCTTCGACACCCCGCGCGACCGCCTGGTCTGGGACGTCGGGCACCAGTCCTACCCCCATAAGATCCTGACCGGCCGGCGTGATCGCATCCGCACCTTGCGCCAGGCGGGCGGGCTTTCCGGTTTTACCCGTCGCAGCGAGAGCGTGTACGATCCCTTCGGCGCCGGCCACAGCTCGACGTCGATCTCGGCCGGGCTCGGCATGGCGGTTGCCTCCCAGCTGCAGGGGCGGCCCCGTCACGTCATCTGTGTGATCGGCGACGGGGCGATGAGCGCTGGCATGGCCTACGAGGCCATGAACAATGCCGGCGCGATGAAGGCGCGGCTCATCGTCATCCTCAACGACAATGACATGTCGATCGCTCCTGCGGTCGGGGCGATGAGCGCCTATCTGTCGCGGATCGTGTCGTCGGGGGCCTATCGCAGCTTCCGGCACATCGCCAAGCAACTCGCCAGCCATTTTCCCAAGCGCCTGCGGCAGGCTGCCGAAAAGGCGGAAGAATACGCTCGCGGGCTCGCCACCGGCGGCACGCTCTTCGAAGAGCTCGGTTTCTACTATGTGGGGCCGATCGACGGGCACAATTTCGATCACCTCTTGCCGGTGCTCGAGAACGTCCGCGACATGCCCGAAGAGGGGCCGGTGCTCGTGCATGTGGTGACCCAGAAGGGCAAGGGCTACCCGCCGGCGGAGGCGGCCGAGGACAAGTATCACGGGGTGGCGAGTTTCGACGTCGTCACCGGCCGTCAGCACAAGAAGACGGCGAACGCTCCGACCTGGACCCAGGTCTTCGCGGAGGCCTTGATCGACGAGGCGCGCCGTGACGCGCGCATCGTCGCGATCACCGCCGCCATGCCCTCCGGCACCGGCCTCAATTTGTTCGCCAAGGAGTTCCCGGAACGCTGCTTCGACGTCGGCATCGCCGAACAGCACGCGGTCACCTTCGCAGCGGGGCTAGCCTGCGAGGGCATGAAGCCTTTCTGCGCCATCTACTCGACGTTCCTGCAGCGGGCCTACGATCAGGTAGTCCACGACGTGGCGCTGCAGCGGCTGCCGGTGCGCTTCGCCATCGATCGAGCCGGTCTCGTCGGGGCCGACGGCCCCACCCATGCCGGCAGCTTCGACATCACCTTTCTCGGTTGCCTACCGGGTTTCGTCCTGATGGCGCCGGCGGACGAGGCCGAGCTCGTGCGGATGGTGGCGACGGCCGTAGCCATCGACGACCGCCCGTGTGCGTTCCGCTATCCGCGCGGCGAGGGTTTGGGCGTGCCCCTGCCGGTTCGTCCCGAACCCCTCGAAATCGGCCGCGGGCGGATCGTGCGCGA
Source organism: bacterium HR40 (assembly GCA_002898275.1). Lineage (GTDB taxonomy): Bacteria > Pseudomonadota > Alphaproteobacteria > Geminicoccales > Geminicoccaceae > HRBIN40. The sequence goes on from BEIQ01000004.1 coordinate 64,375, forward strand.
GGGCGGCCGGGTGGCGTTTCTGTCCTACGGCGCGCGCCTCGAGGCCTGCCTGGAGGCGGCAAGCGAGCTCGAGGCGCGCGGCATACCGGTTACGGTCGCCGATGCCCGGTTCGCCAAACCGCTCGACGAGGCGCTCATCTCGCAGCTCGCTCGCCACCATGAGCTGCTGGTGACCATCGAGGAAGGGGCGATCGGCGGCTTCGGCAGCCATGTCCAGCAGCTCTTGCTGGAGCGGGGTCTGCTGGACAGCGGACGGCTGCGGCTGCGCAGCATGGTGTTGCCGGACTGCTTCATCGAGCACGGCACGCCCTCGGGCCAATATGCCGAGGCCGGGCTGGATGCGGATGGCATCGTGCGCAAGGTGCTCGCTCTCCTCGAGCCGGAACGGCGCAGCATCGCGCTCGCACCTCCTCGCACGACCTCTCGTTGAGCTGGGGAAGGAGGCCCTCGCGAGCGAAAGGGCGGCGGGGAAACCGCCGCCCTTTTCGGTGAGCGTCAGGCCGAGATCCAGCGATCTCAGCTGTCGACCCGCTCGCGCCGCAGGAAGGCGGGGATATCGCCGATCTCGTCGCGTTCGGAAGCCGGTGCCGCCTGCGTCCTCGCCTGAGGCGCCGGCTCGCTCGCGGCGGGTTGCGCCGGCTCGGGAGTGGGTTCCGGCTGACGTCCGCGCGCCAGACCGCGGAAGCGGTCGATCAGGTTGAACGGTCGGCTCTCGCTGCGCGGGATCGGGCGATTGCTCGCAGCCGGCGTGCGCCGGGCGCTGGGACCGCTGCCGAGGCCAGCGAACTCCGGCGTGGCTGGCTTGTTGGCCGGGGCTTCGCGGCTTTCCGGCGAGGGGCGACGCAGCAAGGCCGAGGCTGGGGTCTCGCGCGGCGGGGTGGTGGCGCCGACCGGCGGGAAGGGTTGCGGCCGGTGCAGCTGGGGCTGGAAGCGGAAGGACCTGGGCGCCGCCGACTCGGCCGGCTCGGATCGGCTTTCTTCCTGTGCGGCGCGGCGGGCGGACGGCGCCTCGATGCCGGTGGCCACCACCGACACCCGCATGCGGCCCTGCATCGACTCGTCGAAGGTGGAGCCGAAGATGATATTGGCGTCGGGATCGACCTCCTCGCGAATGCGGTTGGCGGCGGCATCGACCTCGAACAGGGTCATGTCGTATCCGCCGGTGATGTTGATGAGCACACCGCGGGCGCCCTTCATCGACACTTCGTCGAGGAGCGGGTTGGAGATCGCTGCCTCGGCCGCCTCGATCGCCCGCCGCTCGCCTTCGGCTTCGCCGGTGCCCATCATGGCCTTTCCCATCTCGCTCATCACCGTGCGGATGTCGGCGAAATCGAGGTTGATGAGGCCCGGCATGACGATGAGGTCGGTGACCCCGCGCACCCCCATGTGCAGGACCTCATCCGCCATCTTGAAGGCGTCGGCGAAGGTGGTGCGCTCGTTGGCGAGCCGGAACAAATTCTGGTTGGGGATGACGATGAGCGTGTCGACATACTGCTGCAGCTCCTCGATCCCCGCCTCGGCGATTCGCATGCGGTGGGCGCCCTCGAAGTGGAAGGGCTTGGTCACCACGGCCACGGTGAGGATGCCCTGCTCCCGCACCGCACGGGCGATCACCGGTGCCGCACCGGTGCCGGTGCCGCCGCCCATGCCGGCGGTAATGAAAACCATGTGGCTGCCCTGCAGGTGATCGAGGATCTCGTCCAGCGATTCCTCGGCTGCGGCGCGGCCGATCTCGGGCCTCGCGCCAGCGCCGAGACCGTGGGTGATGTTGGCACCGAGCTGGACCTTGCGCTCGCACAGGCAGGTGGCGAGGACCTGGGCGTCGGTGTTGCAGACCAGGAAGTCGACACCCTCGAGATGGGCGAGGATCATGTTGTTGACGGCATTGCCGCCGGCCCCGCCGACCCCGACCACGGTGATTTTGGGCTTCATTTCGTGCGTGAGCGGCACACCGAGACTGATCGTCATCTGCTTCTCCTCCTTCCTCGCGATCCGCTCTCCGGATCGTCCTCCGCTCCAACCGGCCTCGGGCAGAAGACCGGTTCGCGCTAGCTGGGGCCGCTGCCTGCGGCACCCCGTCAGAAGTTCTGCTCGAGCCAGCGCGCGAAACGCGCCAGCCATCCGCTTATGGCCGGCATTTCGCGCCCGTCCGACCAGCGTAGACCCTCGTCGTCGCCGGTGGCAAGCAGCAGCCCGCCACAGGCGGCAGCGCAGCATGGCTGATTCTCGATGCCGTCGCGGCCGTGCACCAGCATCGGCCGGCCGCGCCGGGCAGGAATGCCGAAGATCTCCTCGACCAGCTCCTCGATGCCATCGACCTGCGAGGCGCCGCCGGTGAGCACCACCGAGCGTGGCGGCCGACGGTCGAACATCTCCCAATTGGCGCGGATCTTGGCTTCGACCATCTCGAGGATCTCCTCGACCCGGGCGCGCACGATGCGGGTGAGTTTGGCCCGCGGCACTTCTCCTGTCGCCTGGTCGGCGTCCTCGCCGACGAGCGGCACTTCGAGGCGAGCATTGTCATCGCTGGCGCGCGGTTGCACACTGCCATAGAGGGTTTTGAGCCGCTCGGCGAACCGGCGGGTAGTGGAGAGACCATAGACCACGTCCGCGGTCACGTGCTCGCCGCCATAGGGGACGCGATCGAGATAGACGAGTCGGCCGTCGGCGAAATGAGCGATTCCTGTCTGGCCGCCACCCATGTCCAGCACCAGTACGCCGCGTTCCAGTTCGTCTTCGCTCGCACAGGCGAGACCCGAAGCATAGGGTGCGGCGACGATCTCCGCGACTCGCACGTGGCACCGTTCGAGGCAGCCGACGAGCGTGGCGAGCGCCTGGCTCTGCGTGGTGACCACAGTGGCGAGCAAGTCGAGCTCGCGGCCCTGCGAGCCGCGCGGATCGCGCAAGGGTCGGCTGTCGTCGACCCGCGCCTCGAGCGCGATGCAGTGCAGCGCTTCCCGTCCTGGCTCGAGCCCGATCGCCCGGGCCTCTCGCAGAGCCGCCTCGATCACCGTGTCGCGCACGATCCCACCCTCGATGGGGCGGCGCACGCGCACGAAGCGCGCCACCGGTCCACCGGCTGAAGTCACGAGAAGCACGTCGCGGATCTGTTCCCCAGCCTGTTCCTCCGCCTCCTGGAGAGCCGCGGCGATCGAGGTCTCGGCCGCTGCGACATCGATCACTTCCCCGGCACGGAAGCCTTCCGCCGACTGATAGCCGCGACCGAGCAGCGTGAATCCGCGCGACGGCCGCGGTCGGGCAAAGAAGCAGGAGATCTTGGTCGTGCCGACATCGACGACCGCGACCGGCGTCGTCCGCACGCCGGCCAGCGGGACAGCGCGCCCGCGTCGCGCCGGGCGCTGCGCCAGCAGTGCCGTCATGCCGCTTTCCCTCCGGAGCTCCCGTTCTCGGGTTGGCGCTTCATCGGCCGCACCACGATCCAATCCTCGGTCCGAAGATCGATCGCCTCGATCGCACGCTCGAGAATGCGATGGCTTTCCTGCTCGCGGGCGAGCCGGCGGAGCGCAGCCTCGGGTTGGTGGTCGGGTAAACGAATCTCGAGGCGGCTGTCGAGGAGCAAGTTCCAGCGACGACCGGCAACCAACGCGGCACCGGTCACGCGCGAGGCGATCGTCGGCTCGCGCGCGAGCAGGGCCGAGAGTTCCGAAAACCGCGCCGGAGCGCCGGAACCCGCGATCACGGGAAGATGCCGGAAAGCGCCAAGCTCGCCGACCGGGACGATCTCGCCGCTCGCGTCGATCAATCGGGGCCCCCGGTCGCTAAGCCAGATGGCAGCCGGCTCGTACTCTTCGAGCTCGACCAGGATGGTCCCCGGCAGCAAACGACGGACGGACGCACGGCGAACCCAGGGCAGGTCGTGAAGCCGCTGGCGCACGGCATTCAGATCAACCGTGAGTATATATTCCGTTTCGAGCGATGCAAGCATACGGACAAGATCCGCGCGCTCCGTGCGCCTGCGTCCGACCGTCTCGACGCTGCGCACCCGCAGATCCAGGCTCCGCTCGACCCATACCGCCAAGTCCTGGCGGAGACGGGCGAGCTCGGCGAACAGGCCGGCGCGCACGGTCAGCGCGAGGCCTGCGGCGAGGACTGTCGCGGCAGCGAGCGTGCCGGCTGCGATCAACAGGGGAGCGAGCCAGCGCGGCGGTGGCGGCCGGCGAACGATGCTCGCACGCAGGCGATTCAGCTGTCGCATCGAGCCTCCTCGACGAGCCGCACCACGAGATCCTCGAACGCAATGCCGCAATAGGCAGCTTGCTCCGGCAACAGCGACATCGGCGTCATGCCCGGCTGGGTGTTGAGCTCGAGGATGAACAGCCCTTCTTCGCCGAGCCGGTCGTCCCAGCGGAAATCGGCCCGGCTCACACCGCGACAGCCGAGAGCACGATGCGCGGTTTCCGACCAGGCGAGGACGAGCCGTTCGATGGCCGAGGGAAGGGGTGCCGGTAGGATGTGTTCGGCGACCCCCGGGGTGTATTTCGCCCGATAGTCGTAGAAGCCTTCGCGCGGCGCGATCTCGGTCACCGCCAGGGCACGATCGCCGAGGACCGCACAGGTGAGTTCGCGGCCGGCGATATAGCGTTCGACCAGGATCTCGGCGGCTGGATCGAGATCGTTGCGCGCGCGCAGCTCCTCGAGGTGGGGATCGCGGACGATCACCACCCCCACGCTCGAGCCCTCGGCGGGCGGTTTCACCACGAAGGGGACCGGAAAGGGCGGCTCTTCGAGCAGCTGAACGAGTCGCATCACCCTTCCTTCCGGCACCCGGAGTCCCGCCCGCTCGAAGAGCGCGCGGGCCGTCGGCTTGTGCATGGCTATGGCCGAGGCGAGCACGCCCGAGTGGGTGTACGGCAGACCCATGAGGTCGAGCAGTCCCTGGACCCGGCCATCCTCGCCATAGCGTCCGTGCAGGGCGTTGAACACGACGTCGGGGCGCACCTCGGCGAGTCGCACGGCGAGGTCGCGGCCGGCATCGATGCGGGTGACCCGAAAGCCGCGGCGTTCGAGAGCACGGGCACAGGCCTCGCCGCTGATGAGCGAGACTTCGCGCTCGGCGGACATGCCGCCCATGAGAACCGCCACATGGGTCACGGCATCACCTCTGCCGCCGCGGCTCGGCCGACGCGGTGGATTTCCCATTCGAGCAGGATCCCTGTACGGGCCAAGACCCGCCGGCGCACCTCTTCGCCCAGCTCCTCGATCTCGGCTGCCGTGGCGCCTCCGGTGTTGACCAGGAAGTTGCAGTGCTTCTCCGAGACCATGGCGCGTCCGTGGCGGAGCCCGCGGCAGCCCGCCGCGTCGATGAGTTGCCAGGCTCGCTGTCCCGGGGGATTCTTGAAGGTGCTGCCACCGGTCGCTACCCGCAGCGGCTGCGACGCCTCGCGCTCGGCGCGGATCGTTTCCATTCGCGCGCGAATGCGGTGGGGATCGCCGGGGGCGAGGGCGAAGGCCGCCCGCAGCACGATGGCGTCGGCAGGCAGCGCGCTCCCGCGATAGGTCAATCCGAGCTCGTCGCGGGAGAGGTGGGCGAACGAGCCGTCCCGCCAGAGGACCTCCGCCCACAGCAAGCGATCGCCGGTCTCGCCGCCGAAGGCACCGGCATTCATGCGTACCGCCCCGCCGATGGTGCCGGGAATGCCGATCATGAACTCGAGTCCCGAGAGACCGGCCCGCAGCGCGGCACGGGCGACGTTCTGGTCGAGAGCGCCGGCACCCGCCACCACCGTCGTCCCCTCGACGGCGATCGCGGCGAGCGCTCCAGCCAGTCGCACCACGAGGCCATCGATGCCGCCGTCGCGCACGAGCAGGTTGGAGGCCACGCCCACAGGCAGGACGGGGATCGCGGGATCGAGGCGGGAAAGCAGGGTTTGCAGGTCCTCGCGATCGGCCGGCTGGAAGAACAGGCGGGCCGGCCCACCCGCCCGCAACCAGGTGAGCGGTGCCAGCACGACATCCTCGCGCAGCGAACCGCGCACCGGCGGCAGGCCGAGAGGCCGCGCACTCACGGCTGCACCTCGCTCAGGCGCAGGGCCGCCAGCGCTGCCGGCAGCTCGCGCGCCCATGCCGTGATGTTGCCGGCGCCGAGACAGACGACGAGATCGCCGGGTCGGGCGAGACGATGGACGAGCGGCGGCAGCTCCACTGGACCGCCGATCGTGTAGACTTCGCGTTGGCCGCTGCGCACCAGCCCGGCTGCCAGCGCCTCGTGGTCGATGCCGGGAATCGGTTCTTCGCCCGCGGCATAGACCGGAGCTACCACCACCGTATCGGCGTCGCCGAAGCAGGTGCAGAAATCGTCGAACAGGCTCGCCAGGCGGGTGTAGCGGTGCGGCTGGACGACCGCGATCACCCGTCCGCTCTCCGCCACCTTGCGGGCGGTGCGCAGCACGTTGGCGATCTCGACCGGATGGTGGCCGTAGTCGTCGATCACCACGATGCCGTCCACCGAGCCGCGGCGGCTGAATCGCCGCTCGACCCCGCGCAATTCGGCGAACGCCTTGCGGATCGCCGCCTCCGGTAGGCCGAGCTCGTGGGCGATGGCGACCGCGGCGAGGGCGTTTTGCACATTGTGCAGGCCGAAGAGGGAGAGTTGCAGCCCCTCGATTCGCCGTTCCTTGCTGCCGTGGCCGATGACCACGTCGAACCTCTCGCCCTGGGGCCCGAGGCTCGGATTGAGCGCCCGGACATCCGCTTGCGGGCTCAGGCCGTAGGTGACGATGCGCCGGTCGTCGATGCGGCTGATCAGATGGCGCACCTCCGGATGGTCGATGCAACAAACGGCGAGGCCATAGAACGGAAGCCGCTCGACAAAACTGCGGAAGGCGTCGCGGACGGCGTCGAAGGACCCATAGTGGTCGAGATGCTCGGGGTCGATGTTGGTGACCACCGCGATGGTCACCGGTAGCTTGAGGAAACTGCCGTCGCTCTCGTCTGCCTCCACCACCATCCAGTCGCCGCGACCGAGCCGGGCGTTGCTGCCGTAAGCGACGATGATGCCGCCGTTGATCACCGTGGGCTCCAGACCCGCCGCATCGAACACGGCGGCCACGAGCGAGGTGGTGGTGGTCTTGCCGTGGGTGCCGGCGACTGCGACCGACCATTTGAACCGCATGAGCTCGCCCAGCATCTCGGCGCGGCGCAGCACGGGCAGGCGCCGTTCGCGCGCCGCCCGCACCTCGGGATTGTCCGGCTTGACCGCCGACGACACGACGACGACGCGGGCATCGGCGAGATTGGCTGGATCATGGCCGATCGCGATCGCCACGCCAAGGCGCCGCAGCCGCTGGACGTTGGCGTTCTCGCTGACATCCGAACCGCGCACCCGGTAGCCCAGGGCGTGCAGCACCTCGGCGATCCCGCTCATGCCGATGCCGCCGATACCGACGAAATGGAGGGTCCCAACGTCGAGGGGCGCCATGCGGACGGTCACGGCGAAGCCTCCGCCGGCAAGAGGGAGACGAGGATTCGCGCAATGTGCAGCGCCGCATCCGGCCGGGCGAGGGCGAGGGCTTTCTGCCGCATCGCCTCGCGGCGTTCGGGATGGCCGAGAAGGGCGGCCATTTCGGACGCGAGTCGCTGGGAGGTGAGCTCGGCTTCCGAGAGGCAGATGGCGGCACCGGCGCGGGCGAGGCGCAGGGCGTTGGCGGTCTGGTGATCGTCAGCGGCAAAGGGGTAGGGGATGAGGATCGAGGGCCGGCCGGTCGCCAGCAGCTCGGCCAGGGTCGAGGCTCCTGCCCGCGCCACCACGAGATCGGCGCAGGCGAGGCGTCGCGCGAGGTCGTCGAAGAACGGCCGCACCTCCAACTCCGCGAGCCCACAATGCGCGAGCCCCGCTGCCACCGTCGCGCACTGCTCGGCCCGCACCTGCATCCAGAGGACGAGCTGGCGGCGCATTCCTTCCGGCAAATCCGCGACCGCGGCTGGCACCAGCTCGCCCAAGCGTCGCGCCCCTTGACTTCCGCCGATCACCAGCAGCCGTAGCCGTCCGTGGGCCGGTGGTGGGCTGAACTCGCCGAGAAAGTCCGGCCGTACCGGATTGCCGGTCACCATCGACCGCGCCCGCAGGCTCGGCGGTACCCCCTCGGTGTCCGCGAACGTGAGCAGCAGCCATCGGGCGAAGCGGGCGGCGATCCGGTTCGCCCGCCCCAGCACCGCGTTCTGCTCGTGCACCACGAGGGGAATGCCACGCATGCGGGCCGCGAGCGCCGCCGGAAAAGAAGCGTAGCCGCCAAAGGCGGCAGCTGCGGCCGGCTGCAGCTCGCCATAGAGCCGGTACGCCCGCAAGGCGCCGCGCACCAGGGCAGCCAGAGCAAAAAGGCGCCGGCGCAAGGGCCCTGACGGGCTGGCCGACGGCAACTCGAAGACCGCGTTTTCACCTGCGAGCCAGTGCAACCCTCGTGCATCGGAGGTGAGCACGACCGCGTGACCGAGGGCGCGGAGGGTGCGGGCGACCGCGAGGGCAGGGAAGACATGGCCTCCGGTGCCGCCGGTGGCGATGGCAATCGGTCCGCTCATGTCGCCATCTCCAGACGTGCGCCGCGACGGGTGAGCGCGAGCAGCATGCCGGCGCCGAGGGCGAGGGCGAGGAGCGAGGAGCCGCCGTAGCTGAGAAAGGGCAGCGTCATACCCTTGGTCGGGAGCACCGCCAGATTGACCCCCATGTTGACGAGAGCCTGCAAGGCGAACTGGGCGACGAGCCCGGTGCCGGCGAGCAGCACGAACCGGTCCTCGGAGGCGTGCAGGCGCGAAAGACCCCGCAGGACGAGCAGCGCGAACAGCAGCAGCACGAGCAGGCAGGCGAGAATGCCGAACTCTTCGGCCATGGTGGCGAAGACGAAATCGGCATGGGCTTCGGGCAGGTGATATTTGACGACCCCCTGTCCGGGCCCGACACCGAGAAGGCCGCCGTTCGCGATCGCGCGCAGCGCGGCTTCCACCTGATAGGGGGTGAGGTCGGGGTCGAGGAAAGCGTCGACCCGCTGCCGCACATGGTCGAAGAGGTGATACGCTCCCCAGCCTCCGGCCACGCCGATCGCTCCGCCAGCGAAGAGCACGAGCCACGGCAGACCGGCGACGAACAACTGGGTCGAGAGCACCGCCGCGACGAGAAAGGTCATGCCGAGATCCGGCTGGATCACGAGCAGGCCGATGACCGGCGCGACCAAGCCGAGCGCCTGCGGCAGGCCGGACAGACCGGGCCGACGGGCGAGCATGTACCCGACGACCACTGCGAGCGCCGGCTTCACGAATTCGCTCGGCTGGACGAGGACGCCCCCGATCGGCAGCCAGCGCGTGGCCCCCTTGATTTCCGGTCCGGCCAGCGGGGTGACGACGAGGAGCGCTCCGAAGACTCCCAGCATCGCTGTGGCAAGCCGCAACACCCCGCGCGGGGCGAGCAGCGAGGTGCCGAGGAGCAGAAGGAGCGCCGGCAGCAGAAACAGCCCGTGTTTGACCACGAACTGCGTCTCCGGCAGAGCGAGCCGGCGCGCCACCGGCGGGCTCGAGGCGAGGACCAGCACGAAGCCGAAGACGGCCAGTCCGACGAAACCCGCGAGCAGGAAGCGATCCAAGGTCCACCACCAGGTGGACAGCACGCCGCGATCGGAGCGCGAGAACAGGCTCATGGCGCGCGTCCCTCGGCTCGCGGCCGCAGGAGTTGTCCCACGAGCGTCCGGAAACACTCGCCCCGGTGCTCGAAATTGCGGAACTGATCGAAGGACGCGCAGGCCGGAGCCAGCAGCACCACGGGCTCCGGTTCGCCCCCCGCACGCGCGGCGCAAAAGGCGCGGTCCACCGCCTCGGCGAGCGAATCGCAGCAGCTCACGGGAAAGTCGGACGCAAAGGTACGGGCGAGCTCCATCGCCGCTTCGCCGATGAAGAACCCATGCCTGACGCCGCCCACCACCGGCTTCAGGCTCTCAAACCCCCCTGGCTTGGGTCGTCCGCCGGCGATCCAGTAGATGGAGCGGAAGGCAGAAAGGCTTCTCGCCGCTGCATCGGGATTGGTGGCCTTGCTGTCGTTGACGAACATCACACCGGCGATGCGTCCCACCTCCTCCATGCGGTGCGGCAGGCCGGTGAAGGTGGCGAGACCGGCGAGCAGGGACTCCGGCGTGGCGCCGAGAAGGCGGGCGGCGGCGAAAGCGGCGGCGATGTTCTGCCGGTTGTGCGCACCCCTGAGGCGGATGCGGCCCTCGAGGGGATACTGCCGCTCGCTCGCCCCGAGACGGTCGACGAGGCGGCCCTCGACCATGCCGACCGCTACGTCTTGGGCGTGCATCCCGCTCACCCGCACCACCGATCGCCCACGAGCCGCGAGCTCTCGGGCGAGGGCCGCGCTCGGCCCGTCGTCCGTCGCCACCACCGCCACCCCTCGCCCATCTTGCTGCTCGAACAAGCGGCGTTTGGCGGCGATATAGCGGGCAAGCGACCCGTGACGGTCGAGGTGATCGGGCGACAGGTTGAGCCAGATCCCGATCGCGGTCCGCAGATGGTCGCAGAGGTCGAGTTGGAAGGAGGAGAGCTCGAGCACGGCGATCGCTCCGGTCGGGGGATCGAGGTCGAAGACCGGGGTGCCGATGTTGCCGCCGGCGACCGCAGGGAGGCCAGCCTGTACCAGGAGATGATGGAGCAGGGCGGTGGTGGTGGACTTGCCGTTCGAGCCGGTCACCCCGACGAGCTGGAGGTCTGGTCGGCTATCGGCAAACAGCTGCACGTCACCGCAGATCGGAATGCCCGTCGCTCGTGCCTCGGCCACGAGCGGGTGCGGGATCGGGAAATCCAGGGGCACCCCGGGGCTCACCACCAGCAGGGCGACATCCCGCAGGTCCGCTTGGCTGCCGATCGCGAGACCGAGGGCCCGGGCGCGCTCGCACGCTTCCGGCCGATCGTCCCATACGACGGGCTCCGCACCCGCCTGGCGCAGCGCCCGGCCGACGGCTTCGCCGCTCTTGGCGAAGCCGAGGATGCCGACGCGCCGTCCGCGGAGCTCCTCGAGGGCGGGCATGGGACCTACCTCAACTTGAGGGTGGAAAGACCGATCAGGGCCAAGATCGCCGCGACGATCCAGAAGCGGATGACGATAGTCGGCTCCTGCCACCCCTTTCTCTCGAAGTGGTGGTGGAGCGGCGCCATGCGGAAGACCCGCCGACCGGTGAGCTTGAAAGAGAGTACCTGGACGATCACCGAGACCGCCTCGAGCACGAACAGCCCCCCGACGATCGCCAGCACGAGCTCGTGCTTGGCTGCCACCGCCACGGCGCCGAGCGCACCTCCGGTCGACAGCGATCCGGTGTCGCCCATGAACACCATCGCCGGCGGCGCGTTGAACCACAGAAAACCCATGGAGGCGCCGACCATCGCCCCGCAAAAAACGGCGAGTTCGCCAGTGCCGGGGACATAGGGAATGCCGAGATAATTGGCGAAGATGGCATTGCCCGCGAGATAGGCGATGAGGGCGAAACAGCTCGCTGCGATCATCACCGGACCGATGGCGAGTCCGTCGAGACCGTCGGTCAGGTTGACCGCATTGGAAGAGCCGACCACCACGAAGGCCCCCATGAGGGGGAAGAAGGGCCCGAGCGGGATCAGCAGGTCCTTGAAGAACGGCACGGCGAGCGAGGTGCCGAGCGGCACCGGCAGGAGGTTGCCGAGGATCCAGGCCGCGATCACCGCCACCACCGTCTGGGCGGCGAACTTCACTCGTGCCGGCAGCCCCTTGTAGCGGTAGGCGTAGTCGTCCGCCTGGCGGTAGCGCAGCTTGAGCCAGTCGTCGGCAAAGCCGATAGCGCCGTAGGTGAGGGTCACCGCCAGTACCGTCCACACGAAGGGGTTCCGCCAGTCGACCCAGAGCAGAGTGGAGAGCGTGAGGGTGAGGAGGATCAGGAGGCCGCCCATGGTCGGGGTCGACTGCTTGAGGAGCACTCGAGGATCGGTCCGCGCGTCGTCGACCGCGACCGCGCTCGCGGCCGAGACGGGATGGCGATTGTGCGGCATGCCATTTTGCGTAGCCCGCAGCCAGCGGATGAGGGGCGGGCCGAGGAGGAAGCTCAAGAAGAGGGCGGTCATCACCGCGCCGCCAGTGCGGAAGGTGAGGTAGCGGAAGACGTTGAAGGCGCCGATCTGGTCGGCGAGCGGATAGAGCAAATGGTAGAGCATCTCAAACGTCCTCCCGCGCGACCGCCTGTTCGCCGAGGGCGTCGACGATCCGCCCCATGCCGCTCGCGTTCGACCCCTTGACGAGGATCACGTCGCCGGCCGCGAGCTCGGCCCGAACCGGTTCCAAAAGATCCTCCGCCGAAGCCGTCCAGGCACCGCGCAACTCCACCGGCAGGGCCTGCCACAAGTGTCGCATCGCCTCGCCGCAGACGAAGACCCGCGCCACACCCGCCGCCACCAGCTCGGTGGCGAGCGCCGCATGCAGCTCGCCGGTTCGCTCGCCGAGTTCGGCCATCTCGCCGAGCACCGCGATCCGCCGCCCGGGATAGAGGGCGAGCGTGGCGATCGCAGCCCGCATCGAGGCCGGATTGGCATTGTAGGAATCGTCGACGACGGTTGCCACCCCGCCGCCCGCCAGTCGGATCGACCGGCGAGTGCCTCGGCCGCGAGGTAGGGCGAAATCCCCGAGCGCTGCCGCCGCCCGTTCGGGATCGACGCCGAGCGCGGCACAAGCCGCGAGCACCGCGAGACTGTTCATCACCCAGTGGCGACCCGGCACCGACAGTCCGTAGCGGATCGGTACTCCGAGAATCCGCGCCTCGACCGAGCTTCCCGCAGGGCCGATGTCGGCCGCGAGCAGGCTGGCGTCGGCCTCGGCGGTCGTGCCAAAGACCAGGATCCTGGGCACGCCGACCTCTTCGGCGATTCGCCGCAAGAGCGGGAAATGGGGGTTGTCGGCCGGCAGGACCGCGACCTGGGGCGGCGGGGTGCAGGCGAAAATCTCCGCCTTGGCGCGGGCGATCGCTGTCTCGTCCGGGAAGAAGCCGATATGCGCTGGCGCGATCCAAGTGACGATGGCCACTTGGGGGCGCACTTGGGCGACCAGGGCCCGGATCTCTCCAGGCCGGTTCATGCCGAGTTCGAAGACGGCAAACCGGCAATCCGCAGGCAGCCGCGCGAGACTCAAGGGCACGCCCCAATGGTTGTTGTGGCTGGCCGCACTGGCGTGGGTCCGCCCCTCGCGGGCGAGCACGTGGCGCAACGCTTCCTTCGTTCCGGTCTTGCCGACGCTGCCGGTCACGGCGACGATCCGCGCGCGGCTCCGCGCTCGTGCGAACTGTCCCAAATCGACCAACGCGCGCTGCGTATCGGCCACCCCGATGCACGGCCCGAGCTCGGGGATCGCTGCATCGGTCGCCACGATTGCCGCCGCGGCACCGCGGGCGAAGGCATCGGCAAGGAACGCGTGGCCGTCGTGACGCGGACCGCGCAGCGCCACGAACAGGTCCCCCGGCTCGAGCGTGCGGCTGTCGATCGACACGCCCGTAGCCTGCCAACCGGAAGGGCCGCGGCCCTCCGTCGCGAGGAGCACCTCTTGCGCCGTCCACAGGCTCATGGTGCGCTCCCGGCTCGCGCCAGCCGCTGCACCATCTCGATGTCGTCGAACGGCAGTACCTGTCTGCCGATGACCTGCCCGCGCTCGTGCCCCTTGCCGGCGACGAGCAGCGCGTCGTCGCGGCCGACGGCGGCGATCCCGGCGGCGATCGCTTCTGCCCGGTCGCCGACCTCCCGCGCCTCTGGCCCGCAGCCGGCCAGGATCTGGGCGCGAATCCGTGCCGGATCCTCGCTCCGCGGATTGTCGTCGGTGACGATCACGAGATCCGCCGCTCTCGTCGCGATCTCCCCCATGAGCGGCCGCTTGCCGGGATCGCGGTCGCCGCCACAGCCGAAGACCACGACGATGCGACCCGCAACGTGTCGCCGCAGGGCCGCGAGCGCCTTTTCGAGCGCGTCCGGCGTGTGGGCATAGTCGACGAACAGGCGGCCGCCGGACGGTGCCCGAGCGACGAGCTGCATCCGGCCTCTCACCCCGGAAAGCCGCGGGATCGCCTGGCGCAGAACCGCGAGCGGGACGCCCGAGGCGTAGGCGATCGCCGCGGCACAGAGAATGTTCCATGCCTGAAAGGAACCATAGAGCGGCACCTCGACGGACAGCTCTTCGCCCGCCAGAAGCAGTCGCAGTCCTAGACCGTCGGGGCGTTCCGCGCCGGCGAGCAGTCGAAAGTCGCGGCCGTTGCGGCCGTAAGTCAGAAGCCGCGCTCCCCGCTCCGCGACCATCGCCGCAAGGCGCGGAAACTCCGGCACATCGGCATCGAGCACGGCCGTGCCGCCTGGTCGCAGCAGCACCTCGAACAGGCGCGCCTTGGCGCGGAAATAGGCTTCGACACTGCCATGATAGTCGAAATGGTCGCGACTGAGATTGGTGAAGGCGGCGATGTCGACCGCAAGCCCATCGAGGCGGCGCTGGTCGAGGCCGTGGCTCGACGCCTCGAGGGCGAGGTGGGTGACCCCGAGGCGGGCGAGCCGATCGAGGGTGCGGTGGAGGGTGAGGGCATCGGGCGTGGTCAGCCCGCCCGTTTCCCCGAGGCCCGCCGGCTCGAGACCGAGGGTGCCGAGGCTGGCGGCGTGCAGTCCGGCATGCTGCCAGAGCTGACGGGCGAAGCTCACGGTCGAGCTCTTGCCGTTGGTGCCGGTGACCGCAGCGATCACGTTCGGCCGGCCCGGATGGAAGCGGGCGGCGAGCCGCGCGAAGGCCTGTCTGGGATCGGCGGCGATCAGCTTCGGCACGTCGCCCGGGACCCGCGCGGCGTCGGCGTCGCCGACCAGCACCGCGACAGCACCGCGGGCGAGCGCCTCGGCGAGGAAGGTCAGGCCGTGGGCGCGCGTGCCGGGGAGCGCGGCGAACACGTCGCCAGGCCGCACGCTGCGGCTGTCGGCGGCGAGACCCGAGACCTCCCGATCGGAGGCGGCATCGAGGCGGATCGCCTCATCGACCAGCATCGAGAGCCGCAAGGCGTTCCTCCGGATGCCCCGTCAGGGCGTGGGGTGTTTCGCTCACCAGGAGTCGTTCTCTCAAGGCCTGCAGGGTCTCGCCCTCGGTGGGTGGAACCCCGAGCAGCGGTCCGCTACGGTCGACGATGCGCGCCACGACCGGTGCCGCCGTCCAGCCGCCGTAGCGGAAGCCGTAGGTCGACGCATCGCCCTTGGGCTCGTCGAGGCTCACGAGCACGAGATAGCGCGGCTGGTCGATGGGGAAGATACCGACGAACGAGGCCACCACTTCGCCCGAGCGATAACCCCGGCGCTGGCTCGCCGGCTTGTCGGCGGTCCCCGTCTTGCCGCCCAAGGCATAGCGCGACAGCCGCGCTCGCGTGCCGGTACCCTTCTCGACAGTGAGCCACAACAGCCAGCGCAGGTCGGTGACCGTCCGTTGCGAGATCAACTGCGGTCCGGGCTCGGGCGCCCCGGCCAGGCGCAGCAGGGTGGGACGCAGCAGGCGGCCGCTGCCGACGAGGGAGGCGGTGGCGTTGGCGAACTGCAAGGGACTGACAGCGATCCCATGGCCGAAAGAGACGGTGGCGGCGACGATCTCGGGCCAGCGCGAGGGCAACAGCGGCGGCGTACGATCGGGGAGCTCGACCGCCAGAGGCCGGTCGAAGCCGAGCTTGCGGAGGAAGGCCTGCTCGGCCTCCCCGCCGCCAGCGGCAAAGGCCATGCGAGCGGTGCCGATGTTGGAGGAATAGGCGATGATTTCGGGTACCGACAACGGTCGCCTTTTGGCGTGATCGTCGCGGATCCGGTGACGGCCGATGCGCAGCGGCTCGGTAGCGTCGAAGCGGTCGGACAGGCCCACCTTGCCCGAATCGAGGGCCATCGCCGCGGTGATGACTTTGAACAGCGAGCCGAGCTCGTAGATGTTGCCGGTACAGCTGTTGCGTCGTTCGCTCGGCCCCGTTCGCTGCCAACGGTTGGGATCGAACTCGGGAAGGCTCACGAGGGCCAAGAGTTCGCCGCTTTCCACGTCCTGGACGAGCCCGCAGGCGGCGCGGGCGCGGAAGCGCTTCACCGCCTCGCCCACCTCTTCGTGGACGATTTGCTGGACCCGCAGATCGAGGGAAAGCACGAGGGGCTCGGGGTCCTCGCGCAGGCGGCGGTCGAGGGCGAGCTCGATGCCGGAGAGCCCCTGCTGGTCGACGCCGGTGAACCCGACGACGTGGCCGGCGAGCTCGCCCTGCGGCCAGATGCGCTTGCGGCGAGGCAAGAAGTGGAGCCCCTTGAGACCGAGCTCCATCACCCCGCGAAGTTGCTCGGCCGACAGCTCCCGGTCGACCCAGGCGAACCGCCGACCGGCTAGGAACCGCCGCTCGAGCTCGGCGGCATCGACTTCGCCGAGTACCCGGGCGAGCGCTTGGGCGGCGAGTGCCGGATCGCCGACGTTGGCCGGATCGGCGGCGAGGGCGTAAGTGGTGACGTCGGTGGCGAGCAGACGACCGCGGCGGTCGACGATATCGGCTCTCGCCGGCTGCTCCTCGCCGTCCACCGTCGCGGCCGGGCGGGGCTGGTCGCGCTCGCTCGCGCGCTCGCCGAGATCGATCAACCGCACGCCCATGCTGGTGAAGGCGACGGCCAGCGCCACCGCCACCACGCGCAGACGCAGCCGGGCTGCGGCGAGCCCCGTCGACCCGGGACCGCCGGCGGACGCGCTCACGGCAGCCTCTCCGCACCGGTCGGAAGGGGCGGGCGCAACCGCAGCTCCAGCGTGCCGCCGGAGGGGAGGAGCACGGTAACCGGCGAGGCGGCGAGGACGAGTTCGCGGGCGGTGCCGATCTGGGCAACGGCGACGACCTGCTGCGAGGACACCGGTACCATGCCCAATCCTGCCGCCAAGGTGGCGAGCCGCTGCGGGCGTGTCAGATAGGCGAAAGACGCCCTGAGGCTCGCCAGATCGGCCGCGGCGAGAGCCATCCGTTCGCGGGTGGCGGCGAGCTGGGCGGCCAGCGCGTCGACCCGGTAACTCAAATGGTAAACGGCAGCGGCGGCGACCACCACCGCGACAGCCAACACCAGCACCGGGCGAGAGATCATGCGACCCGCCTCCCTCTCCCGTGATCGAGGGCCGGCTCTGCAGCCAATCGCTCGGCGATCCGCAGTCGGGCCGATCGCGCACGCGGGTTGCGGGCGATTTCCTCTGGCTGCGGCTTCACCACCTTGCGTCGGAGCCAGCGAAAGCTGGTGGCCAGAGGGCGATCGGGCGGCGGCACATGACGCGACGTCGGGGCCGGCCGCCCGCTGCGCGCGTCGACGAACTGCTTGACCATCCGGTCCTCGAGGGAGTGGAAGGCCACGACGACCAACCGCCCGCCCGGTCGCAGCACGCGCTCCGCGGCAGCCAAACCACGCGCGAGCTCGCCGAGCTCGTCATTGACCGCGATCCTCAGGGCTTGGAAGGTGCGCGTCGCCGGATGATGTCCGTCCGGTCGCCGACCCACCACACGCTCGACCAAGGCGGCAAGCTCGCGGGTGGTGCGAAGGGGCCGCTCGCGACGGGCGGCGACGATGGCTCGGGCGATACGGCGGGCGTGCGGCTCCTCGCCGAATGCGTGCAGGATGGACGCGAGCTCGTCTTCCGTCGCTTCCGCCAGGATCTCCGCCGCGGTGCGCCCGCCACCGCCCATGCGCATGTCGAGCGGGCCGTCGTAGCGAAAGGAGAAGCCGCGAGCGGGATCGTCGAGCTGCAGCGAACTCACGCCGAGATCGAAGACGACGCCGTCGACGTCAGCGATCCCGGCCTGGGCGAGCAGACGGTCGAGGGCACCGAAGGTTCCCTCCAGCATCGTGAAGCGCGGCTCGTCCTGCGCCAGCGCACGCCCGCGCGCCACCGCCGCCCGATCGCGGTCAATGGCCACGACTCGGCAACGAGCAGCGGCGAGGATCGCCCGGCTGTAACCACCTCCGCCGAATGTGGCATCGACATAGATGCCGCCGTCTCGCGGGGCGAGCGCCTGCAGCATCTCGTCGAGTAGAACTGGAAGATGTCCGCTCTCCATGGTCGACTATCCAGAGGTATCCGCGCTCGCCAATGCTCGTGGCACGAGAACGCATGAACCGTCACCCTGCCCACGGAGGCCGGAACTCGATGACGACCACTTTGCCGGACGGTACACCCGCTGGTCGTGCAATATCGAGAGCCAGAAAATCCACAGAGCAACGACGACCGACATACGGTTAGCGCACCGTAATGGCACTTCGCGTCATCGACTGTTCTTTGCCTGTCCGCATACGCGCGACCGGCAGCTGCAGCCGGACGGGCATTGCGCGTTGCGTGCGTGTTACACTTTATCTGCGGGGCGAGTGGCGGTCAAGTGTCTCCGCCCGAGACGCGACCTCAGCACGAGCTCGCAACTCCATGAACGGCAAGCAGATTTGCCATGCGAAAACAAACCTGTGGACAAACCCGGGAAAGGGCTGGGATCGATCCGCGTTCGGCTGGGGCGGACGGGTGGCCTGTAAGCCGGGTTCTGTACCGGGATCGCTCCCGGTGATGGCCATTCCTCTGGGACGCGCGTCACCGCGCGCCTCACGCGACCCACCCGGGCGGTCGGCCCGGAAACTGGCCTGCGCCGAAGCGCTCCCGCCCCTATCTGGTCTTGCTCCCGGTGGGGTTTGCCGTGCCGCCCCCGTTGCCGGGGGCGCGGTGCGCTCTTACCGCACCCTTTCACCCTTGCCCGCAGGCCCGAAGGCCCCGGCGGGCGGTCTGCTCTCTGTGGCACTTTCCCTGGGGTTGCCCCCGCCGGGTGTTACCCGGCACCGTGTTTCCGTGGAGCCCGGACTTTCCTCCCCCGCTTCACGCGGGAGCGGCCATCCGGCCACCCGTCCCCACCGGAAAGATGGGCAATCCGCCTTCCTGCGACAAGCCGGCCGCTCCCTCGAGCAGCGCCATGGTGCGGCCGTCGAGCACGCCGTCGACGCGTTCCGGCCGGAACCGCCGTTGGAATGCCCGGATGCAATCGGCGAAGCCGGTGTCGGGCAAATCGCGGCGATAGCCGACGCAGCGCAGGAGATGCGCCGCGCGCAAGGGATCGACGGGGCGCACCGCCGCGGCATCGGTGGGCCATATGGCGAGGCCGCGGGCGGCGAGCCGGACCCAGGGGAACAACTCCCCCGGATCGCGCTTGCGTGCCGGGGCGATGTCGCTGTGGCCGACGATATCCCGCGGCGCGATCGGGTGGCGGGCGCGGATCCTCTCGAGCAGTGCGCACAGCGCGTCGATCTGGGCTGCGGGAAAGGGCCGGTAGCCGAAATCGTGGCCCGGATTGACGAGCTCGATGCCGATCGACACGCTGTTGGGGTCGTTCCACTCGCGCCATGCCGAGACCCCCGCGTGCCAGGCCCGCAGAGGCTCGGGCACGAGGGAGTAGATCGTCCCATCCTCGTCGATGAGATAGTGGGCGCTCACGCGGCTCGCCGGATCGCACAGACGCCGCAGCGCCGAAGCGGCATCCGGCATGCCCGTATAGTGCAGCACCACGAGCCGGATGTTGGCCGGATCCTGGCGTCGATCGAAGTTCGGGGAAACGACGACTCGGACGCGCACGGCTCAGAAACGGTCGAGCAGGCGCCGATAATAGTCGAGCTCGTAGGCGGGTCGGCGGCGATCGCCGGAGCGGCGGTAGAGCTCCTCGAGCACTCCGCGCGCCCGTCCGAGGTCGTACTGCTCCGGGATCTTCACCCCTTCGGTCTCGAAACCGCCCTCGTTGCGGGTGGCACGGCCCAAGGGATCGCGTCCGGGCCGCTCGAAGCTTCCCGGTACCCGTCCCGGTCCCGGCTGCTGTGCCATCTGCTCGCGCAATTGCTCGAGCATCGCCTGTCCGGCTTGCCGCATTTGGTCGAGGGCGCGGGTCTGCGGATCGGTCGCCGTCCCGGGTTCGCCCCGCTCGAGGGCATCGCGGGCCGCGCGCATCTGCATCTCGGCACTGCCGAGCGCCCGCGGCAATTCCATCCCGCTCTCCCCGAGCCGGCGCATGAGTTCCCCGAGCGCGCGCCGCAGGGCCTCCTGCTCGGCGGCCGCTCGCTTGGGATCCGCGGCCTCGCCGCGGGCGTCGTCCTGCCTCGGCTCGACGCCCTCTTCCCCTTCCTCTCGCGGCGGCCGCATGCCCTGACGGAGCGCCCGCTCCATGGCGAAGCTGCGCTCGAGGAGTCGCTGTTGCAGTTCGATCATCCGCTGCAGGTCGGAGAGGGCCTGCTCGCCAGGATGTTGCTCGGCCTGCTGTGGCACACCCGCCTGCAGGTTCTCCAGCATCTGTTGCAGCTGGGCGAGCATCTCGCGGGCGGCGTCGCGCATGCCGGCGCGCGCCAGTTCGCGCGCCCGCTCCAGCATTTGGCGCAGCTGGTCGCGGTTCACCGAACGCGCCGGATCGAGCGGCAGCGTCCGCGGCTGTTCGCCCCGGCGCAGCTGTTCCGCCAGCTGTTCCATGGCCCGCCGGCCGAGCTCGTCCAGATAGCGCTCGAGCGCCTCGGAGAGCTCGCGCATGAGCTGCTCGAGTCGTGCGTCCGCGGTGTCGTCGACGAGCGCCTGCTGCAGCTTTTCCTGCAGCTCGCGCAGCTGGCGTTCGGCGAGGGACAGGCTTCCATCCTCGATCAGAAGCGCGACGTCCCAGAGAAGGTCGACCACCGAACGGCGCGCCTCGGGAGTTCGCTGGCGGACCAGCCGGCTCGAGGCGACGAAAAGGGCGAGCGGCACGCTCACATCCACTCGCTGTGCCTCCGAACCTTCGGCCAGGGTCTGCAGCCGGATGGCGACGAGCGCCCAGCGGTCGGGATGTTCCACAAGGGCTTTGCGCTGGGCGATCACCGCCCGGGCGAGGGGGTGGCTGAACGGACGCTCGGGCAGGATCACTTCGATGGGTTCGCTGCGGCCGCTCTGGGCCCGGCCGTCGATGGCCTCGAGCTCGAGCCGCACCGGCAGCCCGGCGCGCGGGTGGGCGGTCAAATCGAGGAAGGAACGCCCGTCGAGCTTGCGGGGTTCGCGGCTGCCGCGCAGCAACGAGCGCCGTTCGGTGGTGCCACCCGGCTCGTCGCTCGCCTCGGGCGGCGATATGAAGAGCGCCACCTCGCCGACGGCATAGTCGTCCTCGGCGGCGAAGCGGATATCGAGGGTGCGTCGCTGGGTCTCGACCGGTGGTCCGGCGAAGCGCACGGTGGGTGGCCGGTCGGGACGAACCGAAAGCTCGAGGCGGACCAGGGTTTCTTCGCCGCGGCGCACGCTCACCGCGCCATCGCGGTTCACGACCAAGCGTGCCTCGGCGCTCCCCGGCCCGAGGCGGGCAAAGGGAGCGGCGCCTGCGGGCCCGTCCAGAACGAAGGCCGCGGCATCGGGTGGCAGATGGTGGACCTGGGCGACGAGCTCGCTCCCCTCGGGCACTTCGCTGTGCATCGCGGTTTCTCCGTCCGCCGAGGGATCGAGGCGGAAGGGCGCGAGTCGTGTGTAGGCGGGGGGTGTCACCCAGAATTCGAAGGCGAGTGCCGGGGCGCGGAGCGTCTCGCTCGGCGTCGGCAGGAAGGCACGGAGGAGCCGCCGTCCTGCATCCGGTCCGGCATCGACGAGGGCGACGACGAGGAGGAGGAGAAGGGCAGCGCGCAGGGCCCAGCGGTCGACCCAGGGCAGGAAGGAACGCGGGGGGGAGACCCGAGTGCGGCGCAGCAGGGCGGCGAGCCGCTGCCGGTGAACTTGCCACAGGGTGCGGGCGACGGGATCCTCGGCGCCGGCGGCGAGTTGCTCGGCAAGCGCCCGCAGGGGACGGTGGGCCAGTCCGGAATCGCGCTCGATGCGCGCGAGCGCTTCCTCGCGCGACGGCCAGCGGACGGCGCGCGCCGCATGGGCGGCGGCGAACAGGCCGGCGCAGGCAAAGAGAGCGAGGCCGGCAGCGTGGACGAAGCCGGGCACATGCTCCCAAACGGCGAACAGCGCGAGGACGACGAACAGGCCGCCGATGCCAACGAGGGGCCAAAGCGCAGGCCACAGTCGCTCGCCGAGGATCGCCGCGCGTGCCGCCCACACCTGTCGTTCGAGGCGTGGGCTGCCGGAAGTGGCCTTCTGTTCCCGCATCATGGCACGTCCCCTCCTGCCCCGCCGGGACCGGACAGCCAGTCCGGGACCAGCTCGTCGGCAAAGAGCTCGCGCGGTTCCCGCCGCTTGCGGATGACCGCGACGCGGCTGCCGTCGACCAAAAGCTCGGCCGGCCGTGGTCGCGAATTGTAGTCGGTTGCCATGGTCGCACCATAGGCGCCGACCGTCAGAATGGCGACGAGGGCCCCGGCGTCGAGCGGCGGCAACAGACGGTTGCGGCCGAGTACATCGCTGCTCTCGCAGATCGGTCCGACGACGTCGAAAACAAGCCGTTCGTCGGCCGCAGCCGGTTCCTTTACCGGCACGATGGCGTGGAAGGCGTCGTAGAGAGCCGGGCGCAACAGCGTGTGCATGCCGGCATCGACGATCAGAAAACGCAGTCCGGCACTTTCTTTGCGTTCGATCACCCGGGCGAGCAGCACCCCGGCATCGGCGACGAACGCCCGGCCGGGCTCGAAGATCAGTTCCACCTCGAGCCCGTCGAACAGCCGTCGCACCTCGCGGGCAAGGGCTTCCGGCATCGGCGGTTCCTCGTCGCGGTAGCGCACCCCGAAACCCCCGCCGAGATCGAGCCTTTGCACGGGCAGACCGGAGCGGCGCAAGTCGAGGAGAAGATCCCGCGCCCGCTCCCAGGCCGAGACGAGCGGCGCGAGGGCGGTGATCTGGGAGCCGATGTGGAAGTGCAGGCCCACGAGGTCGACGGTGGAAAGGGCGCGGGCGCGGGCGAACAGCGCCGGCACCTCGCCGAGCGGAATGCCGAACTTGTCGCCGCGGCGGCCGGTTGCGATCTTGCCGTGGGTCGGAGCGGCGATGTCCGGATTGACGCGCAGCGCCACCGGCGCCACCCGGCCGAGAGCGGCCGCCAGCGCGGCGATGCGCTCGAGCTCGCCCGGGGATTCGACGTTGAACTGGAGGATACCGGCCTCGATGCCGAGGCGGATTTCCTCGTCGGTCTTGGCCACGCCGGCAAAGACGATGCGTTCGGCGGCGATGCCAGCGGCAAGCGCGCGCTCGATCTCGCCGCCCGAGACGGTGTCGGCACCCACTCCCTCCTGCGCCACGATCCGCAGCACGGCCAGATGCGGATTGGCCTTGACCGCGTAGCAGAAGCGCACCGGCAGGTCGGCGAACGCCCTCTTGAAGGCGCGGATGCGGTCGCGGATGCGGTTGGCGGAATAGACGTAGAGCGGGGTGCCGAAGCGTTCGGCGAGGGTCGCGAGTGGCACCTCTTCGACGCAAAGCTCGCCCCCGCGATAGGCAAAGGGGGTCATGGCGCCTTCTCTTCGGCGGTGGGAGAGGAAGGAGTCGGCTCGGGCAGACGCAGCGGTCCGCGACGGCCGCAAGCCGAGAGCAGCACGACCAGGATCGCTCCCGCCGCGCGCAGCAGATGGCGGCGGATCGCCGCTCGCCGCATCATTCGGCCGCTGCCCGCAGGCTCGTCGCCTGCTCGAGGGCGGCGAGGGCATGGCGCAGCAGCTCGTCGATCTCCGGGGTATCGTAGATCCCGCTGTGGCTCGCCCCGGGGATAGTGCGCACCAACACCGGACGGACCAACACCCGCAGGAGAGCCTCGGTGTGCCGGCGCGGGACCACGCGATCCTCGCCGGCGGCGATCACCGCGACCGGAATGTCGCGGTCGGCGAGGTAGCGGTCGCTGCGGAAGGGATGCTTGAGCAGCCAGCGCACCGGCGCGAAGGGATAGCGGGCGCGGGCGATCGCCTCGAGGGAATCGAATGGCGTCACGAGGACGAGGCCGGCGAGGGGTCGCCGGCTCGCAAGCCAAGCCGCGACTCCCGAGCCGAGGCTGGCTCCGAAGGCGTAGGTGCGCTCGGGGGCGAGGCCGAAGGTCAGAGTGTCGAACAGGAACTCGGCGTCGGCAAAGAGGGCCTTTTCCGATGGCTCGCCTTCGCTCGGCGCATAGCCACGGTAATGGAATACGGCGATGTCGAAATCCCACAACCGTGCGGCGAGGAACGTCGTGCAGTCATCGGCGTTCCAGGCGTTGCCCGGGAAGCCGAGGACGAGGCCGCGACTCGGGCCGCGTGCCCGCACCAGATTGCCCACGAGCCGAAAACCTTCGGGGTTGACGAGTTCGATCCGCTCGCTGCGGGGAGGTAGCGGATAGAGGGGGGTGCGGGCGACGGCGCGCGGGAAGATCATCTCCTCTTGCAGCAGATAGAGGCCACCCACCACCGCACCCCAGGCCGCGACGCCGCCGATCAGATAGGGAACCATGACGCCCCTGGATCCGCGCTCGACTGGACTATCTTTAACGCGCGAGCGGGCGAGGTCCAGCTTCGGGCGGCGCAATCCGGGTCATTCGCGGAAGGAAGGCGGCGATGGAGCGGATGCCAGGGGTGGCTCTCGTCACCGGCGCCGCCCGGCGGATTGGCGCCGCCATCGCCCGCGCGCTTGTCGAGGACGGCTTCGCGATCGCCGTCCACTACCATCGTTCGCGGCCGGAAGCCGAGGCGCTCGTCGACGAGATCGTCGCGGCGGGCGGTCGCGCCATGGCCTTCGGTGCCGATCTCGCCCGCGAAGGGGAAGTGCGCGACCTCGCCGCCGCGGTGATCGCCGCGCTCGGGCCCATCGGGCTGCTCGTCAACAATGCCTCGAGCTTCCTTTCCGACACGCCGCGGGACAGCCCGCCGGAGGTCTTCGCTCGGATCCTGGCGACCGATCTGCGCGCTCCCATGGTGCTCACGGGGGCCGTGGCGGAAGCGCTCCCGAGGGGCATGGAGGCGCTCGTCGTCAACCTGGTCGATGCCCGGATCCTGAGCCCGACGCCCCATTATGCGAGCTACACCGCCGCCAAGGCCGGCCTTTGGGCCTTCACCGAGGTCGCGGCACTGGCGCTCGCTCCGCGCATTCGAGTGGTGGCGATCGCTCCCGGCCTCGTTCTGCCTCCCGACGACTTCGACCGCGAGCGCTTTGCCCGACTGGTCCACGGCTCGCCTCTCGGCCGGCCGGTGGACATGGCGGAAATCGTCGAGGCGGTGCGCTTCTGTTTGCGCTGCCGTTCTCTTACCGGCACCATGCTGGTGCTCGATGCCGGCTGGCACATGCTGCGTAACGTGCCCCGGGGTATGCCTACGACGGACGACGGCAAGGCGTCTTAACCGCCCATTGACCCCACCCTCGCATGCTCGCGGGCGGTTGCGGCCGAGGAGCATGGAGGCGCGCCGATGGGTGAGTGCCGGGGCCCTCACGGCAAGGCTCGAGCGATCGCGGTACAGGTCGTGAAGAGCCTGAGACGGCACGGTCTGCCGCCGACGCCCGAATATTACGAGCTGTTCTTCCTCTACCACGAGGGCAGTCATCCGGCGCTTGCCCGGGACATCGAGAGTCGCTTGGCGGCCGGAGAGAGCCTCGACGAGGCCACTTGCCGAACCCTCTACGAGCGGCACGTGGCGCGCGCCGGCCTCGAGCAGGCCATCGAGCGAGCGGGCGAACAGCTGGCCGAGCTGGGCAGCCGGCTGGACGACGAGGTGGCGGAAGCGGAGGTCGGCTTCCGCCAGAGTGCCGAGCGCATCGAACGGCTGGTGGCGCGCGCCGCGGACAGCGAGGAACCGCGCGAGCTCAAGGACCTCCTCGCGCGGGCTCTCGCCGAGACACGGGCGGTGGTGGAGGCGGCGCTGCAACTCGAGCACCGGCTGCACGTCACCCGAGCCGAGCTCTCTGCCGTCACCGAGGCTTTCATCTCCGCTCGCCGCGAGGCAGAGACGGATCCCCTGACCGGTCTGCCGAACCGTAGGCGTTTCGAGCGGGCGGTGGCGCATGCCGTCGAGCGGGTGCGGCGGGGCGGCCCGGCGCCGATCCTGTTGCTCGCCGACATCGACCATTTCAAGGACTTCAATGACCGTCACGGTCACGTCACCGGGGACCTGGTGCTGAAAGCCGTGGCCCAGCTCCTGCGCCGCAATGTCGACGAGCGCGATCTCGTCTCCCGCTGGGGCGGGGAGGAGTTCGCGATCCTGCTGCAGCCGCGCGGCCTCGCCCAGGGCGAGGCGGTGGCCGAACGGTTGCGTCGCACCGTGGGCTCGCGCCGCATCCGGCAACGCACGACGGGCCGCGATCTGGGTACGGTGACCCTGTCGATCGGCGTCGGTGAGGCGTCGCCGTACGACACGCCGGAGGAGTGGATCGAGCGGGTCGACCGCGCCCTCTATCGGGCAAAACGACGCGGCCGCGACCGCGTCGAAGTGGCGGAACCGCCGGCGCGCTCGGTCTCGCCAGCCGAGATCGCCTTCACTCCGGGCGACGACGATGCGCCCGCAGCAGCCACTGTCGCGCCTCGGCTTCCGGCAGCGGAGGAGCGACCGTGACCGCCTGTAGCGCATCGCAGCCGATCTCGCGGGCGAGCCCGACGAGCTCGGGGGTAGCCGCATCCTCGGCCACCACCCGAAGGTCGAGGCCGTGGGCGAGACGCACCAAGTTCTCGAGCAGGAGCTTCTGCCGATGATCGTCGACGGCCGCGGCGAGCAGTTCGGCGGCGAGCCGCACGGTCCCGAGCGGCAAGCGCGCGAGCAGCGGCAGCGGTGGCCCTTGGCGATCGAGGCGAAGTGCCAGCCGGACACCACTGCTGGCGAGCGCCGCGGTGGCTTCGCCGATCTCCGCTCCGTCGTGGCCGAGCTGGTTCGGCTGCAGTTCGAGTTCGAGCGCGGCGCTCGGTACGCCGCTCTCGCGCAACGACGCCGACAGCCGTTCGACCAGATCGCTGCGCGCCAGCTGCCGGCGCGACAGGATCGGTACGGTCAGGCGCGCCAGTCGCAGACCCTCGGCATGCCAGCGGGCGAGCTGGCGGATGGCGAGATGGGCGAGCGCCAGGGTCAGGCGATCCAGCTCGCCGACCAAGGCGGCGACCTCGCGCAGTTCGCTGCCGCAGAGGGCGACGTCGGCGGTGGGGCGCCAGCAGGGCACGGCGCCGAGACCGATGGGGCCCGGGCGCAATGTGGTCTGGGGCTGCAAGCCGAGCTCGATGGTCCCCTCGTCGAGGGCACGCGCGAAAGCGGGAGCGAGACGGCGAGCGCGCTGGTAGACGGCATCGAGCGCGGAGCAGGCAAAACGTTGCGGGCTCGCGCCAGCGCTGTGGCCCGGGAAGAGGAGGGTTTCGGCGATGCCGAGCAGCCGATCGGGATCGGTGCCATCGACCGGATAGACCGCCCAAGCCAGCGCCGGCGCGGGCGGATCTCGGCCGTTCGCGAATGGCAGCGGGGCGAGGAGCGCCCGTTCGAGCTTGCAGGCGACGGTGATGGCATCGCGCGGGTTCGGCAGATCCTCGATCAGCACGGCCAGGCGGCTGGGTTCTGGCTCGAGCACCACATCCGACCGGCGCAGCCGCGAGCGCAGGCGCTGCACGAGAATCGTGCGCATGCGCTGCCAACTCTCGGTTTCCTCCGCGACCCCGGGGGCGCCGAGGTCGACGAGCACGAGGGCGAACCCATGCCCTCGGCGACCATGGGCGGCAACTGCCCGGGCGAGCAGGACGCGCAGCTCGGTCCAAGGGTCGTCGCCGCGCGCCACCGCCGGTTGCGGCATTGCCGAGCGGGCGCGTGCCACGGCGAACAGGATGGCGCGGTCGATGCGCTCGCTGTCGAGCTCCTCCTTCTCGAGCAGGTCGGCGATTCCGGCCCGCAACAACGCCGTCTCGCGGCCCGGCCGCCAGTCGTCGACGAGGAGCAAAACCGGCACCCCGAAGGCGGAGGCGAAGCTGCCGGCGCCCAATGCCGGGGGGATGTCCCCCGCGCCGCCGTCGACCAGGATGGCGTCGATCTCGCCGCGCAGGATGCCGCTCGTGGTGTCGTCCGGGCGTTCCAGTCGCAGCGTGCGATAGCGGCTGCCGCGGGCTCGCCGCAACAGCCGCTCGATCAGCTCGGCGTCGGAGGCTGCGAGCCCGACAAGAGCGACGGTCAATCCCGAGGGGGGAGCGGGTGCCGGCTCGCGCCCCTGAGCGCGGAGCGCCGCACGCGCGATCGAGGTCACCCGGATCCTCTGGCCCATTCCGCTTCCGTGCTACCGCCCATGGCGGATCGTCGGTCACGCCGGCCGCTGGGGCCGGTGCCGCCGGTCCGCCGGAATCAACCTACGCGTTCGCTGCTCCGCGTCAAACGAAATTTCGGGATGTATACCGTGCCGATCGACACCCCGGGCACTCGGCGTCGGGGGCGTGCGACGGCCGGTTACGAGCGCAGTCGGGAGGAACCGCATGCCATCGGTCTCGCGCCACTCGCGTGACACCATCCTGTTGGTGGAGGACAATGCAGCCGATGCCGTGCTGGCCGTAGAGACCTTCCGGGAGTGTTGGCCTGGCGGGCGGATTCGGCATGTGCGCGACGGCACCGCCGCACTCGCCCACTTGCGCGGTTGTCTCGCCGGGGGTGCCGAGCTGCCGCGGCTCGTGCTGCTCGATCTCAACCTCCCGGGCAAGCACGGGCGCGAGGTGTTGGCGGAGATCAA
Source organism: bacterium HR40 (assembly GCA_002898275.1). Classification (GTDB taxonomy): domain Bacteria; phylum Pseudomonadota; class Alphaproteobacteria; order Geminicoccales; family Geminicoccaceae; genus HRBIN40. The sequence goes on from BEIQ01000004.1 coordinate 92,975, forward strand.
GCACGATCCGGCGCTCGCCCACCTGCCGGTGGTGGTCCTGAGCACCTCCAACGCCGAGCAGGACATCCGCCACTGCTACGCCCTGCATGCCAACGCCTATGTCGCGAAGCCGGTGGAGCTCGCCGATTTTCAGCGGGTCGCGGAGGCGATCGCGCGGTTCTGGCTGGAGGTGGTGGAGCCGGCTTGAACCGGTGCGAGGGTGGCGAACCCGGCCGGGAAGCGTCGCGGCGCGGGTTCCACCACGGCCAGACGATCGGCTGTGACCTCGACGATGGCGAGTCCGTGTTCGGCGAGCCCGTCCGGGCGCAGCCGGACGATACCGCCGTAACCGATGAAGCCTTCGGGAGCGGTCAACGCGGAGCGCGCGAATCGGCCTTCGTCCCGTGCCAGCACGAGCGCCAGGGCGGTGGCGTCGAAGGCGAGCACGGCGAGCGGGCTGGGCTGTCTGCCGAACGCCTTGGCGAACTCGGACCGGAACTGTTCCATCGTCTCCGGGTCGCGCGTGGCGAACCGGGCACCTCTCAAGCTCGCCAGCTCGAACAGTCGGGGGTCCTCCTCGATCCAGCGGGCGGTGCCGAGAAACCGCACCTCCGGCGGACCGACATCGTAATAGTCGGCGAGCGCCACGACGCTGCGTAGCCGCAGTCCGCCCTCGGCGATCAGCAGGGCGTCGAAGGGGGGAGGTCCGAAGGTCTCGCGCGTCCCGAGCTGAGCCAGCGCTGCCTGCGCCACCTCGTCGCCGCGCGCCTTCAGGGCGGCCTTTTGCTGTTCGAGCGCGGCCCGGCGCGCTTCGTAGGCGGAAATCCGGCGCATCGCCACATCGAGCTCGGGCTCGGTCTGGCCGAGCACTTCCGCGGGCGAGGACGGGTCGAGGCCGAAACGTTCGAGCGCCCTTTGCCAGGCCGCCCGCGCCCTCCGGCCGTAGGCGTCGTCCGAGGCCACCAGGGCGACGCGCCGCAGTCCCTCGCGGGCGGCGTGCTCCATCACCCGTTCGATCTGCTCTTCCGGCCGCAAGCCAAAGACGAAGGCGCCGGTCTCGGCCACCGTCGAGTCGTTGGAAAAGGTGATGAGCGGGATGCCCGCGTCGCGGGCGAGGGGAGCGACGGCCCGAGCCGAGACGGCGAACAGCGGGCCCAGCACGATCCCAGCCTTTTCCTGGACCGCCGCCCGGAACGCCGCGACGGCCCCTTCGGGCGTCCCCCGAGTGTCCCGCGGCAGCAGCACGGTGCGCTTGTCGCCTACCGCAAAGAGCGCCATCTGCGCGGCATCGAGCATGTCCCGTCCGATCGCCGCATGCTCGCCGCTGAGCGGCAACAGCAGGGCTACCACGGGCGGACCAGCTGGCTGAGGTGGCGGCTCCTCCCGCACCCGCGGCTGGGGCGGAGGCGCGGGAGCAGGTTGGGGTGCTGGGCGAGGCGGTTGCGTTCCCGGCTGACATCCGGCGAGGAGCATGAACGAAAGGCAGAGACCGGCAACCAGCCGCGACCGGATGACAGAACCGGCAGTCGAGGGCGACACGGAGCGTTCTCCGACCGAGGCCGGAGAGGAGGCTAGCGGAAGCGCGAAGGAGCGACAACTCGCTCCCGGCCTGTGGGTCGTCGCTACCCCGATCGGCAATCTCGGTGACATGAGCTGTCGGGCGCGCGAGGTGTTGGCGCGTGCCGATCTCGTGGTGTGCGAGGACACTCGGGTGACCGGCCGGCTGTTGCGCCACCTCGGGCTCGCGAAGCGACTCTTCGCCTATCACGATCACAACGCCGATCGGGTGCGGCCGTTTCTGCTCGGGAGGCTCGCCGCCGGCGAGCGCCTGGCTCTCGTCAGCGATGCCGGGACCCCCTGTATTGCCGACCCGGGCTACCGGCTCGTCCGGGAAGCCTCGCAACGGGGCATCCCGGTGCGGACGGTCCCGGGTCCGTCGGCGGTGATCGCCGCCCTTTCGGTGGCCGGCTTGCCCACCGACCGTTTCCTGTTCGAAGGCTTCCTGCCGTCCAAGGGAGCGGCGCGTCGCCGACGCTTCGCTGCGCTCGCCGATCTCGACGTCACGCTCGTCCTCTTGGAGGCCCCGCACCGGATGGCCGAGACCCTCGACGATCTCCTGGCCGTGCTCGGCGATCGCGAGGCGGCGGTCGCCCGCGAACTCACCAAGCTGCACGAACAGGTGGTGCGGGCGAAGCTGTCGGAGCTGCGGGCGCGCCTCGGCAGCGACATCCCCGCGCGGGGCGAGTTCGTGCTGGTGGTGGCTCCACCCGACATCGCGCCGGTCGTCGATGTCGGCGATGCGACCGAGCTCTTGCGGCAGCTCCTGGCCTCGCACGGGCTGCGCGAGGCGGTCGAGCGGGCGGCGATACGCACCGGGCTGCCCAGGCGCCGGCTCTACGAGCTCGCTCTTGCGCTCCGTCGGGGCGAGAGGGAGGAAGAGTGATGGATCGCTACCGCGCGGGCCTGCTCGCCGAAGCCCTGGCCGCCCTCGTCCTGCGTCTCAAGGGTTTTCGCATCCTCGCCCGCCGCTACGCCACCCGCCTGGGCGAGATCGACATCGTGGCCGAGCGGCGCGGGCTCGTCGTCTTCGTCGAGGTCAAGCGGCGCGCTCGCCACGCGGAGGCGCTCCTCGCGCTGCGGCCGCAGCAGCGGCGCAGGATCGAGCGGGCGGCGCGGCAATTTCTCGTCGAGCGGCCGCAGCTCGCCACCTCCGCCGTTCGCTTCGACGTCGTGAGCTTCGATCGCTTCGGCCTGCCTCGTCATCTTCCCGACGCTTGGCGGCCTGGGGACGGCGGCAGCCGGTCGTAGCCGCCGTGGCGCAAAAGCCGCCGGGTCAGCGAGGAAAGCGGCAGATCGGCAAGCTGCGAGGCCTCGTACCAATGCCCCTCGCTCGTCGGCGGGCACTCTTCGGCGAGATCGGCGCGCAGGAGCTGCACCCGCAGCTCGATGTGCGTGAACAGATGGCGGACTTCACCCGCCACCGGCCGCCAGCAGCCGGGACAGGGCGGGGCGATCGGAGCTTCGTCGCTCTCGGCCTTCCGCCAGGGCTCGCCGGGCAGCTCGAAGAGCCCGCCGAGCAGCCCGTCCTCCGGTCGCCGTCGCAGCAGCACGCGGCCAGCCGCATCGACGGCGAGATAGGCGAGAGTGGACAGCTGCTCGCGGTTTTTCGCCGCCGGCCGCACCGGCAGCCTCGCCGCGATCCCGAGCCTGTGGGCCCGGCAGCTGCGAGCGAGCGGGCAGGCCCGACAGTCGGGCCGTCGGGGCCGGCAGATCAGGGCGCCGAGTTCCATGAGGCCCTGGGCGAGATCGCCAGCGCGCTCGGGCGAGGCGAAGGCGGCTGCCGCCTGGCGCAGCTCGCGGCGGGCGCGTGCGAGCGGCCGGTCGATCGCGAAGAAGCGGGCGAGGACGCGCATGACATTGGCGTCGAGCGGCACCTCCGGCCGGCCAAAAGCGATCGCCGCTACCGCCGCCGCGGTATAGGGGCCGATCCCCGGTAAGCGGCGCAGCGCTTCGGCATCGTCGGGCACCTTTCCGCCGTGGCGCTCGCAAATGGCGCGGGCGCAGGCGTGGAGATGCCGGGCCCGGCGGTAGTAGCCGAGGCCCTGCCAGGCGTGCAGCACATCGTCGAAGGACGCGGCGGCGAGATCGGCGGCCGTGGGGAAGCGATCGAGCAGCCGCTCGAAGCGCCCGGCGACGGTGGCAGCGGTGGTTTGCTGCAGCATGAATTCGCTCACCAGCACCGCCCAGGGATCGCTCGCATACGCCGGGGAACGCCAAGGGAGCTCGCGGCGGTGGATCTCGTACCAGGCGAGCAGGCGCTCGCGTGCCTCGCTGACCTCGAGCTGGGCTTGGCACGGGCGGGCGGCGACAGACATTAGAGGGGATCCGGACGACCCTGGCGGAAGCGGGGAGACGGTACGGTGCCGGACGAGAGCCTAGGCGCTACCCAGGTCCCGGCAAAGGGGGAGAGACGCGGGGGCGTGCGGGGTCTGGCCGCCCTGCTCGCCGGTGTGTTGGAACCCGCGGCCCGTCAGCGTGGCTTTGCGCGCGCCGCCCTGTTCGGCGAATGGCCGCGCATCGTCGGGCCCGCGCTGGCGGCCCGCTGTCTGCCGCTCGCCATCGAGTTCGCGCGTGGCCGCGCGCGCCACGGCACCCTCGTGCTCGCCGCTGGCCCCGCCGCCGCGCTCGAGCTCCAACATCTGGCGCCCCAGATCATCGAGCGCATCAACACGTTCTTCGGCCAGCCCACGGTGACCCGCCTGCGTTTCCGCCCGATGCCGCTGCCGCCGCTGGCCATGCCCGAGCCTCCCCCCTTGCGCGAGCTCGCGCCGGCGGAACGGGAGCGGGTCGCGGAGCGGGTGCAGGAGATCGCCGATCCCACCCTGCGCGAGGCCCTGCAGGCATTGGGCGAGGCCATCTTGCGCCGACAGTCCCCGCGGGAGACGTCGGCTTGAGGCTGCTGATCTTTGTCCCTGTGGTCTGCGTCTTGGGGCTGCTCGCGGGCTGTACGGGCGGCGGGCCGAGCGCGGTCCAAAGGGAGATTCTCGACCGGGCTGCCGAGGCGGAGGCCGCCGGTCGCGTTGCCGACGCCATCGCCGCATATCGACGACTCGCCGAGGGCGGCGTGAGCGAAGCGATGTTGCGGCTTGCCGCGCTCTACGAGGAGGGACGCGGAGTCGAGGCCGATCCCGCCACCGCCTTCGCCTGGTACCGCCGCGCGGCCGAGGCCGGCCATCCCCGCGCCATGCGGCAGCTCGGCGATCGGCTGCGCGACGGCGATGGCGTGGCGGCCGACGCGAGGGAGGCGGCGATGTGGTACGAGCGGGCGGCGGCCGCCGGCGATCTCGCAGCCACCGGCCGGCTGGGACGCCTGCTGCTATCGGGCGACCCGGCGTTTCCGTCCGATCCCGCGCGCGGGTTCGCGCTGCTCGAAAAAGCGGCGACGGCGGGTGACGTCGATGCCCAGATCGCGCTCGCCGAAGCCTTGGCAGGGGAGAAGCTGGCGGGAGAAAAGGCGATGCTGCCTCGCCCGGCCGAGGCTCGGCGCTGGTATGCCATCGCCCACACTTCGCTCGAACGGCTGGTGGAGGAGGGCGACATGCGGGCAGCCGAGACCCTCGCCCGCCTCTACGCCGAGGGGCGAGGCGTCAAGCCCGATGGAGCGAGGGCAGCGGAGCTCTTCCACGTCGCCGCGAGGGGCGGACGTCTCGAGGCGCTCGTGCGCCTCGCGCGTCTCTATCGCGACGGCGGCCCCGGGCTTGCCGCCGACCCGGTACGGGCCATCGCCGCCTTCCGGGAAGCCGCCTCTCGCGGCCACCGCACTGCCGCCTACGAGCTCGGACGGCTCCTGCTCGAGCGGGCGACGAGCGATGGCGCCGCTGGCCCCGAGGCCGCAGGGTGGCTGCTCGAAGCGGCGGAAGCTGGGGAGTCGCGGGCCTGGTTCTGGCTCGGCGAGCTGTGGGGCGATCCCGGGACCCAACCCCACGATCCGGTACGGGCCGCCGAATATTGGGAAAAGGCGGGAAGAGCCGGCGAGGGCAAGGGCTTCTTCCGACTCGGCGAGGCAGCGCGCGAACGGGGCGAGCTCGAGGAGGCGGTGTTCTGGTTCGAACTCGCCGGCCAGAGCGGCTACGAGCGGGGTCGCGAGCTCGCTGCCCGTCACGCCGCTCGCCTCGATGCCGCCACCCGGGCGCGCCTCGCCGACCGCTTGAAAGCCTTCGTCGGGCAAGGGGGGAAGGTGCTTGCCGTTCCAGCACCGGGCACCTAAGAGCAGAGCGCACAGGAAGCGGAGGCCCGGATGTGGAGCCGTCGTCAGTTTCTCGTCCTTTCCGCGGCGCTCGCCGCCACCCTGCCGGCGGGTCGAGTGGTGGCCGGCGAAGTGCGGGAGGGGGTCGTCGGCGACCCGGCGGCACCGGTGGCCATCATCGAGTATTTCTCCTTGACCTGCCCCCACTGCGCCGCCTTCCACCGCGAGACCCTGCCGGCGCTGCGCGCACGCTACCTCGATACCGGCAAGGTCAAGCTGATCTTGCGCGACTTCCCGCTCGATCGCTACGCCCTGTTCGCCGCGCTCCTCGCCCACTGTGCCGGGCCCGAGCGCTATCCAGCCTTCGTCGATGTGTTCCTCGAAACCCAAGAGCAGTGGGCACGCGCCACCGACCCCCTGGCTGCCCTCAAGCAGATCGCGCAACTCGGCGGACTGCCGCCGGAGCGGGCCGAAGCCTGTCTCGCGGATCAGGCGATGATCGATGCCGTCCTCAAGATGCGTCTCGAGGGCGAGAAGGTGCATGGCGTGCGTTCGACCCCGAGCTTCGTGATCGGCGGTAAACTCTACGCGGGCAACAATACGCCAGAGCGCTTCGGGGAACTGATCGAGCCGCTCCTGCCGGCCAACTGAGCGGTATCGCCCGGCCGCGAGGACAAGGGCAAGGCGGGGCTCGTGCCTTTGCGCCCTTCAACCTGCGTGCTAACGTCACTTCCGTGACTGCAACGAGGCGTCGAGCCGCCCGTGAGATTGACGCGCCTTCGTCTTTCCGGCTTCAAGTCGTTCGCCGACCCGACCGAGATCGAGCTCGCCGACGGCCTCACCGGCCTCGTCGGCCCCAATGGCTGCGGCAAGTCCAACATCGTCGAGGCGCTGCGCTGGGTGATGGGCGAGAGCTCGGCACGCGGGCTGCGCGGCAGCGAGATGGAGGACGTGGTGTTCGCGGGCTCGGCGAGCCGCGCCTCTTTCGATGTCGCGGAAGTCACCCTGTGGATCGAGGGACCATGCGGCGACATCGCCGGGCCCGGCGAACAGGTCGAGCTGTCGCGGCGCATCGTGCGCGGCGTCGGCTCGGCTTTCCGTCTGCGCGGCCGCGAGGTGAGGGCGCGCGACGTCCAGAACCTTTTCTCCGATGCCTCGACCGGGGCGCGCAGTGCCGCCATCATCGGTCAGGGCGAAATCGTGCGGCTCGTGGACGTGCGTGCCGACGAGCGGCGGCGGCTGCTCGAAGAGGCGGCCGGCATCGGCGGCCTGCACGCCCGTCGGCGGGAGGCTGAATCGCGGCTGCAAGCGACGGCACGCAATCTCGAGTTGCTGGAACAGCGGCTCTCGCGGCTCGCGGAAGAGCGGACACGGCTCGCCAGTCAGGCGCGCGAGGCCGAGCGCTTTCGCCGACTCTCGGCGGAACTCAGGCGGCTCGAGATGCTGCGGCTGCTCGGGCACTACCGCGCGATCGAGCGGGTGCGGTCGGACCTGCGAGGCGAGCTCGCGCACATCGAGGCCGAGACGGCTCGACTGGCCGGACGTCGCGCGGAGATCGCGAGCACGGTCGAAGAAGGCCGCATCCGCCTATCGCGCCTTCTCGCCGAACGCCAGAGGACGGCCGAGAGCCTGGTCAGGCTCGAGGAGCGTCTGGCCCTGGCGGCCAAGCTTGCAGCGGAGCGAGCGCGCGAGCGCGAAGACGCGCAGGCGCGGCTCGCGGCGGCGACCGAGGGCGAAGCCCGGGAGCGCGCGAGCCTCGAGGACATGCGTGCGCGGCTCGCTGCGCTCGATGGCGAGAGCGCCGAACTCACCGCCGCTTTGCCCCGACTGCTCACCGAGCGCGAGGAAATGGCCAGAGCGCTCGCCGCGGTCGAAGCCGAATGGGCGGGTGCTGAGGAACGCCGTGCCGCGCTGGCGCTCGAGGCGGCGCGCCTCGAGGCCACCCTCGCCCAGCTCCGCGAGCGGGAGGCCGAGCTCGGCCATCGGCAGCGGGAGCTTGCGGCGCAGACCGACGAGGAGGCCGAGGCCCGGCTGAGCGCGCGATGCCAGAGCCTCGCCGAGGCCGCGAGCCGTCTCGAAAGCCAGCGACGCGAGGCGGCGGCGCTCCTCGCCCGGCTCGAAGGCGAGCAGGAGGAGCTCGTGGCCGCCCGCGAGCAGGCAGAGGCGGCAGTGGCACGGGCCGAGGCCGTTCTCGCCGCAGCTTCGGAAGAGCGCCACCGGCAGGAGACATGGCTGGCTGAGCGACGAGCAGCCCATGTGGCGGCCGGGGAGAAGCTCGCCCTCGTCGACCGTCAACTGGCTCGGCTCGGGGAACGGGAACGGCGTCTCGAGGAAACGCGGGCCGAGCTTGCCGCGGATCGGCAGGCGAGGGAGCTCGAGCGGGCACGAGACGCCCTGGCCGGTCACGAGGGGGAAGTCGCCGCGGCGCGCGCGCGACTCGCGGAAGCCCTCCGGGAACGGGAAGCATGCGCGCGACGGATCGCCGAGCTCGAGGCGATCTGCCGTGTCGACGAGACCGCGGCCGTGCGCCTCGAGAGCGAGATCGCGGCCCTCGAGCGGCTGTTGCCGCCGACCCCCGGCGATGCCCTGCTGCACCGCCTGCGCCTGCCGGAGGAGCAGGCGCGGGCGGTCGCCGCCGTGCTCGGGGACGATCTCCTCCTCGGCACCGATCCCGCCGCCGACAGCTTCTGGCGCGAAGATCCGAGCGATCCGCGGCATCCCGGCGCCGAGCTCGGTCCGCCCTTCGGCCTCCAACCGCTGGCGGCGGGGTTCGAGCTGCCGGCGGCGCTGCGTCGGGCGCTCGCCCCTGTCGCGTTGGTCGATCCCGAGCGAGCCGACGGATTGCAACCGCATCTTCTGCCCGGGCAAGCCCTGGTCAGTCGCGAGGGTGGCCTGTGGCGTTGGGACGGGCTCGTGCGTCGGCCTGCGGCCACCCGAGAGACCTTCCGCCGCCTGGCAACGGAGCGGGAGATCGCGGAAAAGCGCGAGGCCCTAGCGCAGCTGCGCACCCGCATGGAAGAGCTCGCGACGCGGCTCTCGCGTCTTCGGGTAGAGAGCCGCGAGGCGGCCGAGCGAGCGGAGCGAGCGCGACGGGGACTCGAGCAGGCGGAGGCCGCCTGTGCCGCCGGTCGAAGCCAGGTCGAGCGCCTTGAGCGCGACCGCGCGGCGGCACGGGAGCGGCTGCAGGCGGTCGAAGCGGAAGTCGCCGCCATCCAGCGCGAACGGGCGGAAGCCGAGGGCATGCGCCGCGACCTTCTCGCGCGGCAGGCGGAGCTGGCGGTGGACGCCCAGGCCGAGGCCCAGCTCGAGGCTGCCCGCGCCGCCGAAGAGGCGGCGCGCGAGAAGCGCGAGGAGGCAAACCGGGAGCTCGCTGCGATCGTGCGCCGGCTGCGCGACCTCGCGGCGGCGATCGCCGCGGCGCGCAGCGACCGCGAGCGGCTCGAACGGGAGCTTGCGGTGGGGCGCGAGCGCGCGCGCGAGGCGGAAAGCGAGCGCGACCGGGTGCGGGCGATGGCGGTCCGACGGCAGGAGGAGCGCCTGCGGCTCGCCGACGAGCTCGGCCGCATCGGCGCGGAACGGTCTCGCCTGGAAGCCGAAGCCGGAAGGATCGCGGCCGAGCAGGCAGCCGCTGCCGCTGCCCGCGACCGTCTGCGGGAGCAGCAGCAGGCGCTGCGGCAGGACTGGGAGACCCTTTGCGCGCGCGTGCGGGAGCATTCGGCCCGGCTCGAGCAGCTGGCGATGGAGCGAGGCCATCTCGTCGCTGCCATGGCGTCGGCGCAGCGACGGCTCGAGGAGGCAGCGGCCGCTCGCGTCCTCGCTTCGAGAACTCTCGCGCGGCTCGCTGCCGAAACTCCGGCGCCGGATGGCGAGGATTCCCCCGCCCACGAACGCGCCCGGCTCGCCGCACGGGTCGACGCCCTGTCTTCCGAACTGGCGAAGGAGGAGGAGACGATAGCCGAGGCCGAACGGATGCTCGCTGCGCTCGCCAGCGAGCTCGCCTCCCTGCGGGAGCGGGGAGCCGCTCTGCGCGCGGACCTGGTCCGGCTTGCCGGGGAGAGCGAGGGTCTAGCCAGGGAGATCGCGGAGCGGAGCGGCACGACCCCAGCGGAGCTCCTCTCTCGAGGTGGCGACGAGCTCCAGCGCGAGCTCGAGGCGGTCGACCCGCCGTCGCTCGACGATTGCATCGCGCGGCTCAAGCGGGCTCGCGAGCGCATGGGTGCCGTGAATTTGCGAGCTGCCCGGGAGCTCGCCGAAGTCGAACGGCAGCTCGCCGACGGGCAGCGGGCCGAGGGAGAACTGCGGGAAGCCTGCGAGCGATTGAGGCGAGCGATCGCGCGTCTCGAGCGCGAGGGCCGGGAACGACTGCGGTCGGTGTTCGTCGAGGTCGATCGGCACTTTCGTGCGCTCTTCGCCCAGCTCTTCGGCGGTGGGCGGGCGGAGTTGCGGCTCACCGAGCCCGAGGACCCGTTTGCCGCCGGCCTCGAGCTCGTCGCCATGCCGCCGGGCAAGACGCTGCAGCACGTGAGCCTGCTTTCGGGTGGCGAGAAGAGCCTAGCCGGCCTCGCCCTGGTGTTCGCCTTTTTCCTGGCGCGCCCGAGCCCGCTGTGCGTTCTCGATGAGGTCGACGCCGCGCTCGACGATGCCAATGTCGAACGCTTCCTCGATGTCATGGAGGAGGTGGCGCGCACCACGCAAACCCGCTTTCTCGTGGTGAGCCACCATCCCCTCACCATGGCGCGCATGGACCGGCTCTACGGCGTCACCATGCTGGAGAAAGGGGTCTCGCGCCTCGTCTCGGTGTCGCTAGAACGGGCTTTGGAGCTGCGCGCCACCGCCTGAGGGGGCCGGGTCGGGCGCGCGCCGGCGATTGATTTTCCTCTTGTCCACGGGCACAAACGGAGCGCTCCGACGGGAGGGAGGTAGCGCGTGACCGCTCCGCACGGCAGCGACCCGGGCGGGCGCCCGGCGTTCGACGCCTGGATCGCCATCCACAGGCGTGCTGCCTCGATCTATCGCGCGACGAGCCTCCTCCTCGCCCTCGCAGGAGCCGGGTTCGTGCTTTCGGGATGGTCGAGTCTCGCCGGCCGCGGCTTGGCACTGGCCGCTTTCGGACTGTTCCTCGTCGCTCTCGCGACCGTCCCCCTGCGCGAGTTCCTGGAGCGCCGCGAGCGGATCCAGGGGCTCGAAGTGCTGCGCGACGAATGGTCCGAACTCGCGAGCGGAGGCGACGGGGAAGGCGCGTCGCGGCTGCGCGCGCTCCTGTTGCGCTTGTATCGCATGGAGCCCTGAACAGGTCGAACGGCCATGGCCGATCGGATCGACGAACTGGAACGACATCTCCAAGACTGGGAAACCCGCAACCGCCGCCGGCTGTGGCTCGTGGTGCTGATCCCGCTCGCGGTGGGCGGCGCGCTTGCCGGGTACGGTTATACGCAGCTCTCCGTCTTGGAGGCCACGCTCGCGGATCTCGCCACCGCGATCGGGGCTGGCGAGAGCGAACGGGAGCGCCCCTCGCTCCTCGTCGAGCGGGCGAAGAGCGTGGCAGGGGAAGCGGCGCGAGCGGCAGCCCTCGATCAGGAGCTCGCCGCGGTTCAGGCGGCACGCGAACAGGAAGCGGTGCGCGCTCGCGAGGAGCGGCGCCGTCTCGAACAGGAGCTGACCTCGGCCCGCGACCGCATCGCCCAGCTCGAGGTCGCGCGGGATAAGGCACTGGTGCGGGTGGGGGAGCTCGAGCGGGCGCTCGCCGCGGCGCGCAGCGAGCTCGACGCGGCGAATGCCGAACTTGCCTCGAGCCGCGAGCGGATCGCCGCCCTCGGGGTCGAACGCGATCGAGCGAGCGAGCGGATCGCCGCCCTCGAGGCCAGCCTCGCCCAGACCCGGGAGGCCCTGACCGCAGCCGAGGCTCGGCTGGCGGAGATGGAACGATCGCTGGCAACCGCCATCGAGGAACGGGACGCGCTCGCTCGCGAGCGTCAGCGCCTCGCGGGAGAACTCGACAGCCTGCGGGCCGAGCGCGCCCGGTTGATCGAGGAGCGGGACGATGCGCGGCGGATCGCCGAAGCGGCAGCGGCCGGCCAAGAGGCTCTCATGGCGCGCTGGCGCGAGCAGGAGGCGGCCTCGGCGAGGCTTTCTCGCGAACTCGAGGCGCGGACCGCCGAGCTGCGAGAGAAGACGGCGGCTCTCGCGGCAGCGGTCGGCGAGCGCGATCGTTTGGCGCAGCGGCTCGCCGCTTCCGAGAGCGAACTGGGAGCCGCCCGCGACCGCCTCGCTCGACTCGAGGCGGCTTTGGCCGCCACGACGGCCGAGCGCGACGCGCTTTCCCGGGAACGGGCGAAGCTTGTCGAGACGTTGGCGGCGCGCGAGCGCGAGCTCGCGGCCGCTCGGGAAGTCGTCCGGACGGTGGGCACGCGGGCAGAGGATCTCGCGGGCGAGCTCGCCGCTCTCCGCGAAAAGCTTGCGCAGCTGGAGGCGGAAGCGGCCGGATTGAGGACGGAACGGCAACGTCTGGCGCAGGAACTGAGCGCGCGCGAAACCGAACGGAGCGAACTGGAGCGTCGGCTCGGGGACGTCGTGCGACAACGCGATCGCCTCGAGGCCCAGCTGCGGGAGGCTCGCGCCCGTCTCTCGGAACTCGCGGCTGCGGGCGAGCGAGCCGAGGCGGCGCGGCGGGAGAGCGAGGCCCTGCGCGCGCGCGTGGCCGGGCTCGAGACGGAGCTCCAGGCGGCGCGCGATCGGGCCGAGCGGCTCGGGCACGAGCTCGAAATGGTCACCGCCGAACGCGATCGGTTGACCGCCAGGCTCGCCGATGCCGACCGCGACCTCGCCGAGCTCGAGAGCGAGCTCGCGGCCTTGCGCGCGCAGCTGGCGCGGCTCGACGACGAGCGCCGGCGAGCGGAAGCCGAACGACAGCGGGCGGCGGCGAGCAGCGAACAGCTGGTGGCCGAACGCGATGCTCTGAAGCGGAAGCTCGAGGAACTCGAGGCGGATCTACAGGTTCGCGGGCGCGAACAGGCGGAGCGGGTGGCTGCCCTCGAGCAGCGGCTGGAGGAGCTGCAGGGGCAGCTCGCCCAGATGCGCGCGGCCCGCGACGAGCTCGCTCGCAGGACCGAGGAGCTCGCGGCCGAACGCGAGCGGCTCGTGGGCGAGCTCGCCGCCAGCCGTCAGGACCTCGCAACGGCGCGGGCGGAGATCGAGCGTGCCCGCGCCCTCGTCCCGATGCAGGCGAGCGAGCGCGTGCCGGGCCTCGCACCGCAGACGCCGGGAAACGAAGAGCTGCAGCGCCGCCTCGACGCCCAGGCGGCACGGCTCTTCGTGTTGCGCGACGAGCTCGCGCGCCGGGAAGCCGAGCTGCAGCAGGCGCGGGCGCAGCTCGAGAGCCTCGATGCCCAGGCGCGCACCCTGGCTGCCCAGCGGCAGGCGCTCCTGCAGCAGCTCGAACGGGCAGGCGTGCCGTTGCCCTCGGATGAGGTGGTGCGCCAGATCGAGGCGTCGCTCCAACCCCTCTCGCCGCTCTTGGATCGGGCAGCGCGCGAAGCGGTGGTCCGGGAAGGCCGCCACCGCGCGGCGATCCTCGCCAACCTTCCCGGTGTCGCCGATCTGCCGTTCGTGAAGGACGGCCATATCGTGATCGACACCGGGCTGCTGTTCGATTCGGGCAGCGCCGATCTCACCGAGGCGGGGCGGGCACGGCTTCTCGCCGAGGCGCTGCGGCTGCGACGGGCGATCGCCTCGCTGCCCGCCGAGCTGCCGTGGATGCTCCGCATCGACGGCCATACCGACGACCTGCCCGTGCGCCGCGGACGGCTGCGCAACAACTGGGAGCTGTCGGCCGCACGCGCTGCCGCGGTTGCCGAATATCTCGTCGAACTCGGCTTCCCGCGCCAGCGCCTGATCGCTGCCGGCTTCGCCGACACGCGCCCGGTGGTGCCCAACCGCGACGAGGGCTCGCGGGCGCGCAACCGCCGCATCGAGCTCACCTTGGTGAGCGGCTGAGGCGCGCATCGCGCCCTTGGTTGCGGGTCGCCGCCGTGCTAGCTGGGCGGCGGCAAGACCGGGACCGGCGGGGGTGAGAAGGAAACTCGAAGGAGGCCGGATCGTCGATCCGCTGCGTGGCATCGACGGTGTGGTCGGCGATCTGTGGATCGAGGATGGCCGCATCGTGCCGCCACCCGCGGACGGGCGGGCCGACGAAGTGATCGATGTCCGCGGCCGCATCGTCATGGCAGGCGGTATCGATATGCACAGTCATATCGCCGGCGGCAAAGTCAACATCGCGCGATTGTTGATGCCGGAGGAACATCGGAGCTGCCGCCACGGTCCTCTGGGGAGCTTTCGCGCCGGCTCCGGCCGTGCGAGCCCGGCCACCTCGACGACCGGTTACGAATATATCCGGCTCGGCTATACCATGGCTTTCGAGCCGGCGATGCTCGCCGCCAACGCCCGCCACGCCCACGAGGAGATGGCCGACATTCCGCTCCTCGATCGCGGCGCCTACGTCCTGCTCGGCTCGGACGATCTGCTGCTGTCCTGGCTCGCGAAGGGGGTCGGTGCTGCGGCCATCGGCGATCTCGTCCGCTGGACCCTCGCCGCGACCGGCGCCATCGCCGTCAAGATCGTCAATCCGGGAGGAATCGCCGCTTTCAAGTGGAACGGTCGCCAGCTCGATCTCGACGAGCCCGGCCCCTACTTCGGCATCCGCCCGCGGCAGATCCTCTACGCGCTGGCCGATGCCGTCGATGCTCTCGGCGTGCCGCATCCGATCCACGTCCACGGCTGCAATCTCGGCGCGGCCGGGAGCCGGGATTCCACGCTGGCCACCATCCGGGCGATGGAGGGCCGGCGCATCCATCTCACTCACCTGCAGTTCCACAGCTATGGCCGCGAGGGCAAGCGCGGGTTCTCGAGCGGCGCTCCCGAAATCGCCGAACTCGTGAACGCCAACCCGAATGTCAGCATCGACGTCGGCCAGGTGATGTTCGGACAAACGGTCACCGCTTCGGGCGACACCATGCGGCAGTTCGCCAACGCTCCCTTCGCTCGACCGCGGCGCGCCGTGTTCATGGACATCGAGTGCGAAGCTGGCTGCGGGGTGCTGCCGATGCGCTACCGCGAGCGCAACTTCGTCAACGCCCTGCAATGGGCGATCGGTCTCGAACTGTTCCTGCTCGTCGAGGACCCCTGGCGGATCGTGCTCACCACCGACCATCCCAATGGCGCGCCGTTTCTGACCTATCCGCATCTCGTGCGGCTGCTCATGGACCGGGACTTCCGCATGGCGTGTTTCGAGAAGCTGCATCCAGGGGCGCGCGAGCTCTCCATCCTCCCCGCCATCCGCCGCGAATATTCGCTCTTCGAGATCGCCATCCTGACCCGCGCCGGACCCGCGCGGCTTCTCGGCATCGACAGGGAATACGGTCATCTCGGTGCCGGAGCGGTCGCCGATATCGCCGTCTATGCCGACGATCCCGACCGCGAGCGGATGTTCGCCCATCCACTTTGGGTGTTCCGCCGGGGCGAACCGGTGGTGCGCGATGGCCAATTCTTGCCCGCGGCTGCCGAGGTGCGGGGCGGAACCCATCTCTTGGCCCTTGGCGAGGACGTCGATGCCGGCCCGGAGATCCGCCACTTCTTCCGACGCTATCGCGACCTCGCGGTGGAGAACTTCGCCATCTCCCCGGCCGAGCTGGAACGCCACGGGCCGGTCGTCCGTCATCCGCTGAGACCCCGTGCCTGAGTCCCCGCTCGCCCCCCTCGTCGTCAAGCTCGGTGGCAGCCTGCTCGACTCGCCGCGGCTCGCCTCTTGGCTCGAGGCCCTAGCCCGCCCGGCGCCGCGGGCGCGCCTCGTGGTGGCGGGCGGCGGTCCGTTTGCCGATGCCGTGCGGACCGGGCAGAAGCGGTGGGCCTTTTCCGATCTCGCTGCCCACCGCATGGCGATCCTCGCCATGCAACAGACGGCGCTCTTGCTCCATGACCGCGAACCGCGGCTCGAACCGGTGGAGGACACGGCCGGGATCGAGGCGCTCTGCCGGAAGTGCGGCGCGGGCGTCTGGTTGCCGTGGCGGCTTGCCGGTTACGAGCCATCCCTGCCGGCGAGCTGGCAGGTGACGTCCGATAGCATAGCCCTCTGGCTCGCCTCCTTCCTCGAGGCTCGTGCCGCGGTGATCGTGAAGCGCGGGCAACCTCCGCGCGATCCGCGCCGAGCCGCAGCCTTGGGCGTGGTCGATGGAGCGTTCGCCGCTTTTCTGGAAGGGCTCTCCTGCCCGGTCCATATCCTTGGCGAAGAGGAGAGCGGGCGGCTCTCCGGGATCCTTCGTGGGGACGAGGGGTGAGCGGCACTCCGGAAGACGCGTTCGCCGCCGAGGAGGAGGCGGAAGCCCCGCGCCGGCCGCGCTTGGCTTGGGCTCTCACCGGCTCGGGACACGATTTCCTGCCGTGCCTCGAAATCATTCGCCGCATCGGCGAAGTGGATGTCTTCGTGTCCAAGGCTGCAAGCGAAGTGATTTGGATGTACACTCGCGACAGGCGGCCGTTTCCAGCGGAGGTGCGGGTGATCCGCGACACCACAGCCTCTGCCGCACCAGTGGGTCGCTTCTACAAGGGCTGGTATCACACTCTGGTGATCGCGCCAGCGAGTTCCAATACCGTCGCCAAATGCGTCTTCGGTATCTCCGACACGCTGCCAACCAACGTCTTCGCCCAGGCGGGCAAGTGCCGAATTCCCATCATCGTGTATGCCTGCGACACCAAACCGGTGCACATCACCGCGGCGCCCGACCGTATCGTCACCGTCTATCCGCGCGCTGTCGACCTCGAGAACACGGAGCGTCTGCGCAGCTTCGAGCGCACTACAGTGGTCGAGAGCGTGGCCGAGCTCGAACGGGCGATCGCGGCCCGTCTCGCGGAACTCGCTGGATCTGCCGGGCAGGAGGGGTGAAGTGGACATCGACGGGGTCGAGATCCGCGACAGCTTCGCCGAAGCCTTCCCGATGCGTGCGACCCGCATCCTCGTCACCGCTCCCGACCGCGGGTGGCTCGAGGCGGCGGCGCGCACCGCCACGGGCTTTGCGACGTCCGTCATCGCCTGCGGGGTCGAGGCGGGGATCGAACGTTGGCTCGACCCGGCCGACACACCCGACGGCCGTCCGGGCGTGGCCCTGCTCTTCTTTGCCACCTCTCGACGCACCCTCGAGAGCCAGCTCGTCGCCCGCGTCGGTCAGTGCATCCTCACCTGTCCGGGCACCGCTTGCTATGCCGGGATCGACGGGAGCGAGAGGTTGCCGCTCGGCAGGAGTCTGCGCTTTTTCGGCGATGGTCACCAGATCGCCAAACGGTTCGGCGAGCGGCGCTTTTGGCGTATCCCGGTGATGGAGGGGGAGTTCCTGTGCGAGCACGACACCGGGCTCGTGACCGGTATCGGCGGCGGCAATTTCCTCATCCTCGCCCGCGACTTCCCCGCCGCCTCGGCGGCCGCTCGGCGGGCGGTTGCCGCGATGGAGGGGCTTGCCGGCATCGTCCTGCCGTTTCCGGGCGGCGTCGTGCGCTCCGGCTCCAAGGTCGGCTCTCGCTATGCGAAACTCTCGGCTTCCACCAACGATGCCTATTGTCCGACCCTGCGCGGGCGGGTCGAACATTCGGCGCTGCCGCCCGAGGTCGGCTGCGTGCTCGAGATCGTGATCGACGGTCTGTCGGCGGACGCCATCGTGGCCGGCATGCGGGCCGGGATCGTCGCCGCCTGCGCCGGTGGGCGAGCGAACGGAGTGCGGGCCATCGATGCCGGCAATTACGGTGGCCGCCTAGGACCGCACCATTTTCGTCTGCGCGAGGTGCTTGCGGCATGAGCCCGGACGGCTGGATCCTGCGCTTTCGCGAACCCCCGGCAGTGACGGTGGACGCCTCGCCCCTGTTGCCGGAGCGACTGTGCGGAACGGGCGAGCGGGAAGTGGCGGCCATTCCCTTGCAGTACGGCCGTGCTCGCGTGGCGCTCGGGGATCTCTGTGTCCTCTCCGTGGGGCCACCGCAGACCCTCGTGATCGAGGGAAGTAACCACAAGGTGCGGGGCATCGGCCGGAAAGCCAGCCGGGGAACCCTGATCGTCGACGGCGATGCCGGGGATCTCGTGGGCGAGGGACTTTGCGGCGCGCGCATCGAGGTTCGCGGGAGCGTGGGTGACCGGCTGGCGTCGGGGATGCAGGCAGGCGTGATCGAGGTCTCGGGCGCGGCGGGCGACTTCGCCTGCGCGGCCCTGCCGGGAGGCGAGAGCACGGCCGGCGGCATCGTCCGCATCGGCGGACGCACCGGCGCCCGGGCCGGCGACCGGATGCGCCGCGGCGTTCTCGTCTGCGAGGGCGGGGCGGGTGCCCTCACCGGTGCCTTTATGCTCGGCGGCACGATCGTGGTCCGCGGCGACCTCGGTCGGGATCCCGGCTTTGCCATGCGGCGCGGCAGCCTGATCGCGCTCGATGCCCCGACCGAAGCGCCTGCCACCTTCCGGGACGATGGCGCGCACGAGTTCCTGTGGCTGGCCCTGCTCGAACGGCACCTGCGGGAAACGGCTGGCCTGGACCTCTGCCTGCCGCGCCGATTGCGCCGGTTTTCGGGTTGCGCTTCGGTCGGTGGCCGGGGCGAGTTGCTGTTCGTTTCGCATTAGGAGGACGGCTACGGGCTTCCCGCCTCTCCTCGAACCCCTCGCCTGGCACTGGGGTGCCGAGAGTGCGAGGCTCGTCGCCTCGGGGCACGCGCTGCCGCTGCTCGGGGGCCGATTCGCTTGCAGCCTGTTCGCTGCGGTGACGGTCGAAGAGGGAGAATTCGGTTGGCGTACGCCCCTGACGGCGCGCGAGGTGGCAGCCGATCCCGCCTTCGCCTCCGCCCTCGCCCGGCTCATGGCCGCCCGCCCGGCGCCGTTCGATCGGCCGCGCATCATGGCCATCCTCAATGTGACACCGGACAGTTTCTCGGACGGCGGACGCTTCGCCCCGCTGCCGGCGGCGATCGCCGCGGCCCGCGCCTTCATCGAGGAAGGTGCCGATATCGTCGACGTCGGCGGGGAATCGACCCGGCCAGGAAGCCAGCCGGTGGCGATCGAGGAGGAGCTCGAGCGGGTGCTGCCCGTCGTCGAGGCGCTGAGCCGGGACGGCATCTTCGTCTCGGTCGACACCCGCAAAGCGGCGGTGGCCCGCGCCGCGCTCGCCGCGGGTGCGCGCATGATCAACGACGTCAGCGGTCTGCAGTACGATCCCGCCCTCGCCGAAGTGGTGGCGGAAGCCGGGGCCTTCCTCGTCCTCGGCCACAGCCGCGGTGAGCCGGCGACGATGAACCTCGCACCCACCTACCGCGACTGCCCCCTCGAATGCTTTCTCGAGCTCGAGCGATCCCTCGCCCGGGCGCGCAGCGCCGGCATCGCCGCGCACCACCTGCTCGCCGATCCCGGTCTCGGTTTTGCCAAAAAGGAGCCGCACAATCTCGCCATTCTGCGGCATCTCGGCCTGTTCCACGGGCTCGGAGTGCCGCTCGTGCTCGGCGCTTCGCGCAAGGGCCTGACCGCCCGCCTCGAGCGCGGTTATCCTCCGACCGCGCGGCTTCCAGCCTCGCTAGCCGCTGCCCTCCTCGCCCTCGAGCGGGGCTTTGCGGTGCTGCGGGTGCACGACGTGACCGCCACCCGTCAGCTCGTCGACCTCTTCGCCGCCCTCGACAGCTGCGCTGCCAGCTGACCCCGGCTCCCGCCAGCGGGGGAGAGCCCTTGACAAAAATGAAGCCTAGGCTTCAATCTTGAGCCGAAGCTTTATTGCGGGCGGTGCGCCATGCCGATCGAGGAGCGCTCGCGGGCCGTGCGGCTGCAGGGAGGTCTGCGCCGGCGGCGGTTTCTCGGGCTTGGCGGTGCCAGCGCCGGTCTTTCGTTGTGGCTTGCGTCGACCGAGCAGGTGGGCGCGGCACCACAGCGGCACAGCGCGCATGCCCACGAGCTCGCCTTTGGCACCCGCGGAAGCGTGGATCACGCCGCCAATGGCTTCGACCCGCACGCGATGCTCACCGACTTCGACACCGGCAGCGTATCGCGGCGGGGCGATGGCCGCAGGCTACGGGAGTTCACCATCACCGCGATCGACCGAGCGATCGAGATCGCGCCCGGCGTCGCGTTCGAAGCCTGGACCTACAACGGTCGGGTTCCGGGACCGACGCTGCGGGCGACCGAGGGCGACCTCGTCCGCATCCATTTCGCCAATGCCGGGAGCATGCCGCATACCATGCACTTCCACGGCATCCATCATGCGCGCATGGACGGCGTGCCGGGGGCCGGCGAGGTGATGCCGGGCGAGACCTTCGTCTACGAGTTCGAGGCGAAGCCCTTTGGCTGTCATCTCTACCACTGTCATTCGCTGCCCCTCAAACGGCATCTCCACCGCGGCCTCTACGGTGTGTTCATCGTCGACCCGGACCCCGCCCGGCATCCGTCGCATGCGGCGGCCCGCTCTCGCCTCTTCGGCTCGCCCGAGAATGCCGAGTGGCAAGAGTTCGTCATGGTGATGAATGCGTTCGATACCGACTTCGACGAAGAAAACGAATTCTATGCAGTCAACACCATACCCTTCGCCTACATGGATAAACCGATCCCTGTCGACCGTTCCAGACCTGTCCGGGTTTATCTGGTCAACGTTACGGAATTCGATCCGATCAATTCATTTCACCTCCATGGCAATTTCTTCGACTACTACGATCATGGTACCACGCTCGAGCCCACGCTCCGCACCGTCGACACCGTCATGCAGTGTCAGGCCCAGCGCGGCATCCTCGAATTCCACTTCCGCGAGCACGAACCGGGCCTCTACATGTTCCACGCCCATCAGAGCGAGTTCGCCGAGCTCGGCTGGATGAGCGCCTTTGCCGTGGGAGACGGCACGTCATGATCCGCAGCCTGTGGGCGCCTGCGGCCGGCTTGCTGCTCACTCTCGCGCTCGTCGGTTTCTTCCTCGTCGTTCGGCCTCTCGACCGTTTGACCGAAGGGGTGCCGCCGCGCGAGGCGCTGGTGGTCGAGGCAAGTCGTCTCCGCCCCGACGGCATCGAGCTCGTCCTGCGCGCGGACGGTGCCGCACCCGTGCGCATCGCCCAGGTACAGGTGGATGGCGCGTACTGGCGCTTCGT
The DNA here is from genome assembly GCA_002898275.1 of bacterium HR40. Classification (GTDB taxonomy): domain Bacteria; phylum Pseudomonadota; class Alphaproteobacteria; order Geminicoccales; family Geminicoccaceae; genus HRBIN40. The sequence goes on from BEIQ01000004.1 coordinate 113,835, forward strand.
GCAGGAGCCGCCGGGAGCGCTGGCACGCCTCGGTACGGTCCGCCTCTTCCTTCCCTATCCGTGGCAGCAGGGTGCTACGCATCATCTGCGTCTCGTGAGTGCCACCGGTGCGACCTTCGATCACACCATCGAGGTGGCTATCGCCACCCCGCCCCTCACCGCCGCCACGCTTGGGCTCTATGGTCTCGTCGGGCTGGCGATCGGGGTCGTGCCGGTGGCCATCGGTCTGCTGGGCTGGCCGCTCTTGCGGCGGCTGTCGCAGGATGGCCTCGGCTTCGTCCTGTCCTTGACGCTCGGTTTGCTCGCCTTTCTTTTCCTCGACACCTTCGCCGAGGCGCTGGCGGCGGCGGCGAGGCTTCCGGCGGCCTTGCGGGGCGAGGCGGTGGTGTGGCTCGCGACCCTCCTCGTCGCTCTCGCGTTGTTCGCCTCTGGCCGGCGCGGTGGGACGGTGCCGGAGGCCGCATCGCTCGCCTTTTTCGTCGCCCTCGGCATCGGGCTGCACAATCTCGGCGAGGGACTCGCCGTCGGTGCGGCCCTCGCCACCGGCGAGGCCGCGCTCGCATCGTTTCTCGTCGCCGGCTTCACCCTCCACAATGTGAGCGAGGGGCTCGGCATCGCTGCGCCCCTCGTGCGCGAGCGGCCCTCTTTCGCATTCTTCTCCGGACTCGCCCTGCTCGCCGGGCTTCCCGCCATCGTCGGCAGCTGGGCCGGAGCGTTCGTGGCGACGCCGCTTCCCGTCACTCTGTGCTTCGTCGCCGCAGCCGGTGCCATCTTGCAGGTGATGGTCGAGCTTGCCGCCTGGCTCGTGCGCAGCGAGACCTCGACGAGCGGGGCGGGGCTGCGACTTGCCCATCTCGCGGGCTTTGCCCTCGGCCTCGCGGTGATGTACGCGACCGGTCTTTGGACTGCCGTCTGAGACCGGCTGTCGCTTCGGCTTGACCGCGCGAGCCGGCATGTCCATTGCCGGGAATCGAGGACCGCGAGCGAGCGAGGATGGGACAGCGGGACGAGAGCGAGACGCGCGAACCGGCGTCCGGGCATCCGGCCGACGAACAGGCGCGCTGGCACCGGCGGACGCGCCGGGCCCGGGAGACGGCGATCGTCGAGGACTATGTCGAGCTGATCGCCGAGCTCCAGGAGCGCCACGGTGAGGCCCGGGCGATCGACATCGCCCGTCGCCTGGGGGTCGCCCATGCGACCGTCCGCAAAATGATCGGCCGCCTGCAGGAGATGGCGCTGGTCACCACCCGGCCGTATCGAGCGGTCTTCCTCACCGACGAGGGCTGGCGCCTGGCACGCCAGTCGCGTCGCCGTCACGAGCTCGTGTTGGCCTTCCTGCGGGCCATCGGCGTGCCCGAGGAGGTGGCGCGCGCCGATGCCGAGGGCATCGAGCATTATTGCAGTCCGGAGACCCTCGACGCCTTCCGTCGCCTTCTCGGCGATGGGAAGGAGAGCGAAGGCACGCCGAGGGACAGTTGACGGGCCGTCAGGGACGCGGTGCGCGCTTGCTCAGGATGCGCTGCAGGGTGCGGCGATGCATGTGGAGGCGGCGTGCGGTCTCCGAGACATTGCGCCCGCACTGTTCGAAGACCCGCTGGATGTATTCCCAGCGAATCCGATCGGCGGACATCGGCCGGTCGTCCTGGGCAAGTGGCGTCGGCTGCTCGCCGAGCAGGGTGGCTACGAGCTGGTCCGCATCCGCCGGTTTCGCGAGATAACCCCAGGCGCCGGCCTTGATGGCGACGACGGAGGAGGCGATGCTGTCGTAACCGGTCAGCACGACCACCCGGATGCCGGGACAGGTCTCGATGAGGCCGGAGACCAGTTCCATGCCGTAGCCATCGGAGAGGTTGAGATCGACCACGGCAAAGGCCGGTGTCGCCTGTTCGAGGCGCTCGTAGGCTTCGGCCATCGAGCCTGCCGTATCCACCGTGAATCCGGCACGCTCGAGCAGGCGGGCCAAGCTGCGGCGTACCGCTGGCTCGTCGTCGACGAGCAGCAGCCGGCCGGGGCGGATCCCCTCTGTCGCTCGGCCGCTCACGGCATCGTCCTCCCCGCCGCGACGCTGGTCACTCCCGCGGCGCGCGCTTGTTCAGGATGCGCTGCAGCGTGCGGCGGTGCATGTTGAGGCGGCGCGCCGTCTCCGAGACATTGCGTCCGCATTGTTCGAAGACCCGCTGGATATGTTCCCAACGTACGCGGTCGGCCGACATCGGATTGCAGGGTGGCGGCGGCAGGGTGCTACCGGTGGCGAGCAGTGCCTTCACCACGTCGTCCGCATCGGCCGGTTTGGCGAGATAGTCGACCGCTCCCGACTTGATGGCGGCGACCGCTGTCGCGATATTGCCGTAGCCCGTCAAGATGACGATGCGGATGCGGGGCTGGATCTCGCGCAGCTTGCGCACGAGTTCGAGCCCGCTGCCGTCCTCGAGCCGCAGGTCGACGACGGCGAAGTCCGGTTTCACTTGGTGGGCCATCGCGATCGCTTCCCGCAGGCCCGGCACCGCGTGTACGCGGAAGCCGCGCCGGGCGAGGGCGCGCTCCATGGTCCGGCGCAGCGGCGCGTCGTCGTCGATCAGGAGCAGATCCGGTTCGGGCTTGCCCGGTACCGCCGACCGGACAGCCGCTGCGGTATCCTTGTCAGTCATGGCCTCCGTCATGTTCACGCTCCTCGACGGCCCGTTCGAGCGCGCCGGCTGGCCATTCGATGCGCACCTCGGCGCCCCGCCCGGTATTGCCAAAATGCAGCTTGCCGCCGGTGCGAGCAAGCAGGGTGTTGGCGATGAAGATGCCGAGGCCGAGACCGCCACGGTCGTGGCGAGTGGAAAGATAGGGCTCGCCGATCCAGTCGAGGATGTCGGGAGAAAAGCCGGGCCCGTCGTCGCGGATCGCGACCAGCAGACGTTCGTGGCTCGAGGAGACCAGGATGTCGACCCGGGAGGTGGCGAACTGGATGGCGTTGTCGACGAGATTGGCGATGGCGTGGCGGATGTCGGGGGGCAAGGCGAGACACGGCTCGGGCGTACCGTCCGGGGAATCGACCCGGACCTCGGTCGAAATCCCCGCTCGGCCGAACTCGTCCGCGATATCCCGTAGCGTGGCGGAGAGCGGCGCCCGCACCAGACGGTCGACCTCGCTGCCCGCCCGGCGCGGACCCAGGGTCTTGAGGATCTCGCGACAACGGTGGACCTGGTCGAGGATCTCGTTCGCCTCCTCCCGCAACGGATGGTCGGCGGGCAGGGCGTTGACCAGCTCCTTGGCGACCACGGCGATGGTGCCGAGGGGACTCCCCAGCATATGGGCGGCGGCTGCCGCTTGGCCGCCCAGGGCGGCGAGTTCCTGTTCCCGGGCTAGGGCCAGACGGGTCGCCGCGAGAGCCTCGGCGCGATGCCGCGCTTCCTCGGCGAACTGGTAGGTGTAGACGGCGATCAGCAGGATCGCGGTCGACAGCGCCGCCCATGCGGCGAAGCGGTAGAGCTCGGGAAACACGAGACCACCCGTGAACCACGGCAGCGGCAGCGGATCGGCAGCGAGCAGGCTCGCCACCAAAAGCCCGAGAGCGGTGACCGTGGCGGTGAAGGTGCGGCCGAGGAGACCGGCGGCGATGCCGACCGGCACCAACAGCAGCACCACGAACGGGTTCTGGATGCCGCCCGTGAGCCCGAGCAGGAGGGCGAGCTGGGCGAGATCGAACACGAACATCCCGGCTGCCGCCCGCTCCGACAGCCGTGCCCGCCAGCCGAGCACCCACAGCAGCACGAGATTGACGAGGGCGGAGGCGGCGATGGCGGCGAGCAGGGGGACGAGCGGCAGGGCGATGCCGATGGAGAAGTGGACGAAGAGAACGGTGAACAGCTGGCCGATGATCGCCACCCAGCGCGTGAGGGCGAGGGTGTAGTGACCGACGCGTCCGTAGTCGACGAGCTCGCGCGCGGTGCGCTCGTCGGTGAGCCAGGCGGCGAGCCATGCGCGCAGCTGCGCGAGCAGAGGCGGAGGGGCTGCCGGTTCCGTCGGCTCGCCGCACACCGCCGGTTCCATCATCGCCGGCCCGTCGCGAGATGCGTTCGCCACAGTCTGTCGTACGCCTCCGCCATCCGGTCGACGGTATAGAGGCGACGCTGCCGCGCCCGGTTGGCCCGGCCCAAAAGGGCGCGCAGATCGGCCCGCTCGACGAGGGCGCGCAGCGCGATCCCGAACGCCGCCTCGTCCCCCGCGGGCACGATATAGGGCCGGTTGCCGGCTGCGACCATCTGGCGCACGTCGCCCACCGCGAACGCGACGATGGGCAGGCCCGCCGCCATGGCCTCGAGGACGGCGGCCGGCATTTGCTCGGTATCCGAGGTGAGGAGAAAGAGGTCGAGGTCGGCGAGAAAGGACGCCGGATCGTCGATGCGGCCGAGCAAACGGACCCGCTCCGGCCGCCCCAAGGAGGCCCGCAGCTGCTCGAGTGCCGGGCGTTCCGGTCCATCGCCGCCGACCAACAGTTCGACCGGTGGCAGCGGCGGCAACCGGTCGACCAGCCGCAGCAGGCGGTCGAGGCGTTTCTCGGGTCGCAAAGGAGCGAGGGTGCCGAGGCGGAGGCGGTCGCGTGCCGGCGGATCGGTCGGCCGATCGAGGGGCCTCACGCCGTTGGGCAGGAAGGCGATCCGCGACGGCGGGATTCCCCATTCCTGCCGGGCCAGCCGCGCCAGGGTCCGCGACGGCACAACGAGCGCATCCACCCGGCGCAGCACCAGCCTGCGGGCGAGGTTGCGCCGCCGATGGCGGCGGAACGCCTCGTCGAGGCCGAAGCCGTGTTCGGCATGGAGGTGCGGACAGAGGCGATGCAGCAGGTGGGCGAACACCCAGTCCATGCTGCCCCAGTTGTAGGTGAGCAGGAGATCGGGCGAGAGCCTCGCGAGCGTGCCGCGGCGAGCGAACAGGCCGCGGATCTTCGAGGCATCGAGGATCTCGGCGACCACCTGCGGCTGCAGGCGAGCTGCGGCATCGCATCGGCCGTCCAGGGTCAGGATGGTGTGACGATAGACGCCACCTAGGGTGTTGAGCACCCCGAGCACCACCGTCTGCATGCCGCCGGTGGCGAAGCTCGGAAACACGTGCACGAGATGGGGCGGCCCGGCCAAGGGACGCCTCCGCTCAATCGCGAAGCTGATGCTGACGGAGGAGATCGTAGAGGGTCGGTCGGCTGATGCCGAGCAGCTTCGCCGCTCGCGAGATATTGCCTTGGGCGCGGACGAGGGCGCGGCGCACCGCCTCGAGTTCCGCGCGCTCGCGCACCCGTCGCAGATTCATGGTCGCGGGTTCGTCCTCCACCGGCCCGAGACCGAGATCGGCGCGGGTGATTCGGCGTCCCTCGGCCACCACCACCGCGCGCTTCACTCGGTTCTGCAGCTCCCGCACGTTGCCGGGCCATTCATAGGCGTCGATAGCGGCGGTGGCTTCGGGGGTGAAACCGGCGATCCGGCGGGAGAGTTCGCGCGCATAGAGGTGCAGGAAGTGTATGGCGAGGAGGATGGCATCGCCCGGCCTTTCCCGCAGCGGCGGCAGGCTCAGGCGCATCTCGGCGAGGCGGTAAAAGAGATCCTGGCGGAACAGCCCCTCGCCGACACGGGCCTCGAGGTCGCGGTGGGTGGCGGCGATCACCCGCACGTCGACCGGCACCGGCTCGCTGCCGCCGAGCCGTTCGATCTCGCGCTCCTGCAGAAAGCGCAGGAGCTTCGCCTGGAGCTCCGGGGGCATGTCGCCGATCTCGTCGAGGAACAAGGTTCCGCCGTGGGCCCGCTCGATGCGACCGAGCTGCCTGCGGGCCGCGCCGGTGAACGCTCCGCGCTCGTAACCGAAGAGCTCGGCCTCGAGCAGGTTCGCCGGGATCGCGGCGCAATTGATGGCGACGAAGGGTCCCGCGGCGCGCGGGCTCAGGGCGTGGATGGCGCGGGCCACCACCTCTTTGCCGGTCCCGCTCTCGCCTTCGATCACCACCGAGATCTCGGCCGGCGCCACCTTTTGGATCAGCCGGCAGATCCGGAGGATCGCCGGGCTGTCGCCGATGAGCCCGGGCAAGCGGGCATGGCGGTGGATCGCCTCGAGGGCTTGGTTCTCCGCCTCCAAGCGGGCGACATGGAAGGCACGATCGATGACAAAGCGCAACCGTTCGGGATCGGCCGGCTTCGCGAGATAGTCCCAGGCGCCGAGGCCCACGGCGCGCACCGCATGCTCGCGGCCTTGGCGGCCGGTGAGCACCACCACCTTGAGGTGCGGCAACAGCCCTACCGCCTCGGCCAGGGTGGCGAGCCCTTCCTCGGCCTCGTCGGGCTTCGGCGGCAGCCCGAGGTCGAGGAGCATGACGTCGGGCTCGTGGGCCCGGAGACGGGCGATCGCCTCCTCGCGGGTGCCGGCAAAGACCACCTCGCGGTCGTCGAAGGTCCAGCGCAGCTGGGTCCGGAGTCCGGGATCGTCCTCCACCACGAGGAGCGGATGGTCGGGTTTCACTGGTCTCGCTCCGCGAGCGGCAGCCGTAACCGCACCACTGTGCCGCGGTCCCGCTCGATCTCGATCCGCCCGCCCGCCCGCTGGACGGCGTCGCGGGCCGCGAACAGGCCGAGGCCGGTGCCGCCGGCGCGGCCGGTGAGAAAGGGCCGGAAGAGACCGGCTGCTACCAGCTCCTCCGGGATGCCGGGACCACTGTCGCGGATCTCCAGGAGGGCCTCGGAACCGCGTCGGAAGAGCCGGACCTCCACCCGGCCACCCTCGCCGGCGGCCTCGCGGGCGTTGGCGAGCAGATCGCCGATCGCCGCCTCGAGAGCGGCGCCATCGCCGCGCAGCCAGACTTCGGGCAGTGGCTCGGCGAGGGCGAGCACCGGGCCGATCCGGGCGCAGGCGCGGCGCACGAGGCGATGCAGCGGCACTGGCTCGTCGCGGCTCGTCGCCGGCTGGACCTCGAGGCGCGCCCGCAACGTCTCGAGACGGCGTACGGCGTGGGCGAGGGTGCCCAGCAGGTCCTCGTAGAACTCCGGGTTACCCTGGAGTCGCCGGGCGTTGTCGAGGGCGAGGGACAGCTTGGCGGCGACGTTCTTGATGTCGTGCAGGACGAAGGCGACGCGTCGGTTGAAGGCCTCGAGGGCGCGCATTTCCTCGAGGCTTCGCCGCGCCTCGGCTTCCGCCAGGGCCGAGACTGCGGCGCGCGCGAGGGTGGAGAGCAGCGCCCGGTCTTCGTCATCCAGTTCCCGCGAGGGCTGCGGCGGCGCGAGGAGCAGGAGCGCGAGCGGCTCCCGGCGGTGCGCGAGGGCTACGGCTGCCCACAACCCGAAGCCGGCTGCCAACCAACCCGGGAGGCCTCCCCCGAAGGCAGAGGCGAGATCGCGGCGATCGAGGACGACGCATTCGCGCGGCAGGGCGCGGGCGACGTCGGGTGCGGCGACCACGAGGCGACCCGCCGGCGGCACCCCGATCCCGGCCCGCCAGACGAAGCTGCCGTCGCCTTCGACGCGCCAGAGACAGCCGGCGCGGCAGCGGGTGATCGAGAGCACCGCATGGAGCACGCGGGTGGCGACGTCGCGCTCCTCGCCCTCTTGCTCGCCGGCGAGCAGACCCAGGAAGGTAAGCCAGGCCTCTCGATAGTCGTATCGCGAGGGGAGCGGTGCCGTGGTCGACGGCGAGAGAGCGGAGCTGCCACTCATCGGATCTCCGGCGATCGGCATATCGCCATCGTCAGCGAGCGAAGGCCGCTCATCGTGCACCTTCGGCGAACAACACGATACGCAAGGTGCGCATCAGGATGGCGAGATCGAGCATCAGGTTCCAGTGCTTGAGATAGTAGAGGTCGTAGGCGAGCTTCAGGCGATGTTCGCCGTCGCTAGCGGCGTAGCCCTGGTTGAGCTGCGCCCATCCGGCGAGCCCTGGCTTCACGCGCGCCCGGGCGTCGAAATAGGGGATGCGTTCGGCGAGCTCGCGGGCGAAGGCGGGCCGCTCGGGCCGCGGTCCGACGAAGCTCATCTCGCCCTTGAGGATGTTGAGGAGCTGCGGCAGTTCGTCGATACGGGTGCGGCGCAAGAAGCGGCCGACGCGAGTACAGCGGGGGTCGTCCGGGGTGGCGAAGCGGGCACCGGCCCGTTCGGCGTCGACGCGCATGCTGCGGAACTTGACGAGCTCGAAGGGCCGACCGCCGGCACCGAGGCGCCATTGGCGATAGAACACGGGCCCCCCATCCTCGAGCTTGATAGCAAGTGCCGCGAGCACCAGGACGGGGGCGGTCACCACCAGGACGAGAATGGCGAGCACGAGATCGAACACCCGTTTCGCGACGAGGTCGAGGGTGTCGCCTTCGAACCGGGCGCCGAAGAGGAGCTCGGCGGGGCGCACGAGGTCGAGATCGACCCGTCCGGTCTCGGCTTCGTAGAAGCTGTTGTAGTCCACCACCCGGATCCCGAGGCGGCGACAGGCGAGCAGGTGACGGTAGGGCAACCGGCCGCGCCGATCGCGCACCGCATAGACCACGAGCTCGGCACGGCCGTCGCGCAGGCGCTCGAGGAAGGCCTCGACCGACAGCTGCTGACTGCAGGCCACGGTCACCGGCAAAAAGCCGCAGATGCGGAACGAGGCGTGGTCGGTCTCGCGCGCCACCGCCTCGAGGCGGTCGCGCATATCGGGGTCTCCGACGACGAACACCCGTCGGGCGAGCCGCTCGCTGTCCCCCACACGGGCGAAGAGCAAGTGCCAGGCGAGGATGGACGGTGCGGCGAGCAGACAGGCGAGGAAGAGGCCGCTGCGCCAGATGAGCAGCTCCCGTACGGCAAAGCCGGCGACGGCCACCAACACGAAGGCGACGAGGAAGCCGACCGCGAGCCGCACCACCAGCAACGCCGGCCGAGCACGGCAGGCCGGCTCGTAGAGGCCGACGGCGACGAACGCGATCTGGGTCAAGGCGGCGAAGAGCAGCGCGTGCGAGGCCCAGGTCTGAACGGTTTGGGCGAGCGGCTGACCGGCAGCATACCGGGCCGCATAACCCGTATAGAAGGCGGCGACGAGAATGAGGGAGTCGATCGCCCACAGGGCGAACAAACGCCGATGAACGTGGACACCGAATAGTCGCATCACGCCCGCACCATCTCCACGATAGGGCTGTCATACGCCCATATGCAAGAGCAGGGGAAAGGCGCTGTCAATGGAAACTGATGTAAACTTTACCGACACTTGACGTCGCTCACACCATCGTAAGACAAAGCCGTTCGGCGTCCTTCGGGGACTTCCCGCATACCCGGATGTGCGAAGCCGGGTCCCGCACTGGCGTTGTCCGTGTTGCCATGGCATGGGCAGCGGGGGATGCGGTACACGTCCTAGGTCCCGCTCTCTCCGTCCGGGAGCCCGATGTCAGCGACCCTCGAGGACCCTGTCGTGGCGCCGCCGCCGGATCTCGGTCGGCGCATGGCAAGCGGCGCCCTCTGGATGGTGGCGCTGCGTCTCGCCCAGCGCGCGATCGGGCTCGTCAGCACCATCATCCTCGCGCGCCTGCTCGTTCCCGAGGACTTCGGTCTCGTCGCCCTGGCCACCACCTTCGCCGCCATCCTGGAAGTCGCGGGCGATCTCGGCGTCGACACCGTGCTCATTTGCGATCGCCGGGCCGGACGCCGCGAGTACGACACCGCCTTCACCCTGCAGGTCTTGCGCGGGCTGTTGATCGCGGCCGTGCTCCTGGCCGTCGCTCCCTGGATGGCGGACTGGTTCGCCGATGCCCGTCTCGAGCCCCTCTTGTGGTGGGTCGCTGCCGGCTCGCTGGTGCAGGGCTTCTGGAACATCGGCATCGTCGACTTCCGCCGCGATCTCGAGATCGCGCGCGAGTTCACCTTCCACTTCTGGGGCAAGTTCGGTTCGTTCCTGGTCGCCGTCGGTCTCGCCTTCCTCTGGCGGAGCTACCACGCGCTCATCGTCGCCATCCTCGCGCGGCGCGTGATCCTGCTCGTCCTCAGCTATCTCATGTCGCCCTATCGGCCGCGGTTCACGCTCGCCTCCGCCGCACGGATGCTCGATGTCTCGAAATGGCTCGTCGTCCAGAACGCCCTCTACTTCCTGCGCGACCGCATCGATGCCTTGCTGATCGGCAAGCTCATGGGGGCGGAGGCGCTCGGCCTCTACGACCTCGCCCTCGAAGTGGCGAGCCTGCCGACCACGGAGGTGGCGGGACCGGTGAGTCGGGCTGTCTTTCCGGGCTATGCCCGCATCGCCCACGATCCCGAGCGGCTGCGCCGCGGCTACACCGACTCGGTGAGCGTCATGCTGCTCGTGACCCTGCCGGCGAGCGTCGGCATCGCGCTCTTCGCCGATCCCCTCGTGCAGCTGTTCCTCGGTGCCCAATGGCAGCCCGCGGTGCCGCTCATCCAGGCCCTCGTCGTCTTCGGCGTGGTGCGCAGTCTCTACACCACGGCCGCCTCGGTCTATCTGGCCCTCGGCCGGGTCCGGATCGAACCCGCCCTCGTGCTGCTCTTCATCGCCGTGCTGGTGCCGGCCCTCGTCCTGCTAACGGGGCCCTTCGGCGTGCTCGGCGCCGCCCTCGCCCTGACCGCGGCCACCGCAGTGGGGCTCGTCGCCAACCTATTGGTGCTGCGACAGCTGGTGGGACTGCGCCTCGTCGATCTGCTGCGGCCGCTGCGCCGGGGCATCTTGGCCACGGTGGCGATGGTCGTGCTGCTCGTGGGGCTGCCGCTCGAGCATCTCGGGCCAGCGGCGGCGATCGCCTGCGGGGTACCAGCCGGTGCCGTCACCTTCCTCGCCGTTCTGACGGTAGCCTTTTTCGCGGCCGGCTGTCCGGACGGTCCCGAGCGTCGCATTCTCGCCTATCTCGCCGGCTTCGCTCCGTTGGCGCGGCCACTCGCGCGTTTCTCGCAGGAAAGCCGATGACGGGCCGTCGCCACGCGCCCCGCCTGCTCTTCGTCGCGAGCCTCTACCCGAATGCCGCCATGCCGACCTTCGCCCCCTTCGTCGAGCATCGAGTGCGGCGGCTGTGCGCCGAAGGAGGGATCGAGGGCGTGGTGATCGCACCGGTGCCGCGCCACCTTCTGCCGTTGCCTGCGATTCTCGATCGCTACGCCCGCTGGCGGGAGGTGCCGGAGCGAGAGGAACGGCACCAGCTGTGGGTGCTCCATCCCCGCTATCCGATGCTGCCCGGGGCAGGCATGTATCTCCAGCCCTTCGCTCTCTACCGGGCATTGCGACGGACATTGGCCGAGCTCGGGGCGCGCAGCGGTGATTTCGATCTCGTCGACGCCCACTACGCTTATCCGGATGGGGTGGCGGCAGCCATGCTCGCGCGCGCGTTCGGCCTTCCCTTCTTCGTCACGGCCCGCGGCAGCGATCTCAATCTCGTCGCTCGCGATCCCCTCGTGCGTCTGTGGCTCCGCCGGACCCTGCCTCGCGCTGCCGCTTGCATCGCCGTCTCCGACGATCTCGCCCGCCGGTTCTGCGAGCTCGGAGTGGATCCGGCGCGCGTGCACACGGTACGCAATGGCGTCGACTTCGCGCTCTTCCGTCCGCGCCCGCGCGAGGCCGCACGCCGCACGCTCGGACTTGCCGGCACCGTCCTGCTCGCTGTGGGCGAGCTTTCCGAGCGCAAGGGCGTGCATCTCCTCGTCGACATGCTCGCCCACCTTCCCGGCGCCACCCTCGTGCTCGTCGGGGACGGGCCGATGCGGTCGACTCTCGAGGCCCGCGCCCGGGCGCTGGCCGTCCTCGATCGGCTGCGCTTTGCCGGTGCCGTACCGCAAGAGCGGCTCGCCTCTTGGTACAGCGCCGCCGACCTCGTGCTGCTGGCAAGCCGCCGCGAGGGTACGCCCAACGTCCTGCTCGAGGCCATGGCCTGTGGCACCCGCGTGGTCGCTTGCGCCGTAGGGGGGGTCCCCGAGATCGTGCCGCCGGAACCCCTCGGCTTTCTCGTGCCGCGTCACGACCCGGAACTGTTCGCCGCCACGGTACGCCGGGCGCTCTCCACGCCCTTTTCCCCCGACGCGCTTTCGGCACACATCGCTCGCTTCGATTGGAGGGAAACCGTGATGCGCCTGCGACAGCTCGTCGATCGAACCCTGGGATGGGCAGCGTGAGGATCCTCTACCACCATCGTGTCGCCTCCCGCGACGGTCAGGCGGTCCACATCGAGGAGCTGGTCGCGGCGCTGCGCCGCCGGGGCCACGAGGTGCTGGTCGTCGGTCCAGCCACCGTCGAGGCTGTCCCGGTGGGTGGCGAGGTGGCCTGGGTGGCGCGGCTGCGCCGCCATTTGCCCAAGGCGTTGTGGGAATTGCTCGAGCCGGGTTGGGGTTTGTGGGCGACGCTCCGGCTGCTGCGAGCGGCCCGCGAATTCCGGCCTGACCTCATCTACGAGCGCTACGCCCTCTACCTTCCGGCCGGAGTGGTGGCGGCCCGCTTCCTTGGCCGACCGCTACTGCTCGAGGTGAACGCACCGCTCGCCGAGGAGCGCGCGACCCACGGCGGCCTCCTCTTTCCCGACACCGCTCGGCGCATCGAGCGCTGGATCTGGCGGCGAGCCGATCGCATCGTGGCGGTGAGCCGGGTGCTGGCCGAGATCGTCGCTGCCGGCGGGGTGGAGCCCGGCCGTGTGCGGGTCGTGCCCAATGCCGTAAACCTCGAGGCCTTCCACGGGCTCGATCGGCAGGCGGCGAAGCGCGCGCTCGGCCTCGACGGCCACTGCGTGCTGGGTTTCCTGGGATTCGTGCGCGACTGGCACGGGCTCGACCGGGCGATCCGCTTTCTCGCCGCTCACCCGGACCCGCGCCTCCAGTTGGTGGTGGCGGGCGATGGCCCCGCCCGGCCCGGTCTCGAAGCGCTCGCGACGATCCTCGGGATCGGCCATCGGGTGCGCTTCCTCGGCGCCATCGCGCGCGACCGGGTTCCGCAGACGCTTGCCGCCTTCGATATCGCCCTGCAGCCGGCCGTGGTGGGCTATGCCTCGCCGCTCAAGCTCTTCGAATACATGGCGGCGGGCTGCGCCATCCTCGCTCCCGACACGCCCAACATCCGCGAAGTCGTGCGCGACGGCGTCGAAGCGCTGCTCTTTTCCCGAGGCGCGTTCGACCATAGCCTGCTGCGTCTCGTTCACGATCCAGCGCTCCGAGAGCGTCTGGGAGCGGCCGCCCGCGCCCGCATCTACGAACTCGACCGGAGCTGGGACGCCAATGCCCGGGTGGTCGAGAAACTCGCGCGCGAACTCGGTGTGCTCGCGGCCACCTCCTCGCACGCGGCGAGGAGCTCGAGACAGCGGTCCTGCCAGCGATAGTGCGCGCGCACATGGGCTCGTGCTGCGGCGCCGAGAGCCGAAGCGCGCTCGCGCGAGGCGAGGAGGCGGCCGATCTCCTCCGCCATGGCCGCGGCATCGGCTGCCACCGCGAGCTCGCGCCCGGGTAGGGCGGCGATCCCTCGAGCCGCTGCCGGGCTTGCCACCACCGGCTTGGCCATCGCCATCGCCTCGAGCAGTTTGTTCTGGACTCCGCGAGCGACGGCAAGCGGGACCACCGCGATGTCGGCATGGGCGAGCCACGGCCGAACGTCCTCGACCCATCCCGTGACGATCACCCGCTGGCCATCGGCAAGGCGCCGAAGCCGACGGCCGGGATGGCGCCCGACGACGGCGAACCGGCAAGGGAGACCGCGCGCCTCGAGCCGCGGCAGCACCGCGCGGGCGAACCACAAAGCTGCCTCGGCATTGGGCGGATAATCCATGGCGCCAGTGAAGACGAGGGTCGGGCGGCGCGGCGGTGGATAGGGGTCGGGAAAGGACAGGGAGGGATCGAAGAAGTCGCTATCGACCCCATTTGTCAGAACACGCACGCCGGGACACGGGCGGGCGTGGACGGCGGCCAGAGCCTCCACTTCACGGGCCGCTGCCACCAGTGCCAGACGGCAGGCGGCAAGAAGCCGGCGTTCGGTCGCTGCCACGAGCCGCGCTTCGCGGGCATAGAGCAGACGGTGCAGCGGGTCGCGGGTGCGGTCCGCGAGCTCCGCCCACTTGGCCGCATCGCAATCGACGAGATCGGCCAGAAGCGGCACCCCGACGGCCACCGACGGCAGGGCTTCGATAGCCGCCAGCGAATAGAGGAAGACGAGGTCGATGCCCTGCCGCAGGCGGTCGGCGACCCAACGCTGCAGCGCGGCGTCGCGGAAGGCCTCGAGACTCGCGGCGCGACCGGCGAGTACGGCGCGAGCGATCCGAACGGTGCGAACCGTGGTCGGCAGGGGGCGCAGGCAGAGGTCGGCGCAAAGCGGAGAGAGCGCCCGACGGGCACCCGCTGCGTCCTCCTCGACGTGGGCCCCGAGATACACGTCATGCCGCTGCGCGAGGGCGGTGAGGAAGTGGAACGCACGGATGCGCTCGCCCTTGTCGGGTGCGGAGGGCGCGCGATGGGCGAGGAAGAGGATGCGCACGCGCGTCAACCCAAGGTGCGGGCGATCGTCGGCCCGAGCAGCAGCGTCACCGGGAACGGCAGGCGCTTCCAGGCTTCGATGAAGAGCCGCAGCCGTGGATGGGTCGGGTTGACCGCGGGCGGCTCGCGCACACGCAGCAGCCGGTAGGAATAGCGCAGCGGCTCGGAAGGAATGCCCCAATTGCGCTTGAAGTCGTAGGCGCCCGTACCCTGCCGGCTGCGCCCGAAATCGAGGATGCGGGCGCCACGGACGAGGGTGGCGTGGCGCATGAGCGCATCGTACATGACATCGTGGGCGCAGAGCTCGCGCGCTTCCGGCAGGGCTCCTGCATAATAAGGAAGCACGCGGTCGCGGAAGTAGAAGCTCATGACCGCTGCGACGGCCCTTCCGCCGTGATCGACGAAGAGGATTTCGCAGCGGTCAGCGAAGGCGGAGTGGAGCCCGGCGAACCAGGCACGCGGCAGGATCGGAGTGCCGAGCCGGTGCCAGTTGCGGGCGACCAAATCGTAGAAGCCAGCGAGGTCGTCGCCGATCCTCGTCCGGAGCCCGAGGCTTCGGCCTTTGCGAATGGAAGCGCGACGTTTCCGGCGGAAGGAGTTGAAGGTGCGTTCGGGGTCGGGATCGAGGGACACCGTGAAGCGATGATAGAGTTCCGGTCCCGCCTGCCATCCCGGCCGTCCATCGATCGGGCTGCGGAGCTCGATCCAGCGGGCATCGAGGCTGCGGGCGAGCCGCTCGGCAGCCTCGAGCAGGGCATCTCGGACCTCCTCGTCGACGCACAAAGGTCCTCCCTCGACGAGGAAGGGAGCGCTCACCAGCGAGCGGCCAAAGAGCGGTGAGCGCATTTCCACGAGGGGCAGGACCCCCGCGAGCTCGCCGCCGCGACGGACGGCGAGGTAGTGCGGACGCTGGCGCAGAACCTTGGCGAAGAGCGGGGCGAAGCCGGAGAGGTGGAAAAACGTCGCGGCGGGATGGCTGGAGACGAACTCGTCCCATGCGCCGGGGCGGAGATCCTCGAGGCGAAGCCATTCGAGCCCGCTCACGGCCGGGTTTCCCCATCGGACAGCGGCGCGAGGCCGAAGGCGAGATCGAGCCGCTGCGAACCGAAGCGCGCGAGGAGCTCGGCGAGGCGCGGCGCCACCGTGTCGAGCCCGCGGTAATGCCGCAGGCGCGCGAGTGCGGGGAGGCCTGGCGGCCGCGGCTGGTCCGGATCGAGCTCCCAAGGATGGATGTAGAAGACGGCAGGTTGGTTGTCCCGTCGCAGCACGCGGGCGAGGGCGAAACGGGTCCAAGAGGTCGGAAGTAGCCGGAAATAGCCCCCGCCACCGCAAGGTAGGTTGATCCCCGGGGCGCGCAGGGTGGCGATGGGAATTTCGAGCACGCCATCGCGCCGACTCGGCCGGCGATTGCCGGTCAGCGATCCGTAGCGGTCGTTGAGCACGGGGTGAGAAGAGGAACTGTAGCGGTAACCCTCTTCGGCAAGGATGCTATGCGCCCAAGGGGTACGGTGATCGATGGAGAAATTGGCGGCGCGGAAGCCCTGCACCCGGACTCCGGCGACGTCCTCGAGGAGAGCGCGGCTGGTGCGCACATCGGCGCGAAACTCCGCGGGTGTCTGCTGCCACACCAGGCGGTGGTCGCAACCGTGGCTCGCGACCTCGTGTCCGGCCGCCACGATGCGTCGGACGAGCTCGGGGTGGCGGCGGGCCACCTGGCCGAGGACGAAGAAGGTGGCGCGGGCGCCCGTCGCGGCGAGAAGATCGAGGAGGACCAGCGTCGGCGCCACCACCCGCGACGGGAAGTGGTCCCAGCTCGCGAACGGGACCACCGATGCGAGAGCCCAAGCATGGTAGTACTCCTCGACATCCACGGTGAGAACGAAGGCTGCGGTGCGGTTCATGACTTGCTCCACAACCGCCCGAACACGCCGCGTCGCTTCATGTCGGCGAACCGGCTCATGAGATCGGCGAGCCGGCGCGCCGTCTCGGCATCCACCCGCAACTGCTCCACCTCGCGCCGGTGCAATTCCTCGCGCAGCCGGATCGCCTCCTCGCGCGCCTCGTCATAGCGGTGGCGCTCGCGCACCACCTCCTCGTAGAGGCTCTCGAGCTTGCGCTGCAACCGTTCCACTTCCTGCCGCCAGTAAGTCGGCGAATCGTCGAAGGCCACCGCGGCAGCCTCTGCCGCCGCGGCCGGGCGTGCGGCGGCCCGTTCCTCGAGGGGCGCGCTTCCGGCTCCGGCTTCCGGCGGTGGCGGAACGGCGGCCTCGCTCTCGCGCCCGCTCTGCTCCTCGGCCAGTTCCGCTTCGACGATGCGCACGTCCTCGGCCGTCAGCCGATGGAGGCCCTCGAGGGCGCCGTAGACCAGCAGACGCGAGCACAGCAAATTGATGCGCCGCGGCAAGCCGCCAGTCGCGCGATGGATCTCCCGATAGGCGGCGAGATCGATGGCCGGATCGCCGCTCCAGCCGACTTTGCGCAACCGGTGTTCGATGTACGCCTGGACCTCGTCCTCGTCGAGCGGGCCGAGATGGCAGCTCGCCACCACTCGCTGGCGCAATTGTTCGAGCTCCGGCCGCGCCAGCGTTTCCTTGAATTGCGGCTGGCCCACGAGCACGATCTGCAAAAGCGGGCGCCCGTCCCGCTCGAGATCGGCGAGAACCCGCAGCTGTTCGATGGAAGCGAGGGGTAGGTTTTGCACCTCGTCGACGACGAGCAACACCCGCTGACGGCGTGCCCGACGGGCTTCGAGATCGCGCTCGATAGCGGCCAGCAGGACCGCCGGCTCGTCGCTCGTCACCGCGATCCCGAGCGCTCGGGCGACGGCGTGGAGCAGATCGCGCGGTCCCATCTCGGCAGCGAGGACACGGGCCACGAACAAGCGCTCGCCAGCGAGCGCCCGCTGCAGATAGGCGACGAGGGTGGTCTTGCCGGCGCCGACGTCGCCCGTCACCACCACGAATCCTTCGCCCTGGTGGAGGCCGTAAGTGAGATAAGCCATCGCACGCTTGTGGGCGCGGGCGCCAAAATAGAAGTCGGGATTGGGGTTCAGCTGGAACGGACGTCCCGACAGGCGGTAGAAACTCGTGTACATGCCGCCTCAGAACTCCCGCGTCAGCTGGGCGAAGATGGTGTTGGACACGACGTCCTCCGGTCCGTCGCTCTGCCGGAGCGCAAGTTCGTAGCCGAGGCCGAAGCGCGTGTGGCGCGACAGGCGATGGCTTATGCCGAGCTCCAGCGCGAGCTCGTGAAGCCTGCCACCGCGATCGAAATCGATGCGCTGGGCCTCGAGCAGGAGCTGCGCCTCGGAGCGTTCGGAGAGGCGGCGGAGCCAGCCGGCTTCCGCGCCCAGACGCCGTTCGTCGGCCTCTGCCGGATCGTCGAACCGGCGCCCTTCGGCATAGACCGTGCCGCGCAAGAGATCCCGGCCGCGCGTCCGCTCCAGCACGAGCTCGAGCAGACGTTGGTGGAAGGTGGCGGAGGTCCCGAGATCGAGGTCGAGCTCCGGCACCAACTCGCGGAACTGCGGATCGGCTGGCGGCCTTCCGGTGTTCCTGAGAGGGGCGAGGGGGTTCCGCGCCGCGATCCGCTCCCGCACGAGCGTCACCCGGTCGACGAGCCGTTCCCGATAGCTCGCCACGAAGCGGGTCGAAGGGCCGAGCGCCAGCGCCAGTTCCACCTCCATATCGGGCTCGCCGAAGAGACGCCCGTAGCTGCCGGAAAGCCGGATGCCATGCACCGTTTCCAAGCGAGCGCCGAGCCGGGCATAAGGGCCGCTCGCTTCGCCGCCGGCGAGCGTCTCGTCCTCGAGCTCCGACCAGCCGAGTCCGCCCGAAAGCACGAGTCCGTCCCGCGGCGCGACTTCGCCGTCGATGGCGACCAGTCGGCTTTGCACCACTCGCGCCGGTTCGTCCCGCGACCGACCGATATCGATGCGGTCGGCTCGCGCCCTCATCCCCCAGCCTGCCGTTCGCTCCTCCCGCGGCGCGGTTAGGACGAGCCCGACCCCTTGGCTCGTGGCGTCGGCGAGAGCGGGATCGTCGTACCGCAAGGAGGCGAGACGGTAGCGCAACTCGAGAGCGAGTGCCTCGCCGAGGCGACCTCGCACAGAAGGGGAGAGCTCGGCGAAATACCGGGTCGTTCGCTCGTCGGCGAGGGCAAAGCTGGGAATGCGGGCATCGCCCGGCCGGTTCACCCCCTCTTCGCCGATCGACCCAGCCGCGTCGAGGAACAGGAGGTCACGGACGAGCTCGATGCCGAGCCCGCCATCGAAGCGCTGACGCAGCTCCGACCCGCCCTCTCCGGTCAGGGTGTGGAGGGCAGCTGCCCCATAGTCGGCGGCGGCCTGGGCACGGCTCGAGCCGGCGGCGAGCTCCAGCCCGAAGCCGATGCTGCCGACGAGCGCCGGATCCTTGTCGCCTTCCGGTGCAAAGCGGACGTTGTCGGTGAAGGCGGTCGCGAGCTCGAGGCGGGGTGTGAGGTCGAGCCGGGCGACGGCGACGAGCGGGGGCACGGCGATGGCGGCAGCCAAGAGCAGGGTCAACGGAGACCAGCCGAAAAGACGGCTCGCGAGGCCCCCTCGGCGGACCGGCGGCGAGACATCGCGATGGTACTCGGTGCCGTAACGGGCATAGCCGGAATCGCCGCTGGCGCGGTTCAGGACCAGGGCGACCTCGACCCGCTGGCGCAAAAGGGCCACGGCCCGCTCCACTTCGCGCCGCGGGGTCACCCCGGCTTCGACCACGAACAGCACCGTGCCCGTCCAGGCGAGCAGCGACAGCACTTCGCTGCTCGCGAGCACGGGCGGGGCATCGATCACGATCACGAGACCGGGATCGGCCTCGAGCATGCCGGCAAACAGGGCGCCGGTGCGCCGTTCGGCGAGCCGGTCGGGAAAGTCGGTCCCGCCACCTCCCGGCGGCAGACACGTGATGCCGATATCGGTGCGTCGGAGGGCCTCGGCGGGATCCACCGGTACGTCGGCGAGCAGCTCGGCGAGGCCTGGCGCCGAGGGCAGGCCGAGGAGGCGGGAGGCGCCGCAGCGCGCCGGGTCGGCGTCGAGCAGCATCACCCGGTGGTCGTGATCGGCGGCCAGCGCCAAGGCGAGCGCGAGGGCGGTGAACGTCTTGCCCTCGTGCGGCCGCGCACTCGTGACCATGAGCACCCGATCGCGCCAGTCGCGAGCCTCGGCCAGCTTGGGGCGCAGGGCCGCGCGGAGGGCGCGCGCCTCCTCGGCGCAGGGGTTGCGCGTCCCGCCGGGCAACGGGATGCCCGCTGCCGCGAGGCGGAGACGGTCGATGGCGACGGGTGGCGGCAGGGAAGGGCCGCCGGCTGCGGCGGTTGGCCGGCTGGGCTCTTCGATCGTCCTCTCCCCCCGGGCGAGGCGGCGCGCCGCGCGGATCACGAGAGGGTCGCGCGGCCGCGATTGGCGGGCGAGGATGTGCGCGTTCATGCCGATCCGCCCTCCCCCGCGAGGGCCCTCAGGGTGGCGTAGACCTGCTGCCGCAGAGCGACGGTGCCCACGCTCAGCTCGACGCCGAGGGCGGCGGTGAAACTGGCGACGAGCAGGCTCGAGCACAGGCCGAAGGCGAGGGCCGAGGCGACGGCGGTGCGCCGTTCCCGCGCGGTGGGCGCTACCGAGAACACGCCGGCCACCGGCAGGGCGAGGGCCTCGCGCAGCTCCTGCGCACTCTCGAACGGCCGTTCGAGGGCGGCACGCAGGATTCCGAAGGCCACCCCGGCGGCCACGGCGCCGGCGAACACCACGAGCATCATGGCGAGCCGCGGCGGGCCCGCCGGCACGAGCGGCAGACTGGCGGGTTCGACGACGCGGAACTCCACCCGGTCGCGGCGAGCGTCGAGATCGTCGGCGATGCGCGCCGCCTCGCGACGGGCGATGAGCTCCTCGTAGTTGCGCTTGATCACCTCGTAGTCGCGGGTGAGCCGCTTGAGCTCGGCCTCGGTCTCCGGCACGGTGCGGGCCAGCGCCAATAGCTCGCTCAGTGCCTGTTCCGCTTTCGCCAGCCGGTTCTCGAGACTCGCCACCTCCGCTTCCTCGGCGGCGAGCCGGGCCCGCAGCTGTTCGAAGAGAGGGTTCGGGATCGCGCCCTGGCTCCGCTGTGCGGCGAGCTCGCCCTCGAGCATGGCGATCGTCCGGCGGAGTTCGAGGATGCGCGGATGGCGCTCGGTGAACCGGCTCTGGAGTTCGGCGAGCTCGCGTTTGAGGCGTGAGAGTTCGGCGGCAGCCCCCCCGCTCTCGGGCAGCCGGGCAAAGGGGGATGTCGCCAGTGCCAAGCTCTGGGGCACTCGGGCGAGCTGTCGGCGCAGCTCGTCGCGCCGGGCGCGCGCCGCCTCGAGGTCGGTGCGGGCCTCGAGCACGCGCGTGCGGGCCTGCTGCAGGCGTTGGAAATAGCCTTCCTCGCCGCCGAGATAGTCCATGTTCCGCTTCTGGAACTCGGCGAGCCGCCGCTCGGCTTCCTCGAGAGCGCGTTCTTGGATGGCGATCTGCTCGTCGATGAAGCGCCGCGCCTTTTCCATATCGCGCCGGCTCGCCTCGATGGTCGATTCGACGAAGATGTCGAGGAGGGTCTGGACGGTGTCGCGGGCGGTCGCCGGATCGCGCGCCCGATAGACAACCGCGAACAGATTGTTCTTTTCCGGGCGCACCAGGATCTTGCGGGCGAGCAAGTCGACCGCCCGTTCGCGCGCCGCCGGATCGGGATAGAACGCCGCTTGACCCGTGCGCTCGAGGACTCGCTCGAGGTTGGGCCGGCTCAAAAGGGTCCGCTGCATCACCTCGAGGCGCTGAGCGGGATCGGATTCGGGCGTGAGGCCCTTGAGCAGCGGCTCCAGCAAACCGGTCGTCTCGACCCAGATGCGGGCCTCGCTCTCGAAGGAGTCGGGCCACAACAGCGTCACGACGGAGCCGGGCAAGAACAAGAGCCAGGCGATGGCGAGACACCCCCAGCGGCGCCGCCGCAGCTGGCGGAGGAAATAGCGCAGGCGCTCGATCTCGCGCTCCATGGCGACCGTCCTAGAAAAGCGCCTGGGGCACGATGATCACGTCGCCCGGCAGCAATTCAGGGTTGGCGGCGACGTCGCCCTCTTGCAGCAGGTCGGCAAGGCGCAGGCGGTAGCGCACGGCTTCGCCATTTTGCCGGCGCACCAACACCGACCGGTTGCCGGCCGCGAACTCGGTGAGCCCTCCCGCCTCGATGATCGCATCGAGCGCCGTCATGCCCGGCCGCCAGACCAGGCTCTGGGGTTTTGCCGCCTCGCCCACTACCCGCACCCGGCGGTCGAAGGAACCGGTGGTCTCGGCCACGATCACCGTCACCACCGGCTCCTGGACGTAGGAGGAGAGGCGCCGCTCGAGCTCCCGCGCGAGCTCGCTCGGAACCCTACCGGCAGCCTCCAGTTCGCCGGCGAGGGGCAGCGAGATGCGGCCGTCGGGGCGGACCGTGACGGTGAGCGAGAGATCCCGGTCCTGCCAAACGAAGACCGACAGGCGATCGCCCGGCACGATGCGATAGTCGCGCTCGAGGAAGAGGTCTGCCGGCACCTCCGCGTGGAGCGGGGCTTCGGGCAGGCTCTCGCAGGCGGAGAGGAACAGGAGCGACAGCGCGGCAAGAGCGCGGCGGAGCCGCGGGTGCCGGCGATGACCGCTGCGGCGTGTCGGCGGACTGTACGGCACCATCATCGGCTCCATCGATAGAAATTCGGAACGCCGAAGGACAGCGCAGGGAGACATAAGGTTTGCGACCTGCAGCCTTCTGCGCTGGGAAGTTGCCATGGCCCGCTGGTACTCTCAAGGGAGCGACATGGTTAACGGGCACGGTCGTGCATATCATGATGAGACATTCGAACCATTGCTCGATCCCGCGGATCGACGTTGCAGCCGTCGGTCGCGTCGGAAGGCTTTACAGAACGGTGCCGTCCGCCTCGTCCGTCGCTCCCTGTGGCAACCGGGGCGAACCGGCGAGCGCTTCGTTCTCGGGACGTAGTCCGGTATTGCTACGCGCCGCCGTCTGCTTCAGTTTCCCGGCTCGACCGGATCCTGCCGTTCCAACGGGCCGTCGGTGGCAGGGAGACGGTCGCGGTGGAGCATGCCTCGTCGGGTGCGCCGGGGACGGGGCCGCGGACGCTGCCGCGGCGGCGTTCTGGACGGGCGGACGAAATGCGCAGGACTCACGACGATGTCGATCGCGAGCGCGTGTGGGCTCAGCTCTGTCGGGCCATAGAGGCGGCAGTCCGTCGCGACTCGAGGCTCGCCGTGGCGGTCCTCGACCTCGATCGTCTCAAGGAGGTCAACACGGTCTACGGGTACCGGGCGGGCGACCAGCTGCTCGCGGCCTTGGCAAGCCGGCTTGACGAGCATCTCGGGGGCAGTGACGGCTTCCGGATGAGCGGCGATCGCTTCGTCGTCTGGCTGCCGCTCGGCGAGCAGGACGTGCTGCCCTCGGTCACCCGCGTCATTCGCCGGTTCACCCGGCCGGTTCCCTATGCCGATTTGCGCCTGATCCCGCAGGTGAGTGTCGGCATCGCCGTCCATCCCGAGGATGGCCGCGATGCCGAGAACCTTTTGCGCCGGGCCGAGCTGGCTCTCGATCTCGCCAAGCGCCAGGGAGGCGGCCGCATCGTCCGCTTCGAGGCGGCGATGGAAACCACTCTCGCCCACCGCAAGTGGCTCGAGAGCGAGCTCGAGCGGGCGATCCGCCACGAGGAGTTCGAGCTCCACTTCCAGCCCCAGTTCGGCCTCGCCGATGGCCGCGTCGTCGGCGTTGAAGCCCTGCTGCGCTGGCCGCGCCGTCCCGGTGGTCCGTTGTCGCCCGCGGTGTTAGTGCCGATCGCCGAGAGCTCCGGGCTCATTCGGGCGATCGGGGCCTGGATCGTGCGGCGGGCGGCGCGCACGGCTCGCCTGTGGCTCGATCACGGCTGTCCCACGCCGGTCTCCATCAACGTTTCGGTAGCCCAGCTGCGCCAGCAAGATGTGGCGCGCCTCGTGGCTCGCGAGCTCGAGCGTTTCGCCCTGCCAGCCGAGCTGCTCGAGGTCGAAGTGACGGAAAGCCTCTTCGTCGATCCCGCCCAGAGTGCGATTGCCGGCAACATCGAGCGCCTCGCTCGCCTCGGCGTCCGGTTGGCGATCGACGATTTTGGCACCGGCTATTCCTCCCTCGCCTATCTCAAACGGCTTCCCGCGCAGCGCATCAAAGTCGATCGCACCTTCATCGACGGGGTGGCGCACGATGCCACCGACGAGGCCCTCATGGGCACGATCGTCGGGCTCGGGCGGATGTTCGGCAAGCGCGTCCTGGCCGAAGGGGTGGAGACCGAAGAGCAGCATCGGGTGTTGCTGCGCGAGGGCTGTCACGAAGCGCAAGGCTATCTGCTCGCACGGCCGATGCCGGAGGCCGAGTGCACGGTCTTCCTGCGAAGCCGCGGCGGCGAGCGATCGCCCGCCGCTGTCGACCCGGGAAGCTTGCCGGACCGGTCTGCGGTCCTGGCTTGACCCGGATCAAGGTCGAGGGGGCCGACCCGCGTCAGCCTGCGGCGCGGTGACGGGCTGGAATGCGAAGGGTGTCCGGTGTGCAGGCTGCCGCCCATGCGTCGCATCCGACGCGCGACCGGCTGTATCCCCCTGTCCTCGACAACGGCTTTCGACCGTTCTTCCTCGGGGCGGCCCTGTGGCTTCCGCTCTCCCTCGCGTTCTGGCTCGCCAGTCTCGACGGCCGGGTGGCGCTGGCATCCCATTTCGAACCGGCAGCTTGGCATCCGCACGAGGCCCTCTTCGGCGGTGTGGGCGGGATCGTCACCGGTTTCCTGCTCACCGCGGTTCCGAACTGGACCGGCAGCCTGCCAGTGCGGGGCCGGCCGCTCTTGCTGCTCTTTCTCCTGTGGGTCGCCGCCCGCCTCGGCAACTCGCTCCTCGGCGCCTTCGCTCCGCTGCCGGCGGCCCTTTTCGATAGCGGCTTCTTCGTCCTGCTGTCGCTGCTGGTCGGACGCGAGATCCTGCGCGGGCGGAACTGGCGCAACCTGCCGGTCGCGGTCCTCGTCGTCCTGTTGGCCACTGGAGATCTCTTGTCCCAGCTCGACGCCCTGGGGTGGGCGGCAACCGGTGCCACTGCGCGCCGTCTCGGGCTTGCCACGGTGCTCCTGCTGATCGCCCTCATCGGCGGCCGCATCCTGCCGAGCTTCACCCGCAACTGGCTCGCTTGCATGGGGATCGCGAGTCTGCCGGCACCGTTCGGTCGGCTCGACCGAGCGGTGCTTCTCGTCTGGGCCGCCACCCTCGCCCTCTGGGTCGCCGGCGCACCCGACTCCCTCTCAGGTCCCCTGTTCCTCGCCAGCGGCTTCCTCCACCTCGCCCGCATGGTCCGCTGGCAAGGCCACCGCACCTTCTCGGAACCGCTCGTGACCGTGCTCCACGCCGGCTACGCCTGGCTCGCCGTCGGAGCCTCGCTCTACGGCCTCGCCCTCGGCGGCATCGGCCTCGATCCGGCAACCGCCCTCCACGCCTTCACGACCGGGGCCATCGGCACCATGACCTTGGCCGTCATGACCCGCGCCTCCCTCGGCCACACCGGGCGACCGCTCGCTGCCGACGCCGCGACGGTCGCCATCTACCTGCTCGCCACCGCCGGTACGATCCTGAGGTTGCTCGTCCCGCTTTTGCCCGTCGCACCCGTGGCGGGCCTTGCCGTGGCCGCGCTCGCCTGGGGTGGTGCGTATCTGTTGTTCGTCGTCCGCTACGCCCCGATCCTGATGCGGCCGCGAATCACGACGGGCGGGTGAGGCCCGCCCGTCGCTCCGTTTCTCGCGTCCTGCCGAGGTTCACGACCCGCTCGCTTCCTTCTTCAGGTAAGCGATGAGATCCTCGATCTCGTCCTCCTTCTTGAGACCCGCGAAGGCCATGCGGTTGCCAGGCAGGAATGCCTTCGGGTCGGCCAAGTACTTGGCGAGCGTCTCTTCGTTCCACACGAGTCCTTCGTCGTGCGCCTTCTTCAAGGCGTCCGAATAGTTGAAGCCTTCGGCGCTGCCCGCCTTGCGGCCGACGATGCCGACGAGATGCGGTCCGACCTTGTTCTTGGCTTCCTTGATCTCGTGGCAGGCCTTGCACTTGTTGAAGACCTTGGCCCCTTTCTCGGGATCGCCCTCGGCACGCGCGGCTCCGGCGAGCGCGACCAGGGCGACGGCGGCACCGAGAGCAAGCAGGTGGAACTGGCGCATGAACCCTTTCCTCCTTCGACCGGCTGCACGAGCACGATGGCCGCGCCCTCGCTATAGAGGGCGGATACGGGCGTCAAGTTGGACGACTCGGCGGGCGCTAACCTGTCGCAGGCGACGAACGCCCGCGCGTGGCTCCCGCTGTGCCTAGCGCTCGATGGCGATGCCGGCGCGGCGCAAAGCGGTCTGCAGGGCGTGGAAGCCGAGAGCCGCCATCTCGAAGGGATTGGCGCGCTGCGGATCCTGTTCTGCCTCCACCACCACCCATCCGCGATAGCCGATCTCGCCGAGCAGGCGTGCGAGACCGTCGAAATCCACGCAGCCCTCCGGGTCGCCCGGGACGGTGAATACGCCCGCCACCACGCCGTCGAGGAAGGACCCGTCGGCGGCCCGCAGGTCGGCGAGCACTGCCGGGCGGACGTTCTTGCAGTGGACGTGGTTGATGCGGTCGGCCCACCGGCGAATGGTGCGTTCCACCGACCCACCGGCGAAGGTGAGATGACCGGTATCGAGCAACAGCCCGACGGAGGGGCCCGTCGTCTCCATGAGCCGATCGATCTCCTCTTCCGTTTCGATCACCGTCCCCATGTGGTGGTGGAAGGTCATGGGGCAGCCCTCGGCGGCCAGCCAGTCGGCGAGGGCGGTCAGCTTGGCCCCGTAGGCGGCGAAGTCGCCGGGCGACAGACGCGGCCTCCGAGAGAGGGGAATCTCGCGCCGGTTCTGGACCGTGCCGGTGGTCTCGGCGTAGACGAAGACCCGGACTCCGAGGGCGCGGAACAGGTCGAGCTGGGGCCGTGCCCGTTCCTTTTCCGCTTCGACGCCGCCGGCGAGCAGCTGACCCGAGAACCAGCCGGTGACGAGCCGCAGACCGTAGCGCGCGAGGAGGCGGCCGAGCGCTTTCGGGTCTGTCGGGAACTTGCCGCCTTTTTCGACCCCGGCATAGCCGGCGAGGGCCGCCTCTGCCAGGCACTGTTCGAGAGGGATCTGGCCACCGAGTTCGGGCAGGTCGTCGTTCGACCAGCCGATCGGAGCGATGCCGAGCTGCACCGCCATCGATGCTCTCCCCTTGCTGGGCTCGCCAGGCCATGGCCGACGGCCCGTCGCCGATCAAGGGCCTCGCCCGCCGCAGCGGTGCCTCAGCCCCTGCGGGCGAGCCAGCGCCGGCGCACCAAATCGAGCGCGAGATTGGTGGCGGATCGGCGCGGGATGTGGTCGAGACGATAGGCCTTGCCGGTGGCGATGGCCTCGGCGGCCGCAAGTCCGCTCTCGATGGCGGGACCGATGCCCTCGCCGAGATCGACGGTGGCGAGACCAGCCGCATCGCCCACGAGATAGATCCCGTCGCGCGCCGGCGCCGGGCCGTCGGCCCGCAGATAGTAGGTGTAGCCGCCGGGACGACGCTCTCCGGCCGCGAGCAAGCCGCGCCGGCGGAGGCGCTCGACCAGCCTCTCGAAGTGCCGCCAGATACTGTCCTGTTTGGCCTTGAGCGGCTCGGCCAGGGCTCCGACACCGATGTTGATCCAGCCGTCGGCCTTGGGGATGTACCAATAGTAGCCGGGAAAGCCGTCGTCGAAAAACCAGAAGTGGCACCGCCGGTCGCGCACCTCGTGCGGGAATTCCTCCTCGAGCGCCGTGATTTGCCGACTCCGCTCGTGGCGCGAGCGATCCCGGAAGAAGGTGCGGTGGACGGGGCAGGAGGTCCCGCCAGCCCCGACCAGGACGTCGCAGCTGAAGGTGCCGTCCACCACATAGCGGCCATGGCGCCGTTCGATGCTGCGCACCCGGTGGGGGATGACTTCGACTGCCGAGCGAGCGAGCAGGAAGGCGTCGAATTCGCAGCGACGGATCGAGATCTGCGGGCTGGGCAGCGGCAAGGTGAAGCGCCGGAAGTGGAAATCGAAGCGATCGATCCACAGCCAGCCGTGGGGATAGTCGGCGGGCAGGAGGCCGAGGGCCCGAGCCGCCGCTTGGGTGACGAGTCCGCCGCAGAGTTTGGTGCGCGGGAAGGTGTCGCGGTCCAAAACGAGGCAGTCGATGCCGCGACGCCTGAGGCCGAAAGCGCAGCTCGAGCCGCCAGGTCCGCCCCCGACGATGAGCACGTCCACGTGTCTCACGCCGCCTCTCCACGCGGCCAGAACTCCATGGGCGGTGTCGGGGTCGCCGGATCGTAGAGGAAGTCCCGAGTGGGCGCCCAACCTTCGGGGCGGCGACCTTTGACGAAGACGATATGACAGAGGTCGAGGCCGGATTCGAACGTCTCTACGGTTCCCGAGAGATAGAGCGTCCAGATCCGTCGGAAGCGTTCGTCGAACACGTCGGGGTCGAGAGCTTGGATCTCCGCCCAATGGCGTTCGAGATTGGTGAGCCAGCAGGCGACGGTCTTTTGGTAGTGCGGCCAAAGGTTCTCGACATCGAGCACATTGAGGCCGAAGCGGTCCATCATCCGCAGCGTGAGTGGCAGACTCGGCAGATGGCCTCCCGGGAAGATGTACTTCAGCGTCAGATATTCGGTCATCTCTCGCACCATCTTGAAGGTGCTGGAAAGGACGCCGATCCCGCCCGGTTTCAGGCACACCGCGATGCTGCGGATCCAGCTGGCGTAGCCATGGTAGCCGACATGTTCGTAGACCCCGATCGACACGTACCGATCGTAGCGTTCCGGCTCCTCGACGAGCTGGCGATGATCCTTTTCCAGGATGCGGATGTCGGCCGCCCCGTGGCGGCGGAAGCGTTCGGCCATGTAGGCGTTCTGGCGCGGCACCGGATTGTAGACGGTGACGTGACAGCCATAGCGCTTGCGCATGAGCAGCGGCATATAACCCCAGCCCGCCCCGACCTCCACCACCTCGAGCCCGGGTGCAAGCCGCATTTTGCGCGCGATATAGTCGTAGTTCTGGACCTTGGCCTGGTCGAGGGAATTGGTGCCAGGCGGCCAGTATCCCTCCGAATAGCCCACGGTCTCGCCGAGGAGGTATTCGAAGAAACGCGGGTCGAGCCCATAGTGATAGATGGCATTCGCCTGGGCGCGGGCGAGGTCGCGGTTGCTCTGCCGCCATTCCTGCAGCACTTGTTGCAGGGTGACCCAGGGATTGCGCATGAGCACCGCGGCAAGAGGGCCGCGGGCATAGCGGCTGCCGAGGGCGTCGTGACCGAGGCGGGCGAGCTGGACGATCGGCCGATCGCCCTCGAAGTCCACCTCTTGGTCGATGTAGGATTCGAACAGACCCTGGTAGAAGCGCCAGAAGGAGCGTCGTTCGGCGCGCGGCGTGCGGAAACGAATGCGCACGTCGGCGGCCGCGGCGCCGGCGAAGTAGCGGCTGCGCTCGCCGTTCGCCCACTCCACCTCGAGGGTGAGGAGGCGACTCTTCCGAGTGAGATAGCGGAAGATCCGGTCGAGCCCGCGCCGCGCCAGCATGATGGCCGTCTCCTCCCTGGGTCTTGTTTCGCGCTCGCGCCTTATCTAGCCGCACCGCGGCGGCTCCGGCAACGGCCGCGGGCCGCCGTCCCCTAGGCCACTGCGGAGGGCGAGCTCAGAAGCGAGTCCGGATCGATGCCGAAGGCGGGCGCCCCGTAGACGAGATAGGCGCTTCCCGCCAGCCCCGCTTGCGCCACCGCTGGAGCGCCGATCAAGAGATCGGCGTATCCGTCGCCGTCGATGTCTCCCGCTCCGCCAAAGGAAAAGCCGGCATAGCCGTCGCGGCGGGTCCCCAAGAGGGTGCAGCCGCGGCTGCCATCGAGCGTGCCGAGATCGAGGCTTGCCGGAAACGGCCCGCCATGGCCGAGGACGAGATAGGCCTTGCCCTCGCCGCCGGCGTTGCCAGGATCGGCGTAGCGCGCACCGATCAGCACATCGTCGAAGCCGTCGCCGTTGACATCGCCGGCTGCAGCCACAGCGCGTCCGGTGCCATCGAGCGGCGCCAGGCCCTCCATGACAAAGCCGATCCGGCCATCGACATCGGCGAGGTCGACGAACGGCGGAAAGCCGTCGCCGCGGCCGAAGAGGAGATAGGCCGCACCTTGGGATTGGCCGCTCGCGCCGACGTGGCCGTAGGCGCCGATCAGAATGTCGTCGAAGCCGTCGCCGTTGACGTCGCCCGCTCCGGCCAACGCGAAGCCGACGAAGTCGCCCGCGGCCGCACCGCCGACGACGAAGCCGCGACGGCCATCGAAATCGGAGGGAGCGAGGGTCGCCGGGAGCGGATCGGAGGTGCCGAAGACGACATACACCGCTCCCGCGTTGGTCCGCTCCAGGGGGTCGGCATCGGGTGCGCCCACCGCGAAGTCGGCCAAGCCGTCGGCGTTGAGATCTCCGAGCAGGGCGACACTGCGCCCCAGCTGGTCGAAGCGAGCACCGCCCTCGATGCGCAGGCCAGTCGCGCCATCGAGCCCGGCGAGGCGCTCTTCGATTCCGTCGCGCCCGCCGAACAGCAGATAGGAGAGGCCGCCGCTGTAGCGCGCATAGTCGGCTTCGGCGAGGCGAGCGCCGAGGAGCAGATCGGCGAAACCATCGCCGTTGACGTCGGCACCTCCGGCTACCGATCGGCCGAGTTCGTCGCCGGCGGCGAGGCCGTCGATACGCGCCAAGCGGGAAGAGGACAGCGCTTCGATCGCTCCCGACGGCGGCCGTTCGCCGCCGAGCAGCAGATAGACGGCCCCGCTGTCGACGCCACCGCCATCGACCCCGATGGCCCCGATCGCGAGGTCGGCATAGCCGTGGCCATTGACATCGCCTGCCGCCGCGAGCGAGGTGCCGAGATGGTCGCCGGTAGCCGCCCCATCGAGGCGGACGACCCGGGGGTCGGCATCGAGGGCGATGCGGTCGGGTAGCCGCTCGCCGTTGCCGAAAACGAGGAATACCGCACCTCGCGCCCCGGATCCCGCCTCGGGGGCACCGATCGCCACATCGCCAAAGCCGTCGCCGTCGATATCGCCCACGAAGGCGAGGGCGAGGCCGGTACGGTCGCCGATCGTCACGCCCGCAAAGATGGTGCCCACGCCGTCGGCCAGATGCTGCGAATCGAGCGGCAGCGGGCAGAGAGGAGGGGGTGGCCCGGTGTCGACGAGCAGGCTGAGGTCGGCGAAGTTGCGGTCGCGGTAGTCCAGGTCCTCGAAGGCAAGCCAGGTCTGGCCGGGCTTGGGGCCCGCTGCCGCGAGCACGTGTTCGACGCCATCCGGGTTGAGGGGATTGGCAGCGGTGCCGTCGTCGGTGGGATCGCTAGTGAAGAAGAGCCGACCTCGCACTTTGGTGCGTCCGTCTTCGTCCTCGTGGACGAGGCGGAGGTGACGAGGATCGGTGGCGAGCGTCGCATCCTCGCCGGTGCGGCGGTCGATCAGGCGGAAGCCGTCGCGCTCGGCGAACAGTTCTGGCGGATTGCGGCGAAAACCGTTCTGGACGAGGAGGAGCCCGAACTTCTGTCCGGGCGCGAGAGCCCCCGCGCCATAGATCTCGGAGAGGCGTACGCTGTCGCCAGGGAGGAGGGGTCCCCGCCCGTCCCGCTCGCGGGGCTCCGTAGGATCGGGGCGAGCGTCGCTGACATCGGCCCACACCAGGCGCGGATCGCGCAGCCGGCCGTCGCGGTCGACGAGGAAGACGAAGAGGCTGTTATGGAACCCCGCCCGCTCGTCGAGATAGGTGAGGGTGGCATCGCCGTGGGCACCGACACGGAGGCGCGATGCCGCGACACCGCGAATGGTCTCGAGATCGATTTTGCGCCGAGTGACGACGGGTAACGGACCCGACGGCTCCATCTCGCATCGCTCCCTGGTCGCAAGCGCGCAACCCTGAAGCGAATTTATTGCGAAAGGGATTTTACTGCAAGGCGAACAACCCTGCCCACCGGCTCAATCGAGCCGATGGAGGGTGGCGCGATAGCGCTTCCAACGGTCGATATAGACCTGGGCGCCGCGCCTCATGCGTTCGAGCTGGTCGGTGCGGACTTCGCCCACGATCCGGGCGGGAACTCCCATCGCCAGGCGCCGGTCGGGGATCTCCATGCCTTCGGGAACGAGACAGCCCGCCGCGATCAGGCACTCGCAGCCGATGCGAGCGCCCGAGAGGATGGTGGCGCCGATCCCGATCAAGGAGCCGTCGCCGATGGTGCAGCCGTGGACCACGGCCGAATGGCCCACCGTCACGAAGCGGCCGATCTCCACCGGAAAGCCGGGATCGGTATGGAGCACGCAGCCGTCCTGGATATTGCTGCCCTCGCCGACGACGATGGGCTCGCCGTCACCGCGCAGCACCGCCCCGAACCAGACGCTCGCATCCTTCGCCAGCCGCACCCGGCCGATCACCACCGCCGTCGGGGCAATGAAGCATCCCTCGACCGCGAGCTCGGGTTCGATTCCCTCGAGAGCGAAGCGCAAGGGCCGTCTCCCCGCTTCCACCGCGCTGCCTCTTTCCCGTTCCCTCTGCCGCCGTCAACCGGCGCTTCTCCACCTCTTGCGACGGCGCCGGCGGGCGCTATGAGATGCCCGGGGCGTCCGGAAGAGCGGTATGTCGCGTATTCGCCTCGGCGTGAACATCGACCACATCGCCACCTTGCGCAACGCGCGCGGTGGTAGCCATCCGGACCCGCTGCGCGCGGCGCGGATGATCCGGGCAGCCGGCGGCGATCAGGTCACCGCGCATCTGCGCGAGGACCGGCGGCACATCACCGATGCCGACATGGAGCGTCTCGTCGCCAGCGCCGATCTCCCGGTCAACATGGAGATGGCGGCGACAGCCGAAATGCTCGCCATTGCCCTGCGCTTGCGGCCGCATGCCTGCTGCATCGTACCGGAGCGGCGCGAGGAGCGTACCACCGAAAGCGGCCTCGATGTGCTGCGCGGCGAGGCGAGCCTGTGCCAGATGGTGCCGCGCCTTCGCGCGGCCGGCATCCGCGTGTCGCTGTTCGTCGATCCCGACGAGGAACAGCTGCGGGCAGCGGCGCGGGTGGGGGCGGATGCTGTCGAGTTGCACACCGGCACCTATGCGCTGGCTCGAGGGGCGGCGCGCGAGAAGGAGCTCGAACGGCTGCGGCGGGGAGCGGCGCTCGTGCGGGAGCTCGGCCTCGAATGTCACGCCGGGCACGGTCTCGACTACGACAATGTCTCGGCGGTGGCGGCCATTCCCGAGGTGGTCGAGCTCAACATCGGGCATTTCCTCATTGGCGAGGCGATCTTCGTCGGCTTCACCGAATCCGTCCGCCGCATGCGCCGGCTCATGGATGCGGCGCGGGGCGCATGATCCTCGGCATCGGCAACGACCTCGTCGACATTCGGCGCATCGAGCGGGTGCTCGAGCGGTTCGGCGAGCGCTTCACCCACCGTGTCTTCACCGCCGGCGAGCGAGCCAGGGCCGACCGCCGCTTGCGCCGTGCCGACACTTACGCCAAGCGTTACGCCGCCAAGGAGGCGTGTGCCAAGGCGCTCGGCACCGGTTTCCGGCACGGTGTGTACTGGCGCGACATCGAGGTGGTGAACTTGCCATCCGGCAAGCCGACTCTCCGCCTGCATGCGGGCGCCCGGGAGCGATTGGAGCAGATGCTGCCGCCCGGCTGCGAGGCGGTGATCGAGCTCACGCTGAGCGACGAATATCCGCTCGCCCAGGCGATCGTGGTGATCGAAGCGCGACCGGCGGGGAGCGACGGACGGTGACCACCGTCGAGTCCCGTCTTGCCTTCTTTCGGGCACGGGCCATTTGGCGCCTGCGCGCGGCCGGCGATGGAAGGCCGCATCTTCGGGACATACGACCATCGAGCCGATGTACGAGCCTGCGACGATGACCGAGCGGAAATCCGGAAGTCTCCGCGAGACCGTCCGGACCATCCTCTATGCCGTCCTCATTGCCCTGGCGATCCGCACGCTCGCCTTCGAGCCTTTCAACATTCCGTCGGGCTCGATGAAGCCGACGCTGCTCGTCGGCGACTATTTGTTCGTCTCCAAGTTCAGCTACGGCTACAGCCGCTATTCTCTCCCCTTCGATCTCGGCTGGTGGTCGGGCCGGATCTTCGAGCGGCTGCCGGAGCGGGGCGATGTCGTCGTCTTCAAGCTGCCGACCGACAATCGCACCGACTATATCAAGCGGGTGATCGGGCTTCCGGGCGATCGGGTGCAGGTGGTCAACGGCGTTCTGCAGCTCAACGGCGAGCCGGTGCGGCTCGAGTCGGTGGGCGAGTTCGCCGACAGCGAGGACGGATTCCAGATGCGGGCGGCCATGTACCGCGAGTATCTGCCGGGCGGGCGTTCGCATCTCGTGCTCGACCTGACCCGCTACGGCCGGCTCGACGACACCCCTGTTTTCGAAGTGCCGCCGGGCCATCTTTTCGTGATGGGCGACAATCGCGACAACTCCGTCGACAGCCGCGCCGATGTCGGCTTCGTGCCCGTGGAGAACTTGATCGGCCGTGCCGAAATCCTCTTCTTCTCGGTCAACGGCGAAGCCCGGTGGTGGGAGGTCTGGAAGTGGCCGTGGGCCATTCGCTGGGACCGTCTCTTCAAGCTCATCGAATAGCCCCGCCTTGCCTCCTTCGCGCGGTGACGCCAGCGAGGCCAGGCTGGCGGCGCTGGAACAGGCCCTCGGTCATCGCTTCCGCGACCGCAGCCTTCTGATCGAAGCGCTCACCCACGCGAGTGCCGCTGGTCCCGGCAGACCGAGCAACGAAAGGCTCGAGTTCCTCGGCGATCGGGTGCTCGGGCTCGTCGTCGCCCGTCTGTTGATCGAGGCCTTTCCCCAGGATCCGGAAGGCGCCCTCGGCAAGCGCCTCGCCCATCTCGTGGATCGTCGCACCCTCGCGAGGATCGCCCAGGAACTGCCGATCCGCGATGCCATCCGCATGTCGCGCGGCGAGGAGTGTTCGGGAGGGCGGGACAACCCCGGAATTCTCGCCGACTGTCTGGAGGCGCTCATCGCCGCGCTCTTCCTCGATGGCGGCCTGCAGACGGCGGAGGCGTTCGTGCGCCGGCACTGGCATGAGCGGATTGCGAAGCTCGTCGAGCCGCCTCGCGATCCCAAGACAGCGCTCCAGGAATGGGCGCAGGGGCATGGACTCCCGCGGCCGGAATACCAACTCCTAGACATCGCGGGGCCGCCCCACGCGCCGGCCTTCCGGGTGCAGGCGAGCCTTCCGGGATTTCCTCCGACCGTGGCCACGGGCCCGTCGCGGCGGCGCGCGGAACAGCAGGCGGCTGCCCAATTGCTCGCCATGATACGGAATGCACGCCCATGAGCGAATCCCGCCGGGCCGGGTTCGTCGCCATCCTCGGCGCCCCGAACGTCGGCAAATCGACGCTTTTGAACCGCCTCGTCGGCACCAAAGTGTCGATCGTGTCGCCGAAGGCCCAGACCACCCGCCGCCGCATCGTCGGCATCACGATCCGCGGCGACACCCAGATCATGTTCGTCGACACCCCGGGCATCTTCGATGCCCGCAGTGGCCGCCGGCTCGAGCGCGCGATGGTCAGGGCCGCCTGGAGCGCGGCGAGCGATGCCGATCTCGTGCTCGTGGTCGTCGATGCCAAGCGCGGTCTCGATCGGGCCACCCGGCTCGTCTTCGAGGGACTGCGGGAGAGCCGCACGCCGCGGTTCTTGGTCGTCAACAAGATCGACCTGGTGAAGCGGCGGGTCGAGCTCCTGCCGCTCGTCGACGCTGCCAACCGCGAGCTCGCCTTCGAGGCGACCTGGCTCGTCTCGGCAGAGAAGGAGGACGGGCTCGACGACCTGCGTGCCGCGGTCGCGAGCCGAATGCCCGAGGGCCCTTGGCTGTTCCCGGAGGATCAGGTCTCGGATCTCTCCAACCGGGCGCTGGCCGCCGAGATCACTCGCGAGCAGGTGTTCCTGCTGCTGCACCAGGAGCTGCCCTACAGCATCACCGTCGAGACCGAGAACTGGGTCGAGAGTCCCGACGGCAGCGAGATCCGCATCGACCAGACGATCTACGTGCTGCGCGAGAGTCAAAAGGCCATCGTGTTGGGCCGAGGCGGCCACCAGATCCGAGCGATCGGCGAGCGAGCGCGCAAAGAGCTCGAGCGGATCTTCGAGGCGCGCGTCCATCTGTTTTTGTTCGTCAAGGTGCGCGAGCGCTGGCTCGAGGATCCCGAACGCTACGCCGCGATGGGACTCGAGTTTTCGGGTTGAACCGTGGATTGGCAAGACGAGGGCGTGGTGCTGGCCGCACGCCGGCACGGCGAGAGCGACGCCATCCTCATCCTGTTCACCTTCGAGCACGGCCGCCATGCCGGCCTGGTGCGCGGCGGCGCGAGCCGTCGCCTGCGGCCGCTCTTGCAACCCGGCAATCGGCTCGCCTGCACCTGGCGCGCTCGCCTCGCGGAACATCTCGGGCGCTACACCCTCGAACCCCTCCGCCTCTACGCCGCCACCGTCCTCGACGAGCCGCTGCCGCTCGCCGCGCTCGGTGCCGCCTGCGGCCTGCTCGAGCTCGGCCTCGGTGAGCGCGATCCGCATCCGACCCTCTACGCAGCGCTCCTCGCGCTTCTCGACCGCCTCGCCCAGCGCGATCCCACCTGGCCCGCCGACTACGTGCGCTTCGAGCTGTTGCTCCTCGCCGAGGCCGGCTTCGGCCTCGACCTCGGCCGGTGCGCCCTGACCGGCTCGGATCGCGACCTCGCCTTCGTGTCGCCGCGCAGTGGACGCGCCGTCTCGCGCCAGGCGGCAGCGCCCTGGGTGGGTCGCTTGCTGCCTTTGCCTCCCTTCCTCGCCGGAGTCGGGGGAGCCGACGCCCGGCAGATCGTCGACGGCCTCCGGCTTTCCGGCCATTTCCTCCGGCGGTACATCCTCGATCCTGCCGACCGTGCCATGCCGCCGGCGCGCGACCGCCTGTTGGCCATGTACCAGCGCCTCGCCGAGGGCGAGGAGAGGCCATGAGGGGCAGCCGCGAACCAGCGTGGATCATCCAGCTTGACAGGCGGTCGCTCGGGGATAAGACCCCGGCACGCGTGCGTCCCTCGCCGCCCCGCGAGAGTTTCCGAGATGTCCACCATTGCCGTTTTCCCGGGCCAGGGTTCCCAGACCGTCGGCATGGGCCGCGGCCTCGTCGAGGCCTTTCCCGCAGCGCGCGAGGTGTTCGCGACCGTCGATCGAGCACTCGACGAACCGCTTTCCCGTCTCGCCTTCGAAGGCCCGATCGACCAACTCACGCTCACCCGCAACGCCCAACCGGCTCTCATGGCGACGGCGCTTGCCGCGGTGCGGGCGCTCGAGGCGACGACCGGTCGGCGACTGTGGGAGCTCGTGCACTGGGTCGCCGGCCACAGTCTTGGCGAATATTCGGCCCTGGCCGCCGCAGGCGCCCTCGATGTCGCCGATGCGGCGCGGCTTTTGCGGCTGCGCGGCGAAGCGATGCAGGAGGCGGTGCCGGTGGGCGAGGGAGCGATGGCCGCGATCCTCGGACTTTCTGCCGGCGTGGTGGCGGAGATCGCCGCTATGGCGGCGGATGGTCGCGTGTGCGAACTCGCCAACGACAATGCCGAGGGACAGGCGGTGGTCTCCGGCCATCGCGACGCCGTCAGCCGCGCGGTGGAGATCGCCCGGAAGCGCGGGGCGAAGCGGGCGATCCTGCTCGAGGTGAGCGCACCTTTCCATTGCGCCCTCATGGCCCCTGCCGCCCGCCGCCTCGAGGCGGCGCTGCAAGGGGTAGGCCTGCGCGATCCCATGGTCCCCCTTCTCGCCAATGTCACGGCCGAGCCGGTTCGCGATGCTGGGGCCATCCGCGCGCTCCTCGTCCGGCAGGTCACGGCCCGGGTGCGGTGGCGCGAGATCATGGCGCGCATGGAGGAGCTCGGCATCGACCGGGTGATCGAGTTCGGTCCGGGAAAAGTGCTCGCCGGCCTCTGCCGGCGCGGGGTGGCGGGAGCGCGGGTGCTGTCCGTAGCCGAGCCGGCCGACGTCGAGGCTGCGGCGCGGGAACTCGCCGGCTGAGGGAGAGGGAGATGTTCGATCTCGCGGGCCGACGAGCGCTGATCACCGGTGCCTCGGGGGCGATCGGGGCGGCCATCGCCCGAGCGCTGCACGCGCAGGGCGCGCAAGTCATGGTGTGTGGCCGCCGCATGGAACCGCTGTCGGTGCTCGCCTCCGAGCTCGGCGAACGCGTATCGGTCCATCCCGGCGACGTCACCGATCCCGGCTTTCCCGAGGAGGTCGTCGCTGCTGCCGAGAAGGCGGGAGGGCTCGATATCCTCGTCAACAACGCGGGGATCACCCGCGACGGGCTGGCACTCAGGATGAAGGACGAGGACTGGCAGCTCGTCCTCGACACCAACCTCACCGCCGCCTTCCGCCTCGCCCGGGCGGCCCTGCGAGGCATGATGCGTCGCCGCTTCGGCCGCATCGTCAACATCGGTTCGGTGGTGGGGGCGACCGGCAATCCGGGGCAGGCCAACTATGCAGCCGCGAAGGCCGGACTCGTCGGCCTGACCAAGGCCCTCGCGGCCGAGGTGGCGTCGCGCGGGATCACCGTCAACTGCGTCGCCCCTGGCTTCATCGACACTGCCATGACCCAGGCCCTCGGCGAGCAACAGCGGGCGGCTCTCGCCGAGCGTATCCCGGCGGGCCGGTTCGGTCGTCCCGAGGACGTCGCGGCAGCCGTCCTCTTCCTCGCGAGCGAGGAAGCCTCCTACGTCACCGGCCACACCCTGCACGTGAACGGCGGCATGGCCATGCTCTGAGCGCGGCGCGCGACCGCGGCGTTCCCGGTAGCGAGCGGTGGAGGCTTCCAACCATAGGCGGGGCAAAGGGGTTCCATTATCCTCGCCACCGCCTCTCGGGTCGGTGGTGATGTCGCAATCCCAGGTTCGGTTCCGGCCCACGACAAGGACGGCTCTGCCGCCAGCGCTGCGGGGCGCGGCCTGGATGGCGGCGGGAGCCTTGTCGCTCGCCCTCATGATGCTGCTCGTCCGTCTCACCAGCCACAGCCAGCACACCCTCGAGATCGTCTTCTTTCGCAATCTGTTCGGATTCTTGGCCATCCTGCCGGTGCTGCTGCGCAATCATCGGGCGGTACTGTTTCCCACCCGGCCGGGTCTCTTGCTCCTGCGGGCGAGCATGGGATTTACCGCCATGTGTCTGTGGTTCGGGGCGCTCGCGCTCGCGCCGCTGGCGGAGGCGACGGCGCTCAGCTTCACCGCGCCGATCTTCACCACCCTGCTCGCGGTGCTTTTCCTCGGCGAACGCATGCGCCTGCGGCGCTGGTTGGTCACCCTCGCTGCCTTTGTCGGTGCCCTGTTGATCGTGCGGCCGGGTTTTCGCGAACTCGGGCCGGAAGTGCTCTTTGCCCTTGCCGCGGCGGTGGTCTGGGGGGCTTCGTCGATCGTGGTCAAGATCCTGGGCCGCACCGAGCCGCCCGAGGTGATCGTCACCTGGATGGTGGTGCCATTCATCCCGGTCTCTTTGTTGATGGCCCTGCCGGTCTGGCGCACCCCGGATTCCACCGAACTTCTCTATTTCGCCCTCATGGGGCTCGCCGGCAGCGTCGGTCATTTCTGCGTCAGTCGCGCCCTTTCCCTGACCGAGGCGGGGATCGTGGCCCCGTACGACTATCTGCGCTTGCCCTTCGTCGCGCTGCTCGGCTGGCTCGTTCTCGGCGAGCGGGTGGACCCCTGGACCTGGGTTGGCGGCGGGCTCATCGCCGGCGCCGGGATCCTCCTCGCCCGGCGGGAGACGCGCGAGGCGGGCAACGGCTGACCGCTGCGGAGCCCAGCCGCCACCGGGGACGATGCGGCGAAGATCGTCAGACTGGATCCTCCGGCCGGCCGTAGCCACCCCCCGAGGGTGTCCGGATCGCGAACACGTCGCCGGGATACACCACGGTGCGGTCGCAACCCTGCAGTTCCTCGATTCGGCCGTCGGCTCGCTCCACCCACTGCGCTCCGCAGATGCCGGGTTCGCCGCCTTCGAGGCCGAAGGGAGGCACCCGGCGATGATTGGAGAGGATGGCCGCCTGCATGGTCTCGAGGAAGCGGATCTTGCGCACCGTCCCGTCACCGCCGCGGTGCCGGCCGCGCCCGCCTGAGCCGCGGTTGATGTAGTGGGTGACCAGCATCACGGGATAGCGCCACTCCAGCACTTCGGGATCGGTCAAGCGCGAGTTGGTCATGTGGGTGTGGACTGCCGACGTGCCGTCGAAGTCCGGCCCGGCACCGCTGCCGCCACAGATCGTCTCGTAGTACTGGTAGCGTTCGTTGCCGAAGGTGAAATTGTTCATCGTCCCTTGGGCCGCTGCCATCGCCTTGACCGCCCCGAAGAGGGCGTCGGTCACCCACTGCGAGGTCTCGACATTGCCGGCGCACACCGCCGCCGGGTAGCGGCAGTTGAGGATCGAACCTTCGGGGATGACGAGCTCGATGGGCACGAGACAACCGTCGTTGAGCGGGATGTCCGCGTCCACGAGGGTACGAAAGACGTAGAGCACCGCGGCCCGGGTGACCGCTGCCGGAGCGTTGAAGTTCCAGGGCTGCTGTTCGCTCGTCCCGGTAAAGTCGACCCGCGCGCGGCGTCGCGCGCGGTCCACCCGCACGCTGACCCGGATCACCGGACCGAGGTCGTGGGGATATTCGAAGCTTCCATCCTCCAGCCGGTCGATCACCCGTCGCACGCTCTCCTCGGCGTTGCGCATGACGTGGCCCATATAGGCCTTCACGGTGGCGAGGCCGAAGCGCTCGACCATGTGGAGCAGCTCCACGGCTCCCTTGCGGCAGGCCGCCACTTGTGCCTGCAGATCGGCCACGTTCTGGCGCGGATTGCGGGCGGGCCACGGGCCCGAGGTCAGGAGTTCGAGGAGCTCGGCCTCGCAGAAGCGGCCCTGGTCGACGAGGAGGAAATCGTCGATGAGCACCCCCTCTTCGTCCAGGTGGGTGGAATCGGGCGGCATGGAGCCCGGAGTCGTCCCACCGATATCGGCGTGATGCGCGCGCGAAGCGGTGAAGAACAGCAGTTCGCCGCCTGGCGAGAACACCGGCATCACCACCGTGACATCGGGCAGATGGGTGCCGCCGTTGTAGGGATTGTTCAAGGCATAGGCGTCGCCCGGCCGCATCCGGCCGTGGCGTTGGCGGATGACGGTGCGCACGGATTCGCCCATGGACCCGAGGTGCACCGGCATGTGCGGAGCATTGGCGACGAGCCGACCCTCGGCGTCGAACACCGCGCAAGAGAAATCGAGCCGCTCCTTGACGTTCACCGAATAGGCGGTGTTCTGCAGAGTGACACCCATCTGCTCGGCGATGGTCATGAACAGATTGTTGAAGATCTCGAGCAAGATGGGATCGCAGTCGGTTCCCAGCGCTACCCTTTTGGGCAGCGGTACCGCGCGCTCGAGGACGAGATGGTTGCGCGAGGTCACCTCGACCGCCCAGCCCGGCTCCACCACCACGGTGGTGGTAGGATCCACCACCAGGGCGGGTCCCGAGACTCGATCCCCGGGGCGCATGTCCTCGCGCCGGAACACCGGAGCATCGAACAGCTGCGGCGACTCGTGAGGGGCGCGAGTGGTGAAGATCGGCGTGCGGGTAACAGGCAGGAGGGGCTCGAGCGGCGAGCGCGGCACGAGCGGCAGTTCGGGTTCGTCGACCTCCTCCATGGCGCCGATGCCTTCCACCGTCACCGCCTCGGCGACGAGCTCGCGACCCTCGACGATGAAGCCGTAGCGGCTGCGGTGTTCCTCTTCGAAGGCCGAGCGCATGGCCTCGACGGTGCCGGCGGGAATTTCGAGGGGCGTGTCGGTGCCCTTGTAGCGAATGTGCACCCGTGCCTCGATGCGGATACGCGTATCGTCGATGCCCTGGGCGTGCAGATGGGCTCGCGCTCGCGCCTCGAGCTCCAGGATCGCCGACCTCAGCTCCTCCGCGAGCGCAGGCTCCAGCGTCTTCTCGAGCGCCTTTTGCTCGAGCACCCGCACATCGGCGAGCCCGATGCCGTAGGCCGAGAGGACCGAGGCATAGGGGTGGATCAGCACGCGGCGGATGGCGAGCAGATCCGCCACCTGGCAGGCGTGCTGGGCACCGGCGCCGCCGAAGCAGACGAGGGTGTAGCCGTCGAGCGCGATGCCGCGCTGGATGGTGATCTTCTTGATCGCATTCGCCATGTTGTCGTTGGCGATCTGCAGGCAACCATGGGCGATGTCGAGCGGCGTGCGCGTCACTCCGGTGGCGGATTCCACCGCCCGCGCGAGTTCCTCGAATTTGCGACGCACGATGCCCGCATCGAGGGGTTCGTTGCCATGGGGCCCGAACACCTTGGGGAAGAACTCCGGCAAGAGCTTGCCCACCATGAGATTGGCGTCGGTGATGGCGAGCGGGCCGCCACGGCGGTAGCAGGCCGGACCGGGATCGGCGCCGGCACTCTCCGGACCGACGCGGAAGCGCGAGCCGTCGAAGCGGATGATCGAACCGCCCCCGGCGGCGACCGTGTGGATCTTCATCATGGGCGCGCGCAAGCGCACACCCGCGACCTCGGTCTCGAAGGTACGCTCGAGACTTCCGGCATAGTGCGAGACGTCGGTCGAGGTGCCACCCATGTCGAAACCGATGATGCGATCGAAACCGGCGATCCGCGCGACCTTCACCGCACCGACGACGCCGCCCGCCGGTCCCGAAAGGATGGCGTCTTTACCGCGGAAGGTGCGAGCATCGACGAGGCCGCCATTGGATTGCATGAACATGAGCCGGACCTCGCCGAGCTCGGCCGCCACCCGGTCGACGTAGGCGTGCAGGACAGGGGAGAGATAGGCGTCGAGTACGGTCGTATCGCCGCGGCCCACGATCTTGACGAGCGGGCTCGTCTCGTGGCTCGTGGAGATCTGGGTGAAGCCGATCTCCCGCGCGATTTCGGCGACGCGCCTCTCGTGCTGCGGGAAGCGGTAGGCGTGCATGAGCACGATGGCTACCGACCGATAGCCACGGGCATAGGCCTCCTGGAGCGCCGACCGCGCCTGCTCCTCGTCGAGGGGCGTCCACACGGTGCCGTCGGCCATGAGCCGCTCGTCGATCTCGACCACCAGGGAATAGAGCTGTTCCGGCAATAGGATGCGACGGGCGAAGATGTCGGGCCGGGCCTGGTAGCCAATCCGCAGGACGTCGGCAAAGCCGCGGTTGGTGACGAGAACCGTGGGCGTGCCCTTGCGTTCGAGAAGGGCGTTCGTCGCCACCGTCGTGCCCATCTTCACCGCCTCGATGCGCTCGGCCGGAATCGGCGCGTCGCCGGGAAGTCCGAGGATGTCGCGGATGCCTTGCAGAGCGGCGTCACGGTAGCGTTCCGGATTTTCCGAAAGCAACTTGTGGATTCGGATCGATCCGTCCGGCGCCCGAGCGACGATGTCGGTGAAGGTGCCGCCACGGTCGATCCAGAACTGCCATCCGCGTGCCATCCGCTTCTCTCCGGAAGCAGGGGACGCCGCGCTCTATAAAGAGCGCCCAAGGCCGTGTCACCGGCAGGGGCGTTCAGCTGTCGGTCTCGCCGGCGAGGGCCGTCAGGGTGAGAAAGCCGAAACGCGGGCGCAGGGCGAAGGCGAAGCGGGAGAGCCGGTCGAAGCGGCCGGGATCGAGCCCGAGCTGCTGGGGACGGACGGGAAGCCCCAGGGACTGGAAGGTCTCTACGCGTTCTCCGGCTTCGCGAACCAGGGGGAGGAGCTGGCATCGCAGCTCCGTCCAGTGGGCACGAAGCCGCTCCTCGAGTGCGGCGACGCGGCCGGGATCGTCGAGGCCGAGCGCGGCGATCGCTGCTCGGGCCTGTTCGGCGTGGTCCGCGAAGACCTCGCCGATCGCCGGATCTCCGGGCGAGAGGGGATGAAGGGTCGGCGCTCGCGACCGAGCGAGAAGACGGTGTTGGACCGCCGCGAGGGCCGCCGTGCCGAGGGCCACGAGCTCGCCGTGGAGGGTGCCGATCGGAGGTTCGGCGAAGCATTCCACGAGATGGGCGATGGCATGTTCGCCCTGCGAGGCGGGTGCCGAGGTAGCGGCGGCGCGCATCACCAGGCTCTGCTCCACCAGGACCTCGGTCAGGAGCCGCACCGCCTGGGACTCGCCTGCCACGGCCGCGGCGGCACGGTCGCCCAGGGCACGCTCGCTTGCCCGCAGCGGCTCGAACCAGTCGGGGTCGAAGGAGGCGCCGACGAGCCGCTGGGCGAGCCGCAGATCGGCCTCGACCACGGGCCGGCAGAGGGCATCGCCGATCCCAGCCGCCCGCAGCCGCGGCGGAGCCGCGGCGAGCACCGCGAGATCGAAGAAGGCGGCCCGCGGCGCGACGACCGGCAGGGAAGTCTTGACGTGGCCCACCGCGAGGGAGGCGGTTGCCGTGAGCCAACCGTTCTGGGAAGGGGCGGTGGCAAAGACCGCGCACGGGACACCCAGGCGAGAAGCCGCGAACTTGACGAGGTCGTTGAGGGTGCCGGAACCGATGGCGAGGATCGAGCCTGCACCCTGGCAACGG
The DNA here is from genome assembly GCA_002898275.1 of bacterium HR40. GTDB lineage: Bacteria > Pseudomonadota > Alphaproteobacteria > Geminicoccales > Geminicoccaceae > HRBIN40. Next base: position 157,896 of record BEIQ01000004.1, read on the forward strand.
GAGGCCAGCGCCTCGGCCAGCGCGACGTCGGCCGCGGGCGCCTCCAGGACCACGGGTTCGACCCGAAGCGCAGCGGCCACCCGCGCGCCGAGCGCCTGCAACGTCCTCGGGTCGCACACCGGTATGGCCGGCTCCGGCAGTCCGGCCGCGCGCAGGAGCGCCTTCTCGCAGCCGGCAAGCGAAGGGGCGAGACGCACGAGCGGGCCGGCGTCGCCGTCATGTCGCGCGTTCGTCACCGCCCAGCGCCCACGTGCACGAGGACTTTGAGGATGCCGGAGCGGTCGCGCGCCAGTCGAGCGAAGATGTCCGGCACATAGTCGAGATCGACCCGATGGCTGACGAGCGGGTCGAGCTCGAGGCGGCCCGCGCGCAGCAGGTCGAGGGCATCGGCGAGCCGACGGGGCGATCGTCCGACGAAGCGGAGGGCGAGCTCGCGGCTGCGGACGCTGTCGCTGTCCACCTCATAACGACCCCCGTCCGGGATGCCGGCCATCACCACCCGGCCGCCCCTGCGCGCGAGGCTGGCCGCATGGGCCAGGGCCAGCGGGCTATCGGTGGCCTCGACCACGAGGTCCACGCCCTCGCGGCCGGTCGCATCGAGCACGGTCTCGGGATCTGCCGCCGGCAGGTCGGCGCCGAACAAGAGGGCAGCTTCGGCACGACTGCCAACCGGGTCGATCGCGAAGAGCGGGTGACAGCCGGCAAGCCGCAGGAGCTGCAACACCAACAGACCGATGGGACCGCAACCGAGCACCGCCGCACTCTCGTCCCAACGCGGCGCCGCGAGGTCGACGATGTGCATGGCCATCGCCAGAGGCTCGAGCAGAGCCGCCCGCTCGGCGCCGAGGGACTCGGGTACTGGCTGCAGTTGACGGGGGTCGACGAGCAGAATCTCGGCGAGGCCGCCGGCCATCGGCGGTACGCCGAGGCAACGTGCATGGCCGCAGAGGTGGCTTCGACCGTTGCGGCACAGGCGGCAATGGCCGCAGGACAATTGCGGCTCGATGGCCACGAGCGCGCCGGCGTCGAGCTCGCGCTCCGGCACCGGAACCAGCAGCCGTCCCGCTACCTCGTGTCCGAGGACGAAGGGCTCTCGGGAGATTTCCGCGCTGCCGAGCCGGCCCGCGCGATAGACATGCATGTCGCTGCCGCAGATCCCGACCACCTCGACCCCGACCGGTACGGTCCCGGGCTGCGGCGCAGGCGCCGCAACACGGGCGACCCGCATGTCACCCGGGCCGTAGAGCAAGACGGCACGCATGCGATCCTCCCTCGCGCGGCCGGCAAGCTAGGGCGGCGGTGGCGCGGGCGCAATCGTGCACCATGGGATCGAAGACCCCTGGTCGCGCTGTCGCGGCCACCTATGTTGCGCCGCCGAAAATGCCTCCGCCGCTAGGCAAGTGTGACACCATCGTGTAAAAGCCGCGGCGTTTCCGGGGCAGGCGCAGAGGTCGCCGGAGCCGCGCACGCCCGGACCCCCCACCGTGAGTGAGAGAGAGCCGATGAGCGACATCGCCGAACGCGTCAAGAAAATCGTCGTCGAACACCTGGGCGTCGAGGAGTCGAAAGTGACGGAGGAGGCGAGCTTCGTCGACGACCTCGGTGCCGACAGCCTCGACACTGTCGAGCTCGTCATGGCGTTCGAGGAGGAATTCGGCATCGAGATTCCGGACGATGCCGCAGAGAAGATCACGACTGTCAAGGACGCCATCGCCTACATCAAGGAGCACGTCACGGCCTGAGCGGATCTGGGGCCGACGCGCGAACCGCGGGAGCGTGGGATGCGACGTGTGGTGGTGACCGGATTGGGCCTCGTCACGCCGCTTGGCGACGGTGTGGACGTGACTTGGTCGCGGCTGCTCGAGGGCCGGTCCGGCATCCGCCGGATCGAGCATTTCGACGTCTCCGATCTCGCCGCCAAGATCGCCGGTCTCGTGCCCAAAGGTGACGGGCCCGGCGAGTTCCGCGCCGAGCGCTATGTGGAGCCGCGCGAGCTGCGGCGCAACGACGAGTTCATCGTCTATGCGCTCGCCGCCGCGACCCAGGCGGTGGCGGACTCGGGATGGCAGCCGCGGAACGAAGAGGAACGCTGCCGCACCGGCGTGCTGATCGGATCGGGGATCGGCGGACTCGCCACTATCGCGGAAACCGCCGTGCTGCTCGAGAAGGCGGGGCCGCGACGGGTCAGCCCCTTTTTCATCCCTTCTGCGCTCATCAACCTCGCGAGCGGCCAGGTCTCCATCCGCTTCGGCTTCAAGGGGCCGAACCACGCCGTGGTGACCGCCTGTTCGACGGGCGCCCATGCCATCGGGGATGCAGCCCGGCTGATCGCCCACGGCGATGCCGACGTCATGGTGGCGGGCGGGGCCGAGGCTGCCGTCTGTCGCATCGGTATCGCCGGTTTTGCCGCCGCCCGAGCGCTGTCGACGCGCTTCAACGACCAGCCCGAGCGCGCGTCTCGGCCGTGGGATCGCGACCGCGACGGCTTCGTGATGGCGGAAGGTGCCGGGGTGGTGGTGCTCGAAGAGTACGAACATGCCAAGCGCCGCGGTGCCCGTATCTATGCCGAAGTGCGGGGCTATGGCCTATCCGGCGACGCCCATCACGTCACCGCACCCTGTCCCGACGGCGACGGCGGCTATCGCTCGATGAAGGCCGCCTTGGCTGACGCCGGGCTCGCACCCTCCGACATCGACTACATCAACGCCCACGGCACCTCCACGCCGCTCGGCGACGAGATCGAGCTCGGGGCGGTCAAACGACTGTTCGGCGCCCATGCGGCACGGCTATCGATGTCGTCGACCAAGTCGGCGATCGGCCATCTGCTCGGTGCCGCCGGAGCGGTCGAGGCCATCTTCTGCATCCTGGCGCTCCGCGATCAGATCGTCCCGCCGACCCTCAACCTCGACCATCCCTCGGACGGCTGCGAGGGGGTGGATCTGGTGCCGCATCGCGCTCGCCAACGACCGGTGCGGGCGGCGCTCAGCAACTCCTTCGGCTTCGGCGGCACCAACGCGACGCTCGTCCTCACCCATCCCGAAGCCTTCTGATGGGGCGCGCGTGCGCCGCGTTCTCCTCATCCTCGTTCTTTTCGGTGGCCTCGTCGGAGCGGCCAGCATCGGATTTGCGCTTTATCTGCGCGACTATTTGCAGGCCCCGGGACCGCTCGCTGCGCGCACGCTCGTCATTCTCCCGCGGGGCGCCGGCCTGGCGGAAATCGGCCGCATCCTCGCGGAGGCAGGCGCCATCCGTCGCCCCTTCCTTTTCCAGTTGGCACTCCGCCTCTCGGGGCGCGACCGCCACCTCAAGGCAGGTGAATACGAGCTCCTGCCAGGCATGTCCCCCGAGGAGATCATCACCAAGCTGGAGCGCGGCGCGGTCTTCTTGCATCGCATCACGGTGCCCGAAGGGCTGACCGTGGCCCAGATCTACGATCTGCTCGAGGCCTCGGACGTGCTCGCTGGCGCGCTTCCCGAACGACCGCCCGAAGGCAGCCTTTTGCCCGAAACCTATTTTTTTCCGCGTGGCGCGGCGCGTGCCCAGGTCGTGGCCGCCATGCGCGAGGCCATGCGCAAGGCGCTCGCCGAGGCCTGGGAGCAGCGCTCTCCCGAGCTCCCGCTCGCCTCTCCCGAGGAGCTCTTGATCCTCGCCTCCATCGTGGAGAAGGAGACCCCCCTTGCCGAGGAATATCCGCTCGTCGCAGCGGTGTTCGCGAACCGGCTGCGGCGGGGCATGCCCTTGCAATCGGACCCCACCGTGATCTACGCGCTCACTCGCGGGGCGCAGCCGCTCGGCCGCGCCCTCACCCGGGCGGATCTCGAGATCGACGATCCCTACAACACCTATCGGCGTGGGGGGTTGCCCCCGACCCCCATCGCCAATCCCGGGCGGGCGGCGCTTTTCGCCACCGCTCGCCCGGCCGACGTCGATTTCCTCTATTTCGTCGCGGACGGCAGCGGCGGTCACGCCTTTTCCCGTTCCCTCGGCGAGCACAACCGGAAGGTGCGGAGCTGGCGACGGCTGCGCGATAGCGCCCCAGGCCGAGGGAGCCTGCCGCAAGACCCGAACGCGTCCGCGACGGCAGAACAGCCAGCCGCGCCATCGACGGATGGACATTAGAGTCCTTGCCGGAGGCAGAGAGCGCCATGGCCCTTGTCGACGTCTCCGAGCTCGTCGCCGGCCGCCGACGCGGCCTCATGTTGGTGGTATCTTCGCCCTCCGGGGCCGGCAAGACCTCGATCGCGCGGGGCCTGCTGGCGCGCGATGACGGTATCACCATGTCGATCTCGGTTACCACACGACCGCCGCGGCCTGGCGAGCGCGACGGGGTCGACTATTACTTCGTCGATCCCCCGACCTTCGAAGACATGTGCCAGAAGGGCGCGTTCCTCGAACATGCGGTGGTCTATGGCCATCGCTACGGCACCCCTCGGGCTCCCGTCGAAGAAGCGCTCGCTGCGGGGCGCGATGTGCTGTTCGATATCGATTGGCAGGGAGCCCAGCAGCTGCGCGAGGCGGCGGGCGAGGACATGGTCGGGGTGTTCATTCTGCCTCCCAGCGTCGAGGAACTCGAGCGCCGCCTGCGCCGTCGCGCCCAGGATCCCGAGGAGACGGTTCGCTACCGGCTCGCTCAGCTCGCCTCCGATGTCACCCACTGGGCAGAGTACGACTATGTGTTGATCAACCGGAAGCTCGACACGAGTATCGCAGCGCTCGAAGCCATCCTCACCGCCGAGCGGCTGAAGCGTCGGCGTCAGCCGGGGCTGGGGGCGTTCGTCGAACAGTTCAGGCGGACGCCCGGCTGAGGGGTGGCAAGCTGCGGGCGAGTGCCAACCAGGTGGCGACTTCCACCTCCTCGGCGCGTGCCGTCGGCGACACGCCGAGGGCGGCCAGTCTCTCCAGCACCTCGGGGCCGAGGCGGCGCAGATTGGCCCGCAGCATCTTCCGTCGGCGACCGAAGGCGACGGCGGTGAGCCGTTCCAGCTGGGCGCGCACCATGGCATTCGGACGATCGGGCCGGGGTTCGAGACGCACCACGGAAGCCGCGACCTTGGGCGGCGGTTGGAAGGCGCCGGGAGCCAGGTCGAAGAGCCGCTCCACCCGGAGACAGGCCTGGACCAACACCGAAAGGCGGCCATAGTCGGCGCTGTGGGGGCGCGCGACCAGGCGATCGGCCACCTCCTTTTGGAACATGAGCACGAAACGGGCGATCCGATCGAGCTGGTCGAGCCAGCCGAGCAACAGTTCGGTGCCGACGTTGAAGGGCAGGTTGGCGACGATCACGAACGGTCGTGCCGGATCGAGGGAGGCGAGGGGGACGAGCCGGGCATCGGCGGTCACCAGGCGCAGCCGACCCGGGTAAGCGCTGTCGAGCTCGCGGAGTGCGGCAACGAAGCGGGGATCCCGCTCGATCGCCCACAGAGGATCGGCGCCGGCTTCCAGGAGAGCGCGGGTAAGGCCGCCCGGTCCTGGTCCGACCTCGAGGGTGGCGACTCCGCCAAACGGGGCGGCGGCGGCGGCGATGCGCTCGAGAATCGCCGGATCGTAGAGAAAATGCTGACCGAGCCTGCGGTCGGCGACGAGGCGATGGCGATGGACGAGCTCCGCCGGTCGCGGCGCCACTCTAGAGGCGGACATCGATGAAGGCACTCTTGCGCAGATCGCGCAGATAGCGATTCGCCAGCCGTTCCAGCTGCTCCCGCTCGAGCTGCAGGCGGGCGAGGGCCCGTGCTCCCTGCTCTCCGCCCCGCTCGCACAGGACGAGGACATGGATGCCGACCGGACCGCGCAACGGCGGTGTCGTCTGCCCCTTGGCGAGAGCGGCGACCGCGGGTCGGAACTCCGGGGGCAGTTCTTCCAAACGCATCCAGCCGAGACGGCCCGAAGCCGGCGCGCGCAGCTCGACCGCCAAGGCGTCGGCGGCGGCGCAGCTGGACAGCCGTGGGCGAATCGCCTGCGCCTGACGCATCGCCGAGGCGATGGTCGCCTCGTCGGCATCGGCCGGCAGCGGCACCACCACCTGCCCGAGTTCGAACACCTCCTCGTCGCCACCGGAACCGGAGCGGCGGTCGCGCAACAGCAGGATGCGCACGCCCTCCGGACCGGGCAACGGATCGGATACCTGCCCCGGCGCGAGCTCCGACACCACGCGCCTGAGGGCGAGGGCGAGCCCGTCGACGGGAAGCCAGCCAAGGTCGCCCCCGGCCTCGGCGCTGGCAGCAGCCGATACCTGCCGCGCGAGGGCGGCAAAGTCGGCTCCCTCCCTCAGAGCTGCCACGATCTCTCGCGCCTGCGCCATCACCTGGGCCTCCTGCTCGGGGGCGTAGACGGGGAGCAGGATCTCGGAGAGGCGAACCTCTTCACCGCGCTGCGCCCGCCCGTTGACCATCTGCTCGATCTGTTCGCGCGAGACCACGACGCGCGGCTCGAGCACCCGTTTGGTCACCCGGGCCCAAGCGATCTGGGCGCGGATCTGACGGACGAGGGTAGGGAGGGACAGCCGCCGGCTGGCGAAGTAATCGCGGAACTGCTGCACCGTCATCTTGTTGCGGCGGGCGAGATCGGCGATCGCTCGTTCGATCTCGGCGTCGGTGACGGCGATCCCGAGCCGGCGCGCCTCCTGCAGCTGCAGCGTCTCGTCGATATAGTTGCGGAGCACCTGCGGTGCGAGCCGTTCGCGGGTGCGCGGCTCGTCGGGCAGATTGCTCGTCGCGATCACGAACTCGAGCCGTTCGACGAGCTCCTGCACGGTGATGACGTCCTCGTTGACGACCGCGGCGATCCGCACTTGGGCGTGCAGCCCGTGGCTCCAAAGCGGGAGGGAAAGCAGCAGACAGACGGCGAAGATCCGGCGCATGCTCGCCCCTTTTGCGCTCGACCGGGTCCGGGGAAGGGGAGAGAGGGTCATTCGAACAGTTTCGAGCTCGCCCGCACATCGCCCAAGGTGGCGAGGCCGATTCGCAGCTTGAAGCTGGTCTCGTCGCGTAGCTCGCCCTTTTCGGTAAATCGGCGTTCCACTCCTGCCGTCAAGGTGAGGCAGGAATGGCGCCACACGAAGCCGGCCGCCGTGGTCACCGGTTGCGAGTCGTCGAGGTCGTAGCGCGTCTGGAAGCCCAATGTGAGCCGTTCGCTCGCCTCGAGACGGATGCCTGCCACCAGCTGTTCGCGGGAGGTCACGCCGCCGCCCGCGCCTTCGGCGCCGAGCTCCACATAGTGGAGGCGAAAGCGCAGGCGCGGTGGCCCGAAGAGGAGCGCGATATCGTTGCGGCGGAAGCCGAGATCGGCGGGGTCGAAGCGGAAGCGGTAACTGGCGTCGAACCACTCGGAAGGGCTCAGATCGAGGCGGCCGACGAGGTCGGAATACCGACCGTCGAGCCCGACGTCGTGGGGAAACGGCGTTCCGCCATCGAGCTGCACCAACTGACCGATCATGCCGGAGACGCGAAAGCCGCCCGGGCCGATGGAAGTGCTGCGCACACCGTAGACGAAACGCAGCCCCTCCTCGACCCGGTCGACCCCGGTAAAGCGACTCGCCGCGAAGAGATTGGTCTCGTCGAACTCGAAGGACAGGCTGTCCTCGTTGGCGATCGCGTCGCGATCGCCGCGCGGTCGATCCCAGTACAGACCGGCCTGGGGCTCGAGGACGTGGCTCCAGCTGCCGGTGCCGCCGACGAGCGGCCAGCTCCACGACGCTTCCGCCCGCGGCAGGAAGCGCCCGGCGACCTCGCTCGGGCCGCCGCCCAGCCCTACCCGATCGCCGTCGGTGCGGTAGAGGTCGGCGCGGGCGGAGAGGCGAAGCCGCCACAGATCGCCGATCGGGCCGAGACGCGGGATCTCGAGGCCGGCTCCGGCACCCAAGCGCTGGGTGTCGCGTCCCTCGGTACGGAATAGCGATAGGCCGTCGATCCCGGCGTCCCAGAAGGCACCTCCGGCAAGCGGCCCGCCGCGGCGGCGCAATTCGAAGAGCGGCAGGGCGAGCGGAATGAGACCCTGATCGTCGGTCTCGCGCAGGCCTTGAAAGCCGAGCAGCTCGAGGCTGCCGAAGCCGGGAGCGGCGTAGCGCTCGAAGAAGGCGCGCTCGAGCAGCACGTCTTCGTCGGAGTAGCCGAAGGTGTCGAGATAGGTGTTGTCGCTCGCTAGCGCGAATTCGAAGCCGAAGCGGTCGTCGCCGCGAGCATAGTTGCCTCGTCCCTCGATGTGACCGCGCAATGTCCGGTGACGTTCGTCGTCGGTCTGGCGGCGATACTCTCTGGCCCAGGCGAGGGAGCCACCGAGCTCCGTGAGCCCCAGGGGTTCGAGGTCGCGGAACTCGAGTGCCAGGGTCGGCCCCTCGCGGGTGGCCAGTCCAGGGGTCAGGGTGAGGTCCCGGTTGGGCGCGAGGTCGATGTAGAAGGGCGTCTCGAGGGTGAAGCCGAGAGTGCTGTCGGTCCCGATCTCGGGGGCGAGGAAGCCGGTGCGCCGTTCCACCGTCGGGTCGGCGTGCTCGAAACGCGGCAGCCAGGCGATGGGCACTCCGAGGAATTCCAGCACCGCGTGTTCGTAGACGAGGGTGCGCGTTCGCATGTCGTGCACCACCCGTCGCGCGCGGACCTGCCACAAGGGCTTGCCTTCGCAGGCGGTCGGGCAGGGCGAGTAGACCGCCTTCTCGAACACGGTCCAGCGTCCCTCCCGCCGCGTGGCGGCATTGGCGGCGATGCGCACGTCGTCGTCCAGGCGAGCCCCGACATGGCGCGCGAAACCCTCCCGCAGATCGCCCGTGACCTCGACCACATCGGCGAACAGCGCCTCACCGCCCGGACGCAACCACACCACATCGCCCTCGGCCGTCACCCGGTCGCCGTGCCGGTCGTAGACCAGGCGGCGGGCCTTGAGCACCTGCTCGCCGACCACGAGCTCGACGTCTTCCTCCGCCGTCACGCGCTCGGCCTCGAAGTCGTAAACGAGTCGGCCGGCTTGTAGCAGGAGCGATTCGTCCGCCGCCGGGCGCGCGATTTCCTGTGCGCTCGGCGCAGTCGCTTGGAGGAGCATGCCGGCCAGAAAGAGTGCGGGCAGCCGCCGCAAGGTCCACCCCGAGCCCCGATTGGCGCGCCGGAACGCCCGCTCTGCGGGCGTCGCGCGGCGGCACTATACTTGCGGGTGGCAGCGGCGGAAGATAGGAACGTGGCGCGAGCGACATCCGCCGAGCCACCGGAGAGATGCCCGTGACCCGGATCGAGATCGTCCGAGGGGAACTGCCCGCCGACGGCAATCTCGTCGTCTTCGTCGACCGAAACGGCAGGCCCAGCGACGCGTTCCGCGCGCTCGACGAGCGGAGCTCGGGCCTCTTGGCTCGCGCCTTCGCCAGCCTGGGCAAACCCTCCCATGGCCGGGTGCTGGAGCTGCCTCTTCCCGCCGGCTTGAGCTACGAACGCCTGTTCCTCGCGGTGCTCGGGCGAGACGGACCGCTGCGCCCGCTCGATCTCGAGGAGGCGGGGGCCAAGATCGCCGACCGGCTGCAGGCAGCTCGGGTGGCCGACGCAGCCGTGGCGTCCCCGCAGGGGCTCGATCTCGGCCTCGATCTGGCCGACGTCGTGCGCGCGTTGGCAACCGGCGTGCGGCTGCGCAGCTGGCGCTTCCTCAAATACCGCAAGCCCGACGAGGAGGAGGAGGGCAGGCCGCTCGAATGCGTCCGCTTCCTCGCCGCGGGCGGGGCAGATCTGGCAGCCGAGGTCACCGCCTGCACCGATGCGGTGAACTTCGCCCGCGAGCTCGTGAGCGAGCCGGCCAATGTCCTCTCGCCCGAAGCCTTCGCGCGCCGCTGCGAGGAGCTCCGCGAGTTCGGCATCGAGGTCGAGATCTTCGACCGCGCGGCGCTCGAGCGGCTCGGCATGGGAGCCTTGCTCGCCGTTGGCCAGGGAAGCGCGCGGCCGCCCTTCATGGTGGTGATGCGGTGGAAGGGTGCGGAGAGCGGAGCTCCTCTCGCACTGATCGGCAAGGGCGTGTGCTTCGACAGCGGCGGGATTTCCATCAAGCCCGCCCAGGGCATGGAGCAGATGAAGTGGGACATGGCCGGGGCGGCGGCGGTGGTGGGCGCGATGCGCGCCCTCGCGGTGCGCAACGCACGTGCCGACGTCGTGGGTGCCATCGGTCTCGTCGAGAACATGCCCTCCGGTAGCGCCCAGCGTCCTGGCGATGTGGTGCGCACCTATGCCGGCAAGACGGTCGAGGTGATCAACACCGACGCCGAGGGCAGGCTCGTGCTCGCCGATGTCATCGCCTATGTGTGCGAGCGCTTCGCGCCAAAGGCGGTGGTGGACCTCGCCACCCTGACCGGCGCGATCATCGTTGCCTTGGGACACGAGAAGGCGGGGCTGTTCGCCAACGACGACGGCCTTGCTGCCGATCTCATGGCAGCCGGCGAGGATGTCGGCGAGCCGCTGTGGCGCATGCCGCTCGGCAAGGAGTACGAGAAACAGATCCGCTCCGAGATCGCCGACCTCAAGAATGTCGGCCGCGGTCGCGAGGGTGGGGCGATCGCCGGGGCAGTCTTCGTGCAGCAGTTCGTCGGCGAGCGGCCGTGGGCGCATCTCGACATCGCCGGCGTCGCCTGGGCGGAGCGCGACCGCCTGCTCGTGCGCAAGGGCGCAACCGGCTTTGGCGTGCGCCTGCTCGACCGGCTGGTGGCCCGCCGCTTCGAGGAAGGATGAGACGCGAGTGGTGGAGATCGGCTTCTATCACCTCACCCGCAGCCGCATCGAGGACGCCCTGCCGCGGCTGCTCGAGAAGGCGCTTTCCCTGGGACACCGAATGGTGGTGCGGGTCGCCGACGCCGAGCGCCTCGAGAGCCTGAACCGACATCTCTGGACCTACGACCCCCACGGTTTCCTGCCGCATGGCGTTCGCGCCGACGGTTTTCCGGAGCGACAACCGGTGTTTCTCTCGACCGAGATCGAGAACCCTAATCGCGCCGATGTCCTGGTCCTGGTGGGAGAGACCGGAGTCCCGGAGATCGAGGGCTTCGCCCGCGTGGTCGACCTCTTCGATGGCGACGATCGCGAAGCGGTGGAGGCGGCGCGCGCCCGCTGGCGCGCGTGGCAGCGGGCCGGCCATGCGCTCGCTTACTATCAACAAGAGGATTCGGGCGCTTGGCGACGGGCGCGCTGATCCGCCGCGTGGCCGGCGGACGCCCGCGGGCTAAGAGGCCGGCCGCAAGCCCATGGTCCTTGCACGGAGCCACAGATGCCCACGGAACGTACCCTTTCCATCATCAAACCCGATGCCACGCGCCGCAATCTGACGGGAGCGATCAACGCCCGAATCGAGCAAGCGGGGCTGCGGATCGTCGCCCAGAAGCGGCTGTGGCTCACCCGTGCGCAGGCCGAAGCCTTCTATGCCGTGCACCGCGAACGACCGTTCTTCGATTCCCTCTGCCGGTTCATGAGCTCGGGGCCAGTGGTGGTCCAGGTGCTCGAGGGGGAGAACGCCATCGAGACCTACCGCCAGGTCATGGGGGCTACCGATCCAGCGAAGGCGGCACCCGGGACCATCCGTCGAGACTTCGCCGAGAACATCGAGGCCAACTCGGTGCACGGTTCGGATTCGCCCGCGACGGCGGCGCGCGAGATCGCCTTTTTCTTCGCCGAGATCGAGATCGTCGGCTGAGCTGCGCGCCCCTCAGCGCAGCCTGAGGGGCGGGGCGATGGCGAGGAATTCGGCAGGGGGCGCGGCGCGCTCGAGCCGCGCCTCCCCGAGCCAGGGGAGCCGGCGCAACAGCCGTGCGAGGCTGCGCAGGTCGAGCGCATCCCTGGGATAGCGGCCGAATTGGACGGGAGTGCCGGCAGGTCGGCGCAAGAGCTCGGGGAAGATCTGGCGCGCCAGGAGCACCCCTCCGAGGGCGTCGACGAGACCCAGAGCCAGCGCCTCTTCGCCCACGTGCACCCGGCCGCCAGCCATCGTGCGGACCCGCTCGGGGGGAAGCTCGCGGCGTGTCGCGACGTGCGCGAGGAAAAGCTGGTAGAGCCCGTCGACCATCGCCTCGATGCGCGCCCGTTCCTCGGGTTCCCAGGGGCGGTGCAGGGAGGCGAGCCCGGCATGTCGACCGCGCGCGAACCGTGCCCAGTGGACATCGAGCTCCTGCCAGAGGCGTGCCAGTACGGGCTTGCCGGCGATCACCCCGATCGAGCCCGTGAGCGTGCCAGGGAGGGCGAGGATGCGATCGGCCGCCGCCGCGATCCAGTAGCCACCGGAGGCAGCCGTGTTCTCCATCGACACCACCACCGGCTTGCCGACCGCGCGCAGCCGTTCGATCGCCCGGGCTATGGCGGCGGCGGCAGTGGGCGCGCCGCCCGGAGAGTCGAGCCGGAGCAGCAACGCATCGACTTCCTCGTCATCGGCTGCCTGGTCGAGCAGGTCGACGAGCTCGTCGGCGTCGATGCCTTCCCCGCCGTCGAGGACGAAGCCCACCGGGCCAGTGGCACGGACGACGGCGACCCGGATGGTCCCGGCAGTCGGTTCCTTCGGTTGCGTCCAGGCAGCGAAGCGGGCGAGCGGCCACAGCTCGGCATCCCCGCCGGCGCGCGCCTTCGCCTCCGTCTCGACTTCGTCGAGATGGCCAAGGTCGTCCACGAGCCCGTGAGCGAGCGCCTCCTGCGCCGTCCACGGGCCGCCGTCGACCAGGCTCCGCAGGGCCGCCGGAGCGAGGTTGCGGCTCTGGGCCATGGCCACGAGCCACTGCTGTTCGACTCGCTCGAGCAGTCGGTCCAGCGTCTCGACCTGGGCGGGGCTGGGCTGGCGAGCGACGAACGTTTCGAACGCCGTCTTGTATTCCTCGCGCTGGACGATCTCCCCCTCGACTCCGAGACGCTCGAGGAGCCCGCCGAGATAGGGGATCTCGAGGGCCAGTCCGGTGAGCCCCAGGGTACCTTCGGGCTGCAACACGATGCGGTCGAAGGCGGTCGCGAGGAAATAGCCCTCGTTGCCGGGACCGAGGCCGCCGAAGGAATCGGCGTGGACGAAGGCGAAGCGGCCGCTCGCCCGAAACCGCAGTATGGCATCGCGCAACTCTTGGGCGGCAGCGAATCCGTGGGACGTGGCATCGATGCGGGCGACCACACCCCGCACGCGCGGATCCCGCGCTGCCGCATCGAGGGCGAGCAGGGTGTCGGTGAGATCGAGGGGCGGTTCCGGCTCGAACAGCGTCCACGGCGCGATCTGGCTGCGATCGGCGAGGCTGCCGCGGAGATCGAGGGTCAGCACCAAGCGCTCCGGGACGGCGTAGGATCGTTCCGCGATTCGCTGCCAGAGGCTCCATCCGGCGAGGCTGGCGAGCAGGAGCAGAGCCAGTGTGGTGGCACCGACGACGGCCAAAAAGCCGATGACAAGACGCGCGAGCCGACGCAGCACGGGACGGATCAAGCAGCGGCTGCGGCGGCAGTCCGCCGCCGGCGTTCCGCTTCGGTGCGCAGCTGGCCACAGGCAGCGAGAATGTCGCGGCCGCGCGGTGTCCGGATCGGCGCCGCAATCCCCCCCGCCTCGACGATCGCGGCAAAGGCGCGGATGCGATTGTTCGAAGAGCACTCGAAGGGCGCGCCCGGCCACGGATTGAACGGGATGAGGTTGACCTTGGCCGGGATGTCGTGCAGCAGCCGGACGAGCTCGCGAGCGTCGGCGTCGCTGTCATTGACGCCCCGGAGCATCACATACTCGAAGGTGATGCGGCGCCGGATGGGATAGCGCCGGCAGGCATCGAGCAGCGATGCGATGTTCCATTTCCGATTGAGGGGAACCAGCTGATCGCGCAGCTCGTCGCGCACGGCGTGCAGCGAAATCGCCAGAGCGACAGGGAGATCGCGGCCGAGCTGGTCGATCTTCGGGACCACGCCCGAGGTCGACACTGTCACCCGCCGCTTGGAAAAGCCAAGACCGTCGGGGTCGACCATGACCCGGAGCGCGGCGAGCACATTGTCGTAGTTGAACAGCGGTTCGCCCATACCCATGAGGACCACGTTGGTGAGCCGACGTCCCGGCCGGGTCGCCGGCCATTCGCCAAGGCGGTCGCGGGCGACCAGGATTTGGGCCAGGATCTCGGCGGCCGACAGATTCCGCACGAGCGGCATGGTGCCGGTATGACAGAACCGGCAGGAGAGGGTGCAGCCGACCTGGCTCGAGACGCACAACGCTCCCCGATCCTCTTCCGGGATGAAGACCGTTTCGACCTTTTGACCGTCTGCGAACTGCAGCAGCCATTTGCGCGTGCCGTCCGCCGAGCACTGTTCACAGACCACCGTCGGGCGCTCGAGCGTCAACCGACCGCCCAGAACCTCGCGAAGCGCCAGGGGCAAATCCGTCATCTCGGCAAGGTCGCGGGCACCGCGCACGTAGAGCCAGTGGCGGATCTGCGACGAACGCATGCGCAGCTGCCGCTCCGGCACACCCAGGGCGGCGAGTTCGCGTTCGAGGGCACTGGTCTCGAGGCCGACCGGCGAAATCTTGCCGGACGGCGTTTCAGGGTTTCTTGCAGGCATCGAGCATCGCGTCATAGGCGGCCGAGAAGCCTTGCAGCGAATAGGTATCGAGCGACCAAGTCCCGCGCTGCGAGGTTCCTCGTACCGTCATCTGGGATCCGCGCTTCATCGCGGCAATGAGCTGTTCGTCGGCCGTGGCGTCGCGGGCGTAGGCACTCTCGCCATGGGTGAAGAGCGAGAAACCGCGATCGTCGATCTTCACTTCCACCTCGCTCTTCTCCTTGAAGGCATAGCCGGCCTGGACGCTCACCTGGACGTTCGGTGGATCCATGGGAAAACGCGCCACCAGCACCGCCGCCGGCCCGCGCCGCGCGTAGTTGCCATCCTTCTTGATCGGTTCGCTCGCGATATAGCACACCTTGCCGTTGCCGTCCCGATAGGTGAAGAGGCTCCAGTCGCGGTAGCTCGCCACGTACGTCGGCTGCGCGCTGTCCTTCTTCTGCGGTTGCGGCTGTTGTTGCTGTGCCCATGCGGAGCCAAAAGCGAGGGCCAAAACGACCCCGCCCGCGCACGAAGAGATGCTCTTGATGCCGCGTCCCGTTCTGGTCGTCCGCATCCCCATCGCTCCAGCTCGTCCTCTAGGATAACCTCGCCCGCTGGGCCGACAAAGGCGGCCCTAGGGCCGAAGCAGGCGCGCTCCGTCCGGCGGCTGCAGCGGAACCACCCGAGCTCGTCTGCGCGCAGCGGCCTTTGGGCGAACCGGCCGAGGCACACCATGCGGTCGGACACGACGAACGCCCCGGCGACGGCGCGATTGATACTCGAACGCGCCAGGATGCGCATCAGATGATCGCATCGAGCGCGCATCGCCGGCGACAGACGGCCGCGCTCCGGCCCGAGGACGGAGGCGACAGCGGGCGGATGGAAAAAGCTCGGGAGGGGCTGGTATCCGCGCTCGCCTCTGCTCCGATGAACCGGCAGCCGGGTGGGCAGCGCCACCGCCTCGGTCGAGGCATAGCCGGAGATCGACCGACGCCGTTGGGCGTGCGAGGGGTGGGAGCCAGCGCTGCGACAGCTGTCGCGAGCGTCCCCCGAAAACCGAAAGCTCGCTCCGGTGCTGGGTGCCGCGCGCACGAGATTGCCGAGGTCCGCCGGCTCGCTTATGCGTTCTCTGCCCATCGCGAACAACCCTGGCATCTCGTTCGTCGCAGCCGGTCCGGGTTCGCCCCGGGTCGACCCACGGGTCGGGGCGCTCGTCGGCTGGATAGAGGAGTCGATCCATGCGCGCCATCCTCTGCCGCTCGTTCGACGGGATCGACGCCTTGGAGCTCGCCGAACTGCCGCTACCGCAACCGGCAGAGGGCGAGGTCCGCGTCCGCGTCCGGGCGGCCGGAGTGAACTTCGCCGACACTCTGGCGGTGGTCGGCCGCTACCAGGAGAAGCCACCGCTGCCCTTTGTCCCCGGCATGGAGCTCGCGGGCGAGGTGGACGCGCTCGGTCACGGGGTCGACGGGCTCGAAGTCGGCGATCGAGTGGTGGCCGTGGTCGACCACGGGGCTTTTGCCGAGTTCGCCCTCGCCCGCGCCCAGGATGTGGTGCGATTGCCGGACGGCGTCGACGACGCCACCGCTGCGGCCTTCCCGATCACCTACGGGACGGCCCTCGGTGCCCTGCGTTGGCGCGCCGCCTTGAAGGAGGGCGAAACCCTGCTGGTGCACGGTGCGGGCGGGGGCACCGGGCTCGCCGCGGTGGAATGCGGATGCCTGCTCGGAGCGCGGGTGATCGCCACCGCGCGCGGCGCCGACCGGCTTGTCCTCGCCCGCCGGCACGGTGCCGCGCATGTCCTCGATGCCGAGGATCCGGCTCTCGTCCACAAGATCCGCGAGCTCGCGCCGCGAGGTGTGGACGTCGCCTTCGACACCGTCGGCGGAGCGATGTTCGACGTGTCGCTCAAGACCATAGCATGGGAAGGACGAATCCTCGTGATCGGTTTCGCCTCCGGTCAAGTCCCGCAGATCCCGGCGAACATCTTGTTGGTCAAGAACGCAGCGGCGATCGGCTTCTATTGGGGGAGCTACCGTCGCCGAGCCCCTCGTCAGGTTCGACACGGGCTCGAGGAGATCTTGGATGGTATCGTCGCCGGCCGGTTGCATCCCGAAGTGTCGCAGGTCTACCCGCTCTCCAAAGTGCCGCAAGCGCTCTCCGATCTCACCGGGCGGCGCGCCCGTGGCAAGCTGGTGATCCGCACCTGAGCCTCAGCTCGCCGAAGGGCGACTCTTCGCGAGCTGCCCGAGAAGGGCCGAGAGGGCGTCGGGGTCGAACACCGGCTCGAGGCAGGTGCGACCCAGGCAGACATAGGCGCAGCTCCGGCCGCCGCGCCCCGCCTTGCCGTGCGCGGGATGCTCGCTCGGAAGGGCGGTGCCGTCGGCGATCTGGAAGAGAACGTAGCCCGGCGGTGCGCTTTGCCCGGCTGCCGTCGATAGCGCTCCGGCCTGCGCATCTCCTCGGGATACCACCACGATCTGGAGCGGCTCGGTGGCGAAAAGGAAGCTCCTGAGCAGCCCGGCATGGGCAAAGGCTTGTCGGCGTGCCTCGCCGCCATAAGCGGAAAAGAGGCGCACCGCACGTTCCTCCCACAGCCTCTCGCCGGTCACCAGTCCTAGGCGCAGGAGGGCCTCGGCGAGGAGCGCGAGCGGCGAGGGGGTGGGGCCGTCGCGGGCGTTGCGCGCGGCGATCGGCAGCGCGCCGTCATCGCGAGCATGGCGGTAGCAGCCCGAGCCATCGGCGAAGAGCTCCTCGGCGACCTCCAGCCAGCCGCGCGAGCGGGCGAGATACGCGGGCTCGCCAGTGGCTTCGAACAGCAGGAGCGCGGCCCGGGCGAGGGCGGCATAATCGCCGAGCATGCCGGGAACTCCGGGCCGTCCGGCACGCCAGGAATGGAAAAGCCTGCTGTTGGGTGCGAGATGGCGCACGACCCGCTCGAAGAGGTCGCGGGCCAGGGCGAGGAGCGCCGGGTCGGCCAGGCGACGGGAGGCCTCGACGAGGGCCGCGATGGCGAGCCCGTTCCAATCGGCGAGGACCTTGTCGTCGCGTGCCGGGGGCACTCTGGCGCTGCGGGCGCGCAGCAGGATCTCGCGCAGGCGAGCGAGGCGCTCTTCCTCGGCGGGCGACCGCAGGCCCGCTTCGTGCAGCCGGTTCAGCACGTTCCGGCCTTCGAAATTGCCGCGTCCGGTGACCCCGTAGGCGAGGGCGAACTCTTCCGCATCCGCCCCGAGCAGCTCCTCGATCTGCTCGAGGGTCCAGAGGTAGTAGCGACCCTCCTCGCCCTCGCTGTCGGCATCGAGGCTCGAGGCCAAGCCGGCGTCCGCCATCATCTCGCGTTGCAGCCAGCCCACCGTCTCGCGCAGCCGCCGCGTGTACAGCGGGTCACCGGTGGCCGCCCCCGCCTCGGCCAGCAGGGCGACGAGCTGGGCATTGTCGTAGAGCATCTTCTCGAAATGCGGCACGAGCCAGAAGGCATCGACGGCATAACGGGCAAAGCCGCCGCCGAGATGGTCGTAGATGCCGCCCTGACACATGCGGGCTAGGGTGTGGAGCACGCGCCGCTCGAGCAGCCGCTTGCCGTCCCTCCGGGCGACGAGCCACAGGAAGTCGAGGACAGGCGCCTGGGGGAATTTGGGAGCGCTGCCGATCCCGCCATGCACCGGGTCGAACTCCTCGGCGATCGTCGCCGCCGCCGCCCGGACGAAGTCGGGATCGAGCGCACCGCCGGTCGGCGTCTCGAGTTGCCGCAAACCCTCGGACAGCGCACCGGCGCTTTTGCGGATGCGATCGCGGCTGTCGCGCCACAGTGCGGCGATCCGCTCCAGGACCTGGCGAAAGGACGGGCGACCCCAGCGCGGCTCGGGCGGGAAATAGGTGCCGCCCCAGAAGGCCTCGCCCTCGGGGGTGAGGAACATGGTGAGCGGCCAGCCCCCCTGTTCGCCCTGCAGGGCTAGGGCCTCCTGGTAGAGCGTGTCGATGTCGGGGCGTTCCTCTCGGTCGACCTTGATGGCGACGAAATGGCTGTTGATCAGCCGCCCGATCTCGGGATCGGCGAAGCTCTCGTGGGCCATCACGTGGCACCAGTGACAGGCCGCATAGCCTACCGACAGCAACACCGGCACGTCGCGCCGGCGCGCCTCGGCGAAGGCCTCTTCGCCCCACTCCCACCAGTCGACGGGATTGTCGGCGTGTTGGAGGAGATAGGGGCTCGTGGCGGTAGCGAGACGGTTGGCCACGGCGATGCCCTTTCGAGGTGGAGCCCGCTTGGGCGAGTGCCCGAGCATGAGATACGCGTCTTTCGCGGCGAATCGAGCCAGCTGACCGGGCCCGGCTTGCGACAGCGGATGCGGACGTCTAACTTCGGGGCCGGGCGTTCCGCTCATGTTCCTCCCCCCAACGCAGGCGGTGCTTCCCTCATGCTCGACGCGCTCCGCAGCCGCGCCTCTTCCTGGATCGTCAAACTGTTTCTCGGTATTCTGGTGCTGAGCTTCGCGATCTGGGGGATTGGCGACATCTTCGTGGCGCCACGCGGCGGCAATGTGGTGGCGGAGGTCGAGGGCCTCGAGATCACCGCTCCGGAAGTGGCGCGCGAATTCGAGAACGAGCTGCGCCGCCTGCGCGAACAGGTCGGCGGCAACATCGACCGCACCCATCCCCTCGCCGCCATCGCCCTCAATGCCGCAGTCCAGCGGCTCGTCGCCCTGAGACTCCTCGACGCCTTCGCCGCCGAGGTGGGAATCGGCGCGAGCGATGCCGAGGTGGCTGCCCGCATCCACGACGAGCCAGCCTTCCGCGGTGCCAATGGCTTCGACCGGCAGCAGCTCGAGCTCTTCCTGCGCTCGGTGGGCATGAGCGAGCGGCAATATGTCGAGGAAGTGCGGCGCGAGATCGTGCGCGGGCGAATCCTCGCCAGCCTGCAACAACTCGCCGAAGCGCCGGAGTTTTTCGTCCGCTTCCTCCACGACTATCGCAACGCCACGCGCACCCTCGACGTCCTCCTCGTCGAGGCGGCGAGCGTCCAGGTCGACACTCCGGACGAAGCGACGCTCGCCCGTTATCTCGAGGAGAACCAACAACGCTTCGTGCGCCCGGAATATCGCCGGGTCGTGCTGGCGATCCTCGGCATCGAGGACATTCTCGACGAGATCACCGTGGACGAAGCGGAGGTACGGCGGCTCTACGAGGAGCGCAAAGAGGGTTTCCGCGTACCGGAGCGGCGCCAGGTGGTGCAGCTCCTCGCCCCGGACGAGGAGACCGCCAAGCTGGCGCGCGAACGTGTCGCTGCCGGCGAGGATCTCCAGGCGGTGGCAGCCGATCTCGCGGGGCGCGGTGTCAGCTTCGCCGATCTCGGTCTCGTCTCGCGCACAGCCCTGCCGGCGGCGATCGCCGAAGCCGCCTTCTCGTTGGCGCAAGGCGAGGTCTCGGCACCGGTCAAGAGTCCGTTCGGTTACCACGTCCTCGCCGTGCGTACCGTCGAGCCCGAGCATGTGCCAGTCTTCGAAGAGAAGCGGGCGGAACTCGAGGCGCAACTCCGGCGAGAGAAGGCGGCGAGACAGCTTCCCAGTCTCGCCACCGCGTTCGACGACGAGCTCGCCGCCGGCACTCGGCTCGAGGACGCAGCGCAGCGCTTCGGGGCGAAGCTCTTCGCGCTCGAGGCGGTCGACCGCAATGGCTTGGATCCCCGGGGCAAGCCGGTACTGGCGGAGGTGCTGAAGCCGACCATGCTCGAAGCGATCTTCGCCGCCAAGGCCGGCGAGGCCTCGCTCCTGGCAGAAACCGAGGACGGACGTTATTGGGTGTTTCGGGTCGACGCCATCGAGCCGGAGCGGCCCCTCACCCTCGCCGACGGCCGCGATCGCATCCTCGCGGTGTGGCAGATCGAGAGGCGGCGGGAGGCCGCCAAGGCGCTGGCGCGAAGCTTGCTGGAGCGGCTCAAGGCCGGGGAAAGCCCGGAGGCGGTGGCGGCGACACCCGGTGTGCGACGGCAAGAGCTCGGGCCCGTTCGCCGCCGAAGCGAGGAGACCTTCGGGCTGCCGGCCGATGTGATCGCGCGCGCCTTTGCCGTGAAAGAGGGCGAGTGGTTGCCCGACCCGGTGGAGCTGTCGGAGGGGGTGGCCGTCGTCCGGGTGGCGAAGAGCGAGCCGGCGCCCGCGCTCGAGGAGGGCCAACGCGCGGCGATCGCACACGAGCTTCGGGACGGGTTCGAGGACGATCTCCTCACTCAATTCGAAGCGGCGCTGCGCCAGCGCTATACGGTTGCGATCGACGAGCGGTCGCTCGCCCGCTTCCTCGAGAAATGAGGAGAGCGGCCATGGACCTCGCGCCCGACCGCGATCGCTTCCTCGCTGCCTACGAGCGGGGCGAACCGCAGGTGCTGTGGACCTCGCTCGTTGCCGATCTCGACACGCCGGTGTCGGCCTATCTGAAGCTGGCCGAGGGTCACCCGTGGAGCTTTCTGTTCGAGAGCGTGGAAAAAGGGGCGGTGCGGGGTCGCTATTCGATCATCGGCCTCGCTCCCGATCTCGTCTGGCGCTGCCGAGGCGAGCGGGCGTGGCTCAACCGCAGCCCGCTGGTCGACCCCGGTGCCTTCGAACCCGAGCCGCTGCCCGCCCTCGCCAGTCTGCGGGCGCTCATCGACCGCTCGCGCTTCCAGCTGCCGGCGGATCTGCCGCCGATGGCTGCCGGACTGTTCGGCCATATGGCCTACGACATGGTGCGGCTGGTCGAGCGCCTGCCCGACACACGCCCGGATCCGCTCGGGCTGCCGGACGCGGTTTTCCTGCGCCCCACGATCGTCGCCATTTTCGACGACATCCTCGACCGGGTGACCCTCGTGACTCCCGTGTGGCCGAAGGCGGGGATCGCCGGGGCCGAGGCCTACCGGCTCGCCGCCGAACGGCTGGCGCGCGCCCTCGCCGACTTCAGCCGCAGCGTCGGCCATAGCGGCTTCTTCGCGCCGGGCCCACCGCCGGAGCCCGAGCCCAACATGAGCCGCGAACAGTTCCATGCCATGGTGCGGCGGGCCAAGGAGTACATTCGCGCCGGCGACGTCTTCCAGGTGGTGCTCTCCCAGCGCTTTCGCCTGCCGTTTCGCTTACCGGCCTTCGCCCTCTACCGTGCGCTTCGCCGGCTCAATCCCTCGCCCTATCTGTTCTTTCTCGATCTCGGCGACTATGCCCTCGTGGGTTCGAGCCCGGAAACGCTGGTCAAGGTCCAGGGCGGCATCGTCACCATCCGGCCCATCGCCGGTACCAGGCGACGCGGCGCCAGCCGGGCCGAGGACGAGGCGCTCGCCGCTGAGCTGCTGGCCGATCCCAAGGAGCGCGCCGAACATCTCATGCTGCTCGATCTCGGCCGCAACGACGTCGGACGCGTGGCAGAGATCGGCAGCGTGCGGGTGACGGAACGGATGGTGGTCGAATACTATTCGCACGTCATCCATATCGTCTCCAACGTGGAAGGCAGGCTGCGTTCCGACCGCACCGCCCTCGATGCCCTTCTCGCCGGCTTTCCCGCCGGCACGGTATCGGGAGCGCCCAAGATCCGAGCGATGGAGATCATCGAGGAACTCGAGCCGGAGCGGCGCGGCTTCTATGCCGGTGCGGTCGGCTATTTTGGCGCCGGCGGCGACATGGACACCTGCATCGCGCTGCGGACGGCCCTGGTCTGCGGCGGTCGAGTGTACGTTCAGGCGGGAGCTGGCATCGTCGCCGACAGCGACCCGGAGGCCGAGTACCAGGAGAGCTGGAACAAGGCGCGAGCGTTGATCCGGGCTGCCGAGGAGGCGGTCAGTTTCGCGAGCGGCAGCCGCTGACGCGCGGCGCAGCGGCAGCGATGTGGACCCTCGCCTCGCAGCTCCGCCGACGGGCGACTTCCCCCGCGGTGGCGAAACGGATGCCGCGCGCCTGCGCTTCTGGGATCCACTCCTCGAGCGCAGCGAGAGTGGCCGGACGCGGATGGCCGATGGCGATCGCGTTCCCGTTGCGGCGGGCGAGGCGCTCGACTCGGACGAGCTGGGCGCGGATGGCACTCGGCTCGTCGCGGTGGTCGAGGAAGACATCGCGAGCGGCGTGCGGCAGATTGGCGGTGGCGGCGAGCGCTTCACCCACGGAGCCCGGGGTGGTGCGACTGTCGAGGAAGACGAGCCCGCGCTCCGCAGCCCAGGCGATCACCGGCTCCATGGCGGAGGCGAACCGGGTGAACAGGCTCCCCATGTGGTTGCTGACTCCGCTGCTCCCTGGCACCCGAGCGAGCGCCATCTCGAGCCGGTCTCGGATCGCGGGCGCCTCCTGGTCGATCCGGAGTGCCAAGGGACCGGGATCGACGCCCGCACTCTCGGCCTGCATCGGCATGTGGAGGAAGATCTCCTTGCCCGCCGCCCGCAACAGGGCGACCCGTTCGGCTGCCTCGGGTACATAGGGGAGGAAGGCGGCGGTGAAGGGTATCGGCCAACGGGCGATGCGGCGGAGGCTCGCGACCTCGTGGCCGAGGTCGTCGAGGACGAGGGCGATGGTCGGCGCTCGCGCTTCGGGCGGCGGGAGGCGAGCGGGCGATGCGCCGAGCGGCACTGGAGCAGGATCGGAAGGCGTGGTGGCAGTGGCCACGGCCGGCCCAGCCGCGGCGAGCAGAGCGAGCGCCGCGGTGGCTCCCCGCAGGCGGCGCAGAAGAAAGCCCGTTCGGCAGCGGGATGCCGAGATCGCAGAGTCGGACGGCCGCACCAGGAACATCTCCCGCGTTGCGATCGACCTTTCGGATAATCTCTTGGACTTGCAACTTGAAGTCGAAGTGCAACATCGCACCGGCAGATGCGGACGAGGCGTGTGGTTGACGCCACGTCACGCGCGGAGTTTCCTCTCGCTCGCGGGGGAGCGCCGACGGCGCAGGTGGACGCCATGCTGCTGCTGATCGACAATTACGACAGCTTTACGTACAATCTTTACCACTATCTCGGGGAGCTCGGTGCCGAGGTGGTGGTGTACCGCAACGACGCCCTGACCGCCGACGAGGCCCTCGCGCTGCACCCATGGGGGATCGTCCTGTCGCCTGGCCCCTGCGATCCCGACCGTGCCGGCATCTCGCTCGCCCTCGTCGGCCGGGCGGCAGCGGCCGGCGTGCCGCTGCTCGGAGTGTGTCTCGGCCATCAGGCGATCGCCCAGGCCTTTGGGGGCAGGATCGGGCCGGCTCCGGAGATCGTGCACGGCAAGGTGAGCGAGATCCTGCACGATGGCAGCGGTCTTTTCGCCGGTTTGCCCGAGCGCTTCTCGGCGACGCGCTACCACTCGCTGGTAGCCGACCGGGCAAGTCTGCCTGCCTGCCTTCTCGTCAATGCCTGGACCGTCGACGGGGTGATCATGGGCATCCGCCACGTCGAGTTGCCGATCCATGGGGTGCAGTTCCACCCCGAGAGCATCGAGACCCGGGTCGGCCACGACATTCTGCGCAATTTCCTCGCCCTCTGCCGGGAGAGACGAGCGTGACGGCAGAACTGCAGCGTTTCCGCGAGATCATCGGCAAAGTGGCGACCGGCGCGCCATTGTCCTTCGAGGACGCGCGCGAGGCTTTTGCCATCATGATGTCGGGCGATGCGACGCCGGCGCAGATCGGCGCTTTTCTCATGGGCCTCAGGGTACGCGGCGAGACCGTCGAGGAGATCCGCGCCGGGGCCACGGTGCTGCGCGAGCGCATGCGCCGCATCCATGCCCCCGACGGGGCCATCGACACGTGCGGCACCGGTGGCGATGCCGCGGGCACCTACAATATCTCGACCGCCGCGGCGATCGTCGTGGCAGCGGCCGGGGTGCCTGTCGCCAAGCACGGCAACCGCGGGCTTTCCTCCCGCTCCGGCTCCTCCGACGTGCTCCAGGCGCTCGGGGTCGACATCGACTGCAGCTTCGAGCGTATCGAACAGGCGATCGAAGAGGCCGGCATCGGCTTCATGATGGCCCCCCGCCACCACGGGGCCATGCGCCACGTCGCCGGTCCGCGGGTCGAGCTCGGGGTTCGAACCATCTTCAATCTCCTCGGCCCCCTCGTCAATCCGGCGGGGGTGCGGCGGCAGGTTTTGGGGGTGTTCGACGAGCGTTGGGTCGAGCCGCTCGCGCGCGTTCTCGGCGCGCTCGGCGCGGAGCGGGCGTGGGTGGTACACGGCCGCGATGGGCTCGACGAGCTGTCGATCAGCGGCCCCACTGTGGTCGCCGAATGGACCGGGAACGAGGTGCGGACGTTCGAGGTGGTGCCGGAGGATGCCGGATTGCCGCGCGGCCGCCTCGAGGATCTGCGAGGCGGGGATCCGGCGCACAATGCCGAGGCCATTCGGGCGGTGCTGGCGGGCGTGCGCGGACCGTTCCGCGATGCCGTGCTGCTGGCCGCGGCGGCGGCGTTGCTGGTCGCCGGTCGAGCCCGCGACCTGCGCGAGGGCGTGGCGATGGCGAGCGAGGCGATCGACAGTGGCCGCGCCGAACGGGTACTCGAGAAGCTCGTGCGCATCACCAACGCCGACCGGGAGAAGCCATGAGCGACGTCCTCGCGCGCATTTGTGCCCGCAAGCGGGAAGAGGTGGCGCGCCGGCAGCAGGAGCGTCCGCTTGCCGCGATCGAGGCGGCAGCGCGGCAAGCAGGCCCGCCGCGCGGCTTCGCCGCCACCCTCGAGGAGAGCGACCGAGCCGGACGCCTCGCCCTCATCGCCGAGATCAAAAAGGCCTCTCCGAGCCGCGGTGTCATCCGAACCGATTTCGATCCGGCGACACTGGCTCGGGCCTATGCCGCCGGCGGAGCGAGCTGCCTCTCGGTGCTCACCGACGAGCCTTTCTTCCAGGGTCGCGACGAGGATCTCGTGATCGCCCGGGCAGCGACGGCGCTCCCGGTCCTGCGCAAGGACTTCACCATCGATCCCTGGCAAGTGGTGGAGGCGCGGGCGCTCGGCGCTGACGCCATCCTCGTCATCCTCGCCGCGGTCGACGACGTCCTCGCTCGCGAGCTGTGCGCTGCCGCCACCGAATGGGGCATGGATGCGCTCGTCGAGGTGCACGATCTGCGGGAGCTCGAGCGGGCGCTGCGGCTCGATTGCCGGCTCATCGGCATCAACAATCGCGACCTGCGCACGCTCGAGGTGAGCCTGTCGACCACCATCGATCTCGCCCCGCGCGTGCCGCCCGACCGGCTCGTGGTCGCCGAGAGCGGGCTTTTCACCCACCTCCATCTGTTGCAGATGCGGGCAGCCGGGGCACGGGCGTTCCTGGTGGGCGAGTCCCTCATGCGGCAATCGGATGTCGCCGCCGCCACCCGCCGACTGCTCGGACTCGAGAGGGTACCGTGAGCGGTTTCAGCCACTTCGACGATCAGGGCAACGCCGTGATGGTGGACGTTTCGGCCAAGCCCGAGACGGCGCGCACCGCCACGGCCGAGGGGCGGGTGGTGATGGCACCCGAGACCCTGCGCCGGATCCTCGAGCGCGGGATGGCCAAAGGAGACGTGTTCACGGTCGCCCAGCTGGCCGGGATCATGGGAGCGAAACGGACGCCCGATCTCGTACCCCTGTGTCATCCGCTGCCGCTCGAAGCGGTGGAGGTGCGGCTCGAAGCGCTGCCCGAGGAGTCGGCGGTGCGGATCACCGCCAGCTGCCGTATCACCGGGCGCACCGGAGTCGAGATGGAGGCGCTCACCGCCGTCGCCGTGGCCGCCCTTACCGTCTACGACATGTGCAAGGCCGTCGATCGCGGCATGCGCATCGAGGGTATTCGGCTTCTCCACAAGGCCGGCGGGCGATCCGGCGAATTCCGGGCCGATGGGCGATGATCGCGGTCGAGGAGGCGCTCGCCCGCATCCTCGCCGCGGTGCAGCCGGGACCGCGGGAGGTGGTGCACGTCACCGCCGCCCACCGGCGCGTGCTGGCGGAGGATCTGGCTGCCCGGCGCAGTCAGCCGCCGCTCGCGGTTTCGGCTATGGATGGCTTTGCGGTGCGGGCCGAGGACGCCGACCGCGCGGGATGCGTGCTGCAGCTCGTCGGCGAAGTCCCGGCCGGGCGGATGTTCGGGCGGCCGCTCGCGGCGGGGGAAGCAGTGCGCATCTTCACCGGAGCCCCGTTGCCGGAAGGCGCCGATGCCATCTTGATCCAGGAACATGCGCGGCTCGAGGGCCGTCAGGTGGTGGTGGAGCGGCCGGTCGAACGGGGCCGTTACGTGCGGCCGGCCGGGCTCGATTTCGAGCGGGGTTGGGTTGGACTGCGCGCCGGCACGCGGCTCGATGCCCGTGCTCTCGGACTGGCCGCGGCCATGGGTCACGCTTGGCTGTCGGTGCGACGCCGTCCTCGGGTCGCCATCCTGTCGACCGGCGACGAGCTGGTCCCACCTGGCGAAACGCCTGGCGGTACCGCCATCGTCGCCACCAACGGCCTCACTTTCGCCGCCCTCGTCGAAGCTTGGGGCGGCGAGCCCGTCGACCTCGGGATCGCCCCCGACGATCCGAGCAAGTTGCGTGCCGCCCTGCTCGAGGCGCGGGCGGTCGACTTCATCGTCACGAGCGGTGGCGCTTCGGTGGGCAGCTACGACCTGGTGCAAGCGACCGCAGCCGATCTCGGGCTCGAACTGGCCTTCTGGAAAGTCGCCATGCGCCCGGGAAAACCGCTGATTTTCGGCCGTCTTCAGGGCATCCCCTTCCTCGGGTTTCCCGGCAATCCGGTGTCCTCGACGGTCTGCGCCATCGTCTTTCTCAGGGCCGCCATCCGCACTGCCCTCGGTCTGCCAGCCGAGCTGCCGTACAGCGAAGCGGTGCTCGACCGCGATCTCGGTGCCAACGACGAGCGTCAGGATTTTTTGCGGGCGAACTTCGTCGCCGGCGCGGAGGGAGGGTGGCGGGTCCGGCCGGCGCCACTCCAGGACAGTTCCATGTTCGCGACCCTAGCTCGGGCCGATGTCCTTCTCGTCCGACCTCCTTTCGATCCGCCGCGGCAAGCCGGCGAGCGGGTGCGAATCCTCGAGCTCGAGCGGGTGTTGGCGGGCTGACGGATCTTCGTCCTGTTGACGAGGAACCAGAACTAAATTAGAACATCCTCGTTGCGGCGCTCCTCGTCCTCCGGGAGATCCTCGTGCTCACCCAGCGTCAGCTCCAGCTGCTGCGCTTCATCCATGCCTATGTCGCGGAGAACGGAGTGCCCCCGTCCTTCGAGGAAATGCGGGCGGCGCTGCGGCTGCGCTCGAAGTCGGGCATCCACCGCTTGATCTCCGGCCTCGAGGAACGCGGCTACATCCGCCGGCTCGCCTATCGCGCGCGGGCGATCGAAATTTTGAAGCCGCCGCTCGAGATGACCACCGGCAAGCCGCCGGCGCGCAGCATCAGCCAGGACGGCAATGTGGTGCGCGGTCTGTTCGAGGGGCGGGTGCCGCTCGCCGGGGTGCGCGGCAGCAGCCAGCTCCCGCTCTATGGCCGGATCGCCGCCGGCACTCCGATCGAGGCGCTCGCCGACACCAGCACGGTCATCGAAGTGCCGGAAATGTTCCTCGGCGACGGCGAACACTATGTGCTTCAGGTGGTCGGCGATTCGATGCGCGAGGCCGGTATCCTCGATGGCGACTACGTGGTGATCCGCCGTTGCGAGACGGCCGAGAGCGGCGACATCGTGGTGGCGCTGATCGAAGACCGAGAAGTGACGCTCAAGCGTCTGCGTCGACGCGGTGCCTCGATCGCTCTCGAGGCGGCCAATCCCGCCTATGAGACGCGGATTTTCGGACCGCACCAGGTCAAGATCCAGGGCCGGCTGGTCGGTCTCTTGCGCCGTTATTGAGGCCGCCCCAGGGCAGCGAGCAGGAGGTCGGGGACGTCGCTGAACAGGCCCGCGGCACCGGCTTCCAGCAGCTGCGCGGCGCGCGCGGGATCGTTCACCGTATAGAGCAAGACCGCAACCCCCGCCTCGCGCATCGCCCGCAAGGCCTTCAGGCTCACCCTTCGGTGGTCGAGGTGGAGGGTGACGCAGTCGAGAGCGACCAGCCGATCCTGCCAGTTCCTTCCCGGGGCTTCGCGAAGCAGACCGCGCGGGATCTCGGGGGCGATGCGCCGGGCCACCGCCAGGGCTTCTTCCGAGAAGCTCGAAAAGAGCGGCACCGGCCGCTCCGCGGGCCACAGTCGCAGCACTTGGCGAGCGACCACCTCGGCGGTCTCCGCCTCCCGACCACGGCAAGGCTTGATCTCGATATTGGCATCGAGGTCGAGCTCGTGGAGGAGAGCGATGGCGTCGGCGAGAGTGGGCACCGGCTCGCCGGCAAAGCGCGAGTCGAACCATCGTCCAGCGTCGAGCTGGCGAAACTCGGCGGCGTCCAGGTCGCGCGCGCGACCGCGGCCGCTCGTCGTGCGTTCGAGGCGCTCGTCGTGGAGCAACACGGGGATCCGATCGCGCGTCAGCTTGACGTCGAATTCCACCCAGCGACATCCCCGCCGCTTCGCTTCCCTGAGACCGGCGAGGGTGTTCTCGGGCGCCCAGGCAGCGGCACCGCGATGCCCGATCACCGGGATCTCGAGGGCGAACCCGGTGGCGCCCCGCTCCGGCCGCCAGGGTTGCCAGTCGCGTGTGCGCATCGCTTTTCCCTTTCCTCGGGCTGGCGCCGGCGACCCAGGGGCGGTCGCTGCCCGCGGTCCGGACGACGCATTAGGGCGGGAACCGGTCGCAGTGCAACCTCGCCGCGTTGACTTGCCGACACCGGCGCCCATATGCGAGGCGAGTGCAAAGTTTTCCCAACCGTGGATTTTCCCCGACCTTGAGCAACGACATGAACGGCTTCGCGCGGCTCGGACTGCGCGAGGAACTGCTGCGGGCGATCGCCGAAGCCGGCTATACGGAGCCGACCCCCATCCAGCAACGGGCCATTCCGGCGGTCCTCGAAGGCCGCGACGTGATCGGTATCGCCCAGACCGGCACGGGCAAGACCGCCTCCTTCACCCTGCCCATGCTGCAGATCCTCGCCGCCGGCCGGTCGCGGGCGCGGATGCCGCGGGCTCTCATCCTCTCGCCGACGCGCGAGCTCGCGACCCAAACTGCGCACAACTTCGACCTCTACGGCAAGTATCTGGCCCTCACCAAGGCGCTTCTCATCGGCGGTGTGGGCATGGCCGATCAGGAGCGGCTGCTGGACCGCGGGGTCGACGTGCTGATCGCCACGCCTGGCCGTCTGCTCGACTGGTTCGAGCGCGGCAAGGTCCTGCTCGGTGGCGTGCAGCTGCTCGTCATCGACGAAGCCGACCGGATGCTCGATATGGGCTTCATTCCCGATGTCGAGCGCATCGTCGGGCTTTTGCCGAATCGTCGACAGACCCTGCTCTTTTCGGCCACCATGGGGCGCGAGGTGCGGCGGCTCGCCGACCGTTTCCTGCGCGATCCCGTCGCCATCGAAGTGACGCCGCCAGCCCGCAAGGCGGAGTCGGTCGATGACGCCTTCGTCCCGGTGACGGGGCGCGACAAGCGGCAGCTGCTCGAGGCGCTCCTGACGCGCGAGGGCATCGAGACGGCGATGATCTTCTGCAACACCAAGCGCGAGGTCGCCTCGCTCACCCGCTGGCTCGTGCGGCGCGGGGTGGATGCCCGCGAGCTCCACGGCGATCTCGAGCAAACGGCCCGTCAGGCAGCGCTCGACGCCTTCCGGCGCGGCGAGGTCAAATTCCTGGTCGCCACCGATGTGGCGGCGCGCGGTCTCGACATCGACGACATGCCGGTGGTGATCAACTACGACGTGCCCCACACCCCGGACGACTATGTGCACCGGATCGGCCGCACCGGCCGAGCTGGACGCCGAGGGCGGGCGTTCACTCTCGTCAGCGAGACCGAGGCGAGGGCGGTCGCCGCGATCGAACGCGCGACCGGGCGCGCCGTCCCGCGCCTCGACATCTCGCTCGAGGAAGCGCCGGCCGAGCGCTTCGTGCCGCGAACCGAGCCCGCCCGCGCCAGCATCGGCGGGAGGAGGGCGCGTGCTGCCGGAGCAGCGGCGTCGACCCCGGTCGGCGGTAGCGACGGTGCCGGTTCGGGGGCGAAGGTGGCGGCGAACGAAGGCAAGCTGCGTCCGCGCGCGGAAGGCACGAGGAGAAGCGAGGCGAGTCGGACACAGTCGCCCGAACGCGCCGCACCGGTGGTCGGCCTCGGGGACCATGTCCCCCGTTTCCTCATGCGCGAAGTTCCGCTACGCAAGCTTGCGAGCAGCGAGGCGGAGTGATGCGGACCATCTTCGTACTGGTGAAATGCGAGCTCGGCCGCGCCTATGATGTGGCGGATGCCGCCGTGCAGAACATCGAGCAGGTGTCAGAGGTCTACTCGATCAGCGGCCAGTACGACCTCATCATGAAGTTCCACCTCGACGAGGAGGTGGACATCGGGCGCTTCGTCACGAGTCGGGTGCAGACCCTGCCGGGCGTGAAAGACACGTTCACGCTCATCACCTTCAAGGCCTTCGCCTGACGGCGCACCGCCGTGAGCCCGACGCCGCCGCCCAAACGGCTGCACTTCGAGATCCTGGGGCGGGAGCGCGTCTACGAAGGCTTCTACGCCTTCGACCGGCTTCTCCTCCGGCACGAGCGGTTCGCGGGCGGCTGGAGCCCGCCGCTCGTCCGCGAACTGCTCGTCCAACGCCATGCCGTGGCGGTGCTGCCCTACGATCCCGAGCGCGACCTCGTGGTGTTGATCGAACAGTTCCGAGTGGGCGCGATCGACGCGGACGACGGCCCTTGGCTCGTCGAAGCGGTGGCGGGATTGGTGGAGCCCGGCGAGACGGTGGAGCAGGTGGCCCGCCGCGAGCTGCGCGAGGAGGCCGGGCTCGACGCGGGACGCCTCGCCTTCGTCGGCCGCTATCGCTCGAGCCCGGGCGGCACCACGGAACAGGTCGAGGTGTTCGTCGCCGAGGTGCGCGCGCCCGACAGGGAAGGGGTGTACGGCAGCGGCCACGAGCACGAGGACATTCGCACCCGGATCCTCCCCTCCACCGATGCCTTCGCGGCCGTCGCCCGCGGCGAGATCGTCGCTGCCACTGCGGTGGTGCCGCTGCTCTGGCTCGAGAGCCACCGATCGCGGCTGCGTCGGGAATGGGGCGAGCCTCCGCCTCCTGCCTGAACCCGGCCGTTTCCTGGGAGCGAGGACCTCGGGAGATCTGTCATGATCGCACGCATCTATCGCCCGGCCAAGCCCGCGGGATCTTCCGGGCGCGCCAAGAGCCGCCAGTGGATCCTGGAGTTCGAACCGCAGGCCGCGAGACTCCCGGACCGTCTCGTGGGTTGGTCGGGTTCCACCGATACGCCGCAGCAACTGCGGCTCCGCTTTGCCAGCCGCGAGGAAGCCATCGACTATTGCCGCCGCCACGGCATACCCTTCGAGCTCGCCGAGCCGCACGATCCCGCTTTCCGGCCGCGCGCCTACGCCGAAAACTTCGTGCGCCGCCCGTGACCAATATCAACCTAAGGTTGAAATCCCGCTGGCCTCCGGCTAGCATGCTGCGGTCAGGCTACTGGAGGATCGGTGCGCGCCAGCTCGCTGCCGTCGCCGCTGCTTTCCATCCTCGAAGGGGCGGCGCGGTGGTGTCTCGATGTCCTTTTGCCGCCCCGCTGTCCAGGTTGTGGGACGGTGGTCGAGGCGCAGGGACGGATGTGCGGCCGCTGTTTTGGCGACATGGCGTTCATCGTCGCTCCGCTGTGCCGGGCGTGCGGTTTTCCGCTTCCCCATGCCGCGGCCGGCGAGCCGCTGTGTGGCGCCTGTGCCCGCGAACCGCTGCCGCTCGAACGGGTGCGGTCGGCGATCCGCTACGAAGGCGTGGGCCGGCGCTTGATTTTGCGCTTCAAACACGGCGGTCGAACCGATGGCCTCGGCCTGTTCGCCGAATGGATGGTGGAGGCTGGACGGCCGCTGCTCGCCGAGTCGGATCTCATCGTTCCCGTGCCGCTCCATCGCCGCCGGCTGTTCGTGCGAGGCTTCAACCAGTCGGCGCTGCTCGCCCGGGCGGTGGCAGCGCGCAGCGGCGTGCCCGCCGTCGTCGATCTCTTGCGCAAGATCCGTCCAACCCTCTCCCAGCAGGGGCTATCGGCGGCGGCTCGGCGGGAGAACGTGACACCGGCCGCCTTCGCTGTGGATCGGCGACGAGCGTCTCTGGTCGTCGGAGCGCGGGTGCTATTGATCGACGACGTCTTTACGACCGGTACCACCCTCGCTGCCTGCGCGCGCGTTCTCGAGCGTGCGGGTGCTGCGCGGGTCGAGGCATTGACCCTTGCCCGGGTAGTAAGGGACGAAGCGCATCCCATATGATCTGGCAGAAAGCGCCATGTGTTCGCGTGGATGTTCCGCCGATGCCGGCCGAAGTCGAGATCTACACCACCCCCATCTGTCCCTACTGCGCGCGCGCCAAGCGGCTTCTCGAGCGCAAGGGTGTGGCCTATCGCGAGATCGACCTGTGGCGCGAGCCTGACCGGCGGGGCGAGATGATCGCGCGCAGCGGCGGCCGGCACACCGTGCCCCAGATTTTTGTCGACGGCACGGGCATCGGCGGCTGCGACGATCTCTACGCGCTCGAGGCCGCGGGCGAGCTCGACCGCTTGCTCGGGATCGCGCCGGCCGGACGGGATGCGCCATGATCCGCTACGAGATGGTCTGCGGCCTGTCGCACCGCTTCGAGGCGTGGTTCCCCGACAGTGCCGCCTGCGACGAGCAGCAGGCAAAGGGGCTACTGTCCTGTCCCATCTGCGGCGACCGCGAGGTCCGCAAGGCGCCCATGGCACCCGCGGTCAAGCGGAATCGCGAGCCCGCTTCCGCAGCGGCAGCGGATGGAAGCCCTGCGCCGGTGGCCACGGCCAGCGACAGCGAGCGTCTCGCGGCGATGATGCGCGTGCTGCGGGCGCTGCGTCGGCACGTCGAAGAGAATTTCGAGTATGTCGGCGACAGGTTTCCCGAGGAGGTGCGCCGTATCCACTATGGCGAGACGGAGGCGCGCGACGTCTGGGGCCAGGCGAGCGCCCACGAGGTGCGGGAGCTGCTCGACGAGGGGATCGCCGTTCTGCCGCTGCCGTCCGTTCCGGACTACGACGCCTAGGAGCGCACCGCCGCTAGCATGTAGTTGATCGACGGTTGCCGCACCAGGACGAAGCGGTCGTGCGCCGCATCCCAGCCGACCCCGGTGAGGGCCACCGGCTGCAAGCCATGGGTCCGCAGCATGCGAGCGAGCTCCGAGGGTCGAAGGAAACGGCGCCAGTCGTGGGTGCCGGGGGGAAGCCAGCCCAACAGCCATTCGGCGGCGAGGATACCGCCGAGGAGCGAGGCGAGGGTGCGGTTGAGGGTCGAGAGCAGGAGGAGGCCGCCGCGCCGGGTGAGCCGAGCGAGGTCGGCGACGAGCGCTTCCGGCTCGTCCACATGTTCGATCACCTCGAGGGCACAGACGAGATCGAACGTCTCGCCGCGGTCGGCGAGGTCCGCGGCGGTCGCCACGCGGTAGTCGATGGCGAGTCCGACCTCGGCGGCATGGCGGCGGGCCACCTCGATGCTCGCCGCTGCCGGATCGATGGCGACCACGAGCGCGCCGAGGCGCGCGAGGGGCTCGGCGAGCAAACCGCCACCGCAACCGACATCGAGGGCAGCCAATCCGCCAAGGGGGCGAAGCTGCCGCTCGTCGCGTCCGAAATGCCGGCAGGCGAGTGCCCGGATCCAGGCGAGGCGTACCGGATTGAGGGCGTGCAGCGGCCGCATGGGCCCCATCGGGTCCCACCATTCTTCCGCCAACGCCTCGAAACGGGCGATCTCTTCGCGATCTGCGGTCATTGCGGAACCCCTGGTACCTCCCAGCTCGCTCGTCAGGAGCGCAGCCCTGCGGCCGCGCCCAGCGAGGGGGCACGCTTTTGCGGTTCGAGGCCGAGGTCGCGCAAGAACGAGGAAGGTGCCGGCACGAGATCGGCAAGGGTGACCCGTTCCAGTTCGGCGAAAAAGGCCGCGCGCGCCCGCTCGAGGAGCCGTTCCAGGCGGCAGCGACCCATGAGCGGACAACAGCTGCCGCTCGCTCGCTGACATTCAACGAGGGCGAAGTCGGCCTCGGTCGCGCGCAACACTTCGGCCACCCGAATCTCGCTCGCCGATCGGCCCAGGCCGAAGCCGCCGCGCCGCCCGCGCCGCGAGCGCAGAAAACCGGCCCGTGCGAGCTCGTGCACGATCTTGCGCATATGGCTTTCGGCTATGCCGAAGACGCGGGCCACCTCGGAGATCGTGACCGTCCGCGATGGCGCGAGTGCCGCCGCGAGCATGAGGGTTCTCAGGGCATAATCCGAATAACCCGACAGACGCATTTGGCGAACCCCACGGGAGCTCGTCCCGGCTGCGAACTTAACCCGTCCGCGCGGGGCGACCAGCGGAGGGAACGGGCAGGTGCGACAGCATCGCGCGGGGCCCCGTTCTTCACACGCGACATGGCCATTGCCGGCAGGATTGTCGCGATATATATTGTGCTTTGTCACAAACAGCGTTGTGGATATGTAGAATGTCCGCTGCGGCCTGCTCCATTCCCGTTACAGGTCGTCTGCCGCAGGTGCGGTTGGCGGCCGTAGCCCTTGCCCTTGCCGTCTTGGGAGGCCTGCTCGCCTGGCGGGCGGCAGGTGAACGGCAGCTCGCCCTCTACGGGGTCGGGCTTTTGCTCGGCCTTTCCCTCTATCATGCCAGCTTTGGCTTCACCTCCGCCTGGCGGCGGCTCGTGGTGGAGGGCGACGGCCGCGGACTTCGGGCGCAACTGGTGATGCTCGCGGTGGCGGTGCTGTTGTTCTTTCCGGCCCTCGCCGAGGGCGAGCTGTTCGGGCGGCCGGTGAGCGGCTTCGTGGCACCTGCCGGCACGAGCGTGGCGATCGGGGCCTTTCTCTTCGGCCTCGGCATGCAGCTCGGCGGCGGTTGCGCTTCCGGCACGCTCTATGCCGTCGGCGGCGGCAGCACGCGGATGATCGTCACGCTATTTTTCTTCATCCTGGGCTCGGTCATCGCCACCGCCCATCTGCCCTTCTGGCACTCCCTTCCGGCGCTCGAGCCATTCTCTTTCGTCGAGGCGCTGGGTCTGCTGCCAGCACTCGTCCTCCATCTCGGACTCTTCGCGCTGATCTTCGCCCTGAGCCTCTTGGTCGAGCGGCGGCGACATGGCCATATCCTCGAGAATCCGCGGCTGGCCTGGCATCCGCTGCGCGGTCCTTGGCCGATTTGGGCGGGCGCCGTGGCCCTCGCGCTGCTCAATTTCGCCACTCTCGCGCTTGCCGGCCGGCCCTGGGGCATCACTTCGGCCTTCGCTCTGTGGGGTGCGAAGCTGTTCGACGCCGTCGGCATCGGTGTGCGCGAATGGGAATGGTGGCGCAACCAGCAGACCCTGCTCGAACTCGACCTCTGGCAGGACATTACCTCGGTCATGGATTTCGGCATCATGATCGGGGCGTTTCTCGCCGCGAGCCTAGCCGGCGAGTTCCGGCCCGGGTGGAGGGTGCCGCCGCGGGTTCTGCTCGCTGCCGCCCTCGGCGGGCTGCTCCTGGGCTACGGCGCGCGCCTCGCCTTCGGCTGCAACATCGGCGCCTATTTCTCGGGCATCGCCTCGGGCAGCCTGCACGGTTGGTTGTGGCCGGTGGCAGCGCTCGCCGGTACTGCCGTGGGGGTCCGTCTGCGGCCGCGCTTCGGCCTCTCCAACCCCTGATCCTGCTCGCCCTCAGAACGCTCGCGCGAGCAGACGGCGTGCCTCGTCGAGATCCTCGGGCCGGTTGACGTTGAAGAAGGGATCGAAGGGTTCCACCGGCCAATCGACGATCGCCAGTCGATGGTCGGCGGTGAAGAGGTCGATCTTGCGGATCCCCTCTTCTCGCATCGCCCGCTCGAGCGCATCGCGCAGGGCCAGCGGCCACAGACCGAAGACGGGGTGGCGGCGACCGCCGGAGCTCGCGCAAGCGAGCTCCGCTCGGTTCGCGTCCACTGCCGCCCGCAGCCGGGCGACGAGGTCGAGCGGAAAGAAGGGAGTGTCGCTGGCGAAGGTGACGAGCCAATCCGCTTCCGGCACCTGAGCGAGCGCCCAGTCCATCCCGGCCAATACCCCGGCAAGCGGCCCCGCGAAGCCCTCGATCCCGTCCGCCACCACCGGCAGGCCGAACGAGGCGAACCGCGCCGGATCGCCATTGGCATTGAGCGCCAGGGCAGCGACCTGGGGGCGAGCGCGCTCGATCACATGCCAGAGCAGCGGCCGCTCGCCCAGCGGGAGCAGGCATTTGTCGCCGCCGCCCATGCGTCGGGCGAGGCCGCCGGCGAGGATCACACCGACGACGGCGCCGCTCACGCGCCCTCCTCGAGGGTTTCGGGCAGGCTGGCCTTGCGTACCGCCCGCGAGTCCTCCTCGAAGGCATGGCGCGGATCGGCATCGAAGACGATCCGGTGTTCGCCAGCGAGCGCGAGGAAACGCCGGCCGCGCGCCCGGCCGACGAGGGTGAGCCCGGCCTGGCGGGCGAGATCGACGCCGAAAGCGGTGAACCCGGAGCGGGAGATCAGGATCGGGATCTCCATCTGCACCGTCTTGATCACCATTTCCGAGGTCAGGCGTCCCGTGGTGTAGAAAATCTTGTCGTGCGGCGAGATCCCGTGGCGGAACATGTATCCCGCGATCTTGTCGACCGCATTGTGCCGGCCGACGTCCTCCATGTAGATGAGGATGTCCTCCCCCTGACAGAGCACACAGCCGTGGATGGCCCCGGCCTTGAGATAGAGCGAGGGGCAGGTGTTGATCTTGCGGGTGAGGGCATAGAGCCAAGAGGTGCGCAACACCGCCTGGTCCGACAGGCGCACCTCGCGGAACCGCTCCATGATGTCGCCGAACACCGTGCCCTGGGCACAACCCGAGGTGCGGATCTTCTTGGCGAGCTTGCTCTCGAAGTCGGTCTCGCGGCGGGTGCGCACCACGACCACGTCGAGCTCCTCGTCGTATTCGACGGCGGTGACCTCGTCCTCGGGTCGCAGCATGTTCTGGTTCAGGAGATAGCCGAGGGCGAGATATTCGGGGTGATCGCCTATGGTCATGAGAGTGACGATTTCGCGCCCGTTGAGGAAAAGCGTAAGCGGGCGCTCGTGGACGATCGCCGCCTCGACGACGCGCCCGTCCTGGTCGATGCCCGTCACCGTGCGTGTCAGGCGGGGATCCTCGCAGTCCGGGAGCACGAGCGGTTCTACCATGTCGAGGCCCAGAGTGCTGATGCGGCGGATGGTGTATAGCTAGCCGTGGACAGGCGAGAAAGAAAGAGCGGCGCGCTTCGCCGGCCGGGCGAGGGGCGCCCGAACGGTCGATCCTCCCAGCAGCGAGGCGGCCTCGGCCGTCGTTTCGCTGCGCATGCGCTGCGCGCCTTGCCAGGGCTCGCGGCGGGGCTCCTGATCCTGCTCGCCGGCGGGTTCGCCCTCCTGCTCCCGGATCTGCCCGATCCCGCCAGCCTGCGCCTCGCTAACCGCCAGGCCCGCGTCACCGTCCTCGCCGCCGACGCTTCCCTCCTCGATGAGCGGGCCGACGCGGGCGGACCGCACCTGCGTCTCGGCGAGATCTCGCCCTGGCTGGTGCGCGCTGTTCTCGCCGTCGAGGACCGGCGGTTCTACAGCCACTTCGGCTTCGACCTCTTCGGCACCGCGCGCGCCGCCGTGCGCGATCTGCTGGCCGGGGACTATGTGGCGGGTGGCAGTACCATCACCCAGCAGCTCGCCAAGAACCTCTATTTGGGCTCGGAGCGAACGTTGCTGCGCAAGCTGCGCGAGTTGCTCCTCGCCCTGTGGTTGGAGGCGCGTCTGTCCAAAGACGAGATCCTCGAGCTCTATCTCAACCGGGTCTATTTCGGGGCTGGTGCCTACGGGGCCGAAGCCGCGGCCCGGACCTATTTCGGCAAGCCGGCCCACGATCTCGAACTGGCCGAGGCGGCGATGCTGGCAGGACTGCTCAAGGCCCCGTCGCGCTACGCCCCCGATCGCGATCCGGCAGCAGCCCGCGCCCGCGCGCAAGTGGTCCTCGACGCCATGGTGGAGGCCGGCTTCCTCGATCCGCAGACGGCGGCGATGGCCAAAGCCCAGCCAGCGCGTCCGATGGTCGCGCAGGCGGGCTTCGCCCGGCATTTCGTCGATCGCGCGCTCGATGTCCTGACCAGCGAACTGGGACGGCCGACGGACGATCGTGTGGTCCGCACCACTCTCGATCCCGCCCTGCAGCGCGTGGCCCGCGAGGCGTTGCGTCGGCGGCTCGCACGGCTTCCCGGCGCCGAGGGGGCGGTGGTGGTTCTCGATTCGCAAGGAGCGGTGCGGGCGCTCGTCGGCGGCATCGACCGCCGGAGCCCTCTCTACGATCGCGCGAGTCTCGTGCGCCGCCAGCCCGGTTCGGCCTTCAAGCTCTTCGTCTATGCCGCGGCGCTCGCCAACGGCCGCTCGCCGGCCGATATCGTGGAAGACGAGCCGCTCTCCATCGCCGGCTGGAGCCCTCGCAACATCGATGGCCAATATCGTGGTCCGGTGACCCTGGAACAGGCCTTCGCCGAGTCGCTGAACACCGTGGCGGTGCGCCTCGCCCTCGAGACCGGGCTCGGGCGCATTGCCGCACTCGCGAAGAGTCTCGGCATCGAGAGCGAGCTCCGGCAGGTGCCATCGCTCGCCCTGGGAACATCGGAGATCACCCCGCTCGAACTCGCCCGGGCGGCCCTTGCCCTCGTCACCGACGGTCGAGCTCGGCGCGAATATTGGATCGAGCGCGTCCAAGACGGGGCGGGCGCGGTGCTTTGGCAGCACGCGGCGCAGCCCCGGCGGGTGCTGGATGGGCGCACGATCGCCGCCCTCAAGCAGCTGCTCAGGACAGCGGTCGAGCGGGGAACCGGGCGGGCGGCTCGGATCCGCGGGCGCACCGTGCTCGGCAAGACCGGCACGAGCCAAGAGGGTCGCGACGGCTGGTTCGTGGGCTTCGACGGGAGCCATCTGGTGGTGGTATGGGTCGGACGCGACGATTACCGCCCGGTCCGTGGACTGACGGGCGGCGGCGTCCCGGCCCAGATCGCACGCGACATTCTCGCGGCCTCGCCGGCTCCACCCGTGGAGATCCCTCCGGCCACTCCCGAACTCGACGGCGCCGCCGCCCTGCGCCGTTGGCTCGAGGACGTGTTCGGCCGCTGAGGGCAGGCGGGGCGGTTGCACCGGCGAGGGGCGGCACCACATCAGGTGAACGCCATCCCTCCCACGATGGGATAGCGGGAGACAGCGTCGATTCTTTCGGGAGGCCCCGGCCATGGCCTTCGCGCTGCGTTCATCGGCTTTTGCCGACGGTGGCGAGATCCCGAGCTTGTATACCTGCGAGGGGCGTGACATCTCCCCTCCGCTCCTTTGGGACGAGCCGCCGGCCGGAACTCGCGCCTTTGCCCTCCTCGTCCATGATCCGGACGCCCCGGATCCGGCGGCGCCGCGGATGGATTGGGTGCATTGGCTGCTGTGGGACATCCCGGCCGCGGCGCGAGGGCTTCCCGAGGATGCCGCTGGCCGTGGACTCCCTCCCGGCACTCGGGTCGGGCTCAACGATTGGAAGCGGCAGGGCTGGGGTGGTCCGTGTCCGCCGGTCGGCCGGCATCGCTACTTCTTCGAACTGTCCGCCCTCTCGGCTCCGCTCGGCGACCTCGGGCGGGCAACGCGAGCCGAAGTCGAGCGAGCGATGCGTGGCCGGGTGCTGGGTCGGGCGGTTTTGGTGGGAACTTACGCCAAAAAGCGGCGCTGAGCTTCAGCTGCCGATGCCGTAGCGGCTCCACTTCTCGTCGACGAGGCGAACGATCTCGGGGTCCATCTCGATCCGGCGGCCCCATTCGCGCTTGGTCTCGGGTGGCCATTTGTGGGTCGCGTCGATGCCGAGTTTGGCGCCGAGGCCGGATTCGGGCGAAGCGAAATCGAGATAGTCGATGGGGGTGTGGTCGATGACGAGGAGATCGCGCGCCGGATCCACTCGAGTCGAGATCGCCCACACTACGTCCTTCCAGTCGCGGCAGTCGATGTCGTCGTCCACCACGATCACGAACTTGGTGTAGATGAACTGCCGCAGGTACGACCACACCGCCATCATGATCCGCCGCGCGTGGCCGGGATAGGCCTTGCGGATGGAGACCACCGCGACCCGGTAGGAACAACCCTCGGGCGGCAGCCAGAAGTCGACGATCTCGGGGAACTGCTGCTGCAGCAGGGGCAGGAAGACCTCGTTGAGCGCCTCGCCGAGAACGGACGGCTCGTCGGGCGGCCTGCCGGTAAAGGTCGAGAGATAGATGGGATCGCGGCGCATGGTGATGGCCGTGAGGCGAAAGACCGGGAAGGGTTCCACGGCATTGTAGTAGCCGGTATGGTCGCCGTAGGGTCCCTCCTCGCCATATTCGTCGAGCAACACCTCGCCCTCGAGCACGATCTCTGCCTGCGCCGGCACCTCGAGCGGCTGGCTCACGCACGAGACCAGCTCGACCCGCCGGCCGCGCAAAAGACCGGCGAACTGGTATTCCGAGAGGGTGTCGGGCACCGGGGTGACAGCTGCGAGGATGGTGCCGGGATCGCAGCCGATCACCGCCGCCGCCGGCAGGGGCTCGCGCCGGGACCTCTTCCAGCGCGCATAGTGCTGGGCACCGCCCCGGTGGCTGAGCCAGCGCATGAGGGTGCGGTCGCGACCCACCACCTGCATCCGGTAGATCCCGAGATTGTACCGGTCCTCGCGTCGTTCCGAGGGGCCGCGGGTGACCACCACCGGCCAAGTGATGAGCGGTGCCGGTTCGCCGGGCCAGCAGGTCTGCACCGGCAGCCGACCGAGGTCGATGTCGTCGCCGCGCAACACCACCTCTTGGCAGGGTGCCGAGCCCACGCGCTTGGGTTTCATGGCGAGCGCCGCCCGCAGCACCGGAGCGAGCTCCCAAGCCTCCTTGAGGGATTCGGGCGGCTGCGGCTGGCGCAAAAAGGCGAGCAGGCGGCCGAAGTCGCGCAGCTCGCCGGGCTCGCGTCCCATGCCCCAGGCAACCCGCTCGACCGTGCCGAAGAGGTTGACCAGCATGGGTATCGAAAAGCCGCGGACGTTCTCGAAGAGCAGCGCCGGTCCACGCTTGGCGATCACCCGCCGGTGGATCTCCGTGACCTCCAGCACGGGGCTCACCGGCTCGCGGATCCGCAGCAGGCGCCCCCTCGTCTCGAGATGGGCGAGGAAGTCGCGCAGGCTCTCGAAACTCACGGCCCCTCCCGGCACCTGCTCGGAGCGGTCCGATCCGTCGTTGGTAACCGTCGTGTCGCCTGCGTCGCGTCCTTCTAGGCGTGCTCGCGCCATTTGATGGAGCAGCCCATGGACGGCACCTGCTCGGCCGGCCCGCGGCCCGTCCTGGCCACCAGCACCATGGCCTCGAACAGCTCGCGCTTGGCGCCCGGAGGGGCGGGTTGGCGGCCGGAAGCGTCGAGTCGACCGCGATACTGCAGCTCGAGGTTGGCATTGTAGCCAAAGAAATCCGGCGTGCAGACAGCGCCGTAGGCGCGCGCCACCTCCTGGGTCTCGTCCACCAGATAGGGGAACGGGAAATCCTTCTCGCGGGCCCAGCGCTTCATGTTCTCGAAGCTGTCTTCGGGATATTGCTCGGGATCGTTGGGGTTGATGGCGATGGTCGTAACGCCGTGGGCGAGAAGCTCGCGGGCGTCGCGAACCAAGCGGTCGATGATCGCCTTCACATAAGGGCAGTGGTTGCACATGAAGACGATGAGCGTCCCCCGCTCCCCCTTGAGCTCCTCGAGGGTGTGGTAGCGGCCATCGACCCCGAGCAGCCGGAAGGGCTTGGCTTTTTCGCCGAAGTTGCACACCGGTGTGGTCACGGCCATGGCGGCCTCCTTCCGCCTCTTCGAGCCCTGCTGCGAGATGGCGCCCGGCGCTTGTCGGCGCAAGCCCTGCGCGTGCTAGGATGAGGCGGGGATCGATCGAGAGGACGGGGACGGTGGACACTGGAACGTTCGCCGAACGGGCACGAGCGCTGATCGCCCGCGTGGCGCGCTATCTCGAGGACGTCGAGCGGCTACCGGTGCGGGCCCAGGTGGCACCGGGCAGCATCACGGCCGCCCTTCCCGCAGCCGCGCCCGAGGAACCGGATCCCTTCGAGGAGGTCCTCGCCGATTTCGAGCGTCTCGTGCTGCCCGGGCTCACCCATTGGCAGCACCCCCGTTTTCTGGCTTATTTCCCGGCCAATGCCGATCCTGCCTCGATTCTCGGGGAGATCCTGACGGCGGGCCTCGCGGTCAATGCCATGCTGTGGCAGACCAGCCCGGCGGCGACGGAGCTCGAAAGCCGTGTCCTCGCATGGCTAGCGCGGGGCTGCGGCCTACCCGAGGGCTGGTTCGGGGTGGTGCAGGGGACCGCCTCGGAAGCTACCCTCTGCGCCTTGCTCGCGGCACGCGAGCGAGCTCTCGACTTTCGCGGCAACGAGGACGGGCTCGCGGGTGGACCGCGGCTGCGCGTGTATGCGAGCGAAGAGGCCCATTCCTCGGTCGAGAAGGGGGCGATGATTGCCGGCTACGGCCGGACCGGGCTGGCGAAGATCGCGATCGACGAGCGAGGCGCCATGCGGCCCGAGCTCTTGGAGCAGGCGATCGCCGCCGATCGCGCGGCCGGGATCAAGCCCGCCTGTGTGGTCGCCACTCTCGGCACGACCGGGATCGGCGGCTTCGACGATCTGCGGGCCGTGGGCGAGATTTGCCGTCGCCACGGGCTCTTCCTGCACGTCGATGCGGCCTGGGCGGGAAGTGCGCTCCTGCTTCCCGAATGGCGACATCTCGCGCTCGGGCTCGAGCAGGTGGACAGTTTCGTCTTCAACCCGCACAAGTGGCTCGGCATCCAGTTCGACTTCTCCGCCCACTATCTCCGCGACCCGGAACTCCTGCGCCGCACCCTGTCGGTGACCCCGTTCTATCTCACCGCGACCGGGCCGGAGCAGGTCGTCGATCTGCGCGACTATGGAATCGCCCTCGGGCGGCGCTTCCGCGCCCTCAAGGCGTGGTTCGTGTTGCGGCTCGTCGGGTTGCGCGGGCTGCGGTCGATGCTGCGTCGGCACATCGCGCTCGCTCGCGAGCTCGCCTCCTGGATCGATGCCGAGCCCGACTTCGAGCGCGTGACCGGACCGAATCTCGCGCTGCTCACCTTCCGCTACCGGCCGGCATCGACCCGAGACGAGGAAGTTCTGGACCGGCTCAACCAGGAGCTGGTGGAAACGGTGAACGCCGACGGCCGCACCTACCTGACTCCGACCCGCTGGCGCGGCCGGACCGTGATCCGCGCCTGCATCGGTCAGCTGCGCACCGAGCGCCGCCATGTCGAGGAGGGCTGGCAGGCGGTGGTCGAGCTGGCGCGCCGCTTGGCGCGTTGAGCGTCGAATGGCTTG
The DNA here is from genome assembly GCA_002898275.1 of bacterium HR40. GTDB lineage: Bacteria > Pseudomonadota > Alphaproteobacteria > Geminicoccales > Geminicoccaceae > HRBIN40. The sequence goes on from BEIQ01000004.1 coordinate 201,763, forward strand.
ACCCCATGGCCTCGGTCGTGGCCCCATCTCCGCCGTCACCTGCGCGGGTGACCGTGAGCTCGGGAGGAGAGGCGATGGACAGAGCGGTCGTGGCACTCCTTTTCGTCGCTGCCGCGTCGTTCGGGGCCTCGCCGGCGGTGGCCGGCGGACGCGGTCCCTTTGGCTATTGGGATCACCCGATGATGGGCTTCGGTTGGATGTTGGGCTTTCTCCTCAGCCTGTTGTTGCTCGGTGCCATCGTCGCCGCGGTGATCTTCGTGCTGCGCTGGCTCGGCATCGGTCCCAGCCACTTCGCTGGCAGTCGCCCCGATCCCCTCGATATCCTCAAAGAGCGGCTGGCGCGGGGCGAGATTTCGGTCGCCGAATACGAGGAGCGCAAGCGCGCGCTCGGCAGCTGAGGGAGAGAAAGCCGCCGTCGCGGCCGCACCGACCGCGACGGTGGCGCCAGCCCCGAAAGCCCCGTTACGCTTCCTGGGGCAGACTGCCCTTGCCGCGCCGACGCTCGCTGCGCGCGGTCATCTCCTCGGGCGAAGCCGGAGCTCCGGCTTCGGGCGCGGCTGCAGCAGTCGCCGCCGCTGGCGTCTCGTCTGCCGTCGGCTCAGGCTCCCAAACTGCCGGTTTCGGGAACATCCCTTCGAGGAGCAGCTGCTCGCCGGCCAGCATCGCCTCGCCGGTCTCGCGCAGGAACTGGCATCCGAGCTCGCCGAGTCGCCCATAGACCGCGACCATCCGCTGCCAGGTGGCGCCGGCCCGCTGCGGCAAAAGCCCTCGGCTCGTCTCCTCGATCAAAAGGTCGAGCAGCGCTCCCGTCAGGCTCAGCTGGCTTTCGAACACGCGCCCCGAACACAAGACCAGTGCACGCACGGTCGCAAGGCCAGCGGTGCTGGAGCTCGCGAGATCCGCGACAGCAGAAGCGGACATGGCGTCCTCCATGGTTCATGCTGCATCGCAGCATGAACCATGCCACGGGCCGGCGGCGCTGTCGAGAGCAAAGACAGTTGGCCGGCAGGTGGTCGGAACGGCGAAGGCTTGCTAGCATGGCCCGGACCCCGACCGACGTTCGCGGAGGTGCCTATGGTCCAGGACGAGCTGGCGCCCGCACCGCGGACACCGGACGTCGCCCGGCTACCGGTCTTCCGCGCTCCCTTCGCGCCGCCCGATGAGGAGCTGATTGCAGGTTTTTGGGCTTCCGCCACTTTCCCCCCGGAGGCCGAAGCGCGCATCGACGCCGAGGCGACTCGGCTCATCCGTCACATTCGAGAGACCGGCGGAGCGATCGGAGCCCTTGAGGACTTTCTCCACGAATACGGGCTTTCGACCCGCGAAGGCCTCGCCCTCATGGTGCTAGCCGAGGCCCTGCTGCGGGTGCCGGATGCGGCGACCGCGGATCGTCTCATCGAGGAGAAGCTCGGGGGTGCCGACTGGAGCGGGCGCGCGCAGCGGACCGACAGCTGGCTGGTCACACTGTCCACCTGGGCCCTCGGGGTGGGAAGCCGGATCGTCGCTCCCGACGAGCGACCTGAAGATATCCTCCACCTGCTGGTACGGCGCCTCGGCCAGCCGGCGGTGCGGGCGGCAGTGCGGCGAGCGGTGTCGCTGCTTGCGCACCATTTCGTCCTGGGCGAGACCATCGAGCAGGCCTTGCAGCGGGCGCGGCCGATGGCCGAGCGCGGCTATCGCTTTTCCTTCGACATGCTGGGCGAAGGAGCGCGCACCGCTGCCGACGCCGCCCGCTATTTCGATGGCTATGCTCGGGCCATCGTCGCCATTGCCGCAGCTGCCGGCGATACCCCTCTGCCCGCCCGCCACGGGATCTCGGTCAAACTCTCGGCCCTCCACCCGCGCTACGAGCCCTGCCAGCGCGAGCGCGTGCTGCGCGAGCTTGGAGGGCGGTTGCTCGAGCTTGCCAGGCTCGCTCGCGACCATGGACTCGCCATGACCGTCGATGCCGAGGAGGCGGATCGCCTCGAGCTTTCCCTCGAATTGGTGGCTCGGGTCGCTGCCGATGCGTCGCTCGCCGATTGGGAGGGCTTCGGGCTCGCCGTCCAAGCCTATCAGAAGCGCGCGCCGGCGGTGGTGGAATGGATCGGTGAATTGGCCTCTTCTCTGCACCGCCGGTTCATGGTGCGGCTCGTCAAGGGGGCCTATTGGGATACCGAGATCAAGCGCGCCCAAGAGCGGGGTCTGGACGATTATCCGGTCTTCACCCGCAAGGCGGCGACCGACCTCTGCTATCTCGTCTGCGCGCGCCGCCTGCTCGCACTGCGTCCGCGTCTTTTCCCGCAGTTCGCTACCCACAACGCGCTCACGGTGGCGACCATCGCCGAGCTCGCTGGCCAGGAGCGCGACGGCTTCGAGTTCCAGCGCCTCCACGGCATGGGCGAAGCCCTCTACGAGGCCGTGAGCGAGCAGGGCCAGCGTTTTCCTTGCCGCATCTACGCGCCCGTTGGCGGCCATCGCGACCTGCTCGCCTATCTCGTCCGCCGCCTGCTCGAGAACGGCGCCAATTCCTCCTTCGTGGCCGTGGTACGCGATCGCAACGTCGCGCTCGCCACCCTGCTCGCCCGCCCAGCCCAGCTCCTCGGCAGTCCGCGCGATGCCCGTCATCCGAAGATCCCGCGTCCCCAGGACCTCTATCTCCCGGAGCGGCGCAATTCGCGTGGCCTCGAGTTCGGCGAGCGGGCGCAGCTCGAACGGCTGTTGCAAGAGATGCGACAAGCGGAACCGGTGCGCAGCGCGCACAGCCTCGGAGCCGCTCTGCACCGAGCCGAGCGGCGTCCGGTCGTCAGCCCCATCGACGGCAGCACCATCGGCGAGGTCGCGGAAGCGCACCCCGAGGAGGTCGAGTCCCTGTTCGCGGTGGCGCGGCGGGGCTTCGAGCGCTGGCGTCGGGTGGCGGTCGAGGAGCGGGCGCGGATCCTCGAGCGTGCCTCGGATCTGCTGGAGGCCAGACGGGCGCTCTTCGTTCGCCTGTGCGCGGAGGAGGCGGGCAAGACGCTCGCCGACGGCATTGCCGAGGTGCGCGAAGCCGTCGACGGTCTCCGCTATTACGGCGCCCGCGCCCGCGAGCTCATGGGCGAAGGGCGTTCCATGCCAGGGCCCACGGGCGAGGAGAACCTCTATTTCTGGCGGCCGCGCGGCATCTTCGTCTGCATCTCGCCCTGGAATTTCCCGCTCGCCATCTTCACCGGCCAGGTCGGCGCGGCGCTCGCGGCGGGCAATGCGGTGATCGCCAAGCCGGCCGAACAGACCCCGCTCGTTGCCTTCGCCATGGTGCGCCTGCTGCACGAGGCTGGGGTGCCGGAGGAGGCGCTTCTCTTGGTCCCCGGCGACGGTCGGGTGGGTGCCGCACTTCTCGCCCATCCCGAGGTCGGCGGAGTGGCCTTCACCGGTTCCACCGAGACCGCCTTCGCCATCAACCGACAGCTTGCGGCGAAGACCGGGCCGATCGTCCCCCTGATCGCCGAAACCGGCGGAATCAACGCCATGATCGTGGACGCCACGGCGCTGCCGGAGCAAGTGACCGACGACGTGATGCAAAGCGCCTTCCGTTCGACCGGCCAGCGCTGTTCGGCGCTCCGCCTGCTCTGTTTGCAGGAGGAGGTGGCGGACCGCATCCTGGCGATGATCGAGGGTGCGGCACGCGAGCTCGCCATTGGCGACCCGCGCGAGCCGGCGACGGACATGGGACCGGTGATCGATGCCGAGGCCAAGGAGCGATTGCTGGCGGCGATCGCCCGTGGACGCGCGCAGGCTCGCACCATTCTCGCCGGCCCGTTGCCGCCCGAGCTCCCGCGAGCCGGCTACTGGATCGCGCCCCATATCTTCGAGCTCGAGGATGCGGGCATGCTGCGCGAGGAGATCTTCGGCCCCGTGCTCCATGTGGTGCGCTGGCGCAGTGACCGCCTCGACCAGCTCCTGGAGAGGATCGCCGCAACCGGCTACGGCCTGACCCTCGGCATCCACACCCGTATCCAGCGGACCATCGACCGCATCGTCGAGCGACTTCCGGTCGGCAACGTCTATGTCAACCGCAGCATGATCGGGGCGGTCGTAGGCACCCAGCCCTTCGGCGGAAGCGGCCTCTCGGGCACCGGCTTCAAAGCCGGTGGTCCCGCCTATCTCACCCGCTTTGCCCTCGAACAGGTGGTGACCACCAACACCGCCGCCTCGGGGGGCAACGCCAGCCTCATCGTCCAAGCGGGCGATCGCTGGTAGTGGCCGCTCCTCGCGAGAGCTGGCGATCTCTGCCGCCGGTGGGTCCGGCGCCGGCTGGGATGGCAAGCAGGAGGGCACCGGTCACCGCAGCCAACAGGGAGGCCGCGAGGATGCCCAGCTTCGCCTCGTCGAGCGCGCTTCCCTCGCCGAAGGCGAGATGGCCGATGAAGAGCGCCATGGTAAAGCCGATGCCGGCGAGCAACCCCACTCCCGCGAGCTGGCGAAGATTGCCCCATTCCGGCATGCGGGCGATGGCGAGGCGGTCGGCGAGCAGGCAGGCCCCGACGATGCCGAGCGGCTTACCGAAGAGTAGACCGAGGAAGACGCCCGTGGTCACAGGGGAGGCGATGGCCGTGCCGATCTCGCTGGGTAGCTTCACTCCCGCATTGAGAAGAGCGAAGAGCGGGACGATCAGGAAGGCGACCCAGGGGGCGAGAGCGTGCTCGAAGCGGTGCAGCGGGCTGCGCGCCTCGAGAAGGACTTCCGCGGCGCGACCGATACCCATCTCGATCTCCTCGAAGCTCCCCCCCATTTTGCTCCGCAGCTCCGCGCGCAGCGCCGCGAGATCGACCCGATGCGCGATCGGCACGGTCGCGGCGAGGGCGATGCCCGCCAACGTGGCATGGACCCCGGAGCGGAGCACGAACCCCCAGAGGAGGATGCCGAGCACGGCATAGATGCCTGCCCGCCCGCCGCCGCTTCGGCCATAGGCGAAGGCGAGCAGCCAGACGAGGCCGGCGAGCAGGAGCGGGGTCGTCTCGAGATTCCCCGTATAGAAGAGAGCGATCACGAGGACCGCCCCGAGATCGTCGATGATGGCGAGAGCGAGCAGGAAGACCGAGAGCTGGGGAGGCACGCGGCTGCCGAGAAGGGAGAGGACGCCCAGGGCGAAGGCGATATCCGTCGCCATGGGAACGCCCCAGCCGCCAGCCGTCGGGGTACCGGCGTTGACGGCAGAATAGATCGCCGCTGGCACGGCCATGCCGCCCAGGCCGGCGAAGAGTGGCAGCGACGCCTGGTGCCAACCCCGCAACTCGCCGACCAGGAGCTCGCGCTTGATCTCGAGACCCACGAGGAAGAAGAAGACCGCCATCAACAGGTCGTTGACCCAAAGGTAGAGGGGCTTTTCGAGACCGCCGTCGCCGATCCGCACGGAGACCGGCAGGTTGCGCAGCCAGCTGTAGCTTTCGTGCCAAGGCGAATTGGCCCAAAGGAGAGCGGCCAGGGTCACGGCGAGCAGGAGGACTCCGCTCGCCGCCTCCGTGGCGATCAACTCCTGGATCGGCAGCGCGAACCGTCGTGGGTCTTTCGGGGCAGATCGTGCAAGGTCAGCTGGCATACCCTCTTTACCAGCCGAGGGCGATGCCGTCCTTGCGCGGATCGGAACCGCCGATGAGCAGGTTGCGCCGGTGGTCGACGAGGATGCACTGGCCGCCGCCGTGTGGGGTCTCGCTCTCCACCACGCGGTGACCCTTCGTGGCGAGTGCCGCCCGCACGTCCGGTCGCACCCCCCGTTCCACGAGCAGATCCTGAGGGTAGGCCATCACCCGCGGCGAATCCAGTGCCGTCTGGGGATCCATGCCGAAATCGACGAGATTGGTGAGCAGGTGCACGTGGCCTACCGGCTGATAGTCCGCACCCATCACGCCGAAGCAGGCCCACAGCTCGCCGCCGCGGAAAGCGAGACCCGGAATGATGGTGTGCATCGGCCGCTTGCGCGGAGCCACCAGGTTGGGATGCCCTGGATCGAGGCGGAAGGCGCGGCCGCGGCAGTGGAACAAGACCCCGGTTTCCGGGCAGCAGATGCCGGAACCGAAATTGTCGTAGAGCGAGTTGATGAACGAGCAGGCATTGCGCTCCTCGTCCACCACCGCGATGTAGACGGTATTGCCGACGTCCCGCAGCAGGGGGGGCGGCAGATTGCCGATCGCGCGCTCGGGATCGATGCATTTCGCGAGCTTGGCGGCGTAGGCCTTGTCGAGGAGCTCCTCGAGCGGCACGGGAGCATGACGCGGATCGGCGAGGAACGCGTCGCGGTCGCGGAAGGCGAGGCGGGTGGCTTCGGCTTCGAGATGGAAGCGCTCGGCGCCGTGCGGATCGAGCCGGCCGAGATCGAACTGCTCGAGGATGTTGAGCATGAGCAGGGTGACGAGCCCTTGGCCATTGGGCGGGCACTCGTAGACCAAGATATCGCGGTAGCTCGCGTGAATGGGCTTGACGAACTCCGGCGCGAATTCCGCGAAATCCGCCTCTTCGTGCAAACCGCCCAAGCCCTTGAGCGTGGCCACCATGCGACTGGCGAGCTCGCCGCGATAGAAGGCCTCGGCACCGCGTTGGGCGAGGATCTCGAGGGTGCGGGCAAGCGCCGGCAAGCGCACGATCTGCCCTGGCGCCGGCGCTGCTCCCCCAGGGAGATAGGCGTCGGCGGCGGCGGGAGTGCGACGCAACCGTGCTTCGCCGCGCTGCCAGTCGAAGGCCACCCTCGGGAACACCGGAAAACCGTCCCGGGCATAGCCGATGGCGGGCTCCAGCACCTCGGCGAAGGACAGCCGACCGTGCTGCCGTTGCAACAGCTCCCAAGCCGCAACCGCCCCCGGCACGGTCACACTGTGGGGGCTTTCCGCCTCGATGCGCTCGAGGCCGAGGGCGGAAAGCCGCTCGGAGCTCGCCGCTGCCGGTGCCCAGCCCGAGCCGTTGAGTGCCACCACACCACCCGAAGCCGGCGCGAAGAGCGCGAAACAGTCGCCACCGATGCCGGTCGACTGTGGCTCGACCACACCCTGTACGGCGCAGGCAGCGATCGCCGCATCCACGGCATTGCCGCCGCGGCGAAGGATCTCGAGGGCTGCCAAAGTGGCGAACGGGTGCGAGGTGGCGGCCATGCCGCCACGGGCATAGACGGTCGAGCGGCCCGGCAGCTGGAAATCCCGCATGCGCCTCTCTCGTCGTTGAGCGGCGCGCTTATAGCCGACGGTCGAGCGGATCGCTAGCCGTCACGCGTTCGCCGAGGCTGCCGCTTCGGCGAGAGCGGCAAACGGCAGGAGGACGCAGTCGTGGCGGCTCTTGACGGCGGCAACCGGCGCGAAGACGCGGAGTTCCCCTGGCGTGCTCGCACACGGTCGGCCAGCGAGGAGATCCTGGACGTGCCGAACGAGAGCCTGGGCCTCGCCAGGCGTCATGCCGAGTGCGAGCTGGGCCACCAGCGCCGCAGCCGCTTCGGTGAGCAGACAGCCGCGGGTGCGGTGGGCGAGTCCGACGATCCGCCCGCCTTCGAGCCGCAGATCGAGGCTGATGCGGTCGCCGCAGAGGGGGTTGTCCCGGCTCACCCGCACGCACGGTCCTTCGAGCTGCCCGGCCCCGGTCCGCGAGCGGGCGAGAGCGAGGATCCGATCGTTGTAGAGATCCGCTGCGGTCATCGGAACTTCCGCGAGATGACCTCGAGGCCGGTGAGCAAGGCATCGACGTCGGCCTCGTCGTTGTAGGGAGCGAGGCTCGCCCGCACGCTCGCCACCGTGCCGAACCGGTCCATGAGCGGTTGAGCGCAGTGGTGGCCGCCGCGGGTGCACACGCCGAAGCCGTCGAGGAGCTGGCAGACGTCGTGGGCGTGCAGCCCCGCGACCTCGAAGGCGACGATACCGAAGCGATCGCGAATGTCGCGCGGTCCGAGGATGCGGATCGCCGGGAGCGCCGCCAGTCCGTCGAGGAGCCGTGCCGTCAGGGCCTCCTCCCGCCGGCGAACGGTCTGCCAGTTCAGGGTGAGAAGCCAGCGCGCCGCGGCACCGAGAGCCAGTACCGGACCGATCGCCGGAGTTCCCGCCTCGAAGCGGTGGGGCGGGCGAGCGTAGGTGGTCCCGGCGAACGACACTCGCGCGATCATCTCGCCGCCACCCAGAAACGGCGGCAACTCTTCGGCAAGCTCGCGGCGAATCCAGATCGCTCCGGCACCGGTCGCGGCGAACATCTTGTGGCCGGAAAAGGCGTAGAGGTCGCAGCCGAGCGCCCGCACATCGAATGGACCGTGCGGCACCCGCTGGGCGCCATCGACGACGAGGAGCGCCCCCACCGCCCGCGCCGCCGCCCCCACGCGCGCGACATCGACGAGGATCCCAGTGACATTCGAGACATGGGCGATGGCGACGACCGCCACCCGCTCGTCGAGCAGCGCCTCGAGCCGGTCGACGAGAAGACGGCCCTCCTCGTCCACCGGCGCCACTCGCAGTTCGGCACCGGTTCTCTCCGCCGCCATCTGCCACGGCACGATGTTGCTGTGGTGTTCGAGTTCGCTCACCAAAATCGCGCGCCCCGGTCCGAGACGAGGGCTCAGCACATGGGCGGCGAGATTGAGGCCCATGGTGGTGCCGCTCGTGAAGGCGATTTCGCTCGGGTCATCGGTCCCGAGATAGGCCGCGACCGCGGTCCGCGCCTCCTCGAAGGCGGCGGTGGCGGCGTCGGCGAGGCGATAGACACCGCGCTTGACGTTCGCTCGGCCGCGCGTTTCGAAGGCATGCAGCGCTTCGGCGGCGGAATGGCAGATCTGGGCGGTGGCCGCATTGTCGAGATAGTGGAACGGCGGCGGCACCGCGGCGAAGATGGGAAAGGCGCGGCGCAGCTCCGTCACCTCGCTGTTCACGGTTCCTGCTCCCGCAGCTGGGCGAAGGCTTCGGGCGTATCCACATCGACCAGCACCGCCGGGTCGCCCGTCTCCACTTCCACGACCGCCTCCGGATAGGCGAGCAGAATGTGGCGCGCTCCGACATCGCCCGCGATCCGCTTCATCTCGTCGAAGAATGCCCGCCCGAACAGGACCGGATTGCCGCGGCGACCGCCGCAGGTGGGAACGACGATGGACTGGCCCCGTTCCGGGGCGAAGGCGCCGAGCAACCGCTCGATCAGGGGTGCCGTGAGCCGGGGCATGTCGCCGAGACACACGAGCGTGCCGTCGCAGTCTTCGGGCAGGGCCTCGATCCCGGCTCGCAGCGAGGTCGAGAGCCCTTCGCAGTAGGCGGGATTGTGAACGAAGGTGACGGGAAGCCCGACCAGCGCAGCCTCGATCCGCTCCCGCTCGTGGCCAGTGACGACGACAATCGGACGCGCTGGCGAGGCGGCGAGTGCCTCGACCACGCGCCGCACCATCGCCTTGCCGCCGACCTCGAGCAAAAGCTTGTTCTCCCCGCCCATCCGGGTCGAACGGCCGGCGGCGAGCACGAGCGCGGCGATCCGCCGCTCCTGCCCGGGCCGGGGGCGCAGCTGACGCGGCTGCGGACGGCTCGGGATCTCGCTCAGGAGCCCGCCCACACCCATGCGTGCGATGTCCTCGGGGCTCGGCGGGATGCCTGCCGCGTACCGCCGCATCACGATGTCCACACCGGATTCCTTGGGCGAGCGGGCAGAGCCGGGAAGTGCGAGCACTGGCCTTCCCGCGAGCTCGGCGATGAGCAACAGATTGCCGGGATCGACCGGCATGCCGAAGCGCAAGATCTTGCCGCCAGCGCGCAGGATCGCCGAAGGCACCACATCGCCCCGGTCGGCGGTGGCCGAGGCGCCGACCACGAGCAGCATATCGAAACCCTCGGCTGCGGCGGCGGCGATCGAGGCCGCTACCGCATCCACCTCGTGGGGGCAGCGGTCGTCAGCGAGCAGCCTGCCGCCCATCGCGGCGAGCCGCTCGCGGGTGACCGCCGTGGTCTTTTCGAGGACTTTCTCGGCTGTTCCCGGCAGGATCGTCTGGATCAAGCGGGCGGAGAAAGGCCGGAACGGGGCGAGTCGCAAGGGCTTGCGCTCCGCTGCGACCGCCTCGGCGCGGGCGAGGGCGGAAGATGGCACCGCGAACGGCACGATCTTGATGGTCGCCGCCATATCGCCGGCGGCGAGGGCGGCAAAGGGGAGAGGTGTCGCGAGGGTGATGCCCTCGTGCACAGCGTTGACCGCATCCACGCCTTCCCGGTCCACCAGCAGCAACCCTGCAGCCGAGGCATAGAGGCTGCAGCGGCCGGTGCCGGGCCGGTCGGTGACCAGACCCTCGCTGAGGAGGGCACGGGCGAGCCGTTCCGCTGCTTCGTCCTCGTGCGTATCCCCGGGCTCGAGAAGCACGGCGACGATCTCGCGCACACCCGCCTGCCGCAAGCGTTCGATGCGCGCACGGTCGAGCCGCTCGCCTTTGGCCATGACCAAGCCATCGGCCACCAGGCGATGGGCGAGGATGGCACCTTCTGCGGCTTCTGGCGACAGGGTGAGGAAGCGCACGGGGCGTGCCTCCCGGGCCTCGCGCCTCAGTCGCGGAACGGCTTGCCCTCGCCGTAGGCGACCGCTTCGATGTCCTTCGCCCCCATGAGCAGCAGCATGGCGAGTTGCGAGCGCGCTTGCGGGTTGGTGGCGAGATAAGCCTTGGCGACCCCGAGCACCGCGCCGATCGCCAGGGTCTCCGGATCTCCGAAGCCGGCGAGATTGGGATAGCGCTCGTCGTCGAAGGTGACGATGTCGTAGATCCGCTTACCGTCGATCGTGAAGTTCTCGAGATCGCGGTTGTCGATCTCGGCGAAGCGCAACTGGGTTCCGGTGCGCTCGTGGTCGTTGAGGATTCGCACGAGGTCCGACTGCGGAGCGATGACGTCGAACACGCAGGCGGCCTTGCCCTCGAGCACGGCAAGCGCGCCCTCGAAGCCGTTTGCCGGGTAGATGCGGATGTCTCCGTAGAGCTCCGGGGCGAGGAGCTGCAAATTGAGCATGGTGGCAAGCGACCCGCTCCCGGTATCTCCGGCGGCGATCACCGCCCCTCGCGCTTCGTCGAGATCGTCGATGCCCGACCCGCGATGGCAGAGGAGCAGACCGAGTTCCTTGTAGAGTTCGCCCAACACCTCGAATTTCGCTCGCGCACCCGGCTGGATGCGGGCATCGTAGAAGGCGATGGCGTCGCCCTGGGCGATGAAGGCATCGCAACGGCCGGCGAGCGTACGGTCGAGATTGTCGAGCGAGCCGCCGGTCGGTACCACCTCGATCGCCAGCTGGCCCATGGTGGATCTTGCCGCGAGCTCGGCGAGCTTCTCGCCGACCCGCAGGTAGGTCTTGCCCGGGCTTCCGGTGCACAGCCGCAAAGGGGTTGCGGCCAGTGCCGGGGCGACCACCAGAAAAACGGCGGACAGGACCGCGAGTCCGCGAAGGGTACGGCGGATCATGCGCAAGCCTCCTCGCGCCCGGGGCGGCGGAAACTGTAGCCCTTGCGCAGCACCATGGTCATCTCGGCGAGGATGGAGAGCGCGATTTCGGCCGGGCTCACGGCGCCGATGTCGAGCCCGGCAGGGCCGTGGATGCGGGCGAGCGCAGCCTCGTCATGGCCCAGGGCCCGCAGCCGCTCGAGCCGCTTGGCGTGCGTCCGGGAGCTGCCGAGCGCGGCGATATAAAAAGCCGGCGAGCGCAGCGCGACGTCCAGCGCCGGATCGTCGAGCTTGGGATCGTGGGTCAAGGTGACGACCGCCGTGCGCCGGTCGAGCCCGAGCTGGGTGAGGGCTTCGTCCGGCCAGTCGGTCGAGAGGGCCACATCGGGAAAGCGGTCGGCGCTGGCAAAAGCCCGCCGCGGATCCACCACCACGACCCGATAGCCGGTCATGGCCGCCATGGGGGCGAGCGCTTGCGCGATGTGCACGGCGCCGACGATGACGAGGCGTAGCGGCGGGTTGAAGACCTCGAAAAAGGTGCGGCCGCGGCTCGTCTCGACGGTCAAAGAGCGATCGAGTCGCAGTGCCCGATCGGCGGCCTCGCGCACATCCTCTGGAAGCGGGCCGCCAATGACCACTTCACCGTCGACGACGAGTGCCGCCTCCTGGCTTTCGAGGAAGCGCACCAGGCACACCGCGCGTTTGGCCCGGCAGGCCGCCGTCAGTCTCTCGAGCAGTTCGAGTCTCATTCGACCGCCTCGACCCAGACTTGAACGCGGCCGCCGCAGGCGAGGCCGACCTGCCATGCCTGCTCGTCGCTCACGCCGAATTCGAGCAACTTGGGCGGAGCGCCGCGCATCACCTCCATCGCTTCCTTGACCACAGCCCCCTCGATGCAGCCGCCGGAAACCGAGCCGAGCATGTGGCCCTCCTCGTCGACTACCAGGTGGCTCCCAGCCGGCCGCGGCGACGAGCCCCAGGTCGAGACGACGGTGGCGATGGCCACCCTGCGGCCGCTCCGGCGCCAGGCGATCGCACGCTCGAGCAGCTCCTCTTCGCCGATCATGCGGCCCTCCCGCTTTCCGCTGCCCGCACCCAGCTCGTCAGGCCCTCGGCGCGCCGCGGGCCGTCGCGCGCTAGGGCTTCGGCGAGATCCCGCAGGCTTGCGAGATTGTGCACGCTTTTGAAATCGTCCACATGGCGGATGATGATGCGCGCGCCGGCCGAGATCGGCGCATAACGGTCGTAGCGCAGGAGCGGGTTCAGCCAGATCAGCCGGCGGCAGCTCTTGTGCAGGCGCTCCATCTCGACCTCGAGCCCAGCGCCGGCGTCGCGGTCGAGGCCGTCGGTGATGAGCAGGACGATCGCCCCCTGGGAGAGCACGCGGCGCGACCAGAACCGATTGAACTCGTGCAGACAGTGAGCGATGCGCGTACCGCCGCCCCAATCCGGCACCTTCTTGCCGATGTCCTCGAGGGCCCGATCGGGATCGCGCTGGCGCAGCTCGCGCGTGACATTGGAGAGCCGGGTGCCGAAGAGGAAGCTGTGGACGCGATCGCGGTCGTTGGCGAGGGTGTGCATGAAGAGCAGCAGCATCCGCGAGTAGCGGCTCATCGACCCCGAGATGTCGCACAGGATCACGATCGGTGGCGGACGCTGCTCGCGGCGCCGACGCACGATGTCGATCACCGCTCCGCCGCCGCGCAGCGAGCGGCGCAAGGTGCGCCGCAAATCGATGGGCTGTCCACGCGCATGCGGCTCGAAGCGCCGGGTGGGGACCTCGAGGGTAGCGAGTCGCATCCGCCGGATCTCGCGCCGCGCTTGCTCGAGCTCGGCTGCCGACATCTGCTCGAAGTCCTTGTGCTGGAGCGTCTCGCGCGCCGACCAGGTGAGATGGGCATCGAGCTCGAGGGTCGGCGGCTTTTCCTCTCCACGCCCCGCCTCTTGCCCGGGACGGAGTTCCGGGGCGAAGGCCTCGGCCACTCGGCGCTTGGCGGGCTCGCCCGGCATCCGTTCGCGCGGCACCTCCATCTGCGGCAGCAGCAGTCCCAGCATGCGCTCGAGGATCTTGGGATCGCGCCAAAAGATGTGGAAGCACTGATCGAAGATCTCGCGCTGATCCTGCCGGTTCACGAACACGGCGTGCAGGGTCCAGTAGAGATCGTCACGGCGCCCTGGCCCTACGACCTCGATCGCCCGCAACGCCTCCAGCACCCGTCCGGGCCCGACCGGCAGGCCGGCGGCCCGCAGCGCCCGGGCGAAATGCACCACGTTGCGGACGAAACGCCCGCTCGTCTCGGCGGATTCGTTCACCCCACCGGCTCCCGTGCCTTGGCGCGGATCTCCTCGAGGATGCGGGCAGCCTCGGAGCCACGAATCTTCAGGATGTCGTCCTGGTATTTGAGGAGGGTGCCGAGAGTGTCGTTGACCACTTCGGGCGTGATCTCGAGCACGTCGAGGGTGAGAAGGGCCCGCGCCCAGTCGAGGGTCTCGGCCACTCCCGGCAGTTTGAACAGGTCCCGCTTGCGCAGTTCCTGGACGAAGGCGACGATCTGGCGGCTCAGCCGCTCCTCGATGCCGGGAATGCGCACCCGCACGATTTCCAGCTCGCGCTCGAGCGTCGGATAGTCGACCCAATGGTAGAAGCAGCGACGCTTGAGGGCATCGTGGATCTCGCGCGTGCGATTGCTCGTGATCACCACGATGGGCGGTCGCTCGGCGCGAATCGTGCCGATCTCGGGGATGGTGATCTGGAAGTCCGACAGCACCTCGAGGAGATAGGCCTCGAATGGCTCGTCCGTACGGTCGAGCTCGTCGATGAGGAGCACCGGCGGTCCACCCTCGTGGCGTTCGAGGGCCTGCAAGAGCGGCCGGCGGATCAGGAAGCGTTCGTCGAAGATGTCCTGGGAAAGAGCCTCCTTGCTGGTTTCGCCCGTCACCTCGGCGAGCCGGATCTCCAGCATTTGTCGCTGGTAGTTCCACTCGTAGACGGCAGAGGCGACATCGAGTCCCTCGTAACATTGCAACCGGATCAGCCGTCGGCCGAGCGTTTCGGCGAGCACTTTGGCGATCTCGGTCTTGCCCACCCCGGCCTCGCCCTCGAGAAAGAGCGGCCGCTCGAGACGCAGGGCGAGGAAGAGGGCCGTGGCAAGCGGCCGGTCGGCGACGTAGTGACCGCGGGCGAGAAGCTCGAGGGTATCGTCGACGGAAGCGGGGATCGGGCTCATGAGCGATGGCTGTCCGGCTCGAGAATGTCCGCGCTGCCCCAGGGGCTCTGTCCTCCATATGGCGGCTTCTCGCATTCCTTCGAGCCTGTCTCGACGTCGCAGGGACTGGTCACGTCATACACCCTCGCCGGTGAACGCGTCCTCGAGCAGCTGGCGGGCCACTTCGACGGTGAGCGGGGTCGGATTGCCGGCAGCCGTCGGATCCTCGACCGCCATCCGCGCGAGTTCGTCGAAGCGGTCGCGGGGAATGCCGAGCTCCTGCAGGGTGTGAGGGATGCCGAGGCGCTGGCGGAGCTCGAGGATCCAGTCGAGGAAGGCCCCGAAACTCGGCTGCGGCAGTCCGAGGAAGGCGGCGAGCCGGGTGATCCGGGTCTCGATCGCCTCGTAATTGTGGGCGAGCACATAGGGCAAAAGGACAGCGTTGGTGAGCCCGTGATGGGTGTCGTAGATCGCCCCGATCGGGTGACTGAGGGCGTGGACGGCGCCCAGCCCCTTCTGGAAGGCGACGGCACCCATGGCCGAGGCCGCCAACATTCGGCCGCGAGCGGCGATGTCGCTACCATCCTCGAAGGCGACGACGAGCGCCTTGTGGATCTGCCGCACGCCCTCTACCGCCACCCCATCGGAGAGCGGATGGAAGGCCGGTGCGCAATAAGCCTCGATGCAGTGGGATAGGGCGTCCATGCCGGTCCAAGCGGTGAGCCGGGGCGGCAGGCCGAGGGTGAGCTGCGGATCGAGGATGGCGGTTTTGGGCATCATGAGCGGATGAAAGATCACCCGCTTGCGGTGACTCGCCGGATCGGTGACCACCCCGGCACGACCCACTTCCGAGCCCGTGCCAGCGGTCGTGGGGATCGCGACCACTGGGCGGATGCCCGCGGTCTCCGCCCGTTTCCAATTGTCGCCGATGTCCTCGAAGTCCCAGATCGGTCGCTTTTGCGCCGCCATGAAAGCCACGAGCTTGCCCACGTCGAGGGCGCTGCCGCCGCCGATGGCGACGATCCCGTCGTGGTCGCCGGTGCGCAGCACCTGCACCCCTTCGCGCACGTTCTCTTCCGTCGGGTTGGGGCGAACGCCCGTGAAGAGAGCGGGTGCGAGACCGCCGCTGGCGAGGGCTTCGAGACAGCGGGCGACCGGCATCAATTTCGCCAGCTCGGGATCGGTCACCACGAGCGGCCGCGCGATCCCCGCCTCCCGACAGGCTTCGGCGACCCGCCCGATGGTGCCCGGGCCGAACAGGATTCGCGTGGGATAGGACCAGCTCGTCACCAATGTCTCGAGATCGCGCCCGGGCATGCTCCCCCTCCGGTCGTGACAACCGCCGCACCGATAGACGGAATCCTGCCCCCTGCCTAGCGATCGTCGCCGGCCGCGGGCACGGGGGCGCGTCGAAAGAGGCTTCTCAGCTCCTCGCCATGGAAGGCACCTGCCCAACGGGCTGCGGCGAAATAGACGACGAGACCGGTGGGCACGAGCAAGGACAGGCGCGCGAGCGAAGGCAAACCAGCGGCGAGCCGCTCGAGCCCCGAGAGCGCGCCGCCCATGAGCGCCGAGGCGAAAACGATCGCCCCGAGACGCCGGGCGAGGCGGCCATCGGCTCGCAGCTCGCCGCGCCACCACAGCAAAAGGCCGAGAAGGAAGGCGTTGGTCCAGCTCGAGATGGCGGTGGCGAGGGCGATACCGGCATGAGCGAGCGGGCCGACCAGGGCGAGGATGGCACCGATGTTGACGAGAAGACAGAAGGCGGCGATCAGGACCGGTGTCCGGGTGTCCTCGCGGGCGAAAAAGCCCGGAGCCAGCACTTTGACCAGCACATAAGCGGGAAGGCCGATGGCGAAGGCCGCGAGGGCTGCCGCTGTCGCCACGACGGCCTGGGCATCGAACTCGCCACGGCCGAAGAGCGCCTCGACGAGGGTCACCGGCATGGTCAAAAAGGCGACCGTGGCCGGTACCGCGAAGAGCATCCCCACCTCGATGGCGCGGGTCTGCAGTCGCCGCGCCTCGTCCTCGCGTCCGGCCCGAAGCGCCCGCGCGAGACCAGGGAGCAGGGCGGTGGCGAGGGCCACACCCACCGCTCCGAGCGGCAGCTGGTTGAGGCGGTCGGCATAGAAGAGATAGGAGACGGCACCTTCCGGCAGCCGCGAGGCGAACCAGGTGTCGATCACGAGACTGAGTTGGTAGACCCCTGCCCCCAGGGCGCCGGGCAGCACGAGCGCGAAAAGGCGGCGCATCCGGCCGTCGAGCTTCGGCCGCACCAGGCGCAAGGGGAAGCCGGCGCGAGCGCTCGCCGAGAGCACGAGGGCGAGCTGGGCGACGCCGGCTGCGGCCACTCCCCAGGCCAACGGATAAGCCGCGTGCGCATCCGCCAAGGCAGCGCAGACCAGGGCCGCGATCAGCACCAGATTGAGCAGAACCGGGGCGAAGGCGGCAGCCGCGAAGGCGCCGACGCTATTGAGCACGCCAGCCGCGATGGCGGCGAGCGAGATGAAGGCCAGGTAGGGAAAGGTGATGCGCGACAATTCGACGGCGAGCGCGTAGCGTTCGCTCTCCGGCGCGAACCCCGGGGCGAGGGCCGCCACCACCCAGGGCATGGCGAGCTCGGCTGCGAGCACCACGAGGAGCAGCACCAGGCTCATGAGGGAGAACGCGGCGTTGGCGAAGCCGCGCGCTGCCTCTTCGCCCTCGCCTTCGAGAGTGCGGGCAAACAGCGGTACGAAGCCGGCGTTGAAGGCGCCTTCGGCGAACAGCCGGCGCAGCAGATTGGCGAGTTTGAAGGCGACGAAGAAGGCGTCGGCGGCTGCCGAAGCACCGAGCAAAAAGGCGATGCCGGCATCGCGCAGAAAGCCGGTCAGACGCGAGAGCAGGGTAAGCGAACCGACGGTCGCCGCCGCGCGCAGCAGGTTCACGAGCGGACCACCGCTTGCGGGGCGAGCGCCGCCAGGAGACTCTCCTCGATGCGGCGGCGTTTTCCGGGATGGACGATCTTCATGCCGAAGACGTCCCGGACGTAGAAGGTGTCGACGGCACGCTCGCCGAAGGTGGCGATATGGGCGCTGCGGACCACGAGGTTGTGTTCGCGCAGGGCCCGCGCCAGGGCATAGAGCAGGCCGGGCCGGTCACGGCCTTCGACCTCGATCACCGTGCAGTCGCGACTCGCCCGATTGTCCATGGCCACCCGCGGCTCGACGCGAAAGGTGTCGGGGATGGGGCTGGGTGGCAGGCTGCGGTCGAGCACACGTTCGAGCACGAGCTCGCCCGAGAGCACCCGCTCGATGTTGCGACGGATGCGCTCGAGCCAGGACGGATCGTCGATTGCCCGCCGCGCCTCGGCGTGCTGGAAGCCGAAGACGTCGAGGGCCATGCCATCGGCAGTGGTGAAGATGCGGGCGTCGAGGATGCTGGCGCGCGAGAGCGCGAGCGCACCGGCGAGCTTCATGAAGAGTCCGGGATGGTCCTGCGTATAGACCATCACCTCGGTGCGCGCCTCCCGCTCTCGCACCGTGAAGTCGACGACCAGCCCGGCCTCGCCGGCGCGCTCCGCGTCGCGGATGCGACGGGCGTGACGGACCAGCTCCGCCACCGGAAAGGCGAGGAGATAAGCGGTGTCGTGCCGTTGCAGCCAGGCCTCCACCTCTTCCGCCGTCCACGGTGGCACCTCGGCGGCGAGCGCGGCGCGGAGCTCCTCCCGCACCCGAGCCGCGCGTTCGGCTCGCCGGCCCTGCACGTCTCCTGCGGTCATCGCCGCTGCCGCCTCGTGGTAGAGATCGCGCAGCAACTGTCCCTTCCACGCGTTCCACACATTGGGGCCGACGGCGCGGATATCGGCGACCGTGAGCAGGAGGAGCAGCCTCAGCCGCTCGGGGGACTGCACGATGGACACGAAATCGCTGATCGTCGCCGGATCGTCGACGTCGCGCCGGAAGGCGAAATTGGGCATGAGCAGGTGGTGGCGGACGAGCCACACCACCAACTCCCGTCGGCCGTCCGGCAGCCCGAAACGTCGGCACAGCCGGTCGGCGATCTCGGCTCCGACCTCGCTGTGCGGTCGGGTGCGACCTTTGCCGATGTCGTGCAGGAAAAGGGCGAGATAGAGCTCGGTGCGCGAGTGGATTTGCGGGAAGATGGCGGTCGAGAGGGGATGGTCGTGGGCGAGCTCGCCCTTCTCGATTCGATGCAAAACCTCGATAGCACGAATGGTATGTTCGTCGGTCGTGTAGATATGGTAAAGAGTATATTGCATCTGCGCGACGATCGGCGCGAATTCCGGTACCAACCGCTCGAGTACGCCGGCGTCGTTCATCCGCCCGAGGGTGAGAGCCGGATCCTTGGGCGAGGTCAGGATCTTGAGAAAGATTTCGCCCGCTCGCTTCGGATCCTCCCGGACCGCCCGCGACAGCCGGCGGAGATTGGCGGCGATCGCTCTCAAGGCATCGGGATGGAGGTCGAGGCCGCGTTCCTGGGCGGTGGCGAACAGTTCGGCCATGGCAAAGGGGCGCTCGGCGAACACCGCAGGATCGCGCACCGTGAGGCGGTTGCCGACGACCAGGAAGTCGCCGATCCGTCGCCGGCCGATGCCGAAGCGCAGCCGCAGCCGCGGGCGACGCCGGTGCTGCTCCTCGAGAGCCGCGCAGACCACCCGCGTGAGCTGTCCGACGTCACGGGCGACCAGGAAATAGTGCTTCATGAAGCGCTCGACGGCGCGGACGCGACCGCGGTCGCGATAGTGCATGGCGGCGGCGATCTGCGGCTGCAGTTCGAACGTGAGCCGTTCTTGCGCTCGTCCGGCGAGGTCGTGCAGGTGCCAGCGCACCGTCCACAGGAAGCGACGCGCCTTCTCGTACTGGGAGCGGGAAATGCGGTCGAGCACGCCGTGGCGCTCGAGCTCGTCGGTCGTCGCGGCATCGTGCAGGAAGCGCCCGAGCCACAGCAAGGCCTGCAGATCGCGCAGCCCGCCCTTGCCCTCCTTGACGTTGGGCTCGAGCAAATAACGACTGTCGCCCATCCGCGCGTGACGCTCGTCCCGCTGCGCGAGGATCGCCTCGACGAAAGAGGCTTCCCGACCTTCGACCACCTCTCTTCGGAAACGTTCCCGGAACTTCGCGAACAGCTCCCGCGAGCCCCAGATGAAGCGGGCGTCGAGGAGCGCGGTGAGCACCGTCACGTCCTCGCGGGCGAAGCGCACGCATTCGTCGAGCGAGCGGCCGGCCGCGGCTACCTTGAAGCCGGCGTCGGTGAGCCTGAGGATCAGGAACTCCCCGAGCTGCTCGACCAGCGGCGTGCGCTTGTAGGGGTAGAGGAACATGACGTCGATGTCGGAGAACGGCGCGAGCTCCGCCCGTCCGTAGCCGCCAATGCCGAGCACCGCGAGCAGCTCGCCTTCGGTGGGATTGCTCACCGGGAACTCGTGCATGAGGGCATGGTCGAGCACGCCCGTCACCAGGGCGTCGATCCCTGCGGCGAAACGGCGCTGCACCCGTTCCACGGGTTCCCCCGCGCGAAAAGCGGCGCGCATCGCCTCCCGCAAATCCCGGCCGAGATGGCGAAGGGATGCGGCGAATTCCGCCCCCGTGCCGACCTGCCGCAGCCGCAGGTCGAGCCGTTCCAACCCGCGATCTTCCGGAACGACGAAGCTGCTCACGTCCACTCCTGCGGCGGGTGTCAACGGGTCGCCTTGCCGGCACCCCTGCCCCGGACCATAACCCCATATCGACCCGATGCGCGCCATGGGCGCGGGCCCTGCGGGATCTACGATCGGGCGTCCGGCCGGGCAAGCTTGTGGGCGAGGGAAGGGCATGGGTGAGTTCTTCGCCATGGGAGGCTACGGCCTCTATGTGTGGAGTGCCTTCGGCTTCTCCGCCGTCGCGATGATCGCGCTCCTCGTCCACAGCCTCCGCCTCGCCCGCCGGCGCACCGCCGAGCTCGAGGCGATGCGGCTGCGCAGCCGCGAGCCGCGCACCCGAGAGGTGCGATCGCTCGCACCGGTTCGCCCGGCCGACGCGGCCATATCTCCGGAAGGGAGCTGAGCCATCATGCGCCTGCGCAAGCGCCAGCGCGCCCTTCTCGTCCTGCTCGTGGTGGCGCTCGTCGGTGGGGCCACCGCCCTCGTGCTCGCCGCCCTCCGCGACAGCATCTCCTTCTTCGTCACTCCGAGCCAGCTCGCTGCCGGCAAGGTCGAGCCCGGCCGCCGCCTGAGGATCGGCGGGCTCGTCGAAGCCCACTCGATCGTGCGCGAGGCCGACGGCAGCATCCGCTTCCGCGTCACCGACACCGCGGCTGCGGTGACGGTGCACTACAAAGGGATGCTTCCCGATCTCTTCCGCGAAGGGCAGGGGGTGGTGGCCACCGGCGTCCTGTCCGCCGACGGGACTTTTCGGGCCGAGGAAGTGCTGGCCCGCCACGACGAGCGCTACATGCCGCGCGAAGTGGCCGACGCGCTCAAGGAGGCGGGATACTGGCAAGATACGGCGCGCGGCGGCGGTGCCGGGGCCGGGGGAGACGCCCGATGACCGTGGAGCTCGGCCATTTCGCCCTCGTCCTCGCTTTCTGCGTCGCCATTCTCCAGGCGATCGTGCCGCTCGTCGGCGTCGCCCGCCGCGATCCCGTGCTCGCCGGCCTGGCACCGGCTGCCGCGGCTGCCCAGTTCCTGCTCCTCACTCTCGCCTTCGCCGCGCTCGTGCGAGCGCATCTCGCCGACGACTTCTCGGTTCTCAACGTCTACGAGAACTCGCATTCGACCAAGCCCGTTCTCTACAAATTCGCGGGCGTGTGGGGCAACCACGAAGGCTCCCTCGTGCTGTGGGTGTGGATCCTGGCCCTCTTCGGCTTTGCCATCGCCCTCGCCGGACGCCATCTGCCGATGTCCTTTCTCGCCCGCGTGCTGGCGATCCAGGGACTGATCGGCGCCGGTTTCCTCGCCTTCATGCTGTTCACGTCCAACGCCTTCGAACGCTTGTATCCGGCACCCGCCGACGGCCGCGGCCTCAACCCGATCCTCCAGGATCCCGGGCTCGCGTTCCATCCACCGATGCTCTATCTCGGCTACGTCGGCTTCTCGACCGCCTATTCCTTCGCCATGGCGGCGCTTCTCGAGGGTCGGGTGGACGCCAGCTGGGCGCGTTGGCTGCGACCGTGGGTGCTCGCCGCCTGGGTGGCCCTCACCTTGGGCATCGCGCTGGGCAGCTGGTGGGCGTATTACGAGCTCGGCTGGGGCGGCTACTGGTTCTGGGACCCGGTCGAAAATGCCTCCTTCATGCCTTGGCTTGCGGGCACCGCGCTGCTGCACTCGGCGATCGTCCTCGAGAAGCGGGGAACGCTCAAGAACTGGACGATTCTGCTCGCCATCCTGACCTTCGCCCTCTCCCTGCTCGGAACCTTCCTCGTGCGCTCGGGCGTGCTCACCTCTGTTCATGCCTTCGCCTCCGATCCCTCGCGGGGGATCTTCATCTTGGCGCTGCTGCTGTCAGCCGTCGGCGGGTCGTTCGCCCTCTATGCCTGGCGGGCGCCGGCGATGCAGGGCGGACCGACCTTCGCCCCGATTTCGCGGGAAGCCGCCCTCGTGCTCAACAATCTGCTGCTCGGTACCGCCACGGCCACGGTCTTTCTCGGAACCCTCTATCCTCTCGCCCTCGAGGCGGTGAGCGGAGAAAAAATCTCCGTCGGTCCCCCCTATTTCGATGCCACCTTCGTGCCGCTCATGGTGCCGCTGCTCCTCGCCCTGCCGGTGGGCACGATGCTCGCTTGGAAGCGGGGTGATCTCGCGGGCGTGTTGCAGCGCCTCGGACTCGCCGCGGCGGCGGCGATCGCGGCCGCCCTGCTCCAGCTCGCCCTCGTCGATCCCCGGGCACCTCTCGCCGCCCTCGGTTTCGCTCTCGCCGCCTGGGTGGTGGTGGGGTCCCTTTCGGAACTCGCCGGGCGCATCGCCCTGTTCCGGGTCCCCCTCTCCCACAGCCTGCGGCGGCTTCTCGGCCTGCCGCGCTCGGCGATCGCCGCCACCATCGCCCATCTCGGGCTCGGCCTGATCGTGGTCGGGATCACCGCCTCGGCGGCGGGACGGGTCGAGAAGATCCTCGTGATGCGACCCGGCGAGACGACGGAGATCGCGGGCTTCGAGGTGCGGCTCGTCGGCATTTCCGAGGTACGGGGTCCCAACTACACGGCCGAGCGAGCGACCTTCGAGGCGCGGCGCGACGGCCAGTTGGTGGCGACGCTGCATTCGGAGAAGCGGTTCTTTCCGGTCGAACGCCAGATGACCACGGAGGCGGGAATCGACAGCAGCTTGCTGCGCGATCTCTACTTCGTGATCGGCGATAGGAACGGCGAGGGATGGACGGTTCGGCTCTACGTCAATCCGCTCGTGTTCTGGATCTGGGGCGGCGCCGGCATCATGGCGGTGGGTGGACTGTTGTCGCTGGCCGACCGCAGGCTCAGGGTCGGCGCTCCGGCCCGGCTCCCGGCCCGCGGCCTGGTGGCGGGAACTCGGCCGTGAACGACACCGACCGCCTCGCGGCGCGACCCCAGCGGCGCCTGTGGCTCTATCTCCTGCCACTCGCGCTGTTCGCCGTGGTAGCGGGGTTCCTCGCCTACGGGCTCACCCGCGATGCCCGTGTGCTGCCCTCGGCACTCATCGACCGGCCGGCTCCGGAGTTCGCTCTCCCCCCCATCCCCGGACGCGATACCCACGGTTTCGCACGCACCGACCTCGGCGGCGAGCCGCAGCTCGTCAACGTCTGGGCCTCCTGGTGCGTGCCCTGCCGCGCCGAACATCCGCTGCTGACCCGTCTCGCTCGCGAGGAGGGGGTGATCGTCGACGGCATCAACTACAAGGACCAGACGGAGGACGCGCGGGCGTTTTTGACCAAACTCGGCGATCCCTTTCGCTACATCGGCCAGGACCGCGACGGCCGGGTGGCGATCGAGTGGGGTGTCTACGGCGTGCCCGAGACTTTCGTGATCGACCGCGAGGGCAGGATACGCTACCGGCACGTCGGCCCGCTCACCCCGCGCGATGTCGAGGACCGCATTCTGCCGCTGTTGCGCGAGCTGGGCCTGGGGGCGTCATGAGCCGGCGAGCCGGGGCTGTCCTGGCGATCCTCCTGTTCGTTCTGGCGACCGTCGGCCGGGCGGCCGTCTCCCCGGAGGAAATGCTGGCCGATCCCGCACTGGAAGCGCGGGCCCGGGCGCTGGCCCGGGAGCTCCGTTGCCTCGTCTGCCAGAATCAGTCGATCGACGACTCGGATGCACCCCTCGCCCGCGATCTCCGGCGGATCGTTCGCGAGCGCTTGCTCGCCGGCGACTCCGACGAGGACGTACGGCGGTTTCTGGTCGACCGTTATGGCACTTTCGTGCTGCTCAAACCGCCGCTCGAGCCTGCCACCATCGCCCTCTGGGTAGGCCCCTTCGTCGTGCTGCTGGGAGCCGGTCTTGCGGTCTTCCGCTATCTGCGCCGCCCGGCTTCGACCACCCACCCCGAGGATCTGACGGAGGACGAGCGCCGGCGGCTCGAGGCGCTGCTGGCTCCACCGGCTCGAGATTGAGCGTCTCTCGCGCCGGTCGCTTCGCTGTTGATCGGGAATCCCGGACCGGTAAGCTCCAGCTCGCGAGGAGAGGAGGCCGCCCGGGCGGAATTCCGTCCCGGCCCGCGCTGCCCGCGGCGGCGATTCGGGCCCGATCGGTCCGCAGCTCGGCCGGTCGGGTGGGCCGGCCCGAAGATCGCAAGGGAGGCTCGGGAATGTTCTATCGCCGGTTCGGCCGCACCGGGCTCGAGATCTCGGCCTTGACGCTGGGCGGCGGTTACGTCGGCGGGATCCTCGTGAGACCGCCCGAGGAGGTCCGACTCGAGGCATTGCGCCGCGCCATCGCAGCCGGGTGCAACTGGATCGACACGGCGCACGACTATGGTCAGGGCGAGAGCGAGCGGACCATCGGCCGGTTGTGGCCGAAGCTCGATCCCAAACCCCACGTCTCGACCAAGTTCCGACTGGATACGCGCGATCCTGCGAGCTTCCCGCAGCAGATCCGGCGCATGCTCGAGGAGAGTCTAGCGCGCCTCGGTCTGGACCGGGTGACCCTCTACCAGCTGCACAATCCGATCGCCGCCCGCACCGGGGACGGGCGGGTGTCGCCCGAGGACGTCCTGCGCCCGGGCGGGATTGCCGATGTCCTCGACGCGTTGCGACGCGAGGGCCGGTTCGATTGGATCGGCCTCACTGCCCTCGGCGAGACGCCGGCCATTCTCGAAATCCTGCGTTCTGGCCGGTTCGATAGCGCGCAAGTCTATTTCAATCTCCTCAACCCGAGCGCGGCCGGCATCCACCCGGCTTGGGGCGGGCAGGATTTTGCCGGCGTTCTCGACGCCTGCCGTGCCACCGACATGGGGGTGATGGCGATCCGGGTGCTGGCCGGCGGTGCGCTCGCGAGCCCCGCGCCGCACGGGCGCGAGGTCCCGATTGCCGCGGATGCCGAAGTGGAGAAGGAACACGCCCGCGCCGCGAGACTCTTCGCCGAGCTCGGTACCCGCTACGGGACCCGCGCCCAGACCGCCATCCGCTTCGTCTTGGGCGAACCCCGGGTGCACACGCTCGTCCTCGGCTTCGCCGAACTCGCCCATCTGGACGAGGCGTTGGCCGCCTTCGCCCTCGGACCCCTGCCAGCGGACGCCGCTCCTCTCCTCGAGCGGATCTGGCGCGCGCCTTTCGGAGCGTGATCCGGTGATCCGGATCAAGCGCGTCCACGACCGCCCAGAGCCCGCAGATGGGGTTCGGGTGCTCGTCGATGGCGTCTGGCCGCGCGGCATCGGCAAGGGGGAGGCGGCCATCGACCTCTGGCTGCGCGAGATCGCCCCGAGTACCGAGCTCCGCCGCTGGTTCGCCCACGAGCCCCAGCGCTTCGAGGAGTTCTATCGGCGCTACAGCGCAGAGCTGGACGAACGACCGGCCGCGGTCCGACGTCTCCTCGACTTGGTGCGGAAGGGCGATGTGACCCTGCTGTTCGCCGCCCGCGATCGCGAGCACAACAATGCGGTCGCGTTGCTGCGTTATCTGCGGGAGCGCGGCCTCGCCGCTTGAGGGTCTCAGGGCAGGGTCGAGATCGCGAGGATGCGAGCCGCTGGCACGCGGGTGAGACGGCGAGTCGCCAGCCAAGCGGTGAGAAGGACGAGGGCGATACCGGGGAGCAGCACAGTGGCAGCGGCTCGCCCATCGAAGGCCGGCTCGAGGTCGGCGAGAAGCCGCAAGACCAGCCACGCCCCGAGACTGCCGAAGAGAAGCGCCACCGCCGCCGCGGCACAGGCCAGCACCCCATAGCGGACGAGCAGCAGCCCTGCGAGATCGCGTCGAGTGGCGCCCAAGACCTTGAGGATGACCGTCTCGTAGCGCAGGCGGCGGCGATCGGCGGCGATCGCACCGAGAAGCGCGCACAGCCCACCTGCGACCGCGAGCAGACCCACGACCTCGAGCGCCGTGTGGATCTTGCCGAGGACGGCACGGATCTGGGCCACCACCTCGCGCATCGGGATCGGGGTGACATTGGGAAGCTCGCGGGCCAGCCCGTCGAGGAATGCGGCTTCGGCCACCTCCGGCAAGTCGATGGCGGCAATCCAGGTCACCGGTGCACCCTCGAGCACTCCCGGGGAGAGGACGAAGACGAAGTCGATTCGCCCCTGCCGCCAGTCGATCTCGGGCCGAATGTTGGCGATTCGCGCCTCGATGATCCGGCCCAAGATGTGAAAGCTGATGGTGTCGCCGACGGCGACGCCGTAGCCCTCGGCCACCCTCCGTTCGATCGACACGAGGGGCGGACCATCGTAGTCGGGTGGCCACCATTCGCCAGCCACGAGCCTCACCGGGGGCGGCTCGCGACGCCAGGTCAGGGCCCGCTCTCGCTGGATTGTCCAGCGGACGTCCTCGGCGATCGGCACCTCCTCGACCGGCCTTCCCCGGATCCGCACCACCCGCGCCCGCACCACGGGCGCCTCCTGGAGGACGGCGGCCTTTGGGGTATCGGCCACCAGCCGATGCAGGGCGGCACGCTGCGCGGGTTGGATGTCGATGAGGAAGAGTGCCGCAGCGCGCTGCGGCAGGTGCTCGGTCACTTCCGCCTGCAGGCGCGCGCCCACCAAGGCGAGGGTCACGAGGACTGCCAGACCTGCGCCGAGGACCGTGACCACCCCGCTCGCCGGCGACGAGGGCTGCGCCAGAAGACCGAAGGCGAGGCGCCAACGCGGGGAATCGAGCCTGCGCGCGAGCTCTCGGCCGAGAGCGCGGAGGGCTGCGGCGAGGCCCCAGAGCGCAGCCAGCAGCAAGGGGAGGAGGGCGACGAAGGCGAGCCCGATCTCGCGTCGCGGTACCGCTCGAAGCACCAGGCCGGCGGCGAACAGCGCCGCGAGCGCGAGAGCGACGACGAGCCCGCGGCGGAACGTCGGCACCGGTTCGACGACCGCCCGCAACAGGCGCGCCGCCGGTACGGTCCGGATTCCGACGAGGGGCGGCAAGCTCGCCACCAATACGGCGGCGAAGCCGAGACCGGCCGCCACCAGATAGGGCTCGAGCGCGAGGATCAAGCGGATGCGCCAAGGCAGGAGATCGCCCGCGAAGGCGAAGAGGAGCGCGGGTACGAGGGTGCCGAACACGAGACCGAGTGCCGTGCCGAGGCCGGCAAAGGCCGTCGTCTCGAGCGCGAAGATGGCGACGATCTCCGGGCCGGTGGCGCCGAGACAGCGGAGGGTGGCGATGACCATCGTCTTGGCGGCGAGATAGCCGCGGATCGCGAGCGCGATGCCGAGGGCGCCCACCACGAGGACCGAGAGTGCGGCAAGTGCGAGCCAGCTGGCCAGCCGCTCGGTAAAATGGCGCAGGCGCGGCTCGAGATCCGACGGCGTGCGCAGCTGGAAACGGGCGTCGGGAAAGCGCGACCGGATATCGGCCGCCACCGCCTCGGGGTCCTGGCCCTCCGACAAGGCGAAGTGGTAGCGATAGCTCGCGAGACTGCCGGGAAGCAAGATCTCCGCCTTCTGCAAGGTGTCGAGCGAGACGAGCAGTCGCGGCCCGATCGCCAGGAAGCCGGCCTCGCGATCGGGCTCGCGTACCAGCACCGCCCGCACCTCGATGCGGGTGCGGCCGATCTGGAGGCGATCGCCGATGCCGATTCCGAGACGGGCGAGGAGCGCCCGTTCGGCCACGGCACCGCCAGCTGCCAGGGCCTGCTCGAGCGGCATGGGGGGCTCCAGCTCGAGTCCACCGTAGAGCGGCCATCCGGGCCCGACCGCGCGGAGCGACACGGCGAGGCTGCGACCCGCTGGAGATGTCGCGAAACTGTGGGTGTGGAGCGAGCGTACGAGCCGAGCGCCTTCGGGCGCTAGGGCAGCGAGGGTGGCATCGGCGAGCGGCTCGCCGAGCGTCCCGAGCACGAGATCGCCGCCGAGCAGCACGCGCGCATCGCGCCGGATGGTCTCGACCACGCTGCGGTCGGCGAGGCCGACAGCGAGAATGCAGGCGACGCCCAAGGCGAGGCTCAGAACGAAGACGGCAAGTCCGCGCTGCCCGCCGCGCAGGTCCCGAGCAGCCACCACCGCGACGAGACGGAGGCTCGCAGCGATGCGCCACAGAAGATCGGAACGCTTTCCCCTCACGCCATCACCCGGCCGCCATGCAACCGCACGAGGCGGGCGAGTCGGCGTGCCACCGCCTCCTCGTGGGTGACCACGAGCAGCGTGCTCTGCCGCCGCTGGCACAAGGCCAGCAAGAGATCGATCATCCGGTCGCCGGTCTCGGGATCGAGATTGCCCGTAGGCTCGTCCGCGAGCAGCAAGACCGGGTCGTTGGCGAGGGCGCGGGCGAGTGCCACCCGCTGCTGCTCCCCTCCGGAGAGCTGCGCCGGATAATGGTGCTGGCGGTCCTGCAGTCCGACCTCCGCGAGCCGTTCGCGGGCGTGGGCGAGCGCTCGTGGTCGACCCGCCAGTTCGAGGGGAAGAGCCACGTTCTCGACCGCGGTCATGGTCGGCACCAGATGGAAGGCTTGGAACAGGATACCGACCCGCTGGCGGCGGAAGAGAGCGAGCGCGTCCTCGTCCAGTCGGTCGAGCCTCAGGCCGTCGACTTCGATCTCGCCGGAAGTCGCCCGTTCGATTCCCGCGATCACCGCGAGCAGGCTGGACTTGCCGGCGCCCGAACGGCCGAGGATGCCCACGGTTTCGCCGCGGGCGATCTCGAGATCGATGCCCCGGAGGATCGGGACCGGTCCGGCCGCGCTCGTCAGGGTCAGATGGACATTGCGGAGAGAAATCATGCAGGGCGAAAGACCATCGTCCGACGCTCGGGATGTGATGGGCGTGCGGCGGCCGGGCAAGGCGGTCGCGGCCCTTCTGGCGATGTTCGCCATGAGCGCGCCGGGCTTTGCCGCGGATTGCCGGATCGCCGTGCTCGGCGATTCGCTGGCGGCAGGCTATGGCCTGCCACTCGACCTGGCCTTTCCGGCGCAGCTGGAACGGGCCCTACGGGATCGCGGTCTTCCCTGCACGGTGCTCAATGCCGGGGTTTCCGGTGACACTTCGGCGGCAGGTCGCGCTCGGCTCGCATGGGTGCTCGCCGAAGCGCCGAGCCATCTCATCGTCGAGCTCGGCGCCAACGATGCGTTGCGTGCTCTGCCGGTAGATCAACTCGAGGCCAATCTGGCAGCGATCCTCGAAGCGGCGCGGGAACGCGGGATCCCGGTGCTGCTCGCCGGCATGCTCGCACCGCCCAATCTCGGCGAGGCTTATGGCCATAGCTTCCAATCGGTGTACCGGCGACTCGCTGATCGTTTCGGAGTGCCCCTCTATCCCTTCTTCCTCGACGGCGTCATGGGCCGGCCGGAGCTCCTCCTGCCCGATGGCCTCCACCCGACAACCGAGGGTGTCGCCGAGATCGTCCGCCGCATCCTGCCTCCGGTCTTGGCTTGGCTCGAGGCGAGCGGGATCCCTCCCCGACCCGCCCGCTGACGGGCGAGGCAGGGTCGACCCCTAGCAGCGCCGTGGATGGCGCCCGCGCCGCTTGCTGCGCGCGGGGGCCGTCGGGGCGTCGAACTCGGGCGGACGGCGACGGACCCAGTCGACGAAGCGGCGGATGTCCGGATGGGCCCGCAGCCTCTCGAGGTCCGAAAAGGCGCCCGCGAGTTCGCGCTCGCTGAACAGACTGTGGAGCTTGCGATGACAGATCCGGTGCATGCGCACCGTGACACGGCCGCCCTGGCTCTTGGGGAGGAGATGGTGACGTTCCGTCCTGCCCTGTCCTAGGGGGCGGTCGCACAGTGGACAAGTCGCGTGCGGAGGCTCTGCCGGCATTGCCGATTTAGAAAATTTCCAGAGTTTTTCCTGTCCCTTGACGCAGCTCAATGTCCGCGCTGCGCCTTGGCACTGCAAGGGGTGGCGAATAGTTTGCCGGCGCGGGTGCGGTCGCAACACCGCCCGCGGGCCAGAGGATGAGAATCGCGACGGTGCGCACGGCAGGAGCGGACGGAGTAGCGGCGGGTCGCTTGCGGCCGAGCCCTCGACTGTCGCTGACACCCGTGGTCTTGCTGGGACTCGTGGTGGCCGCGCCGGTGCTCTCGGTGTTGGCCCATCTCGGGCGCCAGGACGACGGGCTGTTGCGTCACCTCGCGGCCACGGTGCTTTGGGAATATATCGCGAACAGCCTGTGGCTGTGTGCCGGAGTGGGCATCCTCACCGGGTCGGTAGGCGCCGGCTGTGCCTGGCTCGTGACGATGTACCGCTTTCCCGGGCGGCGCATCTTCGCTTGGGCGCTGCTCCTGCCGCTCGCCATGCCGGCCTATGTTCTGGCCTACGCCTACACCGACTTCCTGCAAGTGACGGGACCCCTGCAGAGCTGGCTCCGCCAGGTCACGGGCTTGGGGGTCCGGGACTATTGGTTCCCCGAGATCCGATCGCTGGGCGGCGCCGTCTTCGTGTTGTCGATGGCGCTTTACCCCTATGTCTACGCCCTCGCCCGTGCCGCCTTCGTCGAGCAATCGCAGTGCGCCCTCGAAGTGAGCCGGACGCTCGGTTGCACCGGCTTCGGGGCCTTCCATCGCGTCGGCCTGCCGCTCGCCCGACCGGCGGTGGCGGCGGGCATTTCCTTCGTGCTCATGGAGACCTTGGCCGATTTCGGTGCCGTCTCCTATTTTGGCATCCCCACCTTTACGACCGGCATCTACCGCGCCTGGTACGCGCTCGGCAGCCCGGTGGCCGCAGCCCAGTTGTCCTCCTTGCTGTTGCTGGCGGTGCTCGGCGTGCTCCTCGGCGAGCGCGCCCTGCGCGGGCGAGCGCGCTTCACCGCCTCGACCACCCACATCTTCCGCAAGACCTTGCCGCGGCTCGACGGCTTGCGCGGGATGGCAGCGGCAGGCCTGTGTTTCCTGCCGGTGCTGTTCGGCTTTCTCCTGCCGGCAGGGGTGTTGGTGACGATGGCCATCGACAGCCTCGAGACACCGCCGACGGAACGACTGTTGGCGCTCGCCGCCAACACCGTGTCGTTAGGCGTGCTGGCGGCCCTTTTGCTGGGCGCGACCGCGCTCACGACCCTGTTCACCGTGCGGCGCGATCATACCGGCTTGGGACGACAACTCGTCCGTCTGGCCACGCTCGGCTACGCCGTGCCGGGTGCGGTGATCGGTGTGGGCATCCTGCTCGTCATCGGCGCCGTCGACCATGCGATGGCCGAGCTGGTCGGTGGGCGGGGGCTCGTCTTGGGCGGCACGATCGTCGCTCTTCTCTACGGCTATCTCGTGCGCTTTTTCGCGGTGGCCTACGGACCCCTCGAGGCCGGCCTGACCAAGATCGGCAACAACCTCGAGGACGCCGCGCGCTTGCTCGGCGCGGGGGCGTTCGGGGTGTTCGCCCGGGTGCAGGTGCCGTTGCTGCGTCCGGCGCTGACCAGCGCCATGTTGCTCGTCTTCGTCGACGTGATGAAAGAACTGCCGGCAACCATGATCCTGCGGCCGTTCAATTTCGATACGCTGGCGGTCGAGGCGTTCCGACTCGCCACGACCGAACGCCTCGACGGTGCAGCGCTGCCCTCGCTTTTCATCGTCGTCGCCGGCCTCGTCCCGGTCATCCTCCTCGTGCGCATGGGTGAACGCCGTCGGCACACCACGGTATAGGCGACCGCATGGGCGCGCCGCACCCGATCGCAAGGGCGCGGGCGCCGTTCGGCCGGAACCGAAGGGGCCGCCACGCGGCGGCCCTCGCCCGGTCGGTCGAATCCCGCGCGGTTAGCGCCAGCCGCAACGATCCATGATCCGCACTGCCTGGTCCGCGAGCTCGGCGTAACGCGCGGCACTCAGCGTGTCCTGACGGAAGCTCCCCAATTGCTGCAGCACCGGATGCGGCGGTACCTCCGGATTGACCGGATACTCGAGGCTGACGTCAGCGAAATAGCGCTGGGCTTCGGGAGTTACGAGATACTCGAGAAGCGCCACGGCATTGTCACGATGTGGAGCGTGGCGGATGACCGCACCGCCAGAAATATTGACGTGTGTGCCACGATCGTTCTGGTTCGGGAAGACAACGCCGATCTTCTCGGCGATCGCCCGCTGCTCGGGCTTTTCCGAGGCGAGAAGCCGAGCGAAATAGTAGCTGTTGACGATCGCCACGTCACCGACGCCGGCGGCAACTGCCTCGATTTGATCCGTGTCGCCACCTTGTGGCGGGCGCGCCAGGTTGGCGACCAGACCGCGGCACCATTCTTCCGTCTTTTCCGGTCCGTTAGCCGCCAGGATCGCGCCCACGAGGCTGATGTTGTAGATGTTGGTACTGCTGCGTACCAGCACCCGCCCCCGCCATTGCGGATCGGCGAGATCCTCGTAGCGCTGCAGCCGGGCGGGATCGACCCGGTCGCGCGCATAGACGAGGATGCGGGCGCGCATCGCGAGGCCCCACCACAAGCCTTCGGGGTGTCGCAGGTGGGCGGGGACGTTCTGCTCGAGCCGCGGCGTGGTCACCGGCTGGAGAAGGCCCTTGGCTGCCGCGAAGGCGAGCCGTCCGGCATCGACGGTGATGAGGACGTCGGCGGGGGAATGCTCGCCCTCGGCAATGAGACGTTGGATCAGCTCGTCGTGGGTGCCCTCGACGACATTGACCCGGATCCCGGTTTGCGAGGTAAAGCCCTTCCAGAGAATTTCGTCGCTACCATAGTGACGGGCGTTGTAGACATTGACGATCCGCTCCTGGGCGCGAGCCGCTGGAAACGCAGCAAGAGCTGCGGCGCAAGTGAAGCCGAAGAGCGCACTCCGGCGATCCAGTGTCGGCATGGGCTTTCACTCCCGCATTGGCGTGTCCATGCATGCGTCGCCCTTCTAAATGGGACCTATGCTCCTGCCAAATGGAAGCATTCCAGATTGAATTCAGTCGAAAGACGATTGCGTCGTGCCGGATCGCATCAGTGTCGCCTTGCCGTCCGCTGGCGGCACTAGACGGAGTCTGCTCACAAGCACTTGAAATATTCGAACGGCTCCCGGCAAGCGCGGCAGCGCCAGAGGGCCTTGCAGGCGGTGGAGCCGAACTCGGCGAGCCTTTCCGTGTCGTGGCTGCCGCAACGCGGGCAGGGCACCTCGGGATCGTCGGCGAACAAGGCCCGGCGGGCAGATCCGGGCACCGGCGGAGCGATGCCGGCCTCGCGCAGCTTGCGGCGCCCCTGCGGACTGATCCAATCGGTGGTCCAGGGCGGGCTCAGGCGGGTCTCGATGCGGGCATGGGCGAAGCCCGCGCGGTCGAGAGCGGCGCGCACCGAGAGCTCGATGACCCGGGAGGCGGGACAGCCGGTGTAGGTCGGGGTGAGCACCACGACGGGTGTCCCATCCTCCTCGAAGCGCAGCTCGCGGACGATCCCGAGGTCGACGATCGAAAGCTGGGGGATCTCGGGATCCTCCACCGTCGCCAGCACCTCCTCGATCTGCCGCCGCTGCTCGCTGAGGGACCTCGGGACGGGCACGGCTCGCCTCACCAGGAGGTCGCGTCCGGATAGGCGCGCTGCAGGAACTGCATCTCGGCCAGGATGTAACCGAGGTGTTCGGTGTGCATGCGCCCGTCCTTGCCCCCCCGTTGCATGAAGGAGGCCTGCGGTCTGTCGAGGGTCGCTTCGGCGAGCACCGCGTTCACTCGCCGGTTCCAGCCCTCCTCGAGCTGTCGCAGATCGGGACCGATGCGACGCCGCGCCATTTCTTCGTCCACCGAATCGGGAGCGAAGAGCTCGCCCGTGTACATCCACAGACGGTCGAGCGCCGTCTGCATGCGGCGATGACTCTCCTCGGTGCCGTCGCCGAGCCGGATCACCCATTCCCCGGCATGACGGAGGTGATAGGCCGTTTCCTTGACGGCCTTGTCGGCGATCTCCCGCAGGCGTGCATCGGCGGAGTGGCGAAGCGCCCCGTAGCGCTGCTCGTCGAAGGCGGCGACCAGGAACAGCCGTCCGATGGTGTGAGCGAAGTCGCCGTTGGGCAGCTCCACCAACAGATGGTTGCGAAAGTCGAGTACGTCGCGGCGATAGGCGAGGGCGTCCTCGTCGCGCCCGGCTCCCTCGATCTCGCCGGCGTAGGTGAGCAGCAGGCGGGCGCGACCGACCAGATCCAACGCGATGTTGATGAGCGCCATCTCTTCCTCGAGCTCGGGCGCCTTGCCCACGAGCTCCGACAGGCGTTGGGCGAGGATCAGGCTGTCGTCGCCAAGCCGCAACACATAGGCGAAGAGGGCGGGATCGCCCGGCACGGCGGTCTCCTCACATGTTCTCGACGTCGGGCGGGATGTGGTAGTGCGAGGGATGGCGGAAGACCTTGTCCTCGAACGGGGCGAAGAAGGCCTCGCGGTCCTCGGGACGCGAGGCGGTGACGGCGGAGGCGGGGACGACCCAGATGCTGGTCCCCTCGCCGCGGCGGGCATAGAGGTCGCGGGCCCACTCCAGCGCCATCTCGGGATCGGGTGCGTGCAGACTGCCGACGTGGCGATGGGCGAGCCCGTTGCGCGGCCGGACGAACACTTCATAGACGGGCCATTCGCGGCGGTCGGTGGTCATCGCCTCGCCTCCGCTCACGCCGCCCGCCGCCTCGCCCGTTTCTCGGCGTAGGCGGCGGCCGCCTCCCGTACCCAAGCCCCTTCGGCATGGGCGCGACGACGCTGCTCCAACCGCTCGCGATTGCAAGGTCCGTTGCCGGCGATGACGCGGTGGAACTCCTCCCAGTCGATTTCGCCGAAGTCGTAATGACCCCGTTCGGAATTCCAGCGCAGATGGGGGTCGGGAATGGTGAGGCCGAGACGTTCCGCCTGAGGCACCGTGACATCGACAAACCGTTGGCGGAGCTCGTCGTTGCTCACCCGCTTGATCTTCCACTTCATGGATTGCGCGGAATGCACGGAATCCTTGTCCGGCGGCCCGAACATCATGAGTGCCGGCCACCACCAGCGATCGAGCGCATCCTGCGCCATTCTCCGCTGTTCCGCCGTGCCATTGGCCAGCGCCATCATGATCTCATAGCCCTGGCGCTGGTGGAAACTCTCCTCCTTGCAGATGCGCACCATGGCGCGAGCATAGGGACCATAGGAGCAACGCTGCAGCGGCACTTGGTTCATGATCGCCGCACCATCGACGAGCCAGCCGATGGCGCCGATATCCGCCCAGGTCAGGGTCGGATAGTTGAAGATCGAGGAATATTTGGCCCGGCCCGCGAGCAGCTGCTCGACGAGTTCGGCCCGGGTCGGACCGAGGGTCTCGCAGGCGGAATAGAGGTAGAGGCCGTGTCCGGCCTCGTCTTGGATCTTGGCGAGGAGGATCGCCTTGCGGCGCAGGGTCGGCGCCCGTGTCACCCAGTTGCCCTCGGGCAGCATGCCGACGATCTCGGAATGGGCGTGCTGGCTGATCTGGCGGATCAGAGTTCGGCGGTAGCCCTCCGGCATCCAGTCCGAAGGCTCGATGCGGATCTCCGCGTCGATCTTGGCCTGGAACGCGGCCTCGCGCGCCTTTTCTTCGGCTGTTTCGGCCTCGCGCACGGGCCCGATCTGGCCATCCAGCCCCTGAGTGTACATGCCCGTCCCTCCGCGCACGCCTCGATTGCCCTTCAAGATGATGGGCCATGCGAGCCGGTTCAATTGGCGCCGCGGTCGCAGGAGCCGCGCCCCTCGTGCTCGCCGCGTCCAGGTGCCGCCTCCGGATGGTGGTTCCCCCCATCGCGCCATGGCGCGCTGGGGCGAAGAGGGCGGAGGCACGGCGAGAGAAACCGCCGCATCGGCGGTGGGTTGCGGCAGAAGGCCCGGGCGTCGACGGCACCGCGCGTCGGGATCGGAGAGGTCTGCGGCCAACGACCCCTCGCGTGCACGGTGGCAGGCCTCGTCGCCTTTCGACCATCGGCGGTGGGGGCGGACGTCCCCGGGATCGCGTGCCGTGGTCAGCAAGCTCCCGGATGCGCCGGTCCTCGGGGATCCGCGAGCCGCTCTTCGCCACGAGGCCGCATGCCGTCGCTTGCCCATGCCAAGCCCATGCGGAATGGAGGCGAAGCGCACAGCGAAAGCGCGCAGCAGCGAGGCTCCTGCCTCCTTTTTCGACAAGGCCGCCGAGGCCTTGGGTTGAGGAGCAAGGGGAGAGGAGCGGCCCCGACGGCGGACGGCAAGTCGCTCTCCGCCTCGATCGGCGCCGGGCGTGCCCTGGCTGGCATGGGAGCCTGCCGCCCGCACGGTCGTCGCTCGGCCTTCCGCTGTCGCGCCGTCGACGACCGAGGCGAGGTGTGGTTCGCGCCGGGCCGCGGGCCGGGGGACGCCCGAAAGCATCCTTTGCCCGAGCGACCGGAGCGGCACCCAGCTCGCGCAGCGGCGGTGGCGCGCGTGGCGACCGGACAGGCCGGATCGAACGGCCTCCGGAACCGGGGTTCGACGCGATCGAGAACGCCCAGCCTTTCCATCGCTTCGCTCGGTCCGCATCGAAAAGCCGGGAAGCGACGGAACGCGATGCTCGCGCCCGCCGCGACGGACGGGCTCGGCCGCTCCGCGAGAGCGCGAGGGCAGCTGCCAGGAGCACCGGACGGCTGCCTATGCCAGCGAAGCGATGGTCGAGGGCGCGCACGCGAGCCCAAGGGAGCGCGAGCGATCCGACCTACCGCGGCATCTGCCCGGCGTTCCCGGCGACGTTCCGATCGGCTGCTTGCCGCGAAAGGTGCCGTCGTGCCTGCCACCGTCTCGCACCGGTGGACGACGGGCTCTCTGTCCTCGCTCCACCTGTCCTCGAGCCCGAGCACAGGGGAAGAGAGCGCGCGTCGTGCTGCGCCTTCCAGGACAGGGAAGCGGGCGGAGAACCCCGAGGTGCGACCATCGCAGCACCGTCAGCGTGCAGTGCGCGGGTCGCTGCAGCTCGCCGCTGGCGCCGGAGGGGCGCGCAGATCGCGCGGGTCGTCTTGTCGGGGCGCGCATGGATCGCTCGGGGCGGCGGGAGGCAGGATACCCGGCGGCAGCGGACCGAAGCTGCCGAGATATCGGCGTTCGCGCCCAGGATCGGGTACCGGATAGCAGGCGACGTCGGCGAGCGTGCGGTAGCAAAAAGCGGCCGCCGCCGTCTCGCCCGCACGCCCCGCGGGCGCCCCACAGGCGAAGAAGACGCAGACGAAGAGCAAAGCCCGTCGCACCGTCATGGCGCCCTCTCCATGCCACAGACCGGCTAAAAGAGAGTGAACGCCGGGGGACAGGCCCGCGCCTGGCCTCGGGGCTGTAGTAGTATGCTGCTACCTCTCGGTCGGAAGTGGACCTAAACTGCCAGGCGGCTGCCGGCGGGAAGGGTCGGATCGAGGGAGGTCGTGGCAATGGGAGCGCGATCCTGGCTGTGCGCGACTGTGGCGGTGCTACCGCTGCTCGGGGTTTCGCCGCCGGTGGGAGCACAGCAGACCCTCGAGTCGCTGCCGCCCGAAGCCAAGCTCGAGGTCTCGGAAGAGCACACCACCGCCCGCCTCGGCGAGCCGAAGCCGCACTGGGTCTACGTACTCGATCCGGTATTCCCGCATTTGATCGCCTCCAAAGTGTACGTAATCGACGGCGACAGCCTGTCGATTCTCGGGATGATCAACACCGGCTATGTGCCGAACCTCGGGTTGTCACCCGATGCCCGGCAGCTCTATGTCGCCGAGACGTATTGGTCGCGCGGCACTCGGGGCGAGCGGACCGACGTGGTGACCTTCTACGACGGCGATCGCCTCGAGGCGGTCGGCGAGGTCGAGCTGCCTCGCGGACGGTTCCTGGTGGTGCCGAAGAAACCCGATGCGGCGGTCACTCCGGACGGACGATATCTCCTCTCCTTCAATATGGACCCGGCCACGAGCGTGAGCGTCGTCGA
Source organism: bacterium HR40 (assembly GCA_002898275.1). GTDB lineage: Bacteria > Pseudomonadota > Alphaproteobacteria > Geminicoccales > Geminicoccaceae > HRBIN40. The sequence goes on from BEIQ01000004.1 coordinate 239,686, forward strand.
CCTCGCCGAGCGGCGGTATGTCGCCGATATCGATTCGCCGGGCTGCTCCCTGGTTTTCCCGACCGCCGAACGCAGCTTCGCCATGCTGTGCCCGGATGGTTCCTTCGTCGACTTCACCTTTTCGGCTGACGGCAAGGCAGAGGCGAAGATGAACCAGCCGTTCTTCGACGCGGAAGAGGATCCCGTGTTCGAGCACGGGGTGGTGAGCCATGCCGACCGTCGCGCCTTCTTCGTCTCCTACGAAGGGGTGCTCTACGAGGTCGACATCTCCCAGGGTCGCACCCAACTCGCCGAGAGCTGGTCGCTCCTCGACGCCAAGGACCAAGCTGCCCACTGGCGCCCCGGCGGCTGGCAGCTCCTCGCCTATCACGCTTCGACCGATCGCCTGTTCGTGCTCATGCACCGCGGTCCGCGCTGGACCCACAAGCACGGAGGCGAGGAGGTGTGGGTGTTCGACGTCTCTCGCAATCAACGCGTGGCCCGGATCCCGCTCGAGCATCACGCGATTTCTTTGGCCGTCAGCCAGGACAGTTCGCCCCTTCTCTACGCACTGAGCGAGAGCGCCTCGCTCGCCGTGTTCGATGGCACCAGCCTGAAAGCCATGGGGGTGATGGAAGGGATCGGCGATTCCCCGTTCCTCCTCTACGTGCCGGGTGAGTGAAACCGCCGCGGAGGCCGACAGCGATGACCACGATCAGCTTCTTCGACCGGGGTGTGGAGCGGCTGAGCCGGTTTCTTGCCCAGCGCAGCTCGCGGCGCAGCGTCCTCGCCCGACTCGGCACCTTGCTCGCCGGAGGCGCCCTGGTGCCGCTCTTGCCGGTCGACCGGACCGGGGGCGGTCGGCGGGCAAGAGCGGAAGCCTTCGCCGCCGGAGCGCAAACCAAGGATCCCACGCAGTGCAACTACTGGCGCTACTGCGCTATCGACGGCTACATGTGCAGCTGTTGCGGCGGCGGCCCCAACACCTGTCCGCCGGGTACCCAGCCGTCACCGAGCTCCTGGGTCGGTAGCTGCATCAATCCCGACGACGGGCAAGCCTATCTCATCGCCTACCGCGACTGCTGCGGTAAGGATTCCTGCGGCCGCTGTGCCTGTCTCGCGCTCGAAGGCGAAATGCCCGTCTATCGCCCGCAGCTCAACAACGATATCGTCTGGTGTTTCGGCGCGCCGAGCATGGTGTACCACTGCTCCAGTGCGGCCTTGATCGGTCGCGCCTGACCAGCCAGCCCCTCTACGGCTCGGGAAGCACGATCACCCGGCGTCGCGGCAGAGCGCGCCGGGAAAGCTCGAGCACCGGCTCGTCGCGGATCTCGATCTGCCAGCCTCCGCTCGTGAGCGCGAGGAATCGACCAGGTACGGCCGGCGCGAGACTAGGCATCGGCAAGACGATGCTGGGAGCGACGAGTTCGATCACTTCGACCATCTCGGCCTGGGACATCGTCCATGCGCCGTCGATGGGCGCCATCGGGACAGCGATCCGCCCGAGCGCGGCCAGCTGGTCCTCGGTGAGCAGATGGTGCGAGTGACCGAGATGGGCGATGCACAAGATCGCCGATTTCGAAGACGAAAATCGAGTTCGACAGCTCCGCCGCACCGATACGACCGCGCACCGCAGTCGGAACATAGCGCAGCCGCATGTCGCCGACCCGCGGGTCGTGTGCGGCGACACCGCCCTCCGGATTCCCGCCGCGCAGCACGTAGCGGATCCCCCTCTCGGGGAAGGGCGCGAAATGGGCGGGATGCGCATGGTTCATGGTGACGAGGTCGCGCGTCGCCGAGCTGGCCGTGAACATCGGTGACCGCTGCGGTTCCCGCGGCGGTTTCGATCCAGAAGCTCGAGTGTCCGAGGTCGAGGATGCGGACGTCGATGCCGGAGGGAAGAGCCGCGGGGAGAACCACAGCCCGGCCGGCTGCGCCGGCGAGAACGAAGCAACCCGAGGCAGCGACCTCGCTTGCCGACGCCAGGAGGAGAAGGAAGGCGAGTCCGGAGCGCACGGGAAGTCCGCCCGTCGTCTCCCGTCATCGCATTGCCGATCGCCCTGGCAAGAGCGTGGCTGGGACCGAAAAAGGCGAAACCTCGACGTGCCGAGCCGGGGGAGGCCGGCGCAAGCGCCGTCGGATCCGGGATGGTCTGCCGATCGAGGGGCAACGTCGCCCAGGCGGCGCAAAAAGAACGAGCGAGAATGGCGGAGCGAAAGGGAGGGTCCAGCAGCCGGTTCCTGTCGAGTCGCGCTCCATGTCGGTACCGGCCGCCCGCTCCCTCGCTCCGGCTGCCGACGGCGGCCAGCTCGGGGAGCACCGATCCTGGCCGAGAGCCCGAACGTCGCCGGCTCCCACTCCTCGGCCCCCATGGGGGCCGCGATGCGGCTTCGACACGAGAGAGGGCGATTCCCCGAGAGGGCGAGATCGCAGGCCCGAGGGCGAGCCGCCACCGGCGTCCAGCGGTGCTCTCCGCGCACAGGCTCGGGCCCACCAGCGAGCGATCGCGCCGGCTGCCAGCTGGCCCGCGGGCGTCGGACCGGGGGCGGCCGGTGACAGGCCCGCAGCCATGGGGCGCCTCGCCGACGATCGGGCGCCCGGCCCGCATCGGGTTCGCGGATAGCGGACCTAGGCGACCTTGCGGGCCGCCGCCACATAGTCCTCGATCTCTTGGCGAAGGATCGCGGCGCGCTCGGCGAGGGTCTGGACGGTTGCCCGCAGCGCCAGCCGCGCCGCCTCGCCGGTCGCGGCGCGACGGCTGCCCTCGACGGCCTGCGCTACCGTTTCGACCGCCTCCGACACCTTGTGAATGCGCTCGGCGATGTCGTGCACCACCGCGCTCTGTTCCTCGACGGCCGCGGCAATGGAGGTCGCGGCCTGATCCGCACGGCCGACTTCCGCGACCACCTGTTCCAAGAGATCGGCGATCGCTTGCACCGCCTCCTGGACTTCGCGCGAGCGCTCGCGAATCGAGGTCGTCGCATCGGCCGTCTGGCCGGCGAGGTTCTTCACTTCTGCGGCGACCACGGCGAAGCCGCGACCGGCGTCGCCGGCGTGTGCCGCCTCGATGGTGGCATTGAGGGCGAGAAGGTTGGTCTGTTCGGCGATGTCGCGGATGGTTTGCACTACGCCCGCGATTTGGCCGGCAGTGTCGACGAGCCGGAGCGAGGAGCCACGCGATTGTTCGAGGCTGCCGGCCGCTTCGCGCACGAGGGTGGCGGCCACCTCGGCATTGCGCGCGATTTCGCGCACCGAGGCCGACAGCTCCTCGGCGGCGGCGGCGACGTTGCGCACATCCTCGGCGCTCGCTTGGGCCGCCTCGCCGAGGCGGGCGGCCATGCCGGCGAGAGCCTGGGCCACACCACCGACGTCCTCCGCCACCGCCTTCACCTTGTCCTCGAAGCGGGTCGTCAGGGTGCGGAATTCCTCGAGCCGTCCCTTGACGGCTTCGATCTGGTCGTTGGCGTACCACGCCCAGGCGCCGAATTCCCCGACCAAGCCCGCTTCCAGCACCCGGCGGAAGGTCGCGTTGCGCGCCACCTGTTCGAGTACGGCACCGAGCTCGCGCAGAGTGTTGTCGGTGAGGTCGAGAAAGCGATTGAGGTCGCGACCGAGGAGTGCCAGCAGACCGCGCTCTCCCAGGCGCAGCACCCGTTTCTGCAAGTCTCCTCGGGCGGCGCGGTGGCACACGTTGGCGATGCGGCGAAGACCGAACCATCCGCGCCACAGCCATGCGGTCGAGGCCACAGCGAGCACGGCCGTGGCCAGCCCCGACCATCCGGCATGACCGGCGGCGAGACTGCTGCCGACCGTCCACAGCGCGAGACCGGCGGTGAGACTGCTCCCGAGCACACCGAGACCGAGCGAGGACGCATCGAACCGAGGCAAGCCGGCACGGCGACGCTCTCGACGCCCAGCGACCGGCGCGGTGTCAGAGGGAGAGGACGAACTCATTGAACGATTTCCCCGTGCTGGCGACGATCTCGTCGAGACGCTGGCGGGAAGCCTTGAGGCCGGTGGCGCGGTCGGCGTGCCGCCGTTCGATGGCGAGCAGCTCTTCATAGAGGGGGCGGATGCGGGTGACGGCGGCGCGATCGGGGCAGCGGCGGCTCGAATGGTAGCCAACGATCCGTCCCTCGCCGTCCATGGTCGCGGTGACGTGGGCGAGCACCCAGTAATGATCGCCGTTTTTGCAGAGATTGACGATGTAGGCGAAAATCTCTCTGCCAGACGAAATCGTCTCCCAAAGGACTTGGAAGATGCACCGTGGCATCTCGGGATGGCGAATGATGGAATGGGGTGCGCCGAGGAGCTCGCTTTCGCGGAACCCGGAGACCGCGAGGAACGTGTCATTGGCGTAGAGGATGCGGCCTTTGGAATCCGTCTTGCTGAGGATGAAGTCGTCGCTGCGGAAGGACCGCTCCCTTCCGGTCGGCTGCACCACCCGGTGCAGGGCACGCTGGCGCTTCGGTCGCTGCAGGAGGTCGAGCATCACGGGCGCTCCATCGGCGGGATGACCCCGGGTGACCGGGCCCGCGCCCGAGCCTAGTGCCGCTCCGTTAACGAAGAGTTACGTCGACCGCTTCTCCCTCCGCTTCGTCCCCTCCCGGGCCGCCGAGCCGGCGCGCTCGTCCGTCTCGGGGTGAACGAGATCTCGGGCGGTGCGAGCGGGAAAAGGGCATACTCGGTTGTGCGGAGGTGGCGGGACGGTTAGGAGTCGCAAAGGCCTGGAGTGACAGCCATCGACCGCCGGCGGCAGGGAGGCTCGCCATGTACGCGCTGAGGGAATGGTTCAGAATCTCGCCGAGAGGGCCGGACGAGGATCTCGAGCTGCTCGAGGGCGATCTCCGGCGCACCGTGCACTGGCTCCGCTTGGCCGTCGCGATCGGGCTCGTGGTCGTCGCTTTGTGGGCGGTGGCGACCGCCGCCAGCTGGCGGCAGACCGTGGGTCTCTTCGCCCTTACCGCCATCACCGCCGGTGCGGCTGCCGCAACCGGCGCGGCGCTGGGCTTTCTGTTCGGGGTGCCGCGAATCGGTCGACCGGAAGGGGAGGGCAGCGAACAGGCGCGGCTGGCCTTCAACACCAATCTCGTCGAAGTATCGGACTGGCTCACCAAGCTCCTCTTGGGCGCGACGCTCGTGCAGATCGGCGATCTCGCGGGCTATATCGGGCAGATCGCAGGGGCGCTCGCCGATCCTTCCGTGCCCGGCCACCGCGGTGCGGTGGCAGCGGTCCTCGTCTATTTTTTCGTCGTCGGCTTTCTCGGCTTCTATCTCGTGACCCAGATCTATCTCACACTCGCCTTCAAGCGTGCGAGCGATTATCTCAGTCCGAGCGAAGACGAGGAAAGCTTGCAGCGGGTCGCGAAAGCGTTGCGGGCCGTCGCCACCGGCTCGCAGCCGGCGCCGGCAGAGGAGGACGACCTGCGCAAGCAGATCGAGCTGTTGCGCGCGCGTCTCGGTGACGAGCGGTTGCGCCGGGCCATGCACCAGCGCCTCGGGGTGGTCGCACGGCACAGCCGTGTACGGACCTTGCTCGGCGAACTCGCCGCGCCCGAGCCGGAGGAGGGGGGAGGCGAAAAGGCCACCGCTCGCGACGAGGGCCGCGACTGAAGACGGGCCGACGTGTACAACGGATGGTTGCAATCCACGGTCGGCTGGCGCATAGCACGATCGTGCCGCGCCTAGCCCGGCGGCAGCGGTGCGCGAAGAGATGGGGACGACGTCCATGACCCGAGCGGATGGCGTCCAGGAAATGCAACGTCTGCGGGATTTCCTTTCGGTCGCCTCCGACTGGCTGTGGGAGACGGATGCCGCGCTCCGCCTCGTGTGGCTGTCGCACGGCTTCTTCGCCGTGACGGGCTTGGCTCCGGAAGCTGTGCTGGGGCTCTCGTGCGTGGCCCTCGATCGGCGCGGTGCCGATCACCCGGACGTGCGAGCCCATCTCGCCGATCTCGAGGCGAGGCGGCCGTTTCGGGGTCATCGGCTGGAACTCGTCGACGCCCGTGGTCGTCTGCGCATCCTCGAGGCCGCTGGCCGTCCCGTTTTCGACCCAGATCGGCAGTTCCTCGGCTATCGCGGCAGTGCCGTCGACGTGACCCACGAGGTGGAGCTCGAGCGGGCACTGCGCGAGAGCGAGCAGCGCTTCCGCTCCCTGGTCACCAATATGCGCGGCATCGTGTTCTATCGCGGCGAGGCGGGACCCGGCCCCTACGGCTATCGGAGCGGTCTTTCCCTCTATGGTGCGGATGTCTGGGAAATCGCCGGGGCCAACGAGACCGAAGGCGAGGCGCCCGTCACCCGCTGGTACCAGGCGATCCATCCCGAGGACCGCCCTCGCTACTTGGAACTCGAGCGGCGCCGCAAAGAGCATGGCGAACCCTATAGCCTCGACTATCGCATTTACCACCCGGCGACCGGCGAGCTGCGCTGGGTGCGAGAGGTGGCCTGGGTGAGCTGCGGTCCGGCGCCGGGACAGCGTTTCTTCGACGGCTACGTGCTCGACATCACCGAGCAAAAGCGCAACGAACTCGCGCTTCGGGAAAGCGAGCGGCGCTGGCGTACCCTCATCGAGGCCGCACCGGTCGCGATCCTGGTGGCGGAAGACGGCAAGATCACCCTGGCCAACCGCAGTGCCGCACGGCTGCTCGGGGCGGCCTCGCCCGAGCAACTGCTCGGTTGCGCGATCGCGCGGTTCCGGACGAAGGGGGAGCGCTTGGCCGTCCCTGCCGGTACCGAGGAACATCCCGTTCAGGTCTGGCGACGACTCGATGGCCGCCGGCTCCTCTGCGAGGTAGGGGAGGTCGAACTGACGGAGGGCGAGCGGCGGACGCTGCAGTACGTGCTGGTCGATCTGACCGCCCGAATCGAGGCGCAGGAACGCGCTTGGTACCTCGCCCTGCACGATCCGTTGACCGGCCTCACCAACCGCGCCGGCTTCGCCGACCGTCTCGCCCATGCCCTGGCGGTGCGCACCCGTCGCCGCAGCCGCCTGGCGCTTCACCTGATCGATCTCGATGGCTTCAAGGAAGTCAACGATACCTTCGGCCATGCCGCCGGCGACGAATTGTTGCGCCAGGTGGCGCAGCGCCTGCGCAAGGTGGTGCGCAACACCGACACCCTCGCTCGCTTGGGTGGCGACGAGTTCGCCGTGCTCCAGCTCGACATCGCCGGGCCGGAGGATGCCGCGGTGTTGGCGAAGCGGCTGCTCGATGGCTTCGCCCGTCCCTTCGCCATCGACAATCAGGACGTGCATGCCGGGGCGAGCATCGGACTCGCCCTCTGTCCCGACGATGCGGTCGATGCCGAAACCCTGCTGCGCAAAGCCGATCTGGCCATGTACCGGGCCAAAGAGCAGGGCCGCGGCACGTTCGCCTTCTTCGTGCCCATGCTCGATCGCATGCTCCAGCTGCGTCGCGCCATGGACGCCGAGCTGCGCCGTGCCCTCGAGCACGGGGAAATCTTCCTCTTGTTCCAGCCCAAGGTGGACCTCGAAGATGGCCGGATCGTCGGCGCCGAGGCCCTGGTGCGCTGGCGCCATCCCGGCCGCGGCCTGATCGGCCCCGACGAGTTCGTACCCGTGGCCGAATCGGGCGGCCTCATTCGTCCTCTCGGCGCGCGGGTGCTCGAGCTCGCCTGTCGTCAGCTGGCCGACTGGCGCCGGATCGGTCTCGCGCTTCCGGTCGCCGTCAACGTCTCGGCCGCCCAGCTGCGCGAGGACAGCTTCGTCGACCGGCTGGAACGTCTGCTGCGCCATTACCGCGTGGAACCGCAGCTGCTCGGCATCGAGATCACGGAGAGTCTGCTCGTCGATCCGGGTCACGAGCAGCTCGATCAGCGCCTGCGGCACATCGCCCAGCTCGGGGTGGAAGTGGCGATCGACGACTTCGGCACCGGCTATTCCTCTCTCCTCAACCTCAAGCGCATGCCGGTGCAAGTCATCAAGATCGACCGATCCTTCGTAGCGGGCATCGGCCGCGACCGCGAGAGCGAGAGTATCGTCGAGGCGATGGTCCACCTCGCCCACACCCTCGGCAAGACGGTGGTCGCAGAAGGGGTGGAGCGGGACGAACAGGCGGACTTCCTGCGGGCACGCGGCTGCCGCCTCGGCCAGGGATTCCTCTATGCGCCGCCGCTATCGGCCGAGGCTCTCCCGGCTTTCGCTGCCTCTCGCTCGTCGCCGGTCGTCGCGGCGAGGTAGCGTGCCCGCGCCGCCTGCACCGCCTCCCGCACCCGCTCGGGTGCGGTGCCGCCAAAGCTGCGGCGCGAGGCGACCGAGGCCTCGACGGAGAGGACCGCGCGTGCCCCTTCGTCGAGACGCGGATCGATGGCGGCGAGCTCGCGAGGGTCGAGGGCGTCGAGCGAGACGCCGCGTTCTTCGGCGAGCCGTACCACCTGCCCGACGATGCGATGGGCGTCGCGGAACGGCACCCCCTTCGCGCGCACGAGCCAGTCGGCGAGGTCGGTGGCGGTGGTGTGGCCGACACCCGCCGCTCGTCGCATGCGCTCCGGAAACACGCTCATGCTGCGCAGCATTTCCCGCGTGGCGGCAAGGCCGAGCTCGAGGGTATCGGCAGCATCGAACACCGCCTCCTTGTCCTCCTGCATGTCCTTGCTGTAGGCGAGGGGCAGACCCTTGAGCACGACGAGCAGCGCCACGAGGTGGCCGATCACCCGCCCGCTCTTGCCGCGCACGAGCTCAGCGGCATCGGGATTCCGCTTCTGCGGCATGATCGAGCTGCCGGAGCTGAAGGTTTCGCTCATGCGCACGAAACCGAACTGCGGTGTCGACCACAGCACCAGCTCCTCGGCCAGACGCGAGAGATGAATGGCGCAGATCGCCGCTGCCGCCAGATATTCGAGGGCGAAATCGCGATCCGATACGGCATCGATGGAGTTGGCGCAAGGCTGGCGGAAGCCGAGTTCACGAGCCGTCATGTCGCGGTCGATGGGAAAGCTGGTGCCGGCGAGTGCTGCAGCCCCGAGCGGACATTCCTGGAGTCGCTCCCGGGCGTCGCGCAGGCGGCCACGATCGCGGCCGAACATCTCGACATAGGCCATGAGGTGGTGGCCGAAGGTGACGGGCTGAGCCGCCTGCAGATGGGTGAAGCCGGGCATGATCGTGGCCGCGTGCGCCTCGGCCAGATCAAGCAACACCTCTTGCAGTGCCCTAAGGAGCTCGTCGGCGCGGTCCATCGCCTCCCGCACCCACATGCGGAAGTCGGTTGCCACCTGGTCGTTGCGGGAGCGGGCGGTGTGCAGCTTGCGTCCGGGCTCGCCCACGAGCTCGGTCAGGCGGGCCTCGATGTTGAGATGGATGTCCTCGAGCTCCGGCCGGAAGGAAAAGGCACCCTGGGCGATCTCCTCGCGGATGCGCTGGAGCCCGGCGAGGATGGCATCCCGCTCCGCCTCGGTGATGATGCCGCAGGCAGCGAGCATGCGCGCATGGGCCATGGAGCCCATGATGTCCTGCCGCCACAGCCGGTGGTCGAAGCCGATCGACGCATTGATGCGTTGCATGAGGGGTGCCGCATCGGCGGCGAAGTGGCCGCCCCACAGCTGGCGGGCAGTGCTGCCGCTTCCATCTTTGCCCATGGGCCGTTCCGGAGGTTGGGTCGATGGTCCTCGCGCGTGTCGCGTTCCTGCTCCTCTTGCTCGCCGCACTCCCGCATCCGGCAGTCGCAGCGGCCAGTCTCCAGCCGGCGCAGAGCCGCGAGCTGCTGCCGGATATCGCCTTCCTCGACATGGACGACAAGCCTGCGCGGCTCTCGGATTTCCGCGGGCGGGTGGTAGTGCTCAACGTCTGGGCTACCTGGTGTGCTCCCTGCCGCGAAGAGATGCCCTCTCTCGATCGGTTGCAGCAGATCTTCGCCGACCAACCGGTGACGGTCCTCGCCCTTTCGGTGGATCGCGGAGAGGCCGGGCGCATCCGGGAATTCCTCGCCGAGATCGGCGTCCACCGGCTTGCCGTCTACCGCGACCCGAAGATGCGAGCGATCCAGGAGCTACGCGTGCCTGGGCTACCCGCGACCATCCTCGTCGACCGGGCCGGACGGGAAGCCCTGCGTCAACTCGGGGTTGCCGTGTGGGATGCACCCGAGGTCGTCGCGCTCATCCGCGATCTGCTCGCCGAAGCCGTCCCGTGACGGATCACGGTCGTCGGCTGTCGCCCTCCCGCTTGCGGTCGGCGAGGCAGCGTAGGGTGGCCGCGGCGAGATGGCGGCCGGTTTCGATCACTTCCGGCACCACCACCGTGGCGTCGAGCCGGCGGTAGGTCTCGGCCTCGGACTCGTCGAGCACGCGCACGAAAAGCGGCAGCTCGGGGAACAAATAGCGCACGAGAGCCGCTGCCTGCCGGGCTGCCGCCATATCGTCGATCGCGAGCACGAGCGCTGCCGCCTTCTCGATGTGCAGGCTCTCCAACACTTCGGGATGGACGACATTGCCGTAATAGAAAGGCAGGCCGCGCACGCGGGCCCGCTGGACCCGGTTGGCGTCGACATCGATGCCGACCGTCCGGATTCCCGCCTCGCGCAACATCTCCGCCACCTGGGTACCGACCCGGCCGGCACCGACGACGATCACGTGTCCGGCCTCCTCCGCCTCGGGCGGTGCCGCGGCTTCGGCATCGGGCAAGCCCGTCGGCGACGGCGTCTCGCCGAGCTGGATGGCGACTCTCGCCAACAGCGGCGTCACGGCGAGGCCGATCGCGGCGGCGAGCTCGAGCGGGCGAACGAGCTCGGCGGCGAGCAACCCGCTGTCGCGGGCCATGGGCCAGAGGACGAAGGCATATTCGCCCGCTTGCGCGAGCACGATCGACAGACGCAGCGCGAGCGGTTTCGGATAGCCGAGCGCGATCGCGACGGGAAAGATGCTCGCGCCCTTGACCAACAACAGCACGAGCGCGCCAGCGAGCACCGCGAGCCAGGTCGGTGGCGAAAGCGCGAGGTCGAGCTCGAAGGCGACGGTGACGAAGAACAATCCAACGAGCAGCCCGCTGAAAGGTCGAATGGTGGCTGCCACCTGGTGGCGGTAGGCAGTATCGGCCAGGACCATACCGCACAGCAACCCGCCGAGCGCCAGCGACAGGCCGACGGCGTCGGTCACTGCCGCAGCCCCCATACCGATCGCCAATGTCGTTGCGACGAACAGCTCGTGCGGCCCCGAGGCCACGATCGCGCGCAGCGCGCGATCGAGTAGGCGAGGCCCGAAGAAAAGGGCGAGCCCGCCGAAGCCGAGGCCGAGGAGGAGCGTGCGCGCGAGCTCGAAGACCGGCGCTTCCGAGGCGCGACCGAGGGCCAAGGTGAGGATCAACATCGGCCCGAACGCCACGTCCTGCAGCAGCAGCACGGCGAAGGCGGTGCGCCCGAAGCGGGTTGCCAGTTCGCCGCGCTCGACCAGGAACGGTACCACCACGGCAGTCGAGGAGAGGCTCAAGCCGAAGCCGATCACCAGCGCCCCCGCAGGCGGCACACCGGCAGCCAGTGCGGCGCCAGTGCCCACCGCCACACCGGCCAGGATCTGGGCGATGGCGAGAAGGAAGCTGCGCAGGCCGATGGCCCGTAGACGGGCGAGCGGCAACTCGAGCCCGATGGCGAAGAGGAGGAAGACGACGCCGAATTGGGCGAGCAGGCTCACGAGCTGGTTGGGCGGCAAAATGCCGAGAAAGCCCGGCCCCACCAAGAGCCCGCAAACCAGATAGCCGATGATGGTCCCGAGCCGCAGGCGCACCGAGATGGCAACGCAGACCGTCGCCATCGCGAGCAGCGCCACCACTTGCAGGATCGTGGCGAGGGCGTTCTCGAACATGGCTGACCCCGGTAGCTGGAGCGCAGGACGGACTCCCTCGGGTCTCGCACAGGGGCTCGGCGCGGGGCGATGACGACGGGCCGCGGCGCCTACTCGTCCGCGGACAGCGATCGCGCTACCGCGGACGGCCGCGCATGACGCGTGCGCCAGAGCTCGGCGGCCATCGCCTCCGCCTCTTCGATGGCCGCGGCCCGACCGAGGATGCGCAGCGCGAGCGCTGTCGTGCCGAGCACGGCAGCCCGCGGTCCCGGAAGGTCGAGCTCGCCCTCCCATAGGGCGCGGATGCGCCCGACCTCGAGAGGCTCCTGCCGCCACGGGTGCGGATCGCCGTAGCGCCACTCCGGCCATTCTTCGGCGAACGACGCCCCGTCCACGTGCACGAGGGTACGGCAGGGCTTGTCCGGATTGCGCTGCGCCTCACCGCCGCCACCCTTGAAGGTGATCGCCCGCTGCTGGCCGAGCAGACGCTGGGTCTCGTGATGGAGCTCGAGATAGGTCGGGTGGAAGATGCCCTGGATCTGCGCCTTGGGCGCGAACGGTGCGAGTTCCCGGGCGAGCGTATGCACGGGCGTGCGCAAACCGAGAAGCGGGCGCAACGCGAACAGTCCAGCAAGCTCGGGAGAGAGAAGGGAGAGGGGCAGATAGGCGAAGGCGGTCCGTTCCAATTGCTCGCCGGCCTCGGCCAGGGTCCGCGCTGGCGCGATGCCGAGGGCGGCGAGGGCGGCCGGTGTGGTCGCCGGTCCCTCGCCGGGAATGCCGTGCATCAAAACCCGCACGCCCGCACCGGCGAGCAGCACGGCGGCGAGGGTGAACCACGGGAGCTGCTTGTGCCGATCGGCGTAACTCGGCCAGTCGAGATCGGGCGAAAGCCCGGGATCGGCGGGCAACCGCGCCCGCACGGCATCGACGAAGCCAGCGATCTCCGCCGGCGTCTCGCCTCGGTAGCGCAGCACGAGGAGGAAAGCCCCGATCTGGACCGGTGCGGCTTCGCCATCGAGGACGAGCGTCATGGCCTCGCGCGCTTCCTCGCGCGAGAGCGGCCGCGACAGATGGGCACCGCGACCGACGGTGCGAAGATAGTCGGCAAAGCGCGCAGACATTCGCGAGTCTCCCAACGTCCCCTCGCGGTGCGAACGTGCGGCCGTCGACCTGAACGCTCAGCCGCGGGCCACCTCGCTAATATGGTTCGTCCCGACGCCCGGAAAGACCCGCGGCGAGGCCGTGGCGGGCTTCCTCCGCTCCCTTGTGGCGACGCGACCATCCGCGCCGGCGGGGCGCGCCGAGTGCCGCGACACCGGCGCTTTGCCGACGCCTTCCGCGAGCTCGCGGCCGAGGACCTCGCGTTGCCCGTCCATCTGTCATCCCCGCGCCAGGGAGTGCGGCCGAAGCGGACCGTGTGCGGCCTCGCCGGCCGACCGGGCCCACCAGAAGCCAGAGAGCGAGACTACCGAAGGCCGCCGACCAACTGGAGGCGGACGCTGCCAGAGCCGGTAGATGCAGAGGCTCGGGCAGGAGATCGGCAGCGATCCGGAAGCAGGCGGCGAGGGAAAGGAAGGGAAGGAGTCGACAGATCCGGCGCCCGGCCTCGATAGGAAGCCGTTCCCGCTGCAGCGTGGTACGGACGAAAACGGCGAAGGCGAGACTGCCGAGACCACCCACGACGGCCGCATGGAGCCCCGTGGACGGGTCGGGCGCGAGGCCGGCTTCGCCCAGGCCGGCGAGGACGAGCCCGAGGCCCAGCCAGAGACAACCGAGATGGAGCCCTGCGACCTCGGGGGCATGGACGATCGCCCCCGTCCACCAGCGAGCGAGCCGGAGGAGGCCGATCCCGCCTGCCGCGAGCGAACAGAAGCCGGAGAGAGACGAGGGCCCGCCGCTGAGCGCCAACGCCGCGTGAGCGAGGAGCAGGAGCGCGCTCAGGCTCTCGAGCCCCCGCCCGAGCGATCCGATGGTCTGCCGGTGGCTGCGGGCGAGACCGGCAGTCGAGGTGCGGGTGATTCGCCCGCCCATGACGACCAGGAGGAGAAGGACGCCATCCGACGCGAGGAGAAGGGCGCGCCCGTCCGCTTCGACGATGCCGCTTTGCTCCAGACCGAAAGCCAGTTCGGCCACGAGCAGGCCCGCGGGCACCAGCACGAAGGGCGCGTTCGACCAAGCCTTTGCCCGGCGCAGGAAGGCGGGAGCGGTGATGGCGGCGAAGAGCAACGCAAAGGGCAGGGCGAGGTAGCTCCACCAACCGCCGAGAACGCTCGCGGCGCGTGCCGCCAGCCAGGCGCCGAGGAGGGCCGAGAGGAGGGGGCGGCTCGTGTGGGTCACGAGGAAGCCGGCCATCGCCGCACCGGCGAAGCCGAAAAGCATCTCGTGCCCGTGCCAGACCACGGGTGTGCTGCCGACCGGTGGCAAAAGGCCGGCGCGCATGCCGACCCACGCGGGCACGCTCAGGGCGGCAAAACCGGCGCCGAGTGGAAAGAACAGACGATGAGCGGGAAGCGGCGCGCTCAAACGCCCAACAGCCGGTGCAGCCGAGCGTCCTTGGTCTTGAAGTGGTTCACGAACCAATCCCGCACCCGAGTGGCCAGCCGCTCGGTGGAATCGGCGTACCGACCGGCCGCGTGCTCGTCCATGATGTCGCGGATCTCGTCGAGCAATGTCTCGTGTTCGGCCTTGTGCTCGGCATACTCGTCGTAGCCGTGCTTGCGCATCACCGTTTCCTCGAGCGCGAAGTGCGCGGCGATGCGCGCGAACACTTCGCCGAGGAAGGCCTCGACCGTCTCGGGGTCGGCGCGGCCGCCGAGACGGTCGTGTAGCTCGTTGATGAGAGCGACGAGCTCCCGGTGCTCATGGTCGACGTCCGGGATCCCGGTTTCGAACTCCTGCCGCCACGCGATGAGGGCCACGGCCAGGCCTCCCCTCAGCCATAGAACAGGAAGCCACCGGCATCGGCCTTGAAGTCGACGGCCAAGCGCCGGCCGGCGCCGAGCTCGATCTCCCGCTCGCTCACATAGGCGAAGGCATCGCCGCGTCCACGGTCCTCGAGCTTGAGCACGAGGTGATGGCGGCCGGGCGGCAGGGCGAACTTCAGATAGGCCCGCGACGGCCCGTCCCCCCAGATACCCGTGGGCTCGAGCACTCCATCGAACACTTGGTTGCCGTCGATCGCGAGGACCAGACGGACGGGCAGCCGTTCCCGTTCGCACGTGTTGGGGCGGCGTTGCTGCGGCGGCAGGCGTGCGATCTCCTGGGGCGTGAGGCGTCGGCAGGCCTCGCGTCGCTCGGCGCCATGGGCGAAGCTCACGACGAGCTGCGCTCGGTCTGGCGGAAAAACGACGAGCGTCGGACGTTGCGAGAAAAAGCCGATCACGGTGACGAAACCGGCGAGGATCAGACTCTGCCCGAACCAGCGCCCGACGTCAGGCATGCCCTGTCTCCAGCACGCTGGGATTGCGCTTCCCCGGCTGCGGATCGGCGGTCAGGGCGAGTTCGCGGGCGAAGCTGTCGAGGGTCTCGCGAAGACGGCCGTAGCCGAGCGGACCAGCCCAAAGGATGCGCAGGCGATGGCGCGGCACCCGCTCTCGCAGGTGCGGATCGCGGGCGCGGGCCATGCGGGCTTTCGCCCATTCGTTACCGAAACGGTTGTGACAGGCATATTCGGCGCAGCCGGTGAGCACCACCCCTTCCGCGAGATCGCGGCTCAGCACATAGTCGACGAAGGAAGGTGGCAGCTGGCCGCTGCAGACGAGCGGCACCACTCCGACCTGGGGACTTTCGAGTCCCCCGAGGGGCGGGCCGAAGTCGCAGCCGAAGACGAGGATCCGCGGCCGTGCCGTCAGGCGGGCGGCGGCGGCGTGTACGGCCTCCCTGAGGGCCGCGAGACTGCGTTCCGGCAGATCGATGCCGGGATGGAGGCCGGCGCGGCGGCGGAACGGCGTCGCGGTGGGGCAGGCGCCAGCGCAGATGCCGCAGGACACGCACAGCGCGGGATCGACCCTGGCCTCGCTCGAGAACGGACGGCCGTCGCTGCGTGCCACCATGGTGATGGCATTGTAGGGGCAGTCGGCGAAGCAGCGGCCGCAGCCATTGCAGTTGGCGAGATCGACCGCGGCCGGCTTGGGCCGGCGCATCGGCGGCAACCAGGGGATGGCCACGAACATGGCGAAGACCGCGAGCGCCGCGCTCCAAGTGAGCGGCCCGGGCAGCCGTTCCAAGACGGGGAAGAGCGGCAGGTAGAACCAGTCGAGACCGATTTCGGTCGGCACCGAGAGGAGATCGGCCGGCCCTTGGCTCTTCGCCGGATACACGAGGGCGAGCGCCAGGAACGCGGCGAGGACGCCAGCCGCGAGGCCGCGCGGCGGGTTGATGCGCGGCCGCGCGATGCGCTGGAGGTGCACCCAGAGCAGCAACAGCGCGACGAGCGGCACGGCGATATGGAGGAACACGAGGAGGCTGAAGAAGCGATCGGAGAGATGCTGCGGCGACAGGAAGTTGCGGGCGATGGGCTCGCCGAAGAGGCCGGCGGCATCGAGCCATTCCGCCGAGACCGTGGCGACATACTGGGCGAGCCGGTCCCACACGAGCCAGTAGCCCGTAATCCCGGCCACATAGACCAGCACCACGACCGGTACCCCGCTCACCCAACTGAACCAGCGAGCGCCCCGGTAGCGGTCGAGTGCGAACTCCCGCAGGAGGTGCAGCGCCATCACCGAGACGAGCGCATCGGAGGCGTAGCGGTGGAGGCTGCGCATGACACCGGCTGCGAACCATTGGTCGCGGGTCATGTATTCGACCGAGCTATACGCCTGGCTGACCCCGGTGTCGAAGAAAACATAGATATAGATACCGCTAACAGTGACGATCCAATAGAAAAAAAAGCCGAGCGCCCCGAGATTGAGGAGGGGGTTCCACGCCGGAGGGAAAAGACGTCCGAGGCGGGCTTCGGCGGCGGCGAAAGCGAGCCGCAAGGCCGACTTGATCCGTTCCATGCGGAATCCTCAGCGAGACGGTTCGCGGGAGCCGAGCTTGACCGATCGGCGCCACTCCCGAACGAGGAGCGTTGCCACCAGTGCGAGGGAAAAGGCGCCGCTAGCGATAGCCATGAACAGCGAATAGTCGAAATAGTAACGACCGCTGGCAGGATCGTAGACGGTGCAAAAGAGACGTACTTTGTCGATCAGCGATTCGACGTCGGCCAGCGGTCGGAAGCGGCCGAACACGACGTCCTTGAGCGGCTCCACGATTTGCGGTGGCGCGAAGGCGCCGCCATAGATCTGACGGTAGATGCGGCCATTGGCATCGACCACCGTGATTTGCGCCATGTGCTCGAAGCCGCCCGCCGCGGGATAGAAGGTGAAGCCGACCGCTTCGGCGAGGCGGTCGATGGTCTTTTGGTCGGCGGACAGGAAGTGCCAGTTCGGCAGGCTGACGCCCTGGCTGCGCATGAAGGCGCGCATGCGATCGGGTGTGTCGTGACGGGCATCGAAGCCGATGGTCAGAACGGCGAAGCGGTCGGCGCCGAAGAGTTCCTGGGCGTTCTCGACGATCGGATGGAGGTTGCGCACCACGAGCGGGCAGACGTCGCTGCACGCCGTATAGACGAGGGTGAGGAGAAATGGCCGGCCGCTGAAGTCGGCGAATCGCACCCGCCGCCCGCTGACGTCGGAAAAGGCGAGATCCGGCAGGCTGCGGCCGAGAACGGCCTGGCTTTTCTGCAAGGCCGCCTCGACCCCGAGTGGCGCGGCTGCGGCTTCGGTCGGCGCGCTCAAGAAGAGCGCCAGGGCATAGAGGAGCCACCTCACGAGGCATCTCCAGCGAGGAAGCGATCGAGAAAGATGCCGGTGACGAGCAGCAGGAGCTGGCCGAGGGAGGCGAAGAAGTTGAGCAGCGCTGCCCGCCGGTCGGGACGGCGAAGGAGGGCGAGGCTGGTCCAGCTGAACCCGAGGCCGCCCGCGAGCGCGCAGGCGCCATAGATCGCGCCCATGCCCCAAGCCAGCGGCAAAAGCGAGAGCAGGCTCAGGGCGAGGGTGTGGGCGAGGACGATCCGCGCGCAGCGTCGTTCGCCCACGACCACCGGCAGCATCGGCACGCCGGCCGCCTCGTACTGGTCGCGAGCCGCGAGCGCCAGGCTCCAGAAATGCGGCGGCGTCCACAAGAACAACACCACCGCCAGGACGATCGCGGCCGGCGCGGGGACGGGATCGACGACTGCCGCTCCAGCGAGCACCGCAAAGGACCCCGCGGCTCCGCCGATGACGATGTTGAGCGGCGTGCGGCGCTTGAGCCAGACGGTGTAGACGACCCCGTAGGTGAAGGCTCCGGCGAACACGTGGAAGGCAGCCCAGCCGTTGCCGGCTGTGCCGGCAAGCCCGAGGGCGACGGCCAGCATGGCGGAAACGAGCCCCAGCCAGTGCCACCCGGCCCGCAGCCGCCCGGCGACGAAGGGACGGCTGCGGGTGCGCGGCATGCGGGCATCGAGATCGCGCTCGATGTACTGGTTGAAGGCGCCGGCGGCCGAAGACGCGATCAACACGGCGAGCGCGAGGCCGAAGATCCGGCCCGTTTCGGGGAGCTGCCCCGGCTGAATGGCGAGGCCCGCGAGCGCGGAGAGGGTGATGGCGATCCCGATCCGCAGCTTGAACACCGAAACCAGATCGCGCACGAGCGTCACGGCGTGTCTCCGGCCTGCGGCGAGGCCGCTCACGAGAGCGGCCACAGCTCGGACAGATATTTCCAGTTGACGAAGTAATAGAGGGCGAAGGCGACGAAGAACACCGCGACGAGGGTGTAGGTACCCGGCAGATGGCCGAAGCCCTCGCTACCGTGCCGACCCACCTGAGCCGAGCTGCCGCTCTCGACCACCCGCTGCGGCAAGGGGCCGAGGGCGTGGAGCGCATTGCGCTCGTGGACGGGCCTGCCGAAGAGCACGCTCGCCACGGTGATCGCGACGTAGAGCGCACCCCCCACCGTCGCCAAGATCGCGAAGATGCCGTTGAGCCCCAACATCAAGAAGGCGGTCGCCGGATAGTCGAAGCTCAGGATGGCGTCCGCGAAGGTGATGTCCCAATGGCGTCGGGCGACGCCGAGGGTGCCGGCGCCGAGCATGAAGAGCGAAATGCCGCCCGCACCGATGCCGAACAGCCATGGCTGCCACTTGGCGAGGCCCGGCCACATCACCTCGCGCCGGAAGATGAGGGGCAGGACGAGATAGGTGAGCGCCATGAAGGCGAGGGTGGTGCCGGCCACTACCGTGCCGTGGAAATGTCCGGGCACGTAGAGGGTGTTGTGCATCATGATGTTGAGCTGCTCGGTGCCGAGCACGACGCCGGAAATGCCGCCGATGAAGCCGAACATCACGAGCGACAGGAACATGCCGGAGAAAGCGGGATTGCCCCAGGGCGCCCGTCGCAGCCACTCGAACATGCCGTGCACATAGCCGTTGCGGCGCTGGGCCGCCTCGATGGCTCCCGGCACTGTCATACCGTGGATCAGCGAGCCGAGCACGGCGAGATAGAGGGCGTAGCTCGTGTTGAAGACCTTCCACTCGGACGACAGGCCGGGTTCCACCAGCAAGTGGTGAGCGGAAGCGAGCTGGAGGAAAAGAATGTAGAACAAGAACGCGGTGCGGCTCACTTTCTCCGATAGCGGTTTGGCACCGAGGAGGATGGCCGCGATCGCGTACCATACCGCGACATGGGCCGAGACGTTGATCTGCTGCGAGCTGTGGCCCATGCCCCACCAGACGAGCTTGTACATGAGCGTGTCGATGTGGCCGATGTAACCGAGCGACCACAGCCAGGTGGGAATGAGGATGATCGCGCCCGAAGCGATGGTGAAGACGGCGATGACCGCCGCCGCGATGGCGCCGAAGGTGACGAGTGGCACCGATCCCTCGTAGGTGCGTTCCTCGCGGGCGACGACGAGCGTGCCGAAGAAGACCATGCAGCCGATGAGGGCGCCGACCGCGAACAGGATCAGGCCGAGATAGAAGTTCGGCGACGCTCGCAGCGGCACGTAGGAGGTGAACATCACGCTCGAATCGCCTTGCAGAACGGTGAAATCGGTCAGCAGGGCACCCGCCACCATCAGTACGAAGGCGATCCAGGCGAATTGGGGTGCCGCCAGGCGGCAGTTGAGCAAGACTGCCGAGGCGAAGTATAGAATGGCCATCTCGAAAAAGATGATCCAGAACAAAAGAACATTGAGCCCGTGGGCAGTAAGCACCATGTAGAAGGTATCGGAATCGAGCAGATGTACTGCCGGCCACCGGGTCAGGGCGACCAGCAGACCCAAAACGCCACCGATGGCCAGGAAGACCACCGCCGCTACCGCATTGGCCTTGATCAGCCGCTCGGCAGCGAGATCGATCTTGAGCGCCGTCACCGGGCAAGTGCGGAACTTCGCCGCGATCCCGCCGATGACGCCAATTTCACCGGCTGCGGTTGCCATGGTTCATCTCCCCTGACCGGGTTCCACCACCCGGATGCGGCCGGTCATCTGGTGATGGCCGGCGCCGCAGAATTCGTTACAGACGACACTGAAAACCCCGCTTTCGGTGGGCGTGATCGTCACGATGTGCTCGAGCCCAGGATGGACCTGAATGTTCAAGTTGACGGGCTGGAGCGAGAAGCCATGCTGCCAGTCGGCAGACGACAAGTGGAGGCGGTAGCTTTGACCCTTCTCGAGCTGGAGGACAGGCCAGAATTCCCACAGTCGAGCCAGCAGATAAACGTCGCTGCCGGGCGGCGGTGCCACCAGCGGATAGCCGGTATCTCCTTCATCTCCGATACGGTACTGCTCGACGAATGCCTCGACCTTCTTGACGTAGCGGTCAGGCTTCACTCGGTAGACTTCTGCGGAGAGATTCTGTTTTCCCTCCAGGTGCCAGTAGATCATCATGAAGAACATGAACAGGCCCCAGAGGAAGGCGATCCCGATCCACACCAGCTCGCCCGTGGCCACGGGTTCGTTCCACCAGACCCGGCTCTCGGGAGGACGCACGGCCATGGCGCACCTCCCCCTATTCCGCCACCGGGATCTGGGTGAGTTCGACGAGGCCCCACACCAGATACAGCGTCGCGGGTACGGTCACCCCGAGGAACAGCAACAGGAACGGATTGTCCAACACCCGTTGCATGAACGGGATCTTCTCGCTCGTACCGGTGTCGCTCATGACCCCCTCCGACCGGAACGGAGCGCACGGCGCGTCCGTGCGCCGGCATCCACGGGCGATGCTGGACCGAGGCGCGGCAAGGGAAATTGATCGAGGTCAAGTCGCCATTTTCGCAACGGCGCCATGCTGATATCGTAAAACGGAAGCGACACGGCATGCACAGGCGGCGGGTCTTGCAACTGCTGCTTTCAGCCATCGGCAGCGGGCTCGTGGCTGGGCGCGGAAGCCGGCTTCCGCCGCTCTTCGTGCATCGCGCCGAGGCCTTGGGGACCACCGCGGTCTTCACGGTCGCCGCGAGCGACAGCGGCGAGGCGGAAGCCATGGTCGCGCCGCTCCTGGCGGAGCTGCGTCGACTGGAGAAGATCTTCAGCCTGTACGATCCCGATTCCGCCCTCTCGCGCCTCAACCGCGACGGCGTGCTCGCCGCCCCACCCTTCGAACTGATCGAGCTGCTGCAGCTCTGCGCGCGTCTCCACACCGCGAGCCAAGGGGCCTTCGATCCCACGGTGCAGCCCCTCTACGCGGCGCTGGCCGAGCATTTCGCGCGTTCGCCGCGACCTCCCTCGGCGGAAACCCTCGACAGGGCGCGGGCCAGCATCGGCTTTTATCGGGTGGCCCTCGCCCCGGATCGCATCCAGTTGCCGCCCGGTATGGCCCTCACCCTCAATGGCATCGCCCAGGGCCATGCCGCAGACCGGCTCGTCACTCTCGCTCGCAGCCTGGGAGCGGAGGCGGTCTTGATCGATACTGGCGAGCTCGCCGCCTCGGCGCCGCCACCCGGCAAACGCTTCTGGGAGGTGATGGGTCGTGTCGGTCCCGGACCGGGCATGCGGGTCAGTCTCGCCACAGGGGCGCTCGCCGTGTCCCATGCCGGCGCCACGCGCTTCGAGCCCACGGGTCACTTCAACCATCTGTTGGATCCGCGCAGCGGCCGCTCGCCCGGACCGCTTTGCGGCGCGATGGTGGTGGCCGAGACGGCAGCGCTGGCCGACGGGCTGTCGACGGCGCTCTGTCTGCTCGCTCCGGGCCAGGCGGTGGACCTGCTGAGGGCTTTTCCGGTGGAGCGGGCGCTGCTCGTCGACGGCGACGGCCGGCGGCACCGCTTCCCCGTCTGACGGCCGGCGGCACCGGTTCGTCGCTTGTCGCATCGGCCGCCGCCGACTATCGTCGCCGCCACCTGCGGGCGTAGCTCAGGGGTAGAGCACGGCGCTTACACCGCCGGTGGCGGAGGTTCGAATCCTCCCGCCCGCACCGGCTTCATCGCGGGTGCCGGCACAGCGGTGACGGCAGGAGCGGGGCGACGCACGCCTTTACAGGCTAGCTGCGGCGTGAAAGATAGCGCGCCATGCGAGTGTACAGGGGTCCGGGCGACTTGCCCGCCGAGGCGCGCGGCGCGGCCGTTGCCATCGGCAATTTCGACGGTGTGCATCGCGGTCACCGCGCGGTGATCGCGCGCACCCGCGCGCTCGCCGAGGAACTCGGCGTCGCCTCCGGCGTCGTCACCTTCGAGCCGCATCCCCGCGAGCTGCTCGACCCCGAGCGGGCACCGCCGCGGCTCACCTCCTTTGCCCGCAAGGCCGAGCTGCTGCGCGCGCTGGGGATCGATCAGCTCCACGTCCTCAGGGTGCGACCGCAGCTCCTCCAGCTGTCGCCCGAGGCCTTCGTCGAGCGGATCCTGGTCGGCATCCTCGGGGTACGCGCGGTGGTCACCGGAGCGGATTTCCGCTTCGGCCATCGCCGCACCGGCGACGTCGCGATCCTCGTCGCTCTCGGGCAGCGTTTCGGCTTCGCCGTCGAGGCGATGGAGAAGATCGCCATCGAGGGGATCGTCTGTTCCTCCACCCGCATCCGTCAGGCGATCGCCGCGGGCGCCGTCCGCGAGGCGGCGAATCTGCTCGGCTATGCCTACGAACTCAGTGGCGGAGTGGTGGCCGGCGACAGGCTCGGCCGCAGCCTCGGCTATCCCACCGCCAATCTCCGGCTCGCTGGCCGCCGACCCTTGCTGCCCGCCGATGGCATCTACGCCGTGCGTGCGGGGATCCGTCGCAGCGGCGGTTGGAGCTGGCATCCGGCGGTGGCCAGCCTCGGCGTGCGCCCTACCTTCGGGGGTGGCGAGCGGCGCCTCGAAGTCCATCTCCTGGACGGCCGGCACGAGCTCTACGGTCTTCGCATGCGCGTCGCCTTCCTCGAGCGGTTGCGCGAGGAGCGCCGCTTCGACACCCTCGAGGCACTGGTCGCCGAGATGGCGCGCGATTGCGCCCGCGCCCGCGAGGTGCACGGCCTCGAGCCCGCCCCATGAACCGAAAGCGGTCGAGCCATGGCCAAGGACTATCGAGCTACCGTCTTCCTGCCGCGGACCGAGTTCGCCATGCGCGCCAATCTGCCGGGGCGCGAGCCGGGGTTCGTCGAGCGGTGGAAGCGGATCCGTCTCTACCAGCGGTTGCGTGAACGGTCGGCGGGCCGCCCGAAGTTCGTCCTCCACGACGGCCCGCCTTACGCCAATGGCCACCTGCATATGGGTACGGCCCTCAACAAGATCCTCAAGGACATCGTCAACCGCTGTCGCCAGATGCGGGGCGAGGACGCTGTCTATGTGCCCGGGTGGGATTGCCATGGTCTGCCGATCGAGTGGCAGATCGAAAAGGAGTACCGGGCGCAGGGGCGCGACAAGGACAGGGTGCCGATCATCGAGTTCCGCGCCGAGTGCCGCGCCTATGCCCAGCACTGGATCGAGGTCCAGCGGCAGGAGTTCGAGCGTCTCGGCGTGCTCGGCGACTGGGAGAACCCCTATACCACCATGGCCTTCGAGGCGGAGGCGGTGATCTTCCGCGAGCTCGGCAAGTTCCTGCTCTCGGGGTCGCTCTACCGCGGCCGCAAGGCGGTGCTCTGGTCGGTGGTCGAGAAGACGGCTCTCGCCGAGGCCGAGGTCGAATACCGCGACGTCGTCTCGCCCACGGTCTGGGTGCGTTTTCCCGTCACCCGGCCGTCGCGGCCGGAGCTCGCCGACGCGGCGGTGGTGATCTGGACCACCACTCCCTGGACGCTGCCGGCCAATCGCGCCGTCGCCTATGGCGAAGGCATCGACTACGCGGTGATCGAGGTCGAGAGGGTGGCCGAGGGCAGCTTGGCCCGACCGGGCGAGCGGCTGGTGCTCGCCATCGCGCGCGTTGCCGATACGGCAGAACAGGCGGGCATCCTCGTCTGGCACGAGCGGGCGCGGCTTTCCGGACGGGAGCTGGCCGGGACGGTGCTCGCCCATCCGTTGCGTGGCCATGCCGGCGGCTACGACTTCGCGGTGCCGATGCTGCCGGCGGATTTCGTCGCGGCCGAGGAGGGCACGGGCCTCGTCCATGTCGCCCCGTCGCATGGTGCGGAAGATTTCGAGCTCGGCCAGAGGTACGGGCTCGAGGTCCCCGACACGGTGGCCGAGGACGGCCTCTATACCGAGGCCGTCCCGGGTTTTGCCGGCATCCATGTGTTCGAGGCCGAAGGCCCCGTGGTCGAAGCGCTGATCGCTCACGGCGCGTTGCTCGCCCGCGGTCGGCTGCGGCACGCCTATCCGCACAGCTGGCGGTCCAAGGCGCCCCTCATCTTCCGTGCGACCGCCCAGTGGTTCATCCCCATGGACGGGCCCGACGGGCTGCGCGCCCGGGCCCTCGCGGCCATCGATGCCACCCGCTGGATTCCGGAGAGCAGCCGGGCGCGCATCCGCGCCATGGTGGAGACCCGCCCCGATTGGTGCATTTCCCGTCAGCGCGCCTGGGGCGTCCCGATCGCCGTGTTCGTGCACCGCCAGACGGGAGAGGTGCTGCGCGACCCCGAGGTGGTCGAACGCATCGCCCGCGCCTTCGAGGAGGAGGGAGCGGACGCTTGGTGGACGCGCGACCCGCAGGAGTTCCTGGGGGAGCGTTACCGCGCCGAGGACTATGAGAAGGTGAACGACATCCTCGACGTGTGGTTCGATTCGGGTTCGACTCACGCCTTCGTGCTGGAACGCCGGCCCGAGCTCCAATGGCCGGCCTCGCTCTATCTGGAAGGCTCGGATCAGCACCGCGGCTGGTTCCAGAGCTCGCTGCTGGAGTCCTGTGGCACGCGCGGTCGAGCCCCCTACGAGGCGGTACTCACCCACGGCTTCGTCGTCGATGCCGAAGGTCGAAAGATGTCGAAGTCCCTCGGCAATGTGATCTCGCCCCTCGATCTCATGAAGACGCACGGTGCCGATATCCTGCGGCTGTGGGTGGCGAGCTCGGATTATGCCGAGGACATGCGCATCGGCGACGCCATCCTCGAAGGTCAGGCCGATGCCTACCGGCGGCTTCGGAACACCCTGCGCTACCTGCTCGGCAGCCTCGCCGGCTTCGACCCGAGCGAACGGCTCGCCGTCGAGGCGATGCCGGAGCTCGAGCGCTGGGTGCTGCATCGGCTGTGGGAGCTGGACGAGCTGCGGGCGCGGGCGATCGAGGCCTACGACTTCCAGCGGTTCTACAGCGCCCTGCACAATTTCTGCGCCACCGACCTCTCCGCTTTCTATTTCGACATCCGCAAGGACTCGCTCTACTGCGATCGGCCGGACAGTCCGCGCCGGCGCGCCGCCCGCACCGTCTTCGACATCCTCTTCGAGACTTTGGTGCGGTGGCTCGCTCCGGTCCTGGTCTTCACCGCCGAGGAGGCTTTCCTGACCCGCCACCCGTCGGCGGACGGCAGTGTCCATCTCGAACAGTTCCCCGAGATCCCTGCCGTCTGGCGGGACGAAGCGCTCGCCCGCCGCTGGGAACGCATCCGGCGGGTACGGCGGGTGATCACCGGGGCGCTCGAGCGGGAACGCAAGGAGAAGCGGATCGGCGCGAGCCTCCTCGCGGCCCCGCTCGTGTGGCTGACGGCCGAGGACGCCGAGGCCCTCGGTGGCGTCGATCTCGCCGAACTCGCCATCACGAGCGGGATCGAGCTTCGGGTGGGAGAGCCGCCGGCGGAAGCGTTTCGGCTGGAGGAGGTGCCCGGGGTCGGGGTCGTCGTGCGCCTCGCCCAGGGCCGCAAGTGCGCGCGCTGCTGGCAGGTACGCCGCGATGTCGATGCCGCGAGCGAGCTGTGCCCGCGTTGTGCCGACGCGGTGGCCGCCTTCGAGCCGGCGAGCTGACGCACGATGCGGATCAAAGCCGCTCAGGCCACGACGATCGCGGCGGGGGTGCTGGTCCTCGACCAGGCGAGCAAAGGGCTCGTGCTGGCGAATCTGGAACCGGGACAGGTGATCGAGGTGCTGCCGTTCTTCAACTTGGTCCTGGTGTGGAATCGCGGTGTGAGCTTCGGCCTCTTCTCCCAGCTCGGGGCGGCACTCCCCTGGGTGCTGGTGGCCATAGCGCTCCTCGTCATCGGCCTGCTCCTCCTGTGGTTCCGGCGAGAACAGGCGCTGTGGCCGCGCCTCGCCATTGCCCTCGTGCTCGGCGGCGCTGGCGGCAATGTCCTCGACCGGATCCGGTTCGGGGCGGTCGTCGACTTTCTCGACTTCCACCTTGGCGATTGGCATTGGCCGGCGTTCAATCTGGCCGATACCGCGGTGGTGTGCGGGGCCGCTGTGCTGCTGCTCGAAAATCTGCTGCCGCGCACCCATCTGGTGCGATCGACCGGGAGGAACGGTTCGTGACCGGACGCACGACGGCACTGGCCACGGTGGCGATGGCGGCGATCCTGCTCGCGGGCTGCGGCGGCAGCCTGCAGCGCAGTCTGGGGTTGGAGCGGCCGGTTCCCGATGAATTCGCGGTGGTGCGACGGGCGCCGCTCACGATGCCGCCGTCTCTGACCCTTCCCGAGCCGGGATCGCGGCCCGCTCCGCGTCAGGATGTGGCGGTGGCGGCGCGCGAGGCCCTGGTGGGCAAAACCCCGGAACAGCCGGCGACCCTGAGCCCGGGCGAACGGGCGTTGGTCGCGGCGGTGCGGGCCGAGGCCGACCCGGACATTCGTCGCCGACTGCTCGAGGAGAGCAGCGAATTCGTCGATCTCGACCGCAATAGCTTCCTCTTCGTCTTGGGATTCCAAAAGCCGATGTTCGAACCCAAGGGCGAGCCGCTCGACCCGGTGGCCGAGGCCGAGAGGCTGCAGCGGGAGGGACGCGCGCGCAGAGTGGTGACCATTCGCAGCGGCAGCGAACCCTTACCGGGTGGCAACGGGTCGTGAGAAGGGGGGCGATCGTGGTGGCGAGCACGCTGCTCCTCGCGGCACCTGCCGAAGGTGCGGCGGGTCTGTTCCATCCCACCAGCTTTACCCTCGACAATGGCATGCAGGTGGTGGTGGTGGAAAACCATCGGGCTCCGGTCGTTGCCCACTGGGTGTGGTACCGGGTGGGGACGGCGGATAGCCCACCCGGCAAATCCGGCCTGCCGCACTATCTCGAACATCTGATGTTCAAGGGGACGGAGAAGATCCCACCGGGAGAATTCTCGAAGATCGTCGCTCGTCACGGCGGCAACGACAATGCCATGACGAGCTATGACTTCACCGCCTACTTCCAAATGATTGCCAAGGATCGGCTGGGCATGGTCATGGAGATGGAGGCGGACCGTATGGTCAATCTCCGTCTGACCGAACAGGACGCCCGGACCGAGCGCGACGTGATCCTCGAGGAACGACGCATGCGGGTCGACAACGAGCCAGCCGCCGTGCTCGGTGAACAGGTCGCCGCGGTCCAGTATCTGAACCATCCCTATCGGCTGCCGGTGATCGGCTGGTTCCACGAGATCGAGAGCTATACCCGCGAAGATGCCTATGCCTTCTATCGGGATTGGTACGCGCCCAACAATGCCATTCTCGTGGTGGTGGGGGATGTGACGGCCGACGAGGTGAGGGAACTCGCCGAAAAGACCTACGGCCGCAACCCGCCGCGGCCGGTCCCGGAGCGCCGGCGCCTGGCCGAGCCACCGCAGCGGGCGGAACGGCTGGTCGAGGTGCGCGACGCGCGCGTCCGTCAGCCGAGCGTGGTCGTTTCCTATCTCGCTCCGAGCTACGTGAGCGAGGGCCGCGAGCATGCCTATGCGCTCGAGGTGCTCTCGGAGCTTTTGGGCTCCGGCACCACGAGCCGGCTCTATCGTGCCCTCGTCGTCGATCGTGGCATCGCTGCGGGTGCGAGCACGTTCTATCGCGGTGCCAGCCTCGACCCTACCACCTTCCGCATCGATGCCAGCCCGCGACCGGGGGTCGAGCTCGCCGAGGTGGAGAAGGCGCTCGACGAGGAGATCGCGAAGCTCCTCTCGGAAGGGGTGAGCGAAGAAGAGGTGGAACGGGTGAAGCGACGGATGCTCGCCGAGGCCGTCTACGCCCGCGACTCCCTCTCGGGAGTGGCGAGGATCTTCGGCGTGGCGCTCACCACCGGCCAGACGGTCGAGGATGTCGAGGCCTGGCCCGAGCGCATCCGGGCCGTCACCCGCGAGCAGGTCGAGGCTGCAGCGCGGGCGGTGCTGGTGCGCGAGCGGGCGGTGCGGGGCAGGCTCCTTCCGGTTGCCGACGAGGTCAGAAGGTGAGCCTCCGCCTCGACCGACGCCGCTTCCTCTCTTCCTGCCTCATGGGAGCTAGCCTGTTGCTTGCCGGAACCCGAACGGGCCAACCCGCTGCGCCGGTCGAGGAGGTGGTCGGCGCCACCGGAGTGCGGGCGTGGCTTCTGCGCGAGCCCTCCATTCCCTTCGTCTCCGTCGCCTTCCGCTTCGAAGGGGGTGGCGCCCACGACCCCGAGGGGCTCGACGGTCTCACCTATCTCGCCTCCGGACTGTTGGACGAGGGCGCTGGTCCCTACGACAGCAAGGCCTTTCGCTCGGCCCTCGAGGACAATGCCATCCGGCTCTCCTTCGATGCCGACCGCGACGCTCTGACGGGCGGTCTCAAGACCCTCAACGACACCCGCGAGCTCGCCTTCGAGCTCCTCCGGCTCGCCCTCACCGAGCCGCGCTTCGACGAGGAGCCGGTCGAGCGCATTCGCCAGCAAGTGATGGCCGAGCTCCGTCGGCGCGAAACCGATCCCGACTACCGTTCCGGCCGCGCGTGGTTCGCCCGCGCCTTCGCCGGCCATCCCTACGCCCGCCCAACCCGAGGTACGCCGGACACCATCGCCCGCATCGGGATCCCCCACTTGCGCCAGTTCGCCGCCACGCGCCTGTCCCGCGACAATCTCGTCATCGGAGTGGCCGGCGACATCACGCCCCGAGAGCTCGCGCCGCTGCTCGATCGCACCTTCGGCGCGCTGCCCCCGGCCGCCCAGCTGCCCATGGTGCCCCCCGCCCGACCGGCGACGGGCGGAGTCGTCGTCGAGCGCATGGCCATTCCGCAGAGTGTCGTCACCTTCGGCCACGCCGGCATCGACCGTCACGATCCCGATTACTATGCCGCCTACGTCGCCAACTATATCCTCGGCGGAGGAGGCTTTAGCTCGCGCCTCACGAACGAGATCCGCGAGAAGCGCGGTCTCGCCTATTCCGTGTACTCCTATCTCTACGACAGCCGCTACGCTCCCTTGTGGCTCGGCGGGGTCGCCACCCGCAACGACCAGGTGGCCACCTCGATCGAGCTCGTCGAGCGCGAGGCAGCGCGGATGGCAGCAGGCGAACTGGCGGAACAGGAGCTCGTCGACGCCAAGACCTATCTCACCGGCTCCTTCCCCCTCCGGCTCACCTCCAACGACCGCATCGCCGAGATGCTGGTCGCCATGCAGGCCCAGGAGCTCGGCATCGATTATCTCGACAAGCGCAACGGCTACATCGAGGCGGTCACCCTCGCCGATACGCGTCGCGCCGCGGCGCGGCTCTTCGCCGGCCCCATCCTGTTCAGCGTCGTCGGTGACCCGGTGGGTCTCGAGGATCGGCTGACGCCATGAGCCCGATCCGCCGGCTGCCGGATCGCATCGTCAATCGCATCGCGGCGGGCGAGGTGGTCGAACGGCCGGCGTCGGTGGTCAAGGAACTGGTGGAGAACGCCATCGACGCCGGCGCGCGGCGCATCGCGGTGGCGCTCGAAGAGGGCGGTCGACGGCTCGTGCTGGTGGAGGACGACGGGTGCGGGATCCCCGAGGCCGAGCTGCCGCTCGCCCTCGAGCGCCACGCCACGTCGAAGCTCGACGACGAGCAGCTCCTGCGCATCACCACTCTGGGTTTCCGCGGCGAGGCGCTGCCGTCCATTGCCGCCGTGTCCCGCTTCACCCTGACCAGTCGCACCCGCGGTGCGCCCCATGCCGCGCGCATCCGCGCCGAAGCCGGACGCCTGTCGGGGGTGGAGCCGGCAGCCGGCCCGCTGGGGACCCGGGTCGAGGTGCGGGACCTTTTCTTCGCCACTCCCGCCCGGCTCGCCTTCCTCAAGGGAGAGCGGAGCGAGACACGCATGGCGCGGGCCGTCGTCGAACGGCTCGCCCTCGCCCGCCCCGACATCGCCTTCCGTCTCTCGGCCGACGGGCGATCGCTGCTCGATCTGCCCGCCGAGCCGCTGGCCGCAGCCACTCCGTCGCTCGACCGCGCGGCGCGCATCATCGGCCGCGACTTCGTCGAGGCGGCGATCATCGTCGAGGCGGAAGCGAAGGGTTTGCGTCTCTCCGGCGTGCTGTCGCTGCCGACGCTTTCCCGCAACCACCTCCAGGATCAGCATCTGTTCGTCAATGGCCGGCCGGTGCGCGATCCGCTGTTGGGCAGCTGCCTGCGGGCCGCCTACGGCGACCTCTTGCCCCATGACCGTCAGCCGGTCGGGGTATTGTTCCTCTGCCTGCCGCCGGAGCGGGTCGATGTCAACGTTCACCCGCAGAAGAGCGAGGTCCGCTTCCGCGAGCCCGATGTGGTGCGGGGCCTCGTCATCGGAGCCGTGCGCCGGGCGCTCGCCGAGCATGGCCACCGCAGTGCCGCCCGCCTGCCCCTCGGGGCGGGACGGC
Source organism: bacterium HR40 (assembly GCA_002898275.1). GTDB lineage: Bacteria > Pseudomonadota > Alphaproteobacteria > Geminicoccales > Geminicoccaceae > HRBIN40. The sequence goes on from BEIQ01000004.1 coordinate 270,525, forward strand.
GGGGCTTCCAGTCCGCGGCGATGCGATCTCCCTCGCGCTCGTCGATGTCACCTGCGCGGGCAGCCAGTCCCGCTGGTCTTGCCGAGGCGTCCGCGCCTTTCGACGGCGCGCCGCCGCCGAGCCTCGAACCGGCGAGCACCAGCGCGGCTCCAGCGCTCGCCGGCGAGGACCCAGGGCCGCTCGGCCGGGCGCTCGGCTGCCTGCACGACACCTGGATCGTGGCCCAGAGTGCGGACGGGCTGGTGCTCGTCGACCAGCACGCGGCGCACGAGCGGATCGTCTACGAACGGCTCAAACAGCAACTGCGAGCGGGTGGGGTGGCCCGCCAGCTCCTCCTCGTGCCCCAGGTGGTGGAACTGCCAGCGGCGGTGCGCGAGGTGCTGCTCGCCCGAGCGGCCGAGCTCGCGGAACTGGGGCTGGCCATCGACGGGTTCGGGCCGGAGGCGGTGGTGGTGCGCGAGGTCCCGGCGTTGCTCGGGGAAGCCCCGGACATCGCCGCGCTCCTGCACGATCTCGCCCACGAACTGGCCGAGCTCGGCGAGGCGCTGTCCCTGCGCGCGCGGCTCGAGCAGGTGCTCGCCACCATCGCCTGTCACGGCAGCGTACGGGCTGGCCGCCGGCTTTCGCTCGCCGAGATGGACGCGCTCTTGCGGGCCATGGAGCGGACGCCATATTCGGCGCAGTGCAATCATGGCCGCCCGACCTGGGTGCGCCTGTCTCGGGCGGACCTCGAGAAACTGTTCGAGCGCCGCTGAACGGATCGCGGCCGCGGCGGTCGCTCCCAACCCCAGCCGTGGAGATCCCACATGACCTATGTGGTCACCGAGGCGTGCATTCGCTGCAAGTACATGGACTGCGTGGAAGTGTGCCCGGTCGACTGTTTCTACGAGGGCGAGGTCATGCTGGTGATCAATCCGGACGAATGCATCGATTGCGGCGTGTGCGAACCCGAGTGTCCAGCCGAGGCCATTTTGCCGGACACCGAACCCGAAGCCGAAAAATGGCTCGAGCTCAACCGCAAGTACAGCGCGATCTGGCCGAACATCACGCGCAAGGGCACGCCCCCGGCGGATGCCGACGAGTGGAAGGGCGTGCCCAACAAGTTCGAACGATACTTCTCGGACGCTCCCGGGAAGGGCAGCTGACGAAGGCGGTCGCCTGCCGCCTCCTCAGGTGACCGGCAACATGACGTGGGTGCGGTAGGCGGGGCGCTGCTGCAGCTCGCCGAACCAGCGCCCCACATGCGGCAGATCCGGTTTCTCCACCCGGAGATTCTGGTAGCGCCAGACCGCACAGCCGAGCGGGATATCGCCCATCGTGAGCTGGTCGCCGGCGACGAACCGGCGTTCTGCCAAGTGCCGGTCGAGGATCTGCCACAGCGAGCCGATGCGGGCGGCGGCTCGGTGCACCGCGTCCATGTCGCGGCGCTCTGGCGGGGTGCGCACCAGGTTCCAGAAGATCGGATGGAGGAGGGGTTGGAGTTCCGCGAGCTGCCAGTCCATCCAGCGATCGGCGAGGGACCGCTCGCCGGGATCCTCCGGCCACAGGCTGCCCCTGCCGTATTTCGCGGCGAGATAGCGCACGCACGCGTTCGATTCCCACACGACCGTCTCGCCGTCGACGATCGTCGGGATCTTGCGATTGGGATTGAGGCGAGCGTATTCGGCTGTGTCGAGGTGGCCGAAGGGGCCGCCGGCGTCGATGCGCTGGTGGGGAAGCGCGAGTTCTCCCACCGTCCACATCACCTTCTGCACATTGATGGAATTGGGCCGTCCCCAGATCGCGAGCTCCGTCATCGCACTTCCTCCCCCGCTCGGCCAGCCCTCCATCGGGCGGACCGGAACACGGCCGATCAATGGCTCGGCTCGTCCGCCCGGTCGAGAGCGGCGTCGAGCCGATCGAGACGCCGGTAAAAACGCTCGGATTCCCGCAGAAGCCGGAGGACCTCGGGATCGACCGCGCCGCCGAGCGCCTCCGGCAACCGCTCCGGCGGCAGCAGGCGCCAAGCTGGCCGTCGCGCCTCTTCCGCGTCGAGTTCCCCGCGCAACACCGCGAAACGGGCGAGCAGCCAGGCGACGCCAGCCGTCACCCGGGCGGTGACGACCCCGAGGGCCGCGCTGCGCTCGAGGTTCTCCAGCAGCGCCTGGGGCGAAGCGGGCACGGAGGACGGCGAGGCGAGAAGGGCGGCACGCGTCCGCTCGGCGAGTGCCAGTCCTTCGGCGAGCAGGGCTTCGAGCGTGCCGGCGGCGGTCGGCGGCGATGGGCTCACGGACGTGCCTTTCGCGAACGTCGCGAGGCTGCCGCGGCAGCCGGCGCTCGGTCAATCCGCAGCGATGCGCCGGCCGTCGGCTGGCGACGAAAGGGCGACCTCCGGTGCCGCGGTCGCCGGCCGCAGTCGGAGGGCGGCCTCGGCGACGGCGCGGCTCACCGCGTGCATGACCGCGGCGAGCCGTTCACCGCCGGCATGCGGCTCGTGGCTGCGCTCGTCGAGGAACAGGCCGCGACGGATCTCGATCTGCAGGGCGTGGATGCCGGCCGCGGGTCGGCCATAGGTTTCGGTGATGTGGCCGCCGGCGAAGGGGCGGTTGCGTTCGCACACGAGACCGCTGTCGCGCAGCCGGGCCAGGGCCGCCTCGACCAGGGTGGGTGCGGCGCTCTGCCCGAAGCGGTCGCCGATGGCGACATCCACCACCGGGCCGAGGTCGGCGGCGGCCGAGGTCGGCATGGAGTGGACATCGAGCAGGACCGCCACGCCAAAGCGTGCCCGCAGGCTGTCGAGGATGCGGGCGAGTTCGCGGTGATAGGGGTAATAGACGGTGTGCAGACGGCGGGCGACCTCCGCCGAACCGAGGGGCCGGCGCCAGAGCGGGCGAGTGCCGAGGCGCGAGGGTACCACGCCGAGACCTGCGCGCACCCGAAGCGACAGACGCGGCCGTAGGGAGGGGGCGAGGTCGGGGACGAGAGCGGGATCGATCTCGAGGGGATCGCGGTTGAGATCGACGAACACCCGTCGCAGGCGGGCGACCAGCATGGTCGCGCCGTCCGCCACGGCGGCGGCGAACAGCCGGTGCACCGGACCATCGTCCAGCTCGCGCAGCTCCTCGGGGGAAAGCGCGAGACCCGCCGCCGCCTCGGGCGGCAGCAGCATGCCGCTGTGCGGTGCGGAGATCAAAAGCGGCAGCGAGACCTGCGCCGGTTCGTGGCGATCGAAGGGGGCAGAGAAGGTGTGCAGCGTGTCGGGTCCGTCCACCATGGCCCTCGCAGATGACCACAGGGGCGGAGGATCGGCAAGCGGCGCTGCTGGGGCGGTGCAGGGATTGACATGCCGATATAGAGAGCTCTTTATATCTTTGTCTGCCTCGCCGAGGCTCTCCCGTGTCGCCACAAGGGTTCGACGCTTTCCTCCGGGGACTGCGCGCTGCCGCCGATCCGAGCCGACTGCGTCTGCTCGCCATCTGCGCCCAGGGCGAATGGACGGTGAGCGAGCTCGTCGACATCCTCGGCCAGAGCCAGCCCCGCATCTCGCGCCATCTGCGCATCCTCGCCGATGCCGGTCTGCTCGATCGCTTCCGCGAGGGCAGTTGGGTGTTCTACCGGCGCGCACAGAGCGGCGAGGGAGCGCGCATCGCTCGCACCATCTGCCGGCTTTTGCCGGCCGGCGAGCCACAGTTGGTGCGCGACCGCGAGCGGCTCGAGGCGGTGCGCGCCGCCCGCCGGGCCGAGGCGGAACGGTATTTCGATAGCCGTGCCGCGGGCTGGGATAGCGAACGCGACCTCGGTGTCGACGGGGCGCGCGTCGAGGCCTTGCTCGTCGAGCGGTTCGCCCGCGAGCGGCCGCGCGCTCTGCTCGATATCGGCACCGGTACCGGGCGGCTGCTCGAGGTCCTCGCTTCCCATGTGGGGACAGCGACCGGCATCGACATCTCTCACGACATGCTCAAGATCGCTCGCGCCCGCCTCGATCGGCTCGAGCTCCGCAACTGCGAGGTGCGGCACGCCGACATGTACCGGCTGCCGTTCGCCGACGGCAGTTTCGATGCGGTGACCATCCACCAGGTGTTGCATTTCGCCGACGATCCCGAAGCGGTGCTGCGGGAAGCGGTGCGGGTGCTGGAGCCGGGCGGTCGGCTCGTGGTGGTCGATCTGCTGCGCCACGATCGCGAGGAGATGCGGCGCGAGCGCCGACACCGTCGGCTCGGCTTCGAGCCGGAAGAGATGTCGGCCTGGTTTGCCGCTCTCGGGCTCGACGAGGAGGAACCGATTCGCTTCGACGGCGAGCAGCTGTCGGTAGCGGTATGGTGGGCCCGTCGGGACAGGCTGGCGGAGGTGGGGTCGGAACGCCTGGCGAGGGGGAGACGGGCCGCATGAATCGCGACCTCATCGAGCTCTACGAGCCGATCTTGCGAGCGCGCAGCCCGGAATTGCCGCTGCCGCCTTTCACCCTGTCGGTGGAGGTCTTCCCGCCCCGCACGCCGGAGGCGACGGTTGCTTTCTGGCAGGAACTCGGGGAGATGCGGGAGGTGGCTCCGGCCTTCGTCTCCATCACCTGCGGTGCCGGTGGCACCGGACGGGACGGCACGTTCCCGCTCGCCCTCGAGGTCCGCCGTCGTCTCGGCCTCGAAGTGGCGGCGCATCTCACCTGCGCTGGCCACTCGCGAGCCGAGGTGGATGCGCTCGCCGAGGCCTACTGGCAAAACGGCATCCGACGGCTGGTGGCGTTGCGGGGCGATCCTCCCCGCGGCAGTGGCCCCTATCGGCCGCGGCCAGATGGCTATGCCTACGCCGTCGATCTCGTCCGCGGGCTCAAGGCGATCGCACCCTTCGACATCAGCGTTGCCGGCTACCCCGAAACCCACCCCGAGGCGCCCGACCCCGAGTTCGATCTCGACAATGTCCGACGCAAGGTCGAGGCAGGAGCGAGCCGTGTCATCGGCCAATATTGCTTCGACACGGACCGCATCCTCCGCTATCGCGATGCCCTGATCGCGCGCGGCGTCTCGGTGCCCTTCGTCCCGGGGATCATGCCGATCCACAGCTTCGCCCAGATCGCCCGCTTCAGCGCCCGCTGCGGTGCCGCCATCCCGGACTGGCTCGCCCGCATGTTCGAGGGTGTGCCCGAAGGCTCCACGCTCCACACCATGCTGGCCGCCAGCGTCGTCGCCGAGCAGGTCCGCCGGCTCGTGCGCGAGGGTTTTCGGCACTTCCATGTCTATGCCTTGAACCGGGCTGCTCCGACCCGTGCCATCTGCCGGCTGCTCGATCTGCCGGCGGTGCGCGAGGCGGCTGCCTGAAGATCGGGCAGGCTCAGCCGCGCATCCTCTGACCCGTCGGATCGTAGAACGGGCGGAGTTGCAGGGTCGCGGCCACCGGCTCGCAGGCCACTTCCACTTCGAAGCCGCCGGTGGCGAGCCATTCCGCCGACACGCCAGCCGGGTGCTCGACCCAGCCGAGGCCGAAGGAGCCGCCGAGACGAAAGCCGAAGCTGCCGGAGCTCACCGCGCCGACGATCCGGCCGTCTTTGCGGATGGGCTCGTCGTGGTAGAGTAGCTTGGTCGGATCGGCGAGGCGCAGGCAGACGAGCCGCCGCCGCGGCGGCTTCGCTTCGCGCAGCGCCAAAAGCGCGTCGCGGCCGATGAAACCGCCGGGCTTGTCCCAGGCGACGGTGAAGCCGAGCCCAGCCTCGAGCGGTGTGTCTTCGGGACCGAGGTCGTGTCCGTAGTGACGAAATCCCTTTTCCACTCGGCAGGCGTTCAGCGCGTGCATGCCGGCGAAGGCGAGATCGAAGCGGGCGCCGGCCTCCACGATGCGCTCGAAGACATGCAGGGCGAACTCGCTCGGCACGTAGAGTTCGTAGCCCAGCTCGCCGACGTAGGAAATGCGATGGGCCCGGACCTCGGCGTAGCCGATCTCGAGCAGGCGCGAGGTGGCGAAGGGAAAGGCGGTGTCCGAGACATCCTCGCCGCAGAGCTCGGCCAAGAGGGCGCGCGCCCCCGGTCCCATGAGGCCGAGTACGGCGAGGCCCGAGGTCACGTCGGTGACGGCGACCCGCGCATCTGCTGGAAGGTGACGGCGCAGCCAGGTGAGGTCGCGCAGCTGGGAGGCGGCGGAGGTGACGATCAAGAACTCGCTTTCGGCCAGACGCGTCACCGTGAGGTCGGCTTCCATGCCGCCCGCCTCGTTGAGCCATGGAGTGTAGACGATGCGGCCCAGCGGCACGTCCACGTCGTTGGCGCAGATGCGGTCGAGCGCGCGGCAAGCATCCGGGCCTTGGACGAGGAACTTGGCGAAGCTCGACAGATCGAAGAGGGCCACCCGATCGCGCACCGCGGCGCACTCGCGGGCCGCGGCGACATACCAGTTCTGGCGACCGTAGCTATAGCGGTATTCCCTTTCCATTCCGGGAAGCGCGAACCAGTTCGGCCGCTCGAAGCCGGCGACCTCGCCCATGACCGCCCCAGCCGCCAGCAGTCGGTCGTGGAACGGCGACCGGCGGGCTCCGCGGGCGGTCGCATATTGGCGGTGAGGCCAGTGCATGGCGTAGAGGAGGCCGAGGCTCTCCTTTGTGCGATCGAAGAGATATCGGCGGGTCGCTTGGAACGGCTGCAGGCGCCGGACGTCGACATCGAGCAGGTCGACCGGCATCCGTCGCTTTTGGATCCATTCCGCCACCACCTTGCCGACCCCGCCCGACGACTGGATGCCGATCGAATTCATGCCGCAGGCGACGAAGAGACCGCGCACCTCGGCCGTCTCGCCGACGAGATAGCGGTTGTCCGGGGTAAAGCTCTCGGGGCCGTTGAAGAAGGTGGCGATGCCTACCCGGCCGAGGAGCGGCAGGCGGCGGCTGGCCGCCTCGAGGATGGGGGCGAAATGGTCGAGATCCGCGGGCAGGGTGTCGAAGGCGAAGTCTCGCGGAATGCCGTCCATGCCCCACGGGCGCGCCTCGGGTTCGAAGCAGCCGAAGAGCAGCCGGCCGGCATCCTCCTTGTAGTAGGTACACTCGTCGGGCACCCGCAAGACCGGCAGATCGCGCGGCAGATCGGCAATCGGCTCGGTCACCGCATAGAAGTGCTCGGCGGCATGGAGCGGCAGGTGCACGCCGACGGCGCGAGCGAGGGCATGCGACCACATGCCGGCGGCGAGTACCACCACCTCCGCCCGCACCTCGCCCAAGGGGGTGCGCACGCCGACCGCCCGGCCATTCGCCACGAGGATCCGATCGACCTCGACACCCTCGACGATGCGGGCTCCGCGCATGCGGGCACCCTTGGCGAGGGCGAGGGTGGTGCCGACGGGATCCGTCTGACCGTCCTTGGGCAGGAAGATCCCGCCCACCACCCCGGTGAGATCGAGGATGGGATAGCGGGAGCGGATGTCGGCCGGCCCCACCACCTCGACCTCGAGACCGAAGTTGCGCGCCATCGAGGCGCCGCGCTTCAGTTCCTCGAAGCGCTCGTCGTGGAGCGCGAGGGCGAGCGAGCCGTTCTGGCGAAAGCCGGTGGCCTGACCGGTTTCGGCCTCGAGACCGGCGAACAGTTCGGAGGTGTATTTCGCGAGCTCCGTGAGGTTGCGGGTGGCGCGCAGCTGGCCAACGAGACCTGCGGCATGCCAGGTGGTGCCACAGGTGAGCTGTCGCCGCTCGAGCAACAGGACGTCGGTGATTCCTGCTCTCGTCAGGTGATAGGCGATCGAGCAGCCGACCGCACCGCCGCCGATGACCACCACCTCGGCCCGTTCGGGAAGTTCGATCCTCATCTGCGGGCTCTCCCAGCCTCCCGCCCAGGCTATGGAGCGCGCGCGGCGACATCTGCTTGTCTCGAGGCGACATCGGCTCCCGCCGAGGCGGCTTGAAGCCACCGCATCGTCGGCCCAGATGGATGACGGGTCCGATCCAGAGCGGAATGCCGCGAGCCGTGTCCGCCGACGTCACACCCGCCGCCCTGCGCGCCCTGGTCCACGACACGGTCCATCGCGCCCTTTGCGGGCTCGATGGGCGCACGGGATGCGCACTCCTCATCGATGCGCTCGCTGCCGTGCGGTCGGAACTGCTGACGACCGACGGTTATCGAGCGATGCGGCAGTTCGACGACTGGCTGCTCGACAATCTCGCCCGCCGGCGCGTGCGGCGGGTGAGCCTGGGCGGGCCGGCGGTGGTGCCTCTGCCATCGGGGGTGGAACGGGCGGTGATCCCCGAGCGGAACCGGCTTTTGCTGCGCAACGTGCTCGAGGTGGTGGCGGTGCACGCGCGCAGCCGTGGCGTGCCGGCGCTGCACATGCTGGCCGTGGAGGTGCTGGTCGACGCTCTGACCGATCTCGTCGCCGGCGTCCCGGCGTGGGAGGTCGTCATCCAGCTGCTCGACCATCACATGCCGAGCGACAGCGAGAGCGCTGGGGTTCCCGGCACCGAAGTGCGCCTGCAATAGGGCCCAGGGGGTGGTTGCTGCCGCGCGACCGCACCCTCGCCCCGGGCATGTCGCCGAGGCCTCGGGCAGCCGGGAAACATCCCGGCCACGGGTGTGGCTGTTGCTTGCCGACAAGCTCGGCGACAACGCCCAGGCGCTAGCCCTCGCCGACGCCACCGGTCTGCCGTTCGAGATCCGGCGCCTGGTCATGAAGCCCGAATGGGTGGTGGGCAAGCCGCCATTCGCCGCGAGCCTCGAGCATCTCGACCTCGCCCGCTCCGACTCCCTCGCGCCACCGTGGCCCGATCTCGTGCTCACCATCGGCCGACGCTGTGCCATGGCCGGCCTTTGGGTGCGGCGCCAGTCGGGTGGCCGCAGTCGGCTCGTCGTCATCGGCCGACCGCGCGGCAGCCTCGAGGAGATCGACCTCGTGGTGGCGCCGCCACAGTTCCTCGTTCCCGATCATCCCAAGGTGGTGCGCCTGGAGCTGCCTCTCGTGCGCGCCGACCCAGGGCGCGTGGCAGCGGCCGGGGCGCGCTTTCGCGATCGCCTGGCGCGTCTGCCGCGGCCGCTCACGGCGGTATGTGTGGGCGGCGAGACCAAGCCCTTTCGTTTCGATGCCGAAGTCGCCCGGCATCTCGCCCGCGAGCTCGAACGGCTCCTCCTGCGCGACGGCGGCACGCTCTACGTGACCACGAGCCGCCGCAGCCGGCCCGAGGCCGTCGAGGCCCTGGCGAGTGCCCTGCCGTCCGCTGCCATCCTCTACCTGTTCCGGCCCGACGACCCGGACAACCCCTATCCCGGCCTCCTCGCCCATGCCGATCGCTTCGTGGTCACCGGGGATTCCGTCTCGATGATGGTGGAAGTGGCGCGCCTCGGACGACCGCTCGCGATCTTCGATTTGCCCCTCGTGCGCGATCCGCGCGAGCGCCTCAAGCTCGCCCTGGCCGCGCCTTTGCAACCGCAAGCACCCCTGGGCTGGCTCGGCGATCGTCTGCGGCAGGCTGGCCTCCTCGGCGTGTCGCGCGATCTGCGAGCCTTTCACCGCAAGCTCTATGCGCTCGGGCTCGCGGTTCCGTTCGGTGCACCTTTCCATCCGCCGCGTCCGGCAGCGGATGACGATCTCGTTCGCGCTGCGGCGCGGGTCCGGGCACTCGTCCTTTCGACGCCCGAGCGTACCCCGACCGATGTCGGCCCAGACGAACCTGGGAGAGGGGCACCGGGCGCGCCATAATCTGGGTTCGGCCAAGCGAGCGAGCGGGATACCGGCGGATGTGGCACATCGTCTGGAAACGGATCGAGCGCGAACTGTTGCTCACCCCCCTGCGGCTCGCGCCGGCAGCCCGACGGATTCGGGCGGAGCGTTGGCTGCGCGGGCGCGAGGAGGCATGGAAACTGGCGCGGGCCGATGGCGTGATCGTCTCCTATGGGAAGAGCGGCCGGACCTGGCTGCGAGTGTTGCTGTCGCGGTACTGGCAGCTGCGCTGCGGCCTGCCCGACTCGCTGATGCTCGGCTTCGACAATTTCCACCGGCGCGACCCGAGGGCGCCGAAGTTATTTTTCACCCACGACAACTACCTGCGAGACTATACAGGGCACCGCGACGACAAACGCGACTTCTACAACAGTAGAGTTGTGCTCTTGGTCCGCGACCCACGGGATGTAGCCGTATCGCAATTTTTCCAGTGGAAGTACAGAATGCGTCCCGGCAAGAAGGATCTCAACGAGTATCCGCCGCACGGCGCCGAGGTATCGATGTTCGACTTCGTGACCGGATCGGCAGGCATTCCCAAGATCGTTTCCTGGATGAACGGATGGGCGAGGGAGCTGCCGCGCATTCGCGAACTCCACCTGCTGCGCTACGAGGACCTGCGCGCCGATACCGCGGGCGAGTTGGCGCGGCTTCTGCGGTTTCTCGGGGAGGAGCCGACAGAGGACGAGCTCGCCGACTGCGTCGCCTTTGCCAGCGTCGAGAACATGCGCAAGCTCGAGGAGCGGCGGGTGTTCTGGCTATCGGGTTCGCGCCTGGTGCCGAAGGACCGGAGCAATCCCGATTCCTACAAGGTGCGGCGGGCGAAAGTCGGCGGCTGGCGGGACTATTTCGAGGATCCCGAGATTCGGGTGATCGATGGCATGGTGCGCGATCTCGACCCGGTCTTCGGCTACCGGCCGCTCGGAGTGCCGGGCGGGGTCGCAGCCTCGCTCGCACACGGGGATTGAGGGCCGGCGGTCGCGGGTCTAGATGGATCGGGGTGGCGGTGACGCGGAAGGTCAGCAGGACGAGAGGATCGCAGGCATGAAGCCCAAGGTGTTCATCCACACCAACCACAAGCAGATCATCGGCGCGCTCGTCTCGGCGCACTCGATGAGGCGCAACAGCCGCCATCCCGATGCGTTCGACGTCGAGCTGATCGAACACCGCACCTACAAGGACTTCTTCGACCGCTACGAGGGTCGCGAGTATCTGCGCGACGGCGTGATGCGGCCGTGGTACAACGACGACCTCCAGTCCTTCACCCCGCTGCGCTTTGCCCCGCCGCAGCTCATGGGCTACCGCGGTCGGGCGGTGGTGGTCGATCCGGACGTGTTCGCGGTGGGGGACGTCTATCAGCTCCTCTCGCGCGACATGGAGGGCAAGGCCATCTGGTGTTGCATGCGGGGCAAGGGGCCGCGCGCCCATCCCGCGAGCTCGGTGATGCTGCTCGACTGCGCGAAGCTCACCCACTGGAACTGGCAGGAGGATTTCGATCGCCTGTTCCGCAAGGAGCGCGAGTACAAGACGTGGATGAATCTGGGCTACGAGAACCCGCAGACGATCGGCATTCTCGAGCCGGAGTGGAATCACTTCGACACGCTCACCGAGAAGACCATGCTCATCCACAACACCCGTCGGCGCACGCAACCGTGGAAGACGGGCCTTCCGGTCGACTTCGTGCCGAGCGAGAACAATCCCTATTCTCCGTTCGCCTGGCTCATGTACGTGCGGCGCAAGCTGTTCGGCACCTATGGCCTGCTCGGACACTACAAGCCGCATCCCGACAAGCGCCAGGAGGAGCTGTTCTTCGGGCTGCTGCGGGAGTGCGTCGAGAACGGCACAGTGTCGGAGGAACTCCTGCGCGAGGCGATGCGCAACAACTGGGTCCGTCACGACGCCTTCGAGGTGATGGAGCGGGTGCGGCCGCTGCCACGGGCGGCCTGAGCCCTCAGTCCCAGAGCGGCAGCTGCGGGAGCGGATAGACGACGCGGCCGTCCGGCAACACGCGGGCGGTGGCCGGCAGCGCGTGGGCGCTCAGGTTGCCGTCGGCGAGGATGTGGCGGACTTCCACGCCGCGGGCGACGAGCTGGTCGGCGAGCAACGCGCGGTGGCAGCGGGCGGGGTCCGCCTCGGCGCACAGCACGGCGGTCGGCTGCCGGCTGGCGAGGGCGCAGAGCGCGACGAGCCCTGCCTGAAACTCCGCGCTGCCGGTCCAGTCGGCATAACCGCGAAGCGCGGGGTCGGCGATCGCGGCATTGGTCGACAGGCCGGGGATCGGCTCGCGCCGGCCGCCCAGGGCCGGAAAGTGCTCGTAGACCATGCCGGCAGCAGCGAGCGCTCGCGACAGCGCCGGCTTCGAGACATGCGGATGGCGGCGCGAGAAGGGATACCGGCGGATGTCGGCAATGGCGGCGACACCGTGCGCCCGGAGTAGGGCGACCAGCTGCGCGAGGCTGTGGCGGGAATGGCCGATGGTCCAGATCCGCAGCATGGGGCGCTCGGCGAGCTCTCGGCGGCGGAACGGATGCGACATGGCAGGCTCGAGGCGTCAGGCGAGAGGGGGCGCCACTGGGCCGGCGAGGAACGCTCCCGCCGCTGGTCTCGAGCGGCGGTGACGAGCGAGGCAACAGCGCCTCGGCCGCGATAAAGAAAGCGGAGGATCGCCGCGCGGAGGGTCGATCCCAGTCGGACCCCCGGCAAGGGGCGGAATCGCTGCGAGGGGGCGAGGGAAGGGGCGGGCACCGCGAGCGCGGCGCGCGCTCGCGCCCGCGGCCGGGGTTGGCTTCGCCACCATCCGGTTCGCGATCCCCGTCGCCGGTTCGCTCGACCCTTCGGCCTCGCTTGCCATCACGGCTTGTCGCCGCGACGCAGACGCCCTTCGATGTCCTCGATACAGGACAGGAGATCCGCGATGCTGTCGACCACATAGTGGGCGCCCGCCTGCAGCAGCCGGCGGAAGGCGCGGGCGCGACGTTCGTGTCGCTCGGCTTCGGACAGCGCCTGCCAGTCGGGGAGCGACAACCCCACCTCGTTGCCGGAAACCGCGACGCCCACGGTCCACATGCCGGCATTGAGGCCTTCCTCGATGCCCGGTACGGTATCGTCGACCTTCACGCAGGCTTGGACGCACTCCACTCCGAGGCGGATCGCTGCCAGCAGCGCCATGTGCGGCAGCGGCCGACCCGCGGGCACCTCGTCCGCCGAGATGGCGACATCGGGTCGGTAACCCTGGGCCTCGGCCTCGCGGAGGTTGATCTCCGTCATGGCCGACGAATAGCCGGTGGTGGCGCCGATGCGGACGCCGCGGGCACGCAATGCGGCGACCGTCTCCGCCGTCCCCGGGACCAGCCGCGAATGGCGTGCGAGACAGTCGAGCTGGAGCGGCACGAAATCGGCGTACATGGCCTCGACGTCGGTCTCCTGGGGCAGACGGCCATGCCGTTCCTGCCAGCGGCGGGCGATCGCGGGCTCGCGGGTGAGCTCCCGGATGTGGTCCTTCTTCGGGAGGCCCATGGGGCCGCGGGCCTCTTCGAGGGAAATCGCGACACCCCGTCGGGCGAAGACCTCGACGAAGACCGCGGCCGGGGCGAGCGAGCCGAAATCGACGGTGGTGCCGGCCCAGTCCAGGATCACGGCCTGCACCGGGCCACGGTAGCTGCGGCTCCAGGCGAACCGGGCGGGTGTGGTCATGGATCCTCCACAGAGATCGTGTTTCATGCCGGGCGTCCGCTCGCCACCCCCATCTCCGCGAGCACTTCCCGGATCGCTGCCAAGGCGGCCCGCATCTCGGCCGCGCCGATGTGGCCGATGCAGCCGATGCGGAAGCTCGGAGCGACGGTGAGCTTACCCGGATAGATGGCGAAGCCGCGCGCCCGCAGGCGGTCGTAGAACTCCTCGAAAACGAAGCGCGGATCGGCGGGCATGCGGAAGGTGACGATGATCGGCGCTTGCAGCTCGTCGGGCAGCAGCGGCACGAAGCCCATCTCCCGCATGCCGTCGACGAGCAGACGGCAATTGGCGCGGTAGCGCGCTCCCCGGCCGCTCACGCCTCCCTCCCTTTCGTGTTCCCGTAGCGCCTGGGACAAGGCGGCGATGACGTGGGTGGGCGGGGTGAAGCGCCACTGGCCAGTCTTCTCCATTGCCGCGTATTGGTCGAAGAGATCGAGACAAAGGGAAGGGGCGTTGCCTTCTGCCGCGAGGAGGCCGTCGCGGCGCACGATCACGAAGGCGACCCCGGGCACGCCCTCCAGGCATTTGTTGGCCGAGGCCGCGAGGGCCTCGAACGGCGTCGCGCGGGCGTCGAGGGGTAGAGCCCCGAAGCTGCTCATGGCGTCGACGAGAAGCCGCCTTCGATGACGGGCCACCACTTCGGCGATGCGCTCGATGGGGTTCAGGAGTCCCGAGGTGGTCTCGCAGTGCACCGCCGCCACGTGGGTGATCTCGGGATCGCGTTCGAGGGTCTGCGCGAGCGCCACGACATCGTTGGGGACGTCTTCGGGCGTGCGCAGGACGAAACAGCGACGGCGATGGATGGCGGCAATCCGCACCATCCGCTCGCCGTAGGCACCGTTGGCGAGCACGAGCAGCTTGCCGTCCGGGGGCACCAGGGTGCCGAGCATCGCCTCGACGGCAAACGTGCCGCTGCCTTGGATCGGCACGCAGACATGGCTATCCTCGCCACCCACGAGCGCGACGAGCCGTCGCCGCACCTCGGCGTCGAGCGCGAGGAAGGCGCGATCGCGCGATCCCATGTCGCGCAGCATCGCCTCCTTGACCGTGCGCGAGGTGGTGAGCGGACCGGGGGTGAGGAGGATGGGCTCGTCGGCCGAAGGCATGCGCGCTCCTCTGGGCGGACGCTCGTGGCTGTGGACCGCTTCTCTTCGCGCGTCAAATCGATAATAAAGGTCTTTCGATAAGGGGGCCTTATGGACTTGCGTGCCCTCGAGGCCTTCGTCCTCGTCCTGCGCGAAGGCGGCGTGACCCGCGCCGCGGCACGGCTCGGCGTCACCCAGCCCGCCATCTCGGCGCGGCTGCGGACCCTCGAGCAGCTCGTGGGGCAACCGCTGCTCGTGCGGCGCCGCGGCCGCCTGCAGCTGACGGCAGCGGGCCGCGAACTCCTCGCCCGTGCCGAGCCGCTCGTGGCGCTCGCGGAAGACGTGCAGTCTTGGATCCGGGATGCCGGGCGGCTTGGGGCAGGACGTCTCTGTCTCGGCGCCGATGGGCCGTTTGGGGTCATGCCGCTGCTCGCGGCGTTCCGCCGTTGCCATCCGCGCATCGCGGTCGAGCTCCGGATCGGCAACACGGCGCACGTCATGGGTGAACTGCGCGCCGGAGTGACCGATGCCGCGGTGGTGATGCTCGACGATCCGGTCCCGGACCTCGAGACCGCCCTGCTGTCGCGAGATCGGCTCTACGCCCTCCTGCCGGCCGGCCATCGGTTGGCGCGCGACGCCGCGCTGCCGCTCGCGCGGCTGGTCGCGGAGCCCCTCGTGTTGCGCGAGCGGGGGTCGGCGACGCGGGCGCTGTTCGAGGCGGCGGCGGCGCGCGCGGGGCTTCGTCTGCAACCCGTGCTCGAGCTCGGCTCGCGCGAGGCGGTGCGGGAAGCGGTGGCTGCCGGACTCGGGGCGGCAGTGGTCTTCGGCGAGGAGCAGCCGCCTGACCCGCGTCTCGTGGTCATTCCCGTGCCCGAGCTCGAGCGGCCGATACCCCGGGTCCTCGCTTGCCTTCCCGGCCGACGCCGTCTCAGGGTGAACGAGGCTCTGTACCGGCTGGCGGAAGCGCTTTCGACCGCGGGGCCGGCACGCCTTCCGGCGGGAATTCGAGGCGCACCTTGAGCCCCGGTCGGTTGTCGTCGAGGGTGAGGCGTGCGCGGTGCAGCCGTGCCACCGCATCGACGAGGGAGAGACCGAGACCGTTGCCCGGGGCGGAGCGTTCCGGGGCGAGGCGTACGAAGCGTTCGAGGGCGCGGGCGCGTTGATCTTCCGGAATGCCCGGACCGTTATCGGCGACCTCGATCGCTGGCGGTGGGCCGGTCTCGGTGAGGATCCACACGCGGCCCCCGGGCTCGGTATATTTGACCGCATTGTCGACGAGATTGGCCACCGCCTGGGCGAGGAGATGCCGCTGGCCACGAACGGCGACCGGCCCGCCGGTGCGCAGCTCGAGGGCGATCTGCCGTTCCTCGGCGAAGGGTTCGTAGAGGTCGAACACATCGGCGGCGATCTCGGAGAGATCCACCGGATCCCGGTCCGCCTCGAGCGTGCCGCTCTCCGCCCGAGCGATGGCGAGAAGGGCGTTGAAGGTCGCGATCAGATGATCGGCCTCCCGCATCGTCTCTTCCAAAAGATCGCGCGCCTCTGCGGCATCCAAGGGGCGCATGAGGGCGAGCTCGAGGCGGGAGCGCATGCGAGTGAGCGGGGTGCGCAGATCGTGGGCGATGTTGTCGGTCACCTCGCGCATCGCCCGCACCAGTTCCTCGATACGCTCGAGCATGCGATTGAGATTGGCGGCGAGTTCGTCGAACTCGTCGCCGCTGCCATCGAGCGCGATGCGCCGCGAGAGATCCCCCGACATGATGAGACGGGTGGCGCGGTTGATGCCCTCGAGCCGACCCAGGGTCCAGCGCGAGAGGGCGAATCCGCCGAGGACGCCGATCACCAGGATGAGACCGGCTCCGGTCACCACGGCGTGGAGCAAAAGCCGCTGGAGGTTGATGCGATCCTCCACGTCGCGTCCGACCAGCAGCTGGTAACGCTCGGCGACGACGAAGGCGCGGGCGAGGGCATGACGCGTCTCGTTACCCTCGCCGTCGGGGCGGCGGCGTTCGAAGGTGAAGAGCAGCGTACCATCTTCGCTAGCCATCGCCTCGGGCCAGCGGTCGATGTTGCCGGCGATCCAGTCGCCGTCCCGGGTCACGAGCAGATAGATGGAGGCGCGATTGCGCTCGGCCTCGGCTCGACGGTCGATGGCCCGTTTGAGGGCGGGCAAGGCGCCGAGCAGATATTGTTCGCGCAGGCCCTGGATCTCGGCTTCGATGGTGTCGCGGGTCTGCTGCTCCATGAAGCCGACACTCGCCTCGTAGACGAAGGCGAGAAGGGCGATCGCCGAGAGGCCGAAGACGCCGAGATAGGCGAGCGTCAGCCGGAAGGTGGCGGAGCGAAGCGAGCTAAGAAGGATCGCGAGGCGCACGCAGCGTGTATCCCGCACCGCGGACGGTGTGGATGAGCGGCGGATCGAAGTCGCGGTCGATCTTCTGCCGCAGACGGCTGATGTGCACGTCGATGACGTTGGTCTGGGGATCGAAGCGGTAGTCCCAGACCTTCTCGAGCAGCATGGTCCGCGTCATCACCTGCTCGGCGTGGCGCATCAGCACCTCGAGCAGCTTGAACTCGCGCGGCTGCAGATCGATGGGCCGCCCGGCGCGCTCCACCCTTCGGGTGAGCAGATCCATGGTGAGGTCGCGATAGCGCAGGACGGTCTCCCGCGCCTCCGTCGGGGCGGCGACGTGACGCCGCCCGAGTGCCTCGATGCGGGCGAGCAGTTCGGTGAACGCGTAGGGCTTGACGAGATAGTCGTCGCCACCGGCGCGCAGGCCCTTGACCCGATCGTCCACTTCGCCGAGAGCGGAGAGGAACAGCACCGGGGTATGATTGCCGGTGGCGCGCAGGGTGCGCACGAGCGCCAGTCCATCGAGGCCCGGCAGCATACGGTCGACCACCAGCACGTCGTAATCGCCGGTCTGCGCCGCCACCAAGCCTTCCCGGCCGTCGGCGGCGACATCCACGACATGCCCGCTCTCCCGCAGGCCCTTGGCCATGAAGGATGCTGCCTCGCGGTCGTCTTCGATGACCAAAATCCGCATGGCCGTCGTCACATGGCCGGATTGGCCGGGCGGGAACCGGGGCCGTGCCCCGGTTCCCGCTCGCCACCTCGTCAGCCTTGCTTTCCCGCGCGTTCGACCGGTACCGCCACGAAGCGCGGTTGATCCTCGCGCACGACCCGCAACAGCACCACCTTCTTGCCGGCGGCGATCGCGGCATCGATCGCCTTGCGCAGATCCTCGGCGGCGCGCACGTCGCGGCCGTCGACCGCGGCGATCACGTCGCCGGGCCGGATACCCTTCGCTGCCGCTGGCGAATCCTCCTCGACCGAGACCACGAGCACGCCGGTGGTCTCCGGTGACAGACCGAGCTGCTCACGGTCCTCCGGCAGCAATGGCCGCACCGCGAGCCCGAGCCGTCCCGCCGCCGGAGTCGGGGCGACGGGTTTGCCTTCCGCGGTGGTCGCCGGCATGGTGCCGAGCTCGATCTCGAAGGTCTGTTCCTTGCCGTCGCGCACCACCGCGAGCTGGGCGCGGTGGCCGGGTCCGGCCGCCGCTACCTTGCGGGCGAGGTCGCGAGGATCGTTGACCGGCTGGCCATCGAGAGCCACGACCACGTCGCCCGGGCGCAGACCGGCTTTTTCCGCCGGGCTTCCCGGCTGCACCGAATTGACGAGCGCGCCCCGCGCTGCCGGCAGCTCGAGGGCGCGCGCGATGTCCTCGTCGACGGGTTGGATGACAATACCGAGCCAACCACGCTCGACGGCGCCCTTTTCGATGAGATCGGCCACCACCTGCTTGGCGAGATTGGCGGCGATGGCGAAGCCGATGCCGACATTGCCCCCGGAGGGCGAGAAAATCAGCGTGTTGACGCCGATCACGTTGCCGTCGAGATCGAAGGTCGGACCACCCGAGTTGCCGCGATTGATCGGCGCGTCGATCTGCAGGAAGTCGTCATAAGGGCCGACCCCCACCTCGCGCCGCGTCGCCGAGACAATGCCGGCGGTGACCGTGCCACCCAATCCGAACGGATTGCCGACAGCGATCACCTTGTCGCCGACCCGCACCTTGTCGCTGTCGCCGAACTCGACGTAGGGATAGGGCCCGTCGTCCGGAAGCTTGAGGACGGCGAGATCGGTCTTGTCGTCGATGCCCACGGTCTGGGCCTGCAGCTCGCGGCCGTCTTGCAACTTCACGACGATGCGTTCGGCGCCGCGGGCGACGTGCGCATTGGTGACCACATGCCCTTGCGCCGAGACGATGAACCCCGAGCCCACGGCCTCGGTTCGCGGTCCACCAGGGCCACGCGGTCCGGGCGGGGCCGGCGGCTCCTCCGGGAACGGCACATCGGGACCGAAGAAGCGGCGGAAGAAGCGCCGCATCTCGGGCGGCATCTCGGGCGCTTCCGCCATGGCGGGGGTGCTGCGCTGGACCTCGACGAAGACCACCGCTGGCACCACCGCCTCCACCAGATCCGCATAGGAACGCTCGAACTTTGCCGATTGCCGGACTTGGGCGAGCTTGTCCTGGACCGGCCCGGCGATCGCCGGCGGCAGACCGGCGAGGACGAGCGACAGGACCAGCGCCGAGGCGGCAGCGAACTTCGGCCTGCGGTGCCAATCGGTAGCGGACGACGGCAGAACGGACATCGATCCTCCTCGTTTCCGACGGAATGGGGCGCCCGGGCGCCGCTCTCGGACCTCGCTAATTAGATAGGACGTTGACGGCGATTTTGCCCGCGGGTGAAGAAACCGAAAGAAAGAAAATGCCGGACGTCGGCAGGAGGTGCGGGTGCGGATCGCCATCTGGCAGCCGCTGGCCGGGAGGCGCGATCCGGCCGCGGCGATGCAGGAACTCGAAGCTGCGGTGAAACGCGCCGCACGAGCGGGCGGCGCATGGCTGTTGGCGCCGGAATTCCTGCTGCCTGGAACGGCGGATCCAGGCCTGTTCGCGCGTTTCGCCCAGCCCTCCGACGGCCCCTTCCCGGCAGCCGTCGCCGCCCTGGCACGGCGCTACCGGATCGGGATCGCCGCCGGCTACGTCGAGGCCGCCTTCGGTCAGCTCTTTAGCGCCGCTGCTGTGGTGGACATGCGCGGGATCGCCCTCGGCCATTATCGCCGAGTGCATCTCGCCGATCCGGAACGGCAGGTGCTGTCGCCCGGTCAGTGGACGACCTTGCTGCCGGACGGCACGATCCGCATCGGTATCCTGCTCGGTGCCGACCTCCTCGTCCCGGAAGCGGCGCGGGTCCTCGCTCTCGCCGGGGCCGGATTGCTGTTCGCGTGCGGCGCGCCTGCGGCTGTCGACGGCGAGATCCGCCGCGCCCTTGCCTGCGCACGCGCGGTGGAGAACGGCTTGCCGGTGGTGCTCGCCGCCTTCAGCGATGGACGCGGGTGGGCCGGGGGTGCTGTCGACTCCGACGGCCGCCCGATCGAGACGGTGGCCCTCGACCAGCACCTGGTTTTGGCGTCGCTGACCTTCGGCCAGCGACCGGCGCTTCCGGTTCGTCGGCCGGACCTCTACCGTCTCCTGTGCAGCGACGGCGGGCACGGGTCGAACATTTTGCCCTGAGGACGAGCCCCGCGCAACGCATTGCCGCCGCCTGCGCCAGCCGCTAGTTAAGCCGGCAACCGTGCGGGGAAAGCGATGTCCGCGCCCAAAGTCGCGCTCTTTGTGACCTGCCTGGTCGATCTCTTCCGTCCGACGGTGGGCTTTGCCGCGCTCGCGCTGCTCGAGCGCGCTGGCTACGCCGTCGAGGTGCCGCTCGCCCAAACCTGCTGCGGCCAGCCGGCCTACAATAGCGGCGACCGCGCGACGGCAAAGCGTATCGCCCGCCAGGTGATCGATCTCCTCGCTGCCTACGACTATGTGGTGGTGCCCTCGGGCTCCTGCGCCGGCATGATCGTCCGCCACTATCCCGATCTCTTTGCCGACGAGCCGGCGACCCGGGTGCGCGCCGAGGCGCTCGCGGCGCGCACCTTCGAGCTGGTTTCGTTCCTCGTCGACGTCGCTGGAATGGAGGAGACGGGCGCGCGACTTTCCGCCCGGGTTACCTATCACGACAGCTGCTCGGGACTGCGCGAGCTCGGCATCCGTCGTCAGCCCCGCGCGCTGCTCGCACGGATCGACGGCCTCACCCTCGTCGAGATGCGGGAGCCTGACGTCTGCTGTGGCTTCGGCGGGACCTTTTGCGTCAAATATCCGGAGATCTCTGCCCGCATGGCGGACGACAAGGCGGCGGACATCGAGTCCACGGGTGCCGATCTCGTCCTCGCAGGCGATCTCGGTTGTCTGCTCAATATCGCCGGCAGGCTAGCCCGGCGCGGCAGCCGAGTGGCGGTGCGGCACGTGGCCGAAGTGCTCGCCGGACGACTGGACGCGCCGCCCATCGGCCAGCCGAGAGAGGCCGGGTGATGCAACCCACGAGCGTCCGTTTCGACCACCAGGCCCGTCGGGCCCTCGCCGATGCCGAGCTGCAGCGAGCCCTCTCGGCGATCCGCACGGGCTGGCAGCCGGCGCGGGCACGGGCGGCCGCGGCCCTTCCCGAATTCGATGCGCTCCGCGATCTCGCCCGCGATCTCAAGGACCATGTGCTCGCCCATCTCGATCTCTATCTCGAGGCCTTCGAGGCGGCGGCGACGGCCGTCGGGGCGCGCGTGCATTGGGCCCGCGATGCGGCCGAGGCCCGTGAGATCGTCCTCGGTCTGTGCGAGGCCTACGGTGCGAGGTCGGTGACCAAGAGCAAGAGCATGGTGGCCGAGGAGATCGGGCTCGCCGAGGCGCTCGAGGGGCGGGGCATATCGCGGGTCGAGACCGATCTCGGTGAATACATCATCCAGCTCGCCCACGAGCCGCCCAGCCACTTGATCGGGCCCGCCGTCCACTTCACCAAAGAGCGGATCGCGAAACTCTTCGCCGAGCACCACGGCGGTCCGGAGCTGACCCAAGCCGAAGCTCTCGTCGCCGAGGCGCGGCGGGTGTTGCGCCAGAAATATTTCGAGGCGGAGGTCGGGATAACCGGCGCCAACTTCCTGGTAGCCGAGACCGGCTCGGTGATCACCGTCACCAACGAAGGGAACGCCGAGCTCACCCAGGGTTTGCCCCGCCATCACATCGTCGTCACCGGCATCGAAAAGCTGGTGCCGACGATGGAGGACGCCTTCACCTTCCTGCGCATCCTGGCGCGCTCTGCCACGGGTCAGGAATTCTCCGCCTACACGACGGTGATCACCGGGCCGAAACGGGCGGAGGATCTCGATGGGCCGGAGACTCTCGACATCGTGCTCGTCGACAACGGCCGAAGCGCGCTTCACGCCGGCCGTTTTCGCGAGATCCTGCGCTGCATTCGTTGCGGTGCCTGCATGAACCACTGCCCGGTCTATCTCGCGATCGGCGGCCATGCCTACGGCTGGACCTATGTCGGGCCCATGGGAGCGGTGCTCACCCCGCAATTCGTGGGTCTCGAGCAGGCCTGGAAGCTTCCCGAGGCCTCGACCTTCTGTGGCCGGTGCGAGGAGGTCTGTCCGGTTCGCATCCCGCTGCCGAGACTCATGCGCTTCTGGCGCGAAGAGGCGTGGCGCCGCCGCCTGCCGCCCGCGGTGCAGCGAAGCGGCCTTCGGATCTGGGCGTTTCTCGCCACCCGTCCGCGCCTCTATCGGCTCGCGGCGAGGCTCGGCAGCGGGATCCTCGCGATCCTGTCCCGGGGGCGTGGTCGGTTGCGCTGGCTGCCGGGAGCTTCCGGCTGGACGGCGGCGCGCGACTTTCCGGCGCCCGAGGGCGGCACGTTCTTCTCTCGCTACCAGCGAGGTCGGCGGTGAGCGAGGCTGCCCGCACCACCATCCTGGCCCGGCTGGCCGCCGCTCTCGGCCGCGACCCGGCCAGCGAACGCCGGCGCAAGGAGGAGATCGCAGCCCGGCTCGCCGTGCCGACACCGAACCTGATCCCCGCCCGGGCTCAGGTTTCGGGGGAGGAGCGCATCGAGCTCTTCCTGCGGATGGCCAGAGCGGTCCAGACGGATGTCGAGAGGCTTGCGCATCTCTCCGATGTGGCGACTGCCACCACCCGCTTTCTGCGCTTTCACAATCTCCCGCAGCGGCTCGTGGCAGTGCCCGATCCGCTGCTCGATCGTGCCGGCTTCGATCGCCAGCCGCTCATGCGGCTGCGTCGCGGCACCGCCAATGTCGAGGATGCCGTCGGGCTCACGATAGCCGAGGCCGGCGTGGCCGAGACCGGCACTCTCGTCCTCATGTCGTCGCCGTTGCGGCCCACGCTCGTCGCCTTCCTGCCCGAGACCCTGATCGTGGTGCTGCCGATCGAGGATGTGGTCGGCGCCTACGAGGAAGCCTGGCAGCGCATCCGCGCCCGCGGGGGACCGTCGCGCTCGGTCAACTTCATCACCGGGCCGTCGCGCACCGGCGACATCGGTCAGCAGATCACCCTCGGAGCGCATGGTCCCAAGCGGCTGCTGGTGCTGCTCGTCGAGCGATTGGATCGGACATGAAGGGCGGCGATCCGGCTCGTCGACCGCGGCCGCCGACGGCCGAGGAACTGGCCCTGTGGCGGCTCGCGATGCGGGACACGAGGCCACTGCGCGACCCGCCGGCGGAGCCAGAGCCGGAACCGGATGTGCCGAGAGGGACGTCCGAAGAAGCCCCGGCGCCTCGCCCGAAGGTCGTTTCGGGTCCGTCCCGGCCCCTGCGTCTTCCCGGCCGGCTCGACCCCGGACGGCCCGTCGATCTCGACCGGCGCACCTGGCAGCGCCTGCGGCGCGGCCAGATGCGGATCGAAGGCCGCATCGACTTGCATGGCTTGACCCAGGAGGAAGCCTTTCGCGCACTTGCCGATTTCCTCGCGCGCAAGGGCGCGCAAGGCGCCCGCTGCGTGCTCGTCATCACCGGCCGCGGCCTGCGTTCCGGCGGCATCCTGCGTCGGATGGTGCCCCACTGGCTCGAGACCCCGGGGGTGCGGGAACGGGTGATCACCTTCGCGCCGGCGCGGATGGAACATGGCGGCGAAGGAGCTCTCTATGTCCTCCTGCGCCGCCGTGCCGCCGGATCAACCGGAGATTGAACGCCGATCCTGCAACCCTTATGCTCGTGCTCGGACCGTCGGTGGCCGCGCCTGGGATGACCGACGACGCGGAACGTCTGGCCCGGCTCGCACTCGCCCGCTCGGTGGGATGCGGCCCCGTGCTCCATCGCCGCTTGCTCGCCCGCTTCGGGAGTGCGCGCGAGGCGCTCGCTGCCCTGTCGCGGCTCGTCGCTCTCGGGCGGCTGCCACGGGTCCGGCCGGCCTCTCTGGCCTCGGCGGAGGCGGAATGGGAAGCGGCGCTGCGGGCCGGAGCGCACATCCTGTTCTGGGACGATCCCGACTATCCCCGGGCGTTGGCCGTGCTCGACGATCCGCCACCCGTGCTGATCGCCCGCGGGCGTCTCGATCTGTCGCGCCGGCCCGCCGTCGCCATCGTCGGCGCCCGCAACGCGAGCGGCCACGGGCGCAGTTTCGCGCGGCACCTCGCACGGGGTGTGGCGGAGGGCGGGCTCACGGTCATCTCCGGTCTCGCCCGAGGAATCGATGCCGCGGCTCACGAGGGAGCGCTCGGCAGCGAGGCTTCCACCATCGCCGTCACCGCCTGCGGCATCGACGTCGCCTATCCGCCGGAGAACGAAGGTCTGCTGCGGCGGATCGCGGAAGAGGGGCTGGTGCTCAGCGAGCGACCGATGGGAGCGGAGCCGCGAGCCCAACACTTCCCGCGCCGCAATCGAACGATCGCCGGCCTCGCCTGCGGGGTCGTCGTGGTGGAGGCGGCCGAACATTCGGGCTCGCTGATGACGGCGCGACTTGCCGCCGAGTTCGGGCGCGAGGTGATGGCGGTGCCCGGAACGCCTCTCGATCCGCGTCATCGCGGCACCAACCGGCTGCTGCGCGAGGGGGCGAGCCTGGTGGAGAGCGCCGAGGACGTCCTCGCCGCGCTGGCTCCAGCGCTGTCGCAAGGCCACGTGCCGCCGCCGACGCGATCGCCGCGAGCGGGCCCCCTTCGGTCTCTGGTCGAGGTCGGTGGGGCCCGGGAAGCGGGCATCCCGACGCCACCGCGAGGGGCTGACGCGCCGGTCGAAGATGGCGAGACGGCCCATCTCTCCCCGCTCGCCCGCCGCGTCCATGCCTTTCTCTCCCCAGAGCCCCTTGCCGTCGACGAGCTCGTGCGGCAGTGCCACGCCCCCGCCGCGGAGGTCCGTCAGGCCCTCTTCGAACTCGAGCTCGAAGGGCGCATCGCTTGGCATCCCGGCAACCGGGTGGCGCGCGCCGACGGTTGACGAGTTCCCGCACCGCACCCCATCTCGGCGGTGGCCAGCCGGACGCGGCCTCAAACTCTCGCGAAGGCATGATCGAACCCCATGGATGTCGTCGTTGTCGAATCCCCGACCAAGGCCCGCTCGATCGCCAAATATCTCGGCGACGGCTTCGAGGTGTTGCCGTCGTTCGGGCATGTGCGCGACCTTCCCGAGAAGAACGGGTCGGTGAAGCCGGAGCGCGATTTCGAGATCGTCTACGAGCTGTTGCCGGAGAAGCGCAAACGCATCGAGGAGATCGCCCGCTCGCTGCGCAACGCCGAGCGGCTATGGCTCGCGACCGACCCCGACCGCGAGGGCGAGGCGATCGCTTGGCATGTGGTGGCCGCATTGGCCGAAAAGGGAGTCCTCGAAGGGAAGGACATCCGCCGGGTCGTCTTTCACGAGATCACGCCGCGGGCGGTGCAGGAGGCGATGCGCCACCCGAGGGCCATCGATCGGCAGCTGGTCGATGCCTATCAGGCCCGGCGCGCCCTCGACTATCTCGTGGGCTTCACCCTCTCCCCCGTGCTGTGGCGGAAGCTCAAGGGTTCGCGTTCGGCCGGTCGTGTGCAGTCGGTGGCGCTGCGGCTCATCTGCGAGCGCGAGAGCGAGATCGAGCGCTTCGTGCCGCGCGAGTATTGGACCATCGAGGCATGGCTCGAAACCGCGCGCGGAGAACCGTTTCGCGCGCGACTTTACGCGCTCGACGGCCGCAAGCTCGACAAATTCGCCCTCCCCGACGAGAAGAGGGCGCAGGCGGCACGCATCCGGGTCGAGAATGCCCAGCTGGCGATCCAGCGAATCGCGCGACGCCGGGCCAACCGCCATCCGGCGCCGCCCTTTACCACAGCCACGCTGCAGCAAGAGGCCGCCCGCAAGCTCGGTTTCTCCGCCGAACGCACCATGCGGGTGGCCCAGCGGCTGTTCGAGGGGGTCGATCTCGGCGGCGAGACGGTCGGTCTCATCACCTATATGCGTACCGACAGCGTCCACCTGGCACCGGAAGCGGTGCGGGCCACCCGCGAACTCATCGGCGAGCGGTTCGGGCGATCCTATCTGCCGGAACGGCCGCGGCATTTCCGGACCCGCGCCAAGAACGCCCAGGAGGCGCACGAGGCGATTCGCCCGACCGACCCGTGGCGCCTACCGGACCGCGTCGCCCCCTTTCTCGACGACGACCAGCGGCGGCTCTACGAGCTCATCTGGCGGCGCACGGTCGCGTCCCAGATGGCCTCCGCCGAGCTCGAGCGGGTGAGTGTCGCCATCGGCGACGAAGGGCAAAAGGTGGTGCTGCGGGCCACTGGCCAGACCGTCGTCTTCGACGGGTTCCTGCGCCTCTACCAAGAAGACCGCGACGATCCCGCTCCCGAGGACGAGGTCGAGGACGAGACGTCCTTGCCGGCGCTCGTCGAGGGCGAGGTGGTGCGACACCGGCAGGTGGAAGCCAAACAGCATTTCACCGAACCGCCGCCCCGCTATACCGAGGCGAGCCTCGTGCGCACCCTGGAGGAGCTGGGTATCGGCCGTCCCAGCACTTACGCCAGTATCATTTCCGTGCTACAGGAGCGCAAATACGTGCGGCTCGAGAACCGACGCTTCGTGCCGGAAGACCTCGGGCGCCTCGTCAACGCCTTCCTCACCAACTTCTTCGAGCACTGGGTGCGGCCGGACTTCACGGCCGAGCTCGAGGCCCAGCTCGATGCCATTGCCGCCGGCGAGATCGACTGGCGTCGGGTGCTCCGCAACTTTTGGGAGCCGTTTTACGAGCGCGTCGCCGAGGTCAGCGAACAGCGGGTCGCGGGAATCATCGACGCCCTCAACGAGGCTCTCGCGCCGAAGCTCTTCCCTCCTCGCGCCGATGGCTCCGACCCGCGCGCCTGTCCCGCCTGCGGCGAGGGCCGGCTGAGCCTGAAGTTCGGCCGCTTTGGCGCCTTCGTCGGCTGTTCGCGCTATCCGGACTGCCGCTACACGCGCAAGTTCGGCGAGAGTCCAGAGGGAGCCGGAGCCGCCCGGCGCGAGCGGCTGCTCGGGGTCGATCCGGCGACCTGTGAAGAGGTGTGGCTGCGCTTCGGCCGTTTTGGCGCCTATGTGCAGCGCGGTTCGGGCGACGCGGCGGTGCGATGCTCTCTGCCGCCAGGGGTCGATCCCGAGTCGTTGGATCTGGCGCGCGCCCTGCAGTTGCTCGCCCTGCCGCGCCGGCTCGGCACGGATCCCGAGACCGGCGAGCCGGTCGAGGCGGGGATCAACCGTTTCGGGCCCTTCGTGCGGCGCGGCACCACCTTCGTGCGGCTGCCGCCCGAGGAGGACGTGCTCGCCATCGGCATCAACCGAGCCCTCGTGCTGCTTGCCGGCGCCGAGGGGAGCGGCAGCGGGCGGCGCAAGCGCGGGATCGCAAGAAGGCTCGGTGCCCACCCGAACACCGGCAAACCCGTGGAGGTGGTCGAGGGACGCTTCGGTCTCTACCTGCGGCACGGGCGCGAGCGCGCGCGTCTGGGCAAGGACGAGGACCCGGCGACCCTCACCTTGGATCGGGCGGTAGAGCGCCTTGCGGCGGAGGCAGGAGCAGCCGGCCATGGCGGCAGACAGAGGAACGCGGGGCGCGGGCGCAAGCGGACCGGTACGACGCGAACGTCGCCGACGGCGGAGTCCCGTCGCGCCCGGCGCAGCCGTGGCTGAGGCTACGCCACCGACGGCCGCTCGACGGCACTCGCGACTGCCGGAGGTGGACGCGATCCTGGCATTCGTCGCCGAGCGCGGGGGCCGCGCGTCGACGAAGGAGATCGCCCGCGCCTTTGGCGTGCGGGGCGCCGACCGGGCGGAGCTGCGACGTCTCGTCCAGCAGCTCCGCAAACAGGGCCGCATCGCGGGTGGCAAGAGGCGGGCGGCGGCTGAGCTTCCCCGCACCGCGGTGGTCGAGATCATCGGTACCGACCGCGACGGCGAGCTCCTCGGCGAGACGCCGGCCGTTCCGGGCGCGACGGTGCGAATCCTCGTGGAATATCTCGCGGGTGCCGCGCCGGGCGAGGGGGACCGCCTCCTATGCCGGCTCGAGCGGGGCCCGGAGAACGATATCCTCGCCCTGCCGGTGCGGGTGTTGCCGAAGCTGCCGCGACAGGTGGTGGGGGTGGTGGAGCAAGCCCCGTTCGGGTTGGTGTTGCGACCTGCCGGTCGGCGCGACGAGCGCGAGTATCGCATCGTTGCCGGCGAGATCGAGGTGGCGCCGGGTGATATGGTGCAAGCTCGCCTGGTCCACCTGCGGCCTCTCGCCTCGCCGCAAGCGCGCGTCGTCCGACGCTTCGGAAAGGCGTCCGATCCGGCGACCGTGACCCCGGCAGTGGCGGCGCAATTCGGTTTCGATCTCGCGTTCCCGCCTGCCGTGCTCACCCGCGCCGACGAGCTGGGCATGCCCACCCGCCGGGATCGCGAGGACCTGCGGGATCTGCCCCTCGTCACCATCGACGGGGAGGATGCGCGCGACTTCGACGATGCGGTGTGGGCGGAGCGCGACGAGGGGGCTCGCCCCGGCGCCTACCATCTGGTGGTCGCCATCGCCGATGTCGCGTTCTACGTGCGTCCCGGCGACCCGCTCGATGCGGAGGCGCAACGGCGAGGCAATTCGGTCTATTTCCCCGACCGCGCCATCCCCATGCTGCCCGAGGCGCTCTCCAACGGGCTGTGCTCTCTCGAGCCCGGCGTCGACCGCGCCTGCCTCGCCGTCGACATGCGCATCGACCGTTTCGGCCGCATCCGCGACGTACGCTTTCGTCGCGCCCTGATGCGCTCGCACGCCCGGCTGACCTACGCCCAGGTGCAGGCCGCCCGCGAGGGCAGGCCCGACGAGGTCACCGCCAGAGTGTGGGAGGGCACCCTCGCCCCGCTCTTCGAGGTCTACGAGGTCTTGGCGCGGGCACGCGAGAAGCGCGGGGCCATCGACATCGATCTGCCCGAGAGAAAGGTGGTGTTCGACGGGGAGGGCCGTCCGCTGGGCGTGCGGCCGCAACCGCAACAGGAGAGCAACCGGCTCATCGAGGAATGCATGATCGCGGCCAATGTGGCGGTGGCGAAGGCGTTGGCCGACGCCCGTGCGCCCATTCTCTATCGCGTCCACGACAAGCCGGACCCGCTCAAGCTCGAGGCGCTCGCCGACTATCTCGAGCGGCTCGGCATTCCCTGGTCGCGCACGGCCAAGAAGCCTGGGGACTTCACGCGGCTCTTGCGGGCGGTGCGAGGCGAGGGTCTCCACGACACCCTCGCAGGCTTCGTGCTGCGCTGCCAGGCACAAGCCGTCTACAGTCCCCACAACATCGGCCACTTCGGCCTCAACCTGAGAACCTACACCCATTTCACTTCGCCCATTCGGCGCTATAGCGACCTCACGGTGCACCGCGCCCTCATCCGGGTCTTCGACCTCGGCCCGGGCGGCGAGCGCAGGCCCTCCGATATCGCCGAGCTCGAGCGTCTGGGCCGCCACCTCTCGGAGCGCGAGCGCACCGCCATGGAGGCCGAGCGCGAGGCACTGCAGCGCTTCGTCGCCCTTCTCATGAGCGAACGGGTGGGAGCGCGGTTCCGCGGGCGGGTGACTGGTGTCCAATATTTCGGCTTGTTCGTCACCCTCGAGGACTCGGGTGCCGAGGGTCTGGTGCCGGTAGCGAGCCTGGGCGACGATATTTACAATTTCGACGAGCAGCATCATGCGCTCGTCGGACGTCGCTACGGCGAAAGCTTCGGTCTCGGCGATCTGGTCGAAGTCGAGCTGGTCGAGGCCGACCCGGTGCGCGGCACGCTGCTCTTCCGGCTCGAGGCGCACGAGCGAGCCCATGGCGCTCGGCTCGCGCGCGCGGAATGGGAAAAGGGAAGACGCATCCTCCGGCCGCGCAGCGGGGAACGGCGCTCCGGACGACGCCGCTGAACCATGAGCGGAAGGATGGAACTGGCGCTCGTGATCGCCACCGCGAGTCTCGTGGGCTCGACGCTTTCCCTCAATTTCCCGCTCCTCTCGCTGGTCCTCGAGCGCGAGGGCTTGGATCCGGCGGCAATCGGCCTCAACGCCACAGCGAGCGGGCTCGGTGTCTTCGTCGTAGCGCCGATGCTCGCCCGCATCCTGCGTCGCATCGGCGCGCGCGGAGCGATGATGGCGGGCATCCTGCTCTCGGCCGCCGGCATGATGCTCCTGCCGGTATGGGTCCACTTCGGCTTCTGGTACGCGATCCGACTGCTCGTGAGCTGCGGCACGGCCCTCGTCTTCATCGTGAGCGAAGCGGCGATCAACGCCCTGGCTCCCGAAAGCCACCGCGGTCGCATTCTCGGCCTCTACGCCACCGTCTTCAGCATCGGCTACACCGCAGGCCCTCTCGTCATCGCTGCCGCCGGCAGCACCGGCATGCTCCCTTTTCTCATAAGCGCCGCCTTCTATTTGGCCGGGCTCGTGCCCACCCTGCTCGCCCGCGGTCTCGACCGGGCGCTGGCCGCCGGCGGCAGTGCGCACGGCCTGCGCCATTTCGCCGGGCTGCTCGGCCGCGCGCCGCTCGCCTTTCTGGCGATCTTCGTCTTCGGGGTCGTCGAGACAGCCCAGTTCGCGCTGCTGCCCATCTGGGGTCTGGCACTCGGCCGCGCCGAGGGGACGACCGCCCTCATGCTGTCGGTATGGGTCGCCGGCAACATCCTCGTGCAATATCCGGTGGGTGTCCTCGCCGACCGGTTGCCGCGCCGGCTCGTGCTCGCGGGTTGTGCCCTCGTCACCACCATCCTGCTCTCGGCTCTGCCGCTCCTCGCCCAGGTCGAGCCGCTGCTATGGCTGCTTTTGCTGCTTCTCGGCGGGGTCACGGGAGCGATCTACACCCTCGCGCTGGTGCTGATCGGCGAGACCTTTCGCGGCATCGACCTCGCCCTCGCCAACACCGCCTTCGTCATCATGATCCAGCTCGGTGCCGCCCTGGGCCCTGGCTACGCCGGGGTGGGCATGTCCCTCTTCGGGCCGCACGGGCTTCCGCTTGCGCTGGCGTGCGCGAGCGGCATTCTCACCGCCGCGGCGGCGCGAAGGGGAACGGGCCTGCCGGTGGCGGCAGCTGCGCTCGTCGATCCGGCCGATCCGCCCGGACCCCGGAGGAGGACGTGAGGACGGTGGGGCGGTCCCGGCTGGGTCGCGGCGCCGCGAGCGGTGGGACAGGCGAGTCGACGCCGTCCTGTCGCCGAGCTCGGCGGATGTGGAGAGACCAGCGGCGATGATTCCGATCGAGGCCCGCAGCGAACCCGACGGTCGCGCCGTCCTCTACGGCGAGAGCCTGGGCGCCCGGCGCGATCCCGAGCGTTCCCGTCGCGCCATTCTCGAAGCGGCGGTGCGGGAATTCGCGTCCCATGGCATTGGCGGAGCGCGAGTCTCGCGCATCGCCCGCGCCGCCGGTGTCAACAAGCGCATGCTCTACCATTACTTCGGCAACAAGGAGGCACTCTACCTGGCAGCGCTCGAGAGCGTCTACGAGCGTATTCGGGCGCGCGAGCTCGCGCTGGAAGTCGACCGGCTCGGTCCGCGGGAGGCGATGCGGGCGCTGGTGGCCACCGTGTGGTCGCACTTCGTCGAGCATCCCGAGTTCGTGAGTCTGCTCAACAGCGAAAATCTCTACCGGGCCCGACACCTCCGCCAGTCCGCGCGCATCCGGGGCCTGCAATCGCCGCTCGTCGCCATGCTCGAGCGACTGCTGGCACGGGGCGTGGCGGCGGGGCAGTTCCGCGACGGCGTCGATCCCGTCCAGCTCTATCTGTCGATCGCCGGGCTGTGTTATTTCTACGTCTCGAACCGCTTCACCCTGTCGGCCGCTTTCGGCCGCGACCTCATGGAGCCGCGCGCCCTCGAGGAGAGGCTCGCCCACGTCACCGAGATGGTGATGGCTTACCTCGAGCGGCGGCAGCCGTGCGCGGCCGCGGCGCCGCGCCCCGCGCCTAGTCCTTTGGCCTGAGGTCGACGATTCGCTTGGCCTTGCCGAGGGAGCGCTCGATGCGGCCAGGCTCCACCACCTGCACGTTCGCCGTCAGACCGATGCGGCCCTTGATATGGTGCGCCAGCTCGCGCGCTGCCGCCGCTCGGCTCGCCTCGTCGGCCGCATCCGGTCGTGCCTCGACCAGGACCGTGAGGTCGTCGAGGTGGTTCTTCCGCCGCACTTCGAGGAGATAGTGCATCGACAGCCGCGGATCCTCGCTGAGCAATTCCTCGATCTGGGAAGGGAAGAGATTGACGCCGCGGATGATCAGCATGTCGTCGGTGCGGCCGGTGATCTTTTGCATGCGGCGCATCGAGCGAGCGGTGCCAGGCAGCAGCCGGGTGAGATCGCGGGTGCGGTAGCGGATCACCGGGAAGGCTTCTTTGGTGAGCGAAGTGAAGACCAGCTCGCCGAGCTCGCCTTCGGGCAGGACCTCGCCCGTGGCAGGGTCGATGATTTCGGGATAGAAATGGTCTTCCCAGACGTGCAGACCGTCCTTCGTTTCGATGCATTCCTGGGCGACCCCGGGCCCGATCACCTCCGACAGGCCGTAGATATCGAGCGCCTGCATGTCGAAGCGCTCCTCGATCTCGCGGCGCATGGCCTCGGTCCAGGGTTCGGCGCCGAAGATGCCGATCTCGAGCGACGAAGTGCGCGGGTCGATCCCCTGGCGCTCGAACTCGTCGCCGATGGCCAGCATGTAAGAGGGGGTGACGGCGATCACCTGCGGGCAGAAGTCGCGGATGAGCTGGACCTGGCGCTCGGTCATGCCGCCCGACATGGGCACCACCGTCATGCCGAGGCGTTCGGCGCCGTAGTGGAGCCCGAGGCCACCGGTGAAGAGGCCGTAGCCGTAGCAGACATGGATGATATCGCCGGGTCGGCCGCCGGCAGCACGGATGGATCGCGCCACCACCTCCGCCCAAGTGTCGAGGTCGTTGCGGGTGTAGCCCACGACCGTCGGCTTGCCGGTGGTGCCGGAAGAGGCGTGGATGCGGACCACCTGCTCGCGCGGCACGGCGAACATGCCGAAGGGATAGTTGCGCCTCAGATCCTCTTTGGTGGTGAAGGGGAACTGGGCGAGATCGGAAAGCGAGCGCAGGTCCTCCGGATGGACCCCGCGCTCGTCGAACAGTTGCCGGTAGTGGGGCACATTCTCGTAGGCATGGCTGAGGGACCATTTGAGGCGCGCGAGCTGCAGCGCCTCGATCTCGTCGCGGCTCGCGATCTCGATCGGATCCAGTTCGCTGCGCTCCGGCGCTCGCGGATGTCGCATGGGCAAATCCTCCGCTCGCCTGGCCGGGCCCATGGACTCGCACCGCGCGCGGGCAAAGGCAAGAGTGTCGGCGGTCAGCAGGATTCGCCGAGCCAGCGCAGGATGCGGCGGCAGGCCTCGTCCAGCCGCTCCTCGGCTGCCGATAGCGACAAGCGGACGAGGTGGCGCGCGCTCGCTCCGAAGCTCTCGCCAGGAAGCGTCGCGACTCCCGCTTCGTCGAGCAGGGCACGGGCGAAAGCGGTCCCGTCGCCGCCAAAGCCGAGCGGCTCGAGGATCACGAACATGCCGGCCCGTGGCCGGTGGACCCTGAGCCGTGGCGAGCGCGAAAGCCACTCGCACACCCGCTCGGCACGCGCCCGGTAGCGTTCGGCGATCGTCCCCTCGAGCGTCTCGATGCGCCGCAATGCCTCGATCGCCGCATCCTGCACGAACGGCGGCAGGCCGTAGGTGACGACGTTCATGAGGTTCTCGAGGTGGGGTACGAGGTCGGGTGGGCTCACCGTCCAGCCAATGCGCCAGCCGGTCATGGCGCAGCCTTTGGAGAGGCTCTCGACCACGCAGATGCGATCCCAGCGCGCAAGACCGGAAAGCGCGCTCGCATGACCACCGCCATAGACCATTCCGGCGTAGACCTCGTCCGAGATCAGCCACAAGCCATGGTCCTGGCAGAGCGCGATGAGGCGGTCGATGGTCGCTCGGGTCAGCACGGTCCCGGTCGGATTGTGCGGGGTATTGATGAGCAGCGCCCGGGTCGCCGGCGTGATCCGGGCCGCCACCGCCTGGGGGTCGAGGACAAAGCCGTGGGCGGCATCGAGGGGAACCGGCACTACCGAGGCTCCGGTCGCGGCGACCGTCTCGGGATAGGTCACGTACATGGGCTCCGGCACCAGCACCTCGTCGCCGGGCTGCACGAGACATTGCAGAAGCAAGAACAGCCCGCCCTGAGCGCCGGGAACGACGACGATCCGGTCGGGGCCGATGGAGAGCTGCTGCGAGCGCCGGTAGAAATCGGCAATCGCCGTTCGCAGCTCGGGGATGCCGCCGGCCGGCGTATAGTGGTGGCGCCCGGCGCGAAGTGCCGAAATCGCCGCCTCGACGATGGGCTCCGGCGTCGGGAATTCGTGGTCGCCGACACTCAACAGGATGATGTCGGCGCCGCGCGCCGCCCGCTCCACCGCCTCGAAATGGATGGCCCAGCCGGCACCCGGCCGCGCCGAGATGCGGCCGACGCGATCGGCGAATCGGCGCTCCGCGCGCCGCACATCCGCCTCCTTCACGCTCCCTCCCGATGCGCTTTTCCGCCGACCGCTGGTCCCACCGATGGCCGGCAGCCTAGTCCGTGCGCCGGCGGAAACGAAAGTACACCGGCCGCCGACCGGCCGCGAGGGCTTTCTGTTCGTAGCGGGTGGGCGGCCAGTCGGCCGGCCGCTCGCGCCAGTCGGCGGCTCGCTCGGCGAGCCACTCGAGCCGGGGCTCGGCGAGACAGGCGGCGAGGATCCAGCGAGCGTAGCCGACGTCGTCGGTGGCGATCCGGAGTTCGCCACCGGGCCGCAGAAGACGGGCGAACTCGGCTACGGTCTCGGGGTTGACGATGCGCCGCTTGTGGTGACGCTTCTTCGGCCAGGGATCGGGGAAGAGAACGAAAATGCGGCCGAGGCTGCCATCGGGCAGCGCCGGCAGCAACAGCCGGGCATCGTCCGGGAAGATTCGGATATTGCCGAGACCGCCGGCGGTCATCTCGGCGAGCAGGCGTGCCACGCCGGTCACGAACGGCTCGACTCCGACGAACCCCACGTCGGGATGGGCGCGCGCTTGGCTTGCGAGATGCTCGCCGCCGCCGAAGCCGATCTCGAGCCACACCTCGCGCGCCGCTGGGAACAGCTGGGCAGGGTCGAGCCGCCCGTCCTCGGGCAACAGGAGTTCGACCTCCGGCAGCCGCGTTTCGAGAAGCCGCCGGCGGCCAGGCCGCAGACGCGGTCCCTTGCGGCGGCCGTAGAGCAGTCGCCGAGGTCGAGCGGCTGCTTTCTGCCGCCGAGCCTCAGGCGAAGCGCCGGCGGAGTTCGTCGACGAGATCGGTGCGCTCCCAAGAGAAGCCGCCATCGGGTTCGGGATCGCGGCCGAAGTGCCCGTAGGCAGCTGTGCGGGCGTAGATCGGTCGATTGAGCCCGAGCCGCTCGCGGATAGCGCGCGGGCTGAGATCGATTTCGTGGAAAAAGCGGGCCAGCCGCTTC
The DNA here is from genome assembly GCA_002898275.1 of bacterium HR40. Taxonomy (GTDB): domain Bacteria; phylum Pseudomonadota; class Alphaproteobacteria; order Geminicoccales; family Geminicoccaceae; genus HRBIN40. Next base: position 305,813 of record BEIQ01000004.1, read on the forward strand.
GGATCGACTTCCCCGGTGTCCATGAGATCGACATAGATGGAAAGCGGCTTCGACACCCCGATGGCATAGGCCAGCTGGATCAGACACTTGCGGGCGAGCCCTGCCGCCACCACGTTCTTCGCCAGGTATCGAGCGGCATAGGCGGCGGAACGGTCGACCTTGGTCGGATCCTTGCCCGAAAAGGCGCCGCCGCCGTGCGGTGCAGCCCCGCCGTAGGTGTCGACGATGATCTTCCGGCCAGTGAGCCCGGCATCGCCCTCCGGTCCCCCGATCACGAAACGGCCGGTCGGATTGACGTAGAAATCGTTTTCGGACGGCATCCACCCCTCGGGCAGCACCCGGCGGACATGCTCGCGAACGATCTCGCGCACTTGCGCCTGGCAAACGTCGGCGCGATGCTGGGTGGAGACGACCACGCAGGTGGCCTCCACCGGCCGCCCGTCGACATAGCGGAGGCTCACCTGGCTCTTGGCATCGGGGCCGAGTTGGGGGAGCTCGCCCGAGTGTCGCGCCCGCGACAGGCTCTGGAGGATGCGGTGGGCGTACCAGATCGGCGCCGGCATGAGGGCGGGTGTCTCGTCGCAGGCATAGCCGAACATGATGCCCTGGTCGCCGGCGCCCTCGTCCTTGTCCTCGCGGGCGTCGACGCCGAGCGCGATGTCGGCCGATTGCTCGTGCAGCAGCACGTCGATCTGCACCGTCCGCCAGTCGAAGCCAGGCTGGGTGTAGCCGATGTGACGGATAGCCTCCCGGGCGATGCAGCGGATGTGATCGGCGGTGATGATCTCGGGCCCGCGCACTTCGCCGGCGATCACCACCCGGTTGGTGGTGACGAGGGTCTCGCAGGCGACGCGCGAATAAGGATAGGCCCGCAGATAGGCGTCTACCACCTCGTCCGAGATGCGATCGCAGACCTTGTCCGGATGCCCTTCGGACACCGACTCGCTGGTGAAGACGTAATCGGAAAGCGGCATGGGACGAGGCGCTCCGGCGCGGGAACCACGGTTGCGAGAACAGCTGCGCGCGGCCTTATCGTGCGCCTGGCGGCGAGGGTCAAGAGCCGGGCCGCCACCATGACCCCTAGGCGTCGCGCGGTTTTCCCTTCTCGTCTTCGGCGAGGCGCTTGGCTCGCTCGCGCAACTCGAATTTCTGGATCTTGCCGGTCGAGGTCTTGGGCAGCGGGCCGAAGACCACGGTGCGCGGCACCTTGAAGCGGGCGAGTCGTTCGCGACAGAAGGCCACGATGTCCTCGGCCGTAGCCCGAGCGCCGGGCTTCAGGGTGACGAAGGCGCAGGGCGTCTCGCCCCACTTGGGGTCGGGCTTGGCCACCACCGCTGCCTCCATCACCGCCGGATGGCGGTAGAGCACCTCCTCCACTTCGAGGCTGGAGATGTTCTCGCCGCCCGAGATGATGATGTCCTTCGCCCGATCGCGAACCTCGACATAGCCGTCCGGGTGCAGCACCGCGAGATCGCCGGTGTGATACCAGCCGCCGCGGAAGGCCTCCTCGGTCGCCTTCCGATTCTTGACATAGCCCTTCATCACCGTGTGGCCGCGCACCAGGATCTCGCCCATGGTGGTGGCATCTGCAGGCACCGGGGCGAGGGTCTGCGGGTCGGCGACCCGGATCTCGCCCAGAGTCGGATAGCGCACCCCCTGCCGGGCCACCTTCGCCGCCCGCTCGGGAAGCGGCAGCGCTCCCCAGTCCGACTGTTCGACGCACACCGTGGCGGGGCCATAGGTCTCGGTGAGACCATAGAGATGGACGACGTGGAAGCCCATCGCTTCCATCGCCTCGATCACCGCACTCGGCGGTGCCGCGCCGCCGGTCGCCACATGCACGATGTGGGCGAAACGCCGTTTGACCTCTGCCGGGGCGTGAATCAGCATGTTGAGCACCACCGGCGCGCCGCACATGTGGGTGACCCCTTCGCGCCAGATGAGCTCGAAGATCTTGGCCGGTTCCACCTTGCGCAAGCAGACATGGGTGGCACCCACCGCCGTCACCGCCCAAGTGTAGGTCCAGCCGTTGCAATGGAACATGGGCAGCGTCCACAGATAGACGCTCTCGGGGCGCAGACCGAACACCAGGGCATTGCCGAGGGCGTTCAGGAAGGCGCCGCGATGGTGGTAGACGACTCCCTTGGGATTGCCGGTGGTGCCCGAGGTGTAGCAGAGGGAGAGCGCCTGCCACTCGTCCTCGGGCAGTCGCATCGGCATGGCGGGATCGCCTTCGGCGAGGAACTCCTCGTAGGTGAGCCGGCCGATGCGCTCGCCAGGCTCGGCGGGATCGACGATGTCGATCACCTCGGGCGGCGAGGCGAGCTGGGCGAGCGCCTCCCGCACCAGCGGCGCGAAAGCGGTATCGGCGAACAGCAGCTTGGCTTCGCCGTGCTCGAGGATGAAGGCGATGGAGGCGGGATCGAGGCGGATGTTGAGGGCGTTGAGCACCCCTCCCGCCATGGGGATGCCGTAGTGGGCCTCGAGCATCGGCGGGATGTTGGGGCAGAGGATCGCGACCGTGTCGCCGCGCCCGATCCCGCGTCTCGAAAGGGCGCTGGCGAGCTGCCGACAGCGCGCCCCGAAGGCGCGATAGCTCGAGCGCTGTTCCCCATAGACCACAGCCGTTCGGTCGCGGAACACGTCTTCGGCCCAGCTCAGGAAGTCGAGCGGCGTGAGGGGGCGGAAGTTGGCCTCGCGTTTCTCCAGATCCTGCTCGAAGATGTCGCGTTGCCGCGCCATGTCCGGGCCTCCCGTTTCACCACGGCTCCGTTCTAGGCGCTCGGGCCACCCTCCGCCAAGGTGGCTCGGGCGTCGGGCCGATTCGGTTCCGGGCGCGCGAGTGCCGCGGACGCCGGTGGCGACCGGACGGTCAGGACGGCGAGGACAGCCACCAGGGTCGTGGCGTGATAGATGTCGTTGAAGTAGTTCTGCAGGAGACTGCGCCCCAGGAGGTCGGCCGCGAGCGCGAGCGCGAGCAGGCGCTGTTGCGGATCGCGAGTGCGCCGGGCGAAGCCGAGGCCGCGGGCGACGAGACCGCCGATGAAGAGGACGGCGAAGGCGAGGCCGAGAAGGCCACCTTCGACCCAAAAGCGGACGAATTCGTTGTGCGGCCATTCGAGCAGGCGGCCGCCCCCGATCGCCGGCCGGCCGTCGGCGAGGATTTGGCGAACGGCGCCCATACCGAGACCGAGGGGATGGGTCTGCGCCTGAGCGAGCCAGAAGGCCAGGCTGTGGGCGCGTCCCGAGGTCGGATCCTCGCCATCGCCGACGAGACGCAACCACAAGGCATCGCTCACGAACAGCGTGAAGAGCGCGAAGACGACGGCAAAAGCGGCGCCAGCGGCCAAAGCCGCGCGCACGCTTCCCGGCGTGCGAGCGGTGAGCAGGTGAAAGAGCAACAGGAAAAGGAACACGAGCAGAGTCGTGCGAGTGGCGGCGAGGAAGAGCATGACCAAGGCCATCGCCGCCGTGCCTGCCCACCAGGCCCGGCGGGCGGGACGAGGCTCGGCGAGGAGGCGTTCGCCAGCGAGCAGCAGATAGAGGAGACACAGGCTCGCATGGCCGACGAGGGAACCCGTGACGTCGAGCCGCAGCACGCGGCCATCGCCGCGCAGGAGCACGGTCGGATCGACGACGAGCGCCCACAGTGCGGTCGCCACGACATAAAAGGACAGGAGCCGGCGGAACAGGACGACGAGCTCCGCCGGCTGGATCAGCTGCCGGATGTCCGGGGCAGCGGCCAGCACCACGAGCACGAGGAGGATCTTCCAATCGAGCGGGTCGAAGGGCCGATCGATCTGCAGAGGCAACGAGGGGAGGAGCAGGGCGGCGCAGGCGATGGCGAGGTCGCGACCGTGCCGGGAAAGGGCCGGTACGCCGAGCCCGGCCACGGTGACGAGGGCGCCCGCGAGCGAGGTGAAGGCCAAGACCCGCGCACCGGAAAGGCCGAGTCCCTCAGCCGTGGCCGCGGAGAGGAAGAGAAAGCCGAAGAGGGCCGCGAAGAGCAGGCGGATGGTGGCCTGCAGCATGAGCTGGTGGCCCGAACTCGTTGCGCGACGGACTTGACGGAAATGATCGTAATGGTTGAAAATCCCGGCTGCAAGCCGGGATGCGCCGATGCTCGTCAAAGTGAAGCCGTTTCCGCTGCTGCCGCCAGCCGTCGGTCGCTCGCCGCTCGTGCAGAATCTCGGTTTCGTCCTCCTTGCCAACTGGCTTTGCCAAGGCATGCGCGGCATGGGGCGGCGGGAGCTCGCGGGTCGGCTTGTCCTCGAGCTGCTGCTTGCGGGGCTGGGCGCGAGCGTTGCGGCGGCTTTGGGGGCCCAGGGGTCGACGGCGCTCCTCGCCGGGCTCCTCGCTGCGCACACGCTGCAATTTCTGGCGAACGGCCAGCTCTGGGTGTGCTTGCGTTACGCTCGCTGGCTTCGACTGGATCCGGCGCGCTGTCGCCTGTTCCTCGACGGGCTCGTGCAGGAGCTGCGCGCTCTTCCCTGGCTTCGGGAGGCGGCGTGTATCGGCTCGCTCGCCGCTTCGCCCCATCGTTTCGGACCGCATTCCGACATCGATGTGCGAGTCGTCTTCGCTCCCGGCCTTGCCGGTTTCCTGCGCACCCATCGGCTGCTCTTGCGCTTGCGCTGGCGGGCGCTCGTGCGGCGAGTGCCGCTCGATCTCGGCGCTCTCGACCAGCCGCGGGATTTCCGCGCTTTTCGCGCGGACGAACCGGTTGCGGTGATCCTCGACCGGGACGGGCGGCTTCGCGGCGAGCTCGCCGGCGTCCGAGCTCTCGTCGCCTGGCCATGACGGCGCTCTGGTGCGAGAAGCGGAAAGTGGCTCTCGTCGCCTCGGCGGGGGGGCACCGAGCCGAACTCGATCGGGCGCTCGCGGGCATTCGCTTCCTTCGGGCTTTTCGGGTCACCTACCGTCACCCGCACGCCGAGCCTGACGACCTGCCGACGTTCTTCCTGCCGCATCCGCGCCGTCGCCTCCTCGCCACCCTGGCCAATGCCATCCTCGCGCTCGTCCTGGTCTTGCGCGAGCGGCCCGAGGTGGTGATCTCGACCGGCGCGGACGTCGCCGTTCCCTTCCTGTTCTGGGCCAAACTCGCGGGCGCCCGGATCGTTTTCATCGAGACCTGCGGCTCGCTCGCCCCGTCCTTGAGCGGCCGACTCGTCTATCCCATCGCCGATCTCTTCATCGTGCAATGGCCGGACCAACGTCTCCGCTTTCCCCGCGCGTTCGTGGCCTCGGCGCCTCTCCTTTGAGCCTGTTCGTGTCGGTGGGGACGGCAGCGGGTGGCTTCGACGCGCTGGTCGAGGCGGCCGATGGCGCGGCTCGAAGACTGGGGATTCCTGGCTTCGCCCAGATCGGTTACGGCCGGTTTCGGCCGCGGGCGCTGGAATGGGCGGCGTTTTTGCCGCACCCCGAGCTGCTCGCCCGGCTCGCCCAGCGGCCGCTCGTGGTCTGTCACGGCGGCGCCGGCATCGTCGGCGAGGCCCTGCGTGCCGGCTGTCGAGTGGTGTGCGTGCCCCGCCGGCAGGGCACGAGCCGCCATCACCCCTCGAACGACCAGCGGGCCTTCGTGGCTGCCCTGGCGGCGCGGTTCCCGGTGAGGGTCTGCGAGGATCCAGCGGATCTCGAAAGCATCTTGCGGTGCGCCTGGAGCGAGTCGGCCGAGGATCCGCCGCCTCTGCCGCGCAGCGACGTGCCGGAGATCGTCGCCGCCTTCCTCCGGCGCACCGCCGCACCTCCCGACCAGTGAGAGACTTCTCCCGCCGGTGGCAGGCTCAGGCCGGGAAGGGGTCGAGCCGGCGGTCCCCGTCGACCGAGAGCGCCTGCGTCTCGGCGAGCTTGCGGCGGCAGCTGCCCTCGAAACTCGCGCCCTCCTCGATGCGCAGATGGTCGTGGACGATATCGGCGACCACGCGCGAGCCGCCCATGAGGAACACGCGGGCGGCCTCGGCGCGGCCGTTGAGGATGCCGAAGACCACGAGCTCCTCGCAGTGGATCCCACCCTCGACCCGGCCGTTGACACCGATGGTGACCACGCGCGCGCGGATCTCGCCGTCCACACGGCCGTCCACGTGGACGACCCCTTCGCTCAGCACATCGCCCCGCACATAGAGGTCGGACGAGACGATGGAGGGCGGAAGGGGTTGGCGGCGAGGCCGCTCGCCTCCGCTCGCGACTACGAGCTCACGACCTTGGGCGTGTTTCCTGACCCTTGAGAACATCGACGAACTTCCTTCCCGCCTCGAGCAGACCGGCGGGATCGATCGGCTCGCCGTCGACCCTTATCTCGTAGTGCAAATGCCGGCCCGTGCTCCTCCCGGTATTGCCGACGATACCGATCGGCTGGCGAAAGTCCACCCGTTCCCCGACTCGCACCAGCAGCTGCTGCAGATGTCCATATACCGTGACGATGCCCATCCCGTGGTCGATCGCCACGAGCAGACCGTATTCGCCCTCGCGCCCGGCGCGGATCACCCGTCCTGGGGCCGGCGCCAGCACCCTCGCGTCCTTCGGTGCGGAGAAGTCGAGGCCGCGGTGGATGGCGCGCGCCCCGGTGACGGGGTCCCGCCGTATCCCATAGCCGCTCATCAGTCGGAACTCGTCGAGCGGCGGGCTCAGGGGCAGCCGGGCGACCAGTTGTTGGGCGGCGCGCAGGCGCAGGAGCGGCTCGTCGACAGGCGCCGAGGATTTTCTCGCGAGCACAGCCGCGATCTCCCCTTCCGCCGGCTCGAAGGGGCCGCCCTGTCCAGCTTCCGCTTCGTCGCCCGCACGCTCGAGGAGCCTTTTGGCATCGACGCCGGCGGCAGCGAGCATCGCCTCGATGGCGGTGACCTGTCGGCCGACCCACTCGCGCAGCCAGCCGTTCGCGCGTCCTTGGGCGCTCTCCGCGGTGGCGAGCCGCTGTTCGAGGAAGTCGATGCGCCAGCGCAAACCCTTTTCGTTGCGGCGGGCGAGGTCGCGTTCCGCCACGGCGCGCGCGAGTCGCTCTTCGAGCGCTCGGACTCGGGCCGCGAGCCGGTCCCGTTCGGCACCGAGCTGGGCGCGCTGCAGCTGCGAGCTGGCGGCCTCCGCTGCCTTGGCCTCGAGCTCGAGAAGGGTGGCACGGTATCGGCGCTCGAGGGCGGCCAGAGCCTCGCGGTGGCGGGCCGCCACCTGCTCCACCTCGAGACGACGCTGCCGTTCGCCCGCGAGTTCCTGGGTGCGCCCGACGAGGCTGCGCTCGAGCTGGCCGATCCGGGCGAGGAGCTCGTCTTCGCGCGCACGCCGATCGTCGACCTGCGCCCTCAGGGCCAGGACGTCCCTTTCCAGTTCCTGGCGGGCCCGCCATTCGGCCAGCCAGGCGAGGCTGCAGAGCGCGGATGTCGCCGCCAGCAGCAAAATCGCAAGGCCCGTGCATAGCCGCCTCTTACCCGGGAGGGCCGGGAAAGAGGCATGCGTCGTGCGCTGTCGCATCCGGCGTTCGCTCCCCCGGGCACACGGATCGCGAGAGGTCCTGCGCGCCATGCTGCGGGCAGGCCCGTTTCCGGCTTCGGACGTCGCTCGTCGGCGAATATTCCGCGCACCCCGCCACGGCCCCGCGCGGGAGGCGGCGCTGCCGGGCCGAGGATCGGACAGCGCGGACGAGGGGCGGGCCTTGACCGCGGCCGTCGCCAGCCCTACAACGCCGCTTGCTCGTCATGGGCGCTGGCGGTGACCCTCGCGGATCAGACGCAGCGCCGGGTCAGCGACTTGCGGGACGCGGAGACCGGGCCGGAGCCGCGGAGGAGCGGTGGGCCGGGCCGTACGTGTTCTGCGCATGGCGACACCGCGCCCAGCGTTTCGGGAAAGGTTGGAGATGCCGACGATCAACCAGCTCGTCCGTCGTGGACGCGAGAAGCCGGAGAGCCGCAGCAAGGTACCGGCGTTGCAGGGCTGCCCGCAAAAGCGCGGGGTGTGCACGCGCGTCTACACGACGACGCCCAAGAAGCCGAATTCCGCCCTGCGCAAGGTGGCGCGGGTGCGGCTCACCAATGGCTATGAGGTGACGAGCTACATTCCGGGCGAGGGTCACAATCTGCAGGAACACTCGGTCGTGCTGATCCGCGGCGGACGCGTCAAGGACCTGCCGGGCGTGCGCTACCACATCATCCGCGGCACCCTCGATACCCAGGGCGTGTCGGGCCGTCGTCAGGGCCGGTCGAAGTACGGCGTCAAGCGGCCGAAGTGAGCGGAGGGCGAGAGCGATGCGGCGGCGTGCGGCCGAGAGGCGCGAGGTCCTGCCGGATCCGAAGTACGGGGATCCGGTGGTCGCGAAGTTCATCAACTGCGTCATGCGCGACGGCAAGAAGTCGGTGGCCGAGAAGATCGTCTATGGCGCGCTCGAGCGCATCCAGAAGCGGACCGGGCGCGACCCGTTGCCGCTGTTCCTGGAGGCGGTGGAGAATGTCAAGCCGACGCTCGAGGTGCGGTCGCGGCGCGTCGGGGGTGCCACCTACCAGGTGCCGGTCGAGGTGCGACCGGAGCGTCGCCAGACCCTCGCCATCCGCTGGCTGATCCACGCCGCCCGCGGACGGTCCGAGCGCACCATGGAGGAGCGACTCGCCCACGAGCTCATGGATGCCGCCAACAATCGCGGCGCCGCTGTCAAGAAGCGCGAGGACACGCTGCGCATGGCGGAAGCCAACCGCGCCTTCGCGCACTATCGCTGGTGAGCCGCGAGAGAACGAGACGACGACCATGCCCCGCCAGGTCCCCATCGAGCGCTATCGCAACATCGGCATCATGGCCCACATCGATGCCGGCAAGACGACGACGACCGAGCGCATCCTCTACTACACGGGCCGCACCTACAAGATCGGCGAGGTGCACGAAGGCACCGCGACGATGGACTGGATGGAGCAGGAGCAGGAGCGCGGGATCACCATCACGTCGGCGGCGACGACGACCTTCTGGCGTGACCATCGCATCAACATCATCGACACGCCGGGTCACGTCGACTTCACGATCGAGGTGGAGCGCTCGTTGCGGGTGCTCGATGGGGCGATCGCGGTGTTCGACGCGGTGGCGGGCGTCGAGCCGCAATCGGAGACGGTATGGCGCCAGGCCGACAAGTATCGCGTGCCGCGCATCGGCTTCGTCAACAAAATGGACCGCATCGGGGCGAACTTCGAGCGCTGTGTGGAGATGATGCGCGACCGCCTCGGGGCCAATGCCGTGCCGGTCACCCTGCCGGTCGGGGTGGAAGCGGATTTCCGCGGGGTCGTCGACCTCGTCTACAACCGCGCGATCATCTGGCACGAGGAAACCCTGGGAGCGAAGTTCTCCTATCTCGAGATTCCGGCCGAGCTCGCTGAGGCCGCGGCTGCGGCCCGGCAGCATCTCGTCGAGGCGGCGCTCGAGTTCGACGACGAGGCGATGATGGCGTATCTCGAAGGCGAGGAGCCCGACGCCGCCACCCTCATCCGCTGCATTCGCAAGGGTACGATTGCCGGGAAGTTGGTACCGGTGCTGTGCGGGGCCGCGTTCAAGAACAAGGGCGTGCAGCCGTTGCTCGACGCGGTGGTCGACTATCTGCCGTCGCCCGCCGATCTGCCGCCGGTGGTGGGAACCCGGCCGCGCGGCGAGGAGAAGGTGGAGCGGCACCCGCGCGACGACGAGCCGGTGGCGGCGCTGGCCTTCAAGATCATGACCGACCCCTTCGTCGGGACGTTGACGTTCGTGCGGGTCTATTCGGGCACGATCCAGGGAAGCTCGTACCTGTACAACAGTGTCAAGGACAAGCGCGAGAGGATCGGTCGCATCCTGCTGATGCACGCCAATCAGCGGGAGGAGATCAAAGACGCCAACGCTGGCGACATCGTCGCGCTCGTCGGTCTCAAACACACCACGACCGGCGACACACTGTGCGATCCCGACGATCCGATCGTCCTCGAGCGGATCGAGTTCCCGGAGCCGGTGATCGAGGTGGCGGTAGAGCCGAAGACGAAAGCCGACCAGGACAAATTGTCGGCGGCGTTGGCGAAGCTCGCCCAGGAGGACCCTTCGTTCCGGGTCGGCACCGATCCGGAGACGGGGCAGACCATCATCAAGGGCATGGGCGAGCTGCATCTGGAGATCATCGTCGACCGGCTGCGGCGCGAGTTCAAGGTCGATTGCAACGTCGGCCAGCCGCAGGTCGCCTATCGCGAGACCATCACCCGCGATGCCGAGGTGGACTACACCCACAAGAAGCAGACGGGCGGTGCCGGACAGTTCGCTCGTGTCAAGATGATCCTGCATCCCGCGGAGCGGGGAGCGGGCCTGATCTTCGAGAACAAGATCGTCGGCGGCGCCATCCCCAAGGAATACATCCCTGGCGTGCAGAAGGGCATCGAGGCGGCGATGCAGTCGGGGGTGCTGGCCGGCTTCCCGATGGTGGACGTGCGGGTGGAGCTCGTGGACGGTGCCTATCACGAGGTCGATAGCTCGGTCATGGCCTTCGAGATCGCCGCGCGGGCGGCCTTCCGCGAAGCAGCGCAAAAGGCGGGGCCGATACTGCTCGAGCCGGTGATGCGGGTGGAAGTGGTGACCCCGGAAGAATACATGGGCGATATCATCGGCGATCTGAACAGCCGCCGCGGGCAGATCACCGGCATGGAGCCGCGCGGCAACGCCCAGGTGATCCGGGCGCTCGTCCCGCTGGCGACGATGTTCGGCTACGTCAGTACGCTGCGGTCGCTGTCGCAGGGCCGGGCCCAGTACACCATGCTGTTCGATCACTACGAGCCGGTGCCGCAAGGCGTGGCGGAGGAGATCCGCGCCAAGTACGCGTGAGCCGGCGACGGGACGAGAAACGGAGAACGACCGATGGCCAAGGCGAAGTTTGAGCGGACGAAGCCGCATGTGAACATTGGGACGATCGGCCATGTGGATCATGGCAAGACGACGTTGACGGCGGCGATTA
>BEIQ01000005.1 GCA_002898275.1 bacterium HR40
CACCCGATCGGGCGAGGATCGTCAGATGGCTGTTGTGGGGGCTGCGCAGGCTTTCCCCGACCGGATCGGTTTGGAAGCCATCGACCGATGCCAGATTGATACCGTAACCCTTGCCAAAAAGAAAATAATCGCCGAATATCGTGTAGTCGATAATTTTTCTCCACCACTGTAAACGCCAGTTGGCTGTTCCGGCGTATAATTCATGCTCTCCGCCAGCCGTCGCGATGCTCGCGAGGCTCGTCACCATACCTTCCAGACTGATCTTCCTTCCCGATGCCAGCACGAATTCGACATCTGCGAACGCCAAAATGGCGATACCGAGAACAGCAACGATCCCCGTTGCCAAGACGTACGGGACCACGTTCCATTTCCGCATCCAAACGAACGCGATCGCCGCCCCGGCGGCAAAGGCCAAAAATCCCCCTCGATTCGCCACGAGGAGGACACCGGCGAGCACGGGTACCGCGAGCAGTCCGAGGTTCCAGCCGGCCGAACGGCCGGCAACGTGACCCACAAGCGCGGCGAAGGCGACATATCCCGCCAAATGCACACCGATGTCGCCTCCCTTGGGAAGAACGATCGGGATCCCCGCGGGATCCGGTCCCCAAGGCCAATGTGGGATCCGATCCGAGGCGAAATGGACTAAGGCGTACAGGAGCAGAGAGCCGACGGGAAACAGCATGAAACTCCATCGATACCAGTGCAGACCATGGGATGCGATGGGGTAGCGAATTGCCGCCCAGGCAATGGGAAATGCAATAATCGCCCAACCATATATGGACGAATCGCGTATGGAGAAATAGCCATATTCGTTGATGTACGGCAGAGTACAGAACAGGAACGACCATGATATAAAAATTATCAACAATGCGTACGGTAGATTTCCCAGTCGCAACAAACCGAACGGCCTCCGCACGATGAGAACGATGGCAAGCAATGTCACGGGGATATCGATGAAGATCGGGGGATAGCCGAGATAGGCGAAACCACGCCCGAAGTATGCATAGCCCGTCAAGATCGCAGCCAAGAGAGCCAGATAGACGCGGAGGTCCGCAGGCAGGCTGCGAACCCCAGCGGTCGTCGCCGGGTTGGACGAAAGTCTGGCAGGCGATGGAGATGGCGATGGTTGCCGAAGGAGGCCATGAGAGGAGGGCATCCGAGATGCGCGCAAGCCGCGTTGATCGACAGGGAGAGACAAACCCTCGTTCATGTCATCCGACCCACTGCCTCCCAGGGCGACCTCTCGAGACGGATCCAACCCGCCCGCGGGATCTCACACCGGCCAACCTTGCGCACGCCGAAATGAAGACAGGTGAAGCGTAGGCATCGCTCGCTACGACAACCTCCAAGGCCACCTCTCCGTCAGGGATATCCTGTATGTGTCCCCGCGATAGGGTCAGGACTCGCTCGATCTGTTCCACCGTTCGAGGTGAGCGACCTGCTCGCGACAGGTCCTCTTACCGTTCCGGCACGAGCAGCATCTGCCTGCACGTCGCGTGCCGCGCGCAACAGGCCGAGGCTCGTGACCCCCTGACCGGCCACGTGGGCGACCGCTGCCCCTACGACCCCCAAAGACGGGATCAAGGAAACGCCAAGCCCGACCGTCGTCACGGCCCCAGCGAGCGAGGGCAGGAGGAGGACCTGGGGCTGCTCGAAGGCGCGGATCGCTACCGATGCTCCCGTCGCGAGAGCGAAAAGGACTGGCCACAGCATCAAGATCAGGAGCAAATCGGCATGCGGCGCATAGACGGGACCGAGCACCAGAGAAGCGAGCGGGTCGCGCGCGGCGACGACGGCAAGCGCATAGGCCCCGCTCGCCCCCACCGCGATCCACGTCGAGAAGCGCGCGACCTGCCGCACCCCGGCCACTCCTCGTGTGTGCCGCCGACGGGCCGCCACGGTCAGCATCAGCCCGACGAAGGCACTGGCAAGGAGCGGCACCGGCAGGATGAAGTTGAGATAGGCGCGCAGCACGCCAGCGGCGTCGAGACCGAGCAGCCAGCCCGCGAGCAAGAGGGGCGCTTGATTTTGCACGCCCTGCGGCGCGGAAGCGAGGAGGAGCCAGCTGCCGTAGCGGACGTGCTCCGACGCCACAGCCCGCCAGCTCGGTGCCAGCTCCGACGGCGAGAGCCGCGGCCGCAGTCCGACGAGCACCAACGCCGAGGCTCCTCCGGCTGCCGCCGCCATGAGGGCGAGCACGCCTGGCACCGCGAGCTCGACCACGCGACCCGCGAGGAAAAGACCGCCGAGCAGCAGCACGGCATAGAACGTACTTGCCACGAGTCCGAGCCCGAGGCGCAAAGGGATATAGCACAGCCGTCGCACCAGCCAGTAGAGGAGAACGAGGGGTGAGGCAGCGGCAAAGGCGAGAAGGGAGGTAGCCAGCTCCTCCTCTCCGGTGGCCGCGGCGATGGCCGCCATGCCGGCGAGGAGCAGGACGATCGCCGGCACCAGCACGAGGTGCAGGCGCAGCAGCAGACCGAGATAGTCGGCGAAGGTCTCGCGGTAGCGGCCGCTGCCGAAGACCACGGCCGCCTCCGGCAAAAGACAGTTATAGGCCATGGCCACGAGCAGGAAGAGGGCGAAGGCCATGCCAAAGGCCCCGTAGGTGGCAGGCGGCAGCAGCCGGACGAGGAGGATGCCGACGAGGAAGTGCGTCCCCGAATAGGTCGCCTGCTCGACGACCACGAGAAAGGCGCGCAGCGACCACGTCGCCGCCCGCCGAGCGGCGTCGGTCGCCGCCATCGCTGCCGTCCTAGGAGCACCCATGCACCGGACGCCCCGCAAGGCGAGCCCGAGCGAGCGCCCATAAGAAGATCGGGATGCCGACGAGATAGCGTCGCCACAGGCGGCGAGGCTCGCAGGCGAGGCGGAACGCCCATTCCAGTCCGCTCTCCTGCATCCAGCGGGGCGCTTGGGGCTTGCGGCCGGAAAGGAAGTCGAAGGCGGCCCCCACTCCGATCAGCAGCGGCACCCGCAGCCGTGGCGCCATGGCCGCCATCCATCGCTCCTGCTTGGGCGTGCTGAGGCCGACCCAGACGATGTGGGGAGCCGCGGCATGGATGCGGGCTAGGACTTCTTCCTCCTCCTCGGGCGCGAGCGGCCGGAACGGCGGGCAGAAGGTGCCGGCGACGACGAGACCGGGATGGCGTTGGCACAGCCGCTCGGCGAGCTGGTCCGCCACCCCTGGCTCGCCGCCATAGAAGAAATGACGCCAGCCGCGGGCGGGCGACAGGCGACAAACCTCCTCCATGAGATCGGGCCCGTAGACGCGGGTCATGTGGCGGAAGCCGGCGCGGCGACCGAGCCAGACGAGCGGCATGCCGTCCGGGGTCACCATCGCCGCCTCGCGATGGATGCGCCGCAGCTCCGGATCCCGCTGGCACTCGACGATGCCGTGCATCCCGGTGATGCAGACATAGTCCGCCGGTCCGCCACGGTGGGTCGAGATCCGCTGCCCGACCCAGGCGAGGGCCTGCTCGAGCGATACGGCACTCACCGGCACCCCGAGGAGGTCATAGCGCGGCAAATCCGCTTCCCTCGCGATCGCGTTCGCCCGCCCCGGTTCTTTTGGATGGCTCGGATCCATGCTGCTCCACCCTCTGTCGGACTCGATGCCAAAAACCGATCCTGGGCTCTGCTGGTTTCCGATCCGTCTTCTCTCCGATGTACAAAAACCTCTTTCGCAGGGAATGTGGCAAGCAGCACATCAATGCCTTCAAACCCGTCCTCGCCATTCGGTTTCTTGCCCACCCAGCATTCTCTATTCCATATATCCCGAGGGTTTGGAACCCGTGATGCTCGGCAAGATCTTTGAATGCGTGTGCGGTGCATGTATGGATATGTCCGGATGGGGCGTCACCTCGCCGATGATAATATGGATGGACTCCGCAAAGATATTTGTCCGATATCTCGACGTCACGGGGTTGGTATCCGAGCAACAGAGCAATCCTATTGTGCCAGCTTGCGAGATTCGGCAGCGACACGACCATGATCCCCTGGCTCTTCAGCACACGCCTCATCTCTACAAGAACGTGGTCAAATGTCGGCATGTAATCTAGCACCCCGAAACTCGTGACAACATCAAAAAACTGGTCTGGAAATGGCCACTGAGCACGCGACATGTCCATATTCGTGACGAGCACGCCCCGATTGCGCGCCGCTTCTGCCGCATGCGGATCAATCTCGAGCCCGTATACCTCTGCGAGCCGCCAAGGTTCTTCAGGTAAAGGGCGATACCGCCGAATCCGCATCCGCAGTCGAGAAGAATGGACCCTTCTTTTACCCGCAGTGTTCTATCCAGATACGAGATCACCTCCTCGAGGATATTCGCCGTGTACGATCGATCCCGGTCTTCCGGCCAAATCACCGAAGCCGTCTTGGTGCATCGGTCCCAGGTGACAGACACGCGCCTCCCCCTTTCCGGATCCTAAGCGGCCGTGTAGATGCTCTGGCAGCGCCCGGCGGCCAATTCGTCGTAGATCCAGCGATAGGTCACTTCGAGCCCGACGCGCAGCGGGGTCGAGGGTTCCCAGCCGAGTTCGGCGCGGATGCGGCTGTTATCGGAATTGCGCCCGCGCACCCCCTGGGGTTTCGAGAGATCGTAGCGGCGATGCAGTCTCACGCCGGCGATCTCCTCGACCAGATCGACGAGACGGTTGATGGTCACGAGTTCGCTGCTGCCAAGATTGATGGGGTAGTCGATAGAGGATTCCATGATGCGCAGCGTGCCAAAGAGACAGTCGTCGATGTACATGAAACTGCGGGTCTGTTCGCCGTCGCCCCAAATCTCGATCTCGCGCCGGCCCGACAGCACCGCCTGGGCCACCTTGCGGCAGATGGCCGCCGGTGCCTTCTCGCGACCGCCGTCGAAAGTGCCGTAGGGACCATAGACATTGTGGTAGCGCGCCACCCGTGTCACCAGCCCTCGTTCCTCGGCGAAATGCCGGCACATCCGCTCGGAGAACAATTTCTCCCAGCCATAGCCATCCTCGGCGTCCGCCGGATAGGCGTCCTCCTCGCGCAACGGCCGCACCTCTGCCTCCCGCTGGCGATAGCCCGGATAGACACAGGCCGAGGAGCTGAAAAAGAAGCGCTCGACACCAAGCTCGCTGGCGGCAAGCAACATATGGGTGTTGATCAACACCGACAGCATGCAGTCGGCCTTATGGGTGGCAATGAACCCCATGCCTCCCATGTCGGCGGCAAGATTGAACACATAGCGGGCTCCTTCGGTCACCGCATAGCACGCCTCGCGCAATCGCAGATCGGCGACCCGATTCTCGACATCCTCGAAACGCTGATACCAGAGGGCGAGCGGCTTGATATCGACGGCCCGAATCCGGTGACATCCTCGCTCCCGTAAATAACGTACAAGGTGCCCACCGATAAACCCTCCAGCCCCCGTGACGACAACGAGATCCGATGGCGAAATCACCTGATATCCTCCGATCGTCACGACATCGATCTCCCTGTGCCTCTGGCCATGCGCACGGACGAGGTCGGAGCTTGTGGCGCCCGATCCGAGATCATGACGCGCTTTCTCACAAGGGCTGCTCCTGCAGAACCCGTTCGAACCATGCGATGGTCTTGAGGAGCCCCTCGCGCAGCGGCACCCTCGGCTCCCATCCCAGCTCCCGGCGAGCGCGGCCGATGTCGGGCCGGCGCCGGCACGGATCGTCCGCCGGCTGCGGCCGGAAGACGATGGGGGAGCGCGACCCGGTGAGCTCGCGCACCAGTTCGGCGAGCTCGCGGATGGTGCATTCCTCAGGATTGCCGAGGTTGATCGGACCGGTGATCGACGGCGGTGTGTCCATCAGCCGGACGAGCCCCTCGATCATATCGTCGATATAGCAGAAACTGCGGGTCTGGCTACCATCGCCATAGATCGTGATGGGCTCTCCCTTGAGGGCCTGGACGACGAAGTTCGACACCACCCGGCCATCGTTCGGATGCATCCTCGGCCCGTAGGTGTTGAAGATGCGCGCGACCTTGATCTCGAGTCGGTGCTGGCGCCAATAGTCGAAGAACAGGGTCTCAGCGCAACGCTTACCTTCGTCGTAGCAGGCCCGTGGTCCGATGGGATTGACGTGCCCCCAATAGTCCTCGCTCTGCGGATGCACCGTCGGATCCCCATAGACCTCACTCGTGCTGGCCTGCAAGATGCGCGCACGCGTTCGCTTGGCCAGTCCCAGCATATTGATCGCTCCGTGCACCGACACCTTGGTGGTCTGCACCGGGTCGAATTGATAGTGCACGGGACTCGCTGGGCAAGCAAGATTGTATATTCTATCCACTTCGACATAGAGCGGAAAGGTGATATCGTGCCGCATTATCTCGAATCGCGGGTGCGATAGCAAATGTGCAATGTTCGAGCGCCTTCCAGTATAGAAATTGTCGACGCACAATACCTCGTGCCCGTCAGCAAGAAGACGCTCGCAGAGGTGAGATCCGATGAACCCTGCACCCCCGGTTACGAGAACGCGCAGAGAGCTTCCCTTCATGACGTGACGATCCGCCGATCCGTACGTTCAGTATGCATTCCGGCACCGCAGCAGCTCCCACGGGGTGCGGAACAGGATCCAGAGATCGAGCGCGAACGACCAGTTGCGCAGATAGTAGAGATCATAGGCGAGCCGCGCCGCCATCGCCTCCGCCGTGGCGGTCTCGCCCCGCAGCCCGTGGATCTGCGCCCAGCCGGTGATCCCCGGCTTGAGCCGATGGCGTGCCAGATAGAGGGAGAGACACTCGGCGAAGTGATCGTCCATGCGCACCGGATGTGGCCGCGGGCCGACCAGGCTCATCTCGCCCCGCAACACGTTCAGGAGCTGTGGCAACTCGTCGAGGCTCAGGCGGCGCAACCAACGCCCGATCCGAGTGACCCGCGGATCGTCGCGCTGCGCCTGACGGATCGGCGCATCGGGGGCGTCGCATGCCTGCACGTACATGCTGCGGAACTTGAGGAGCATGAAAGGCCGGCGTCCACGCCCGTAGCGAAGCTGGCGGTAGAACACGGGGCCCGGAGAATCGAGCCGGATGGCAAGCGCGATCGCACCGAAGAGGGGTGCGAGAAGGACGAGCAAGAGGGCGGCTGCGAGCCGATCGAACAGACCCTTGGCGAGCCTCCCCCAGTCGCGCAGCGGCCGCTCGAGCAATCGGAGCCGCGGCAGGCCGGTCGTCACCACTCCCGATTCGACAAGGACGAGCGCGCTGCGGTCGGCGAACAGACTGACCTCGGCAGGCACCGCGAGCAAGCTATCGACCGTTCGCCGCACCGCTCCAGCATCGGCAAGCGCCAGGCAGAGAACGATCTCGTCGATCTCGGACTCGGAAGCGGAGGTGGCAAGCCGTGCCGTCGCCTTCTCGAGCTCGCCTCCATCGGCCGCGACCGCGGCCACCAATTCCGCTTCCTCCCTTCCCTCTTCCAGCAACCGCTGCGCGGCAGCCACCAGCTCGGGCGATCCCAAAAGCGCGAGCCGCCGGCGGGCCAAGGGCGCGAACAGTTTAACGAGGAGGAAGCGGACGAGGGCGAGGGCGAGGATCGCGAGCAGGAACCAGCTCAACATCCAGCCGCGGGAAAAGAGAGCGCCGATCCGGCCGATATAGGCGACGGCGAGGAAAACCGCGAGCGCCAGTCCGAGAGCCCCGAGATCCCGCAGGAAGGCGCGACGACATGGCCGCAACGGTTCATCGGCAGCGAAAGTGGCGACTCGCAAGGCGAAGAACAGCACCGCCCCGGCGAGCGAGACGAAGGTGACGAAACGGTCCTGTTCCTCGATGCCGAGCCGGAGACGCAGATTGATCCAGCCGGCGAAAAGACCCGCAAGCCCGACCCCAAGCGCGCCGAAGGCGACCAGCAGGTGCAGCGCCATCGCCCGCGACAGACGCTCTTGCAGCCAACTGTATTGGATCCGTCCTTCTAAACCATAACGCGTCCAACCTCTATCGTTGGTCGCATCGAGATCTTTTCGCGCAAGATGGAGCTCTGGATTAACAGCCGGAGGTTGCATCTGGAAAAGAATCGTCGTCGAGTGACGATGGAAGGTAAGTCCCGATTTCCCTTAACACCGAGCTCCGTCGCTGCGCAAGCGCGTCTTGACACCCGCTCGTAAGGTCCAGCGCGACGAGGAGGGGGGGGTCGCTCGCCGAGCCGTCGGTGAGAGTGCCGCCCCATCGCCAAAGCGGGAGCCCGCGCCGACGGCAGTTCGCACGCGGCCATCGCGGTTCGCCTCGGCGAAGCGGCCGAGATCCGCATGGGATAAGGGGCGTGCGTGCGGCCCTCGCCGGGTCGGACCGCCACGCCAAGAAGCCAACCGCCACGATCTCGCACCCTCGGACCGCGGCTCGCGAGACGATCCCCTAAAGCTGGGGGAAGCCCCGTGCGCAGGCTTCATCGGGCGAAGGATCCGGCTGCCTGGACAGCGTTCAAAGCGGCTACGTCGCCGTGACGGGCGAGCGGAGGACTCGAACCGGCTCGGGTGCCGCGCATCGGGCCTGGAGGATATGGTGGGCGCACCAGGACTCGAACCTGGGACCCGCTGATTAAGAGTCAGCTGCTCTACCAACTGAGCTATGCGCCCGGCGCCGGGCTATCTAGGCGGAAGACGCGAGCCCGGCAAGCCTCGGCCCGGCCGTCCCTCGCCGATCGGCTGGGCAGCCCGCCTCAGCCGGCCATGGCCGCCGGGACCGGCGGGATGCGGCTGCCGGGGGCCACCACCGGAACCTCCCAGATATGGGAGGCATACTCGCGGATCGCCCGATCGGCTGAGAACCAGCCCGAGCGGGCGGTCGACAGCACGGCCCGCCGCCACCATTCCTCGGGCCGGCACCACAGCGCCTCGACCTCCTGCCGGGCCCGGCGATAGTCGGCGAAATCGGCTGTAAGCAGCCAGCGATCGGTAGTGCGGAGCTCGTCCACCAGCGGTCGGAAGCGGTCGGGCTCGTCCGGCGAGAACAGGCCGCCGGCGATGGCCGCGAGCGCCGCCCCGAGGGCCGGTTGGGCGGCGATCGCCGCCTCGGGATGATAACCCTCCCGCCACAACCGCTCGACGCCGGCAATATCGAGGCCGAAGGGAAAGAGATTGTCGCGGCCGATGTGAGCCGCCAGCTCGAGATTGGCCCCATCGAGGGTGCAGAGGGTGAGCGCACCCATGAGCGCCATCTTCATGTTGCCGGTACCCGAGGCCTCCGTGCCGGCGGTGCTGATCTGTTGGGAGAGGTCGGCGGCCGGCATGATGCGCTCGGCGAGCGAGACATTGTAGTTGGGCAAGAAGACGAGCCGGAGGCGGCCATCGAGGACTGGATCCTCGTTGACCACCGTGGCGATGTCGTGGGCGAGCTTGATGACGAGCTTCGCCCGGCGATAGGCGGAAGCCGCCTTGCCGGCAAGGATGCGCACCTGTGGCACCGGTAGCCGGCTCGGATCCTCCCGCAGCTCGAGATAGAGCGCCACCAACTCGAGCAGGTTCAGGAGCTGCCGCTTATACTCGTGGATGCGCTTGACCTGCACGTCGAAGAGAGCCGCCGGATCGACCTCGAGACCCGTGTCGGCGGCAATGCGATCGGCCAGCCGTTCCTTGGCCAGCCGGCGGGCGGCGGCAAAGCGCTCGCGGAAGGCGGCATCCCCGGCGAGCGGCTCGAGCGCGGCGAGCCGCTCGAGGTCGTCGCGCCAGTCGGGACCGATCGCCTCATCGATGAGCCGAGCGAGGTGGGGATGGGCGACGGCGAGCCAGCGGCGCGGCGCGATGCCGTTCGTGATCGCCAGCAGCCGGTCGGGGAAATGCCGGTGGAGGGGAGCGAAGACCGTGCGGGCGAGGAGTTCCCCATGCACCCGCGAGACGCCGTTGGTGCGCCGACTGACGAGAAAGGCGAGATGGCCCATGCGCAGATAGCGTTCGCCGGTCTCGTCGATCATCGACACATCGGTCAGGAAAGGGTCGGGATTGTCGGGCCGCGCCCGCAGCTCTCCCAAAATCCGAGCGTTCATCTCGAAAACCAGCTCGAGATGCCGCGGCAATAGCTCCGCCATCAGTCGCAGCGGCCAGCGCTCGAGCGCCTCCGGCATCAAGGTGTGATTGGTATAGGCAAAGCAGCGGCGGACGATGGCGAAGGCTTCGTCCCACTCGAGCCCATGTTCATCGACAAGCAATCGCAGCAGTTCCGGTATGGCGAGCGCCGGATGGGTGTCGTTGAGCTGAACGATGACCGCCTCCGGAAGGCTGCGCGGATCGTCGTAGAAAGCGAGATGGCGGCGCAGCAAGTCCTGCATCGATGCCGAGACGAAAAAATATTCCTGCTGCAGGCGCAGCCGCCTTCCCGCCTCGGTACCGTCGTCGGGATAGAGGATGCGGGTCAGGCTCTCGGCGATCACCTGGTCTTGGACCGCCTGCAGATAATCGCCGCGGTTGAAGGCCTGCAGATCGAGCCGCTCGCCGCTGCGCGCCTGCCACAGGCGCAGGGTGACCACCCCACGACCGTGCATGCCGACGATCGGCAGGTCGTGGGCGACCGCGAACACCCGACGCTGTGGCCGCCAGCGTCGCACCGGCCGACCCCGAGCATCCTGCCCCGGCTCGACGGTCCCGCCAAAGGCCACCGGATAACTCACCTCGGGACGGGCGAAGAGCAGCGGATGGGGAAAGGTCAGCCACTCCTCGGGCTCCTCGACCTGATGGCCGTCGACGAGCCGTTGCTCGAACAACCCATGCCGATAGAGCAGACCGTAGCCAAAGCCGGCCATGTCCTGGCTGGCCATGCTCTCGAGGAAACAGGCGGCGAGCCGGCCGAGGCCGCCATTGCCGAGGGCCGCATCCGGCTCGAGGGCGAAGAGCACCTGCGGCTCGAGCCCGAGTTCGGCAAGCGCCGCCTCGAGATCCGCGACGAGCCCGAGATTGTGCACCGTCTCGGGCAACATCCGACCGAGCAAGAACTCGATGGAGAGATAATAGACCCGCCGGCGACGCTCGCGGTAGACGCGCCGGGTGCTGGCCATCCAAGCGTGGATCAGCGGATCGCGCACCGCCAGGGCAGTGGCGAGATACCAGTCGTGCAGGGTGGCGTGTTCCGGATCCTTGCCGACGGCATAGACCAGCTTGTCGCGAATGGCAGCGGCATCGAGCCGCCGCGGCGGAGGCGCCAAAGTCTCGGGATCGTACACGGCACGAGCTTCCAGCCGATGGCCGCCGGCACACTAGGCGAGCCGGAGATGGCGACAAGGGGGTGGTGACCCGCCCGCAGGGACGGAATACAACTTGTGCGTTAAAAATCCATTGTGTCGTTCTATCTCATGGGGTACACATGGCGATGGCGCGGCGGGTCCGGACCCTTCGGACCTGCGTGATGCGGGCCTCGCCCACAGGCTCCTGCCCATCGCTCCTCCTCCCGTCCTCCCCTCCGCGAGCCGGACCCGCCGCCCGCCACTCACGGCACCGCAGGCAGTCTCGCCCCCGGTCCGGTCGCGGCCTCGTCCCGGAAGGTTGCCGGCTGGCGGCGCGCGCCATCCGGGAACTGCCCACCGCAGACGAGCGCCGCATATTGACGCTCGAGTTCGGAGAGTTCGCGGAAATAGGCACCGAGAGCGATATCGCAGGTGGCAGCCATGGTGGCCCGCGCCTGCATGTCATTCATGACCCGGCGCTTTTCGATCGCCAGCATGCCGACCTGCTGCACTTCGGCACAGGCGGCAAGCCCGAGACAGAGGACCAAGGAAGGCAGAACGCGCATCGCGACCTCGCGGCGTTGCAGACCGCCGAGGATCTTACGCCATGGTTATAGGAAAGTAAACCTATGACTCCCGCCAGGCGCGAATCCGCGCCACCAGCGCTCGCGTCGCCGGATCGAGCCCCTCCCCGTCCATTTCGCCGCTCAACACCGGCAAGAGTTCCGCGGCCATGCGCTTGCCGAGCTCCACCCCCCATTGGTCGAAGCTGTCGATGTCCCACACCACGCCCTGGACGAACACCCGGTGTTCCCAAAGAGCGAGCAGAGCTCCGAGGGTCGCGGCATCGAAGCGGCGGGCGAGGATCACCCCCGAGGGACGGTTGCCGGGAAAGCGCCGGTGCGGCAGCAGCCGGTCGAGGGCCTCGCCCGTCAGTCCCTCGGCCATGAGTTCGCGGCGGGTCTCGGCGTCGCTGCGGCCAAAGGCGAGCGCCCGGCTCTGGGCGAGGGCGTTCGCCACCAGTTCGAGATGGCGCCCGTCGGTCTCCGCGATCCGACTCTCCGCTGCCACCAGAATGTCCACCGGCACGAGCCGGGTGCCTTGGTGGAGGAGTTGGAAATAGGCGTGCTGGCCGTTGGTGCCGGTGGAACCCCACAGCACGGGTCCGGTCGGACAATGGACCTCGCCGCCGTCGCGGCGAACGGACTTGCCGTTGCTCTCCATCTCGAGCTGCTGCAGGTGCAACGGCAACAGCCGCAGGCTCTCGTCATAGGCCACCACGGCCCGGCTCTCGGCACCGAGAATGTCGGCGTACCAGACGTCGAGCAAGGCGAGCACGACCGGGAGGTTGCGCTCGAGGGGCGCCTCGCGGAAGTGCCGGTCCATCGCCCGTGCCCCCTCGAGCAGGGCGCGGAAGCGGTCGAAGCCGGCAAAGAGGGCGATGGGCAGGCCCACCGGTGACCACAGGCTGAAGCGTCCACCGACCCCTTCGCCGAAGCCGAAGATCCGCTCGTCCGGCACACCGAAGGCGGCGGCCCGATCGGGGCGGCTCGAGACGGCCAGCAGATGGCCCCCCACTGCCTCTTCGCCGAGGCCGGCGACCAGCCAAGCGCGGGCCGCCTGGGCGTTGAGCAGGGTTTCGCGGGTGGTAAAGGTCTTGGAAACGACGAGCAGCAGGGTCCGGGCGGGATCGAGCCCGCGCAGGGCGAGGGCGAGGTCCTGAGGGTCGACATTGGCCACGAAGCGCACCTCGATCCCCTCTCGGACCTCGGGACGCAGCGCCTCGCACACTGCCCGCGGTCCGAGCTCCGAGCCGCCGATGCCGATGTGCAACAGATGCGTGAACCCCTCGCCGGTGGCGCCACGGATCCTCCCGCTCCGCACCCCCTCGCAAAACCTCTCCATCCGCTCGAGCTCGCGGCGGATAGCGGCGCGCACCTCGACGCCGTCGAGCCACAGGGGCGGCCCTTCGGGATCGCGCAGTGCCACATGCAGCACCGCTCGCTCCTCGGTGGTGTTGATGCGCTCGCCCGCGAACATGCGCTCTCGCCAGACCTCGACCTCCTGGAGACGGGCGAGGGCGAGCAGCAGGGAGAGGGTTTCGCGGTCGACGAGATGGCGCGAGAGATCGGCCCACAGGCCGCAGGCCTCGAAGGTGAAATCCTCTACCCGCGCCGGGTCTTCGGCGAAGAGCTGACGCAGATGCCGTCCGCGCAGCGTCCGCCCCTTGGCTACGAGCCGCGCCCACAGTGCGAGCCCCGTCGGATCGCCCATCGCCCGTCTCCCCTTTCGCCGCCGACCGGCGGTCGCCCATCCCGCGCTTGCGGCAACCCTTCTAGCTCGGCTGCCACCGCTCGGGTACCGGACGAGCGGCAGACGGGAGAGCGGGGAGATGGACGAACGCGGGCTGGTTGCCGGTGCCGATGGCCGGGTGCGCTGCTTCTGGTGTGCGGGCGATCCCCTCTACCAGCATTATCACGATGTCGAATGGGGCCGACCCACCGCCGATGACCAGCGACTCTTCGAGAAGCTCTGTCTCGAGACCTTCCAGGCCGGCCTCTCCTGGGCCCTCGTCCTCCATCGCCGCGAGGCCCTGCGACGCGCCTTCGCCGGCTTCGATATGACGGTCCTCGCCCGCTTCACCGCAGCCGACGTCGCCCGCCTGCTCGCCGATCCCACCCTCATCCGCCATCGCGGCAAGATCGAGGCCACCATCGCCAATGCCCGTGCCGCCCTGGCAACGGTCGAACAGGAGGGCTCGCTCGCCCGTTTCCTGTGGCGTTTCGCCCCCTCTCGTCCGCTGCCGCCGCCTCGCCATGCCGCCGAGCTTGCTGCCCGCATCTCTTCCCCCGAGGCGGTCGCCCTGTCCCGGGCGCTGCGCGCGCGCGGCTTCCGTTTCCTCGGCCCGAAGAGCCTCTATGCCTTCATGCAGGCGATGGGTTTCGTCGACGACCATCTCGCCGACTGTTGGGTGCGGCCGGAGGTGGAGGCGGAACGCGCCCGCTTCCGCCCTCCCTCCTGATCAGCCGCCGCGCTTCCGGAAGGCGCGCTCGGGGCCGAACCAGGTGGCGAGATAGTCGAGGATGAGCTGGCGCTCTTCCTCGGATGGCGGTTCCATCCCTTGCTCCTCGATCATCCGGACGATGATCCCCTCCCAGCGGTCGCGGCTGAGACCCTGTTGGGCGACGAGGGCGAAGGCATGACAGGCCGAACAGGTATAGAAGGCCTCCTCGCGCCCCGGACCCTCCGGCAGCTCCTCGAGCTCGAGAGCCCGCGCCCCGTCCACCGCCAACAGGACGGCGAGCAGGACGGCGATCCCCGCACCTCCCATGGCTCAGGCCGTGGCGCGCACGGCGATCCGATGCATGGCGTTGTTGAGATAACCCTTGGGGTTCCACAGCGGCACGCGAAACGGTTGACTGCGGCCGCGGCTATCGGTCGCCCGCGCCCAGATCTCGTAATAGCCCTTCTGCGGGAGCTGGAGATGGATGCGCCAGTTCTGCCAGGCGTAGGGATTGACGGGAGGATCGAGCTGCGCCTGCTGCCAGCTCGCCCCGAAATCGAAAGAGACGTCGACGCGGGTCACCTCGAGGTCTCCCGCCCAAGCATGGCCGCGCACCTCGAACGGCCGACCGACCGGCACTTGGCTGTCGTGCGCCGGATGGGTGACGAGGGATTTGACCGGCATGGCCTCGACGACGACGAAGTCCTCTGGCGGAACCTGTTCGCCTGGCGCCACCGGATAGCGCGGCACCCGGTAGGAGGTGCCGGTCATGCCCGGTCCATCGTGCTCCCGGTCGCGCACCCAAATGCGGGTCAGCCATTTCTGGGAGCAGGAACCCGCCCAGCCCGGCACCACGAGCCGGAGCGGCGCCCCGTTCTCGGGATGAATGGGCGCGCCGTTCATCTCGAAGGCGATCAGGGTGTAGGGGTTGAGGGCCTTGGCGATCGGCACTCCGCGCGAGAGAGTGACCTTCTTGGGATCGCCCGAGAGATGCAGATCGGCCCCGTAGTGGGCGGTATAGACCGCCGACGGCTTGAGGCCCGCCGCCTTGAGCACGTCGGCCAGCCGCACTCCCGTCCAACGGGCGCAGCCCACCGCACCGAAGGTCCATTGGTTGCCCTCGGCCGGAGGATCGAAGAAGGCGCGGCCATTGCCGGCACACTCGAGCTGTAGGGCGTAGCTCACCACCTCGAACTGGCGCCGCAATTCGGCGATGCTCAGGGTGAGCGGCCGTTCCACCTCGCCGTCGATGACGAGCGTCCAGCCCTCGGGATCCGTCTTCTCCGGAGTGATCCCATGGTTGCGGATGAAATGCCGTTCCGTCGGCGTGACGGGATCGTCGAGGAGATGCGGCGGCGTCTCGGCATTGAGCGGACGATCGCCGAGCACCACCAGCCCTTCCTTGCGGGCGATCACCGTGCCACTCGGGGCAGCGGCGAGCGCCACCGGGACGAGCCCGGCCGACATGTGGCGGGCGAAGGGAATCGGCAGGCCGAGGGCGGCCGTCATGGCCGCGAGACCGCTGCCAGCGAGAAAGCCGCGTCGCGACGGCCCCGTACGCCGACCGAAGACCAGCGCATCGGCCCGAATCGGGTCTTCGGCGTAGAGTTCCATCAGTCCACGTTCGCGTGGAAGCGGAGATCCTGCCATCTTCACCTCCCGGCCTGCCGCCCTCGGTTGTTCACAGCAGTTCTGCATATAAGACAACACGAAAATGTCCTCCCGGCAATCCCCTTCGCCACCCTTCTCGCCAGCCCCTCGCCGGTCACGGTGCCGCGGCTCGGCGGGGCCGGGGCCGCTTGGGGAACTCGCCCTTGCCGATGCGCCGTCGGATCGGCCTCGCGGGAGAGGGGCGCGGGGAGGGCTATGGCGAGGCCGGCCTGTCGAGGAAACGCGGCAGCCGCCAGAGGCCGCCCGCACCGGGCTCGCCGAGCCACGCCCCCGGTCGCCCGTCGCCGCCTCCGGCCAGCCTTTGCCTTTCCTCTATCGGCGAGGCGAGGGGGGTCCCGGAGCGGTCAGTGGATGTGCAGACCGCCGTTGACGTCGAGCTCTATGCCCGTGCAGTAGGCGGAGAGATCGGAGGCGAGGAAAAGGGCACAGCCCGCCACCTCCCGCGGCTCGCCCACCCGGCCGAGGGGAATGGTAGCGAGGATGGTGGCGAGCCGTTCGGGCGGTAGCCGCCCACGGGTGATGTCGGTGGCGATGAAGCCGGGACAAATGGCGTTCACCCGGATACCTTCGGGCGCCAGTTCGCGCGCCATCGCCTTGGTGAGCCCGAGCACTCCGGCCTTGGCCGCCGCATAGTGCGGCCCGCCGAAGATGCCGCCGCCGCGCTGCGCCGACACCGAGGAGATGTTGACGATGCTACCGCACCCCCGGCTCCGCATGTGAGGCACCACCGCCTGGCTCATGAACAGGGTGCCGCGTAGGCTGACATCCAGCACCGCGTCATAGTCCCCGGGCTCGATCTCGAGCAGCCGCAGCGGCTGGCTGATGCCGGCATTGTTGACGAGCACGTCGATCCGCCCCCAACGCGCGGCGAGCTCGTCCACCACCTCGCGGCAACGCTGCCGATCGGTGACATCGCAGACGCGTCCGAGATGTCCCTCGCCCGCCAATCCGCCAGCGGCCAGTTCGACCGCAGCCGGATCGAGATCGAGGATCGCCACTCGCGCTCCCTGTTCGGCGAACAGCCGGGCGATGGCCAGGCCGATGCCGCGCGGGCTGGCGGCGCCGGTGACGATGGCGGTCCGGCCGGCGAGAAGGGGCTGGGTCATGGGGATGTCCGTCCTCCTCCGACGAGCCATTGCCGGATCCGCTCGGCCACCCGCTTCACCGACAGGCCGTAACGATCGTGCAGGGTCGGCAACGCCCCAGCCTCGAGGAAGGCATCGGGGAGCCCGATGTGGCGAAAGCGCTCGGGCACCGCTCCGGCCTCGAGCAAGAGTCGCGCCACCGCCTCACCGAGGCCACCCACCACCGAATGGTTCTCCATCACCACCAGCAAGGGTCGGCGGCGGCCGGCCTCGGCGAGCAAGAGCTCGCGGTCGAGCGGCTTGACCGTCGGGAGGTGCAGTACCGCCATGCCGATGCCCTCTTCCGCGAGGAGACTCGCGGCGTCGAGGGCGCGCATGGTCATGAGACCGGTGCTCACCGCGAGAACATCGGCACCCTCGCGCAACAGCCGTCCCTTGCCCAGCACGAAGCGGTAGTCCGGACAGTGACGGGTGAGCACCCGCGGCACCCGGCCGCGCAGCAGACGGGCATAGACCGGCCCGGGATGGGCCGCGATCTCGGGCACCATGCCGAGGATGTCGTCGGCATCGCAGGGATCGACGACGACGAGATCCGGCAGGCCGCGAAAGATGGCGAGGTCCTCGGTCGCTTGGTGACTGGGGCCATAGCCGGTCGTGAGCCCGGGCAGGGCGCAGACCATCTTCACCGCCAGCCCGGGCTCGGCGATCTGCATGGCGATGAAGTCGTAGGCGCGGCGCGCGGCAAAGACGGCGTAGGTGGTGGCAAAGGGCAAGAACCCCTCGCGGGCGAGCCCGGCGGCCGCTCCGAACAACAGCTGTTCGGCCATCCCCATCTGGTAGAAGCGGTCGGGGAAGGCGGCGGCGAAGATGTGGAGATCCGTGTACTTGGCGAGATCGGCCGTCAATCCCAGCACGCGCGGATCCTTGCCGGCCAGGTCCACCAACGCGTGGCCGAAGGGCGCCTCGACGAGCTCGTAGCCCTCGGCGTCAAGCGAAGCGATCATCGCCGCCGTGCGCAGCACCGGAGCGTTCGGCTGCGGCCGGCGCGGTTCGCAGTCGCGGCGGGCGGATTCGGGACTCATTGCGGACGGCTCCGTTCGAGAGCTGCCAGCGCCAGGTCCCACTCCTCGGGTTCGACCCGCACGAAATGGGCGCTCGCGCGCCGTTCGAGGAAATCGACACCGCGGCACATGCGGGTGTCAAAGATCACCATCCTCGGCCCCGCGAACTCGCTGCCACGCGCCTGCTCGAGCGCCGCCACCACCGCCTCGAGATCGTGGCCGTCCACCCGTTGCACCTGCCAGCCAAAGGCCCGCCATTTCTCCTCCTCGGGCACGGTGAGCAGGATCTCGCGGCTGGGGCCATCGGCCTGCTGGCCGTTGAAATCGACGAGACAGACGAGATTGGCGAGGCGATAGCGAACGGCGGCCATCGCCGCCTCCCAGCTGGCTCCCTCCTCGAGCTCGCCGTCCGACATGAGGTTGTAGACGAAGGCCGGGTTGTTCTTGCGCCGCAGGCCGAGAGCCATGCCCACCGCCACCGTCAACCCCTGACCGAGGGAGCCGCCGGTGATCTCCATGCCCGGGGTATAGGTGCACATGCCGGACATCGGCAGTCGGCTGTCATCGGCACCGTAGGTCGGGATCTCCTCTTCCGGGATCACCCCCGCCTCGATCAAGGCGGCATAGAGGGCGATGGCATAGTGGCCAACCGACAGCAGGAAACGATCGCGCCCCTCCCATTGCGGATCCTCGGGGCGGTAGTTCAAGGCGTGGAAGAAGCAGGCGGCGAGCACATCGGCCACTCCCAGCGCCTGGCCGATGTAGCCCTGACCCTGGACGCGGGCCATGCGCAGCGCATGGCGGCGGATGTTGAAGGCGCGCAGCGCGAGCGGCACATTGGGACGCCGCAACCGCTCGGATGTCGTCATCCAAGCCCTCTTTGCGATGGATGCCGCCCCTCTCTAGCCGGAGTCCCGCTTTCTGTCCTCGGTGCCAGAGCGGACGCGGCCATCCCGTCGTTGCCGGATCGCCTCCGACCTCGCGGCAGGACGGCTCCTTTCGCCTTCCGCTCGGATGGCCGCCCCATCGGCTCGCCGACGATCCCCCTCGCCTCCTTCTCCTCGGCCGGGATCTCCTTGATCCCGGTGATCATCGCCTGGACGAGATTGACCCGCTCGCGCCAGCTCGTCCACACCACCCCAGCAAGATGCAGCGGGACCAGGACGAACAGGAGGAAATGGGCGGCGGTGGCATGCAGGGTCTCGATCCGCTCGTCGCCCCAAAAGACATCGAGACCCAAAAGCCAACCCGAGACGCCGATCGTCGCGAGCGTGACGAGCAAGGCGATCACCATCGCTCCCCCCAAGGGATTGTGTCCAAGATAGCGCGGTTCGCGCCCCTCGCGCAGCGCCAGGACATAGGCCAGGACCTCGCGCGGCCCGCGTACGAAGTCGGTGAAGCGGGCGTGGGGAGAGCCGATGACCCCCCACAACACGCGCACCCCGACCGCCGCCAACACCCCGTACCCGACGAGCCGGTGGAGGCTGCGCCAGTCCTCGGTGAGAAAGGCCGTGCCCACGCCGGCGACGAGCGTCCAGTGGAACAGGCGGACGAGGGGATCCCAAACGCGCACCCGAATCCGAGCGACGGCGGAGAATGGGGACATCGGACCGACCTCCGGGAAGATGGGGGCGGAAAGGGGACACGGCGGCGATCATCCGCCGTGTCCGTCCGTCCATTCAGCTGTCGACGTGCTTTTCCAGTTCTTCCCCGGTCCAAGGATCGATATATACCTCGACGCGCTTCCCATCGAGATATCCATAGATCTCATAGCATCCACCCCGCGATACCTTCCATTGTTTGATCTGGTATCCCTTCTCCTGGTACATTTTTTGTACTTCCTGCTCAGGAAGCCTATCGCCTTTTCCGGTGCACGTCGGTCCTGCTACGGCTGGAGCAACGACCATCACCGAAAACGCGAGGACGACGACAGAAGTCATTCGTGTATTCATGGAAGATCCTCCATGGTTTGTGGCTGTAACGGCGCTATCTTGGAAGTGCTAGCTTGCGGCAGCCATGCAGGATGCTTGCGCGGAACTTGCAAGTGTTCAACGGTGGGCGAGCGGCAACTCCATAGTGAAGATCGCGCCACCGCCGGGACGATCCTGCGCCTCTACCCGCCCGCCGTGCAGACGGGCGACATCGCGGACGATGGCAAGCCCCAGACCGGCTCCATGGCTATGCTGGCGGCCGTAGCGCGCGAACGGCTGGAAGAGCTGATCCGGGGCGTGGCCGGATAGACCCGGTCCACGGTCCAAGACCCTGACCGCTCCGGCCTCGCTCACCTGCACCTCGACCGGGGTGCCTCGGGGCGTGTGACGGAAGGCGTTGTCGAGGAGATTGGCGATCGCCCGCGCGAGGGCGTCGCGATTGCCGTGCACCACCACCGGGTGGGGAGGCAGGTCGAGGGTCAGTTCGCGATCCTCGCGCGCCGCCAGCGGGGCCAGTTCCGCCGCCACCACCTGGACGAGTTCGCACAGGTCGAGGTCCTCGTCCAGCAACACCAGCCCGCCCTCGAGGCGCGAGACGGCGAGCAGCTGGTCGACGAGCCGGGCCATCCGTTCGATCGCCGCCTCGAGCCCCTGCCGTTGCGGCAGGGTGGGAGGGAGCGCATCGATGCGGGCGCGCAGGGCGGCGAGGGGAGTGCGGAGTTCATGGGCCGCTACGGCAGTGAAGCGGCGCTGCTGGGCGAGGGCGTCCTGCAGCCGGTTCAGGAGGTGATTGATCGCCTCCACGAGCGGCAGGATCTCCTCCGGCATGCCAGCCGGATCGAGGCACGCCGCCTGGCCGGGGGCGATGGTCGCAGCCTGGGCCGAGATGCGGGCGAGGGGCGCGAACCCCCGCTTTACCGTGAGAATGGCGAGAATCGTGCTGGCGACCCCCACCACCGCCAGCACGGGCCCCAGCTCGAGGGCGAATTCGGTGCTCAACCAGTAGATATAGTCGCGCAGTTCTGGCGGACCGCGCCGGGCGACGATGCGCACCCAGGCCCCGGTCGGGGTCGGCAGCTCCTCGATGAAGCCGAACTCGTGGATGGGCGAAGCCGATGGCCCCAGGGTGAAGGTGAAGATGCCCGGCGGCCAATCGCGGATCGCCTCGACCCCGTCCGGCAGACCGGCCTCGTGATCGTAGGACAACAGCAGGCGGCGCGTGGCGGCCTCGTAGACCCGCAGGTGGAGGGCGTTCATCGCCGCGATCCTTCCCTGCAGCTCCTCGTCCAGCTGCAGCTCGAGGTCGGGGGCCGTCGGTCCCCGGCTGTCCCCGCGCCGCACCCGGTTGGCCATCTGCTGGGCGAGATCCTCGAGCTCGTATTCGAGTTCGATCTCTTTGAGCAGGGCATAGGCGAGCGTGGTGAGGGCAGCCGCCAGCAGGGTCACTGCGGAGAACTGCCAGATCAGGCGGCGGATGAGCGAGAACCGAGACCTCCTCATCCGCCGATCGCCCGCAGCATGTAGCCGAGGCCGCGAAAGGTGCGGATCTCCACCCCCGCATCGGCCTGAGCGAGGCGACGGCGCAGTCGCGAGACATGGGATTCGAGAGTGTTCGACTCGATTTCCTCGGCGAACCCCCAAAGCGCATCCTCGAGGGTACCCCGCTGCACCACCCAGCCGGCCCGCCGCACCAACGCCTCGAGCAGCGCTCGTTCCCGCCGCGGCAGCTCGAACGGCTGGCCGTCGACGGCAAACGTCCCCGTGCCGGGATCGTAGGCGAGCCGCCCGACGGTGATGCGATCGCCCAAGTGCTGCGCCGGCCGTCGCAACAAGGCGCGAATGCGCGCCACCAATTCGGCATGGGCGAAGGGTTTGACGAGATAGTCGTCGGCCCCGCTCTCGAGCCCGCTCACTCGGTCGCTCACCGCATCGCGGGCGGTCAAAACGAGGATCGGTACCGGATCGCGGCGGCGCCGCAGCCGATGCACCAATGCGAGCCCGTCCCCGTCGGGAAGGCCGAGGTCGAGGAGGACGAGATCGTATTTCTGGCTTTCCGTCGCGGCGATCGCCTCGGCCAGATCATAGGCGAGATCGACGGCAAAGCCCGAACGCTCGAGATTGCCGCGCACCGCATCGGCGATGTCGGCATCGTCCTCGACGAACAGCAGGCGCATCGCCCTTTCTCTCCTGCTGAGCCGGAGGGAGAATGGAGGGTCGGAAACAACAGTCCCTTCTCCCTTGCCATAGACTTGCATCGCCCCCGGTTCGCGCCCATCCCGAAGGCGATGGCGCACGCCTCTGCAGCCTCCGGAGCCCGCCGTTGCGCTTGTTGGCTCTCTTCTTCCTCCTCGCCCTGCTTTTCGCCCTGCCCTTCGCCCTTTTCGGCTCGGGCGAGGAGGCGGCGGCCTGGCTCGCCCAGCTGCGGACAGCGGCCTGGCTCGTGGGTCCCTTGCTCCTCGCCAGCGACCTGCTGCTGCCGGTTCCGGCCAGCGGGGTGCTGGCCGCTCTCGGGCTGTTCTATGGCCCCTTGGCCGGCGGCGCCCTCGGCACCCTCGGCCTGCTGCTCGCCGGGCTTGCGGGATGGATGGTCGGCCGGTTGCTCGGCCCATCCCTCGCCACCCGCCTTTTCGCCCCCGCGGAATGGGAACGGGGAGCCGATCTCTTCGCCCGCTGGGGCGGGCTTTTGGTCGCCGGCTCGCGGGCCGTGCCGCTCCTCCCGGAAGTGGCGAGTGTGGCGGCGGGCATGTTCGGCATGCCCTTTTGGACCTTCCTCGCCGCCCTTCTCTGCGGCGCCCTGCCCGTGGCCTTCGCCTTTGCCGCCTTCGGCGCTGCCTTTGCCGATCGACCGTTGGTCGCGCTGATCCTCTCCCTCCTCCCGGGTGGGCTTTGGTTCCTGCTGGCTGGGCGGCTTGCCGCCCGCGAGCCTCCGACCTCAGGTGCCGCGCACCAGCGGTTGGAGGAGGAGGGTCAGGGCGAAGCCCGAGGGGCCGAGGAGGGCCGGCCAACCGGCCGTCGCCAGAAGGCAACCGTCGAGCAAGCAGATGGCGGCGATCAGCAGCGCCACGGCGCGACCGACATCGCCCGGTCGGCGGCGGGCGAAGAGGGCGAGCGCCATGCCGCTCGCCGCGACGAGCGCGAGCCAGGAGACGAGCCCGAGCGGATGGGCGAGGGCGAAGCCGAGACCGACGATCGGGGAGAGGGCGAAGAGGGCGAGCGGCCATGCGGCCTCGCGGCGCAGCGGATGCTCCTGCCGAGCGACCCAGCTCAGGCCGACCACGTGGGCGAAGCCCGCGAGCGCGGCGAGCCCGAGCGCCGTTGACGGCAGCGGCACGACACAGGCTCCGGCGAGGAGATAGACCAGCCCGCGGCAGGCGCCCATGAGCAGAGGGCTTGCCGCCAGTTCCTTGTGGCGGAAGTCGTAGACGAGGATGCAGAGGGCGAGGAGCAGGCCATGCAACTGGGCGGCGGTGGGATCGCGCCCGCTGGTCGCGGTGGTCGCCAGCAGCAGGCCGAGGCCGGCGAGCAGCAGCAGCATCCCGAGGAAGAACACGGTGCCGGCCGCCACCCGACCCGACGGGATGGGCCGCTCCGGCCGGTGGCGCGCGTCGATGGCGGCATCGAAGGCGTCGTTGAGGTACATTCCTCCCACATAGAAGGCCGAGAGGGCGGCAAGGAGCGGCAGGAGAGCTGGATCGAGCGGGCTCCCGCCGGCGACCACCCAACCAGCCAGGCCGTTGGTCCATACGGTGGGCAGGTTGGAGACCCGTCCGAGGACGAGGGCGGTCTCGAGCGCCGCTCCCAACCTCCTCACGCGCTACCTCCGAGCTGCTCGCGCACCCACAAAAGTTCGCGCGCGATCGCCTCTTCGACCGCCATCCGCTGCAGGGATCGCGGCAGCACCGCGAAGGTGTAGGTCTCGACCTCGAGGTGACGGCTCACCGGGCTGCGGCGGTGACGGGCGAGGAGGCGAGCGAGCACCTCGCGGGTGGTGGCGAGCGGGCCTTCGAGCTCCTCGAGAAAGATGGGCACGTGGCAGTGGATGCGCCATTCCTCGGCAGGCTCGCCGGCGGCGAGGGCAGCTAGGGCCTCGGGCAGGTCGTGGTAGTGGGCGAACTCACCCCCCGGCCGACGCGCCACCACCTGGTGCAGATAGACCGGGTCGGCAAAGGGGCGCAGCAGCTCGTCGGCGTCGCGGCCAACCGGGCGCAACACCAGGGCCGCCGAGAGCTGCAGTTTGGCCACCGCGATCGCCCGCTCCGCCAGAAGCGCGAGGCTCTCCTCGACATCCTCGAAGGCGACCGCGGCATGGCAGACGTCGAAGCAGATCCCGAGATGGCGCCTGAGCGCCTCTTCGGCCTGCGCCCGCGACAGATCGGCGAGCTGGGCGAAGGCCGACAACCCCTCGCGCACGAGCAGTCGATCCTCGACGAAGCGCACGAATTCTCGGGTGGTCTCGAACATGCACGCCGGCTCGGGTTCCACCGCCAGCGCCAGAACCCGGCCGGTGCGGCGCTCGAGATCGACGAGATGGGCCGCCGCTTGCCGGAGATGGAAGACGATCGCCTCGACCCGCGAGGGCTCGTTGGCGAGGGGTCGGAAGGTGCCGGGAACGGTACTGATGCTGCCGTAGCCCTCTTCCGGCAGGAAGCGGACGAGCAGCTCGGCGAGTCGCTGGGTATAGCAAAGCCGTTCCGGCCGGCTCCAGTCGGGCTCGTAGACCTGCTCTTTGACCCGCGTGCCATGGAAGCGGCCATAGGGAAAGCCGTTGAGGGTGAAGACATAGGCATGGAGCTCGGCAAGCAGATCGGCAAAGGCTTCGAACGTGGCGGGCGCAGCGAGCTCTTCCGCGACCGCGGCGGGAAGCCAGAGACCGAGGCCGAAGGGTTGGCCGGGAGCGACCCGCTGGCGGATCGCCGGCAAAGAGTGGGCGAGCATCGCCCGCACCTCGGGGAGTGTCTCGCCACGGTGGATGTTGGTGCAGTAGGTGAGCTCGCTGCCGTCGTCGAGCCGCACGGTCCGCCTCCCGCGATCGCCGCGGCAGACTAGCGGGGCGGCTGCGACCTGCCAACGGCACGGGGTCGAGGATCAGCCCTTCTGCCGCGCCTCGAGCCAGGCGATGGCCCGAGCGATCCCGTCCTCGTCCATCGCATGCACTTCGATGCCGCGGCCGATCGCCTCGAGCAGGGTGATGGTGAGCTCACCGCCGAGATGTTCGCGGAATTCGGCGAGCCCGGCGAGGAGCTGGAGACGGCCTTGGCCGTCGCGCGCCAGAAGGGCGGGATGCCAGAGGCGAAAGCCCAAATGTTCGAGCAAGGCACAGATGCGCTCCTCGGCTCCCGCCTCGAGCAGACCGGCCGTGACGGAATAGCGGGAATCGAGGGCGATGCCGATCGCTACCGCTTCGCCATGGCGGAGATGGTGGCGGGTCATGGTCTCGAGACGATGCGCTGCCCAGTGGCCGAAGTCGAGTGGCCGTGCACTGCCGGTCTCGAAGGGATCGCCACCCTGGGCGATCTGGCGCATGTGCAGTTCGGCGCAACGGCGGATCATGGTCGCCATCGCCGGCCGCTCGAACAGGGCGAGGGCGTCGGCATGGCGCTCGAGCCAGGTAAAAAAGGCGGCGTCACGGATGAGCGCCACTTTCACCGCCTCCGCCATGCCGGCGATCTTCTCGCGCGGCGGCAGCAGCTCGATGAAGTCGAGGTCGTTGAGGACCGCGAAGGGGGGCGCGAAGGTGCCGACGAAATTCTTGCAGCCGAAGAGATTGACCCCGTTCTTGACGCCCACGCCGGAATCGTTCTGAGCGAGGACCGTGGTCGGTACCCGCAGCAGTCGGATGCCCCGATGGGTGGTGGCGGCGACGAGGCCCACCGCGTCGAGCACCGCCCCGCCACCCACGGCCATCACGAAGGATTGACGATCGAGGTGATACTCGTGGAGCTTGGCCATGATGTGCTCGACGAAGAACAGCTCGTTCTTGATGCGCTCACCGCCGGGTACGGGCAGTGGCGGGGCGACGAGCTCGAGGTGGCGGGCATGGGCCCGTGCGTAATCGGCAATTTCCTCCGCTAGCCGCGGTCGAGCGGCGAGCACCCCGTCGTCGAGGAAGACGATGAGCCGGTGCCGGCGGTCCGGCTCGAGGCGACGCACCGCCTCGAGAAGGGCCGGATTGTCGGGCCGGAACAGGGCCCGGGTGAAAACCACGGGATAGTGGAAGGTGACGGTGAAGCGCTGGTCGTAGATGGTGGTGCGGGTGTCCACCGTGCACGCGTCGCGGTCGCAATCGGACATCGTTCCTCCCCCGTCCGCCGGCTCCGATGTCTGCGGCTGGACGAGCCTAGCGCGTTTCGGCGAGCCGTCCAGCGGCGGCCATCGCCGAGGCGACGGCGCGCATCGGCCGAGGATACAGGAGGAAATCCCGGCCTCCGGCCAGATCGGGCCATCCACGGGCGGGCGAGCTGCGAGGAGATGCCGGTCGTCCGCCCCCTCGGACCGGCACGACCGAGGAGATGGTCGACCTGCGGCCGCCCGGAGCGCTTCGACAGGGGATGGCGGGATCGGCTGGGACCAGTGGGGAGGTTTCGTTCCTCCTGGTCCGGGCACGGGAGCCGATCGACCGCCATCTCGGCGCGGCGGGCCAGGGTCGGCCGCCTCGGGTCGCTCGAGTCCGAAAAGGTTGTACGCGTATACCATTACACCATGAGCAGGGGAGAGGACGGCTCGGCTGCCGCCCACCCGTCCTCCACCCGAGACGCTCCCTCCCGCTCCGCCCGCGCCGGCACTCCCGCCGCTCGCCTCGTCGCCCTCTCCGGTCCGCGAGCCCGGAAGGTGCGGGCAAGCTCGGGAAACCGCACCGCCTCCGCCGGAACCCGACGATGCCGGGCCGCCGCCTCCGGCTCACCCCCGAGTTCGACAAAACGCACGGCGAGGCGCCCCGCTGTCCCTCCACCCCCCCGACCCCGGTGCCCCTCGAGCGGCTCGAGGAGACTGCGGCAACCCTCGCCAACGATCGCCCCAAAAGCGCTTCCTCGCCGACCGAACGGCTGTCGGCAGTGGCCTTGGACACACCCGCGGCGGCAGCCATCGCCTCCATCGCAGCGTCCCCAAAGCCGCGCTCGGGGAACGGTTGTCGGGTGACGGCGAGGCTCGCCTGCCGTCGGTCACGTCCCGTTTCCATCCTCGCGTCCTCGAGGCGTCCCCGCGGTCCTCGGCTCGCCCGGCATCGCCGCCTCCGCCTGTCGCCCCTCTCCCGGCTCCCCTCTCCGCCCTGTGCGAACCGAACGGCTCCGTTCAAGGATCGGATGGGCGTGGGTCGCCGGCTCCGCCTCCTCCTCGCCCTTCTTCTTTCCTGCCCCCGCTCGCGGGCGGCGGGTTCGGGTG
Organism: bacterium HR40; assembly: GCA_002898275.1. GTDB lineage: Bacteria > Pseudomonadota > Alphaproteobacteria > Geminicoccales > Geminicoccaceae > HRBIN40. Next base: position 27,288 of record BEIQ01000005.1, read on the forward strand.
CGAGCGCTGGCTCACCCGCTGGCGCTTCCTGCAATCCCGCGACAATGCCCGGACCGCGGGGGGATCGCGCCGATCGCCGCCGGCCGAGCGGCGGACCTCGCGGTACACGACCATCAACCGGTGGCCGACGGCGATCTCCTCCTTGCGGCTCGATCCCGCCGGGCCGCGGGCGGCCGGAGGACGGGCCTTCAGGGCCGGGGGCAGGGCAGTCGCCCGAGAGTGAAGAACTCCGGATTCGGTCTCAGATCGGCGAAATGGGCGAGGCGGTTGCTCGCCGCGAAAAATGCGGTGATCGCCCCGATGTCCCAGATCGCCTCATCGTCAAAGCCGGCTTCGCGCAGGGCGGCAATGTCCCGCTCCTCCACCGCCCATGGCTCGCGTGCGAGCTTCTCGGCAAAGGCCAGCATCGCCCGTTGGCGGGAGGTGAGAGGCGCCTTGCGCCAGTCGATGGCGAGGATGTCGGCGAGCACGGGATCCTTCGCCCGAATCCGCAAGATCGCGCCATGCGCCACCACGCAATAGAGACAACGGTTGGCCGCCGAGGTCACGACGACGATCATCTCGCGTTCGGCGCGGCTGAGCCCGGTCTCCTTCTCCATGAGGGCATCGTGCCAGGCGAGAAACGCCCGCAGTTCCTCCGGTCGACGCGCGAGCAGCGCGAAGACATTGGGGAGGAACCCCGCCTTCTCGCGGATCGCAAGCAGACGGTCGCGCAGATCCGCGGGCAGACCCTCGATCCCCGTTACGGCGAAGCGTGCCACCGCCGATCCGTCCGTCGTCTCCTCCCTCACCTCGATCCTCCCCGCGCTCCGCTCGGTCATCTCCGCCTCGCCTTCCGGTCGCTCCGCTCGCACGATGGGAGCCTGGGTCGGAGGGCACCGCCATGCCCCCTCCCGGGAGCAGGTCTCGACGTCCTTCTCGATCCCCCGTCTCCCTGCGCGCCGGCAGGGCGGCATCGAGCGACCGAGGGGACTCCCATCGCCCCAGGGCCGCCCGACCACGGCTATGCTATAGGCGAGTGCTCGGATCGTGCCAGAGGTCGCGACGGGGATCTGCCCTCAATGGACGGCCCGGGTCCGGACCGGTCGCCGCAACAGAGCCAGATCCTCCTGCCCGAGGAGGCCCACGGCCAAGGCGAGCGGCGGCCACAGCAGGGCGAGCAGGGCGAGTTCGCCGAGAAGCCAGAGGCCGGATGTCGGGATCGCGGCAGCGACGAGGGCGAGTCCACCGATCGGCACCATGGCCCGCCGCAGCAGACCTGGCAGGGTGTCGAGGCCCAGGCGGCGGTGGAGGAGGAGGCCGGCTGCCGTTGTCATCATGGCTGGCACGAGGATGGCCGCGGTCGCAGCCCCCGTCGCTCCGAGGACGGGCACCAGCAGGGCGTTGGCGAGAAAGGCCGTCGGAACCGCGAGGAGGGCGAGGAGGGCGGCGGCATGCTGGGCACCGATGGCGATCAAGACCGCCGTCGAGGCGACGAAGAGGGTGTTGGCCAAGCCATGACCGAGGATCAAAAGGCGGAGCAAGGGGCCACCCGACCGATAAGCCTCGGAGAACAGCAACACGATGAGCGGCTCGGCCTCGATCGCCACCACCACACAGCCCGGCAGCAGGGTGAGCGCGAGAAAGCGCAGGCTCGCCTCGAGGGTGCGGCGGGCGGTGGCGATTTCACCCCCGGCAAGCGCCCGGGCGAGGGACGGGATGAGCACAGCGGTCAGCACGAAGGCGAGCAGATTCGGCATGCGGGCGATCCCCAGGGCCGCCACGTAGTGACCGCGCACCTCCTCGGGCACCGTGCCGAAGAGACCGAGGGACCACAGATCGACTCCGGTGGTGACTTGGGTGCCAAGGCCGGTGAGCCCGATCGGCAGGGCCAGGGTGAGGATGCGTCCGAGCCAGGCGGGATCGAGCGCCAGGCGCACGCGGCCGAGCAGACGGAAGAGCAGCAGCAGGCCGAGAAGCGAGCCCGCGACATTGACGAGCAGGGCTCCCTCGATGCTCGCACCCAGAAGCGCGAGCAGGAGAATGCCGAAGGCCTTGGCGAGGGCGTAGACGATCTGGGCGCAGGCCTCGCGGGCGAAGGCGCGGTGACCGTTGAGCACGTGCACCGCCATGAAGAACAGGCCGAAGACGGGGATGTCGAGAGCGGCGAGGCGCAGCAGCCGGCTACCGGAGGCGGGATCGAGGCCGAAGAGGCGGGCGAGCTCCGGGGCGAGGAGCCAAAAGCCGACGAACAGGCCGAGATAGACGCCGAGGGCGAGGCCGAAGCCGGTGGCCTCGAGGCGGGAGGTGTCGCCCGGGGTCTCGGCGAGAAGACGGCTGGTCGCCTGCGGGATGCCGAGGCGACCCACCAGTTCGACGGTGAGCAGGAGGGAATAGACGAGACCGTAGACGCCATAGGCGGCAGGTCCCAGGCTGCGCGCCAGCACTACGGCCACGACATAGGCCGAGAGCATCACCGTGCCCTGGGCGAGAGCATGCCAGAGGGTGCCGCGGGCGGCCCGTTCGGCGATCTCGCTCAAGGGCGTCAAGCCATTGCGACGGCGTTGGCCGGTCGGGCAGGAGTCGGCGGGGCGAGCCCGAGGGCGTTGGCCACGGCCGCTGTCTCCTCGCCCAAGATGTGCAACCGACCCCACAGTTCGAGGGTCAAAAGGCCGAAGGTGCCATAGGGACGCGACGGGCACTCCGCGAGGATGCGCTCGACGGCTGCTGCCGAGAGCCCCAGGGCCTGCTCGACGAAACCGCCGCGGAACCGCTCCGGGCGGGCGAGCGGGTGCAACCACTCGGCGAGCGGTAGGGGAAAGCCCATCTTTTTCCGCCACACGAGATCGCGCGGCAGATACCGCAGACAGAGCCGTTTAAGCAGCCACTTATCGGCCCGCTGCCCGACCTTGTAGGTGGCAGGCAGGGCCAAAGCGGCATGCACCAGCCGGGCATCCAGGAAGGGCTCGCGGCACTCCACCGACGCCCCCATGGTGGTGCGGTCGAGCCGGCGCAGGAGCGGGGCCAGGAAATCGCCGAGATCGAGCACGCTTCCCGCCATCACCGCCCGTTCACCGGGATCGGCGAGAAAGCCATAAGCGGCTTCCGCTCGCCGGCGGGCGTGCTCGCGCAGGCCACCGTCGGCCGCCGCCACCGCCGCCGGCAAGGCGTCGCGGAAACGATGGGCGACGACCGGCAATCCCTCCATGCCGTAGGTGACGAGAGTCAGGGCATCCCTGAGCCAACCTGGCAGGCGGTCGAGCCAGGGTCGAAGCCGCAACAGCCGCCGCCGGCGGCGATGGCTCCAGGCGTAGCCGCCGAAGAGCTCGTCTGCCCCCTCTCCCGACTGCAGCACGATCACCCCGTGGCGGCGAGCGACCCGTGCGATCTCGAAATAGGCGACGGAATTGGCGTGGGTGATGGGCAAGTCCTCGAGCCATGCCACCTCCGGCAGACCGGCCCGGAAGGCCTGCGGCTCGAGTTCGAGGACGACGAGCGGAATACCTGCCGCCGCCGCCACGCGGGCCGCATAGGGCCGCTCGTCGAAGCGAGGATAGCCGGCAATGGAGACGTGAAAGGCGGTGAGCGACCGCTGGTGGCGGGCGGCGAGCAGGGTGACGAGACTGGAATCGAGGCCGCCCGAGAGCAGCACACCGACGGGCACATCGGAAACGAGCCGCAGCTGGATCGATTGGTCGAGCAACCGACCGATGGTCTCCACCACCTCGTCTTCCGATGCCCGGCAGAAGGCCGCATGCCGCGCCGCATCGATATGGGCGAGCGGGTCGTACCAAGCCGCCAAGGCGATTTTCCCGTCGGCCACGAGCAGGCGGTGGCCAGCTGGCACCTGCTGGATGCCGGCGAACAGCGTGCGCGGGGCGAGCGCGTCGAGATTGCGATAGAGCCACCATTCGCCGAGGGCCGCGCGATTGACGTCGCGGGTCGCCAGCTGCGGCAGCAGCGCCTTGATCTCGGAGGCGAACAGGAGCCGGCCGCGGTCCTCGGCGAAGTAGAGGGGTTTGACCCCGAAGCGATCGCGCACGAGCTCGAGCCGACCCTCGGCGGCATCGAAGAGCGCGAAAGCGAACATGCCGTGCATCCGCTCGAGGGCGGTCGTCCCTTGCCGCCGGAAAGCCTCCAGCACCACCTCGGTGTCGGTCTCGGAACGGAAGACCACGCCGGAATCGGCGAACTCCTTGCGCAGTTCGCGAAAGTTGTACACTTCGCCATTGTAGACGATGGCCGCCTGTCCATCCGCCGTCGTCATCGGCATGTGGCCGCGCGGCGAGAGATCAAGGATGGCCAGGCGCACTGCACCGAGACAGGCGGGGCCCAGGGTGGCGACACCGCGATCGTCCGGACCGCGGTGAGCCATCGCTGCGAGCATGGCGGCCACCGCTCGCCTTTCCTCCTCTCCCGCCGGTCGGCCGTCGAGGTTGAGGATACCGGCGATCCCGCACATGGTCCTCAACCTCCCGTGGCGGCAGGAACCCCGGCGACGATCGGCAGCGGTCGGCCGTCTAGAGGCAGAGGCGACGGCACGCCGGCATAGGCGAGGATGGTCGGGGCGATGTCGAGGATGTGGGCATCGGCGGGCAGCGGCACCCGACGCAGATGGGGGCCGGCGGCGAGCAGGAAGGCGTTGGGTCGGTGGTTCCCGGTATAGTGGGCTGGCACCTCCCAAGGTGCCGGGCCGGCGATCTCGCCGCTGCGGGGCCCGCGGATGCGGGTGGTGGTGCGCGCGTCGAAGTCAAAACTCACCACCAGATCCGGGAGATGCGGCCGCTCGCTGCCCGGAAACAGTCGGTCGATGGCGTGCACGGCATGGGCGATGCGGCGGGCGTTCTCCGGATTGACGAGCCGATCCAGCTCCTGCGCCAGCTCGCTGAGGAGCGCCGGCGCCTCCTCCACCGCCACCCTGCCCTCCGGCTCGCGGCCGGCCAGATTGAGCCGGAAGTAGCCCTCGTTGGAATTGGGGATGCAGAACATCCGCGTGCGGCTCCAGTCGATGCCGCTGTTCATCCACTTCATCGCCAGCCGGCGGCGAGTCTCGCGCGGCAGACAGCGGGAGAGCGACTGCCGCACCGACAGCGGCAAGAGCCGGCGCAGGCGGGCGGCAAGCCCAGGTGGCGGGGGTTCCTCGCGGTGCTCGCCACGGCTCGTGGCAGCCGACAGACCGAGGCGGTGGAGGAGCTCTGGCATGAGATGCGAGGCAGAATGGTTGGGCCCCATGCCATCGCCGGAGACGACCATCAGATCGACCTCGCCGACCGCCTCGAGAATGCGGCCGATGGCCCGGTCGACGGCGGCGTAGACATCGGCAAGCGGCCGGAAACCCGCGGGAAGCCGCTCGCGGGGTCGCAGCGGATAGTCCGGGTCCTCGCCGTGCCAGAGATAGTGACCCCCGCCGTGCGGTTCGGCGAACATGACGAAGGCCGTCTCCCAGGGGTGGGAAGTGAGCAGCCAAGCGAGCATCTCGCCCTTGACGGTGGCGGCCCGCACGAGGGTGTCGCGAAAGCGGATCTGCTCGGGGATGGTCACCTGGTCGCTGTGTTCGGGAGCCGGATAGCGGCCGAAGCGCCGCCGGATCTCGCGCAGAATCCCGGCCGGCCGGCTTTCGGGACGCCAGAACCACGTCCAGGTCCCGTAATCGACGATCTGGATGCCGCGGAAGTCCGCAACGGGCGCATCCATGAAGGCATCGGCGACGATCACCCGGCGGCCGGCGCGATCGAGAGTCACCCAGAAGGGTTCCACCGCCCGCCAGCGGGGGTCGGCGCGGTGGATGCCGCGGCTGCCAGCGCGCACCTGGAAGGCGTGGTAGAGACCGTGCCGGCCGGGATGGCAACCGGTGTAGAGCGACGGCCAGGCGGAGACGTGCATCACCTCGGCGGTGGTGCGGAGCCGCCCCCAGATCCCCGCGCCGGCAAGCTGGGCGAGTACCGGCAGCCGCCCCTCCGCCATCCACTGCTCGATCAATGCGGCATCGGCACTATCGAGACCGATCACCAGGAGCCGCTGGCCCATCGCTGCTCTCCGCTCACCCCGCCCCGTCCGGGAATACCTCGGCGAGCGTCACCCGGCGTGCTTCCTCGTGGGATCGCCGCGCCGCCTCGACCATGGCCACCGTCCAGATATTGTCCTCGGCCCGGGTCTCGGCCGGCACACCGTCGCGCACCGCCGCCACGAGACTGTCGAGCAACGAAGTCGTACCCCCCTGGGGATAGGGCTTCTCGTCGCCGGGCGGCACCCGGAGATTGCGCAGCGGCCGAAACCAGCGGCTACCGGCGGGACGGAAGAACACATACTTGCGGTTGGTCCACAACACCCCCTTCTCGCCCTCGACCCAGAGCGAGAAGCCGAAGCGATGCGACATCAGCGTGCCGAGATATTGCACCTGCAGGTCGCCGAAATCGACGAAGGCCTCGGTGCTGGCGCCGTGGGCATAGTCGCTCCATGGCGGGTTCCACACCCGAGCGGTGACGGCAACCGGTGGTTTGCCGGCGAAGGCCCGCAGACTGTCGAAATGGTGGATGGCGATTTCCTGCAGTTGGGGGAAGCGGACGCGGAACAGCCACTCGCCCTCGCTGCCTTTCGGCATCCGTCGCCGGTCGACGAGCTGCATGTGGTCGACCTGACCGAGGAGTCCCTCCGCGAGCCGCGCCTTGAGGGTGCGCTCGGCGGGAAAGAAGCGATAGTTCTCGGCGACGATCACCTGCCGGCCGGTCGCCCGCGACTTCGCCACCACGTCCTGTGCCTCGGCCATCGAGGTGGCGAGCGGTTTCTCGACCAGGACCACGAGGCCGGCCTCGAGACAGCGGATGGTCTGGGCAGCGTGCAGGGCGGAGGGGCTGGCGATCAGGGCGGCATCGGCGCGCACCCTGGCAAGCGCCGCTTCGAGATCCTCGAACAGCGGCACTTCCGGTCCGAGCAGCTGGCGCGCTTGCTCCCGATTGGCGGCATCGGGCTCCACCAACCCGACATGGTGCACCTGCGGATGCGCCCGCACGAATCCGATCCAATGCCGGCCGCGGATACCGGCTCCCACTTGGAGAATCGCCACACTCACCGATGGACACTCCCCACCATGCGATCAGCGAGTTCCGGCCAGGGCGTCCCTTCCATATGGGCAGGCGGGGCCAGGCCGAAGGCGGCAAGCAGCCCCGGGGCGAGGTCGCGGACATCGCCTGTCGCCTCCTCCGGCATGCCGCCCGCGGGCGAGACGACGAGGGCGAACCCCGGACCGCCGTGGGTGCCGGGACGCGGATCGGGCGAGATCCCCGCCACTTCGCCGATGGCCGGCGAGCGGAGGCGCTCGATCGCCCCATGGTCGTTCCACAGCACCACGAGATCGGGCAGATGGCTTCGGCGCGGACCGGGAAACTCTCGATCGGCGCGCAGCACCCGGCGCACCGCCGGGCTGCCGTCGGCCAGTCTGAGGGCGGCGAGTTCCGTTTCCAGTCGGTCGAGCAAGGCCTCGTACTCGGCTCCCGGCTCCACCACGCCGAGCGGTTCGCGGCCGCGCAGATTGACGCGGATCACCCCCTCGAGATCGGTGGGCAAGGGAAAGGCGCGGGTCCGGCTCCAGTCGACCGCCGCGAGATCGACCCGTCGCGCCAATCGGTCGCGCAGACCACGCGGCAGCAGACCGGCGAGCTTTTTGCGCAGATCCTTGGGCAACCGGTCGCGCAACCGCCGCAGGGGATCGAAGCGGGGGCGCGTCACCGCCGATCCCTCGCTGCTGGCTGGCACCGCGAACTCGGCCGAAGCGAAATGGCCGAGGCGAAAGAGCACTTCCGGCAGCAAGTGCCAGCCCGATCGATTGGGCTTGACCGCATCGGCCGAGACGAGAACGAGATGGGTCTCCTCGCCAGCCGCCCGCAGGACCTCGCCTATCGCGCGATCGAGCGCTTCGCACACCCGTCGCAGGCGAGCATGGCCGGATGGCGGATCGAAGAGATAGTGGGCAGCGACGTGGGTCTCGCCGAAGACCGCAAAGGCGAGATCGTAGCGGTCGCGGGAAAGCGCCCGGGTAACCGCCGCCGCCTTGGCAGCTACCGCCCGCACGAGCGCCGCCTCGACCTCCTCGGGCGCGAGCGGGGCGAGACCGAGGGCGTGTGCCTCCCAGGGTAGGGGATAGCGGCCGCAATGGCGCTGCAGCCAGGAGACGAGCGTCGCCGGCACGGCAGTGGTTTCGAGATAACGCGCCCAGCAGCCCCAGTCGAAGATGGCATCCCCGGCAAAGCCCGGTTCGGGATGGCTGTAGGGGGCGTCGAACACCAGCACCCGCCGGCCGGCACGGGCGAGCAGCGACCAGAACGTGGGCCGGCCGTAGAGCCCTTGGGCAAAGCGCTGCCAGCCCTGCACCCCCGGGGCCGGCTGAAAGGTGAAATAGACGCCATGTCCGCCCGGCCCGACTCCGGTATAAAGCGACGGCCAGGCAGCCACGTGCAGTTGCTCCGCCGGTGTGGTCAGCCGACGCCAGCGACCGCGGGCCAACAGCCGGGCCAGCTCGGGCAGCCTCCCCCCTCGGGCCCACCCGCGCAGCAGCTCGCCGTCGCCGAGCTCCAAGCCGAGAACGACAACCCTCGCCGGCATCAGCCAAGCCCTCGCACGAGCGCCACCGAGCAGGCGAGCACCACGAGGGCGGCAACGATGTCGCTCCAGATCGCTCGCGGCGCCGGCCGGTGGGCCCAGATCGCCTGGTAGACGATCATCCACCCGACGGCGGCGAGCTTGAGGGCGAGGATGCCGCCTCCGGGTGCGGCGAAGGCGGCACCGGAGAGCAGATCGCCGGGCCCGATGCCGCGAACCGAGAGGAGATGGAGGCCCGTCGGGATCAGCACCGCGAGCGCCGGCCAACCGAGCCCTCCCATCCACACGCTGGCGCGCCGCACCGTCTCCGCCACCTCCGGCGGCTCCAGCCGTTTGTTGGCCGGACCGACGAAGACCGCCCACACGAACATGTGGCCGAGCCAGAGGCTCAGCGCCAAGAGGTGGAGGGAAAGGGAGACTCGATAGAGATCCATGGATCCGCCCTCAGCTGCGGATGGCCAGTGCCGAGAGCAGCACGACGAGAAGAGCGAGAGGCAGCTGGCCGAGGAGCGTCCAGTCGGTGACACGCACGAGGAAAGCGAGCTGGACGAAAAGGAGCAGGCCGACGAGGAGGAGCTTGGCGCGCCACAGCAGGACATCGGCCGGCGCCTCGCCGAGGAGAAGACCGGTCGCGGCAAGGAAGAGGGTGGCAAGCAGGCCCAGCCATGGCACCGGCAGGCGCAGCTGGAAGGGGAGTCCCACATGCGGCCAGCGGGCACCGTGAGCAGCAGCGAGGAGCTCCGGCATGCGCTTCGAGAGCCCGAGCCGCGGCAGGGCGAGCCGCAGGATCGCCCAGTAGAGGGCGAAGCCCGTCAGCACCACCGCGGTCACGAGATGCAGCCAGACGAGGAGGAGGTGCAGGCTCATCGGTCCTCCGATGGAAGGGCGAGATGGGGCAAACTGTGGCGGAGATAGCCGCGAGCGGTATCCTCCCAGCTGTCGAGGGGTGTACGGGCCGCGACCTCGCCCATGGCGGCAAGACGGGCGCGCGAGGGCGGCGCCGCGAGGAAGGCCTGCCAAGCGGCCTCGTCATGGGCGAGCAGGAAGCCATTCTCCCCCTCTCGCACGAGTTCGCGCAGAACCCCGCTCGCCACCGTCGCCACCGGCCGGCCGCAGGCGAGATACTCCCGGACCTTGAGGGTCGAATAGCCGAGCTCGCCATTGGCGAAGACCGAGACGTCATAGGGCGCGAGACAGAGATCGGCAGCCGCGATCCACTCCGGCACCCGGGCATGGGGGAGACGGCCATGGAAGCGAACCGGCAGCTGCCGCTCCCGCACGAAGGTCTCGTAGGCTTGCCGTCGCACGCCTTCGCCGAGCAGGTGCAGCTCGAGCTCAGGCGGTTTTCGTCGCACCGTCGCCGCGAGGGCCCGGAGAAGAGGCCACAGATCGTGGGTGGCATCGAGCACCCCGACATAGAGCCATACCATGGCCTCCGGAGCGATTCCCAGGCGCAGCCGGGCTTCCGCTTGGGATCGCGGCCGGAAGAGGTCGCGGTCGAGACCGAGACCGACCACCGCCACGCGCTCCGCCGCCAGGCCATAGGCCGCGACCATGGCGCGCTTGAGGGCCTCGGTCTCGACGATGACGAGCGGGGCCCGGCGCAAATGGCGGCGGGCGATGCGAAAGCCGAGCTCGAGCCGCAGTCGCTTGCCCCATCCCTCGCGATGCAGGCGCGCGCGATCGGGAACGAAGTTCTCGACCGGCACGCCGAGCCGGCCAGCGCGCACCGCCCGCTGCGCCAGCCAGCCCGAGAACAGCCAGCCCTTCTCGAACACGAGGTCAAAACGGGCAAGCTCGCGCCGGGCGAAACGGTCGAGGGCCCGCAGATAGGCGAGCGCCTCGCCTACCCCGATGCCGCGCATGGCGGCATCGTCGCGCAGCTCTCGGGGCAGCGGACCCTCGGGATCCAGCTCCAGCACCGCGACCCCCTCCGGCACCACGGGCTCCACCACCCGGCGAAAGGCGACGGTGGGTTCGATCCCGGGGATGCGGGCGAGGGCGCGAGCCAAGGAGAGGACATTGCGGCTCGGTCCCACTGCCGGCAGCAGATGGTGACCGGGGACGGCATAGAGCACCCGGAGCCGCCGCCCACCTCCCAGGCCGGATGCCCACTCGCGGTCGGCGACCGCACCGGTCGGCAGGAAGGACGCGGGAGTGGCGGCATGCATCGGACGGCGGTCCCAACGACTGGACGGCTGGGTGAAGGCTGCAGACGGCGGGCGAGAGCCGGCTGCGCGCGGCCTGCGGCACCGGCTGGAGCAATCTAGACACAAACCGCCGGGCCCGAAAGCCGTCCGACCGCGCTCGGCACCATGGCGTATTTCCGCCCGGCGGTCCGCCGGCCCACGAGGCTCTTGATCCCGGGCGTCATCCGGCGCAGGCTTGGGACACGGATTGCATGCAATCTGGCGCCGACCAGCCGCTTCGGGGAGACCGGGCATGCGACGGGCAGGACGACACTTCCTGCAGATTCCCGGACCGACCAACGTTCCCGACCGCATCCTGCGGGCGATCGACCAGCCGACCATCGACCACCGCGGCCCTGCATTCCGCGAACTCGCCCTGCGCGTCCTCGCAGGTCTGCAGCGGATCTTCCGCACCCGCCATCCGGTCATCGTCTTTCCGGCTTCCGGCACCGGTGCTTGGGAGGCTGCCCTCGTCAACACCCTGTCCCCGGGTGACCGGGTGCTCATGTACGAGACCGGACATTTCGCCACCCTCTGGTACGAGATGGCCAAGCGGCTCGGCCTCGACCCCCTCTTTCTGGAGAGTGACTGGCGGTCGGGGGTCGATCCCGAGCGCATCGAACAAGCGCTGCGCCAGGATCGGCAGGCCCGCATCCGGGCGGTGTGCGTCGTGCACAACGAGACCTCGACCGGCGTGACCAGCCGCATCCCCGAGGTGCGGCAGGCCATCGATCGGGTCGGTCATCCCGCCCTCTTCATGGTGGACACCATCAGTTCGCTCGCTTCCATGCCCTACGAGCACGACGGCTGGGGGGTGGATGTGACGGTGGGGGGATCGCAAAAGGGGCTCATGTTGCCCCCCGGCTTGTCCTTCACCGCCGTCAGCCCGCGGGCCCTCGAGGCCCATCGCCAGGCCCGCTGTGCGCGCAGTTACTTCGACTGGTCGGCGATGCTCGAGGCCAACGCCCGCGGCTTCTTCCCCTATACCCCGGCGACCAACCTGCTCTTCGGTCTCGATGCCGCCATCCGCATGCTCGAGGAAGAGGGGCTCGAGCGGGTCTTCGCCCGCCACGCCCGCCACGCCGCGGCCACCCGCGCGGCGGTTGCCGCCTGGGGACTCGAGACGGTCTGCCGTCATCCTGCCGAACATTCGGCCTCGCTCACTGCCGTGCTGCTGCCCGAAGGCTTCGATGCCGACGCGCTGCGCGCCCACATCCTCGAGCGGTTCGACGTCTCTCTCGGCAATGGCCTCGGCCGTCTCGCTGGCCGCGCCTTCCGCATCGGCCATCTCGGCGACTTCAACGATCCCATGCTGATGGGGACGCTGTGCGCGGTGGAGATGGGGATGCGGGAGTTCGGCGTGCCCCTCGCCGCGAGCGGTGTCGTCGCTGCCATGGAGCGGCTGAGCGCCAGTCGCTGACGGAGAGTCTTGCTCGCACCAACCAGGGAGGATCGACGATGCGCCGCTTTTGTCTGACCGCTACCCTCCTCCTCGGGCTTGCCCTCGCCGCCAGCCCCGACGCCCGCGAGCTCAAGTTCGGCCATGTCGGCGAACCGGGGTCGCTGTTCGATCTGTCGGCGAACCACTTCGCCGAGCTCGCCAACAGCCGTCTGCGCCAGGCTGGGCTGACCGACTGGCAGGTGGTGGTGTTCGGCTCGAGCCAGCTCGGGAGCGACGAGGAGCTGCTGCAGAAGCTCAAGCTCGGCACGGCCGATCTCGCCCTGCCTTCGACCGTCATGTCCTCCGTCGCCGACGTCTTCGGCCTCTTCGAGATGCCCTATCTCGTGCGCGACCGCGCGCACATGAAGCGGATCGAGGCCGAGATCGTCTGGCCGCAGCTCGCTCCGGCGGCCGAAGCCAAGGGCTATCGCATCCTCGCGGTGTGGGAGAACGGCTTCCGCCACGTCACCAACAACCGTCGCCCGATCGTGCAGCCGGCCGACCTCCAGGGTCTCAAGCTGCGAGTGCCGAAGGGCAAATGGCGGGTGAAGATGTTCGAGCTCTACGGGGCGAGCCCCTCGCCCATGTCCTTCTCGGAAGTGTTCGTGGCCCTGCAAACCGGGGTGATGGACGGCCAAGAGAACCCCTTGGCCCAGATCTGGAGCGCGCGCTTCCACGAGGTGCAGAGCTACCTCTCGCTCACCGGCCACGTCTATACCCCGGCCTATGTCACCGCGGGTGCCGCAGCCTTCGCCAAGCTGCCGGCGGAGGTCCAGCGCATCCTCGAACAGGCCGCGCGGGATACCCAGCCCTTCGTCTACGAGACGGCAGCCCGGCTCGACCAGGAATTGCTCGGCAAACTGCGACAGGCCGGGATGAAGGTGAACGAGATCGACCGTGAGGCCTTCGTCGCCGCCAGTGCGCCGGTCTATGCCGCCTTCGCGAGCGAGGTGCCGGGCGGCGAGGAGCTGATCGCCAAGGCGCGCGCCCTCGCCCAGCGCTGAACCCGGCAGGCCACCGCGGCGACCGCCCCTGCCAAGGGAGATGCGATCATGCTCGCCCGCCTGCGCCACTGGTTCGGCCTGCTGCTCGCGGCCATCACCGTCACCCTGCTGCTCGCGTTAGCGGCGCTCGTGGTGGTGGCGGTGGTGTTCCGCAAGCTCGGGGCCCCCCTGGTCTGGTACGACGAGGTGGCAGCGGTCCTCCTCGCCTGGCTCACCTATTACGGTGCCGCCCTCGCCAGTCTGCGCCGCGCCCACCTCGGCTTTCCCGAGCTGGTCGAGGCGTTGCCCAGGCGCGGGCGGATCGCCGCTGTTCTGTTCGCCGAGCTCTGTGTCCTCGGCTTCTTCGCCCTCCTCGCCTGGACCGGATGGCAGGTCCTCCAGGTCCTCGAAGGCGAGACCCTGGTGAGCCTCCCCTGGGTTCCCGTCACCCTCACCCAGTCGGTGATCCCCCTCGCCGCCTCGCTCGCCATCGTCGCCCAGCTCCTCACCCTGCCGGAGATGCTCTCAAGAGCCCGGGCGGGAGGACGCCTCTCGCACGCCGAAGCCGAAGATGCCCAGCCGGCGATGCCCGCTGCCGATCCCGCGCCGGCCGCGGGAGGGCGGGCGCGATGAGCACGTTCGCCCTGATGGTCTTCGGGCTCTTCGCCCTCATCCTGCTCAACGTGCCGATCGCTATCGCCCTTGGCGTCGTCGCCACGGTGGCGATGGTGCTCACCTCCGGTCCCGAGATCCTGCCCAATCTCGCCCTCGTCATGTACGGGGGGGCGACCAATTTCCCGCTGCTCGCCATCCCCCTCTTCATCCTCGCCGGGGCCATCATGAACGCCTCTGGCATCTCCCGCCGGCTGGTCGCCCTCGCCACGGCGCTCTTCGGCTTCGTGCGCGGCGGCCTGGCCATGGTGACGATCGGCGCCTCTCTGTTCTTCGCCGAGATCTCGGGCTCGGCGGTGGCCGATGTCGCCGCCCTCGGCTCCATCCTCATCCCGGCCATGCGCCGGCGCGGCTATCCCCGCGCCTTTGCCGCGGCCGTCACCTCCTCGGCGGCGACCCTGGCGGTGATCATCCCGCCCTCGATCCCGATGATCCTCTATGCGGTGATGGCCGACACCTCGGTGGTGAAGCTGTTCGTCGCCGGCATCGTGCCGGGGCTCGTGGGCGGCTTCGGCCTCATGGCCATGGCCTGGTGGTATGCCCGCCGCCACGGCCTGCCGATCGAGGAGGGATTCGATCTCTGCCGGGTGTGGGTGGCCTTCCGCGAAGCCTTCTGGGCACTGACCCTGCCGCTCGTGATCCTAGGTGGCATTTTCGGCGGCCTCGTCACCGCCACCGAGGGAGCCGGCCTCGCAGTCGCGGCAGCCGTGGTCATCGGCCTTTTCATCTACCGCGAACTCGACCTTTCACGGCTCGTGGCCGCCACCGTGGATGGGGTGGTGCAGACCGCCGTGGTCATGCTGCTCGTGGCCGCCTCCGCACTTCTCGGTGTCTATTTCACCGAACAGCGCCTGCCGCAGCAGCTCGCCTCCGCCATCCTCGCCCTCACGGACGATCCGTGGACGGTGCTGGCGCTCCTCAACCTCTTCTTCCTGGTGATCGGGCTGTTCCTGCACTCGGCCGCCGCCATCATCCTGGTGGTGCCGGTGGTCATGCCGCTCGTCCGCCAGGTCGGCATCGATCCCGTCCACTTCGGCCTCGTCGTCACCATCAACCTCGGCATCGGCCAGCAGACCCCGCCCGTGGCCAGCGTGCTCGCCGCTGCCTGCTCGGTGGCGAAAGCCGATATGTGGGAGGTGACCCGCGCCAATCTGCGCTTCGTCGCCGTGCTGCTCGCCGTGCTGCTGCTGTGCACCTATGTGCCGGCAGTCCCCATGAGCCTTGTCCACTGGCTCTACGGTTGATCGCGCCCCGAGCCGAACATGCGGGCAAGCTGCGACCGTCGATCGGAGCTGGCGAGCACCAAGAGCAGGTGCAGGAGGGCGAAGAGGGCGAAGAGGAGCGCGAGCCCGTGGTGGAGGAAAACGAGCGGGCTGCGCCCGGGCAGGCCGGCGAGGCGACCCGAAAGCCGCTCCGGGGCCAGGAGCCCCAGACCCGAGAGCCAGAGCCCGGGCAGCAGCAGGAACACCACGAGGCCATAGACCCGCCCCTGGAGATGGCCGAAGCGGCCGCCGCGCCACCGCGGCGAGGGCAAGGGTCGGCGGGCAAGGAGGGCCTCGAGATAGGCACGGACCTCCGCCATCGCGCCGCTACCGGTCGCAGGAGCGAACCACAAGCGATCGCGACGGTAGGCAGCTAGAACCCCCAAGCCGACGAGCCAGAGGCCGACGAACACCCCGCCCAGCCAGCGGTGCCAACGGTCCTGAACGGCAAAGGCCCAAGGCCCTGGCCCGCTCAGGCCAAAGTGGAGCGCGAGTCCGGAGGCGAGCAGCAGAAGGCCGAGGATGGCCGTGGCGGCGTGCCAGAGGGCTATCGGCCACTCGCCTTTGAGCTCCTGCACCATCGCCGGTGCCGGGGTCGCCGGACGAGTGCGCAGCACCTGGGGACCCAAGAGCCCGAGCAGGAGCAGAGCGGCGAGGAAGGCGAACCCGTCCGCCGGCCACAGGCGTATCGCCCCGGTCGGATGGGCGAACTCGAGGAGGCGGGCCCCGGTGAGCAAGGAGCTGCCGGCCGGCTCAGGCCGTAGCCGCAAAAAGCGATTCTCGAGCACGCTCGGAGATCCGTGACAGTCGCCACAGCCGTCGGCGATGGCGGAAATGGACGGCAGCGCATGGGAAACCGGCCGGTCGCGACGGGCATCGTGGCAGTCGATGCAACGGAGGATGGCGAGGTGCAGGCCAGGATGGGGGAAGCTCTGGTGTACCGCCACCAGATCCGGTCGCGCCGGGTCGGCGAGCCGGCCGCTCGCCGACGCCTCGTGGCATGCCCGGCAGGGGGCGTTGTGCACGAGCCGGATCTCCTCCGGCGCGTCCTCCCCCCGCAGGCGACGGAAGGCGTGCGGATCATGGCAGTGTTCGCACACGAAGCCAGCAATCCGACCGTGGGCCGAGATCGCGACCTCCTCCCGGATGGCGGCATAGAGCTCGACCTCCGCGGGTTTGTCGCGCGGGTGGCAGTCGAGACAGCGGCGGGTGTCGCGCCGACCGGGCGGATGGGGGAACAGATCGAAACGGCCGACGTGGCAATCGCGGCAGACGAGCCGCGCGTGGGCGGAGTCCGCGCGGGCGGCTCGATCGATGGCAATATCGCGGATCCCCTTGCCCTCGGGCCCGAAGACGAGGCGCGGACCGCCGGCATGACAGCCCTCGCACCGCACCTGCGCTGCCTCCGCCGCAGCGGTGACGACGAACAGCCCGAGCGACAGCAGCACGAGCGCCCCTCGCCGGAGGCGATCGCCGACACCCCTCCGGACCCGCGGAGACCCCTCGCCCCCATCGGCCGGCGACATTCCGAACGACAGGGCTGTGCACACCGGACGCGTTCCCCCTTGGCATCGCGGCGGCGCCTCATCCGCGGTCCCGCCGGCCTGCGGCCCTGCAAGAGCGGAGCCCACCCCCTTCCCTCGCCGCCATGCCGACGAGCCTCCAACCCTCGGCTGCCGCCACCGTCCTGGCGAGCGGGGCCGACTCCGCCTCCCCCATTTCCAGCACCGGCACCGGGTTTCGGACAAGCGGCCGGTCGCGGGTTCGACGTCCCCTGACAATCGGCGCCGCCCCTCGGGGTCGGCGGCTCGCGCCCCGGTGCCGCACGCCCGAGCCGCACGGCAACCGCTCATGGAGAGTTGCGCAGAGGATCGGATTTTCCTCGACACCCCCGAGATCCCGGTCCACAGCTCGGCTGTCTGCCGGAGAGGCAAAGGATGCAGGCGGCGGTCTGTCGGGCCTTTGGCCGTCCGCTCACGATCGAGGAGGTGAGCCTCGCCGAACCCCGAGCCGGTGAGGTCGAAGTCGAGATCCGCGCCTGTGCCATCTGTCATAGCGACATCACCTATGCCCGTGGCGGGTGGGGCGGCGAGCTCCCCGCCGTCTACGGCCACGAGGCCGCCGGCATCGTGCGGCGGACGGGCGAAGGAGTCACCGAGCTGCGTCCAGGCGATCGTGTCGTCGTCACCCTGATCCGCGCCTGCGGCCACTGCCCCGCCTGCCGGCGTGGTCGACCGGTGGTATGCAGGGAGGATCTGCCACTCGACCGGCGGGTGGTGTTGCACGATGCCATGGGCATGCCTCTCGTCCAGGGCCTGCGCACCGCGGCCTTCGCCGAGCGCGTGCTGGTGCACGAGAGTCAGCTCGCGGTCATCCCGGAGGACATGCCGTTGGCGACCGCCGCCCTTCTCGGCTGCGGCGTGCTCACCGGGGTGGGCGCGGTGGTGCATACGGCAGCCGTGCGACCCGGGGAGAGCGTGGTCGTCGTCGGTACCGGCGGGGTCGGCCTCAATGCCGTCCAGGGTGCGCGAATCGTCGGCGCTACCCGCATCCTCGCCCTCGATCCCAACCCCATGAAGCGCGAAGCGGCGGTTTTGTGCGGCGCCACCCATACCTTCGATCCGACCGACCCGGCGGTGGTCGGGGAGGTGCGGCGGCTCACCGGCGGCGGCGCGGATTGGGTCGTGGTCACAGCGGGTGTGCCCGCCGCTTTCGCCCTCGCCCAGATGCTCGTCGCCCGTGGCGGCGGCCTGGTCTGGGTCGGTATACCGGAGGATGGCGGCGTCCTCCCCCTCGATCCCGGCGAGATCGCCGGCGATGGGTTGCGGATCTTGGGTTCGAAGATGGGAGACGTGCGGATCCGCGACGACATTCCGACCCTGGTCGAGCTCTGGCGCCAGGGGCGACTGCTGCTCGAGCCGCTCGTCAGCGGTCGCTATCCGCTCGCGCGGGTGAACGAGGCGATGGCCGCGGTCGAGCGGGGCGAGGCGTTGCGGAACCTCCTGCTGTTCGAACCGGCGTGAGGATGGAAACCGCGGACACAATGATACCCGATCTGCGCTCTCGAAGGTTGACCGGATGTCGCGGACCGACATGATGGGGCGGGTGCTTCCGGCCGCGGTTGCGGCCGATCGGCCTGCTCGGGCTCGTCGCCGCTAGCTATCCGTGAAGGAGACCTTTCCCGTGTCGTCGATGCGCATGCTCTTTGCCACCGTCGCTCTCGCCCTCGCGCTCTCGACCGCGCCGGCCCTCGCCTACATCGGTCCGGGGGCCGGCATCACCATGCTCGGAGCGCTCTGGGGCGTGCTGGTGGCGATCGTGCTCGCCGTCGGCGCCGTGCTCTACTGGCCGATCAAGGTGCTGCTGCGCCGGCGTCGGCGATCGGCCACCGTCACCGCCCCCGAGGACGGCCGCTAGGGATCCTCCCGAGTGTCGGGAGAGCCGCGGGAGACGGCGAGCGGGCTCGAGATGCCCGCCTGGCTCGACCGGCTCGGCGCCTTCGTCGAGCGCACGAGCGGGTTCTGGCGATGGCTCGGCGAGCTCGAGAGCCGACTGTTTGCCGACGAGCTCGCGGCCGTCCCCATCGACCGACCGATCTATGTCGCCGGTCTCGCCCGCGCCGGCACCACCATCCTGCTCGAGCTGCTGGCCGCGAGCCCTGGGGTTGCCACCCACCGCTACCGCGACTTCCCGCTCGTCTTCGCGCCGATCTTCTGGAACCGCGCCTTCGCCCATGTCTACCGCAGCGACGCCCCACCCACCGAGCGCGCCCATCGCGACCGCATCCTCGTCACCCCGGACAGTCCCGAGGCGATGGAAGAGCCGATCTGGATGCACTTTTTCCCGCACCTGCACGATCCGCAGCGCTGCAATGTCCTCGACCGCCGCACCGCCCATCCCGCCTTCGAGCGCTTCTATCGCGACCATATCCGCAAGATCCTGCTGATCCGCGGCGGCCAGCGCTATCTCTCGAAGGGCAACTACAATCTCGTGCGCTTCGGCTACCTCGCGAAGCTCTTCCCCGACGCCCGCTTCCTCGTGCCGGTGCGCGACCCACGCTGGCACGTCGCCTCGCTCATCAAGCAGCATCGGCTGTTCTGCGCGGAGGAGGAGCGCGATCCGCGCATCCTCGCCCATATGCGTCGGGCCGGCCATTTCGAGTTCGGCCAGGACCTCCGCCCGATCCATGTCGGCGACCAGACGGCAGCGGCCGAGATCCGCGAGCGCTTGGCCCGCGGCGAGCTGGTCGCCGCCTTCGCCCGCTACTGGGCACTGCTCTACGGCTTCCTGCTCGACCAGCTCGCCGCCGATGCCGACCTCGCCGCCCGCACGCTCCTCGTCACCTACGAGGAGCTCTGTGACCGACCGCAGGCCACTCTCGAGCGGGTGTTCGCCCACGTCGAGCTGCCCCTTCCTCCCACCACCCGCGACGCCTACGCTGCCCGCCTGAGCCGGCCGACCTATTACGCGCCGCGCTTCACCCCCGAGGAGCAGCGGGAGCTCCTCGCCGCCACCGCGACGGTACGGGCCCGCCTGGGTATGGCAGAAGCCGCCTGAACCCGCCTGCGCCTCAGGCGACCGAAGGTTCCGGTCGCGCCGGAGTCTGTCGGTCGAGCCGGCTGCGTACGGCTTCCGCCAGCCGCTCGGCGATGTCGAACGGACACACGCTCTGCAGCCCGCGCCAGGCCGGCATACTGTTCACCTCGAGGATCCAGCTCCGTCCCTCTTCGTCGCGCAGGATGTCCACTCCGGCGAAGAAGGTCCCGAGCACCGCAGCAGCCGCTACCGCCAGCCCTTCGAGCTCGCCATCGCCGGCGACCGGTTCCGGCCGCGCCCCCCGCCGGATGTTGGTGATCCAGTCCTGACCGCGGCGGCGCATGCAGGCGACCGCCCGGCCATCGATCACCAACACCCGATAGTCGTGCCAGTCGCGGCTGTGGCCGACGTAGCGCTGCAGATACCACACCCCGGCCACGTCCTCGGCACCCGGCAGGTCCTCGGGCCGCTGCACCATGCGGATCCCCTGCCCCTGGGCCCCGAACAGCGGCTTGGAGACCAGCCGATGACCGCAGCGCCGCTCGTGCTCGAGCACCGCGACCGCACCCTCGCGCCGCGCCGTCGTCCAGAATGGCGGAGTCGGCAGACCGGCGCGTCTGAGCCAGACACTGGTCGTGGCCTTGTCGACACAGCGTTCGATCGCCCCCGGCTCGTTGACCACCACCACTCCGCAGCCGGCGAGCGCATGCAGGAGGGCGAGGCGGAAGGTGACCTGCTCGAAGCTTCCAGCCGGGATCGAACGCACCAGCACGGCGCGCGGCAGCGGTTCGCCGGTGACCAGACGGACCGCGGTCGGTGCGTTCCAGGCGAATTCGAGCGCATCGAAACTCGCTCGGCGGGCGAGCAGACCGTGGCGGGCGAAGGCGGCGAGCAGGGCATCCGCGTGCCAGCGGCCCCCGCCGAGGATCAGGACGTCGGCTGCATCCATGCGCCGTGACTTCCGTTCTCGTGCCTCGCTCCATGGCCAGGGCCGTTCGCCAGATCGCTGGTGGCCATCGCCGACCCTCGCGTTCCCGTTCAGGTGATGACGTCGGGAGCACTCCGCCCGAGGCGCGCGGCGATTCCGCTGAGGGCTCGCGCCCGCGCGATCACCGGCGCCAGATGCGCCTGCGTGTCCTCGAACAGTCGCTCGCGCGCGTAGCGCTCGATATAGACCCTGAGGGTCGCGCCCTCGGTGCCGGTTCCCGACAGCCGGTAGACGACCCTCGCCCCATCGGCGAAGAGAATCCGGATCCCCTGCCGTTCGCTGCGGCTGCCGTCGACCGGATCGACGTAGGCGAAATCGTCGGCCGCCACCACCTCGACACCGTCGATGGCGGTGCCCGGTAGGGCCGGCAGCCTCCGGCGCAAGTCGGCCAGGAGATCGGTTGCCGCTTGCGCCTCGAGTCCCTCGTAGTCGTGGCGCGTGTAATAGTCGCGACCGAAGCGCTGCCAGTGGCGATGGACGATTTCCCGTACCGACAAGCGCGTGGTGGCAAGGATGTGCAGCCAGGCCAATACCGCCCACATCCCGTCCTTCTCGCGCAGATGGTCCGAGCCGGTGCCGAAGCTCTCCTCGCCGCACAGCTGGATGCGGCCCGCGTCGAGCAGATTGCCGAAGAATTTCCAACCGGTCGGAGTCTCGTAGCAGGCGAGGCCCAGGGCCTCGGCCACGCGGTCGACCGCGCGGCTGGTCGGCAGGGAACGGGCGACTCCGGTCAGCCGCCGGCGGTAGCCGGGCATGCTGCCGGCATGGGCGGCGAGAATGGCGAGGCTGTCGGACGGGGTGACGTAAAGGCCGCGGCCCAAGATCAGATTGCGGTCGCCGTCGCCATCCGAAGCCGCGGCAAAGTCGGGAGCATCCTCGGCGAGCATGCGGGCGACCAACTCTCGGCAGGAGACGGGCTGGGGATCGGGGTGCAGACCGCCGAAATCGGGCAGGGGATCGCCGCGCAGCACCGTTCCCGCTGGGGCTCCGAGCATCTGTTCGAGGATGCGTCGGGCATAGGGCCCGGTGATCCCGTGCATGGCGTCGAAGAGCATGCGGAAGCCCGAACGGAACAGCGCGCGGATGGCATCGAAGTCGAACAGTCCGGCGAGGAGCTCGGCATGGTCGGCGACGGGATCGACCACCCGCACCCGCATGCCGCCGAGCCGCTGCTCCCCTTCTCGCTCGAGGTCGATCCGACCTTCCTCGAGGATGCGATAGCAGGTGAGGCGGCGGCTCGCCGCCCAGATCGCCTCGGTGAGCCGCTCCGGTGCCGGGCCCCCGTTGCCGATGTTGATCTTGATGCCGAAGTCGCCGTCGGGACCGCCGGGATTGTGCGAGGCGGAGAGCAGGATGCCCCCGGTCGCGCCATACTTGCGGATGAGACAGGAGGCGGCTGGGGTCGACAGCCAGCCGTGCTGGCCGACCCGCACCTCGGCCACACCGTTGGCCGCCATCATCCGCAAGATGACATCGAGAGCCCGATCGCTGAACCAGCGTCCGTCGCCGCCGAGCACGAAGCGGGCCCCCTCGACTCCGCCGAGGGCGTCGAACACCGCTTGGATGAACGTTTCGAGATAGTGCGGACGCTCGGCGAAGACCCGCGCCTTCTTGCGCAGCCCCGAGGTGCCAGGCCGCTGGTCGTCATAAGGTGTGGTGCGGACGATGCGGATCGTCACGCTGGTCCCTCCTGCCGGATGGCGGACAGCCGATAGCGCCGGGGCGCCGTGCGGTCGAGGGGGCGGCGTTCAGGAGACCGCGGCGGAGCGTTGCAGCCCTCGGGCCTCGTCGAGGGCCCGGTAGAATTCTCGCTCGAGGGCGAGAAACGGCCCCTCCCAGGTCCAGTGCCGCTCGACGAAGATGCGGGCGTTGCGACCCAGGTCTGCCGCTCGCGCCGGATCGGCCAGAAGGGTCAGCACCGCGGTGGCGAACTCCTCGGGCTCGCGGGCGAGCAGGAGGTGGCGATCGGGGACCGCACCGATGCCTTCATTGGCCTCCGGCGTGGCCACCACCGGCCGCGCCATGGCCATCGCCTCGAGCAGCTTGTTCTGCAGCCCAGCGGCGGCTCGGATCGGCGCCACGCAGACGGCAGCTCGGGCGATCCAATCGGCGGTATCCGGAACCGTGCCGGTCACCGTGATGCCGTCGCGACCATCCACTGCCCGCAGGGCCGCTACCGGATCGCGCCCGACCAGAGCCAGGCGGGCATCCGCCCGCTCGGCCCGGATTCTCGGCCAGACCTCGCGCACGAACCACAGCGCCGCCTCGACATTCGGGGCATAGCGCATGACCCCGGTCATGACCACGAGGCCCGGTTCGACGAGCTGCGGATCGCGCGGGGCGAAGTGTCGCGTGTCCACGCCATGGGGGCCGAAGACCACATTGTCGATCTCCGGAACCCCGTGGCGGCGACAGGCGGTGGCGATCGCTTCGCGATCCTTCTCACCGATCAATACGGTGCGGGTGAAGGGCTGCCAGATGCGCGCCTCGTAGGCGGCCATCCGCGCATGTTCGAGGCGGTAGAACAGGCGCTCGGCCAGACTCGCGGCAGTGCGAGCGAGCCGCTCGGTGTTGAGGGTCTGGGACAGCTGCAAGGCGAGAAAGGTGACCGGCACGAGTCCCCTCACCCGCCGCAGCGCCTCGGCCGAGCGGATGTAATAGGCATAGGCCAGATCGTAGCGGTGACGACGAGCGAGATCCTGGGCGAGGGCACACTGGGCGGGGCTCGTGAGCAGCCCGACCTGGAAGGGCCGACCCCGCAGCCAGGCGAGCTGGGCGCGCAGCAATGCCGGCAGCCAGGGATGGGGCAGGATATGGAGTTCCCGCACCCGACTCTCGAGCCAAGCGCGGTGTTCCGGCCGCAATGGGCGACCGCCCGGAGCGAGGGTGAGAAAGTCGACGGTGTGGCCGCGGGCGTGGAGAAACTCCAGCAGATGGGCGACGGTGAGCTCGTCGCCGCGGGTCATGGGCAGGGGCAGGCGACTGTAGAGGAAGAGGATGGTGAGGGGTCGCGGCGCCAGACCCGGCTGCATGGGCTTCGGCAGCCGGTCGAGGCCAGGCGCTGGGCCGGCACTCGCCGTCATCGGCGGCCAGCCACCCCGGCAAGCCGCCCGAGGTCAAAGACCGGCAGGTCCCGCGGCAACCGTGCCCGCAACCCATCCGGCTCCTTACCCAGCACCACCAGTCGCACGCCCTCGAGCGCTTCGGCGAGATCCTGGGCGAGCCGTCGGCGCAGCAGTTCCTCGTGTTCGAGGGCGAGCGCGAAATTGACTCCGACGAGACGGTCGGGATCGAGATCGGGGTCGTGCACCCGCAGATCAAAGCCGGCATCGAGCAGCCTCTCGGCAAGAGCGAGGAACGGGCTGTTGCGGAGATCGTCGGTGCCGGCCTTGAAGGAGAGACCGACGAGCAGCACCGGCCCCGGCGGCGGAGCCAACTCCCCGATGCGGGCGACGATCCAAGCCAGATGCAGGGCGTTGGACTCGCCTACGCCGGCGAGCACCGGCACCGCCAGCCCGCACTCGCGGGCGAGTGCCAGCATCGCCGAGAGATCCTTGGGCAGGCAGGAGCCACCGAAAGGTCCGCCGGGACGCAGATAGGCGGGCGAGATGTTGAGCTTGGTGTCGGCGAGGAAGATGTCGGCGACCCGCTGGGGATCGATACCGCGGGCCACACAGATGCGGCCGATCTCGTTGGCAAAGGCCACCTTGAGGGCGTGGAAGCTGTTGTCGACGAACTTCACCATCTCGGCCACGGCATAGGGTACCTCGAAGACCGGCGCCCCGAGATGGTCCCATATGCCGAGCAGCCGCTGGCTCGCTCCCCTTTCCCGTTCGCCGATGACGATCCGCGCCGGCTGGTCATAGTCGCGCACCGCCGTCGCTTCGCGCAAGAACTCGGGCGCGAACGCCACCTCGTAACCCCGCCCCGGCGGCTCGCCGACGGTACGCTCGAGGGCCGGCAGCACGAACCGCTCCATGGTCCCAGGGGGTACCGTCGAACGATAGACGAGCAGGAGGGGAGACCGATCCCGCGGCCTCTGACGCAGACCGCGCCCGAGCTGGCGGGTGACCTCGAGCAGATGGGCGAGGTCGAGGCGACCGTCGAGGCGCGAAGGCGTGCCGACACAGACCATCACCATGTCGAGCCGAGCGAGCGCCTCGCCCACCTCCGTCGCCGCCTGCAGCTGACCGCGCCGCACCGCCTGGGCCAGCAACTCCTCCACTCCCGGCTCGCGCACCGGCGAACGGCCCTCGGCCACGGCCGCCACCTTTTCCGGATTGATGTCGACCCCGAGGACGAAATGCCCGTCGCGGGCAAGACAGGCGGCCGTGGTGGTACCGACATAGCCAAGCCCAAGAATGCCGATCGCGAGCGCCATCCTGACATCCCAGCATCGAGCGGACCGCCGGTCAGCGGCCGCCCCTTTCTACTCGGGATGATCCGGCCTCGGCCACCCCCTGATGCGGGAATCCCCACCTCCGACCACACCCGAGAGCGGCAGCCGAGGGGGCGGATCGTCCCCTCTATACGATCGTATTGCCGAGAGCGGCTTTCGGTTGCGCCGATATGGTTAACCGAACGTTAAAGTCCTTCGCACCGTCGCGGAGATCCCGAGATGCAGGAGGGACAGCAGCTCGAGCCTCGCGGCCGTGGTCCGGTGGCCGAAGGCGCCTGGCGGAAGACGGAAAAGCAAGGCGACGAAGTCGCTTGGACGGTGTTCGAGGATGCGGAGATTCGGGGACGCTTCGAGGAGAGCTCGGGAATACTCTGGGCGGAAATGCAGCATCGCGAGCGCTGCTGTTTCACCCCGGCCCTCCTCGCTTCGGGCGAGGCGTTTCTCCGCTGGCTCGTGCGAGCGGTGGCGAAAGACGGCCTCGCCGTGCGCTGGCTGGTCTGGTGTTCGGCAGCGCGGATCTTCGGCACCGGCGGCGATCTCGGCCATTTCCTCGCCTGTATCGAGGGTGGCGAGCGGGAAGCCCTCGTGGCCTATGCCCGACGCTGCATCGAGCTCGTGCACGCCAGCTGGCGGGCCTACGATCTGCCGTTGCGGACCGTGGCCCTGGTGGAAGGCGAAGCCCTCGGCGGCGCCTTCGAGGCTGCCCTTGCCTGCGATCTTCTGATCGCCGAACGGGGTGCCAAGTTCGGCTTCCCCGAGGCCCTCTTCGGCCTGTTCCCCGGCATGGGGGCGACGAGCCTGCTCGCCCGTCGGGTGCCGGCGCGCGTGGTGCGCGAACTGGTCCAGGATTCCCTCACCCGTTCGGCCGAGGAACTCGCCGATCTCGGCCTCGTCCACGGGCTGGTCGAGCCGGGTCACGGCCGCGCCGGCTGCCGCCAGCTGCTCATCGCCGGGGCGCGCCATTTCGCTCGCGATCTCGCTCTCGACCGCGTGCGCCGACGGATCGAGGCGCTGTCCCTTGCCGAACTCTCCGACATCGTCGAATTGTGGGTGGCGCGCGCCTTCGCCCTCGAGCCGGCGATGCGCCGGCGGATGGCGCATTTCGCGCGCTGCCAAGCGAAGAAGCGAGCGGCCGGCCACCGCGGCTGAACCCTGTGGTTTTCGGCCTTCCCGGGGCTCGCCACGGCGATCGAGGACTGGTGTGGCGGGTGCGCGGGGGCGAAGGCGGCGGTGGCGCTTTCGACAGGCCACCAGCTGCTGCTAGGAGACAGGCGGATCGCGTCGGGGAGGAGCGTAGCGTGAAGATCCGTGCCGCGGTTCTCTACGAGATGGGCCTGCCACGGCCCTATGCCCGCTCGCAGCCGCTGCGGATCGAGGAGGTCGAACTCGATCCGCCGGGCCCGGGCGAAGTGTTGATCCGGGTCATGGCAGCCGGTCTCTGTCACTCCGACCTCTCGGTGGTCGACGGCACGCGACCGCGGCCGCTGCCCATGGTCCTCGGCCACGAGGCCGCCGGCATCGTCGAGGCGACTGGCCCCGGGGTCGATGACCTCGCTCCCGGTGATCCGGTGGTGGCGGTCTTCGTGCCGGCCTGCGGTCACTGTCTACCCTGCGCCGAGGGCCGACCCGCTTTGTGCGAGCCGGCGGCCCGGGCCAATGCCGCCGGTACCCTCCTCTCGGGTGCCCGCCGGCTGCATCGCCAGGGCACTCCCCTCCACCATCACGTCGGCTGTTCGGTGTTTGCCGAATATGCCGTGGTCTCGCGCCGCTCCCTCGTGCCGGTAGATCCCGACCTGCCCCTCGACCGCGCCGCCCTCTTTGGCTGTGCCGTGCTCACCGGTGTCGGGGCAGTGCTCAACACCGCCGGCGTGCGCCCTGGGAGTTCGGTGGCCGTGGTCGGCCTTGGCGGTGTCGGTCTCAACGCGCTTTTGGGGGCGAGGCTTGCCGGGGCGCGACGGATCGTCGCCATCGACCGCCTGGCGGACAAGCTCGCCCTCGCCCGCCAGCTCGGCGCCACGGACACCTTCTCTGCCGCCGATCCCGACTGTGCCGCGCGGGTGCGGGAGGCGACCGACGGCGGGCTCGATGCGGCGATCGAGGCGGCAGGGGCGGTGGAGGCGCTCGAGCTCGCCTTTGCCATCACCCGCCGCGGCGGCATCACCGTCTCGGCCGGCCTGGCGCATCCCGACCGGCGTCTGCCCCTTCCCCAGGTGCAGCTCGTGGCCGAGGAGCGGACGCTGCGAGGCAGCTACATGGGCAGCTGCGTGCCGGTGCGCGATTTGCCGCGCTATGTGGCGCTCTTCCGCGCTGGCAAGCTGCCCGTCGACGCCTTGCTCGCCGAACATCTGCCGCTTGCCGGCATCAACGAGGCCCTCGACCGCCTCGCCGATGGCCGGACGGTGCGCCAGATCGTGGAACCCTGGCGGTCCTGAGCCGCTTTCGCGGCGGCAGGGCCTGTCGGGTCGGCGCCGAGGGCAAAGCTCGGCCGCCGTTCCCACGGCGCGCCGGGGCGAGGCCGGGGCGCCGATGGGCCTCGGCCAGGCAGAGCCCATGGGACCGCCGCGCCCCTCGGGCCGGTCGCCGGACGGCTGCAGGGACGGCTCCCCCCTCGCCTCCCGTTCGGCACCCGCCCCGACCCTGTGGGATAGCGGCGAGCCGCCCATCCCGCCCGCACCTCTTGGCCGATCGCCGGTTCCCTCCTCCCCTTATCCCCGACGGCTCTCCCTGCCCGCCGCCAAGCCCGGCGAGCCGACCCTTCCGGGAGCTCCCCTTCCCGCCTTCCCTTCTCGGCCGGAACCATCGCCCCTTCCCCTTGTCGACCGGCCCGACACGGTGCAGACGGTCGTGCGGCGGCCGGCGCCCGATCGCGTCCGCCTGCCGCCATGCGAACCGGCGGCGCGCAGCGGCACGGGCTCGGCGCCTTCGCTGTCGTCGCCGCGAACCCTGCGACCGCGACCATGCCGACCGGAACGACCGGCGCAGACCCCCCTCGCAGGCAGCGCGAGCTGCGCCTGCTGCTCGCCGGGGATGTCATGTGCGGTCGCGGCATCGACCAGATCCTTCCCTTCCCCTCTTCTCCGCAGCTCTTCGAGCCCTTCGTGCGCGATGCCCGCGACTATGTGCGGCTCGCCGAACAGGTCCACGGTCGGCTCCCGAAACCCGTCGACTTCACCTGGCCCTGGGGCGATGCCCTCGCCCTCTTCCGCGATCCCGCGGTAGCGCTGCGGATCGTCAACCTCGAGACGGCGATCACCACCCACGACGAGCCCTGGCCGAAGGGGATCAACTATCGTATGCATCCCCGCAATCTGCCGCTGCTCACGGAGGCCCGCATCGACTGTGCGGGACTCGCCAACAACCATGTGCTGGACTGGGGGCGGAAGGGGCTCCTCGAGACTCTCGAAGTCCTCGAACAAGCGGGCATCCGGACAGCCGGGGCCGGGCGCGATGCGGCAATGGCTGCCGCCCCCGCCATCTTTCCGCTGGCCGAAGGGGGTCGGGTGCTGGTCTTCGCCATGGGCCATGTCTCCGCTGGCATCCCGGCGGACTGGGCGGCCGGTCCGGGCCGGCCCGGGGTCCATCTCCTCCCCGATCTGTCCGACCGCACCCTTGCGACCCTCTCCCACCACCTCGCCTCGCACCTGCAGCCCGGCGATCTCGCGATCGCCTCCCTCCACTGGGGCAGCAACTGGGGCTTCGCCATTCCCCCCGACCACCGGCGCTTCGCTCACGGTCTCGTCGCCCTCGGCTTCCACCTGGTGCACGGCCACTCCTCGCACCATGCGCGGGCCATCGAGTGCCATCGCGGCGTGCCGATCCTCTGGGGCTGCGGCGATTTCCTCAACGATTACGAGGGGATCGAGGGCCACGAGGGATTCCGCGGCGACCTCGCCCTCGCCTGGCTGCCGGTCTTCCGCGGCCCGCCCTGGCGGATAGAGCGCGGCGAGGTGGCGGTCTTCCGGATCCGTCGCATGCGGCTCGAGACAGCACCTCCCGCCGACTGCAGGGAGATCGCGCGGATACTCGACCGCGAGAGCCGACCCTTGGGGGTGCGGGTCGAGACGGCCGGGGGTCACCACCTCGAGCTCCACTTCGCCGGCTGAGCGCCGTCAGGCGGTGGGAAGACGATGGCACGGGGGGCGCCTCCCCCACCCTCAGGCAGCGAGCCGAGTGCGATCGCGGGCGAGTCGTTCGGCGAGCCGCAGAGCGAGGGCGAGGATGGTCAGGGTGGGATTGGCGTGACCGGCGGTGGGGAAGACCGCGCTCGAAGCGATCCACAGATTGGCCACCCCGTGCAGCCGGCAATCCGTGTCCACCACCCCGCGCCGGGGATCGGGATGCATGCGGGTGGTACCCATATGGTGGGAGGCATCGGTGTAGCGCGGTGTGCCGGTGCCCGGCTCGAGTCGACCAAGGCCGCTGCGCGCCAGGGCGAGGGCGAGTTCCTGCTGCAGGCGCAACAGGCTCGCCTCCACCGCCTCGGGGATGCGCCAGTCGAGGACGAGCCGCGGTACGCCGAGAGGATCCCGTTTCTCGCCGAGCCGGACGCGGCTTTCCGGAATGGGTGGCTGTTCGCAGAAGTAGACGACGATATAGCGCTGCTCCGGCCGTCGCCGGCGCCACTGCCGCTTGACCGACCACCATGCCCGCCACAGGCCGTGCGGGAGGATCTCTTTGGGCGCGAGCAGATAGCGCAGACCCTCGACGGGAGCCGCTCGGCGGACCCGGGCGAGATCGAAGCGGCTTCCGGCATGACCACGGCGGAGTACGACCTTGCCCAGTTCGACCATTTCGTGCCAGTGCGCCTCGGCGTAACCCGATCCTTCCTCCTCGAACGTGGCGTAGTGGTGCAGGAGCCCGGCTTGCTGCTGCAACTCCGGCGATAGCGCCAGGCCGAGCTGCACTTTGCCGTCGGCCACCGGCAAGGTGCGCATGAGGGTGAGATCGGCATCGCCGCGCAGCACCACCCGGCCATAGGTCGCGCGCGGATGGTCCATGAAGAAGCGGCCCACGAGGTCCCGCCGCTCGCCGAGCAACCGCGGGTCCAGCCGGTCCGACCACAACAGCAGGCGGGGGATCTCGAGCCCGCCCATGGCGAGCACCACCATGGCGGCGGCGACGGCGAACCGCCGTCCGTCGAGAGTGGCGAAATGCACGGCTGCGATCCGCCGGCCGCTGGCATCGAGCTCGAGCCGCACCGCATTGGCCCCGAGCAGGACCCGGATCCGGGAGGAGCGCGCGAGCTCGCGGCGATGCTCGCGGCCGAAGCGCTTGGGTCGCCGCGCCCATAGCGAGATGGCCGGGGCAAAGGGACCCGCGGCGAGCAATTGCGCCTCTGCCGCCCCGAGATGGGCTGTCCAGGTGGAGAGGGCGAAGGCGCTCGCCCCCCCAGGCAGCCCGAGGATGGCGGCCGCCGCCTCGAGGTGACGGGCGATCTCGGCTTCTGGGACGGGCCAACCCTCCACCCCAAGCCACGGCCGTGGCGCGAGATCGAGAGGTGTCAGGCGCATCGCCCGACCCGCCCAGAGATTGCAGCTGCCGCCGAATTCGCGCAGGCGATTGCTGTGGTTGGGCCGCTGCGGATAGCCCACACAGTCGAGCTCGTAGAGGGCCTGGGTGGCGGCATCCGGCTGCAGCCTGCCGGCCTCGGCGAGCAGCACCGTCAGACCGTGGGCGGCCAGCTGGCGGGCAAGAGTGATGCCCGCCGCTCCGGCACCCACCACCAACACCTCGGTCTCGAGACGGGTGCCGGATTCGATGTCGCGCGCGTCGGCCAGGCTCATCCCCGATTCCGCCGGATCCTGGGCGGCATCTCGCAACTCACTCGACGATGCGCTCGATGCGATAGCGCCTGAGGCTGCGGGCGTGGGCGAAGGCGACGATTTCGCCGATGAGCCCGACGGCGACGATCTGGATGCCGAGGACGAGGGTGAGGGTGGCGAGGATCAGCGCCGGACGGTTGGCCAGGGGCGTGCCGAAGGCGAGCCGCTCCAACACCAGCCAGGCGGTGCCCAGACCGCCCGCCGCCACCAGGCCGAGGCCGATGCCGCCGAAGAAGCGGAACGGTTTCTGGACAAAGCGGAAGAGGAAAAAGACGGTCAAAAGGTCGAGCAGCATCCCGGGATCGGCACCGCGGCTGGGAGCGTGGACCAGCCGGCCGCGCACCGGAACCTCGACCACCCGAAAGCCGGCGCTCTGGGCAAGCAGCGGCAAAAACCGGTCCTGGTTGCCATAGAGCACGAGCTCGTCGGCGACCGCCCGGCGCATGAGTCGCACCCGGCAGCGCAGATCGGTGAAGGGATTGCCGAGCAGCAGGCGAGCCAGCCACTCGAGCTTGCGGATGCGTCCGGAAGCGGGCTTGTCCTCGAGCTGCCGCGCCGCCACCACGAGATCGGCGCGGGCCAGAGCGGCGACCAGTTTCGGCAGCTCCTCCGTTTCCACCTCGCCCTCGGGCGGCAGGGTCAACACGACATCCCCCTTGGCTTCGCGGAACGCCACCGACAGCGCCGCCGCTCGCCCGAAGGCGCGGGGGAACTGGAGGATGGCGACGGGTTCGCCGGCAGCAGCGAGCCGCTCGAGCCTCTCGCGCGCGGCCTCGAGGGCTCCGTCCAGGACATAGAGATATTCGATCTCGCGGGCGAGCGGTCGCACGGCCTCGCGGATCGCGGCATGGGCGAGCGCGAGGTCGAGGTCGTCGCTCTCGACGGGCACGATCACCGTGAGCTGCCCGTCCAGACGCTGGACCGGGGCTTCGGGGGTGAGATCGCGGCCGCCCGCGACCCGCAGATGCGGGGGAGAAGCAGCCGGACGCGGAATCTGACTCATGGCAGGGCGGATCCCCCTCGGGATCGCGATATCCATTTCCACAAAACCCTTTCCGGAGGCGGAAGACAAGCCACGGCGGGCATCGGGATGGCCATCTCGGCGTCCTCGCAGCTTCAGGTATGCGGCCGCTGGCCGACCGGCTCCGGCCGCCTGAGGGCGAGGCGCGGGAAGAGCACGAGCTGTTCGCGGCTGCCCGCCCAGACGAGTTCGGCGAGCAGCGCGAGGACGAGGGTGAAGATGGCGAGCGCCCCCCACAGCACCGCCACCCCGCTCCAGACGATGCTCGGCCCGAAGCCGTAGTCGGCGGGGGCGGCGAAGGCGACGAGGAGGGCCAAAAGGGCCATCAGGCCAGCGACGGCACTCGCCCCACCGAGCCACGCCCGCGGGCGGCGGGCGAAGCCTATGAGAGTGCGGATCGTGAGCAGATCCACGAACACCTTGTAGATGCGCGAGAAGCCGTATTTCGAGCGACCGAAGCGACGGGGATGGTGACGGACCTCGAGTTCGGCGATCCGCGGCGCGGCGAGCGAAGCCATGGCGGGGATGAAGCGGTGCATCTCGGAGTAGAGCGGGATGCTGCGGATGAGATCGGCCCGATAAGCCTTCAGGGAACAGCCATTGTCGTGGATCGGCACGCCCGTGACCTTGCCGATGAGCCAGTTGGCGATCCGCGACGGCAGCACGCGCGACCAATGGTCCTTGCGATCCTTCCGCCAACCGACCACGAGATCGAAGCCGTCGTCGATCTTGGCGAGAAAGCGCGGGATGTCCTCGGGGTCGTTTTGCAGATCGCCATCCATGGTGACGATCACGCGCCCACGCGCCTGCTCGATCCCCGCCACCATGGCCGCCGTCTGGCCATAGTTGCGGCGAAACCGCACGATCCGCAGCGGCAGTTCGGGCTGTCGCGGCAGGGCGCAGGCGCGAGCGAAGGTCGCATCCTGGCTGCCGTCGTCGACGAGGACGAGCTCCACCCGGCGGTCGAGACGGCGCGCGACGGCGAGGATCGCGGCAAAGAGCGGCTCGACATTGTCCTCCTCATTGTAGAGGGGAACGACGATCGACAGATCCGGCTCCATCCGCACCTCGGCCATGCAACGGTTCGATGGCAGGGACCTGGCTCCTGGCTAGCACGCCGCTGCGCGGAGGAGGAGAGCGCGGCGCCGGCGCTCATATCGGGGTATCAGCTGCCGGCAGCGCGGCGCATGCGCTCGCCATCCCCGAGATGGCTGGCGATCCAGGCTTCCAGAGCGGCGCGCGAGAGCAGTCCGGAGTGGCGAGCCACTTCCTGGCCACGATGGTAGAGCAATAACGTCGGCACGGCAGTGACGCGAAGGCTCTCGGCGAGATCGGGGGCGCGGTCGATGTCGAGCTTGGCTACCCGGATCTCGGGCTCGCGGCGGCGGGCGAGCTCCTCGATCACCGGCGCGAGCGCCCGACAGGGCGGACACCAGGGTGCCCAGAGGTCGACCAACACCGGCACGTCGTGGCCCTCGAGGAAACTGCGGAAATGCCGGGCGTCGAGGTCGACCGGCCTGCCCTCGAACAGCCGACCGCGGCATTTGCCGCAGCGGGCCGCGCGAAAATCGCGCCCTTCCGGCAGACGGTTGATGGTGTGGCAGTGGGGGCAGACGACATGACGGAGGGCGGTCACGGCGGCTCTCCGCGCGGGATTCTCGCTTCCATGTGCGCATCCTGCGGCTCCCCTGCAATGGTCGCGGCGGGAGGATGTCGCAGCCTCGCCTCGCCCTGACGGGTTCGGCCGCCACCTAGCGACGGGTGCGCAGCGCGCGGATCCGATCGCGCAGCATGAACGCCCAGTAATAGAGCTGGGCGGCGAGACGACCGAGGCAGCCTGGCAGCATCGGCAGGCCGAAGGGATCGAAAAGACGGAAGCGGTCGTCGCCGTCGAGGAGCGCGGCGGCGATAAGCTCGCCGGCCATGGCGGTGGTATTCAGCCCCTGACCGCCGAAGGCGACCGCCACCCAGAGTCCGGGCTCGAGCGGCCGGATCACCGGCATGCGATGGCGGGCGAATCCCATGCGCCCCGACCAGACGAAGTCGAAGCGCACGTCGGCGAGTTCCGGGAACACCCGCGCGAGGTCGGCCCGCAGCGCTCGCTCGGGATGCGACAGACCTTCGAACAGGACGACCCCGCCTCCCCACAACAGGCGACCGCCGGGCAGCGGACGCCAGTAACCGGTGGCCATGCGATCGTCGAAGACGGCGAAGGGGGCGCGGACGAGATCCGCGAGGCGACGACCGAGGGGCTCGGTGACGGCGATGCGGCTGGCGACGGGGACGAGGGCGCGAGCGAGTCGGCGGTCGGGCGGGCGGCCGACGGCGCTCGTGCACAGGATAACATGATCCGCGTACACGGTTGCACGCGGACAGTCGAGACGGTAACGCCCCCCCTCCCGTCGAAGCCGCAGGACCGGCGTCGCCTCGTACAAGCGCACTCCGGCCACCGCCGCAGCCGCCGCCAGACCGCGGCAGAGGGCCAGGGGATCGAGATGGAAGCCGTCGGGGTCGAAGGCTGCCGCGCGATAGCGGTGGGTGCGCCAGACCGCCTGCACGCGCTCCCGCGGCCACACCTCGAGCCGCGTGCCGTAGCGGGCATTGCTGTCGCCGACCGTGCGGGCGAGCTCGTCGGCCTCGACGAACCAGGAGACTTCCGCCACCCCTTCCACGAGATCGCAGGCAATGCCGTAGGCCTCGATCCGCCGGCGCAACCGTCCGAGGCCCTCGGCGCTCAGGGCGAACAGCGCCCGTGCCCGCTCCCGTCCCCAGCGCCGTTCGATCTCGGCGAGGGGCCGGGTGAAACCGGCCGAGGCCATGCCACCGTTGCGGCCCGAAGCGCCAACGGCGATCCGCTCGGCCTCGCACAGCACCACCTCCCGGCCGACGCCGCGCTCGGCCAAAGAGAGAGCCGTGGAGAGCCCCGCGAGCCCACCTCCGACCACCGCAAAAGCCGCCTCGAGCCGGCCCTCGGCGGCGGGCCAGGGCTGGCGCGCGCGGCTACGGGCTTCGTACCAAGTGGGACAGGTGGAGGGTGGCACGGCAGCGCCGGCGCTCCTCAGCGCGGCGGCCGCGCCGGCTCCACGAGTTCGAGCCGGGCGTGGCGCAGATCGACGGTGACCTTGCCCCGCTCCTCGAAATTGACCGTGACTCGACTGCCGTCGACCGACTGGACCTGGCCTTTCCCCCACTCCGGGGCGGCGGGAAGCCGTACAAAGGCACCCGGAACGAGCGTGGCATCGGCGAACGGTTCCTGCATCCCAGGCCTCCTCCGCTGGCGCGCGCGAAGATGCCATGGCGACGCGGCGTCGGCGAGGGGCGGCACGGCTTTACAGGGTTTACGGAGGTCCGTATTCTACCTGGGGTCGGAGAATGGCTTTGCGTCTTGGATAGGGGCGATCGCAAGCTCACGGTGACCCTGCCGGCTGCCGTGCTGCGGCAGCTGCGCGCTCGCACCGTGGCCCGCGAGACGACGATCCGCGCCCTTCTGCTCGAGGCCCTGGCCGCCGCCGGCTATGCGGTGCCGGCCGCGGAGATCCGCGATCGCCGCCGGCCGCCGACGGATTCGGTACATCGTTCACGGCGTCGCACCCGCGCGGGGACGGAGGGAGCATGACCGACAAACAAGTCGATCTCTTCCTCGACAGCCTCATCAACGCGCCCTTCAAGGATGATCGGGCGCTCATGGAATTCCCGTTCTTCTCGCTGCAGAAGGCACCGCGCATGAAGCCGCTCGTCTACGACGACGGCAAGGTGAAGATCGAGGTGCGTCCGGGGGAGCGCGGGATCGCGACCATCTGGGACAAGGACGTGCTGATCTACATCGCTTCGATCATCAACGATCGCATCGAGCGCGGTTTGCCGGTGGACAAGACGGTGCGCTTCAGCGCCCACAATTTCCTCAAGGTCACCGGTCGCGGCACCGGCAAACGGGCCTACGAATTGTTCCTCGATGCCATGTTCCGGTTGCGGTCGACCACCATCGTGACCACCATCGAGGCGGGGGAGATCAAAGAGCGGCGCGGATTCGGCTGGATCGAGACGTTCCGGGTGATCGAGCGCAGCACGAAGAACGGCAAAAAGATCATGGGAGCCTGCGAGATCACCCTCAACGACTGGATGTTCCGGGCGATCGTCAAGGACCGGCGGGTACTCACCATCAACCAGGGCTATTTCGCCCTCTCGATGGGTCTCAAGCGTCGCCTCTACGAGCTCGCCCGCAAGCACTGCGGCCACCAGGAGAAATGGGTGATCACCCTGCCCAAGCTCATCGAGAAGTGCGGCTCGGTGCTGGAGCCCCGCTTCTTCAAGCCGCAGCTGCGCAGGGTGGTGGAGGACGACGATCTCCCCGACTACCACATCGCCATGAGCTTCGACCCGCAGGACCGCGAGGAGATCGAGGAGAGCGGCTTCGACTCGCGCCGCTGGGCGACCAACGAGCGCATCCTCGTGAGTTTCTGGCCGCGCGGCCAACGGCCACCGGAGATCCTCGCCCCACTCGGCTGACCCGCCGTTCGGTACATCGTTCACACCCCCAGACCCCCGCTCCTCGCCCCAGCAGGACCTCCCGCTGCCTCGCATTCGGTACATCGTTCACGAGCGGCAGTCCCGAGACCGCGGGGTTCGGTACATCGTTCACGCGGCGGTCGCGGCGGCGGTTGCCGTTGCTCATTCGGTACATCGTTCACAGGTCCCGCCCGCTGTCGGACGCCACCCCTCCCCTACCCTCTGCCGACCGCTACGGCTGTCGGGCGGCGATGCCGGCTTCGGTACATCGTTCACGATCGCGGCGGCTGGCGGGAGGGATGCCGGCTTCGGTACATCGTTCACCAAAGCTCGGTACATCGTTCACGCTTCCATTCGGTACATCGTTCACCGAAATTCGGTACATCGTTCACGATCTTGCCGCTTAACTCATTGAAAATAAAGGCAAATCGCCACCTCTAACTCTCTAACGGATTCTCTATTAACTCTCTAACGGCGGCGCCAGCCCCACCGCCTGTGGATAACTCCCACCGCCGGTCGGCTGGCGCTAGCGGCGATCCTCGAGGGCTCGGCGAAGAAAAGCGTGGGTAGAGGCGTCGATCGCCGGTTCCGTTCCGCCCCAATGACGGAAGCCGGGAACCGCCTGACCGATGAGCATACCGAGACCGTCGACCACGGGATGACCCCGCAGACGGGCGCGAACGAGAAGGTCCGTGGCGAGCGGCACATAGACGATGTCGGCGACGATGGCGGAGAGCGGCAGAGGGTCGAGGGGCAGATCGAGCGGGGGCTTGCCTTGCATGCCGAGGCTCGTGGCATTGACGAGAAGACCTGCGCCCCGAAGGGCTTCGGCCCGATCCGGCCAAGGGACGACCGTGGGGCGATGCGCGAAGTGGCGGGACAGCCAATCGGCGAGAGCGTGAGCGCGTTCCGCTGTACGGTTGACGAGGCGCAGTTCCTCCACTCCGGCGTCGAGCAACGCCGCAGCGATGGCACGGGCGGCACCGCCGGCGCCGAGCAGCACCGCCGGCGCGGCATCGGGTCGGAAAGCCGGACAGGTCGCGCGGAGATGGAGGAGGAAGCCGCTGCCATCGGTGTTGCAGCCGAGGAGGCTGCCATCGGCGTGGACGAGAACCGTGTTGACGGCGCCGATGCGGGCGGCTGCCGGATCGTGCCGATCGACGAGAGCGAAGGCCGCTTCCTTGTGCGGGAGGGTGATGTTGAAGCCGAGAAAGCCGAGGCGCGGCAACAGGCGGAGGGTAGCGGCGAGGTCTCCGGCCGGGACCCGCAGGGCGAGGTAGAGGCCGTCGATGCGATGGCGAGCGAACCAGTGATTGTGGAGGCGGGGAGAGAGGGAGTGGGCGACGGGATCGCCGAGGAGAGCGGCGAGGCGTGCAGCGGCGGTGAACCACATGGCAGTCTCTGGCTGTTGGAACATGATCATGGCACACGCGTAGGACAAGGGACGCGTAGACGGGTCGCCACCTACCAAGCTCGCGGTTCGCCCTGAAACGACAGGAAACGGCCACTGTCGGCCGGGGTGAGGCGATCGATCACCGCGAGCATGCCAGCCACGCTCTCCTCCGGGGCGAGAGGCGCGGCCGGTCCGCCCATGTCGGTGCGCACCCATCCGGGATCGAGGAGCACGCAGACGATCCCCTCTCGCGCCACCTCGATGGCGAGATTGCGCCAAGCCATGTTGAGCGCGGCCTTGCTGCAGCGATAAGCCCACAGACCGCCGCTGCGATTGTCGGCGAGCGAGGCGAGGGCGCTGGAGATGGCGATCATCCGCCGCGCCCGACTGGCTGCGACCTGCCGGCGCAGAGCGGCAGCGAGCTGCAGGGGGGCGAGGCAATTCACGTGCAAGGCCTCGAACCAGCCCGGAATGTCGAGGGCCTCCGGGCGATCGCGCGGGCCGGTGACGGCGGCATTGGCCACGAGATGGTCGATGGGTTCGCAGGCCAAAGCCTCGGCGAGCTGCCGGGTGGCGGTGGGATCGCGCGCGTCCCAGCGATGGAGGACGACATCGCCGGGGATGGCGCGCAGGAGGTGCGCCTGCTCCGGGCGCCGGCAGCAGGCATGGACGCGAAAACCGCGCTCGGCATAGGCGCGGGCGAAGGCGAGGCCGAGGCCGCGATTGGCGCCGGTGACGAGGGCGGTCGGCACGGGGGATCCTCCGCGAGGGTCCGTCGCGAGTGGTAGCCGAGGCCGAGCGAGGCGCAAACCCACTCGCCCGTGCCGTCCGAAAGAGGGCAGGAGGGACCGCAGGGTCGTGTCGGCCGCGGCGACGCGCAACTGCGGACGGAGGAGCGGACGGCGACCAGCGTGACCCCATTATACGCGTATAAAACGATACGGTAGAAAAAGGATTGCCGTATCCCCGGCATTCATGCTACAGCCTCGGCGCCGGCGGAGGGAGCCGCCGGCGCCCTCCCTGGGGCCGGAGCCGGCGATGCGCGTGATCACCTTCGTCACCCAGAAGGGTGGCAGCGGCAAAACCACCCTCTGTACCAATCTCGCCGTGGTCGCCGAGCGTCACGGCGTTCGCACCCTCCTCCTCGACCTCGACCCGCAGGCCAGTGCCGAGGCCTGGTACCAACTCCGCGACGCCCCGACCCCCAAACTCGTCCGTCTCGGTGCCGCCGACCTGCCGCGCGCGCTCGAGCTCGCCCGCGGTCAGGGTTTCGATTGGGTGCTCATCGACACTCCGGGCCGCGACGAGCCCGCTGTCGCGGCCGCGGTGCGCGCCGCCGATTTCTGCCTCGTCCCCTGTCGTCCCACCCCGCCCGATCTCACGGCCCAACCGGCCACCGTCGCCACCATCCGTCGCCTCGACCGTCCCTTCGCTTTCATCCTCAATCAAACGCCGCCGCGCGGTTTTCGCATCCGCGAGGCGCAAGCCGGTCTCGCCGTGCTCGGCCCCGTCGCGACGGTCACCGTGGTCGCCCGCAGTGTCTTCCAGGATGCCCACGGCGTCGGTCTCGGGGTGCTCGAATACGAGCCGGACGGCAAGGCTGCCGCCGACATCCTCGCCCTCTGGCAATGGGTCGTCCGTCGTCTGGAGAAGCTCGCCGATGAGCCGCAAGCGCACTTCGCTCGAGGCCCTGCTGCGTGACAGCGCCGAGCCGGCGCCGCCGCTTGTTCTCCCCGCTCCGCGGCCTGGTCGCCGGCCAGGCGTGCGCCAGCAGACCGTCTATCTGCCCATCCCCGTCTACGAGCAGCTGCGGCGTCTCGCCTTCGAGGAGAGGGTGAAGATGCACAGCCTGCTCATGGAGGGGCTGGATCGGGTGTTCCGCGACCGTGGGCTGCCGTCGATCGGCGAACTGCGCGCCCGCGCCGACTAGCCCCGGGGCCGGGAGCGGCGGGGCATCCGACGACTGGCGGATGGGGTGGGATTCGAACCCACGGGAGGTTGCCCCCCGGCGGTTTTCAAGACCGCTGCCTTAAACCCCTCGGCCACCCATCCGCCGCCCCTACCGCGCGCTGCCGTCCCGGCCGCCCGAGACGCCGATCCGCTCCCGCGGCCAAGCTTGGCGGCAGCCCTCTCCGCAGCCGGGGTCATGGTGGAGCCGAAGGGATTCGAACCCTCGACCCCCTGCTTGCAAAGCAGGTGCTCTCCCAGCTGAGCTACGGCCCCACGCCCCCGCATATGCCGCGCTCGCCGCAGCCCGGCAAGGCCCGCCCGCATCCCCGGGCAGGGGATGCCGAACCCCCCTTCTCCCGTTCTCGGCTCGTCCCAGTTTTCTCTCGCATCTCCGCGACCGGACCATCGTCCGGCTCGCGTGCCCCGACCGTCCGAGGATTCGTGACCCGCAGCCGCAGCGCCTCGTCCCAGCGCTGGCTTCGCCGCCAGCAGACCGACCCTTGGGTGGCTCGCGCCCGCGCCGAGGGCTTCCGCGCTCGCTCCGTCTACAAGCTGGCGGAGATCGACCACCGCTTCCAAGTGCTGCGACGCGGCCTCGCCGTGCTCGATCTCGGAGCGGCGCCCGGGAGTTGGAGCCAATATGCCGCCCGGCGCGGCTGCCGGGTGGTGGCGGTGGACCGCCTGCCGATGGAGCCGATCCCCGGCGTCGAGATCGTCGCCGGCGACTTCCTCGAGGAGGAGACGCAGGCGCGGATCCGCGCCTGCTTCCCTGCCGGAGTCGATGTGATCTTGAGCGATCTCGCACCCGAGACCACCGGCCGACGCACCGTCGATCGCCTG
Source organism: bacterium HR40 (assembly GCA_002898275.1). Lineage (GTDB taxonomy): Bacteria > Pseudomonadota > Alphaproteobacteria > Geminicoccales > Geminicoccaceae > HRBIN40. Next base: position 67,864 of record BEIQ01000005.1, read on the forward strand.
CGCTCGGAGGCCGCTGGCGAGGAGATCCTCGCTTTCGCCCGCACCGTCCTCAAGCCCGGAGGCCATCTCCTCCTCAAGCTCCTCAAAGGTGCGGAGGCGGAGATCGCCGCCCGCGCCCGGCCGCTCTTTGCCAAAATCCGCTTCCTCCGTCCCGCGGCGACCCGCAAAGAGTCCTCCGAGACCTATCTCTTGGCGACGGGCTTCCGCTCCTCTTCCGCCGCCGGCGAATCTGGCGGAGCGGGGAAGGACTAGCCGGCGTGCAGCTTGCCGAGGACCCGCGAGTCGACCCAGATGGTCACCGGTCCGTCGTTGACGAGATGCACTCGCATACGGGCCGCGAAGCGGCCGGTCGCCACCGACAATCCTTGCCGGGCCAGCTCGGCGCAGAACAGTCGGTAAAGACACTCGGCGCGAGCGGGTGGTGCCGCCTGGGCGAAATCCGGCCGGTTGCCGCGGCGGATGTCGGCGGCGAGGGTGAACTGGCTGACCACCAGCGCCGCCCCGCCCACATCCGCGAGCGAGAGGTTCATGCGGCCTGTGGCATCCTCGAAGATCCGCAGGCGTGCCACCTTGCCAGCGAGCCGCGGGACGATCTCCTCCCGATCCTCGGCTTCCGCACAGAAAAAGACGAGAAGGCCGCGGCCGATGGCACCCACGAGGGTGCCTTCCACCTCGACCTTGGCCTCGAGCACCCGCTGCAGCAAGAGTCTCATCTCCAAGCTCCCGACCCGTACCGGAAGCGCGCGGTGCGGCGATGACGCACACCCCCTGGCGCCCCCCGAGAACGCGCTTGCGAGCGGCTGCCCGCCGAGGAGGACAACAGGATCGGGCCTCCTCTCCGGTCTCGCTCGGTGATCGAGGCAGCGCCCCCCGAGACCCCTCCGCCCTTTCGGAGCGAACCCTCGACATCGCCGCCGCCCCGGCACGTCTTGCCTCGCGGACGGGGCCTCGAGGGGAGGTCCGTTCGAAGACTCGGGCTCGTGGGAGAGGAAGCGAGAAGGGGCGGGCAGTTGACAGGGAGTGGACCGCCGCCTATGGCGGCGCCATGGTGCGATCGGGGCTGCGACGATCCCTTCCAGTTCGACGACGAGGCGGCTGAGACCGTCCCGTCGCTGCCGCGTGTCCGCTCCCGGACGGTGGCTCTCCCGCATCCCGCTCGCGAGATCGCACCCGTGCTCCGCATTCGCCCCGAACAGCCACTCGATCTCCCCGTCATCGAGGATCTCCTCGACCGCGCCTTCGGGCTCCGCCGCCGGCTCCGCATTTCCTACCGCTATCGCATCGGCATCCCGCCGGTGTACGATCTCTGCCTCGTCGCCGAGACCGCAGCCGGGCTCGTGGGCTCGATTCGCTATTGGCCCATCCGTCTCGATGGTCGGCAGGCCCTTCTGCTCGGACCTCTCGCCATCGAACCGGCCCTTCGCGGCCGCGGCATCGGTGCCGCCCTGGTCGAGACCTCGCTCGCCCGCGCCGCTGCGATGGGGTCCTGCCTCGTCTTCCTCGTCGGGGATTGCGCCTATTACGCCCGTTTCGGCTTCGCGCCGGCACCTCCTTCGGTGATCATGCCGGGAGAGGATCCGGCACGGCTGCTGTTGCGGCGGCTCGATGACACGGGCGAGCCGCTTTCAGGAGTCCTCCTGCGCGCTGATGCCGTCATCGGCCGACGGGTCGCGCTGCCGGAGGCCGCCGTCGCGTCGTTGCGCGTCCCGCGCCGTCTCGGGCTGTCGTCGGAATAGGCGATGCGGTGGCAGAGCACGCCGCTCGCATCGCGCGCGAGCCGCGGCAGCACCTCCGGCAAGTCCTCGAACCGACTCTCGCCGGTGATGAGCTGGTCGAGAGCCGGATCGGCGAGCAGTTCGAGGGCTTTCGCCATGCGTCGCTGGCGGTCCCAGCGCGGGCGCTGGGAGGCGGCGACCTGACCCACCTGCGAGGACTGGAGGGTGAGTCTGCGGCTGTGGAAGGCGGAACCGAGCGGCAACGGTACGGGGGCGTTGCCGTACCAGGAAAGCTCGATCAGCCGGCCCTCCAAGCCGAGCCAGGAGAGGGCCCGGGCGAGGGCCTCGGGCGCCCCGCTGGCGTGGATCACGAGATCGGCTTCGCCGGAGACCTCTTCGGGAAGCGCGAAGGGAATGCCGAGCGCGAGGATGCGTCGGCGGCGTTCGGGATCGATGTCGACGAGCCTGAGCTCGATGCCCGGAATGCGGCAGGCGAGCCAGGCAACGAGGGTCCCGACCACGCCCGCGCCCACCACGAGCATGCGATCGCCGATGCGCGGGGCAGCATCCCAGAGTCCATTGAGGGCCGTTTCCATGGCTGCGGCCAGCACCGCCCGTCCAGGTGGCAACTCCGCTGGCAGGGGATGGACGGCCTCTGCCGGGACCACGAAACGGGTTTGGTGGGGAAAGAGGGTGAAGACGAGGCGGCCGAGGAGCTCCGGCGGTCCCTCGATCACCCGGCCGACGTTGCTGTAGCCATATTTGACGGGGAAGGGGAACTCGCCTGCCTGGAACGGACAGCGCATCGCCGCATGCTGGTCGGGCGGGACTCGCCCCGCACAGACGATCGCCTCGGTGCCGCGGCTGATCGCCGTGTAGAGGGTCTCGACCAGGACTTCCCCCGGCCCCGGCGGGGCGAGACGTTCGCTGCGGATTTCGCCGGCAAACGGTGCTACCGCCCAGTAGGCACGCGCCGGCAGGGGACGTCCCGCGGCCATCCGTCGAGGACTCCCGCTCAGATGGCTCCGATCTCGGCGAAGAAGCGCCCCAGGGCGTCGTTGAAAGCGGTCCGCGCCTCGATGTTGACGAGATGGGCCGCCTCGAGGACGACCAAACGGGCATTCGCGATGCGGCCGGCTAGAGCCTCCATGACCTCGGGCGGCGTCGCCGGATCGTAGCGTCCGGCGATGCACAGGGTGGGGAGAGCGATCCGCTCGAGCCCCGCGCACAGGTCGGCGTCGCGCACCGCGGCGCAGCAGGCGGCATAGCCGGCAGGCGAAGTGTCGAGCAGCATGCGGGCCACCTGTTCCACCGTGCGCGGTTCGCGGCGGCGGAAGTTCTCGGTGAACCAGCGCTGCAGCACCGAATCCACGATCGCTGTCATCCCGCGGCTGCGCACCAGTGCGATGCGTTCGTCCCACAGCTCCGGCGTTCCGATGCGGCAGGCGGTGGCACACAGCACGAGGGAGGAGAGCCGCTGTCCGTGGTTCTGGGCAAGCCATTGGCCGACCATGCCCCCGAGCGACAGGCCGCAGAAATGCACCCGGTCGATGCCGAGAGCATCGAGAAGGCCCAGGGCATCTCGGCCGAGATCGTCGATCCGGCACTCGCCGGGCGCTTCCGAGGACTTGCCGTGGCCACGCATGTCATAGCGCAGGATGCGGAACAGCGCCCCGAATTCCGGCGTCTGCCCGTCCCACAGGTCGAGATCGGTGCCGAGGGAATTGGCGAACATCAGCACCGGGGCCTTCTCCGGGCCGTCGAAAATATAGTGGAGGGAGACCCCGTTGACGGCGATCTGCGGCATGGTTTTCCCATCCCCGGTTGCAAGGGCGGCGGACAGTCCGCCGGCGGGCATGCTTTGGTCCCGCGTGAGGAGATGAGACCGCCCGCCGGCTATCGTCAATCGTGCCGGAGGAGGTCCACCGGTGGCGTCGTGCCTGCCGCCTCATGGCGGAGAGGGCGGCAAGGGCGGAAGATTGGTTGGGGAGGAAGAGCGTGAGCCGCGACGATGGAGAGCGCTGGGAGGTCCGCTGGCGGGAACGCCCGCCTGGTCCCGCGGACCCCGAACCCTTTCTCGTCCGCCACCACGGTTGGCTGCGCCCGGGTCATGTCCTCGATGTCGCCTGCGGTGCCGGACGCAACGCCCTGTGGCTGGCCCGGCGCGGCTTTGCGGTCACCGCCATCGACATCGCCCCTTCCGCCCTCGCGCGGCTCGAGGAGGCGGCGCGCCGCGAGCAGCTCGGCCTCGTCCTCCGCCAGGCCGATTTGGACGATCCGGACGCGCTTTCCGGCCTCGGACCGTTCGACGATCTGGTGGTGATCCGCTACAATCCCTCCGACGCCCAGTGGGCGCGGCTGCTCGTCCGGCTGCGACCGGGCGGGAGGATCTTGCTGTGTGGCTTTGCTCTCGCCGATCACTTCCGCCATGGCACGCGGCGCGCGTATTGTCTCGAGCCGGAACGGGTCGAGGCCGCGCTTGCCGGCATGCGGCTTTTGGTGCACGAAACTTTCGACGACAGAGGCCGGTCGCTCGCGGGGTTCGTGTGGGAGAAGGCGGAGGGGTGAGTGCGGTTCGGCGGCCAGCGGCCGCGGAGGGGACGTATTGGGTTCGGGTGCGCGACCGGGTGATGGTCGCGCACAGTCTCACCGGCGAGCTCTTCGGCCCGGCCCAGGGCCGACACGGGGCGACCTTCGTGGTCGAGGTGGAATTGCGGGGCAACCGCTTGCTTCCCGAGGGTGTGCTCGTCGATATCGGCCGGGCACGCGAGCTCCTCGCCACCATCCTCGCCGGGCTCCACCTCCGCGATCTCGACGAGCATCCCGAGTTCCGCGGCCGCAACAGCACGAGCGAGGTAGTGGCGCGTTGGATTTTCGACCGGCTGGCGGCAGCGATCGCCGCCGGCCATCTCGGACCGGGCGGCGAGGCGATCACCGAGGTGGCGGTCGAGATCCGCGAATCCGATGTGGCGCGGGCAGGCTTTTGCGCCTCCCTGCGGGATTGAGGGAGGAGGGGATGGTCATCGCAACCGGGGCAGGGAGGCGAGGGAGCGGGCGAGTTCCTCCGCCGTGAGCTCGCGGTCCTCGAGCCGGCCGGCGAAGAAGTCGGCATAGGCCTGCATGTCGAAATGGCCGTGGCCGCAGAGGTTGAAGAGGATCACCCGGGGCTCTCGAGCCTCGCGCGCGGCCTCCGCCTCGCGAATCGCGGCCCGGACCGCATGCGTCGCCTCTGGCGCCGGCACGATGCCCTCGCTGCGCGCGAACAGCACGCCGGCCTCGAAGCACTCGCGCTGACCGAGGGCGACCGCCTCGATCAGGCCGAGCTCGCGCAGATGGCTCACCATGGGCGCCATGCCGTGATAGCGCAGACCGCCGGCGTGGAAACCGGGCGGCACGAAGCCGGAGCCCAGGGTGTGCATCTTCATGAGCGGCGTGGTGCCGGCACTGTCGCCGAAATCCCAGGCGTAGACGCCGCGGGTGAGGGAGGGGCAGGCAGCGGGCTCGGCCGCCACCACCCGCAGTCGGCGACCCTCGCGCAGGCTCCTGCCGAGGAACGGGAAGACGAGGCCGGCGAAATTGGAACCCCCGCCGGTGCAGCCCACCAGGACATCGGGCCATTCCCCGGCCATCTCCATCTGGCGCATCGCCTCGAGGCCGATCACCGTCTGGTGCAGCAGCACATGATTGAGCACCGAGCCGAGCGCATATTTGGCGTCGGGATTCTGGGCCGCGACCTCGACCGCTTCGGAGATGGCGATGCCGAGGGAGCCTGGATGGTCCGGATCCTCGGCGAGGAAGCGCCGGCCGGCGGCGGTCTCGGGCGAGGGGCTCGGGAGGCAGCGGGCGCCGTAGGTCTCCATGAGCGCCTTGCGGTAGGGCTTCTGCTGGTAGCTCACCCGCACCATGAACACCTGCACCTCGAGCCCGAACATGGCGCCGGCGAAGGCGAGGGAGCTGCCCCACTGGCCGGCGCCGGTCTCGGTGACGAGCCGACGTACGCCTTCGGCGCGGTTGTAGAAGGCCTGGGCGACAGCGGTGTTCGGCTTGTGGCTGCCGGTTGGGCTGACACCCTCGTATTTGTAGTAGATGTGGGCCGGAGTCCCGAGCCTCTGTTCGAGGTTGCGCGCCCGCAGGAGAGGGGTCGGCCGCCACAGTCGGTAGACGCTGCGCACCTCCTCGGGAATGGGGATCCAGCGCTCGCTCGCCATTTCCTGCGCGATCAGGGCGTGCGGGAAGAGCGGGGCCAGGGTGGCAGGATCGAGGGGGCGACCGGTTGCGGGATCGAGCGGCGGCGGTGGCGGCGACGGCAGATCGGCGGCGAGATTGTACCAACTCTCGGGGATCTCGCGTTCGGCGAGCAAAAACTTCGTGGTCTCGGACACGGCATCCCTCCCGGTCGGTGATGACGGCTCCCGCTTGTGGCAGATCCGGTGGAGAGCGTCGAGGGGCACCCAATCATTGCTCATCGACGAGGCGGAGCTCATCGGTTTTCGGATTCCACTGCGCAAGCTGCCAATCCCCGTGACCCATGTCGATCGCTCGCGCGGCGATCCGCCGCGTTCCTCCGTCCATCTCGATCTCGTAACCCGGCTCCCGAATACCATATTCCGGCAGGTCGATGATGCAGGGTCTGCGTACCGTCACCTCATGCAGCAGACCATTGGGGTCGCGATAGAGGACATGACTTCCGGGTGCATAGACTTCGATCCAATCCCCGTCAGCTCCGATGGGCCGCTCTCCAGCCAGCAGGCCGCCACGACCGGGCGAAAGATTAGCATACCAAGTCTGCAACGGCTCGGCAAAGGGTGAGCGAGCAGCCTTGAGGGCCGCGAGCAACTCGGGGAAGCGGGTATAGATCGGCTCGGTGAGCCGCAGACCACCGACGGTGGTGTCATAGACGGCGATAGCTCGGGAGAGAGTTTGCCTTCGCCCGATGCGTTGGATGGCGATGCGGCTTGTGGTGATTTCGATATCTGCCGGGGAAATGCCAAAAATATGTGGAATGATTTCTGATAAAAAATCTCTTACAGAGACTCTAGCGTTTCTATCGAACCAATTTTCATCGACATTGAAGATGACACCGGTCGTGCGCATGTCGCGAGTTTTCGTTTTGAACGAAGGATGTTCGTACTCCATTTCTTTGTACTTTTTCGCTTCTTTCCCATAATATATACCGATAACTCTCTCGATAACGAGAAGATTAGCTTCGACAATAAATCCATTTTCTGAACTCAGAGCGTGCCCATTAATGATCCCTCCATTCCTCTCATCTGTCATGTCGAGATTGACGTAGATTTCGAGCATAGGTTGCGTCGGAATCGCCTTTGACATCTTGGCAACGAAAATCTCGCCCTGTTGGATTCCGCTTTTCCATTGCTCCACCCGATAGGGTTGACCGAGATAGAGGTAACAGGCTCCGGGATAGGCCTCGCGAATGGCCTGCTTGAGATCCATGTTACCGAGTTTCCTGTTTTCCAAGCGTTCGACAATCTGGAGCTGGGTCTCGACATTGGCCCGCAGGCCGTAGGTGAGGTGTGGGTCGTCGCCACCGAGACGGTGCACGGAGTCGAACTCCGCCGGTCTACCGGCCCCTGGGAGCGCGTACTGATAGATATCGGCAAAACCTTCCGGCCAATCTTGCGATGGGAGTTTTCGGTTTTCCTTGTCTTCGAGTTCGCGGACGAGGCAACGCGCGTGCGCATATTGCACGAAGCGATTGTGTAGGTAGATGGTCGTAGGTTCTGGGGGCAGCTCATAGTAGGTTTTGAGGTCCAGCCCTGTCTTGGCGAACTGATCGAATGGGGCGAGAATGCAAAAACAACCCCGCGATTGTCGACCGATTCGGCCGAGCCGCTGGTGGAAGGCACGCCGCGACCAGGGAAGGCCGAGATTGAGGCCGAGCTCGAGCTCGTGAATGTCGAGACCGAGCTCGAGGGCCGAAGTGCTCACCACACCCCGCAACCGGCCCGACTGCAGTGCCCTCAGGATCTCCTCCCGGTCCTTCTCCTCGAGCCCGGCGCGGTAGGGGAACACCGAACCCTCGATCGATCGCCAGTGAGCGGCGGTGCGACTGACCTTCTCCACTCCCTGGCGGGAATCGGCAAAGGCGATGAAACGTGTGTCCGGCAGAGCCTCGAGAATGGCTGCGAGAAGTTTGCCGAAGGCGTCGTAGGCATTATTCCCGCGGGAATCGAAACTGATGTGCAAGATGTCGCGACCGGCATGTGGTGCACCATTTTTTGACTCGTCGATCACTGTGAAATCGTGCCCGGTGAGCCTGCGCATGTGGTCGCGAGCACCGACCATGGTGGCACTGGCAGCGATGAAACGGGGCTCCGCAATCCTGCGCGACGCCAGTTTAGCGCGCAGAGAGAGCAAGCGCCGCAAGAGAAAGGCGGTGTTGGTACCAAAGAGGGCATCGTAGACATGCGCCTCATCGAGTCCGATGAGCGCGATATGAGCGAGGAACTCCTTTTGCACCATTCCCGAAGCCTGGCGCAGCAGCCAGTGGTGCGCGATATCGGGGGTGAGCAGGGCGATGCGGGCGTGGGCGAGCAGGGCTTCGCGTTGTGTCGCCGCGATGCTGCCATCGATGCGGCAGAGGATCTCCTCCGGCAGGCCGAAGGAGCGGATCGCCTCCCGCCACTTGTTTTCCTGATCTTGCGAGAGGGCCTTGAGAGGATAGAAGATGAGCACCCGTGCCTGATTGTCGTCGAGCACGGTGCGCAGGGCCGCGAGGATGAAAACGAGCGATTTGCCCGAAGCCGTGGCGGTCGAGAGGACGACATGCGCACCACGCTCGAGATAGGCGAGGGCCTCCGTCTGGTGCACCCACAGTTGACCGGCGAAGCGATCGACGAGCCGGGCGACCGGATGAGAGGCCCATGAAGGCGGTAGCGGCGCGAAGCGGGCAGGCCGAGGTTCTAGCTCGAGGCGATCGATGACCTCGTAGCGCAAATCCTTCAGCAGTGCATGGAGCTGCTCTTGCATGTCCGGCCTTCCTCCCTGAAAAGCTTGTCGCATTTTCGGCCATTCTGATGACTCGTCATGACGCGCGTCAAGCCTTGCGCTCCGTGATCCGGTGCGCAAGCGACCGGCCGGTCACCCTCCAGCATCGCCCTGGAAAGCCGGTGGCGATGTGCCAGATCGGCCGCGGATGCGAAGCGGAAGCGTCATGCCTCTCAAGGACCGGATCGCCCGCCTCCGCCTGCTGCCGGGGGAGCTCCGCAGCTTCTTCGGCATGCCCGGCAGTCGACCGTGGCTCGTCCTGGCGTGTCTGTTCCTGGCGAGCTCGGCCGAAGGGGTGGGGCTCGCCTCGCTTTTGCCGGTGCTCGCCGTCATCACCGGCGAGGGCGGATCCTCCGGGCTCGGGGCGAGAGTGCTCGCCCTCTTCGCCCACTTCGGCCTAGCCGCGGAGTTCGGGGTGCTGCTCGCGGTGGTCGTGGCCGCCCTGCTGGTCAAGGCGGCGCTCATGATCCTGTCCTACCGGATCATCACCGGCACCGCCACGGCAGTGACGGCGGAACTGCGCAAGAGCCTGCTCGCCGCCCTGCTCGCCGCCCGCTGGCCGCACTTCGTCCGCCAGCCGGTGGGTCGCCTCGCCAATGCCATGGGGGTCGAGGCCCTGCGCTGTGGCGACGGCTATGTGGTGGCCGCCAACCTTTTCGTCTTTGCCATCCAGAGCCTCGCCTATCTCACCCTCGCCTTCCTCGTCTCCTGGCGTCTTGCCCTGCTCGCCCTTGCGGTGGGTGGGCTGCTCATCCTCTTGCTCTCGGGCTTCGTCCGCCGGGCGCGGCGTGAGGGGCGCAAGAGTACCCGCCATTCCGCCGGCATGAGCGCGCTGTTCGCCGACACCTTGGCCGGCATCAAGGCGATCCGGGCGATGGGGCGGGAGACGGTGTTTCTGGCCTGCATCAATCGGCACATCGACCGTGCGCGCCGGGCCCTGCGCCGGCAGGCCGCCGACCGCGAAACCCTCGCCAGTCTCCAGGAAGGGGTCCTGGCCCTGCTGCTCGGCCTCGGCCTGTTCGTCGCCCATCGCCATTTCGGCCTGTCGGGAGCCGAACTCGTGGTGAGCGCCCTCGTGCTGCTGCGGGCGGTCGCCACCATCAACAAGGTGCAGAAAGCCTGGCAGGCGACCAGTCAGTATCGGGCGAGCCTCGAACATCTCGAGGAGCTGATCGCCGAGGCGCGGGCGATGGCCGAGCCCGTAGGCGGCCTGCCGCCGCCACCCCTCGCCCGCGAACTGCGCCTGGAGCGAGTGGGCTTTGCCTATCCGGGCAGCGAGCCGGTGTTGCGCGAAATCGAGCTCGTCATCCCCGCGGGCCGCGTCACCGTCGTCATCGGCCCCTCGGGTGCCGGCAAGACCACCCTCGTCGATCTCGTCCTCGGCTTGCTGGATCCGACGACCGGTCGCATCCTCGTCGACGGCCTGCCGCTCTCGGACATCGATCGCCAGGCCTGGCGCCGGCTCGTCGGCTACGTGCCGCAGGATCCGGTTCTGCTGCACGCGAGTGTGCGCGAGAACCTCACCTTCGGCGATCCGGAAGTCCAGGAAGCGGAGATCCTCGAGGCGCTGGAACGGGCCGAGGCCCTCGCTTTCGTGCGCGCCCTGCCAGAAGGGCTCGACACTCTGGTGGGCGAACGGGGTGCTGCCCTCTCCGGCGGTCAGCGTCAACGGCTGGCACTCGCCCGGGCGCTGATCGGACGGCCCCGACTGCTGGTACTCGACGAGGTGACGAGCGCCCTTGATGGCGCGACGGAACGGCGCATCTGCGACAACCTCCGCAGTCTCCCCCAGCGACCCACCATCCTCGCTGTCACCCACCGTCCGGCCTGGCTCGCGGTGGCCGATCAGATCGTGGAGGTCATCGACGGGCGGGCCGTGTCGAGAGGCGTGGCGGCAGCCGCAGGGAATCGCGATTGAGGCCATGATCGGGGGATGGACCATGCGAAGAGCGTGGGAACGCTGGTGGCACCTTCACCGCGCCGATCTCCTTCTCGTCTCGCCGCCCAAATGCGGGCGGAGCTGGCTGCGGGTGATGCTCGCCCACCATTGGCACGAGCGCTTCGGCACGCCATTAGACGAGCTGCCCGGCTCCTCTCGTTGGTACCGGCTTCCTCGCCACATCCCCCGCCTCTTCCACACCCATGTATTGAACGAACCGGCCTCGCTGCGCCGGCTCTTCGGTCCGCGTCTCGCAGGGCGCCGGCCAGTGCTCCTCCTCGTGCGCGATCCGCGCGATGCCCTTCTCTCCCTTCACCGTCACTTTCGCTTCCGCTCTCGCCGCACCGAATGGCAACGCTTCGGTCTCGGGGAGGATCCCGGACAGCTTTCGCTCGAGCGTTTCCTCCGCCATCCACGAATAGGCCTGCCCGCCTTCCTCGCCCTCTACGATCGGCTCGCGGCTTTTCTCGATCGTCATCCGCGTTGCCTTCTGCTGCGCTACGAGGATCTGCGGGCCGATCCCGCTGCCTCCTTCGCCCGCCTGCTCGGCTTTCTTGGCGAACCGACAGAGCCGCAGGCGGTCGCTCGTACCGTTGCCTTCGCCTCTCTTGAGCACATGCGCGCTCTCGAAGCCGAGGGGTTCTTTCGATCCGAGGTGCTCCGACCGGCGGATCCGGCCGAAGGTCGGTCGTTCAAGGTCGGGCTGGGCAAAAGCGGGAGGTGGCGAGAGGAGTTGCCGGCAGAGCTCGGCGCGGAGCTCGCGGCGATGATCGGAGGCCGTCTCGATCCCCGTTTCGGCTACGGTTCCTAGCTCCTGGCGAGCGCCCGATCGAAGCTCCCCGGCACCGCGGGCAGGGCGAAGAGCGCATAGCCCGCTTCGATAGGGCGTTCCGCCTCGGCCAGGGCGGCAGCGTCGTGGATGCGGCAGAGACCGGCGGGTTCGAGCCGGAAGACGCGCAGGCCGCGAGCGAGGGCCGCGGTGGTCGCGGCGAAGGCGTGCTCCCCGCCATGGTCCTCGAACAGCAATGCCACTTCGCCGAGCGCGGCGAAGGGGGTATGGCGGATGATCTCGGCCTCCATGCCCTCGACATCGAGCTTGACGAGCAGGGGCACGCCCGGCCGGGCGAAATCGCGGACGAGGGAATCGAGGGTGCAGGCCTCGACCTCGACCACGGCCTCTGGCTCTGCTGCCCATGCCTTGCTGCCGAGGACGTGTCGACCCCAGTGGCCACCGGAAGCGGTGAAGGTGACCGAACGGCGCTCCCGCCCCACCACCGCACAGGCACGGATGGCGAAGCGACCGGCATTGGCGGCCCGGGTGCGCTCGAGCAGCGGCAAGACCTCGGGAGCGGCCTCGACCGCGAGCACCGGATGGTTGCCGAGTCCAGGGCCGCTCACGAGCGCACTCCAGTAGCCGAAATTGGCGCCGCAGTCGAGGAAGCGGAAGGGGAGGTGGCGCAGTCGCCACAGAAGGGCATAGAGGGCCGGCTCGTAGACGGCCCCGCACAGCAGCCGCTTGCCCCAATAGCGGTCGTAACAGGGAAAGAGGAAGCGGCTGCCGTCCTCGAAAATCGCAGCAAGCAGCGTGCTGTGGGCACCGGGCAAGCGCCGCAGCAGCCGCCGCAACCGGCCGGCACCGCGGCCGGCGCGCTCGAGGCGGGCCCACAGCAGGGCGAGGTGGCGGTGGAGATCGCCGCCACAGGCGGTTTCGATTCGCCAAGAAGGCCGGGCAGGAGGGAGCGGCACCCAGTCGGTCACCGGGATCGCGGCCGCCGCGGTCGATCCGCAGGGCGCCTGGTCGTCGCTCATCCGCCCCATCCCTCGGCGGCGACGGGCAAGGCCAGCTCTCCTTCCTCCTCCGGCCGATAGCCGAACCCCTCGGGCATGCGGGCAGCCATCGTCCGGGTGATCCAGGCGATATCCTCGGGGCCAAAGTGCCGCCGCCATCCACCGATCTCGCCGGCGCGCACCTTGAAGGCATCCGGATGGGCGACCGGAGCGCCCAACCTCCGGCTCCCTCCGGCAAAGGCGCCGCTGCGCTCCCGCTCGCGCAGACGGGCGAAAGAGGCCTCGGCCACCGCCCGCGCCACCGCCTGTGGCTGCGGTTCCTCACCGAGGAAGCGGAGGATGCGGACGAACTCTCCCGCGGTGTCGCGGCGGAGATCCTCGTAGCGCACGAGCAGCACCCGGGGGAGCCGGTGGAGCCGCTGCCGCCAGCGGCTCAAGAAGGCGAGGATGCGCGACAACCCCCATCGGGGATCGCGCAAAAAGCCGGAAAGATCCTGCAGCTGGGGGGCGTCGAGACCGTGCAGTCGCTTCTTGTGAGGGTCGCTGCGCCAGCGCAGGTGGTGGAAGGCGGAGACCACGACATCGCGTGGATCGCGCACGAGCAGGATCACGGGTCGTGCCGCATACAGCCGTTCGAGGGCGGGCTCGCCGAGCGCGTCGACGAGATAGTTATCGTGGGTGAAGAGAATCTTCGGGATCGAGGGATCGCGCGCATGATAGTTGTCGAAGCCGAGAAGCTCCGCGGTCGCAAGGCCGCGGGCAGTGGCATAGTAGAAAGAGAGGAAAGCGCGCAGCCAGGTACGGCCGCTTTTGGGATAGGACACGACGACGGCATCGGCTCGTCGCAGCTTACGCGCTTCTCGCGCCCCGCGCAACCAACGGTCGAAGGCAAGGGCGAGGGGCGGCGACAGCGGCGCCAGCACGAGGTAGAGCAGGCGGCGTAGGTACTTGCGGGTCAAGATCGTTCCATTCCCGTTACGGTTGCGCGTTTCCTAGCGGGCTTGGGGCTCGGATGCCAGTCTCGGGCGAAGGTGCCCGGCAACCGCTGCGGAAATGGGGCGACGAGACCGCCTCGGCAGGGCAGAAGCCAACATCCACGGCCCATCGATGCCACCGATGGGCGCGGTGCGGAACATCGACCGGTCACCGACGGCACGATCGAAAGCACGACGTCCACGGTCTCGCTGCCGGGCCTTGGCGATGCCCTGCCTGGGTGGCGAGCCCGGATCGCGATTTGCCGATCACCGATTCCGGCTCTCGTGGGCGTCCGACTTGTGCGCAGGCACCGACCCGACCCGGGTGCTGCCCGGTCTGCGGCGGTGTGGGATCGCTTCGGCTCCTCGTGTCCCCTGGCGGCGATCCGGCCAGGGTGCGGTCAGTCGAGGCCGGCGAGGCGCAGTCCCTCGACGAAGCGTTCGAGGGGTTCGGGATCGCGATAGGGGGGGACCTGACGCCAATGGTCGAGGGAAAAACCGGGTTGTACGCGTTTCACCGCATACGCGTGCAAGCGTGCTTTTTCCATCTGTCCCAGCAGGGCCCAGGCTGCCGCCGCCATGCGGTGGGCCTGAGAGGGATCCCGCATGCGCGCGAGGGCCTCGAGGGTGCCCTTGTAGTCGCCGAGGGTGAAACGCGCGTCCGCGAGCACCCAGAGATACCAATCGGGATGGAAAGGGTTGCGCGCCATCGCCCGCTCGATGAGGGCGATCGCCCGCTGCGGTTCGCCAGCATAAGTCAGGGCATCGGCCTTCTCGACCATGATGTCGGCATCGTTGGGATTGAGTTCGCTCGCCTCCTCATAGGCAGCGATGGCCGCCTCGTGCTGCTTTCGGTAGAGCTCGGCAAAGCCGAGCTCGGCAAAGCCGCGGGCGTCGAAGGGATCCCGCGCGATCGCCTCGCGGGCGAGTTCCACAGCCCGCAGCAGGCTGCCCTCGGGATCCGGCTCGAAGCGGTAACGCCAGGAGATGTTGAAGGTTCGCGATAGACCGGCGAAGGCGCGGCCGTACTCGGGATCGAGCTCGCGGGCACGGTCGAAGAGCCGGCGCGCATGGAGGGTCTCGTCCCGCCGCCAGGTCAGCGTCAGTTCCCAGCCGCGCAGCACGAGACCGTAGGCGGCAAGCTCGTGCGGTTGACGCAGACGGGCCCGCTGCCGTTCCCGTTCCCCGATGTGGACGGCGAGTCGGCTCGCGATCGCCGTCACCACTTCGTCCTCGAAGGCGAAGATGTCGTCGAGCCGGCCGTCGTAGCGCTCGCGCCACAACGCCCGCCCGTTTTCCGCCTCGTCGAGCTCGACCTCGAGCCGGATGCGCGGGCCGGAGCGCCGCAGGCTGCCCGAGAGCACATAGCGCACCCCGAGCTGGCGGGCGATGTCGACCGGATCGCCCGTCGCCTCGCGCAGCCGGAAGGCACTGTGGCGGGCGATCACGAAGAGATCGCGGAAACGCGAGAGATGGCCGATGAGATCGCCGGTGAGCCCGTCCACGACATGGCGGTCGGCGGGATCGGCCGAGAGGGGGGTGATCGGCAGCACGAGGACCGAAGCAAGCTCTGCGATCGCCACCGGCTGAGAGGGGAGTTCCGGCATCGCCGGCACCGTCTCGCCGGAGGCTTCGTCCATGACCAGGAAGACCTCGAGCGGCTCCTCGATGTGCCGCAGCCGCGCTCGGCCGAGACTGCGGAAGACGAGGCCGGGCTCGCCAGCCACCGCCCGGCGCACCGGCTCGGTGACGCAGATGCCGCCGGGCGGAGCGAGGACCTCGATTCGCGCCGCGACATTGACGTGATGGCCAGCCACTTGGGGCCCGGCCACCAGCACCTCGCCCTCGTGGATACCGATGCGAAAGGCGAGTCGCTCGCCGGCCACCGACCAGACCGCTTGGTCGCGGAACTCGCGCTGCACCGCGAGGGCGAAGCGCAGCGCCGCTGGCGCTCGGTCGAAGACGGCGAACACCCCGTCTCCGGCGGTATCGACGAGCCGGCCGCCGTAGTCGCCGACCAGCATCCGCACGAGCGCGAGCGCTTGCTGCACCCGCTGCCAGGTGCCGAGTTCGTCGCGCTGCATGGAGCGGCTGTAGCCGGCAATATCGGCGAACAGCAGCGCCCTGCGGCGTCGCTCGGGGGTGAAGTCCGCGCCCTGCCCCATGCCGACAAGGATGATCCGCCACTCCGTTCGCGAGCATAGAACAGCCCGGTGACGGCGGCGAGAGTGCAGCCGCTCGTCTCTTTCCGCTTCGCCGCTCGGGCACTATTGTCCCGCCCGTCGCCCCACAGGGGTGCAGGCACGATCCCGGAAACGCCGGACATGTCGCGAATGACCGCTGCCCCGCCGCCTCGTCGGATCTTCGAGGTCGGCATCGCCGAACGGGCGCTGCGGGCTGGACTCGCCTGTCGCATTCTCGACCATGGGGCGCGTCTTGCCGTCGCCGTCGAGACCCTGCCCGCGGAGCAGGGGCGGATCCTGCTCGAGCGACCGCCGGGCGAAGTCCGGCTGGTGCTCACCGGATGGCGTCTGGCCAGTCTCGGCTTCCGGGTCGCGCGCGAAGGAGCCTTCAGCCTCGCCCTCGAGCGGGCTGGCAGTCTCGCCATGTTGCGCGCCCTCGCCGATCCGCTGCTGCGGCGCGAGGCACCTCTTCCCTTCGACGCCTCCCATCTCGAGCCCGCCAACCGCAGCGAGACGGCAGCCCTCGAACTGTGCAAGCTCGCCGGCCTGCTGCCAGCGGTTTTGGTCCTGCCGGACAATGGCCATGCGGCCTTGCCGGTGGCGGCGGAGAGCGATGTGGTGTCGATCTTCGCCTTTCGCGACTGGAGTGCCCGCAGCCTCGAGCCGGTGGTCGAGGCGGAGGTGCCGCTCGCCATGGCCGAGCGCGCCCGGTTCGTCGCCTTCCGGCCAGCGGACGGCGGGGTGGAACAATATGCCGTGCTGATCGGTCAGCTGCCGGAAGCTGTGCCACCCCTCTGTCGCCTGCACTCGGAGTGCTTCACCGGCGATCTGTTCCATTCGCTGCGCTGCGACTGTGGCGAGCAGCTCGAGGGAGCGGTGCGCCGCATGGCCGAGGAGGGCGGTGGGATCCTGCTCTATCTGCGCCAGGAAGGCCGCGGCATCGGTCTCGTCAACAAGCTGCGCGCCTATCGCCTGCAGGGGGAAGGGGTCGACACCTTCGAGGCCAATGTCCATCTCGGCTTCGAGCCGGACGAGCGCGACTTCCTTGCCGCTGCCACCATGCTGCTGTGCCTCGGCATCGCCGAGGTGCGGCTTCTCACCAACAATCCCGCCAAGGTCGAAGCCCTCGCCCGCCACGGCGTGCGGGTGGCGGAACGGGTGCCGCACAGCTTTGCCGCCAACCGTCACAACCGCTTCTATCTCGAGACCAAGGCGAAGAAGCAGGGCCATCTGATCGATTTCGGGGTGCTGCGGGAAGGTGGCGGACCAGGTCGGCGCGGTGCCGCCTGAGCGGCTGGCCTCGGGCGAGCTCTGGGGCCTCCTGCGCTCGCAGCTGCTCTACCGGTTCCCACCCTTCGCCCACCGCCGACTCGTCCGCTTCTACCGAGGATTCCTGCCCGCTGGCGGACTGGCCTTCGACATCGGCGCCCATCTCGGCAACCGCAGCCTGGCGCTGCTCGCCGCGGGCCTGCGGGTGGTGGCCCTGGAACCGCAGCCCCTCTTCGCCCGCCGGCTTGCGGTTCTCGCTCGCCGCCATCCCAAGCTCACCGTTCTGCCGGTGGCGGCAGCCGCAGCGCCTGGGCGTCTCACCCTGGCTCTTTCCCCGCGCACCCCCACAGTGGCGACCGCCTCTCCCGACTTCCGCGCCCTCATGGAGCAAGCGGGGGTGCGCTATGCCGGCACCCTCGCCGTCGAGGCCGTCACCCTCGACCAGCTCGTCGCCCGCTTCGGGCTTCCCGACTTCGTCAAGATCGATGCCGAGGGGATGGAGAGGGAGATCCTCCTCGGCCTCTCCGCGCCCCCCGCGGTCGTCGCCTTCGAACATCTGCCGCAGCGGCTGCAGGCGAGCCGGGATTGCCTCGCCCGTCTCCTCGCTCTCGGTCCCTTCCGTTTCAACGCGGTGACGGGCGAAGGGCGTCGATTCCACTTTCCCTCCCCCCTCGATCCCGAGGAGTTCGGAGCTGCCCTCGCCCGGCCGCCGCTTTCCCGTCGGGCCGGCGACATCTACGCCTTTCGAATCACCCGCTGTGCGGGCGAGGAAACCGCGGTCCGCCCGGCAGATGGGGATCCGGCAGCAGCCCCGGGACCACCATCCGCACCACCGGAATGCCCACCTCCGGGCGGCTGAGATCGACCCGCAGGACCTGGCGAAAGCCGGCATTCGGAAGAGCGGCGACGAGGGCTGCGAGATCGGCGGCGGGATCTCCCCGCCCGATATCCGGTACGGCAGCCAGGGGAAGCCCGGGCGGATCGGCGAACAAGAGCGCCTGGATCCGGGCACGATCGGCCCGCGCTTGATCGGAAAAGGCCGCGGGCTCGAGATCGTCTCGCGCCCCGGCAATGGCTGTCAGCCGGACCTGTGCCGCCTCGAGAAGGGCCTGGACGAGCGCCACCCGCGCCGAGGGGTGGCAGCCGGCGCCGATCGCTGCATGTCCCCGAGGATCCTCGCGATCGCGCAGCAGGCAGAGGAAGGAGGCAATCGGGACCACTGCGGGTGTCCGCCAGAGGGCGATCTCGATACCAGCCCTTCCCAAGCGATCGAGGAGGTTGCCGGCTACGGGGTCGGCGATAGAGGTGAGATCGAGCCGCAGCTCTCTCCGCCGCTCGGGCGGCAGGTGGTAGAAGCGGCAGCTCGCATCGCGCTCGAGGAGTTCGCACAGAGCGTGAAGGGTGGCTTCGGCGGGCCGATTGCCCGCCCCGAGTCCGCTCGTGCTGGCGCGAAACCATCGGGCCTCGGGAGGCAAGGGCAGAGTCCAGTCGGTGTGCACGAGGGCCAAGGGAACGAGCCGCGGCGGGCCGCCTGCCAGGTCTTCGGCCTCGATCCAAGGAAGGCGCAGTTGCGGGGGCACTCGGCCGAGACCGCTCGCGGCAAGGGCGGCAAGGTCGACGAGCGGGATCTCTGCCGCCGTCAGATCGCCGAGCCGGGCGATCTGGACCGGTCGCAGGATCCGTTCGGCGTGCCAGGTCTCGAGGGCCTCCATCACCGCCGAGACGAAGGCGGCGTCGCGATCCACACCCTTGCCCAGGGAGACCGCCACCGATCGGGAGAGCGGGCGGATGGCCGCTGCCACCTCGATCCCGATGCGATCGAGTCCGCCAAGGAACGCCACCCGAGTGATGCCGAAGCGGGCGAGCTCGGGCTCGAGCCGAGTGCGGGTGACCGCCGGAGGCAATCCCCGCTCGCCGTCGCTGCCCGAGCCGCAGGACACGGTCGTCGGTGAGGTTATCCCCGGGACATCCGACGAACCTTCCCGCTTTGCCGAGTTATCCCCGCAACCGTCACCGAAGCCCGTTTCCTCGACTGCCGCATCCGCCGCCCTTCCCCCGGGTTGCGAACAGCCCTTTCCCCGATTCTGTGGATAAACCGTCACCGCTCCGTCATCGGCCGGTCGCCTGCTCCGCAGTCGGCGAGCCGCCAGCCCCGGCGGTCGTCCGTCGGCCGGCGCGGACGCTGGCGACGAGCTCCTCGAGCGTGGCCCGATCGGCCATGCCCGGCACCAGCCGATCGCCGATGACGAAGGCGGGGGTGCCGCTGATCCCGAGCTCGCGGGCGAGCCGGTTGCTGTCGTCGAGATGGCGTTGGATTTCCGGTGCCTGCATGTCGGCCTCGAGACGGGCGAGATCGAGGCCGAGGCTACGGGCACTGGCCCGCACCGAATCGGGCGTGAGCGGCTCGAGGCGCATGAGCGCCATGTGAAATTCCGCATAGCGGCCCTGGCGCGCGGCGGCCAAGGCGGCGCGCGCTGCGAACTCCGATTCCGGACTCAGGATCGGCCACTCCCGGAACACCAGGCGAAGTCCCGGGTCGCTCGCCGCGAGGGCCATCACCACGGGTGCGATCGTCCGACAGTAGGGACAGCGATAGTCGAAGAACTCGACGAGGGTCACGTCCCCTTGCGGATTGCCGACCACCGGTGCGTGCGGGTCACGCTCGAGCAGGTCGCGATAGCGGGCGAGAGCCTGGCGCTGCCGCGCCGCCTCGGCTTGCTGCTGGCGGGCGCGCAGGGTCTCGAGGGCCCGCAGCACGAGCTCTGGCTCCTCGCGCAAGAGCTCGCGCACCATCTCGCGGATGGCGGCGCGCGCGTCGGCATCGAAAGGCTCGGCGGCAGCGGGTGGAAGGAAGGGACAAACGACGAGCGGCAGGACCAGGAGGAGGAAACGCACGGGAAAGGACTCCGCTTGAGGCGACTCGGGTTGTGGCCGAAGGGCAGGCGGCGGGCAAGCGCAGGCACCGCTCGCTCAGGCGGCGACGGGACGGGGGGCGGGCCGGGCGAAGCTTTCCCGAATGTGTTCGCGCAGGCGGGCGATGGCCGGCAGATCCCGCGACGGGCCATCGAGGAGCAGGATCTCGGCAGGTGGCAGCGGCGGCAATCCCTCCCGCTCGCCCAGGATGCGGAAGCCCGGACGCAGGGTGTTGGCGGTGACCGGAGCGATCGCGAGGCCGGCATCGAGGGCGGCATAGATGCCGGCGACGCTCAGACTAGTATAGGCGATACGATAGCGCCGGCCGATGGCGGTGAGCCGCTCCGTCGCCGCCCGACGGAAGCAACAGTCGGCGGCAAAGCAGGCGAGGGGCAACGGGTCCTCGAGGTGGACCTCGTGGCGAGCGGAGCCGACCCACACCACGGGCTCGCGGTGCAAGAGCTCTCCCTCCCGTTCGCCGGAGCCGCGGGTGATGAGAGCGAGATCGAGGCTCCCCGCGGCGAGGCGAGGGAGCAGTTGCGGGGAAGGTTCGCAGACGAGTTCGACCCGTACCCGCGGATGGCTCTCGGCGAAGCGTGCGAGGATACGCGGCAGGAAGCTGCTGGCATAGTCGTCGGGAGCGCCGATGCGCACGTCGCCCGAGAGGGGATCGTCGGCAAACGCGGCGAGGGCCTCGGCATGGACCCGCAGGATCCGGCGAGCGTGTTCGAGCAAGAGGAGGCCATCGGCGGTGAGCTCGAGGCCGCGACCGCGGCGGCGAAAGAGGGTGCGGCCGACCGTCTCCTCGAGCCGCTGCATCTGCATGCTCAATGCCGACTGGCTGCGGCCCACCCGCGAAGCGGCAGCGCTGAGGCTGCCATGATCGGCCATGGCGACGAAACTGCGAAGCAGCTCGGGATCGAGGAGGCGGGGCATGGCCGTCCCTTCAGGAACGTTGAACGATCCCATTAAAACTATTCGTTTGTCCGGTCAATCGGCGCGTGTCATGCGGGGATCGTCTTTGGCTCGTGGAGAGCTCGCATGCACCAGCCCCTCACCTCGGCTCCCGTCCGTTCCGGCTTCCTCGGCCGTTTGCTGCGAGGGGGAATGGCGCTGACCGCGATGGGCTGTCGTCTGTTGCGGGATGCGCGCGACCGGCGGCAGCTCGCCCGGCTCTCCGACCGGCAGCTCGCCGACATCGGGCTCGCACGGGCTGACATCGAGCGGGAACTGGGTCGTCCGTTCTGGCAGCCGGTCGACTGGACGGCTCTCGACCGGCAGCGCCGGCGCCGGGCGCGCCAGCTCCCGCTCGCGAGGGAGCTCGGAGGCTGAAGGTGGGTCAAGGGGGTGGTGGCAATCCGCGGGTTGGCCGCCGCTCCCCGCCATCCCGTTTCGGCTCAGGAGATTTCGAGCCGTTCTTGGTCCTCGAGCCGCTTGGGGCGTTCGATCCGCGGTTCCTGCCCCCCGCGCAGGATGGTGTTGCCCATATAGAGGGTCCGCTGGTCGATGGGCGGCGGATCGAGCCAGTCCGCTTCTCGCATCTCGCCGGAGAGGCCGTAGACCGTGAGCGCATTGGCATAGGTCACCTTGCGGATCCAGTCCTCGGGAATGCCGCGCCGGCGCATGAGTTCCGCCGTCTTGGGCACCGCCAAGGGATCGGAAATTCCCCAATCGCAGGCGGAATCGACGATGATCCGCTCGGGGCCGTAGCGGCGCACGATCTCGGTCATGCGCTCGTTGCCCATCTTGGTGTGCGGATAGATGGAGAAGGCAGCCCAATAGCCGCGCTCCAAGACCTCCTCGACGGTCTCTTCGTTGTTATGGTCGATCACCACGCGTGCCGGGTCCATCCCATGTTCCTCGAGCACGTCCATGGTCCGGCGGGTGCCGCGTTTCTTGTCGCGGTGCGGGGTGTGGATCAGGATCGGCAGAGAGAGTTCCTTGGCCAGCTCGATCTGGCGGCGGAAATAGCGATCCTCGAGCTCCGTTTGTTCGTCGTAGCCGATCTCGCCGATCGCCACGACGCCCTCCTTGAGGGCAAAGCGCGGCAGGATCTCGAGCACCGCCTCGGCGAGGGCTTCGTGATTGGCTTCCTTGCTGTTGAGGCCGACGCAACAATAGTGACGGATGCCGAATTGGCCGGCGCGGAAACGTTCGAAGCCGCAGATGAGGGCGAGATAGTCGATATAGGTGCCGACATGCGTCCGCGGCTGACCGATCCAGAAGGCGGGCTCGATCACCGCCACCACGCCAGCCGCCGCCATCCGCTCGTAGTCATCGGTGGTGCGGGAGATCATGTGGGCGTGGGGATCGATATAGAGGGTCCGGGTCACGGCAGTCGCTCCCGTGCCGACAGTTGACGACCGAGTTCCGCCCAGTCGAGGCGACCGCTGCGGGCTGCCGCCGCCAGCTCGGGGGCCCGGGCGAGCAGGGTGGTGGCCTCGGGATCCGGGCTCTCGCTCAACGCCAGTACGGCCGCTGCCCGCTCGAGGGGATCCGAGGAATCGAGGGCGCGGGCGAGATCGGCAAGGGCGGGTCCAGTGGCGAAGGGCCCGACACCGCGCCAGAGTTCCGGATCTACCGGACGGCCTGCCGCCCGACGCTCATGGGCGTAGTCGAGGAGCATGCGGGCGAGCTCGGGATTGCGCCGCTCGTCCAGCCGCTGGATCGGCCACAATCGACTGCCGATGAACAGGGCCTTGAGGATCATCTGGTTCCAAGCGGCTTCGTCGAAATGCTCGGCGGGATAGGGATTGCGGTGGGCCACCGCCTCGAACACCGGCCGCATGCTGGTGCGCGCTCCCTCGCGGGCGCGGGCGAGCAAAAGCTGCGGGCCGGGATAGAGGGGCAGACCGCGGTAGAAACAGACGAGCTCGCCGATATCGGCCGTCACGAACAGCGTCTCGAGCAGCCGGGCGAAGGCGGCCTCGTCGCCGTCGAACCGGGCAAGCAGGAAGGCGAGACGGGCCGCTTGGTCGATCGACCAGTCGGAAGGATCCCAACCCGGCCGGACGGCGGCTGCCTGCGCGAGCTCCTCTTCGCCAAGGGCGAGGTCGGCCTTGCCCAGCCGCCGCGGCGCAAAACCGAGAGCGAAATAGAGGGCGCGATCGCTGGGATGGTGGAGAAGAGCCGCGAGGGTTTCGGCGAACCACGCCGCCCCTTCCGGCGAGGCCCGGCGCAGCACCCAGGAACGGAGCAGCTCGGCAGCCGCGGTCACCGTCCGTCCTCCCATTCAGGGTGAGAACTCGGGGCTCAGCACCCAGGCCACCACCGCCATTCGCTCCTCTTCACTATAGACGTCTTTCCATGGCGGCATGCCACGAAAACCGTAGGTGACCCGATGATAGACGAAGGCCGGGGTGTACCGATGCGGCGTGAGTTTCGGCGCCTTGCCAGGGTAGGCGTCCTTGCCGTGGCAGTGGCGGCATTGCTCCTCCCACACCCGGCGCCCCACCTCGATGTTGCGCGGATCCTTGAGGAAGGCCTCGGTGAACTCGGGAATCGGCTGCTCCTCTCCGGCCTGCACCATGATGCCGGCCGCCAGAGCGAACAGGGTGAGCGCGCAGAACACCAGACCACGCGGCACGAATACCCTCCACCTGCGGGGCGACACGACCGGGACATGGCCCTTCCCCGCCGAGCGGGGAAGGGCCATGGGTATCCGTCGGAGACCAGGTTCCGGCGAGGCCGATGTCACTCGGCCGGGGCGATCCGATAGATGGTGTCGAGCCCGCCAACGGGGCCGGTGGTGAGCGAAGTCAGCACGTACACTTCACCCGAAGCATCCTGGGCGAAGGCGAGCACATAGGGCAGGGGCCCGTCCATGTTGACCACCTGGATGGGCTCCATGGTCCATTTGCCGTCCGCCCCCTCGGTTGCCATGAACAGCTGGCCGTTGCGGGTGGCGAAGGTCTTGCTCCAGTCGCCGAAGATGTACTTGCCCTGCCAGGGCTTGTGGCTGCCGCGGTAGACGTAGCCGCCCGTGACGGAAATGCCCATGCAGCCATCGGGCTTGGCTGTGCAGTTCTTGTACTCGAGGATTGGCAGGATCAGCCCGTTCTTGTCGCAGTTCGCCGGATGATCGTTGGGCTTCACATAGTCGAAGCAGTGGGTGGCCTCCATCTTGCGCCAGCCGTAGTTGCCACCCTTGACGATGATGTCGACTTCCTCGTAGCTGTTCTGCTGTACGTCGCCGCAGAACAGGCGGTGATCCCCGCCCATGTCGAACGAGCAACGCCAAGGATTGCGCAGACCATAGGCCCAGATCTCGGGCAGCGCGTCCATGCGGCCGACGAAGGGATTGTCGGCAGGAATGGCATAGGGATGGCCACCGTCGACGTCGATCCGCAGGATCTTGCCGTGGAGCGACATCAGATCCTGGCCGTTGCCCTCGGTGACATTGTGGCCGATGCCCCAGTCGTTGGCGTAGCCACCATCGCCGGTCGAAATATAAAGCATACCGTCCGGCCCGAAGCCGATCCAATGGCCGTTGTGGTTGAACTGCGGCCAGTCGATGGCCGTCACGATGCGCTCGTAGTTGGGGTCGGCTTTGTTGGGATCGTCAGCCGAGACGCGGTATTCGGCGACAATGTTGGTGTGGCTCCACCAGAACTGCTTGGCGAGATCGGCCTCGAACGAGATGGGAGCGCTGTAGGCGATGTAGAACCGCCCGTTCTCCTTGAATTTCGGATGGAAGGCGATGCCGAGAAGACCCTTCTCGTCGAAGTCCGACCACTGGGGTTTGAGCTTGTGGCGGATGTCGAGGAAGGGCTCGGGCAACAGTTTCCCGTCCTTGGTGAGGATCTTCACCCGGCCGTCCTGTTCGATGATGAACCTGCGGTCGTCGCCATTCGGCTGCACCATCGCGAGTGGCGCGGTGAGACCACTCGCCACCGGCTCGAGCTTGGCCTTGACCGCAGCGTCGGCAGGAGCCGCCGAGGCGGAAGCGAGGGCGATCGTGGAAACGGATGCGAGCGCGAGGGTGCGCCACATGCTCGGACCTCCCCGAACGGTTTGGTGTGTCGCGGCCGGACCCTTCCGGCCGCGCGCGATGGTAGCGAGGCGGCGAGGTTTGTCGAGTCCGCTCGTGACCGAACGGCCGCGGCCCGGTGGTGTCGGCACCGCGCGATCGCCGATGGAGGAGGGGGATCCGGGCGAGAGATGGAGCGGGAGACGGGATTCGAACCCGCGACCCCAACCTTGGCAAGGTTGTGCTCTACCCCTGAGCTACTCCCGCAGGGCGGCGGCCCTGGCCACCGGCCGCCGACATAGGCGGATGCCGAGGTCTTGGCAAGATGGACGACGGGGCGGGAGCGCGTCCGCGCGGAGGAGAGCCGATGAGCCTGCTGGTCATTGGTCCCGCTGCCCTCGACCGGGTGCTGACTGTCGACCGCCTGCCGCAGGCCGGCCAGTCGGTCCTCGCCCGCAGCCTGCGTCTGGATGTCGGCGGTAGGGGAGCCAACCAGGCGGTCGCGGCCGCGCGCGCCGGCGCTCGCGTGCGGCTGCTGGCATCGATCGGGGCCGATCCGGCAGGGGAGCGCATTCGCGCCACATTGGCCGCAGAGGGGGTGGAGACGGGCTTTCTTTTGTGCGAGCCCAAGGCGACGCCGCAGTCGCTCGTGTTCGTGCTGCCGGGCGGCGAGAAGACCGTCGTGGCCGTGGCCGAAGCCGCCGCCTTGGCGGAGGAGCATGTGACCGCGGCGATGGCCGGGCTCGGGGCCGGCGACCGGCTCTTGGTCTCGGGTCATCTCGACCGCGAGGGACTCGCCCGGGCGCTGGGCGAGGCGCGCATCCGCGGTCTTGCCACCGCCGTCAATCTCGCGCCGGTTCCCTTCCCCCATAGCGACCTGTGGCCGCTCATCGACCTCGTCATCGCCAATGCCGCGGAGCTCGCCCTCCATGCCGGCGAGGGAGCGGTGGAGAGGGCGGTCCGGCGGCTTCTGGCCCTAGGGGTGAGGGAAGTGCTCGTCACCCTGGGGGCAGAGGGTGCGCTGCTCGCCAGTCCGGAGGGCGAAGTGCGGGTGCCAGCCCCGACGGTAGCGGCGGTCGACACCACCGGTGCCGGCGACCTCCTGGCCGGCATCTTCCTCGCCCTGCGCGACCGTCGCGTCGAGCCGGAGAGAGCGCTTGCCGCGGCGGTCGCCGCCGCTGCGCGCAAGGTCCGACATCCGGGCACCCTCTCCGCCTTCCCGCAGCGGGCGGAGATCGCCGCTCTGCTGGGGGGCAGCGACTAAAGGGGAGCTCAGCTCGCGGCCTTCATCTGGTCGAAGCACTCCAGCGCCACGGCTCCGTAGACCGAGGCCGGGCCGCCGCCCATCTCGATCGCCACCCCGATGGTCTCGAGGATCTCCTCGCGGCTCGCGCCGAGCCGCACGAGGGCGCGGGTGTGGAAGACGATGCAGCCCTCGCAGCGCGTGGCGATGGCGATTCCGAGAGCGATCAGCTCTTTGTGACGATGGGTAAGGGCGCCGTCACTGCCGGTCGCCCGCACCAGTTCGCGAAAGGCGGCGCAGGCGGCCCCGCCGTCGCGGTGCAGCAGGCGGGAGCGGGCGACATACTCCTTTTCGAGCGCGAGCCAGTCGATGGACACGGAGTGATCTCCCGGGCTGGGATCCATGGGTCGCTCCAAACCCCGAGGGCGAGCGGTTGGCGAGCGGACGGATGCGCGCACGGGTCCCCTCTAGGTGCGGCCGCCGCCTTAGCGATCGTCGATGAGAAAACCGTAAGGCACCTGGCCCGCCGGGACGGACTTGAGTACGGTCAGACTCTCGGTGTCGACGATGGAGACATCGTCGGAGAGGCCGTTGGCGACGAACAGTCGCTTCTCGTCGGCGGTGAGGGCGAGTCCCCAGGCGCGCGCCCCGACGAGGATGTATTTCTCCACCTTCCGGCTGGGCACGTCCACCACCGCCACATGGTTGGCCCGTCCGAGCGCCACATAGGCGCGCCGGCCATCGGCGGTGATCACGATATCGACCGGAGTCACCTGCTCGCGCCGGAAACCGGGAGGCAGGAAATCGACGCTCTCTTTCACCGTGAGGGTGGGGACGTCGATGATGTTGACCCGCCCGGCGAGCTCGGCCGACACCCAGAGCTCCTTCTCGTCCGGAGTGATGGCGAAGCGGCGCGGACGGGTGTCGGTGACGATGTCGGCGATCACTTCGTCCTTCTCCACGTCCACCACATGGACGAGATTGGCGGCTTCGGAAGCGGCAAACACGAGTCGGCCGTCGCGGGTGACGAGCACCCCCTCGGGCTCCTCGCCGGTCGGATAGGCGGTGAGGAATTCGCGTGTCTGGATATCGTAGACGGAGAGGGTGGCATCCTCCTCGTTCGAGACGTAGAGCCGGCGGCCATCGGGATGGAGGTCGAAGGTTTCGGGGTCGGGCACCCCGGTGATGCGACCGACGAGGGCACGGGTTTGGACATCGTAGATGGCGATCTGGTCGTCGTCGCCGCAGGCGACGTAGAACTGGCTCCGGTCGGCGCTGAAATGCATGCCGCGCGGTCGGCCGCAGGCAGCGATGGTATCGACGATCTCGCCGTCGCGAGTCATCACCGTGATGGTGCTGCTCTTTTCGTTGGAGACGAAGACGAGGCCGGTGCCGGCAGCGCGTGCGCCGGCTGTCAACGACGCCATGGCGGCAAGTGCCAGGACGATGGCCCGAGTCGAGATGGCAGAACGGCCCCCCATCTGAGTGCTCCTTGCGCGTCCGGCGCCTTTCTAACAGCTGGACTCCGATTCGGCCAGTCGGCTCCGCCCTTGACGCGGGCTTCCGGCAGGTCTAGAGGCCGGCCTTAATCAGTCGACTTGAAAACGGGAGGATGAACGATGCGGGGGAAACACGTCTCCGGCTATCGGCTGGCCGGAGGGGTTGCCGCTGTCGCCCTTGTCGCGCTGACCTCGGGCGTCGCGGCTCAGGAGACTGGGAAGACCACCCTCTATGGCGATCTGCGCGTCGTCACCCAGGACATGTTGTTGCGAGCAGCGGACGACGGTAACAATTTCCTGCACCCGCAGCACAATTACGCCCAGACCCGCTTCTATCCGAACCGCCAGATCAATACCACCAACGTCCACCAGCTGCGGCCGGCCTGGATTTTCCAGACAGAGGTCGTCGACACTATGGAAGTCGCGCCGATCGTCGTCGACGGCGTCATGTACGTGACCACTGCCTTCAATCACGTCTATGCCCTGGATGCGGAGACCGGCGCCCAGATCTGGCACTATAAGCACCGCATGGGGCCGATCACCACCTACTGCTGCGGCCCCAACAACCGCGGCGTGGCGGTTGCGGGCGACCGGGTGTACATGGGCACCCTCGACGCCAAGCTGGTGGCCCTCGACGCCAAGACCGGCAAGCTCGTGTGGGAGGCCGAAGTCGGCGATCCGGAGCTCGGCTATTCGGAGACGATGGCGCCCATCGTGGTCGAGGATAAGGTCATCATCGGCACCAACGGCGGCGAGTACGGCATCCGCGGCTTCGTCAAGGCGTTCAGCGCCGCCGACGGCAAGCTGCTGTGGACCTTCTACACCATTTCCGATGGCGACCGGCATCTCGGCACTTGGCGCGAGACCGATCCCATGGGCCGCTCCCTCAACCGCGACATCGCTGCCGAGAAGAAGCGGCTCGCCGAGATGAAGGCGGCAGGCAAAGACGATTTCTGGCAGAGGCTTGGCGGCGGCGTGTGGCAGACTCCTGCCTACGATCCGGAAACCCGCCGGCTCTATTTCGTGGTGGGCAACCCCTCGCCCGATCTCGACGGTTCCAATCGTCCGGGTGACAATCTCTATACCGACAGCCTCGTGTCGATCTCCGTCGACACGGGCGAATATGTCTGTCACTACCAGTACATCCCGCACGATGTGTGGGATCTCGATGCGGTGAGCCCGCCGATCCTCGCCACCGTCAAGGACAAGGACGGCAAGGAGGTGAAGGGGGTCCTGCACGGCAGCAAACTGCCCTACGTCTTCGTCCACCGCGCTGACGACTGCAGCCTGATCCGCTGGTCGGAGCCGATGGTGCCGATCGAAAACCTGTGGGCGCTGCCGACCCCGGCCGGCACGCGCATGCTGCCGGGAGCCAACGGCGGTGTCGAATGGTCGGCGATGGCGATCCATCCGGGGCTGCACCTCGCCTATGCCGCCAATCTGCACCAGCCGATGACCTACCATGTCGAGAGCACGCCCTATCCGGGGGGCAAGCTGTGGCTGGGCGGCGCCTTCAAGGTGATCCCCACCGAAGAACAGTGGGGGAACATCACCGCTGTCGACTACGATACCGGCAAGATCCGCTGGCAGGTCCGCACCCAGCAGCCGATGATCGGCGGCCTGCTCGCAACCGCCGGCGGTCTGGTCTTCGCCGGCGAGGGCAACGGCTGGTTCAAGGCCTATGATGCCGCGACCGGGGCCGTCCTCTGGCAGTTCCAGCTGGGGGCCGGGGTCAACGCCCCAGCTTCCTCCTACACGGTCAAGGGCAAACAGTACATCGTCGTCGGGGCTGGCGGCAACGCCCAGCTCGACTACAAGCGGGGCAACGACATCGTCGCCTTCACCTTGGCCGATTGAAGTCCCCATCGGGGCTCGGGAAGGCCGCCACGGGCGGCCTTCTTTTTGCCGAAATGGAGCGAACATGCGGAAATGGTTCGTGGTGTTCCTCGCCGTCGTCGGCACCGGTGGCGCCGCCACCGCCGGCACGGTCGAGGAACTGGCCCAGACCTGCACCGCCTGTCACGGCGATTCTCGCCAACTCCCGACCGATCCCGCCTTTCCCATCATCGCCGGTCAGCAGTTCTATTACCTCTATGTGCAGCTCCGGGATTTCGCTTCTGGCCTCCGCCAGAACGAGATCATGCAGGGGATCGTGGCGGGCATGGACAAGGCCACGATGCAGGCGGTGGCTCAGTACTGGTCGGAGCAGCCATGGCCGACCACGGCCTTTCCCGGTCCCACGGCCGAGGAGCGGGAACGCGCCGAGCGGGTCATCGCCTCCGGCCAGTGCAGCGCTTGCCATCTCGGGGGTTTCGAGGGCAATAGCCGCGTGCCGCGGCTCAGGAACCAGCAGCCGGGTTATCTCGAGAAGATCATGCTCGACTTCAAGTTCAAGCGGCGCATGAACGCCCCCGACATGAGCGCGCTCTTTACCGATGTGGCGGAAGCCGACATCACCGCCCTTGCCCACTATCTCGCCGGGCTCTGAGCTCCAGCTCTAATTGCCATCGGCGAGCAGCGCCTGGCGGGTGGCCTCGTCAGCGGCGAGGGCGAAGGCCGTGCGCCCGGCGGCGTCGCGCAGCTGCGGATCGGCACCAAAGCGGCGCAGCCGGGCCACGATCGCGGCATGACCGCGTTCGGCGGCGATCATGAGGGCGGTCATGCCGCGATCGTCGCGCGCTTCGAGCGGAGCTCCGGCGGCGAGCAGGCGCTCGATGGTGGCCATCGCCTCGTCCTCCGGCACATCGTTGCCGTGCCCGGCCGCCCACATGAGGGCGGTGAGTCCGTGGCCATAGCGGCGGGTGGGATCGACCCCGGCGGCGAGCAGGCGGGTGACGATGCCGGCGAAGCCGCGGGCGGCGGCGTAGACGATGGGACTCTTGCCAGTGGCATCGACGGGGTCGGGATCGGCGCCGGTAGCCAGCAGCATGTCCACCAACCGCGCATCGCCGACGAAGGCGGCGACCGTGAGGGGTGTGAGGCCTTGGTGATCGGCGATAGCCGGGGCGGCGCCGCGGGCGAGCAGCAGTCGCACTGCCCCATGGCGCCGTTCTTCCGTGGCGGCGAAGAGAGGGGTACGGCCCTGCAGATTGGCGCTGTCGACCGCCGCCCCGCGATCGAGCAAAAGGGCGAGGAGGTCCACATGGCCGGCTGCCGCCGCCAGGTGCAAGGGCGTGTTGCCCATGCGGTTGCGGGCAGCCGGTGAGGCCCCGGCCTGGAGCAGAGCGGCTGCCACCTCGGCACAGCCCTTGCGGGCGGCTTCGAACAGGGCGAAGTC
Organism: bacterium HR40; assembly: GCA_002898275.1. Lineage (GTDB taxonomy): Bacteria > Pseudomonadota > Alphaproteobacteria > Geminicoccales > Geminicoccaceae > HRBIN40. Next base: position 98,641 of record BEIQ01000005.1, read on the forward strand.
GCGTTGCCGGCGGTCCTCGAGCAGTTGCGGCTGCAGGCGGGTTCGCGCGAGTTCGGTGCAGAGTTCGGCGTGCGGGTCCATCGGCGCCGCCCGGACGGCGGCCGCGAGAAGGGCGAGGGGAGCGGCGAGACGCAGCAGGCGGAACATGGGGCCTCCGTTTTCCCTCGGCATTCTGGGACGGCCGAGGGAGGGTCGCAAGACGGGCGAGAGGGACGGGAGAGGGTGCGGATGTGGTGGGACACCGATCTCGAATGCGTTGCCCTGAGAAAAGTGGGGGTGCGGCTGCGGGTCGGGGTGGAAGAGGGCGAGCGGCAGCGGCGGCAGCGGGTGGTGATCGATGTCGAACTCTGGCGGCGGCATGCCGGCGGCCGGCGCGGGGAGCTCGCGGCCTGCCTCGACTACGCCCGTCTGTTCCGGCATCTGACGGAAGAGCTGCCGGAGCGGCCGCACGTCGCCCTGCTCGAGGACCTGGCCGAGGAGCTCGTCACCTTCTGTCTCGCCGATCCGCGGGTCGAGGCCTGTCGGGTGGTGGTGCGCAAACCGGACATCTTCGCCGGTCGAGGCGTCCCCGAAGTTGCCCTCTATCGTCGACGTTCATGCCGCGAGGGGCCGCTGCCACCGCCCGCCGACCCCTCGTGAACCACCGCGCACACCCGATTGCGGCCCTCGTGCTTTGCCCGATAGAGGGCGCGATCGGCAGCCGCGAGACAGGCCTCGAGATCCTCCCGTCCGGCCTCCGGCACGGCGATGCCGACGCTGATGGTGACCGCGAGCCGGTGCTCCCCGTAGCGGATGTCGGCGGTGGCAATGGCCGTGCGCAGTCGTTCGGCGACGGCAAGCGCCTCCTCTCGATCGGTATCGATGAGCAGCACCGCGAATTCCTCGCCGCCCAGACGCGCCACGAGATCGTGCGACCGCAGGGTGCTCCGGCAGATGTCGGCGACCCGGCGCAGGACCAGATCGCCGGCGGCATGGCCGTGGCTATCGTTGATCTGTTTGAAATGATCGAGATCGAACAGCAGCAAGGCCACCCGTTGGTCGTGGCGACGGGCGCGCTCCAGCAGTCGGCGGCCGCGGTCGAAGAACTGCCGGCGGTTGGCGAGCTCGGTGAGCTCGTCGATGGTGGCGAGCCGGCGGAGGTCGCGTTCGATCTGCTTGAGGTGGGTGACCTCGGTCTGCAGCAGCACGGTGTGGCCATCCGGTAGCCGGTGCTCGCGCACCACATAGTGGCGCTCGCCCACTGCGAGATCGAAGGGTGTGCCATCGGCACGCGCGTGCAGGGCGAGCCGAGCGGCGAGTTCGCGCGCCCGCGCCTCGGGATCGAGTCCGGGCCGGTGGCGGTCGAGGTGGCTCCGGGCGAGCTCGGCGAAGCACCGGCCTTCGAGCGCCTGGGGCGTGGTCCCCTCGAGGGCGGCGAAGGCATGGTTGCAGAGGCGGAGCCGGTCATCGGGGCCGAAGAGGGCGAAGCCGTCGGAGAGCACGTCGGTGGCCGCCCGCAACAGGGCATGGGCGGCCTCGGCGGCGTGGCGGGCGCGAGCGAAGGCCTGGGCGAGGCTGCGGAGATTCTCTTCGGTGCGCTTGAGGGCGGTGATGTCGGTGCGACAGAGCACGATCGATCCGTCGCGAAGCCGCCGCTCCTGCACCCAGAAACAGAGATCGCCGCCCCGGACCTCGCGCGGGATACCCGAGGCCTCGCGGTGCCGCTGCAGGCGCTCGGCGAGCCAGCGGGCGAAAGCCGTCTCGTCGAGATGGGCGAGACCGAAGCGGTGGCGGAACGCCGGAAGCCGCTGCAACTCCTCGAAACTGCGGCCAGCGAGGGCTTCTGGTTCCTCGCCGTAGAGCGCGGCAAAGGCGCGATTGCAGAGGACGAGTCGGTCCTCGGGATCGAACAGGGCAAAGCCGTCGAACAGCACTTCGGTGGCCGTCTGCAGCAGGGCGCGGTCGGCCTCGGCCTGACGGATCGCCTCCTCGAGGCGGCGTTCGTTCTCGATCCGCTCGGTGATGTCCTGCAGGATGCCGAAATAGCCTGCCACCTCGCCCCGTTCGTCGAGCCGGCACAGGCCCCGGGTTTCGACATGGCGGATGCTGCCATCGGGTCGTATCACCCGCGCCCGATGGTCGAAGTCGCGCTTGGCCGCGATCGCCTCGGCCCAAGCCCGCCGGCGCGCCTCGCGGTCCTCGGGATGGAAGATGGCGAGCCGGGATTCGGCATCGAGGCGGAAGGCATCGGGTTCGAGCCCGGCGATCCGCCAGATCTCCTCCGACCACCAGAAGCGGCCCGTGGTGAAGTCGTAGTCCCAAAAACCGATGCCGGCGATGCGGCCGGCGAGCTCGAGCTGACGGATCCGGCGCGCGAGGACGGCCGCCGGCGATTCCGACGGCTCGGATGGCGGAGAGGGGTGGGGCCCGGACAAGGCGCGACCCGAAGGCTGGCGGTTCCTGCAACCTCGGGTAGATAGTCGGGCCAGGCCTTCCCGCCAGACGGATCCCTGCTCCGGCTTCGGGATTCGCCAACATGCCGTCCCCGCAAGCTTGCCGAAGCCGGAGGCTTCTGGAATATGGCCGCTGCTGGGAGAGAGGCAGGGATGGCTGCGGATCCGGGGCTTTTGCGCAACGCCTTCGCCTTCGTGCTCGCCGGAGGCCGCGGCTCGCGGCTCATGGAGCTCACCGCGAGACGGGCCAAGCCGGCGGTCTACTTTGGGGGCAAGGCGCGGATCATCGATTTCGCCCTTTCGAATGCCTGGAATTCCGGCATCCGGCGCATCGGCGTCGCCACCCAATACAAGGCGCACAGCCTGATTCGCCACCTGCAGCGGGCTTGGAGCTTCCTGCGACCCGAGCGCAACGAAACCTTCGACATCCTGCCGGCGAGCCAGCGGGTCTCGGAGGAGCTCTGGTACCGGGGCACGGCCGATGCCGTCTACCAGAACATCGACATCCTCGAGAGCTACGGCGTCGAGCACATCGTGGTGCTGGCCGGTGACCATGTCTACAAGATGGACTATGGGCGTATGCTCGCAGACCATGTCGCCCGCGGCGCCGACGTCACCGTGGGTTGCGTCGAGGTACCGCGCAGCGAGGCGAGCGCATTTGGGGTCATGCGGGTAGACGCCGCCGATCGCATCGTCGAATTTCTCGAAAAGCCGCCCGAGCCGCCCGCTCTGCCGGACCGCCCGGAGCGTGCCCTCGCCAGCATGGGGATCTATGTCTTCGACGCCGCCTTTCTCTTCGACCTGCTGCGCCGCGACGCCGAGGATCCCCATTCCCGGCACGACTTCGGGCACGACATCGTGCCCTATGTCGTCCGTCATGGCACGGCGATCGCCCATCGCTTCGAGACCTCCTGCGTCAAGGCGGAGAGCGAGGCGGAGGCCTATTGGCGCGACGTCGGCACGATCGACGCCTATTTCGAGGCCAACATCGATCTCACCCGGGTGGTGCCGGCCCTCGACCTCTATGACACCGGCTGGCCGATCTGGACCTATGCCGAGCTCACGCCGCCCGCCAAGTTCGTGCACGACGAGGAAGGACGGCGGGGGCTCGGCATCAGCTCGCTCGTCTGCGGCGGCTGCATCGTCTCCGGCGCCGAGATCCGCCGCTCCCTGCTCTTTACCGGGGTGCACGTGCATTCCTACGCCCGGCTCGAGGAGGCGGTGGTGCTGCCCTATTGCGACATCGGCCGCGGCGCCCGCCTGAGGAGGGTGGTGATCGATCACGGCGTGCGGGTTCCCGCTGGGCTCGTGGTCGGCGAGGATCCGGAAGCGGACGCGCGCCGGTTCCGACGGACCGAGAAGGGGGTGTGCCTCATCACCCAGGAGATGGTCGATCGGCTCAGCTCATGACCAACACCGGCCGGCGCGCGAGAGGCGGAGCAGATGGGAGGCGGGAGCGGGCGCCGCCGGCCCGCCTGCGGAAAGGGGCCAGGGAATGAACGACCTGCGGGTCCTGTCGGTCGCCTCGGAATGCTCCCCTCTGGTGAGAACCGGTGGCCTTGGGGAGGTCGTCGGGAGCCTGCCGGCCGCGCTCGCCCGCCACGGCATCGCGATGCGGGTGCTGCTGCCGCGCTACCGGGGCCTCGGACCCGGGCTCGGCGACGTGCGGGAAGTGGCGCATTGGACCGATCTGCCGGGAGGAGAGGGACGCCTTTTGCGCGCCCGGCACGCCTGCGGCCTCGAGCTCTACCTGCTCGACATGCCCCAGCTCTTCGACCGGCCGGGCGGACCCTATCGGGACGCCGACGGTCACGACCATCCCGACAATGCCCTGCGCTTTGCCGCCCTCGGCATGGCGGCGGCACGGATAGCGCGGGAAGGGGTGGCGGGCTTTCCCGTCGACGTTCTCCACGCCCACGACTGGCAGGCGGGGCTCGCTCCGGCCTTCCTCGCCCTGGGCCCCGAGCCGCGACCCAAGAGCCTGTTCACCATCCACAATCTCGCCTATCAGGGATGGTTCGAGGCCGCTTGGCTGCCGCAGCTGCAGCTGCCGCCCGCCAGCTTTTCGATCCATGGGGTCGAGTACTATGGGGGGATCGGCTTTCTCAAGGCTGGGCTGTTCTACGCCGATCGCATCACCACGGTGAGTCCGACCTATGCCCGCGAGATCGCGACTCCTGCCCAGGGCATGGGGCTCGACGGCCTCCTGCGCGCACGGGCGGCGGATCTCGAGGGCATCCTGAACGGACTCGACACCACGGTCTGGGATCCGACTGCCGATCGCTTCCTCGCCGAGACCTATGATGCCGGCTGCCTCGAGTTGCGGCAGGAGAACCGGCGGGTGCTGGAACGGCGGTTCCGTCTCGAGGCCGACCACGGATCTCCGCTTTTTGCCGCCATCGGCCGGCTCGTTCATCAAAAGGGGTTCGATCTCCTGCTCGCCCGTCTGCCTTCTCTCGTCGCCCGCGGTGGCCGGTTGATCCTTCTCGCAAGTGGGGATCCCGAGCTCGAGGCGGCGTTCAAAGAGGCGGTTCGCCGCTATCCCGGGCAGGTCGGCTGCATCTTCGCCCATGACGAGGAGGTAGCGCACCAGATCCAAGGCGGGGCGGATGCGCTGCTCGTTCCCTCGCGCTTCGAGCCCTGCGGCCTCGTCCAGCTCGCTGCCCTACGCTATGGCTGTGTCCCGGTGGTGGCGCGCACGGGTGGGCTTGCCGACACGGTGGTGGACGCTTCGCCCATGGCGCTTGCGCGCGACGCTGCGACCGGCATCCAGTTTTCGGCCGGTGACGAGTGGGGGCTCGAGATCGGCCTGCAGCGCGCCTTCGAGTTATGGCGGCGACCCGAGCTGTGGCAGCGGCTGCAGACGGTCGGAATGGCCGAGCCGGTGGGTTGGGAGCGTCCGGCTGCCGCCTACGCCCGCCTCTACCGCGAGCTCGTCGCCGCATAGAAGGCGAGGCAGGCCCGGGCATAGGCCCGCCAGTCGCCGAGCTCGGCAGCGAGACCGGCCGCCCGGCGGGCCAGGGCGGCACGGGCTGCAGGATCGGCGAGCAGGCGATCGAGCACGGCGGCGAGTCCGTCGACATCCTCCGGTTCCACCAGTGCCACCCGGTCCGCTACCGGTGGTTCGGCAAACACACCGATCCGGCTCGCCACGATCGCCTTGCCATAGGAGGCGGCGAGGGCGAGGGCACCCGAACCGTCGATCTCCCGATAGGGAAAGACCACGAGATCGGCCTGCCGCAAAAGCCCATCGAGCCGCTCGTCCGGCACATAGTCGAGCTCGAAACGGAAGCGGTCTCGGGCCCCGGCGGCTTGGACGCGCGCGAGGAGGGGGGCGAGATCGAAATAGGGCCGGCCGGCGAGGGTGAGGGTGAAGAGACGACCGCGGGCGACCAGTCGCAAGGCCGCCTCGACCAGCACATCGACCCCCTTATAGGGCTTGATCGCGCCAAAAAAGAGGATGTGCGGGGGACCGTCCGCCTTGCCGGTTGCCGCCAGGAGTCCCGGGGCGAGGGCCAGCGGCGGATGCGGCAGGAGCAGGATGCGACGGCGCTCGATCCCGAGCCGCGAGAGATGGTCCGTGGTCTTCTCGGTGTGGGCAATGAAGCCATCGAACAGGGCGAGCAGCTCCCTGCGGCCGACTGCCTGCAAGAGGCGGACGAACCGTCCCGCCACCACCTCGACACTGTGGGCGAGCAGATCGGCATTGTGGACGGTGAGGAAGAGGCGGACCCGTGACCGCAGGCGGGAGAGGAGGGGGCGATCGAGCAGGGGCAGGAGCAGCCACTGCACATGCAGGACACCGATCCCGGTGCCGGCGATGAGGCGCGCGAGCCGGAGATAGCCGAAGAGATGTTCGAGACCCTTGAGGGCGCGACGGGCCTGCGAGGGATGCCAACCCACCGCGCCGCGCTCGCCGAGACGGTAGAAGAGGGGGTGGAAGATCAAGGGTTCGCCTGCGAGCCGTTCGTAGGGTCTGAGGGGGCGGCCGGCGAGATGGACCTCGGCTCCCTCAGCGGCGAGGCCGCGGGCGAAGTGGATGTCGAAGGGCAGGGTGAAGAGCGAGGGATCGAGGAGGAGGATCGGGGGGTGGGGCATGGGGGCGAGGGGGGAGGGGGGCGCTTGCGGGGTCACGCCGGGTTCCTCACCGTCCGTTCCGGCGCTGCCGTCGCGGCGGTGGAGAGCCAGGGCGGGGTATGGCCGAGCAATTGGGCGAGCCGCTGTTGGTCTGCGGCGAAGAACTGGCGCATGGTCTCGCGCAGCGCCGGATCGGGCAAGGGATAGCGGGAGCGGCTGGCGAGGCGGGCGAGACCCTCGAGGATCCCGAGCCCTGTCGGGGGGAGCGGCAGAGCGCGGCGCACCCCGTGCAGGATTCGGAAGAGGCGGGCCACGGCCGGGGAAGCGAAGGTGCCGCCGACATTCTCCGCCGCGAAGGTGGTGCGTCCGTCGTCGGGAACACCGAGAAAGCGCAGGGTCTCGAGATAGACCGCCCGGGGGTCGCGGCGCAGATCGTCCGAAAACAGCACGAGCACCCGCTCCCGCGGCACATGGGTGAAGAGGAAGGCGAGATGTTCGCCGAGCAGACACGCCCGCCGATAGTCGAGGTTCACCGAATAGCCGGGTTCGTCCGGCGACCACGAGGCGCAGCGTTCCCAGGCTTCGGCGAAGGACATGGCCGTCTCTCGCCCGGAACGGAGGTTCTGATGGTAGAGGGAGACGGCCATGTCCACGGGATCGCGCAGCAGGACGATGTAGCGCGGTTTGCCGGAGCGTGCCTCGATGGCCGGGATGGCGACGCGCGATAGCAGGTAGGTAGCGGAGGCCTCGCCCACCGCCAGATGCTGGGCTGTGGCGCCGGCAAAGAGACGGGCATAGGCTTCGGCATCCCCGATCCGCGAGATGATCAGATCGGTGTTGTAGAAATTGGGTTCCTTGATGTGGGGCATATAGATCGCCGGATGCCGACGCAGCCACGCGGCGAGAGTGGTGGTGCCGCATTTGGGCGCGCCGATGATGAAGAAGTCGGGCTCGCGAATCACGGCCGGAACACCGGAAGGTCGGTACAACGCGAGGGATCGAGCCTGGGTTCGGCGTGCTGCCAGATCCAGGCGAGGGCGTGGGCCCGTTCGGGAAGCGACAGCCGCTCGGCCCGGGTCGCCAGCAAGGCGAGGACCTCCGGGCCGAGCTGATGCGGGACGCCGAGGTGATAGGCAGGTGCCAGCATCAAGCCCGAGGGATAGCAGTCGAGAACCCGCTCGAGAGCCTCGAGACTGCCGATCACCGGCCGGCCGGTACGCGGGTCGCGGCCGAAATCGCGTCGCTCGGTGGCCGGCAGCTCGTTCAGCTTGGAGCGGCTGTGGACGATGTCGGCACGGCCCAGGAAATAGAGCGGAGCCAGTTCTTCGGTGGCGACCACCACATCGACCCGGGCGATCCACGGTGCCAGGGCCGAGGCGGCAAGCCGCCAGTCGGTCGAGGGTTTCTCCGGCGGCACCGGGATGTCGGCGATGACGGTCGCGGTCCGCAGCCAGAAGGGGTTGACCGCGACCAGCACACCGAGGGCGCAGGCGACGACGAAGGAGGCGAGACGCGCCGCCTGCAGGTTCAGGAAGGCGAATGTCCCGGTCATTGCCCGGCGCAGCTCGGCGGTCCAGGCGCGCAGCGCCGGAAACAGAGCGGCAAGGCCGATGCCCCAGATCACGAACAGCAGCGGCTGGGCATAGGCGATGTAGCGCAGACTCTTGGGACCGGCGAAGGAGTTGAGGAGAAAGGCGATGGCGAAGACCACCGTAGCGAGACTGCCGAGCAGCGGGCTGCGAATCCAGGCGAGGAGGGCGAGGAGACCGGTGGCCGGCCACAGGGTCGGATAGAGCAACACGTACCAGAAGTGGTAGAACCAGAAGGCGTCGCGAGTTTCGGCGTTGAACACCGGCACCGCACGGTACTGCTGCCAGAGGGTGGCGATGAGACCGAGCGCCCAGGCTGTCGCGAGGAGGACCAGAGCGGCCGCCGCGACGACCGCTAGGAGGAGGATTCGCCCCCTGTGCGAGAGCGGTGTCGCGAGTCGCCACAGCAGGATCGGTGCCACCCAACTGGCGAGGGCGAGGAGGCCCAAGAGGGTGGTGGGCTGGAGGAGGGTCGCGAGGACGACGAGGGCGGCGGCGAGGAGGAGTCGCAACAACCCCCTCGGCCATGGAGCGAGGGTGCGGAAGAAGTCGTGCACCAGCCACAGGGCGAGGATGAAGGCCAGGGTCTGCAGGGCGTAGAAACGGCAGAACTGGGCGATCAGGACGGCAAAGGGGGAAATCGCGTAGAGACCGGCGGCAAGCCCGGCGGCGAGGTCTCCCGCCTCGCGTCGTACCCAGACGAACAACACGAGGACGAGGAGGGAGGTGGCGAGCACCGACGGCAGGCGAGCAGTCGCCAGGCCTTCGCCGAACAGGCGAAAGCTCTGGGCGACCAGCCAGGTGAAGAGGAAGCCGCGCGGATAGAGACCCTCGCCAATACGCGGTTCGCCCGTCTCCAGCAGGCCGCGAGCGGCGAGGATGTGGTAGAGCTCGTCGGGATGCGGTGCCCGATCGAGATGCAGGAGATAGAGGAGCAGAGCGGCGAGCGGCAACAGAGACGGCAGAACGAGCCGCGACCATCCGCGGGAAGAAAGCGGCGGCGCCACCGCGACCCAACGCTCAAGCTCGGAGGACATGGGCATGGACTCTCTCGCTCGCGGGGTACTGGCGGCCGCCTCTGTGGCAGCGCAGCTCTTCGGTCGGAGCGAGGCCGACTGCCGCCCCGTTTGCCACGATGCGCGCCACCTCGGTGGACGGGACCGTACCGTGAGGCGAGGATTGGCCTATGTCGCACCGGGTTAGGGGTCAAGTCGATTGCCGCGCCGAACATCCACGGCTATGGCCGCGCTGCGGCGGCCTGAGCCGACACTAGGGTGGCTCGCGGGCAGGTCCGCATGCGGCCTGCGCGACAGAGGTCGATCATGCGACGATCGGGAGTGCCTTCCCGTTTCCTTGGATGGCTCAGGCGGCTGGTCGGTGCCGGGGAGGTCAGTCGCCGCCTCCTGACCATGGTCTTCGGCGGCGTCGGCGGCCAGCTCGTCCTGGTCCTCGCCGCACCGCTGCTGACCCGTCTCTACGATCCGGCGGCCTTCGGCATCTTCGGGGTCATCAGCGGGATCGCGCTGGTGCTCGGGCCTCTCGCGCATGGGGGGTTCAACCAGGCGGTCGTGGTGGTGCGCAGGCAGGGCGAGGCCCTCAATCTGCTCGCGCTCTGCGCCCTCTCGGCGGTCTTCTGGACCGTTCTGACGAGCGGTGTGTTGCTGCTCGCCGGAGAGACCATGGCGCGCGCCCTCGATCTCGTGGCCGCGCCGCAGCTCCTCTGGTTGCTCCCCCTCGAGATCCTGATCCTCGCCCTCGCCCTCGCCCTCGAATTCTGGGTCTTGCGACACAACCGGTTCGGCTTGGCGGCGATGGCTCTCGGCCTGCGCTCGGTAGGCCAGCTCGCCGTGCAGCTGATCTCCTTCCCGCTCGCCGCCGGAGCCGGACTCGTCCTGGGCTATGTGGCGGGGGATCTGGTGCGCCTCCTGTGTCTGTTGCCCCTCGATCGGGAAGAGCTGAAGCGTCTGCGGAAACGAGTGAGGTGGCGACGGATCCTGGCGATGGCCCGTCGACACAGGGCCTATCTCGTTTTCAACACACCGGCGGTGTTCTTGCAGAATCTCAACCGGATGCTGCCGATGACCTGCCTCGCCTTGTTCTACGGGGCGACGGCAGCCGGCCTCTACGCCTTGGTGCAGAAGATCCTCATGCTGCCGGCGCAGCTCGTCGCCAATGCGGCGGCCAAGGTGGCGGTGCTGGAATTGGTCCAGCGCGAACGCCGGCATCATCCGACCTTGGTGCGCAAGATCGTCGTCACCTCCCTGCTCTGGAACAGCCTGGCCTTTCTTCCAGTCCTGCTGTTCGGCGGCCCGATCTTCGCCATGGTGTTCGGCGAGTCTTGGCGAGAGGCCGGTCTCTATGCCGCGTGGCTGGTGCCGTTCGCCGTGCTCCGGTTCGCCAATCTCGCTCTCTCCCAGACCCTCAACATCTACGCCCGTCAGGATGTGAATTTGCTCTGGTCATCGACGGCCTTGCTGTCCTCGGCTGTCGTGCTCGGACTGGCGGTAGCCCTGGGATGGGAGCCCATCGTTCTGGTCGCCGTGCACGGGCTCGTCGCAGCTGCAGTGCAGGGCGGGCACCTGCTGGCGACCTGGCGCGTGGTGACCGGCGGTCGGGAGATCGAGGCGATATTGGGGATGGAAGACAGCAGCGGGAAGAAGGGGACATGACGACAGCGACCCATTCTCCCGGGGACGTCGCCCTCGCTCCGCACACGATGCCGGAGGCGGTCGCCACGCGGTTTCGCTTGCCCCATGTCGAGACCTCCCGGTTCATCGCCTTCTGGTTGGGGCTGCCGATGCGAACGGGAGCGGAGGATTCGAGCGCAGCGGTGGCGGCGGCTCTGGCGGACGTCGACGATGTTGCGGACCGCGGGATCGCGGATCTGGACGGGATGTTCGTCCTTCTCGTCTACGACAAGCGCGGCAAGACCTGGTCGGTTTATGGCGATTCCAATGGAATCCTGCCGTTGTATTATGACGATATCGGATGTTCGACGTCGATCCTCGGCATGCTGTCGGATCGGACATACACGATAGATGATTTGGACCGTCGGGCGGTGGTCGATTTCTATCTCCACGGGGTGGTGCTTTCGCGCCGGACGCTGTTGCGTTCCGTTCATCGTCTCCCGCGACGCACCGTCCTCGTCCTGAGGAGGGAGGGAGGGGCAGCGGTGCGACCGCTGCAGGACGTGGCGAGGGCGGCGGAGGACTCCGAGACCTGCGTCGAGCGGTACTTCGCCGACCATGCCCGGCTGCTCGGCCAGCGACGGGTCACCGTGCTGCTGACGGGCGGCAGCGACAGCCGCTGGCTGTTTTGCCTGGCACGGCATCATCTCGCGCGCTTTCGGACGGTGATCGCCGGCGAGCCGCATTCGGCCGAGGTCGCGGTTGCCGAAAAGGTGGCGGCGACGGCGGAGGTGAGCCTCGATGTCGTTCCGGAGACAGTCGCGAACATCGACGAAGACCTCGAGACGATGTTTCTCGATGGGGACGGTGTCGTCAATCTCGTTCAGCATCATCGGACGTGGCAGATGGCTTGCCACGAGAGTGCGCTAGGTCAAGATGTCTTGATCCATGGTGGGGGAGGTGAATTTTTCCGCGATACGTTTAGTTACCAGGATATACCGATATACGTCGGTAAACCTAACATCGAAAAATTCTATCGCTTGAGGCTTTCGCTATCGTCTGCCGTCCCGCCTTTCACCGAACCGGTATACGTTCGAGAGATCAGGAGAGAGGTACTGGATAGGATGCACGGCATAGCCAGTGCCGACAAGCACAGGACCTACAACGAGATCTACCTGATCATGAAGGCGCCCTGGATATTCGGCGGCGTTTACGCCATGTACCGGCGCAGAGGGCTCCACGTCTTTGCCCCGTTCCTCGACGGGAGGAATGTCGCCGTCGCCCTCGCCCGACCGATTGCGCAAAAGATGCTCCATCGTTGGCATCGGCGTGTTGTCTCCCGCCGATGCCCGCAACTTGCGCGTATTCCCATGACCACCGGCATGACCCTCTCGGATGCCCCGCTCGACATGCTCGTCGATGCCGCGGCCTATATGCGCGACGTCTCGCTTCGGGTCGTCAACAAGCTCGCCCGCCGGTGGTGGGGACGGTCGCCATTCGCGATGGGAGCCAGCGCCGTGGGCCGCCATCCCGATCTCGCCGAGGCCGTGCGGGGCGCCCGGGTCACGGAACGGGCCCTCGGGGCGCTCGCCGCGGCAGGAATCCTGCACCGTGACCAGGCGCGGGAACGAGCTCTGGCGGTCGAGGAATTGGGGCGGCTCGTCACCGTGGGACTGCTGGTCGAGCGGTTGACCGTCGGCACGCCGTGAGGCGGCAGGCCGGGGGCGGCGGCCAGCCGCCCCCGGCAAGAGGTCATGGAGCGAAGGGACCGACGTCGCTGCGGCCGAGCTTGACTGGCGTATAGGGCGGGATGTCCGAAGTCGGACGCACGACAGTGCCGGTGTGCAGCTCGTATTGAATGGCACCGGTGTGGGCCTCGATCACGCAATCCTTGGCAGGGTAGGTCTCCGTCGCCACCCATTTTTTGCCGACGACCACCGATCCCTGGTTGTGCGCTACCCGTACCCGCAACGCCCGCCCGCGTTCATCGTCCGAGATGTTGGCCTCGCGATTGCCGGCCATGAGGAATATACCTTGCGAATTGACGAAACGGTTGTTCGCAATGATATGGTCGGAATCTCTCACCGTGATGTATCTCCAGTCTTCGAACCAGTTGCCGACGACCTTGCTCTCCCAACCACATCTGAGCTCGAGGAAACCCTGGCTGTTGATGAATGTGTTGTACTGGAACGTCGTCTTCGTCCCCTTCGTCGCCACCGATGCGCCGAGGCTGTCCAAGAAATTCTCGAAACGGTTGTATTCGATGAGCGCATAGGTCGGGATGTGCGACCTCAACCCGGTTGTCGTCACGACCAGTGCCGTGTTGAATCCGGACCAGTAGTCGTTGGGATTGGGTTTGGTCCCGAAATCGTGGATCCAGTTGCGATCGATCCGAGCATAGGTGTGCGTCCGATCGCTTCTCGTGTCCACCACGATGGCCCGTCGGACGGTTCCCGCAGGCTCGGAGCCATCGAACGGCCGCACCGTCACATCGCAGTGATCGAGGCGCCCTCGCGTCCCGTCATAGCGGAACTGAATGACCGCATTGCGCGTGCTGTCGCGGAAGGTGCAGCGGGTCACCCGATTGTCGGAGCCGGCGATCACCACCCCGCTGTCAGGGCCCGCAAAGGCCAGGCCATAGAGCACCCCGCAAGAGCCGGAAAGGGTGAAGCTGCCGCTGAATGTGGCGCCCAGCAGGGATTGCGCCCGGACGACGATCGGTCGGTCAGCGGTCGCCTGGGCCTGCAGCTCGAAGTTCCCGGCATAGAGACCGTTCGCCAGTCGGATGAGATCGCCCGGTCGCGCCGCGGCGAGGGCCGCTTGCAGCTGCGCCGCGGTCGCCACCTCGACCGTCCGCAGCGGTGGAGGCAGCTCGTTCGCCGGAGCCGGAGTGACTTGCACCCGCACGCGTCCCGATGCCACATGGCCAGCGGCGTCGCGGATCGTGAACGGGACGACATCCTCCCCGACGAAGCCGGCGAACGGCGCATAGCGCAGGCGGTTGTCGACGATCGAGGCGACACCGTGCGTCGGGACGCCGACGCCGGTCAGGCGCAGCGGCAACCCTTCGGGGTCGTGAGCGGCCGCGACCACGTCGATATCGACGGTGAGGCCGGTCGGAGTCGCGGCTTCGAGGGTGCGGGCGAGGGGCGGAAAATCGGCCATCTCCGGCCGTTCCTCCTCGCCCGCCACATAGAGCCGCCACGGGGTATGGACATTGTCGGCCTCGAGGGCGAGGCGGGTGGCGGACGGCACCGAGGCGGACAGGCGCACCGTATCGATGAGTCCCACCCACGAGCGCGCCGTGTTGAGACGGCCGAGACCCACGCTCAGAGGCTCTCCCACAACCATCCGGGTCCGTCCGGTAGCCGCCACTCCCGGCTGTCCACCCGTGCCCGTGTCGAGCCCCACCCAGCTTGGCGCGGCGGCTCGCCCGTCGATCCACAGGGTCGGGAGCTCGCCACTGCGCCAGGAGCCCGCCACGACCATCGGGGTCGGACGTTGTGCATCCGCCGGTCCCTCCACCTGCGCGCTGCCGGCGGTGGTGAGGACGCTGAACTTGATGGTCTTGGGCGCCTGTCCGAAGTAGCCGGGGTTGGTGTAGAGCAAGGAAAGGCCGAGGCTGCCCACGGATGCCGTCGGGCTGCCTTGCTGGAGGATCCGTGCCGGGCGGGGGCTATCGACGAGGGTCGCGTCCGCCTGGACGATCGCACTCACACAGATGGCGTCGAGGCCATCGAGGAAAGTGGCGTCGGCGAGGCGTAGATCTCCCGTACCGTCGAACCTCCCCGCCGGACCCACCAGTTCCGCCGCGGTCACCCCGCTCGCCACGAGATCCCGCCCATGGCCACTGCGATCCCGGCCGGTCACGGGATCCCATACGGCGAGATAGTCCTGCCAAGTGGCGGCAGGATCCGCCTCGCTCGCAGCGAGTTCGGGTTTGCCATAGTAAAGGAAGAGGGTGAGGTTCCGGGCGATGTCCCAGCTCGGAATGCGGACCCAGGCGACGAGCGTTCCGGTCGCGGGATCGTAATGCTCGAGGTCGTGGGGGAGCCGGGTGCCGTCCGCATCCTCGAAGCGCAGATCGAACCCTTGCGGACTCTCCACTTGGCCGCCGCGGGCGACGTCCTTGAGCCAGTCTCCCTGTTCGCGCACGAGCAGCACGAAACCCGAGACCGTCTCGTGCGCCGTTTGCCGGGCCGGCAGCAGGATGCGCCGGCGGCGGCGGAAACCATTGGCGAAGGTGGCCATCGGCGGGCTCGCCGGCGTGACGGCGATCCGCACGGTGCCGGTGGCGACCCCCCCGCGGCCGTCACTGAGGGTGAAGGTGAAGGAATCCTCGCCGGTGAATCCGGCATCGGGGGTATAGAGGAGGCGACCGTCGGCCTCGAGGGCAAGGCGACCGTGGCGCGGCAGGGAGAAGTGCGTCAGGCGGAGCGGGTCGCCATCGGGATCGCTCGCCCGCAGGCGCGGATCGAAGAGGAGCGGTGTGTCCTGCGGCGTGGAAAGCGCGTCATCGTTGGCCACCGGCGGCAGATTGGGCCGGTTGACCGTCACCCGCACGGTGCCGGTCGCCAATCCCCCGCGGCTATCGCTGACGGTGAAAGCGAAGGAGTCCTCGCCGACGAACCCGGCACGAGGGGTGTAGGTGAGGGTGCGATCGGCGTTCACCACGAGCCGGCCGTGGGCGGGAACGCTCAGGGCCTCGAGGCGCAGCGGATCGCCGTCGGGATCCCGGGCACAGGCGAGGGGGGCGAAGAGCGCTGGAGTGTCGGTTGTCACCTCGAGGGTGGCGTCGTCCACCACCGGCGGCTGGTTGGCGGTACCGACCCGCACCGTCACCGTGCCCGTCGCCACCTCGCCACGGCCATCGCCGACCGTGTAGGTGAAGCGGTCGATGCCGGAAAAGCCGGCGGGCGGGCGATAGCGGATGCGGTCGGGAGCGAGGAAAGTGGCCGTACCGTGCGCCGGCGCGCCGATGGCGAGCAGCTGCAGGGGATCGCCATCGGGATCCCCATCGTTGGCCAGCACCGGGATGTCGATGGAGGAGCCGTCGGAGCTCGCCGCTTCGTCGTCGCGGGCCACAGGTGGCGCATTGGGGGCGAGCACCGAGATGGTGACGGTGGCGGTGGCCGTAGCCCCTCCGGCGTCGCGGACGGTGTAGGTGAAGGAATCGACGCCGACAAAGCCGGGTGCCGGGGTGTAGGTGAGGGTGGAATCGGGATTGGCAACCACTCTCCCCCGCGCCGGCTGGGTGAAGCCGTCGAGGACGAGCCCCGCGCCCGTGTCATTGGCGAGGGGGGCGATGATCACGGCGGTGTCGACGGGGGTGAGGGCGATGTCGGGAGCGGCAATGGGCAAGGCGGATCTCCCGGATGTCTTAGGTCCACATTCCTACTATAGGTTTTTCAACCGAAGGTCAAGCGATGCCGGGCGATGCGGCAAGCGGCGGTGGAAAAGAGGAGAAGGGGAGGGGTCGGCCGAGGGAATAAGGAGAGAAGCAGCCCGTCTTGGCTGTGGATCCTGCGACCGAAAGGCGGGTTGCCGATGACGGTTCTCAACCCAGACAAGCGGCGCGCGCGGAGTGGGGCCATCCTCGCGCGCGCGGCCATGGCCTCGGCGCTCTTGGTTGCGGCCCATGCCCCGGCTGCCACCCGAGCGGCATCGACGGACCCGTCGGCCGTGCCGTGGAATTCCGGCGTCTCCTGTTTTTACCAGTCGGGTTTCGACCTCGCGGCCTTCGCCGCTTGGCGGGGCAGTCCGGTGCGGGCGCTGCACGGCTGGGCCGGCAAGGATCTGGCGGCCGCACCGGCCTATTTCGCGGGCGGCTCCTATGGTCAGTTCCTGCGCCGCAATCCGGCGGTGATCGCCATCAGCACGCCGCTGCTGCCCGCTGGCGGCACCCTCGGGCAGTGCGCAGCTGGCGCCTACGACTCCCTCTTCCGGCAGATCGGCGAGATCATCGCCCGTCGGGGCCGCCCGGACACGATCTTGCGCCTCGGCTGGGAGATGAACCTCCGATGGGCTTCGTGGAGTGCGGTGCCCGATCCGGAAGCCTATAAGGCCTGTTTTCGTCGGGCCGTTCAGGCCATCCGTTCCACCCTTCCCGGAGCGCGCATCGATTGGACCTTGGGCCGCGGCAACAAGATGACGGACTGGACCCTCGCCTATCCGGGCGACGACGTCGTCGATATCATCGGCCTGTCCTACTACGATCGAGCCCCGTCCATCAAAACCGAAGCCGATTGGGACAAATATGCCCGGATGTCGCCGACGGCACGGACCACGGGGATCCTCACCGTGATCGATTTCGCCCGTGCTCGCGGCAAAAAGGTAGCTGTGGGCGAATGGGCCGTTTCCGACGGCATATACGACGGTTTCGACAATCCCCTATTCGTGACGAAAATGCACGAGACATTCATGGCGAACAAAGATATCATCGCATACGAGACATATTACAATTGCGGGAGCAATGGTGTCTACAAGATCTATCCAGAATTCCACAATCCCAAGGCCGCTGCGGCCTATCGTCAGCTTTGGTGAACCGGAACGGGTGGATTGCGCCCGGCAGGCAGCGACGAGAACGCGCGCGAGGAATCCTGCTATCCCCCGCCGCCCTCGGCGGCGGGCGGACCGGTGGGGGGCGCCTCTCTCTCCTTTCCTGCACCGCACGCCCGATGCCAGGCGAGGGGTTTTTGGCCTCGCCAGGGGGATGGGCCTCTCGGCCGGGGCGACGGTCCCCCTCCCGCTCTGACAGGGGGTGTCTACGAGCGGACGAATTTCGGCAGCACCGGCAGCGCCGAGCCACTCTCGGCGCGCCGCCGTCGGGAGGTGTCCAGCGAAGATCGTCGCGCCGGCGAGGGGGACTCGAGCGGTGGACAGGTCATGAGGGCGATGGACATCATGAGGACATCGTGGCGGATCAGATCCTGACTGCCCATACTGGCGACGAATGCAGTGAAGAACACTGCACCGACGATCATCATGACAGGATCGGTGGATAGGCGCCGAACCGACATATTGCGCAACCCCGTCCACACGAACAAACCGAAGAATATGAGGCCGATCACGCCATAGTTCACGAGAATCTCGAGTATGATATTGTGCGGATGTGCCCCGGGCATTTCGCCTCGTCCGTCGACCATGTTGAAGCCAGCCATCCCGAGCCCGATCCACGGCGAAGAGTACCAGTGCTCCAGGGCCGATGTGAAATACTGCACGCGATCCCTTCGCAGGCTTATCTCGGGATTTTCGAGATAGCGCAGATAGGACAACGCGCGATTGAGCGTCGTCAGCTCGACGCCAGCGTTCACGATGATGACGAGGCCGATCGCGACGGCGACGACGACGACGAAGATGATGCCCTGCGATGTCCACAGGCGCGGACGGCCGCGAGCCGATGGCAGGTTCATCACCAGCATGACGAACAGGCAGCCCCCGAGGGCACTCAGCAGGGCGCCCCGGCTGCCGCCGACGAGCAGGAACAGGAAGCCGACGGCGCAGAGAGACGCCGAGAGCAGCTGCTTGGCCGACCACAGGCGCGAGAGCGACGCGATTCCGAAGAGGACCACCGATCCGAACGCCACCGAATATCCGACACGATTGTACGCTCGGGAATTGGTCGTGCCCTCTATGGCAGTGGCCATAGTGTACTTGAAATTGCCATGAAAATACGAAATCCAAAGGCCAGCAAACGACAGCAGTACGGCCATGATCGCGAACACGATAATCATGCGGACGACACGCGTCCGATCCCGCGCGACGACGAATGACGTGGCGACGATGAACCACAGCAGGAACGTCAGTTCGTACATGAGGATCTGCTTGGCGAGCACCCGCGACGGTGACCAGCCCATGCTGGCGATCGTCCAGGCCACGAACATCAAATAGGCGGATGCGGTCGCCATGCCGGGAAGATAGAGGCCGTGCCGCCAGACGATGGCGGCGCCGATCGGTACGGCGATCGCCGCCGGGACGATGGCGAGGGGAAAGGGGGGATGCCAGGGGATGAAGAATTGCACGGCATCGGCGAAGGCGGACAGAATCACCAAGCACTCGAAGCTGAACAGGGCCGCCAGGATCTGCCGTGACCAATAGAGGCGCCCGGGCGCCGACGTCACGGGTGAGACGAAGGACGGTCTCGACATGCGACTCTCCCCACGGCGGCACCGGATGGCCACCGGCGGTGGACCATGGCGTTCGCGGTCGTCGGGTGCCGACGGCCGAGTGCCGGACCGCGCACCCGAAGGAGGCGAGCTGCGGCGGCGACGGATGGCCGACCACCGTCGAGGCCGGAGACCGCGTAGGATCCCCCTCCCGCTGAGCCGAGGGCGAGCGGCGAGGAGGGGGGCGGGATCTGCGGCCACGGCACCCGAACGTGCCCCTCGAGCCTATTGCACATAGCCGAGTCCGCGCAGTTGTTCGAGGGTCGTCGGCTCGATCACCGTACCTCCGGCCTCGCCCCCGGTCACCTGCCGCCATAGCCTGATGTTCGCCTCGTGCAGGGCAGCCAGGGTGCGGCGATGGAGCCAGCGCGGGAAGAGACCGACGAGACTCGTCCCATGGATCCCGTCTTCTCCAGCCGCGCGCAGATGGGTGAACAGCAGCCCGAAGCCGTCATCGAAGCCGAACAGCCAGTCGCGCTTGAAGATCCAGGGCGAACCCAGAAGCTGGAGTCCGCCGCGGACGAGGGAGCCGCAAGAGGCACAGGGATCGGATCGCCGCATCGCTGTCGGTTCCTCCGACACCACCACCCGCCGCTGCCAGAACCCGAGGTCCTCGCCCCGCATCAACGGCCACAGGGAATCGCCGTGCAACAAGAGCCCGGAACGCTCGACCCCGGCGGCCTCGAGGAGGGTGGGGACGAGATCGACGAGCCCGACGGGCTCGTCGATCCGCTTGGCCTGCGGCAGTCCCGCCGGCCACACCAGCATGAGCGGCACCCGGGTGACCCAGCCATAGCCGGGCGGCCGGTGGTCCCACAGCCGGTTACCGAGCAGTCCCCGCTCACCCAGGAATTCCCCGTGGTCCGCGGTCAGCACGAAAAGGGTGTCATGGGCCAGTCCGCGCTCTTCGAGCATCGCGAAGAAGCGCTCGAGGATCCGGTCATTGTGGCGGATCTCGGCCTCGTAGCGCTGCCGGCGGCCCTCGATCGTGGGCCGTTCCACCCATTCGGGATCGAGCACCGGATCGCGCCCGACGGCGGTGCCTTCCTCCGCCTGCCGCAGATCCTCGGGTGGATCGTAGGGCGCATGGGGGTCGAGCACGTGCAGGTAGAGGAAGAGATTGCGGTCGCGATGGCGTTCCAGCCAGTCGAACACCTGGGCATCGATGGTCACCTTCTCGATGCGTCCCTGCACGGCTGGCCCGGTGCGCATGGAATCGAAGCCCTGGTGGAGGCCAGCGTAGGGTCCGGCATTGCCGTTCTGCACGAACGCCCCCGTGACATAGCCTTGGGCGCGCAGGATCTCGGCGAGGGTGAGGTGGCGTTCGGCGAGCACGTCCGAGAAGTGCCAGAGCCCGGTGGCGCTCGGATAGAGTCCGGTCATCAAGGAGGCGATCGATGGTCGGGTCTTGGTCGCCTGGGAGAAGGCGTGGGCGAACACCACCGCCTGCGCGGCGAGCCGTTCCTTGAAAGGCGTGGTCGGCCGGTCGTGACCGTAGAGGGAGAGGGAAGCCGCCCGCTCGGCATCCTCGACCACCATCACGATCCGCAGCGGCCGGCGCGGTGCCGAGGACAACAGAGGGCTCGCCCACAGCGCGACATTCTCCGGCGGCCCTGACACCTCGAGGAGGAGTCGACCCTTCTGTCCGGCGAATGCCGCGAGATCGATCCGGATCTCTTGCCAGCGCGCACTCTCCCCCACCTCCTGGCGCCACAGTTCGACCGGCTCGCCGCCCTCGGGCCGAAAGCGCAGGGCGAACCCCACCGGGTGGTCGGGGCGCAGCACGGCCACCGCGGCATCAAAGCGCGGAGCCTGCTGGGGGATGGTCACCTCCCAGGCGAGACTCTGGTCGGGCCACATGAAGAGGACCGGCCGGGTATCCTCGGCGAGGCTCTCCGATTGGCTGCCGCGCAGCGCGTGGACGTAGCGGGCGGTGGGGCCGAGGATACGGATCCAGTCGATCTCGACCACCGCCCCCGGCACATCTGCCGGCTGCACGAGCAGCCGCCGGATATGCTCGCCCGGGGCGAGGCCGCGCTTGAGCACGTTGCGGGCATCGATCACATAGGTGTGGAATTCACCGGTGCCGCGGAACGGCAAGTCGATGCGGTCGCGCCACAGGGACCGGCTGCGCCGATCGCTGCCCTCGCCCTGCCAGCCGAGGCGGAAATGGGTGCCGGCGGTGGTGCGCATGCGGATCCACAGCTGGCCGATCTCGTCGCGCGGCAGATCGAGCCCGTCGAGCACGAGATAACCGCCAGGCGAGGCCGTCATTCGCATGACCCCGTCGGCCCGCTGCGGCGGTGCCATCCCCTCCGGGATCCAGGCGGGCTCGTCGCCTCCCTCGAATTCGAGGGCGAAGAGGGTCGAGACCTCGTCGCCAGGTGCGCGCTCCGGCGCCCGTTCCACCTCGGCCTCGGCGAGCGCCAGATCGAAGCGCAGAAACGGCCCGTTGAAGGGATTTTCCGGCAGGGTGGCGAGGGCGTGCTCCGGATATTCCGGGCGGGCGCGGGCGGCGAGGCTGCGCGCGCGTTCGACCACGCGGTTGGCGTCGTCGGCAAAGCCGAGCAGATCGAACCGCCAACCGTCGATCAGCTGGAGGAGCAGGAAGAGGGCGAAGAGAAGTAGCAGGAAACGTCGGATCATTCGCCACGACTCCCATCCCGCGATCGGCACCTCAGGCCAGCCGCCAGAGGCGCTTGAGAGCCAGCGACACCACCACCATGACCGTGAGCGTGGGCACGAGCCAGCCGGCGAGCCAGTCCGGGCCGAAGGGCAGGATCCGCGGCTGGGGCAGCTCGAGGGTGATGGTCGCGATCTCGCTCGGTGCCGGCAGATAACCCGCCGGATTGCCGATGAAGGCGTTCCACCAGGCCCGCGGATGGAGGCTGCGCACCGGCGCGGCGGGGGGCAGCAGGGCGAGGGGATCGCCGGTGGAATCGCGGATCGCCACCTGGCCACCGGGTGGTGGCCAGAGGAGCTCGAAGCGGCCGGGCGCGAGCTCGCGGACTTCGGCACCCTCGAACACGAGCGGCGGCAGCTGTCGTCCGGCTTCGGCGGTGACCGTCACCACCACCCGTTCTCCTGGCTGCGGCAGCCGGGCATCGAAGGCGTTGGAGAGGAAAGCGAGGACGAAGATCACCGGCAGACCGGCGAGCACAGCGGGTGGGAAGGTGAGGGCGAGTTGGCGCAGGCTCAGAGAAAGGTTGCGCCCGAGAAGGGGGAGCAGGGCTGCGAACTCGCCCTCGAAGCTGGCGAGCTGGCGGCGCACCGCTGCCGCCTCGGCGCGCAGCGCCTGGAGCCGCCTTTGGGACGACAGCAGGCGATAGACCAGCATGGAGAGGACGGCGGCGAGAGAAGACCACAGCACGACCCGCAGACCCTCCGGCAGCAAGCCGGCGAGCCCGCGGTCGACGGCGGTCAGCAGCGGCGCCGGGAGATCGAAGAGACCGAGTTCGCCGGCTGGCAGCAGCGGTCGGGCGAGTTCGGGATACTGGGCCGCGAGGGAGGCGCGCACCAGTCCGCCCACTTCCCAGATGCCGGCGGGTGGGGTGGGGAGGGGAAAAGAGGTGAAGAGCACACCCGGTACCGCCGGCGGGTCGATCAGGTGATCGCCGCTCCACTTGCGGTCGTTGTCCACCACCACCGGACCCTCCGGCACCCCGCCGAGGGCGGTCTGCCACGAAGCGCGGTAGTCCGGAGCGTAGCCGACGACGAGGTCGGGGGCGGTCTGTCCGTGCGGCCCGGGATAGGCTTCGGCCCCGTCGTAGACGCGCGCCACCACGCGCCGTCCGCTCACCGGATCGACGAGCGCCTCGAGCCGCTGGCGGATGCGCTGCTTGAGCTCCGCCACCTCCTCCGGCCGCACGATGCCGAGCGCCTCGCGTCCGCGGAGGTTGAGAAAGATGCCGTTGAAGCCGAGGGCGTAAGCGCGGGTGCGGGTCCAGTCGACATTGGAAAAGAGGCGTTCGCTCGCCGGTTGACCGGGCTTGGTGGCCATGAATCCTTCTTCCACCAGCCAGCGGTTGAGGTGAACGCTCCGGCGGTAGTTGGCAAAACCGTGGTCGCTCAGCACGATCAGCCGGTCCTCTGGCGTCGTCTCGGCCATGACCCGAGCGAGGATGCGGTCGGCCTCGCGGTAGACGGAACGGATCGCCTCGCGGTGTTCGGGAGCCATGTCGGCATGACGCGGATGGTCCCGGTCGAGGCCGCGCCAGAACATGTGGCTCACCCGGTCGGTCTGCACGAACACCATGACGATGAGACCGCGCTTCTGGCGCTCGAGGGTGTCGAGGAGCAGGCGTTCGCGCTCGGCGGTGAGGGTGCGCACCATCTCGAGCCAGGCGGCATCCGACATCACCTCGGCATTGAGGGAGGAGGTCTCCTCCGGCATGCCGATGGTATGGAAGAGGCCGATGCGGGCCGCGAGCTCGGCGGCATATTCATCGGGATGGGAGAGCGCCACGACCGGATCGCGCGGATCCGGCTGGATCGGCGACACATAGAGGAGGAGATCGGGAAAGCCCTGCACGAGATGCAGCCGCACGAGGCCGGAGAGGGAGAAGAGCCCGGCGAAGGGAAAGCGCAGCTCCATCCATTCCGACCAGCTGCCGGGAGCGAGCTCGACCCGTTTGCCGGCAAGCTCCACCCGCACTCTGCCCGCTCCCGCGTCCTCGATCGCGAGCGGCAAGGCGAGGGGATCGGGTGGGTTCGCCAGCGGATGCGGCGGCCCCTCGAAGCGGGTTTCGATCCGGCCGGCCACTGGGGTGACGGTGAACCAGCGGCCCTGCTCGGTACCGGCCGGCGCCGGCCTGGTGGCGTAGATCGTCCAGGTGCCCTGAGTGCCGAGGAGATCCGGTACGCCCATGCCGGAGAGGACCGTGCCGCCGGCTTCCGGCGGCCAGGTGGTGGGGACCTGGAGGACCGTGGCGTCGAGCCCGCGGCGCACTGCGGCGAACCAGAACGGGGTGCCCGAGCGTCGGCTCTCGACCGTGCCGGCATCCAGCGGCAGGTGCCAACCGAAGAGGTCGATCGCATGCTGCGGCGGGTGGCTGCGGGCGATGGCATATTCCGGCGCGTAGGAGAGGGGGTTGCGAGCGAGGAAGTCGAACAGCCCGTGAGCGCCGGGTGCCAGGCCGGTGACGAAGCTGGCCCAGGCGACCGGCGACTGCGGCGGCAGAGTGGTGGGCAGGCGGTGATAGCTGCCCTGTCGGGCGAGTCGAGCGAAGTTCGGGAGCGTGCCGTCGGCCATCCAGGTCTCGGTGAGCTCCGGATCCATGCCGTCGAAGCCGAGCACGATGGTGCGGCCGTCGCTGCGGGCGATACCGGCGGAGAGGAGGAGCAGGCCGAGGACCGACGACAACAGAGCGGGGAAACGCAGGCGCATGAGCGGGTAGGATCCGGCGGGAGGGTCGGCAACGGACGAAGGAACCGCCGGCATTATCAGGTCGGGTGGACGGTCGGCAAGGCGCTACGGTCCGGAGGAGCCGGCGGACGGGCACTGGCGTGCATGCCAGCGCACATCGTGGCAGGAGGGAGAGGATCCTTCGGGGGAGGAGGGAATGTCGGATCTCTGGGAAGTCTATGCCCTGCGCTATGCGAGCTTCGCCGCTCGCACGCGTCGTCAGACCTTTCTCGGGGTCGATCCGCACGACGCAGCGCCCATGCCGATCGATTACTATGTGTGGCTGCTGCGTTCGGAGGGACGTGACATCTTGGTCGATACCGGCTTTGACGGCGAAGAAGGGAAGCGGCGGGGGCGCCAGATCGAGCGGCTGCCGCGCGAGGCCCTCGCCCTGCTCGGGGTCGAGGCGCGGGCGATTGCGGACGTGATCCTCACCCATCTGCACTACGACCATGCCGGCACTCTCGACGACTTCCCGGCCGCCCGTTTCCACGTGCAAGAGGCCGAGATGGCCTATGCCACCGGCCGCTGCATGACCTATGCCCATCTCCGCGAAGTCTACAGCGTCGAACATGTCGTCGGCATGGTGCGGCGAGTGTTCGCCTCTCGGGTGGTGTTCCACGATGGCGACGGCGAGGTGGCTCCGGGGGTCACGGTGCACCGCATCGGCGGTCATGCGAAGGGCATCCAGGTGGTGGTGGCGAAGACCGCCCGCGGTCCCGTGGTGCTCGCCTCGGATACCGCGCACTTCTACGAGAATGTCGAACAGTACCGGCCTTTTCTCATCGTCCACG
Organism: bacterium HR40; assembly: GCA_002898275.1. GTDB lineage: Bacteria > Pseudomonadota > Alphaproteobacteria > Geminicoccales > Geminicoccaceae > HRBIN40. The sequence goes on from BEIQ01000005.1 coordinate 123,729, forward strand.
ACGTCGAGGCCACCCTGCGGGGCTATGATCGCCTGCGGCAGCTCGCCGGAGGGGATGGCAGGCGCATCATTCCCGGCCATGATCCGCTCGTGATGCGGCGCTATCCGCCGCCCGCGCCAGGGCTTTCGGGTATCGCCGTACGACTGGACGTCCCCCCTCTCGAATGATGGACGATTCGAGGCTGGAAAAGGCTCGCGACCACGGGTAAGTGAGAGTGGCCCGCGTCCGCACCGGTGCCGGCACACCGGTGAGGGGGCAAGGTCGTGCCAGGTCGTGACCACGGGCGAGACGGCCGGGCGACGGCGGAACCGATGAGAGGGAAGGACGGGCCCGTGACCGTCGGCCCGGGTCGGCAGAGGGACTCCCGATGACGCGCGCGCAACCCGTGGATCTCGGCCAACGGCTCTTCGACGGTGGCGAGACCATCGATCTCGTGGCGGTCTTCCGCATCCTGTGGCGACGCAAATGGTTGGTGCTCGCGTTCGCGCTCCTGGGTGCGGTGGCGGCGAGCCTCTTCGCCCTGCAGCTGACCCCCACCTACACCGCCACCGTGACCCTGATGTTCGACCCGCGTCAGCCGAACTACGGCAATCTCGAGGAGGTGGTGAGCGGTCTGCCGAAGGACGCCCCGGTGATGGCGACCCAGATCCGGCTGCTGCAGTCGACCGCCTTCCACGCCCGAGTGATGGAGGATCTCAAGCTCTTCGAGGATCCCGAGTTCAATCCCTTCGTCGCGCTGCCGGAGGGAACGGCACCGGTGGTGCCGCGGGAAGGCCTCGAGAAACTCCTCTCCTTCGTTCCGCGCGACTGGCTCGTGGCGCTCGGCCTCGTCCCCGAGCCGCGGCCGCTGCTCGAGAGCGAGGTGGCCCTGCGGGCGCGCGAGATAGCGCTTCGGCTCTTCGCCGCGTCGATCGAGATCACCGCCGACCAGTCCTATGTGTTCCAGCTCTCCTTCACCTCGCAGGATCCGCAGAAGGCGGCGCTCGTCGCCAACCGCATCGCCGAGATGTTCGTGGACGACCAGCTCAAGAGCAAGCTCGTCACCACCACCCGGGTCAATGCCTGGCTCGAGGAACGGCTTGCTACCCTCAAGGACGAGGTGGCGCGGGCGGAAGCGGAGGTGCAACGTTTCCGGGTGGAGCACAATCTGGTCACGGCCAGCAGCGAACAGGGGCCGACCCTCTCCGACCAGGAGCTCGCCGATCTCAACCGCGAACTGATCGTCGCCCGCGCCCAGCTGGCGGAGCGGCAGGCGCGGTTGCGCGCCATGCAGGAGGCGCGCGCCCGCGGTGGCCTCGACTCGGTGCCGGAGGTGGCCGCCTCGCCGGTGATCTTGAATCTGCGCGCGCAGGAGGCGCAGCTCGCCCGCCAGGAGGCGGAGCTCTCCGGCCTCTATGGCGAGAAGCATCCGCGCATGCTGCAGCTGCAGCGCGAGAAGGAGGAACTGCGGGGGAAGATCGCAGCCGAGCTGGCTCGCGTCGCCCAGACCCTCGAGAATGAAGTGCGGGCGACGGCAGCGCGGGTGGCGGCGCTCGAGGCGCAGCTGTCGGGGGTGAAGGCGCGGACCGCAGTCAATCGCGAGGCCGAAGTGCGCCTGCGGGAGCTCGAGCGCCAGGCGGAGACCAGCCGCCAGCTCTACGAGGCCTTCCTGCAGCGCTACAAGGAGACGCGGGAGCAGCAGGAGATCGTGCAGCCGGACGTCCACATCGTCGCCAAGGCGAGCGTACCCACTGCACCGAGTTCCCCTGGCCCGCAGCTGTTCGGGGCGGCCGGCTTCGGCCTGTTCTTCGTGATCGGGGCCTTTGTCGCGCTGTTTCGCGACCGTCTCGATCGGACGCTGCGGAGCGCCAAGGAGGTGGAGACCCTGCTCGGCCTGCCGACCCTTGCCCGCATGCCGATTTTGAAACTCAAGCGCGGGATGACCCCGCACCGCTATCTCATCGAGAAACCGCTGTCGGCCTATGCCGAGTCGATCCGCGCCGTCTACACCAGCCTCAAACTCGGCAGTGCCGATCGGCCGCCCAAGGTGGTGCTCGTCACCTCGGCCCTGCCGGAGGAGGGAAAGACCACCCTCGCGGTGAGCCTCGCCACCTTCGCCGCGCGCTCGCAGCGACGGGTGGTGCTGATCGATCTCGATCTGCGCCACCCCAATGTGCATCGCACCCTCGGTTGGCAGGTTTCGGCAGGCCTCGTGGAATATCTCGCCGGCGAGCGCACCCTCGAGGAGGTGATCTGCCACGATCTCGAGAGCGGGGTGCATTTCCTGCCGGTCAAGGCGCAGACCACCAATCCCACCGACCTGCTCGAGAGTGCGCGGCTGCGCGAGACCATCGACCGGCTCGCCAGCCAGTACGATCTCGTGGTGGTGGACACGGCTCCCCTCGGCAGTGTGACCGACGGCAAGCTCGCGGCCCTGCTCGCCGACAAGGTGGTGTTCGCGATCCGCTGGGGGGCGACCGACGAGGCGGCTGCGGTCGACAGCGTGCAGGCGCTCAGGGAAATCGGCATCGAGCCGGCGGGCGTCGTCTTCACCATGGTCGATGTCAAGAAACACGCCCAGTACGGCTACGGTGACATCGGCCGCTACTACGGCCGGACCACCAAATATTACGTCGACTGAGGGGGCAGGCGACCGCGGACGGCGAGCCAAGCCCGCAGCGGCGCGAGCTTGTGTTCGAGGTGACGGGCGAGGAGCTCGCCCAGCCGCTCGCCCGCCCGCGCCTCGAGGGCGGCGAGGATCGCCTCGTGCTCGGCCATCGCCTCCGCCCAGCGGGCAGGTGACAGATTGGCGGTGTAGCGGTAGCGCAGGATGCGGGCGTTGAGGGTGCGGTACTGCTCCTCCAACACCGGATTGCGGCAGGCGGCGACCAACGCCAGATGGATCGCCTGGTTGGCGGCGAAATAGCGATCGAGGTCGCGCGCGGCGAAGGCCTCGCGCATCGCCTGCTGGCGATCGCGCAGGAAGGCGAGGCCGTCGTCGTCGATGCGCTCGGCCGCCAGCCGACCGACGAGCCGTTCGAGGGCGGCCAGCACCTCCACCGTATGTTCGAGCTCCGCCAGATCGAAGGGGGCGACCCGCGCCCCCCGGTGGGGCTCCAGCACGAGCAGGCCCTCGCGGGCGAGGATCTTGAAGGCCTCGCGCAACGGTGTGCGGGATATCCCGAGACGACGCGCGAGGGCGACCTCCCGCAGCCGTTCGCCGGCGACGAAGGTGCCGTCGAGGACGAGCCGGCGCAACTCCTCGGCCGCCCGTTCGGCGAGCGGCCGGCGCAGGGCGGGAAGAGCGAGGATCACGGCAGCATCTCCGCGAGCAGTCGCAGGGTGTGACGGGCCCGGCGGTGGGTGCCGAAGGCGATCTGCTGGCGACAGCTGATGCCATCGGCAACGACCGCCGCCTCGGGCGGGGCAGCCCGCACCGCCGGCCACAGGGCGAGCTCGGCCATCGCCTTGGAGACGGCGAGAGTGGCGGCGCGATAACCGAAGGCCCCGGCCATGCCGCAGCAGGAGGCCTCGATCGATTCGACCGGACGTCCGGTGGCCCGCGCCAGCAGCTCCGGCGTGTCGGAAGCCACACCGAAGGCCTTCTGATGGCAATGGGTGTGGACGAGGATGCGGGCAGGCGCTCGCTCGCGGTCCAGCGGCAGTCTCCCGCCCGCGCGCACATGGCGCTCGAGGAAGCTCGTCGCGAGCTGGACCCGATCGGTGAGCCCCTCGGGCAGCTCGCCGGGGAGGAGGGCGGGCGCCTCGTCCAAAAGAGTGAAGAGGCAGGCGGGTTCGAGACCGAGCACCGGGTAGCCGCGAGCGAGATGGGGGGAAAGGGCGGCAAGCAGCCGCCGCAGCTCGGTCCGCGCCTGCTCCACCATGCCGGCCGCGAGATAGGTGCGACCGCAGCAGAGAGGCCGGCCATCCGGGGATGGCGGGAGGAGCGGCGCGAAGCCGGCCGCCACGAGCAACCGCCAGGCAGCCTCGGCATTCTCCGGCTCGAAAAAGCGGGTGAAGGTGTCGAGGAAGAGCACGACGGGCGTGCCCCGACCGCGCGCAGCCGGCGGGCGGAAGGGGCGGGCGAAGCGGGGAAGCGGCCGTTCGCGGGCGAGGCCGAGGAGGCGTTCGCGGACGAGGCCGCTGCCCGGGAGATGGGCGAGGGTGTTGAAGAGGAAAGCGAAGCGCGAGGCCAGGGGAGCCCAGCGCGGGAGCTCGGCGACGAGGCGCTCGCGCAGGGGTATCCCCTTTTCCGCGTAGACGCGCGAGAGCACCTCGATCTTCATGCGGGCCATGTCGACCCCGGTCGGGCATTCCCGCCGGCAGGCCTTGCAGGAGACGCACAGCTCGAGCGCCTCGAGGAGCTCCTGCCCCGTCACCGCCGCCGGACCCAGACGGCCGCGCAGGATGTGGCGGAGCAGCTGGGCCCGGCCGCGGGTGGCGTGCTTTTCCTCGCGGGTCGCCCGAAAGCTCGGGCACATCGCCCCGCCCGCCAGTTTGCGGCAGGCGCCATTGCTGTTGCACATCTCGACGGCGCCGAGGAAATCGCCAAAGCCGCTCCAGTCGAGGGAGGTGGGCGGAGAAAGCGGCCGATCCTCCGGCTTCCAGCGCAGGAGGGGGCGGCTATCCATGGGCGGGGCGTCGACGATCTTGGGCGGCGCGGTATTGAGCACCCCTTGCGGGTCGAACAGACGCTTGATCTCGCGGAACGCCGCCACCAGCCGCGGCCCCAACAGGCGAGCGTGGAACTCGGAGCGCACGATGCCATCGCCATGCTCGCCCGAATGGCTGCCGCCGAACCGACGCACCGCCTCGATCGCCTCCTCGGCGATCGCTCGCATCCGTCGCACCTCGAGGGGATCGGCGAGGTTGAGGATGGGGCGCACGTGCAGACAGCCGACCCCGGCGTGGGCATACCAGGTGCCCCGGGTGCCATGGCGGGCAAAGATCTCCTCGAGGGTCTCGGTATATTCGGCGAGCCGTTCGACGGGCACCGCGCAGTCCTCGATGAAGGACACCGGCTTGCGCGCCCCCTTCATCGACATCACCACATCGAGCCCCGCCTTGCGGATCTCCCAGATCTCGCGCTGGAGTGCCGGATCGACCACCCCTACCACCCCCTGCGGCTGGCCGAGGTCGCCCATGACCGCCTCGAGCCGGGCGAGGGCGGTGACCAGCTCCGCCCTGTTCTCGCCGCTGAACTCCACGAGCAGCAGCGCCTCCGGTCGGCCGCGCACGAACTTCGGCAGGCTGAGGGCGAAGGCGGGGATGGCGGTGGCCAGGTCGAGGATCGTGCGATCGACGAGCTCGACCGCGCTCGGACCGAGCCCGATCAGTTGGGGCACGGCGCGCATGGCGGCGCGAAAGGTCGGGAAATGGCACACCCCGAGCACGCGATGCGGCGGGATGGGCGAGAGCTGGAGCTCGATCGCGCGGAAGAGGGCGAGCGTGCCTTCCGAGCCGACGAGCAGGGCGGCGAGATCGAGGGGACCGTCGGGATCGAGGCCATCGAGATGGTAGCCTGCGACGTTGCGCGCCACCTTCGGCCAGCGGGCGGCGATTTCCTCCCGCTCGCGGCGAAGGAGGGCACGGAGGCTTTGCACGATCTCGCCGAGGCGGCCGGGCGGTGTGCCGGCGACCGGCTCGGCCAGCACGCGCGTCCCGTCGGCGAGCGTCGCCGCGATCCGCCGCACATTCTCGCGCGAGCCGCCGTAGACGAGCGAGCGCGCGCCCTGGGAGTCGTTCGCCGTCATGCCGCCCAGAGTGGCGCGCGAGCCGGTCGAGATGTCCACCGGATAGAACAGGCCGAAGCGGGCGAGATGACGGTTGAGCTCGTCGAGCACCACTCCGGGTTCCACCCACACCGTGCGTCGCTCGCGATCGACTTCGCCGATGCGGCAGAGATGCCGCGAACAATCGAGAATCAGCGAGCAGCCGACCGTCTGCCCGGCCTGCGACGTGCCGCCGCCGCGGGCGATCACCGAGATCCCCTCTTCCCGGGCAATCGCGAGCGCCGCCTCCATATCCTCGACATGCTTCGGGCAGACGATGCCGATCGGCTCGATGTCGTAGATCGAGGCATCGGTGGCATAGCGCGCGCGGTCGGCAGGAGCGAACAGCACTTCGCCCTCGAGATGACGGCGGAGTTTCGCCGCCAGTGCCGGATCGCCACGGCGCTGCGCGGCGGGCAGGATGATGGCGGTCACGAATGGCGTCTCCGGGGCCGAAACATTCTGCATGCAATCTACATCCCGCCATCGCTCCCGCCAGCCGGTGGCGATGGGGCCCAGCGGGGTTGCCGGCAACCGAACTCGGCATGAAACTCGCGCGCAACACCCGTCCGGCAGCGGACGGTGGGAGCCTATGGGGGAAAGAGGATGACGAGAGGACTGACGGGCCGAGCGGCCATCGTCACGGGCGGGGCGCGGGGCATTGGACGGGCGACCTGCCTGGCCCTGGCGCGGGCCGGGGCGACGGTAGCGGCGCTGGACATCGACTCTGCCGGGCTTGCCGAGCTGGCCCGGGCCGATTCTGGTCCGGGTCGCATCCTGCCGATGGCCTGCGACGTCGCCGAGCGCGAGGCGGTGTTCGCGGCTACCGAGCGCGTGGTCGCCGAGGCGGGCGGGCTCGACCTGCTCGTCGCCTGTGCCGTGCACTTCCACTTCGCCCCGCTCGTCGAGACGCCGCCGGCGATCGTGCGGCAGATGCTGGCGGTCGGGCTCGAAGGGACCCTGTGGGCGATGCAGGCGGCGATCCCGCATCTCGAGCGGCGCGGCGGAGGATTGATCGTCGGCCTGTCTTCCGTGGCGGTGTTCTACGGGATCCGCCACGCGGGCGTGTATACGGCGATCAAGGGAGCCATCGATGCCCTGGTCCGCCAGCAGGCAGTGGAGCTCGGTCCGAAGAACATCCGGGTGGTGGCGCTCGCCCCAGGGCCGGTCGACACGCCGGGTGCGCGCTCGGTGATCGACGATGCCGGCTTTGCCGCCCGCCAGGCCCGCACGCCGCTCGGGCGACTCGCCACTGCCGAGGACATCGCGGCAGCGGTGGTGTGGCTCGCTTCCGAGGACGCCCGCAGCATCACCGGCATCACCCTCAAGATCGACGGCGGGATCACTCTGGCTGCCCCCTGAGGGAGAATGGGGGGATGGGTACGCGAGCGAGAAGCAAGATTATGACAAATACGATCCTGGTGCGGGCGGCGGGGATCGAACCCGCATGGCTCGCGGCCCCGGGATTTTAAGTCCCGTGCGTCTACCGGTTCCGCCACGCCCGCCCACCACCTGCAGGTACGGCTCCTGCCACAAGGGAGCAAGATGGGCGCCGAGGGTGAGGCTCGCGGACAAGGAGCTGTTCGCGGCAGCTCGCCGGAACTTCCCGGAATAAAGACAGGCTCGGCGCGCGAGCCCTGCTCGCCGTTCGGCACGAAACCGCATCGCCGGCATCCGGTATGGGGTTCCCCGGGTTTGCCTGCGCGGTTCGGGAAACGGGAAAAGATCGGCGGAATCTGCCGGCTTCGCACCCGAAGCCCCTGAGGAGAACGGGAAATTCTCTTGACGCCACCGGCGCCTGCCCTTCTCCTGCTCCCCCGCGGAGCCAAAGCGCCCTGTCCTCATCCTCTTCCAGCCGTCCTCCGCGGCTTGTCGTCGAGCCAGACGCAGGACGCGGGGCGTCGAGCGGGCGGAGGACAGGGAGAGGGGCGCGGCCCGCAGGATGGCTCGGCAACGACCGGCCGGGACACCTCGAGGGAACGGACGGCAGAGAGGGGCACCGGCATGCCGGAGCAGTTCTGGACGGTCGGTGAACTCGCGGCCGAACTCGGTACCACCGCGCGAGCCCTGCGTTTCTACGAGGACAAAGGGCTGATCGCACCCAAGCGGGCTGGGCAGACCCGCATCTACGATCATCGAGATCGTGCCCGGCTGCTCCTCATCCTGCGAGGCAAGCGGCTCGGCTTTTCCCTGCGCGAGATCCGGGAGTGGCTTTCCCTCTACGAGGGCGAGGTCGACCGGCCCAGCCGGACCCGCAATTGGCTCGAGCGCATCGACCAACGCATCCGGCGGCTCGAACAGCAACGTCGCGACCTCGACCGCACCCTCGCCGAGCTCGCCGAACTCCGTGCCCAGGCCCTAGCCCGTCTCGCGGGATGTGGGGCGGAAGCCGCGGCGGCGACTCCCCCGCTCCTTCCCTCTTCCCCGGAAGCCTCCGCATCTGCCGATGGACGCTGAGGGAAGGCGGATGTAACCATGCGGTTACTGCATGGCAGACATTCGCAGGCGGCGGTTCACCTCGCGGCGGCGATCGGTACCTTGGGGGCGGACGCGGACGGAAGCCGAGGCCTTCCGGACCGCGCGTTCCCTTCCCTCCCTGGCCGATGGTGGTCACGGCTCCCTCGCAAGAGGGAGCCGTTTTTTTCGCTTTCCCGCGAAGGCCCGGCGGCCCGCCGAGCGGGCCGCGGGACGACGGGTCGGGGGTCTTCTGCGACTCAGAGTCGGAACCGGTCCTCGACATAGCGCACGAGCAGCGCCAGGCATTCCTCGGGCGACAGCTCATGGGTGGGAATCACCAGCTCCGGCTTCTCCGGCGGCTCGTAGGGGCTCGAAATGCCCGTGAATTCCGGGATCTCCCCGTTTCGCGCCTTGCGATAGAGACCCTTGGGATCGCGCCGTTCGCACACCTCGAGCGGGGCGTGGATGTAGATCTCGTGGAAGGCCTCGCCGGCCGCCCGGCGGGCCCGCTCGCGGTCGGCGCGATAGGGCGAGATGAAGGCCGAGATCGCGAGGAAGCCGGCATCGGCAAAGAGAGCCGCGACCTCGCCGACGCGACGGATGTTCTCGGCCCGGTCCTCGGGACCGAAACCGAGGTCGGCATTGAGTCCGCTGCGGATATTGTCGCCGTCGAGCACATAGACCTGGTAGCCGCGGGCGAAGAGTTCACGCTCGAGGGCGAGGGCTAGCGTCGACTTGCCAGCGCCCGAGAGACCGGTGAACCACAGCACCCCACCGCGGTGACCGTTGCGCGCATGGCGGGCCTCCCGCGTCACCGCGTGACCGACGGCGTGGATGTTGGTGGCGCGCACGGTGACCAGCCGGCGCTGGTCGGGATAGCCGTCCATCGACACGATGCCGCCGGCGACCGGCCGGTAATCCTCGACCAGCACGAAGCGCCCGGTCGCCGGGTTGGTCTCGTGCGGGTCGACGGCGAGCAGGCGGCGAGTCCGCAAGATCACTTCACCCGCGCCGTTGCGCTCGATGCGATCGGCCGGCCGGCTCGACAGATCGCTCGTGTCGATCACCCTCTCGATCGCCTCGACGGTCACCTGGGCTTCGGTGGTGGCGAGCTTGAGGGTGTAACTGCGCCCCACCTCGAGCGGCTTTTCGCCGAGCCAGAACAGCCGACCGCGGAACACCGTGGTCTCCATCGGCGGCTGCTCGAGGTGGCTGACGATCTCGCCCCGCTCGACGAAGATCGGCTCCGAAAGGGTGATGCCGATCGACTGGCCAGCGACCGCCTCCTCCGGGCTCTCCGATACGTTCCACATCTCGATCGACTTCACCCGCACCGTCTTGTTGGACGGGGAGAAGAGGATCTCGTCGCCCACCCGCAGCCGGCCCGATTCGATCCGCCCGGCGACGATCCGCCGATGGTCGAACTTGTAGACATCCTGCACCGGCATCCGCAGGGGTCGATCCACCGGTCGGGGGGCCGGCACGAAGCCATCGAGCACCTGGATGACGGACGGTCCCTGGTACCAGGACATGCGCCGGCTGTGGGCGAGGATATTGTCACCCTCGCGCGCCGAGATGGGCACGAAGGCCACCGGCTCGACCCCGAGACCCGCGAGATAGGCGCGCAGTTCCTCCGCCACTCGGCCGAAGCGGTCGGCCGAAAACGCGACGAGGTCCATCTTGTTGACCAGCACCGCCACCTGGCGGATGCCGAGCAACGACAACAGATAACCATGCCGGCGCGACTGCTCCTGGACTCCCTCGAGGGCGTCGACGAGCAACAGGGCCGCCTCCGAGGCCGCGGCGCCGGTCACCATGTTCCGCAGGAACTCCTTGTGTCCCGGGGCATCGATGATGACATAGGGGCGCCGCGCCGTGCGGAAGCGGATCTGGGCCGTATCGATGGTGATGCCCTGATCGCGCTCGGCCTGGATGGCATCCATCACGAACGCCCACTCGAAGGGCATGCCGCGCCGCTCCGCCATCGCCCGCAGCGCCTCGACCTTGCCCTCTGGCAGCGAACCGGTGTCGTGCAGCAGCCGCCCCACCAGGGTCGACTTGCCGTGATCGACATGGCCGACGATCACGATCTTGAGCGGACGGATCTCGGTGGTCATCCGGTGATGGTCCCCGTTCACATGTAACCGGCAGCGCGCAGGCGCTCGAAACTGTCTTCGGCCTCGTGGTCCATCGCGCGGCCGGCACGCTCGGGAATGCGAGTCGCCTCGAGCTCGGCGATGATCTCGTCGAGGGTGCTGGCCGTGCTCGGCACCGGGAAGGTGATATCCATATCGCCGAGTGAACGATAACGCTTACCGTCTTTGGAAAAATACAGATCTATGACAGGAATTCCTTCTCTCTTCGTATAACGCCAAATGTCGACCTCGGTCCAGTGCAGGATCGGATGGACCCGAACATGGGTACCGGGCGGGAAATCCGTCATGTACTGATTCCAGAACTCAGGAGGCTGATCTTTCATGTTCCAGGAATTGTCCTCGCCGCGGGGGCTGAAGTAGCGTTCCTTGGCGCGGAGTGCCTCTTCGTCGCGCCGGATGCCAGCGATCAGACCCCGAAAGCCATACTTGCGGATCGCGTTCTGCAGCCCGAGAGTCTTGCGGGCGGCGGCACGCGCCGCCGGTGGCAGGGTGGGGTCGACCTCCTCGATCGGTGGGCATTCCTCGCGGATGAATCGCAGCCCCCACTCCTTCGCGTAACGGTCGCGGAAGGCGTACATTTCGGGGAACTTGCGCCCGGTGTCGACGTGGATCACCGGAAACGGCACATGGCCGAAGAAGGCCTTGCGGGCGAGCCACAGGACGACGTTGCTGTCCTTGCCGAGCGACCACAGGATGGCGAGCCGGTCGAGCTTGGCGAAGGCCTCGCGCAGCACGTAGATGCTCTCGGCCTCGAGCTCGTCGAGATGATTCATCGCGGGGACCTCTTGCGGAAGACCGTGCAGGCTGGAGCAGGAGCGAAAAAACACGGGCCCAAGGCCCGTGCCTTGCCGATCTAACGCAGCGGCAGGCGGGTTTCGACCTCCTTGTGCGGTGCACCATGGTCGCAGCCGCCTGGCGTGCACCATTGCCACACCGGGGGACGCGTACGGCCGCCTCGGGACCCTCTCGCGCCTTCCAGCTCGGCCCGGGACGGACGCCATCCCGCCCAGCCCTGCCGCGGCTGGTCGCCGGGCATGCCGACTCCCGTCCTTTCCGGTTCACGCCGCCGCTCCCGGCAGCCAGGCGAGATCGCGATGGCCCACCGTGAGATGGGAGCGACCCGCTCGCAGATGGGTCAATCGGCGGTGTCGCCAGCCGGTGATCGCCTCGGCCTCTTGCGGCGCCATGCTGGCCGCCGCCTCCGCCCAGAGATCGAAGAGGATTTCCTGGATGGCCCGATCCCGCGGCCCGAGCCGCCAGTCGCTCGAAGCTGTCACCATCCGCCCCGCGAGGGGGGCGAGCAGCTCGGCGAGGGTGGTGACCGCTTCGGGTCCGACCGCCGGACCGAAGCCCTTGTCGCGGCGCTGGTGGGCGCAGAGCAGGGCGACCAGCCGTCGATCGAAGGGATCGGGAGGGAAAAAGTGAATGCGGCCGTCGAAGGTGAGCCGGGTCCACAGCAGCGCCCGGCTGGCGGCGAGGATGGCGACGAGCTCGGCGAGCCAGGACCGCGAGACGAGGTCGAGCAGCGCCGAAGCCGAGACGAGATCGACGGGGCGGTGGAGCAGGCGCGAGAGCGTGTCGGTGCGGGCGAGATCGTCGCCCTTCCAGCGCACCCGCACACCCGCCGGCAGGCTTTCGGCGCAACGCCTGCGGCCTTCCGCGACGAGGGCGGGATCGCATTCGACGGCCAACCATTCCTGCGGCTTTGGCAGCAGCGGCGCGAGCAGACGGATGGCGGCTCCGCTGCCGGCACCGAGATCGAGGGCGCGAAGAGGCCGGCGATCGGCGAGAGCGGCGCGGATCGCGAAAAGCGGCGCGGTTGCCGTGGCTCGGTGGTCGTAGGCCTCGCGCAGGGCGAGCCAGGAGGCGGAAAAGCGGCTCACGCTCTGGCGGCGAGCGTGAGCAGGCGGCGGACGGTGTGCGCCGTCTCCTGCCAACCGGCCAATCGTTGGCGCGCCGCCAAGGCTCCGGCCCGCAGCCGCGCCTGCAGGGCCGGATCGCGGAGCAGGCGCGCGATCGCCGCCGCGAGCGCCCCGGGATGGCCAGGCTCGACCAAAATCCCCGCCGTCTCGGGCACCACTTCCGGCACGGCTCCCGCCCGCACCGCCACGATCGGCAGGCCGCGCGCCAAGGCCTCGGCGAGGGCCATGCCATAGCCCTCGAAGCGCGAGGCGGAGACGAAGAGATCGGCACGGGCGTAGCAGGCCTCGAGCGCCTCTCCCATCTGCTCGCCGAGCAGGCGCACGCGGTCTCCCAGGCCGAAGCTGGCGATCGCCTCGACCACCGTCCGAGTGGTGGCGGGATCGACGGTGGTGGAACCGACGATGTCGAGCCGGAAGGGACGGTCGGCAAGCTGCGCGAGCGCCCGGACGAGCCCGAGATGGTCCTTGCGCGGGACGAGTGCGCCGACCGAGAGCAGTTGCGGCGGGTTCCACTGCGAGCCGTGGGCGGGGGCGGCGGGATCCGTACCCGGCGGGGCGACGGCCAGCCGCGCGAAGGGCACGCGGAATTCGCGGATCAAAAGGTCGCGGGTGGTGGAGGAGGTCACGATCACCTGGCGCGCACAGGCCAGCGCGGTGCGCTCGGCGGCGAACAGCGAGCGCGCGATCTCGGGTGGCAGGCCAGGCTCGAGGCTGATGGGATGGTGATGGAGGACGACCAGGCGGAGTCGGTCGCGGTAGCGGGCGGCGAGTTCCGGCAGCGCCCCGAGGACGAGGCCGTCGACCACCACCGGGGCGCCCGCTGGCAGCTCGGCGAAGACCCGTTCTGCCGCCCTCGCGTCCTCCGGCCGCGGAAAGGGAAAGCGGTCGGAAAGCCAGACGAGCCGCACCGGCAATCCGCCTGCGCCGAGCTCGCGCACGAGGCGCAGGCTGTAGAGGGTGCCGCCGGAACGCCGCTCCGGCGGTCCGGGCAGCACGAACGGGATCTCCTCCATGGGCTCTCCATCGCCGCCCCGATGAGCATGCGTTCTCCCCCGCCCTCGGGCAAGTCGCGAGCCTCCGATCGGCCGTTCTCCCGGCTTTTCCCTCCAAACGGGTGACACCGAGCCAGCGACCCTGCTCCAGCCTCTCCGCCTGGGTGACATGCGCTCGCACCCGCCCTGAGGCAGACTGCCCTTCATGCCGCGATCGCGCATCGGAGGACGACCCATGGAGGAGCGATTCGCCGAGACAGCGAGGGGATCGTCTCAGGGGTTGGACATGGCGGCCGGGGAGGGCGAGAGCCCGGCCGGGCCAGGACGCGAACCCTTCTCCGAGGCAGAGGCCGAGGAATTCGCCCGGCTGTTCAGGAAATGGCGTCGGGGCCTCGCGTCTCTCGCCCCCTTGCTGCAGCGCATCGCCCCGCTCGCGGCGCGCGCGGTGCTCGGCGCGCCCGCGACCGCCAGCGGCGCAATGGCGGGACTTCTCGGCGAGGAGGAATCCTTCGCCGCCGAGCTCGAGGAGGAAGGAGGCGGCGGGTTCGAATCCGGGGAGGAAGAGGGGATGCTGGCCGAGGACAGCGGGGAGACGGGAAAAGACGCTGGACCGCTCTATGGCTCGGTGGGTGACGCTGCGGTCCTCGCCGAATGGCTGGCGGCTGCCGCTGCCCTGGCCGAGAGCGAGGAAGAGGCAGCCGGGCTCATCGGTGGCGTCACCATCCACATCCTCGGTCCCGGACCGGTCGAGATCCGCCGCATGACGCCGCTTCTCGTGGAACGTGCCGTGCGGCTCGCCCGGGTGTTGCGCCGTTCACCTCGCACCCGGCCGCTTTTGCCCGTGGTCGGCGACATCGTCGGTACGACTGCCAAGACCCTCGCCCGCGCTGCCGCTCGGGGCCAGCGCCCGGGTCCGCGCGCGGCGCTGCGCACCATGGCCCGACAGACCGCGCGCACCCTCGCCGACCCGAGCCGGATCGCGCGGGCCCTCGCTCGCAACCGTGTGCTCGGCCGACGCATGTTCCGGGGCAGCCCGATGCGCCGGCGGATCCTCGCTGCCGAGCGCTGAATCACCCCCCTGCCGCCAAGGAGAGGCAGCATGTACGAAGTCGAGATGGAAGACGAGATGTTCGATCTCGAGGACCCGCTCCTAGAGGGCGATCCCTTCCTGGGCGGTGTGCTCGGAGCCTTGAGCGGACTTCTGGGCGAGGAGGAACTGTTGGGCGAGGACGAACTCGGCGAAGGCGAAGCCTATGCCGACGGGCTCGGTGAGGCCGAGGCCGAGGTCTTGATGGAGCTGCTCGTCGATCAGATCGCCGAGAGCGAGAGCGAGGAAGAGGCCGACCAGTTCCTCCCCATCTTCGCGGCCCTCGCGCCGCTCGCGGTCAAGGCCGCAGGTGCCCTCGCCCCGGTGGCGGCACGGGTGGCCAAGCGGGTGGTGCCCCAGCTCGCCCGCGGTGTCGTCTCGATGGGCCGCCGGATGATGCGTTCCCCGGCCGGTCGGCAGGCGGTGCGGGCCCTGCCGACGATCGCCAAGGGGGCGGCCCGCGATGTGCTGAAGACCGCGGCACGCGGTCAGCCGGTCGGACCGGCCCTCGTCGGCCGTGCCCTCGCCCGGCAGACCGCCCGGGTGTTGCGCGATCCCGGACGGCGTCGCCTCTGCCTGCGCCGCTCCCGGCGGATCGTGCAGGCGGTCAAACCGCGGGTGGCGCGCGCCCTCGCATCCACCGTCTAACGCGGAGGCGGGGAGGCACGGGCGGTGTCCGGACCCGGGTCGATGCTCCTCGGGAAGGGCCAGGGGGTGCGGCTGCGCTTCGCCAGGCCGCCTTCCCCGGCCATCCCCGAGCTCGCCCACTGGCTGGACAGCCAGGCGGTGAACGCGGCGCGGGCCGCCGTCATGATCCGCCCTTTCAGCCGGGACGAATTCGGCACCGATGCCGCCTCCCCCAGCCCCGCCCATCTCGCCGCCGTCAACCGGACGATCGCCAAGCTGCGCCATCTGCTCGTGGGTGCCGCCCGCACCCAGGCGAAGGCCGGTGGCGCTGCCCTCGCTGCGCCGAGCCGCGACACCCTGGACGACGCCAGTCGGGCGAAGGAGGCGGAGACCCTGGCGGTCGCTGCGATCGAGAAGGTCTGGCAATTCTACCGCGACATCTTCGAGCAGCGCACCACGCGCTTCGCCGCCCGGCTGCTCGCTTGCGACCGCATCGCCCTCGACTGCTACCAATACGTCTACGGCGGGCTCGGGCGGGCGCGCTCGATCCCCTCTCCGGCACCCTTTTCCTACATGGAATCCGGCAGCGGACCCGCCACCTTCCGCCGGGCCGTCCCGCTGTCCCGGCTCGGCCGGCTGCCCAACCCCTTTCCCTTGGTCAAGCTCCCCTATCACCGGCTGGTGGCACCCTGGACGCTCGGTGCCGTGCCGCACGAGGTCGGCCACAATCTGCAGGCGGATCTCGGTCTGTGGCAGACCATCCCGCGTCGTTTCGCCGAGGTGCTGGCGCGCGACGGCGTTCCCTCGCCGGTGGTGCGGATCTGGATCCGCTGGCACAAGGAGATTTTCGCCGATCTCATCGGCGTGCTCCTGATCGGGCCTGCTTTCGTCCATTCGCTGATGGACGTGGTGGGGAGATCGCCGGAAGCGGTGACCGCCTTCTCACCGGCGGCGGTGCACCCGACTCCCTTCCTGCGCACCCTGCTCGATCTCGAGTTGCTCGCGCGCATGGAGTTCGCACCGGAGGCTGCGGCCCTGCGGCAGGCCTGGCTCGCCCTCCATCCGCCGGCACGCGCCCGTGCCCGCATGCCGGCGGCGTTGCTTCACAGCTTCGAGCGGGCGTCCCGGCGAGTGGTGGAGATCGTCGCCTTCACCCCCTATCCCGAACTCGGCGACCGCGCCCTCGCCGAGGTGGTGAGCTTCCGCCGCCAGGACCTCGCGGTGGCCGGGGAAGCGGCGGAGCGACTGGCGCGCGGCGAGGATCCGGGGATCGTTCCCGAACGTTTCCTCATCGTCGCCGCCCGCCTCGCCCTGCGGCGCCGGCACGCGCCACCCGGCCGCATCGCCCAGCATTTCTTCGACGCGCTCGGCAGGAGATGACGTCATGGGTCCGATCCTCCCCACGACTTCGACGACAGGTGAAGAACGGCTCGCTTGGCTCGAGCGTACCCTCGCCCAAGTGCTCGGCGGTGGCCCGGCCGGGAGTCTGCTGCGCCGCGATCGGAGGATCTCGGATCTCTCGCGGCACGAGCTCGAAGGGCTCGAGGCGCAGCTCCGGCGCCGCTTCCGGCGCACCCTCGACCCCCGGACCGGGGCGGTGCGGTTCGAGCCGGTTGGCCCGGCGGCGGGCTTCGCTGCCGGTCGGACCCGCGACGAGATGCTGGCGCGGCGGGCCCGCGAGTTGCTGCCGGTGGTCCGTCACGCCCTCGAGGACATCGATCCCGCCTTGTGCCGACCGGGAGTCTGCGCCGACGACCTCCGTCGCCTGCTCGACCACGTCCGCACCGATCTCGACGCGCTCGCTTCGGAACTCGAGGGCGAAGCGGTCGGCCCGCTGATCGAGGGCTGGTTCGCCGAATTGCTCGGCGACGAGGAGGGGGGCCCCGGCCTGTTGGACGAGCTGCGGACCGCGCTCATGGGCGAGGACAGCGTCGAGGACGAACACCAGCTCGCCCTCCTCGATCTGGCCGCGGACATCCTCGCCGATCTGCGCGAGGCGTGCGAGGGCGTCGATGGCGAGGACGGGCTCGTCGCCTGGGCGGAGCGGGTCGAGCGGTGCGCCGGCCGGATCGCCGATCAGGCGATCGCCGTGCGCGACCTGCTCGCGGGTTTGGGCATCGGCGCCTGCGAACTCGAGGCCACTCCAGCCGGCCCCCAGGACAAGGCCGGGCCGAGCCTCGCCGCAGCCCTGCGGGCGGCGGAAGTGGAGCCGCGACGCTTCGAGAAACTCGCCCGCCTCGGCGGCGCCGCCCAGCGACAGCGAGTCCGGAGTGCCGGACGGTGGCTTCGCACCCTCTGGGGGAACATCGAAGGTAAGGCCATTGCCTCTCGCCTCGGGCTTGCCGGCGAGGCCGCGGAGCAAGCGGCCATGGCGATCGATCGCCTCGCGCGGCTGATCCTCGCCTTCGAGGACGAAATCCAGAGACCACCTCCCGGGGAGGGCGCTCCGGCGCCTCGGGGTAGCGGATCGCCGCCTCCCGAGCGGGGCGAAGACCGGCCACCGCCGGCCGAGCAGAGTCCGATGGTCGGGTGAGCGGAACGGGAGAGATCAGGAGGAGCGGAGATGGCGTCGCGCGAGGACTATTACTCCCTGCTCGGACAGATCGCCGAGGTCCGCTCGCGTCTCGCCGGGCTCGCGGCCGCCCAGCGACCGGGGGATGCGGAGCTGCGGGAGCTGCTCGCCACCCGGCTCGCCGAGCTCGAGGAGACGCTCACCCATCACCTCGAGGCCACCCGGCCGCCGCCACCCGACGGGGGCGACGCCGAACGGCTCGGCCTCGGGCCGACAGCCGCCCCCACTCCCGATGCCGTCTTCACCCCGGCCGGGGTGCCGCCCTACGACGAGGCCGTGGTTTCGGAACGGCTCCTGGCGATCGGCGATCTCTACTACTGCTATCAGCACGAGCGGCTCGGCGTGTTCCGGGCGGTGCTCAAGCTGCGAGAGCTGTTCCGGGCGGGCACGCTGCGCCTGTCCTCGGGACCCGGGGCCTTCGCCCTCTATCGTTTCGACCGCAAGGAGGCGCTGCGCTATACCCGCGCCCAGCGGATGCAGGCCTATCGCCGGGTGCTCGGCTATACCGATGCACCGCCGCCTCCCGGAGCGCGCCCCAACGACGCCTTCCACCACTTGTTCACCACCTTCTGCCTGGAAGTGGCGCAGCTGTTCCGCGACAAGCGGGTGGCGGAGACCATCCGCGGATCGGCGAGCAGCCCGGATCCTTCCTTCGCCAGTGTGGCCGCCGTGCGGCGAGCGGGACTCGACCTGCGCGCCAACCTCAAGCAGGCCTCCTATGGCGACGTCAATGTGCTGACGATCGAGCTGCTGCAGC
The DNA here is from genome assembly GCA_002898275.1 of bacterium HR40. Lineage (GTDB taxonomy): Bacteria > Pseudomonadota > Alphaproteobacteria > Geminicoccales > Geminicoccaceae > HRBIN40. The sequence goes on from BEIQ01000005.1 coordinate 142,049, forward strand.
TGCTCCGCCAGGCCTTCGCCATCCTCGAGGCCGAGGACGTGCGGCGCCAGTTCGGGAGCGACAATGCCTGGGACACCCTCGAGGAGGTGCTGCACCGCTATCTGCAGGAGAGACCGGTGGCGTCGCAGCGTTCGCGCATGGGCATGGCCGGCCGCGAGATCATCCACTGGCTGGCCCGCCCCTTCATCCTCGCCGAGGGCCGCAGCGAGTTCGAAACCCTGGTCACGGCCATCGGCGAATGGGCCGAGGAATGGCTCACGAGTGCCCAATCGCTGGGGATCGCACACAGGAGTACGCCGGCCGGCAATGTCGTTCCCTTCCGTCCGCGCCGAGTGGCCTCCTGAGCGGTCGGCATGCTGGTGTCGATCGTCACATTCGGGTACCGATAGGAGGGCGAGCATCCGACTCGCGAGAGGGGCTGGACACCGGATCGGGAGGAAACGATGCCTGCACTGGCCCGGCCGCGGGTGGGCCCGCCGCCGGATCCGGCATCGGGCGAGGCTGCCTGGGACGATGCCCTCGCGATCCCGGAGCTGAGCCCGCGCGAACTCGAGATCGCGCGGCTCGTGGCCCGTGGCTATCCGAACAAGACGGTGGCCGCGGTGCTCGATCTGAGCCCGTGGACCGTCGCCACCTACCTCCGGCGGATCTACATGAAGTTCGGTGTACGCTGCCGGGCGGCGATGGTGCGCGAGCTCTGCCGGCGCGGGCTCGAACGCTGAGTCCGAACGGCTGCAGCAGGATCGGGCGGCCATGTCCGCGGACAGCCGGCGCCGCCGGAGGATCCACCCTTGGCTGCTGCTTTTTCGTTTCGCTTCGAGCCGGCGCTCGTGGCGCTTGGCGCCAATCTCGGCGACCGCGCCGCCACCCTCGAGGCAGCGGTGAGCGAGCTCGCCCGCGAGGTCGGTCCCATTCTCGCCCGCTCGCCGTGGATCGAGACCGAGGCAGTGCGGCTGCCCGACGATCCGCTGCCGCAACCGCCCTATCTCAACGGGGTGGTGCTCGTCGACTGTCCGCTTTCCCCTCGCGAGTTGCTCGCCCGGCTGCTTCTCATCGAGCGCCGGCTGGGACGAGACCGCAGCCGCGAGACCCGGCGGTGGCAGCCGCGTATCCTCGACCTCGACCTGCTCGCCTTGGGCGAACGCGTGGGCGAGGAGCCAGGCCTCGTCCTGCCGCATCCGCGATTGCACGAACGCCTGTTCGTGCTCGAGCCGCTCGTCGCCATCTGGCCCGACTGGCGCCATCCGCGACTCGGGAAGAGCGCCGCGGAGCTGCTTTCAAGGCTGCGCGGGCAGATGGAAAGCCGCCGGTAATGGTCGTCCCAGCCGTTGGGCGAGCTCGAGAAAGCGGCGCATCAGCCGGACATCGTGGGTGCGGACCATGCTCGCCCCCTTCTCGATGGCATCGAGGGCGAGCAGTTGCGAGAGGGCGTCGCGTTCCGTCGGATCGGCGCCGATAAAGCCCTTGCGCGACACGCCCACCACCAGCGGAAACGGTCGCAGGTGTTCCACCAGCCGTGGCAGCTCGCGCAGGAGGCGGAAGCTGTCGGCGGGATCGAGAGAGACGAAGCGTCCCCATCCCGGATCGAGCAGCAGGAGGTCCTCCCGCACCCCGGCGCGTAGCGCCACTTCCGCTCGTCGCAAGAGGAAATCGCCGATCTCGGCGATGATGTCCCGATAGTGGGCCGGCCGGTCGGTGACATGCGGCAAGGGGGCATCCTTGGCGTGCATGAGGACCAGGGCCGCTCGATGCTCGGCCACCACTCGGGCGAGCTCGGGATCGGCCCGCAGGGCGGAGACATCGTTGATCATCACCGCCCCGAGGGCGAGACAGCGGGCAGCGGTGGCCGCGCGGTAGGTGTCGATCGACAGGGGCATGGCCGCAGCGAGGGCTTCCACCACCGGGAGAATGCGCCGCTGCTCCTCTTCCGCGGGAATCGGGCGGCTGCCGGGAGCGGTCGATTCCCCCCCGATATCGACGATGGCCGCCCCCTCCTCGCGCAGCCTGCGGCCGGCGGCGATCGCCTCGCCGCGTTCGAGATAGCGGCCCCCGTCGCTGAAGGAATCGGGGGTGACGTTGAGGATCCCCATGATCCAGGGGGGTGGGCCACCCAGGAGCGCGGAAAGCCCGGTCGGGGGAGCGTCAGCCATGCGCGTGCCCTCTCTCGTCGTGACCTCCGCTTGCGTCCGCCGGCTCAAGCCGCCACCCGCACCAGGAACTTGCCGATGTGGCGACCTTCGAGGAGATCGCTCAGCGCTCGGGGTGCCTGCTCGAGCCCGTCGACGATGTGCTCGCGATAGCGCAGTCGTCCGTCGCGCAGCATCGCTGCGACTTCGGTGCGAAAACGCGGCTCGAGGTGCTGGAAGTCCCACACGAGGAAGCCGGTGAGCTGGAGGCGGCGGATGAGGATGCGGCGCATGAGCAGAGGCGTGCGGTCCGGTCCTTCGGGCAGCGCCGGGAGATTGTACCAGGCGATGCCTCCGATCACCGGGATCCGAGCGTGCAGGTTGAGGAGAGGCAGCACGGCCCACAGCACGTCGCCGCCCACCAGCTCGAGATAGACGTCCACGCCTTCCGGACAGGCGCGCTCGAGTCGCGTCGCCAGCTCCGGTTCGTGGCGGTCGAGACAGAGATCGAAGCCGAGATCCTCGACCACATGGCGGCACTTCTCGGAGCCACCGGCAATCCCCACCACCCGGCAGCCGTGGGCCTTCGCCAGCTGGCCCGCGACCGCACCCACCGCTCCTGCCGCTGACGGCACCACCACCGTCTCTCCGGGCTGGGGTTTGGCCACCTCGAAGAGGGCGGCCCAGGCGGTGAGCCCGGGCATGCCGAGCACCCCGAGCCAGGCGGAAGGGGGTGCGAGCTCGGGATCGACCTTCGCGAGCTCCTTCGCCGGCAGCACGAAGTGCGTCTGCCAGCCGCCCATGCCGCGCACCAGCTCGCCGCGGGCAAAGCCCGAAGCCCGACTCTCCAGCACCTCGCCCACGCATTCGCCGACCATGGTCTCGCCGATTCCGACCGGGCGGGTGTAGGATGGGGCGTCGTTCATCCGCCCGCGCATATAGGGATCGATCGACAGCCAGAGGGTGCGCACCAACACCTCCCCCGGACCGGGCTCGGGTAGGCGGACCTCCTCGAGACGGAAGTGCTCCGGGCCGGGAGCCCCGGTGGGGCGGCGGGCGAGAACGATGCGACGAGCGGTCTGCGACACGGCGGATCCTCCGGGCGAACCCCGGACTCTCTAGAGCAGCCTTAACTCCTTGGTAAGCGGCCGTCCCCACAATGCGCGGCGTCCTGCCACCGCGGAGGAACGATGTCGCCCCTGCAGCGCCGCATCCTGACGATGACGATCCCGCCGGTGCTGGTCCTGCTCCTCCTCGTGCCATGGCTCATCATGCCCCGGCTCGAGGATCTCCATCGGGCCCGAAAGACCGAAGAGATCGTCGATCTGCTCGGCTCCGGTCCGCGGCAGCTGCACGAGGCCCTCATCCAGGAGCGGACGCTCACCGCCTCCTTCCTCGCCGAAGGCAAGGTCGAGGGCATATCGACCCTGCAGGCGGCACGCACCAAGACCGACGAGCTCCGTCAGAAGATCGAGGGGCGGCTCGCCGAGGTCGCCGACGACCGGCTCCGCTCCATCCTCGGCGAGGCCCTGGAGAAGCTCTCTGGACTGACCGATCTGCGCGCCCGGGTCGACCGCTATGGGCTGTCGCCGGTGCAGGCGATCGCCGGCTACGACCCTTTCGTGCTCGGCTGGCGGCGGATGTGGAATGACCTCGTCGCGCAAGCGGCAACTGTCCTCGATCCGGATCTCGCGAGCGCGCTGCTCGCCCTCGCCGAGCTCCACGGTGCGATGGGGAGCGAGATCGCCTATGGCGCCATTCTCGTCCATCAGGGTTTCTTCGAGCCCGAGGCGTTCCGCGGTTACATCGGCGTGAGGGGGCGGCAGAACCGACTCGTCGAGACGATCCAGGAGATGGCGGAGAGGGGCGGGCGCAACGAACTTCGGGCCCTCCTCTCGACCCTCCGGTTGCCGGAACGGCTCGCCATGCAAGCGGCGCTCGAGCGCGCCGCCGAGACTCGCAAGATCGAGGGCGTCGATCTCGGGCGATGGTTCGCGCTCGGTCAGATGGGTGTCGACAGTGTTCGGGCGGCCGAGCAGGCGCTCTTTGCCACGCTCATCGAGCGGGCCGATGCCTTCGGTCGGGAACGTCTGACCATCATGCTCCTGATGCTCGCTGCGGCGTCAGGAGTGCTGGGCCTTTCCGGGTTCCTCACGGTGCGCGGGGTGCGAGCGGTCGGCAGGCTCGAGGACGAGGAACGACAGGCCCGGGCGGCCGCCGAAGCGGAGCGACGGCGGGCAAGCGAGGAGCTCGCCCGGCGCTTCGAAGCGGAGTTCGGGGTGCTGGTGAGCGGGCTGCGAGAGCTCGCCCGGGGGCTCGAGGAGCATGCGCACTCCGTCGAGGTGGAAGCGCAGGCAGCGGGCGAGGAAAGTCTGTCGACTGCCGAATCGGGTCGGCGCACCAGCGGCAATGTCGGCACCATCGCCGCGGCCTGCGAGGAGCTCGCCGCCTCGGCGCGCGAGATCGCCTCGCAAATCGCTCGCTCCTCGGGCATGACCCGCGAGATCGCCGGTCGTGTCCAGCAGACCGACCGGACTATGGGCGAACTTGCCGCCATGGCGGAACAGATCGGCCAGATCGTCGGTCTCATCGCCGACATCGCCGAGAAGACCAATCTGCTCGCGCTCAACGCCACGATCGAAGCGGCGCGTGCCGGCGAAGCGGGACGTGGCTTCGCGGTGGTGGCGCAGGAGGTGAAGTCGCTGGCTGGCCAGACCGCGGAGGCCACCCGTCGGATCGCCGCCCAGGTGGAAACGGTGCAGACGGCGACCCGCGGTGCAGTCGGGGCTATCGAGGAGGTGCGACGGGCGATGGACGATCTCGACCGCATCGCCGCTGCCGTGGCGGCCGCGGTCGAGGAGCAGAATGGGGCCATCGCCGATGTCGCGCGCAATGCCCAAGAAGCGGCCGGAGGTACGGAGGAGATCGCCCGGCGCGCCGGAGCAGCCAGCGACAAGGTGCAGCAGGCGCGCCAACGCAGCGCTGCCATGAGCCGCATGGTGGCGGAAACCGTCGCGCGCACCGGCGAATTGGAAGCGCGACTGCGCGATCTGTTGGCCTCGATCCGCGCCGCCGCATGAGCGGGCTTCGGTCTCGGCGGGCGACGAGCAGCCGCGAGCGGAGGCCCCGCACCTCCTCGGAGCCGGCCCCCGCAGGCGCCCCAGCCCTCTCCCCTCGGACCGCGGCCTCGATCCGGCGCAGCCAGGTCGCAGTCTCGTCTTTGCGGGCAAAGCTGGCGGCGGCCGTCGTGCGCACCGTGTCGAAACTGGAGGGTGGCGGCCACGGCCGGTCGTGTGACCCGAATCCCCGGGCGATTCCGGCCGAGCCGACGGACTCACCGCCATCGAGGAGCCGGCGGTCATCGAGGCAGGGGCCGGAGCGGAGAGGGCGCGTCGAGTCTCGCAGTCCAGGTGGCCCGCGCCGGCGAGGCGGGCGACCCTCCGGCAGGTCCCGAGCGTCCTCGAACAGCCACCGAATCTCCGGCCTCAGGGTACGGGCATCCGCTCCGGCACGCGGCGGGGTCGTCGCGATGGGGACGGCTGCCCCCTTCCCGCCTCGACCATCGAGCAGGGCACCCGCGACGAGAGCCTGACGCTCGTGCCGCTGACGGCGCAAAGAGCCGCGATCGCAGATCGCAAGACGAGCCGCCGGACGGGCACCGCGACGGCTCTTTCTACCGGAAGAGGCCGCCGAGGCCACGCTCCTCGCGCTCGCGGGCAGGAGGAGGGAGGCCGCCGAAGGCGAGGGCCAAAAATCGGGAATGGGGAGTGGAAGAGCCGCTCGGCAGGGTACGGGCAGGCGGCGGCTCGCCGTCCTCGATCGGGCGCAGGGCTTCGGCCAGCGTCGGATTGGCGTGTCCTCGCTGTGTCTGCTGCATGCCGGAAGACGGAGTGGCCGCTTCCGTGCCCAGCACCGCCACGGCGAAGGTGGAGGCGGGCGGAATGGATCGCGACCACCGCTTTCTGGATCCGGGGCGGGCACTCTGGCCCGGACGCCCTACCCTCGTCATCGTCCCCAGGTGGCGCGCGGGACTTGCCAAGGCCGAGGAAATCGGCTTCGCCTCGCCCATGTCCCACGCCCGTTCGCTCGAGCTCGCCGACCGCTTCGAGGGGGTGCTCGTGGTCGGCGACGTCCACGGCCACAGCGAGCTGCTCACGCCCTTTTGCGACCTCGCCCTGGCGCAGTCGTTCTTCCTCTTGAGCCTCGGCGATCTCACCGATCGCGGCCCCGACGCGCCTGGCGTCCTTCGCCTGATGCGCCGGTTCGTGGAAGAGGAGCGCGGCCTGTTCCTGCGCGGCAACCACGACGACAAGCTGTTTCGCACGCTGCTCGGCCGGCGCACGTTCATCGACGCCGATCTCGCGGACACCCTCGACCAGCTCCATGCGGCAAGCGACGGCCGGCTGCTCGAGGATTGGTTCCGCCACGTCTATCCGGCCATGCCCTTCGTCCTGGGTGTCGGCCGCACGGTCATGGTGCACGGGGCGCTCGACCCGGCCATGCTGCCGCCGGTGAACGTGTTCCCGAAGCGCTTGGAGGCCCTGGCACTCTTCGGCGAGGTGACTGGCGAGCGCCACGCCGATGGTAGGCCGGTGCGGATCTATCGCTGGCTCGACCGGCTACCCGGGGACCTGTTGGTCCTCGCCGGCCACGATCCGCTGAGCGATACGGTGCTCCGACTGCGCACCGGCAAGAACGGCTGCCGGCTCTTGCATCTCGACAGCGGGGCCGGTCAGGGCGGGCCGCTTTCCGCCGTGCGCCTGGACCGTCTGGGCGAGCCCGTCGAGGCCCTGCAAGTGCGACCCGGGGAGCGGGAACCGCGGCCCTGTCCGGTCCTCCCCTTCACGAGCCCGGTGCCAGCCCTCTAGAGGGAGCTTCTCCCCATCCTCCTTGCGCGCAGGCCTCCCCTCCCTCGCTCCGGGTGCCGGCGAACAGGTCGCGCAACTCCGCCATGCTCGCGATCTTTCCCTGCTCCAGCGGCAAGAGCCCGGGCAGCAGTCCGAGTCGCGCGCGCAAGACGGCGAGGCGTACCGGATCGCCGGCGAGAACATGGATCGGCACGGTCCGTCGGTGGTCGCCGGAAATGGCTGCCGCCGGCGGATGATCGCCGAGGATCAGGACCAGGGTACAGCGTTGCAAGATGCGCGCGGCAAAGGCGAAGGCGGCATCGAGACTGTAGCCGAGAGCCCGGCTGTAGGCGGCGCGCAGCCGTTCCGGCTGCCGCCACAGCTCGGCTGCCGGCTCGGCCTCGGTCGAAAAACGCGCAAGGACGCGGCCGTCGCCCAGTTCCTCCCACGGCACGAGCTGGGGCACCGGGGTGAAGGGGGCATGGCTCGTGGCCAGCACGACGAGGGCGAAGAGGGGCGGCCGCAGAGGGCGAGTGGCACCGAACCATTCGCGGGCCAATACCGCGAGGGCGAACTGATCGGGCACCGGGGCAAAACCGAAGGGTGGCCCGGCATAGCCGAAGGCAGGAGCCGGCAAGAAGGAGGCGAAGCCGAGACGCGCGCTCTCCGGCCACGGCCCGCCCACGGCCGGCATGGCGAGGAGGGTGCGGTGGCCGCTCCGCTGGAAGAGATGGGCCAGGGTCGAGCGGCGGTCTCGGTGCAGCAGGAGCTGCCAGGCCGACTCATGATCGATGGTCAGACCGGCGAGCAGGGTGGCGTGGGCGAGCCAGGACTGACCGCCGATGGTCGGCGATTCGAGAAGACCCGAGGCCGGGGCGAAACCGAGTCGGGCCAAGCGCTCCTGCCAGACCGCAAGGCGCGGGCGCAGCATCTCTGCGAAGGGGGAACGGTCGAGCGCCACCTGGCCGTAGGATTCGACGAACAGGACGACGACATCGACGCCGACCCAGAGCCCCGGCAAGGTCGATGCAGGATGGAGGGGATCCTCGGCGATCGCCCGCTCGAGCCGGGCTCGGGCCTGTTGCAGCTCGCGGTAATGGCGAAGCTGCAGGAGCAGCCGTCCGATGCCGTCCGTGGCCACCACTCGCCAGTGGGGCGTGCCGGGGCCCAGAGCGGCGTCGAGGGCGAGGGCGGTAAGCCCGGCTGCCGCGAGCCGCCATGCCGCTCGGCGGTGGGAAGCTGACGGCAGGCGCGCCCAGCCGACCCCGAACCCCCAACAGAGGCCAGCCAGCAAGAGCAGCACCAGGAGGCCGAGGAGGAGGGCCAGAACGGGAAGCCAGCCTGGCACGCTGCCGAGACGGATGGCCTCGATGGCGATCGGCAGCAGCGGCAGATCCGCGGCAAGCCGCAGGGGTCTGCCGAATAGCTGGAAGACCAGGGCCTCGAGCAGGGCGAGGAGGAGCATCGGACCGAGCGACAGGACGGCGAGGAAACCCGCTATCCGGGCGCGCTGCGGCCCGCAGGCGAGGGCGAGAGCGGCGACGAGGATGAGCTCGAGCGGGGGTGCCCAGAACCATGGATAGCGCAGGGCCGTCACGTCCATCGGCAGCGCGAGCAGGAGAGCGAGCGGCACCGTCGTCGCGAGGGGAAGCAAGCGTCTCATCGACGGACGAGCAGGAGGAGGCTATCGACGGCGAACGACCAGAGGAGGATGAGAACCGCGAGCCCGGCGGGCAGGACAGCCGCGGGGATGGCAAGCGACGGCAGGAGAGCGGCTGTGAGCAGGGTCGCGGCGAGTCCACAGGCAAGGGCGCGCCGGCGACTCGGCGGGAGCGGGGCGGCGAGCGGCGCATAGAGCCGACCGGCCACGAGAAAGAGGGGACGCAGCGAGCCGGCGACGAGGACCCAGCAGCCGGTGCGGCCGGAAGTCCAGAGCAGCAGGCCGACCGCGAACAGGAAGGCGGCATCGGTCTCGAGATCGAACCGGGCACCGAAGCGGCTGGTACAGTGGAACCGGCGGGCAATCCGGCCGTCGACGGCATCGAGCAGGAGGGCGAGAACGGCGATCCCGAAGAGGGACCAGGAGCCGGCAGACGGCGTGCCGGTCGCTGCGGCGACGACGAGCAGGAGCACGCAGCCGAGACGGACGAGGGTGAGGCCGTTGGCCGGTCCGAAGGCGATGTTCTCGGCCGACTGCCGGAAGACCAGGCCGATAGCAGCCAGGGCCGAGAGCCACGGCAGCCCCGAGGCCACAGGGTCGATGCCGGCCAATCGGGCGAGCGAGAAAAGGGGCCAAGAGAGGAGGAGCCCCACGACCACAGGCCGGAGCCCGGGATCCTGCACTATCCGTTTGGACTCTCGCCGCATGCCCTCAAGTCCTCTCCCGGCCTTCCCCTCCACCGATCCAGGTCGACCATGACCAGGCACTCGCCCTCCGGCAAGCCTTCACCATCCGGGATGGGCGCGGCATGCTCGGCGGCGGTCCTGCCGGAGGAGGTGGGAGTGCTCAAGGGGATCGATCCGCTGCTGTCACCGGAACTGCTTGCCATCCTTGCCGCCATGGGACACGGCGATGAGCTTGCCATCGTCGACGCCCATTTCCCGGCTGCCGCGTGTGCCCGCCGGCTCGTGCGCATTCCAGGTGCCGACAGCGAGCGCGTGCTCGCCGCGGTGCTGAGCCTCTTCCCCCTCGACAGCTTCGTCGCCGAGCCGGCGGTGCGCATGGAGGTGGTGGGCGATCCGGAAGCAGAGCCGCCGGTCTGTCGGGCCTTCCGCGAGCTGCTGGAGCAGGCCGAAGGCCGACCCGTGCCACTGGCTCGGCTCGAGCGGCACGCCTTCTATGCCCGCGCCCGCGAGGCGTTCGCGGTGGTGCAGACCGGCGAACGCCGCTTCTACGGGAACATCTTGCTGCGCAAGGGGGTGATCCCACTCCCCTGAGGGTCAAGCGGCGACGGTCACGAGACGCTGTTCCCCGAGGCCGCGGATGCCGAGCCGCACCGTTTGACCGGGCCGCAAGAAGACGGGGGGCTTCTGACCGAGGCCGACGCCCGGAGGGGTACCGGTAGCGATGACATCCCCCGGCTCGAGGGTCATGAACCGAGAGAGATAGGCCACGAGGAACGGCACCTTGAAGATCATGGTGCGGGTGTTGCCATTCTGGTAGCGCCGGCCGTCGACCTCGAGCCAAAGGTCGAGATCGTTGGGGTCGGGCACCTCGTCCCGGGTCACCAGCCATGGACCGAGGGGAGCGAACGTGTCGTGACTCTTGCCCTTGCTCCACTGCCCGCAATGGTTCATCTGGAAGTCGCGCTCGGAAACATCGTTAATGACGCAATATCCTGCGATGTAATCGAAGGCGTCTTTCTCTTCGACGTACTTGGCACGCCGGCCGATGACCACCGCGAGCTCGACTTCCCAGTCGGTCTGGGTCGAGCCTCTCGGGATCTCGATGACGTCGTAGGGGCCAGTGATCGCACTGGTGGCCTTCATGAACAGGATCGGCTCCTCTGGCACCTTGGCCCCGGTTTCGGCGGCATGGTCGGAATAGTTGAGACCGATCGCCATGATCTTCCCCACCCGGGCCAGGCAAGGGCCGATCCGCGGCGACCCCTCGACGAGGGGCAAGGAGTCGGGATCGAGGGCTCGCAGCTCGTCGAGCCGCTGCAGTGCCCGGCCGTCGAGGTCGGAGACGTGGCCGGAGAGATCGCGGATGCGGCCGCGAGCATCGAGCAACCCGGGCTTCTCGCGGCCGGGTTCACCGTAGCGCAGCAGTTTCATGGCACTCCCCCGTTGGCGTGAGCTGTCGCGGGCGGCAACCAACACCGGTCGCCAGCCCCGCGCAAGAGTCGGGAGGGGAGACGGGGCTGGCCGTCCCCTCTCCGGGAGTCCACCACCGGGGATTTCGGCGAGAGACGGGCAGCGCAGCGACGAGGCCCGAGCCGGGCCGGACTCGGCGAATCGCCCTGCCACCGCAAAGGGGTCGGGGTGAACGGCAAGCTCGCCGCCCCAGCGAGTCGAGAGCTGTCGGGGATGGGCAGCGGGACCACGGTCGCTTCCTCTCGTCGCTGGCGTTCTCTCGCCGGAAGCTCAGGCGATGCGCGCGGCTGTGCCTCGGGCGCGAGCCCGGGAAGGCCGACCCCTTGCCTCTTTGCCGTCGGCAGGTCCGGGCGCGGTCCGCTCTTGCCGCGCGCGGTTGCCTCCATCGCGGCCGGTCGCTGTGGAACGAGGTGGTGGGAGCGCCGCGGCGGCCGAGCTCGGGGGGGCCGGGCTCCGGTTATCCGGGACGCGGCCCGTGGCAGATCGGGAGGAGTGGGAGGGAAGGATTCATCCTGCGAGGCCTCTCCGGTTCGCCATCTGCGGATCTCGTGGTCTCGCTCTCACTCGATCCCGTCGAGCAACACGACGCGGCTTTGCGCGGCGGCGTGGCGCAGTTCCGCGAGCTCGCGATATTCCGGCGACTGCCAGAAACGACGAGCGGCCTCGCGGCTTGGAAAGGCGATCACCACGAGACGCCCGGCACCCCGGCCCTCGAGCCATTCGGGTGCGCCGCCACGCACGAGGAAGCGGCCACCGAAGCGGGCCACGAGCTCTGGCGTGCGAGCCCGGTAGCGTTCGTAGGTCGTGGCATCGTGGATGTCGATTTCGGCGAGGAGATAGGCCGTCACTGTCCCTCTCAGGTCCGTCCGACCTTTTTCTGCCCGAAACGCGCAGCCGGTACCAGGGGAAGGGAGGAGCGGCTCTCGCTCGACCGCGAGTGCCTCGCCTGGCCGGCGACCGGCGAGATTGACCGGGCCGGACCGCTTTCCGTCTCGACCTTCTGCCGCCAGACCTGCGGATCCCAGCGCTCGAGCCAGTCGGCAAACGCTGCCAGCGGCATCGGTCGGGCGATCCCGTAACCCTGGGCGAGATCGCAACCCTCGGCGAGGAGAATGGCGGATTGGGTCGCCGTCTCCAGGCCCTCGGCCAAGACCTCCATACCCAGACCGTGACCGAGGGCGATGATCGCCCGCACGAGGGTGCGGTGCCGCGAATCGGTATCGAGGTCGGCGATGAAGGCCCGATCGATCTTCACCTGGTCGAAGGGCAGATCGGCGAGATAGGAGAGGCTCGCATAGCCGGTGCCGAAATCGTCGAGGGCGAGAGCGACACCGAGGGCGTGCAGGTCGCCGAGCAGCCGTCGGCCGAGGGAGCGGTCGTCGACCACTGCACTCTCGGTGATCTCGAGTTCGAGCCGCGAAGGGGGAAGGGCGTATTTGGTGAGCAGCCCGCTCACCAACTGCGGCAGATTCACTCGCGTGACATGCGCCGCTGAGACATTGACCGCAAGCCGCGGCAGCCGCTCCACTGGCAGACCACATCCGGCAAGCCAGGCACAGGCCCGCTCGAGGACCCAGGCGTCGAGCTCGAAGATGAGCCCCGTCGCTTCCGCCACCGGCACGAACTCGGCGGGCAGAACCGGTTCGCGCTCGATGGGATCGAACCAGCGCAGCAGCACTTCGGCGCCGCGTACCCGACCGTCGACGAGCCCGATCTGCGGCTGCACCACGAGCTCGAACTCCTCTCGTTCCAGCGCCCGCTCGAGCCGCTGCCGGAGGCCCGTCTGACGCCGACGGGTGAGTTCGAGCTCGGGCTCGTAGAGGAGGATCTGTCCCGGCCCGCGTCGCTTGGCGAGATCGAGGGCCAACTCGGCGCGGGCGAGGAGAATGTCTCGGCTGCGTCCGTGCGAGGGGAAGAGCGCGCCGGCCAGGGTGGCGCGCGGATGGACGATGCGACCGGGGCAGGGGTGAGGTTGTTCGAGGATGGCAGCGAGGCGGCCGAGGAAGGCGAGACAGCTCTCGACCTCGGCGATTCCTGGCACGAGCAAGGCGAATTCGTCGCCTCCGAGGCGGAATACGAGATCGCCCGGACGGACAGTGCTCTGCAGCCGGTCGGCCACCGTCACCAGCAGCCGGTCGCCTTCGCCGTGGCCGAAGCGGTTGTTGAATTCCGACAGGTCGTCGACGTCGACGAGCACGAGGGCGAAGGGTTCGCCCCACAGCAGCCGGGCATCCACCTCGTGCTCGAGCAGCCTTCGGTTACCGAGGCCGGTGAGGGGGTCGTGCAGCTCGAGATGGGCGATCTCCGCCGCGGCTCGTCTCTCGGCGGTGACATCGAGCAAGGTGAGCAACAGCCCTCCATCCCCTTCGAGCGCCAGCGGAGTCGCCACGGCGATCAGGCTCAATCCCGTATTCTCGCTGCCGGCCGGATCCGGCAGTTCGACCTCGAGCGAAAGCGAGCCGGCGACACCATCGGCATGGAGCAGCCGGCGGATGACGGTGGTCGCCGCCGCCGGCAGGGAAGCGAGATCGGGCTCGCCACCGAAGAACCGCCGACAGGCCGGATTGGCATAGACGGTCCGACCCGCGGCATCGAGTTGCCAAATGCCGACCGGTGCATGTTCGGCCAGGAGGCGGAAGCGGGCCTCGCTCCGCTCGAGGGCCAAGCGGTTGCGCTCGAGCTCGGTGACATCGACCCGAAGCCCGACCCTCCCGCCCTCGGGGGTGCGGTGCTCGCTCACCCGCAGGATCCGTCCATCCCGCAGCAGCTGCAACAGCGGACGGCCATCGGCCCGCTCGTGCAGCGCCAGCCGTCGGGCGATCCAGTCCTCCGGATCGGCGAGCGCCTCGACATATTCCCCCTGCTCTACCCCATAGCGGAGGAGATCGGCGAAGCGCACACCGGGGCGCATGAAGGGTGCGCTGCGCGGATAGACCTCACGATAGGCACGGTTGCAGAAAACGAGACGGTCTTCTGCATCGTAAAGGGCGAGGCCGTGCTCGAGATGGTCGAGGGCCTGCTCGAGCCGGAGACGTGCCGCCCGCTCCCGATCGCGGCCCCGCACCGCGAGCACCAGCAGCGCCAGACAACAGGCGACCAGCAGCAAGACGAGAAGCGCCAGGGTGACGATGCCATCGATCAGGGTCTCCATCGCCGTCACCGGGACGACGGCCTCCGCCTCCGGGGATGAGAGACGGGCCGCACCCAGGGCCCGTTGCTGCCAGCCCTCCCGCACCGCGAGGAGGAACGAGAGCATGGCGACGACGGCGGCCATCCCGCCACCGGCGAGGAGCCACGTTCGCAGGCTGCCCGTGCGGGTCCTCGGGGCCTTGCCCAGCCGCCGGGCGTACCGGTCCCCTCCTCCGTCCCGCGCCATAGTGTCGATCCGCGCGACCAGCGGCAGGATTCCCCGAAAACTTGAAGATCCCGTTAATCCCGCGGCACCATGATGGCCCGGGACATCGCGGTTGACCGCCCTCCCGCGACCGCCTAGATGGGCGCTATCTACGGAGACGTGGCCGAGTGGCTGAAGGCGGCGGTTTGCTAAACCGTTGTACGGTGACAAGCCGTACCGAGGGTTCGAATCCCTCCGTCTCCGCCAGCCTGTTCCCGGGCCTGCCGGCCGCGGTCGCGGGAACCGCCGGAAGCAGGCGGTGGACCTCTCGGCGCTCCTGCCCCAGCCCGCCGTGATCGCGGTCGATTTCCCGTTTGGAAGGACCGCATGAGCGTCCCGACCCGAGACCACCGTGCCACCCTCGGAGATCTCCTCCGCCGGGTGCGGCAGGGTGGCCGCCTGGCCATGCTCGCCCTCTACGATGCCACCTTCGCCCACCTCGCCGAGGAGGCTGGGGTCGACGCTGTGCTCGTCGGCGATTCCCTTGCCCAGACCGTGCAGGGGCGGGAGTCCACCCTCGGCGTCGAGCTCGACGCCATCCTCTACCACCTCGCCTGTGTCGCTCGCGGTTGCCGGCGTCCGTTCCTGCTCGCCGATCTGCCATTCGGCAGTTTCGAGAGCTCGCCGGCTGCGGCTTTCGCCGCTGCCAGCCGCCTGCTCGCGGCCGGGGCGCAGATGGTCAAGATCGAGGGCGGTGCGCCCTGGGTGGTGGAAACGGTGCGCTTTCTCGTGGAACGCCACGTACCGGTGTGTGGCCACCTTGGCCTGACCCCCCAGGCGATCCTCGAGCTCGGCGGCTATCGCGTGCAGGGACGGGCCCCGGAGGAGGCGAGGAGGCTCGTGGCGGCGGCACGCGACTTGGTGGCGGCGGGTATCCGCATGTTGGTGCTCGAGTGCGTACCTGACGATCTCGCCGCCCATCTCACCCGTAGCCTCGAGGGCGTCGCGGTCATCGGCATCGGCGCCGGCCCCGCCACCCATGGCCAGGTGCTCGTCGCCTACGACGCCCTCGGCCTGACGCCGCCGCCGCGGCCGCGCTTTGTCCGCGACTTCCTCGAGGGCGTCGGGGATGCCCGCCTGGCCCTCGGTCGCTTCGTGCGCGCCGTCGCCGAGGGGAGCTTCCCGACGGTCGGCGAATCCTACGGCCCTTCCGGCCTCGACGATCTCGGGGCATGAGCGAACCCGCTTGCCATCTCCTCCCCGAGGCCGAGATCGAGGCGATCGTCTGCGGCCGTCATGGCGATCCCTTCGCGGTGCTCGGGCCCCACGGCGACGATCCGCCGGTGGTGCGCACCTTCCAGCCGGAGGCCGAACGCGTCTTCGTGCTCGATGCGACGACCGGCGAGCGACTCGCGGAACTCGAGCGACTCCATCCGGAGGGACTGTTCGCCGGAACGATCCGGAATCGTCGGGGGCGCCTCGGGCCCTATCGGTTGCTGCTGTTGTCCGCCGACCGCGAATGGGTGATCGAGGATCCCTACCGCTTCCCGCTGTTGTTGGGAGAGCTCGACTTATGGCTGCTGGCCGAAGGCAGCGACTTGAGACTCTATGAGAAGCTCGGCGCCCATCCCGATGTGATCGAAGGTGTTCGGGGCACGCGCTTTGCCGTCTGGGCGCCCTCGGCGAAGCGAGTGAGCGTGGTCGGCGACTTCAACGCCTGGGACGGTCGTCGCCATCCCATGCGACGGCGGGTGGAGGCCGGCGTGTGGGAGATCTTCCTGCCCGGAGTGGGGCCAGGGGCGCGCTATATGTACGAAATCCTCGGGCCCGGTGGCGAACGGCTGCCGCTCAAGGCCGATCCCCTGGCCTTCTTCTGCGAGCGACCGCCCGGAACGGCCTCGATCGTCCACGGCCTGCCGCGACCGGTACGGACGGAGGAGGCGTGGCGGGCGCAGCGCAACGATCGCCGTGCCCCCATCGCCATCTACGAGTGTCATGCCACTTCCTGGCGGCGCGTGCCGGAAGAGGGCGATCGCTGGCTCACTTGGCCAGAGCTCGCCGAACGCCTCGTGCCCTATGTGGTGGAGATGGGGTTCACCCACCTCGAGCTCCTGCCGATCTCCGAATACCCCTTCGATGGCTCCTGGGGCTACCAGCCGATCGGCCTCTATGCGCCGACGAGCCGCCTGGGCTCGCCCGAGGACTTCGCCCGCTTCGTCGAGGCCTGTCACCGCGCCGGCCTCGGCTTGCTGCTCGACTGGGTGCCGGCCCATTTCCCCGCCGACCCGCACGGGCTCGCACGCTTCGACGGCACGGCCCTCTACGAGCACGAGGATCCGCGTCGCGGCTGGCATCCCGACTGGCACACGCTGATCTACAACTACGGCCGCCGCGAGGTCGCCAACTTCCTCCTCGCCAACGCCCTGTTCTGGCTCGATCGCTATGGAGTGGATGGCCTGCGGGTGGATGCCGTCGCCTCGATGCTCTACCTCGATTATTCACGTCCGCCCGGAGAATGGCTGCCCAATATCTTCGGCGGTCGCGAGAATCTCGAGGCGGTGGCGTTCCTGCGGCGGATGAACGAAGTGGTCTTCGGCCGGCATCCCGGAGCGACCACCATCGCCGAGGAATCGACCGCCTGGCCCATGGTCTCGCGCCCCACCTGGCTCGGCGGTCTCGGTTTCGGCTACAAGTGGAATCTGGGCTGGATGCACGATACGCTGCGCTATCTGTCCACCGATCCGCTGTTCCGCAAGTACCGGCACGACGACCTGACCTTCGGTCTCCTCTACGCCTTTTCCGAGAACTTCGTGCTGCCGCTCTCCCACGACGAAGTGGTGCACGGGAAGGGTTCGCTGCTCGCTCGCATGCCGGGCGATCGCTGGCAGAAATTCGCCAATCTCCGCGCCTGTTACGGCTTCATGTGGACCTACCCCGGCAAGAAGCTGCTGTTCATGGGCAGCGAGTTCGCCCAAGAGCGGGAATGGAACGCCACGCAGAGCCTCGACTGGCACCTGTTGGCCGATCCCCTGCACCAGGGGATCCAGCGACTCGTGCGCGATCTCAATCACCTCTACCGCGAACTTCCCGCGTTGCACGAACTGGACTGCGAACCGGCGGGCTTCGAGTGGATCGACCATGCCGATGTCGATCACAGCGTCCTGGTCTTCGCCCGCCGCGGCTGCGATCCCGCGAGCTGTGTGGTGGTGGTCTGCAACTTCACGCCCGTCGTCCGCTTTCCCTACCGCATCGGGGTGCCGCGGCCCGGCCGCTGGCAGGAGCGGCTCAATACCGACGATCCGGCCTATGGGGGCAGCGGAGTAGCCGCCGGTGGCCTGCTGACGAGCGAGGACATCGCTTGGCACGGCCGACCGCAGTCCCTCGTGCTCACTCTGCCCCCGCTGGCGGTAGTAGTGCTGGAGCCGGTGGCGTGAACCTCCTGCCGCGCACCGTCTGGCCCGGGCGGCCATGGCCGCTCGGCGCCACCTTCGATGGTTACGGGGTCAATTTCGCTCTCTTCTCCGCCCATGCGACCAAGGTCGAGCTCTGTCTCTTCGACGCGTCCGGCCAGAACGAGCTCGCGCGCATCCCGCTTCCCGAGTACACCGACGAGGTGTGGCACGGCTATCTGCCGGAAGCCCGCCCCGGTCTCGTCTACGGCTACCGCGTCCATGGTCCGTGGGCGCCCGAGCGCGGCCATCGCTTCAATCCCCACAAATTGCTCCTCGATCCCTACGCTCGGGAGATCCGCGGCACCCTGCGTTGGCACGATGCCCTTCATGACCGCGACGGCGACGGACGACATCCCGATCCGCGCGACAGCGCTCCCTTCGTGCCGAAGGCGGTGGTGGTCGATCCGGCCTTCACCTGGGGCGACGACCGCAGGCCGGACACCCCGTTTTCCGACACGGTGATCTACGAGGCCCATGTGCGCGGGTTCACGCGCCTGCATCCGGAAGTCCCACCCCTGCTGCGCGGGACCTTCCTCGGACTCGCCGAGGCGCCGGTGATCGAACACCTGTTGCGGCTCGGAGTGACCGCCATCGAGCTCATGCCGGTGCAGTTCTTCATCGACGAACGGCACCTCGTGGAACGGGGTCTCGTCGACTATTGGGGGTACAATCCGCTCGGCTGGTTCGCACCCGAGCCACGCTATCTCACCCCGGGTGGCAATATGGCCGAATTCAAGACCATGGTGCGCCGGCTGCATGCCGCGGGCCTCGAGGTGATCCTCGATGTCGTCTACAACCACACGGCCGAGGGCGACCACCATGGCCCTACCCTCTCCTTTCGCGGTATCGACAACCGCAGCTACTATCGACTGATGGTCGCGGATCCGCGCCGCTACGAGGATCCCACCGGCTGCGGCAACGCCCTCGACCTCGCCCATCCGCGGGTCCTGCAGCTCGTGATGGACTCTCTGCGCTATTGGGCTCTCGAGATGCGAGTCGACGGCTTCCGCTTCGATCTCGCCACCACCCTTGGCCGCGAGGGCCACGGCTTCGATCCCGGGGCGGCCTTTTTCGACGCCATCCGCCAGGATCCGGTGCTCTCCCGTCTCAAGCTGATCGCCGAGCCCTGGGATCTCGGTCCCGATGGCTATCGCCTGGGCGGCTACGGTCCCGGATGGGCCGAATGGAACGATCGTTTCCGCGACACGGTGCGCGCCTTCTGGCGCGGCGATGCCGGTATGCTGCCCGCTCTCGGAGCGCGCCTGCTCGGCTCCGCCGACCTGTTCCAACACCAGGGTCGGCGACCGTGGGCGAGCATCAATTTCGTCACCGCCCACGACGGCTTCACCCTGCACGATCTCGTGACCTACGCCCGCAAGCACAACGAGGCCAACGGCGAGGAGAATCGCGACGGCAGCGACCACAATTTCTCCTGCAATTACGGCGTCGAGGGACCGAGCGAGGATCCCCGCGTCGACGCCATCCGCCGTCGCCAGATGCGCAATCTGCTGGCCACGCTGCTCCTCGCCCAAGGTACGCCGATGCTGCTCATGGGTGACGAGTTCGCCCGCACCCAGCAGGGCAACAACAATGCCTACTGCCAAGACAACGAGATCAGCTGGCTCGATTGGTCGCGGGCGGCACTCTACCCGGAGCTTGCCGCTTTCCTCGCGCGTCTCCTCGCCCTGCGCCGCGCCCATCCGGTATTGCGCCGGCCGCGCTTCCTGCATGGCCGGGAGCGTTCGCCCGAAGGGCTTGCCGATGTCACCTGGATCGCGCCCGACGGCCGCGAGATGACTCCAGCCGAGTGGCACGAGCCTGATCGCCGATGCCTGGGCCTCATGCTCTGCGGTACGGCAGGGGACTATCGGGGGCCGCGTGGCGAACCGCTCCTCGACAGCACCCTGCTGCTGCTGCTCAATGCCGCCGCCGATCCGGTCGATTTCCATCTGCCCCTCGCGGTTTCCGGCAGCTGGCGGCGGCTCCTCGATACCACCGACCCCCTGGCCGGGCGGGACGACGGGCCAGCCGCCGATCCCTTCCCGCTTCCCGGCCGCAGCCTCGTCCTCCTCGAACGGCTGCCTCCGGAGGGCGAACCGTGAGCGCCGATCTCCACGCTCGGGCCGAGGCGGCAGGTATTCTGCCGCGTTGGACGGACACCATGGGCCGAGTGCACGAGGTGCCGCCATCGACCCTCACCACCCTGCTTGCCATCCTCGCGCCTGCCGGCGAAGCGCCGCCTTGTCCACCTGCCGTCCCCTTCCAGCGCTGTCCGCTGCCAGAGGAGCTCGGGATCGCCCGCAGCTTCGGCATCGGCTGCGGTCTGTGGGCGCTGCGGCGGCAGTCGGATCTCGGCAGCGGCGACTTCGCCGCCCTCGCCGAGCTCGTCGACCAGGCGGCGGCAGCCGGTTGCAGCTTCCTCGCGCTCTTGCCGCTCCATGCCCGCTTCCCGGCCGATCCGACAGCCCAGAGTCCCTATGCTCCCTCGAGCCGCCGGTTCCTCGACGTCTTCGCCATCGCTCCGGACTGGGTACCGGAGGTCGGCCACTCTCCTCTCGCCCAGCGCCAACTCGCAGAGCTGCGTGCGGCGGCAGGATCGCCCTTCGTCGACCCCCTGCGGGTGGGCCGCGGCCGGCTCGCCATCTTGGAAGCGGCCTTCGCCCTGTTCGTGGCGCAGGAGCTGCAGGGCTCGCCGCCAGGGACGCGCGGGGCAGCCTTTCTCTCTTGGCGAGCACGGCAGGGTCGAGCGCTCGAGGATCACTGCCGCTTCGATGCGCTGCAGGCCTATTTGCTGGCCAACGGCGAGCCGTGGTCGTTCGAGGCCTGGCCGGCCGAACTGCGCCGTCCGGATTCGCCGGCGGTCGAAGCCTTCGCCCGCAGCCACCAGGAACGGGTCACCTTCTTCGCCTGGCTGCAGTGGCTCGCCCATCTCCAGCTGGAGGAGGTGCAGGCCCGAGCGCGCCGTCGTGGCATGCGCCTCGGACTCGGCCGCGATCTCGCCGTCGGTCTGCATCCGGCAGGTGCAGCCGCCTGGTCGCAACCCGAGGGACTGGTGCGCGACATTTCCCTCGGTGCACCGCCCGATGCCTTCCATCCGAAGGGCCAGGACTGGGGGCTCGCACCCTTCTCGCCTCGCCATCTCCTCGCCCACCGTCTCGAACCCCTCGCCTCCGATTTCGCCGCCAATCTCGAGGCGGCGGGGATGTTGCGCATCGACCATGTGATGGGACTGGAGCGGCAGTTCTGGATCCCGCGAGGGAGGAGTCCGAGCGAGGGGGCCTATGTGCGCTTCCCCTTTCCCGCTCTCGCCTCGCGCCTCGGCGCCGAGGCGACCGCCCGGCGCGCCCTGGTCGTCGGCGAAGATCTCGGCACCCTGCCCGAGGGCTTCCGCGACCGTCTGCGGCACCACGGCCTGCTCGGCACCCGGGTGTTGTGGTTCGAGCGCACGGCAAACGGTGGCTTTCGCCCGCCCCGAGACTACGAGCCGCAAGTGCTGGCTGCCCTCACCACCCACGATCTGCCGACCCTCCGGGGGTTTCTCGCGGGGCGTGACATCGTCTGGCGGGAGCAGCTCGGCATCCTCGATGCCACAGCCGCCCAGGCTGCCCGGGCCGGCCGGGCGCACGACCGCGATGCCCTCTTCGCCCTGCTGCGGGCGGAGGGACTGTTGGCTGGGGAGGAGGCGGACCTGCAGGAGGTGGCGGTGGCCACCCATGCCCTGCTCGCCCGCAGTCGCGCCTCGCTCTTCCAGATCCAAATCGAGGATCTCGCGGGCGAGCTCGAACAGCCCAATCTTCCGGGCACGGTCGATGGACATCCGAACTGGCGCCGCCGGCTGCCGATGACCGTCGAGGCCCTGTTCGCAAGCCCGCTTGCCTGCCGCATCCTCGAGGCCGTGCGCCGCGAACGCCCGCCCCAGGCATGAGCGCATGCACCCCGGGCGGACGATCGCCCGGGGTGTCGCGGCGACGGCGGGTGGCGGCGGCGCCGCTTAGCCGCGAAGGGCGCTCGGCTCGAAGTCGATGACCGAGACGCGGCCGCGCACCCGCTCCGGTTCCACGACCGCCGCTGGCAGCGTCATGTCCGGAACAGCGCAGGGCGAGCAGCGAGCTTCCCTCGCACCGAGGCAACCAGCTTCGGTCCCGAGATTCCCGCCCCGAGCTCGGTCGAGAGTGCCTGCGCGACCTGCCGGGAACCGCGAGCCTGTCGATACGCGACGACCTCGAGGATGCGGCCGCCCGCCATCGCTTCGGCATATCCGACCGCCATGGCGACGAGCCGCCGATCGGTCACCGGGCACCCGAGCTGGGATCGGCGAGCCCATGAGCGCGCCTCAGTGGCTCATCCTGCGGACGGGGCGGCTCGCCGCTCGCAGGCGGTCGAGGTCGACCTCTGCCAGTCGGCGGCGGAAGCGAGTGGCCGCGGCGAGCAGGGGTTCGACGGCTCCGGACCGCACGAGGGAGCGGGCGATGGACGGCTGCGCCGCGGCGACCGCGCCCTCGCCGAGGGCTGGGCAGAGGAGGAGGACGAGCCGCTCCTCGTCGACGCTCACGCAGGCGCAGCCTAGCGGCGCGAGTAGAATGTCGCGCCGCGCGAAGCGCGCCAGCTGTTCGAAACATTCCTCGAACGCCCGCAACGCCGCTTCGCCGCCGGCCAACCCGAAGACCGAGAGAAAGGCGCCGGCGAGACAGGGATCGGCGGGAGCGGGAGAGCCATGGGCGAGGCGATGGCGCAGAGCCCACAGCACGAATCGTTCGGGCGGCGACAGCCAGGCGACCACCCGCCCCGACAGTCGGTCGTTCTCATGGTGGCGATCGAGGAAACATTCACGCCCATGGCCGATGTCGGACTCCTTCGACATGGTCGTCGTTCCGATGGCCCGTGTTCCGATGGGCGTTATTCGCGACGTCCCCGCGACAGTAAAGTCACGGCAGCGAACAAAAACTTTCGAATGTTTCGGAAATCGACTCGCGAAAGGTTCCGAGAATCGCCAGAATCGTTCAGATCATGCGCGCCACGAT
Source organism: bacterium HR40 (assembly GCA_002898275.1). Taxonomy (GTDB): domain Bacteria; phylum Pseudomonadota; class Alphaproteobacteria; order Geminicoccales; family Geminicoccaceae; genus HRBIN40. Next base: position 164,645 of record BEIQ01000005.1, read on the forward strand.
CCGCCAGTAGGAACTGACGAGCCAGTCCAGCATGCGGCGGGCGAGACGCTCGCCCGAGGAGGTGACGAGTTCGGGGCGCAGAGGCAGCGGTCCGCCGACGAGGATGGCACGGTCGGGAAGCCGGCGCTGTTGTTGGATGCGGCGGCGCTTGTCCAAGGTCTCGGGGAGATGGCGGATCATCCACCGAGCCGCCTCGCACCACTCCCGCCACCATCCCTTCTTGATGACGGCCGCGAGTTGGACGAGCTCGTAGAGGAGGAGCATGGGCGCCAGCACCAAGAGCGTACGCGCGGCATAGTGCTTGGCGAGGATCAGCCAGCGGTTGCGGATGGTGCAGAGCACCCGGAGCCGACTGTAGCCCCCGAGCTGGCGAATCGACAGTTCGGCAGTGCCGTCGCCATGCAGCACATAGGCGTGCGGCACCGCCAGGATCTCGCAGCCCGCCTCGCGCAATTGCAGGCCGAAGTCATGGTCCTCGGCGATATAGAAGTAGTCCTCGTCGAACTGCACACCCGGCGGGATCCGCCGGCGGTCGAGCATGAAGCAACAGGTGACGAGGGAGTTGGTGAAGCGCACCGAAGCCTGCCGCTCGGCGAGCGGCCGGTCGGCATTCTGGAGGATCATGAGACCGAGATAGTGGCTGTCGGCGCCGTCGTACTGGACGATCGTGGGATTGCGGGCATAGAGGACGGTGGCGGCCGCGGCTGCCGCTGTCGGATGGGCGTCGAGACTGGCCGCCAGGGCCTCTGCACAACCATCGAGGAGCACGACGTCATTGTCGAGCATCAGAATGCGATCGCTTGCCGCCTCCCTTATGCCGGCGTTGCGGGCTGCCCCGGCGCCGCGGTTGTCGGGGAGCCGGAGGATCCGGACCATGGGGAAATGCTGCTCGACGAACGCGACACTGCCGTCGCTGGAGCCATTGTCGACGAGCAGGATTTCCGCGAAGAGATCGGCTTGCGCCACGGCTGCCGGTAGGCTTTGCCGCAGATGGGTCTCGCCATTGTAGTTGATGATGCAGAGCGTGGGGCGCGCTGCTTCCGTCGTCCCGGCACTGGATCGGGTTGGGGGTGAGGGTGTGGCCATGGGTATGCGCAATCAGCCGGGCAAGCGCGAACGGTCGGGATCGGCCGCCTCGCGGATCCTGACCGCTATATGGCGCAGGCCGCCGAGGGTAAAGGATGGTCGCCTGGGGGACGGACCTCCCGGTACCGTCTCGTTCCGCTCGTGATCCCCGCTCCCAGCACGGACGATGGGAATGCCGGATCTGCATTTCCCGCAAGGCTTCCTTTTGGGTGCCGCCACCGCCGCCCATCAGGTGGAGGGCGACAACCGCGGGAACGATTTCTGGCGCTCCGAGATGCTCGGACTGTTCCCCGAGCGCTCGGGCGAAGCCTGCCGACACTATGCCCTGTTCCGAGAGGACTTCGCCCTCGCCCGCAGCTTTGGTCACAATGCCCACCGCTTTTCCCTCGAGTGGAGCCGCATCGAGCCTTCGCCCGGGCGCTTCGATGACGCCGCCCTTCACCATTACCGCGAGGTGGTGGAGGAGCTGCGGCGGCTCGCCATCGAGCCGATCGTCACTCTGCAGCACTTCACCCTGCCGGTATGGTTCGCCGATGCCGGTGGCTGGCTCGCTCCCCGCGCGGCGGAGCTCTTCGGCCGCTATGTGCAGCACGTGGCGAGCTGGCTCGGGCCGCGGGTCCGCTTCTGGATCACCGTCAACGAGCCGACAGTGTGGGCGAAGCATGCCCTGGTGCTCGGCCATTGGCCGCCCCATCGCCGGCACGACTGGCGAGCGGCGGCGCGGGCGATCCTCGCCCTCGCCCGAGCCCACCGACGGGCCTATGCCATCCTGCACCGCATCCAGCCGGATGCCTGGGTCGGCATCGCCCACAGCGCTCCCTTCGTCGAGCCGGCGCGGCCGCGGGATCCGCGCGACCGGTGGGTGGCGTGGATGCGCGATCTCGCCCTCAATCGGTTGCCCCTCGCACTGTTCCGCCGCCACCTCGATTTCCTCGGGGTGAACTATTATACGCGTGCCCTCGTCTGTTGGGGCTGGGGTGGCACGGCCCCCCTCTTCGGCCGCGATTGGCCATACCCCCATGGCTCCACCCCACGCCGCTTCTCCGATCTCGGCTGGGAAATCCATCCCGAAGGTCTCTACCGTCAACTCCACCGCCTCGCCCGTCTCGGCCTGCCCCTCATGGTCACGGAAAACGGCATCGCCACCCGCGACGAGCTCCTCAGGGTGCGCTTTCTGGAAGAGCATCTGGCGGCGGTGGCGCGCGCCCTCGCCGAGGGAGTCCCGGTCATCGGCTATCTCTGGTGGTCCCTTCTCGACAATTTCGAATGGCACTGCGGCTTTGCCCCGCGCTTCGGCTTGTTCGAGACGGACTATGTCACCTTCGCTCGCCACCCGCGGCCGGCGGCCTTTCGCTTCGCCGAGATCGCTGGCCAGCGCTCGGTCACGGCCGCATCGGAAGCGCACTGAGGACCGGCTCCGGTCCTCGTCCTCGGTCGCCCTTGTCAGCCATGGCCGCGCATGATCGGAAGGCGGCGGCTTTCCGGAGACGCGCCTTGGACGTCATTGTCCTCGCCACCCTCGCCGGCTTTGCCGCGGCCGTGGCCACCGCCGCGGGTGCGTTGCCGACCCTCGTGGTCGAGCGCATCCCGCCGCGGCTGCAGGACGGTATGCTGGGATTTGCGGCCGGCGTGATGCTGGCCGCTTCCTTCTTCTCGCTGATTCTGCCAGCGCTCGAGGTGGCAAGGGAGATGTCCGGCAGCGTGCGGGCGGCGGCTACCGTGGCCGTCCTCGGCGTGCTGCTCGGAGCCGCCACCATTTGGCTCGTCAACGAGCTCGTCCCGCACGAACACTTCTTCCAGGGCCGCGAGGGTTCCGATCGCGTGGCGCTGCGGCGCATCTGGCTGTTCGTGCTGGCCATCACCATCCACAATCTGCCGGAGGGGTTGTCGATCGGCGTCGCCTTCGGGGGCGGCGATCTCGTCAATGGCGCTTCGGTGGCGGTGGGCATTTCGTTGCAGGACGTGCCGGAAGGCATGGCGGTGGCGATGGCCCTGGCCGCTCAGAGCTATTCCCGCCGTTTCGCCGCGCTCGTCGCGCTGCTCTCCGGACTGGTGGAGCCACTCGGAGCCTTTGTCGGCATCCTCGCGGTGACCCTCGTGCATCCGGCCCTGCCGTGGGGGCTGGCCTTCGCCGCCGGGGCGATGCTCTACGTCATCAGCCATGAAATCATCCCCGAGACCCATCGGCGCGGCTATCAGAACGCCGGAACCCTGGGGCTCATGATCGGCCTTGCCGTGATGCTGTGGCTCGACGTCACCCTCGGCTGAAGCAGTCGCCGGTCGTGCGCCTCAGGTGGCGAAACGGGGCAGGGAGAGGAGCGCGCTCGCCACTGCTCCGATGATGCCGGCGACCACGATCCCGACCCCGATCACCAGGCAGGGTTCGAGCAGGCGGACGAAGCGCTCGGTCCGTTCGCACAGCCGCTCCTCGTAATGATCGGCGAGGAATCCGGCCATGACCGAGAGCCGCCCGCTCTCCTCGCCCGCCCGCAGCAGGCCGAGGGCGGTATGGGGCAACAGCGAGGTGGCAGCGAGAGCGGATGCGAGGCTGCGGCCCTCGCGCAGCTCTCCGGCCACCCGCCTCAGGGCGACCCGGGCTGCGGTGTTGGTGACCGCGTCGGCAGCGAGGCCGACCGCCCGCGGCAACTCGACCCCGCTGCCGCCGAGTACGGCGAGGGCGCGAGCGAACTCCGCAGCGACTCGCTCGCGGGCGTGAGTGGAGAACAGCGGCAGCCGCAGCTGGAGGCGATCGGCCGCCCGTCGGGCTGCCGGAAGCCGGGCGACGACCAGGCTGGAGAGGGCGAGGACGGCAAGCGCAAGGGCGAGGACATCGGCGCTCGTCCGCAACCCGCGCGAGAGGGCGAAGACGGCGCGGGCGAAGGCCGGCAGTTCCGCTTCTCGGCCGGCGAGGAAGGCGTCGAAGCGAGGCACGACACCGACGAGCACGAACAGCACGGCAAAGAGCGAGGCCAGGGCGAGGACGAACGGATAGAGGAGGGCGCCGCGGATACGCCTGGCAAAGGCCTCGCGACGGCCGCGGCTGGTGGCGAGATCGGCGAGCACGGCCGGCAGTCTGCCGGCCGCCTCCCCCACTGCCGCCACGGCCACGAGCTCGCGCTCCTCGAGCTCCGGGCTGTCGGCGAGCGCCCGAGCGAAGCCACGCCCTGCCCGCACCCGCTCGCGCAGCTCGTGCAACAGCCGTGCGAGCCTGCGATCGGGGCATTCGGCAGCGATCGACAACAGTGCGGCATCGAGGCGTTCCCCCGCGGCGAGGAGAGTCGCGAGCTGCCGCAGCAAGACGGCGGGGAGGTTCCGGCGGCGGCGGGGCCACCATGCCTGCAGCCGCACCGCGAGGGGAACACAGGAGGCGACCTCGACCGGCATCAGGCCCTGGTCGGCGAGACGGGCGCGCACCCTATCGGCGTCCTCGGCCTCGATCCGGCCGTGTACCCGCCGACCATTGGCGGCGAGGGCGCGGAAGCGGAACTGTGGCATCCTCACACCTCCGTCGCCCGCCGCACCTCGTCCAGGCTGGTGATGCCCGCCAGGCACTTCTCGAGTCCATGGCGCAGCATCGAGGTGGCCGGCTGCCGTTGCGCCGCTGCCAGCAGTTCGCGCGTGGGAGCCCGCTCGCGAATGCGGGCGCGCACCTCCTCGTCCACCTCGAAGAGCTCGAAGATGCCGGTGCGGCCAACGAAACCGATGCGGTTGCAGGCCCGGCAGCCGGCAGCCCGGAAGAGACGGGCCTCTGCCGGCAGTTCGAGGCCGACGAGACGGAACAGTTCGCGATCCTCCGCGGAGGGTGGGACTGGCTGGCGGCAGGTCGGGCAGAGCACCCCGACCAGCCGCTGACCGAGGGCAGCGCGCAGCACCGAGGCGAGCAGATAGGGTTCGACTCCCATGTCGAGGAGCCGGGCTACCGCTCCAGCGGCGGTATCGGTATGGAGCGTGGTGAGCAGCAAATGACCCGTGAGAGCGGCGTGCACGGCGATGTGGGCGGTCTCCGGATCCCGGGTCTCGCCGACCATCACGATATCGGGATCGTGGCGCAGCACCGCCCGCAAGATGCGGGCGAAATCGAGGCCGATCTCCGGACGCACCGGGATCTGGGTCACCCCCTCGAGGCGGTATTCGACCGGATCCTCGATGGAGACGAGCTTGCGGGTGCTGGTATCGAGTCGGCGCAGGGCGGCATAGAGGGTGGTGGTCTTGCCGGAACCGGTCGGACCCGTCACCAGGATCATCCCGTAGGGAGATGCGAGCAGACGGGCGAAGCGACGTTCGAGGGTTTCCGGCATGCCCAGTTCGGAGAGTTCGACCCGCGCCTGGCCGTGATCGAGGATGCGGACCACCGCCGCTTCGCCATGGATGGTCGGCATCGTCGCCACCCGCAGATCGATCTCGCGGCCAGCCACCCGCAGACGGGTCCGACCGTCCTGGGGCAGCCGTCGTTCGGCGACGTCCAGTCGAGCGAGGATCTTGATGCGCGCCACCACCGCGCGGGCGAGCCCGGAGGGAGCGATGGTGAGCTCGCCGAGCCGGCCGTGGAGACGGCAACGCACCCGCAGATGTTCCGGCGTCGGCTCGAGATGGACATCGGATGCCCCCATCCGTACCGCCTCGGCGAGGATCTGATCGACGAAGCGCACGACCGGCGCCGTCTCCGCCTCCTCCTCGCCGCTCTCCGGCGTCTCCGCCCCCTCCGGCACCGCCTCGCCGAGGATGCGCGCGACCGCCCCCGCGCCCTGATCGAACAGACGAGCGTGGGCTGCCTCGATGACACCGAGTTCCACGACCACCGGCACCACCTCGAGACCGGTGGCTACCGTCACCGCCTCCATCACCCGACTGTCGGTGGGATCGGCCATGGCGAGGTGGAGCCGTCCATCCTCCACCCCGAGGGGCAGCACGCGGTTGTGACGCTGGAAGGCCGGTGAGAGTTCCTTGGCGAGCAGCGGTTCGTCGGGCAGCTCCTCGGCGGCAGCCAGCGGAAGCCGATAGTGGCTGGCGAGCAGTTCGACCCACAGCCGCTCGTCGAGTCGGCCGTGGCGGCGCAGCACGACGGGCACCGGCTCGCCCCGAGCCTCGGCCTCGCGCTCGATGTCCGCTGCCGTGGCGGCATCGAGATGGCCCAGGGCGTGGAGCAGCGCGAGGCCGGGGTGAGCGAGCGACAGAGCTGCGGCCGCCTCGTCTGGCTGCCGGGGAGGACGATCCGCCTCCCTGCTGTTCTCCCGCTGCCATCGGAACCGCCACCTCATCGCCATGGGTCCTCTCCTGCCTTCACCGATCCTCGCCAGGAAGGAGCAGGAGGAGAAAGAGGGCGAGGGCAAGGGCCGGCCCAAAGGGCACCGGCCGCGCGGGATCGCGCAGGGCACCCCGGGCAATGGCCGCGAGCAGGCCCAATGTGCCAGCGAGCAGGAAGAAGGCGGGCAGCGCTTGGGGTCCGAGCCACAGACCGCTGGCTCCGGCGAGCTTGACATCGCCCCATCCCAGCCCCTCGCGTCCGGAAAGCTGGCGATGGGCGCAGCGCAGGAGGACGAGGAAGCCGGCGGCGAGCGCGGCACCCATGAGCGCCTCGTCCAGCTGCGGCAGCGGCGGCACGGCGATCCCAGCATGGCGGGCCGCGAGCAGCAGCAAGGCGAGCAGGGCCACGGCGGCGACGAGCGGATCGGGGAGCCGCATGGCTTCGAGATCGGCGAGCGACAGGGCGAGCAGCAGCCCGCCCAATAGGGCGAGGGCGAGGGCTGCGGTCGGCGGGAAGACGAGGAAGGGAGCGGCAGCGAGAAGGGCAGCGCCCCCTTCGAGAAGGGGCTGGGAAGGATCGATGGGCGCGCGGCAGAAGCGGCAGCGGCCTCGGCTGAGGAGATAGCCGACGAGAGGCAAGGTCAAAGGCCAAGGCAGTCGCACGCCGCAGCCATCGCAGTGCGAGCGGCCGGCGATCCAGCTCTCGCCGCGCCGTGCGCGCAACCGAACGGTGGCGAGGAAGCTGCCGACACAGGCCCCTGCCGGGAGGGCGAGAAGCAGGGCGAAGGATTCCGCTCTCACCCCTCACATTCCGAAAAGAGCCGCCGCCGGCCGCGGCCGCGGCACCGCGTGCGAACGCCACGGCAGCGCGGGAAGAACGGTCATCTCCGGAACCTCCCGTCGCTCCGTCGCCGGCCGGGGGCGGGGGACCGGCCCGCCGGCTGCCACCGGCAGCAACTCGGGTGCCGCGGCAGAAGCCAGGCTCGCTTCCTCGGCCGCCACCCCACGCGCCTCCACCGTCGCGGCGTCCGTTCCCTGCGCCATCGAGGGGGATGTCGCTGCGGGTTGGCCGGCTTGGGGAGGAGCGGGTGGCTGCGAGACTGCCGGGGCGGATTCCCCCGCCTTTGCGGGCAGCGGCGCAAAGCTACGCATGCGGGCGCGCAGCTCTTCGCTCACCCGTCGCGCATCCTCGGGGCTGCGGACGATTTTCGGCGTGAGGAAGACGAGCAGTTCCGTCCGCTGCCCCTCGTTGTTGGTGCTGCGGAAGAGATGGCCGAGCAACGGCACATCGCCGAGCAGAGGAACCTTCTCGCGGCTGCGGCTGTCGCTGTCCTGGATGAGACCACCCAGCACCACCGTCTGGCCGGAGGCGATGTTGACCCGGCTTTGGATCCGGCGCACCTGGATGGTGGGGTTGTCGTTCGCCCGGAGTTGCTGGCCGTCCACCACCCGGCTCACTTCCTGCTCGATCTCGAGGGAGACCACCTCCTCGGAATTGATGCGCGGCCGAACCCGCAGGATGACGCCGGTGCTGCGATATTCCACGCTGTTGACGACCGGGGCATCGGGGTCGGTGACGCTCCGTGCCGTGCGGGTGACGATGGGCACGTCGTCGCCGACGGTGAGCTCGGCCTGGCGATTGTCTTCGACCACGACCGAGGGCGAGGAGAGGACTCGCAGGTCGGTGAGCCGCGAGAGGGCATCGATGGTGATATTGGCGTTGCCGCCGGTGTAGATGAAGTTGAAGCCGGGCAGCCGGGCAAGCGGCTCGAGCCCGGTCTTCGGCACGGTCCCGGAGGCCCCGGTGGTGTTGAAACCGAGGCGCAAATTGGCGGTGTCGAGGAAGTACTGCACGCCGTAGCGCAGTTGGTCGGTGAGCAACACCTCGACGATGGTGGCCTCGATCAGCACCTGCAGGGGCGGCCGGTCGAGACGTCGCAGGGTCGCCTCGATCGCCCCAAAGAGCTGCGGTGGGGCGCGCACGAGCAGGGCATTGGCCGCCTCGACCGGCACGATTCGTACCCGCTCGGCAAGCGGCTCGGCGGCAACGGGAGTCCCCGTCGGTTGCACGGCCAGGGCGATCCCTCCTTCCGCACCCCCCTCCCCGCGCCCCTCCGCGGCCGCCGATGCGGCCGGCCGTCTCTCCTCGCCGGTGGTGGCGAGGGCCGGTTCGAGGCCGCTTAGCGCCTCGTTGAAAAGTTGGGCCATCTCCTTGGCCGGCATGTGCTCGAGTCGGTAGATCTGGATGCGCACGCCGGCCTGTTCGCCGCGGTCGAGCCGCGCCACCCACTCGCGCACCTGGACGATCTGGGCCGGATCGCGGGCGATGGCGAGTACGGCGTTGAGCCGAGTGACGGGCAGCAGGCGCAGCGACGACGGCTCGTCCAACTCCCGTGGCGGCAGGAGGATCGCCTCGAGCTCGGGGATGAGGGTCTCGGGGGTCGAACGTTCGAGCGGGAACAGGCCGACGGAGCGGCCCGCCATCCAGTCGACGTCGACGGCCTGCAGCATGTCGACGGCATATTGCCGTTCCGGACCGTCACCGGTGACGAGCACGAGGTTGCGGGCGGGATCGATGCGCACGTCCTCGACCCGGTGCAGCAGCGGTTGCAGGAGTTGCGAGGCCGCCTCGGCGGAGAGATGGCGCAGCGGTACCACCGTCACGCCGAAGCCCGGCCGGAGGCGCGGTGGCGGGCCACCGAGCGGGGCGACCTCTGGCCGTCCCCTCGCTTCTTCGCTCGGCACGATGGCGTAGGATCCACCCAGGTCGATCAGGGCCGCGCCGTTCATCCGCAGCACGGTCTCGAAGAGCCGCAGCAAGTCCTCGCCGGAGAGGGGGCCGGCGCTCGCCACCGTCACCGTGCCGCCGATCCCGGGATGGATGGTATAGCTCGCGCCCAAGAGATCGCGCAGGATCACGCGCGCGACTTCGTCGATGGCGGCGTTCTCGAAATTGACCTCGACACCCTCGAGGGTACGGCGGATCGGCCCCGGCTGCCCGGGCGAAGCAGCGGGCGGGGTCCCCGGCCACATCATCGCTCCCTGGCGCTCCCCCACGTCCGGTTCCGAGCCGGCCGGCCGCGAGACCTTCTCCGCGGTTTTGGGCGGCGGCGAGAAATCGAGCCGCTGCAAAGTCTCTTCGAGAGCGGAAGGAGGCAGTGGCCGGCCGCCGCAGGCGGCGAGCCCGCAGAGGACAGCAAGAGACACGAGCCGCAGCAGCCGCCTCCAGCTGGCCCGCATGCGACAACCGGGATCGCTCACGGCGTCTCCTCTCGCTCCCTGCGCGCGGCGGCGTCGTCCTCCTGTACGATGGCCGGGTTGGCGACCACGATCTCGGCGACGATGCGCCCGTCTTCGCTGCGACCGTGCAGATCGAGCCGCTCGACGACGAAAAGCGGCCGCGAGACGGCTAGGGCATGAAGCCACCGGCGCAGGCCGGCATAGTCGGTGACCGCCAGAGCCGCAAGGCGCAGCCGGTGGAAGTGCCCTTTTTTCTCGACGGCGAGGAGGCGGGTGGACTCGAGGGTGACCCCCGCCTCTCCTGCCATTCTGCGGAACGCCTCCTGCAATGCGGCGATCGCGAGGGTCGGACTCGCGGCGCGTAACGGTCGCGGATCCGTGGCCAGTCGGGCCTCGAGCTCGGCGCGGGTGCGGGCGGTAGTGGCGGCACGGGCGACCCGCATCCGCTGGGTAGCGAGTTCGTCCTCGAGGGCCTGCCGTTCTCGCCGTCCGGCATCCCACCAGACGAGGGCGGCCAAAAGCGGCAGCACGGCCAGCAGGGGCAGCCACCACACCGAGCGCGAGCCTGTGGCGGAAGGGTTCGCCGCTGCCCGGGTCACGGCACGAACTCCGCCAGATCGGCGATGCGCGTGACGAGGCCAAAACGTTCGACCACGCGCTGTCCGCCCTCGGCGACCATCTCCACCCGGGTCGACGGGACATCGAAGCGCGTCGCCTCGAACCAGGGCGTGTCCTCGAACAGCCGAAGGAGCGCCGTGGCATCGGCGGCATAGCCCCGGAGCACGAGCTCGCGTCCGGAAAGCGTGGCGGACTCGAGCCAGGCATCGTCCGGGAGGATGCGGCTCACGATTTCGAACACGAACAGCGGGGGCGGATGCTCGACCGCCTCGCCATCGAGCCGGGCGAGGTCGGCGCGCAGCTCGTCGATAGCCGCCATCTCGGCGCTGGCCGGCGCCGCGAGCGGCGGCAACCCAGCCAAGCTGGCGCGCAGCTCGGCTGCCATTTGCCGTTCCCTCTGGCCGAGCTGTCCGAGCACGGCCGCCGCGACGAGCGCCAGGAGACTGGCGGCGATGGCCAGCGGGCGCAGCCCGTGGCTCCAGCCCTTCCCGCCTGCCGCCGAGCCGAGGTCGAAGCGGGGCGGAGCGAAGGGATCGCCGATGGCGAAATCGACCACCCTCGGCACCAGTCCGAGGGCGAAAAGACGGCTTCTCGCCTCCTCGAGACGACGGCGCGGGGCCACCGCCACCGCCATCTCGCAACTCCCATCGGCCTGGCGGGCCAGGAGCCAGGCGCAGAAGACCGTCTCCTCGGGAGAGAACGGGGTGCGGAGGGCGATGCGATGGGCGATGAGTCCGCTGCGTTCCCGCGCCCGGCACGGCGGGAGACGCTCGCGCAGGAGGATCCCGCTGCGCGGCGGCAGGCGCAGCACCACCGGCAGCCGTCGCAGACCGTCGGCAGCGAGCTGGTCCGCGAGTTCCGAGCGTGCCGCTCGCGGATCGGCGAGGGAGAGGCGTGCGAGGGGACGGATGCGGCGGTCGTCGACCTCGGCGAGCTGCAGCTCCTCGCCGATGAGCAGGGCCACGAGCCAGCTGCGCTTCACAGGGCAGCGGGGATCGCGGCCCCAGACCGTGTCCGAGCCGGCGAGGGCTGGAACCCGATCCGCCGAACGGTTACGGTCGCTCACGAGGATGCCCCCGCGGACTCGACGACGGCGATCCAATCGAGCAATAGCGGAGAAGGGGGAAAGTCGGGCGGAATCGTCACCACGGCAATCACGCGTTTGGCCAGCCCGGCACGCTCGACCCGGATGGCGAGGCGATAGGTGTCGGCGGGATCCGCGATCCGCGTCCCTTTTTCCGAGCCGGTGCGCACGGCGATCCCTCTCCCTTCGCGATCCTGGAGCGCTGCCGGCAATCGACCCTCCAGCCGGGCGCGCAGAGTGGCCGGCGCCAGCTCGGCGACCGGTTCGCCATAGCCGGTGAATACCGTCGCATCGGCGAGCATGGCGGAGAGCTGCGGTCGGGCAAAGCCGGGGATCGCGGCGAGTTCAAAGGGGTGGAGGAAACCGCGGTCGGCCGGACCCGGACGATGGAGTCGGCGATAGTCGTCGGCCTCGGCGCCGGCAACTCGACGCAGGCTGTCGCCGTCGCGCCAATCCAGGATTCGATCGCGGAGGGCTGCGCGCTCGCTGCCCTCGATGCCGTGCGCCTCGAGCCAGAGGTCGAGGACTTCGGCCGTCGCCGCTGACAGGTCGACGCGCCCGCTCTCGCCCGAGACAGCGAGATGGATCGTCGTGCCCGCGAACTCCTCGACAAGCTCCCCCCCCGGTCGCAATCGACCGACGAGCAGCGCCTCGGCGGCAAGCCAGAGCGCCGCTTCCGCGGCGGCATCGAGGTGGAGGGTCTCGATCGCCGCTCGCTGCAGCCGGGCGGTCTCGCCGCTCGTCCGCACGAACGGCAGGGCAAGCGCAGCGAGGGCGACCACGAGCCAGAGCACGAACAGGAGCACCATGCCCCGTTGGCGATCGGAGCGCATGCGGTTCACGGCACCGTCCCCGGCTGGCAGGGCGGCAGCGGCCGGTCGCCGCTGCAGGCAGAGCGGTAGAGCAGTCGGGCCAAAAAGGGCAGCGGCCCGCCGGTCTCGCCGGCAAGCCGCACGGCCAGCGGCACTTCGCCCCGACTCTCCTCCCGCCAGCGCTGGCTGCCGCCGTCTCCTTCTCGCAGATAGGCGAAGCTCCAACGTCCAGGCAGCTCGGCCAGCGTGACCGCCGGCGCCGCGGCAAGCCCGGTGAAGGCCTGGGCGAGCTGGGTTACCGCCACCTCGCGCAACTGCACGCGGGTGATTCCCCCCTCCTCCTCGAGGAGGAGGGCGACGGCCTTCGGCATGCCGGCGCCGAGCTCCGGCTCGTCGATCGCGAGGAAGCGCAGCTGCACCGCGTCTCCTTCGAACAGCGGCCGGACCACGCCTCCGGCCGCGGCACGGAGCGGCAGGGCCCGTGCGAGACGATCACGGAACAGACGCTCGAGACGCAGTTCCTGTTCCATGGCCAGAAGCCGGGTGCGCTGCCGCTCGGCGAGCTCGGCAGTATCCGACAACAGGTTGCGGGCAAAGACGGCGACGAGCCCGAGCAGGAAGAGGGCGAGGAGCATTTCCATCAAGGTGAAGCCGGCCTCGTGCCGCATCAGCGGGCTGCCGCGAGACTGGCAAGCCGCAGGCGCTCGCCTCCTGCGTCGGCGATCACCACCACGAGCTCTTCGAGCCGCGACGGCCGGCCGCTCGCCGTCCCATGAGGTCGGCGCTCGAGCCGCACTTCCATCCCCTCGGGCAGCCAGGGTGCGAGCTCCACTGCAGGATCGAGATCCAGACGCGCGAGATCGAGGGCGAGAGTGGCAAGACGCGACTCGACGAGTCGGCGGTCGCTGGCTGCGAGCCCGCGCGCCCCATCGGCCAAGAGCTCGAGCAACACGAGGGCGAACGTGGCCAACAGCAGCAGGGCGAGGAGAGCCTCGAGGAGGCCGAATCCCGCTTCGCCCCGGCCTTCACTCATCGATCCGAAGCCCCCTTTGGGGATCGACGAGGATGCGGCCACCATCGGCAAAGAGCAGGCTTCCGCCACTGCTGCGACCGTCGGGAGCGAACAGCAGGAGCGACTCGTTCCCGGCGGCGGGCGACCAGTGCATCCCCTCGCCTTCGCCGACGAGCGCCATCGGGTCGACGGCAATGGGCCGATTCTCGAAGATCGCCCGCAAACGCAGCAGCTCGAGCTCTCGCGCGAGTTCCTGTCGTCTCGCGGCCTGCGGTGCGGGGATCAGGATCTCGAACCGCGGCAGCACGAAGACGGCGATCGTGGCGAGCAGCACCAGGACGACGAGCAGCTCGACGAGGGTGAAGCCCGCCTCGCTGCGATTAGCGGGAGCGACTCGAGATATCGGCATCCTCGCCCTCCCCGCCGGGCTTGCCGTCCGCACCGAGGGAGAGGATCTCGAACGGGGCCTCGCCGGCTGGAGCGCGATAGACATAACGACGTCCCCAAGGGTCCTCGGGCAGAGCGCCATTGTCGAGATAGGGCCCCTTCCAACCCGCGACCCCAGCGGGTGGCCGCAACAGGGCCTCCAGACCCTGCTCGGTCGAGGGATAGCTGCCGGTGTCGAGACGGTAGTACTCGAGCACGGTCGCGAGCCGGTCGATCTGCAGCTTGGCAGCATCGCGCTTGGCTCCCGCCAGATAGTCGAGAACCCGCGGGGCGACGAGGCCGGCGAGCAGGGCGAGGACCACGAGCACCACGAGCAGTTCGAGCAGGGTGAAGCCACGCTCCCCAGCCCTGCAGTCCCAAGAGCGCGGCTGCGGCCGCAGACTGTCGATCCTCACGCCAGTCCTCCGCTGCGATCATTGGAGCAGGCGCCACTCTCGCTCCTGCTGGCCGTCGGAGAGCACGAGCCGGTCGGCGGCAATCGCGATCACCTGCCAAGCGCCGAGCCGATCTCCGACCGCGAGACGCACGAGCTGCGGCTCGCCTTCCCGTTGGACGAGCGCAACCGCTCCCTCTCGGTCGATCAGGGTCCCGACGAGGCGGAGCAACGGTCCCTCTCCAAGATGGGAGGCGCTCGTCGCATCCGGCTTTCCCCCGTCGGGGAGCGCAGCTGGGGGTGTCGGCGGCTTCCGGTCGGGGCGAAAGAGCGGTCGCTCGACCAGGGCGTGGAATCGCTCGACCGGCGGCACCCCGGATGCCGCTTCCTCGGCTGAGGAGGGAGCGAGCAGAAGGGCGAAGGGCAACAGCGACAGGCTGGCACATGACCACGGGCGGATCGGTGACATGCTGTCCCTTCCGCGCGATGTCCGCATCCGCTTCTACATCTCTCGCCACCGGACCCCAAGGGTCGGTTGCGAGGACCGACCAAGGAGCCATCATGCAGCCGAAACGAGATCGGGCCCGCCTACCGCGGAGCGTGTGGATGCTGGGGCTCGTGAGCCTGTTCATGGACAGTTCGAGCGAACTGATCCATGCTCTCCTGCCCCTCTTCCTGGTTTCGGTGCTCGGCGTGGGGGCGCTCGAGCTCGGACTGGTCGAGGGTATAGCCGAGGCCACGGCGTCCTTCGGCAAACTGGCCTCGGGCGCGCTCTCCGATGCCTTTGCCCGCCGCAAGCCCCTCGTGCTCCTGGGCTACGGCCTGGCCGCTGCCACCAAACCACTGTTCCCGCTCGCGGATTCCGTCGGCACCGTGTTGCTCGCCCGCTTCCTCGACCGCGTCGGCAAGGGAATCCGCGGCGCACCACGGGATGCACTCATTGCCGACGTCACGCCGGTCGGCCTCCGCGGCCGTGCCTTCGGGCTCCGCCAGGCCCTCGATACGGTGGGGGCGGTCGCCGGACCGCTCGCCGCCTTTGCCCTGCTCGGCCTCTTCGCCGAGGACATCCGGGCGGTCCTCTGGTTCGCCGTCCTGCCCGCGGTGGTGGCCGTCGCGGTGCTGGCCTTCGGAGTGGAGGAACGACCGCGACCGCGGTCCCCGGTGGGGGGATTCCGCTTGCCGTTGCAGCGAACCGATCTCGCTCGCCTGCCCGCGGCCTTCTGGATGGTCTTGGGGGTAGGGAGCCTCGGCACCCTCGCCCGCTTCGGCGAGGCTTTCCTCCTGCTGCGGCTCGCCGATCTCGGGCTGGCGGCGGCTTCGGTGCCGCTCGGACTGGTGGCCATGAACCTGGTCTACACCGCCGCCGCCTTTCCCTTCGGCATCCTTGCCGATCGCCACGATCGTCGCCGCCTGCTCGCCTCGGCCTTCCTGTTGCTGGTGCTCGCCGATCTCCTGCTGGCGATGGCCGCCACTCCCGTTGCGGCGTTCCTCGGCATCGCCCTGTTCGGTCTGCATCTCGCGGCAAGCCAAGGCTTGCTCGCGGCGGTGGTGGCGGATGCGGCTCCCGAGGATTTGCGGGGCACTGCCTTTGGCCTCTGGCATCTCGCAACCGGCGTCGCCCTCCTCATGGCGAGCCTGATCGCCGGCTTCTTGTGGGATGTCGGCGGCGCTCCTGCGGCTTTTTCCGCCTCGGCGGTCCTCGCTGCTCTGGCCAGCCTCGCATTCCCGCGGCTGCCGATCCCGAGCCGACTTGGGTGAGTCCGCGGGCGCGACCTAGCCTCCCGGTGCCGGCACCGGTTCGGATGGCTGGGTCTCCGCGGCTCCGGCCAACCGTTCGGAGTCGGGGGAGCGGCTCCGCAGGGCGGCAGCGATCAACTGGGTCTGCCGACGAGCGTAGGGGGCACGCAGATGATAGGCGTCAAAGAAGGCTTCCTCGGGCAGGGCCAGCTGCGCATGGGCGTCGAGGAACTCTGCCCGATGAGCCGCGAGCAGGCTGCGCAGACGCAGACGATGGGCGGCGAGGTGGTGACCCTCGGGATCCCGTTCGGCGAGATAGCCGGGCCGCATCGGTGCCAGCACGAAAAGCAGCCGCACTCGTGCCGCAGCGAGGGAGGCAGCGAGCCTTTCGAGAGCCTCGTAACAGCGGGCATCGAAACCGCCGAGCACGCCGCGCACGATCCCTTCTGGGACCTCGGAGCGAGGGACGTCGAGGAGCTGGCCACCCCAGGGATCCAACCGCATGCTCGCGAGCCGGTCCCAACCGAGAGCCCGACGCTCGGGCAGGTCGCGCGCTGCCCGCAACACTCCGACGGGATCGAAGTAGCGAAAGTACCACACGAACTCGGGCCAGCGGCCCTGGAGCCAGGCGCGCACGTCGGCGACGTCGAAGAGCTGCGCCTCATGCGGCCGACAGGCCTCGAAGTCGATGAGGGTGGAGACGACGAGGACGGTAGCGATTTCGGGATGGAGCTCGCGGAAAAAGTCCACGAGCCAAGCCGTCTGGTGCATCTTGAGGCCGAGGGCGGCTCCGTTGAACATCTTGACGTCGAGCTCGCGCTCGAGAAGACCGCCGTCGAGGCCCCAGAAGGTGGTCGAAGAACCGACGGCGAGCACATCGATGTGCGCCGGCGGTCGAGCCCGCAGCAGGGCGAGTTTCTCGTCGAACTCCCAGCGATTGGTGAAGGGTGGAGGCCGCAGCCGGCCGAGATGGTGGAGGATGGCGAGCACCCCCGTCCACAGCAGCACCAAGGCGAGGACGGTGGCGGCGAAACTCTGGAGAAATCGGCTCGCTGACAAGGACCACCACCTCCGCCCACGACCGCATCTAGAACTGGAAATAGAGGAATTCCCG
The DNA here is from genome assembly GCA_002898275.1 of bacterium HR40. GTDB lineage: Bacteria > Pseudomonadota > Alphaproteobacteria > Geminicoccales > Geminicoccaceae > HRBIN40. The sequence goes on from BEIQ01000005.1 coordinate 181,412, forward strand.
CGGGGTCGCCGCGAGCAGCGTCAGCAGCAACAGCCCGAACACTAGACCGAACAGCGTGCCCTGCAGAGGGCCCGGCCGGAAGCTGAGGATCCAATCGGGCAGGATCTCCCTCGCACGGGGTCGGGCGGGCGACAGCCCCTCTCCTTGTGGACCAAGGTAGCCGAACCATTCCTGGGTGTTGGGGGCGAAGAAGGCGATGACCCCTACCGCACCGAGCCACATCGCCTCGCGCCAACCGTCGAAGAGGAAACCCGGCACATAGGCGAAGGTCCAGCCGAGACCGGCGAGCACATCGCCCAATGGTCCGAGAAGAGCGCGATAGCCCTCCGGCAGGACCACGCCGTTCCACCCCGCCATGCCGAGGTAGATGCGATAAGCGGCATCGAAGCTCTCCGCCCGGAACAGCACCCAGCCCATTACCACCGCGAGGAACGTGCAGAGACGAGCGAGGCTACGGCCGAGAGGGGTCGAATGCTCCGGATCCTGCCCGAAGGCGCGACGGAGTGAGCGAAAGCCGTGGGCGAGGACGAGATAGAGGCCGTGCAGGGCACCCCAGGCGACGAAGGTCCAGGCCGCCCCATGCCAGAGGCCGCCGAGCAACATGGTGAGGAGCAGATTGGCATAGCGACGCGCGCCGCCGTGACGGCTGCCACCGAGCGGGATGTAGAGATAGTCGCGCAGGAAGCGCGACAGGGTCATGTGCCAGCGGCGCCAGAAGTCGACGATGTTCACGGCCTTGTAGGGGCTCGCGAAATTGACCGGCAACCGGATGCCGAAGAGCAGCGCGAGGCCGATCGCCATATCGGAATAGCCGGAGAAATCGAAATAGAGCTGAAAGCTGTAGGCGAGCGCCCCACCCCAGGCCTCGAAGAAGGAAGGATCGCGACCGGCGAGAGCTGCCTCGAACACCGGTGTCGCATAGCCGGCCATGCCATCAGCCACCACCACCTTCTTGAACAGGCCGATGGTGAAGAACCCGAGACCCAGGGCCACATCGTCGGGGTCGAAGCGCAAGTTCCGGCGCGCGAACTGCGGCATCATCTCGCGATGGTGGACGATGGGCCCGGCGATGAGCTGCGGGAAGAAGGCCACGAACAGGGCGTAGTCGAGGAGAGGACCGGGACGGGCGCGTCCGACGTGGATGTCGACGAGCCAAGCGATCTGCTGGAAGGTGAAGAAGGAGATGCCAAGCGGCAGGAAGATCCGCTCCATCGACCAGCCGCTGCCGGTGAGACCGTTGACCGTGTCGACGAGAAAGCCGGCATATTTGAAATAGCCGAGAACGGCGAGATTGGCGCCGATACCGAAGGCAAGCAGCCAGCGATTCGGCCGCGCGAACACCCACCAGCCCAGGACGTAGTTGACGCCGATAGAACCCAGAAGCAAAAGAAGAAAAGGCGGCTTCCACCAGGCATAGAAAGCGAGCGAGGCCCAAGTGAGCCAGGCGAGCACCGCCCGCGCCCCGAACAGGCGGCCCGAGACGAAGGTGCCGGCAAGGGTCACCGGCAAGAAGACGAGAAGGAATTCGGGAGAATGGAAGAGCATGATCCGATCCGGATGGGGGCCGTTATTGTCCACGGCACGCGCCAGCCGGCAAGCCCTCCTTCCGCTCCCTCCGTCGGCGTGGACCGGCAGGGACAAAAGGGTATGATCGGAGGAGGGGACATCGGCCGCGGTGGCGGATGTCCCCTCGTGCTCGCGCGCTCTTTCTCAGCTGCCGGTGCGGATCTGGATCCGCTTGGGTTGGGTCTCGGGCTTCTTCGGCAAGGTGATCGTCAGAACGCCCTTGTCGAAGCTCGCCTCGATCCGGTTCTCGTCGACCTCGACCGGCATGGCGAGACGCCTCAGGAAGGCGCCATAGCGGCGCTCCATCAGGTAATAGCCCTTGTCCTTTTCCTCTTCCTCGCGCTCGAGCTTCTTCTCGCCGCGGATGGTGAGCACGCCGTCGGCATATTCGATCTCGACGTCCTTCTCCTCGACACCCGGTAGCTCCGCCTGGACGACGATGGCGTCCTCGGTCTCCTTGACATCGACCCGCGGTGCCAGCACCGGTTCACCGGTGATCGTGCGCGGCAGGCCGAAGCTCTTCGTCATCTCGTCGAACAGGCGGTCCATCTCGCGACGGATCGCGGTGAACGGATCCTCGCCGGCGGCGACGTCGCGACGACCGAACAGGCTCGGCAGACGGAAGTCCATGACTGTTCTCCCCCTCGAAAGGTGGTTCCGGCCCGCGCCGCGGCGTTTGGAATTCCCGCGAGCCATTCTGGATAAAGGGAGGATCGCCGTTCCATCAAGAGAGGGTGCGGCAGTTTTTTCCGCCCACCGTCCGCCCCCTCGGAGTGCCGTCGAGGCTTGCCGGAGGCGCCTGGGCCACCTATACCGGCAGGCGCCGAAGCCCAGGTAGCTCAGTCGGTAGAGCAAGGGACTGAAAATCCCTGTGTCGGCGGTTCGATTCCGTCCCTGGGCACCAGTCTCCGATCCGCCCCCCTTCGCCGATGCCCGAGGTAGCGGCTCAGCCGATCGCTGCGGCCTCCTCTTCCCCCGACGGCCAAGCGGCACGGCCGCTCGATGACCGACGGCTCCTTTGGCCCTCGGCCTGGGCGACCCCGACCCCGAGAATGGCGGCATAGGTGACGGCCACCGCCGGCATCTGCAGCGAGAAGTCGACAAGGGCATGGAGCCCCACCAGCACCGTCGCGGTGGTGGCGACGAGGGGGAAGATCTGGTCCCGCCGCCTGCGGAAGACACCCCTGCAGACGCGGCCGAAGAGCAACAGGGGGCCGAGATAGAGCAGGACCGTCGCCGGCAGGCCCAGCTCGACGGCATGCTCGAGATAGGTGTTGTGGGCCTTGTCGAAGACGACCCCGAAACGCTCGTCGCGATGGAGGAAGAAGGCCTGCTCGAAGCTGCCGAGGCCATGGCCGAGCCACGGTCGTTCGGCCATCATGTCGAGGGCGAGGGCATAGACGAGGGTGCGGGACCCCCCCGTCTCATCGGTGGCGAGAAGCCGCTCCCATACCACCCCGCCACTGACGGCGAGGAGACCCGAGACCAGGAGCAGGGTGGCGAGGATGGCAGCGAGCGCCCGCGACCGCCGCGGACGGGTGACGAGAAAGCCGAGCAGCAGGAACAGCAGGAAGGCGACGGCGAGGGAGAGAAAACCGCCGCGCGAGCCGGTGAGCAGGGTGGCGGTGGCGATCGCGAGCAACAGCACGAGCAGGAGTCCGCGGCGGCCGAGGATGCGCTCGAAGAGGGCGATGACGAGCCGCCGCAGCTCCTCCCCGCTCGTCGCGCGCAACAGCTCCTCGAGCAGCAGCGCCAGCCCGACGAGCAGGCCGAGGTTGAGATAGGTGGCGAAATTGTTGCGGTTGACGAAGGTGCCGGTGACGAAGCCGGCATAGGCCTTGGGTCCGGGTTCCCAGAGCACCGTGTCCCAGCCGGCGAAGTGGTTGAGGAGCCCGTAGGCGGCCTCGAGGCCGACGACGCCGAGGATGGTGGCGAAGATGGTGCGGGCGCGGCGGCGATGGCGGGCGAAGAGAAAGGCCAGGGCGAAGGCCGCCGCATAGGCAAGCAGGCGCATCGCATTGTCGTGGGCATTCTCCCCGCTGAGCCCGACCACCGGCTCGACGGGGAGACCTGTCGTCGCCACTTCGGCCCAGAGCGGATGGGCCCACTCCTGCGGCAAGAGACCGGGAGTGCCCTGCAACCAGCCCCAGCCGATGGCCAGAGCGAAGGCGAGGCCGGCGAGGGCGACGGTAGGCGGCAACCGCAAGCGTTCGCGGGCGAGCAGGAGAGCGAGCGCCTCGAGCAGCAACGCGAGGCCGAGGAGCGCGGCGAGCGGCGCCCACGCCCAGGGCCGGTTGCTCGCGTAAGGCACGGGCGCCCACACGAGCAGCGCCAGGAACAGGGCGAAGGCGAGGCGGTCGCAGAGCGCAGCCACGCCGCCCATGGTCAGGATGTCCCCGTCCCCGGGCGAGCGCCCAAGCGCTCCCTCGCGCGCCGCACGGCCTGCTCGTAGATCGCCATCAACATGGCGTAGTTCTTTTCCACCGTATACTTCTCCTCGAATTCCCGGCGGGCGGCATGGCGCATGGCGGCAAGCCGCGGCGGCGACGCGAGGAGCTCCTCCACCTGCCGCACCAGATCGGCAGCATCGCCGGGCTGGAAGTGGAGCCCGGTGCGGCCGTGCGCGACGAGCGAAGCGGGGCTGCCGAGGCGGCTGCACAGGACGGGAAGACCACAGGCGAAGGCCTCGAGGATCACGCGCGGGAAGGCCTCATACGACAGGGACGGGAAGACCAGGAAAGCGGCCTGTTGCATGAGGCGCAGCACCTCGTCGGCGGGACGGGGACCGCGCCACTCGACACCCGGTACCCTTTCTGCCGCCTGCGCTGCCTGCTCGGCAAGCGGTCCATCGCCGACCACGACGAGCGGCAGCCGGCGGCCGAGCCGCTGCCAGGCGGCGAACAGGATGCCCAGGCCCTTTTCCGGCGACAGCCGGCCGACGAACAGGGCAAAACCGCCGCGCCCCTCGCCCGGTCCGGGATCGGTCACGAGGACGTTCGGCTTGATGTGGATGCGGTCCTCCGGCAGGCCCATGGCGACGGCCTTGTCGCGGACGAACGGGGTGAGGGCGATGAAGGCGTCCACCTGCCGCCAGGTGCCGAGGGCCTGCTGGAGGGCGAGCACGGCGGCGGCTGCCGCGCTGCGCGGCCGACTGTCCTGCCAACAGCCGTAGAGGGCCGCGCGCCACGGCAGCCGGCCGCAGCAGGCCTCGCACGTTTTCCCCTGTCGCCAGAACAGGCCGTTCGCGCAGGCCAGACGATAGTTGTGGAGGGTGACGACGACCGGCCGTCTCCGGGCCGCGGCATGCACGGCCGCTGGCGAGGCGGCCAGGAAGGTATTGTGGATGTGCACGACGTCCGGACGGCATTCCTCGATCGCCCGTCGCACCGCCTCGGCCGCTCGGCGGTTCCACAGGGCGCGAGCGACCTGCCGCAGCGGCGGCAAGGGTTCGAGTTCGCGGTTGTCGAAGGTGCACGACCGCACCGCATGGCCGCGCCGTCGCAGCAGAGCGTGTTCCTCCGCCACCACCCGATCCTCGCCCCCTGCCTGGGTGTAACGGGTGTGGATTTGGAGGATCGAGACTGTCATGTCGCCTGACGCGCGGCCATAGGAGTGTCGCGCCGCCGCATCACGATGTTGGGGCCGCGATGCTTGCGGATCGCCTCTTCCACCGTGCGGCAGGGCTGCAGCCCGCCGAACAGGTCGATGACACACGGCTCGTAACCGTATGCCGCTACCTGCTCCAGGGCATCGATCAGGCTTGCCCGCTCTGTGCCGATTTCGATGACGATGAAATCCGTTCGGCGCTCTCGCAAAAACTCCCTGGCTCCGGCAAGAACGTCCTCCTCGTGCCCCTCGACGTCAATCTTGACCGCGCGGAAGAACAGATACCTCGGTATGCATGCATCCAACGTATCTGTCGCGACATTCACAGTATAATGCTCTCCATATTCGCCCCGATCGTAGCGCGCTGCGGGCGCGTGCTCTGCGCCCGATGCGATGCGAGCACATCCTGATGCATACTCCGGGACCACGAGCACGTCGCTGCCGGCACGCGAGCTCAAGGCCTTCGGAATGACGATGACGCGACCGCCGATATCATTTGCGCCAATTCCCCTGCGCAGATAAGCGAGAGCGCGGGGATTGGGCTCAACGCTGAAGACTCGCCCATAACGCCCGCAAAGGCGCGCTGCGAGAATGCTGAACAACCCCACATTTGCGCCTATGTCGAGAAAAAAATCTCCAGGCCTCAAGTGCCTAAAGAGAAAGTTAACTGTACGCGGTTCGCGCGTACCACTTCGATAGAGTTCGTGGAGCTGATTGTTATCATCTCCAGGCAATACAAGTACGTCTCCAGTGATTGCATACACCGTAGCGGTTTCGTGCGCATAGCCAATATTTGGCATGATTTCTGACAATTTCCTTCTCACCTTGACCTTCGACGCACAAGAAATCGCTGACAATATAGGCCGAACGTACCATCGATATCGAAACAATAACCTGTAGACAAATGTTCCAACTATGCTGCGATACCCCTTTTTTCGCCACAGGACACGCTTTACCCAGCTTTGTTGACAAAGATGCTCGCCAAAAGAACATGGGCGCGGGTGACGATCGCGCTTTCGATGAGCAAGCACATAGGGGTAGACGAATTCTCGCGGCAAGAGGAGATAGTCCTCCGCGTCGAGCTGGCGCAGAACGCGGTCGAACAATCCCGGACCCGTTGTGCGATGCGCCATGTCGGCCCAATCCGGTTCCCGCGCGAGGAGTTCGTCGAAGACGCGATCGATCACCGGCGATCGCGGAGGAGCCACGAGAAAACCATTGGATGGTGCGAATCCGTCCTCCGATGCGATGGCAAATCGGTCGATCTCCAGCAACGGGTCGAGTCGCTTGTGCAAATAGATGTCGCCATCGAGATAGATGCCACCCAGTTCGTAGAGGACGACGAGGCGGATCAGGTCGGATTTCTCCGCACCCTTCGGGGCGCGCGCTACGAGACGATCGATCCGGCTAGCGAACGGCGGACTATCCTGCGTCCAAACTCGCACGTCCCAATCGGGATGCAGCGTTTTCGCTCGAGCGATGCACCGCTCCTCGAGAGGATTCGGTCCAGCATCGCGAACGATCACGAAGTGAAGGATCGCGGGAACGCGACCACGAAGCGATGGCGACATGGGGCGATTCTCCTCGTTACCGATGCGCTCCGATCGCGCGCGGCCGCACCGGAAAGTAACGGTGGGATTTTCGATGCCTCGCGTCTCTCGCTACCAGTCCGAGAGCCAGACCGGCGACGGACCAAAACCATATCCCCCCCATGGGACCCTCCAAGAACGGATCGAAAGAGGTGTTGACCAGGGCAGCCACCAACCACACGAATAACCATCCGCGGATCCCGGCTTGCAGGGGGTCGCGACGCTGCCAGAACCGGCGCCCCCTCCACAGGCTTGCCAGCAACGTCACATTGAACATCGCCCACAGCAGCAACCCCGGCACACCCGATCGGGCGAGGATCGTCAGATGGCTGTTGTGGGGGCTGCGCAGGCTTTCCCCGACCGGATCGGTTTGGAAGCCATCGACCGATGCCAGATTGA
>BEIQ01000006.1 GCA_002898275.1 bacterium HR40
GCGGTCCGGGCTTGCGCGGCGACACGGGAGCGCGTAAGGAATGCGCCGGTCCGGCGGGTCGAGGCCTGTCGGGCCGGTCGCTCGTGCCGCGTCGGGTGGCCGCGTGGCTCCGACCGTCGCGACGAGTGGCTGCAGGAGTGTAGCTCAATTGGCAGAGCACCGGTCTCCAAAACCGGGGGTTGGGGGTTCGAGTCCCTCCACTCCTGCCATTCTGTTTGCGGCCGCGTGAGCGGCTTCACACTCCGGGGACAGCGATGGCCAAGACCTCTCCCGCGGCCTTTGTGCGCGAGGTCAGACAGGAACTGGCGAAGGTCACTTGGCCTTCGCGCCGGGAGCTGATCTACACGACCGCGAGCGTGCTCGTGATGTCGGGATTGATGGCGATCTTTTTCTTCGTCGTCGACCAGGTCATCGCCTTCGGGGTGCGCCTCGTGCTGGGGATCGGCAGCTGATGGCGGAGGCCCGCTGGTATATCGTCCACGTCTATTCGGGCTTCGAGAAGAAGGTCGCCGAGCAGATCCGCGAGCAGGCGGCGCAGAAGGGCTTGGCGTCTCTCGTCGAAGAGGTGCTGGTACCGACCGAGGAAGTGGTCGAGCTGCGTCGCGGCCGGCGGCAGACGAGCGAACGGAAGTTCTTCCCGGGCTATGTGCTCGTGAAGATGGTGCTCAACGACGAGACCTGGTCGCTCGTCAAGAACATCCCCAAGGTCACGGGTTTTCTCGGTCCCGGCGGCAAGCCGGCGCCGGTGCCCGAGGCGGAAGCCGAGCGGGTGCGGCGGCAAATGCAGCAGCGGGTGGAGCAGCCGCGCCGGGCGATCGCGTTCGTGCCGGGTGACCGGGTTCGGGTCACTGACGGTCCCTTCGCCACCTTCGAAGGTGTGGTCGAGGAGGTGGACGAGGCGAAGGGTCGGCTCAAGCTTTCGGTGTCGATCTTCGGTCGCGCCACCCCGGTCGAGCTCGAATATTCGCAGGTCGAGCGGGTCTGAGCGCGTCGTCGAGCGGGAGCGTTCCGTGCGGAACGCGCATGGACCGCAGGAGGAGAGAGCATGGCGAAGAAGGTCATCGGACAGATCCGGCTGCAGGTGCCGGCCGGCAAGGCGACGCCGTCGCCGCCCATCGGGCCGGCGCTCGGTCAGCGCGGCCTCAACATCATGGAGTTCTGCAAGAAGTTCAACGCCGAGACGCAAGGGCTCGAGCCGGGCATGCCGATCCCGGTGGTGATCACCGCCTATTCGGATCGGACGTTCACCTTCGTGACCAAGACGCCGCCGGCGACGTGGTTGCTGCGGCGGGCGGCTGGCATCGAGAAGGGATCGCAGACCCCAGGCAAGGCCAAGGCCGGGCGGGTGACCCTGGCCCAGTGCCGCGACATCGCGCAGCTCAAGCTCAAGGACATGAACGTCGAGGATCTCGACGCGGCGACGCGGAGCATCGTCGGCACGGCGCGGTCCATGGGTCTCGAGGTGGTGGAGTAGGCCGATGGCGAAGAAGGGCAAGCGGCTGCGCGCGGCGCTCGCGCTCATCGACCGGACTCGCGCCTATCCGGTCGAGGAGGCCATGGAGCTGGTCAAGAAGGTGGCGACCGCCAAGTTCGACGAGACCATCGAGCTCGCCGTCAATCTCGGTGTCGACCCGCGCCATGCCGACCAGATGGTGCGCGGGGTGGTCACCCTGCCTCACGGCACCGGCAAGACCCTGAGGGTGGCGGTGTTCGCCCGCGGCGAGAAGGCGGAGGAGGCCAGGGCCGCTGGAGCCGACATCGTCGGGGCCGAGGATCTCGCCGAGCGCATCCAGGCCGGCGAGATCGACTTCGACCGCTGCATCGCCACTCCCGACATGATGCCGATCGTCGGCCGGCTGGGACGCATCCTCGGTCCGCGCGGGCTGATGCCGAACCCCAAGCTCGGCACGGTCACCACCCAGGTCGCCGAGGCGGTCCGCGCCGCCAAGGGCGGTCAGGTGCAGTTCCGGGTCGAGAAGGCGGGGATCGTCCATGCCGGCATCGGCAAGGCGAGCTTCGAGACGCGACAGCTCGTCGAGAACGCCAAGGCGCTGATCGATGCCCTCAACAAGGCGAAACCGAGCGGCGCCAAGGGCACCTATCTCAAACGAGCGCATGTGTCGCCGACCATGGGGCCGGGGATCGAGGTGCAGATCCCGAGCCTCGTCCAGTAGCCAGGGGTCGAAAAAGCTCCAGCTGGCCCTTGCGGTGTCGCCGAGGTGTCCTATGTTCGAGGTTTCCGCAGGCACGCGCGAGCTGACGCACCGGCGAGAGCGTCCGGTTGCGCGTTTGCGCGTGGGCGGGGGTGAAGACTCCCGCGCGAGGAGCGGGGATCTGCGGCAGGCGACCCGGACATCGGCCGGATGGAGCACCGGCAGTCAGGAGAGCGTTCGTGCTACGCGCACAGAAGTCTAAGGTCGTCGAGGACCTGCACGCCGTGCTCGGCAGCACGGCCGTGGTCGTGGTGACCCACTACAAGGGGCTCGATGTCGCCGAGCTATCGGAGCTGCGGCGGCGCCTGCGCGAGGCTGGCGGCCGTTTCAAGGTGGTGAAGAACCGTCTCGTCAAGCGGGCATTGCCGGGCACGCCCTACGAGCGGCTCGCCGATCTGTTCACCGGGCCGACGGCCATCGCTTGGGCCGACGATCCGGTGGCGGCGCCACGGGTGGTGGTGGAATTCGCGAAGAAAAACGACAAGCTCGCGATCCGCGGTGGCGGTCTCGCGGGCACACTGCTCGACGCCGAGGCGGTGCGGCAGCTCGCCGCCCTGCCTTCGCTCGACGAGCTGCGCGGCAAGCTGATCGCGCTGTTGCAGACGCCGGCCTCCCGCCTCGTCGGCGTCCTGCGGGCGCCGGGTGGAAAGATCGCGCGGGTGCTCGCGGCGCGCGCCGAACAGCAAGGCGGACAGGAGTGAAGCCGGTCGCCACGAGCGCGGCGGCAAGGGTGCTGGTCCACGAATGGAGAGGGGTGAGATGGCCAATTTGGAGCAGATCGTCGAGGAGCTTTCGCGGCTGACCGTGCTCGAGGCCGCGCAGCTGTCGAAGATGCTCGAGGAGCGTTGGGGTGTGACGGCGGCGGCGCCGGTGGCGGTGGCGGCGGTCGGCGCTCCGGCTGCGGCGGCGGCCGAGCCGGTCGAGGAGAAGACGGAGTTCGACGTCATCCTGGCCTCGGCCGGTGACAAGAAGATCAACGTCATCAAGGAAGTGCGCGCGATCACCGGGCTCGGCCTGAAGGAGGCCAAGGATCTGGTGGAGGGCGCGCCGAAGCCGGTCAAGGAAGGCGTCTCCAAGGAGGAGGCCCAGAAGATCAAGGCCCAATTGGAGGCGGCCGGCGCCACCGTGGAGATCCGGTAACATCCGGCGCTATCCCCGCAACGGACGGCGTCTCCGGCTGCGGAGCGCCAGCGTTTCGACGGCCGACTGCCCGCGGCCGGGCGGGCGGGACGGCGGTACGTGCGGACGACAGCAGGCGACCGGGCTTTCGTGCGAAGGCCCGGTGCGCCCTGTCGGCATTGCCTGAGGCCGACGCGCGGCAGACCCGGTCCCGCGCCCGGTCCGGAGAGCAGACGAGCGATGGCACAGGTGACGGCCCGCAAGCTGATCCGCAGGTCCTTCGGGCGGATTCCCGAAGTGGCCACCATGCCGAACCTGATCGAGGTGCAGCGACAGTCGTACGAGGCCTTCCTGCAGCGCAACGTGCCGCATCACGAGCGGCAGCGCACCGGGCTCCAGGAAGTCTTCAAATCGGTCTTCCCCATCAAGGACTTCAACGAACGGGCGGCCCTCGATTTCGTCAAGTACGAGCTCGAGGAGCCGAAGTACGACGTCGAGGAGTGCCAGCAGCGCGGTCTCACCTACGCTGCACCGCTCAGGGTCACGTTGCGGCTCATCGTGTGGGACATCGACGAGGAGACCGGGGCCAGGAGCGTGCGGGACATCAAAGAGCAGGACGTCTATATGGGCGACCTGCCGCTGATGACCGACAACGGTACCTTCATCGTCAATGGTACCGAGCGGGTCATCGTCTCGCAGATGCACCGCAGTCCGGGGGTGTTCTTCGACCACGACAAGGGCAAAACCCACAGCTCGGGCAAGCTCCTCTATTCGGCGCGGGTCATCCCCTACCGCGGTTCGTGGCTCGACTTCGAGTTCGACGCCAAGGACTTGATCCACGCCCGGATCGATCGCCGCCGCAAGATTCCGGCTACCACCTTCCTGATGGCCCTCGGGCTCGATCCCGAGGAGATCCTCCACACCTTCTACGAGGAGCTCGTCTACAAGCGGTGCGGCCAAGGGTGGAAGACCGCGTTCCGCCCCGAGCGCCTGCAGGGGGTCAAACTCACTTCCGATCTCGTGAACGCGGCAACCGGCGATGTCCTGGTCGAGGCTGGCACCAAGCTCACGCCGCGCCTCCTGCGCCGGCTCGAGAACCAGGGGCTCACGGAGATCTATGTCAGCTCCGAGGATCTCGTGGGGCGCTATGTGGCGCGCGATCTCATCGACGAGCAGACCGGCTTGGTACTGGCGGAGGCGGGTGACGAGCTCACCGGCGCCACCATCGAGAAGCTGGTGGCCGAGGGCATCGACGCCATTCCCGTTCTCGACATCGACCATGTGCGGGTCGGCCCGTACGTTCGCAATACCCTCGCCCTCGATCGCTGCCGGAGCCGCGAAGAGGCTCTGATCGAGATCTACCGGGTACTGCGACCGGGCGAGCCGCCAACCCCGGAAACGGCGGAGGCGCTGTTCAACAGCCTCTTTTTCGACCCCGAGCGCTACGACCTGTCGCCGGTCGGCCGAGTCAAGATGAACATGCGACTCGGCTTCGAGACCGACGACAGCGTGCGGGTGTTGCGACGGGAGGACGTGGTCGCCGTTCTGCGCACGCTCATCGACATCAAGGACGGGCGGGGCGAGGTCGACGATATCGACCATCTCGGCAACCGGCGGGTGCGGTCGGTGGGCGAGCTCATGGAGAATCAGTTCCGCATCGGATTGCTGCGCATGGAGCGGGCGGTGCGCGAGCGGATGAGCTCGATCGAGATCGACGCCGCGATGCCGCACGATCTGATCAACGCCAAGCCGGTGGCGGCGGCGGTGCGCGAGTTCTTCGGCAGCTCGCAACTCAGCCAGTTCATGGACCAGACCAACCCGCTTGCGGAGATCACCCACAAGCGGCGGCTATCGGCGCTCGGTCCGGGCGGGCTCACCCGGGAGCGGGCGGGGTTCGAGGTGCGCGACGTGCACCCCACCCACTATGGCCGCATCTGCCCCATCGAGACCCCGGAAGGGCCCAACATCGGGCTCATCAACAGCCTCGCCACCTATGCGCGGATCAACAAATACGGCTTCATCGAGAGCCCCTACCGGCGGGTGGTGGATGGCCGGGTCACCGACGAGGTCGTCTATCTGTCGGCCATGGAAGAGGGCCGCTACACCATCGCCCAGGCCAACGCCCCGCTCGATGGCGAGCGCCGCTTTCTCGAGGAGTTCGTCGCCTGCCGGCAGAACGGCGAGTTCGTGCTCGCCCGGCCGGAGCAGATCGACTTCATCGATGTCTCGCCCAAGCAGCTCGTGTCGGTGGCCGCTGCCCTCATCCCCTTCCTCGAGAACGACGACGCCAATCGCGCCCTCATGGGCTCCAACATGCAGCGTCAGGCGGTACCTCTGATCCGTGCCGAGGCGCCCTTCGTCGGCACCGGCATGGAAGCGGTGGTGGCCCGCGACAGCGGTGCGGCGGTGGTGGCGCGTCGTTCGGGGGTGGTGGATCAGGTCGACGGTTCGCGCATCGTGGTGCGCGTGACCGATGCCTCCGCCAGCGCCGACAGCGTGGTCGACATCTATCGCCTCAAGAAATTCCAGCGGTCGAACCAGAACACCTGCATCAACCAGCGGCCGCTCGTCAAAGTGGGCGACGTGGTGCGCGCCGGCGACATCATCGCCGATGGCCCGTCGACCGAGCTCGGCGAACTCGCCCTCGGGCGCAACGTGCTTTGCGCCTTCATGCCTTGGAACGGCTACAATTTCGAGGACTCGATCCTGATCTCGGAGCGCATCGTGCGCGACGATGTCTTCACCTCGATCCATATCGAGGAGTTCGAGGTGATGGCACGCGACACGAAGCTCGGCCCGGAGTCGATCACCCGCGACATCCCGAACGTTAGCGAGGAGGCGCTCCGCAATCTCGACGAAGCGGGCATCGTCTACATCGGCGCCGAGGTCAAGGCCGGCGACATCCTCGTCGGCAAGGTGACCCCCAAGGGCGAGACGCCCATGACGCCCGAAGAGAAACTCCTGCGGGCGATCTTCGGCGAGAAGGCGGCGGACGTGCGCGACACGTCGCTCCGTCTCCCCCCGGGTGCCCAGGGTACCGTGGTCGAGGTGCGCGTGTTCAATCGCCGCGGGGTGGAAAAGGACGAGCGGGCCCTCGCCATCGAGCGGGCGGAAATCGCGCGGCTCGCCAAGGACCGCGACGACGAAAAGGCCATCCTCGAGCGCAATGTCTACAGCCGCTTGCGGGAGCTGCTCGTCGGCCAGAAAGTCAAGAGCGGTGTGCGAGGCCTGCGTGCCGGCTCGGTGGTGACGGCGCAGGTGCTGGACAGCCTCCCGCGGCACCAATGGTGGGAGATCGGGGTGGAGGATGCGGATCTGATGCACGAGATCCGCATGCTCAAGCGACAGCTGGAGGACGGCTACAAACGGCTGGAAGAGCGATTCGAGAGCAAGGTCGAGAAACTGCAGCGCGGTGACGAGCTGCCGCCCGGCGTGCTCAAGGTCGTCAAGGTGTTCGTGGCCGTCAAACGCAAGCTGCAGCCCGGCGACAAGATGGCCGGCCGGCACGGCAACAAGGGCGTGATCAGCAAGATCGCGCCCATCGAGGACATGCCGTTCCTCGAAGACGGTACGCCCGTCGACATCGTGCTCAACCCGCTCGGCGTGCCGTCGCGAATGAACGTCGGGCAAATCCTCGAGACCCACCTGGGCTGGGCCTGCGCCAATCTCGGCCGGCAAATCGGGGAGCTGGTCGCGCGCTACCAAGAGGTCGGCCGCAAAGCGCTCGAAGCCAAGCTCGGCGAGCTGCTCGGCCCGGAGGCGGCGAAGGAGATCGCGGGCTACGAGGAACCGGAACTGCTCGAGCTCGCGAACAATCTGTCGCGCGGCCTGCCCGTCGCCTCGCCGGTCTTCGACGGCGCGCAGGAAAAGGACATCGTCGATCTGCTGATCAAGGCCGGCTGCGATCCGAGCGGCCAGGTCACGCTGATCGACGGCCGAACGGGCGAGCCCTTCGACCGCAAGGTCACGGTCGGCTACATCTATATGCTCAAGCTCGGCCATCTGGTGGACGACAAGATCCACGCTCGTTCGGTCGGCCCCTACAGCCTCGTCACCCAGCAGCCGCTCGGCGGCAAGGCGCAATTCGGCGGTCAGCGCTTCGGCGAGATGGAGTGTTGGGCGCTGCAAGCCTACGGTGCCGCGTATACGCTGCAGGAGATGTTGACGGTGAAATCCGACGACGTCTCCGGTCGCACCAAGATCTACGAGGCCATCGTCCGCGGCGAGGACACCTTCGAGGCCGGGATACCCGAGAGCTTCAACGTCCTCGTCAAGGAGCTGCAGGCGCTCGCCCTCAACGTCGAGCTCCAGCAGGACAGCAGCGGCGAATGAGAGCGCCTATGCCCGTGGGTGCGGTGATCCCGCCGCACCGCGTGGCGGCACCGGCATTCGCCCAGCAGGAGAGCAGGATCCCATGCGCGAGCTGATGCACATCTTCGGCCCTCCGCCCGGAACTCAGAAGTTCGACTCGATCCGGATCAGCATCGCCAGCCCGGAGCAGATCCGTGCGTGGTCCTACGGCGAGGTGAAGAAGCCGGAGACCATCAACTATCGGACGTTCAAGCCGGAGCGCGATGGTCTCTTTTGCGCCAAAATCTTCGGCCCGGTCAAGGACTACGAGTGCTTGTGCGGCAAGTACAAGCGGATGAAATACAAGGGCATCGTGTGCGAGAAATGCGGCGTCGAGGTGATCCAGTCGAAGGTGCGCCGCGAGCGCATGGGTCACATCGAGCTGGCGGCACCCGTCGCCCACATCTGGTTCCTGAAGTCGGTGCCGTCGCGTATCGGCGTGTTGCTCGACATGACCCTGCGGGATCTCGAGCGCATCCTCTATTTCGAGAACTGGGTGGTGATCGAGCCGGGCCTCACACCCCTCAAGTTGCACGAGCTGCTCACCGAAGAGCAGGTGCATCGCTATCGCGAGGAATATGGCGAGGACGCCTTCACCGTCGGCATCGGCGCCGAGGCGGTGCGGGAGATGCTCAAACGGCTCGACCTCGCGGCCGAACGCGAGAAGATGCGAGCCGAGTTGCTGGAGACCACCTCGGAGGCCAAGCGCAAGAAGCTGGTCAAGCGCCTCAAGATGGTGGAGACCTTCCTCGAGTCCGGCAACCGGCCGGAGTGGATGGTGCTCGAGGTGATTCCCGTGATCCCGCCGGAGCTGCGACCGCTGGTGCCGCTCGACGGCGGCCGGTTCGCCACCTCCGACCTCAACGACCTCTACCGGCGAGTGATCAATCGCAACAACCGCCTGAAGCGGCTCATCGAACTGCGAGCGCCCGACATCATCGTGCGCAACGAGAAACGCATGCTGCAAGAGGCGGTCGACGCGCTGTTCGACAACGGTCGGCGCGGCCGGGTGATCACGGGCGCCAACAAGCGCCCCCTCAAATCCCTCTCCGACATGCTCAAGGGCAAGCAAGGCCGCTTCCGCCAGAACTTGCTCGGCAAGCGCGTCGACTATTCCGGCCGCTCGGTGATCGTGGTCGGGCCCGAGCTCAAGCTCCATCAATGCGGCCTGCCGAAGAAGATGGCGCTCGAGCTGTTCAAACCCTTCGTCTACGCCAAGCTCGAGCTCTACGGCAAGGCACAGACCATCAAGGCCGCCAAGCGCCTCGTCGAAAAGGAGCGACCAGAGGTCTGGGACATCCTCGAGGAGGTGATCCGCGAGCACCCGGTGCTCCTGAACCGGGCCCCCACTCTGCACCGCCTCGGCATTCAGGCATTCGAGCCCGTGCTCATCGAGGGCAAGGCGATCCAGTTGCATCCCCTCGTCTGCACGGCCTTCAATGCCGACTTCGATGGCGACCAGATGGCGGTGCACGTGCCCCTCTCCCTCGAGGCGCAGCTCGAGGCGCGGGTGCTCATGATGTCCACCAACAACATCCTGAGCCCCGCTAACGGCAAGCCGATCATCGTCCCGACCCAGGACATCGTCCTCGGACTCTACTATCTCAGCATGGAGATGGAGGACGAACCTGGCCAAGGTGCGGTGCTGTGCGGGCTCGACGAGGTGCAGCACGCTCTCGCCGCCGGGCGCGTCACCCTCCACAGCAAGATCAAATGCCGGATCGAGGTGGTGGACGCTGACGGCAACCTGTCGACCAAGCTGGTGGACACCACACCCGGCCGCATGCTCCTCTACGAGATCCTGCCGCGGCATCCGCACATCTCGTTCGAGCGGCTGGTCAATCGTTTGCTGACCAAGAAGGAGATCACCGAGCTCATCGACGAGGTCTACCGCTACTGCGGGCAGAAGGAGACGGTGATCTTCTGCGATCGGCTCATGGGTATCGGCTTCTACTACGCCGCCCGCGCCGGCATCTCCTTCGGCAAGGATGACATGATCGTGCCGGAGGCCAAGGCTCGCCTGGTCGCCCAGACTCAGGAGCTCGTCAAGCAATACGAGCAGCAGTATGCCGACGGTCTCATCACGCGCCGTGAAAAGTACAACAAAGTAGTGGATGCCTGGCAACAGTGCTCCGACCGTGTCGCCGAGGAGATGATGGCGGCGATCCAGGCGGTGCACCGTCAGCGCCGGCCAGATGGGCGGTTCAACCAACCGAACTCGATCTGGATGATGGCCCATTCGGGCGCCCGCGGTTCGGCAGCACAGATCAAGCAGCTGGCCGGCATGCGCGGGCTCATGGCCAAACCTTCCGGCGAGATCATCGAAACCCCGATCATCTCGAACTTCAAGGAAGGCCTGTCCGTGCTCGAGTACTTCAATTCGACGCACGGCGCCCGCAAGGGTCTCGCCGATACCGCCCTCAAGACGGCCAACTCAGGTTACTTGACCCGCAGGCTGGTCGACGTGGCCCAGGATTGCATCGTGGTCGAGGAAGACTGCGGGACGTCGCGCGGTCTCACTTTCACCACCAACGTCGCCGGCACCACCGGACAGGAGGAGTTCGGCGAGCGGCTGCTCGGCCGCACCGCCCTCGAGGACGTGATCGATCCGCGCAACGGCGAGGTGATTGCGCCGGCCGGAAAGCTCCTCGAGGAGGAGGACGTCCGTCGGATCGAGGAGGCCGGGGTCGACAGCGTGCGGGTGCGCTCGGTGCTCACCTGCGAGAGCCGCAATGGGGTCTGCGCGAAGTGCTATGGCCGCGATCTGGCGCGGGGTACGCCCGTCAACATTGGCGAGGCGGTAGGTGTCATCGCGGCACAGTCCATCGGCGAACCCGGCACCCAGCTCACCATGCGCACCTTCCACATCGGCGGCGCTGCCCAAGCGGCCGCCGAACAGTCGTCCATCGAGGCGCCGGTGGATGGGACGGTGCACATCGAGAACCCGAGGCTCGTCACCGACAGCCAAGGACGTACGGTGGTCCTCGGCCGCAATACCGAACTCGTGCTGCGCGATGCCATGGGACGCGAGCGCCTGCGGCAGAAGCTGCCGAACGGCGCCCGCCTCCTCGTCCAGCCGGAGAGCTTCGTCCGCCACGGCCAGGTGATCGCCGAATGGGATCCCCATACCCTGCCGGTGATCTCCGAGACCGACGGCATTGCCGTCTACATCGACATGATCGAGGGAGTCTCCTACCGGGAGGTGGTGGACGAGACCACGGGCAAGGCGAGCAAGGAGGTCATCGACTGGCGGCAGAGCGCCCGCACCGCGGGTCTGCGGCCTTCGATCCTGATCCAGGACGACAAAGGTCACCCGATCATCCTGCCGTCGGGCAACGAGGCGCGCTACTATCTCTCGGTCGGCGCGGTGCTCAATGTCGACAATGGGGCGCGCGTGCACGTGGGCGACATCCTCGCCCGCCTGCCCAAGGAGGCCTTCAAGACCCGCGACATCACCGGCGGTCTGCCGCGCGTCGCCGAGCTGTTCGAAGCCCGCAGGCCGAAGGATCCGGCAGTCATCGCCGAGATCGAGGGCGTGATCGAGTTTGGCAAGGACTACAAGAACAAGCGCCGACTGCGGATCATCCCAGCGGACGAGCACGCCGAGCCGATCGAATACATGATCCCGAAAGGTCGACACGTGCTCGTACAGGAGGGCGATCGGGTCAAACCGGGCGACGTCATCGTCGACGGCACGCCGGTGCCGCATGACATCCTGCGCGTCCTCGGGGTCGAAGCCCTCGCCCACTATCTCGTCAACGAGATCCAGGAGGTCTACCGTCTGCAGGGTGTGAAGATCAACGACAAGCACATCGAGGTCGTCATCCGGCAGATGCTGCAGAAGGTGGAGATCGTGGATCCGGGTGACACGACCTTCCTCGTCGGCGAGCAGGTCGACAAGCTCGAGTTCGAACGGGTGAACGCCCGCATGGTCCGGGAGGGCCGCCGGCCGGCGACGTCGTTCCCGGTTCTGCAGGGCATCACCAAGGCCAGCCTGCAGACCCAGTCCTTCATCTCCGCCGCCTCCTTCCAGGAGACGACCCGGGTCCTCACCGAGGCTGCTTTCGCGGGCCGCGTCGACCGGCTCGAAGGGCTCAAGGAGAACGTGATCGTCGGCCGCCTGATCCCAGCCGGCACCGGTCGAGTGCTCCAGCATCTGCGCAAGATCACGGCCCACGATCCGCGCTTCGCCCCGCCCACCGATCACGGCTTCGAGGACCTGCCCCTCGGCCTACCGGCCTAGGCGCGAGCGACAGTGGCCGGCGCCCACGCCCCGTCGGGGGCCGGGTGCCGGCCGCCGCGAGGCGGCAGCGTGCCCTGCCCGAGCGGTGCCGCTCCTCCCGTCCCGCGCCAATCTCGCTGCGCCCCGAGCCGCGACCCGGGAGGAACCGGGCAGGCGTCGAACGGCGCGCGAAGGTTCACCCGGTCGACGAGGGAGGTCCCGGGCCGCGCCGGTGTCGGGATTCCACAGCTCGTCGACGGGCCGGGGCTAGACCTGCCGGTCGGCGGCCCGCAGGGCCGCGATCGCTCGCTCGTAGGGCGGGCGATTGAAAATCGCCGAGCCGGCGACCAGCACGTCCGCTCCCGCCGCAACGACGAGCGGCGCCGTCTCGGGATCGATGCCGCCGTCGACCTCGAGATGGATCGGGCGCGCGCCGATCATCTGGCGCAGCCGTCGGATCTTCTCGACCACGGCGGGGATGAACTTTTGACCGCCGAAGCCGGGATTGACGCTCATCACGAGCACGAGGTCGATGCGGTCGAGCACGTATTCCACGACGCTTTCCGGCGTGTGGGGATTGAGAGAGACGCCCGCCTTGACACCGCAGGAGGCGACGAGCTGCAGGGTGCGGTCGAGGTGTTTGGTCGCCTCGGCATGGACGATGATGCGGTCGGCGCCAGCCCGGGCAAAGGCCTCCACATAGGGATCCACGGGTTCGATCATGAGGTGGGTGTCGAAGCACTTCTGCGAATAGGGACGGATCGCCTTGACGATCTGCGGCCCGAAGGTGAGATTGGGAACGAAGTGACCATCCATGACGTCGAGATGGATCCAGTCGGCGCCGGCGAGGTCGACCGCGCGTACTTCTTCGCCCAGCCGGGCGAAATCGGCCGACAGGATCGAGGGAGCGATCAACAGTCCCATAGCCTTTTCCTCCTCGCACCTCGTCTCGGTCGGGCGGAAAAAGAGGGGCCATCGGGCAGAGCCCGATGGCCAAGTGTCAGTCGGGGAGGCATCGAAACCAGCCGTGTGCGGCCGGTGTCGGCCGGGGGCGGCCGGTCCGGGCGCCCCGGATCGTTCAAGCTCGGACCGGCCCCCCGACCCGTGTCCGCGGCGGGCGGACCCTGCCGCCTTGCGGACACACTCGGACCGCCCGAAGGCGGAATTCCGTTCTCAGCTGCCACCTCATGCTCCGGCAACCACCTCCATGCCGCCGCGGAACACCCGGCTCGCGCGGATGTCGGCAGCCGTGATGGTGACGAGATCCTCGGTCGACAGATGTCCCTTGCCGCTGTCGACGAGACGCACGGCCTGGCGCAACCGCGCCCGATCGAGGGCGTTGCGCACCGAGCGGGCGTTGGCGAACTGGGGTTGGCGCATACGGTGCTCGAGGTATTCCCTGAACGCCGCCCGTGCTTCCTCGTCGAAGCGATAGTTCTGGCTGGCGAGCATCAGCTCGGCGATGGCCATCAGTTCCTCGAGCGTATAGTCGGGAAACTCGAGGTGATGGCCGATACGCGAGCGGAACCCGGGGTTCGATTGGAAGAACCTCTCCATCCTGTCGCGGTAACCGGCGACGATGACCACAAGATCTTCCCGGTTATTCTCCATCACCTGGAGCAGGATCTCGATCGCCTCTTGGCCGTAGTCGCGTTCGTTCTCCGGCCGGTAGAGGTAATAGGCCTCGTCGATGAACAGCACGCCGCCCATTGCCCGCTTGAGCACTTCCTTGGTCTTGGGCGCCGTATGGCCGATGTACTGGCCGACGAGGTCGTCGCGGGTCACCGACACGAGCTTATTGGTACGGATGTAGCCGAGGCGGTGGAGGATGTCGGCCATCCTCAGAGCCACCGTGGTCTTGCCGGTACCAGGATTGCCGGTGAAGGACATGTGCAGGGTCGGCGTGGTGGCGGCGAGCCCCTGCTCCCGCCGCAGCCGGTCGATCACCAGCAACGCCGCGATCTCGCGGATCCGGCGCTTGACCGGGGCGAGCCCGACCAGCTCGCGGTCGAGCTGGTCGAGCACCGCCTGCACGCCCGATGCCCGCCAGACGGCATCGAGGTCCACCGGTTCCGGAAGACGGGGTGCGGCCTCGGTCATCGGGTCGCTCCGCTCGCCGCCGCTCAGTACCGCTCACCTGCCGGCCGGTCGGCGGCGTAGGGATGAGTGGTGTAGCGGATGGTGCGCCCCTGCCATTCCTGGCGCTCGAGGCGGTAGCCCGGCTCCTGGGGCGGTCGCTGCACGATGAAGGACAGGCGCAGCGACTCCCAGCCCTTGGAATTGTCGAAGGCGGAGATGCGGATATAGTGCTTCGGATAGGCTTTCCGACACTGTTCGAGCTCGTACATCACGGCCGCTGGATCATCGAGGTCGAACATCGGCAATCCCCACATCTCCCAATAGGTGTTGCGAGGATGGATGTCGTCGGTGAACTCGATGTTGATGGCCCAGCCCTTCTCGTAGCAGTAGCGGACTTGGGCGGCGATTTCCTCGTCGGTGAGATCGGGCAGGAACGAGAAAGTGCCCTGGGTCACGCGCATCGCTCTTCCTCCTCAGACCGGGGTCGGCGTCGGCACGAAGTCGGGCGTATCGGTCGAGGCGTAGTTGAAGGTGACGTCCTTCCACGTCTCGAGGGCTTGCCGCAGCGGCAGGCAGAAGCGCGCTGCTTTCTCGAGGATCTCCGGCCCTTCCCGCAGAATGTCGCGACCCTCGTTGCGGGCCTTGACCATGGCTTCGAGCGCCACCCGATTGGCCGTGGCGCCGGCCGCAATGCCCATGGGATGTCCGATGGTACCGCCGCCGAACTGCAGCACCACGTCTTCGCCGAGCAGCGAGAGCAGCTGGTGCATCTGGCCGGCGTGAATCCCGCCCGACGCCACCGGCATGGTCTTCCGCAGGCTGCCCCAGGGCTGGTCGAAGAAGATTCCGTGCTCGAGCCGGCGCGGCACGAAATCCTCGCGCAGCACGTCGTAGAAGCCCCGCACCGTATGGGGATCGCCCTCGAGCTTGCCGACCACCGTCCCGGCGTGCAAATGGTCCACCCCGCACAGCCGCGCCCATTTGGCGATCACCCGGAAGCTCACGCCATGGTCCTTCTGGCGGGTGTAGGTCGAATGGCCAGCGCGGTGGAGGTGCAGGATCATGTCGTTCTTCCGGCACCACTTGGCGAGCGAGGTGAGCGCCGGCCAGCCCACCACAAGGTCGACCATGATGATGACCGAGCCGAGCTCCTTCGCGAACTCGGCACGCTCGTACATGTCCTCCATGGTGGCGGCGGTGACGTTGAGATAGTGGCCCTTGACCTCGCCCGTCATCGCCTGGGCCTTGTTCACCGCCTCCATGACGTAGAGCCAGCGATCACGCCAATGCATGAACGGCTGGCTGTTGATGTTCTCGTCGTCCTTCGTGAAGTCGAGACCGCCTTTGAGCGCCTCGTACACCACCCGGCCATAGTTGCGCCCGGACAGGCCGAGCTTCGGCTTGACGGTGGCTCCCAAAAGCGGGCGGCCGAATTTGTCGAGCCGCTCGCGCTCGACCACGATGCCGGTGGGCGGACCGTCGAAAGTCCGCACATAGTGCTCGGGGATCCGCAGGTCTTCGAGCCGCAGCGCCCTGAGGGGCTTGAAGCCGAAGACATTGCCGATAATCGAGGCCGTCATGTTGACGACCGAACCCGGCTCGAACAGGTCGATGTCGTAGGCGATGTAGGCGAAATACTGGTTGTCGCGGCCGGGCACCGTTTCGATGTGGTAACACTTGCCGCGGTAGCGGTCGTAGTCGGTCAAGCGATCGGTCCACACCACCGTCCAGGTCGCAGTGGAGCTCTCGCCGGCCACCGCCGCTGCCGCCTCCTCCGGATCCACCCCCTCTTGCGGGGTGATCCGGAAACAGGCGAGAATGTCGGTCTCCTTGGGCGTATATTCGGGACGCCAGTAGCCCATTTTCTTGTAGGGAATGACGCCGGCCTTGTAGCGGTCCTTCCCGGTCAGCATGGTGGTGTTGGCCATCGCGGATCTCCTTGTTCGGCTCACTCAGCGGCGCGGGCCGACCGCTGGATCACGGGGTCGAGTTCGCCCCGGAGGTAGCGTTTCGCCATTTCCGAGAGCGGGATCGGCTTGATCTTCGAAGCTTTGCCGGCGGTGCCAAATTGCTCGTAGCGTTCGGCGCACAGCTTCTCCAGTGCCTCCATCGCCGGCTTCAAGAAGTTGCGCGGGTCGAACTCGCCCTTCTTTTCCATCGCCACGCGGCGGATCTGCGCCGCCATAGCGAGACGGCAGTCGGTATCGATGTTGACCTTGCGCACTCCGTACTTGATCCCTTCGAGGATCTCCTCGATCGGGACACCCCAGGTCTGCGGCATTTCGCCGCCGTACTTGTTGAAGAGATCCTGGAGTTCCTGCGGCACCGAGCTCGAGCCATGCATGACGAGATGGGTGTTGGGCAGCCGCTCGTGGATCGCCTTGACGACATGCATGGCGAGGATGTCGCCGGTAGGACGACGCGAGAACTTGTAGGCACCGTGGCTCGTGCCGATCGCCACCGCCAAGGCGTCCACGCCGGTGGCGGCGACGAATTCCCGCGCCTGGTCGGGATCGGTGAGCAGCTGTTCCTTCGACAGCTGGCCCTCCGCACCATGGCCGTCCTCGGCCTCGCCGCCGCCATGCTCGAGCGAACCGAGGCAACCGAGCTCGCCCTCGACGGAGACGCCGATCCAGTGGGCCATCTCCACCACCTTGCGGGTGACCGTCACATTGTACTCGTAGGTGGAGGGGGTCTTCGCGTCCTCCATGAGCGAGCCGTCCATCATGACGCTCGTGAAGCCGAGCTGCATGGCGGACAGGCAGGTGGCGGGACTGTTGCCGTGGTCCTGGTGCAGGCAGATCGGGATCTCCGGATACATCTCCGCTGCCGCCTCCACCATGCGCCGCAGCATGAGATCACCGGCGTAACTGCGCGCGCCCCGGCTCGCCTGGACGAGCACCGGCGAATCCGTCCGCTTGGCCGCCCGCATGATGGCGAGCAGCTGCTCCATGTTGTTGATGTTGAAGGCCGGCACGCCGTAGCCGTATTCCGCGGCGTGGTCCAGCAGCTGGCGCATGGTAATAAACGGCATAGTCCCTCCTTCCCCGATTAGGATCCGGCGATGCGGGCGGCCGCTTTCTCGAGCGCCGCAATGCCCGGCAGCACCTTGCCCTCGATGAACTCGAGGAAGGCACCGCCGGCCGTCGACACGTAGCTGAAGCGCTCCAGCACCCCCGCATGGGCGAGCGCCGCCACCGTGTCGCCACCGCCCGCAATGGTCTCGAGTCGACCGGCAGCGGTCAGGTCGGCGGCAGCTCGCGCGACCGCCACGGTGGCACGGTCGAAGGGTCGTACCTCGAAGGCGCCGAGCGGCCCGTTCCACAAAAGCGTGCGGCAACCTTCGAGCCGCCTGCAGATGTCGGCGACGCTCTTGGGGCCGACATCGAGGATCATCTCGTCGGCGGCGACGTCGCGGACATCGCAGGTCCGGGTGTCGATATCGGCAGCGAACTGCCGGGCGACCACCGCATCCACCGGCAGCACCAGCTCGCGCCCGAGTTCGTCCGCTCGGCGCAGGATGTCCCGCGCCGTGCCGATGAGCTCGCGCTCGCACAGCGACTTGCCGACATCGATGCCCTGCGCGGCGAGGAAGGTGTTGGCCATACCGCCGCCGACGATCAGCACGTCCACCCGCGGCAGGAGGTTCTCGAGCACCGCGAGCTTGGTCGACACCTTCGCCCCGCCGACCAGCGCCGCCGACGGCCGTCGCGCACCGCCCAGGGCCTTCTCGAGGGCGGCAAGCTCGGCGGCGAGCAGGCGTCCGGCATAGGCCGGAAGCCGCTCGGCGAGCCCGGTGATGGAAGCGTGGGCACGATGCGATGCCGAAAAGGCGTCGTTGACATAGACCTCGCCGAGCGCGGCCAGGGCATCGGCGAACGCCGGGTCGTTTTTCTCCTCCCCCGGGTGGAAGCGGAGGTTCTCGAGCAACGCCACCCCGCCCACGGGCAGCGCCTCTACCGCCCGCTTCGCCGCTTCGCCGATGCAGTCGTCGGCGAACGCGACCTCGCGCCCCAGCACCCGTGCCAGCACCGGGACGATCGGTGCGAGCGACATCGATGGCTCGCGCCGCCCCTTGGGTCGCCCGAAGTGCGAGAGGGCGACAACGCGCCCTCCCTTGTCCGCGAGCTCGCGCAAGGTGACGGCGCCGCGCTCGATCCGCGTGGCGTCGCTGACCTCGCCGTCCTGCATCGGCACATTGAAATCGACCCGCACGAGCACCCGCTTGCCGCGCGGATCGAGTCGATCGAGGGTCAGCACCCGCGCCATCTCAGGCCCCCATCATGGCGCGAGCGGTGTCGATCATGCGGTTCGAGAATCCCCACTCGTTGTCGTACCAGGAAGCCACGCGCACGAGGCGGTTCTCGAGCACCTTGATCGACGTCAGATCGACGTTGGAGCTCGTCGCGGTATGGTTGAAGTCGATGGACACGAGGGGCTCGTCGTGGCAGGCGAGAATGCCTGCGAGCTCGCCCTTCTCCGCCTGGCGCAGGGCGGCGGCGATCTCCTCGGCATCGGTCGGCCGCGAGGGCACGAAGGTGAGATCGACCAAGCTCACGTTCGCGCAGGGGACACGGATCGCCACCCCGTCGAGTTTGCCCTTGAGCTCCGGCAACACCAGCCCGACCGCCCGCGCCGCGCCGGTCGAGGTCGGGATCATGGAGAGGGCAGCCGCGCGCGCCCGGCGTGGGTCCTTGTGCACGACATCGAGGAGACGCTGGTCGTTGGTATAGGCGTGAATGGTCGTCATGTGTCCGCGCTCGATACCCACGACGCGGTGCAGGACGTAGGCGAGAGGAGCGAGGCAATTCGTCGTGCACGATGCGTTGGAGACGACGATGTGCTCGGGTCGCAACGCCTGGTGGTTGACGCCGTAGACCACCGTGAGGTCGACCCCGTCGGCAGGGGCCGACACCAGCACCTTGCGCGCCCCGGCCTCGAGATGCGCAGCCGCCTTGTCCCGACTCGTGAAAAGGCCTGTGCATTCCATGACGAGGTCGACGCCCAGGGCCTTCCACGGAAGCTTCGCCGGATCGCGCTCGGCCAGCAGCCGAATGGGCCCGGTTCCGACGTCCATGGTGTCGCCATCGTGCCGCACTTCGCCGGGGAAACGGCCGTGCACGCTGTCGTACTTGAACAAGTGCACATTCATCGCCGGCGGCGCGAGATCATTGACCGCCACCACCTCGATGCCAGTCTCGCGTCGCTCGACGAGCGCGCGCAGGACATTGCGGCCGATGCGTCCGAAACCATTGATGGCAATCCGCATAGTCATCGAAGCTGCTCCTTCGCGATCGGATCAGACCACGGCGAGGCGCCTTTCGACATGCGCGGCTAGGGCTTCCGCCGTGAGGCCGAAATGGGCGTAGAGCTCCCGGTAGGGGCCGCTCTCGCCGAACCGCCTCATCCCGAGCACGTCCGCCTCGCTCGCCACATAGCGCGTCCAACCGAACGGCGAAGCGGCCTCGATCGCAAAGCGCGGCGCATCGCCCAGGACCGCCCGCCGCCAGGCCTCGTCCTGGCGGTCGAACAGCTCGAAACAGGGCAGCGACACCACTGCCACCCGGATGCCGCGAGCCGCGAGCAGCTCTCGGGCCGCCAGGGCGATCGCCACCTCCGAGCCGGTCGCGAGCAACGTCGCCTGGCGCGGACCTTCCGCCTCCGCCAACACATAACCACCGCGGGCGCAGAGATTGTCCTCGCTCGACCCGTGCCGTACCGGCGGCACGTCCTGCCGGGTGAGCGCCAGCACGCACGGACCGTCGGTGCGCGCCAGCGCGACCTGCCAGCACTCGGCGGTCTCGATCGCATCGGCCGGGCGTAGCACCCACAGATTGGGGATCGCCCGCAGGCTGGCGAGCTGCTCCACCGGCTGATGGGTGGGACCGTCCTCGCCGAGACCGATGGAATCGTGGGTCGCCACCCAGATCACCGGCTGGCGCATCATGGCGGCGAGCCGGATCGCTGGCCGAGCATAGTCGGTGAAGATGAGGAAGGTACCCCCGTAGGGGCGGATGCCGCCGTGCAACGCGAGCCCGTTCATGATCGCTCCCATCCCGTGCTCGCGCACCCCGTACCGCACGTAGCGGCCACCGTAGCTCCCCGGCCGAATGTCTTCGGTCGCGCGGGTCTTGGTGTTGTTCGACGGGGTGAGATCGGCGGAGCCACCGAGCAGCTCGGGGACGATCGGGGTGAGGACCTCGAGCACCTCCTGGCTCGCCTTGCGCGTGGCCCAGGAAGGCCTCTGCACCGCCAGCTGGCGGATATGCGCGGCTATCGCTTCGCCCACCCCTTCCGGCAGTCGCTTCCCCAGCCGACGCTCGAACTCCTCGCGCTCGGGATGATGGGCGAGGCGACGTTTCCACGCCCCGACGTCGCCGGCATGGCGGCGGCCCGCCTCGAGCCAGAGAGCGCGGAGGTCGTCCGGGACGACGAACGGCGGATAGGGCCAGCCCAGGGCCTCGCGCGCCGCTGCCACTTCCGCCGCGCCGAGCGGCGAACCGTGGGTGGCCGAGGACCCCTGCTTGTTGGGCGCACCATAGCCGATCACCGTGCGGCAGGCGATGAGCACGGGACGATCGGACTCCTTCGCCTGGCTGAGCGCCCGGTCGACGGCGGCGAAATCGTGCCCATCCACCCGAGTCGCGTGCCAGCCATAGGCTTCGAAGCGCTTCAAGACGTCGTCGGAACAGGCGAGATCGAGCTTGCCGTCGATCGAAATCCCGTTGTCGTCGAACAACACGACGAGCCGCTCGAGCCTCAGATGGCCGGCCAGCGAGCAGGCCTCGTGACTGATCCCTTCCATGAGATCGCCGTCCGAGGCGATGACATAGGTGCGGTGATCGACGAGCTCGGGACCGAAGCGTTCCCGCAGATGGGCCTCGGCGAGGGCCATGCCGACGGCTGTCGCGATGCCCTGACCGAGCGGCCCGGTGGTGGTCTCGATGCCCTTGGCGAGACCGTATTCGGGATGGCCAGCGGTACGCGAGCCGAGCTGGCGGAAGCGGGCCAGCTCCTCGATCGGCATGTCGGCGAAGCCGGTCAGATGCAGGAGCGCATAGAGCAGCATCGAACCATGCCCGGCCGACAACACGAAACGGTCGCGGTCCGGCCAGTCGGGCTCGGCGGCGCAGAAGCGCAGATGCCGGGTCCACAGCACGGTGGCCGCATCGGCCATGCCCATGGGCATGCCGGGGTGACCCGACTTCGCCTTCTCGACCGCGTCGGCGGCGAGGAAGCGGATGGCATTCGCCATCCGGCGGAGGACGGCCGGATCGAGAGGAAGCTCCAGCTGCCGCAGCTGTCGCGCGGCTCCTGCCTGGTTCATATCGCGTACACCCCCTGTGCCGCCTTCACCATGTGATAGGCGAGGATGAGCTGGGTGAGAGCGAGCGGATGGCTGATGGTGCGACCGCCGCCCTCGTAGGTGCCGACATTCTGGCGCAGGTGGCTGGCCTCCGGAATGAGCGACCACAGCAGGTCCTCGACCCGCTTCGCCTTGCCCTCCGGGATGTCGCCCATGATCTCGAGCACATCGACCGGCTTGCCGTCGATGTCGCGGGCGAGCTGCAGGCGAATGCCGCCATTCGGGGTGCCGTCGAGGATCGGCGTGAGATCCGGATGCGGCAGGGTCGGCCGCATGATATGGCGGACGTTGAGACGGGGACCGCTTTCCTCCTCCTGCCCCTCGGGCGGATAGAAGCTCACCACGATGTCGGCGAACGTCCTCTGCGGCTTGATGAAGTCGCGCACGTCGGGAACGCGCTCCTCGATCTGCTGCAGCACCTGTTCCCGCGTGTAGCCGCGCTTGGTGGTATCACGCTGGATCTTCCACCGGATGCGGAGATTCTCGTCCGGTTCGAGATACACTTTGACATCGTAACACTCGCGCATCGCTCGAGTGTGGTATCCGAGCAAGCCCTCGACGATGATATAGGGCCTGGGTGCCACATATTCCGGACGCACCAAAGTGCCCGTGCTGTGGTCGTAAACCGGTTTGAGGATGGGCTGACCCTGGCGGAGCAACTTCAAGTGCTGCTCCATGATATCGATGTAGTTGCAATCCGGATGGAGCGCCGAGATCTTGCGTTCCGCCCGCTCGCGCCGGTCGTACTTGTGATAGTCGTCGGTGCAGATGGTCGCCACGCGCTCCCGGCCGAGGATGGCGGCGATCCCCGCCGTCAGCGTCGTCTTGCCGGCCGCCGAGTCGCCGACGATGCCGAGAATGACCGGCCGATCGATTCGCCGTTCGGGCATGTCCGTTCTCCCGCGGGCCTCTCAGATTCTTGGAGCCCAGGTCGTGAGGAGCTGCCGCTCCCGGCTCAAACCCGAGACCAGCAGCGTTTGAGTGCGATAGGTGCGGGCATCGCAGGCGACCCCCTCGAACAGGAGGCCGGTGGTGATCCCGGTGGCGCAGAACAGGACGTCCGGCGAGCGCACCAGTTCCTCGAGCCGGTACCAGCGCTGGGTGTCGAGGCCGGCTTCGGCGACCCTCGCCTTCTCGCCGGCGAGCTGAGGATCCAGCCGACCGAAGAAAGTGCCGCCGAGCGCCCGGATCGCGGTCGCGGCGAGAATCCCTTCCGGCGTCCCGCCGGTTCCCATGAGGGCGTCGATGCCCGAATTGGGCAGCGCGGCCATGATGGCGCCCGCCACATCGCCCGCAGGATAGAGCGCTACCCGAGCACCGGCCTCGTAGATCTCGCGCACGAGCCGCTCGTGGCGCGGCTTCTCCAGTACGTAGACGGTGAGATCGCGCACCCGCTTGCCGAGACATTCGGCGAGCCGGCGCAGCTTGCGCTCGGTCGACCACGACGGGTCGATCTCGCCCCGCGCTTCTCCCGGAGCGGCGAACTTCTCCATGTAGAAGCAGGGGCCGGGGTCGAAGAGAGCGCCGCGCGGGGCGATCGAGATCGCCGCCATGGCGTTGGTGAGCCCCTTGGCGAGATAGCTCGTGCCCTCGAGCGGGTCGACGGCGATGTCGTACTGAGGCTCGCCGGCAGCCGCACCGAGCACCTCTCCTCGGTAGAGTGCCGGAGCCTCGTCCTTTTCGCCCTCACCGATGACCACGACGCCGCGGAACGGCAGCATGTCGAGCACCGCCCGCATGGCGTCCACCGCGGCCCGGTCGGCCTGCATCTTGTCGCCACGCCCGATCCATTCGTGGCAAGCGCGCGCCGCGGCCTCGGTGGCGAGCCGCAGCAGGTAGGGGAACGGCACCGACTGTGGATCGGTGCGGCCCTCGAGCACCTGACGTGCTGCCTGGACCATCGGCCTCTCCCTCGCTCCCGAACGCCGGAACCCGTCGCGTTCGCACCTACGCCAGTCGCTGCCGCGCTGCGCCGTCCGGGTGGGCAGGAGGGCGCGATCTTCTGGATGGGTCGCTCGCTACCCGTTCGGGTAGGTCAGCGTCCGTAGCGGAGGTAGATCTCGACCGCCTGGGCGCGGTTGCGGGCGCCGATCTTGTCGAAGAGATTGCGCAAATGGAATTTCACGGTGTTGACCGAGACGCCGAGCTGGCGCGCGAGCTGGGCGTTGGTGCGACCGCTGCCGAGGGCGGCGAGCAGCTGTCGCTCCCGCTCGGTGAGAGTGGCGAGCGGATCCTCCCCGACCTCGGAAAACCGCACGAACGGAAAGGTCATCCGGCCCTCGGCGGCGGCGCGCACCGCTTCGACGAGACGCTCGGGAGGTTCCTGCTTGCCGACAAAGCCCGCCGCCCCGAGGCGCATGGCCTCTTGTGGCGCGCGCGGGTCGGCGGTGCCGGTGAACACCACGATGCGCGGGGCAGATTCGAACCGAGCGAGCGCCTGCAACACCTCGCGACCGCCGAGGTAGGGCATCTCCCAGCCGATGATCCCGACCTCGAAGGAGAAGCGGCGCACGGCGTCGAGGAAGCGCTCGCCGTCGCTCGCCGTCACGACGATCTCGAAGCCACCGGCTTCGGCGAAAATATGGCGCAGCCCGGCGACCACGAGCGGGCTCTTGTCGGCGATGCCGAGCAAGATGGGAAAGGAGCGACGCACCTCCGGGATCTCCTGAGCTTTGTCCCGAA
The DNA here is from genome assembly GCA_002898275.1 of bacterium HR40. Taxonomy (GTDB): domain Bacteria; phylum Pseudomonadota; class Alphaproteobacteria; order Geminicoccales; family Geminicoccaceae; genus HRBIN40. The sequence goes on from BEIQ01000006.1 coordinate 24,032, forward strand.
GATGTTTTCCGGTCCGCAGGTCGTAAAGCGTGGCGCGCCAGCGCGCCGGAATCAGTAGAGGGAGGAAGTGCCGGCCACGTCGGTGTGGCTCGGCCCAGCGCCCGTCGATCGATCGAGCTCCGGCAAGCCGAGGGCGACTTCCCCCGGCCGGCGGGTGATGCGCACCGGATAGCCGCGCCGCGCCACGAGCTCGGCCTCGACGAAGTCCCAATCCACCCGCGCCGCCTCGTCGCCCGCTACCTGGCGGATGTAGTCGAGGGATCCGGCGGGGGGAGGTTTGGCGGTCATCGTGTAGTGCACCTCGAGCTCGTCCACCTGATCGTAGTCCGGGTGCACCTCCAGCCACAGTTCTCCGTCGCGAAACCCGCACTTCACCCACTGCTCGACCACGGTGACCGGCGTTCCGACCTCGACCTTCTCGTAGAGATCCTCGATCTGCTCGGGATACATGCGGATGCAGCCCAGGCTCACCCGGCGGCCCACGCCATAGGGCTTGTTGGTGCCGTGAATGAGATAGGCTGGCCAGCCGAGATAGAGGGCGCGATGGCCGAGGGGATTGTCAGGCCCCGGCGGCACCACCCTGGGTACAGTGGGGTCGAGCTTGCGTTTGGATTCGGTTGGATACCAAGTGGGGTTTTTCGCCTTGCGCACGATCCGGGTGCGGCCCTTGGGGGTGTGGAAGCCGTCGCGGCCGATGCCGATGGCATGGGTCTCCACCGCGCCCGCGCCGAAATAGTAGAGCCGCAGTTCGGCGAGATTGATGACGATGCCCTCGCGCGGGGCATCCGGTAGGATGTGCGCCGTCGGCAGGACGACCAGCCGCTCCGGTCCCGGCATCCACGGGTCGATCCCGGGATTGGCGGCGGAGATCTCGACGATCCCGAGATCGAAGCGGCGCGCGACGTCGAGCAGGATGCTGTCGGGCCGGGTGATGTGGGTGCGCAGACGCCCGATGATGTCCTCGCGGTTCGCCGGCGCGCCCGCCATCCCTGCCGCCGCCCGCCCCGCGGTCGCCGCGAGACCGCAGGCAGCGAGCTGGGCGAGCAGACGGCGGCGCGAAACCGCCACACCCGGATCGAGCCGCCGCCCGCCGTCGCGCATCGCCGCTTCCGTAACGGCCGAGCCTACTTGCGCAGACCCGCGCGGAAGATGCGATCGGCCTTCTCGCTCGCCGCCGCCGCTTCCTGCCGCGCCGCGGCAGCATCGGCCTTCGCCTGCTCGGCCGCCGTCAGCGCCCGTGTCGCCTTGTCGTCGGCCGCTTGGGCCGTCGCCCGCACACCCGCGATTTCCGAGCGCAGCGCCTCGATGTCACTGCGCGATGCACAGCCGGCCAGCAGCAGCGAGCCGAGCAGCACGGTGGTGGTGAGAGCACTCTTGCGCATGGGCGAAACTCTCCTCTCGAGGAAAAGGGCTGACTCAACCGACGGTCGATCAGCGACGAAACCCGTCACCCGGGACGTGTATCCGTCGGCGCCCTTGAGATAGACGCTATCCGTCACGTTGAGAATGGCATTATGGGCGAATCTCCACGGGTGTGCCCCATCGCACACTATCCCACAGCAGATCCATCTCGTCGTCGCGGACGGCGATGCAGCCATTGGTCCAGTTGAAAAGCCAATGGGACTGGCGGAACTCCGGCGGGATCGCCGGGTCGAGCCCGTGGATCATGATCTGCCCGCCGGGATCCACGCCCAGGCGCCGCGCGCGCTCGCGGTCCTCGCGGTTGGGATAGGAGATGCTGATCGCCCGGTAGAAATCGCTGTTCGGAATGAAGCCGTCGACGAAGTAGTAGCCTTCCGGAGTTCGCCCGTCGCCCTCCTGGATCTTCGGACCGTAGGGCTGGCGGCCGAGGGCCACCCGGAAGGTGGCGACCAGTCGACTGCCGACAAAGGCGTAGAGGCAGCGCTCCCGCTTGACCACCAGCAGCCGCTCGATCATCGGCAGGCGTTTGGTTCGCGCCGACGCCGCCAGCGGCACCGCGAGCAGGCTGCCGAGAAAGGCGCGCCGGCCAACGATCCTCAACGACCTCGCTGGCATGGTGACGCAGGCCCCGGTCGTGCGTTGCCATCTGGATCTCGGGATCCGCCCGGCACAGCCGCGACGGTGCGCAGAGCCATGCCGCATTCCGCGCGTCTCGGCAAGAGCCAGGCGCAGACGGCTGCGGCGATGGGGGAACAGAAGAGCAGCACCCAGGCCCCTCGCCACGCGGCAGCCGGATAGACCCGTGCCCCCTCGGCGAGCTGGCCGCGCCAGCCGAGGTCGAGGAACCAGCCGACGAAAGTCTGCAACAGCGCACCTGCCAGCAGCACGCTCGAGTTCACGATCCCCATGGCGGTCGCCGCCCCCTCCTCGGCGAAGCGGTCGCGGGCCGCGGCATAGGCCACCACCATGGCACCACCGGCGACGCCCATGACCAGCATGGCGGCCGTGGCGAGCGGCATGGGCGGAGGGGCCGCGAGCAGAAACGGCAGCCACGACGCTGCCATGAGCAGGGCGCAGGCGATCAGCACCGGCCGCCGCCCCACGCGGTCGGAAACCGCACCCATGAGCGGTCCGCCCACCGCCCAAGCGACGAGCAGGAGGGAGGTGAAGAGGCCGGCCTGCTCGCGCGCGAGACCGGCGACCTGGCGGAAATAAGGGACTCCCCACAGTCCCGCGAAAGTGAGCACGGGCGCGCCGAGAAAGGCCGTTACCCCGGCGAGCCACCAGGTCTCGGAGCGGCCGAGGATGGCGGCGAGGGAAGCCGTCATCGACGCCCTCGCCCGGTTCCCCTGTCGGTCGAAGCCGGCATCGCGGATCCCGAAAAAGGCGGCCAGGGCCATGAGCACACCGAGCGCCGCCACGCCCGCCATCGTCGCGCGCCAATCCAGGAGATCGACGAGCACGGCGAGCGGGATCTGGGCCGACAGCGCTCCGGCCGTTCCCACGGTGAGAGTGAGACCGGCAACGAGGCCGAAGCGTTCGGGCGGTAGGCTCGTGGCGGCAATGGCGAGACAGCCGACGTAGGCCACCCCCACTCCAGCGCCGATCGCGGCGCGTCCGACGATCGCCGAGCCGAGCCCGCCCGCCGCTGCGAAGACGAAACCACCGGCCGCCGCGAGCAGCGAGGCGCAAGCGAGCAGGCGTCGTGCGCCGAAACGATCGAGCAGCAGGCCCGTCGGGATCTGGACGGCGGCGTAGGCGTAGAAATAGGCGGCCGACAGTGTCCCTATGCGCGTGCCGTCGAGAGCGAGATCGCGCATGAGATCGCTGACCAAGACCCCCGGCGCCACCCGCTGGAAGAAGCCATAGCCGTAGAAGAGAGCCGCGATCGCCCAGGCGATCCAGCCCAGCCACTCGGCCCGTCGCCGTTCGTCCGTGCTTGGCGTCATGATGGCGCGAGGCCATATAGGCAAGGGCCGGGTCCGACAAGAGCCTCACCGCCATTCCCTTCCCTACCCTGATCGCCCATGTCCGAATCCCTGATCGAACACTTCCGGCCGACCGGCCGCGCCCCAGTCCTGCTGCTCTGCGACCATGCCGGCAAGCTGGTCCCGGAGGGCCTCGCCTATCTCGGCATCAGCGAAGCCGATCTGTCGCGGCACATCGGCTGGGACATCGGCGCCGCGACGGTGACCCGCGAGCTCGCACGACACCTCGACGCACCGGCGCTCCTCGATCACGCCTCGCGGCTGCTCATCGATCCCAACCGCCGGCCGTTCTCGCCTGGCTCGATCCCGGAGGAGGTCGACGGCACGGTGATCGTCGGCAACCGCAATCTGCCGCCTCGCGAGATCCGGCGCCGCATCCGCCGTTACTGGCTGCCCTATCACCGCGCGATCGCCCGGGCGATCGCCGCCTTCCGCCGCCGCGGCATCGTCCCGGCGATCGTCTCCGTGCACAGCTTCACTCCGCGCCTGAACGGCCGCTTTCGGCCGTGGCAGATCGGGGTGCTATGGCGCAGCGACCGCCGGCTCGCCGGCCCGGTGCTCGCCGCCCTGCGAGCACGCGGCGATCTCGTCGTCGGCGACAACGAACCTTATTCCGGCGAGAACGCCTTCGGCCATACCATCGAGTTCCACGCCCAAAGGACCCGACTGCCGCACATCATGTTCGAGCTGAGGCAGAGCGAGATCGCCGAGCCCGACGGGGCGCGACGCTTCGCTACCATCCTCGCCGAAGTGCTGGCGGAGCCGCTCGCCGACCCTGCCCTTTACCGGCTCTTCGACGGCGATACCCTGGCCCCCCTGCGCCGGCGCCGCTTTCTTCCCCGGATCGGTTGGCGCCACGTCGCCTACCTCTCCCACTGGTCCGAGCAGAGACTCGGGATCCCGTCCGTCGACCGGGGGGCGACAGAGGGCTGAGGGATGTCGCGTCGGCGTCGCCACCCCGTTGCGGCGCGCGACGGTCGCGACCGGCGCTGGACGCCCGCGACCGAGGAGAAATCGGCGGAAATGGTGGGCGCGGCTGGGATCGAACCAGCGACCCCTACGATGTCAACGTAGTGCTCTCCCGCTGAGCTACGCGCCCCTTGCCGCGCCATCTAGAGGCAGCCGATCCGGCTGGCAAGACCTGTCGGCGCGGGCTCGACCGGCAAAAGAGGCGGCCCCGAGGGTGGCGTCAGTCGTCCTTCGTACGGAACTGGCGGAGCCGATCGGCCAGATGCTCGATGCTGCGGCCTACGGAACGCAGGGTCTCTTCCGCGACTTCCGCGCCCTGAGCGAGGGCGAGCTGCACCCTCTCCCGCACCACCCGGGCTTCCGCCCGCAGCTCCTCCACCCGTTTCTCATCGACGTCGGGCAGCAGTTCCTCGATGCGCTGGCTGAGCTCTTCGAGGCGCTCGCGCAGTTTGGCAAGGACTTGCGACTCGCGGGCCATCGCTCGCCTCCCGGCAGCCACTTCGTTTCGGAGATCGGTACGGACGGCAAGGGGTTCAACCCCGAATCGCCGTGCGCCGAGACGTCGCGTTGTCGGCATATCGGCAAAGGCTCATATGCGACGCGGCGGGAATTGAGCAGGATCAAGGTCATCCCTCGGCGCTCGCCCTACTCGCCGGACAGGGCCGTCGTTCAGGCAGGCACAGCATGAACGATACCATCGCCGTCGAAGAGGTGCTGTCGCGTCGCGAGCAACGCGGCTCGCCTCTCTACGCGGGACGCGTCCGGGTCTATCCGAAGGCCGTCCGGGGCACCTTTCGGACCCTCAAATGGGTCGTGCTGATCGCGTTGCTCGGCATCTACTATATCACCCCGTGGATCCGCTGGGACCGCGGTCCGGGTCTGCCCGATCAGGCTGTCTTGGCCGACTTCGTCACGCGCCGCATATATTTCTTCGGCATCGAGATCTGGCCTCAGGAAATCTATTTCCTCACCGGGCTTCTGGTGCTCGGCGCTTTCGGACTGTTCCTCGTCACGTCCCTCTTCGGCCGAGTGTGGTGCGGATTCACCTGCCCGCAGACGGTCTGGACCGACCTGTTCATGTGGGTCGAGCGTTTGATCGAAGGGGACCGTGCCGAACGCATCCGGCTCGACAAGTCGCCATGGACGGCGCGCAAGGTCGCGCTCAAGACGATCAAGCACCTGACCTGGTTGCTCATCGCGATGGCTACCGGCGGTGCTTGGATCATGTACTTCAACGATGCCCCGACGGTGACAGTCGGCATCCTCACGGGTCAGGCTACCGTCACTCAATATTTCTTCTTCGGACTGTTCACGACAACCACCTATCTCCTCGCCGGTATCGCCCGCGAGCAGGTCTGCGTCTACATGTGTCCCTGGCCGCGCATCCAGGGTTCGCTCGTCGACCAGGACACCCTCGCCGTCACTTACGAGCGCTGGCGCGGCGAGCCGCGCGGCCCGATCCGCAAGGGGCAGACCCAACGGGTCTTCGGCGACTGCATCGACTGCAAGCAGTGCGTGGCGGTCTGCCCCATGGGCATCGACATCCGCGATGGCTTTCAGCTCGAGTGCATCGGTTGTGCCCTCTGCATCGATGCCTGCAACGAGGTGATGGATCGCATCGGCCGCCCGCGCTGGCTGATCTCCTACGACAGCGAGCGCAACATCGAGCTGCGGGAACGGGGTCTTCCGCCCCAGATCCGGTTCGTGCGGCCGCGCACCGTCCTCTATGCCGGCGTGATCGCCGCCGTGGGCTCGCTCATGCTCGGGGTGCTGCTGTTGCGGGCCGATGCCGACTTCAATGTCTTGCACGACCGCAATCCCCTGTTCATCCAGCTGTCGGATGGCAGCATCCGCAACGGCTATACCGTCAAGATCATGAACAAGGCGCACGAGCCCCGCACCTTCCGCCTGAGCCAAGAGGCTTTCCCCGAAGGCCGGCTCTCGCTCCCGGGCAGCGGCCGCGACGCCGCCTCGAGTGTCGAGCTCGCCGCCGTGCCCGACGGCGTGAGCGAGCACCGCGTCTTTCTGACCGTGCCACGAGACAAAGTGCGCGGCGGGCAGCGCGAGTTTCTCTTCGTCTTCACCGATTCCGCAACGGGTGCGCGCTTCGAGGCGCAGACGGTTTTCCGCGCACCGGAGTGAGGGACGATGACCATGATGGCGCGACGGTCGACTTCCCGCTCGTGGATCCCCTTTCTGTTCGTCGCCGGCTTCCTCGTGGTACTGGTCGCCAACGCGGCGATGATCGGGGTCGGCATCGCCACCTGGCCCGGCCTGGTCACCGACCATGCCTACGAGCGCGGCCTCCAGTTCCAGCGCGAACTCGCGCGGGCGGAGGCGCAAAAGGCCCTCGGCTGGCAGATCGAATGGCAGGCGACAGGGGGAGCAGCGGGTGCCACCCTCGTTCTCGCTCTGCACGATCGCGAAGGCCGGCCGATCGACACGGCCGAGGTGCGCGCCTCCTTCGTGCGCCCGACCGCGGAGGGTCACGATTTCGTCCTTTCCCTCGCACCGCGCGGCGAAGGTCGGTTCGAGGCGAGCTTCCGGCCGCCGTTGCCCGGCCTCTGGGACGTCGAGCTGGAGATTTGGCGCGGCGAGGATTCGTGGACGGAAAGGCGACGGTTGTTTCTGCGATGACGTCCAACTCCGCCGCGACCACCGGTACCGACCGTCTCGAGCCTGCCGTCGACGTGAGCCCCTTCGTGCGCAGGGACGGCGAGGGGCGAAGCGAGCTCCATTTGGTGGTCGACGGGGTCCATTGCGGCAGCTGCGTCGCCCGCATCGAGCGCACGCTCTTGCGTCAGCCGGACGTCGAGACGGCCCGGGTCAATCTCACCACGCGCCGGCTGCGCCTCGTCTGGCGGGGCGAAGCCGCGCGCGGCAACGAGCTCGTCCACCAGATCGCGCGGCTCGGCTATCGGGCGGTACCCTACGATCCCGAGACCCTCACCGCTGGCGACCGCGGGCGCGAGCAGGAGCTGTTGCGCTGTCTCGCGGTCGCCGGATTTGCCGCCGGCAATGTGATGCTGCTCGCGGTATCCGTATGGGCCGGACATGCCACCGCCATGGGCGAGGCGACCCGGGCCTTGTTCCACTGGTTCGAGGCGCTGATCGCGTTGCCCGCGATCGCTTATGCGGCGCGTCCCTTCTTCCGTTCCGCCCTCGCCGCCCTGCGCGCCGGCCACACCAACATGGACGTGCCCATCTCGCTCGCGGTGATCATCGCGCCAGCGATGAGTCTCGTCGAGACGATGCGCAACGGGCCGCACGTCTATTTCGACAGCGCCATCACCCTGCTCTTCTTCCTCTTGATCGGCCGTTATCTCGATCTCCGCGCGCGGGGTGCGGCCCGCTCGGCAGTCGAACACCTGCTCGCCCTGCGGGCGACTGCCGTCACCTTGGTGCGTCCCGACGGCACCACCCGCAGCGTGCGGCCGGAGGAACTCGAGGCAGGCCAGGAAGTGCTGGTGGCGGTCGGCGAACGGATCCCCGTCGATGGCACGGTGAGCTTCGGCACGAGCGAGGTCGACAGTTCCCCGGTCACCGGCGAGAGCGTGCCGCAACGGGTGGCCGAAGGGGATCGGGTATTCGCCGGGACGGTCAATCTCGCAGCCCCCATTCGGGTCCGCGTGCGCGCCGTGGGCGAGGACACGCTCCTTGCCGAGATCGTCCGTCTCGTCGAGCTCGCCGAACAGCGGCGCGGCCGCTTCGTCGCCTTGGCCGACCGCCTCGCCCGTTGGTACTCGCCTTTCGTCCATAGCCTCGCTGCTCTCACCTTTCTCGGCTGGTGGCTCGCTGGCGGCCAGCTGTGGCAGCAAGCCCTCCTCCACGCCGTGGCGGTGCTGATCGTCACCTGCCCCTGTGCCCTCGGTCTCGCCGTGCCGGCCGTGCAGGTCATCGCGAGCGGCCGACTGCTGCGCCAGGGCATCCTCCTCAAGAGCGCGACCGCCCTCGAGCGCTTCGCCGAAGTGGACACCGTGGTCTTGGACAAGACCGGGACCCTCACCGAGGGCCGCCCGGAGCCGCGACTCGAGGACTTGCCCGCCGAGCTGCTGCGCCAGGCCGCGGCTCTCGCTCGCGCATCCCGCCATCCGCTCGCGCGCGCGCTCGCCAGCCGTTTTCCCGAGGTGCCGGTGGCAACGGATGTGGTCGAGGTCCCTGGATCCGGCCTGTCGCGCCGGACGCAGGCTGGCGAAGTCCGGCTCGGACGGCGCGAATTCGCGGGCGTCCGAGGGGGACCCGAGCCGGACGGGCCGGAGTTGTGGTTGTCCGTCCCCGGTCGGGAGCCGATCCGCATCCCGTTTTGCGACCGCATTCGCGTCGACGCAGGCGAGGTGGTGTCGGCGCTCGCCGGACAGGGTCTCGAAGTGTGGTTGCTCTCCGGCGACCGGCCGGAGGTGGTGGAACGGGTGGCGAGGGCGGTAGGTATCGAGCGGTTCGCGGCATCCGTCGATCCCGCCGGCAAGGTGCGGGCGCTCGAGGAGCTGCGGGCGCGAGGGCGGCGGGTGCTGATGGTCGGCGACGGCCTGAACGACGCGCCGGCGCTCGCCGCCGCCCATGTGTCGCTGTCGCCGGCGAGCGCGATCGATATCGCCCAGATCTCGGCCGACGCCATCTTCCAAGGCGACCGCCTGGGGCCGGTGCTCGAGGTGCTGAGCGTGGCGCGCCAGGCCCGTCGACTCGTGTTGCAGAACATCGCCATGTCGGTGCTCTACAATCTGTGCGCCGTGCCGCTCGCGGTTCTGGGCTACGTCACCCCGCTCGTGGCGGCGGTGGCGATGAGCTCGAGCTCGCTCGTCGTGGTGGGGAACAGTTTCCGTCTCGCCCGCCGGGCCCGACCCTGAGGTTCGGCGCGCTACTGGAAAGCCGCCCTGGGCGCTTCAGATTCGCGACCATGAGCAGGCGCGACGTGAGCCTTCCGCGAAGCGGGGACGTGCGCTCGTTCCTCGACGAGGTGCGGCGGATGCCGGTGCAGCCCGGTGGCCGCGCCGGCCGTGTCGTGTTCGCCATGGACGCGACCGCCTCGCGCGAACCGACCTGGGACCGGGCAGCCCGGGTGACCGGAGAAATGTTCCTCGAGGCTCAGCGGCTCGGCGGGCTCGAGGTGCAGCTCGTCTACTACCGCGGCTTCGACGAATGCCGGGCGAGCCGCTGGGTGGCGGAACCGCGCCGTCTGGTCGAACTCATGACCCGGGTCACCTGTCGGGCTGGCCAGACCCAGATCCGCCGCGTGCTCCGTCACGCGCTCGCCGAGACGAGGCGGGAACGGGTGCATGCCTTGGTCTTCATCGGCGACTGCTGCGAGGAGGAGGTGGACGAACTCGGGGCGCTCGCCGGCGAGCTCGGCATCCACGGCGTACGGGCGTTCCTGTTCCAGGAGGGTGAGGATCCCGTGGCATCTCGCGCCTTCGCCGCCATCGCGCGGGCCACGGGCGGCGCTCATTGTCGCTTCGACGGTAGCGCCCCGAGCGAGCTGCGCGATCTGCTGCGGGCGGTAGCGGCCTATGCTGCGGGCGGTCTCGAGGCCCTCGAGGACCTCGCCGATCGCGCCTCGCCGACCGTGAGATTGATCGCGCGCCAGATCCGTTGAACCATGCTGCCTTGGCTGGTTGCCGGCGCACTGCTCCTCCTCGGAGCGCTCGTGCTGCTGCGCTGGCTCGCCACGGTCTCGCCATCCGATCTCGCCCAGGCGCTGCGGACTTTCGTCGCGGTGTTCAGCGCCCTCGCCTCGACCGGCCTCGTCTTCATGGGTCGCTTCGGCCTCGCCCTCGTCACCCTCGCCGCCACCGCCATGGCGGTGCGCGCGTTGCTGCGCGCCCGGCGCGGGGCGGATCCGATGCCGGAAGAGGACACCGCGGCAGCCGAGGAGAGCCGGGTCGAGACCGCCTTTTTCGACATGCGGCTCGATCGCCGCACCGGTCGTCTCGACGGCCGCGTGCTCTCCGGGCGCTTCGCGGGAACGTACTTGTCGTCCATGTCGGTCCCCGAGCTCCTCGAGCTGCGCGCCGAGATCGCGGACGATCCCGATTCCCTGGCACTGCTCGAGGCCTATCTCGACCGCCGCGAGCCCCTCTGGCGCACGCGCCGCCAGGAAAGCCGCAGTGGACGAGCCCCGGACGCCGATCCCGGCCACATGGACGAAGATACCGCCTATGCCATCCTCGGGCTCGAACCGGGCGCCGATGACGAGGCGATCCGCGAGGCCCACCGGCGCCTGATGGCCAAGCTCCATCCCGACCATGGCGGCTCGAACTTCCTCGCTACCCAGATCAACCGGGCGCGCGACGTGTTGCTCGGCCGCCGCCGCACCCGTCGCAACTGAGCCTCGGAGTATGGAAGTGCAACTGCCGCAGGTCGGCGGCAGCGGTCGCCTGTTGCCTCGGGTTGCCCGCGCCGATTAATAACATCTCCGGCACCGCGTGCCTGCCGTCCCGCGTGGCGTCGTGACGGCAACATCTCTGGCGTCCGTCACAACATCGGAACGATCCATGGGTCGCATCCGCAAGGTGGTGTTCCCCATTGCCGGCCTCGGCACCCGCATGCTGCCGGCGACCAAAGTTCTTCCCAAGGAAATGCTCCCGGTGGTGGACAAGCCGGTGGTGCAATATGCCGTCGAGGAGGCGGCAGCCGCCGGCTGCGAGCTCTTCGTGTTCGTGACCGGGCGCGGCAAGGCGCTGATCGAAGATCATTTCGATCGCGCTTTCGAACTCTTCGAAACCCTGCGGCGCAAGCAGCGAGAGGAGGATCTCGGCGAGCTCGAGCGTGCCATCCCTGCCGCCGGCAGCCTGGTCTACACGCGCCAGCAAGCGCCTCTCGGTCTCGGCCATGCGGTTTGGTGCGCCCGCCATATCGTCGGCGACGAGCCGTTCGCCGTGGTGCTGGTCGACGATCTCATCCACGCCCGCGTGCCGTGCCTCAAGCAGCTGGTCGATGCCCACGCCGAAACCGGCGCCAACATCGTCGCGGTGATGGAGGTCCCGAAGGAACATACCGACCGCTATGGCATCGTCGTGCCCGGGCGGGAGCGGGGTCGGCTCGTCGAGATCGAGGGTTTCGTCGAGAAGCCGAAGCCCGAAGAGGCTCCCTCCCGCCTCGCGGTGGTCGGACGCTACGTCCTCTCGGGTCGGATCTTCGAGCTCCTGGCCAAGACCAAGCCCGGATCGGGGGGCGAGATCCAGCTCACCGACGCGATGGCGGCGCTGCTCGAGGAGCAGCCGTTCTTCGGTCTGCGCTTCGAGGGCCGGCGTTTCGACTGCGGCGACCGACTCGGCTATCTCGAGGCGGTCATCGCCTTCGCCCTCGAGCGGCCAGAACTGGCCGCCGGCCTGCACGCGGCCCTGCGCCGCTTTCTCTGATGGCGACCGCTCCCTCGCGAGCCGTCGTGGAGGATGACCCATGCGCATCGCCATGATCGGGACGGGCTATGTCGGTCTCGTCTCCGGGGCCTGTTTCGCCGAGTTCGGGCTCGAGGTGGTCTGCGTCGACAAGGACGAGGAGAAGATCCGCCGCATCGAAAGCGGCGACATGCCGATCTACGAACCGGGTCTCGATCAGCTGGTGGCTCGCAACCGGGCGGCCGGGCGGCTCACCTTTACGACCTCCACCGCCGAGGCGGTGAACGGCGCCGATGCGGTCTTCATTGCCGTGGGAACGCCCACTCGTCGCGGCGATGGGCATGCCGACCTCCGCTATGTCTACGCGGCTGCCGCGGACATCGCCGCGAACCTGCGCGCGCCCACCCTCGTCGTCACCAAGTCGACGGTGCCGGTGGGCACCGGCCGCAGCCTGTTGCGCTTCTTCCGGCAGCAACGACCCGATCTCGAAATCGATGTCGCTTCCAATCCGGAATTCCTGCGCGAGGGCTCGGCCATCGACGATTTCATGCGCCCCGATCGCGTGGTCTGCGGTGTCGAGACCGAGCGGGCACGCGAGCTGCTCGGCGCCGCTTATCGCCCCCTCAACCTCATCGAGACGCCGATCCTCTTTACCGGCCTCGAGACGGCCGAACTCATCAAGTACGCCACCAACGCTTTCCTCGCCACCAAGATCACCTTCATCAACGAGCTCGCCGATCTGTGCGAGCGTGTCGGCGCCGACATCCAGCAGGTGGCAAAGGGCATGGGCCTCGATGGCCGCATCGGCCGAAAGTTCCTGCATGCGGGCCCGGGCTATGGCGGCTCCTGCTTTCCCAAGGACACGCTCGCCTTGCTGCGCACCGCCGAACAGCACGACACCCAGTTGCGGATCGTCGATACGGTGGTGCAGGTCAACGAAGCGCGCAAACGACGCATGGTGCGCAAGATCGTCGACGCCTGCGGCGGCAGCGTGGCGGGACGGACGATCGCTGTCCTCGGCCTGACGTTCAAGCCCAACACCGACGACATGCGCGAGAGTCCGAGCCTGGTGATCGTTCCTGCCCTCCAGCACGAGGGCGCTCGGGTGCGGGCGTACGATCCGAAAGGGATGCGCGAAGCGGCGAAACTGTTGCCGGGGGTGGAGTTCGGTAGCGGCCCCTACGAGATCCTCGAGGGAGCCGATGCGATGGTGCTGATCACGGAGTGGAACGAGTTCCGCGGCCTCGACCTCAGACGGGTGCGCCAGCTCATGCGCGAACCGCGGATCGTCGATCTGCGCAATGTCTTCGACCCCCTGCGGGTGGTCCGCGAGGGCTTCGCTTACACGAGCATCGGACGGCCGGCGGTCGCACCGGGCATCGAGACGGTATTGCCGGCACCCGAGACAACTGCCGAAGAGAGGGATGCATGAGTGCGCGCGGCCACCGCTTTCACCCGACGATCCTGCGCGAATACGACATCCGTGGCATCGTCGGCGAGACCTTGTTCGCGCGTGACGCGGAAGCCATCGGTCGGGCCTTCGGCTCGATGGTGGCGGATGCCGGGGGTCGGCGGATCGTGCTCGGCCGTGACGGCCGACTGAGCTCACCCGAGCTGGCAGAAGCGCTCGGGGAAGGGCTCGTCGCCAGCGGGATCGAAGTGATGGACATCGGTGTCGGGCCGACCCCGATGATGTATTTCGCCGTCCACTATCTCGGAGCCGATGCCGGGATCCAAGTCACGGGGTCGCACAATCCGCCGACGCACAACGGCTTCAAGATGATGTTCGGACGCTCTCCGTTTTTTGGCGAGCGTATCCGCGAACTCGGGCTGCGCGCGGCGGCAGGCGACTTCCGCAGCGCTCAGGGCAAGATGACCCGGGTCGATGTCTTTTCCGCTTACGTCGAGCGTCTGACATCCGACTTCCACGGTACGCGCCCCATCGACGTGGTATGGGATGCCGGCAACGGGGCAGCCGGCCCCGTCATGGAGGCGCTCGCCGCCCGCATTCCCGGCCGCGCGCTCTGCCTCTTTGCCGAGATCGACGGCCGTTTCCCCCATCACCATCCCGATCCGACGGTCCTCGACAATCTGGCGGATCTCCGTCGCACGGTCGTCGCGGGAGAGTACGAGATCGGCATCGGGTTCGACGGCGACGGCGACCGCATCGGCGTGGTGGACGGCAGGGGACGAGTGGTGTTCGGGGACCAGCTGCTCATGATCCTCGCCGAGGACGTGCTCGCCCGTCGGCCAGGCTCGACGATCATCGCCGACGTCAAGGCGAGCCAGGAACTCTTCGACCGCATCGCCGCCCTCGGCGGCCGGCCCGTGATGTGGAAGACCGGCCATTCGCTCATCAAGGCGAAGATGGCCGAGCTCGGAGCGCCGCTCGCCGGCGAGATGTCCGGCCACATTTTCTACCGCGATGGCTTCTACGGGCACGACGATGCCCTTTACGTCGCCGTCCGGCTGCTCGACATCCTCGCCCGCGGCCGCGCGACCCTGGCCGAGATCCGCGATCGGCTGCCGCAGGTCCACAATACCCCCGAGATCCGTTTCGACTGTCCCGAGGAGCGCAAGTTCCTGGTGGTGGAACGCGTGCGCGCAGCTCTCGAAGCCGAGGGCGCGGAGATGGACACCACCGACGGGGTTCGGGTGCGGCGAGGCGACGGCTGGTGGCTGTTGCGCGCCTCCAACACCCAGGCGGTGCTGGTGGTGCGCGCCGAATCCCGCACGCCGGAGGGGCTCGAACGCCTCAAGGAGGAAATCGTCGACCGCCTCGGTCGGGAAGGACTGGCCCCGCCGCCGGGATTCTGAACGTTCCGGCGCACGGTCGCGCGCAGCGTTAAGCGAAAAGAAAGGAATCGGCTCTAGAGTGCCGGCCGCGGGGGCCGCCGCTGGCCCGGGGTCTTGCGGTCGACGGAGCACGAGCGCGCGATGAAGATCGATCCCAATCTCCCCATCCTGATCGTCGACGATTACCGCACGATGCTGCGAATCATCCGCAATTTGCTACGACAGATCGGCTTCACCAATGTCGACGAGGCGACGGACGGGGCCTCGGCGCTCACCAAGCTGCGCGAGAAACCTTACGGACTCGTCATTTCCGACTGGAACATGCAACCGATGACGGGTCTCGAACTGCTGCAGGCGGTGCGGGCGGATCCGAAACTCGCCCATCTGCCTTTCATCATGGTCACCGCCGAAAGCAAGACGGAAAACGTGTTAGCGGCCAAAGAGGCCGGGGTCAGCAACTACATCGTCAAACCGTTCAATGCCGATACGCTGCGAGCCAAGATCACGAGCGTACTGACCAAGGCCAGCTGAGGGAAAGCGCGATGACGAGCGAGATGAGCGAGCTTGGCGGCCGCGTCGTCGACGCGATCCTGGCCGCCGAACCCCAGGACTCGCCGCGCCGGCCTCTGCTCGAAGAGGCGCGGCGGATCGTGGTCGACCTGCTCGAGAGCTTCGAGCGGGCGGTGTCGTCGGAACAGCGGCGGCTACGGGCCGAGCTCGACGCGCTTGCCGGCATGATCGCCACGATGAAGCGCGAGGTCGAGGCGATCCGCCCCGAGGAAATCGAGACCCGCCACATGCCCACGGTCAACGGGGAAATCGGCGCCATCGCCGCGCATCTCGAGACCGCGACCGGCGATATCCTCGATGCTTGCGAGAGTATCGAGCGAACGCTCGAGGGCGTACCGGAGGCCCAGGCGGAGGCCGTTCGCGAGCAGGTCACGCGCATCTACGAGGCTTGCAATTTCCACGACATTTCCGGCCAGCGCATCCGCAAGATCGTGAAGACGCTCGAGAACGTCGAGGAGCGGATCAGCGCCTTGCTCGCCGTGCTGGGCCAGCAGCCGCGACGGCAGCGGGGAGAATCGGACCCGGCCGTCGCCGCACTGGCCAACTCCCTGCTCGAAGGCCCGCAGCTTCCCGGCAACGGTCGCAGTCAGGACGAGATCGACGCGCTCTTCGGTTGAGCCGGAAGAAGCGATGCGAGTGAAGGAGCCGGTGATTTCCCGGGCGCCGGTCCCGCCACATCCCGGACTGTCCCACGGCACGCCGACAGCAGTCCGTTCGGCCATCGTCCCGCCTCGTCGAACCGAGCGACGGCGGGAGCACGGCGATCGCGGTTGGGGTCTGCAGCTCGCCCTCCATCTGCTCCTCGCCGGACTGTTCGCCGCTCTGCTGGCGAGGTCGGAGGTGGATCCGGAGCGAGCCCAGCGTGTTCTGCAGGCCCTTGCCGAGCTGCCGTCGGCGAGCATGGGCGGGGCGGCGTGGGGCCTCGGCGAGCCCGATGCGGCCTGGCCGACGGATCGGGTCGACGATCCGGTCGTCGCCACCGAACCCCTCACTGCGAGCGAACGGCAGGCAGGCCTGCTCGCGCGGGTCCGGCTCGCAGGCGAGAGGTTGTTCGCGCCGGACGGGAATGTACGGCGTTGGCGGCTCTTCCTCCTCGCGCGCTTGGCCCGTCGGAGCCGAGGTGAGGATCTACCTCCGCGTCGGCTCGAGATCCTGGTGCCCACTGCCGAGCTCGCCAATGGCGGAGCAGCGGCACGGCTGAACGCGCTGCTTGCCGCGCTCGAGCGCCTTGGCGCCCGCCGGGAGGAGCTCGCCGTGGGCCTCGGCCCGCCGGGCGACCGACACTGGACGTTCCGCCTCTGGCAACGGCTGGAAGAGGTGCGGTCGTGATGGGCAACGGTCGGCGGGCGTGGGTCTTGACCTTCACGGATCTGTCCGCCCTCCTCCTCACCTTCTTCGTCCTCAGCTGGTCGATGCGGGCGCTCCACCGACCGGCCCCGGCGACGACCGCAGAGGTAGACGGGTCGGTCGCGCAGGCATCGGAGCCAATGCCGGTCGATGGTCCGTCCTTCGGCTCGCCCTCGGCAGAGCTCGGCGCGCGGCATGCCGCCTATCTCGTGACCTTGTTGGACGAGGAGCTCGCGCGCGCCCATCGGCCCTGCGGCCTCAAAGCGAGTGCAGCGGACGGGTTCGTGGAAATCCGCTTCCGCACACTGCCCCCGGCAGATCGCCCGGAATCGCTCTGTGCTCGAGCCTTCCGCCGGCTCGCTGCCCTGTTGGACCGGCTCGGAAGCCATGCCCAAGAGCTGTCCCTTCTCGAGCTGCCGTTGGTTCGTGCCCCGGCTGTCGCCGACATTCTCTCCGAGCTCTCGGCCCTGCGTGCGAGGCTGGAGAACCTCCTCGGTTTCGCTCCCGCCCTCGTCACACCGCTCGCGGCGTCGGCCAAGGCGGAGTCGGTGTTGCGGATCGGACCCCTCTGATGACGGTCTCGGCCCGCTACCCGTCGTCGCCTCGTCGCCCATCGCCAGGAAGCGTCCCGAGCGTGGAGCCGTACGGGGAACCGGACGCTTTCGCATCTTGCCTCGGGCGGGCGAATCGCCCCGGCTGCCGCTGGCGGTGGTCGCGATCGGAACTGTTCCTGCTGCTCGCCCTCGTGGTCTTGCCGCTGGCGACGATCGCGGCCGCCCAGGGCAACCAGGCGCGTAGCGTCGTCCTGCGCGTCGGTGTTCACGCGGGCTTTGAACGCGTGGTCGTCACCGGTCCAGGTGCTGCGGAACTCGAGCTCGCGACGGAGGCGAGCCTCGTCCGCATCGGCCCCGCTCTCCGGATCGACGATCGCCAGCTGGCAGCCGCCGGTCGACTACGCCTCGTTCGAGCCTTCCGCCTCGAGGGGCAATCGCTCGTTCTCGAGATCGGCCCAGGTGTCACGGTCAGGCCGCTCCGCCTGCCGCCCGACCGTCTCGTGCTCGATGTCCTACCGTCTGCTACGACGTCCTCGGCATCCGATGTGCAGGAACCGCCTCGGCGAGCTGCCGGCAGCCAACGAGCGGCCGTGAAGCCGCCGCACCCCCGCCCCTTGCAGGGGGGCGGCGGCTCCGCTGTCAGTCTCTCCAAGATCGGACCGACCGGCAGCTCCACGCCTGTGGACGTGGGTGGCGATCCCTTCGCAACCGAGAGCGGAGGGGATCCTTCCCCGGGCGGCAACCCACAGCCTTCGACGGCTCCCGGGGAAAGCCGCACAGGCTTGCCATCGTCGCCGGCTCCAGCCGAGATCCCCCAAGGGGTGTCGCAAGTAGCCGTATCGGCGTTGCCCGCGCCGGTGCCGACTCTGCGCTTCGCCTGGCCGGTTCCGGTCGGGGCTGCGGCCTATGGGCGGAGCGGACGGGTATGGGTCGTCTTCGACGCCGATACCGAAAGAATGCTTCTCGATCGCGCCACCATCGCGCCCTTCGCCGGCAGCGTTCTGCGCCGGATCCGCACCTATCGGCGGCCCGATGCCGCCGTCCTCGAGATCGAGACGGCCTTTGAGCTCGGGGTGCGCATGCGTCGCGACGGGGAGACCTGGATCGCGGAGTTCGTCGACCCGCCCGATGCGCCGCCCGCGCTCGCCATGGACCGCAACCGGGGCGTGCTCCGCCTCGGCGGTGTCCGGCGGGTCATCGAGCTGCAGGATCCCGTAGTCGGCGATACGCTGTTCGTGGCAACCGCCATCGACCCCGTAGCCGGGGCGCCAGCAGGAATGGAATTCGTCGATCTCGCCGTCCTGCCGTCTTTCCAGGGGCTTGCCTGGGTCCGCCGGGCACCGGAGCTCGACGCAAAGGTCCAGGACCAGGAGCTGGCCATCCTGCGGCCCGGGGGGCTCAGACTGGACCGCTTGGCAGGAGAACCACGCGGCAGCGCGACTGCACCGCCCGCGGTGCCGGATGTCGCGACTGCCGACTTGGCCACTCCGGACGGGCCTCCAGACCCGGCACCGACAGCTGTGGCGACCTCCCTTCCGGAGCGGAAGTCCGACGACCCCAGGGCAGGGGTCGGCATGGCGGAAACCGGCATCGGTGCCGGGCCGGCAGAGGCACATGCCCCGTTCGACGAACGGCGATCCGCCGATGCGCGGGGCGGAGACGGACCGTTCGGCGATGACGGGTCTTTCGAGCTTGCCGAGGCGACGCATGCCCCCGTCCGCGACCAGATGGCAAAACCGGTGTCATCGTGGCCCCTGCCTCCCTGGTCTTCCTCGCTCGGGCTCGTCGAGCTCGAGGACACCGACGAAGTGACGCGACGGGAGCTCCGGCGCACGATCCGCTCGGAGCTCGCCTCGGCCTCGGTCGAGAGCCGCGGCGGCCTCGCTCTGGAACTTGCGCGGTTCCAGCTCGCGGAAGGGTTCGCGAGGGAAGCGCTCGCGGCGCTGGGGCTCGTCCCCGAGGGTGCGGCCGACGGGCTTACGGCGCGACGGAGAGCGATGATCGCAGCCGCTGCGCTCGCCCTTCTCGACCACCGACAAGAGGCGCGGACATTGCTCGCTGCACCCGAGTTCCGGGAGGATGCAGACGCCCGGTTGTGGCTCGGCTGGCTCGACGCAGGCGCGGGAGCTTGGGAATCGGCCGCCGGCGCGCTTGAACGCGGCAAACAGCGCTTCGAGTCCTATCCCGCGCCCCTCCGCTACCGCTTCGCGCTCGCTGCCCTCGCCGCAGCGATCCAGACCGGCGACATCGACCGGAGCTATGTCTGGCTCGACCAGCTGGCTCGGGCGCCGCTCCCGCGCGCGGAGCGCCAGCGTGTCCGGTTCTTCGAGGCGATGGTGCGCGCCCGGGACGGGGATTTCGCGGAAGCGTCGCGCATCCTCCACGAACTCGAACTCGCGGCGGAATGGTCCCTCGCGGCTGAAAGCCGTTTCGCCCATCTCGAGCTCGCCCGCGAGTCCGGCGAGCTCCAACCGAGCGAGATCGCAGCCGCGCTCCGCGACGAACGGCATTTGTGGCGGGGCCATCCATGGGAACCGCGGGTGCTGAAGCGTCTCGGCGAGCTCGAGGCGGAGTCGGGAGCGGCGTCGAACGCATTGTCGACCTGGCGGGAAGCCCTCGATCGCTTCCCCGAAAGGCCAGAGCTCGCCGATCTTCCGGAGCAGATGCGTGCCACCTACGTCGCCGCCCTCGATCCGCGCGTGCCGCCGGATCTTCCGCCCCTCGAGGCGCTCCGAATCCGCCGCGAGTTCGCCGAGCTTCATCCCCCGCCACCGCTCGGAACCGAACTCACCCTGGCCACGGCACGCGCGGTCGCGTCCATGGGGTTGCCGGGAGTGGCTCGCAGCCTGCTAACGTCCGAGCCCACCCAACCGGGAATGGCAACCGAAGTCACCCTGCTCGAAGCGGAGCTCGCCCTCGAACAAGGCGATCCGGCCGCCGCTCTTTCCCTGCTCGACCGCCTGCCCGGTGAGACCGCCACGTCCCCGGCGCGGCGGCTTTTGCAGGCGCGCGCCCTGCTCGCCGCTGGCCGGGCCGAAGAAGCTCTCTCCGCGCTGGCCGGCCTCTCCGGCGTTGCGGTGGAACGCATGCGGGCCGACGCCGCCTGGCGCGCGGCAGAGGATCGAGATCTCCTCGCACTCGTCGACTCGCTCGCCGCGCTCAGCGCCAAGCACGAAGATCCGCTCGACGATCTGCGCCTCGCCCGCGCCCTCCTCGTGCTCGCTCGCCACGAGCCGGAACGCCTGCAAGCGTTCGAGTCGCGACTGCCCGCTATCGGCGTGGCCGCGTTCGACCACCTGCTGGCGCTCGTCTCACCGTTGAAGCTTGCCGGCGATGCCCGAACCGCGGTCACGGCCGTGCGAACTTGGGCAGCCGATACACGAGCTCGCCTGCCGGCGCTGCGCGCGAGCCCGGCAGCGGCCGGCAACAGCTGAGCCGCTTCACCACGGCGCGCAAAGAGGCAGCCGGTCGCCATCGATGCGTCTCGAGCCGCGCGCGCCACCGAATCGGCACAGTCGTTCGCATGTCGCAGCGGTGGTTGCCACCGCCGGGGCCGCAGTGTCGATGGCGTTATCCTCGATCGGGAACCGCCGAGGCGCATGGCGATCCCAGGGCAGGATTCGCCCCTCTCGGCGGCCTCGCTTCGGCACTCTTCGACCTTGCCCGCATGGCTGCCGCGAAATCTCCAATCCTGCGCGCTCAGACGGCCGAGATCGGTACTGCCGGCCGCTCGTTATACCTTTTCCGTCCCCCGAGGCCTGGAGTTCTCCGTCACCTGAACCCGAACCGCCCCGACTTCCCGCCTCGAAGGGCGGAGACAACCAACCGCCGCGAACGCGGCTGTCCACGCGCGTCGATCGCTTCCGAGGGAGACCAGACCTGCGCCCCAACCCCCTGGTCGCAGGACGGACGCACCTCCTTTCCGGTCGCCTGCATGGATTGGCCGGAATCGGCAGGTCTCGTTCGTGCCACCTCGGTCTTCCCCACGGAATCCCTCGGGTCCGCTGGCACCGACCCACGGCGAGCGGGTGCAGTGACGGGCCTGGGAGGGCGGTGCCCAACCTCGTGCGCCAGAGAGAGCGATGGACATGGCCCGGCTCGGCTGACGTCGCGACCGGTCGGACGGTCGCGGCCCGGCCTCGGCCTCGACCGCAGGAGCTACCCGATCGTCGTCGCGATGGCGCTTGGGACTCACCGGGATCGTCGCTCTGCGCTCGCATCGCCTGCGATCCGGACGACCGGCCGATCGCTTGCACCCGGGTACGCCGCGAGGCGCGCATGCGATCGTCCCGGTGTAGCCGCTCGCATCCGCCGTTCGCGACCGGGCCTCGGTGCTTTCGGGCGAGGTTTACGTTTTCCCGAAACCCGAGGTCGCGTCCGCTCGAGAGTGCCTGCAACCGCCGCTCCACCCAGAGAGCGAAGGTGAAGCCGCTCGACGACCATCGGCCGATCGAGACAGCGGAGACGATGACCGGCTGTCGATCCCGGTCGACGCTCGAGCGCGCCCTTTTGCCCCTGCGATTCGAGCCTGCAAAGGCGAGACGAGCTGACGGAAGGGGAGACGAGCGAGACGGCTTCGATGGCGTCTCCGCGCGCCGGCATCCCTCGAATGCGCGAGGCCCCTCGCTGCCCGCCGGCACCCGATGGGGCTCGGGCACGCGATCCTTCGCCGACAGATGCGGCCGTTCCCGATCGGCCGACCGACCGCGGTGGCCGCCACGCGGGCGCCTTGTGGTCGCGCTCGCAAACGACCGGCGGCTCGCGCGCAAAGTCTGCTACCTCGGAAACCCGACGATGGCGCGCACCGGTCGACCTGCGCCCGATGGTTGCTGGCGCGGCGCGCGGGATTTCGGAATCCATGCCCTCGAGCCTTCGGCCTTTTCTGCGAGTCGGTGGGGTTCGCGACAGGCGAGGATCAGCTTCCTCGCCCGCACACCGGTCGATAGAAGACGTGGCCGAGCCCGTCAGGACGGAAGAGGTCGCAAAGGCCGGTGAGGGTCTCCGTCGCGCCGACGACGAGCCAGCCGTCCGGGAAGATCGCTCCGTGGATTTGCGCCAGCACCCGCTGGCGGGTGGGAGGATCCATATAGATCAGGACATTGCGCAGGAGGATGAGATCGAAGCAGCCGAAGTGACGTGGGCTGTCGAGCAGATTGTGGCGCTCGCAGCGGATCAACGCAGCGACCATCGGTTTGACGCGAAAGTCCCGCCCCGCCGGCTCGAAATAGCGCACCAACAGGGCGGAGGGCATACCGCGCTGGACTTCGAAACTCGAATAGACGCCGGCGCGAATCCGCGCGAGCGGCTCCGAGGCGAAGTCGGTCGCGAGGATTTCCACCCGCTCGACCGCTCGCGACCCCAGCAACTCGAGACAGAGCAAGGCGGTCGATATCGCTTCTTGGCCGGTCGATGCCGCCGCGCTCCAGATCCGGACCTTGCGACCCGATACGCGTTCGAACAGCTGCGGCAGGACCACCTTGCGAAGCGCCTCGAAAACCGGCGGATCGCGGAAGAAGGAGGTTTCGTGCGTCGCCATCGCCTCGGCGACGGCCTGCGCCAACCTGGGGTCGGGGTCACCGGCGAGGGCGCGCAACAGTGTCGCGACGTCGTTCAGCCCGAACCGCTTCGCGACCGGGGTGAGCCGGGTCTCGAGAAGATAGTCCTTCTCGGGCGAGAGCTCGTAACCGACGAGCTCTCGCAGGCGGGAGGCGAGAGGCGTGAGTTCCTTGCGGAGGAGCGAACCCGAGGTCATGCGACCGCCACGAGCTGGGATATGGCTTCTGGAATGCGATCGAGCGACAGTACGAAATGCGCCGCGCCACGTCGGACCGTCGCACCGGGCATGCCCCACACGACGGAGGTCGATTCGTCCTGGGCGATCACGAGCCCACCGCGGCCAGCGATACGAGCGGCACCTTCGGCGCCGTCACACCCCAGCCCCGTCAACACGACGGCGAGGGTACGCTCACCGGCACATTCGGCCATGCTCGCGAACATCGGGTCGGCCGCCGGTCGACAGTAGTGCACGGGAGGAGCGTCGGACAGACGCAGGCGCCAAGGCCCCCGACCCTCGAGGAGGAGGTGCCAGCCACCTGGGGCGAGGTAAATGCGGCCCGCCTCCGCCGCCTCGCCGTCCCGGGCTTCGGCACAGTGATGTCCGGTGACCCGCTCGAGATGTTCGGCCAGCGCGGCAGTGAACCCGGGCGGCATGTGTTGGGTGATCAGGACGGGGATAGGAAGAGCGGGCCGCAGAGCGGAAAAAAGGGTGGCCAGCGCCTGCGGCCCGCCGGTCGAAGCGGCTACGCCCAGGATCCCCGGGCGAAACACCCCGCACGGGCGAGATGGCAAACGCGGCGTAGCCGTCGCGGTCGTGGCCGGCAGCACGGCTCCGCTGCCCTCCTTGACTCTGCCGGCCCTCGGGTCGGACTGGGGCTGCGGCCTCGCGATCGCTGCCGACCGGCCCACCGGGGCACAGAGCCGCAGCTTGCGCAGCAATTCCTGCCGGAGTTCGGCGAGGGCCCCGGGATCGGAGGCTTGCGGCTTGCAGATGTAGTCTATGGCACCGCGCGAGAGGGCCTCGAGCGTCTCGCGCGCGCCGCGCCGGGTCAGGGCGGAGAGGACTACCACTTGCGGCCGGGACGGCATGGCGCGCAGGCGATCGAGCGTGGCGAGACCGTCGAGCTCGGGCATCTCCAGGTCGAGAAGGATGGCATCGGGCCGCGACGCGCCGTCCGCTGCCAGACGCTCGAGGGCCTGACGGCCGTTGGCGGCTTCCCAAGCGATACCGATCCCCGGTTCCTGCTCCAGGAGCGAGCGGATCACCCGTCGCGCGACGGCCGAATCGTCAACGAGCGCGACGCGCAGGCTGCACGCACCGCTGCCGCTCATAGCGGCCAGCCGACCTGTTCGAGCTTGAGCCGAAGGAGCTCGGCATCGAAGGGCTTCATGATGTACTCATCGGCACCGGCCGCGAGTGCCTGTTCGATGTCCGCGAGCTCGCTCATGGTGGTGCAGAAGATGACCCGCGGTCGGTCGCCGCCAGGCATGGCACGCAGCGCTCTCACGCATTCGAGCCCGTTCATCACCGGCATGTTCCAGTCGAGCAGCACGAGATCTGGCATCCGTTCGCGGCAGCGCTCGAGTGCCTCGGCACCATTGGCGGCCTGGCGGGTGTCGATCCCGAGCCCGGTGAGGATGCGACAGAGGATCGACCTTACCGTTGGCGAGTCGTCGACAACGAGGCAGTCGGCCATCACCCTCTCCCCACTCACGCCGCCCGCGACTCGGCGAACGCCGGCTCGAGCAGCCGCTGCACATCGAGCTGCACGACGGTACCCTGCGGAGTGTCGTGAACGGCCGGCACGAAACGCTCCCAGCCCGGCAGCAGTCGGGCGATCTGCCCAGGGTTGGCGATCCGGTCCTCGAGGTCGGCGATCTCCTCGACGCCGTCGATGAGCAGCGCGTACTGGCTGCCGTCGACGAGTTCCACCACGAGCGCATGGCGCTCCCCGTCGCGGGACGGTCGAGCAATGCCGAGACAGCGTTCGACGTCGATCGCCGTGACCACGCGGCCGCGGAGGTTGAGCACACCGGCCACGATCGGATGGGCGCGCGGCACCGGCCGCACCGGCTGCGGTCCGATGGCGCTGCGGACGAGGCGGACGGGAATGCCGGCCCGCTGTCCGCCGATGCGCACGATGACGAGTTCGGTCATGATCGCATCCTCAGCTGCGAGCAGCCTGCTCGCCCACGAGTCGCGCGACGGTTTCGAACAGTTGCGCCCGGTCGAGTTTTGCCACATGGGCGTCGAACCCGGCGGCACGGCTGCGGGAACGATCTTCAGGAGCGGCGCGCGAACTCAGGGCAATGAGCGGTAGCCTGAGACCGCGGGCCCGACAGGTCTCGGCGAGGGCGAACCCGTCCATGCCGGGCATCTCGAGGTCCGACACGACGACATCAAACCGTTCCCCTTCCCCGAGAAGGCGCAGGGCTTCCTCGGCACTCTCCGCTGCCACCACCTCGAAACCGCGATTGGCCAGGATCGGCGACAGCAAGGAGCGGAAAAACCGGCTGTCGTCCACCAGCAGCACGCGGATGCGCGGCCGATCCTTCCGTGCACGATCGGCCCCGAACCAACTGCCGAAGACACAGCTGACGTAATGGCTGACATCGAGGAGCACGCAACTCGCTCCGGCGAAATAGCCCGCACCCAGGCTCCCTGGTCCGTCAGGGTCGATGGTGAGCTCGACCTCCGCCTCCACCACGTCGAGAATCTCGTCCACGAGAAGCGCGAAACGGCGGCCGGCATCGGCGAACAGCAAGGCCGGCCGCGGGCCATCGAGACCGGCGACGAAGCGGCCATCGACATCGACGAGAGGGACGAGTTCGTTGCCGAACCGGAACACCGACCGGGTGCCGACGAGCTCGAGCTGCTGCGGCTCGATCCGTTCGATGCGCTGCACGAGCGCGATCGGCACCGCGGCCATGCGGTACCTGCCGGCGGCAAAACGCAGCAAACGGGTGCGCTCGCTGTCCGGCTGTGGCCCGACGTGCGGTTCCGGCTCCGCGGCCATGCGATCGTCGGTGGCAATCGCCGAGGCCAATGCCTTGAGGTCGAGCACGATCGCGATCGCGCCGTCGCCGAGCAGGGTGGTGCCTGCGAACAGCGTGATGTTGCGCAAAACCGGCGAGATGGGCTCGACCACGATCTCCTCGCTGTCGTGCACCGCATCCACCACGAGGCCGAAGCGATGGCCAGCAGGCTCGAGGACCAGCACGAACCCCTGATTCCGGAGACAGTCTTGCCCCTCGCCTGCGATGCCGAGGATCTCGGCGAGCGTGCGAACGGGCAGCAGTTCGCCGCGCAGCTTGAGGATCTGACGCCCGTTGATCAGTTCCAGGCGGCGGTCGTCGCCGCCCGCGCAGCGGACGATCTCGAGAATCCCTTGCTGCGGCAGGGCGAACCGCTGATCCGCCACCCCGACGATGAGCGCTGGCACGATGGCGAGGGTCAATGGAATGGTGATGGTGAAGGTCGTCCCGAGGCCCCGTTGGGTCTCGATTTCGACCGAGCCGCCGATGTCCTCGATGTTGCGTTTGACGACATCCATGCCGACACCGCGGCCGGAGACATTGGTCACCTTCTCCGCCGTCGACAGCCCGGGGGCGAAAATGAAAGAGGCGATCTGGCGGGGGGACAGCGTCGCGAGCCGAGCTTCGGTACAGAGCCCGGCCGCTACGGCCTTGCGCCCGATCCTTTCGAGGTCGAGGCCGCGGCCGTCATCGGAGATGCGCACGACGATCATCCCACCCTCGTGGGCCGCCTGGAGGCGCAGGCGTCCCGTCTCCGGCTTGCCGGCCCGCCGCCGCTCCTCCGGCGGCTCGATCCCATGGTCGATGGCATTGCGCACGATGTGGACGAGAGGATCCTTGATGACCTCGAGGAGCTGGCGGTCGAGTTCGGTCGCCCCGCCCTCCATGACGAGATCCACCTTTTTTCCCAGCGCCGCGCACAGATCGCGCACGATCCGTGGCATCCCGGACCAAGCGTTGGAGATCGGTTGCATGCGCGCCTTCATGATGCCGTCGCGCAGCTCCGTGGTGACCTGATCGAGCCGCTGCAGCGCCGTCTCGAGTTCGGGATGGGCGAGATCGCGCCCGAGCCGCACGAGCCGGTTGCGGGTGAGCACGAGATCGCTCACATGGCCCATGAGGGCCTCGAGCAGCGCCACAGAGACACGAAGCGAGCCCGAACGCGCCGCTCGCCGATGCCCTCCCTCTTGCCGCGGATCCTCGTCGCCCCCTCCAGCCACCTCCGCAGCCGCGCGCATCGGCTGGCCCGCAACCGCCGCCACATCCCCGGCAGCAGGGGGGCCTCCCGTCTGCCAAGCCGCACAGGCGGCGGGATCCGCATCCGCAGAGGTCGAAACCTGCTCCTCGTTCGTTCCCTCGGTCCTGGTCGGCAGCGGAGCCGATCCGCTCGCTATCCGCTCCAGCCTTTCGAGGAGCTGCGCATCGTCGCCAGAAGGCTCCGTCCCCGAACCCTCGAGTTCGGCGACGATGTCCTTGATGCGGTCGATGGCGGCGAGCACCACGCTCATTCCCTCGGCGGTCGGCGGAGCTCCGTCGCGCCAGGTCCCGAGCAGCGTCTCGGCGGCATGGGCGATGCGCTCGAGCCGCCCGAGGCCGAGAAATCCGCTCGTCCCCTTGATGGTGTGGACGACTCGGAAGATCTCGCCGAGGCGCTCGCGGTCGTGCGGATCGCGCTCGAAGGCGACGAGCTCGGAGTCGACCCGGGCCAGGCCCTCGCGGCACTCCGCCGTGAACTCCGCGATCAGATCCTCCATCGCCCGTCTCCCTGCTCGCGACAGCGGCGCCAGTCGACCAGCCGAATCACCTCCGCCGTCGCGAAATGACCGGCCAGGATATCGTCCCCTCGGGACTCGGAAGCGGCGGCAACGAAGGGTTCGCGATCCGACGGGAGGGCCGGCGATTCGGGCGGTGGCAGCGGTTCCGCCCCGACCAGACGAGCGAGTATGCGGCTCACGAGACGCATGGATGATCTCCGGCAGTCCATGGCGCGCCTCGTCTTTTGCACGCCACCCCCTAATTTTCGGTTAACCGCTCGCAGCGAACGCACGCGCGTGTGCGCGCCGACTGCAGCGCCCGATCGGCCGGCTGCCGATTCCGCTCTGGTCGCCAACCGTAGAACGGGAAACCGTCGCTCGATGTCGAGCTATCGCTACACCTATGTGATGAAGAACCTCACCAAGGTCTATCCAGGAGGCAGGAAAGTCGTCGACAATGTGACTCTTGCCTTTCTTCCGGGTGCGAAAATAGGTGTCATCGGTGCCAATGGATCGGGCAAGTCGACCCTGTTGCGCATCATGGCTGGAATCGATCGCGACTTCGCTGGCGAGGCATGGGCAGCGGAGGGCGTGCGGGTCGGCTATCTGCCCCAGGAACCGGAGCTCGATCCGGCGAAGGACGTGCTCGGCAATGTGATGGAGGGTGTGGCCGAGATCCGCGCCCTCCTCGAACGCTTCGAAAAGATCTCCATGCGCTTCGCCGAAGCGCACGATCCGGAGGAGATCGAAGCGCTCTTGGCCGAGCAGGCGGAACTGCAGCAGCGCATCGATGCCGTCGACGGATGGGACCTCGACCGTACCCTCGAGGTGGCCATGGACGCCCTGCGCTGTCCGCCGCCCGACGCCGATGTGCGCACCCTCTCCGGCGGCGAGAAACGTCGCGTTGCCCTCTGCCGCCTGCTCCTCGAGCGTCCCGACCTGCTGTTGCTCGACGAGCCTACCAATCACCTGGATGCCGAGAGCGTAGCCTGGCTCGAGCAGCATCTGCAGCGCTATCCCGGCACCGTCGTGTGCGTGACGCACGATCGCTATTTCCTCGACCATGTAGCCGGCTGGATCCTCGAGCTCGACCGCGGTCGCGCCTATCCCTTCGAGGGCAACTATTCGGCTTGGCTCGAGCAGAAGCGCCGCCGGCTCGAACAGGAAGAGCGGGAAGAGAAAGCGCGGCAGCGCACCCTCGCCCGCGAGGCGGAATGGATCCGCAGCACACCGCAGGCCCGGCGCAGCCGTGCCAAGGCGCGAGTGACCGCTTACGAGGAGCTGCTGCGAGCGGCCCAGGAACGACCGCCACAGGCTGCGCAAATCGTCATCCCGCCAGGTCCGCGCCTCGGCGAGTTGGTGTTGGAAGTCGAACATCTGTACAAGGGCTACGGCGATCGACTGTTGATCGAGGACCTGAGCTTCCGCGTGCCCCCGGGAGCCATCGTCGGAGTCATCGGCGCCAACGGTGTCGGCAAGACCACGCTGTTTCGCATGATCGTCGGCGAGGAGCGGCCCGATTCGGGAGTCTTGCGCCTCGGAGAGACGGTTCGCCTGGGCTACGTGGACCAGAGCCGCGAGGCCCTCGATCCGACGAAGACCGTGTTCGAGGAGATCACGGGCGGCACCGATACCGTGGAGCTCGGCCGACACGCAGTCCCCAGCCGCGCCTATGTCGCCGCCTTCAATTTCCGCGGCAGCGACCAGCAGAAGAGGGTGGGCCAGCTCTCGGGCGGCGAACGCAATCGCGTCCATCTCGCCAAGCTTCTGCGCTCCGGCGCCAACTTCCTGCTCCTCGACGAACCGACCAATGACCTCGATGTCGATACGCTACGGGCCCTCGAGGATGCCCTCCTCGATTTCGCCGGCTGTGTCATGGTGATCAGCCACGATCGCTGGTTCCTCGACCGCATCGCCACCCACATCCTGGCCTTCGAGGGCGATTCGCGGGTGGTGTGGTTCGAGGGCAATTTCCAGGACTACGAGGAGGACCGCCGGCGACGACTCGGGGCGGAGGCGGAACGGCCACACCGCGTGCGCTACCGACCGCTCGTGGTCGGACGCGCCTGACCGCTTCGGCGGAGAGGTCCCCATGGCAGAAGCCGGCGGCGACATCCTGACCGCCACCGTCGTCTTGACCGCGGCCGGGGTAGGCGGGCTCGTGCTCTTCCGCCGGCTGGGTTTCAGCTCGGTGCTCGGTCTGCTCGTGATGGGGGCGGTCATCGGTCCGCACGCCCTCGGTCTCGCCGCTGCCGGCGACGTGCTCTCGCGAGTCGCCGAGATCGGGGTCGTCTTCCTGCTGTTCGTGATCGGCCTCGAGATGCAGCCGGAGACGCTCTGGGCGATGCGGCGGGCGGTCTTCGGTCTCGGCACGCTGCAGGTGCTGGTCACGGGCATCCTGTTCTCCGGTCTGCTCGTCGCCGCCGGCGCCGAGCTGCGCGCGGCGGGCGTGCTGGGCTTCGGCTTCGCCCTGTCGTCGACCGCGATGTGCGTGCAGCTGCTGGAGGAGCGGGGCGAACTCTACACCGACTGGGGCCGGCGCGCCTTTGCCGTGCTTTTGCTGCAGGACCTGGCGGTGGTGCCGCTGCTCGCGGTGGTCCCACTCCTCGCCTCAGGACCGACCGTCGAGACGGCGCCTTTTGGCGAACGCCTCGTCTATGTCCTGGTCGGCCTCGCTGGTCTCTTCGCGGCCGGCCGGTATCTGCTGCCGTTCTTGCTCGACCTCGTCGCGCGCGAACGCAACAACGAGGCCTTTACCGGGCTCGCGGTCCTCGCCGTAGTCGCCAGCGCCTGGGCGGTCCAGCGCGCCGGCCTGTCCCCGGCGCTCGGCGCCTTCGCCATGGGTCTGCTGCTGTCGCGCTCCCGCTACCACCACCAGCTCGAGGCCGAAGTGGCGCCCTTCAAGGGCATCCTGCTCGGGCTGTTCTTCATTGCCGTCGGCATGTCGATCGATCTGCGGGCGATCCTCGCCAACATCCACTGGCTCGCACCCCTCACCCTCGCGATGATGGGCGCAAAGGCCGCGATCCTGTTCCTCCTCGCCCGCCGCTTCGGCCTCGACCGGCCGGGCGCGGTGCAGGCGGCGGCCCTCCTCTCCCAGGGCGGGGAGTTCGCCTTCGTGTTGTTCGCGGCAGCCGCCCATCATGCCGTGCTCACACCGGAGAGCGTGCGTCTCGGGGTACTCGTGATTTCCGCCTCCATGCTGTTCACCCCCCTGGCCCTGCGCTTCGCCGATGCCATCGCGAGCCGCCTCGCCATCCCCCGTCCTCCGGTGTCGGTGGAACGAAGGATTCGCCGTCTCGAACGCCACGTCGTGCTGTGCGGCTTCGGCCGGGTGGGCGGAACGGTGGGACTGATGCTCGAGGCGTTCGGCATACCCTTTCTTGCCATCGACCAGGATCCGGTGCGCGTCGAGGCCGGACGACGCGCCGGTCGCGACGTGATCTACGGCAATGCCGCGGATCCCAAGGTGCTGCGGCTCGCGGGGGTGGGACGGGCGGCGCTGGTGCTCGTCACCCTCGACAATCCGGCGATCGCGGAACGGGTGGTGAGCGCCGTGCGCAACTTCTATCCCGATGTCGCGATCATCGCCCGCGCCCGCGATCTCGAAGCGCGCGACCGCATGCTGCGGGCGGGAGTGACCGAAGCCGTGCCGGAAGTCGTCGAGCTGGCCATCACCTTGGGTGCAGTGGTGTTGCGTCAGCTCGGGGTCACCGAGGCCGACACGCGCGACATCGCCGATCAGCTGCGCGAACGCGCCTTTGCCGCGCTGCGCCGGCATCCTACCGTGGCGCGGCGGGCCGAAGCGGCACGGCTGGCCACCGACGAAGCGGCCCGGGTACCCTGACCGACCGCGGGCCGCCAAGACGGGCGGGGCGAACCAGGGTCAGCCGCGCGCGTCGATGGGTAGGAACGGCCGTTCCGCCGGCCCCGTATAGAGCTGCCGTGGACGGCCGATTTTCTGCTCGGGATCGAGGATCATCTCGTTCCACTGAGCCATCCACCCGACGGTGCGGGCGAGGGCGAAGATGGCCGTGAACATGTGGCGGGGAATCCCCATTGCCTCGAGGATGATTCCGGAATAGAAATCGACGTTGGGGAAGAGCTTGCGTTCCTGGAAATACTCGTCGTTGAGAGCGATCTTCTCGAGTTCTCTAGCGATTTGCAGCTTTTTGTTTTCCTTCTTCCCGAGAAGATCGAGGACCTCGTCAGCGCTCTGCTTCAGAACCGCTGCTCTCGGATCGTAGTTTTTATAGACGCGATGGCCGAAGCCCATGAGCCGGAACGGATCGTTCTTGTCCTTCGCCCGCGCGATGAACTCCGGGATCCGTTCGACCGAACCGATTTGCTCGAGCATGTTGACCACCGCTTCATTGGCACCGCCATGCGCCGGCCCCCACAGCGAGGCGATCCCGGCCGCGACCGCGGCATAGGGCGAGGCTCCCGTGGAGCCGACGAGCCGCACGGTCGAGGTCGAGGCGTTCTGTTCGTGGTCGGCATGGAGGATGAAGATGCGATCGAGGGCCCGCGCCAGCACCGGGTCGACCCGATAGGGCTCGCACGGCGTGGCGAACATCATGTGGAGGAAGTTCGCGGCATACTCGAGATCGTTGCGCGGATAAATGAAGGGATGACCGATGGAATATTTATACGCCCAGGCGGCGATGGTCGGCATCTTGGCGATCATGCGATGCGTCGCCACCAGCCGATGGTGGGCATCCTCGACGTCGAGATCCTCGTGATAGAACGCCGACAGCGCGCCGACGACCGCGATCATCACTGCCATGGGATGGGCGTCGCGCCGGAAACCGCGGAAGAGGAACTGGATCTGTTCGTGCAGCATCGTGTGATAGGTGATGTCGTGCACGAACTGCTGTTTCTGCTGCCTGGTGGGCAACTCGCCGTTGAGCAACAGATAGGCGACTTCGAGGAAGTCGCTCTTGGTGGCGAGTTCCTCGATGCGATAGCCGCGATAGAGCAATATTCCGGCTTCCCCATCGATATAGGTGATGGCGGAACGACAACTGGCCGTCGCCGTATAACCTGGATCGTAAGTGAACATGCCGGTCGCAGCGTAGAGACGTCGGATGTCGACGACCTTCGGGCCGAGCGTACCTTCGAGGATAGGCAGTTCGACCTCGACACCACCGGGCAGGGTGAGTCGGACAGTTGCATTGGAAGTCATTCCACGCTCTCCCCGCTGTTGCACCCGAATGCTACCCGCGCCTCGCAGCCCGCGCCCGGGCCCCATGGCGCCTCGACCGTCATCCGCTGGACCCGGAGACCGGATTGCGCCCACACGCCGCGTCTTCAAGGCGCGCCACCACCTCCGCCCGACCCAGCACGCGCATCACCTCGAAGAGCCCGGGGGACACGGTGGTGCCGGTGAGCGCCACCCGCAGGGCCTGGGCCAGCCGCCCAAAGGCGACCCCGCGCTCGGTAGCATACTGTCGGCAGAAATGCTCGAGCTCGCCCTCCTGCCAGGGCTCGAAGGCCTGGAGCAGGCCGGCGAGCTCGGCAAGCCGAGGTCGCACCTCGCCATCGAGCAGCTTCGCCGCCTGAGGAGAAATCGGCAGCGGCCGCGGATGCACATAGAACGTCGCCATTTCGGCCAGCTCGACGAGCGTGCGTGCCCGCGCCACCAGGCCGGGCATCCCGTCGAGAAGGCGCCTGCGCCCGATCTCGTCCACCGCGAGGCCGCGGCGGGCCATGAACGGCACCACCGCCTCGACCAGCTCCGCAGGCGACTTCTGCCGCATGTACCAGGCGTTGAGAAAGAGGAGCTTGTCCATGTCGAAGCGGGCCGGCGAACGGCCGACTCCGCCGAGGTCGAACCACGCGATCGCCTGCTCGGTGGTGATGATCTCGTCGTTCCCGTGCGCCCAGCCGAGGCGCAGCAGATAATTGCGCATGGCCTCGGGCAGGATCCCCATGTCGCGGTACTCGGTCACCGACAGGGCGCCGTGCCGTTTGCTGAGTTTGGCACCGTCAGGTCCGTGGATCAGCGGAATGTGGGCGAAGGCTGGCGGTGTCGCCCCGAGCGCCCGGTAGAGCTGCAGCTGGCGAAACGTGTTGGTGAGATGGTCGGTGCCGCGGATGATGTGGGTGATCCCCATGTCGATGTCGTCGACCACCACCGACAGCATGTAGGTGGGCGTGCCGTCGCTCCGCAGCAGCACCATGTCGTCGAGCTGCTCATTGGCGATCCGGACCGTCCCCTGCACGAGGTCGTCGACCACCGTCTCGCCCTCCGTCGGCATGGCGAGACGCACCACATAGGGACGATCGTGCGGCATCTCGCGCGGATCCCGATGGCGGCAGCGGCGATCGTAGCGCACCGGACGACCCTCGGCCCGTGCTCGCTCCCGCATCGCCTCGAGCTCCTCCGGCATGCAGAAGCAGCGGTACGCCCGGCCTTCCGCGAGCAGGCGGAGGGCCACCTCGCGATGGCGGTGGAAGCGCTGCGACTGGAACACTGGCGGCTCGTCCGGTAGCAGCCCGAGCCAGCCGAGGCCCTCGAAGATGGCGTCGATGGCCTCGCGCGTCGAGCGCTCGCGGTCGGTGTCCTCGATCCGCAAGAGATATTTCCCGCCGTGGTGACGGGCATAGAGCCAGTTGAACAGGGCGGTCCGCGCCCCGCCGATATGCAGGTAGCCGGTGGGCGAGGGCGCGAATCGCGTGACTACACTCATGGTTGATCCCGCTGGTAATTTCCGATTTAACGGGTTGCGCCGTTCGTAGCACGGAAGCCACCATCCGTGCATGCCCATGCGTCTCCCGGGCGCAGCCCGGCTCGTGCCATCGCCGCTCTCCTGCGCAAGCGTGCGCTTGCGCTCGTCGACCGCAGCACCGGGCGGCTGCGCGCCGTCGTCGCCCTCGAGCGGGAGCGCTTCCTCCTGTGGCTCCCGGTCGCCTTTGGCGCCGGGATATCCATCTATTTCGCGCTGCCTGCCGAACCACCCCGCCTCTTCGCCCTGGTCTCGTTCGCCATCGCCTCGGCCGCGCTCCTTTGCGCCGTCGCCTGGAGGCACAGGCCGGCCCTCGCCTTCCCGATGCTCCTCCTCGCCTGTTTGTTTGCCGGGCCCGGTGCCGCTCGGCTGCGGACCGAGCTCGTGGCAGCGCCAGTCCTCACCCGGCCTGCCATCGTCTCGCTCGAGGGCCGGGTGGTGCTGGTCGAGCCGCGCGGCAGCCAGGTGCGGCTCCTCCTCGACGAGCTCGCCATCGCCGGTCTGCCTCCCGAGCGCACGCCGGCCCGCGTCCGCCTCACCACCCGGAGCCGACAGCCCATCGAGCCTGGGATGCGGCTCCGCTTGCGGGCACGGCTTGCCCCCCCGTCAGGACCGGGCTGGCCAGGTGGCTACGACTATGCGCGCACCGCCTTTTTCGAACAGGTCGGCGGTACGGGTTATGCGGTAGGCGAACCGACGGTCACGAGCCCTGCCGCGACCTCTTCGGCCACCGAGACGATTGCGCGCGTCCGCCGCGCGATCACGCTGGCGGCAAGGGAACATATCCCGGGCGAGGCCGGGGGCGTGGCGGTGGCGCTCCTCACCGGATTGCGCGCCGACATTCCGGATCGCGTGTGGCGGGAGATGCAGGCCTCGGGCCTCAGCCACATCCTCGCCATCTCGGGTCTCCATCTGAGCCTCGTCGCCGGCACCGTCTTCCTCCTCGCGCGAGCTCTCTTCGCCGCCATCCCCTCCGTCGTCCTGCGCATCCCGGCGCGCAAACCCGCGGCGATCGTCGCGTCGATCGCTGCTTTCTGCGGCATGCTGATCGCCGGTTCCCCAGTCCCCGCCCAGCGCGCCTTCGTCATGCTGGCGATCGCCCTTTTCGCCCTCGTCGTCGACCGGCGACCCTTCTCCATGCGACTCGTGGCGCTGGCGGCCACTGTGGTGCTGATCCTCCAGCCGGAAAGCGTCGTTTCCGTGTCCTTCCAAATGTCCTTCGCCGCCGTCATCGCCCTCGTCGCTTGGTTCGAACACCGACCCGAGGCCGCGGAGGCCTCGGCAGACGCCCCGCGATCGGAGCGAGGCCTCGGCAGGCGGGTCATCGATTATGTTCGACTGGTCCTGGTCACCACCCTGCTCGCCAGCCTCGCCACCCTGCCCTTTGCGGCCTTCCACTTCCAACGGGTGCCGACCTACGGGGCGCTGGCCAATCTCCTCGGGGTGCCCCTCACCGCCTTCTGGATCATGCCCACCGGTCTCTTCGCGATCCTCCTCCAACCCCTCGGCCTCGAGGCACCGGCCTACGCGCTCATGGGCGTCGGCGTCCGCTCGTTGATCGCCCTTGCTCGCGCCGCGAGCAGCCTGCCGCATGCCAGCATCGCCCTCGCCGCCTGGCCCGACGTGGCGCTCGTCCTGTGCGTCGCCGGCGGTCTGTGGCTCGCCATCTGGCAGCAACCCTGGCGATGGCTCGGCCTCTTATTGGTCGCTACAGGGGTGATCGCCGGCCTTCTCGCCCGTCCTCCCGATCTTCTCGTCTCGCCGTGGCTGGATCAGGTGGCGGTGCGTTTGGACGGTGGCGTCATGGCGCTGCGCGAGCGCGTGCCCGACCGGTTCCTGCGCCAGCAGTGGCAGGCCGCCATGCTGGCCGACACCGTGGTCGCCCTGCCACCGCGAGATCGCCCCGGCGAGAGGCTGTCTTGCGACGCTATGGGTTGTGTGCTGGACCGTGGAGCCGGCGCGCGCGTGGCGCTGGTGTTCGTCGCCGGTGCGCTCGCGGAGGACTGCGCCCGCGCGGATCTGGTGATCACCGCCCTGCGTGCGGTGGGTTGTGCCGGTCGGGCGAAGCTCCTGGACGGTCGAGAGCTCGAGCGCAGCGGCGGGCTCGCCGTGTGGTTCGACGGCAACGGTCTGCGCCTCGACACGGTGGCCGCGCGCCGGGGCGCGCGGCCGTGGGCGCGAAGCGGCGACTGACCCGGCCTCAGCGTCGGGAATCTCTCTCGTGCCCGCGCTCCCGGCGCAGCTGCTCGAGCCGTTCGAGACGGGCGCGCAACTCCCGCTCGCGACCCTCGTCGGTCGGCTGATAGTAGCGCTCCCGCGCCATGCCCTCGGGAAAACAGTCTTGGCCCGAGAAGCGGTCCGGAGCGTCGTGATCGTAGACATAGCCGCGGCCGTAGCCGAGCTCGCGCATGAGCCGCGTTGGCGCATTGAGGATATGGAGCGGCGGGGGCAGCGAGCCATGTTCGCGCGCGGCTTGCGTTGCCGCCCCGTAGGCCCGGTAGACGGCATTGGATTTCGGGGCGAGAGCGAGTTCGAGGGTCACCTGAGCGAGGGCGAGCTCGCCTTCCGGCGAGCCCAAACGCTCGTAGGTCTCGGCCGCGGCCAAGGCATGCAGGGCTGCCTCCGGGTCAGCGAGGCCGATGTCCTCGTAGGCCATGCGGATCAGGCGGCGGGCAAGGTAGCGGGGATCCTCGCCAGCCTCGAGCATCCGGCACAGCCAATAGAGGGCAGCATCGGGATCGGAGGCCCGTACCGACTTGTGCAGGGCGCTGATGAGATTGTAGTGTTGTTCGTACTGCCGGTCGTAGACCGGCAGGCGGCGCTGCAGCAGCTCGCCGAGACGGGCGACGTCGACGATCGGCTCGGGGGGAAGATCGGCCAGGCTTTCGACCATATTGAGAAGATAACGGCCGTCTCCGTCGGCAAGCTCGACGAGACGCTTGCGCGCCTCGGGAGAAAGCGGCAGCCGATGACCGATGGCCGCCTCGGCCCGCTCGAGCAGGGTGGCGAGGGCCGCTTCGTCGAGCCGTTTCAGCACCAGCACATGGCAGCGCGAGACCAGCGCGGGATTGAGGGCGAAGGACGGGTTCTCGGTGGTGGCGCCAATGAGAGTAACCGTTCCGTCCTCGACTTCATGGAGGAGGCCGTCCTGCTGCGCCCGGTTGAACCGATGGATCTCGTCGATGAAGAGGATCGGCTGCCGTCCCCGCGCCCGCAGCTGGCGCGCCGCATCGAAGGCGCGCCGCAGGTCGGCTACTCCCGACATGACCGCCGAGAGTTCGATCATCGGTTCATCGAGCGCTCTCGCCAGCAGACGGGCGAGGGTGGTCTTGCCGCAGCCCGGCGGTCCCCAGAGGATCATCGACGACAGCCGCCGCTGTGCCAGCATGCGGCCGATGGGACCTTCGGGGCCGAGCAGATGGTCCTGACCGACGAGTTCGGAGAGCTCGCGTGGCCGCAATCGGTCGGCGAGCGGACGGACCGTCGGCGGCTCCGCCCCGTCCGTCCCCGTCGCCGGCTGGGCCCGCGCCAAAGGCGGGTTATCGGCCGCGGGGAACAGCTCGCCTCCGGCCGTCGCCGAGGTCCGATGCCGCGACGAGGAAGGGCCGGAAGCTGACTTCCGGCCCCGTTTCCCAGCGCCACCTGGCACGAGCTCCTCCGCTGCCGATCGCACCGCCACCCTGGCTCAGGCGGCGGCCTCGGCTCCCGCGGCGCGTTCGGCCGCCTGCCGTTCCCGATCCCGGCGACCTTTGGCCTCGATGTCGCGATCGACGAACTCGATCACCGCCATGGGCGCATTGTCGCCGAAGCGATAGCCGGCCTTCAGCACCCGGGTATAGCCTCCTGGACGCTCGCGATAGCGCGGGGCGAGGACCTCGAGGATCTTCTTGGCCGTTGCCTCGGAGCGGGTCTTGGCGATCAGCAATCGGCGGGCGTGCAGATCGCCGCGTTTGCCCAGGGTGACGAGCTTTTCCACGAGCGGTCTGAGCTCCTTGGCCTTCGGCAGGGTGGTGAGGATCTGTTCGTGTTCCACCAGCGCCTGGGCCATGTTGGCGAGCATGGACTTGCGGTGGCTCCAGGTGCGGTTCAGCTTTCTGCCCCGATTCCGATGACGCATGATCCACCCCCGTCTCTCTGCGGGACCGCTGCCCGCGTCCGATCAGAACGGCTCCTCGACCTTGCGCGCCAGCTCCTCGATGTTCTCGGGCGGCCAGCCGGGGACCTCCATGCCGAGGTGCAGGCCCATCTGCGCCAACACCTCCTTGATTTCGTTCAGCGACTTGCGCCCGAAATTCGGCGTGCGCAGCAGCTCGGCCTCGGTCTTTTGCACGAGATCGCCGATATAGACGATATTGTCGTTCTTCAGGCAGTTCATCGAGCGCACCGACAGCTCGAGCTCGTCGACCTTGCGCAGGAGATTCGGATTGAACGGCAGCTCGGGCCGCCGCTCCTGCGGCTGCACGGCGTGCGGCTCCTCGAAGGTGATGAACGTTTGCAGCTGGTCCTGCAGGATCCGCGCGGCGAGACCGACCGCCTCTTCCGGCGTCACCGAGCCGTCGGTCTCGATGGTGAGGGTGAGCTTGTCGTAGTCGGTCTGCTGGCCAACCCGGGCGTTCTCCACCTTGTAGGCGACCTTGCGCACCGGGCTATAGATGGCATCGATGGCGATCAGGCCGATGGGCGCGTCCTCGCTCTTGAGCTGCGAGGCGGGGACATAGCCTTTGCCGGTGGTGGCGGTGAGCTCCATGCTCAGCCGGCCGCCGCGGTCGACGTGGCAGATGACATGGTCCGGATCGAGGATCTCCACATCGTGCGGGGTCTCGATCATCCCGGCGGTCACCAGTGCCGGGCCCTCGACCTTGAGGTACAGCCGCTTCGGCCCGTCGCCGTGGACCCGGATCGGCAGGGTCTTGAGGTTGAGCACGATATCGGTGACGTCCTCGCGCACCCCAGGGATGGTCGAGAATTCGTGCAGCACGCCGTCGATATGGATGGCGGTGATCGCCGCACCCTGGAGCGAGGACAGCAGGACGCGCCGAAGCGCGTTGCCGAGGGTGATGCCGAAGCCCCGCTCGAGCGGCTCGACAACGATCGTCGCCTCGCGGTCCGGCCGCCGCCCGAGCGTCACGTCGAGCTTCTGCGGCTTGATGAGAGCCTGCCAGTTCTTCTGCAGCACGGGATCCTCGCACCTGCGGATGGTCGTCGAACAGCGAACGGGTCGCCGGGCGCAAGGCTCCGGCGACCTCCGCCGCAGCATATAGGGCGCCGGCGCCGCGAAGTCAGACGCGCCGTCGCTTGCGCGGCCGGCAGCCGTTGTGGGGGATGGGGGTGACGTCCCGCACCGCAGTGATCGTCAGCCCCACCGCCTGCAACGCCCTCAGCGCCGACTCGCGCCCCGACCCCGGTCCCCGCACCTCGATCTCGATCGACCGCATGCCGTGCTCCATCGCCTTGCGGCCAGCCGCCTCGGCCGCCACCTGGGCAGCGAAGGGAGTCGACTTCCGCGACCCTTTGAAGCCCTGCGACCCTGCGCTCGCCCAAGCGATGGTGTTGCCCTGCGGGTCGGTGATCGTGATCATGGTGTTGTTGAAGGTGGCATTCACATGCGCGATGCCGGCGCTCACGTTCTTGCGCTCGCGCCGCTTGAGCCGAGATTTGTCCTGAGCCATGCTACTTCTTCGTCGCCTTCTTCTTGCCGGGGATCGGCCGCGCCTTGCCCTTGCGGGTGCGGGCGTTGGTGTGGGTGCGCTGGCCGCGCACCGGCAGCCCCTTGCGATGGCGCAGCCCGCGATAGCAGCCGAGGTCCATGAGCCGCTTGATGTTCATCGCCACTTCGCGGCGCAGGTCACCCTCGACCTTGTACTCCGCGTCGATCTTCTCGCGGATCCGCGACAGCTCCGCTTCGCTGAGCTCGTTCGTCCGCTTCTGCGGATCGACACCCACCTCGCTCAGGATCTTGCGCGAGGTGGTGGGACCGATGCCATAGATATACGTGAGCGAGATCCAGATGGGTTTCTGGCTCGGAATGTTCACGCCGGCGATGCGCGCCACCTGCTCTCCTCCTCGCGTGCAACGACGGTGCTACGGGAACCGCGGACGGACGCGCCGGCCGGATCTCCGGCCAGCGGGTCACCGTATATTGATGCCCGTCCGGCCCCTGTCAACGCAGCTCCTCCACCACCTTCTCGATGGCAGCCGCCACCTCCTCGATGCCCTGCATGCCGTCGATCGTGTGCAACAACCCCCGCTCCCGGTACCACTCCAGCACCGGAGCGGTCTGCTCCCGGTAGACGGCCAGACGCCGCTTGAGCGTGTCGAGATTGTCGTCGCTGCGCGCCCCGCCCGTCTCGGCGATGCGCTTCTCGATGCGGGCCGCGAGCGCCGATTCGTCGACGGCGAGTTCGATGACGGCGTCGATTCGCTTGCCTTTCTCGGCGAGCATGCGCTCGAGGGCGGCGGCCTGCGCGATGGTGCGCGGGAAGCCGTCGAGGACGAAGCCTCGCGCGCAATCCGGCCGCTCGATCCGCTCCGCCACGAGAGCGATGATCAGCTCGTCGGGCACGAGCTCGCCTCGCTCCATGATCCCCTTGGCCTGGCGGCCGAGCTCGCTGCCGGCAGCGACCGCCGCCCGCAACATGTCCCCGGTCGACAGATGGACGAGCCCGTACTTCTCGACGAGGCGGGCCGCCTGCGTCCCCTTGCCCGCACCCGGCGGCCCGAACAGAACGAGGTTCATCGCCGCCGTCCCCGCAGCCGGGCCTTGCGCACGAGGCCCTCGTATTGATGCGCGATGAGATGCGACTGGATCTGCGCCACCGTATCCATGGTCACCGACACGACGATGAGCAGGCTCGTGCCGCCGAAGAAAATCGGCACCCCGTATTGGGCGATCAACACCTCGGGCAGGATCGCTACGAGCGCCAGGTAGAGCGATCCCACCACCGTCAGGCGAGTGAGCACATAGTCGAGATATTGCGCCGTGCGCTCGCCCGGCCGAATCCCGGGAACGAAGCCTCCGTGCTTGCGCAGGTTCTCGGCGGTGTCCTTCGGATTGAAAACTACCGATGTATAGAAGAAGGCGAAGAACACGATCAGGGCGGCGTAGAGCAGCATGTGCAGCGGCTGGCCGGGCCCGAGCAAAGCGGTGATCGTCAGCAGCCAATCGGGACCTCGCCCACCGGTGAAGCCGCCGACCGTGCTCGGCAACAACAGCAACGAACTCGCGAAAATGATCGGGATCACGCCCGAGACGTTGATCTTGATCGGCAGATGCGAGCTCTCGCCGCCGACCATGCGCGTGCCACCGACCATCCGCTTCGGGTATTGGACGAGGATGCGGCGATGCGCCCGCTCCATGAACACGATGAAGGTGATCACGCCGAGGGCCAGCACGATGAAGACGACGATGGCGAGCGGCGACATGGCGCCGGTCCGTCCGAGCTCGAGCAGCGCCGCCAGCCCCGCCGGCAGATTGGCGATGATCCCGGTGAAGATGATGAGCGAGCTGCCATTGCCGACCCCGCGGGCCGTGATCTGCTCGCCGAGCCACATGAGGAACATCGTGCCGCCGACGATCGTGATGACCGTGGTCGCTCGAAAGAACCAGCCGGGGTCGATCACCGCACTGCCGGTCGGGCCCTGCATCGCCTCCAATCCGAGGGCCAAGCCATAGGCCTGAAAGGCGGCTAGCACCACCGTCAGGTAGCGGGTGTATTGGTTGAGCTTTTTCCGACCGACCTCGCCCTCTTTCTTGAGTTGCTCGAGGGTCGGCGCGACCGCCGTCATCAGCTGGATGATGATGGACGCCGAGATATAAGGGAGGATGCCGAGGGCGAAGATCGACATCCGCTCCAGGGCGCCACCCGCGAAC
The DNA here is from genome assembly GCA_002898275.1 of bacterium HR40. Taxonomy (GTDB): domain Bacteria; phylum Pseudomonadota; class Alphaproteobacteria; order Geminicoccales; family Geminicoccaceae; genus HRBIN40. Next base: position 65,956 of record BEIQ01000006.1, read on the forward strand.
ATATTGAACATGCCGAGGATGCCGCCGCGCTGTTGGGCGAAGATCTGGGCCATCACCTCGGCGTCGATGCCAGGCAGCGGGATGTAGGTACCGAGCCGATAGACGACGAGGCAGCCGAGGGTGAACCACAGCCGCTTCTTGAGTTCGGTCGCCTTGGCAAAGACGCCGAAGTTGATGTTGGCGGCCAGCTGTTCGGCGACCGAGGCCACGACCCTACTCCGCTCCGCCCGCGGCCGCAGCCGGCAGGATCACCCGGCCACCCGCCGCTTCGACCTGGGCGATGGCTCGCGCCGAGGCACCCGCCACCTCGATGGTCACCGGTTGCCGCAGCTCCCCGCGGCCGAGCAGCCGCACGCCATCATAGAGGCGACGCACCACGCCGGCGGCCACCAGCGTCGGCCCGTCGATGGGCTTGGTCGGATCGATCCGGCCCTTGTCGATCGCCTGCTGGAGACGATCGAGGTTGAGCTCGGCATAGACCGCCTTGAAGGGGTTCTTGAAGCCGCGCTTGGGCAGACGCCGATGGATCGGCATCTGGCCGCCTTCGAACGTCCGCTTGGCGCCGCCACTCCGCGCCTTCTGACCCTTGGTGCCGCGCCCCGCCGTCTTGCCCAGCCCGGAGCCGATGCCACGGCCGACGCGCTTGGGCGCCTTGCGGGCGCCCGGCCGGTCGCGCAATTCGTTGAGCCGCATGCCTCAGGCTCCCCCTTCCTCTTCGATGATCTCGACCTTCAGCAGGTGCTTCACGCGCTCGATCCGCCCCCGATTCTCCGGGGTGTCGGGCAGCACCCGCGTGCGGTTCATCCGGTTGAGCCCGAGCGCGACGAGGGTCGCGCGCTGCCAATCGGGCCGCCGGATAGGACTTCCGATCTGGGTCACTCTGAACTTCGCCATGGGTCAGCCCTCCGCCCGGGCTTCGCCACCGCGGCCGGCTGCCGCCTGCCGGCGGCCGAGGATCTCTGGCACCCGCTTGCCGCGCTTGGCGGCCACCGCCCGAGGGGACATCACCTGCTGGAGCGCGTCGAAGGTCGCCTTGACCATATTGTGCGGGTTGGAACTGCCGAGCGACTTGCAGACCACGTCCTGCACCCCCAGCGCCTCGAACACCGCGCGCATCGGACCGCCGGCGATGATCCCGGTGCCGGGCGGTGCGGCCCGCAGGATCACGCGGCCGGCGCCGAAATGCCCCTTGACGTCGTGGTGAAGGGTGCGCCCCTCGCGCAGAGGAACCCGGATCATCGACCGCCGCGCGGCCTCGGTCGCCTTGCGCACGGCCTCCGGCACCTCGCGCGCCTTCCCGCTGCCCCAGCCGACCCGGCCCTTACCGTCGCCGACCACCACCAGCGCCGAGAAACCGAACCGCCGGCCGCCCTTCACCACCTTGGCCACGCGGTTGACGCTCACCAGCCGATCGATCAGCTCGACGTCCCCGCGCTCCTCGCCACCACGCGCTCTCGCCATCTCTTCCCCGCCTCTCAGAAGGACAGGCCACCCTCGCGGGCCCCCTCGGCCAGGGCCCTCACCCTGCCGTGGTAACGGTAACCCCCGCGGTCGAACACCACCCTTTCGATGCCGGCCGCCTTCGCGCGCTCGGCGATCAGAAGCCCGACCCGCCGGGCCGCTTCCTTGTCGCTGCCCTTGGCGAGCTCGCCGCGCAGCGCCGGGTCGAGGCTCGAGGCGGCGACCACGGTCCGCCCCTGGGCGTCGTCGATGATCTGGCAGTAGATATGCTTGTTCGACCGGAACACGGACAGCCGCGGCCGGCCGCCGGCGCGCTGCCGGATCGCATAGCGGGTCCGCCGCTTGCGCCGCTCGAACCGCTCCTCGGGCTTGACCATGGCTACTTCTTCTTCCCTTCCTTGCGCAGGATCGTCTCGCCGACGTAGCGGATCCCCTTGCCCTTGTAGGGCTCCGGCTTGCGGAACGCCCGGATCTCCGCCGCCACCTGTCCGACTCGCTGCTTGTCGGCCCCGCGCACCAGGATCCGTGTGGGCTGCGGCGTCGTCACCTCGATGTCCGGCGGCACCGCATATTTGACGTCGTGGCTGTAACCGAGCTGCAGGCTCAAGAGCTTGCCCTCGGCCTGAGCCCGGTAGCCGACACCGGAGATCTCGAGCTCGCGCGAGAATCCCTGGGTGACCCCGGTCACCATATTGGCGAGCAAGGACCGCGTGAGCCCCCACATCGCCCGCGCCCGCTTGCCGTCATCCCGCGGTCGCACGACGATGCGGCCGGCCTCCAGGCGCGCCTCCACCTCGCGCGGCAACACCTGCCGCAGCTCGCCGAGACGGCCCTTGACTCGCACCGTCTCCCCCTCGATCGCCACCTCGACACCGGGCGGCACCGGAACCGGTTGCTTGCCGATGCGCGACATGGTCAAAACACCGTGCAGAGGATTTCACCGCCGACGTGCTGCTGGCGCGCCTCGGCGTCCGACAGCACCCCGCGCGGCGTGGACAAGATGGCGATCCCGAGGCCATTGTAGACCTGCGGCAGCTCCTTCACCCCGGCATAGACACGCCGGCCGGGCTTGGATACCCGCCGGATTTCCCGGATCACCGGCTCGCCGTTGTGATATTTGAGCTCGATCGTGATCTCCCGCTTGCCACCGCCGCGGTCGACCACCTCGAAACCACGGATATAGCCCTCGCGCTTGAGCACGTCGAGCACACGCGCGCGGAGCTTCGAGGCCGGGGTACGCACCACCGGCTTCATCGCCCGCTGGGCGTTGCGGATCCGGGTCAACATGTCCCCGAGCGGGTCACTCAGCGTCATCTCCACAACCCCGCTTACCAGCTCGCCTTGGTGACACCCGGCAGCTTGCCCTCCGAGGCCAGCTCCCTGAGCGCGATGCGCGACAGACCGAACCGGCGGTAATAGCCGCGCGGCCGTCCCGTCAGCATGCACCGGTTGCGCACCCGCACCTTCGCCGAGTTGCGCGGCAGCTCGGCCAACTTGAGGGTCGCTTCGAACCGCTCCTCCGGATCGCGCGCGCGGTCCATCACGATGGCCTTGAGCGCCGCCCGCTTCGCCGCGTACTTCTCGACGAGCTGCCGGCGACGCTTGTTTTTCTCGATGGCACTCTTCTTCGCCATACGAACGGCTCCCGGTCACTTGCGGAACGGCATGGCGAACCCCTCGAGGAGCGCCCGTGCCTCCTCGTCGGTCCGTGCCGTGGTGTGGATGATGACGTCCAGCCCGCGGATCTCGTCGATCTCGTCGTAGTTGATCTCGGGAAAGACAATCTGCTCTTTGATGCCAAAGGCGTAGTTGCCGCGGCCGTCGAAGCTCTTGGGCGACAGCCCCCGGAAATCGCGCACGCGCGGCAGAGCGATGTTCACCAGCCGATCGAGGAACTCGTACATGCGCTCGCCCCGCAGCGTCACCTTGCAACCGATGGGCATGCCCCGGCGCAACTTGAAATTGGCCACCGACTTCCGCGCCCGACACACCACCGCTCGCTGCCCGGCGATCTTGGTGAGATCCTCGACGGCGGCCTGGATCTTCTTGCTGTCCGACACCGCCTCGCCGACGCCCATATTGAGGACGATCTTCTCGAGCTTTGGCACCTGCATCGGATTCTTGTAGCCGAAGCGCTCCCGCAGCTGCGGCTTGAGCACTTCCTCGTAATAGGTCTTCAGTCGCGCCATCGCCCGTTCCTCAGCGATCGATCAGCTCGCCGGAGCGCTTGGCATAGCGCACCTTGCGGCCATCCTCGAGATAGCGAAACCCGATGCGGGTGGGCTTGCCATCGACAGGATCGATGTGGGCGACGTTCGAGACGTGGATCGGCGCCTCCTTGGTCACGATCCCGCCCTGCGGATGGCGCGGGCTCGGCCGCTGGTGACGCTTGACCAGCATCACCCCCTGCACGATCACCCGGTTCTCCTTGGGCAGCACCTTGAGCACCTCGCCGACCCGCCCCTTGTCGCGGCCGGCGATCACCATCACCCGGTCGCCCTTGCGGATGCGCGCCGCCATCACAGCACCTCCGGGGCCAAGGATATGATCTTCATGAACTTGCGGGCCCGCAACTCGCGCGGGACCGGCCCGAAGATACGGGTGCCGATCGGTTCGCCCTGACGGTTGATCAACACCGCGGCATTGCTGTCGAAGCGGATCGCCGTCCCGTCGGGCCGCCGCACTTCCTTCGCCGTTCGCACGATCACCGCGTGCACCACATCGCCCTTCTTGACCCGTCCGCGCGGGATCGCCTCCTTTACCGACGCGACGATCACGTCACCCACCGACCCCCACTTCCGGCGCGAGCCGCCGAGCACGCGGATGCACTGGATGCGGCGGGCCCCGGAATTATCGGCGACCTCAAGCTCGGTCTCTGCCTGGATCATGCCGTCGTCCTCCGTCCGCCGCTCACGCCGAGACCTTCTCGTCTTCGACCAGCACTTCCCAGCGCTTGGTCTTGGAGATCGGCCGGCACTCGCGGATCTTCACCACGTCGCCCACCTTGAAACGGTTCTCCGGATCGTGGGCCGCATATTTCTTCGATCGCCGGATATATTTCTTGTAGAGCGGATGCATGACCATCCGCTCGACCCGCACGATCACCGTCTTGTCGTTCTTGTCGCTGACCACCGTGCCCTGCAGGATGCGCCTCGGCATGATCCGCTACCTCCTCGCCCCGGCCGTGGCCGCGCGCCGCATTTCACCGAGGATGGTGAGGATGCGGGCGATGTCGCGCCGCACCTCGCGGATCCTCGCGGTGTTCTCGAGCTGGCCGGTCGCCTTCTGGAATCGCAAGTTGAACTGCTCCCGCTTGAGCTCGGCCAGTCGCGCCAATAGCTCCTGTCGGTTCTTCGCCCGCAGCTCCGACGCCTTCGTCATGCGCCACCCTCCGCCGGCGTCACCACGCGCGACACGAATTTGGTCTTGATCGGCAGCTTGGCCGCGCCGAGTTCGATCGCTTCCCGCGCGAGCTCCGCCGGCACGCCGTCGATCTCGAAAAGAATCCGCCCGGGCTTGACCACCGCCACCCAGAACTCGACCGAGCCCTTGCCCTTGCCCATGCGCACCTCGGCCGGCTTGCGCGTCACCGGCTTGTCGGGAAAGACGCGGATCCATACCCGCCCGGCGCGCTTGAGATGGCGGGTGATGGCGCGACGCGCCGCCTCGATCTGCCGCGCCGTGATCCGCTCCGGCTCGAGCGCCTTCATCCCATAGCTGCCGAAGTTGAGCTCGTAGCCCGCCTTGGCGAGCCCGTGGATGCGACCCTTGTGGGCCTTGCGGTATTTGGTGCGCTTGGGCTGCAGCATGCTATCTCTTCCTCAGGCTCCGCGCGCCGCACCCTGGTCGACGAGACGCCGGTCGTGCGCCAGCGGATCGTGCTCCATGATCTCGCCGCGAAAGATCCACACCTTCACCCCGCAGGTGCCGTAGGGGGTGAACGCCGTGGCCCGCGCGAAGTCGATGTCGGCGCGCAGGGTGTGCAGCGGCACCCGCCCCTCCCGGTACCATTCGCTGCGAGCGATTTCGGCCCCGCCCAGACGGCCCGACGTCTCGACCTTGATGCCTTGGGCACCGAGCCGCATCGCCGCCTGCACCGCCCGCTTCATCGCCCGGCGGAAGGTGACCCGGCGCTGCAGCTGCTGGGCGATGTTCTCGGCCACCAGCCGCGCGTCCAGCTCCGGCTTGCGCACCTCGACGATGTTGAGTTGCACGTCGCCGCCGCACATCTGCGCCAGCTCCTTGCGCAGCTGGTCGATCTCCTGACCCTTCTTGCCGATCACCACCCCGGGCCGGGCGCAATGGATGGTCACCCGCGCCCGCTTGGCCGGGCGCTCGATGACGATGCGCGAAATCCCCGCCTGCGGGAGCCGCGACTCCAGGAATTTGCGGATCTCGAGGTCCTGCTGCAGCAGCTGGACATAATCCTTCTTGGCGAACCAGCGCGAGTCCCAAATGCGGTTGATCCCGAGCCGCAGCCCGACCGGATTGACCTTCTGACCCATCAGGCGCCCTCCGCCCGCTCCCGCACCACGATCCGCAGCCGCGAGAACGGCTTCAAGATCCGTCCCACCCGGCCGCGCGCGCGTGGCCGGAAACGCTTCATCACCATGTGTTTGCCCACGCTCGCCTCGGCCACGTAGAGCCGGTCGACATCGAGCCCATGGTTGTTCTCGGCATTGGCGATGGCCGATTCGAGGGTCTTCTTCACCTCGCGCGCGATCCGCTTGCGGCAGAACTCCAGCACCGTCACCGCCCGCCCGGCCTCCATGCCGCGGATCATCGCCGCCACCAGATTGAGCTTGCGCGGACTGGTGCGCAGCATGGTGGTGACCGCCTGCGCCTCGTTGTCGGCGAGATCGCGCCCTCGCTTGGGCTTGCCCATCGCCCTACCTCCGCTTCGCCTTCTTGTCCGCCCCGTGCCCGTAGAAGGTGCGGGTCGGCGCGAACTCGCCGAGCTTGTGCCCGACCATGTTCTCGGTCACATAGACCGGCACGAACTTGCGGCCGTTGTAGACCGCGAACGTGAGGCCCACGAACTCGGGGACGATCGTCGAGCGGCGCGACCAGGTCTTGATGATCTCGCTGCGCCCGGACGCCCGCACCTTCTCCGCCTTCTCAAGCAGATGCCCGTCGACGAACGGGCCCTTCCACACCGACCGCGGCATGAGCCTCAGCCCCCTCGCTTCTTCGCCTGGTGGCGACTGCGAACGATGAACCGCTGCGTGCGCTTGTTGCGCCGCGTCCGCGCACCCTTGGTGGGTTTGCCCCAGGGGGTCACCGGATGCCGGCCACCCGACGTTTTGCCCTCGCCACCGCCGAGCGGGTGATCGATCGGGTTCATCGCCACACCCCGCACATGTGGCCGTCGCCCCTTCCAGCGGCTGCGCCCCGCCTTGCCGAGATTGATGTTCTGATGATCCGGGTTGGACACCGCCCCGACCGTCGCCATGCACTCGGAGCGCACCATCCGGATCTCGCCCGACATGAGCCGCAGCTGCGTGTAGTCGCCATCGCGGCCGACGATCTGGGCATAGGTGCCGGCCGCCCGGGCGAGCTGCCCGCCCTTGCCTGGCTTCATCTCCACATTGTGGACGATGGTGCCGACGGGAATGCTGGCGAGAGGCGCCGCATTGCCCGGCTTGATGTCGACCCTGCGGTCGGCGATCACCGTATCGCCCGGCTGCAGCCGCTGCGGCGCCAGAATGTAGGACAGCTCGCCGTCGGCATAACGCAAAAGGGCGATGAAGGCGGTACGGTTGGGGTCGTATTCCAGCCGCTCGACCGTTGCCGGCACTCCCCATTTGCGCCGCCGGAAATCGATGAGCCGATACCGCCGCTTGTGGCCGCCGCCCCGCCACCACACGGTGATGCGGCCCTGATTGTTGCGGCCGCCGGTGCTCTTGAGGCCCTCGGTCAACGCCTTGACCGGCTTGCCCTTCCACAGCTCGCTGCGATCGACGAGGACCAGCTGCCGTCGCCCCGGGCTCGTCGGCTTGAAGGTCTTGAGCGCCATCCGTCAGATTCCCGTGGTCACGTCGATGCTGTGGCCCTCGGCGAGCCGTACGATCGCCTTCTTGACGTCCGAACGCCGGCCGAGACGCCCCCGGAACCGCTTGGTCTTCCCCTTCAGGATCAGGGTGTTGACCGACACCACCTTCACCCCGAAGATCTTTTCCACCGCCTCTCGGATCTCCGGCTTGGTGGCATCCCGACGCACCGCAAACACCACCTGGTTCGACTCGCCGATGCGGGTCGACTTCTCGGTGACGAGGGGTCGCAGGATCACGTCGAAGTGGCGAAGCGAGCTCATCTGAGGCGCTCCTGCAAAAGCTGCGCCGCCTCCCGCGTCAGCACGAGGGTGTCGTGCCGCAGGATGTCGTACACATTGGCCCCGATCTGCGGCATCACCACCACGCGCGGCAGATTGCGCGCCGCCAGCTGGAAATTGCGCTCCGGCTCGCCGGCGGTGACCACCAGCGCCGAATGGATGCCGAGCCCCTGGAGCCGGCTCGCGAGCAGCCGGGTCTTGGGCTCCTCGAGCCGCGCCTCGTCCAGCACCACGAGCTGCCCGCCCCGCAGCTTGTCCGAGAGGGCGCAGCACAGACCGAGACGCCGCACCTTCTTCGGCAGATCGATGCTGTGATCGCGCGGCACCGGTCCGAACACGACGCCGCCGCCGACGAAGATCGGCGCCCGCCGCGAGCCGTGACGGGCTCGCCCGGTGCCTTTCTGTCGGTAGATCTTCTTGCCGCTGCGCGCCACCTCGCCCCGCGTCTTCGCCTTGTGCGTGCCCTGCCGCCGTTTGGCGAGCTGCCACCGCACCACCCGGTGCAGGATATCGGGCCGCACCGGCACGGCGAACACCGTCTCGTCGAGCTCGACCGTCCCGACCTCTTCGCCGGCGAGGTTCTTGACCGGATAGAGCATCGTCACGCCTCGCCCTCTTCCTCGACCACCTGGGCCTCGAGCGCCTCGCCCGCGTGCACGATCGCCGCTGGCCACGGCGCCAGTTTGGGCAGCGCCCGCTTCACCGCATCCCGGACCTTGACGTAGCTCCCCCGCGCCCCTGGCACCGCACCCTTGACGAGGATGAGCCCGCGCTCGGGATCCACGCCGAACACCTCGAGGTTCTGCACGGTCACCGTCCGCTGCCCCATGTGCCCCGCCATCTTCTTGTTCTTGAACACCTTGCCAGGATCCTGGCGATTCCCGGTGGAGCCATGGGAGCGGTGGGAGATGGACACGCCATGGGAGGCCCGCAAGCCACCGAAGCCCCACCGCTTCATCGCCCCGGCGAAGCCCTTGCCGATGCTCACCCCCTGGACGTCGACGAACTGCCCGGCGACGAAATGTCCGGCGTGCAACCGCGCTCCCACCTCGAGCAGCGCATCTTCCGACACCCGGAACTCCGCCACCACTTTCTTGGGCTCCACCCCTGCCTTGGCGAAATGGCCCCGCATCGGCTTGCTGACGTTCTTGGGCTTGGCCCGTCCCACACCGATCTGGACCGCGGTGTAGCCGTCGCGTTCCTTGGTGCGCACCCCCACCACCTGGGGATCCTCCAGCGCCAGCACGGTCACCGGCACGTGGCTGCCGTCGACACCGAAGATCCGCGTCATGCCGAGCTTCTTCGCGATCAGTCCCGTGCGCATCGCCGGCACCTCACAGCTTGATCTCGACGTCCACACCCGCCGCGAGGTCGAGCTTCATGAGCGCATCCACCGTCTGCGGGGTGGGGTCGACGATGTCGAGCAGCCGCTTGTGGGTGCGGATCTCGAACTGCTCGCGGCTCTTCTTGTCGATGTGCGGCGAACGATTGACGGTGAATCGCTCGATCCGGTTCGGCAGCGGGATCGGGCCGCGCACGCGCGCACCCGTTCGCTTGGCGGTGCTCACGATCTCGCGCACCGAATGGTCGAGCACGCGATGATCGAAGGCCTTGAGGCGGATGCGAATGTTCTGGGTCTGCATGGGCGCGCTCCGCTCCCGATCCCTCTA
>BEIQ01000007.1 GCA_002898275.1 bacterium HR40
CGTTGCGTCGAATTAAACCACATGCTCCACCGCTTGTGCGGGCCCCCGTCAATTCCTTTGAGTTTCAACCTTGCGGCCGTACTCCCCAGGCGGTGCGCTCAACGCGTTGGCTGCGCCACCGAGAGCCTCGCCCCCGACAGCTAGCGCACATCGTTTAGGGCGTGGACTACCAGGGTATCTAATCCTGTTTGCTCCCCACGCTTTCGCGCCTCAGCGTCAGAACCGGGCCAGAGAGCCGCTTTCGCCACCGGTGTTCCTCCCAATATCTACGAATTTCACCTCTACACTGGGAATTCCACCCTCCTCTCCCGGTCTCCAGCCCCGCAGTCCCGAATGCCGTTCCGGAGTTGAGCCCCGGGCTTCCACATCCGGCTTGCAGAGCCGCCTACGCGCCCTTTACGCCCAGTGATTCCGAACAACGCTAGCACCCCCCGTCTTACCGCGGCTGCTGGCACGGAGTTGGCCGGTGCTTGTTCCCCAGGTACCGTCATCATCGTCCCCAGGAAAAGGGCTTTACAACCCGAAGGCCTTCATCACCCACGCGGCGTCGCTGGATCAGGCTTGCGCCCATTGTCCAAGATTCCCCACTGCTGCCTCCCGTAGGAGTCCGGGCCGTGTCTCAGTCCCGGTGTGGCCGACCATCCTCTCAGACCGGCTACCGATCGTCGCCACGGTAGGCCATTACCCTACCGTCTAGCTAATCGGACGCGGGCCCCTCCCACGGCGACCCCCAAAACGGAAGCCTTTCTCCCACAGGACGTATGCGGTATTAGCCGGAGTTTCCCCCGGTTGTCCCCCACCGCAGGGCAGGTTCCCACGCGTTACTCACCCGTCCGCCACTGCCGCCATGGCTCGCACCACGACGACCGTCCGACTTGCATGTGTTAGGCACGCCGCCAGCGTTCGTTCTGAGCCAGGATCAAACTCTCAACTTGAGCCCATCCCAGCTACCCTGGCACGCAAGGCGATCCCCCAAGGCCCCTACCACCCACGCGAACAGCCAAGCACCTACCCCTCGACCACCCACGCAGGCCATAGAGACCCCAAAAGACCCACCTCAGGCAAGGATACCACGGACGACCTCAACCACCGCCGCCCGCACATCCCTTCCCCTCAACCATCACGATGAGAAAGAGCGAAGGCGAGACATCCGTCTCGCGTGCGGCCCGACCGCCGCGACGGACCGCCATATAGCGAGGGCATACCCGGTCCGCAAGAGGGGAGATCGCGCTTTTTTTCCTCCCCTGCTCAGGGGGCGGCAGTCGAGAAGATCCCGCCTCGCACCGCCGCCCCCTTCCGGCTGCGCGCCACGCCGATGCGCGACGCCTCCCCCGGCTGACACACCGCACGCCGTCTCGTAACCGTGCGGTTACCTGCATCTAGGCACATTGCCGCAGCTGCGCAAGACACCCGCTCGTCGGCCGCTGGAAAAAGTTTCGTCTGTAACCATCTCCTTTCGCGGAACCGCGCTCCTTCCGGAGGCCGAGGTGGGCCGCTACGTCCATCCACGCTTCGCCTGGCATCCCACCCCAGACGCCGCGGCGTCCTCGCCCGTGGAACACGAGACCGTCATCGTCGGCGCCGGCCCCGTCGGCCTTGCCCTCGCTCTCGATCTCGCCGCCCGCGGCCGCCCGGTGCTGCTCGTCGACGACGACGACACGGTGAGCGTCGGCTCGCGCGCCATTTGCTGGTCCAAGCGCACCCTCGAGATCATGGACCGCCTCGGGCTCGGCGATCGGCTGCTCGCCAAAGGGGTGACCTGGAACACCGGCCGAGTCTTCTTCCGCGATCGCGAAGTCTGGCGCTTCGACCTCTTGCCCGAGCCCGGCCATCGCATGCCCGCCTTCGTCAACCTGCAACAGTACTGGTTCGAACAATTCGCGGTCGAAGAGGCCGGCGCTCGGCCGCGCGTCGAGATCCGCTGGAAGACCCGCGTGACAGCGGTGGAGCCGAGCCCGGACGGTGTCCTCGTGACCCTCGTCGATCCCGCCGGTCGCTATCGCCTCCATGCCCGCTATCTGCTCGCCTGCGATGGCGCGCGCAGCAGCATCCGCCGCATGCTCGGCCTCGATTTTCGCGGCCGGGTGTTCGAGGATCGCTTCCTCATCACCGACGTCCACATGCAGGCCGAGTTCCCGGCGGAACGTTGGTTCTGGTTCGAGCCGCCGTTCCATCCGGGCCATTCCGCCCTCCTCCACCGCCAGGCCGACGACATCTGGCGCATCGACCTGCAGCTCGGACCGGAGGCCGATCCCGAAGAAGAAAAGAAGCCCGAGCGCGTCATCCCGCGGCTGCGGGCCATGTTGGGCGAGCGGCAGTTCGAGCTCGACTGGGTCAGCGTCTATACCTTCCAGTGCCGCCGGTTGCCGCACTTCCGCCACGGTCGGGTGATCTTCGCCGGCGATTCGGCGCACCAAGTGTCGCCGTTCGGCGCCCGCGGCGGCAATGGCGGCATCCAGGATGCCGACAATCTCGCCTGGAAGCTCGCCCTCGTCCTCGACGGCCGGGCCCCCGAAAGCCTGCTCGAGAGTTACGATCTCGAGCGCGGACAGGCGGCCGACGAGAACATCCTCCACTCCACCCGCTCCACCGACTTCATCGTGCCGCGCACGCCGGCGGCGATCGCCTTCCGGGACGCCGTGCTGGAGCTCGCCGAGCGCTTCCCCTTCGCCCGCCGCTTCGTCAACAGCGGCCGCCTGTCGCTGCCCACCGTCTACGACGGCTCGCCCCTCAATAGCCCGGACGAGGCCGCATTTCCCAGCGCCATGCGACCGGGATCGGCAGCGACCGACGCCCCGGTGGGAATCGACGGGCGGCGGGACTGGCTCTTGCACGCTCTGGGCCCGGAGTTCACCTTGCTGCTCGCTCCGGGCGACGGGGTCGCAGTCGAGGAACTGCGCAACGCCGTGGCCGACCTGCCGGTGTCCGTGGCGGTGCGCACTGTCGGCCTCGGCCAAGATGCCGATCTCCACGACTGCGACGGCCTCGTGACCCGCCGCTACGACCTGTGGCCGGGAACGGCCTATCTCTTCCGCCCGGACCAGCATGTCTGCGCCCGCTTCCGGTCGCCGCGGCCCGAGGGGGTGCGACGCGCGGTGTTGCGCGCCATGGGCTGGGAGGTGTGAGCCATGCCGGAGATGGGGGAAGGATCGAGGATCCGCGATCCCGACGAGATCTACAGTCGGCTCATGGAAGCGACCCGCGATCTCGATCCCGAAGCCACTTTGCGTTTTTGCGCCCGGCTCGTGTTGCTGCTGGCGCAAGAGATCGGCGATGACGAGCGGATCGGCCGCGCCATCCGCCTCGCCCGAGACAGCGACAGCCGGCGGGCCGAGCTCGGCGCCGCCGCAGGCGCATCGCCTTCCCTCAGCTGCCGCCCTGGACCCTGACCACCAGTCGGCCGCGCACGCGTCCCGAGAGGAAGTCCGCCGCGCGCTCTCCCGCCTCCTTCAGGGAGATCTCGCTCGTCACTCGCTCGAGCACGGCCGGTGAGAGCTCGCGCACGAGCGCCCGCCACACTCGCTCCCGCCGCTCGCGCGGACAGTAGACGGAATCGATACCGATCAGGCGCACGCCGCGCAGGATGAAGGGGTAGACGGTGCAAGTGAACTCGGCACCGCCGGCGAGGCCACAGGCGGTCACCACGCCGCGGTAGCGGGTCGCCTTCAAGATGTTGGCGAGGGTGGTGCCGCCTACCGTGTCCACGGCCCCCGCCCAGCGTTGCGATTCCAGCGGCGCCTTGCTGGGTTCGGCCAGCACCTCCCGTTTGAGGATCTCGCTGGCTCCGAGCTCGCGCAGCCAATCCGCGAGCTCGGGTCGACCCGTCGAAGCGACGACGCGATGACCGCGTCCGGCGAGCAAGGCCACCGCGAGCGATCCCACACCCCCCGCCGCACCGGAGACGAGGACATCCCCTGCATCGGCGGAAAGTCCTTGTTCCGCCAGCTCGAGGACGGCCAGCATGGCGGTGAAGCCGGCGGTGCCGATCGCCATCGCCTGGCGCGTGGTGAGCCCTTCCGGCAACGGCAGCAGCCAGTCGCCGGGAACGCGCGCCAGTTCCGCGAGGCCACCCCAGTGCCGCTCGCCGACGCCCCAGCCGGTGAGCACCACCCGATCGCCCGGGCGGAAACGGGGATCGGCCGATTCCCGCACTCGACCGGCGAAGTCGATGCCGGGCACGAAGGGAAATTCGCGGACGATCTTGCCGGCGCCGGTAATCGCCAGCGCATCCTTGTAGTTGAGACAGGACCAGTCGACGTCGACGAGCACGTCGCCTGGCGGCAACCGGTCGACGGGAAGGCGCTCCAAACGCCACACCGTCCGCCCGTCGACGCGATCGAGGACCAGGGCTTCGAAGGTCTCTGCCACAGCCTCGCTTCCCCCGCTGCCGGGCCGGTCTCGCCCGGGGCCCCGGGCATGGGTAGTAGGCAGCCGGCCGACGGTCAACTATCTCCGCAGGCGGCATCGAGCAGGCCCGCGGTATGGACAAGCTCGCCCGCATCGCCTCGGCGATCGAAACCCTCCAAGAGCGGCTCGGACGGTTCGTGTGCTGGCTCTTGCTCGCGGTGGCCGGCCTCGGATTCGTCATCGCCGTGCTGCGCTACGCTCTGGGAACGGGTGCGGTCTGGCTGCAGGAAAGCCAGCTGTGGTTACATGGTACGGTCTTCATGCTCGCCGCCGGCTGGACGCTCCTCCACGATCGTCATGTACGCGTCGACATCTGGTACCGCAGCGCATCGCCGGCCGCTCGCGCCGTTACCGATCTGTGCGGCACCCTTTTCCTCCTCTGGCCCATGTGCCTCACTCTCCTCTGGACCTCGTTTCCCTGGCTCAGGGCCTCGTGGCAACGGCTCGAGGGATCGCGCGAAGCGGGCGGCCTGCCCGGTCTGTTCCTGCTCAAGAGCCTGGTTCCGGCTTTCGCATTGCTGCTCGCCCTTGCCGGCCTGGTCCGCGTCCTGCGGGCGCTCGGGACGCTGCGCGGCCGTTTGCCGGGCGATGGGAGTCCGCGGTCGTGAGTGCGGAAGCGCTCGCGGTCGCGAGCGTGGCGGCCACCTGCCTGGTACTGCTCGCCGGTTACCCGGTGGCCGCGGTCCTTGCCGGGGTGCCCCTCGCCTTTGCCTTCGCCGGCGCGCTCGTCGGCGTTTTCGACCTCTGGCTGCTGGCCAGTCTGCCATCGCGGCTTTTCGGCATCCTCACCAACGAGGTGCTGGTGGCGGTGCCGCTTTTCGTGCTCATGGGTGTGGTGCTGGAACGGTCGGCCATCGCCGAAGACCTCCTGCGCGTGGCCTCCGCTCTGCTCGGCCGGGTACGGGGTGGGCTCGCCTGCGCGGTGACCGTGGTCGGCGCGTTGCTCGCCGCCTCCACCGGCATCGTCGGTGCCACGGTCGTCACCATGGGTTTGCTCGCGGTGCCCGCTATGTTGCGGGCCGGCTACGATCCGCGTCTCGCCTGCGGTGTCGTGTGCGCGGCCGGCACCCTCGGCCAGATCATCCCCCCTTCCATCGTCCTCGTGATCCTCGCCGATGCCCTCCAAGGGGCCAATGCTCAAGCCCAGCTCGCCCTCGGGAATTTCGCCCCGGAGCCGGTGTCGGTGGTGGATCTGTTCGCCGGGGCCCTCTTGCCCGGTCTCCTCTTGGTCGCCCTTTACCTCGCCTGGATCCTCGTCGTCGTTCGCCTCCGGCCGGACCTCGCGCCGCCCCTGGCGGACACCCTCGCACGCCCCTCGGGGGCCGAGGTCGTGCGGGCGCTGGCGACACCCGTCCTCCTCGTCCTCGCCGTTCTCGGCTCGATCCTCGCGGGTGTCGCCACACCGAGCGAGTCGGCAGCCTTTGGCGCCGTCGGAGCCATCGCCCTGGCCGCCAGCCGAAGGCGGCTCGACCGCACGGTCCTGCGCTCCTGCCTCGAACGTGCCACCCAGTTGAGCGCCATGATCTTCTTCATCCTCGTCGGCGCCTCGATCTTCTCTCTGGTCTTCCGCGGCTTCGGCGGCGACCGTCTCGTCCACTCGGTCTTGACCGCCACGCCAGGTGGCAGCGTCGGCGCCCTCCTCGTGGTGATGATCGCGCTCTTCCTCCTCGGCTTCTTCCTCGACTTCGTCGAGATCGTCTATGTGGTGGTGCCGGTGGTCGGGCCGGTGTTGATCGCCATGGGGATCGACCCGGTGTGGCTCGGGGTGATGATGGCCGTCAATCTGCAGACGAGCTTCCTCACCCCCCCTGTCGGCTACGCCCTTTTCTATCTCCAAGGAGTGGTGCCGAGCGAGGTCAAGACGATCGACGTCTACCGCGGTGTCGTCCCGTTCGTGCTGCTCCAGCTCGGCGGCCTCGTCCTGGTGGCGGCTTTCCCCGGCCTCGCGACTTGGCTGCCGGCGGCGCTGTTCGGCTGAGGCCCTAGCCTAGAACCACATCGACAGATCCCGGTGCACGGCCAGGCAGGCCGCCACCTGGCTCGCCACGGCCTTGGGAAGACGCGGCTGCTGACGCAGGCCGATGGTATCGCGGATCCGATCGGCATAGGCCTCGAGCTCGGGCAGCAGCGTCGCGGTTGCCGCCTGCCGCCAGGCTAGCTCCTGATCGTAGGCGCGACGCGCCTGGAGCAAGGCCTCGCGCGCCGCCGCCACGCCGCGCTGGCCGTTGCGCAGGGCGGTACGGACCTGGCCGAGCGCGCTGCGGATCGCCCCTGTCCCTTCGATCCCGCTCAAGCGGTCCCTGAGCTCCTGCACCCGCGCGCTCGCCGTCTCGAGCTCGCCGTCGAGCGCCGAATCGATCGCCGCAAAGGCGTCCGCGAGCCGCCCCAGCGCCTCGCCGCTGCGGAGCACAGCGAGCAGTTCGGCGATCGGCAGCCAGGCCTCGTCGACGTTGCGACGATAGACGGACACCGCTCGCTGCTCGGCGGTCAGGAGCGCCTTGACCCGGTCGCGGACCTCGGCCCAGTCGCCCGGGATCTGCCGGGCGAGGGCCTCGCGTTCGCGCCGCGCTTCGAGGAGACGACTCTCGAGGCGCTGGACGGCACCGGCATTCGCCGGATCGCCGCGGTCCAAGCGAGAGAGATCGCGTTCGAGCGCCGCGATCGCCCGATCGATGCGCGCCATCTGGCGTTCGATGTCGCGCACCTGCGCTCGCAGCGGCCGGTACTCGCTGGCTGCCGCATCGATGGCGGCACGGGCCTCCTCCACTTGCGCCGCGAGATCGAAGGTGCGGCGCGCCCGCTCGATCCCTTCGCGCAGTTTCTTCGCATAGTCCTCGGGCAAAAACGGCAGGTCGAGCGCGGCGACGCGCGCCATTGCCTGCTCGAGCTCGGCGCGCCGCTGGTCGTACTCCCTGAATACTACGTGCTCGATGCAATACTGGAGTCGGGGATTGAGCGGCGGTGGTGCCGTCTCGGCCGTGAGCGCGCTGCGGATCGGCAGAAAGTTCGAGAGCTGTGGGAAAAAACCGACGATCGCGAGGGCGAGGAGCTGAAGGCCGATGAACGGGACGACCCCGCGATAAATGTGGAGAGTGGTGACCTCGGGCGGCGCCACTCCGCGCAGATAGAACAGAGCGAATCCGAACGGCGGCGTGAGGAAGGAGGTCTGGAAGTTCACGCCGATCATGACCCCGAACCACAGAGCCATGACGTTGGCGCTCGGATCGGCGAGGAGGATAGGAGTGACGATCGGTACGACCACGACGGCGATTTCGATGAAATCGATGAAGAATCCGAGAACGAAGATCACCGCATTGACGATGAAAAACTGCGTCCAAAAGCCTCCTGGCAGAGATTGCAAGAAATTGCGTACGAGCTCCTCGCCCCCGAAGGCCCGGAAGGCTGCGGTGAGCATCGCCGCTCCCATGAGGATGACGAAGACCAGAGCCGAGGTCTTGGCGGTCTCCATCATCACGTGCTGCAGCGTGTGGCCCTCGCGGAACGTCCGCCAGCCGCTCCAGAGGAGGGCGACCGTGAGGCCCAGCACGCCGAGGGCGGCCACCATGAGCGACACGAACTGCCCGACCGTGGCGATGTTCTTGACGTTGACGGGGGCGAGCCACAGCGCGAGGCCGATCAGGAGGAGCGAGCCCAAGGCCAGCAGGCTCGGGGTGTAGGCGCCGGGTCGCCCCTCCCACAGGCGATAGCCGGCCATGATCGTCGCACCAGCGGCGCCGATGGCACCCGCCTGGTTGACCGTCGCGACCCCCAGCATGATCGAGCCGAGCACGAGCAGGATCAGGGCGAGCGGCGGCACGAGCGAGGTCACGACGCGCATGAAAAAGGCGCGGTCGAAATGCCCCTCGTGGACCGGGGGCGCCACCTGTGGGCGGAACAGGGCGAGGACCAGGATGTAGAGCATGTAGAGCCCGACCAGCAGGAGGCCGGGCAGGAGGGCGCCCAAGAACAGCTCGCCGGCGCTGGTCGACGGAATCTCGAACTCCGAGGGCATGGCGAGCTCGCCCGTTGCCGTCTTGTAGAGCGCCTTGCGCAGCGTGTTGGCCTGATCGACGGCGTTGGCGAGCTGGTCGGCGAGGATGATGAGCACGATCGAGGGCGGAATGATCTGGCCGAGGGTGCCGGAAGCGGCGATGGTGCCCGCCGCGAGGGTCTTGGAATAGCCGTGCCGCAGCATGGCCGGCAGCGAGATGAGGCCCATGGCGACGACCGTGGCGCCGACGATCCCGGTGGTGGCGGCGAGCAGGCCGCCGACGAAGACCACCGATATCCCGAGCCCGCCGCGCACCGGCCCGAACAGCCGGGCCATGGTGAGGAGCAAATCGTCGGCGATCTTCGAACGCTGCAGCATGATCCCCATGAAGACGAAAAGGGGGATCGCGATCAGCGTGTCGCGGTCGGCCTCCCAGTAGACGCTGCGAAGGTTGGTGACCCCCGCCGATAGCCATTCGCCGGGCCCGCCCTCGGCGAAGAATGCACTGACATCGCCGACGAATAGCCAGCCGGTGACGGCAGCGAGCAGAACCGTGAGGATGGCCGCCCCGGGCAGGGCGAAGGCGACCGGAAATCCCGAGGCGAGCGCCGCGCCCATAGCGAGAATGAGCAGGACGACGAAGACGTTTTCCACGGCCCTCTCTCCTGCTCAGGCGACGTGCGCCGATGGCTGGCTGTGGCCGCCAGGCTCTCCTCGCCAGTCGGCTACCGCGTCGAACAGATAGGCGACGAACTGGAGCAGCATGGTGACGGCGAAGAAGGCGAGAAAGCCGGCCATCAGATATTTGACGTACATCCCGAACCCTGACTGCGAGATTTCGAAGTTGAAGAGCGGCGAGGCGATAACGGCTGAGCGATTGGCGAAGCCGACGAGCAGGATCGTCCAGCAGAAGCTCATCCCGAGGAGGATGGTGCCGATGGCGTTGATGGCCCCGCGCTGGCGCCGGTCCATGCGCATATAGAAGACATCCACCCGCACATGTCCTTCCTCGGCCAGGGTGCGAGCGCTGGCGAAGAGGAACAGCGCGCCATACCAGAACCGCACGAGATCGGCCATGAACGCCTGCTCGTAGGAAAACACGAAGCGGGCAAAGACGATGAGCAGCTCGGCCACCACCACGAGCAACGCCAGCCAATGGAAAGCCGGAGTGCGGCGCACGAGCGTGCCGACGACGAAGCCCGCGACCAGCAGCGGCAGGTGCACGACCGCGCCGCGATAGTGGGGGCGACCGAGGTCGGTGGCGAGGGTCTCGCCCAGCAGACGAGGAAGCCAGCCTTCGACGCGCAAAAAGGACAGCGCTGCGTCGACGATACCCACCAACAGGACGGCAAAGAAGCCGCAGCGCACGAGCCAGGAGACGAACTGCGCGATGCGGGCGCTATCGTGCCGCAGCGACACCTCCCGCGACCGCAGCACATGGACGAGGGCGACCAGGATGGCGGCGGGATAGAGGAGCAGCTGCAACCATGCGCGTCCCGTACCGCCGGCGACGGCCGCGGATCCCGGCCAACCGGCAACGAACGACAGCCCGCTGTTGACGAGAAACGCGGCGAGTACCGCGATCACCGACCAACCCAACGCGCGCACAGCAACCGTCGCGCGGCCGGTGGTCGACCCCATGGCAAGTGCCTGCGACATCCCTTCCCCGCGCCGCTCTCGCCCGCGCCGGGCGACCGTCCCGGCATGAGGCATTGGTCGAGCCGTCGCACCGGCCGCCATCGCGCGATGGCGGCCGGTACCCCGCGCCTCAGCTGCGGATCCCGAGCACGCGGTTGCGCTGGACCGAATAGGCGACCTCGGCGATCGCCGTCCACGACGCGATTTCCCGCAGGTTGTCGACGAACGCGTCGTGGATCTTGCGCGCCAGCTCGCTGTGCTGGCGAATCTCCTCGAATACCTGCATCGAGGCCTCGCCGAAAGCGTCGTAGATCTCGTCGGAGAACCGACGCAGCTGGACCCCGTGCTCCTCGATCATCTTTTTGAGGTAGATGCCGTTGTTGGCGATGGTCTCCTCGTATTGGTTGGCATGTTCTTCGTAGCAAGCGGCCTTGATGACCTCCTGCTGCCACTTGGTCAGGCTACCCCAGAACGACTTGTTGATACCGAACGACAACCCGCCGCCCGGCTCGTGGAAGCCGGGATAATAGTAGTATTTTGCCGCCTCGTAAAACTTTAGAAAGTAATCGTTGTACGGGCCGACCCATTCCGTGCCGTCGATCGCGCCGGAGACCAGGTTCTCGTAAATCTGCCCGCCGGGCAGAGACACCGGCGAGGCGCCGAGCTTCGCCATGACGTCGCCGCCGATCCCCGGGATACGGAACTTCAGGCCCTTGAGATCGTCGGCGGTCTCGATCTCCTTGCGGAACCAGCCGCCCATCTGGGTGCCGGTGGCTCCAACGGGCAGGCACTTGAGGCCGAACTGATCGCCGAGTTCGTCCCACAGCTCCTGACCGCCGCGGTATTTGATCCAGGCGTTCCACTCCGGCGTCGTCATGCCGAAGGGCACGCTCGTGAAATACGCCCAACCCGGGTGCTTTCCTTTCCAGTAGTAGTCGGCAGCGTTGTAGGCCTGGGCGTTGCCGGAGGCGACCTCGTCGAAGGCGTCGAAGGCGCCGACCCGCTCGCCGGCGGCAAAGTACTGGGTGACGATCTGCCCCTCGCTGAGCTCGGTGATGCGGGCGGCGTGACGCTGAGCCGAGATGCCGAGGCCGGGGAAATCGCGCGGCCAGGTCGAGACGATGATCATTTCCTTGCGCGCCTGGGCGACTGCCGGCTTGGGGAAACTGGACGCGGTGGCGGCGGCACCCACGGTGACGCCGGCTGCCACGGCCTTCGACACGAACTCGCGACGTTTCATGCTCATTGGATCGTTCTCCCTCACCGACCGGACGACTCGCGGCGGTGACGGGCCGTACCCCGCCCTCGCCGGCGGCGCCACACTTCCCTGAAATCGCGCGCCAGATCAAGCGCCAGCCGCCGATTCGGCGTCCGGCTCGAACGCTACCCACTGCGCCCCCGCGAGTCGCTCGAGCGGTTGGAAACGGTTCTTGTAGGCCATCTTGCGGCAGCCGGCGATCCAGTAGCCGAGATAGACGTAAGGCAGGCCGAGCTCGAAGGCGCGCACCACGTGCCACAGCACGATCAACGTGCCGAGGCTCCGTCGTTCGCAGTCCGGGTCGAAGAATTTGTAGACCCCGGAAAGCCCGTCGGCGACACGGTCGGTCAGCGTGGCTCCCACGAGCCGGCCGCTCGGATCGCGGAACTCGACGAGAGCCGTATCGGGCGCCGCCTCCTCCACCATCTCGCGATAGTCGTCGAAATCCATCTTCGCCATGCCGCCGTCGGCGTGACGGCTCGCCAGATAGCGGGCGAAGAGCTCGTATTGCTCGGGCGTCGCCCGGGGAGGCCGCTCCTCGACCGCGAGGTCCCGGTTGCGATTCCACACCTTCCGGAAGCTCCGACTCCAAGCGAAGCGCTCGACGGCGATGCGCACCGGCACGCAGGCCGAACAGGCCGGACAGTCCGGACGGTAGACGAACCGCTGGGTGCGACGGAAGCCGGCGGCGGTCAGCAGATCGAAGGCCCCGGGGGCGAGCTCGTCGAGCACGGCCACCACGCGCGCTTCGCTTTGGCCCGGCAGATAGGGGCAAGGGCTGAGGCGGGTGCGATAGAGCGGGATCTGCAAGGACCTCACGAACCGCGGCTCGCAGGAAAAGGCTTGGACCGTTATATGGCACGGGCGAGAGCGCAAGCGAGAGCGAGCGGATCCGCGCCGCGGCGCATCGGGCGGAGCAGGCGCAGGTCCGCTTCTTTCGCTTTTCCGGCCGCAGGCGCCCGAAACCGGATTCGTCCCCGGCCCTGCCGAGCACCCGTCGCGTTCGGGCGGAACGGTGCGCCGCTCGCGAACCGCACCTTCCGCTTCGTCTTGCGCCGATCGCCCCCTAGCTCGCCCGCTCGATGACGAGGCGGAAGACGCCGTCCTGTTCGCGGTTCTCGACGAGCCGGTGGCCACTGGCCTCGCAGAAATGGGCGAAATCGCTGGGCGCTTTGGGATCGGTCGCGAGCACCACGAGGCGGGTTCCCGGCGCCAGCTCTCTCAGGCGCTTTCGCGCCTTGAGGACCGGCAGCGGGCAGACGAGCCCGCGCGCATCGAGCTCCACCTCCTGCATATTGGCTCTCCCGGGTCGGCGTGCTAGCTGTTAGACCGTCGACCGCAGCGAGCAAGGGGCGTGCACGTTTGCGCCATGGCATTTCGCATCCCGGCCCCGTCATCGGGATCGTCGGCTACAAGAACAACGGCAAGACAACCCTCATCGTCCGTCTCGTGCGCCATTTCACCGAACGAGGTCTGCGGGTGTCGACGGTCAAGCACGCTCACCACACCGTCGACATCGATCAGCCCGGCAAGGATAGCTGGCGTCACCGCGAGGCCGGGGCGCGAGAAGTAGTGCTCGCCACCTCCCGACGCTGGGCGATCGTCCACGAGCTCGTCGACGAGCCCGAGCCGCCACTCGCCGAGCTCCTCGCTCGCATGAGCCCGGTCGATCTGGTCATTGTCGAGGGCTTCAAGGCCTTCCCGCATCCCAAGATCGAGGTCCATCGGCGGGAGCGCGGAACCCCGCTGCTCGCCCGCGACGACCCGAGCGTGATCGCGGTGGCGTCCGACGAGCCGATTGCCGGCTTCGACCGCCCGGTGTTCCATCTCGACGATGTCGAAGCGATCGCCGAGTTCGCCCTCGCCCACGCCTCGAGCTGGCCATGACTGCCGTCCTTCGGGAATGTGGCGATAGCGACCCCGACCAGCTGCCCGTCGCGCTCGCTTGGAAGCGGCTCGCCGAGGCGGCGGGGGTTCGGGTCGGGGTGGAGCGGGTGCCGCTCGCCCACGCTTGTGGACGCATCCTCGCGCGAGCCCTGGTGGCACCGCGGGACGTGCCGGCCTTCACGAATGTCGCCGTCGACGGTTTTGCCATCCGCCATGCCGACCTCTCGGCTTTTGGCGGCCTTCTGCGACTGGCGCGAGGTCGAGCCGCTGCCGGCCATCCCTTCGCGCGCCCGCTGGCTCCCGGAGAGGCCGTGCGGGTGCTGACCGGAGCGCCGCTTCCCGAGGGTGCGGACACGGTGGTGATGGAGGAGGAGGCGGAGGTCCTGGGGGAGCAGCTGCGCCTCCCGATGCGGTATCCGCGCGGTCGGGGTGTGCGGCCAGCCGGCGAGGACATCCGCGCCGGGAGCCTGGTTGTGGCTGCCGGAACGCGGCTTTTGCCGCATCATCTCGGGATCGCGGCCTCCCTCGGTCTGGCCGAGCTCGAGGTGTACGCGCCGCTGCGCGTCGCCCTTTTCTCTTCCGGCGACGAGCTGGTCGAGGTGGGCGAGCCCCTTCCCCGAGGGGGGCTATGGGACGTCAACCGACCATTGTTGCGCGGCTTGCTCCAGCGCTTGCCTTGCCGAGTGAGCGATTTGGGGATCCTGCCCGATCGCGCCGAACGCGTGCAGGCAGCGGTGGCCGAGGCAGCCGCATCGCACCATGCGATCTTGACCTCGGGTGGAGCATCGCGCGGCGAGGAGGATCATCTCGCCCGCAGCCTCGCGACCCTCGGTCGGCTGTATTTCTGGCGGGTGCGGATGAAGCCCGGCCGGCCACTGGCAGCGGGCGAGCTCGGCGGCGCCGCCTTCATCGCCCTGCCGGGCAATCCGGTTGCCGCCGCCGTCGGCTTCGCCTTGTTCGCGCGACCGCTCCTTCTCGCCATCGCCGGTGCACCCTTCGCCCCGCCGCGGTTCGTCGAGCTTCCCGCCGCCTTCTCCCTGCGGCGACGAGCGGGACGGGCCGAGTTCCTGCGCGCGCGGCTCGTGCGCGATGCCACCGGTCGGACCGCGGTGGAGCGGATTCTGCGCGAGGGATCGGGCATCTTGACCGCGCTCGCCGAGGCCGACGGGCTCGTGCACATCGAGGAGACGGTGGCTACCGTCGAGCCGGGAGATCCCGTTCCCTTCGCGAGCCTAGCCGAACTCGGGCTCGGCTGAGCGGTGGCCAAAGGACATCCCTCTTCGCCTGCCGGGCGAGCGCAAGGTGGATGGGCGAGACAGGCTCCGGTGCCTCGCGAATGGCGCCTGACGCTCGCATTTTGCACGATGCAGGTTTTGGGGCTCTCGGGAACGCTGGCCTTCCAGGCGTTGATCCCGCAGTTCCGCGATCTGTGGCAGCTCACAGCGACGGAAGCCGGCTGGATCGCCAGCGCCAGCTATGTGAGCTATGCCCTGGCAGCGCCGCTGTTGGTCGCCCTCACCGATCGGCTGGACGCCCGGGCGATCGTCGTGGCCTCGTGCCTTCTTTCGGCAGCCGCCGGTTTCGGTTTCGCGCTGTTCGCCGATGGCTTGCGGAGTGCGCTCTGGTGGCGCACGGTCGCCGGCATCGGCATCGCTGGGACTTTCATGCCCGGCCTCAAAGCCCTGAGCGATCGGCTCCGAGGACCGCACACCGGTCGTCTGCAGTCGTTCTATACCGCCAGCTTCTCCCTCGGTTCGGCACTCTCGCTCTTTCTCTGCGGGGTTACCGCGTCGCTTTTCGGCTGGCGCGCCGCTTTTCTGGCGACCGGTGTTTCGGCCCTCGTCGCGGCGCTCCTGCTCTTTTTCGGCGTCGCGCCCGAACCACCCCCAGCGGGCCGCAGCCGTCGGTTCCTTCCCGACCCGCGACCGGTGTTGGCCGATCGGCGGGCGATGGCCTACATCTTCGCCTATGCGGCCCACACCTTCGAGCTCTTCACCTTCCGCACCTGGGTGGTGGCGCTCTTGACCTTCGCCGCCACCGCGTCCGGCAACGCCATGACCGCTGCCGCCATCGCCAGCCTCGCGACCAGCTTCGTGCTGCTCGGGTTGCCAGCGAGCATTCTCGGCAACGAGCTCGCCACCCGATGGGGCCGCCGTCGCGCACTCGTCCTCATCATGACCGCCTCGGCGGCAGCCGGACTGTTCACCGCCGTCTGCGTGAGCGGGCCGCCTGCGCTCTTCCTGCCGCTCCTCGCCCTCTATGCCTGCCTCGTGATGGCCGACAGCGCCGCCATCACTGTCGGCACGCTCGAGGTGACCCCGGCCGAGCGGCGCGGCACCGCCATCGCTGTCCAGACCCTTCTCGGCTCGCTCGCGGCCATGGCCGGCCCCCTCGCCGCCGGCATGACCCTCGATCGCTTCGCCACCGAGCCGGCTTCGGGCTGGTTTGCGGTCTTCGCCCTCACCGGGCTCGGCGTGCTCGCCGGCCCGCTCGCTCTCCACTATCTTGCGCGAGAACCGTCCAGCAGCGAGGCGAGCGCGTGATGGGCGAGGAACTGCGGCAATTCCGCCGCCAGCTGCGGGAGGAGCTGCTCGCCCGCCGCAGCGCTCTATTGCCGGCAGCCCGGGCGGCAGCTGCGGCTGCGGTCTGCGACTTTCTGGAAGCGCTGGCGCCGGAGCTGCCGGATGGCCCTCTCGCCTTCTATTGGCCGATCCGCGAAGAGATCGACATCCGCCCGTTCGCCAGCCGCGAGGCAGCAAGAGGCCGCCTGCTCGCCTTGCCGGTGATCGTCGCCAAAAAGGCACCCTTGCAGTTCCGCCGCTGGTTTCCCGGAGTGCCGATGACGAGCGGCATTTGGGACATTCCGATCCCAGCACCCGACGAGCCGCTTTTTCCGGCCACCGTGATCGTGCCGCTGGTCGGGTGGGATCGCGCCGGCTTCCGCCTCGGCTATGGCGGCGGCTATTACGATCGCACCCTCGCGCAGTTGCGGCCGCGACCGCTCGTGATCGGCATAGGCTTCGCCTTCGCTCGCCTCGCCGACATCCAGCCGCAACCGCACGACCAGCGGCTCGACCTCGCGGTCTGCGAGGAGGGAATCGAGCGCTTCACCGTGACGGCCCGATCGATGGGCGCCGAGGTCGTGGCCTGCGCTTCTCCCCCGTGCCTCGCGCACGAGATCGACCCCGCCTTCCGGGACCTCGGCTGACGCCATGTGGCCGGCCTCGCACCTCTAGCTGCGGCCCGAACGCGGTACCCGGCCCTCGATGGGATACGCCGGGTCGTTGTACCCGTGGGTGGACGGATGGCCGATGGGGACGAGGGAGTCGACGAAGGCCTCGTCCTCGGCGGTGAAGCGGTAGGCGAGCGCCCCCAGATAGTCGCGCATCTGTTCGACGGTACGCGGACCGACCACGGGAGCGGTGACGAGGGCGTTGTTGAGCAGCCAGGCGACGGCGAACTGACCTGGAGTCATGCCGCGTGCCTCGGCCCACTCGCGCACCTTCTGGGCGATGATCAGGCTCTCGCGTCGCCACTCCGTTTCCAGCATGCGTTTGTCGCCGCTTCCCGCCCGGCTGTCGGGGGGCGGCGGCGCGTCCGGCACATATTTGGCGGTGAGCACGCCGCGTGCGAGAGGACTGTAGGGGCACACGGCAAGCCCGTAATAGCCACAGGCCGGGAGCAGCTCCACCTCCGGCTGCCGGTTCAGCATGTTGTAGTAGGGCTGCAGCACCACCGGTCGGTCGACAGCCAGTTCGTCGCACAGGCGGACGATCTCGGCGATGCGCCAGCTGCGGAAGTTGGACAGACCGAAGTAGCGAATCCGGCCGCTACGGACGAGATCGCCCACCGCCGACACGGTCTCGGCGAGCGGGGTCGCCGGGTCCTCGCGGTGCAGATAGAAGATGTCGATCCAGTCGGTGCGAAGTCGCCGAAGGCTCGCCTCGCAGGCGAGGAACAGCCAGCGCCGCGACAGTCCGCGGGCATTGGGATCGCTGCCCATGGGATTGCCGGCCTTGGTCGCGAGGATCCAGCGCTGGCGCTCGTTCCGGATCAGGCTCCCGACGATCTCCTCCGCCCGGCCTTCGTTGTAGATATCGGCGGTGTCGATGAAATTGAGTCCGGCCTCGCGCGCGAGGGCGAAGATGCGCTCGGCCTCGGCCGCATCCGTGCGGCCCCCGAACATCATGGTGCCGAGGCAGAGCGGCGAGACCCGCGGGCCGAAGCGGCCGAGTTGCACATAGTCCATGACACCTCCCCCTATGCGAGATCCTCGGGTGTGACGAACGTTCCGCAGCGCGGCGGTGGCGGTGTGGAGCGGCATTCCTCGAGCCTCTCGGCCGCCCGCAGGACAGCGGCGAGGCTCAAGAGCGGTGCCGCCGCCTCGAGTCTGAGCGCGTCATCGATCACCCAGGCCTCCCGCCCGCAGGCGGTGGAACCGTCGTCGGGCCAGAGCGCGCGCACCAGCTCCTGGTCGAGTTCTCCCGGAAAGGCTTCGGCGAGCTGGACGGCCTCGCGGCGGGCCTGGGCGAGGGCGACATCGACAGCCTCCTGCACCGCCGCGAGATAATGGGCCGCAGCCGGCGGGCCGATGTGCCGCAGCGGCGCCGGTGCCACGAGCCGTGTCAGCACCGGCAAGGCCAGTTCGACGCCGCGTTCTTCGCCGGCCACCAGCCAGAGCTCGCCCTGCGCCGTCGTCAGCCCGGCGGCATCGACGTACCATAGCGCTCGATGGCGCATCCGCCGCCAGCGCCGCAGGGTGTCGCACCACCAGCTGGTGCCCGGATCCACCACCACATCGCCGGGCTCCATCACGGCCGAGGCCTCGTCGAGGATCGGATCGAAATCCGCTCCCGCCACGAGGTCCAAAAGCCACACCCGAGGCGAGGGCAGGCATTCGAGGAACGCCGGCCACTCCGGCAGGATGCGAATGCCGGCAGCCTCGGGTATCGCCCTGTCCTCGGATCGCCACCGACGGACGAAGACGTCGAGCCCGGCCCGCTGGGCTTGGAGCGCCAGGCCGGAGGCCGTTCCGATCACGGCGACCTGCACAGGGTACCCCTCTTCCAGCAAAAGGGCCGGCTATGGCCGGCCCTCGAGCCGATCCCCTCGCTTCCGGCTCAGCTCTTGCTGTTGCCCGGCAGGCGCACCGGTGCCGGGGTCTGGGGCGGCGTCGCAGCCTCCGCTCCGGCGATCACCGGATGCTTGTCGCCGTGCATGGGACAAGCATAAGCGGTGCCGGCCACGGCGAGGGACATCAGCACCAGCCCCCATACGAGCACACGCATCCCGCACCTCCTTCGCCCCGCTGTGCCACGTCCCCAGTCTGCCGTGACGAAGCGGTCGACACAAGAGCGACCACGCCAGGACTCCCCGTCCGCGTCGACGCGCGCTAGGTGATGCGAGCCATGTCCACCGGAAGCGATCTCTTCGCGAAACTCCAGACTCCCGTGCGGCGACGCAAGCTCGCTGACGAGGTGGAAGCGCGGTTGCTCGCCCTCATTCGCGAAGGCGGGCTGCGGCCGGGCGACCCCCTGCCCTCGGAACGCGAGATCATGACCTCCTGCGGGGTCGGCCGGCCAGCGGTGCGGGAGGCGATGCAACGCCTCGAGCGCATGGGCTTGGTGGAGATCCGCCACGGGGAACGGGCGCGGGTCGCCTGCCCGTCGATCGCCCGCACCATCCGACAGGTCGGCGAGACGGTGCGTCACCTCCTCGCCCACTCACCGGCGAGCCTCGAGCATTTGAAAGAGGCGCGTGCCACCTTCGAGAAGGAAACGGCGCGCATCGCGGCTGAACGTCGCACCCCCGCCAAGGTAGCGCGGCTGCGCGAACTGCTCGCCGAACAGGAGGCGGCCCGTCTGGAGCCCGAGCGTTTTACCGCCCTCGACGGCTTGTTGCACCGCGAGATCGCAGCGATCTCGGGCAACCCGATCTTTCCCGCCGTGGTCGAGGCGGTCTTCGGCTGGCTGTCGCGCTACCATTTGCGCCTGGTACGGGTGCGCGGAGCGGAGTTCCTCACCCTTGCCGAGCATCGGGCCATCGTCGAGGCGATCGCGGCCGGTGACGGCGAGGCCGCGGCCGCAGCCATGCAAGCGCATCTCCTGCGCGCCAACGCCCTCTATCGGCATTTCGAGGAGGCGGCGGAGGAGGAGGACGCTTGACCGCGCGCGATGCCGCCTTCGCCTGGCGGGCGATCGGGTCGGAACGCGCTCGCCGAGACTTTACAAGCATGGGTCCCCTCCTCCATATAGGAGACCGATCCGGGGAATGTTCCGGATGCCAGCGGTTCTCGAACGGGCGATGAGCGGACCGGCCAGAAGCGAGAGATTCGGTCGTTTCCGGAGCGGGGCTTCGGTCTTGCTCGCGTCCGTGCTCGCCGGACTTCGGCTGCTTCGACTTACCGGCCCCTGAACCCGCCGCTTCGCGGCGTGTTCAGGGGGGTCTCGCCCGGGCCCCGGGTGTCGACAGCACAGCGGAACCGCAGCCGAAGGATCCTGCCGATGACCATGCGAGAGCCAGCTTCCGACTATATCGTGATCTTCGACACCACGCTCCGCGACGGCGAGCAGTCGCCCGGCGCCTCGATGACCATCGAGGAAAAGCTGAAGGTGGCCGAGGTGCTCGAGGACATGGGGGTGGATGTCATCGAGGCCGGCTTCCCGATCGCCTCGGAAGGCGACTTCCAGGCGGTGCGCGCCATCGCCGAGAAGGTGAAGAAGAGCGTCGTCTGCGGGCTCGCCCGTGCCCATCCGGCCGACATCGATCGCGCCGGTGAGGCCCTCGAACCCGCCGAGCGCAAGCGCATCCATACCTTCATCGCCACCAGTCCGCTGCACATGCGCTACAAGCTCCAGATGACGCCGGAGCAGGTGCTGGAGCGGGTGGAGGAGAGCGTCAAACGGGCGCGGCAATGGACGGACGACGTCGAGTGGAGCGGCGAGGACGCCTCGCGCAGCGACCGCGACTTCCTGTGCCGCTGCATCGAGACGGCGATCCGCGCCGGAGCGACGACCATCAACATCCCGGACACGGTCGGCTACGCCTATCCCGAGGAGTTCGCCGACCTCATCCGGTACATCCGCGAGACGGTGCCGAACATCGATCGGGCGGTGCTGTCGGTGCACTGTCACAACGATCTCGGGCTCGCCGTCGCCAACAGCCTGAGGGCGATCCAGGCCGGGGCGCGGCAGGTCGAATGCACCATCAACGGCATTGGCGAGCGGGCAGGCAATGCGGCGCTCGAGGAGATCGTGATGGCGATCCGCACCCGTCACGACGTCCTGCCCTTCCGTACCGGCATTCGCACGCAGGAGATCATGCGCGCCTCGCGCCTCGTGAGCGCCGTGACCAACTTCCCGGTGCAGCCCAACAAGGCGATCGTCGGCGCCAACGCCTTCGCCCACGAGAGCGGCATCCATCAGGATGGCGTGCTCAAGCACGCCCAGACCTACGAGATCATGCGGCCGGAGGACGTGGGTCTCGTCAAGTCCAGCCTGGTGCTCGGCAAGCATTCCGGGCGGCACGCTCTCAGGCGCAAGCTGCAGGAGCTCGGCTACGATCTCGGCGACAATGCCCTCAACGAGGTGTTCGCGCGGTTCAAGCAGCTCGCCGACCGCAAGAAGGAGATCTTCGACGAGGATATCGTCGCCCTCGTCAACGAGGAGGCGCAGGGTTTCGAACCGCGCATCCGGCTCGTGCGGCTGCACATCGAATGCGGGACCGACGTCCAGCCGACGGCGGAGATGACGCTCGAGGTCGACGGCGAGCAACGCTCGGCTCGCGCAACCGGCGACGGTCCGGTCGATGCCACCTTCCGCGCCATCCGCGAGATCGTGCCGCATCGCTGCGAGCTGCAGCTGTTCCAGATCCATGCCGTGACTCAGGGAACCGATGCTCAGGCGCAGGTGAGCGTGCGCCTTGCCGAGAACGGGCGGATGGTGCACGGCCAGGGGGCCGACACCGACACCCTCGTGGCATCGGCGCGCGCCTATCTCGCCGCTCTGAACAAGCTGCTTGCCAAGCGCGAGAGGGGCGAGCCAGCGGCGATCGCGGTCTGACCCGGTTCCGACCGGGCACAACCGCGGCTTCGCCGCTGGTCGAACCGTCCGCGCGATGGTAGAAGACGGTTGATCCGGCGGGGGCTTCGGCCCCCGTCGTCGCACCTGTCCGACGGAACGGAAGATCGCCGCATGCTCGGTCGTCTCTTCGGCCTGTTCTCCACCGATCTCGCCATCGATCTCGGGACGGCCAACACCCTCGTCTACGTCAAGAAACGCGGCATCGTGCTCAACGAGCCGTCGGTGGTGGCGATCGCCAACAACCGCGGCCGCAAGACCGTGCTCGCGGTGGGCGAGGAAGCCAAACGCATGGTCGGCCGCACTCCCGGCAACATCGAGGCGGTGCGGCCACTGCGCGATGGGGTGATCGCCGATTTCGACGTCGCCGAGGAAATGATCAAGCATTTCATCCGGCGCGTGCATTCCCATCGCGGCTTCGCCAGCCCGCGGGTGATCATCTGCGTGCCCTCGGGCTCGACGGCCGTCGAACGCCGCGCCATTCAGGAGAGTGCGGAGGCCGCCGGAGCGCGACGCGTCTTCCTCATCGAGGAACCGATGGCAGCCGCGATCGGGGCCGGCCTGCCGGTGACCGAACCCACGGGCTCGATGGTGGTCGACATCGGCGGTGGCACCACGGAGGTGGCGGTCCTGTCGCTGGGCGGCATCGTCTATGCGCGCTCGATCCGGGTGGGCGGGAACAAGATGGACGAGGCGATCGTCAACTATATTCGCCGCAACCACAATCTCTTGATCGGTGAAGCGACAGCGGAACAGATCAAGATTCGGATCGGTTCGGCCTGCCTGCCCGAGGACGGGACCGGTGCCCTCATGGAGATCCGCGGCCGCGACCTCATGAACGGTGTGCCCAAGGAAATCACCATCAGCCAGCGGCAGGTAGCGGAGGCCTTGGCCGAGCCGGTGAACGCCATCGTCGAGGCGGTGAAGATCGCCCTCGAGCATACCGCACCCGAACTGTCCGCCGATATCGTCGACAAGGGGATCCTGCTCACCGGGGGCGGAGCGCTGCTCAAGAACCTCGACCACGTCCTGCGCTACGCCACCGGGCTGCCGGTGAGCCTGGCCGACGAACCGCTCACCTGCGTGGCGCTCGGCACCGGTCGCTGCCTCGAGGACATGCGGCGGTACCAGCACCTGTTGCAGCCCGGTTACTGAGACTCGGACGCGGCGTGCGTCCGTCCAGGGATGGCAATCGGATGGCGTCCCACGCTGCCTTTCCCTCTGCGCCGTCCCGCATGCAGCGCCTCCGGCAGCTGTCGCAACGCCATCTCCGCCAGCTGCGCCGCACCCTTGCCCACCTCGCGCCGCGGCTGTGGCTGCTGTGCGCGGTCGCCCTGCTCGTCGTCTCCAAGGCCGATCTCCGCTTCGTCAACTGGCTCTCCGCCACCGCCTCCGACCTCTACGTCCCTGCCGCCGGGCTCCTCTACCAGCCTGTCGATTGGCTGCGCCGTCTCGGCGAAGAGGCAGCGGAGCTGCTCGTCCTGCGCGAAGAGAACGCCCGCCTGCGGGCGCGCATCGGCGAACTCGAGCGGCTGCGCGACGAGGCGTTGCGACTGGAGGTGGAGAACCGGGTGCTGCGCCGCATGCTGGCGATGCCCTCGCCGCCCGCTACCGTCCGCCAGACCACCGCGCGCGTGATCGGCGACAGCGGCGGTCCGTTCCGTCACGCGCGGCTGCTCGATGCTGGCAGCGAACGCGGCGTGGCGGTGGGCATGGCGGTGGTCGACGAGCACGGCATGGTCGGTCGCGTGGTGGCGGTGGGCCGGCGCAGCGCGCGGATCCTCCTGCTCACCGACCTCAACTCGCGCATCCCGGTGCTCGTCGCGCCTTCGGGCGACCCGGCGATCCTCGAAGGCGATAACACCGCCCATCCCAAGCTCGCTTTTTTGCCCCTCGATCCGGCCATGGCGGTGGGCGACCGGGTCATGACCTCGGGCCACGATGGCCTCTTGCCGCCAGGCTTGCCGGTGGGCGAGATCGAGGCGATCGAGGAGGGGCGGGTCACCGTCCGCCCCTATGCGGACTGGCAGCGACTCGACTGGGTGACCGTGCTCCAGTACGCACCGGTGGTCCCGCCCGAGCAGGAGGAGCCGGGGGCTGCGGCAGGACCGGCAACCGCCGCGGCCGGACAACCGGCTGCCGCCCTCCGATGATGCGGCCGCTCGCCCCCGCGGCAGCCGCGGCCGAGCACTCGCCGAAGCGTCACTTGCCGTTCGTCACCGCGCTTTTCGCCGTCGTCGTCGACGTGCTCCCGCTGCCGAGCGCCGCACCGACCGCCGTCGCGCCGCTTTTCACCGTGTGCGTGCTCTTCTATTGGACGCTCTTCGAGCCGGCGCTGATGTCGCCGCTGCGCACTTTCCTCGTCGGGCTGCTGTTCGACCTGTTCTCGGGCCTGCCGCCCGGGCACTCGGCCACCGCCTTTCTCGGTCCTCGCCTGTTGCTCGCACCGAGCCAGCCGTCGCTGCGCGCTCAGCCATTCGCCGTGATTTGGGTCTGCTTCGCCTTCGCCGCGGCCCTCGTCGAGCTGCTGCGTTGGACGCTCTCGGTGGCATGGTGGGGCACGCTTTTCTCTCCCACTCCCGTGCTCGACGAACTGCTCCTCACCATCGCCGTCTACCCCGCGATTTCCTATCTCCTGTCGCGGGTGCGGGCACGACTGCCGAGGCCGCGTTATGGAGATCGAGTCTGACCGTCAGCGGCTGCTCACCCGCCGAGCGCTGGTCGTCGGGGGCGTCCAGCTTGCGCTCTTCGGCACGCTGGCCGCCCGGCTGTGGCATCTCCAGGTGGAGGAAGGAGCCCGTTACGCCGGTCTCGCCGAAGACAATCGGGTCAATCTCGAGCTCACCGTCCCGCCCCGCGGCCGCATCCTGGATCGGCGCGGCCGACCGCTCGCCGTCAATGCACCCACTTATCGCGTGCGGGTGATCCGCGAGCGCACCCCCAACCTCCGCCGTACCCTCGAGGACCTCGCCCGTCTGATCCCGATCTCGCCCCACCGGCTCGAGGAAGTGGAGCGTCAGGCCTATGCCCGCATGCCGTTCGTGCCGGTGGTCGTGCGCGATGACCTCACCTGGGAAGAAGTGGCGCGGATCGCCGTCCAGACACCCGAACTCCCGGGTATCGTGC
The DNA here is from genome assembly GCA_002898275.1 of bacterium HR40. Taxonomy (GTDB): domain Bacteria; phylum Pseudomonadota; class Alphaproteobacteria; order Geminicoccales; family Geminicoccaceae; genus HRBIN40. The sequence goes on from BEIQ01000007.1 coordinate 24,386, forward strand.
TCGATTCCGGTCTCGTTCGCCGCTACCCGCACGGCCCCTTGCTCGCCCATATCCTGGGCTATGTCGGACCGGTGAGCGAGCGCGAGCTCGCCGCCGGATCGGATGCGCTCCTCCAGCTGCCCGAATTCCGGATCGGCAAGTCGGGCATCGAGAAAGCCTACGACCCCGTGCTGCGTGGCCGCGCCGGCCGCAGTCGGGTGGAGGTCAATGCCTTCGGCCGGCGGATCCGCGAACTCCATCGCGAGGAGGGGCAGCCGGGAGAGGACATCGAGCTCAGCCTCGACCTCGAACTCCAGGCGTGGTGCTTCGACCGGCTGGCAAGCGAGAAAGCAGCGGCGGCGGTGGTGCTCGACGTCCGTACCGGGGCGGTGCTGGCGGCGGTCTCGGTCCCCGCCTTCGACCCGCAACCGTTCACGAACGGCATCGATCCCACGACCTGGAAGACCCTCCTCGAGAATCCGCTGCATCCCCTCGTCGACAAGTGCATTCGTGGCGAATATCCGCCAGGCTCGACGTTCAAGATGATCACGGCGCTCGCGGCGCTCGAGGCGAACGTCGTCGGGCCGAACTACGAGGTCTATTGCCCGGGCTTCGTCGCCCTCGGCAATACGCGGTTCTATTGCTGGAAAGAGGGAGGGCACGGGACCCTCTCCCTCGTGGAAGCGATCGCCCAGAGCTGCGACGTCTACTTCTACGATCTCGCCCGCCGCGTCGGTGTCGACGCGATCGCCGCCATGGCAGCCCGCTTCGGTCTCGGGGCGCGACTCGGCATCGATCTGCCGGGCGAGAAACCCGGAAACGTCCCCACGCGCGAGTGGAAGAAGCGGCGATTTGGCTCGCCCTGGCAGAAGGGCGAGACGCTCGTGACCGGCATCGGCCAGGGCTATGTGCTGGCCACCCCGCTGCAGCTCGCGGTGATGACCGCGCGGCTCGCGAACGGCGGCCGCGCGGTGTCGCCCTGGCTGGTACGCCGTGCCCGGGCAGAGGCCATGGATCCGACCGGAGTCGCCTGGCCGTCGATCGGCGTCTCCGAGGCGTCGCTGCGGTCCGTCCTGCAGGGGATGTGGGAGGTGGTGAACGGCCGACGGGGCACGGCGCGCGGCGCCCGCCTCGATCTTCCGGGAGTCGAGCTTGCCGGCAAGACCGGCACCTCGCAGGTGAGGCGAATCACTCGGGCGGAACGGTTGACCGGCGCCCACAAACGCACCGACATTCCGTGGGAGGAGCGCGATCACGCCCTGTTCGTCTGTTTCGCCCCCTTCGCCTCTCCCCGCTACGCGGTGGCGGTGGTGGTCGAGCACGGCGGCAGCGGTGCCCGCGCTGCCGCGCCCATCGCCAAGGATATCATGACCCGCACCCTCGAGATCGACCCGTCGGGCCGGCCGCTCGTCGAGCGTTCCGGCCAGGTGGCCGGCTGATGGCAGCGTTCGAACCTGTTCTGCTGCGGCCACAAGAGCTCTCTTTGTCGGAGAAGCTCTCCCTGCTCAACTGGCCGTTCGTCCTGCTGGTGGTGCCGGCTTTCGGCATCATCGGTTATCTCGTGCTCTATTCGGCCGCCGGTGGTGCCCACGAGCCCTGGGCATGGCGCCACGCCCTCCGTTTCGCGCTCGGCTACGCGGTGATGCTGGGGGTGGCGTTCGTCGACATCCGCTTCTGGCACCGCTGGGCGCACGTGTTCTATGGCCTCGTCATCGTTCTTTTGCTTGCCGTCGACATCGTCGGCAGCATCAACAAGGGCGCCCAGCGCTGGCTGGCGTTCGGGCCATTCCAGCTGCAACCCTCCGAGCTCGCCAAGCTCGCCCTCGTGCTCATGCTCGCGCGCTTCTATCACGGCCTGCGGCTCGAAGACGTCGGGCGGCCGATTCACCTCATCGTACCGCTCGCCCTCATCGGCCTGCCGGCTGCGCTCACCGTCGCCCAGCCGGACCTCGGCACCGGCGTGCTGATCGTCGCGCTGGGCGGCGGGCTCATGTTCCTCGCCGGCGTGCGCATCTGGAAGTTCGTCCTCGCGGGCGGTCTCCTCGCGGCCGCCGTGCCCCTGGTGTGGACCCGTCTGCACGACTACCAGCGCGAACGGGTGCTGACCTTCCTCGATCCCGAGCGCGATCCGCTCGGGGCCGGCTACCACATCATCCAGTCGAAGATCGCGCTGGGTGCGGGCGGTCTCGCCGGCCGCGGCTTCCTCCACGGCACGCAAGCGCAACTCGATTTCCTGCCGGAAAAGCAGACCGACTTCGCCTTCACCTTGCTCGCCGAGGAGACGGGGTTCGTTGGCGCCGCCACGGTGTTGACGCTTTGCCTGATGGTGGCCTTCGTCGCCCTGCGCATTTCTTTGCGCGCGACGAGCGACTTCGGACGACTGGTGGCCATGGGGGTGGGCCTCAACTTCAGCATCCACGCCGTCGTCAACATCGCCATGGTGACCGGCCTCGTGCCGGTGGTGGGGGTACCCTTGCCGCTCATCTCCTACGGCGGAACGGCGATGCTCACCACCCTCTTCGGCTTCGGCCTCATGCTCTCCGCCGACATCCACCGGGCACTCCGGGTTCCGCGACATCCCGGTGAGCTCTAGATCTCCCCCTCACGCCGCTCGACGATACGCAGCCAGCACGATCTCGACGAGATCGGCCAGGATCTCGTGGATCCGAAAGTCCTTGGGCGTATAGACGCGGACCACGCCCGCTGCCCGCAGCCGTTCGGCATCGGCTGGCGGAACGATACCGCCGACCACCACCGGCACCTCGCCGATGCCGAGGCGGCGCATGCGGGCCAGGACCTCCTCGACGAGCGGCAGATGGGAGCCCGAGAGGATCGAGAGCCCGACGAGATGCACCCCTTCCTCGAGGGCGCTGTTGGCGATGCGCGCCGGCGACAGGCGGATGCCTTCGTAGACCACCTCCATCCCGGCATCGCGCGCTGCCACCGCGATCTGCTCGGCTCCGTTGGAATGGCCATCGAGCCCTGGCTTGCCCACCAGGATCTTCGGTCGGCGCCCGAGCAGGCGGCTCGCCTCTTCCACCCGCGCCCGCACCGGCGCCAGAAGATCGGCGGCTGGCGAATGCACCGCTCCCACCCCGGTCGGTGCCCGATACTCGCCGAACACCTCGCGCAGCACCTGCGCCCATTCGCCTGTCGTCACCCCGGCTTCGGCGCAGAGGATCGAAGGTGGCACGATGTTGCGCCCCTCCTGCGCCGCCTCCCGCAGGACCGCCAGAGCCCGGGCCACCGCCTGCGGGTCGCGGCTGCGACGATGCGCTTCGAGACGGGCAATCTGCTCGGCTTCGGCAGCGGGATCGACAGCGAGGAAAGCGGCGCCGCCGTCCGCGAGAAGGGGCGAGGGTTCGCTTTCCGTATAACAGTTCACACCCACCACCTTGATCCGTCCGGCAGCGATGTCGGCAACACGTTTCGCGTTAGCCGCAACCAGTTGGCTTTTGATGTAGCCGTTTTCCACCGCCGCCAACACTCCACCCATCTCCTCGACTCGCCGCATCTCCTCCCGCGCTTCGGCGACGAGCTCGGCGACCCGTCGCTCGATCACCGGCGAGCCGTCGAAGATGTCGTCGTACTCGAGGAGATCGGTTTCGAAGGCGAGGATCTGCTGGGCCCGCAGCGACCATTGTTGGTCCCACGGGCGCGGCAGGCCGAGAGCCTCGTTCCAGGCCGGCAACTGCACCGCCCGGGCACGGGCGTTCTTCGACAAAGTGACCGCCAGCATCTCGAGCAGGATGCGGTAGACGTTGTTCTCCGGCTGCTGTTCGGTGAGCCCGAGGGAGTTCACCTGCACCCCATAGCGGAAGCGGCGCAGCTCGGCATCGGCAATGCCGTAACGCTCGCGGCCGATCTCGTCCCACAGGCGCACGAAGGCGCGCATCTTGCAGAGCTCGGTGATGAAACGGATGCCGGCATTGACGAAGAAGCTGATACGGCCGAAGACCCGCGGGAATTCCTCGGTGCTCACCACCCCGCTCTCGCGGATGGTGTCGAGCAAGGCGATGGCGGTGGCGAGTGCATAGGCGAGTTCCTGGACCGGCGTCGCTCCCGCCTCCTGGAGATGGTAGCTGCAGATGTTCGTCGGGTTCCATCTCGGCATTTCCCGCGCCGTATAGGCGACGATATCGGTGGCGAGCTTCATCGAAGGGCGCGGCGGGAAGATGTAGGTGCCGCGGGACAGGTACTCCTTGACGATATCGTTCTGGACGGTGCCCTGCAGCTCGCGCGGATCCGCCCCTTGGCGCTTGGCCACCGCGATATAGAGGGCGAGGATCCAGGCGGCGGTGGCATTGATGGTCATCGAAGTGTTCATGCGCGCCAGCGGAATACCGGCGAACAGCGTCTCCATGTCGCGGATCGAGCTCACCGGCACCCCGACCTTGCCGACTTCGCCGCGGGCGAGTGGATGGTCGGCGTCATAGCCGGTCTGGGTCGGCAGGTCGAAGGCGATCGACAGACCGGTCTGGCCGCGCGCCAGATTGGCCCGGAACAGGGCGTTGCTCGCCGCGGCCGAGCTGTGTCCGGCATAGGTGCGAAAGAGCCAGGGCCGATCGCGGTGTGGCGCAGCTTCGGAGGCCATGGGCAACACCTCTCGGTGTTTTCGCATAGGCGATAACAACACTGCTGCGCCGCGTCAAATGAATTTTCGTGTTGACGTCCAACATCGCCCGTGTCAGGGTCTCGGCAGCAGGACGGGAGACGGAGCGATGTCGCGTCAGAATGTCGAACGGATCATCCGCAAGTTCGGCTCGCAGCAGCGTGTGGCCGAGCTGCTCGGCATCTGGCAGACCGCGGTCTCGGGCTGGATCCGCCGGGGCGTCATCCCGACGAGACGGCAGGCCGAGCTCCTCGCCATCGCCCGCCGCGAGGGTATCGACCTGCGTCCGGAGGACTTTTTCGAGGACGGTCTCGCGGTGACCGGCACCGATGCCGGAGTCGCTGCTGTCTCCCGTACCCCCGTCGCCTCGAACTCGGAAGGCAGCAGGACCATGCCCGCAACCGCCGACAACATCGTCTCGTTCCCCCAGGGCCGCGCCCCCGCCGTCGTCCGTGCCACCAAGGACCTCTACGAGGTCGGCGAGATTCCGCCGCTCGGCCATGTGCCGAAGAACATGTACGCCTGGGTGATCCGTCAGGAGCGACACGGCGACCCGATCCATGCCATGCAGCAAGAGGTGGTGCCGACCTGGGAGATCGGCGATGACGAGTGTCTCGTCATGGTCATGGCGGCCGGGGTCAACTACAACGGTGTGTGGGCGGCGCTCGGCAAGCCGATTTCGCCGATCGACGTGCACAAGCAGCCCTATCACATCGCCGGTTCGGACGCCTCCGGCATTGTCTGGGCCGTCGGATCCAAGGTGCGGCGCTGGAAGGTCGGCGACGAGGTGGTGATCCACTGCAACCAGGACGACGGCGACGACGAGGAATGCAATGGCGGCGACCCGATGTTCTCGCCGTCGCAGCGGATCTGGGGTTACGAGACGGGAGACGGCAGTTTCGCCCAGTTCTGTCGGGTGCAATCGCGCCAGCTGATGCCCCGCCCCAAGCACCTGACCTGGGAGGAATCGGGCTGCTACGTGCTGACTCTCGCCACCGCCTATCGCATGCTCTTCGGCCATCCGCCGCACACCCTCAAACCGGGGGACAATGTGCTCGTCTGGGGTGGAGCGGGCGGCCTCGGCTCGATGGCCATCCAGCTCATCGCGGCCAGCGGCGCCAACGCCATCGCCGTCATCTCGGACGAGGAGAAGCGCGATTTCGTGCTCTCGCTCGGCGCCAAGGGAGCGATCAACCGCAAGCAATTCCATTGCTGGGGGGAGATGCCCGATCCCGCCGACCGCGAGGCCTATGGCGCATGGATCAAGGAAGTGCGTCGGTTCGGCAAGGCGATCTGGGACATCACGGGCAAGCAGGATGTCGACATCGTGTTCGAGCATCCCGGGGCCGCGACCTTCCCGGTCTCGGTCTTCGTCGTCAAGCGCGGCGGCATGGTCGTCATCTGTGCCGGCACTACCGGCTACAAGCTCACCCTCGACGCGCGCTATCTGTGGATGCGCCAGAAGCGGGTGCAGGGCAGCCACTTCGCCCATCTCAAGCAGGCGATGGCGGCCAACCGATTCGTCCTCAACCGTCAGGTCGATCCCTGCATGAGCGAGGTGTTCGCCTGGCACGACATCCCGCGGGCACACCAGAAGATGATGAAGAACGAGCACCGGCCCGGCAACATGGCGGTGCTGGTGCAGGCGAAGCGGCCTGGCATGCGCACCTTCGAAGAAGCTCTGGAGGCCTGAGCCGTGATCACCGGGACGGCCGATCGCGTTCGCCCCGAGGAGCTGCTCCGTGCCGCCGACCGCGCGCTCGAGCGCGTGCACACCATGGTCGAGCGTGCTCGGGATCGTCTCGCCCGGCGATTCGCCCCGGGGGGCGACTTCGATGTCGCGCTGTTCGAGCGCGAGCAGACGGCAGCCCACGGGCTCGCCTGGTACGAGGTGTACCGCCGGGCGCTCGAGCAACTGCAGGCCTGGGCCCGCAGGCTCGCGGACAGCGGCCGCTTCGGCGAGCGCGAGCGGCTGATCTTGGAGCTCGGCTTCGGAGAATACCTCGCCCGCATGGCGGGTGGCGTGCCCATGAGCCAGGGGGAATACGTCCGTCCCTGGCAAATCGGCCTCGATGCTACCGATCTCGACACCTTCCGGTCCTCCGAGGTGTGCGGCTTCTGTCGCCTCGCGGCCGATCCCGCCAGGGTGCTGCGCCTCGCCCAGCTGATCGAGGAGGGAGAGTTCGGCGATCCGGGCTATGCCCGCGAGGAGCTCGAGCTGGTGCGCGAGCAGTTCCGGCGGTTCGCCGACGAGCGCATCCTGCCGTTCGCCCATCGCTGGCACCTCGAAGACCGGCTCGTGCCGCTCGAGCTCATCGGCGAGCTCGCCAAGCTCGGAGTCTTCGGCCTCACCGTGCCGGAGCGCTACGGCGGGCTCGGCATGGGCAAGGAAGCGATGTGCGTGGTCACGGAGGAGCTGTCGCGCGGCTGGATCGGCGTCGGCTCCCTGTCGACCCGCTCGGAGATCGCCGCCGAGCTCGTCCGCCTGGGCGGCACCGAAGAGCAGCGCCAGCGCTTCTTGCCCAGGATCGCCTCGGGCGAGAGCATCCCCACGGCGGTCTTCACCGAGCCCGACACCGGGTCCGATCTCGCTTCGCTGCGGACGCGTGCGGTGCTTCGCGACGGTTTCTACGAGGTCTATGGGTCCAAGACCTGGATCACCCACGCGGCCCGCGCCGATCTCATGACCATCCTCGTGCGCACCGACACGAGCGAGCCAGGCTACCGCGGTCTGTCGATGCTGATCGCCGAAAAGCCTCGCGGCCGCGAGGATGACCCCTTCCCCGTGGCGGGTCTGAGCGGTTCCGAGATCCCGGTGCTGGGCTACCGCGGCATGAAGGAATACGCCCTCTCCTTCGACGGCTTCCGCGTGCCGGCGGCCAATCTCCTAGGCGGCGTGCCCGGTCGCGGCTTCAAGCAGCTCATGGCGACCTTCGAGAGCGCGCGCATCCAGACCGCGGCGCGGGCCATCGGGGTGGCCCGCAGCGCTCTCGAGCTCGCCCTCTCCTATGCGCGGGAACGTCGACAGTTCGGCAAGCCCATCTTCGCCTTCCCGCGGGTGCACGGCAAGCTGGCAGGAATGGCGGTGGAGATCATGCTCGCTCGCCAACTCACTCTCTTCGCCGCGCGCGAGAAGGACGCCGACCGCCGCTGCGACCTCGAGGCCGGGCTCGCCAAGCTGCTCGCCGCTCAGGTGGCGTGGTCGGCAGCCGACAATGCCGTGCAGATCCATGGCGGCAACGGCTACGCCCTCGAGTTCCCGATCAGCCGCGTGCTGTGCGACGCGCGCATCCTCAACATTTTCGAGGGCTCGGCGGAGATCCAGGCGCAGGTGATCGCCCGACGACTGTTCACCGCTTGAGCGACAGCGACCTGTGTTGTCTCGGCGACGCTGTGGCGTTGCGCCGTTGCCGATAATCCTGGTTCCCTCCGCTCGACGGCTGCGATAGTGTTTTTCCTGACCCGAAAGGGTAGAATGGCCGGGAACGGCGCGGGCGGACGCACGATCGCCGCGAAAGGATGCGCGGCGGTTTCCGGCCGGGTGGAAGGTAGGGAGGCTTGCGCCGGGGCCGCGATGGGGCCTACGACGTCGGGCGAGGGGGCAAAAGCCCCCTCTTTCCGTCGATGGGAGTTTCGCACCCTCGTAGCTCGCGAGGCGAGCCGATCGCTTCCCTCCGCCCTTGCCGAGTCCTGCTCCTTCGGGCACCCTGCCGACGGTCGTCGTCCCGGAGCGACGGATGATCGATCTCTATTACTGGCCGACGCCGAATGGCCACAAAATCACCCTCTTCCTCGAGGAGGCCGGCCTCGAATACCGCCTGGTGCCGGTCGACATCGGCCGCGGTCAGCAGTTCGAGCCTCGCTTCCTGGCCATCTCGCCCAACAACCGCATTCCCGCCATCGTCGACCATGCACCGGCGGATGGCGGCGAGCCTCTCGCCCTGTTCGAGTCGGGCGCGATCCTGCTTTACCTCGCCGAGAAGACGGGCCGCTTCCTGCCGACCGACCTGCGCGGCCGCAAGACCGTGCTCGAGTGGCTGTTCTGGCAGGTGGGCGGGCTCGGACCCATGGCCGGCCAGGCGCACCACTTCCTCCACTATGCGCCCGAGCGCATCCCCTATGCCATCGAACGCTATGTGCGGGAGGTCTCGCGCCTTTACGGCGTGCTCGACGGCCATCTCGCCGGACGTCGGTTCATCGCCGGCGCGGATTACACCATCGCCGACATGGCCTGCTATCCGTGGATCGTGCCATGGGAGCGGCAAAACCAGCGTCTCGACGACTTCCCCCATCTTCGCCGGTGGTTCGAGGAGATCCGCGAACGGCCGGCGGTGGCTCGGGCCTATGCACGGGGCAAGGAGGTGGTGACCCGCGAGGTCACGGTCGACGACGAGGCCCGGCGCTTCCTTTTCGGCCAGTCCGCGGAAACGACCCGTCGCGCCCGGGAACAGCGGCCGAGCTAGGGACGGCGCACGGTCGGGTCGGTACGTCATCCAGGCAGGCGGCCGTGCGACGACCGGCTGCCATGGCGCGCTCGCGCGGCCCAGCTTCAGGGATCGCGCGACAGGCCCTTTTCCTCGAGCGCCCGCAGATATTCGGCCCAGATCCGCTCGCGGTCGCGGCCGAGGCGGTAGAGCCAGGACCAGCTGTAGATGCCCGTGTCGTGACCATCGTCGAAGACGATGCGCACGGCGTAGTTGCCGACCCGCTCCACGGCCACGATGCCGACGTTGCGCTTGCCGGCGACCGTCACCTTTTGCGCCGGTCCGTGACCCTGCACTTCCGCCGATGGGCTCTCCACGCGCAGCAGCTCAGCCGGCAACTCGAAGCGACTGCCGTCGTCGAATTCCACCACGAGCGTACGCGCCGCGCGCTGGACAGTGAGGCGGAGCGGCCAGGGTTCGTGCTGCGTGCGTGACACCCCTTTTCACCCCTTGCGCCGCAGCGGCTCTGGCACCGTCTGCTCCTCGTCGAGACGGCGTGCCTCGTCCACCAGCATGATCGGGATTCCGTCGCGGATCGGATAGGCGAGGCCGGCCTGTTCGCTCACGAGCTCGTTGCGCTCGCGATCGTAGCGGAGCCGCCCCTTGGTGAGCGGACAGACGAGGATCTCGAGCAGCTTCGGATCGATGCCGGGTTCCGATCGTTCGCCCATGGCCTCTCTCGTCTCCCCAGCTAGCTTGCGCACGGCTCGCCGGACCCGCGCGGCTCGGACGCCGCTCGCGCCGCCCCGCGATCGCAGCCGAGTGCCCGAAGCCGGGCCCCGGCGCCGATCGGACGGTCAGGCGAACAGCACGGTCGAGAGCTTCCGTCGGCCCTTCATCGTTTCCGGATGCGACGGACCCAGCGCCTCGAAGAACTTCAAGAGCTGCTTGCGCGCAGCGTCGTCCCGCCACTTTCGGTCGCGCTTCACGATATAGAGCAAATGGTCCATCGCCGCCTCGAAGCGTCCCCGCAGGAAGAGCAGATTGGCGAGCTGGAAACGGGCTTCGAAGTCGTCGGGATCGGCCGCGATCCGCCCCTCGAGCGCCCGCGCGTCGACGCCAGCGGGCACTTCTTCGGCGAGTTCCAGCGCCGCCCGCGCCCCGCTCACCGCGGGATGGCTAGCGATGGCCGAGGGCGCGTCCGACAGCAACCGCTTGGCCTCCTCCCGCTCGCCCAAGGCGAGGAGCGCCCGTGCCAAGCCGCCATAGGCCTCGCCGTTCTCCGGATCCTCTTCGAGCACCCGGGAAAAATGCGCCGCCGCCGTTTCCGGCTCGCCCCGTTCGAGCGCTTTCCTCCCTGCCTCGAGTTCGGCCTCGAGATCGGCAGCGAGCGGCCCACCGATCAGGCGTTCGACCAGCGCCCGGATCTGGCTTTCCGGCTGGGCACCGGCAAAGCCGGTGACCGGCTGCCCGCGGATGAAGGCGTAGACCGTCGGGATGGACTGAATGCGCAACTGCTGAGCGAGCTCCGGATTCTCGTCGACATTGATCTTGACGAGCCGTACCCGCCCCTTTGCCGCCCGCACCACCTTCTCGAGCACCGGCCCCAGCTGCTTGCACGGTCCGCACCACGGTGCCCAAAAGTCGACGAGCACCGGGACCTGCTGCGAGGCATAGAGCACGTCGCGGGCAAAGGTCTCGATGCTGCCGTCCTTGACGATGTCGTCCTGTGTCGAAGTCCTTGCTGCCGCCGGAGCGCGGCTGCCGCTCAACTGCATGGATCAAGACCCTTCGGAGCTCGAAGCCGGCTGAACCATCGAGGGATGGCGAACCCGGGCTAACATGGCCACCTGCTCGGGAGGTTGCAAGAGAGCGGCGCTAGGCAGCTCGGCGATGGCTCAAGCCCATTTGTCGGCATCCTCCGCGCGCTTGGCGAGCTCCGCGGGGGCCGGCAAGTCGGCCTCGAGCAGCGCCCGCATATCGAGGATGCCGCTGCCAGGTGCCGGCGTCGCCCCATTGAGGGGCGCGGCGGTCCGGCGCAGGAGCAGACGGAAGGCCTCGACCCGCTGCCACGGTTGCGGGTACCGCTGGGCGGCCTCGGCCCCGCGCAGGCGCAACCACAGCGCAGCGGCAGCGGCTACGTGCACGGTCGCGTAGGAGGTGCCGCTGCCCTTGCCGACCGTTCCTGGCGAGGATCGGCTCGAGACCCCGGCAGAGCTGCCCGGGTCGTCGCCCTCGACCGGCGGCAGAGCGCGATCGGGATCGGATGGAAGCGGTTCGGCGCGCAGCACCTCGTGGGCCGGTGCCCAGACATCCACCGCATCGCGGCCAGCACCATAGTCGAACCAGATCCGCCGTTGGCGAGTCACGCCCCCGACGCAAAGGGTGCGGTCGTACTTGCCCGGATAGGTGACGCGGTCGACGAACTGGCCGGCGGCGGCCACCACGATCGCGCCCGCTTCGTAGGCCTCGTCCATCGCCCGTCCCATGCCGCCCGTGGTGCCCGGTGGAAAAAAGGGAACCCCGAGGCTGATGCTCACGACCGGGATGCCTCGAGCGATCGCCAGGCGGATGGCTTGCGCCACGCGCTCGCGAGCCCGTTCGGGGGATAGGACCACCCAGCGCACGACCCGGTAGGGGACCACCGGCAGTCCCGGGGCCACACCGAGCTCGCTTCCCGCTGCCGGATCGCGCAAGAGACCGCAAAGCACGCTCGCCGTGCGCGTGCCGTGACCGGGGCTACCCTCGTAGTCGCAGGGATCGAGCGGATCGTCGCCGTCGAGGAAGTCGTGGCCTTCCCCCGGCTGCAGCCAGCTGTTGCCAGTCTGCCAGTCGCCGAAGACCGGATGCTTCGTGTAGCCGGTATCGAGGTGGGCCACCCGTATGTCGCCCCAATCGGTGCCGCCCTCGGGTGACCGGGGCAGAAGCGCGAGGGCCTCCCGCGCTCTCACCATCCGCAGGTTCCAGTCGTCGCGGCTCGCCATGTCCGAGGCTCCGCGAGGGGTGGTCTCATCTCTTGGTATGTTAACCCGGAGAGGACTTCCGGGCGAGCGCGATCCGAACGTCGGCTTCGGTCTGCGCCCCCTTGCGGGCGTCGCCTAGCGGCCGATATCCCGGATAGCAGACCCCGATCCGGAGCGGCGCCATGCAGACACAGAACCGCCTTTTCGACGATCTCGCTCGGGTGGCGAGCGGCGCCCTGCACACCCTGGGCGGCCTCAAGGACGAAATCGAAATGCGCGTGCGCGAGCGTCTGGAACGCCTCGCCACTGAGATGAACCTCGTGCCGCGCGAGGAGTTCGAGGCGGTTCGGGCGATGGCGCAGAAGGCGCGGGAGGAGCAGGAACGGCTGGCAGCGCGGCTTGCCGACCTCGAGGCCGAAGTCGACAGGCTGCGGGCAGCGGTCTCCCGTCGCCAGCGGCGGGGCGCGGCCAGCGAAAGCCCCGCCGATGACGCCGCCACGACGCCGGAAGCCGCGCCCGGAGACGAGTGACGGCGCATCTGTCTTGTAACCCTCGTGCGCTTCTGGCACGCTCCCAGCCGCAGGCGGATCGTTGCCGGCCGGCGGCCGTGCGCCCACTAGAGGAGTGGATCCCATGTCCTCTCTGGCGATCGAATCCCGCGATCCCCCCAACAACCCGGTCGACATCGTCGAGCAGCTCGCTGCCGATCACGACTGGAACTTCCAGCGCCGCAGCGAGGACGAACTCGCCGCTGAGATTCCGGGCCAGTGGTGCAGCTATCGTCTGTGGTTCTGCTGGCATCCCGAGATCGGCGTCTTCCATCTGACCTGCGCCCTCGACCTCGAGGTGCCGGAGCGCCGGCTGCCGGCCGTCTATCGCTTGCTCGCTCTCGCCAACGAGCGGCTGTGGCTCGGCCACTTCGAAATGTGGAGCGAGGAGGGGGTCCCCACCTTCCGCCACGGAGTGCTCTTCCGCGACGGCATGTCGGCGACCGGCGAGCTCGTCGAAGAGCTGGTCGAGATCGCCGTCAACGAGTGCGACCGCTTCTATCCTGCCTTCGAGTTCGTGATCGCGCGCGGCAAGCGGCCGGAGGAGGCGCTCGCCGCCTCGCTGCTAGAGACCGAGGGCGAGGCCTGAGATGAACGAGCTCCCGCGGCCCTTGCTGCTCGTCGGCGGCGGCCGAATGGGAAGTGCCCTGGCTCGCGGCTGGCTCGCTCGAGGTCTTCTCCCTTCCGATCTCTACGTGGTGGAGCCGGACGAAGGCCGGCGCCTCGCATTCGTCGGTGCCCATGTCGTCGCCCAGCCCGCGGAGCTGCCGCCAGAGCTCGCCCCGCAGGTGGCGCTCTTCGCTGTCAAACCGCAGGTGCTCGAGGCTGTGCTCCCCGCCTATCGGGAGATCGCCCGCCGCACCGGTGTCCTGCTCTCGATCGTCGCCGGCAAGCCCATTGCCGCTTTCGAGGCAGTCTTCGGCAGCGATCGGCCGATCGTGCGCAGCATGCCCAACACGCCGGCGCAAGTCGGTCGCGGCATGACCGTGCTGTTCGCCAATCCCGCCTGCGGCGAGAACGAGCGGCGGATGGCCGAAGCGCTCATGGCGGCAGTGGGCGAGGTGGCGTGGGTCAGCGACGAGGATTGGCTGCACGCGGTCACCGCCGTCTCGGGCAGCGGCCCCGCCTATGTCTTCCACCTGGTCGAGGCCCTCGCGCAGGCAGGCGAGCGGCTCGGGCTTCCCGCCGAGCTCGCCATGCGGCTTGCCCGCGCCACCGTTGCCGGGGCCGGCGAGCTCCTGTACCGCAGTGGAGAGTCGGCGAGCGCCCTGCGGGAAGCGGTGACCAGCCCGGGCGGAACCACCGAGGCAGCGTTGCGGGTGCTCATGGGCGAGCAATCCCTCGCGGCACTGGTGAGCGAGGCCGTCGCCGCCGCCGAGCGGCGCTCGCGCCAACTCGCCGCCGCGGGGAACTGAGCCATGCCGCAGAATCCCTCGACCCCTCCCGATCTCTTGGTCCTCGCCTTCGCCCAGATCGCGGAGCGAGGGCCCACCCGCTTCTCGCGGCTCGCCCTGGCCCGCGCCGCCGGGCTCGAGCTCGTCGAGGTGCATGCCTACTTGCCCGATCGGGCGAGCCTCGTCCGGCGGCTCGGGGAACGCCTCGACCGCGAGATGTTGCAGGTCCCCGTGCGCGAGCTCGAGGGACTGGATCGGCGCGAGCGGCTGTTCGAGCTCGTGATGCGCCGGCTCGATGCCGCGGCTCCCTTCCGCGCCGGGCTCGCGCGGCTGGTCGCTACCCGCGGCTGCGAGTTTCGGCTGCTTCTCGCCTCGCTCGGCAATCTCGATCGGCTGGGCGACTGGCTGATCGAGGGCTCCGGGCTCGATCCCGGTCCGCTCGGCCGCCTGGTGGTCAAGCCCGCTCTGCTCGCGCTCTACGCCCGGGTGTTTCGGGTGTGGCTCACCGACGAGACACCGGACCGCTCCCCGACCATGGCCGCTCTGGATCGCGGACTCGCGCGCATCGAGCCGCTGTTCGGCCTGTGCGCGCGTGGCGCCTCGATGGCGCCGCCATCGGCCACCGGAGCGAGCGAGGCCCCGGCATGAGCGAGACTCCCCCGGTCATCGCCTACGAGGATTTCCTCAAGGTCGACATTCGGGTCGGTACCGTCGTCGCCTGTAGCGTCAACCGGCGCGCCCGCAAACCTTCCTATCGGTTGGAGATCGATTTCGGACCGCAACTCGGCCGCCGGACCAGCTCGGCCCAGCTGGTCGCCAACTACCGCCCGGAAGACCTCGTCGGTCGACAGGTCGCCGCCGTCGTCAATTTCCCGCCGCGGCAGATCGCCGAGGTGCGCTCGGAGGTGCTGGTGCTCGGCTTTCCCGACGAGCGGGGCGAAGTGGTGCTGGTGGGCCCCGATCGTCCGGTGCCGAACGGCGGCCGGCTCTACTGACGCGCTACTGCTGGAGCTGGCGGCGGAGCAGCGCTGCGATCCCCGTGCCGACGGCCACCAACAGGGCCCCCGCCAGCCCGGTCGCAACCCCGGCGAGAAAGCGCGATTTGAGCGCCTCGAAACCGCGGGCGAGGCGGACGGCGAGCCGTACGCCCTCGCGGTCGTCGCACTCGAGCCGCGCCAGCACCGCTGCGCTGGCCCGCTCCGCGGCGAGCTCCGCGGCACGGCGTACCGCCTCTTCGAGGGTCACCCGCCACTCCGCCTCGTGCACCGCCGCGAGCTGCTGCACCCGATGCTGCTCGAAGACCATCGTCTCGGCCGCACCGCTCGCCCGACCGCGCGACACGGCGAGCGCCGCCGCCTCCACCTGAACCGCGACCGCGAGGTCGAGAGGATCGCAGACGAGGATCGGTGTGCCCAAGGCTGCGTCCTGGATCGCCCGCAGCATGCTGTAGCCCTGGGCGTCGGGCAGGTCGAGGTCGGTGACAATGAGATCCGGCCGGTCGAAGGGCTGCACCAGGTCGAGCAGCGCCTCGGCAAGGCTGCCCGCAGTGCGCACCTCGTGCTCGACCGCGAGCCGGCGGCCGAGCTGGTTCGCACGCTGGGTGTCGCTCGTGAGCAAGAGCACGCGCACGGATCGCTCTCCGGATGGCGGCCGGCGGCAGGCCGGCTCGGGCGCTTGCGACCGTCGCGAGGCTAGCGTTTCGGCTCCGCCCTGTAAAGACTATTTTCCTATGAACCGCCGTCGCCCTGCAGCGGCCGAACGGGAAAACCGGAAGCCTCGAGGCGCCGTTCGATCTCCCTCGCGTGGGCGGCGTTGCGGGTCTCGATGGTGAAGTCGACGTCCGCCTGCTTCACCGAGAGACGGGAGAAGGCACGCTGATGGACGACGTCGACGATATTGCCGCCGGCCTCGGCGACGAGCGCTGTCACGCGCGCCAGGCTGCCCGGGCTATCGGGCAGCGCCACCCGGAATCGCACGAGGCGATGGGTGCGCACGAGGCCGCGGAGGATCACCGCGCTCAGGATCCGACTATCGATGTTCCCGCCGGACAGCACGAGGCCAACGCGCCGTCCGCGGAAAGCCACGGGATCGTCGGCCACAGCGGCGAGGGTGACGGCACCCGCACCTTCCACCACCGTCTTTTCGATCTCGAGCAGCTCGACGATGGCCGCCTCGATGGAGGCCTCCTCGACCGTTCGGATCTCGTCCACCAAGCGGCGGATCACCGGCAGGGCGAGGCGACCGGGCTGCTTGACCGCGATCCCTTCGGCGATGGTGGGGCCACCCAGCACGCCGGCTTGGCCGGCGAGCAGCCGCTTGACCGCGGGGAACAGTGCTGCCTCGACCCCAGTGATCCGGATCTGGGGGACGAGGGTCTTGGCGGCGATCGCCATCCCGCTGATGAGTCCTCCGCCGCCGACCGGCACCACCAGCCATTCGAGCCCCGGCACCTGCTCCAACATCTCGAGGGCGACGGTACCCTGGCCCGCGATCACCGCGGGATCGTCGTAAGGATGGATGAAAACGAGGCCCTGTTCACGGGCGAGCGCGAGCGCGTGGTCCGCCGCCTCCTCCACGCTCTCGCCGAAGAGCACCACTTCGCCGCCGAGCTTGGCGGTGTTCTCGATCTTCACGAAAGGGGTGCTGCGCGGCATGACGATGACCGCCCGCACACCCAGGCGGCTCGCGTGATAGGCGACCCCTTGGGCGTGGTTGCCGGCGGAGGCCGCGACCACTCCTCTCTCGCGCTCCTCCTCGCCGAGCGCCAGCAGGCGATTCAAGGCCCCGCGCTCCTTGAACGAGGCGGTATATTGCAGGTTCTCGAACTTGAGCCACAGTTCGCAGCCGTGGATCTCCGAAAGGGTGCGCGACAGCAGGCAGGGCGTGTGGACCAAGTGGCCGCGGATGCGCGCGAAAGCGGCGCGGATATCGTCGAAGTCGGGTGCCGCCGGCTCGGTCACCGCGCTCGTCCGCCGGCCCTAGGGAAAGAGCGGCACGGGGTCGAGCCCGGCCCGCTCGTCCAGGCCGAAGAGGATGTTCATGTTCTGCACCGCCTGCCCGGAGGCACCTTTGACGAGATTGTCGAGCACGCTCACGAGGATCGCTTGGCCCGGCACGCGACTGCGGTGCACGCCGATGAGACACAGGTTGCTGCCCTGCACGTGCCGCGTAGCGGGCAGCTGCTCGTAAGGAAGCACACGGACGAACGGCTCTCGCGCATAGGCGCGCCACAGCAGGGCGTGGAGTTCGCGGGCATCGAGACCGTTCGCCAGCCGGACGTAGATGGTGGCGAGGATCCCGCGGCTCATCGGCATGAGGTGCGGGGTGAAGGTCACCGCGACCGGCCGGCCCGCGAAGTCGGCAAGGCACTGTTCGATTTCCGGCGTGTGGCGATGGGTGGCCACCCCGTAGGCATGGATGCCCTCCGCGACCTCGCAGTACAGACTCGACAGCTTCGCCTCGCGTCCGGCACCGCTCACTCCCGACTTGGCGTCGATGATGATGCCGTCCGCGTCGATCGCCCCGGCCCGCAACAGGGGCACGAGGGGGAGTTCCGCTGCGGTGGTATAGCAGCCCGGATTGGCGACCAGCCAGGTCCGGCGTACGGCCTCGCGATAGTGTTCGCAGAGGCCATAGACCGCTTCCCTCTGGAGTTCGATGGCGCGGTGCGCGTGGCCATAGGTGCGGGCGTAGAGATCGGGATCGCGCAGCCGGAAGTCGGCCGAGAGGTCGACGATCTTCGGGCCGCGCGGCAGCGCCTTCACGACTTCCTGGGTCACCCCGTGGGGCAGGCAGAGGAAGAGACAGTCGAAACGATCCGCCTGCAGCTCCTCGAGGCGAACGAGGCTCGGCAGCCCGAAGCCGTCGAGATGCGGGAAGACCTCCGCGAGCGGCCGGCCAGCGCTCCGTTCGGCGGTGAGCGCTCCGATTTCCACATGCGGATGGCGCACGAGCAGGCGCAGGAGTTCGGCCCCAGTGTAGCCACTCGCACCGACGATCGCGACCTTGATCTTCTCCGCCGCCACGATCCGCTCTCCGGTCGCTGCCCCGTTCGCGGTTGTGGTACGCCTGCCGGCCGAAGGCAACGGTCTCCCCCCCCCCCACTCCCGGCGAGGGCCGAGTGCACCATCTGGGCTCGCGGAAACCGAGGAGCGAAGCATGCGGCGACGGAGCGCAGCGATCGACGACGAGGGGCGCAACCTCCGGCTCTCTTTCGTGGAATGGGGCGATCCGCAAGGGCCGCCCGTCGTCTGCGTACACGGGCTCACCCGCAACGCCCGCGATTTCGATGCCCTCGCCGCGGCCCTCGCGACGCGGGGAGCGCGCGTCCTGTGCATCGACGTCGCCGGTCGCGGCGAGAGCGATTGGCTGACCGACCCGATGCGCTACACGGTCGCCGTCTACGCCCGCCAGCTCGCGGCCCTCCTCGACACCCTCGGCCTTGCCGCGGTCGACTGGGTCGGCACCTCCATGGGCGGCCTGATCGCTCTCGACATCGCGCGCCGCACCCCCGGCCGCTTGCGTCGGCTCGTGCTCAACGACATCGGCCCCTTCGTCTCGCGCGAGGCGCTCGTTCCCATCCGGGGGTATCTCGGTCTCGATCTCGCTTTCGCCAACCTCGACCAGGCGGAAGCACATTTGCGCACGATCCATGCCGGATTCGGTCCGCTCGCCGACCGAATCTGGCGTCATCTCGCCGCCCACAGCGTGCGCTTCGACGGCGACCGGCTGCGGCTCCACTACGATCCGCGCATCCGCGATCCTTTCCTCGCCACCGCCGATACGGGAATCGACATGTGGGAGGCATGGCAACGGCTGGCCTGCTCGGTGCTCGTGCTGCGCGGCGCCGAGAGCGCCATCCTCGATACCACGACTCTCCAGCGCATGACCCGCAGCGGTCCGCCCGTGCGGATCGTCGAGTTCCCGGGCGTGGGACACGCACCCGCCCTCTTCGATCCTGCCCAGATCGAGGTGGTGGTCGAGTTTCTCGCGCCGGTTCCCGCGGCCCCGGGCTCGGCATAGCCCCGACAGGAGGGAACGGGAGCGGGTGCCGGCCTACCCTCCGGCTGTGCCTCGACAGGGCAAGGCGCGCCTCTTAGAAGGGGGCCCAACGCCCGGTGCCGCGAACGCATGCGAGAGGTTGCCGCCCATGGACATGACCGGCGAATATCGGATTCCCGCACCCCGCGAGCGGGTCTGGCAAGCGCTCAACGACCCGGAGATCCTGCGGCAGGCCATCCCGGGGTGCGAGGAACTGACGCGCAAGTCCGATACCGAATTCGAGGCGGTGGTACGGGCCAAGATCGGACCGGTGCAGGCGCGCTTTACCGGCGCCGTGTCCCTGTCCGACATCCGGGCGCCGGAGAGCTATGTGATCCAGGGCGAGGGCAAGGGGGGCGCGGCTGGCTTCGCGCGGGGCGGAGCTCGGGTCGAGCTGCTCGCCGATGGGGCGAATGCGACGATCCTGCGCTACGAGGCAAAGGCCGATGTCGGCGGCAAGCTCGCCCAGATCGGCTCGCGTCTGATCCAGAGCACGGCCAAGAAGATGGCCGATGACTTCTTCGCGCGCTTCGCCGAGCTCGTGGCCGCCCGCGAGGCCGCCCCAGCGCCGGGGGCGCCTGCTGTCGCCGAGGGCGAGGCCGTGCCACCGCCTCCGCTTCCGGCCCCGGCCGGACCGGAGTGGGCACAGAAGCCCTGGGTCTGGTTGCTGGGTATCGCCATCGCGGTGGCCATCCTCGCCTATCTGCTCGCGCCCGAATGAACCGGGGACGCGAGGGATGGCGAGGGCTGCTCAGGTCGGTGTCGTCACCTCTCCCGAAGCTGCCGCGATTTGCGCGAGGGCCTCGGCGGCGAGATCCGGATCGCAGGCGGCGAGGACATGGCCATCCGAATCGAGGCCGAGCGCCCGACCTTGCCAGTCGGTGATGCAAGCGCCGGCCTCTTCGAGCACCGGCACGAGAGGCAGACAGTCGTAGACCTCGAGACCCGCTTCCAAGACGAGGTCGGAAAAGCCGCTTGCCATCAGCGCATAGCCGATGCAGTCCCCTCCCCACACCCAGAAGGCTGCCCGTTCCCGCAGCGCTGCCCAGCTGGCCCGATCGCGAGCGGTCCGGAACATTTCTGGGCTGGTGGTGGAACCCACCGCCCCGGCGAGACGGCCGCGCCGGCGGGCCCGCATGCGGCGGCCGTTGAAGAAGGCGCCTTGACCGCGGCAGCCGATCCAACGATCGCCGGTGATCGGCTGGTCGATCACCGAGAGGACCGGTCGGCCATCGAGCAGCAGCCCGACGAGCGTACCGAACATCGGCCGACCGGTGACGAACATCTTGGTGCCGTCGATGGGGTCGAGTACCCAGACCGGTCCCTCGGCGCCGCCGTCCCGCCCATACTCCTCGCCGATGACACGGTGATCCGGTGCCTCCCGCGCGAGGATCTCTCGCATCGCTGCCTCCGCCTCGCGGTCGGCCACGGTAACCGGACTGAGATCGCTCTTGGTCTCGACGGCAAAGGACCGACGGAAATAGCGCCGCGCCACGTCGCCCGCTGCATCCGCCAGCCGACAGGCGAGCTCGAGCCAGCGGGAAAGATCGGAATGACCCACTCCCGATACTCCTCTCTCGCGAAGGAAGGGCGGGCGGAACCGGACAGGCTCTCGTCCCCGGCCCTCCAACCAGATGCCTTCGCCCCTTCCGGTGCCACGGCCCGGCGTCGGCCAGAGCCGAGTCGCTCGCTCCGCCGGACGGTCATGCTGCCGCTCCCGCTCGCCGCGGCGCGCGCTGCGCCCCGCCCAGGCGCCGCGACCGACTAATGGGATTGGGTGGGCAAGTCCTGGGCTCCAGCTTCCGGCAAGGGCGCCGGCTCGTCCGCCTGGTCCCGCAACCATGCGAGCAGGTTGGCCCGCTCCTCGGCCTTCCTGATGCCGGCGAAGGCCATCTTGGTGCCCGGCGCGAAGGCCTTGGGATCGGCGAGGAAGGCATCGAGCCGCTCGAAGGTCCATTCCCCGCCGAGAGCCTTGAGCGCGTCGGAATAGGCGAAGCCCTCGTGGCTCGCCACCGGCCGCCCGACGACGCCCCAGAGATTGGGTCCAACCTTGTTGGCACCGCCTTTCTCGAAACTATGGCAAGCGGCACACTTCTTCGCCACCGCCTCGCCGGCCGCCGGGTCAGCGGCGGCGAGCAGCGTGGCGAGCGGCTTCGCCTCCGCTTCCTTTGCGGCTACCGTCGCGGTCCCGCTCTCTCGCTCGGCCGCGACACGATAGACGGGTTCCTCGAGCTCGTGCGGAACATAGATGAAGCGAGAAAGGTTGCCGGCGGCCGACGCGATCAGCGCGCCGGTCAGGATCGCGCCCACGATCTTGTTGATTTCGAGGGATGCTGCCATGAAGTGGCCTCGCTCGGGAAACGGAAACCATCGATGGCGGTAACCGCGAAGAGCCCGCCGCAAGGTGGGACCTGCGCGCTGCCGCACAGAATCGGCACGGCTTCGGAGACGTCAATAGTTGCCCCAGCACAGCGGATCCACCGACAAAAGGTCGCGCACCGCGGTTCTCATTCCGGCGCGGCTAGCGAGCGCGCGGCTTCCGCACAAGCCGCTCCTCGACATCGCCGGCGAGCCGATGATCGTGCATGTGTGGCGGCGCGCCGTCGCCGCCGACATCGGCCCGGTATGGGTCGCCTGCGCCGAGGAGCGCATCGCCGAGGCAGTGGAACGGGCAGGCGGACGGGCGGTTCTCACCGATCCGGCGCTGCCCTCCGGTACCGACCGCATCCATGCCGCTCTCGCGCTGGTCGATCCGGATCGCCACTTCACCTCGGTCGTCAATCTCCAGGGCGACATGCCAACGGTCGATCCGGCCTGTGTCGCCGCAGTGCTCGAACCCTTGACGGAGGGCAGCTTCGACATCGCCACCCTGATCGCGGCGAGCGAGGATCCGGAGGAGCGACGGGATCCCAATGTGGTCAAGGCGATCCCGAGTTTTCCGAAGCCCGGCGCCAGGATCGGCCGGGCGCTCTATTTCACCCGGGCCGAGGCGCCGAGCGGCCCTGGGCCGATCTGGCATCACATCGGCATCTATGCCTTCCGGCGCGAGGTCCTCGAGCGTTTTGCCGCCCTCCCGCCGAGCCCCCTCGAAAAGCGCGAACGCCTCGAACAGCTGCGCGCGCTGGAATACGGCATGACCATCGGGGTACGGGTCGTGGAGAGCGTGCCCTTCGGCGTCGACACCCCCGCCGATCTCGCCCGCGCACGGGCCATTCTCGAACGGGTCGGCGAGCGCGGATCTCGCCCATGACAACCCTGCCGCCGAACCCCGATTCGCTTCCCGTCGTCGCTTTTCAAGGCCAGCCTGGCGCCTATTCCCACCTTGCCGCTCGCCAGATCTTCCCCGACTGCGAAGTCCTCGCCTGCGAGTCCTTCGAGGACGTCTTCCAGTCGGTGCGCGAGAAGCGCGCGCGCTTCGCGGTGATCCCCGTCGACAATACCGTCGCCGGCCGGGTGGCGGATGTCCATCATCTGTTGCCGCGCGGCGGGCTCCATATCGTCGGCGAGCACTTCCTGCGGGTCAATCACCATCTCTTGGCGGTGCCCGGTGCGCGCCTCGAGACGATCCGCACCGTACTCTCCCACACCCATGCCCTCGGCCAGTGCCGCAGCTTCATCCGCCGTCACGGTCTCCGGACGCGAGTGGTGGCAGATACGGCAGGGGCGGCAGCAGAAGTCGCGGCCTGCGGCGATTCCACCCAGGCGGCGATCGCCTCCCGGCTCGCAGCCGAAATCTACGGTCTCGAGATCATCGCCTCGGATCTCGAGGACGCCGAGCACAACACCACCCGATTCCTCGTTCTCGCACGCGAACCCCGCCTGCCCGCTGTGGGTTCAGGACCGGTGATCACCACATTCGTGTTCACCGTGCGCAATGTACCCGCGGCCCTCTACAAGGCGCTCGGAGGGTTCGCGACCAACGGCGTCAATATGCTCAAACTCGAGAGCTACATCGACGGCAGCTTCGCCCAGGCGCAGTTCTACGCGGACATCCTCGGTCATCCGGAAGAGGAGCGGGTGCGACTCGCCTTCGAGGAGCTGCGCTTCTTCGCTCACCGGGTGGAGTTGCTCGGAGTCTATCCGGCATCGCCCTATCGCTCGCGTTTCGGTTGATCCGCCGCGACATCGCGTCGCGCAGGCCGCCTCTGGGCGACAGCCCATTGACGCATAGGTAGGGGACGTTTCGCGCCCGGTATCGCTCGGGCCCGTTCCGGGTCCGGACACGGGTCCTCGGTCCAAGAGAGGGCGCGCGGCGAAAGACGCAAGCCAGGCCCGCGGCACGCCGAGGACGAGCTCCAGGATAGGGGACCTGTCATCCATGAACGAACGGGGAATCCCTTCGTCCCTCGACGAAGCCACGCGTCGCGAGCTCGGCGAGGTAGCGAGACGCCTGCGGATGGTAGCCGAGAGCTGCCGGGAGCTCGAGCTCCTGTGTCACGACCTGGCTCGCATCGTCGAGCGCATTGCCGACACGCCACCCGCTCGACTCGACCGCGTGATCATCCACTGTCTCGACGCCGAGGGCTCCCTCCTCGCCGGCCCGCGGGAGTGGCTCTTGCCCTCGCCCGACGCTTCCGAAGCACCGGGCGAGGGGGGTTAGGAGGGAGACGCCGGCGATTGCCGGCGCCCGCCAAGGCCGAGGCTCTTGACGCGGCGATCGGCCCCCCTATCCCTGCCGCCGACGCCCATCAGCCGGGGCCGCGGCCTGTCTGTCTCCATTGCCGGGAAGAGAACCCGTGCCGACGGTGACTGTGGTCGACCATCCGCTCGTGCAACACAAGCTCACTCTCATGCGCCGGCGCGAGACGCCGACCGCCGAGTTCCGGCGTCTGGTGCGGGAGGTGGCGATGCTCCTCGGCTACGAGATCACCCGCGACCTTCCGCTGACCCGGGTGACGGTGGAGACGCCACTCGAGGAGACCGAGGCCTGCGTGCTCGCCGGCAAGAAGCTCTGCATCGTCTCCATCCTGCGGGCCGGCAACGGGTTGCTCGAGGGCATGCTCGACCTGCTACCCAGTGCCCGGGTGGGGCATATCGGCATTTACCGCGACCCTCGCACTCTCGAGGCGGTGGAGTACTATTTCAAGGTGCCGCAGGACATTGCCGAGCGGCCGGTGGTGGTGGTCGACCCGATGCTGGCGACCGCCAATTCGGCGGTCGCCGCCATACGTCGCCTCAAACGGGCGGGGGCGACGGATTTGCGGTTCGCTTGTCTGCTCGCCGCCCCCGAGGGCATCGCGCATTTCCACCGCGAGCATCCGGATTGCCCGATCTTCACCGCCGCCATCGATCGCTGTCTCAACGATCACGGCTATATCCTGCCCGGTCTCGGCGATGCCGGCGACCGCATCTACGGCACGCGCTGAAGGCCTGAAGCGGCCGCGCCCGCCTCTTGTCCGGGGACGCCGAGTGCGGCCTCAGATCATGTACTGCCCACCGTTGACCGTCAGGGTCGAGCCGGTAATCCATCCGGCCTCCTCGGCGACCAGGAAGAGCACGCAGCGCGCGACTTCCTCGGGCTCGCCCAGACGCCCGGTCGGGATCTGGGGCAGGATCTTCTTCTCCAGCACCTCCTGGGGCACCGCCCGCACCATCTCCGTGCCGATGTAGCCCGGCGCTACCGCGTTGACGGTGATCCCGCGGCCGGCGTTTTCGAGTGCGAGGGCCTTCGTGAAACCGAGCACGCCCGCCTTGGCCGCGGCATAGTTGGTCTGACCGACCTGCCCCTTCTGGCCGTTGATCGAGGAGATGTTGACGATGCGGCCGAAGCCGCGCGCGCGCATGCCTTCGATCACCTGGCGCGTGACATTGAAGAGGGAGTCGAGGTTGGTGGCGATCACCGCCCGCCACTGTTCGGGCGTCATCTTGTGCAAGGTGACGTCGCGCGTGATTCCGGCGTTGTTGACCAGGATGTCGATGGGCCCGACCTCCGCCTCGACTCGCGCCACCCCGTCGCGGCAGGCGGCAAAGTCGGAGACGTCGAACCGATAGACCGGAATGCCGGTCTCTTCGTGGAATTTCCTGGCGGCCTCGTCATTGCCGCCGTAGTTGGCGGCCACGCGATAACCGGCGTCGCGGAGCGCCACCGAGATCGCGGCACCGATTCCCCGTGTGCCTCCTGTCACCAGAGCGACGCGTGTGGGCATCTCTCCTCCCTTTCCCAGGCTCGGCCGATGTCCACGGCCGGGCCGTCCTCGGCCCGGCCCCCTCTGCCCTCTCAGGCCCGTTCCACGCACATGGCAATGCCCATGCCGCCGCCGATGCACAGGGTCGCGAGGCCCCGGCGGGCATGGCGCCGCTTCATCTCGTAGAGCAAAGTGGTGAGGATCCTCGCCCCCGAGGCCCCGATGGGGTGGCCGAGGGCGATCGCCCCACCGTTGACGTTCACGATCGAGGGATCCCAACCCATCTCGCGGTTCACAGCGAGCGCCTGGGCAGCGAAGGCCTCGTTCGCCTCGACCAGGTCCAGTTCGTCGACTCTCCAGCCGGCCTTCTCGAGGGCCCGGCGCGAAGCGGGGACGGGACCGGTGCCCATGATCGCCGGATCGACGCCGGCCTGGGCCCAACTGACGATCCGCGCCATGGGCTCGAGACCCCGGCGTTCCGCCTCCTCCTCCGCCATCACCACGACCGCCGCAGCCCCGTCATTGATGCCGCTCGCATTGCCGGCGGTCACCGTGCCGTTGGGATCGAAGGCCGGTCGGAGCTTCGCCAGCCCCTCGAGGGTAGTGCCAAAACGCGGATATTCGTCGGTATCGACGGTGACATCGCCCTTGCGCGTGGCGATCGTGACCGGAACGATCTCGTCTCGGAATTTGCCTGCCTTGATGGCCGCTTCCGCCTTGTTCTGCGACTGGCAAGCGAAGAGATCCTGGTCCTCGCGGGTGATCTGCCAGCGCTGCGCGACGTTCTCCGCCGTATTTCCCATGTGGTAGCCGTGAAACGCGTCGATCAGACCGTCCTTGAGCATGGTATCGACGAGCTCGAGACTGCCCATACGCGTGCCGTTGCGCAGATGGGCGGCATGCGGCGCGCGGCTCATGCTCTCCTGGCCGCCGGCGACGACGATGCGGCTGTCCCCGTTGGCGATGGCCTGATAGGCCATGGCCACCGCCTTGAGGCCAGAGCCGCACAACATGTTGACGTTGTAGGCCGGCACCTCGACCGGGACACCGGCACCGATCGCGGCCTGCCGCGCGGGGTTCTGGCCCTGGGCGGCTGTCAGGATCTGGCCGACGATCACTTCCGACACCTCGGCCGGCTCGATGCCCGCGCGCGCCAGAGCTGCGGCGATCGCCGTCTTGCCGAGTTCGTGCGCGGCGAGGCCCGAGAGGGCACCGTTGAACGACCCGATCGGGGTGCGGGCCGCGGCGACGATCACGACGCCCTTCGACATGGTTCCGTCCTTCTCCCGCTGTTTTCGCTGGATCCGCTTCGTTTCGCGCCGGACCGCGGCGCCAAGGGGCATCCCGGCGCTATATGGTCCGAGCTCGGGCCCGCGGCCAATGCGGAGATGCGGCGCTGCATTGCAGCAATCGGTCGCACCCTGTCGACGGGCCACTGCGCACCCCGCTGCGCCAGACCCCGATGCCGCCGCGGTCCGAGCTCCCCTTAACGGTCTTTTAAATCTTTTCCGTCAAGCTCGCGTGCGTTGGGGTCAACCAGCGGGAGCAAAGCCCATGGAGATGCTGCGCACATTGTGGCGGGACGAAGACGGAGCGACGGCCATCGAATATGGCCTGATCGCTGCGCTGGTGGCGGTCGCCATCATCGGTATCCTTTCGACGCTCGGCACCAATCTGGTGAGCGTCTTCACCGAGGTGTCGGACCAACTCCAAAGCGCCACCAACTGAGGCGGTTCCACAGGCGCGGCGGCGGGGACGATCGCCCGCCCCGCCGCTGGCTGCCTGCTTCGGCTTCCGTTTCTTGAGGCCAGAGAGCAGCGGGATGGGCTCGGGTCATCTTCGCCTCGCCCTTGAATGGGGAATGGCCGGCACACTGCTGCTCTGCGCCCTGAGCGATCTCCGCCACCGCCGCATCCCCAATCGCCTCGTCCTCTCGATCGCGGCCCTAGCCTTGCTCCAGCACCTGCTGTCCCTGCCGCTCGCCGTGCTTTGGCAACCCCTGGCGGCGGCCTCGCTCGCTGCCATCCTCCTTTTTCCCTGCTGGCACTTCCGCTTGCTCGGCGGCGGCGATCTCAAGCTCTTCGTCGCCGCGGCCCTGTGGGCGGGTCGACGTCTACCCGATCTCGTCCTCGCGGTCGCCCTCGCCGGCGGTCTCCTCGCCGTCCTCTGGCTCGCAGCCGATCTCTTGCAGCGTCGGTGGCTCCGCTGGCTGGCGGCCCTGCCCTACCTCGCTCCCTGTGTCCCGAGCTCGTTAACCGAATATTCGCAGAAGGGCGCTAGCCTCCCCTACGGAGTGGCGATCGCGGCAGGGACCATCGGTCTCATGCTCGGCGCCCACGCCGGCTAGGGTCGCATCCATGACGTTCAGGCGCGTCCTCTTGCTTTTCGCAGCGGTCGCCGCCGCTATCGCGACCGCTCACGCCATGCGTCGATGGCTCGACGGTCGGCAGCGGCAGATCGCGGCCCCGGCGAGCGCCGCCCCCGCCGAGCCGCGCCAAGCGGTGCTGGTGGCGCGGGATGCCATACCAGCTGGCAGTTTTCTCACCCCCGCCAGTCTCGCTTGGCAGGAATGGCCGGATGTCCCACTGCCGGCGAGCTACGTCCTGCGGGGCGAAGCCACACCCGAGGATTTCGCCGGCGCCGTCGCCCGCCGCGATCTCGCAACCGGAGAACCGATCACCACCGAGGTCCTGGTGCGGCCCGGCGAGCGGGGGTTTCTCGCCGCCGTGCTCGAGCCGGGTATGCGGGCGATATCGGTCGCGATCGACGAGGCCACCGGCAATGCCGGCTTGGTCTTTCCGGGCGACCGGGTGGACGTGGTGCTCATTCAGCGCCTCGACCGCGGCGGGGAGCGGGTCGCGGCGAGCGAGGTGGTGGTGCGGGACGTGCGGGTGCTGGCCGTCGGCCAGCGACTGTCGCCGGCCGCCGCCGGCGATCGGGCGGAGGAGGCGAGTCGGGTGCGCACGGCGACGCTCGAAGTGACCCCGGAAGATGCCAAGCGGATCGCCTTGGCCCAGCAGTTGGGCGTCCTCGTTCTCAGCCTGCGCAGCCTCGCCCGGCCGCAAGCGGCGGAAATGGCGCACGCGAGCGAGGGCCCGGATGCGCCGCTCTGGGACCACGACCTCAGCCGTGCCGTGGGTTCGCGGCGCGGGGTGCGTGTGATCCGCGGCAGCGAAGCGGGCACGGTCACCACCGCGACCGGTTCAGGGGAGGCGGAGCGATGAGGCGCGCATCCCGCACCGCCCCGGGTTCCGTGCCGCTCGCCGCGCTCTTTTGGGTCCTGGTGTGCACCATCCTCCCCTTTTCCGCCTCGCCCGCGCGCGCCGCCGAGACGCTCGCCGCCGAGCGGGCCCTCGTCGTCGAGATCGGCCGCGGGAGGCTCGTGCGTCTGTCGGAGCCGGCAAGCGGCGTCTTCGTCGCCGATCCGGCGGTCGCCGATGTCCAGGTCCATTCGCCCCGGGTCGTCTACGTCCTCGGCAAGAAGGCCGGACAGACTACCGTGTTCGTGGTCGATGCAGAGGATCGTCCGCTCCTTCGGCTCGCCCTCGAAGTGCGGCATGCCGTCGACGAACTGCGCGCCCTCGTCACCCGGGCGGTGCCGGAGAGTGCCGTGACCGTCACCTCCCTGCCGGGCGGACTCATGCTCGAGGGATCGGCCCCTTCGCCCGTAGCCGCCGCCGATATCCGGGCGCTCGCCGGACGTTTCCTCGGCGAGGGCGAGCAGCTGATCGACCGTTTGCGGGTCACTGCGCCCATCCAGGTGAGCCTCCACGTCCGGGTGGCGGAAGTCAGCCGCGAGGTGACCCGGCTTTTCGGCATAAACTGGGACAATGTGGTCGCACCCGGCGATTTCGTCTTCGGCCTCGCCACTGGGCGCCCGTTCGGCGGCGGGGCGGGCAATGTCTCGCGTCTGACCGACGCCGAAGGGACGGCTGGGGCGCTCTCCGGCGCCTATCGCAACGGTGACGTCGACATCAACGGTCTCCTCGATGCGCTCGAGCGCGAGGGCCTGGTCACCGTTCTCGCCCAACCCAACCTCACGGCCCTGTCGGGGGAAACGGCGGCGTTCCTCGCCGGCGGAGAATTCCCGGTACCGGTCGGCACCGACAATGGCGACATCCAGATCGAGTTCAAACAGTTCGGGGTGAGCCTGTCGTTCACCCCGACGGTCCTCGAGTCGCGACGGATCAGCCTGCGAGTCCGGCCGGAAGTCAGCGAGCTCAGCGACAATGGCGCCATCGTCCTGCAAAACATCACCATTCCGGCGCTCGCCACCCGCCGTGCCGAGACGACGGTGGAGCTGGCGAGCGGTCAGAGTTTCGCCATCGGCGGCTTGATCTCGAGTTCGACCCGTCACAGGCTCGAGAAATTCCCGGGACTCGGCGATCTGCCCGTGCTCGGACCGCTTTTCCGCTCCACCCGCTTCCAGCGCGACGAGAGCGAGCTGGTCATCATCGTCACCCCCTATCTCGTGCAGCCGGTCGCACCCACCGCGCTTTCGGACCCGGTCCAAGGCGTTCGCCCGCCGAACGAGATCGAACGCCTGTTACACGGGCGGCTGGCCGCGCGGCTCGGCGGTGCCCCTGCGGGTGGCGGAAGCCTGCCGCGATTGAGGGGTGGTGCCGGTTTCGCGCTCGATTGAGAGGAGACAGGGCGATGGACTCCGTCCTTTCGGCCGCATGCCGTGGCAGTTTCGGCCACATGCGCCAGGGCACGGGACCGCGTCGAGGTAGGTATCTGCTGCTCGCCCTCCTCCTCGCCTCCTGCGCCCTCCCCGAGAGCTCGCTGCCACCAGCGGTGGAGTGGCCGGCAGCACCCCGCGCCGAACTCGTCGAAATGCACCATACCGTACGTTTCGCCACCGATAGCGACCGGCTCACCCCCGTCGAACAGGCCCGTCTCGTCGCTTTCCTCGATCAGCTTCCGTCGCGTCCGGCGGGACATGTGCGCGTTGCCGCCCATGCCGATGCGCGCGGCACGCGGGCCTACAACCTCGATCTGGCGGCACGCCGGGCACGGGCGGTGGCGGATGCGATCCGGGCGCATACCGGAGCCGAGACCGCGGTCGATCTGCGCAGCTTTGGCGAGGGGTGGCCGCTTGCCCCTGGTGACGGGGAGGAAGCTTGGGCTCGCAACCGGCGCGCCGAGGTGACGGTGAAAGTCGCCGTGATCCGGATCGCCGGTTGCGAGCCCGCCACCCCGGCGTCGGGCTTCCAGCTCGATAACGGTCCCTACGCGGGACTCGGCTGCGCCACGGCCCGCAATCTGGCGGCGATGCTGGCCGCCCCTTCCGATCTCGCCGCCCCCTCTCCCGTCGCACCGGCGTTCGGGGACGCCGCCGCGGCGGCGGTGGGCCGCTACCGGGAGGGCAAGGTGACCCCGCTTCTCGACGCCGCGGGAGGTGCGCCGTGAACCGACTGCTGCTGGCGGACCCGGCGTCGGCGCCGGCCGAGGAGAGCATGCCGGCGAACGCGCTGGCGTTCGTCTCCGACGCCGAGACCCGCGCCGCGGTCGAGACGGCGTTTTCCCGTCTCGAGCTCGAGAGCGCCCGCATCGAGAACGGCGACGTGCGCACGGCCATCGAGCGCCTCGGGGTGGAACGCTCCCCGCGGCTGCTCGTGGTGGATCTCGAGGCCTCGCAAATGCCTCTTTCCGACATCGACGAACTCGCGGAAGTGTGCGAGCCAGGCGTGTCGGTGGTGGCGATCGGTCGCCGGGACGAAGTGGCCCTGTTCCGCTCGCTCCTCGAGCGGGGTGTAGCCGACTATTTCGTCAAGCCCGTGCCACCCGAGCTGCTCGCCCACAGTCTGCGCCGGGCGATGGAGGGCATGCCAACCGGACGCCGGACGGCTCGGCTCGGGCGCGTCGTGGCGGTGCTCGGCGTGCGCGGTGGCGTCGGGGCGACCACGATCGCCTGCGGTCTCGCCCATATGGTAGCCAGTCGTCACCGGCGCCGAGTGGCGGTGCTCGATCTCGATCTGCATTTCGGCACCGTCGCGCTCTCCTACGATCTCGATCCGGTGAACGGTCTGCGCGACGTCCTCGAACGGCCCGAGGGACTCGATCCCCTTCTCGTGGAACGGCTCGGCAACAGCGTGTCGGAGAACCTCAGCGCCTTTGCCGCGGAATTGCCGCCCGGCGAACGCTGGAACCCCGAGCCGGCCGCGGTCGAGGGCGTGCTCGACATGCTCCGCCACCGCTTCCACTATGTCTTCGTCGATCTGCCTCGCCACCCACAGGACTTGCTGATCTTCGCGCTCGAGCGCGCCGATGTGGTGCTGTTCGTGGTCGATCTGTCGCTCGCCTCGATGCGCGACACTCTGCGGCTCTCCCAGCTCCTCACCCGCGTCAATCCGGCAGCTCGCAGCCTCGTCTTGGCCAACCGGGTCGGCTGGCTCAAGGGGGCCGAGATCGACCGCTCGGAGTTCGAGCGCGGGATCGGCCGCAGCATCGATCATCTCGTCCCGTTCGACGGGGTGCGGGTGGTTTCGGCCGTCAACACGGGTCAGCTGGACCATCTCGCGCGGGGACGGTTCGCGGCCGCCCTCGAACTCGTGAGCCACAGCCTGACCGGCCGACAGCCGTCGGAGCGCCGCGGCCTGTTGGGCCTGCTGCGACGGGGGCGATAAGTGGCGTTCGGAAAGCGCACCCAACCTCCGGAGCCTGCCGCCATCCTGCCGCGCCCGCCCGCGGCGCACCCGGAGCGGAGCGGGCGCAGCCCGGTCGCATGGACAGCAGAGAGCGCGGCACCACGCGACGAGCGCCAACGAGTGGACAAAGCCTACGAGCTGATCCAGCGTCGGCTCTACGATCGCATCGATGCCTCGGCTGCGGCGCGCCTGCCGCGCGAGGAGCTCGCCCGGCAGCTCGTCGAGCTGGTGGCCGAGATCGTCGCCGAGCACCGCCTCTCGGTCGGCGCCCGCGAACAGCAGGAGCTGTGCGAGCGGCTGGTGGACGACATGATCGGCCTCGGTCCCCTCGAGCCCCTGCTACGCGACGAGACGGTGACCGACATCATGGTCAACGGTCCCTACAATGTCTATGTCGAAAGGCGCGGCAAGCTCGTCCGTACCGACGTCCGTTTCCGCGACGACCAGCATTTGCTCAACATCGCTCAGCGCATCGTGGCGCGAGTGGGACGCCGGGTCGACGAGACGAGCCCGATTTGCGATGCCCGACTGGCCGATGGCAGTCGCGTGAACATCGTGATCCCGCCGCTCGCCCTCGACGGCTGCGCCATCTCGATTCGCAAGTTCGCAAAACACCGGATTACGCTCGACACCATGGCGCGCCAGCGCAACGTGAGCGAGGCGCTCGCGCGAGTGCTCAAGATCGCCGCCGCCTGCCGGCTCAACATCGTGATCTCGGGCGGCACCGGTTCGGGCAAGACGACTCTGCTCAACGCTCTCTCGCAACTGATCGATCCGGGCGAGCGCATCGTCACCATCGAGGATGCGGCGGAACTGCAGCTGCAGCAACCCCACGTCGTGCGCCTCGAGACCCGCCCGCCCAATCTCGAGGGCGTGGGGGAAGTCACCATGCGCGATCTCGTCCGCAATGCCCTGCGCATGCGCCCGGACCGCATCATCTGCGGCGAAGTCCGTGGACCGGAAGCGCTCGACATGCTGCAGGC
Organism: bacterium HR40; assembly: GCA_002898275.1. Taxonomy (GTDB): domain Bacteria; phylum Pseudomonadota; class Alphaproteobacteria; order Geminicoccales; family Geminicoccaceae; genus HRBIN40. The sequence goes on from BEIQ01000007.1 coordinate 57,104, forward strand.
GATGAACACCGGGCACGACGGTTCGATGTGCACGCTGCACGCCAACAGCCCGCGCGAGGCGATCACCCGTCTCGAGAACATGGTGACCATGGCCACCGCCAATCTCCCCGCCCGTGCCATCCGCCAGCAGATCGTCGGGGCGGTGAATCTCATCATCCAGGTGGCGCGCATGCGCGATGGCGTGCGGCGAGTCACGCACGTGACGGAAATCGTCGGCATGGAGGGCGAGGTCGTCACCCTGCAGGACCTGTTCGTTTACGAGTACCAAGGCGAGGCGCCCGATGGGACCCTCATCGGCGAGTTCAAGCCGGCACCCGTGCGACCGCATTTCCTCCGTCGAGCCGCCTATTACGGGCTCGACCGAGCGCTGCTCGCAGCGATGCGTGGAAGCGAGGCCTGATGACGACCGCACTAGCCGATCCGGCTATCCTCGCCCTCCTCGGGTTCGCCATCTTCGCGGCACTGCTCGCCTGGCTTCCGGGCGGCAGAAGCGACCGCGCTCTGACCCGCCGCATCCGTCGCATCCGCCACGCCGCGATCGAGGCCCAGGCTGCGCCCCGTCGGCCGAGCGACCTCGTGCGCCGCGAGCGCGCCACCCGCCTCGGCTCCATGGCGGCGGCGCTGCAGCGGGCGATGCCCCGGCTGGAACGGATGCAGGCGCGCTTCGCTCAGGCGGGCCTGACCTGGGCTCCAGCCGACGCCCTCGTGACCGCCCTCCTCCTCGCCGGAATCCTCTCCTTGGCGTTCACCATCCTCGGCCTGCCGCTGCCGGCGGCTACCGCTCTCGCCATTTCCCTCGTCTTTGGCGGCGGCATGCTGTTCGTGAGCCGGCTCGTTGCCCGGCGGGCGCAGAAGTTCCTCTCTCTCCTTCCGGAAGCGATCGAACTCGTGGTGCGGGCGGTCAAGGCCGGGCTGCCGGTGTCGGAGGCCATCGCGCTGATCGGCGAGGAAGTGGCGGATCCGGTCGGCGAAGTGTTCCGCGAGGTGGCGAGCAACATGCGCATCGGCATGGGCCTCGAGGAGGCGCTGTGGCAGGCCACGCGGCGGGTCGACTTGGCCGAGTTCCGATTCCTCGTGGTGAGCGTCGCGCTGCAGCGCGAAACGGGCGGCAATCTCGCCGGCATCCTGTCCAACCTCGCGACCATGGTGCGCCGTCGCGAGCAGATGAAACTCAAAGTCCGGGCGATGTCCTCCGAGGCGCGAGCTTCCGCCGCCATCATCGGATCCCTGCCGTTTTTGGTCGGCGCCATCATCTTCGCCATCAACCCCGATTACATCGCCAAGCTGTTCGTCGATCCGCGGGGGCAGATGCTGGCGCTTTTCGGGCTCGCGAGCATGCTGACCGGGATCGCCGTCATCGCCCGCCTGGTGAGGTTCGACATATGATGCCATTCTTCCGCCCGGCCGCAGTCGGCGGTTCGCGGCGCAGCACCGTGACCGGAGAGGAGCGGCCGTGTCACCTCTGAGCGTGCCGGCTTCGCCCGAGACCGTGGTGGTCGGCCTCGCCGCTCTGACCGTCTTTCTCACCGTCGTCGCCGTTTGGTATGCCCTCGTCGAAAAGGATCCGTCCCAGCTCCGGGCACGCATCCTCGAGCGCCGGCGGGTCGAGCTCGCCGACGGACCGCGCCGGACAGCTGCACGGCGGCGACGTCAGCTCGCGGCGGTCGCCACCACCCTGGTGGAGCGCCTCGACCTGGCTCGCGCGCGCGGCGTGGAGCAGGTGCGCGAACAACTGCAGGCGGCCGGCTTCCGGTCGCGCGAAGCGGTGGCGATCTACCTCACCGCTCAGCTCTGTCTGCCCGCACTCGCCGTCATGGGGGCCTTCGCGCTGACGGCAGCCGGAAGCTCCTCGGGCTCCGCTCGGATGCTCGTCCCGGCAGCCGGCGGTTTGCTCGGGACGTTGGCGCCGCGTTGGTACATCCATTGGCGTCTGGGCCGACGGCTCGCCCGCCTGCAGCGGACACTGCCCGATGCGCTCGACCTCCTCGTGATTTGCGCCGAGGCCGGTCTCGCCCTCGATGCCGCTCTCGATCGGGTGGCTCGCGAGCTCGGCCATGCCGCACCGGAGCTCGCCGACGAGCTAGCGCTCACGGCAGTGGAGCTCACCTTTCTGCCCGAACGGCGTCAGGCGCTCCACAATTTCGCCCGTCGGGTGCCGCTGCCAGCCGCACGCGCGCTCGTCAGCACTCTCGTGCAAACGGAGCGTTACGGAACGCCCCTCGCCGTTTCTCTGAGGGTGCTCGCCCACGAGCTGCGGGAGCAACGCCTCATCCGGGCCGAAGAGAAGGCGGCGCGCCTGCCGGCGGTGCTCACCGTGCCGCTCATCCTCTTCATCCTTCCGGCCCTGTTCGTGGTCCTCGCCGGACCGGCAGCCATCGACATCTACGACCAGATCGTGCGCCGGCCGTGAAGACGAGGAGCAAAGAGCGAGGGACTGCGGGTACCGCGCGCCCGAGCGGCGGCCGGCGACCTGGTCGTCCCCGATAGCCCCGTACCTGCGGACGGCGCCCACGGTCGCCCGCGGTGTCCGGGCTTTCCTCCCTCGCAGTCCCGAGGCGCACGGCCGTCGCATCGTTCGGGGCTGGCGCAGCGCGTGCGCTGCGAACCGGGGGCGCTTTCGGGAGCGGACGCTCCCGGGTCGCGGCCCTCGCCCCCAACTGGCGATCGAGCCGGGACTGCGAGAGGCTTCGAGCTGCCTGGGGAACCTCGATCCGGCGCGGGCCGAGGCCCGGAGCATGAGCGGGCGGATGGCGGCAGGAGAAGGCGAGAAACCTCTCGCCCGAGCCGCTTTTTCGCCGCCGGCCGAGCGCTGCACTGCCGGGCAGGCGCGGCTCGGTGGGATCTCCGGCCTGCGCCGGAGGATCGGTTTTTCTCACCCTCGGGATGCGAGAAAATACACGGTCACCCTCGAGGTAGCGGGGGCGGTTTGCGTTGCGCTTGGGTCGGGGGAGTGAGGTTTGGGGTGGTGGTGGGTTGCGGGGGTGGGATTTGAACCCACGAC
>BEIQ01000008.1 GCA_002898275.1 bacterium HR40
ACCCCAAAAGACCCACCTCAGGCAAGGATACCACGGACGACCTCAACCACCGCCGCCCGCACATCCCTTCCCCTCAACCATCACGATGAGAAAGAGCGACCCCGAAGAGACCACCCACCCGCACATCCAGTGGATGCGCTGCCGTGTGTGCGCCCCTCGCCGGAGAACCGCCGCCGACCGCGGCGGCGAGCGGCTATTTAGGCGCCGCCGCCCCGCCGTTCAACAGGGCAGATATTCCTATGGGCTGCCCGCGACCCGTTTCGTCACTTGCCTGTCACCGCCAGCTGGCATCTACTGTCGCGGGAGAGCGGAGCCCCGCGGCTCCGCCCCGCCGGCTCCAGCCAACCGGCCTTTGGGAGGATCAACCGTGACCCGAACACTGGACCGCTTCGCTCCGGCGCTCGCCGGATTGCTGCTCGTGGCGGGCTCCGCCACGGCCGAGACCGAACTCACGGTCTATACCGCCATCGAGGCCGAGGACCTGCCGAAATACGCCGCCCGCTTCAACGCCACCCACCCCGACATCCGGATCCGTTGGGTGCGCGATTCGACCGGCATCGTCACCGCCAAGCTGCTCGCCGAGAAGGACAATCCGCAGGCCGACGTGGTCTGGGGCCTCGCTGCCAGCTCGCTCTTGCTGCTCAAGGCGGAGGGGATGCTCGAGCCCTATGCCCCGAAGGGCCTCGAGAAGCTCGACCGTCGCTTCCGCGACGAGGCGGATCCCCCCTATTGGGTCGGCATGGATGCCTGGGAAGCGGCCATCTGCTTCAACACCGTCGAGGCGGCGAAGGCCGGCCTGCCGCAACCCCGGCGCTGGCGCGATTTGCTCGACCCCGTCTACCGCGGTCATGTGGTCATGCCCAACCCCGCCTCCTCGGGCACCGGCTTCCTGTCCGTGTCCGCCTGGCTCCAGCTGTTCGGCGAGGAGGAGGGCTGGAAGTTCATGGACCAGCTGCACGAGAACATCGCCTACTATACCCACTCCGGTTCCAAGCCGTGCAAGGACGCGGCGAGCGGCGAGGTGCCGGTCGGCATCTCCTTCACCTACCGCGCGGCGCGCGCCAAGGCGGATGGCGCGCCGATCGAGGTGGTGCTGCCGGAGGAAGGCATCGGCTGGGAGATGGAGGCGGCTGCCATCGTCGCCGGCACCGACAATCCGGAAGCCGCCCGCACCCTCCTCGACTGGGCGATCTCCGAGGACGCCATGCGGATGTACAACGAGGGCTATGCGGTGATCGCGATCCCCTCCCTCGCCAAGCCGGTGCCCCACTATCCCACCGACGTGCTGGCGCGCATGATCGACAACGACTTCGCCTGGGCGGCCCAGAACCGTGAGCGCATCCTCGCCGAGTGGTCCCGTCGCTACGAGGCCAAGTCCGAGCCGAAGCGCTGAGGCGAGCGGCCGGCGCCAGGCGCCGGCCGCCCCCTATCTGCAGCTCGAGGCGATCACCAAGCGCTTCGGCGGCTTCGCCGCGGTGCGCGAGGTGTCGCTCGCCGTGGCGGAAGGGGAATTCGTCTGCTTCCTCGGCCCCTCCGGCTGTGGCAAGACCACCCTTTTGCGGATCGTCGCCGGACTCGAACGGCAGAGCGAGGGACGGATCGTCCAGGCCGGCCGCGACATTTCCACCCTCTCGCCGCGCGAGCGCGACTTCGGCATCGTCTTCCAGTCCTATGCCTTGTTCCCCAACCTCACGGTCCGGCGGAACATCGCCTATGGCCTCGAGAGTCGCGGCCTGCCCCGCAGCCGCGTGCGCCAGCGGGTCGAGGAACTCCTCGCCCTGGTGGGGCTCGAACCGCATGCCGACAAATATCCGGCCCAGCTCTCGGGCGGCCAGCAGCAGCGGGTGGCCCTCGCCCGCGCGCTCGCCCCGGCACCCGGTCTGCTGCTCCTCGACGAACCGCTCTCCGCCCTCGATGCCAAGGTCCGCCTGCACCTTCGCCACGAACTCCGGGACCTGCAGCGGCGGCTCGGGGTCACGACCATCATGGTCACCCACGATCAGGAGGAGGCGCTCAGTCTCGCCGATCGCATCGTGGTGATGAACGCCGGCCGGGTCGAACAGATCGGCACGCCCATCGAGGTCTACCAACGGCCGGCGAGCCCTTTCGTCGCCGATTTCGTCGGTGTCACCAACTTCCTCGAAGCCGAGGTGGTGGGCGAGGGTCGCTGCCGCTGCGGCGACCTCGAGCTGCGCGTCGAGACCGCCGGCCGCAGAGCGGGCGAGGCCGTGCTCCTCGCCTTCCGGCCCGAGGACGCGCTATTGCGCGATGTGGGACGAGAGGCGAACCCGCTCGAAGCCGAGGTCCTGCGCACCGATTTCCTCGGGCCGGTGGTGCGCGCCGAGGTGGCGGTGGAGTCGCTGGCCGAGCGCACCTTCCTCCTCGATCTCTCGATCAATCTCGTCCGCGACCTCGGCCTGCAGCCCGGGATGCGGATCCGGTTCGCCCTGCCGGCCGAACGGATTCGCCTGTTCGCGCGGGATGCCGCACCATGGCGGTGAGCGCGACGAGTCGCGTCCTCGCATGGCGCCATCGTCTGGCGGTCGACCTCTGGCTGGCGCGCGCCCTCTTCTGGGCCCTGGTGCTATGGCTCGTGGTCGCCCTCGCGCTGCCCCTCTTCGCGCTGCTGCGCAAATCCTTCGAAGTCTATCGGTTCTCTTTCGCCGAAGTGGCCCTCGAGGTCCAGCGGAACGGCGTGTGGCAGCCGCAGGGAACCCTCGCCGAATGGGTCGCCCGCCATCCTCTGCCGGAGGACGGTCCGCGGCCGACCGAACGCAGCCGTCAGCCGCTCGCGCGGCTCCTGCCCGAGGACGTCCGCACCGGGGTCGCGGCGATCCGGCTCAGGGATCTCTCCGCCGGGGGCGGCCTGTTGCTGGTCGAGGGCCGACTCAGCGCGCCCGGCGAAATCATCGAGGCGAGCCCTGCCAGCATCGGCCGGATCTTCATCCGTCCGGTCGCCGACTTCGGCCTCGACAACTACCGGTACTATTTCACCACTCCGACTCTCAGGCGATCGCTCGTCAATTCCCTCACCGTCGCCACCCTCACGACCCTGATCGTCGTGCCGTTGGCTTTCCTCTATGCCTATGCCATCGCCCGCAGCCATATGCCCGGCCGAGCCCTCTTCAAGCTGGTCGCCCTGGCGCCGCTGCTGGTGCCGTCGCTCGTGCCGGGGATCGGCCTCGTCTATCTCTTCGGCCGTCAGGGCCTGCTCACCCCGCTCCTTTTCGGCCACGACATCTACGGCCCGATCGGCATCGTCCTGGCGAGCGTCTTCTTCACGTTCCCGCACGCCTTTTTGATCCTGCTCGCGGCGCTCTCTCTCGCCGACGCCCGTCTCTACGAGGCGGCGGCCGCCCTCGGCGCATCGCCCGCCCGCATCTTCCGCACCGTCACCGTGCCCGGTGCCCGCTATGGCCTGATCTCTGCCGCTTTCGTGGTGTTCACCCTGCAGATCACCGACTTCGGCGTGCCCAAGGTGATCGGCAAGGGCTACGACGTGCTCGCCGTCGACATCTACAAGCAAGTGATCGGACAACAGAACTTCCAGATGGGGGCGGTGGTGTCGGTGCTGCTCATGCTGCCGGCCGCGGTCGCCTTTGCCGTCGACCGCTTGGCCGCGCGACGGCAGAAGGCGCTGCTCACCGCCCAGGCCGTGCCTTGGAACCCGCCGCCGCGGCCGCGGCTCGATGCGACATTGTTCGTGACGTGCTCCCTCGTCGCCCTGTTCATCCTGGGCGTGCTCGCGACATGCCAAGCCGCCGCCCTGTTCCGACTGTGGCCGTACGATCTGTCGCCGAGTCTCCGTCACTACGACTTCGATCGGATGGACGGTGGCGGCTGGCGCAGTTACTGGAACTCGCTCGAGATGGCGGGATGGACCACGCTTTACGGCACCGTTCTCGTCTTCTGCGGCGCCTATGCGGTCGAGAAGATTCGGCAGGTATCGGCGCCACCGCGGCTGTTCTTCCATGCCCTCGCCATGCTACCGATGGCCGTACCCGGCATGGTGCTCGGACTATCGTACATTTTCTTCTTCAATTCTCCCGACAATCCTCTGCGGTTCCTTTACGGTACCATGACGATTTTGGTGATCTCGACCATCGTTCACTTCTATACCGTTTCGCACCTCACGGCGGTCACCGCCCTGAAGCAGCTCGATCCCGATTTCGAGGCCGTATCGGAGTCCCTCAAGCAACCGCTGTGGCGCGTGTTCGGCGCCGTCACCGTGCCGGTGTGCCTGCCCACGATTCTCGATCTTGCCGCCTATCTGTTCGTCAACGCCATGACCACCGTCTCGGCCGTGGTCTTCCTCTATTCGCCGCAGACCACCCTGGCCTCGGTCGCCGTCCTCAATATGGACGATGCCGGCGACACTGCGCCCGCCGCCGCCATGGGCATGATGATCTTCTATACCTGTCTGCTGGCGCGGCTCGTCCAGGCCGGCCTCGGTCGTCGCCTCCTGTTGCGCACCCAAGCCTGGCGCCGACGCTGAGGGTTCTTTCCGGGAGATCTCCATGGACATCGATCTCGCCAGCCTCGCACCCTCCGCCCGCTACAAACTCCTCACCGGCCTCGTGGTACCGCGGCCCATCGCCCTCGTCACCACCACGGATCCGCAAGGTCGGACCAACGCTGCGCCCTACAGTTTCTTCAACCTGTTCAGCCACGACCCGGCGCTCGTGGTGCTCGGCATCGAACGCCGGCGATTCGACACGTCCAAGGACACCGGTCGCAACATCGACCTCGTGGGGGAGTTCGTGGTCCACCTCGTGGACGAAGAGCTGGCCGAGGCCATGGCCATCTGTGCCGTCGATTTCCCCCCGGAAGTGAGCGAGCCGGAGATTGCCGGATTGGAGCTCGTTCCTTGCCGGCGGGTGGCGCCGCGACGCATCCTGCGCGCCCCCGCCGCCCTCGAGTGCCGATGCCTGACGCTCATGCGTCTCGGCCGCACGCGCGAGCTCGTGATCGGCGAGATCCTCTGGGTGCATGCGCGAGAGGGCCTCGTCGACCCGACGACGTTGCGGGTCGACCTCGGCCGCTACCGACCGGTCGGCCGGTTGTTCGGCGATCTCTATTGCCGCATCCAGGACATCTTCGCCTTGCCGCGGCCAGCCCCGAGCGCGTTTGCCGAGGCGATCACCCCAGCCCCCGCTGGCGAGGACGGCATGCGACCAGAAGGAGCAGACCCGGCACCAGGAGCACGAGAAAGGCCGGCTGGGCAATGAGGAAGCGAACGGGCGCCCAGGCGAGACTGCCGAGATGGCTCTCCACGAAAGCCTGGAAGCCGACGAGGCTGTTTGCGTGCAGATTGAACCAAATGGAGCCGATCGACACCGGGAGATACCGCCCCGCCGCCCAGATCATCAGCAGCTGGGCAAAACCGGTGGCAGCGGCGGCCACCACCAGCACATAGCCGAGCGCGTATCCGAAGCTCCGCATCCCCTGTCGTCCGCCTCTCGATCGCAGGCGTAGATGTGACCCGCGGGCGACCAGGCAACGGCATGTCCGCTGGCGTCGACGATGACCCAGTCACCTCAGCCGCGGCCAACGAAAGGCATCTTGGTGGCCATGATGGTCATGAACAGCACATTGGAGTCAAGGGGCAGTCGGGCCATGAAGGCGATGGCTTCGCCGACATGGCGCACGTCCATCCGCGGCTCGGGCCGGATGGAACCGTCCGCCTGCGGCACCCCCTCCTGCATGCGCGCGGTCATGTCGGTCGCCGCGTTCCCGATATCGATCTGGCCACAGGCGATGTCGTAGGGCCGACCGTCGAGGGCGAGGGCCTTGGTGAGCCCGGTCACGGCGTGTTTGGTCGCCGTATAGGGCGCCGAGAAGGGGCGTGGGGCGTGGGCCGAGATGGAGCCGTTGTTGACGATCCGCCCACCCATCGGACGCTGCCGGCGCATCAGCCCGAAGGCCTCGCGGGCGCAATAGAACATGCCGTTCAAGTTGGTGGCCACGACGCGATCCCACTCCTCCACCGCAAGCTCGTCGACCGGCACGGCGCGCGCACCGATGCCGGCATTGTTGAAGAGGAAGTCGAGGCGACCGTAGCGCTCCTCGATGGTGGCAAAGAGTGCGCGCACGCTCTGCGCGTCGGTGACATCGGTGGGAACCGCGAGGGCCTCGCGTCCCTGCTCGCGGACGAGCCGTCCCGTTTCCTCGAGCGGCTCTAGCCGCCGGCCCGCGAGGACGAGATCGAACCCCTCTGCCGCGAGGGCGAGCGAGGCCGCACGTCCGATGCCGCTGCCAGCGCCGGTCACGAGGGCGATTTTCCGGCTCATCTCGATCCTCCCTTGGTGGCTCGGCGACCGCAGCCAAGCGCGGATGGACGCGTTCCGCAAGGCCATCGCGAAGGTGCCCATTCCGGAACCGGGCAGGGCGGCAAAGACGGGTCGCGTGGGCGCTGTCGCGCGCTGCGGGCTTCGGCTAAGGAATAGGGATCCGCGGCCGAGGGAGGCACCTACGCCAGCCCGAAGGGATGAGGCGGTTCTCGCGAGCGTCATGGGGGCGCGCAGGCCCTGCTGCCGGATGGGGCCGCGAGGCGGACTGGCTCACGCCTCGCTGCCTCGTTCGCCCTTCCACCTTCGTCGGCCACGTCATGGCCGGCCTCGTCGCGCCTCGTCTCGCCTGCCGCGGCCATCCCCGGAGGGCCTATGATCCTCGCAGACCTGCGTCGGCTCTGGCTCCCTGCCGGGCTGCTCCTCGCGCTCGCGGTCTTCAGCGCCGGCATCGTCGGTTCGAACTGGCGACTCCAGAAGGCGCACGAGGCGTCGCTACGCAGGGGCGGCGAAGCGGCGTGGCTCGCCTGTCAGCTCGAGTTGGAACTGCAGCGGCTGCTGCGTGCCGCCGAGGCCTATGTCGGCGCACCGGCGCGAGACCGCCGGGCCACCCTCGCCCTGCGTCTCGAGGCCTTGCACGATCGCGTCCGATCGGCCGCCGCCGGCGAGAGCGGCGAGCTTCTGCGCGACAGCCCCGAAAGCGCGCGCGTGCTCGCCGGGCTCGAGCCCCTGCTGCGCACAGGCGGGGCGGTCGTCGCCAGCTCCTTCCCCGATCCCCGCGCGGTCACGAGCCTCGCCGGACAACTCGCCACCTTCGAGGTGCCCTTGCACCGCGTGGCCCTCGCCGCCCAGGACGAGAGCACGCGCCGTCGGATGGAGCTCGAGCGGCGGCTCGCCGATCCGCTGTTCGCCAACCGCGCGTCGACGATCGGCCTGATGATCACCTTCCTGTTGCTCCTCCTTCTCCTCTGGCGGGAAGGCCTGGGCACGCGCCGGGCGCTCGCGCGTTCCCTCGAGGCGACCCGCAGCGCTCGCCATCTCGCGGAACATGACGAGCTCACGGGCCTCGCCAACCGCCGATTGTTCCTGGCGCTGCTCGAGCGCACCCTCGCGGCGGTGCGTCGCGGCGAGACGCAGGCAGCCCTGCTGCTCCTCGACCTCGATCGGTTCAAGACGGTCAACGACACTCTCGGTCACGCCGCGGGCGACCGCCTGCTCGCCATGGTGGCCGCACGGCTGCGCAGCCAGGTGCGACACGAGGATCTCGTCGCGCGGCTCGGCGGCGACGAGTTCGCCCTCCTCGAAGTGGGTGCTGCCGACCCCGAGACCGCCTTGGGGCTGGCAACCCGGCTCGTCGAAGCGATCGCCCAGCCGTACGAGCTCGAAGGGCGGCGGATCGCCATCGGGGCGAGCGTCGGCATCGCCCTCCTCGGACCGAACGCGCGAGGCACCGAGGAGCTTCTCAAACAGGCGGACGTCGCCCTCTACCAGGCAAAACAAACCGGACCCATCGTGCTGTTCCAACCGCCACCGGAAAGCGGCGGAAAGCCCTCCTGACAACCCTTCCGACGCCTGGGGAACCGCCGCGCGGGCGCCGCGGAGGGGCGATTAATACGCTTGAAAAACGTATGATTGCGATATTGACTGTTGGAAAATGTAGAGTACGTTCCGCTGCGGTTTCCGTCGCGGAGGTCTGCGGTGGAGCGCACGGACGATCTCCTCCGTCCCGGTCTCGCGGAGCTGGCTCGCGGCCTTTCCGGCCTCGAAGGGCTCGAGCTCTTGCGGGCGGCCTGGAATGGACCGTTACGCGGCCGCATCGCGCTCGTGAGCTCGTTCGGTGTCGAAAGCGCCGTGCTCCTCGACATGGTGGCTTCCGTCGATCGCCGCTTCCCGGTGCTGTTCCTCGATACCGGCTGGCACTTTCCGGAAACCCTGCGCTATCGCGACGAGCTCGTGGCCCGGCTCGGGCTCGAGGACGTGCGCACCCTGGTCCCTGACCCGGCGGCTCTCGCCCGCCACGATCCCGATCGTCAGCTGTGCCGGCGCGACCCCGATCTCTGTTGCCACCTGCGCAAGACGGAGCCTCTCGATGCCGCCCTCGAGGGGTTTCTTGCCTGGGTCACCGGGCGAAAGCGCTACCAGGGCGGGCTGCGGGCCTCTCTACCGACGGTCGAAGTGGAAGGCGGCACCGGCCGACTCAAGCTCAATCCGCTTGCCGGTTGGTCGGCCGAGGATATCCGCCACTACCGGAGGCTGCGGCAGTTGCCACCCCACCCCCTCACCCTCAGGGGCTTTGCCTCGGTCGGCTGCCTGCCCTGCACTACGACCACGGCTCCGGGCGAGCCACCGCGGGCTGGACGCTGGCGCGGTCTCGACAAGACGGAATGCGGCATCCACCTCCCGCGCCTGCGGGCGTCCTCCTCTCCTTCCGGCTGAGCGACAGCCTCAGCCCGCCGTCGGCCGGCCGTCGCGAAACGGCAGGAGCCGAGCGTAAAACCGCTCCGTCTCCGGCACCCCGATGCCGGCGGCGCGGGCAAAGCGTACGACCGCACCGGTGAGCCAATCGAGCTCGAGGCGGCGGCCATGGGCGAGGTCCGTCGCCATCGACGAGGTCATGGCGGGGGGCAAGCCCTTGACGAAAGCGAAGGTCCGCTCGGCGAAGTCCGGCTCGAGCCGGATCCCGTGCGCCCGCGCTGTGGCCTCCGCTTCCGCGAGCAAGCGCGCGAAGGCAGCCCACAGGGTCGGATCGTCGCGCACGGCGCCAATCGGCAGGCCGGAAGCCGCGGTGATGGTGGCGAACGGAGCGAGAAAGACGAACTTGCCCCACAGCTCGCGCGCGATGTCGGTGACCTGGACGCCGTCGATCCCGGCCCGCGCACAGGCCGCGGCAAAGCGCGCCAAGCGCTCGGACGGCCCGCCCTCGCGTTCGCCAAAGCGCAGGACGGCAAAGGGAGTGGTCACGCGGATGCGGCCGGGAGCCTCGATCGCCGCACCGATGCGCGCCACTCCGCCACACACGCGTGCCGACGGGAGATGGCGGGCGAGGATGTCCGGGGCCTCCACGCCATTCTCCAAGGGGATCACCGCGGTCTGCGGCCCGAGCAGCCGAGAGAGCCTGGGTGCCAGCTCCGCAAGGTCGTACATCTTCACCGTGACCAGAACGATATCGAATGGCCCCTCGAGGCGCTCGGGGTCGAGCAGACGCACGGGCGCCACACGCCTTTCTCCAGCGGGTCCGACGATCGAGAGGCCGAGCTCGGCCATCGCCTGGGCATGGGCGCCGCGCGCGAGGAAGGCGACCTCGAAACCGGCCTGCTGCAGCATCGCGCCGACGCTGCCGCCCACGCCACCCGCCCCGATCACTGCGATTCGCATGTCTTTTCCTTCCGCTGCCGAACGACCGTCGCGGCCGCCCGATCCGCGACGCGCGCGAGATCGAGTTCGACCGTGACCGGCACATGGTCCGAAGGATTGTCGAAGCCACGCACCTCGCGGTGGACCTCCGCACCGACGAGGGCCGGAGCGAGAGCGGGCGACAGCCAGATATGGTCGAGCCGCCGGCCACGATCGGATTTCGCCCAGTCCTGCGCCCGGTACGACCACCAGGTGTAGAGTCGCACCGCCGGCGGGATCACCGCTCGCACGGCGTCGATAAAGCCGTACGACTCCTGCAGCCGGCGCAGTGCCTCGACCTCGATCGGAGTGTGGGAGACCACGTCGAGCAACGCCCGATGGTTCCACACGTCGGTCTCGAGAGGGGCGATGTTGAGATCGCCGAGCAGCACGAGCCGCGCCCCGTCGCCGCGTCGACAGGCAAAGGCCTCGGCGAGGGCGGAGAGCATATCGAGCTTGTGACGGAACTTCGGATTGACCTCGGGATCGGGAATATCGCCGCCAGCTGGAATATAGACATTGTGGAGCTCGACGTCTCCGGGCAGGAAGCAGACCTGATGGCGGCAGTCGGGGACGTTGCACCATTTCGGCGCGGCACAGCCGGTGAGAGGCAAGCGCGAGAGGACGGCGACCCCATGGTAGGCCTTCTGGCCGTCGACGAAGATGTGCGAGAAGCCGAGATCGCGCGCCAATGCATAGGGAAAGCGGCTGTTCTCGACCTTGGTCTCCTGCAGACACAGCACGTCCGGCTCGATCTCCCGGACGACGCGACGCAGCGCCTCCTCCCGAATGCGCACGGAGTTGACGTTCCAGGTGGTGATGCGCAGTCTCGCTGTCTCCACTTTTCCTCCCCGTTTCACAGAAAGCTCCGCGGATCCACATCGATTTGCAGCCGCACGGCCGAGGACAGGCGCACTCCCGCGAGCCAGTCCCGCAAGAAGCTCGGAAGGTCGATGCCCGGGGCCGCCAGCACGAGGATCCGTTCGCGGTAGCGGCCGCGCAGCATGGCGAGCGGGGCCGGTGCCGGCCCGAGCACCCGCACCCCCTCGGGTTCGCTGGCCGCCCGCACGAGGCGCTGGGCCTCGGACCGCACCCGCGTCGCGTCGCTGCCCGAGACGACGAGGGCGGCGAGCCGGCCGAAGGGTGGCATCGCCGCCGCAGCACGCTCGGCAAGCTCGTTCGCGAGGAAGGCATCGAGGTCGCCCGCGGCCACCGCCTGCATCACCGGATGTTCCGGTTGATAGGTTTGGATTAGCACCCGTCCCGGTCGCTCTCCCCGCCCGGCGCGACCCGCCATCTGGTAGAGGAGCTGGAAGCTACGCTCGCAGGCATCGAGATCGCCGCCCGATAAACCCAGGTCGGCATCGACCGCCACCACCAGGGTCAGGGCCGGGAAATGGTGTCCCTTGGCGAGGATCTGGGTCCCGACGAGGACATCGATCCGCCGTTCGGTGACCTCGCGGACTAGGGTCTCGGCATCCGCCGCGGTCCGCACCGTGTCGCTCGTCGCCAGGAAGATACGCGTATTGGGCAGCAAGCCCGCGACCTCCTCGGCCACCCGCTCTACCCCGGGTCCGCATCCGACGAGGACCTCGACCGCCCCACACAGCGGACAATGATCGGGCTCGGGCCGACTCCAACCGCAATGGTGGCATAGCAGTCGCCGTCGCAACCGGTGCTGGACGAGCCAGGCCGAACAGTTGGGGCAGCGCAGCCGGTGGCCGCAGGCGCGGCAGAGGGTCAGTGGCGCATAGCCGCGCCGGTTCAAAAAGACGAGCGCCTGTTCGCCGGCGGCAACGGTCGAGGTGAGCGCCTCGCGCGCCGGCGGGGCGAGAAAACCATGCGCGGGTGGCCGTTCGCGGCGCAGATCCACGAGGCGGATCTCGGGCAGAACGGCGGCACCGTGACGGGCCGGCAGGACGAGCCGCGGCCAGGGCGGATGCGGCGGTGGGAAGGCGCGTACCGTACCGCTGTGAAAGTGGCTGGCAAGCGAAGGTGTGGCGGAAGCCAGCACGACCGGGCAGCCCTCGAAGCCGGCACGAGCGATCGCCCCAGCGCGAGCGTCGTAGACGGTTCCCTCGTCCTGCTTGAAGGAAGGATCGTGCTCTTCGTCGACGACGATCAGTCCGAGCTCGCGGAGCGGCAGGAAGAGAGCGGAGCGGGCGCCCACCACCACCGTCACCTGGCCTTCGGCGATCCTCCGCCAGCTGCGCCGGCGTTCGGCTGACGACAGCGCCGAATGCCAAACCGCCGGGCGTGCCCCGAAACGCGCGGCAAAGCGCTCGAGCCATTGCGCCGAGAGAGCGATCTCCGGCAAAAGCACCAGGACCCGCCGGCCGCGCCGAAGCGCTTCCGCGATCGCCTCGAAGTAGACTTCGGTTTTCCCCGAGCCGGGAACACCCGCGAGGACCACCGGCTCCGCCCGACGTTCCGCGACGAGGGCACGCAGGGTGGCGGCGGCCCGCTCCTGGTCCGACGACAGTTGCGGTCCGGGTCTCGTGGGGTCGGGCGCCGCCACCTCAGGCTCGGGCACCGGCTGCGGCAGGAGGAGGCCGGCCGCCACCAGCGCCTTCACGACACCGGCACTCGTGCCCGCTCGACGCGCCAGTTCGGCGGCCGGCAGCGGCTCGCTCGCTTCCCGCGCCACCGCGATCACCCGCCGCCGCCCAGCCGTCAAGCCCTCCATCGCCACTCCCGGTGCCGCCACGAGCCCTGTCTTGCGGGCCTGCGGCTCGAGAGCCACCGACACCGGCAGGGCCAGCCGCAACACGGCGCCAAGCGGCATCAGCGTCTCGCGCGCGGTCCAGGCGATCAGCCGCAAGAGCGGCGGTGGCAGTGGCGGGCAGTCGAGAAGGCCGTGGATCGCCCGCAGGCGCCCGGGCGACGCCCGCCTCTCGGGCGGCTGGTCCCAAACCACGCCCGGCAGTCGCCGCGGCCCGAAAGGGACTTCGACGAGCCTGCCCGGCACCGGGTCCTCGACCGCGGTCCACAGATAGTCGAAGGGCGAATCGACCGGGACGGGCACCAATACCGGTACCGTACGCTCGTTCATCTGCAGGCCAGGGCTCGCGCGTCGATTGACAGGAACCGCCGGGGCATGATGATGCGGGCGATGACGGAAGTCGACCCCCGCAGCCTATTCCGCTATCTCACTCCCGAGCTGGCGGCTCAGGTCGGTCGCTATGGCGACTGGTTGCGGCACGAGCGCCGCCTCGCGGCCGCCACGCTCCGCGCCTACGAACACGATCTCTCGGGGTTTTTCGCCTTCCTCGCCGGTCACCTCGGAGGACCGGTGTCGGTTGCCGCCTTGCTTTCCCTCGAGCTCGCCGATTTCCGTGCCTGGCTGGCGGAGCGCCAGCGCCAGGGCTACGATCGACGCAGTACCGCGCGCGCCACGGCCGCGGTGCGCGGATTCTTTCGCTTTCTCGACCGCCGTGCCGGTCTGCACAACCCCGCCCTCCTGCTCTTGCGCAGCCCGCCGGTGCGCCGCCGTCTGCCGCGGCCGGTGAGCGTGGACCAGGCCTTCGATCTGCTGGCCGCGCTGAGCGAGGAGAAGGCGCCCGCCTGGGTGCGCGCCCGCGACCGAGCGCTCTTGCTTCTGTTGTGGGGCTGTGGACTGCGCATCGGCGAGGCGCTGGCGCTCGCCTGCCGCGACGTCGGGCCGCAGCCCCGCGAGCTGCGGCGGCTGCGGGTGCGCGGCAAGGGCGGTCGCGAGCGAGAAGTGCCGGTGCTGCCGGTTGTGGCAGCGGCCCTCGCCGACTATCTGCGATCCTGCCCGCATGGAACCGCACCTGACCGCCCGCTTTTCCTGGGCGTGCGCGGTCGCCGGCTCCATCCGAGTGTGCCAACGGCTCTCTTGCGCCGGCTGCGCGTTGCGCTCGGGCTGCCA
Source organism: bacterium HR40 (assembly GCA_002898275.1). Taxonomy (GTDB): domain Bacteria; phylum Pseudomonadota; class Alphaproteobacteria; order Geminicoccales; family Geminicoccaceae; genus HRBIN40. The sequence goes on from BEIQ01000008.1 coordinate 13,570, forward strand.
GAGACGGCCACACCGCATGCGCTCCGCCACGCCTTTGCCACCCATCTGCTCGCGGCAGGTGCGGATCTGCGGGCGATCCAGGAGTTGCTCGGGCATGCGAGCCTGTCGACGACCCAACAGTACACGGCGGTGGAGGCGACGCGCCTGCGGGAGCTCTATGCGCGCTTCCATCCGCGCGGCAGCTGAAGCGCCACGGGCGACGGGGCGGGAGGGCCGACGGTGCGCGTGATCGCGTACGTCCTCGCGGCGTTCGCGGCAGTGTCTCTCGCCCTGCTGCTCGTCCTGCCGCGTGGAATCGACACGCCGGCGGGGCGCCGGGCATTGGTCGAAGCGCTCTCGGATCTGACGGGCACGCCAGTGACCGTCGAGGGCACCGTGGAGTTCGACCTCCTGCCCCGGCCGAGCTTCATTCTCTCGCACGTGCGCATCGGCGACCGGGAAGGACCGAGGACGAGATCGTTGCGCGGCCGGATCGATCGCATCGATCTCGAACTCGATTGGCGCGCGCTCGTCGCTGGCAGGCTGGCGATCGGTCGGCTCACCCTCGTCCGCCCGGATCTCGAGCTGGTAACCGGGGACGCCGCGACCGATGTGCTGGCGGCCCTCGCCGCGCCGGTGCGGGCGGCGGAAGTGATCGGCGGGCGATTGCGGCTGTCGCCCGCGGGCCGGGCGCCCCTCGCCCTCGAAGAGGTCGACTTGCTGTGGCGCACCCATCCGGCCGACGGTGGCCGACACATCGAGGCGCGGGCGCGGCTGTCGGGCCAACGTCTCGGACTCGAGCTCGAAGCCGGCATGCCGCGCCCGGGCGGTCGCACACCGGTCGATCTGCGGCTCGCCCTGGGCTCGGGCGGTGAGGGCGGGGAGATCGCCTTCTCCGGCATCCTCGCCGCCGCCGACCGCTTCTCCGGCGACCTCTCGGTGGCCCTGAACCAGCCGCAAGCCGCATCCCTGCTCGCCGCGCTCCTGGACGTTCCGGTCTCGCCCGCGCTCGCCGCCCATCTCCTGCCGGCGGCCGTGCGCGCGCGGATCGAAACCGAGGATTCCCGAGTCGGCGTGCGCACCGGCGAGATCGACCTGCCGCAGGGCAAGCTGCAGGTCGAAGGGCGAGTCTCCCTCGGCACCCCGCCGGTCCTCGATCTCGACGTCGCGGTGCCGCAGGGGTCGATACCGGCTGGCGCCTTGCTCAGCGGAGTCGCAGCTCTGCTGCACGCTCCCCCTCGGCTTCTGGTCGCCGGCGAGGTCGGCTTCTCCATCGACCGACTCGAACTCGCTGGCTTCGGCCCTCTCGCCGTCCGCGGCACGTTGCGGGCGGAACCGGACGGCCGTCTGCATCTCCCTGCCCTCGAGGCGTCTTTCGTCGGTGGCGGCCGACTGCGGCTCGATGCGCTCCTGGCACCGCAGTCGAGCGCCGACGCCGTGCGCGCGAGCCTGGCTCTCACTCTGCCGTCGCTGCCCGAGACCCTGGCCGCAAGCGGGATCGTCGCGCCAGAATGGGCAGCCGTGGTGCCGCGGATGCTGACCGCCGATGTCGAGCTCCGCGGTCGCGCCGGAAAGATTTCGCTCGACCGGTTCGAAACGGTGGCGGATGCCATGCGCTTCTCGCTGCACGGCGAACTGCAGTGGGCGGCGAGACCGCGGCTCGACATCGCGGGCCGTATCGTGCGGCCTGCTCTCGCCCCCCTGTTCTCGCGTCTGCACGAGAGTTTCGATCCATGGACCCGCCTCGTGTCCACTCTCCCTTTCGATGTCGGCGCCGATCTCGAGGTCGAGTCCCTCGACCTCGGCGGACTTCGGGCGGAGAGGAGCCGGCTCCGTTTCACTTTCGAGGAACGCGTGCTGCGGCTGCTGGAACTGGAAGTCGAGGACATCGCGGGAGCGCGCGCGTCTCTCGCCGGTGTCGTCGATGTCCCGACCGGTGCCCTCGACCTCGACCTCGATGCCGCGGTTCCGGCGCCCGCGCGGCTAGCCCGACAGGTCGGTGTGTCCGCCGCTCCTGTCCTCGTTGCCCTCGGCTCGAGCGAGCTGCGTGCCCATCTCGCGCGCCGCGGCGGGCTCTCTCGGCTGCAGCTCACCCTCGGGACCGACCGGCTGTCGGCAAGCGCCGATATCCGCACCGACGGAGCGGCACTCGCCGATCTCCTCGCCCTCGATCTCCGCCTTGCGGTGCCGGATCTCGCCGGTTTCGCGCGCGAGGCGGGCGTGGCGCTGGCGGGACCGCCGCCCTCTGCCGCCGGCCTCGAGCTGGGCATTGCCGTCACCCGCCAGGCCGACGGACGGTTCGTCGCTGCAGCCGAGGGCGAGCTCGCTGCCGAAGCCTTTACCTTCGACGGGAATTGGCGTCTTTCCCCGGACCGGATCGCCGAGCTCGCCGGGACACTGCGCGCCGACCGACTACCGCCGGTGCCGCTTCTCGATGTTCTGTGGCGCCTGTCGCAGCCCGCCCTCGGCCTTTCCGGCTCCCCGCCTTGGTCCTGGCCGGGCGCCTGGCCGGCTACCGTTCTGGCCGGCCTCGGTACCCGCGGCTTCGCTCTCGCCGTGGGCGTCGAGCTCGCAGAGACGGGGGGCTCGTTCCGCCTCCTCGCAGCGCCCGATCGCCTGAGCCTCGAGGAGCTGCACTGGCCGCTTGCGGGCGGCACGCTCGAGGGCCAGCTGCAGCTTGCCGCGAGCGACGGCAAGATCGACGCATCCGGACGTCTCCGTCTCCGGCACCTCGACCTCGCGCGGTTGTTCGCGGAACCTTCCCCCCTGGGAGGCAGGCTCGAGCTCGACCTGGAATTCGCCGGCGAGGGCCGCTCGCCGGCCGAGATTGTCGCCGGCTTGCGGGGCAGCGGCCGGCTCGCCCTACCTGCCGTGGTCGTTCCCGATCCCCGCCTCCCGCCGGGCCCGCTTCCGGCTGCCCAGCTTGCCCAGCCGCTGACCGGCAGCCTCGGTGGCGAGGTGCGGCTGCGACGAGGATTGCTCGAGGCGGCAGGCGGACGGTTCCACCTCCTCGCCGATCCGCCTCTTTTCGTCGAAGGTCGGGTGGATTTCTATGCCTGGATGCTCGATGCGCGCGTCCTCGACCCCTCGCCCAGCCGCCCGCAGCGCGAACTCGCGCGTCTGTTCGGGCCGCTCGGTCGGCCTGTCTGGCAGCTCCAGCAGCCGGCACTGTCCTCTTCCGGCCCGTCAGTCGGCGGGCCCGAGCATCCGTTCGGGCCGCACTAGTCGCGCGAAGGTCTCGCGGTCGACATAGCCGAGGGCCTGTGCCGCCTCGGCGAGCGTGAGGTTTTCGGCGTACGCCTTTTTGGCGATCTCGGCTGCGCGGTCGTAGCCGATCGCCGGCACGAGGGCTGTCACCAGCATCAAGCTGCGCTCGAGATGTTCGGCGATGCGAGCGCGATTGGCCTCGATGCCCACCAAGCAGCGGTCGGTGAAGCTGCGGACGGCATCGGCGAGCAGCCGGATCGACTGCAGCACGCAATAGGCGATGACCGGCTTGTAGACGTTGAGCTCGAGATGGCCGCTCGCACCGGCAAAGGCGACCGTCGCCTGATTGCCGAGCACCCGCGCGCAGACCATGGTGAGGGCTTCGGCTTGGGTGGGATTGACCTTGCCGGGCATGATCGAGCTGCCGGGTTCATTGGCCGGAAGGCAGAGCTCGCCGAGTCCGCAGCGCGGTCCCGAGCCGAGCAGCCGGATGTCGTTGGCGATCCGGTGCAGCGAGCAGGCGATGGTCGCGAGCCCACCCGAGAGCTCCACCATCGCGTCGTGCGCCGCCAGGGCCTCGAACTTGTTGGGCGCGGTGACGAAGGGCAGCCCGGTTTCGGCGGCAATCTCGCGCGCGAAGAGTTCGGCGAACCCCTTCTTGCTGTTGAGGCCAGTGCCGACGGCCGTCCCGCCCTGGGCGAGCTCGTAGACGCGCGGCAGGCAAGCGGCGATCCGGGCGAGGGCGTTGTCCACCTGGCGGGCGAACCCCGAGAACTCCTGGCCGAGGGTGAGGGGCACCGCATCCTGGAGATGGGTGCGGCCGATCTTGACGATGTCGGCGAACGCCTGCTCCTTGGCGCGCAAGGCCGTCGCCATGTGCTCGAGAGCCGGCAGCAGCTGGCGGTGGAGTTCGAGGGCGGCGGCGATGTGCATCGCCGTCGGAAAGGCATCGTTCGAGGACTGACCGAGGTTGACGTGGTCGTTGGGATGCACGGGATCCTTGCTGCCGAGCGGCCGGCCGAGCAACTCGTTGGCCCGGTTGGCGATGACCTCGTTGGCGTTCATGTTGGTCTGCGTACCCGAGCCGGTCTGCCAGACGACGAGCGGGAAATGATCGTCAAAACGGCCTTCGGCGACTTCGCGCGCCGCCCGCTCGATGGCCGCAGCGCGCTCGGCATCGAGCGCGCCGAGGGCGCGGTTGACGCGCGCGGCCGCCCATTTGACGAGGCCGAGGGCGCGGATCAGGGGAATCGGCATGCGTTCGCCGCCGATCGGGAAGTTGAGGAGGCTGCGTTGGGTCTGCGCTCCCCAGTAGCGGTCGGCCGGAACTTCCACCGGCCCGAAGGTGTCGGTTTCGACGCGCACCCTGCCGCTTTCCATGGCCGTCCTCCCGCCCGCATGGACTGGCGGCATGGCCATCGACCGCAACGCTACGGATCGTGCCGGCCCTTGCCAGATGCCGCCCGAAACCGCATATAGCGCGCGACACCGGGACGATGGCAAGCGTTTCGGAAGTGGGTTCGCGCCCACGTCCCTCGTGGTACATCCAGCGCGAAGGATCGGTCCATTCGACGAGCTCGCTGAATTCATCGAGCCGACCCTGCGGTCCATGGGATACGAGTTGGTCCAGGTCCGCATGCTCGGCGGTGCGCGGCCAACCTTGCAGATCATGGCCGAACCCATGGACGGGCGGCCGATGACGGTGGACGATTGTGCCGAGATCAGTCACGCCGTGTCCGCACTCCTCGATGTGCACGATCCGATCGCTGGCAGCTATGTGCTCGAGGTGAGTTCGCCCGGCATCGACCGCCCGCTGGTGCGACCGCGCGACTGGGAGCGCTTTCGGGGGCATCTCGCGAAGGTCGAGACGGAGGAGCCGGTGGCCGGCCGGCGACGGTTCCGCGGCATCATCCGCGAGGTATCGGCCGGAAGCGTCCGGCTTGCGATCGATCAAGACACGGTGGAGGTGCCGTTCGCGGCGATCCGCCGAGCGAAACTGGTACTGACAGAGGCATTGCTGGCGGCGACCCGCCGCCCCGAGGACGAGTGAGGAACCAGTCTTGGCCACCGAGACCCCAACCGTACTGGGCCGCCCGGAGCTCATTCGCGTCGCCGACGCGGTGGCGCAGGAAAAAGGTATCAGTACCGAGGAAGTGCTGCAGGCGATGGAGCAGGCGATCCAGACCGCCGCTCGTCGCAAATATGGACAAGAGCACGAGATCGTCGCCGAGATCGACCGCCGAACGGGCGAGGTCCACCTCTACCGCGAACTCGAGGTGGTGGACGAGGTCGAGGACCCCGACCGGCAGATCGCCCTCGAAGAGGCACGCCGCCGCAATCCTGCCGCCCAGGTAGGCGATCGCCTGCTCGATCCGCTGCCGCCCATCGATCTCGGACGGATCGCCGCCCAGAGCGCCAAGCAGGTGATCGTGCAGCGGGTGCGCGACGCCGAACGGGAGCGCCAGTACAACGAGTTCAAGAATCGTATCGGCGAGATCGTCGTCGGCGAGGTGAAACGGGTCGATCGCCACGGGGTGCTCGTGGATCTCGGCCGCGCCGAAGCGATTCTCCGTCGCGAGGACATGATCCCGCGCGAGAACTTCCGGCCCAAGGACCGTGTGCGCGCCTACATCTACGATGTGAGGCACGAGCCGCGCGGACCGCAGATTTTCCTCTCGCGGACTCATCCCGGCTTTCTCGCCAAGCTGTTCGAGCAAGAAGTGCCGGAGATCTACGAAGGCATCATCGAGATCAAAGCCGTGGCGCGCGATCCGGGTTCGCGGGCCAAGATTGCGGTGCATTCCAAGGACAGTTCGATCGACCCGATCGGCGCCTGCGTCGGCATGCGCGGCTCGCGCGTCCAGGCGGTGGTCCAGGAACTCGGGGGCGAGAAGATCGATATCATTCCTTGGTCGCCCGATCCCGCCACCTTCGTCGTGAACGCCCTCGCCCCGGCCGAGGTGAGCAAGGTGGTGCTCGATCCCGAGGCTCGCAGGGTCGAGGTGATCGTGCCCGACGCCATGCAGCACATCGCCATCGGCCGGCGCGGCCAGAACGTGCGGCTCGCCGCCCAACTGACCGGCTGGGACATCGACATCGTTTCGGAGAGCGAGGAGTCGGAGCGCCGCAACCGAGAGTTCCGCGAACTCACCCAAATGTTCATGGATACGCTCAACGTCGACGAGACGATCGCCCAACTGCTGGCCACCGAGGGCTACGGCTCGGTCGAAGAGGTGGCGTTCGGCGATGTCGAGGAACTCGCGAGCATTCCGGGTTTCGACGAGGAGATCGCCCAGGCCCTGCAGGAACGGGCTCAGGAGTGGCTCGAGACGCGCGAGCGGATGCTGCGCGAAGAGGCGGAACGGCTCGGCATCGGCGACGATCTGTTGGGTTTCGAGGGGCTCGATCTCGCGAGCGTCGTCGAGCTCGGCCGCAAGGGGGTGAAGACGCTCGAGGATCTCGCCGGGCTGGCCGCCGACGAGCTCGTCGAGATGTTGCCGGATGCGGGGCTCGACACGACGACGGCCGGTGACATCATCCTCGCCGCCCGGGTCGCCCTCGGCTGGATCCAGGAGGAGGGCGAGGACGGCGGAAGCGGGGAGCGAGAGGCGAACGACGGCAGAAGGGAGGCGTCGCCGAAAGCGTGATGGTCGATCCGCGCGATCCGCGCGAGCGCCGTCCGCGCCGCCGCTCGGTCGTCGGCCGGCGCTCGGAACCCCGCGAGCGCCTCGTCCGCTTCGTGCTCGACGAGCAGAAGCGGCTGGTGCCCGATGTGCCCGGTCGGATGCCTGGCCGCGGGCTATGGCTGGAAGCCGATCGGCGGGTGCTGGAATCGGCCGAAGCGCGGCGTACATTTGGCAGGCTGGGTGTGCGCGAATTCGACCCGGGCCGACTCGCTTCCGAGATCGAACGACAGCTCGAGCGCCGCTGCCTCGATCTGCTTGGCTTGGCCCAGCGGGCGCGGGCCGTGGCGGTAGGATTCGATGCGGTGCGGCGGGCGCTCGCTGCCGATCAGGCAGCGGTGGTGCTGGTCGCCCGTGACGCGAGTCCGCATGCCCGCAAGCGCTTCCACCAGCTGCCGGAAGGGACGGTGAGGGTCGAGGCCTTTGACCGCGCCACTCTCGGGCGGGCACTGGGGCGCGACGACGCCGTTTACGTGGCGCTGCTCAGGGGTAAACTCGCGCGGCGCTTTGTCGAGGAACTGGACAGGCTCGCCGGCTTCCGGCCGGTGGGCAGCGAAGAGGCGCCGGACGGACCGGCGCGGCGTGACGAGGACGAGACAGGACATGAGTGACGCGAAGGGGCAGGATCGGAACGCTCGCATCGGGCTGTCCCGCCCGTCCGCGCGCCTCGAGCTCAAGCCGAAGACGGTCGAGAGTGGCACCGTGCGCCAAAGCTTCAGCCACGGTCGCAGCAAACAAGTGGCGGTGGAAGTGAAGCGGCGGCGGGTGGTGCGCCGGGGTGTCGGCGAATCCCAGCCGGAAACGGCCGCCGAGACACGGGCCGAGACGGCGCCGGCCGCACCCGAGCGAAGCGAGCGGACGGAGCCGCCGGCACCGGCACGGCGCGAGCGGGTGGTGCTCAAGACCCTCACCGAAGAGGAGAAAGCGGCTCGCGCCAAGGCCTTGGCCGAAGCCAAGAAGGCCGAGGAGGAGGCGCGGCGGCGAGCGGAAGAGGCGGCGCGACGGGCGCGCGAAGAGGCGGAGCGGCGGCGGGCGGAGGAAGAGGCCGCGGCACGCCGCAAGGCCGAGGAGGAAGCCCGCAGGAAGGCGGAAGAGGAAGCCCGCCGCAAGGCGGAGGAAATGGCGAAACGGCTGCTCGCCGAAGAGGAAGCCAAGCGGCGGGCGGAAGAGGAGGCCCGCAGGAAGGCGGAAGAGGAAGCCGAGCGCCGAGCCAAGGCGGCGGAGGCGGCGGCCAAGGCGGTGCGGCCCGAGCGCGAGATCGAGGACGAGGACGAGGAAATCGAGCGCGAGGCCAAGCGCGCCAAGGGTCGCCCCAAAGTGGAGAAGAAGGCCGCACCGAAGCGGCTCGAAATCCGCGATCTCAAAAAGCCGCTGCGGGTCATCCTGTCCGAGGACGAGGAAGAGGAGCGCGGCCGCAGCCTCGCCGCGATCCGCCGCCAGCGCGAGCGCGAGCGCATGAAGCAGCGGCAGATGGGCGGGCCGCAGCCGGTGGTGCGGGAGGTGGTGATCCCGGAAGCCATCACCGTGCAGGAACTCGCGGCGCGCATGGCGGTGCGTGGTGCCGAGGTGGTCAAGGTGCTGATGAAGAACGGCATCATGGCCACCCTCAACCAGACCATCGATGCGGATACCGCCGAGCTCGTCGTGGCGGAGTTCGGACATATTCCCAAACGGGTGAGCGAGGCGGATGTCGAGGAAGGCCTCGAAGGGAGGCCCGACCGCCCGGAGGAGCTGAGGCCGCGGCCGCCGGTGGTCACGGTCATGGGCCACGTCGACCATGGCAAGACGTCGTTGCTCGACGCGCTGCGGCACACCGACGTCGCCGCCCACGAGGCGGGCGGCATCACCCAGCACATCGGCGCCTACCGGGTCGACATCGGCAGCGGTATGCCGGTCACCTTCATCGACACCCCCGGCCACGAGGCCTTCACGGCCATGCGCGCGCGGGGGGCGTCCGTCACCGACATCGTGGTGCTGGTGGTGGCCGCGGACGATGGGGTGATGCCGCAAACCGTCGAGGCCATCCGCCATGCCCAGGCGGCGGGCGTGCCCATCATCGTGGCCATCAACAAGATCGACAAGCCGGAGGCGGATCCCGAACGGGTCAAGACCGAGCTTCTGAACCACGGCGTCGTACTCGAGGAATACGGCGGCGAGGTGATGGCGGTGCCGGTGAGCGCCGTCAAACGAATCGGTCTCGAACAGCTCATCGAAGCCATCCAGCTGCAGGCGGAAATCCTCGATCTGCGGGCGAATCCGAACCGCGAGGCGCACGGCACCATCATCGAAGCCAAGCTCGACCGCGGGCGCGGGCCAGTGGCGACGGTGCTCGTGCAAAACGGCACGCTGCGGGTCGGCGATATCGTGGTCGCCGGCGCCCATTGGGGTCGCGTGCGGGCACTCGTCGACGACCGTGGTCAGCTGGTGGAGTCGGCAGGCCCCTCGACACCGGTGGAGATCCTCGGGCTCGATGGGGTGCCCGAGGCGGGGGACAAACTCGTGGTCGTGGAGAGCGAGAAGCGCGCCCGCGAAATCGCCGAATATCGCCAGCGCAAGAAGCGCGAGCAGGAGCAGCGACTCGCCACCGCGCCGCGGTCCTCGCTCGAGGAGATGTTCGCCAAGATCCGCGAGGGCGAACTCAAGCGTTTGCCGGTGGTGGTCAAGGCCGACGTGCACGGTTCGCTCGAAGCGATCCGCGCGGGACTCGAGAAACTCACGACGGGCGAAGTCGGGGTGCAGATCCTGCATGCCGCGGTGGGGGCGATCACCGAAAGCGATGTCACCCTCGCCAAGGCCTCGGGCGCATTGGTGATCGGCTTCAACGTGCGGGCCAATGCCCCAGCCCGCGAGCTGGCGAAGCGCGACGGCGTCGAGATCCGGTATTACTCCATCATTTACGAGCTGCTCGACGACGTGAAGAAGATGCTCGAGGGCATGCTCGCCCCGGAGGCGCGCGAGCAGATCCTCGGCCATGCCGAGATCCGCGAGGTGTTCAATATCCCGAAGGTCGGCAAAGTCGCGGGCTGTATGGTCACCGATGGTGTCATCCGTCGCAGCGCGCGCGTGCGGCTGTTGCGGGATGGTGTCGTGATCTTCGAAGGCAATATCGGCTCGCTCAAGCGCTTCAAGGAAGACGTGCGCGAGGTGCGCGAGGGCTACGAGTGCGGCATCGCCATCGAAGGCTATCAGGACATCCGCCAGGGCGACGTGATCGAGGCCTTCGAGGTGCAGGAAGTCGCACGGACGCTCACCGCGTGATCTGTCGGTGGCGCGCACTATCTTCGCATCGGCTTCGAACACGCGCGTGAGCATGGGCCGACGAACCACGGAGCAGGGTCCGAGCCAGCGGCAGCTGCGAGTCGGCGAGCAGATGCGTCATCTGCTCGCGGAGTGGTTGCTGCGCCACGAGATCCATGACTCGCGGCTGGAGACCGTGAGCGTGACCATTTCGGAAGTCCGCGTCTCGCGCGATCTGCGCGACGCCACGGTGTTCGCCGCCGAACTCGGGCGGCCGCTTTCTCCCACCACGCTCGCCGCCCTCGCGGCGGCGGCGCCGCGGCTGGCTGGCCGGCTGGCGCGCGAGATGCATCTCAAATATGCGCCGCGTCTGCGCTTCGTCGCCGATCGCAGCTTCGAAGAGGCCGATCGCGTCGAACGCTTGCTCCGCGCGAGTCGGAGACCGTCGCCGGCCGGCGGAGAAGAGGGAGAGGGCTCGTGAGACGAGGCTCGCGCGAACGCGGCCGACGGATCGACGGCTGGCTCGTGATCGACAAGCCGCGGGGCATGACCTCGACCTCTGTCGTCAACATCGTCAAGCGGCTCACTCGGGCCCTCAAGGCCGGACACGGCGGCACCCTCGATCCGCTGGCAACGGGTGTGCTGCCGGTAGCCCTCGGCGATGCGACCAAGACGGTGCAGTATGTGATGGAGGCGCCAAAGCGTTACCGCTTTACGGTCCGCTTCGGCGAGGCCCGCGACACCGACGACGCCGAGGGCGAGGTGATCGCGACGAGCGACCGGCGGCCGACGGATGCGGAGATCCTCGCCGCCCTGCCGGCCTTCACCGGCGAGATCTTGCAGCGGCCACCGCGCTTCGCTGCCGTCAAAGTGGCCGGCGAGCGCGCCTACGATCTTGCCCGGCGCGGCGAGAGAGTCGAGCTGGCGCCACGCCCGGTGCAGATCTTCTCGCTCCTCCTCGTGGCGCGACCCGATCCCGACCATGCCGTGTTCGAGGCCGAATGTGGCAAGGGCGCCTATGTGCGAGCGCTCGCCCGCGACCTCGGGGAACGACTCGGCTGCTTCGCCCATGTGTGCGAGCTACGCCGACTGGCGGTCGGTCCATTCAGCGAGGAGCAAGCGATTTCCCTCGATGCCCTGAAGCAGCTGGTCGAGAACGACACGCTGCCACAGGTACTGATCTCGGTGGCGACGGCGCTGGCCGGCATCCCGGCGCTCGCCGTTACCGAACCGCAGGCGCAGCGCTTGCGCGCCGGACAGGCCATTCGCGTGCCGCCGGCCCTTCTGCCGGAAAAGGCCCGCGAGGGGGACACGGTCCGGGTCATGCGTGGCGGCGAACTCGTCGCCCTCGCCCGTCTCATGGCGGGCGAGCTCGCGCCGGTGCGGGTGTTCGCAACCCGATGACCCAGGCATGGAGTGAACGATGTCGGTTTCCATCGAACGCAAGCGGGAACTCATCCGGGAGTTCGCCACACATGAGGGGGACACCGGTTCCCCGGAAGTTCAGATCGCGATCCTGTCGGAGCGGATCAACAACCTCACCGAGCACCTGAAGACCCACAAGAAGGACTTCGCGTCGCGGCGCGGTCTACTCATGATGGTGGGCCAGCGGCGACGGCTGCTCGACTATCTGCGGCGCAAGGACGAGGCGCGCTACCGCGCCATCGTCGACCGCCTCGGGCTGCGCCGCTGAGCCCGGGCGCACCGGCAGGCCCGGCCGCACGATCCGCGTCCATGCGAAGCGGCCGGGATGCGGAGACCTCGCACCCGGGCGTACAAGCGAGAGGTCACGAAAGGATGTTCGAGATCACGCGCAAGGAGCTGCAGTGGGGCGGCAAGAAGCTCGTCCTCGAAGTCGGGCATATGGCCCGCCAGGCGGACGGCGCCGTGCTCGCCTCCCTCGGCGAGACCGTCGTGCTGTGCACCGCGGTCGCCGCCAAGACCGTACGGCCGGGGTTGGACTTCTTCCCGCTCACCGTGAACTATCAAGAGAAGGCATTCGCGGCGGGCAAGATCCCGGGAGGGTTCTTCAAGCGCGAGGGGCGGCCGACCGAGAAGGAGGTGCTGACCTCGCGCCTCATTGACCGGCCGATCCGTCCTCTCTTCCCCGAGGGCTTCCGCAACGAGACGCAGGTCATCTGCACCGTGCTCGCCCACGATGGCGAGACGGATCCCGACATCGTGGCGATGATCGGGACTTCGGCCGCCCTCACCATCAGCGGCATCCCCTTCCTCGGGCCGATCGGAGCCGCGCGGGTCGGCTATATCGATGGCGAGTTCGTGCTCAATCCGTCGATCGAGGCACTCAAATCGAGCCGGCTCGATCTCGTGGTGGCGGGCACGCGCGATGCCGTGATGATGGTCGAATCGGAGGCTTGGGAGCTGCCCGAGGAGACCATGCTGGCGGCCGTGATGTTCGGGCACCGACAGTTCCAGCCGGTGATCGATCTCATCCTCGACCTCGCGCAGGACTGCGCCAAGGAGCCTTGGGAGCTCGACGTCCCCGACCACAGCGATCTCTACGCCAGACTCGAACAGGGCTTCGCCGACGCCCTGCGGGAGGCCTACAACGAGCCGCGCAAACAGCTGCGTCACGAACGGGTGCAAGAGATCCGTTTGCGCGCCATGAGCGAGCTGGCAGGAGACGACCTCGAGGCCGCGGTCGCCGTCCAGGACTGTTTCCGCAAGCTCGAAAAGGCGATCGTGCGGAGCCGCATCCTCGACACCGGACGGCGCATCGATGGGCGCGATCTCGAATCGGTACGACCGATCTCGGCGGAGGTCGGAGTCCTGCCGCGCGTGCACGGCAGTGCGCTATTCACTCGCGGCGAGACCCAAGCCCTCGTCGTCGTCACCCTCGGCACCGGCCAGGACGAACAGGTGGTGGACGCGCTCGAGGGCGATATTCGCGAACATTATATGCTCCATTACAATTTCCCGCCCTATTCGGTGGGCGAGGTCGGCCGCCTGGGTTCCCCGGGCCGGCGGGAGATCGGCCATGGCAAGCTCGCCTGGCGCGCGACCCATCCGCTGCTGCCGCCCAAGGATGAGTTCCCCTACACGATCCGCGTGGTGTCGGAGATCACCGAAAGCAACGGTTCCTCCTCCATGGCCACGGTGTGCGGCGCCTCGCTCGCCCTCATGGACGCCGGCGTGCCGCTCAAACGGCCGGTCGCCGGTATCGCCATGGGCCTGATCAAGGAGGGCGAGCGCTACGCGGTGCTCTCGGATATCCTCGGCGATGAGGATCATCTCGGCGACATGGACTTCAAGGTGGCAGGGACCGAGGTCGGCGTGACCTCGCTGCAGATGGACATCAAGATCGCCGGGATCACCGAGGAGATCATGCGCAAGGCACTCGAGCAGGCCCGCCGCGGTCGCCTGCAGATCCTCGCCGAAATGGCCAAGGGCATCGGCATGCCGCGGCCGGAAATGCGCGAGACCGTGCCGCGGATCACTACGCTGCAAATCCCGACCGACAAGATCGGCGCGGTCATCGGCCCGGGCGGCAAGACCATTCGCGAGATCACCGAGCGCACCGGCACCCGGATCGACATCGCGGACGACGGAACGGTGCGAATTGCCGCCGCCGATGCCGAGGCTGCCAGGCGGGCGGCAGAGTGGATCCAGAGCCTGACCGCGGTGCCCGAAGTCGGCAAGATCTACGAGGGGCGAGTGGCGCGCATCGTCGACTTCGGCGCCTTCGTCAACCTCTTCGGCAAGTACGACGGGCTGCTCCACATCTCGGAGATCACCGACGGCCGCGTCGAGAAGGTGACGGACGTCCTCAAAGAGGGGGATATCGTCAAGGTCAAGGTCATCGGCATCGACGACCGCGGGAAGATCAAGCTCAGCATGCGGGCGGTCGACCAAGAAACCGGTGAGGAGCGGCGGTTGGAGCCGCGCCCGCAGCGCGGGCCCCGTCGTCGGACGGAATGATCCGAGCCGCTCGGCTATCGTCGCCAACGGCGAGCCGCCCTCGAGCGGCTGCCGCCCGTGGCGTGCGGCGCGAGCCGGTGCCAGACTCCCGCGTCGCGTCGCCCGCCTTTTGTCTCCGTCCGGAGCGCTGCCCATGAGCGTCGTACAACCCATGATCCTTTCCGGTGCCGAGGTCTGGCCGCTCATCGAAGGCGGCAAGGGGGTCGCCGTCACCAACGGACGCAGCGCCGGCGCCTGGGCGGCAGCCGGCGGTGTTGGCACCTTCTCCGGTGTGAACGCCGACGTGATCGACGACAATGGCGAATATGTGCCGCTCGTCTTTCGCGGTCGCGATCGCCGCGAGCGGCACGAAGAGCTCATCTCCTACTCGATTCGCGGCGGCATCAGCCAGGCCCGCCTCGCCCACGACACACGGCGCGGCGAGGGCCGTATCCACATGAACGTGCTGTGGGAAATGGCAGCCTGCGAGCGGGTCCTCGAGGGCGTGCTGGAAGGAGCCAAGGGCCTCATCCACGGAGTGACCTGCGGCGCCGGCATGCCCTACCGGCTCGCCGAGATCTGTGCCCGTTACCGGGTCTATTACTATCCGATCGTGTCCTCGGCGCGGGCTTTTCGGGCGCTGTGGAAGCGCGCCTACCACCGCTTCGCCGAATGGCTCGGCGCGGTGGTCTACGAGGATCCGTGGCGGGCTGGCGGCCACAACGGCATTTCCAACAGCGAGGATCCGGAAAAGCCCGAGGACCCCTACCCGCGGGTGCTGCAGATCCGCGAGTTCCTCCGCGAGATCGGCCTACCGAAGCTGCCCATTGTGATGGCCGGCGGCGTGTGGCGGCTCGACGAATGGAAGGACTGGATCGACAATCCGGAGCTCGGACCGATCGCCTTCCAGTTCGGTACACGACCGCTGCTCACCCGCGAGAGCCCGATCCCCGAGGCTTGGAAGCGCACTCTCCTCGAGCTCGAACCCGGCGACGTGCTGCTGCACCGCTTCAGCCCCACCGGCTTCTACAGTTCGGCGGTCAAGAACGAGTTCTTGTTGGAGCTCATCCAGCGCTCCCAGCGGCAGGTGCCCTTTGCCGAGGAAGAGCGACCGGAAGAGGGTTTTACGACCTACTTCCCCCTCGGTCGCCCCGGCCGCGGCGTGTGGCTCAAACCGGCCGACTGGCTTCAGGTCGAGGAGTGGTTGCGGCTCGGCTTCACCCAGCCCCTGCGCACCCCGGACCATACGCTGATCTTCGTCACCCCGGAGAAGGCGCGGGAGATCCGCCGCGATCAAGCGGACTGCATGGGGTGTCTCAGCCATTGCCGCTTCAGCGGCTGGAAGGATCACGACGATCACACCACGGGCAAGTTGCCCGACCCGCGCTCCTTCTGCATCCAGAAGACCCTCCAGGATATCGCCCACGGCCGCGGACGGCCGGCGCACCAACAGCTGATGTTCGCTGGCCACAATGTCTTCCGCTTCAAGACCGACCCGTTCTACGCGAACGGCTTCGTGCCTACGGTCCGCCAGCTGGTCCGGCGCATCCTCACCGGTGCCTGAACGAGCCCGTAGCTAGGAGCCGAGCTCGGCAATCCGACGAGCGACCTCGGCGCGGGCCGGCGAGTCGGGCGGCAGATGCGCGAGCAGCTGCGTCCACAGCCGGCGGGCCTGCGCGGCATCCCCCCGTTGCGCCGCGGCAAGCCCGAGGTAGAAGAGCGCTTCCGGCTGGCTGGGATCGCGCTCGTGCGCGCGGGCGAAGATCGCCACGGCCTCTTCCGGTAGCGGCGCCCCAGGATCCGCGACCGCCACGAGGGCCAACGCATAGTCGATCTGGGCCCGCATGTCCTCGGGCCGCTTTTCCGCGAGATGGCGGTAGGCGGCGACCGCCTCGCGGTTCCTGCCGAGAACCCGGTAGGAACGGGCGAGCATCCGCCAGCCCTCGAGGTCGTCGGGCCGGTCGGCGAGCCGCGCCGCCAGCCGGTCGACCATTTCGGCGATGAGCTCCTGTCCCTCCTTCCCCAGTCCCTCCGCGATTCGGCCATCCCGTGCCCCGGCAGCCGGCTCCTGCGGCGCCGCTGCCCCTACCTCGGCGAGCAACGGTGCCGGATCGCGACCGAGTTCTCGGGCGACCGTCTCGATGCGCTCGCGCAGCTGGGGCAGCCAGGGCGCATCGGCGGCCGAGCTGCGGCCGAGATCGAGATAGCCCGAAAGGGCCGCCTCGAGCTCGCCCGCCTGCTCGCGCGCCAACGCCAGATAGAAACGGGCCCGCGGGTCCTCGGGATGGCGCGACAGCTCGCGCTCGAAGGCCGCGCGCGCGTCGGGAGTCACCACCCCTTCGGCAGCCATCACCAGGGCCTCGCCGCGCGCCGCATCGAGTCCGGGCCGCTCGGGGGCGAGACCTCGCGCCCGTGCGAAAGCCTCGGCAGCGCGCTCGTAGCGGCCGAGCACCATGTTGGAGCGGGCGAACATGAGCCATCCTTCCAGATCCTCTGGCTCTCGCGCGAGCCGCGCCTCGAGCCGGGCGACCATCGCCTCGACGTTCGGCATCTCGCTCGCCTCGGCGGTCTCGGCGTCGAGATCGCGGGCGGCAAGCGGCAGGTCGGGCAGGTCGGGGCGCCCGAGCGATTTGTAGAGCGCGAATGCCGCGACCGGCACGAGCAGGGCGCAGACCGCGGCGACGGCCCGGGAGCCTGTCCGCCAACCCTGCTCGAGCTCCGCCCGCCGACGGTCGAGGGTCAACATGCGTCGCTGGATCTCGAGCCTCGCTGCCTGGGCCGCCTCCGGGTCGACGAATCCGAGGGTCCGATCCCGCTCGACCTCCTCGAGCTGCGCCCGGCACAGTGCGAGCTCGGACTCCACCCGGTCGGCGGCTCTTCCCTGCCGGCGCAGCAGCGGGAAGAATAGGAGCAGGAGCGTGAGCGCGGCGAGCGCGAGAAAGGCGGGCTGGATCGCAGACCACACGGCACAGCTCCCGCAGCAGTGTCGGGATTCCGTTGCCTATCTGGCGCGAGGCTTCGGCGCTGCAAGCGCGGGCGGCAGGCGGTCGCGGCCATGGGAGAGGACGATGGAGACGGACCGGACGTTGCAAGGAATAGCGCCGCAGCTCCTGTTCCTCGAACCGGGCGAGGACGTGCCCAATCATCCCCTGCTTCCGGTCCTCCTCTACGGGCGGGTGCTGCCGAGCCGGGCAGCGAGCGCCGCCGACGTCTGGTTCGTCCAGCGCCTGGCAGCAAATGGTTGGGGTGGGATCTGGCGCGGCGGCATCTTTTCTTTCCCGCACTTCCACACCACCGCCCACGAGGCGCTCGCCGTAGCCCGCGGCCGGGCGCGATTGCGGCTCGGGGGCCGCCGGGGTGCGGTCCTCGAGGTTGGAGCTGGAGACCTGCTCGTGCTGCCCGCGGGAACCGGCCACGAGCGCCTCGCGGCGTCGCGCGACCTTCTCGTCGTCGGCGCCTACCCTTCCGGCCAGAGCTGGGATCTCGGGCGGCTGGGCGAGGATCTGCCATCGGCCCGCCGGCGCATCGCCGGCGTGCCGCTGCCTGCCACCGACCCGCTCTTCGGCGTCGACGGCCCCCTCGTCCACATCTGGCGCCAGGCGGTCGGGTGCTCCGGTCGCGGAAGCGACGGCGTCGTTCAGGAATGGAGCAGAGCCGATCGGCGCGGGACCAGCACCCAATAGTCGAGGTCGAGCAGGACCGAGGGATCGTACCGGCCCTCGGCGTCCCGCAGCGGAAAACCAGCCGCCGACCGATTCTTCACGGCGACGAGACGCAGCCGCAACGCCCCGACGTCGTCGCGCCCTGGGAACTCCGCCTTATCGAGCACTTCCGACCAAGCGTAGATGGTGTCCCCCGCCACGCAAGGATTGGCATGGGTACCGGCATTGATCGCCAGCAGATGCAAGGCGTTGGCGAGACCGTTGACGGAGAGCGCGCGGGCAATCGACATCACCACGCCGCCGTAGACGATGCACCGGCCGAGGCGGCTTTCCCGCTGCACCTGGTCCTCGAAGTGAACGCGAGCGGTATTCTGGTAGAGACGAGTGGCGAGGCGATGTTCGCTCTCCATCACCCCCATGCCATCGACATGGTCGATGCGCTCGCCGATCTCGTAATCCTCGAAGCACCAAGGGTAGCCCGTGGCGCGCGGATCGACCGCGAGGCGCGAGAGCCTCGGCGGCAGTACCAGGGCCTGCGGGGGTACCACCGACCGGAGTTCGGGCACCGCCACCTCCGACGTCGCGCTGTCCCGGCTGCGCTTTCGCACGAGCACCCAGCGCACATATTCGAGGACTGGCCGGCCATCGGCGAAACCGCGCGTGCGCACCCAAACGACACCGTTTTCGCGGCTCGCCGTCTCCCTGAGGCCGATGACGTGGGAGACCGCGGTGATGGTCTCGCCCGGCCAGACGAAATCGAGGAAACGCCCCTCGGCGTAACCGAGGTTCGCGACCGCATTGAGCGAGATATCCGGTACGCTCTTGCCGAAGACCGTGTGGAACACCAGCAGGTCGGCGAGTGGCGCACGCGGCAAGCCTTGGCGGCGGGCAAAACCGTCGTCGCAATGGAGGAGGAGGCGGGAGCCGGTGAGGGCCAGATAGATCGCCGCGTCCCCTTCGGTGAGGGTGCGCGGCGTGGCATGCACGATCTCTTGGCCGAGGCGAAAGTCTTCGAAGAAACGTCCGCGGGTCGCTTTCTCCATGCCCCTTCCCTTCTCTCCTGCCAGCTGCCGGCGCCGGCTAGCGCGGTACCCTCGGCCGCGCAACCCTGGCGCGGGCTCCGGTCGCAGCCCCACTTGACCTTCCCACGAAGGAAGGGTCCAGATGAGGAGCGGATCGACGAGGAGTTCGAACCATGCGACTGCGCGTAGCCGGCATGAGCTGCGATCATTGCGTGCGGACGGTGCGCGAGGCGGTGAAAAGGGTGGCACCACAAAGCGAGGTGCGCGTCGATCTCGCCTCGGGCGTCGTCGAGATCGCGGGAGCAGCCGATCGCACCGCGGTCGAGGCCGCCATCCGCGAGGCCGGGTACGAGGTCGTGGGCGAAGCCACTTCCTCCTCGCACTGACGCGCGAGCCGCGCTATTCGGCAGCAAGCCTGAGGGCGGCGGCGATCGCCAGGGGTGCGAGCGCCAGCGCGAGAAGCAGCATGGCGGCGAGGATCAAGAGCTGTGGCCTGCCGCCGAGTCCGAGCAGATAGCCATCGACCGCCCCGACGCCGAAGATCAGGACCGGAATCCACAGCGGCAGCACGAGGAGTGCCACGAGGGTGCCGCCGCGGCGACTGCCGACGAGGAGGGCGGCGCCGATGGCACCCACCAGTGTCAGGGTGGGTGTGCCGATCAGAAGGGCGAGCGGCAACACCCAAAGGGCGGTCTGCGGCAGCGCCATGAGAAGCGCGAGAAGGGGCGAGACGAGAACCAAGAGCAATCCGGTCGACAGCCAGTGGGCTAGGCATTTGGCGAGCACGAGCAGGGCGAGTGGCTGGGGCGAGAGCAGGAGGAGTTCGAGGCTGCCGTCCTCATGATCGGCCTGGAACAGTCGATCGAGGGTGAGCATCACGGCGAACAGGGCCAGCACCCAGATCACACCTGCGCCGATGCGGGCGAGCAGGTCGGCCGAAGTCCCGATCCCGAGCGGGAAAAGCGACAGCGCGAGGACGAAGAAGACGCCGGCCAGCAGGGTCTCGCCCAACCGGCGGCGGGCGATGGCGAGATCGCGCCGGACGAGCGCGAGGAACGCGTTCACGCCGCGGACTCCGGGAACGTCAGGACGAACGCATCGCCGAGTTCGATGTCGCCATGGGTGGCGACCACGCAGATCCCGCCTGCCTGACGATGGCCGGTGACCAACTCGGCGAGGCGTGCGCAGTTGCGGCGATCGAGCCCCACCGCTGGCTCGTCGAGCAGCCACAGGGGGCGCGGTACGAGTGCGAGCCGAGCCAGTGCGAGACGACGCTTCTGCCCGGCGGAAAGCCAGCGCACCGGAATATCGGCGAAGGGAACGAGATGGAAGGCGGCGAGCGCCGCATCGAGATCGGCCGATCCACCGAGCAGGGCAGCGACAGCTTGGAGGTTCTCGCGCACCGTGAGCACCGCTTTGGCGCCGTCGACATGGCCGACGAAGTGCAGCCGGGCCCGGTGCGCTTCGCTCGTCGGATCGACCCCCTTCCCCTGCCAGCGGAGTTCGCCCGCTGCCCGCGGTGTGAGGCCGGCGAGCAGGCGCAAAAGGGAGGATTTGCCGCTGCCGTTCGGTCCGCGCAGGACGAGCGCATCGCCCGGATAGAGGGCGAAGCCGAGATCCGCAAAGACGAGGCGTCCGGCGCGGATGCAGGCCAGGCCGCGCGCCTCGAACAGCGGTTCCGCGGCGCTCACGGAACGGGGCGTTCGTCGGCGATCACCCGACCGTCGTTGGGAAGGCTTCCCACGGGCACCAGCTCGACCTCCCCGCGCAGTCCGGTGACCGCGCGAATGGCCTCGGCAATGCGCTCTGCGAGCCCCTCCGCCTGCGGTGCGGGGCACTCCGCTCGCAGCACCATTTGGTCGCGCCCCTCCTCGCTCCTCACCACGAGGCGCACCCGACCGAGTTCCGGGAATCGGCGCGCGATCTCGGCCACCTGCTTCGGGTGGACGAACATGCCGCGGACCTTGGTGGTCTGATCGGCCCGCCCCATCCAGCCGCGGATACGCAGATTGGTGCGCCCGCAGGGGCTCGGGCCAGGGAGAATGGCCGACAGGTCGCCGGTTCCAAAGCGGATCAGCGGATAGTCCGGGTTGAACACCGTCACCACCACTTCGCCAACCTCGCCCTCGGGCAGGGGTTCATCGGTACCGGGTCGCACGATCTCGAGCAGCACCGCCTCGTCCACGACCAGACCCTCGCGCGCCGACGTCTCGTAGGCGATGAGACCGCACTCCGCAGTGGCGTAACACTGATAGCCGTCGATGCCATGGTCGGAGCGAAGCCGGTCGCGCAGGCTCGGCGGGAAGGCCTCGCCAGAGACCAGGGCCTTGGTGAAGGAGAGAGGTCCGCGCCCCTTCGCGGCTGCGCTCTCGAGCAGGATCTTGAGAAACGACGGGGTCCCGGTATAGCCTTGCGGCTTCAGGCGCTGGATGGCCTCGATCTGCAGTTCGGTCTGGCCTGTCCCGGCGGGGAATACGGGGCAGCCCAGTGCGCGCGCGCCGGCATCCAACATCTCGCCAGCCGGCGTCATGTGATAGGAGAAAGCGTTGTGGACGAGGTCGCCGCGGCGGAAACCCGCGGCGAACAGGGCCCGTGCCATCCGCCAATAGTCGGCACGCACGCCGTGCGGCTCGTAGATCGGGCCAGGCGACTGGAAAACATGGGCGAGGCGAGAAAGCGGTGTCGCCGCCAGCCCGCCGAAGGGCGGATCCTCCTCCTGGAGCGCGAGGAGTTCGGACTTGCGCAACACCGGCAGACGCGCCAGGGCGGCGTGGTCGGTCACCGCTTCGGGATCGATGTCACCCAACCGCCGTCGATAGAGCGGGGCATTCTCCAGCGCGTGGCGCAGCAAGCCGGGCAGGGCATGGAAGAGCGAACGTACCCGCTCGGCGTGGGGTCGGACTTCCTGGCGGTCGTAGTAGACGTTGCCGCTCTCGGGCATGCCGGCTGCTCCCGCTTCCTCTTCAGCTCGCGCTGCAGTGCACAAGAACCGGACGGGGCCAGGCGGTCAAGGGTGCAACGTAGCGCGCGAGCAGACGGCGAGCGTGCTCGCGCAGCGCCGGTGTCGGCGCCGTTCGCGACCATGCCTCCCACAAGTCGGCGAAACTGGCGAAGCCGAACTCGACGGCCGAACCCCGCGATCGCTCCTCGAGCCACGCGAGCTCCTCGCGGTGGCGGGCGAAGAGGGCAGTGCTGCGGGCGCCTGGCGGCTCGAGGAAAAGGTAGAAAAGCCGCCGCTGGACCGCGGGGAAGTTGCGCGCAAGGGCGAGGGCGATACGGTACAGACGGGCAGCGGCGAGATGACGCAGGGGCTCGCCCGCCGGCCCCACACCGGCGGCGGCAGCCTGCCAGGTGCCAAGGCCCAGGATCTCGCCGAGCTCGCGATGACCGGCAGCATGGCGGCGGTCGGGGCGGCGGAGCCAGCTCAAGGCGAGCGCTTCGATGGCGACCACGGCTTGCGGCCCGCAGGCGAGGACGGGAACCGTCGGCGGCGCCCCGCGCATGCCGGTCGGGCAGAAGAGCAGGAAGTGAAGGGCCGAGAAGCCCGAACAGCCGGCGAGCTCGAGGCTCGCCGGATGGTCTCGCCAGGGCAAGAAACTGTTGAGCGCGAGCGCGAGCGGACTGTCGATGCGCGACAGCTGCGGGCCGATGGCGCGCCGGGTCGCGAGTTCGCCGAGCTCGACGCCCTCGAGCAGATTGTCGCGGAAGTCCCGCAGCAATCCGTTACGGCTCAGGGCGCCGGGCGGAAAACAGCGGGCGAGGCGAGCGACCAGTTCCTGCTCTAGCCACGTACCGGACGCTGCGCTGCGATCGCCTTCGCCCGCCTTCGCGATGGGCGGGCGCGTTGCCTCGCGTTCCACTCAAAGCCACCGTTTGCGTCGTTTGTAGCTCTTGATGTCGCGGAAGCTCTTCCGTCCCGATCCGGCGAGACCGAGGTAGAACTCCTTGACGTCCTCGTTATTGCGCAGGGCTTCGGCGGTCCCGTCGAGCACCACCCGACCGTTCTCGAGGATGTAACCGTAATGGGCGTAGCGCAGCGCCACGTTGGTGTTCTGCTCGGCGAGCAGGATGGTCACCCCTTCCTGCCGGTTGAGCCGACCGACGATCTCGAAGATCTCCTCGACCAGCTGAGGGGCGAGCCCCATCGACGGTTCGTCGAGCAGCATCACCTTGGGGCGTGCCATGAGCGCTCGGCCGATGGCGCACATCTGCTGCTCGCCGCCCGAGGTGTAGCCGGCCAGCGACCGGCGCCGCTCGCGCAGCCGCGGGAAATAGTCGTAGACCATCTCCAGATCGCGGCGGATCGCCTCGCGCCCGTCCTTGCGGGTATAGGCCCCGGTGAGCAGGTTCTCCTCGACCGTCAGATGCTCGAAGACGTGGCGCCCCTCCATCACTTGGACGACGCCGCGGCGGACGAGCGCCGGCGGATCGAGGGCGTGGACGTCTTCGCCGCGGAAGACGATCGAGCCGCGCGTGACCTCGCCTCGTTCGGTGCGCAACAGATTGGAAATCGCCTTGAGGGTGGTGGTCTTGCCAGCGCCGTTGGCGCCGAGCAGGGCGACGATGCTGCCCTCCGCGACCTCGAGCGAGACGCCTTTGAGCACCAACACGACATGGTCGTAGACCACCTCGATATTGTGCACGGCGAGGAGCGGCTCCCGCTCCCCGACCGGCCGCCCTGTGGGTGGGCGTTCGAGCACAGCGGTGCTCATCGGCGTCCCGCTCCCTGCCACCTGCGCCCGCGATCAGCCCTGCGGGCAGTCGCGCAGGGCGATGCCCTTTTCCTTAGCGTAGGCGGTCGCCGATTCGACCATCATCGGCCAGACCACATCCCGCATGGGCGGGATCCAGTCCGAGATCCGCTGCCACTTCTTGCCGTCCCATTGCTGGATGTAGACCGGACCGCCACCCTCGTGGTCCTCGCAGGTGACCTTGATCGGCTGCATGAAACCTTCGAGACCGAGCTCCTTCAGCCGCTCTGCCGTGAGATCGAGTTTCTCGAAGCCATCGCGGACCTCCCAGCCGGTGAGCGGGCGCGCCCCGTACATCGCTTGGGCGGTGCGGATGGCTTCCGTCACGATGACGGCATTGGCGATACCGCGGTTGTAGAGGACCTCGCCGACCCGGTCGCGCTGGCCAGCACCCTTGCCCTTGTCGTAGAGATAGGTGAAGATGTCGCGATGCACCGGCCAGTCCGCACCGGCACCGTGGAAGTTGGCGCTCTTGTAGCCGATCGCCGCGTCGCCTGCGGGCTTCACGTCGTTCTCGGAGCCCGACCACCAATTGCCGATGAACCGCTCCATGGGGTAGCCGACGGCGGCGGCTTCCTTGATCGCCGTCGAGTTCATCACTCCCCATCCCCACATCACCACCCAGTTCGGACGCAGTCGCCGACCGATCTCGAGCCACGTCGCTTTCTGCTCGAGGCCAGGATGGGCGACGGCGAACAGGCTCAACTCGTAGCCGAACATGTCCTTGAGTTTCTGCAAGGTCGTGATCGGCTCCTTGCCGTAGGCGGAATCGTGGTAGACGAGGGCGATCTTCTTGCCCTTGAGCTTGTCCATGCCGCCTTCCTGGGCGCCGATATACTGGATGATCGAGGTCGCCTGCGACCAATAGCTGGCCGGCACGGTGAAGACGTGCGGGAACACGCGGCCGTAGGCGGCATCGGTACGACCATAGCCCATGGAGAAGATCGGGATCTTGTCGGCCAGGGCTCGCTCGATCAAGGCATAGGTGATGCCCGTCGACAGCGGACTGAAGATGGCGGCGCCAGTCGGTCCCTTGTTCTTCAACCGCTCGTAGCATTCGACACCCTTGTCGTTATTGTACTGGGTGTCGCACTCCTCGAACATGATGCGCACGCCGTTGATGCCGCCGTCGCGCTCGTTGACCAGATTGTAATAATCGGCCACCCCGTTGGCGAAGGGTTCGCCGTTCGGTCCATAGGGTCCAGTGCGGTAGACCAGAGAAGGAATGAACTGGACCTTCTCTTGAGCTGCCGACAGCTCCGGCAGGGCGGCGAGCACCATTGCTCCCGCCGCGAGCCCCAGGCTCAACGACTTCCACGTCATACTCCTACCCTCCCGTTTGGTTCGACGCCGCGGGACATCTCTACACGCCCGACCTCAATAGGGGAACGGCCATCTGCGCAATTTTTCCTTGAGGATCTGCCATAGCCGCGCGAGACCGTGCGGCTCGACGATCAGGAAGAAAATGATGAGCGCCCCCATGATCATGGCCTCGAGGTGCGAGGCGAGGGCCACCGCCTCGGCGAGGCCCAGAGCCAAGAGCGTGTTGTTGAGGAAGATCGGCAGCAGCACGATGAAGGCGGCGCCCATGAAGGACCCGCAAATCGTGCCGAGACCCCCGATGATGATCATGAACAGCACCCGGAAGCTGACGTTGATCTCGAACGCCAGGGCCTCGACCGCCCCGGTGTACACAAACGCCCAGAGCGCTCCGGCGATGCCGCAATAGAAGGAGCTGATGGCGAAGGCGGAAAGCTTCGTCGTCATCGGCCGGATGCCGATGATCTCGGCGGCGATGTCCATGTCCCGGATGGCCATCCAGGCTCGCCCGATTTTGAGCCGGGTCATGTTCTTGGCAGCGAGCGCCAGGATCGACACCAGGCTCAGGGTGAAAAGATACTTGGCGACCGGAGTCGCCTCGAAACCGGTCACCCAAATATCGCCGAAGATAGCCAAGGGCGGCGCGCTGATCACTCCGGACGAGCTGTAGTTGGTGAACCACGGCACCCGGTTGAACAGCCACAGCAGGAAGAACTGCGCCGCGAGAGTGGCCACGGCCAGATAGAAGCCCTTGATGCGCAGACTCGGCAGACCGAACAGGATGCCCACGGCGGCCGTGATCGAGCCCGCGAGAACCAGCACCAGCAGCACGTGCAGGTCGGGAAAGGCAGTGGCGAGTTTGTAGGCCGAGAACGCGCCGCAGGCCATGAAGCCGCCGGTACCGAGGGACAACTGGCCCGCATATCCCGTGAGCAGGTTGAGACCGATCGCTGCCAGCGAATAGATGAGGAACGGCAGCATGATCGTCTCGAGCCAGTACTGGCTGCCGACAAGCGGCATGACCACGAAGGCGAGGAACAGGATCGCCCCCATGCCGATCCTGTCCTCGACCAGCCGGAAGATCGCCTGGTCGGCGGCGTAACTGGCCTTGAACTGCCCGGTCTCGCGATAGATCACGGCCGCCTCACACTCGCTCGATGATCCGTTCGCCGAACAAGCCCTGCGGCCGCACGAGCAGGAACAGGAGGGCCAGCACATAGGCGAACCAGTCCTCGACCGCTCCTCCCACCAGCGGTCCCCAGAAGACCTCGGCCACCTTTTCGCCCGCACCCACGAGCAGGCCACCGACGATCGCTCCGGGCACCGACGTGAAACCGCCGAGGATCAGCACCGGCAGCGCCTTGAGGGCGATGAGCGACAGATTGAACTGGACTCCGAGTTTGCTTCCCCACATCACGCCGGCGACCAAGCCGACGAGGCCGGCGACCGACCAGACGATGGTCCAGATGACGTTGAGGGGAATGCCGACGCTCATCGCCGCCTGATGATCGTCGGCCACCGCCCGCAGCGCCCGGCCGGTCGGCGTGAATTGGAAGAAAAGGGCGAGGACCGTCACGAGCAGCCCGCAGATCACCGCAGCGAACAGGTCGAATTGATTGATGTAGAGGTCGCCCACGATGAGCGGGGTCGTCGGGATGCCGACATCGAGCCGGCGGACATCGCTACCCCAGATGGTCTGGCCGAAGCCGTCGAGGAAGAAGGTGATGCCGATCGTCGCCATGAACAGGATGATCGGTGGCTGATTGACGAGGGGCCGCAGCACCACCCGCTCGATGGCGAAGGCGAGCGCCACCATGACGACGACGCTGCCGGCGACGGCGAGCCAGACCGGCCAGCCAAGCTCGAGAAAGCCCACGAAGAACAGCGCGGCGAACAGCACCATCGCTCCCTGGGCGAAGTTGAACACCCCCGAGGCCTTGAAGATCAGGACGAAACCGAGGGCCACGAGAGCGTACATGACACCCGACATCAGCCCGCCGATGAGCACTTCCAGAAAGAACATCGGCGTCTCGGCGATCGACCGGAACGGTTGGAGGAGGATGTGCTCGAGGGTCTCCATGCGTCCCGCTGTCCGCTCAGTCGTGCACCAAGCCGAGATAGGCCTCGATGACGCGCGGATCGTTGCGCACCTCGTCCGGCGTGCCATCGGCAAGGAGTTTGCCGTAGTCCAGAACTACGACTCGGTCGGAAATGTCCATCACCACGCCCATGTCGTGTTCGATGAGGACGACCGTGGTGCCGAACTCTTCGTTCACGTCGAGGATGAATCGGCACATGTCCTCTTTTTCCTCGAGGTTCATGCCGGCCATCGGTTCGTCGAGGAGCAGGAGTTCCGGCTCCATGGCCAGTGCCCGGGCGAGCTCGACTCGCTTTTGCAATCCGTAAGGCAATTTGCCCACCGGCGTGTGGCGGATGTGCTGGATCTCGAGGAAGTCGATGATCCTCTCGACGAAGGCGCGGTGCGCGAGTTCCTCGCGTCGCGCCCGACCCCACCACAAGGCCTGCTCGAGGAAGCTGGCCCTCATCTTGAGGATGCGGCCGGTCATGATGTTATCGAGGGTGGTCATGCCCTTGAACAAGGCGATGTTCTGGAAGGTGCGGGCGATGCCCAGGGTGGCCGCGAGGTGGGGCCGCATGCGCGCGAGCCGCTCGCCTTTCCAGACGAAGGAACCTTCTTGGGGCTGGTAAAAGCCGTTGATGACATTGAGCATCGACGACTTGCCCGCGCCATTCGGGCCGATGATGGCGCGGATCTCGCCTTGGCGAACGTCGAAGCTCACCCCCGAGAGCGCCTGCACGCCGCCGAACCGCAGCGAGACGTTCTCGACCGCGAGCAGAACGCCGCCGATCCGTCGCTGCCGGCGGCCGGTGGCCGCCTGCCGACTGTCGAGGCGGAGGTCCGTCGCGGCCGTCGTCACGCTGCCCTCTCGAGGGTCGCGTGGTGGGCAGCAGTGTCCCGGATCGCGAGCTCGGCCGCCACCCGGCCACGGCGGCCGTCCTCGAACGTCACCTCGCCCTCGAAGAAGACGCGCTCGCGCCCGCTATAGATGGCCTCGATGACCGGCGCGTAGCGTTCCTCGATCACGTTGCGACGCACTTTCCGGGTCCGCGTCACCTCGCCGTCGTCCGGATCCAGCTCCTTGTGCAACAGCACGAAGCGGCGAATGCGATGGGCCTCGGGAAGGCTGGCGTTGACCTTCTCCACCTCCTCCGCCAGCAAGTCGTACACTTGCGGATTGGCGGAGAGGTTCTGGTAGTTGGTGAAGGCGATACGGCGGTTCTCCGCCCACTTCGCCACCATCGACCACCGGATGCAGAGGATCGCCGCCAGCCAGGGCCGTCGATTGCCCAAAACCACCGCCTCGCCGATGTAGGGCGAGAATTTCAGCTTGTTCTCGATGAACTGCGGGCTGAAGCGGGCTCCCCTGGCGGTGACAGCGAGATCCTTGAGCCGGTCGATCACCACGAGACGTCCCTTGGCGTCCAAATAGCCCGCATCTCCGGTCCGCATGAAGCCGTCGGCGGTCAGGCTCTCGCGCGTGGCTTGATCGTTGCGGTAATATCCTTTGAACATACCGGGAGTCTTCGCCTGGATCTCGCCCACTCCGTTCTCGTCGGGGTCGGCGATGCGGACCTCGCAGCCGGGGAACGGCGTGCCGGAGCTGTCGAAGTCGATCTCGCCGGGGCGCTGGATGGTGTAGGCTCCGCACAGTTCGGTCTGGCCATAGAGTTGCCGCAGCGGTACGCCCATGGCGAGGAAGAAGCGGAAGGTATCCGGGCCCAGGGCCGAGCCGCCGGTCGCCGCCGCCTTGAGCCGGGAGAAGCCGAGCCGATCCCTCAGCGCCCCGAACAGCAGCATTTCCGCCAAACGGGAATGGCTGCCGCGGTCGAGCGCGCGGTAGCCCAGTTCGTAGGCGCGCTCGAAGATCCACTGGTTCAGCCGGTTGGCATCCATCACCCGCGAGCGGACGTCGGCCGCGATCTGTTCCCACACCCGCGGCGCGAGCAAGATATGGGTCGGCCCGATCTCCCGCAGGTCCTGCATCGCCGTCTCGCGGCTTTCCGGGAAATTGACACGGATGCGGCAGAGCAGCGGCATCGCCACCGCATAGACCTGCTCCATGATCCAGGGCAGCGGCAGGATGCTGACATATTCGTCCGCCGGTCCGCGCGGCTCGACCTCCAAATAGGCCAGCATGTGGCGCAGGAAGGCGCCATGCTGCAACATGGCGAGCTTGGGATGGGCAGTGGTGCCGGAAGTGGTGCAAAGGATGGCGACGTCCTCGCCCCGGCCGCGGGCGATCTCCTCCTCGAACAGCTTCGGCCGCTTCTCGCGCACCTCGCCGCCGAGCGCCACCAGGCGCGGCCAGCTCACGAGCCGCGGATCGGCGTATTTCCGCATGCCGCGATCGTCGTGGTAGACGATCCAGCGTACGCTTGGAATGCCGTCGCGCAGCTCGAGCAGCTTGTCGACCTGCTCCTCGTCCTCGGCGACGACGATCGCTGCCCCGGATGCGTTCAGCAGATAGCCGGCCTCGGGCCCGAGCACATCCTCGTAGATGCCGACCGTCATGGCGCCGAGGCTGTGGGCGGCGAGCTCGCTCCATACCCAGTTCGGTCGATTGCGGCCGATGAGGGCCACCACCTCGCCGCGCCCCAAGCCGAGCGCGGCCAGTCCGTAGGCGATCTCCCGCACGCGGTCGCGGTAGTCGCGCCAAGTGAACTCGTTCCAGATCCCGAACTCCTTCTCCCGCATCGCCACGTCGTCCGGCCAGTTGGCCGCATTGTGCAGGAGCAGCTTCGGAAACGTATCGAGTTCGCGGACGTCGGGAAATCTCATTTCGTCCCACCCGGCTCCCCGTGACGCGGCCGGGAAGCGGGGGCAGCGCCTCCTGGGGCGTGCTCGACCCGTGCCCTCCCTCACCGCGCCCGTCTTATAGCACGCGACCGCACGTCCGACGCAAGCGCCGGTCCAGCGTCGACCGATGGCATCGCGAGGGTAGCGTCACGCCACCTGGCGATCGCCGCCTTGGGACGTCGTGTCGCAGGTGGAACCCTCCGGCCACCCCGGCCAAGCCTCGCCAGCGCCTTGCCTCATCCCTCGAGGATGCGGGCTGCGGGCAGGTGGGAAAGGCGAGCGAGGATGGCGGCGCGATCGGGCTGGCCACTGCGCGCACCCACGGCCGTGCAAGCGAGCGCCCCGGCCACCGCCGCCTCGGCGAGTGCCGCTTCCCATGACGTCCCACGGTCGAGCGCGGCCGCGAAGACACCGGCAAAGGCGTCGCCGGCACCCGTCGTGTCGACGACGTCGACGGCGAGCGCTGGCTGGTGCAACAGCCGCCCGCGCGCGGCGAGAAGAGCACCCTCGGCCCCGAGAGTCACCACCACCGCGCAGCCGTACTGGCGGTGAAGGGCCATGGCTCGCTCGGCCGCTTCGCCGGAGCGATCGCCGGCAACGGTGTGGAGTTCGGCGGCGTTGACGAGGAGGGCGTCGATCTCGGCGAGCAGCTCCGAACGGAGCTGAGTGGCGGGCGCGAGATTCCAAAGGCAGCGCGCTCCGCGCGCCCGGGCCCGGGCGAGCAGGGCCGTGCTCTCGCGAAGCGGCACCTCGTTCTGACACAGGACGGTGGTCTCGCGACCGAGCAGGCCATCGGGAACCTGCGCCGCTGTCGCCTCGCCATTGGCGCCAGCCGCCACCACGATGGCATTCTCGCCGCTCGCTGCCACCATCACCACCGCCGTGCCGCTCGGCTGATCGCTCTCTCGCAACAGGCTGGTGTCGACCCCTGCCTCGACGAGCCCGGCGCGCAGAACGGCACCCCAAGGATCGCGACCGATGCAGCCCGCAAACAGCACCTTCGCTCCGGCTCGCGCCGCCGCCGTCGCCTGGTTGGCGCCCTTACCACCATGCCGGAACAGGAAACGCGGACAGAGCACGGTCTCGCCAGCGGCGGGCAGATGCTCCACCGGGAAAACGAGATCGGCGTTGATCGAACCGAAGACGACAAGCATGGCCGCCTTCCCCGACGCCGGGCACCGGGTCCGCACGGCCCGGTCCCGCCCCAGCCCGTCGCAGGCGCGGCGAAACCCAGCTGTGGCGAATCCGGGCGGGCTGCGGCCGGCCCGCCCACCGCAGCGACCCGCCTTCAGCGCTTGCTGAACTGGAAGCTCCGCCGCGCTTTCCGCCGGCCGTATTTCTTCCGCTCGACCACCCGCGCGTCACGGGTCAAAAAGCCGCCGGCCTTGAGGACCGGGCGGAGCGCCGGATCGAAATTCACGAGCGCCCGGCTGATCCCGTGGCGCACCGCACCCGCCTGGCCGGAAAGGCCGCCACCTTTGACCGTGCAGTACACGTCGAACTCGCCGAGGCGATTGATCGCCACGAACGGCTGGTTGACGATCATCTGCAATACCGGCCGGGCGAAATACTTCGTCATCTCCCGGCCATTGACGATGAACTTGCCGGTCCCGAGCTTCACCCAGACCCGCGCCACCGCGTTCTTCCGACCACCCGTGGCATAGGCCCGTCCGAGGGGATCGAGCTTCGCCTTCGGCTCCTCGATCTCCGGCTCGGGACGGATCGCCGGCCGCAGCTTGGCCAAGGTCTCGAGGCCGGCCGTCTGCACCTCAGCCATGCGAGGCCTCCACTGCCCGGTTCTTGCGATTGAGCGCACCGAGGTCGATGGGCTCCGGCTTCTGCGCCGCGTGGGGGTGGTGCGGACCCTTGTACACGTGAAGCTTGCGCAGCACCTGCTGGCGCAACGGCCCCTTGCTGATCATGCGCTCGACCGCCTTCTGGATCACCCGTTCGGGGAACCGGCCCTTGAGGATCTTCTCGGCCCGCTCTTCCTTGAGGCCGCCCGGGTAACCCGTGTGCCGGTAGTAGACCTTCTGCTCCAACTTGCGGCCGGTGAGCACCACCTTCTCGGCATTGACGATCACGATATGATCGCCGCAGTCGAGATGTGGCGTCCAGATGGGCTTGTGCTTGCCGCGCAGACGGTCGGCGACAAAGGCCGCGAGGCGGCCGAGCACCAGACCGTCGGCGTCGATCACGTACCAGCCGCGCTCGATCTCGCGAGGCTTGGCCGAATAGGTCTTCATGCCGCGTCTTTCCGCATGCGTGCGCGGAGCCTGCGAGCGGCCCCCTGCCGCACCGCCGGCACGCGCTTCGGATGGAAGGGACGGAGCCAGAGCCCGTCGATGCCGCGCCCATGTAGTGAGCCCGATGGCGCCTGTCAACGCCACGGGCGAGGAAGCGAGATGACGCCGGCTTTCGGCGGGCGGGCGCTCGCGCTAGGAGGAAACGGTGAACGAGACGACCGGCGGAGGAGGCATGCAGACCATCGAGCTCACTATGGCCCAGGCGCTCGTCCGCTTTCTCATGGCCCAACGGACGCGCATCGACGGCCGCGAGGTGCCGCTGTTTCCCGGCGTGTTCGCGATCTTCGGCCACGGCAATGTCACCTGTCTGTCCGAGGCGCTGGAAGCGGTCAAAGACG
Organism: bacterium HR40; assembly: GCA_002898275.1. GTDB lineage: Bacteria > Pseudomonadota > Alphaproteobacteria > Geminicoccales > Geminicoccaceae > HRBIN40. The sequence continues at coordinate 45,872 of BEIQ01000008.1, forward strand.
AGCTTCCCACCTGGCGCGGACAGAACGAACAGGGCATGGCGCTCGCTGCCATCGCCTTCGCCAAGGCGAAGAAGCGCCGCCAGATCATGGTGGCGACCAGTTCGATCGGGCCAGGAGCCACCAACATGGTGACGGCGGCGGCAGTCGCCCACACCAACCGCCTCCCGGTGCTGCTCCTCTCCGGTGACTATTTCGCCAGCCGGGCGCCGGATCCGGTGCTCCAGCAGGTCGAGCATTTCGGCGATCCGACGATGTCGGTCAACGACGCCTTCCGCGCCGTCACCCGCTTTTGGGATCGGATCACCCGCCCCGAACAGATTCTCCAATCGCTGCCGCAGGCGGTCGCCACCATGCTCGATCCGGCCGACTGCGGACCCGCCTTCATCGCTCTCTGCCAGGACGCCCAGGCCGAGGTCTTCGCCTACCCGGCGCGTTTCTTCGAGCCCGTGGTGCACGATCCGCGTCGACCGCGTCCCGATCTCGGCGAGCTCAGGCAGGCGGCCGAACTCCTTCGCATGGCCGCACGGCCGCTCGTGATCGCGGGTGGCGGCGTGCGCTATTCGGAAGCCGAGGCGGAGCTCTCCGCCTTCGCCAGCCGACACAACATCCCGGTCGCCGAAACCATCGCCGGGCGGGCGGTCCTCGCCCACGACCATCCGCTCAATGTCGGCCCCATCGGCATCCTCGGCGCGGTCTCCGCCAATCGCCTCGCCGCCGAAGCGGACGTGGTGGTGGCGGTGGGGACCCGGCTGCAGGATTTCACCACCGCCTCCTGGACGCTGTTCGCGCCGGATTCCCGCTTCATCGCCATCAACGCCGCCCGTTTCGACGCCTGCAAGCACAGAGCCCAGCCGGTGGTGGGCGATGCCCTCGTCAGTCTGCGCGAACTCTCCGCAGCCCTCGGCGCCTGGCGGGCGCCCGACGGCTGGCGGGAGCGAGCCGCTCGCGAATACGCGGCCTGGAACGCCTTCGTCGAGGAGCGCACGCGGCCGACCAATGCCGAGCTTCCGACCTATGCCCAGGTGGTGGGAGCTGTCAACCGACTGGTGTCGGAGCGCGACCTCGTCCTCACCGCCGCAGGCGGGCTCCCGGGCGAATTGTGCATGAACTGGCGAGCCAAGGCCCCCGACAGCTTCGACTGCGAGTTCGGCTATTCCTGCATGGGCTACGAGATCTCCGGCGCCTGGGGAGCGAAGATGGCCGATCCCTCGCGGGAGGTGGTGGCGATGGTCGGCGACGGCAGCTACCTCATGATGAACTCGGACATCTACAGCTCGGTGCTCTCCGGCCACAAACTCATCGTCGTCGTCTGCGACAACGGCGGCTTTGCCGTGATCGACCGGCTGCAGCGGGCGAAAGGCATTCCCGGTTTCAACAACCAGCTGGAAGACTGCCGGATCCGGGAGCTCGTGCGCGTCGATTTCGCCAAACACGCCGAAGCCATGGGGGCGATCGGCATTCGCGCCCGCGGCATCGGCGAGTTCGAGGATGCCTTTCGCCGAGCCCTTGCCGCCGACCGCACGACCGTGATCCACATCGAGACCCATCCCCGCGACTGGACCGAGGGCAACGGCGCCTGGTGGGAGACCGGGACGCCGATGCGCTCGCCGCGGGAAAGCGTGCAGCGCGCCTTCGCCGAGCACCTCACCGGCAAACAGCGCCAGCGTTTGGGCGTCTAGGATGCGGGGCCCGCGGCGCGCGGCTCCGCGGGCCCTTTGCGTACGAGCGGTCAGGCAGCCTCGCGGGCTCCGGCGAGGACCGACCACACGAGCTCGGGCGTGGCCGGCATGTCGATGTGCCGGATACCGTAGTCCCGCAGCGCGTCGACCAGGGCATTCATCACCGCGGCACAGGCGCCGACCGAACCTGCCTCGCCGCAGCCCTTCACCCCGAGCGGATTGTTGCGGCAGGGCACTTCGACCGTGGAGAAATCGAAGAACGGCACATTGTCCGCCCGCGGCAAGCCATAATCCGAATACGAACCGGTCAGGAGCTGACCACCTCGGTCGTAGACCGTGCGCTCGAGGAGCGCCTGGCCAATGCCTTGCACCACACCGCCGTGCACCTGGCCGGCGACCAGAAGCGGGTTCAGCACCACGCCGAAGTCGTCGACCACGGTATAGCGCACCACCTCGACCGCGCCGGTGGCCGGATCCACCTCGACCTCGGCGATGTGGCAGCCGTTGGGGAAGGTCCAAGCGGAGAGCCGAATCTCCGTCTCCGTGTCGAGCCCGCCCTCGAGTCCGGGCGGCGGATTGGGCAGGTTGCGGGCGAACCGTGCGAGGTCGAGAATGCCGATGGCCCGATCCGTACCGGCCACCCGAAATGTGCCGTCGGCGAACTGAATGTCGGCCACCGCCGCCTCGAAGTGCAAGGCGGCAAAGGCCCGCCCCTTCTCGATCACTTTGTCCGAGGCATCGAGGATCGCCACCCCTTCGGCGGTGAGGGAGCGCGAGCCGCCGGTGCCACCGCCCGACGGCAAGGCGTCGGTATCGCCCTGGACGATGCGGATGCGTTCGAAGGGAACTCCGAGCCGTTCGTGCAACACCTGGGCGAAGGCCGTCTCGTGCCCCTGACCGTTGGACTGGGTGCCGACGTAGACGGCGACCCTGTCATCCTCCTCGAACACGATCTTCGCCCGCTCGCTCGGATCCCCCATGGTCGACTCGATGTAATAGCAGAGGCCGATCCCCCGGAGCCGGCCGCGCTTCGCCGCTTCCTCGCGTCGCGCCCGAAATCCCTTCCAGTCGGCGCGCTCGAGCGCCCTGTCCATGACCCGCTCGAACTCGCCCGAATCGTAGGTCTCGCCGACCGCAGTGGTGAACGGCATGCGCTGCGGCGGGATGAAATTGCGCCGCCGCAATTCCACCCGGTCGATGCCGAGCTCGCCCGCAGCGACATCCATCATCCGCTCGATGCAGTAGATGCTCTCGGGTCGTCCGGCACCGCGATAGGCATCGACTGGCACCGTATTGGTGAACACTCCGGTTACCCGGTAGTGGACGCGCTCGACGTCGTAGACGCCGGGCAGCACTTTGATGGCCGCGAGGGTGGGGATATAGGGCGCGTAGGTATAGAGATAGGCACCCATGTTGGCGGTGACGTGGACTCGGTAGCCGAGGATGCGGCCCTCCCCGTCGAACGCCATCTCGGCCACTGTGACATGGTCGCGGCCCTGGGTGTCGGAGACGAAGCTCTCGCTGCGTTCGGCTGTCCATTTGACCGGCCGACCCAGCTTCAGCGCGGCGAAGGCGCAGAAGACGTACTCCGGGTACACGAAGGCCTTCATGCCGAAGCCGCCGCCTACATCGGGCGTGAGAACCCGCACCTTCTCCGCCGGCAAGCCGAGGGTCTCGGCGATCACGTCGCGGTGCATCCAACCGCCCTGGGTGGGACAGTGCACCACGAGACGGTCCCCGTCGAGGGCAGCCACACAGGCGCGCGGCTCCATGGCATTGACCACCACCCGATTGTTGACGAGCTCGAGCCGCACCACCTTTTTCGCTCGGGCGAAGGCCTGCTCGATCGCCGAACCATCGCCATATTCCCAATCGAAGGCGATGTTCCCCGGCGCTCCCTCGTGCAGGGCCGGGCTGCTGCCTGCGGCGGTCGCGGTATCGACCACCGCCTCGAGTTCCTCGTAATCGACCTCGACGAGTTCCGCGGCCTCGCGGGCCAGCGCTCGCGTCTCCGCCACCACGAAAGCGACCGGCTCGCCGACATAGCGCACCTTGCCGCGCGCCAGCATCGGATGGGGTGCCTCGGCCCGGCTGCTCCCGTCGCGATTGCGGAGCGGGATGAGGCAAGGGATCCTGGCCCGCCCGGCGGGATCGAACTCGGCGGCGGTGGCCACCATCAGGACACCTTCCGCCTGCTGCGCCGCTCGCGTGTCGATGCGGCGGATCCGAGCGTGGGCATGGGGCGAGCGCACCACCACGAGAAAGGCCTGGCCCGGATACGCGATGTCGTCGGTATAGCGGCCGCGGCCGCGCACGAACCGCTGGTCCTCGACCCGTCTGACCGGCTGCCCGATGCCGAATTTGGCCACGATGCTCCTCCCCCGGTGAGCCCGGATGCCGAAGTCCGCGCGCACTCTAGTCCGGGCGACGCCCGCCGCAAGGCCCGGCGTCAGGGAGCGACGAGCCCGAACGCGGCGAGCCAGAGCGCCGCGAAGGCCATGGACGCGAGCGTGATGGGAACCCCCAGTCGGGCGTGAGCGAGAAAACCGATCGCGACTCCTTCCTGGGCTGCCCGCTCCACCGCGATGATGTTGGCGAGGCTGCCGGTGAGCAGGAGGTTGCCCGCGAGGGTCGTGAGCAGGGCCAAGGCCAACAGCACATCGGCCGAGAGTCCCCCCGCGAGGTCCAAAAGGAGCACGACGAGCGGCACATTGCCGATCGTGTTGGAGCCGAGGAGGGAGAGCGGCACGAGCAACCGCAGGCGATCGAACAGGAGGCCGGCCTCGAACAGCGTGGCCAGCAGACGGCTGGCAAGCCCGGTGGCGGCAAAGGCGTCGGTGACGGTGAACAGCGCGGCAAACAGCAGGAGCAGGTGCCAGTCGACCATGCCAAGCATGCGGCGGGTGGCGAGCCTGCGGCTCACCAATAGCCCACCGGCCACCGCCAGCACCCCTTCCACCTGCGGCAGCGGGCTCGCGAAGAGCGCCAGCAGCAAAAGGGTGGCGACCGCGGCCTTCACCAGCCCGGAGCGGTCGACCGCGGGGAGCTCGGATGGCGGCGGCGCGATAACCGCCCGCCCCAGGCTCCGCCGTTCGAGCCAGGCGATGACGAGGTAGACGGCGACCAGCGCCATCGCCGCCGGCGGACCGCAGATCGCGAGGAAATGGAAGAAATCGAGGTTTCCGGACTGGGCGATCAGGATGTTCTGGGGATTGCCGATGGCGGTCGCGGCGGAACCGGCATTGGCGGCAGCGGCGAGCGCGATCACGAACGGCCGCGGGTCGAGGCCGCGGGCGAGCAGACCGCGGCAGAGCATCGGCGTCATGGCGAACACCACGACGTCGTTGGCGAGGACCGCCGAGAGGATGCCCGAGGTCGCCACCGTGAGGGCGAGGAGCGCCCTCGGCGACAGCCGCGCGGCGGCGATGCGCGCCGAACACCAGGCGTAGAAATCGCAGGCGGCATACTGGGCGGAAAGAATCATGAGACCGAACAGCACGACGAGCGTCGGGAAGTCGATCGCCGCCAGCACCCGCGGGCCGTCCACCACACCCGCGAGGTGCAGCACGATGGCCCCGAGCAGAGCGATGCCGGTGCGATCGATGGCCAGGCCGGGCACGCGGCCGAGCGCCATGCCGAGATAGACGGCGGCGAACACGAGGAGGGCCGTGGTCTGGCCGTCGCTCATGGACGGGCGCTCCGCGGCTGCACGGCGAGCCGCCGGAGGTTCCTACATGTTGGCGTAGTTCGGACCGCCACCGCCTTCCGGCGCCACCCAGTCGATGTTCTGGGTCGGATCCTTGATGTCGCAGGTCTTGCAGTGCACGCAATTCTGGAAATTGATCTGTAGCCGCTTCCCCCCTTTTCCGTCGTCGACGAACTCGTACACCGCCGCCGGACAGTAACGCTGTTCGGGCCCGTCGTATTTCGCCAAGTTGATGCGGACGGGCACTTCGGGATCGCGCAGCTGCAGATGGCAGGGCTGATCTTCCTCGTGATTGACGTTCGCCAGATAGACCGAGCTCAATCGGTCGAAGGTGATCCGGCCGTCCGGCTTGGGATAATCGATCTTCGGCGCCTTGGCGGCCTCCACGAGACACTCGTGGTCGGCATGGTGGCGGAACGTCCACGGCGCCCGACCGCGCAGCACATAGGTATCGATGCCGGAATAGAGGAGACCGCCCCAGAGGCCGAAGCGGAAGGAGGGGCGAACGTTGCGAGCGCGGTAGAGCTCGTCCCACAGCCAACTCTGGCGCAACCGCTCGGGATAGCTCTCCAGGAGGGGCCGATCGGCACCGGCCGCGAGCGCCTCGAAGGCGCATTCCGCCGCCACCATGGCCGACTTCATCGCCGTGTGGGTGCCCTTGATCTTCGGCACATTGAGGAAGCCAGCGCAGTCGCCGATGAGCGCCCCGCCCGGAAAGACGAGCTTGGGGATCGCCTGGAACCCTCCCTCGACCAGGGCCCGGGCGCCATAGCCGATGCGCCGGCCACCCTCGAACAGGGGGCGGATGGCCGGATGCCGCTTGAACCGCTGCATCTCCTCGAAGGGCGAGAGATGGGGATTGCGGTAGTCGAGCCCGATCACGAAGCCATAGGCGAGAAAGTTGTCGCCCCAGTGATAGAGGAACGAGCCGCCATAGGTCCGCCAGTCGAGGGGCCAGCCCACCGTGTGGACGATCTTGCCCGGCTCGTGCTTGGCCGGGTCGATCTCCCACAGCTCCTTGATGCCGATCGCATAGGTCTGCGGCCCGATCCCGTCGCGCAAGCGGAAGCGTTCCGTCAAGCGCTTCGTCAGATGGCCGCGGCAGCCCTCGGCGAACAGCGTGAGCCGCGCCCGGAGCTCCATACCGGGCTGGAAGTTCGGACCCGGCGTGCCGTCGCGCCGCACCCCCATGTCCTTGGTCACCACCCCGCACACCCGTCCGTCCTCGTCATAGAGCACATCGGCGGCGGGAAAGCCGGGGAACACATCGATGCCCATCGCCGTCGCCTGCTCGCCGAGCCAGCGGCAGAGGTTGGACAGGCTCACGATATAATTGCCCTCGTTGCGCATCTGCGGCGGCGTCGGCAGGCGAAAGGCCCGCTTTTCGGTGAGCAAAAGGAAGCGATCCTCCCGCGCCGGCGTGGCGAGCGGAGCACCGCGCTCGCGCCAGTCGGGAAAGAGCTCGCCCAGCGCGCGCGGCTCGAGCACCGCACCGGAAAGGATATGGGCGCCCACTTCCGAGCCCTTCTCGAGGACCACGATCGCCAGCTCGCGACCGGCGGCATCGGCGAGCTGCTTGAGGCGAATGGCAGCGGTGAGACCGGCAGGACCGGCCCCGACGATGACGACATCGACCTCTAGGCTCTCGCGCGCGATGGCGGCCATGACCCCGACCCAGTGGCTGGCGGCCGGTCGCTCTCCGGCCCTCTTTCCGAAGCCGCCGCTAGCACGAGCGCAGGCCGCGGAAAAGCGACGAAGCGCCATCGCCTCGCGCAGCGACGACCACCCACGAGCCCCTTCGATCGACCGGGAAAAAACAGAACGCCCGCGAGGAGATCCCCCCTCCCCTCCAGCGAAGCCGAAGGGGAGGGGGTAACCCTACGGATAGTTGCCTATCCTTGCCGTGGAACCGCCACGGCCTTCCCTGTGCTAAGCGGCGCTGTTATAGGATCGGGCTGCCCCTTTGGCAAGGCATTTTCGGAGGTGCCGTCATGGCTCGCGTGCTCGGACTCGACATCGGCATTGGCTCCTGCGGCTGGGCGGTCGTGGAACTGCCCGAGATCGACCCCGAAACCGGCGAGATCGCGGGGGAGTTCGCCATCCTCGGCTGCGGAGTGCGGGGGTTCCAGGTACCCGAGGAACCCGACACCCGCGAGCTCAAGAACAAGCAACGCCGCCAGAAGCGCGGCCAGAGGCGGGTGATCGCCCGCCGCCGTCTGCGCATGCGGCAGATCCGCCGGCTCCTGAGGGAGCAGGGGCTCCCCGCCGATCCCGGGCCCCTGCCTCCCGGCTCGCCGCACGACCTCGTCTGGCGGCTGCGGGTGGAGGGCCTCAGCCGTCTCCTCGCACCGGCGGAGTGGGCACGGGTGCTCATCCACATCGCCCGCCACCGCGGCTTCCGCGCGACCAGCAAGCGCGACCGCAACAGGGGGGCCGAGAGCCGCCTCGCCGCGACGCCGGCGTCGGAGCCGGACGAGTCCCTCACCTACGCCCAGCGGGTGATGCGAATAGCGGCGGCGGAAGGCTGCTACCGCAATCGCGTCGGACGGTCCGAGCCGACCCCGCCGTCGCGCGACGAGGTGGAGCGGCAAAGCCGCGCGCGAGCTTTTGGCGTCGATCGCACGCCGTTGCGCGACGAGGTGGAGCGGGAAGCCCAAAGACTGTTCGAGGTCCAGCGCCGCTTCGGCAATCCCGCGACTTCGCCCGACTTCGAGCGCCAGTATCGACATACCGCCTTCAGCCAGCGGCCGCTGCAGGGGATCGCGGAGCTCGTCGGCCGCTGCCGCTTTCTGCCGGAAGAGAAGCGCGCCCCCAAACAGGCGCCCTCCTTCGAGCTCTTCCGCTTCCTGCAAAGCCTTGCTCACTTGCGGCTGGTGGAAAGCGGCTCCCGCGAGCGGCCGCTCGGCGCGGAGGAACGGCGCCAGGCGGAAAGCCTGTTCGCCACCCGCAAGCACGTCACCTACGCCCAATTGCGCAAGCGACTGGGTCTGGCGCAGGATGTCCGGTTCGCCGGCCTCGTCTCCTCGCGCAAGAATCCTGCGCGCAAGAGTCCGGAAAATCCCGAAGACAAGACCTTCGCGAGCTGCGAGGGTTCCCATCTGCTGGCCGAGGCCCTCGGCAGCCAACGCTTCTTCCAACTCCTCGACCAGGCGCCCGAGCAGCTGGACCGGGCGGCCGAGATCCTCATCCGCGAAGAGGACATCGCCACCATCCGCCAGCGCCTGGCGGAGGCCGGCTTTCGCCCCGAGGAGGTGTCCGCCCTCACCCGTGACGAGGTGCTCGACACCGTGAGCGGCTTCAAGGGGGTCGGCCATATCTCGACCGCCGCCTGCCGCCGCCTGATCCCGCATCTGCGAGAGGGCCTATCCTATACCGAAGCCTGCGCGCGCGAGGGCTGGGATGCGACCGCCGAGGGCGACCTCCGCCTGGAAGACGTGCGCAATCCGGTGGTACAGAAAATCCTGCGCGAGAGCCTCAAGCAGATCGACGTGGTCGTTCGCGAGTTCGGCGAACCGGATCGCGTGCACCTCGAGATGGCGCGCGACATCGGCAAGAGCCCCTTCGACCGCCGCGCCATCGCCAGGGCCATCCAGGAGCGGACCAAGGAACGGAACGACAGAGCCAAAGAATTCGAGAACTTGTTGAACCGCCAACCGAACGACGAAGAATTGCTGCGCTTCGAACTGTGGAAGGAACAGGGTGGGCGCTGCCCCTATACCTTTCCCGACGAGTCCGCCTACATCCCGGTCGAAGCCCTGATCGCCAGCGACAATCGGGTACAGGTGGACCACATCTACCCCTATTCGCGCTCGGGGGACGACAGTTTCCGCAACAAGGTCCTGTGTTGGACCTCGGCCAATCAGCAAAAGCGCCGGCGCACGCCTTTCGAGTGGTTCTCCCAGGACCGGCCCGATTTGTGGGAGGCGTTCGAGAAGCGGGTGCAACACGACTTTCCCCACATGCACAAGGAGAAGAAGCGCAAGCTCCTCGCCCGCAGCTTCGCCGAGCGCGAGACCGAATACCGGCGGCGTCATCTCAACGACACCCGCTATGCCATGCGGGTGCTCGCCAGCGCGCTGCGCCAGCGCTTTCCGACTGTCGGCACACGGCGCGTGTTCGCGCGGCCCGGACAGATCACCGCCATCGTGCGCCGCGCCTGGGGTCTCGATTCGCTCAAGCGGAACAACGAGCTCGGCGACCGCGACCATGCCCTCGATGCCATCGTCGTGGCCTGCACCAGCGAGAGCCTGCTCAACCGCCTCACCCGTTTGCACCAAAGGCTCGAGGAGCTCGGCCGCGGTCGCCTCGTGCCGGAGATCGAAACGCCCCTCGGCAGCAGCAGCGAGGCGCGCGAGCGCTTTCGCACGCTGGTGAAACGAACGGTCGAGGCGGTGCTGGTCTCGCGCAGCGAGACGCGACGCGGACGCGGTCCGCTGCACGGCGATACGCTCTATGCTTTCACCCGCCTTCCCGACAACTCCGAGATCCAGTACGAACGCAAATACGTATGGGAGCTGACCCGAGCGGACCTCGACCGCCTCAAGGATCACGACACCCGGGGCCGGAGGGTGCGGGAAGCGCTCGAGGAATGGTTCGAGCGGGCAGAACGCGCCGAGAAAGATCTCGGCAAGACGTCCCGCGCCGAGAAACTCCAGCACTTCTGGCGCCAGAGCCCGCCCCGGATCGGCCAGGGTCCGGCGATCCGACGGGTGCGGCTGAAACGGCGCACCACCGCCGGGATCAAGTTGCGGCGGGGAGAGGGGGTCGCGCACGCCGACCAGGAGACGATGGTGCGGATCGACGTGTTCGAACATGACGGCAAATATTCCATCGTCCCCATCTACGCCTGGCAGCTCGCCCTTCTCGACAGCCCGCCCAACCGCGCGGTCAGGAGCGGTAAGGGGGAAGACGAATGGGAGGAGATCGGGCCAGAGCATCGTTTCCTCTGGTCCCTCTATCCCGGGTCCTTCATCAAGGCGGAGACCAGAGACGGCAAAACTTTCAAGGGTTACTATCGGTCTTTCGATCGCAATACGGTGCGAATTAGCATCACTCCCCCTCACCTCTGGGATAGCCGCGCCATCGAGCGCTTCGGCAGCCGGACGCTCGCGCGCTTCGAGAAATGGCATGTGGACCGGCTCGGCCGGCTGAGCCGCATCGCGCAGGAGGTGCGAACATGGCGTGGCGAGCCGTGCTCCTGACCGGTCGCGCGCGGCTGCGGCTCAACCAGCAATGCTGCCTCGTCGAGCGCGACGAGGGGGAGATCCGCCTCGCCTTTGAGGACCTCGCCGGGGTCGTCCTCGACACCCCCGAGGTCTCCCTCTCCTCGGCCCTTCTCGCGCGCTTTGCGCGCGAGAAGGTGCTCCTCGTCACCTGCGACGAGCGCCATCTGCCCAACGGCGCCCTGCTGCCGCTCCAGGGTCATTTCCGCCAGCTCGCCACCCTTCGCCGGCAGCTCGCCCTTCCCCTCAAGACCAAGAAACGGCTGTGGCAGCGGCTCATTGCCGGCAAGGTGGCGAACCAGGGCCGGGTGCTCGCCCGCTTCGGCCACAAGGAGGCCTCGGCTCTTTTCGCCATGGCCGAGCGGGTCGCCCCGGGCGATCCCGACAACATCGAGGCGCGGGCAGCTCGCGACTATTTCGCTCGCCTCTTCCCCGACTTCCGCCGTCGACCGCGGGAGGGCGACCTATGCAACGCCATGCTCAACTACGCCTATGCCCTGCTGCGGGCCGGGCTCGCACGAGCCCTCGTGGCTCAGGGTTTCCATCCAGCCCTGGGCATCTGGCACGACAGCGTCGACAACCCCTTCAACCTTGCCGACGACCTCGTCGAGCCCTGGCGCCCACTCGCCGATCTCCACGTGGCCCACCACTTGGGCGCGCGCCAATCCGCGCCCGATGAGCTCACCACCGAGGATCGCCGTGAGCTCGCGCGGCTTTTGGTGAGCGAACTGCGCCTCGACGGCCAGATCACCACCTTGTCCTGGGCGCTCGAGCGCTTCGTCGACAGTTTTCTTTTGGCCATCGAGCAGCAGCGCGCCGAGGCTCTGCTGCTTCCTGAACCGGTGTGAGACCATG